>OY730442.1:1432500-2900423 GCA_963422685.1 Arenicellales bacterium | reverse complement strand
TATCTACCTATCCGCGTCTGCGGTTGTATGAATTATGGCAGCAGTGTCTGGTTGTGTTGGTGGTGGTGTCCATCGATATTGGCTTGACCCTATGGATACACCAGATCTCCACAGGGCTGGAGATTCGATTGGTTTACTGGCAGTCTGCATTGACCACCAGCCTGGTGTGGCCGGTGGTTTATATCCTGCTGCGATTATTGCGGCACAGAACCGGCGTGAGCTTATGATACCCGTTCGGAATTATTCGCAGACTGGCAAAGTCATCCGCAGTCGAATTATCTTTATCAGTGCACTGGTCATCGTGCTGGTCATGGTGCTGGTTCTGCGTCTCGGTTATTTACAAATCCACCAGCATGCACGGTTTTCCACATTAGCGCAGGACAACCGCATTGATTTTTTCGCTTTACCGCCGGTTCGAGGATTGATTTATGACAGAAATGGTGAAGTGCTGGCTGAGAATTTTCGTGTATTTAATCTGGAAATTCTGCCGGACAAGGTCGGGGACATCAATACATTACTGGCAGAGCTTGGCCAATTGATTGAACTGACCGATTCTCATCTCCAACAATTCAGGGCGCTTTTAAAGCAACGCCCGCCGTTTGAAAGGCAGACACTGAAATCCAATCTCAACGACGAAGAAGCCGCCATACTGGCCGTAAATCAACACAGGTTTCCGGGGGTGGGGTTGCGAGCCCGCTTGCTGCGTCATTATCCAAAGGGTGAATTAACCTCGCATGTGGTGGGTTATGTGGGCCGCATCAGCACTGATAATCTGGAGAATATTGATAATCAGAGTTACCGGGGGGTGGAGTATATCGGCCAAAGCGGAATTGAAGCGCATTATGAATCAATCCTGCTGGGTAAATCCGGGGTTGAACGGGTAGAAACCAACGCCCATGGCCGAATTGTACGCAGTCTTGAGCAGAATCCACCCGATACCGGCAAGACAATCCACCTCGGCCTGGATATAAAGCTGCAACAAAAAAGCATTGAAGCACTGGCCGGTTTTGAAGGTGCGGTGGTGGCTATCGAACCGGATTCCGGCGATGTGCTTGCATTTGCCAGCGTACCCGGCTATGACCCGAATCTGTTTGTCAACGGAATCAGCCAGATTGACTATTCCGCATTGCGTACATCAACCCGCAAGCCATTGTTTAATAGAGCCTTGTCCGGGCAGTATGCGCCCGGATCCACGATAAAGGGGTTTATGTCGCTGGTCGGAATGGAGAACGGGATCGACCACAGCACATCGAGATTTTGTCCTGGATGGTACAGCCTGCCAAATAACCGACATCGTTATCGCTGCTGGAAGAAAACCGGTCACGGCCGTCTGAACGGCCACCACAGTATCGTCCAGTCCTGCGATGTATACTTTTACAAACTGGCAAACCAGCTCGGTATCAAGCGCATGTATCAGGGTTTGAGCCGATTTGGTTTTGGCAAACAAACCGGAATCGATATGCCGGGGGAACGTTCAGGATTAATGCCTTCACCGGATTGGAAACGTCGAGTACACGCGCAGCCCTGGTATCCGGGAGAGACTGTGATTGCCGGAATCGGCCAGGGATATATGTTGGCAACGCCTTTGCAACTGGCCAGCCTGACTGCGGTTTTGGCCAACAGAGGCAGAAAGGTAACGCCCAGATTTTTGTCGGCGATGGAGCATCCGCAAAGCCAGGTGATACAAGACATTGAGCCGGAATTGGCGGGTATGGAGAAGCTGCGCAGCGACCAGTTCTATGCGGATGTTATAAGCAGTATGCGGGATGTGGTGCATGGTGGGCGCGGCACCGCGAGAGCCATCAGTCAGGATATTAAATACCAGATGGCGGGAAAGACTGGTACTTCCCAGGTCAAGAGCATCGCCCAGAATCAAACTTATGATGAAGAAAATACAGAAAAAAAGTTCAGGGATCATTCGTTGTTTATCGGTTTTGCACCGCTGGATGAACCGAAAATAGCCATCGCTGTTGTGGTTGAACATGCCGGCAAGGGCAGCCGCACGGCGGCACCCATTGCCAGAAAATTGATTGATTACTATCTGATTGAACGACTTAAACTATTTGGATAATCCCGCACCGAAAACACAAATTCTGGCGGGCCGGAGGCAGGCCGGGCGATAAGCATGGGTCGAAAAACCATTCCGCTCCATATTGATTTGCCCATGCTGTCGGTAATATTGATAGTATGCGCACTGGGCCTGTTCGTGCTTTACAGCGCGGGCGGCGAGAATATGGCGCAATTAACCCGGCATGGCAGACGCGCCGGATTCGCTCTGGTGATAATGTTGATATGCGCGCACATACCGCCGGCGGTATTGTTACGCTGGTCGCCATATCTGTACGCCACCGGACTCGGGCTGCTGTTTGTCGTCCTGGTAGCGGGAATCATTGGTAAAGGTGCCCAGCGCTGGCTTGATTTAGGCCTGGTTCAATTTCAGCCGGCAGAAATTATGAAAATAGCCGTGCCAATGATGGTGGCATGGATTTTCTCTCGCTCCGCATTGCCGCCCCGTCCGGTATTCCTTATTCTTGCCATCCTTGTTGTGCTCATTCCAACTGCCCTGATCATTTTGCAGCCGGATTTAGGCACGGGTTTATTAATCGCATTGTCTGGAATTATGGTTATATTTCTGGCAGGTATCCGCTGGAGAACCATTATCGGCGTATTGATCGCCCTGGGAGCCATAGTGCCGGCCATGTGGGTGTTCATGCTGCACGACTATCAACGCAGTCGCATCCTTACCCTGATGGACCCCTGGGCCGATCCACTGGGGGCCGGTTATCATATTATTCAATCAATCATCGCCATCGGCTCTGGCGGCGTACAGGGAAAAGGATGGCTTGCAGGAACCCAGTCCCAACTTGAATTTATTCCAGAACGAAGCACCGACTTCATATTCGCGGTATACGCAGAGGAGCTCGGGCTAATTGGCGTGGCGGGTTTGCTGGCACTGTATTTATTTCTGGTTGTTCGCGGGCTGATGATCGCTTTTTATGCGCAGGACACGTATTCCCAATTGCTGGCCGGGGGGCTGTCCTCGACATTATTTTTCTATGTTTTTGTCAACATCGGTATGGTGTCTGGAATTTTACCCGTGGTCGGAGTTCCTTTGCCGTTGATGAGTTATGGTGGAACCTCGCTGGTAACTTTGATGATCGGATTTGGCATATTGATGAGTATTGCGCACAGTAAACTCTATCCGGGTAGATGATGAACCGGCCGGGCTATGGCATGACGGCGACATGCATCCCCATTTCGGCCCTTTTTATGTCAGAATCCCGGCCCGTAGAATGACCATGACTTCTATCTTGCCACACAAATACCGCGCCTCGGGAGTGCATCCCGCCTGCCGTCCGGTTGACCGGGCTGCGATGAAAAGTTTCAGGAATCAATTTCGCCGGGCACAAATATGGACACTCCTGTTGTGTTTATTCCATGCGGATGCGCCCCAGGCCGTGGATATTAATCAATACCCGGCGCTTGAGGCATTGGTAAATCAGATGGTGGCTGAGGATGAATATCCCGTATCAGAGCTGAAGGCCGTGTTGTCCCTGGCCCGAATTGATCAAAAAACCCTGGATTTGATGGATCGGCAATACGAGTCCCTGCCCTGGCATAAATATAGAAAAATATTTATCAATCAAAACCGTATCAATGCCGGGGTGGAATTCTGGCGGGCCCATGAAACTGTCTTGAATCGCGCATACGACATCTACGGTGTGCCGCCGGCGGTGATCGTGGCGCTGCTCGGCATCGAGACGCACTATGGTGCACGCATGGGGAACAGGCGGGTATTGGACAGCCTGGTGACGTTATCCGCAGCTTATCCACGGAGAAGCAAATTCTTTAGCGCGGAGTTGCGGACATTCTTGAACATTACCCGCAAAGAGAACATTGCCCCGGCGTCCGTGCTGGGTTCATTCGCTGGCGCCATCGGCATTCCCCAGTTTATGCCGTCGAGCTATCAAGCCTATTCGGTTGATTTCAATAATAATGATCAGCGCGATCTGGTTAATGAGATGGAAGATGCAATCGGCAGCGTTGCAAACTATTTGAAAGTTCATGGCTGGAATCGAAACCAGCGTATTTATGCCAGCGTGACCGACTCGCTCAGGGAATCCGCCACCCACCTGGTTGGCCGCAATGCCCGGCTTGTGCATACCGGACGGGAGCTGATTCAGGCCGGGGTAAAGTTTGACAGCGAGGGCGGCAGCGACAGGGTTGCCCTGCTGTCGCTAAAAGAACAGTGGCGGGATCGATTTATCGTCGGTTTTACAAATTTTTATGCTATTACGCGCTATAACCCGAGCGTCAATTACGCCATGGCGGTTGCCGAATTGTCAGAATCTGTCTTAAAAGCGAGATCCAGTTAATCCTGTGCCAGCCAATCAAGCATCCGTGTCGGGGAACAAAAACCGGGCGGGAATCAAAATTAGCTGGCTGATATGCACTTTGTTATTGGTTAGTTGCTCAAGCCCCCCGCTAAAGAAATTGAATTCCCATGGATTTTACGGCGGCGACAGCGCACCGACAGCGGACAACCGGGATTTCGATAAAATCCCGGACGCGGTTCCCAAGCGCGAACCATTAAGTCGCAGCGGGAATAAAACCTATTCTGCGCTGGGTAAAACCTACCATCCGCTAAAGTCCTCCAAAGGCTATGTCAAGCGGGGAACCGCGTCCTGGTACGGGAAAAAATTTCATGGGCGGCGCACCTCAAGCGGGGAGGTCTACGATATGTGGGGCATGACCGCAGCGCACCCCGTGCTGCCATTGCCGACTTATGTAGAGGTAACCAATCTGGATACCGGCAAGAAGATTGTGGTAAAGGTAAACGACCGGGGGCCGTTTCTTCATAATCGGATTATCGACCTGTCCTACGCAGCAGCGCATAAGCTGGGAATTGCCAAACGTGGTATCGGTCGGGTGGAAGTCAGGGCGCTGGACTCGAACGATGATTATGGAGCAGATGATTTTACCCGGTCAGGGCCGATTATTGGTTCAATCGGCACCGTGGTGGACCCGCAGCAGGAAGTTCTTCAGGGCGAGTTTCTGGTTCAAATTGGTGTGTATTTTGAATTTGATAACGCCCGGGCCATGCGAAACAGGCTGATTCAAAGCGGGTATTCCATCTATCCTCATGCGGAGCAGGAAAATACAGCGCCGCCCTATAAAGTTCAGGTCGGCCCGTTTAAAACGGCGGATTCTGCATTGCAAATCAAACAGATTCTGGAACGATTCCTGGGTCAGGATTTATTGCTCATCCAAAAATGAATTTGGCTGGTACTCATCGATTCACGCTGTTTAATCGCCCGGGCCGGTGCCGGGCTGATTTTATGCGCTGTTGCGTTGTATTAACCTGCTTCACCTTATGTATCCCCGGCGTTGCCTACAGTGCGCTGGAAGACATTCCCGATGCGGTGAAATCGACTGCTTCGGCGCCGCAATTTGCAGCGAAAAGCTGGGTACTGGCAGATTTTGAAACCGGCTGGGTGCTGGCGAAAAAAAACCCGAACCTGATAATTGAACCCGCCAGTCTGACTAAATTAATGACGGCTTTCCTGGTGTTTGACGCATTGCGTAACGGCGATATTGATATGCAGGACCGAGTGTATGTGAGTGAGAAGGCCTGGAAAACACCCGGATCGAAAATGTTCATCCAGGTGGGTACCCGGGTCAGTATTACAGATTTGATTCAGGGCTTGATTGTGCAATCGGGAAATGATGCTGCGGTGGCCCTGGCGGAGCATCTGGGCGGCTCGGAAGCCGGGTTTGCCGCGAAAATGAACCTGACGGCGGCAAAATTGGGCATGATCCACTCAAACTTTACCAATAGCCACGGACTGCCTGATGAGAATCATTACAGTACTGCCGCGGATATGACGCTGCTGTCCATCGCGTTAATTCGTGAATTTCCTGATTGGTATCACTACTACTCGCAAAATGAATTCACCTATAACGAAATTACCCAGCAAAATAGAAATATCCTGCTGCGCAGAGACCCAACCGTTGACGGCCTTAAAACCGGATATACGAAAAATGCGGGCTATTGTCTGATCGGAACGGCTGTGCGGGAAGGGACGCGCCTGGTGGCAACGGTTACCGGCTCCAAAAGCAAAATCACCAGAGCCAATCAGGTTCAATCGTTGCTGCAATTTGGTTATGATGCCTACGATGGACTCCTGGCCTACCAACCGGGAGCGGAGATTAAATCATTGCCATTGTGGTTTGGCGAATCTTCCAAAGCCAGTATCGGTGTAAAAAACAATCTGGGAGTGATATTCCCAAAAGGACAGTTAAACAAACTGTCGGCTGCACTCGACCTGCCTGAAAGCCTGGAAGCACCGATTGAATCAGGCACACAGGTGGGCACCATACAGGTGAAGTTCGATGGGCAGCCGGTGTATAAAACATCGCTGCATGTGAATCAACGCTATGCCGAGGGCCTCTGGTATTCGAAATTACTGGATTTATTAAAGCGCTGGGTGTATTAAATTTGACCGATCAAGTGAGCAGAAACCAGGCTGTATATGAACGCCCAGCCGCATTAACCTTTCCCTGTATTATTGATATTAAGGTGTTTCTGCCCGCCCGGGAAAATAATCTGCAACCGCTGCGGGATATTTTATTGAAAACCATACCGGCGGATAATTTGCTGGGAATATCAAAAAAGGAAAGCAAGCATGGCAAATACCATTCTTATAGCTGCCGGGTAAATGCGAAAGACAAGCCGCAGATAGACGCGCTGTTTACCCGACTTTCATCGCATCCCGACGTATTAATGGTGATTTGATTACAGTTCGACCATGGCAATAGTCATCCGGGATCTGGGCATACGAAATTATCGGGGGACATGGGATGAAATGGTTCGCTTCACCAGGTCCCGCGACCAGTCAACCCGGGATGAAATCTGGCTGTTGGAACATCATCCCGTATACACCCGGGGCGCAGGCTGCCGGGACAGGCCAGAACCGCCCGGGAATCATATCCCGGTTATTCACTCTGACCGGGGTGGTCAAATAACCTACCATGGGCCAGGTCAACTGATTGCTTATCTGCTGTTTGATATCAAGCGACTGAAAACCGGGCCCAGACCATGGGTTAAATCCATTGAGCAATGGATCATGGATTTTCTTGAAAACTACCATATCCCGGCCGCGAGAAAGCACGGTGCGCCGGGGGTGTATGTGGCGGACAAGAAAATTGCCGCAATGGGTTTACGGATTTCCGGGGGATGCTGTTATCACGGATTCAGTATTAATATCGACATGGATTTGTCGCCATTTGACTGGATAAACCCCTGTGGACTCCAGGGGTTGAAAGTGACACAAATGAAACATCACCGCAGTCATATTCATTTTGCTCAGGTTCGACAAAGCCTGATCGAGTATCTGAATGCCATTACGCTGCCAGGCGCTCCGGGCAAGGCCCGGAATCTCAATCAGCTTTAGAGCATTGCGCTTAAGGCCTGCGCCAGTCTTTCCCGGTTTCCCACATCGATCCATAAACCCCGGTGTACTTCGCCCGAAACTTCGCGGTGGCGCACCGGACGGCTAAAAGTATTGGCCAGTTCCCGTGCCTTTAGCCCGGGACCTGCAAATAATTCCCGGTGATACAAACCGATGCCGGCGAAAGTATAGTCGCACACCGGATCGTTTTCGCAATGCCGTACCATCCCATCGACAAGATTGTAGTCTCCATGAACGTTGTGAGCAGGATTCGGCACCAGCACAAGGTGGGCCTTGCAGGATTCCGATAATTGCAGATTCGAAAAATTGTAATCGGTCAAAATGTCGCCATTGAGCACAACAAAGCGATCCTGCTCCAGCAAATCCAGCGCATTTACAATTCCGCCAGCGCTGCCCAATGCGCCATCCGGCTCGATAGAATAACTGATTTTCGTATTGAATCTACTGCCGTCTCCGAGATAATCTATAATTTTTTCAGCAAGATAAGATACATTTATAACAATGTGATTGAAGTTCTGACAGGACAGCTTTTGCAGATGGCGTTCAATCAGGGTTTGTTGCCCAACCCGAACCAGCGGTTTTGGAACCGAATCAGTGAGCGGTCGCAGCCGTTCTCCCCGGCCCGCCGCCAGAATCATGGCTTCCACGTCACTGCCATTATTAAATATATATTTTGTTGTTGCCGATCGGTTAATCGGAATCGGTTGGATTATAAACCGCCGAAACTCTATAATCTGCGCTTGATTGCACCCGCCGCGGAATTCCAAAATTATATCGAAAATGCTGCCCCATGACGTGAGAAACGGCTTTCTGGTCTGTTTGACCGTGGTGCTGACTGCAGCGCCCATAGCCAGCGTGAACGCACAAACCAATGGCGGGGATATTGGATTTGCCGGAGTCGATGCTTGTAATCCAGGCATTATAGATATTCCGTTGGCGCTAAAACAGGGGCCTCGGGGTGAGCAAAGCGAACTGCTGACCAATATGGAAGCGGATGAAATCGCCACCGCAGGGGAAGACCTGATAAAGCTGACGGGTAATGCCCGGGTGGTACAGGGAAAACGGGGCGTTTATGCCGATGAAATCACCTATGACAAGACGTCAAACCAGGTAGCGGCCGCAGGTAATGTCATACTTTATACGGCCGGCGGGGACGAAGTGCGGGCCGACGTGCTTGACATGGAAGCGCATACATTTATCGGCACGGCGGAACAGGCCCGCATGAAAATTGCCGATAAATCGCCGTATAAAACTGCGCGTCGGCACCATGGCTTTGTCGAAACCTATTCAATATTGTCACCATTTCGAAACCGCAGCATTCAAATACCCGATACCAGACCCGTTGCGGCAAAGCAGACCTATGTTCGCACCAGAGCGACCGCTCGAAGTGTGGATTTTGCGGGCGCTGATTATGAATTGCTGCACGATGCCACCGTGACCTCCTGCGAAGAAGGCAACAGCGACGTACTACTGGATGCAAAGCAGATAGAGTTGGACCATGCCACGGGAATCGGTACTGCGAAGTCGATGAAGATAAAATTCAAAAATGTACCGATTTTTTACTTTCCCACGGTTTCATTTCCAATTAACGATGAACGCAAAACCGGGTTTCTATTTCCGACAATTGGTTTTGAGGGTATCTCCGGCACCATTATTGAAACGCCATACTATATAAACATCGCTGGGAATCATGACGCCACCATCATTCCGAGAATTTTGAGTCGCCGGGGAGTACAGATTTTTGGTGAATACCGGTATCTGACGCCGCATTCCCGCGGCGAGATGAAGGGCGAATTTCTGCCATCGGATAATATCTTCGAAGATGACCGCCATGCTTTCAGTCTCGATCACCGCCACTATTTTAATAATCGCTGGGATGCGGATATCGATTTGCAAACTGTGTCGGACACCGAGTATTTAAGAGATTTTTCCAGCGATGTTGACGTGCTGTCAGCCCGCTATGTGCCACAGCGCGGGAATTTGAATTTTCGCGGCGATAATATAAATTTTGGTGCGAAAATTTCAGCGTTCGAAATAGTCAACCCTGACGCCTCTTTGCGTGATCGGCCTTACGAAAAAACACCTGAATTGTCCCTGGATTTAAAGGATCAGTACCTGGGCCGTTTCACATTCGGCGCCGAGTCCGGGTTTGTCGATTTTTCCCACGATGCCAGTGAGCGGGTTTCTGGCACCCGGTTGCGGGTGAAACCCTATTTAAGTTTGCCCCTGAGGCGAATCTATGGATATGTCAAACCAACGATTGCAGTACATACTATCCGCTACGCACTGGAGAATCCTGAGTATCCAGATAGTTCACCTTCGGTTTCCGTGCCATCTGTGACAGTGGACAACGGATTATTTTTCGAACGTAACATCAGGCTCGGCGAAAAGGCTTTTTTACAAACCCTAGAGCCGAGGTTATTTTATGTCAACATTCCAGATAAACCTGAGCAGGAAATGTTTCCTGACTTTGATACTGGCGCCGGCAGTGGGAGTAGTTTCAGTTATTTTTTCCGGGAAAACCGATTTTTTGGCGGCGACCGGGTCGGCGATACCGAGCAGCTTTCGGTTGGTCTGACCAGCCGCATAATTGATGAGCAGTCAGGAAAACAAAGGCTGAAACTCAGTTTCGGGCAGGTGTTTTACTTCAAGGACCGTAAAGTCGGGCTAGAACCCGATTCGCCGGCAGAAACCGAAAACAAATCGGATTTTTTGGCGGAAATTACCACGAGTTTGAATGATGACTGGAATGTACGCGGATTTGCCCGGCGGGGCAGTACATCCCATGAACTGGAATTTGTACAGCTCTCCGCCGACTATTATCATAGTAATCGCAGAAATGCTTCGATCGCCTATACCGAAACCAGAAATTCAAGCAAACAAATAAATATCAAATTTGAAACGCCGATTGCATCGAGATGGCAGCTTGAAGCCGGGGCTGATTATTCGATGAAGGATAACCAGGCCCGATCATCGCTGGTTGGTGTGACCTACGACGGATGTTGCTGGGCCATCAGCATCGGTTCACAACGCTATTTGGATGGTCACGGTGTCTACAAGAACAGATTTTTGGCCACGTTTCAATTGGATGGCCTTGGCAGAATACGCGGAAGAAAGCACTAGAATGAAGTTATGAAATTTATAAAATCAATTATTGCGCCTTTTCTGATCATACTGTTTCCATCCATGAATCAGGCCAATACGATTGATCTGGATCAGGTCATCGCGATTGTCAATAGCGAAGCCATCACTCGGTCTGAATACGAAACCCGCTATCGCAGACAGCAATTACAGGTCAATCAAGCGGTCGGTGAAATACCCGAAGATATCGATGAGAACCTGCTTGGATTATTGATTGACGAACGCATTCAGGTGCAGGCGGCGTATGCAAATGGCATTACCGTGAGCAGAGCAGAAATCGAAAACATCCTGTCTGACATAGCGCAGCAAAATAATTTGACCGCGCAGCAGTTGATAGATGATCTGGCCGCTCAGGGAGTTTCTCCAGGCCAGTCTATTCGCAGCATCGAAGAGCAGGCGTTGATTCAGCGGGTTGTCGATATGTCCGTCAATAGCCGGGTCACGGTGAGTGAACAGGAAATCGATTATCATTTGCAGGCGCATAAGGAAATCTATGCAACGGACAAGTCCTACGAAATATCCCACCTGTACATATTCACTTCAGGAAAAAGCGAATCTGAAACTGCCAGCGAACTGGAAAACATGCAGCATATTCATCAACGATTACAACTGGGGCATGATTTCGCCGCAAGCGTAGAAAATTTTTCTGATGGGAACAAAGAAAATGGCGGGTATTTAGGCTGGCGAAAAGAGGATCAACTGCCCGAGCTGTTCCTGGGCGCATTGCGTGATACGCCAATCGGCGGCGTCACTGATATTTTGCACAGTGCCAATGGATTTCATATCATCAAGCTGCATTCCAAACAGGGCGAGGTGCAAATTGTGACCCAGCAACTGGTTCGACATATTTTGCTGCAACCGCTGCGCCACAATATGACCAGCCAGGAGGTCATTGCATTCATGCAGGACATTGCAGATAAAGTTCGCGCTGGCGGTGATTTTGCACAATTTGCCCGGCTGCATTCTGATGACCGGCTAACCGCACCGGCCGGCGGCAACATGGGCTGGATCAGCCCTGGCGATGTAGCGCCCGAATTAGAAAAAGCAGCCCTGGATTTACCATTAAATACGCTAAGCGAACCCGTTCAATCGAGATTTGGCTTTCATCTGGTTGAAGTTCTGGAGCGCCGGGAAAAGGACATCAGCAATGATCTGGTTCGCAACGCCGCCAGGCAGGAAATTTATAAACGCAAGGCCGCAAACCTTTATAAAAGCTGGTTTAATCAATTGCGGGAAAGTGCTTATATTGAATTCATAGAAAATTGAAATGTTAGATAAAATTCGCCAGGCGGTTCAGTCAGTGCTGCCGCCAGAGCTGGCCGCTGAGGTCAAGAGTAATATCGATGCGGTGGTAAAAAGTAATTTTGAAAAGATGAACCTGGTCACCAGAGAACAGATGGATATTCAGGAAAAAATTCTAAACCGCACCAGACAGCGTGTCAGCGAACTGGAAAAGCAGCTCAAGGATATTGAGGACAAATTAAGTCGTTGACCCCAAATCTGTCAGTCAACTGGCTTGCAGTGATTGACCCACGACCATGATTTATAAATTATAACCATCAGGGAGACAGGGATGTCACTGGCCATCGTCAACAGCCGTGCCCAAGTCGGCACATCCGCCCCGGAAGTCATCGTTGAAGTTCATCTGGCGCGCGGGCTGCCGTCTTTTTCCATCGTTGGTCTACCCGAAACCGCAGTCAAAGAGAGCCGGGACCGGGTTCGCAGTGCAATAATCAATTCTAACTTTGAGTTCCCGTATAAACGTATTTCTGTGAATCTGGCGCCCGCCGATTTACCCAAGGAAGGCGGCCGATTTGATTTGCCCATCGCACTGGGTGTGCTCGCAGCGACCGATCAAATTCCCAAAACGGCATTGGCCAATAAAGTATTTCTGGGTGAATTGGCATTCAGCGGAGATTTACGTGACATCGGCGGCAGCATAATTGCCGCACTTTCGCTGAAGGGTTCCGATGATTGTCTGGTGCTGCCGACCTCCTGCGCGGCCCAGGCTGCCCTGGTCAGGGATGTCGAGGTTTTTGGAGTCGATAGTCTGGTGGAACTGAGTGGTATCCTGAATGGTCTCGCCGAATTCCCCGCGCTGTCTCCCATCCAGCCCTCGGGCCAGGTTGCATATCCAGACATGTCCGACATTATCGGTCAGTCATTTGCCAAATTCGCCTTGGAAGTGGCGGCCAGCGGGGCGCACAGTATGCTGATGATGGGCTCGCCAGGCACCGGAAAAACCATGCTGGCCAGTCGATTACCCGGGATCATGCCGGAGATGACCGAGCAGGAGGCGCTGGAAACCGCCGCGATAGACTCGCTGGTGAGTAAGGACTGGCAGCCGGCAAACTGGCGCTGCCGACCATTTCGTTCGCCCCACCACAGCGCCTCGGGCGCGGCACTGGTAGGGGGCGGTGCCATTCCCAAACCAGGCGAGATTTCCCGGGCGCACAACGGTGTTTTATTTTTAGACGAACTCACCGAGTTTGATCGCAGGTCGCTGGAGTTGCTTAGAGAGCCGCTTGAATCCGGCCACATCAATGTAGCGCGAGCGGCGATTCAACTCAGATTCATGTCGCGATTCGTTTTTGTGGCCGCCGCAAATCCGTGCCGGTGTGGTTATCTTGGGGATAGTTCAGGGAAATGTAAATGCACCCCGGACCAGGTCAAAAAATACCTGTCAAAATTATCCGGGCCGTTACTGGATCGAATCGATATTCAACTGTACGTTCCAGGAATCCCCCATAGCGACCTGCGTCGGCAAGCAGATAAGACAGACAGCAGTGAACAGATAAGAAAGCGCGTCATCTCAGCCAGGGCGGTGCAGCACCAACGGCAAGGCAAGTTAAACAGTCTTTTGACCACCGCAGAAATAGAGCGCCTGTGCAAACTCGACCAAAAAGGATACGATTTACTGGACAGAGTCATGACCCGATTCACGCTGTCCGCGCGGGCATACCATCGAATATTGAAACTTTCCAGAACCATAGCGGATATGCAGAATGCGTCCCGGATATCAACGGCGCATTTATCCACGGCAATCAAGATGCGTTGCATGGATCGCAACCTGGATATTTGAACCGCCATGAAAAACGTGGTGGGGCGAACGCAACGGTCGGCAGCGCCAGTTTGCCGGCTGCCAGTCCTTACTCACCAGCGAGTCTATCGCGGCGGTTTCCAGCGCCTCCTGCTCGGTCATCTCCTGGATGTGATTTTTACATTTTTTACAGATAGTTATATAGTAAATTTCTAGTAAATTCCCGCTTCAAGTCCAGCCGCCATGGTAATCCCCAGCGTCTCACATTCGCTCAGAAAATACGGCTGAAAATCACCCTTTAACACCAGGGTTGGCTGAATTAATTTCCATTTAAGCCCGGTTAAAATACGTTCCATGCTGGTCTTCGCGCCCTGACCATCCAGCCCGCCTTTAACGAATAATGCCGCTGGCTTGCCTGCGGTGCGTTCCAGGCAGGGATAGTAAATCCGTTCCAGAAAATCCTTGACTGCACCGCTCATATAGCCAAAATTTTCGGTGGTGCCGATAATGATACCGTCGCACCAAAGCACATCATCCGCATCCGCATCCCAGGGGATTTTTACTCTTGTCACCATATCTTCAAGTTCTTGGTTGCGGCAGCCGCTGGCAACTGCTTTTTGCAGTTTACGGGTATTGTCGGAAGGACAATTGGAGACAATGAGTACCTTAGGCATGAGCAGACTATGGGGGCTATTGTTCGTGGAAAAAGTCAATTAATCGTAGCGCAGGTATTCAACTTTACAATTGTACGTTATGCTTTGCCGATAAATAACTGATTCCGGGTCAATAAACACAAACACGTAAATGGCAGATAAAATTCCTTCCAAGCAGTTCGCAAAACATGAAATTTGCCTGCCAGCCCCGGCACCCGGCACGACTCGACAGTTGTCGGTTTTCCGTTACGGTGATCCGGGCGCGAGGCCCAAAGTGTATATCCAGACCGCCTTGCACGCCGACGAAATTCCCGGAATGCTGGTACTCCATCACTTGCGCAAGCGCTTGGACATGGCCGCAGAAAAGGGCGGGATAACCGGAGAAATTGTGATTGTGCCGGTGGCCAATCCGATTGGCATGGCACAAAGAATACAAGGCGGTGTGACTGGTCGCCTGGACCTGAATAATGGTAAAAATTACAATCGACATTATCCGCACCTGGCACCTGAAGTAGCTGACCTCATCGCAGCACATTTAACTTTCGATGAAAACCATAATGACCGGGTGATTCGGGATGCACTAAAACAGGCGGTCAGCGAGCTGCCCGATGCCAGCGAAGGGGATGCCTATCGAAAATCGCTGCTGGCGCTGTGTGCGGATGCGGATTTTTGCCTGGATTTACACTGCGATCTCGAATCTGTTCTTTATATGTACAGCAGTGGCAGCCATGGCCAATTGGCCGACGAGCTGTGTGCGCAGCTTGGATGCGAGATCCATTTGGTTGATTCAACCAATAATCGGTGTTTTGATGGCACCATCAGCCTGGCCTGGGTCAGCATTGCCAAAAGATTTCCTGATTTTCCCATTCTTCCGGGATGTATGGGGGCGACCATCGAATATCGTGGTATGTCCGATGTCAGTGATGAATTTGCCGAGTCCGATGCGGCAAATCTGATGCAGTTTCTGGTGAATCAAAATGTCGTAAACGGCGTACAAACCACTGTACCCGAACCAAAGTGTGCAGCAACCGCCATAGAGGCGCAGATCTACATCCAAAGCCCGCGCACCGGTATTGTGGTGTTTAAAAAGCGCTGTGGGGATAGGGTGCAATCAGGCGAGATCGTTGCAGAAATTATCGATCCGCTGGAAAGCCCCGGCTCGGCCAGAACGGCGTTGAAATCGCGAATTTCCGGCAAAGTGATGTCGCACTCGGTACAACGTCTGGTCGGACCCGGTCAAATCGTTATGGCGATTGCAGGTAAAGAAATCCTGCCGGAACGCGTCGGCAGCTATCTTTTATCGGATTAATCATTGCTGCCCACGAGCATTGCAGTGAAATGAACCGAATATGTAGTTATCCACCGGGGCATTGGCGAATGCGCGTGGACATTCCCTATAGCATGGGGGTCAGACAGGGGCGTTTATTTTTTCTTTGCGAACAGGCAGATTTAACAGGCCAGGGCGTGGTGCAGAATCCCGGCGACCTGGAGAAACAAACCCGGGCCGTTATGGCGCATATCAGAACCATTGTTGAAGATCTGGATTGCGCAGTGGCAGATATTGCAAAACTGGTTGTTTATTATGTTAATGACGGTGGTGGGGCCGCAGAAGACTGGGTGCAAAGCGCCAGAGTGCGCGGAATTACTATCCTGCACCAGGCCCTGTGGCGACGGATCTGCCGCTGGATCGGTTATATCCCCATGGAGCCTGTATTCAAACCGACTGCTGGATCATGCTGACCCGGCACGGCGGCCGTATTCACAAAACCCATTGCTGGCCTGAAAATCATTGGGATTGGCCCATTCACCTGCCTTTCAGGCACGGCCTGAAATGTCGAAATATGATATTTGTGGGCGGGCAGGTGTCCATGGATAAAGCAGCGAATGTGATGGATTACGCAGATATGGCAAAGCAACCCCCCCCCCCCCCCCCCCCCCCCCCCCCCCCCCCCCCCCCACCCCCCCCCCCCCCCCCCGGAGTATGGAGAACATACAGCGTGTGCTGGCGGAATTCGGCAGTAATTACCACGATATTATAAAAATGAACGCTTACTATGTCGGCGCCCATCCCGACGATTTACACCGCAATTTGAATATCCGTTCAAGCTGTTTTACCGCTTGGCCGGGTTTGGCTTCCACCGGGATTCCATTAAACAACCTGGCCTATCCAGGCATGTTCACAGAATTCGAATCCATTGCAATGATCGACGAAAATTCGGCTGAACATCAGGCCCAGGTATCCGCCGGTTTGTGCTAACGGCAATCAGCGTCCAGATATGGTTTTTTATGATTCGGTCAAACTCTTAGATTTGCTCCGGGTTGGTTGAACCAGTCAGATAAGATGATAGCGCTTCACAGCAGGCAATTTTCATTTCTTGACATCGGACAAGCGTTCACTGGAAAATAAACCACAGCGAAAATATGCAAAATTCCCCATCCTCTCATCTAGTTGAAACCTAAATCCGGATCGAAATGGGTCGTTATAGCGGCCCTTCTCGGCAATGGACTGATTGCCGTTACAAAAATGATTGCCACGGCCATAACCGGCAGTTCAGCCATGTTAAGCGAGGCCGTTCACTCCATCGTAGACACTGGGAACCAGGGCCTGCTGTTATGGGGTATGAACCGCTCATCCAGGCCTGCGGATGAACGACATCCATTTGGATATGGAATGGAGCTGTATTTTTGGACATTTGTAGTAGCGATTTTGATATTTGCCATAGGGGCAGGGGTGTCGCTCTACGAAGGAATTTCCAGGTTAAACAGCCCCGAAGCCGTGCACCATATTCATATCAACTATATTGTCCTGGGCGCGGCCATGGTTTTCGAAGGCTTGGCCTGGGTGATCGCTTTCAGGGAATTTCGCCGACGCAAAGGGAAACTGGGTTATTTCAAAGCGATGCAGATGAGCAAGGACCCCACCGTTTTCACCGTTTTGTTTGAAGACAGCGCAGCCATGCTGGGACTTGTCACCGCTTTCGCCGGTCTGTTACTGACCCAGTGGCTGGATCAGCCCATATACGACGCAATCGCATCCATCGTCATCGGCGTGATATTAAGCTGCACCGCAATGCTGCTGGCATACGAGAGCAAAGGCCTGCTCATTGGTGAAGCGGCCAGCAGCGAAGTGGTATCGGGAATTCGCAGTATCGTCAGTAAAGAAATTCACATACTCAGCATTAATGAAATTCTGACCATGCACATGGCGCCGGAAGATGTGCTGTTGAACATCAGCCTGGATTTTCATGACAACATTTCTGCCGGAGAAGTGGAACGGACGATTACCCGGCTAGAAAATCGCATCAAGACAAAATATCCTGAGATTGCCCGAATATTTATTGAAGCGCAAAACCGCATAGCACATTTAAGGAATGTTGAGAACGATAATAACCAGATTTATATAACAGATTAGATAAAACTTATAACATATTGTTTTCTATAATTAATATTCGTTTTATTGTTCACTATATCGATATTACTTTAACTTCGCATAAGGTATATTATGTAAATTAATATCGATCAGCGCGACATCATCATCGTTGATGTGGGCATGGGTCAGCGGAATTGGCACTAACAAGCATCGTATTTGCGCCTGGTTTGCGCCTGGCCGATCACCCTTCCAGATGGCATCCTTGCGGCTGTAATACTTTTTTATCCTGAAAGGTGCTTTCGATTAGCGCAGAAATTCTTTGATTGGAGTGTGAGTGATATTCCCGGATATCAATCCTCGTTTTCGTGCAGCGCCTGAACAAATGATTCTGGTTTATCCGGGTCGGTATGGCTTGTTTTCGCTTTTAGGGTAATCGGTATGTTCTTGTTCTGTTATTCAAACTGACAACTTTCCATGCCAGTTGGTCAGGCCGCTGCCCGGTTCGCTATCAGTTCTTCAACCACGCCGGGGTCCGCCAATGTGCTGGTGTCACCCAGATTATCGAGCTCATTTGCGGCAATTTTGCGCAAAATCCTGCGCATTATTTTGCCTGACCGCGTCTTCGGCAATCCGGGTGCCCATTGAATAATATCCGGTTTTGCGATTGCGCCGATTTCCTTTTTGACCAGCGCCAGCAGTTCATTGCGAATTTCTTGCGCAGGCTCTGTGCCCACCATTAAGGTCACGTAGGCATAAATGCCCTGGCCTTTGATGTCGTGGGGAAAACCCACCACCGCCGCCTCTGCGACATCGGCATGTAACACCAGCGCGCTTTCTACTTCGGCGGTGCCCATACGGTGGCCCGAGACGTTAAGCACGTCATCCACACGACCGGTTATCCAGTAAAACCCATCCTCATCCCGGCGCGCGCCATCGCCTGTGGTGTAGTAACCCGGATAGGTTTTGAAATAAGTTTCGATAAACCGGTCGTGGTCGCCGTATACAGTGCGCATCTGGCCTGGCCAGGATTGCTTGATAACCAGGTTGCCTGAAGTTGCCCCTGCCAATTCATTGCCTTCCGAGTCCATCAAAGCAGGCTGTATACCGAAAAATGGCCGTGTCGCAGAGCCCGGTTTCAACCTGCTTGCGCCGGGCAATGGCGTTATTAAAATACCGCCGGTTTCTGTTTGCCACCAGGTATCGACCACCGGGCATCGGCCCTCACCTACAATGTGGTAATACCATTCCCAGGCTTCGGGGTTGATCGGCTCGCCTACGGTACCCAGTATTCTTAAGCTGCGGCGGCTGGCGTGTCTGACCCACCCGTCGCCCTGCCCCATCAATGCGCGTAGTGCGGTGGGCGCGGTATAAAAAATATTCACCCGATGTTTATCCACCACCTGCCAGAAGCGACCCGCATCGGGATAGGTAGGAATGCCTTCAAACATCATGGTTATGGCGCCGTTGGCCAGCGGGCCGTATACGATGTAAGAATGTCCGGTTACCCAGCCAACGTCAGCGGTACACCAGTAGACCTCCGCGTCCTGATAATCGAAAACATATTTGTGGGTCATGGCCGTGTATAGCTGGTATCCGCCGGTGGTGTGCAGCACCCCCTTTGGTTTGCCGGTGGACCCGGAGGTATAAAGAATAAACAAGGGGTCTTCAGCGTCCATTTGTTCAGGCGGACAATCGCTGGACGCCTCTTCCATGGCTTCGTGATACCACACATCCCGTTCAGTGCTGACGGTTACCGGATTGCCGGTTCTTTGCACTAGGATGGTGGTATGTACATTGGGACAGTCCTCCAGCGCTTTCTCCACGTTTTCCTTGAGCGGGACATTTTTACCTCCCCTCGGGCCCTGGTCCGCAGTAATGACCACCTGACAATCAGAATCCAGTATCCGGTCGCGCAGCGCATCGGGAGAAAACCCGCCAAAAACAACGGAATGCACCGCGCCGATGCGAGCGCAGGCCAGCATGGCAACTGCGGCTTCAGGAATCATCGGCATGTAAATCGATACCCGGTCGCCTTTGTTCACGCCACGGGATTTCAGCACATTGCCAAACCGACTAACCAACTCGAATAATTGATTATAAGTAATTGATTTATCTACTTCAGGATCATCGCATTCCCAGAGAATGGCCACCTGGTCACCGCGATTTTCCAAGTGTCGATCCACGCAGTTATAACAAACATTCAGCCTGGCCCCGGCAAACCATTTTATTTGCGCCTGGTGATAATCCACATCCATTACCGTATCCCACGGTTTATGCCAGCTCACAAACTGCCTGGCTTGCTCGGCCCAGAACCCCTCCGGGTCATCTAAAGACTGCTGGTACATTTGCAGATATTGCTGGTTGGTGATATGCGCATTAGCGGCCATATCGCTGTCAACGTCGTACACTTTATGTTCTGACATTTTTATCTCTCGCCTCGGGATTTGAATCAGGATTTAACGGGTTTTGATCGGGATTATTTTGCGTTATGTTATCAAGCCGCGATGTCGCAACCAGCTCAACAGTGCCATATTCTCCATACTATAGAGGAGCACCAGGATTATAGGCAGATTAGGCCAGTTAATAAATGTTATTGCCCCGTGTAATACTTATGCCGTGACCCAAAATCTGCGAGGAACCCATGTTTAAAGCGATGATTATTTTGATTTGAAGATTTCAAACACCTGGCCAGGCAGCTTCCGGGACTCCGAAAATGGGTCAGCAAGTTGCCGAAGATGCACTCTCCAGAGTATCGCGAAGGGAGCGGCTGGTGATGGAAGCACATTCAGTCTGGCCATTGTAAATCGTTATAGATGTAAGCCGTTCATGGATTTGCCCGGAACTTCTGGCCTGTGTGTAATCGACGCACTATCCCTGTGACCGGAAACTATCCGGCCCAATGATTGATGCGATTGCAGATTCGGCCGATTACCGCTCGCAATAAAATGGTAAACCCGCACAATGCCATCAATGCCGCGAACATCAGGTCAATTTTTACCCGGCCATTGGCCAACAGCATCAAATAACCCAGCCCCCGGGAAGCACCAACCCATTCACCGATTACCGCGCCGATTGGTGCGTATACCGCGGCCAGGCGCAGTCCAGATGCCAGCGCCGGCAGCGCAGCGGGCACCCGCACATAAACCAGCGTTCGTAATGGCGTCGCGCGCATACTTTGAGCCAGGTCCAAAAAGCCGTTTGGGGTGGTGCGCAGACCGTCATAAAAAGTCGAGGCCACCGGAAAGAAAATAATCAAAATAGTCATGGCGATCTTTGACCCCAGCCCATACCCCAGCCAAAGGGTCAGCATTGGCGCCAGTGCAAATACCGGAACCGTTTGACTCAGCACCAGCACAGGCATGACAAATCGCCTGGCTGTATTTGAAATCATCATATACAACGCGGTAAGTGCGCCGAAAGTGGTGCCGATCACCAGACCAATTAACACTTCTGTGGCCGTAACCAGCCCATGCTGCGTTATCAATTCAGCGTTATTCATGAATGCATTAAACACCCGTATCGGTCCGGGCAAAATATACGGCGGAACCGCCGTTATCCAGACCATAATTTGCCAGACGATCAGAATCAGCACGATCGAAACACCCAGGTCCACCGCCCTGGTTTTTGTCGCACCATCAATTCGTTCCGATTGCATGGCTAGATACCGCTTTTCAAAGTCAGCAGCAAATCTGCCTGCGCCTTGAGCGTTGCCGGGTCATCCACGGCACGAATAGGCGCCGCCGTCTTTATCGTCTGCGCAACCAGGCCCTGCCCCGACATTAAATACAGATGATGCGACAATCGCACCGCTTCAGCGGGATCATGGGTGACCAGCAATACGGTTTTTCCTTGCAAAACGGCAAATGCCAATTCCTGCATATCACTGCGGCTGCGTGCATCCAGCGCTGAAAACGGTTCGTCCAGTAATACAATCGGAGTGTCTTCCATCAAGGTGCGCGCCAATGCCGCCCGTTGCCGCATGCCGCCAGATAATTGATGCGGTCGTTTATCGATATGTTCCGCCAACCCCACTTGCCGAATCAGCGCGTCTGCCCGTGCACCATCCGTGGTCGTCGCTCTGAGCCGCTGCCCCAGCATGACATTCTGCTTTACATTCAGCCACGGAAATAACAAATCCCGCTGTGCCATATAAGCGATTCGATCTGTAACGCAAAGTCCGTCGTCTGCGACTATTTTTCCGCTAAATTCGCCGCCGCTGGAAAGCCCGGCGAGCAAACGCAGCAGAGTTGACTTCCCTACCCCGGATGGTCCAAGTAAACAGGTCCATTGCTGCGCGGTTAATTCCAGCGATAACCCTGCAAATAAACACTGGTCGCCATGCAAAACTGTGCCGGACAAGCGCACACCCACGCCGCTCGTCATCGGGCTGACCGGAATCTGCGGCGCCTTATCCTCTTCTCGTTGCGCCGATGGCTAGACCCACCTGCCGTAGGTTTTGTTGCAGTTTCGCCGCCGACACCGGGTTGTTTCAGCATTATCGCCCGGTTTATCCAAACCTGCTCAATCACGGCTATTGCGCACTCACATCAATAGCGAGTTGATCCAGGGTGACCTGCCCCTGGACCAAGCCAGATTCCCGCAGAAAATTTTCAAATCTTCGATAGCGAATGGCGTCGAACGCCGAGGGCCGTAACGCGAATCGCGGCAGCGTATCGCCCCAGGCGCGCAGATTCAATTCATCCTGCAACTCATTGGACGTAGCGGAAAATATTTCCCAGCTTTGCCCAGGATGATTGACGATAAACTGCGCGGCCTTTTCGGTCGCGGCCAGAAAACGTGCGATTTTACTCTTGTCCATATTTTTTGAGTGAGCGATATAAATCAGCTCATCGTAAGACGGCAATCCCTCTTCTTCCAGATAAAAACATTGACCGGGCACGCCTTCAATATCCATTTGATTCAATTCAAAATTGCGAAATGCGCCGATCACCGCATCCACCTGCCCGGACATCAGCGCTGGTGACAACGACCAGTTCACATTGACCAGTTCAATCTGGCTGAGGCTTAAATCATGCGGTTTTAATATTGCGGTGAGTAATGCCTCTTCCACGCCGGCCACAGAAAAACCCACTTTCTTCCCGTCCAGGTCGGCGATGCTTTTGATCGGGCCGTCGGCAAGCACAAGCAGACAGTTCAGCGGCGTCGCCACCAGCGTACCGACACGAATCAAGGGCAGCCCTGCGTGTACCTGCAAATGCAGTTGAGGCTGATACGACACCGCCAAATCCGCTTTACCGGCCGCCACCAGTTTCGGTGGATCTGCCGGGTCGGCGGGTGGAATAATCTCCACCTCCAATCCCTGCTCGGTGAAATATCCGTTCTCTTGGGCAATAATGATGGGGCCATGATCAGGATTGATATACCAGTCGAGAATCAGGGTAAGTTTGTCAGCTGCGAAGGATTGGCTGATAAAAGCCAGTAACAGGGTAAAAAATAGAGTTTTCATAATCACGTTGCTAAAAGTTAAAGGTTTTTGTCTTGTCTATGTCGGCGATAAATTGAAGTACGCTCAAGCCAGCGCATAACCCGGGCTTCGGGGTGCGGGTCAAGAGTAATGTCGGTCACCATGGAAACCACATCGGCACCGGCTTCCAGTACGACTGCTGCACGCTCCAGATTCAATCCGCCGATACCGATTAGCGGAATATCGCCGATACGTTTTTTCCATTGTGTTATCCGTTTAAGTCCCTGCGGTTCCCAGACCATCTTTTTTAGAATAGTGGGATAAACCGGTCCCAGCGCGATATAGTCCGGTTGTAACGCCAGCGCACGCTCAAGTTCGGCTTCGCTGTGGGTGCTGATGCCGATTTTTATTCTGGCATTTTTTAACCCGGCGAGATCGGCATCATCCAGGTCCTGCTGGCCCAGATGCACATAATCGCAGCCGAGTTCCATGGCTAACTGCCAATAATCATTGATTACCAACTGACAGTTAAATGCCGCTGTCAACCGTTTAGCCGTTTGTATTTCCCGGCGTAACCGCTGTTCCGGCAGATTCTTGATTCGCAATTGGGTCAATCTGATTCCCAATGGTAATAAACGCGACAGCCATTCACTGCGGTCAAAGATGGGATAAAATGGATCCAGACTCATGCCAAAAATGCCTTGCCGATAACTGGCGTGGATGGATGCGCCATATCAGTCTGTTCAATCGGCTGAGCAAGGTAGGCCATTCTTCCAGCCGCAACCGCATCTGCAAAAGCCATGGCCATGGTGACCGGGTTCCCTGCTTTGGCAACGGCGGTATTTAACAATACCGCGTCGCAGCCCAGTTCCATGGCATGCGCAGCATGTGAAGGCAGGCCAATCCCGGCATCAATCACAATCGTCAGATCTTTAAAATGCGCCCGCAGACTTCTCAGCCCATAGGGATTACTCAGACCGCGTCCTGACCCGATAGGAGAGCCCCACGGCATCAGAACTTGACAACCGACCTGCACCAATTTATCCGCCACCACCAAGTCTTCCGTAGTATAAGGAAAAACCTCAAATCCTTCTTCGTTCAATATTCGCGCGGCTTCAACCAGACTGAACACGTCGGGCTGCAACGTATCCGAATGACCAATGACTTCGAGTTTGATCCAGTTGGTGGCGAATACTTCTCTGGCCATTTGCGCCGTGATCACGGCTTCTTTGACGGTATAGCACGAAGCGGTATTCGGCAGCACCCTGACGTTCAGTGCTTTTATTAAATCCCAAAACTTTTGACCCACTCCGTTGGCACCGGCTTCGCGTCTAAGTGAAACCGTTACAACGTTTACACCGGACTGTTTTACGGACGCCGCTAACACGGATGGCGACGGATAGCGAGCCGTGCCGAGCAGCAGCGGGTTATCAATCCGGGTTCCGTAAAATTCAACCATTTGCTTACCCGCCTTGCATCGGCGCCACAATTTCCAGTCGATCCCCTTCTTTCAAGAAGAGCTCAGCGCGACGGTGTTTATGCACAAATACGCCATTCACAGCCGTAGCAATCGCATCAGTTTTATGACCTTGCTCCAACAGGATTTGTGCAAGGGTGGTTGCGGTCACCTCACATTGATCGCCATTCAATATTATGCGCATGACGGTTCACATTGATCCAATGCCATAAACATGCGTTCATTAACCACAGCATTCGCTGTTTGAATAGCCATCGCAGGGCCCAACAAAAACCCATGCCGGAATAACCCATTGACATACAAAACCTTGCCGCTGCGCATCAGGCCGGGCAAATTATCATAAAACGCAGGGCGGACACCGGTGCCGATTTCAACAATTTCTGCCTCGCCGAACCCAGGATGCAAGGCATAAGCTGTACTCAACAGCTCCAGCATTGACAGCACTCGAATAGTATTTCGTTCGTCATTCTCAATCTGGGTTGCGCCCAGCATGAATATGTTCCCGGACCGGGGCACGATGTAGACCGGATAGCGTGGATGCAACAGTCGCACTGGGCGGGAAAGTTGTATTTCAGTGGTTTTTAGCAGCAGCATCTCGCCTTTCACGCCGCGCAACTGTGTCAGATGATCCTGAGCGGCGTAACCACGACAGTCAATAACCCGGTCAGCGTCACAGTCCTGGGGCGCGACGGCTTGACCAAACTGTATTGGTGTATTTCGGCGGGTCAGATAGTCTGCCAATTGTATGAGCGCCTGACAAGGATCAAGATGGCCTTCTTCAGGAAAAAATAACCCTTGCTCAAAGCGATTGATTAAATCCGGTTCAAGTCTGGTAATTTGATCGCCATTCAGCCATTCATGAGTTTGGGTTAAACGCGCATATCGAATCAACTCGGGTTTGTCACGTCGCATCGCTAAAACCAGACTCCCCCGTTGTCGCGCACAATCGACATGGGCCTGCCACCAGGGCAACGCCTGCTGCCCGAGCTCAACCACAATCTGCTCAGTGTTTTCCCGCTCACACCAGGGAGCCAGCATTCCTCCAGCATACCAGGAGCAGGCGCTGCCTCCCAGAGAGTCAGACTGTTCATAAACGGTTACCGACACCCCCCGGTCCACCAGCTCGCAGGCACAGCTAAGCCCGGCTACCCCGGCACCAACAATTGCCACGTTCATTGAATTATCCAGAAATTATGAAAGTGATGAACCGGACCATGGCCATGTCCAATGACAAGCTGATCTGCTGCACGAATGGCTTGATGAAGATAGCGGTGAGCTGCGTGCACAGCGTCGGGTAAAGGCATGCCTTTGGCTAAATTTGCAGCAACAGCGGAAGACAAAGTGCAGCCTGTGCCGTGGGTATTGGAGGTTGCTATGCGTTTAGCCTGAAGTCGGAGCGCGGGGAAGTTTTCTGTAATCAGCAAATCAACACATTCACTGCCCGATCCATGTCCGCCCTTCATCAACACCGCATTCGCGCCCAGCGCCACCAAGGTTTCACCTTGTCGCTGCATCGCCAGTTCGTCTATGGCCTGCCCACAGGCCAGCAGCGCACCGGCTTCCGGCAGATTGGGCGTCAATAGTGTCGCTTGCGGCAGCAGTAAATTTTTCAGGCTGCGGACTGCGTTGCGCGGCAGCAAGGTGTCTCCAGACTTGGCCACCATGACCGGGTCAAGCACGATGGGTATGTGGCAGTCTTGCAGTTCATCCGCGACGATTTTTATAACATCGGCAGATGGCAACATGCCGATCTTTATCGCAGCTATATCCAGGTCTTCAAACACCGTTCGTATTTGCGTCCGCACCATAGCGGGGGGTATAACATGCACTGCGTTCACCGAACAGGTATTTTGCGCCGTGACTGCGGTAATTACGCTGGCCGCATACACCCCTAGCGCCGAAAAAGTTTTCACGTCAGCCTGAATTCCCGCGCCGCCACCGCTGTCTGACCCGGCGATAGTCAGCGCGGCGGGGGGACAGGTTGCAATGGGTTTTTCTGAAATTGTCAACGGTTAGTCTCGCATCTAATTCGGCGAAAAAACCAGTTGAGCCCAGGTTTCGACAGGTGAGCAAAGCCGTTTCCTTCGCCGGCATTATCCGGTGCAGGTTCGATGGGTCAGCTTTCGCTTCTCAGCCTCACGGCACCCCAACGGTAAAACGGAGATTACCAATATAGCGGATTAAATACAAGGTATGACTATAGTAATCTAAACAGGATCGGGCATTGCCTCTGCACGGATTGGTTCATACCTCAAGAACCAATAACCCGGTGTCTGCCCGGTCGGTATGGCCAACTCCCCGCCCTCAGGTCTCTGTCGTGCTGGAATAGTCGGCATGGCCGATGACATCGGGCGGAACCGTTTCGCCGCCAGAACCGAGTATCGCGAAGCCGCCAGTGGACTTCGGGTGCCGTGCATAGTCGAATGGAATTTGGCCGTATTTGTCTCGCGCCTTCGGACTCGCGCCGGCCTTGCGTAGCGCAAGGGCGTATAAGTTTGGAGCAAGCGATAACTCCGCTAATCTCAAAGTAATGTGGGTTCAATCTATTGCTCAAACTCCTTAAGTAGATTTTGCGCAAACTCTTCAACCGTAGCAAAGTCGCATAACATTTGAGGGTGAAAACGAACAGGGCACGCATTTTCACCGAACGAGTGCATTAAAACGGGAAAGAACGATTTCCTATCTTTATACTCAGAATGACGAATGCACTCTTACTTTCCCCATTTCCATATCAAGTATCCTGGTGTGCCGACTATGGCGGGAATCCAAAGATCAGCAAAACCGCTCTGAAATATGATGCCACCACCGCCCAAGAATGTTTGTGAAATACCGAGCCAAATGCCAAATGCCGCTAAAATTGCCATCCAAGCCAGCCCAAGAATTTTCGCTATGTAGCGCATGCAGATTAGAGCGAATGTTACGGTCTTAAAACCAGTTTCAGATAACTGGGTTTTTGTGAATTGGCGGAGAGGGAGGGATTCGAACCCTCGATACGCGATTAACGTATACACCCTTAGCAGGGGCGCGCCTTCAGCCGCTCGGCCACCTCTCCTTTATTGTTAAATAAGTAATATCAACCAGATCAATCACCAGAAAAGGCCATTGGACGCCAGCCGAGATATTAATCTAATCCAGCTTAAGGATTAAGGGGTTTATACGTTGTGTGGATCTGGGTTGTGTGGGTCGTTTTCGTCCATGTCCGGGTCATCGTCATAATCTGAATTCCTGCAATGCCCATCCTGACCTTGCCAATTACCCTGTTCGTGCTTGATTCGGTAATAGATCTCTTCTCTGTGAACGGGAATTTCTTTGGGTGCGTTGATACCGATTCGAACCTGCGTTCCGCGCACACCTAAAACAGTCATACGAACATCATCTCCGATATAAACGGATTCGCCAATGCGGCGAGTAAGGATTAACATTTTGATCTACTCCTGATTACTGATTTTGTTTTCTTGTTTTCACTATTATTATAATTGCCAATTCGTTATCAACGCCCTGCCCCCGGATATCAGGATGGGAATGGGTGTGCCGAACTGATTTTCAATCTCAGCTTGACACCTCTCCTATGGCGCCAATTTCATCCAGTTTAAAGGCCTTATGGAGTGCACGCACTGCCAGTTCTGTGTACTCTTTATCAATAGTAACAGAAATCTTGATTTCTGAGGTTGAGATCATCTGAATATTTATGCCTTTTTCAGATAATGCCTGGAACATAGTTGTCGCTATACCGGCATGAGATCGCATACCCACTCCCACAGCGGATATCTTTGCCAAGTTGGTGTCACCAACCACGGTTTGCGCATTTAGTCTGGCGGCCACAGGCTTGAGCAAATCCAGGCTTTTTTGCAAGTCATCCTGGTTTATGGTGAAGGTAAAATCAGTCAGTCCATCGGTACCGATATTCTGCACGATCATATCCACATTAATATGCGCGGCGGAAATGGGGCCCAGTATGCCATAGGCAATTCCCGGTTTGTCGGCAACGCCCCGGACGGTTACTTTGGCCTCATTATCCACGGAAGTAATGCCAGAAATCAGCGGCTGCTCCATATTTTTATCCCCATCTTTATCTTCATTTGTGATCAGCGTTCCCGGGCCGGGCTGAAAAGCAGACAGCACCCGTATTGGAACATCGTATTTTCCGGCAAATTCCACCGAGCGAGTCTGCAATATTTTTGCACCCGCCCCGGATAATTCAAGCATTTCTTCGAATGTAATTCTGTCCAGGCGTTTGGCCTCCGCCACCATGCGCGGGTCGGCGGTATATACCCCATCCACATCGGTAAAGATTCGACATTCATCGGCCTGCAAGGCTGCGGCCAGGGCAACGGCGGTAGTGTCAGAGCCGCCTCGACCCAGTGTGGTAATATTATTTTCTGCGCTGACGCCCTGGAATCCAGCCACCACCACCACACTGCCATTATTCAGGTCGGCATGGATACGCCGGCCTTCAATGTGTTCAATCCTGGCTTTACTGTGGACGTTATTGGTACAAATCGGTATTTGAAATCCGGTATAGGAACAGGCAGGAACATCAATTTTTTGAAGGGCGAGTGATAATAATGCGATGGTCACCTGTTCCCCGGTGGACAACAGGACATCCATTTCTCTCGGGCAGGGTTGATGACTAATCTGTTTGGCCAATCCGGTTAAGCGATTAGTCTCACCGCCCATGGCAGAAACTACAACCAGGATTTTGTCGCCATTTTTTATACGCTGCGCAATATTTTGAGCAACTGCATGAATACGCTCAACAGAACCCACGGATGTACCGCCATATTTTTCAACGATTAATGCCAATGTATGTTTATCCCCGGTAAAAAAGCGCGGGGATTAAAACGGTTTTGAAGTGAAAAGTAAAGTTATCGCGGAAATACCGCAGGAGGGATTAGATCAGGGCGTTTTCCACCCAGCGGTAGGTGGCTTCAATTGCCTCTCCAATGCCATTTACATTGCTGCCGCCGCCTTGGGCGAGGTCTGCCCGGCCGCCGCCTTTGCCTGCTACTATCGGAGAGATAGCCTGGATCAGCTTCCCGGCCTGCAGTTTCTCGTTCAGGTCTTTGCTGATTCCGGCAATCAATGTCACTTTTCCCTGGTTTGCACCGACTACCAGGACCACGCCGCTTTGCAGTTTATGACGCCATTGATCCGCAATCATACGCATCAACTGTACATCGGCGGCGTCCTGTCGAATGACAATCACCTTGATCCCTTTGATCTCCCTGATCTGACCGGCCCGGAAATCTGCGGTGGCAAGTCTGGTTTGCAGGGACTGGATTTGACGTTGCTGCTGCCTGTGTGTTTCGACCAGCCCGGTGATACGTTCTACCAACCTGTCGGGACTGGTCTTCATGCGAGCGGATATAGTCTCTAGCCGACCGATCTGCGCATTTATATACTCCTCGGCAATTTCTCCAGTGATGGCCTCAATCCGCCTGATGCCAGCCGCTACGCCGGTTTCCGAGAGGATTTTAAATAATCCGATCTCACCGGTACGGTTCACATGGGTCCCACCGCAAAGTTCGAATGAAAACGCCGCCATTTTGACGACCCGCACATCGGCGTCATATTTTTCTCCGAACAGTGCGGCGGCGCCCGCTGCTTTGGCCGCATCCAGAGCCATGATGTCCACGCTGACCGGGTGATTTGCGCGAATATTTTGATTTACCAGTGATTCAATTTCTTTTAACTGGCTGGAATCAATCGCCTCGGGATGAGAAAAATCAAAACGCAATCGCCTGGGCTCGACCAGGGAGCCTTTTTGTTTTACCTGCGCACCGAGAACAGATTGGAGCGCCGCATGTAATAGATGAGTGGCCGAGTGATTGCTGGCGTTTGCATAGCGTCTGGCCGATTCGACCTGAGCTTTCCCTGATTGATTCAATGCCACCGTTCCTGCAACCACGCGACCGAAATGGGCGACTACCTTGTTTGACAGATACTGCGTGTCCAGTACTTGAAAATCACCTTGTGCGCACCTGATCCAACCGCTGTCGCCGACCTGCCCCCCGCTTTCGGCATAAAACGGCGTCGCCGCTAAAATTATGGCGCCCGCTTCGCCCTGTTGCAGCTTATCCGCGGGTTTTTGCTCCTTTAACAACGCCACCACCGCAACATCGTATTCCAGGTGCTGGTATCCTACAAATGGCGTGGGGCTAATCCCGTCAACCCCGATCTGCTCCGTCTGAACAAACTGGCTGGCCGCACGCGCCCGGCTGCGTTGCGCCTGCATGGCGTACTGGAATTCTTCATGATTAATTTCCAATCGGTTTTCCCGGGCGATATCCGCAGTTAAATCCGCAGGGAATCCAAAGGTATCGTATAACCTGAAAACCACTTCTCCCGGAATGGTAGTGCCGCTGAGCCTGGCGATTTCCTGATCGAGTATTTTTAAACCCTGATCCAGGGTTTTGTTAAAGTTTTGATTTTCCTGCTTAAGAACTTTTTCAACCCATTGTCGGGATTTGGCGAGTTCTGGAAACGCACCGCCCATTTCCCTGACCAGCGGTTTAACCAGTTTGTGCATAAAGGGCTTTTTATGACCCAATTGATACCCATGCCTGATCCCGCGCCGTATGATCCGGCGCAGTACATATCCCCTGCCCTCGCTGGCGGGAATCACGCCATCCACAATCAAAAATGCGGTGGAGCGAATATGGTCTGCTATCACTCTCAATGACTTGTGATGTTTTCCCTTTATCCCCAGAACATCAGCGGCGGCACCAATCAGATTTTCAAACAAATCAGTCTGGTAGGTGCTGTGCACTCCCTGTAATACGGCGGCGATTCGCTCCAGTCCCATACCGGTGTCTACTGCGGGTTTTGGCAGTGGCTGGAGATGGCCGTCGCTGCTTCGATTGAATTGCATGAATACCAGATTCCAGATTTCTACATAGCGGTCGCCATCCTGGCCCGGTGTGCCGGGAGGGCCGCCTTCAACCTCGGGTCCATGATCGTAAAAGATTTCCGAGCATGGACCACAGGGGCCGGTATCACCCATCTGCCAGAAATTGTCTTTCGCGCCGATTCGGGTTACCCGTTCAATGGGCATACCGATTTGATTAACCCAGATCGACTCAGCCTGGTCATCCTCTGCAAATATCGTCACCCACAGTTTGTCCGGGGGCAGACCAAATTCTACCGTCAGCAGTTCCCAGGCATATCCAATTGCCTCTTGTTTAAAATAATCTCCAAAGCTGAAGTTTCCCAGCATCTCAAAAAATGTATGGTGGCGCTCGGTATATCCGACATTTTCAAGATCGTTGTGTTTTCCACCTGCCCGCACACAGCGCTGAGATGTTACCGCGCGTTTATACGGGCGGGATTCTGCGCCCAGAAACACATCTTTGAACTGCACCATCCCGGCATTGGTGAATAGCAAAGTCGGGTCGTTAGCGGGCACCAGCGGGCTGCTTGACACCGATTCATGCCCGTGCCGGACAAAGTAATCAATAAATTTCTGCCGGATTTCGGTGGTTTTCATCGGATTGTACAATCTCGCGCATTCATAATCATAAGCATAATCATGAGCCAGTATTTTAATATCCGGTTTTATCTTCGGGAAATTGGCCGATGTGTTCGGGGTCGAATCCCCTTTGCTGAAGAAACCGGGCCTGTTTTGTCCATTCTTTAAAATCCGCTGGCGGCTTGTCGCCAAATTTTTTCGCCCGTACATACTGTGCTGATTCGGTCCAACGCCCCCGGTACGGCGCCATACAGCGCTCAATCAATGCCGGGGCAATACCGTGCTGGTCAAGTTCATGCCGCAATCTGACCGGGCCGCTGCCGTTATTAAAGCGGGAACGGCACAGCATTTCAGTAAACCGGAAATCTGACTGAGAACCCTGGTCGATAAGGGTTTGTAATACTTGGCCGCACAGGTTGGGCGGTGCCATGCCTTGAAATTTTTCACGCAATTCACGGGCGCTGTATTCCCGACGCGCTAAAAGCCGGTACGCTTTGTCTCGCAGCAGTTGGGTGAGTGCCTCATCCGAATCCTCTGCTGATTCGGGACATTGGTTATTATTCAACCAGATAAAACATCAAGTAGATATATTTTCTGCACCAGTGTGACTCTATGCCCTGGTGACTGGTTTGGGTGCGGGCGGGGTTTTTTCGGCCTTAACATGATTTGCTTGACCGCTGTTGAGCGCCCTCCTGTCGCGAATGGTGGCTTCGATTTCGTCGGCCATTGCCGGGTTTTCCCTGAGGAATTGACGCACGTTGTCCCGGCCCTGACCAATGCGGTCGGTGCCATAGCTATACCAAGCACCTGATTTTTCAACACAGCCTGCTTCCACGCCCAAATCTATCAGCTCGCCATGCTTTGAAATTCCTTCGTTATACAGAATGTCGAATTCAGTTTGTTTGAACGGCGGCGCTACCTTGTTCTTTACAACTTTAACCCGGGTCTGGCTTCCCAATACCACATCGCCCTTTTTGATTGCCCCAATTCTACGAATATCCATGCGCACCGAGGCATAGAATTTAAGCGCATTGCCGCCGGTGGTGGTTTCCGGGTTTCCAAACATCACACCGATCTTCATTCTGATTTGATTGATAAAGATCACCATAGTATTTGATTTTTTGATATTTGCGGTGAGTTTTCGAAGTGCCTGAGACATCAGGCGAGCCTGCAAACCCACATGATGATCGCCCATCTCACCGTCTATTTCTGCTTTCGGTGTCAGCGCTGCCACAGAATCTATGACCACCACATCCACCGCAGCGGACCGCACCAGCATATCCGCAATTTCCAAAGCCTGTTCTCCGGTATCGGGTTGTGAAACCAGCAATTCGTCAATATTCACACCCAGTTTTTCGGCATAACCCGGATCCAGCGCATGTTCAGCATCGATAAATGCCGCCGTACCGCCGAGCTTCTGGGCCTGAGCGATTACCGATAATGTCAGGGTTGTTTTGCCAGAGGACTCCGGGCCGTAAATTTCAATCACCCTGCCCCGCGGCAGTCCCCCGATACCCAGGGCAATATCCAGCCCCAGCGAACCAGTGGAATAACACTGGATATCTTGGGTAACCCCGGAATCGCCGAGTCGCATCACCGATCCCTTGCCAAATTGCCGGTCAATTTGACCGAGCGCCGCATCCAGCGCTTTACGTTTGTTCTCATCCATTACAGTTTAATTTCTCGTGTTAGAAGGTTATAAAATTGATCAAAGCCGGTTGGTCGGTGGTGCCTGCGATAGTCAAAATTATCCCACATGCGGTGGCATTGGGCCAGTATGCTGTCAACGCGGCCCGGTCAATTCGGCGGGTCGTCGAAATGTAATCAGTTCCGGGCCGGATAAAGTTGCATCAGCGAACGCAATGATCGCCATGGCCGCAGTGGTCATGAGCTTGTGATTATTCGCGGTCACCCAGGGACAGAACCGGAGTAATACATCATCCATTGCCGGGTTGTGGCCGACTATTAACAACTGGTCCCAGGCGTGCAAGTTATCAGCAATCATGGATACCGTGGTTGATTCGGATGCAAGATACAGGGCGGCGTCAAATTCTGTCTCCATCTCCCTCCACCCGGCTGCTTCGCGCACCCGTTCCAGCGTCTCCCGGGTTCTTGACGCGCTGGAGCACACCGCCCGCTGGGGCTGATAGCGATTTTCGCCCAGCCAGCGTCCCACTGTGTCCGCATCATTTCTGCCTCTTTGACTCAGCGGCCTGTCATGGTCGGTGCGGGCCGCGCAATGCCAGTCAGATTTTGCATGTCGTAACAGTATCAGTTGTTTGGCCGCCATCGGTCACCTTTAGTCTATGGTATAGCCGTAGAATATACCTGCAATCTTAACCTGTCTCGCTCCGCCTGATGCCCTCAAAACAAAAAAAGTCAAAACCGCAGTACAGCGCAAATACGGCAGATCGCCATGAGCTGTATGAACTAGCGGTGCAGTCCGTGGCCTCAGAGATCGACATGGTAGACGAAACCTATACGCAGATAAGAGGCCGACATGCCCATGTTCTGCGCGAAGACTTTTGCGGCACCGCAAATACCAGTTGCGAATGGATCAGGCGGCGACCCGAAAATACGGCAATCGGACTTGATCTGAATCAGGAAGTACTTGACTGGGGATTGACGCACAGGGTTTCCAGACTTGATGAAGTACAGCAGCAACGTATCGAATTGTTCAATCAGGATGTGCTGAGTTACCAGGGCCGGCTCGCGGATATTATCGTGGCGATGAATTTCAGCTATCAGATATTCAAAAACCGGGATACGCTTCGACAATACTTCAGTCAAGCCAGAGCCGGGCTGAATGATAACGGGATGTTTTTTATCGATGCTTTCGGCGGCCATGATTCCTGGCGAAACCTGAAGGAAAAAACCAGATATAACGGGTTTACCTACTATTGGCATCAAACCGGATTTGATCCGATAACCGCAAACATGGTTTGCCACATACATTTCAAATTCCCGGACGGCAGTAAAATAAAAAAGGCATTCACTTATGAATGGAGAATTTGGACGCTGCCAGAAATCCGCGAGTTGCTTGATGAAGCAGGATTCAGCAAGGTTACGGTCTACTGGGAAGGAACCGACGAAGAAACCGGCAAAGGCAATGGCTGTTATTTTCCTGCGGAACGGGGCGAAGATGACCCCGCCTGGATTACTTATCTGTCTGCTGAAAAGTAAACCGGGATATAGTCAGCCGACCGGCCGGGACAAGGGCATGAATTTCAGCCGCATTGTAATGCCGGCCGCAACCAGAGCGAGCACGGCGGCCAGCAGGTAGGCATAGGATAAATCAAGCTCTCCGGCGTAACCGGCAAACAGTGCGCCCAGCATGCCCACTCCATCGAGAATTGCGAATACCAGCCCCAATGTGGTGGATGCGGATTTCCCGGAAAATTCCACTGCTGCGGCCAGTATGACCGGGCGTACTGCGGTCAATAACGAGGTGGTGATCACCAGCGCAGATATAAATATCCAGAACGTGGCAAACAGGCCCGCGCAGAACGAAAACCCGGCAGCGATCAGGATAATCATAAAAATCACTGATTTTCGGCCGATCCGGTCAGACAGCTTTCCGGTAAATGGTTGAAACATTGTACCGATCAGCAACATGCCAGCGAATACCATTCCGGCAGAAAACGGATTCATATTGTATGTGGTCTGCAACACTAACGGCGTCATGGCCAGCATACCGTACAATGCCATATTGTAGGCAATCATCATGGTGACCATACCCATACCCTGGCATGTTGACCAATCCCTGATTAAATTGCCAATATCAGATCTGCTGACCCGCGCCCTGGTCGTCTCTGCGAATCCCTGGGCCATGGGAATAAACAATATTCCCATCAATACAGCCGGTATCAGAATGATCTGCAAACTGGTGCGCCAGTCAAAATACCCGAGCAAAAATCCGGCGCTGATCGGGCCCAGCATTTCCGCCCCCAGGCTGCCACCCATGGCGTGGATGCCGAGAACCTGGGCGCGCTGGCGGGGCATACGTTTGACCAGCACCCCGGTGGCCACCGGATGCCAGAATGCGTCACCCATCACACCGAGTCCAAGCAGGATTGTCACCAGCCAGAATCCGGGCACCAGGGTGGCGCAAAAGTATCCTGCGGCTACCCACCAGAATGAGATCATCAACAGTATTCCCTGTTGGGATATGCGATCTGCGAAAATGCCGGCAGGGATGTAAACCAGCCCTGCTGCAATGCCATTCACGGTTAAAATCAGGCCGACCTCGGCCGGGCCCAGGCCCATGCTGGCGGCTATGGCCGGCGCAATAATCCAGATGGCTCCCACCACCCCGTCGTTAACCATGTGACCGAGCGCCAAGGTGGTTAAGGTAAAGTTTTTGCTATGGGTTTTCGATTGGGCCATCTGTTATGATTGTTCTGGTCCGCGCCACGCAAATTTATTAATCCAATTGCCGTCGGTTCAATGCAGCGCTCGGTTCAGGTGACCCGTACTATTGCCGGGGGCGGCCAGGGAAAATTTAGACCACCGCGATAGCCGGCAGACTGCTGGAATATGTCAGGTATCGAATATCAATCACCAGTCCGGCAGCAAACGAAATTCACACCCTGGGCCGGCGGTTTTCAGGATCCCAGACAGGCGCACTCAGTACCGTTGCTGCTCTGCTCTGACCCAGCAAATAGACATCAAAAGTGAAACCGGGCGCGGCATATTGGGGCTCCACATAGGCAAACCCCAGGCTGCGGCCCGTGGTATGTCCATAGCCACCCGAGGTGGTGATTCCGATAGTTTTTCCTCCCCGCAAAACGGCCTCGCCGCCGACAATGTCATTGTCGCCTTTTTCGACCTCCAGATAGACCAGCTTCACTGCAACATCATTGGCGTCCATATCCAGTGTGGCCTGCTGGCCGATATAGTCTTCTTTTTCGCGTGAAAAGAATCGCATCATATCCGCTTCAATCATGGATATTTCATTGGTTAATTCCGCCCCCCAGCCTTTGTAGGCTTTTTCGATGCGCAACGAATTCATCGCATAGGTGCCGAAGTTGGCGATGCCATGGGCCTGACCGGCCGCCCATACCGCATCATAAAGCGCTGCCATGGCATCCATCGGGCAGTGCAGCTCCCATCCAAGCTCACCCACATAGTTCACCCGCAAGGCGCGCACCGCGATACCCGCAATCTGAATTTCCTGGCCGGTCAGCCATGGGAATGACCGGTTGGACAAATCCGACCCGGTGAGCCCCGCCAGCGTTTCACGCGCCCTGGGTCCGGCCACGACAATCACGCCCCGGTGGTCGGTGATATTGGTTATGGTTACCTCCTCACCTGCGGCCACGCCCTGTTTGAGAATGGACAGATCCCGTTCTTCGCTGGCCGCACCGGAAACCACGTAGTAACGACCTTCGGCTAATCGTGTGACCGTAGATTCACCATTGATCCGCCCGCCTTGGGACAAATAATGGGTCAGGACAATCCCTCCGGCCCGGGTTGGCATTTTATTGGCGCTGATGCGGTCCAATAATTGCCCAGCATCTTTTCCCACCACATCATATTTTGCAAACGTGGATAATTCCTGCACCCCCACCCTTTCCCGAACCGCCCGGCACTCTTGCGCAACCACTGCAAAGGTATTGTTGTGGCGGAATCCAACCTGTTCAACCCGGCCGTCCAGGGAATACCATTTCGGCCTTTCCCAGCCGTTGATTTCGGTATGAACAGCGCCTCGGGATTCCAGTAGATCGTATAACGGTGTGGTACGTTGTTTGCGCGAGGCCGGGCGTTCTTCACCGGGAAGGTGGAGCCTGTACATATACTCATAGTCTTCATGCGACTTGCCTTTGGCATACTCCCCCGGCGCATAGGCGCTGAATCGACGGGGATCAACCCCGGCCATATTAATTTCTGCATCACCATAAATCATCCACTGCGCCAGGTATTTCCCCGAACCCGCGCCCGAGGCAATGCCGATGGACGCACCGTTGCAATGCCAGAAGTTACGCAGTCCCGCAGCCGGCCCCAGAAAAGGGTTGCTGTCCGGGGTGTGCGGTATGGCGCCGCACACCACCCGCTTGATGCCCAGTTCGCGCCACATCGGCACCCGTTCCATCACGCGCTCCACGTACGGCATAATGTTTTCAAGGTTGGCATCGAACAATTCGTTTTGTGAATCCCACTGGGGCCAGCCGCCGCGGTGAACCCAGCACTCTTCGGAATTTTCCATTTCATAAATTCCAATCAATCCTGATTTCTGTTCCTGACGATAATAAGACGATGGGTAGGGGTCGCGAATTACCGGCATTTCGGCATCGCTGTCCACAAACGCCTGCACCGTGTCGGTCACCAGATAGGTGTGCTTCATGTTAATCAGCGGCACATCCGTGCCCACCATCTGGCTGACCTGGCGGGCATAGCAACCAGCGGCATTTACCACATGCTCCGTTATGACATTGCCCTGTTCGGTGAATACTTCCCAGTCACCGGATGGGCGCCGCCTGATCGCGGTTACCCGATTACCGGTAACTATGGCCGCGCCCATCTGTCGTGCGCCTTTGGCCATGGCATTGCATACGCCGGCCGGGTCAACGTGGCCGTCGTTCAGGGTCCATGCACCAGCCAGCACGCCATCAAGATTCACATGCGGTATGAGTTTGCGAATTTTTACCGGATCGATAATCTCGCAATCGAATCCGATCAATTTTCCCACACCCGCCACCCGTTGAAACCATTCAACCTCGGCAGGCTGCAACGCAAATCGAATGCCGCCACAGCCGTGCCAACTGACGTACTGCCCGGTCAATTGCTCCAGTTTTGGGTACAGCCGTACACCATAATCGTGGATTTTCGCCATGTTGTAATCCGCGATAAAACTCGGGCACTGCCCGGCGGCATGCCAGGTGGAGCCGGAAGTGAGTTCGCCTTTTTCAATCAGCAAACAATCGCTCCATCCTTCCTGTGCAAGATGATACGCCAGACTCGCACCCATGACCCCGCCGCCTACAATCACTACTTTTGCCTGGGAGGGGAGTTTTTTATCGTTCATATTCAGCGGATTTTTAAATTTTTGGTTTCATCTGTTCGCGGGGAAGCCGGATATCGAAATTTTCTCTGATTCTGGCGTCGATTTCATCGGAAATATGCGATGGAAAATGGCTGGCGAGTATTTCCCGGGTTTTCTCCCGGGCCACATCCCGTATGGATTTGGCACCGAGTTCCTGCCATTCTGCGGGGGTGAATCTATTGCCCACTTCAGGGTAGACATAATCCGTCTCCATCCTTGACAGTGTCGCATCGTGGCCGAGGAAATGCTCGGGCCCGTTGGTACAAACGTCTTCGATAGTCGCCAGGGCAAGGGTTTCTGTATCTATTTCAATCCCGCGAACGCTGCGATTGATCGCGCCCAGCATATCATTGTCGATGGTGGCGCCTTCAAAGCTGAAGCCGAGTAAGCTCGCCTGCATTCCAACCGATTCGTAAATCATGTTGGCGCCGCTGTGGCCAGCCAGGGTGACCGTGTAGCCTTTCTCGAACCCGGACTGGGCATCGGGAATTTTCGAATCCGCCATGCCCGCCGCGATTCCGGTGGGCAAATCCAGATATCGGCCAACCTGGCCACACGCCGCCATCTGCACCGCCTGTTCACCGCTGCCGCCGCTCATCGCGCCAGTTCTAAGATCAGAAACAAACGGCCAGGGGCCGAAAATACAGGGGTGACCGGGGACAATCAGGTTGGCGTAACAGATCGCGGCCAAACTTTCCGCGCATTCCTGCACCACCGCGCCAGCCAGGGAGGCCGGGCTGGTGGCCCCGGATTGGCCGGCGGCCAGCATCAGTATAGGCATGCCGCCGCGCACACAGACTTCCATGACCCGGCAGGCGTCTTCCGCAAACCGCAATGGCGGGACGACAAAGCAACAGGATAAACTGGCAAACGGCCTGGCGCGCCATTTATCTTCGCCACCGGCGATTTCATGCAGCAGCTTCAGCCCTTGCTCTGCATGCTGCGGGTCGACATAACTTACCCCGCAGTGTTTTGTGGTGCCGGCCACCGAGGCATAGGTGGTGTTCAAATCCATGGCGGCGGGCTGTTCGATATCCCGGGCTACCATGCAGCGCTGGAAAAAATGAATATGTTCATGGTGATCCGTCAGGCGCGCCGCGTCGTATAGATCCTGCACGGTGGATTCGCGGTATGCGCCGCCTTTTTTGCCCGTATAGCTGTCATGATGCTTCCAGTCATCGACGACATGAACCGCCGCTCCGGCGGTGCCAAAATAAACTTTGTTTCCGCTCAGGTGGAGGTCGTGTTGTTCGGATTGCCCATACAGGGTGATATCCCGGGCACAGGTTTCCATGGTCCACTCAATCAGATGCCGGGGGAATAATAATCGGCCTTGGGGGGTTAACCTGCCCCCGGCTTTGGTAACCAGTTCGATACACGATGGCAGCGAACGGGTAAAACCAACATTCTCCAGAAGATCGAGCATGGCTTCATATACCCGCTTCAGATCATCATCGCCAAGCGGCATGAATCGACCGCCGCATTGCCCCGGTCGAACGGGTTTGTTCTCTTCAGCCAGGGGTGCGGCACGTAATGCCTTTCTGGCTTCTCTACCACCTGCTCTTCTCGCCATATTCAAGCCCTGCCAAAAATAAAGTCAAGTTAATTAATAGACGAAGTATTATGAATTGGAATTTTTTTCATCACAAATTTAACGACCCGAATTTCTATTTCAGCGCCTGAATCCGTGTCAGGCTGGTCACCGCTCAAGAAACGCTGCGCGTTGCTCTGGGCGTGACCCCAAAACCCGAATAGTAACGGCTGCTAAAATGCCCCGCAGATTTGAACCCGCAAGCCACCGCTACATCAATTATTTTAACTGCACCCTTTTGCAGGATGTGCCGAGCGGCCTGCAGTCGCAGAGTAAGATAATAGCGCACCGGCCGCAGCAAAAAACGGCAACATACTGAAATTATTAGACAAATAAAATCCGATTTTTCTTTCTGCACCTTCTGTAACTTCGCCGTACCGGATTCTGTCCATTTATTTGGATGATTAAAATTCGGGGTATTATCCGTTGGTACTCGCTCATTGACAAGAACATATCAGGGCGTCGGGGAATGCTCGCCTGGTGGAGGAGCCCGGCGCGACCCCGACCAGGGATAAAACAATACCGGCCATGAACGTTCACGCCGGTCTTGAAGTTTATCGATATAACCGGGGCTGAAAAACCGGCGAACAGGAAAGACATCCGCAGCCATCAGTCACGTAAGCCCGGTATAAGCTGTGGCTGTACGGCGCAACACGTCCAGTATCTCCATATCTGCGCGAAGCCTCTGTTATGCTGAAAAATATGCGGCATGAACCGACTCTTCTGCGAAGCACAGCGGAACGATTCTTGAGTACCTGTCTATCTCCTGTCCGCAGCTCTACCTGCATTTGCTGTAAAACTTCAACAATGCGTCCTCGATCTTTATCCTTCTTTTCCTCAATGAGTTGTCTCAAACAATGAAAAGAATAACTGGCCAATGCACCGGCTGTTCGGGCTGTGCTACCCGCTGCAAATAGCTCAATTAACCTATTTTGTTTATACTTGCCTAATCTGCTTTTTCTCATACTGCCTTATTGGATGATTTCACTTAATCCAGGACAGCCTTAAAATTATTCGACTTGCTATTTTTATCTATCCAATGACTAATTGTATAAAACATATTTTTGCAGCAGGCATTCTGTTCATTTTTACCGCGGTCGGCTATGCCGGGGAAGATGAAATTTATACGTCATTTTTCAGCAACACCGGCGCGGGCGGGTACGACGTAGTAGCCTATTTCACTGCGGGGCAAGCGGTTAAAGGTGATGACGATTTTTCTGTAAAATATAAAAACGCAGACTGGTATTTTTCCAGCCAGGAAAATCTGGATAAATTCCGGCACAGTCCAGAATTTTATGCGCCCCAGTATGGCGGGTATTGCGCGTGGGCCGTTGCAAATGGGTATACGGCTTCCGGGGATCCATTGCAGTGGACCCTGCATGACGACAAATTATATTTGAATTATGACGCAAAAGTCCGCCATCGCTGGACTGCGGACAAGCATAATTTGATTGTACTCGGCGATAAAAACTGGCCCAGCGTACTGAACTAGATCTGTTTTCTCCATTGCGCCCGCGTCTTATTGCCGTAAGTGCTTGATTCGTAAGGCTGTGGATAATTTCTCCATTGCGCCCGCGTCTTATTGCAGACAGGCATCCTTTAAATGTTTTTTTATATACTGGATTTCTCATCTTTAAACATCCCATAGTTCGCATCTGGTCGCGCTGACGCCGAAGATTTTTTAAAAACACCGGCAAACACTAAACACGCACTAATGAAAATAACCCGGATAACTGGCTATCAAGTAGACCTGCCCCCTGGGGCCAACCTATTTACCCGCATTTGCCCCAGGTACAAGAACCGCTATCAAACATATGGCGGAAAGCTTAATAGGTAAAAATCCAATTTAAATACAATTAATTAACAATTATATGGAGAATTTACTTAAAGGCCATTTCTATGCAAAGTCCGCAGTGGATATGGCGTGTTGGGATATTTTGGGCAAGGCAACAGAGCAACCTGTTTACCTACTGCTGGGCGGATTATTGCAGGAAAAGGTAAAACTTTTTAAGGTGGTCAGCCATCAGCAGGCCGATGCCATGGCGGACAAAATTAATGACTACCAGGAGCAGGGATTCCGGCAGTTCCAGATGAAAGTGGGGGCGAATGCCGACCAGGATATCGAAAGAATTGAAAAAGTTGCGGCCAACTTGCGTAGCGGAAACCTGCTGGGCGCTGATGCCAATACGGGATGGAAGCAGCATGAAGCAATCAGGGCAGTGAAAGTGGTGCGGGATGTGGATGTTTATATCGAACAGCCTTGTTTAAGCTACGAGGAATGTCTTGCCGTGCGTCAGCATACCGACCATGCTGTTATTCTTGATGAGTGCATGGATAGCCTGGCAATTTCGCGATTTATGTATTTCTTTGGGCATTACCATGACCATAGAAGACTCATGGGGCGGTGAAATTACCACCGTCGCCATTGCCCATCTGGCGCATTCCACTCCAGCAGATTTTCACTTTCAGTCTTCCGCATTTCATGAATATCATACTCTCGCCATCACCCATGGCGGGCCGAAAATTGCTGCGGGTTATTATGTCGGTGGAAAATACCTCCAGTTTAGGGGTCACGCCCGATATATCAGTATTGGGCCAGCCAGTATTTGACATTACAAAAAACCGCTGGCGACAAAACCCAGCGATAGAGAATCCAGCGCCTACAGGCTGTGGTGCAGGATATTAGACATGATGCGCAATAATGGCTTTCATTATTTTGCGTCCTGATTAACTATTGGTTTTACCGGGTACGCTCGACAGGATGAGGCCCTTATGGTGGTGGTGTTTTCCATAACCCGGGTTTAGAATCGTTGTCATGTTGAAAGAAACTACATCTTTACTCGGCGGCAATGCTACTATTACAATAGTAGCACCATACTATGTAATTACGTTTCCAGACACTAACCACTTCCGAAAGCCTGTCTATGTCCAGTAACACCCCCTTGGTTCGATTTGTCGATATACAAAAAAGCTACGACGGCGAAACCCTGGTCGTAAAGAACCTCAACCTTGAGGTCGCTGATGGCGAGTTTCTGACCATGCTAGGCCCTTCTGGTTCTGGAAAAACCACCTGCCTGATGATGTTGGCCGGATTCGAACCCGCAACCCACGGCGAGATTTACCTGAAAGATCAGGGCATCAACAATGTAGCGCCGCATAAACGCGGCATAGGCATGGTGTTCCAAAACTACGCGCTGTTCCCGCATATGACTGTGGCGGAAAACCTGGCGTTTCCATTAGAAGTCCGAAAGATGGACAAAAGTGAACGCGAGCAGCGGGTCAAACGTGCTTTGGATATGGTTCAACTTGGTCCCTTTGGCGATCGCAGGCCAGCGCAGTTATCCGGCGGACAGCAGCAGCGGGTCGCGGTGGCCAGATCGCTGGTGTTTGATCCCGACCTGGTTTTGATGGATGAACCATTAGGCGCACTGGATAAAAATCTGCGCGAACAAATGCAGTATGAAATCAAGCATATTCATGAAAGCCTTGGTGTCACGGTGGTTTATGTCACCCATGACCAAAGCGAAGCATTGACCATGTCAAATAGAATTGCGGTGTTTGACGACGGCATTATTCAACAATGTGCGCCGCCAGAAGTGCTCTATGAAAAACCCGAAAACGCTTTTTGCGCTAATTTTATCGGTGAAAACAATCGCCTGCTCGGAAAAATAATCGAGGATTTGGGAGACAGCGTCAAAGTCGAAATTGATTCTGGTGGTGTGGTTCATGCCAACTCCATTAATGTGGGTAATGTGGGTGAAAGGTCAACTTTATCCCTGCGTCCCGAGCGCGTTGTTGTCGGGCCCGAGAGCGGTTCAATGCCCAATATTTTTTCTGCTAAAGTTGAAGAACTCATCTACCTCGGTGACCACATTAGAACCCGATACACCGTGTGTGGTCATAATGATTTTATTGTTAAGATTCCTAACTCGGCCGTACATGCCCACCTCCGAGAAGGAGAGACGGTTAACATCGGCTGGAATGTGGAAGATTGTCGTGCATTGGACGCATCAGATTGATATTTGATGATTTGCCAGCTTACGACGGTTTTTTTATTACTTTTTATACTAGATACATTTTCTAACTGGAGGAGAATTCCATGAACAAGATTTTTAAACGAGTCCTGCTGGCGACAGCAACGTTTGGTTTGGCCAGCGCCGCCCAGGCGGAAACCGAGCTGGTTGTGGTTTCCTGGGGCGGTGCTTATACCGCAAGCCAGCAAAACGCATATCATGAACCCTATATGGCGGCGAATCCTGGAATCACCATTATTAATGATGATTCCGCTGGTGAAGCGGTTGCCAAAATCCGTGCCATGAATGAAGCCGGAAATGTAACCTGGGCACTGGTTGATATGGTGCCATCAGACGCCATCCTGTTGTGTGACGAAGGTCTGCTGGAAGAAGTTGATCACGATTCTTTCCTGGCCGCCGCGCCCGACGGTACGCCGGCTTCCGTGGACTTCGGCGACATGATTGTTTCGCCCTGCTTTATTCCACAGATTGTGTATTCAACCACCTTCGGTTATCGCACCGACCTGGTTGGCGACACCCCGCCGACTTCCATCAATGACGTGTTTGATCTGGAAAAAATTCCCGGTAAGCGCGCTCTTGAGAAGAAACCAATTGGCAACCTGGAGTGGGCGTTAATCACTGACGGCGTTGACCCGGCTGACGTGTATGATGTGTTAGGTACCGATGAAGGTGTTGAGCGCGCATTCGCGAAGCTGGACACCATCAAATCCGAAACCATATGGTGGGATAAAGGTGCGCAGACTCCGCAACTACTGGCGGACGGTGAGGTGGTAATGGGCTCGACCTACAATGGCCGTCTGTTCTCCGTAATTGAAGAAGAAAAACAACCTATTGCAATGATGTGGGATTGGCAGGTTTTCGACCTGGATGGCTGGGTAATTCCTAAAGGCGGACCACATATTGAAGAAGTCAAAGCCTATTTGAACTACGCCACCGATACTCAGCGCCTTGCAGACCAGGCCAAATTCATCTCCTATGGCCCGGCGCGTCTTTCCTCTGCGCCGCTGGTGGGAAAACATGCATCTCTGGGAATCGACATGGCACCACATATGCCCACCGCTCCTGACAATGCAAAAAATACCTTGTTGTTCAATTACGAGTTCTGGGCCGACAATCGCGACGACTTGACTGAACGGTTCAATTCCTGGCTTGCCCAATAATTATGGCATGTCAGTCATTTTAGATTCACAATCGCGACTTGCGCCTGGTTCGGCTTGGCGCCAAGCGATTGAGGCTTAATGATTATGCCAGTAGTGGGAGCGGTCATTCGCTCCCACATTTTTATTTTTATTAAAATCTAGTCTGCAAACCAATACTTCCCCATGATTTCTGCCACAGCCGACCCAGATGACACTGCGCAGCCCATAGTGACAGCGGACGGAGTGCCGTTAAAAGTCAGTCTGGCCCGGGCGCAACGCCGTGGCAAGTTAAAAGCGATCGGATTGGTCGTACCATTGTTTCTGTTCATCCTGATCACTTTCTTCGTCCCTATCATGGATATGCTGTTTCGCAGCGTCGAAAACCAACTGGTTGGTGAAGTCATGTCCCGGACTATTCCGCTACTGCATGAATGGGATGAGCGCAGCGGCGAACTACCTGACGAAGCGACCTTTGCCGCGTTAGCCGAAGATTTCAAAGCAGCAGCAAAACAAAAATCATCCGGGAAAGTGGGGCGCCGTTTGAATTATGAAAAACCGGGCTTTTCCGGTTTGTTCAGAAAGACCGCAAGAAAGATAAAAAGCGCTGAACCGCCATACCAGCAAGCCCTTATCACGATTGATAAAAAATGGGGTGATATTGAAATATGGCAGGTGATGAAACGGGAAAGCACGCCTTATACGCTTTCATATTACCTGGCCGCCATGGACATGGGGTACGACGATGCGGGCGAGGTGGTGCGCAACGACGATAAAAGCCGGATTTATCTAAAACTGTTCTGGCGCACGATATGGATGAGCCTGTTAATAACATCGTTATGTTTAATTCTCGCCTATCCCATCGCTTATTTGCTGTCTGTGTTGCCGACTGCGAAAAGCAACCTGCTGATAATTTTAGTATTGTTACCGTTCTGGACTTCTTTATTAGTGCGAACCACCGCATGGATTGCGCTTTTACAGCAGGAAGGTGTGATAAACGATATCGTGGTTTGGCTGGGGTTTGTTGCGGATGACAATCGTCTCGCGATGATTCACAACCGAACCGGCACAATTGTCGCCATGGTGCACATATTGCTGCCCTTTATGGTGCTGCCATTATTCAGCGTGATGAAAACCATCCCACCGAGTTATATGCGTGCCGCAAAATCACTTGGCGCCACGCCCTTCACCGCGTTCGTGCGCATTTATATGCCAAATACCGTGGCCGGTGTGGGTGCCGGGTCAATTCTGGTATTCATCTTATCTATCGGCTACTACATTACTCCCGCGCTGGTCGGCGGGCAAAGCGGCACACTGATTAGCAACTTCATCGCCTTCCACATGTCGAGTTCGTTGAACTGGGGACTGGCCGCCGCATTGGGTTCTATACTGCTGAGCGTAGTATTAATTTTATATTTCCTGTACGACAAAATTGTCGGCATCGACAACATGAAACTGGGTTAAGCAATTTCGCCGACATGAACTAAAACCATGGCCTTGCCTGCATATACAACCCCGCTGGAAAAGCTCTGGCATTACACGTATCTGGTGATTTGCGGATTAATTTTCTTTTTCCTGATCGCCCCCATCGTCGTCGTCATACCGCTTTCCTTTAATGCTGTCCCGTTCTTTACATTCACCGAAGAAATGTTGACATTTGATCCCGCCGGCTATTCACTTAAATGGTATCACGAATTTTTCGGCAGCCTGAATTGGCAGGGCGCGGTCAAGAACAGCTTTTTCATCGCGGTATTCGCCACTTTGATCTCGACCACCCTCGGTACGATTGCCGCGCTTGGGTTGAGTCGGGATGACATGCCGCATAAATCCGTCATAATGGGTATATTGATATCGCCGATGATTGTGCCGGTCATCATTTCTGCCGCCGGGATGTATTTTTTCTACACCAAAATCGGCCTGTCCTCGACTCATATTGGCGTGATCCTGGCCCACGCCGCACTCGGTACGCCTTTTGTAGTCATCACCGTGACCGCGACACTGGTCGGATTCGATTACAGTCTGGTGCGGGCGGCAGCCACCCTGGGTGCCTCGCCGACCACGGCATTTTTCAAAATTATCGTTCCATTGATACTGCCCGGTGTGATTTCCGGCGCCCTGTTTGCTTTTATCACTTCTTTCGATGAAGTGGTTGTGGTGTTGTTTGTGGGCAGCTATGAGCAGCGTACCATTCCCTGGCAGATGTTCTCGGGAATTCGCGAACAAATCAGCCCCACCATCCTGGCAGTGGCAACGCTATTGGTCATTGTCTCAATCCTGTTGTTGTCTTCGGTCGAAATGCTACGCCGCCGCGGTGAACGCTTGCGCGGCATCGCTCCGCATTAAGCGCAGCATCCGCAGCGCCGGACCGGTTTTCGCCTTTTCGACTACCAGGCAGTCATTGAATACCTTGCCGCGCACGTGCTCGCTATCAACGGCGCAAAAATGCTCGTTGTTCAAATTTATACGCATCAGGTTCGACATATAGGTCGGCGCATACTGACGCTGACCAGCACGAAGTAGCGAGTCCCGTTCGCGCTGAAGTCGAAATTGCCTGACTCGTCGGGAAAGATGCAGGCGCAGCCGGTCACTAAATTACGTCAAGTTCACGCATGATCAGATTCAGGTGGCAGAAGCCGCTCAAGCCTGGCGACAGCGAGCGCGGTCTTTGGTACAGATATTTGTGGATTCATTGCTTCCACCTCTCATTTTAAATGGGATAATCCAGGCTACTTTTTCCTTTGAAGCATGTTTTATCCGGCTGGTCGCAACCAGTCACTCATTTGATATAATCAGTGATCATTTTTCATTACGCCCCTAAAGCGAGTTACGCAGCCGTTTATTTCATTATCCTACAATGGCAGGGGCAGGCGGCCTCACTTCCAATGTCTCAATGATTGAGCGGACGACCTCTTCCGAGCCAGCGGCTGAATTGACGGAGCTTCGCCTTCGGTTCATCATGGAATAACATCCCGGCTTTACTCCCCCACTTCCACCAGGCCGCATTGAAATTGATTATCGTTAGGAGAAAAAAGTCATGTTATCAATTCCATGAAACAGCCCCGCATTAACCGAAAATATCTACGTGGTCTGGTAAATTACCTATGAATAATTTCAAATTATCCGATACTGAACGGGTGCACTTGCTTTGACCCCGGCATCCAGAGAAAAATTTGAGCGGTTAAAAGCCCTGCTGCGGGAGATGTTTCAGCTTGACCGCGGTGACCTGGATTTTGGTCTGTATCGCATCATGAACCTGAAAGCGGCCGAAATAACTGTCTTCCTGGATAATGACCTGCTCCCACAGATCAAGGAAGTGCTGCGGCTCACTAGCAACGAAGATCGTGCCAGACTCGAACAGAAGCTCACAGAAACGCTGGCCTTGGTACGCCAACTGGGCGGTATTGACCCCGAGCAAACCGACAGTGTCAAGGATTTGCGCAAACGACTGGCCATTGCGCGGGCAGATGCCACCGCCGAAGCCGACGCCTACAATCATCTCGTCAATTTTTTTACGCGCTACTACGACCAGGGCGACTTCATGTCGCAACGGCGTTACTCGGGCGGCGGGCAATCGTCTTATCTCATCCCCTACGATGGTGAGGAGGTAAAACTGCACTGGGCCAATGCCGATCAGTATTACATCAAGACTACCGAAAATTATGCGTCTTATATTTTTACTATCGGTCAGGGCAAGCCGTCAAAACGGGTGCGCTTTGAAATCGCCAACGCCGACAATGAAAAGGACAACATCAAGGAGGCGAGCCACCGGCAACGCCGCTTTGTGCTGGCCGGCGGCAAGAGTGCCGTTACCACCGAAGGCAACGACCTGGTAATACGCTTTGAGCATCGTCCGCTGACGGAGGGTGAAAAGAAAGCCTATCCGGGTAACGGCGCCAGGCAACAGGGGCGGATTAACGCGGCGGCAGTGGAGCGGATTCTGACTCGATCGGACCTGGGCTGGCGGGCACTGCTGGCTGCACCGGCACCCACGGAAGCCGATGGCGAGCGCACCTTATTAGCCAGGCACGTCGAACGCTACACCGCTAAAAACAGCTTTGATTATTTCATCCACAAGGACCTGGGCGGCTTCCTGCGCCGTGAATTGGATCTTTACCTGAAAACCGATGTGTTAAATCTGGACGACCTGGAACTGGGTGACGCCGCACAACTGGACCGTGCATTGGCACGGGTGCGCGCGGTGCGCCACGTGGCCCACAAAATCATTGATTTCCTGGCACAGATAGAGAACTTTCAGAAGCAGCTCTGGCTGAAAAAGAAATTCGTATTGGAAACGCACTATTGCGTCACCCTGGAGCGCATACCCGAGACACTCTATCCCGAGATTGCCGCCAATCAGGCGCAGCACGATGAATGGGTCAAGCTGTTTGCCATTGATGCAATCACGGGCTACACCGAAACCTTAACGGCAGAATTTCTCAAGGCCAATCCGTATCTGGTGCTGGACACAAGACACTTTGACGTGGGCTTCACCGACCGCCTGCTGGCCGCCCTCTCCGATGCAGGCGAACTAGACAAGCAGCTGGACGGAATACTGATACACGGCGAGAACTTTCAGGCATTAAACCTGTTACAAGCACGGTATCGGGAGCAGGTGAAGTGTGTGTATATTGATCCGCCGTATAATACGGACACATCAGCAATTATGTATAAAAATGCCTATAAACATTCATCATGGATGACGCTGATGGAAAATAGGATAGTTTTGGCAAATTCTCTTTTATCAAGAAATGGAAGCCAGGTGGTAGCAATTGATGACACTGAATTTGTGACTTTAAGCCATATATTGGACACTCTACGTGATAGGTATGACAGAAATACCGTCATTGTGAACCACCATCCTGCCGGAGCTGGGCTAGAGGGAACCAATATATCAGAAACACATGAATATGCGATTTTTATGACCCCTTCCGAGAAAAAGGTTTTATATGGGGAACCAAAAGCTGGAACAAACAGTGAAATATCGTTTTTACGAACGGGGACGGCGGAAAGTAATTTAAGAGTAGGACGCCCCAATAGTTTTTATTGTATCTTAGTTGATCCAAAAACATATCAGGTGGTGGGATTAGAAAAGCCTCCTACTAAAGAATACCCAACGGATGAGACGAAGGAAGGCTTTATCAGAATATACCCAGTCAGCAAGGATGGCACTGAGCGTGTATGGAGAAGGTCATATCAGTCATGTTTGAAAGAAGTCAGTGGCGGTAACATAATTTGCAAGAATGGAAAGTCTTTATACATCCGAACAAGCAATAATGGGAAATATAGACCGATTTTCAGTAATTGGATAGATCACAAATACAATGCTGGGGTATACGGAACAAACGTACTGATGAGTATTGTTGGAGAAAGTCTATTCAGTTACCCCAAGTCAATTTATACAGTTATGGATTGTATAAACCACATCACTAGGAAAAATAGCGAGTATGGGTATTTTATCTTAGACTACTTCGCCGGTTCCGGCACCACCGCCCATGCCGTCATCAACCTGAATCGCGAGGATGGCGGACAGCGCAAATACATTCTGGTAGAAATGGCAGATTATTTTGACACCGTCTTATTGCCACGCATCAAGAAAGTCGTCTACTCGCCGGATTGGAAGGCAGGCAAGCCAGTTTCACGCCAAGGAAGCACACATTTTCTTAAATACATCCGTCTGGAATCCTACGAAGACACACTGGACAGCCTGGAATTCACCCCGCCGTCTGCCGCGCAACAGGATATGCTGGCGGCAAATCCCGCACTGGCCGAGGACTACAAGCTACGTTATGCATTGGGTACAGAGACGGCTGGGAGTGCCTGCCTGCTGGGCAAGAACTTTACTAACCCCTTCTCCTATACCCTTTCCGTAGTGCGCGACGGGGCGCGCCGCGAAGTGCCAGCCGACCTACCCGAAACCTTCAATTATCTGCTGGGCCTGCGCGTTCATTCTCACTGCAGGATGGATAACGTACTTGCCATTACCGGCACAGACCCACAAGGGTATCAATGCCTGGTCCTGTGGCGCAATCTGCAACAAACCGACAACCAGGCACTGGATACGTGGTTCACCCGCCACCGACCGCAATTCCCCGCGGCCCTCAATTTGATCTACGCCAACGGCGACCACACCCTGAATGCCCTCCGACCGCAGGATGAAACCTGGACTGCTGAAACCATTGAACCGGTGTTTCGGGAGTTGATGTTTGAAGGTATTTCAGAAATGTCAGATAAATAGACTATAATTTAGTAGAAATTGCACTAGAGCGTGCCAAAGGGAGTGAATTTGAACTCTTTTTCAAGCGTTCTATCCTGCTTTTGTTAGCGGTATTACGTTTGTTCCTCTTGGTGGGCATCACGATGGCGGAGCAGACGCATTTGAAGATATTTGTCAATCACAAGGCGGACCCGATATTACGATCAAGGGACAAGGTGCTCTAATGGTTAGAGTCGACAACGTCAATGCTCAAGTCATGCGCGAATGCCGAGAACAGATGGGGCTCAGCCTTGATGAAGTTGCGCTCAAGGTACGTTTTATTGCCGACATAGAGTCGGGAAAAAACAAACCGACATTTAAGCAATTAGACACTTTGGCAACTTTGTATAAAGTGCCGCGCTGGGTTTTTATTTCGGACGAACTGCCTGCCAGATATAACTTTGCTAACAAGATAACGGCGTTTCGACAGTTCTCTGAAAGGGGTGGTGCTATTTTTAATCATCCCCAAGTGCGTGGTTTAGTAGCGCGAGTGCAAAACTGTCGGGATTTGATTATTGAACTGCAAGAGGACGCGGGCAACCCGCTAACAGCCTTTGACCCTCCCTCGTTAGCCAGTGGCGACTCAGTAGAGCAATCCGCTGGAGAAATCCGAAAATGGTTGGACATTGAGGACTCTCTAGAATTTCCCAAGTGGAAAGAGAGTCTAGAGCGAAAAGGGATATTTATCTTTATGACTAGCAAATATAAAGGCTGGTCCCACGTCGATAAAAATCTCTTTCGCGGTTTGGCTATACACTACTCTGTCCTCCCCATTATCATCATCAATGACTCCGATGACAGAAAAGCACAGTCATTTACCCTGTTTCATGAATTGGGGCATCTGATCAGAAAAGAACATGCCCTTGATAGCTGGTCCGAACCAAATAAGGAAGTGGAACAATGGTGTGATAAATTGGCCGCCGCGGTGTTAATGCCCACTGATCAATTTTTGCTTGAAACCAGTGATATAAAAGACTTGCAATCCATCAAAAAACTCGCTTCCAAATTTCAAGCCAGTCCTTACGCCTGTCTGGTTAGATTAAGAAACTTAAAAGCCATTAGTCAGGCTACATATTCTGATTTTGAGAAACAACTAAGAGAAGAATATGAAAACTCAAGTCAACGCAGTGGGGGACCCCCTAGAAATCGAGCGAACGAAGTGCTAAATCAGTATGGAACCATTTACATCAATGCTGTTTTCCAAGCCTATCACAATGAAGAGATAAACCTGCATCAATTGTGCAAGTCGTTTGACTTGAAGCGGGTATCGCAAATTAGAGAATTGGAGAGCAGGTTGTGAGTGATGAATACTGCCTAGATGCCAATGTATTTATCACCGCATGGAATGAATGCTATCAGCAATCCATTTTCCCTTCTCTTTGGAGAGCGCTTGCTGAACATCACGAAGATATTATTTTGATAAAACCAATTTATGATCAGATTGATCCTTTCTCACAGTCTGACGGAAATAAAAGCCTTGATGAAAAAAGAACGAAATATCCTTTACGTGTGTGGTTGATGGAAAACAACTTTAACGAAACGCCGATAGATGAATCAGTAGAGAGGAAATCCTTGCTTTTGGAAAAAGAATATGAAACTAATGATGAGCCAAAAGGCGCTGATCAAAAGGACATAAAATTGATTGCATACGCAAAGCTGATGAATAAAACAGTCGTTACTTTTGAGAATGAGCAAACCAGCAGACCAAGGAAAAAAAGTAATTACAAAATTCCCTTAATCTGTTCTGAACAACAAGTCGAGTGCATCAAATTTGTAGAGATGCTTAAACGTCTTGATATAAGGATATAAGAATGCGCCCACAACTTGAACCTGTTGTCCAACAAACTCTGAACTACGGCGACTTTCCCAAAACCTGGCGAGTGCCGGAGATTGAACGGATCACAGATAAAAGCGAGGTACAAAATCTCGCGGAAAAGCTTAAAGAAATAAAGTCTGAGCCAGTTCTGACGCGTAATGATGCACAGCAGATTCTCGGGATCTACGGAAAACGCCGCGAACTACGAGAGGAGCAGGTTCAAAAAAGTTACAAAACAATTTTTCCATCTCTTTTAGGTATAAAATTATCCAACGGAATGAAAGAAGAAGTTTTTCGCGACTGTATGAAAAGCTTCAAAGAAATGAATAATGTGAACAAAGCACGTGCCAAGGCAAAGATGGCTGATATGTTGAATAATCTGAAAAGCAATAATTTCAAGATTTACGAGTCTAGCTTTGCATAGCAACACTTACTTCATCTTTGCCATAATTCTAAGCAGATAATACCCCTAAAATTGCTCTTTCTACGTCATTCCTGCCGTCAACATGCGTTTTCTCAAATAAAATCTAGATATCCCACTAATGCCACCCCGCCGCAGACGCCGCCAACAAATAAACACTGTTTCCTTAAAGGAACGTCTCGTCCTGCACGAGTTTATGTGCTGGGAATTCGGTTACCGCAACATGACCGATATGCTGGGGCATATCAATGGGCTTGTAGCGGAGTTTGATCCAAACGGCGAGAGTCGCTATGTCCAAGTGCTGGCAATATATCAAGACCCGCAGATCGCTACAGTGCTCCCTGAGCAGCTGGCGGAATACGACGCCAACATCGCCGAACACAGCCGCCGACTGGCTATGACCGGCGCGCAGGGGCGACGATGGAAGCCTTACCAGTACCTGGCCCTGCTGTTCACGGAACGCTATCTTGACCGTTGGTTTGCCGACCCTGAAAAATTATGCGATAACGTGAACAGGTCGAAGTCTAATAATTCGGATTTTCGCGACGTGCCGGGTCACACGCGGGACGACCTGCATACCCTCGCCTTTCAGAGTGCTACTGGTTCCGGTAAGACGCTTATCATGCACGCCCATATTCTGCAATACCAACATTACCTGGCACGCGCCGGGGGGCGACTCAACAACGTCATCCTGCTGACGCCGAACGAGCAGCTGTCAAGGCAGCATGAACGTGAATTGCAGGAAAGCGGCTTGCGTGCACGGCTCTTCTCTACCGAAGCCGGTGCTGACCTATTCTCACACGTGGGAATCATCGATCTCAACAAGCTGGCCAAGAAGAAGGGCATCAAGCGCGTCGCCGTGCGTGATTTCGGCGATAACAATCTGGTCTTGGTGGATGAGGGGCATCTGGGTGCCTCGGGCAAGGTGTGGCGCGAGCATCGCAGGGAATTATCTCGTGGCGGCTTCACCTTTGAGTATTCCGCCACCTTCAATCAGATTGTGAGCAGAAACAATAGTAAAGAACTGCTGTACACATATGGAAAATGTCTGCTCTTCGATTATTCTTATCGCCAGTTTCACGAGGACGGCTACGGCAAGGACTACGCCATCTCCAACTTGCCGGGCGGGATGGAAGACGCGAGCAGCAACACGTACCTGCTCGGCTGCCTGCTGAGTTTCTACCAGCAATATCGGATTTGGCAGGAGCACGGCGCCGGCTGGCAGGAATTCAACGTCACCAAGCCGCTGTGGGTGTTTCTGGGTAAGACCGTCATCGGCTCCGGCAAGGCGGACACGGAGACGAAATCAGACGTGATTCTGATTCTGGATTTCCTTGGCTGGGTGCTGGCCAGCGGCGATATGGTGCGGGATGGAATTAAACGCCTGCTGGACGGTCAATCCGGCCTGCCCGATGAAGCAGGCAATGACTACTTCGCTGGGCGCTTTAAGTATCTCAATCAGGTTCGCGAGGGTGATATTTACACCGAACTGTGCATGGCCTTGTTTCACGGGCAAGGAAGGTTACACATCGTCTATCTGACCGCAGGAGAAGGTGAGTTGCATTTGCGCAGTGCGGATAACCCGGTATTTGGTGTTGTCAACGTCGGTGATTCGACAGGTCTGCATAAATTGCTGATGGACAAAGCCAACCCCGATATTTCAGTTGACCGGGAAGCCGGGTTCGCGCAACGACTCTTTGCTACCGTAGATCGACAGAATTCGTCGGTGAACGTGGTGATTGGCGCGCGCCGCTTTATCGCCGGTTGGAATTCCTGGCGAGTAAGCACCATGGGATTGATGCACGTAGGGGTTGGCGAAGGTCCAGAGATTATCCAGATGTTTGGGCGCGGGGTGCGCCTGAAGGGCTGGGACATGAGCCTGAAACGTCACCGCAAAAGTGATACAGGCCTTCCGCAGGGCAGTGATGACCTTGCAGAATTGGAAACGCTCTATATATTTGGGTTGCGCGCTAATTACATGCAGACCTTCCGCGACTTGCTGGAAAAGGAAGGGGTGCAGGTGCAGCGGGAGACGATCAGGTTGCCCGTCACCTGGAATTTTGGCAGGAAAACGGACTTGAAATTGATCCGTCTCAGCAGTGAGATAAAGTATGAACGCTCTGATGCGCGCGTAACGCTGCCGCCGCCCGATGACGAAAATAGCCCGAACGTAACGCTTGACTTGTATTCGCAGCTGCAGTCCGTGGCATCCAGTCGTACCAGGAATGGAAAGGACATGGAGAAAACCACAGCCATACTCACGCCCGACCATACGATCTTTTTCAATCAGGCAGCATTATATGACAGGTTGATGAAACGGAAAAGGCAGCATGGCTGGCATAACCTGACTATTGCACCACAGACGATTGATCGCCTGCTCGCGAGCGATGACTGGTATGAGTTGTACGCGCCACCGGAAAAGCTGCAAGTGACCACATTCCAACAGTTGCGCGTACTGGAAGACCTTGCCGTTGATCTCATTACCGAATATGCCGACCAGTTCTGGCGTAAACACCGCCGCCGCTGGGAACACGACAAAATTGAAGTGGTCACGCTGGACCAGAATGATCCGAACAATATACGCGAATATGAGCTGTCCATGGATGCGCGGCAGGATGCCGCATTGGTCAGGGATATTCACACACTTGCGCCCAGGATTCGGGCGGGCTTACACGGGGATTTCCCTCACCTTCATTTTGGTGCCATCAGCGCCAATAATCATGCCTATAAGCCGTTGTTGTATGCCGATAAAAAATGCCGGATTACCATTCAACCCGTAGCCCTGAACGGTAATGAGAAAAAGGTGGTGGAAAGTCTGGTCGCACTGGCTGCAAACGACAATTCCTGCCTGCAAGGGCGTGAGCTGTATTTAATCCGCAATCTGTCGCGCGGACGCGGCGTATCGTTTTTTGACGATTTCGCCTATTACCCCGACTTCATCGTCTGGCTAAAGGATGACGACCATCAGCAGGTCATCTTTTTGGACCCAAAGGGTCTGGTTCGGTATGGTCACAGGGAACGCAGGAAAGTGGCTCTACACACCGAGATCAAAGAGGTCGAAAAGCGGGTTCATAAAACTGATCCGAAGCTGTACCTGCATGCCTACGTGCTGTCCCCTACAGCACGTAACGAGATCGGCGACAAAGCGCGTTCTCAAGAGGAGTGGGAAGAAAAAGGGGTTTATTTTCTGGAGGATCCCGAATGGCCGCAACGGGTGATCGGGGATGCTTTTGAATCGGTGCCGTAATCTTTCCGAACGCCGCAGTGCCTTTGCGGCGCGCAGGTGCCCGAGTTCGGGGTTATTCCGTGGGTTCTGGTGTGTCGGGGGATGGCATTGATGCTGATCGGCTGCTTTATGATTGTTTTGCGTTTACAGCCGCTTCTATCTTCCAACATCCAGTTCCGGCGGGCCTTGATTTGTGGTACAGCCAAAGAAGCAGCTATACGCTGCTGCTCAGCCAGCTTCTCAATCAATGGTCTAACTGCCGCTATATCCCGCTGCAGCGCCCTTCGGCAGCAACGGGACAACCGTACTGCCACATGCAATAATAGCCTGGCCTGCGCTCCCGAATAAGCGCAGAACTGCCCGGAATCTTCTTGTCACCTGCGACACTTTTCCGACAGAATCAAGCCCTTCTGTCTCACCCAACGACACTCTGTTAGACAACTTTTAACAACCCGTTTTGCCGGGCATGATAACCCTCCTATTGATGGTTTATAGTGACCGAAATATTTTAAAAAGGTCTGGGGTTGACTCCATATTACCGGTGTGGCTGGATGTTTTAACCCGCCCGTTCCCAAAAAGGGGGGGCGCGGTAGGAAGAACGCGCTGGCGGGCGATTATCGAGACGCGCGTCTCGATCATGCAAAAGCGTTCAGTTTGCGTCAATAACCAATGAAAAACCAGCGCCATGAATCACCTTGGCGCGTAACAGTTCGTCGATCTGCGGCCACCATATTTCTTCGGGCGGCTTGTCAAAAATCTTCCTCAGAAATTCCGGGCTGATGCCCTGCGCTGCAAATAAGGTCTTGTCTCTGGCCTGTTCCTCGGCAATGTTGATCTGGGGATAAGTGGTGTATTTTTTATATTGATGAAACCCCAGCCTGGCATTTTCGCCCAGCCAGCGCTTTGAACCGGCGATAAACGCGGTGGTGCAGGCCGAAATACATTTTTCCAGAGCATAGGTTTGCAGCCGGTTTTCGCGGATTATCCTGGCCAGTCCCCGGCCTTCATAAATCTGTCCGCCGCTGCTGTTCAGTATGATGCCTTTTACTGCGGGTTGCTGCGCGATCAGTTCGGATACCCGCCGGGTAATTCCGGGCTGGATTGGACCACGGATATGCAGGAGAGAATTATTTCGCACCAGTTCCAAGGTGTATTCGGGCGCGACCTCATAGGTTTTCAGCGGCAGAAAACTTTGTTTATAACTCAAAACCGATTGGTAGCTCGAAAATGTGGAGACCACGGTGCCGACAATGCTCATGACCACAATGCCCTGGGCGGCGATGATCCAATAGCGATCAATATTGGTATTGGCGGCCCGGTCGCAGGCCCGAATGACACCGACCACCTGCCATGGATATATAATCAATCGCACAATCACAGTGAACGCGATAACTGCATTGGTGACGGCCAGCTCGCCCTGTATGTAGGGCGGAAAAATATATCGCTCAAGGAAATTGAGAATAAAGTACAGCAAAAGGAAATTAATCCAGAACGATACAGATAAGGAAAAATTTCCCTGCCAGTGCCGTTTTACATAATTCAGGAAGTCGACGCGCATGGGCCAGGAAACGATATTAGTCAGAGCTTGTCCCTGTTCGCTTACAGATGGCAAAAATATCGTCCATTTCCGGGCGCTGCTTCCCTGCCCTTATCCAAAATTGTGACTGGCATACCTTCTCCCGCACAGACGAATCCAGATAATACCCGATTCTATCCAGGCCATGCAGGTTCCATCCAATCCCAGTCAATGAAAACTGTTTTTTAGTGACTAAATCCGGACAGGCATATTAATCTGATGCCGCCAAAAATTCTTTACAACGATTGACGGTCGAATCCGGTGCTGGTCAATCGCCTGCTGCTGCAGGCTGGTTGGTTATGTGGAATATCCATTCGGACAAAGCGAAGAACAATTTCACCTGCCCGGCTGCAACAGGCGCGAGCAGGTCCGGAATAAACCTCAAGGGTGGGATTGGTTTCAGCGCGTCAGCCAGGCAACCAGCAATCTGATCTGGGTGTCATCAAGCCGCCCTGCAAATGCGGGCATAATGCCGTTCCTGCCGCTGGCGATTGAGGTCTCGACATCATTGGCCGATCCGCCATAAAGCCAGATGTCGTCGGCCAGTTTCGGTGCGCCTAACTGCTGATTACCGTTACCCTTGATGCCATGGCAGGCGACGCACAATTGCGCATACTTTTCTTTGCCGGGATGCTGTTTTGCCCGGGGGGCTGTCATGGTCAGCACATATTCGGCGAGCTGCGCGGTGCCATCATCGCCCAATATCCCCTGCCAGCCCACCATGTTGGCAATTCGGCCCTGTCGGATGGTTTGTTCGATTTGTTCCGGCGATCCACCCCACTGCCAGTCATTATCCTTTAAATCGGGAAATAAAGACGCCTGTCCCCTGCCCTCGGCTCCATGACATGCGGCGCAATTGCGGGCAAAAATGCCATGCGCTGTGTCCATCAAGACAATATCGTTCTGCAAATCTTCTATGGTGCGCTGTGTGATCGCCTTTCTTTTCTGCTCAAACTGGTTGCTGTAATTGCCATAGCTGGATGCCAGCCGACTATCTTGCGACCATTCCAGCATCCCCTTGTAGGAACCCAGGCCCGGGTAGAGCATGAGGTACACGACCGAAAAAATCATTGTACCCAGGATCAGCCAGAACCACCACAATGGTGGAGCAGCAGTGCCTTCGCGCAGATTATCGTCCCAGACGGGCTGTTCTTCGTGATTGGGTCGGGGGCGGTTTTTATGCGGGAAAAAGTAAATACTGACCACCAGCCAGGCAAGCGCCAGCAGCGAGGTGGTTGTAATAACTATAATCCATCCGCTCCAAAAATTATTGGGTAAATCAGCCATGATTTTCTTCATCCTGCAATGGAATACTGGCAACCCGGTCAATATATTTTTTCGGCGCATACGCAAATACCCAGATAACCACGCAGACCATAAACAACATCACCAGCAAATCACCGGCAAAGATAAAATAAATCATGGGGATTTCCCCGCATCTGCTTTTTCAAACCGGTCAGCCCCGGCCCCGAGTCCCTGCAAATACTGTACCAGCGCATCAATTTCTTTCAGGTCGTTTAGCTGGGTTGGCGCGGTTTCTATATCCTGATCAGAATAAGGATGTCCAAGTTCACGTAAAACATTCATTTTAAGTTTTATATCTTTATTTTTATTAGCATCAGTAGTGGCTAACCAGGGATAGGCCGGCATTATGGAGTTTTTCACTACGGCTCTTGGATCGATAAGATGTGCGCGATGCCAGTCATCGGAATATTTTCCCCCTATCCGGTGCAGGTCCGGGCCGGTTCGCTTGGAACCCCAGAGAAACGGACGATCATAGACAAACTCTCCGGCGCGGGAATACGGCCCATAGCGTTCGACTTCGGCCAAAAGTGGTCGGACCTGTTGTGAATGACAAACGTGACAGCCCTCTCGAATATAGATATCGCGACCGGTTAATTCCACTGGGTCATAGACCCGGGTATTTGCGTTCTGCGTACTCAGGGACGGCTGGAACAGGATCGGTAAAATCTGCACCAGTCCACCGATGGCGGATACAACCAAAATACCGAATATTAACAATCCGGCGTTATCTTGCAGTTTGTTATGCAGGGCCAGGACATTCATAGGCTAAACCCGAAACGCCGGGCTGACCGCTGGCGGCTTGACCGGTATCAATTCGCGGTTTCTCAAAGTCATGCAGAGGTTATACGCCATCACCAGCGTTCCGCTCAGAAACAGCAGCCCGGCAATCAGCCGCAAACTGTAATACGGTGCCATGCTGGTCATAATATCCTTGAAGCTGTAGCGCAGTTCACCGATGCCATCCAGACTCAACCATAACAGTCCCTGGGAGACACCCGCCGCCCACATCGCCATGATGTACAGCATGGTGCCGGCCAGCGCCAGCCAGAAATGCAGATTAGCCAGTCCCATACTATGCAGCGGCCGACCAGCCAGGCGCGGCATCAGGTAATAAAATACGCCATAGGTAATCATCGCATTCCATCCCAGCGCCCCGGAATGCACATGCCCTATGGTCCAGTCGGTGAAGTGGCTGACCAGGTTGACGCTGCGAATCGCCATCATCGGCCCTTCAAAGGTTGCCAGTCCATAGAATGCCAGCGACAGCACGATGAATTTCAGCGCCGGGTTTGCGGTCAGTTTTTCCGGTGCACTGCTGACCGTCATGATGCCGTTGATCATGGTAGCCCAGGATGGCGCGAGCAATATCAGACTCATTATCATGCCCAGCGTCTGCACCCACTCCGGGATTGAGTTATAGTGCAGGTGATGGGGTCCGGCCCAGATATAGGTATAAGTGAACGCCCAGAATGCCACCACCGACAGGCGATAGCTCCAGATCGGCCGATCTGCTATCTTCGGCAAAAAGTAATACAGCATGCCGAGAAACCCGCCAGTCAATAAAAACCCCACGGCGTTGTGCCCATACCACCATTGCACTATCGCATCCTGGGCGCCGGCAAACAGCGAATAGGATTTTGCGAACGTCACCGGAACCGCCAGATTATTGACGATATGCAGCATGGCGACAACGATTATCAGCGCCCCATAGAACCAGTTGGAAATGTAAATGGGTCGGATTTTGCGTTTCGCCAATGTGCCGAAAAATACGATTGCAAAACCCACCCAAAGAATAGTGATGGCAATGTCAAACGGCCACTCCAGTTCGGCATATTCTTTGGACGATGTCCATCCAGCCAAAAGTGACAAACCGCCAAGCAGCACAACAAGCTGCCATCCATAGCAACATATCCAGGCCAGTTTTGGTGCAAACAGAGGCGTGTGGGAAGTTCTTTGCACCGTATAAAAAGCCGTGCCCATTAACGCGGAAACCCCGAATCCGAAAATAATCCCGTTAGTGTGCAGCGGACGAAGTCGCCCGAATGACAACCATGGCCGGGCAAAATCGAGGCCGGGCAGGACCAGTTCCGCAGCAATATAAACCCCGACAGACATCGCTAATACCGCCCAGATCACAGAAAACTGTAGCAGTCGGGTGACCACCTCATCCACGTAATGCGATTGGTTCGGATTCGACATAAGCGGTTATAAAAAAGCCGTCACACGCCGAGAAAAGGGCCAATCCCCACCGTCCATAAACCCAGACTAATCCCCAGCAGGCTGACCGCCGCGACCAGCAGCCATCCGACCAGCGATGAAGCCATGAGCATGCCTTGTTCCGGCGAGGTCTCCAACACCACTGGAATTCCGGTATAAAGCAGATACATACTCCAGATCATCGCCGGAATAAGAATTAACAGGTTCAAAAAAACATCCGGGTACCATTGGCCCAGACTGGCCATGGCTAAAGGAGCGCTTACCACGGTGATCAGGGCAAAGTGCACGCCCAGCGCAGATTTTGCGCCATAAGTCGAAGCCATCCATCGGGAAATAAATGCGGTGCTGAAAAACCCGAACAGCAGCACCAGAAAATAGCCGATTGCGACTGCGGCGAGTGCTTGGCCGGATAATGTCAGCGGCGCTTGTGCGCCCAGACGCCAGCCAAAATTTGCCGCGCCCACCCAGGAAATCAACGGCGGCGCCAAAATCAGCCAGATGGAATACCGAAACAAAATCTTCGTAGCCGAGGGATTGCTCTGCGACAGTCTGGCGAAACCCGTGGCCGGCTCAATTGTGGCGCTCAACAGCACAGAGAGTGAAATTTCTTTTTTCATGACTGAAAAACTGGCGGATTAATCGCGTTGTGCGGCCACCTCATCCGCGCTGACCATGCCGCCGCTATTGCCCCAGCTATTGATCAGGAATGTCAAAACATGGGCAATATCCTGGTCGGAAAGCTGCATGGCCGGCATTACTCCGTTATAGGATTTCCCGTTGACGGTGATTTCTCCGCCCAGGCCATTAAGTATGATGTCAATAGCGCGGCTGTGGTCCGCGTTCAAATAATCGGAAGCGGCTACAGGCGGAAACGCATTGCTGATGCCTTGCCCGTCGGCCTGATGACAGGCCTGGCAATTGACTTCATAAACACGCCGGCCCAACCGGATTTGCTCACTTTTATTTTTCACGGTACTGATTTTCGCAGTCTCCCCGGAGTCGATTCTCTGAATGGCCGCGCCTTCGGGCAAATACACCGTATCGGATTGTTTCCCGGAATAGATGGCCGGCTGCGCCGGGCCATGCACCTTTATCATACCCAAAGCGCCCTTGTTGAAGGCTCGAAAAATGGCATGATCCACTATCATAAAAGTACCAGGAACATCCATGACAAATTCAGTGATGGCCGCGCCGCCGGCTGGAACCAGCGTGGTTTGTACATTGTGATTGATCGCAGTTCCACCCTCTATGTACACTTTGTCAAAGATTTCTCCAATCACATGGAAGGAAGAAACCAGGTTAGGACCACCATTGCCGACATACAGCCGGACTGTTTCACCCACATTGGCGGTCAGCGCGTTTTCGTCAACCAGGCTCCCCACCGAACCATTGAATACAACGTAATCCGCTTCTTCATGGATGGCTTTTTCCATGTCAAACGGCTGCAGTCCGGCCTGGCCAAATTCGCCCGCAGTATAAAAGTCGCCCTGCACCACATAATATTCGCGGTCAACCTCAGGCAGCCCTCCGGCTGGCTCGACCAGGATGAGGCCATACATACCGTTTGCGATGTGCATCCCGACTGGTGCCGTGGCGCAATGATAAATGTATATACCGGGATTCAATGCCTTGAAACTGAAGATGGAAGTATGGCCCGGCGCAGTGAAAGACGATGTCGCGCCGCCACCCGGACCGGTCACGGCATGCAGATCAATATTGTGCGGCATTTTTGAGGTGGGGTGATTTGACAGGTGAAATTCAATTTCGTCATGCTCCTTCACCCGTATAAATCCGCCTGGAACCGAGCCGCCAAAGGTCCAGTACATATATTCCACTCCGTCAGCCAGAGTCATTATCTTCTCGACGGTTTCCATTTTGACCACCACTCTGGCCGGGTAGTCCCGGGTTATCGGCGGCGGCACCCGGGGCGGCGTGGTTATAACCGCCTGCTCAACCGGCAGTGTCTGGGCAAACACCGGCATGGGAATAATCAGTACGGCGAGCTTGAGGAGATGAATCCAGATTTTGCATTTGAACATAATAGACTCCTGCATTTGCAACCGGGATTAAAACGTTCAGCTTATTCATCGCCAGTTTTAATGCCTTGATCTATATCAATTTTAACCATGACGGCATTAATTTTTTAATCAGTCATGCCCAAATTTTTTTCATAGCTTTAATCGCTCCGGGGCGTAAATATCAATCCGCTTCCCGGAAATGGAGATTATGCCGTCGTCCACCAGTTCACGAAATATGCGTGACAGCGTTTCCGGTGTAATGGATAACCGGGAGGCAATTGTTTTTTTACCAATATCAAGATTAATCACCTTTGTATCGCTACCTGACCGCAAATCATTCAGATACTGCACCACGCGGTATCGGGCATTTTGCAGCGACAGTCGATCAATTTCATTCAACAGCTGGTGTAGACGAATACACAAGTCGCCGAATAACGCAAAACATAACTCCTGCGACTGACAAAGTAGTTCAAGATAGACTTTGTTGCTGAAACAATACAACAGACTGTCACCGACAGCAGCGGCATTAACCGGATAATGTGGTTGCGCCATAAACATCACGGCCTCGGCAAAAATGCCGCCGCTTCTGACAATTTCGATGATTTTTTCGTTGCCGTCCCGGGATGAACGAAAAAGTCTGATATATCCCGTTACAACCAGGTAGAAACTGTTTGCCTGCTGCCCCTTAGTGAACAGCATTTGCCCTGCGCACAGATGAACCGGTCGGGTAGAGTCAACAACCCTTTGTAATTGTGCTTGATTCAGTAATTTGAACAGATGGGTTTCAAGCAGGACGGATTTATTTACCCCGGACATTATTTTTCGATCGTTTTCGGGCATTTTTTACGGAGCGAAGATGCGGCCTGGAGTTGCTCTGCCATTCCCAGCCTATTCCTGGGGGACCGCTGTTGCAGGCGGGTGCGTTGCGAATACAAATTCGGCCACCGCCTCGCCGCCGATCAAGTGTTTCTGAATGATTTTCTCGAGAACCTCTGGCGTACACGAGTGATACCAGACGCCTTCTGGATAAACCACGGCAATCGGCCCCCAAGTGCAGACCTGCAAGCAATTTGCCTTGGTTCGGTACACGCCGCCTTCTTTATCCAGCCCAAGCCGGGCCAGCCGATCTTTCAGGAAATGCCATGATTCAAGACTTTTATCGTGCGGCGAGCATTTTGGCTTGCTCTGGTCGCAGCATAGAAATATATGGCGTTGAATTTGTTTGATTTTTAATTCGTCCACCGCCTCTGCCAGGTATTTATCCCGGTTTGCGATCCTGCGTGCATGGTTATTCATTCACCCTGACCCTGAATTTATTACATTTTGTTGCATGAAATCTCTGTAGTTTGAATTGTACTAACAATCCATCACCTGAAGACGATGCGTTTATTTTATGATTGGTGCAGCCGCGACCCGAAAAACCGTTGAAACAGTGCGGGATGGGTAATAATATCTGTACATTGCGCATGTTGCCTGAGTGACCAGGCTTTAGGCAATCCGGTTAGAAAGTGGTCCATAAAAACCCAACCATCAAACGAGGCTGTTTAAAATGAAAAATATGAAAAACATATTAATATCCGGCTTTGTGGCTTTATTGCTGGCCGGTTGCGGTTCTTTTGTTGCGGTGTATACGGCGCCGGAAAAAACGCCGGTTAAAAAAGCAATGAAATTAAAGGATGGCGCCGTGAAAAAATTTTGGGAGGTGTTTCATTCCGGTGAATACCATGAAATTGCAAACGCCCTGGCCTGGTTAAAAGCATCTTATTTAACCAACCCAAATGATCCCGAGCTTCCCCTGTATATTGCGCATCTGCATTTTTGGCGGGTATCAGAGCGTTTCCGCCTGGGTGAAAATCTGTCTGCGAATATTACCGACGATATTACCATCGCCAAAAAGTATTTTATCGAAGCGAAAAAATTAAACCCGGATGATGCCCGTATCGATGGCTGGCTGGCCGGGGCGGCGTTAGCCGAGGCCCGCATTCATAATGATGAAAAGGACTTGCGGCGGGCTTATTATGATGGACTGGATTCAATTAAAGCGTATCCATCCTTCAATTATTTTTCCATCGGCTATGTATTCAGCAATCATGACCATACCCATGAAAAGTTTGCAGAAGCCATCAATGGCTATTTCAAATCCATGGATCTGGCCTATCATACATCCGTTGACAGAGAGCACTTCGATATTGCGCCGTATTTGTCCATGGAGCAGGCAGAGAAGGATGAAAAATTGAAAAGAGCCGTGTGGAACAGTGCCATAGCACCGCATAATGTGGAAGGCTTTTACCTGAATTTTGGTGATTTTCTGGTTAAGGCGGGGCGCACCGGGCAAGCGGGAATTGCCTATGCGAATGCACGCAAAAGCGGCGACTACCATACCTGGCCGTACAAAGAATTACTGGAAAAGCGTATACAGAACATCCGGGAAAACGTGGCTTACTTCCGGGAACCGGTTGACCGACGCAATCCAACCGGGAATTTTGCCGACAAACGCATGATCTTCAATTCCTATAATTGTATGGTGTGTCACCAGGCCAGATACACCAGATAAGCAGACCGGAAAAATCCAGCGCCATAGTCCGTAATCGGTGCGATTAACGTGCCATGTTCGCAAAGCGATATAACCTGATACCAGCCTGATGAGTCAGACCGCCGTCCCCTTCCCCGACCATCTGCCCAAAGGTTATGAATGGCTTGAAGATGAACCCGAGTTTGATCCGGCCAAACATCTTGCCCTGGAAAAACCAGAGCAGATCAGGTATCTGTCCGAATTCGGTTATTCTGATCAGGAAATAAAAGGCACCGCAACCGCCATGGCGGTCACGTCCCCATTCAGAATACTTTCCGATGAAGGTGCCAAGGCGCTTCTCGACGTGGCCCGCTCGCTGCGACAGTACGCTACAGGTTGTGAACGGATTGAAAACATGGTGCGCGGCGGTTGTTACCGTTCCCGATATTTGCGCGACCTGTGCATCGACCCGTCAATCACCGATTTATTATGTGAAATATACGACCAGGATGTCGCGCCCCATACCATGCCCCTCCACCTCGGGCATATGAATTTTGCACCGCAGGACTTCGGCAAGGCAGTGGACAAGTGGCATCATGACACATTGGCACTGGACTATGTGATGATGGTCACCGATCCGACCACACTGTTGGGCGGGCAATTTGAATACTTCGTCGGCACCAAATACGAGATGGCCGAACTGGCAAAACAAGGCAGGACGCCGCCCGCAGACAGAGTGGCGGCGCCGGTATTTCCCGGGCCAGGTTATGCCGTGGCACTGCATGGCAGCATGGTTGTGCATCGCGCGGCGGCGCTGACCGGGCCGGTTGAGCGCATCACCCTGGTCAATGCCTACGTCTCAATGGACACCCGGGGAGATGACCAGCATCGCCACAAGGACCTCAGACTGGTTGACGACCCCGAATGTTTGTATACCGAATGGGCCAGGCATTGCGCGTGGCGTGGGCGTAACCGGCTGGATCATCTGCTCAAGGAACCCGACTTTAATGCAGACCGCAAGGCCATTGCCGCGGCTTTGGAAGAAGCGATCAAGGATGTTTCCCGGGCCATTGAAGACATGCGCGATGATGGCGAGCATCGGTTGCATCACTATGAAACATTCCCGGCGCATTCAGGAAATACTGACAAGGCTGGAGAAGAAAGTCCGGGGCCGTACTGATTGTTGTGTTGCCGCGACACAAACGGGTATGATCCTTTGCAGCACAGAACGCTTGTTATCAGTTATGAAATCAGTCATGTCAAAACCCAGTACCGAATCCATCCAGCGCCAAGACAATAAATTCCTTCACCCTTGGGAGGATGTCAAAAAAATCGGTGAAAATAAACGCACGGTAATCGACAATGCCAATGGCATCTATATAGAGGATTCGGACGGCAACCGGCTGCTGGACGGGCCGGCTGGAATGTGGTGTGTCAACATTGGTCATCGTTGCCAGGAAATGGCCGATGCTATTTCCGAGCAAATAATGCGGTTGACCTATGTCAGCCCATGGAGCCTGACCAGTCCGCCCTCCGCAGTGCTTGCACAGAAACTTGCCGAACTCTCGCCGGGCGACCTGAACCATACTTTCTATACCACGGGCGGCTCCACAGCGGTGGACTCGGCCTTGAGATTTGTCATGTTTCGCAATAACGTGCTCGGCCTGCCGCAGAAAAAACACGTCATTTCCAGAACCAATGCCTATCATGGCAGCACCTATCTTGCGGCCTCTGCATCCGGCAAGTCCAGAGACAAAAACTACCTGGATTTTATCGATGAAACGTTTCACCATATTCCAGACCCCAATTTGCTGGATAAACCGGCAGGAATGCAGGATGCGGATTACTGCCGGTTACGGGTCGGCCAGCTTGAACAGAAAATTCTGGAAATCGGTGCTGATAAAGTCGCTGCGTTTATTGCCGAGCCGATTCTCGCCTCTGGCGGGGTCATCATGGCGCCTCGGGGATACCATGCTGGCTGTCTGGAGGTTTGCCGAAAATACGATGTAGTCTATATTTCAGACGAAGTGGTTACCGCATTCGGCCGATTAGGGTATTTTTTCGCCTCGCAAGCGGTTTTCGATATTGTCCCGGACATCATCACCTGCGCCAAAGGTATCACTTCAGGGTATGTTCCGCTGGGCGCGTTTCTGGTATCCGATAAATTATTAAAATCCATCGACGCAAAAGACCCGAGTGTGGTGTTTTCTAATGGCTTCACCTATTCTGGCCATCCCGTGGCCTGTGCGGCCGCCATAAAAAATATCGAAATTATGGAGCGCGAAAATATCATGGAACACGTGCGCGAGGTCGCGCCCTATTTTCAGGCGCAACTGGCCACTCTTCTGGAAATTCCCATTGTCACCGATGTTCGGGGTATCGGCTTGATGGCATGCGTACAATGCGATACCGCCGACAAGGGTAACAATACGCTGGAAATGGATTATGCGATCGGAAATCGTATCGATAAACATTGCCAGAAGCTCGGTCTGCTGGTTCGGCCGATAATTAATATGTGCGTCATGTCCCCGCCTTTAACCATAACCAAACCCCAAATCGATGAATTGGTGGAACTGCTGGGAAAGGGAATAGAACTGGCGATGGAAGAGGTATAGTCCAAGGACATTTTAAGGACTGGAAGCGGTTGTTTTCGATTATTTTTGTCATTGGGTTTGACCTTCACAGCGGCCGGCAGACCCGTCTGCGATTTGATTCACCCCCGACGCCACCATACTGCAAATAAAAGGCAACGCCGGGTCATCCGGTTTTGCAAGCTGATTATTATTGGCTTGTTTGCCATTTACCCGGTTTATTCCCAATCCATAAAGGCGCAATGCATACTGCCGGCGGAGCGGCAATTCATTGATGCCATTTTCAATCATGACTTTGCAACCGCCGCAAGCGTCCTCAAAAAGTTTGACCAGCAACAAAACCTCATCCCCTCTTCAGCGTTTTATAAAGCGCTTGGTAACTGGGTTAAAGGCGCGGTCGGCAACCACAGCGAGCAGATAAAAAATTCGCTAAAGGCCCTGACCGGCGCGGTTGAGGAACTCGAAGCTGTCCATACCATTGAAAACACACCCGAATCCTTATTAGCCTGGAATCTGGCGGCGGTTCACACCGCAAGAATATTGCTGAACAGCAGGCAGATTTTTGCGGCCTATCATCTGGGCAAGCCCGCGATTAAAAAATTGCAGCAATATTTACAGGGAGAAACCACGCCAGCCGGGCGCTCAGCCGCCGTACTTGCGCTGGGCTTATATACAGTTTACAGCCATGCAATTCCCAATAGATATGAATGGGTTCGGCATTGGATAAACCCTTCCGGGAACTTTCATTCGGGGCGAGTATTAATCGAACAATCGCTGCAACATTCGCCGCACCTGGCCCCGGAAGCCGCCAGAGCATTGTTGCTGGAAGTGCCCTGGTCGGGCAAGCAAATATGTGATTATCAGGATTTCAGCCAGGAACTAAGCGAACGGTATCCGCATAATCCGGACTTTTCCATTGCTTATCAAGGCATTCTGCTGCGATGCGGCCAGCCCGCCGCCGCACTGGCGGAAAACCGGCGTTTCATTTCAGATCACAAAATCAAGTCCATTCAGGGACTGGCGGCGGATAATTATGCGGAATTATTTCAAATGGGGAAGCTCCGGGGATATGTGGAATTGCAGCATCTGGAAGCAATAAAAAACGAAAACCTGGTAAGTGAAAGACTGAAATGGTTCAGGGTGTTTGCATTGGCAAATACATTGGACATTATCGGTGAAGAAGAAGAGGCCAGGGATCATTATGACTCCATAATAAACGCCGATTCAGCGCCAAAGTCACTGCGACAATCTGCCAAAATGCGCCTGCAGTTTCCGTATGCGGCGGCCAGAAAGCTGGATGCCAAACGTGTTATCAGGCTGGCAGGCTGTGCGCATCTGCGGGACCAGGCAACCAGCAAGCGCCAATCAGGTCGTTAATCCACTGATTTAACAGTGGCAACCACCTCTTTTACGGCACGGATTCCAGATAAATAGGCGCCGTGTGCGGTGCTGAAAAAGTCGGTTGAAGTTGCTTCGCCGGCAAAATACAGACACTCATCGACTGGTTCGGCAAGCTGCCTGCGCATGCCCGAACAGCCCGGCGTTTGCGCAGAATAAGCGCCGCGAATCCATGGGTCATATCCCCAGGCACTGAGTCTGAACTCTCTGAGTTTGCCACGAATCTCGCCGCCAAAAATCTTCACCAGCCCATCAATCAGGTATGCTTTAGATGCTCCAAGGCCTTGCTTTTCCAGCCACCAGGCAAATCTTCCGCCCGTACTGGTAAACAAGCACCGCGTGTTAAATGGCCGGATGCGGATGGCCATGGAAATATCATCCTGTTGGAAATGTACGTTTTCTGGAACATCTTGATCAAATGTCTCCTGGTCGATACTAAAAAACTGATAATTCGAATTGCCCAGCGGCAGGGCATGGATCGCTTCGAGTTTTCTCAACGGCAGTGTGGGGAAAAAATCAATCTGCCGGGCCGCGAGTACGCCGGTAGACACCGTAATTATGACCTTGTCTGCCGTTGTCTCGCCTTTATTCGTGGTGATTCTGACTGGATTTGAATTCCAGCGAATCGCCTGCACTTGCGTATTCAACTGCACCGGGCAGCGTTCACCCTGTTTGCAAATTAATGCGCCATAACCATTTTTTAACGGCCAGTCTTCACTGGTGTCGCGGTATTCCACCACGTCCTGCACTGCAACCTGGTCTGCATCGGCAGAGTGCATCAGCGACATCCAGTAACAGAAGTGCTGCGCCCAGTCGCTGTTATCATCCACCGCCGCGAAAACCGGGTTGGCTGGCGACTCCTGGTAAAGCTGGTCGATTTTTTTATGGCAACTGTGCATGAATACCCCATATTCACGCCGTTTATCTGCTCCCAGCCAGTGCCCGCCAAAGTGCATTGCATAGCGATAGCTGTCCCGCTGGTTTTTATATTCAAAACCCAGTTTATCCGCCCACTTCGCATACGGGTTAATACTGCCGGAATGTAACCAGTGGCACCCCAGATCCACTGCAATACCGCCTTCCAGGAACTCGGTCAACCCGCGTCCGCCAATACGGTGGGAGGCTTCCAGCACAACATGGCCAGTGCCCGATGCTGCGGCCTGTTCGGATGCCCCCAGCCCGGCTGCGCCGGCACCGATAATGACCAGTGGATAATCTGCTCTTGTTTTTGCCATTCCTTAAAATACGGCGGGCTGCAAAATGATCAAATCTCATATTGAATGTCTATTCATTTCATTATAATATTATTCAAATTTTATATCAACCCGAAAACATCAATAAACGTAATGCACAAAACAACTGCAAATTCGGCCGCTTCGAGCCACAAGGACCATCGCCGCCAGCAATTAATCGACGCCACAATTAAAACCATCAGCCAATACGGCCTGTCCAATACGACGATCGCAAAAGTCACCGAACAAGCGGATTTATCGGCCGGAATCGTCGGTTTTTATTTCAACAGCAAAGCCCGGTTGCTGCTGGGCACACTGCAATGGTTAAACGAAGAACTGCGACGGCACACACAAACCGCATTTAATGACGCTGCCACACCCATGGAAAAACTCATCGCTGTCATAGATGTATATTTTGCGCCGACCCTGTGTGACCAGGACAAAATTGCCGTCTGGTATGCCTTTTCCAGCGAGAGTAATGCGCGCAATGAATATACGAAAATATGCAGTGAGCACTATACCTGGCTGCATCAATCCATGCTTGGCCAGGTGCAGTCTTTGTGCCGGCAGGCAAAGATTGATGCCGCCAGCGCAGAAGCCATCACCAGAGGGCTGGACGGGATAATCGATGGTTATTGGCAGGATTTTCTGTATCAGCCAGACATATTCGATCGAAAACAGGCACGTCAAACCTGCTATCGTTATCTGCATACAATATTCCCGCAACTGACCCAGCCGTTCCGCACGGTGCACAAAGACCTGAATGAAACAGAACTCAGCGATTGTTTGCCGACCTGGACCTATTACGACGAAGAATTTTTAGAACTGGAAAAGCGCACTGTTTTTAAAAATAACTGGCTGCTGGTTGGCCATATCAACGATATGCCAAACCCGAGGGACTATTTAACCCTGGATGCCATTGATGAGCGGGTCATTGTTATTCGGGGAAACGACAAGCAGATTCGGGCATTTCACAATGTATGCCGACATCGCGGTGCCAAACTGTTTGATGCACTCTCTGGACAATGCGGCCATGCACTTGTCTGTCCTTTTCATGGCTGGACCTATCAACTGGACGGTAAGCTGATCGGTGTGCCCGCAGAAAACACGTTCACCAGTCTGGACAAATCCGCCAACGGGCTGGTGCCTTTGGAGCTGGAAATCTGGATGGGATTTATTTTCGTTCGATTCGTCAGTGACGGCCAGGCCTTGGCGGAGCAGATGAAGCCATTGGAAGCGGTATTTGCGGCGTACAGGATTGAAAATATGCTGCCCCTTGAAAATTCGGGTTTTGACGAAATATTGCCGTATAACTGGAAGGTGATCCATGATATAGACAACGAAGGGTATCACGTTCCTGTGGGCCACCCTGCTCTGCACCAGCTTTATGGAAAGAATTATCAGGATTCGGACATCGCTGGCATACCCGTATCTTATGGCTATATTAACGAAAAACCAGGGAAACTCTGGAGTGTAAGGCATTACCAAAGCCTGTTGCCAAAGTTTGATCATTTACCACAGGACTATCAACGCCTGTGGCAATACGGTGCGATTTTTCCCAGCATGGTGATCGCTTTATACCCGGACTGCATAGAGTTTTATATGACTATTCCGGTTGCCGCAGATCAAACCCGACTGCGAGGCGGTGTATACGCCCTTGCCGACAACCGAAGAGGAATGGATGCGGTTCGCTATCTGAACCGCAGGATCAATGCGATAACGGCGGATGAAGATGAGAAATATGTCCGCTGGTTGCAGGATGGCATGAAATCAAGCGTATTTCCAGAACCCAGTCTGTCGTCCATAGAACACGGCGTGCGCACATTCCATCATCAGTTGCAGGCAATCATCCCGGTTGGGAAATTAAAAAATCATCCCGGAAAAGGGAAGGTGATACAAACCAACAGCCAGCTAATCCAGGCAGCGTGATACACCCGGCCGGAAACGCGCGCAGCATGAAAACACTGAGATAACTTGCGGGGGAGTGATGTATCGCCGGCTAATTGCCGGCCGCCATTTGCATATCGCGGGCTTTTTGTTTTTGCTGTCGAAACATTAACCAGCCGGCGATCACCACGCCAAGGCCGACCGTGAATATAATGATCGTTGCCAGGGCATTGATGTCCGGCCGCAGCCCGAGTCGGACTCGTGAATAAATCAACATCGGCAGGGTATTCGAACCCGGGCCGGTTACAAAGCTGGCGATGACCAAATCGTCCAGAGAAAGGGTGAAAGCCAGCAGCCAGCCTGCCATCATGCCAGGAGCCAACAGCGGAAAGGTGATATCCGCGAGTACACGCAGGGGCTTGGCGCCTAGGTCCTGCGCCGCTTCTTCCAGGGTTTGCCCCATGCCGGACAAGCGGGACTGGATAATGACCGCGACATAGGCCAGTGAAAACGTGATGTGGGCGATTGTAATGGTGGTGACGCCGCGCTTTTCCGGCCAGCCAATAAATTCTTTCAAGGTGATAAACAACATCAACAGCGACAAACCGGTAATCACTTCAGGCATTACCAGTGGCGCTGTAATCATGCCCCCGAACAAAGTTCTGCCCTTAAAGCGGCCGAATCGAACCAGGGCCAGACCGGCCAATGTGCCAAGTAGCGTTGCAAACGTGGCATTCACCACTGCGATCTTCACGCTCAGGGCCAATGCCGACCATACTTCTTCGCTTGCAAATAAAGTGGCATACCAACGGGTAGAGAATCCACCCCATATCGGCACGATTTTCGAATAGTTAAAGGAGTAGATAACCAGCAGCACCATGGGGATATACAGGAAGGCCATGCCAAAACACAAAACCGAAAACAAAAATGTTGAACGTTTTTGCTGCAAGTTACGCCTCCTCTGCCTGTTTTGCCTGCACCCGTTGATAGAGCATCATCGGGATGACCAATACCAGCAGCAGCGCAATTGCCACCGCTGACGCCACCGGCCAGTCGTGATTGGAATGGAATTCTCCAAACAATACCCGGCCAATCATCAACACGTTGCCGCCGCCAAGCAAATCCGGGATAACAAATTCGCCAGTTGCCGGAATAAATACCAGCAAAGACCCGGCGATTATCCCAGGCAGGGTTAAAGGCAGGGTCACAGTCAGGAAAGTTTTGAATGGCTTGGCGCCCAAGTCGGCGGCGGCCTCATGCAGCGTCATATCGAGTTTTTCCATATTCGCATACAGCGGTAAAATCATGAAGGGTACATAGGTATAAACAATCCCCACATAGACCGCAAAATGCGAATACAACAAGCGGATGGGCTGATCAATCACACCCAGCCAGATTAAAAAGTTATTGATTGTCCCCTGGTCCGCCAGCAAGCCCATCCATGCGTATACCCGCAACAGGAACGATGTCCAGAACGGCAGTATCACCATCATCAACAATATGTGTTTCGTGGTGTGGGAAGAACGCACGATGGCATACGCGATGGGATAGCCCAGTAACAGGCACAACAGGGTGGAAATGGATGAAATTTTGACCGAGCTGATATAAGTCTGGAGGTATAACTCATCTTCCCATAGGTAGGAGTAGTTATCGAAGACAACCCGGATATTCATCGCGCCATCACTGGCCCAGTCAAACAATGGGGAGAATGGCGGACTGGCGATAAGGGATTCAGCAACGCTGATCTTGAGAATAATAAAAAACGGCGCCAGAAAGAAAATCAGCAGCCAGATAAAGGGTATGGCGACCACCACCGTCTTCCATCTGGATTGCAGATAATGCTCTAATCTGGGCAGACCGTCCCGCACAATCAGGTGGCTGACGGGATGCGCCTTGATTCTGTCCATGATTCCAATCGGCTGGCCCTGGCTCATAGGACTTCCACAGCTATTTTGTCAGAACCACTGGACTGGCCGCATCCCAACTCAGATAGACCTCGTCTTCCCAGTCCACGGCATGCCGCCCATGCCTGGGGCGAACCTGATTGGGCACGGTGACCGAGACGATTTTGCCGCTGGCAAGCTTTATGCGATAAGTAGACAGGCTGCCAAAATATCCGAGATCCTGCACCACACCTTTGAGCTGATTGGTACCGGGTTGAGTGGGAATTGATTTGGAAATTTTAATTTTCTCCGGGCGCAGTGCCACCCATACTTTACTGTTTTGCGTTATCGACAAACCATGATCCACGTAAAAATCCGCGCCATCGCTTTTGGATCGAACAATGATGTGATCCGCGCCATTTTCCGCCACCCGGCCTTCAAACATATTGGCCGATCCAATAAAATCTGCAACCATTCGGGATTGAGGATATTCGTATATTTCGGTCGGCGTGCCTATCTGCACAAATTTTCCGGCATCCATTACCGCAATTCGCGTAGACAGGGTCATCGCCTCCTCCTGGTCGTGGGTTACGACGATAAATGTCACGCCGAGTTTTTCCTGAATATTCATCAGTTCAAACTGGGTTTGCTCGCGTAAGCGCTTATCCAGCGCACCCAAAGGTTCGTCCAGCAACAATACCTTCGGTCTTTTCACCAAAGCACGGGCCAATGCCACGCGCTGACGCTGTCCGCCTGATAACTGGTGGGGTTTCCGCCGGCTGAACTCGGACAGTTCAACCAATGCCAGCATTTCGCCCACCCGCAGCCTTATCTCTTCCTTGTCAACGCCATCCATTTTTAATCCGTAGGCCACGTTCTTGCCCACGTCCATGTGGGGAAACAAGGCATAGGACTGAAACATCATGTTAACTGGCCGCTCATAAGGCGGAACCTCGCTCATTTCCATCCCATCTATGTGGATTGACCCGGATGAAGGGGTTTCAAATCCAGCCAGCATGCGCAATAAGGTGGATTTTCCGCAGCCAGATCCGCCCAGCAGACAAAACAGCTCACCTTTATAAATATCCAGGTCCACGCTGCTCACCGCAGTGAAATCGCCAAAATTTTTGGTTAAACCCTGCATTCGGATAAAGGGGACTGCGTCAGGGTCCAACCAGGGTTGATCTTGCAAATCCGCGATTTCAGACATGAAATTTTCCGATTAATGTCGCGCGTATCGTACTCTGATACGCTACAGCGAACCTTGAGTTTTTTATTTTCTAAATCTGAAAATTATCGGGCACCGCTCTGGCAATGCGCCCGATATTTATTTTAGCTGCCAGCTTTAAAATTAGTCCATGCGCGGGTCCGCGCCCGTTCAATTTTGGGTGGCAGCACCGCGGCGGTATACATCATTTCCACCGCTGTGGAAGGAGGATAGACCGCCGGGCTGCCGGTAACCTCCTCACTGATCATATCCAGTGCGGTCTGGTTCGCTGAAGCGTACCAGGTAGTGTTACTGTCATTGGCCGCAACCCCGGGGCGCATCATATAATTTAGAAACAGATGAGCGTTTTCCACATTTTCTGCATCCGCCGGGATTACCCAGCCGTCCACCCACAAGTTTGCAGCGCCCTGGCCAGATGGAAGAAAGAAGTCCAGCACCACCCCGGTATTCGCTTCCGCCGCGCCCGCCATGGCAAGCAATCCATCCGGTCCCCAGGTAACCGACACACAGAATTCCTTTTCCGGCATTCTTTGGTATGCGTAGTTGTCGAATGTCTTAATAAAAGGGCGGATTCTCAATAACATCTCTTCCACCGCTTTATAGTCATCCACATTGGTTGAATTCGGGTTGAGTCCCATATACGCCAGCGCCATAGGAATAATATCGGTGGGAGAATCCAGCAATGAGATACCGCAAGATGCCAGTCTCTCAATATGTGCGGGGTCGAAAATCATGTCCATCGACCCAATTGGAGCATCTGGATAGGTTTCCTTCACCAGGGCCTCATTAAAAGTAACGCCATGGGTACCCCACATATAAGGAACGATATAGTTGTTGCCCGGGTCCCAGTCCGTGCCTAATAAACCCATAACATCCGGGCGCATATGCTGCATGTTGTCGAGTTTTGATTTGTCTAATGGCTGCAAAATTCCGGCGGGGATCAATCTGGCAATCTGCCCGCCCGAGTGGCTCACAACATCATAACCCGTGTTTCCGGCCAGAAGTTTGGAATCAATCGCTTCGACGGAATCATAATGATCATAGGTAACTTCAATGTCGTATTCCGCCTCGAAATTTGCAATAGTATCTTCAGCAATATACTCAGCCCAGTTGGTTACGTTTAATACGCCTTCCGCCAATGCCGGGCCCGCACCAAACAGAAGAACTGAAGATGCAACGCTTACAACGCCACCTTTCAGCAATTTGGATAGTTTTATCATGTTCTGCCTCCTTAAAAATATAGAGCTTTAAAATGTGGGATAGTCCATAACAGTATAACTCAAGTTTACTGAAAATCTGCAAATCCTGGATTACCACAATTTTAGATTTACATCCATCTAACATTCACCAGCCATGTGATATAAATTGATAATCTATGGGTAAATCCCACACCGATATATATTCGACACACGATCATTAATGAACAATCGCAAAAATTCACTGGCGTTTGCCCTTAAAGAACATTTGAATCAACGCACGGCATGGTTGCTGCAAAACCCCGGAGGTAATTGCACAGCGGTGATTCAGGAACTTTGACTGCAATAAATTCAGCTGACTCCCGGCAGCACCAGACTTCGGGTCATGGGTGGCAAAAATCACTCGTTCAATTCGTGCCTGCAGAATCGCGCCTGCACACATAATACACGGTTCTAAGGTGACATACAGGGCAGCTTCATTCAGCCGGTAATTTTCAGTATTTTTTGCCGCATCCCGTAATGCCATGATTTCTGCATGCCCACTGGGGTCGTGGTTCGCTACTGAACAATTAAACCCTTCACCGATAATTTTATTATCAAAAACAACCACAGCGCCCACCGGGATTTCATCGTGCTCCAGTGCTTTATTGGCTAACTGCAACGCCCTGGACATAAACCCGGGATCCAGGTCCGGTCGCATCATTCCCACTCTATGGTAGCGGGCGGCTTGCCCGAAATATCGTAGGTCACTCTGGAAATGCCTCTAACCTCATTAATTATGCGATTGGAAATATGTGCCAGCAGGTCGTAAGGAATGCGCTTCCAATTCGCTGTCATAAAATCTGCGGTTTCTACTGCACGCAGCGCGATGACGTATTCATACGCTCGGTTATCCCCCACTACGCCCACCGATTTGACCGGTAGAAACACCGCAAAGGCTTGGCTGGTCTCATGATATAAATCATGGGCGTATAGTTCTTCCAAGTATATCGCGTCGGCCTGGCGCAATATATCTGCAAATTCTTGTTTAACCTCTCCTAGAATCCTGACCGCCAGACCCGGCCCCGGGAATGGATGACGAAACACCATTTTCCCGGGCAGACCCAGTTCAATCCCCATGCGTCGCACTTCGTCTTTGAAAAGATCCCGCAACGGCTCCAGTAGCCGCAACTTCATATCATCTGGCAGACCACCCACATTATGATGTGATTTTATAACTCTGGCCGTGCCCTGCCTGTTCCCCGCTGATTCGATTACATCGGGATAAATCGTGCCTTGGGCCAGCCATTTTACATTTTCAATATTTCGCGACTCGCGCTCAAAAATCTCGATAAACAACCGGCCGATAATTTTTCTTTTCTGCTCAGGGTCATCAACGCCTTGCAGACGTGAATAATATGTATCCGCCGCGTTCACACGAATCACTTTTACCCCCATATGCCCGGCAAAGGTTTGCATAACCTGATCGCCTTCGCCCAGTCGCAGTAAACCGGTATCGATAAAAATACAGGTTAATTGTGCGCCGATGGCGCGATGCAGAAGTGCCGCAACAACAGCGGAATCCACACCGCCCGAAAGCCCCAGAATCACATGATCCGGGCCCACTTGATCTTTTATTGAACGCAACCGGCTATCAATGATATTGGTGCATACCCATTCGGCGCCACAACCGCAAATATCGTGGACAAACCGGGACAGCATGTTTTTACCGTCCGCAGTCTGGGTAACTTCAGGATGGAACTGTACGCCATAGTAGTGCCGTACCTCATCTGCAATGATCGCATAGGGGCAATTTGGTGTTGTACCGATTACCGTAAATCCATCCGGCAATTTGCTTACCCGGTCACCGTGACTCATCCATACTGCAAGGTCCTGACCCGCTTCTCCGGTTAGTCTGCATTGCTCGCAGGTGTTGACTAGCGCCTGCCCATATTCCTGTTTCGCGGATCTTTCCACCGCACCGCCCAGTTGGGAAACCAGCGTTTGCATTCCATAACAAATACCCAGAACCGGCACTCCAGAATCAAATACTATTGCTGGTGCGCGGGTCTGCCGGTCCCGGTAAGTTGAAGCGTGGCTGCCGGAAAGAATAAAGCCGTTTGGGGAAAATTCCTTTATTTTGTCCCGCTCAACATCGAATGGAAAAATTTCACAATAAACCCCCAGTTCGCGCACACAACGCCCAATAAGCCAAGTGTATTGTGCGCCAAAATCCAGGATGAGAATCTTTTGTTGTTGGGGATTACCAGAATCAGACATTTATTGTTCGCCCGGCATGTCCTCCTGGAATTGCGGATAAAGCGGTCACACTATTTGTTAAAAGCACTCTTAGCTTGCCTGGTAATTCGGTGCTTCCTTTACAATTGAAACGTCATGTACATGACTTTCTTTCATGCCCGCATGGGTGATGCGCACAAATCGGGTTTTAGTTCGCATCTCTTTTATGGTGGCGTTGCCGGTATAGCCCATGCTGGCACGCAAGCCGCCCATCAGTTGATGAATAATGTGCACCATCGGCCCTTTATACGGTACGCGCCCCTCAATGCCTTCTGGCACCAATTTATCGGCATGAACCACATCGTCCTGAAAATAACGATCCCTGGAACCTTTTTGCATCGCTCCCAGCGAACCCATGCCGCGATACGATTTATACGACCGGCCCTGATAAATCTCTATTTCCCCTGGGGATTCATCCGTACCCGCCAGGATTGCGCCGACCATAATGGTGTTCGCGCCGCTGGCAATGCTTTTGGCGATATCGCCGGAATATCGTATGCCGCCATCTGCAATGAGTGGCACATCCGTTCCGTGCAGGGCGTTCGCAACCTGTTGTATTGCATGAATTTGCGGCACCCCTACCCCGGCCACAATGCGCGTGGTGCAAATCGAACCCGGGCCGATGCCCACTTTAACCGCATCCGCGCCAGCATCCATCAAATCTTTGGCCGCTTCGGCGGTGGCGATATTGCCGCCGATGACTTGCACCTGGGCATACGCCTTTTTAATCATCGCCACTCTATCCAGCACCCCCCGGGAATGACCATGCGCGGTATCTACCACGATGGCGTCAACACCAGCATTGACCAGAAATTCAACCCGTTCATCCGCGTCTTCGCCCACACCCACTGCGGCCGCAACCAGCAGCCGTCCCTGGTCATCTCTACAGGCATTGGGGTTGTCGCTGGATTTCTGAATATCCTTTACTGTAATTAATCCTTTGAGTTGATTCTCCGCCCCAACCACCAGCACTTTTTCTATTCGATGCTGGTGCAGCAGACCCTGGATTTCATCAGAAGAGGCGCCTTCGCTTACAGTGACCAGGTGCGCCTGGGTGGTCATTACCTTATTCACCGGTGTATCCATGTTTTTCTCAAAACGCAAATCCCGGCTGGTGACGATACCGATTACTCTAGGGCCGTCCACAACCGGCACACCGGAAATTGTATGCCGCCGCATCAATTCAAGCACATCTTTTACCCGCGCAGTGCGCTGTACCGTGACCGGGTCGGTAATTACGCCGCTTTCAAACTTCTTGACCTGATTGACTTCCCGGGCCTGTCGCCGGGGGGATAAATTTCGATGGATTACGCCGATACCGCCTTGTTGAGCCAGGCAAATTGCGGCTTTCGCTGCGGTAACCGTATCCATGGCCGCCGAAACCAACGGGATACTGATGGTAAGATTGCGGGTAAATCGGGTTTTCAGGTCCGCATCCCGGGGCAGAATTTCCGACTTTGCCGGAACCAGCAATACGTCATCGAAAGTGAGGGCTAAATCTATGGGTTCCATCTACGGATTATACAGCCATGGACTATCCTGTAGAGAAACTGTTTCTGCATCGGGTCGCCGCAAATCAATTGAAAACGATTTGTGCGTCTGCCGGATTCTTCTCATATTCAAGAATAAATTCAATACCACAGCGATTATTTCAAGTTGAAAAACAGCATGGCAAAACTGCTGGCGGCCCTGCGCGCCGCGGCGGAAATCACCCGGTTGCGTGTCCTGTCAGTTTTAAGCGGCAGTGAATTAACGGTATCCGAGCTGGTTCAGGTTCTGAAGCAAAGCCAGCCCCGAGTCAGCCGACATCTTAAATTATTGTGCGAATCGGGATTGCTTGAACGTTATCAGGAAGGGGCCCGGGTGTTCTATCGCATTACCGATGCCGGAGAAATGGCCAGGGTAGCCAGGGGTATATTGACGATGATCGATATGAATGCCCATGAACTGGAACAGGACCAGCGGCGACTGGGACAAATCAAAAATAAAAATGCCGAGCGTGCGGCGGCGTATTTCAGTAAAAACGCCAGCGAGTGGGACAGCATCCGCAGGCTGGCGGTACCCGATACCTATATCGAGCAAAAATTGATCGATTGTCTGAACATTGACCAACCGGAATTGTTTCTGGACCTGGGCACGGGTACGGGGAGAATCCTGGAAATTTTCTCTCCATTCATCATTCGCGGAATCGGCATCGACCAAAGCCGGGAAATGCTGCGGGTGGCCCGGGCCAATCTGGATTCTGCCGGCGTGAATAACTGCGCGGTGCGCCAGGCTGACATTCAGAATTTGCGCTTTGATGATAATTGTGTGGACCTTATATCTATCCATCAGGTGCTGCACTATCTGGAAAAACCGGAATTTGTTGTTGGTGAAGCTGCGCGGGTTTTAAAACCGGGCGGCCAATTGATTATGGTCGATTTTTTACCCCATGATTTCGAATTTCTGCGTGAAAAACATGCCCATCGCAGGCTGGGAATTTCCCGACAACTGATTTCCCGTCTGGCGCAGAATAATCATCTGGTGGAGGTCAGTTTCGAAAACCTCGCGCCGGCGTCCCGGGATAATGCACATCATCTGAGTGTAGGCTTATGGAATTTGCGGAAATCGCTCTCACGCTGATAATCAACCAAAGGTCTGGCGGCCATAGCGGTTTTTCAGCGGTTTATACCAAACGGTGATATTATTCCCGGTAGCTTAGATCCATCGGTAATTCAAAAGAACATCAGTTAAATGCCGAACAAATCAAATATTGCCAATAACGCAACGCAAATACTGGTTCAACGGATAGACAGATATAATCACCGGCCATATTATGTTTTGATCAACCATCGGGCGAAGTAATGCGTAAATTTATTCCTGAAAAAGCTGCTTGTTCAACCCTGTTCGCCGCCCTGGCGCTGGTATACTCGATTAATAGCCATGGCGCGATGCTGGATCAACTGGAGCAGACTGCGCTTGCGGATAATTTCGAACAGCACGCAAGAACGACAAAACTTGTCCATTATCTGCTGGATAACTCTCACTTTAAAAAAATCCCGCTGGACGACCATTTTTCAGAAGAAGTGCTGAACCGATATATCGATCGGCTGGACCCGGCTAAAAGTTTTTTTCTTCAGGAAGATATCGATCAGTTTGCAGCGATAAAACACCAATTCGATGATTATATTCAACAAGGCATCCTGGAACCGGTTTACGCCATATTTAAAGTTTTCCGGGCCCGGGTCAATCAGCGAATCGCGTTTGCATTGCAGCGTCTCAACCAGCCTTTCGACTTCACTCTGGAGGAGCAGTTTTTACTGGACACCAAGGATGCGGTATGGGCCCAAAACGATCGTGAGCTCAATGACTATTGGCGCAAACGCATCAAGAATGACATTATTAATCTGCGCCTTGCCAGCCAAAAGGACGATAAAAAAAGGGACGACAAAATTGTTCAGACCCTTACCCGCCGCTATACGCACATCGCCAGAAGAACGGGGCAATTCAATACTGGCGATATATTTGAAAATTTCATCAATGCCTATGTAACTACGATTGAGCCGCACACGAGTTATTACTCACCCCGGGGCGCCGAAAACTTCAGAATTCATATGCGACTCTCGCTGGAAGGTATCGGGGCGGTGCTGCAAACGGACGATGAATATACGCTGGTGCGGCGCATCATTCCCGGCGGCCCGGCGGACATGGCGGGGCAGCTTCGGCCAGAAGACCGGATTATTGGTGTCGGGCAGGAAAATGAGAATATGGTAGATGTCATTGGTTGGAGGCTGGATGATGTGGTCGATCTGATTCGCGGACCGAAAGGATCTATAGTCAAGCTGGATATTCTGCCTGGCAAAGAAGGACTGGATGGAGAAACTGAAACAATTACTATTGTACGGGACAAAATCAAACTCGAAGAGCAAGCCGCAAAAAAACAAATACTGAATATCGAAACCGGTCAGGCCCGGACAAAAATTGGTGTTATCGACCTACCCTCTTTCTACAGTGACTTCAATGGCAGAAATATCAACGACCCGGATTTCAGAAGCACCACAAGGGATGTGCGCAAGCTGTTATCCGAATTACAAGAAGAAAACATTGATGGTTTGATTATCGATCTGCGCGGAAATGGCGGCGGCGCACTGGCTGAGGCCGTATCATTAACCGGGTTGTTTATCGAACAGGGCCCGGTGGTTCAGGTACAGAATGCAGCAGGGAAAATCCAGATTGATCATGACCCCGACCCCGAAATAGCGTACCACGGCCCGTTGATGGTTCTGGTTGACCAGTACAGCGCCAGCGCCTCGGAAATATTCGCTGGCGCCATTCAGGATTACCAACGCGGTTTGATCGTAGGTGAACCTACATTCGGCAAAGGCACGGTGCAGAAATTGATTGATCTCAATCGTTTCGTTAATACCGATGAAGACCTGGGGCAATTGAAAGTGACCGTGGCGCAGTTTTTTCGTATCAATGGCGACAGCACCCAGCACCGCGGGGTAATACCCGATATTGTCTGGCATACAACGGAGCAAAAAGTGGAATCAGGAGAAAGATCATACAAAAATGCCATTCCATGGCGTCAAATCGACAAAACCGAATTTATCCCTTTCCAAACCACTTTCCACGCCCGGGTTTTAAACCAGACTTTGTCACGGCATTTTTCCAGAGCAAAAAACAACCCGGAATTCGACTATCTGCTTGAAGTGAATCGCATCAACAAAACAAATCAGCAAAGAAAGTTTACTACCCTCAACCAGGATAAACGACTTGAAAATCGCCGGCAAAGAGATTGGGCTCGCCTTGAACTGGAAAACAACAAGAGAACCGCGCTGGGGCTGGAAGCATTTGCCAGCGTGGAGCTGCTGGATACGAATCAGCAAAATGGTGCTGACAATTTGGGAAATAACCCCGGAAACGAACAGCCGGACGTGTTTTTACTGGAAGGTGGAAAGATTCTGACAGACTTCACCTACTACCAGAAACTGGCAAAATCAACCCTCCCGGCGACAGAATTGGCGAATCAAGACACGCCGGGCAACGGTCGCTATTAAATCAGCGCTGGACCCAGGTAATTATTTGCCATTGTTTCGCGAAGACATCTCCATAGCGATAAGCGCGCTACCGGCGAGAGTGCTTCGGGTATAGCCATGAATTTTTCAAATTTCTCAAACCATTTCAGCGGCAATAGCGGTATTTTGCAGCTCATGAATGATCTGGGCACAGCAACTGGCGTTGATCAGGATAGTTGTATGCTGGGCGGGGGCAATCCTGCACATATTCCAAAAATGGAATCACATTACCGATTCGAGATGGAGTATTTGTTGTCGAGCGACGGTGAATTCGAAAAAATGCTGGGAAATTACGATTCACCCCAGGGGAATCTACGCTTTATTGCGGCGCTGGCCGAATTGCTTAACGAAAATTATGGCTGGCCAATCAGTGCAAAAAACATTGCAATAACCAATGGCAGTCAGGCCAGTTTCGGGGTTTTATTTAACTTGTTCTCAGGACAGTTCAGCGACGGTGCACAGAAAAAAATTTTATTGCCAATGGCGCCGGAATACATCGGATACGGTGATGTCGGCATGGGCGGTGGAAAAATCTTCATGGCCAACCGGCCAGTAATTCAGGTCGAAGAGAATGACCGGTTATTCTACAAATACCGGGTTGATTTTGATGAACTGGAAATTGGTGCTGACTGCGGCGCCATTTGCCTGTCCAGACCGACCAATCCCACCGGAAATGTAGTCACGGATAACGAATTGCGCAAATTAAGTGCGCTGGCAAAACAGGCGGGCGTACCATTCATACTGGATGGTGCATACGGACACCCTTTCCCCGGTATCATTTTTTCCGAGGCAAAGCCGGTATGGGATGAGCATATTATTTTGTGTTTAAGCCTGTCCAAGCTCGGGCTGCCTGGGGCAAGAACCGGAATAGTGGTCGCAGACCCGGGCGTAATTGAAGTGATAACCCGTTCAAACGCGATTTTCAGCCTTGCCCCCGGCCGGTTTGGGCCCGCATTATTGACACGCCTGGTCGAAAATAAAACGCTTGTCTCGCTATGCCAGTCTGAAATTCGCCCTTACTACAAACAGCGAGTGGATCATACTGTGGAGGTGATTGCTGATTGTATGAGTGATTTACCGGTCAGAATTCATCGGCCCGAAGGCGCTATCTTTTTGTGGCTATGGTTCGAAAACCTGCCGGTCAGCAGTGAATCCCTTTATCAATCCTTGAAAGCACAAGGTGTTTACATCGTATCGGGGCATCATTTTTTCCCTGGGCTGTACGACCGCTGGGCGCATAAATACGAGTGCATTCGTGTCTCTTATGCCGCAAATGAGGCCATGGTGGAGCGCGGCCTGTACAACATCACCCGGGAAGTTCGGGCGGCCTATGACTGCGGGTCAGCCGGCGGCAAAAGCCTGGCCGGAATTTCAGGATAATCATGTCAAAGCTACTGGTCATTGACCACGCAAATGATACCCGCATCCCTTTCCTGCGCGGCATGCTGGTGAAATCATTGCAGCAAGCGGGGCTGGAATTTATGGATGCCTACAACGTCGCGGGTGATATCAGGGCAGAATTTGATGACAGTGATGAAATAACCACCGAGGAGTTGCGTGAACGAATAATTGAAATTCTCAAGGAAGAACATCCTGACACGGTTCTGGGAAGCTATCAAAAAGACGATATTTTCAAACAAACCCTGATGGTGAGAAGCGGCGATGGCAGTATTGATCCGTTTTCGCGGGGGGTGCATATGCAGCGGCTTGCATGCAGCCTGATTCAACCTTCGCAGAGCACTTCGATCACCCGCAAAATACACAGCCATTTAATTAAAAATAAAATACGCGAGGTGAGTTCCCATGATCTTTGTGTATTGACCTGTTCGGTGATACAAAAAGAAGTTGATCGGCAACACGCGGATTACTATTTGATCTGGCGCGATTTTCTCAAAAACAGCTACCCACTGTTGTTGTTTATCGGCGGCATACCGGGCAGCGGAAAAAGTACAATTGCCACCGAGGTTGCCAACCGACTGGACATTGTCCGCACCCAGTCAACCGATATGCTGCGCGAAGTCATGCGAATAATGATTCCTGAGAAACTCTCACCCTCCCTGCATACGTCATCTTTTAAAGCGGGCAAAGCCATGCACATTCCCGGACTGGATGACGATCATGAAGAGCATTTGTTTTACGGATTTCAAATACAATCAGAAATGGTGGAGGTCGCCTGTGAAGCGGTTGTCCAGCGCGCGTTGAATGAAAATGTTTCGATGATCGTGGAAGGCGTGCATATCCGCCCTTCCCTGCTGCAACGCATCCAATCTTCAGAAGCAGTGGTAGTGTCGGTTTGCCTGGCAGTTTTAAATAAAAAACGGTTGATCCGCTTTATAAAGGGAAGATCCAGCGTAAATAAACAACGCCGCGCAAAACGTTATCTGGAAAACCTTGATGCTATCTGGCAGCTCCAGACGATTCTGTTGTCCGAAGCGGACAACGCAGATGTGGAAATTATTGACAACCAGAAAATAGTTGAAACCTCGCTGGATATTATAAAAATCATAATCCAGACCATCGCTTCGGGCTATCAGGATCGAATCGCCGAACTGCGCAGGCAGTATTCATGCGCAACCACCGATTAAAAGGGCTGGTTATCATCCTCGATGGCTTGGGTGACCGACCATGCCCCGGGCTAAACGGATTGACGCCGCTGGAAATTGCGGATACGCCCGTGCTCGATCTGCTGGCCAAATCCAGTCAATGCGGATTAATGGATCCACTATTACCCGGCCTGCCAGTAGAGACCCACACCGGCGTGGGAATTTTATTCGGGTTGCCGCCCGGGGAAGCGGCCCGTCTGTGTCGGGGGCCAATTGAGGCGGCCGGTATTGGGCTGGACCTGCAATACGGTGATTTGTTGTTTCGCGCCAACCTCGCCACCGTGAAAAGACAGGGCAGTAAATACGAAATTATTGACCGGCGGGCGGAGCGGATTAATGATGAAGTGGCCTCGCTGTGCGGCGTACTTCAGGATATTGAACTGGGCCGTGGCATCCGCGCATCGTTGTTTCCGGCCACCCAGCATCGCTGCGTACTGCGGCTTCGGGGGCCGCAGTTATGCGCACAGATCAGCGACACCGACCCCGGCGGCACAGGAGCGGATTCTGCAATATTGTTGTCCACGCCTGATTCCCCGGGCGATACCATTGCACAACATACCGCCGCTGCGGTGAACCGGTTTACTGAAATTTCCCATGAAATTTTGTCATCACACCCGGCCAATTTGGCCCGGTTGAAGGCCGGCCAATTGCCCGGGAATAGTGTGATAACTCGTGGGGCCGGCGTCCACCAGAATTTTCAAAACATACTTTCCTACCTCAATCTGAGGGTCGCCGTTGTGGCCGGGGAGCGCACCGTCCTCGGACTCGGAAACTTGTTCGATTTCACCTGTATAACGCACTCGTCATTTACTGCATTACCCGATACGGATTTAAATAAAAAACTGGGTCAGGCAAAAACTGCATTGGAAAACCATGATCTGGTGTACGTACATATCAAAGGCACTGACACCACCGCCCATGATCGTGACCCACACGGCAAGGCAGCGCTGATCGGGCGATTTGATCGGGCTTTGGGGGAAATTGACCTTGACGGCATAATACTTGGGGTATGCGCCGACCACTCAACCGATTCATATCGGGGCGAACACAGTGGCGACCCCGTTCCGGTTCTTATTCGCAACCCGTCGGGTCGCAAAGATCTGGTGGTTCGTTTTAACGAAACCCACTGCGCTGCGGGCGGATTGGGGAGATTAACCGCCCAGGGCTTTCTTGTCTCCGTGCTTGACGCCATGGGGTGTCTGTCAAACTACAAGCCATCCGGGACAGCGTTTTACCGCCCCTATCATTAGTGGCAATGGTTATGGTGGATTATCCGGTTATTGCCGGATAACGATTGCTTCAAACAATATCCACAATCATTTCATATCCGGCAGCGTTCAAATACCCTTGCTCGGTCTCCAGGTCAAACATGGTCAAGGGATGTTGATCCGCCCAGTCTTTGCTCAGAACCACGCTAAATCCTTTATCCGTGGCCAGTAAATCGATATGCGACAAATCCACATCAACCCGCCCCCGATAGAATGTCACCGCCAGGCGCAGTAAAATGCTAAGCCGAATGACTTTAACCGGCCATTGTTCGGGTAACCACCGGATCTGCTCAAGGTCTATCTTTTGCCTGTGATTGCGTACCAGCAGCGCCAGTACGCGCTGCACCTGGCGGGAGAATCCATCCATATTACTGTTTTCGATGATATATGCGCCATGCAGGTGATGGTGGCTATAGGCAATGGAAATACCGATTTCATGGAGCTGCGCGGCCCAGGTTAACAGTTTTTTATCGATGTTGTCTGCAAGGTTCCACTTGTCTTCGACCCGTTGTAAAAATAACAATGCGGATTTGACCACCCGGGCGGATTGCGACAGGTCCAGCCGGAATTGATTAACCAGTGACTCCACACCCTGATTACGGGAATCTTCATCGTGTAAACGACCAATCAAATCATAGGCCACGCCTTCTCTGAGCGCGCCCGCAGAAATATCCATTCTGGCAATATGCAATTCTTTCAAAATGGTGGACAGGATGACAAAGCCACCCGGAAATACCGGGCGCCTCTGTTCTGAGACATGCTGTAGATTCTTTATGAACTTCGCGTCAATCATCCATTTAGTGATTTCATCCATGCCCTGCAATGATATCCAGTCCTGCTTCAGACCCAGACATCGGGCAACATTGTCCACCGCCTTAATCGTGCCGGATGTACCCACCACCTCATTCCAGCCCAACGTCAAATAGTCCTTTACCACTGGTTCAAGCTCCCTGAGCACCACATTGGTTGCGCGATGTATTTGTGTTTTGCTAATAAAGCCATCGGGAAAATACCGTCTGGTCATGCTCACACAGCCGATAAACAAGCTATCCATGTGCAGCGGTTTATACCCTTCGCCGATAACCAGTTCTGTACTGCCGCCGCCGATGTCCACCACCAGCCTTTTCTTGCCGCTGCCCGACAGATCAAATGCGGCACCCAGATAGATCAGACGCGCTTCCTCGTGCCCGGATATAACGGAAATGGGCAGGCCCAGGGCGGCCTGGGCCAAACGCAAAAAATCATCGCTGTTTTTTGCCGCCCGCAGCGTATTTGTTCCCACCGCGCGAATTCGCTCCACCGGTATGGAATGTAATCTCTGCCTGAACCGCCGCAGGCATAGTAAAGCAGCCTGCTGCGCCGGTTCGGTTAAATTTCCCTGAGCATCCAGTCCGGCGCCTAAACGCACCATTTCCCGCATCTGGTCAATAATTTTTATGCCACCCTGTTCGCCCTCCTGGGCAATAACCAGATGAAAACTGTTTGATCCCAGATCAATGGCTGCGATGTATGGGTCTGATTGTGGTTGGTCGGGCATGGGTTATAACGAATGATCTATAAACCTGGTAGATGGCCGGGGCCGTTTACCAGGTGGGAGATGAGGTTGTGAAAATCCGGGATACCGGATGTGGCGTGGGAAATGGCGCTTAATTCCTGAGCCTGACGCCCATGGCCAGGAACTCCACGGTATCTGCAGGCACTTCGCCCATCACAGTAATTCGATGATTATTTACTGCTTTGCCGAATGCATGCACCGCGCCCATTCGACTTAATCCATTTTTATGGCTTTGCCCCGGTTTGGCTTTCTTGATGAAAACTGAAACGGTAGACAGTCCATCGGCGTAAACCCGATGCTCCACCTCATCCCCATCTGTGGGGGACATTCTTTTAATGTGTTTGATGAGCGAATAACCATCGGGAATACGGGTCACCTGCCAATCCGAAGAATCTGCAGAAACGGGCAGGTCCGTGCCTGGGCCAAATAACTGAAGCGCTTCCTGGTCGCTTTTCGCGGCAAGTTGTTGATCGGTAATAATGCCGCCAATTTCAATATTGATAAAAGTATATTGTTCAACGATCTCATTATCCTTGTTTATCAAATCTGACCTGAGCAGCAATCCGGTTTGTTTATCCGCCCACAGGCTGTATCCGTATCGATAGGAATCGTCGGCAATCACCTTGATCTGATGCGCTTCACGGTCTGCGATACGACCGTCCACCCCTTCGACAAAATGGTAATTGCGCCGCAATTGCGCGAAATCCCCGGGCAAAATTCCGGGAAACCCGTTGTTTGATGTTTGTCGATAACTGTGCACCACTACATTTTGGTCCGGGATATAACACCATACCTTGTCCATTCCCCGGATGACCTCCCGGGGCGCACCGTTTAACGCATACAATCTTTCCTGCATTGAGCCGTCCTGATTAATGCGTCGAGCAACCTCCATGGCTTCAATTTGACCATCGTGGACATAGACAAATGTGCCGCTGAAATTCACCTTTGCAGCCGCCGCGCTGATTTTCATCAACCAGTCAGCCGCTTCATCCGCAGCCGCACTGGTCGATAACAGGCCAATCAGCAGGAATGAAAAAAATCCATGCGCGCTGGATAATTTCGTGCTCAGGTGCGGGGCAGATGCGGTCATTCGCTTTACAAAATGAATTTTAATTGAAACTGACCCGGCGCGATTATTGTTCCAACTGCTGATCGCTTATCAATTTCGCATAGGCTATCAATCCGTTGAGTCCGGCAGAAGCCGTGAACTGCGCATGCTCAACCAGCATTTCATCAAACTCTCGGGAAAACCGGACGGCCTGGCCTCGCGTTTCGCTGCCCGTGATTAATTTATTACCGGTATCATCCCGTTCCACCGGCGCCAAAGTTACCACGGCAGCTAGCGCCAATGAGGCCGCAATGGCCAATAACCCTGCCGACTTCCACACGGCTTTGCTCTGGCTCGCATCAGGTTTGTTGATCCTCAATGGCGCCAGCACGGTGGGTTCGCTGTCCAGTTTCTGCTCAATGAGTCGGGATAAATCGCTGCCCGTGCTGGATACCTCAGCGCGGATAACGCTGCCGATCAAGTGGTAGCACTGCCAGGCATTTTTAGCCGAATCGTCATTACAGATTCGATCAAACACCTTGTTGCGCTGGCCTGGGTCGAGTTCCTGATCAATTAATTGTGAAATTTTTTCGTTCATGGTTTTATATGGTTATACCGTCAGGGTGGTAATCGGCTAGGGCGTTAGTGTGAAAATATTATCGATAGTTCATAACTGATCAACTATTTCCAGTCATTTCGCTCAGAGCCCGGGACTGCTTGACTGGTTTTTGTCATTTTTCGGCCAAATCGGTAATCGCTTGTTCAATCGCCTCTCTGGCCCGAAATATCCTGGAGCGCACGGTGCCTATGGGACAATTCATCGCAACCGCAATATCTTCATAGCTCAACCCATCAAATTCCCTGAGCCGGATTGCCTGCTTCAGCTCTTCCGGCAGGGCGCGTATTGATTGCCTGATGGTATCAACAAGCTGGTCATTTTGCGCAATTTCCTCTGGTGAATTCGATTCCACCAGGCCCTCGGCACTCTGGATATTTACAATTTCGTCGGCAATCACGTCCTGGGCGGGCGGGCGTCTGTTCGCGGCCGCCAGATAATTTTTTGCAGTATTCACAGTGATTCGGTAAAGCCAGGTATAAAAAGCGCTCTCGCCGCGAAACCGTGAAATGGCCCGGTATGCCTTGATAAAGGATTCCTGAACGATATCTTCCTGTTCATGCGAATCCCGTATAAACCGACTGGCCAAATGTTTAATTCGATATTGATACTTTTGCACCAATAGATTGAACGCTTGCTTATCACCCTTCTGGACACGCTCTACCAGCGCAATGTCGTTATCCTGTTGATCTGTCTTGGCTTGATCCATCGGGTCTGACCCATCCAGGGCAGTAAAAATTTTTCCAATTTTATAAGGTGGCGGGCAGCATAGCCATGCCCCGGTATGAATACGCCGGCAGATACCGGAATGGACCGACTTGCAAAATTTTATGCGGCTTGTTCGGGGTGCCCTGTGTCTGGAATGGCTGGAATTGAATAAAAGTATTCAATCACAAGCTGCAGGGAACGCCTGCCCCGAAATTCATTCACGTCAAGTTGATATACCGCGTGTATAAGGTCTAATCGGGGGAATGAGTCTGCGGACTCCACTACCCGAAATGCAATACCTGTAAAACTGGTTCCCATTTCTGGTGACGCCAAAGTCAATTTCAGATGATGCCGCCCAACCACCTTCTGATTCATAACCTTAAACTGCCCATCAAACAAAGGAGACGGAAACCCCTGTCCCCATGGTGCGGCCTGGCGGAGCTGTTCGGCATTGGCCAGGGTGATTTCGTTTTCAGCCAGCGCGCCGTCGGTGTGAATCATGCTGACGGCTCCCGCACTTGCAAAATGCCTGGCCACTCTGGAGTGGAATGCGGATTTAAATACATCCAGATCGCCGCATCGTATAGTCAATCCCGCCGCCATGGCATGTCCTCCAAACCTGATCATTAATCCCGGGTTTTCAATCGCAATGCTTTCCAGAATGTCCTTGATATGCAGCCCCGGAATCGAACGAGCCGACCCGGTCAGGTTTTTATCAAGATTTTCTGCGAATGCTATTACTGGCTGGTCGGTTTTGTCCTTTATCCGCGAGGCAACCAGCCCGGTAATACCTTGATGCCAGCCGGGTTGGTATAAACAAAAACCCTGCAAACATTGATTCTGTGCTTTTTCACTCAGACTGCGTAAACTGACAATTTGACCGACTGTTTCCATCGCCTGGGACTGCATTTCATGCTCAATAGCGCGGCGTTCAAAATTTATCTCATTCAACATCTGCGCATATTGCCGGGCCTTTACGCGCTCATCGGTGAGCAAACATTCAATGCCGATAGAAATATCCTCCAGCCGGCCGGCGGCATTCAACCGGGGCGCAACCACAAACCCGAGATCGGATGAAACCATGTCGCTATAGTGTTTACCGCCTGTTTCCATTAAAGCCAGTATTCCCGCTCTGCACCGGCCCGCCCTGATTCGGGCCAAACCCCGGGCAACCAGGATTTGATTGTTGTAGTCCAATGGCACCACATCGGCCACGGTGCCCAATGCCACCAGATCCAGATATGCAGCCAGATTCGGTGCCGCCAGATTCCTTTGCTCGAACCATTGTATTGATTTAAGTTTGGCGCGCAACGATAAAAGCAAATAAAACATTACACCCACTCCGGCCAGTGCCTTGCCGGGAAAATTGCAGCCGGGTTGATTGGGGTTGACGATGGCATCCGCATCGGGAAGCGTGGGACCGGCAAGATGATGATCGGTGATGATCACAGAGACGCCATTTTTTTTCAGTAACCGCACCCCGTCCACACTGCTTATGCCGTTGTCCACGGTTATCACCAAATCCGGGCGCTTTGCGAGGGCGACTTCAGCAATTTCAGGCGACAATCCATAACCAAAGTCGAAACGATTGGGAACCAGATAATCAATGTTGCCGGCGCCCATTGCCCGCAGGCACAGCATGGCCAATACCGTGGCGGTCGCTCCATCGGTATCGTAATCGCCGATAACCAGAATCCTCTGCTGATTGCCTAGCGCGTGGATAAGCAGTTCAGTCGCCAATTCCACGTTCTTCAGGGAGTCCGGTGGCAGCAGCCTGGCCAGCGGGTATTTTAATTGCGCCGGGTCAGCAACGTTCCGGTTTTCAAAAATGCGCTTTAACAGCGGAGATAACAATCCATCATCACCAGATTGATCCATCTCCATATTAACCCCCGGCAACCGGCGGCGAATCTGTTTATGCCCGCCCCACCGCAATTAGCCGCCACCCAAACAGTGTGTCCCGGCCGAGTTCGGGCCTGCGCTGGAAAAACAGCAAATAATGTTCATTCTATTGGCCGCAAACAAGTGGTGGAACCGCCGACAAGTACATTGCGCGGGAATCGTTATTTGCAGAGGCTGCCGATATGCAGTCAACATGTAATCCGGGGGATCCAGTGCCGTGGTTTCGGGGACGACATGTTGCCGGCTGTATCGGGTCAGGACAGTTTCTCCAGCCGAATACGCATGATCCCACCGTTCACTGTGTTCAAACTTTCGACCTGTTTCAGCGCTTTTACGAGGTGACCTTCCAGAGTATTTTGCGTGAGCATAATAATGGTCACGTCTTCATTCGGCTGGCCGCTCCCCTTCTGCACAATCGTATCAATACTGATGCCGCTATCACCAAATATGGTAGCGATGGATGCCATTACCCCGGGCTGGTTAATTACGCTCAGACGCAAATAATAAGCGGTTTCTACTTGCGCTATGCCCAAGATAGGGACATCAATTATTGAATCGGGCTGGAAAGCCAGATGCGGAACCCGATTGCCCGGGTCGGTGGTGATTGTCCGTACTACATCCACAAGGTCTGCGACCACTGCCGATGCGGTGGGTTCTGGCCCGGCACCAGCGCCGTAATACAGGGTCGGGCCAACTGCGTCGGACTGTACTAACACTGCGTTCATCACGCCGTTTACATTAGCGATCAGACGTTTCTGCGGAATCAGCGTGGGGTGTACCCGCAGTTCAACGCCTGCGCGGGTTTTCCTGGCGATCCCCAAATGCTTGATGCGGTATCCCAGTTGCCGTGCATAGATGATGTCTTCCCGGGTAATTCCGGTTATGCCTTCGACATACACTTTTTCGTATTGCAAGGAAATTCCAAATGCGATGGATGCCAATATGGTTAATTTGTGCGCCGCATCCGTGCCCGCAATATCGAATGAAGGATCGGCTTCTGCATACCCCAATGCTTGGGCTTGCGCCAGAACATCGTTGAAGTCCCCATCATCCTCTTCTAGTTGGGTCAGAATATAGTTGGAGGTGCCGTTAATAATGCCCGCCAGCCATTCGATACGATTTGCAGCCAATCCCTCACGAATCGATTTTATAATCGGGATGCCGCCGGCCACTGCCGATTCAAATGCCACCACCAAACCCCTGGACTGGGCCTTTGCGAAAATTTCGTTGCCGTGCAATGCGATCAGCGCTTTATTGGCGGTTACAACATGCTTGCCATTGTCCAATGCCTGCATCACGGCCTCCAGCATCAGAGTATCCCCACCGACCAGCTCAACGACTATTTCAATATCCGGGTGATTGACAATCTCGAATGGATCCTGGGTCAGGCGCAGCCCGGTGGTATCCATTGGGCGTTTTTTCGCGGTGTCTTTCACCGCTGCGGCGATAATGCGGATTTCCCGACCCGCTCTGCGGGTAATTTCTTCCGCATTGCGTTGTAGCACTGCAACCGTGCCACTGCCCACTGTGCCCAGACCAATCAGGCCGATATTGACTGCTTTCACAACGATTTAAAGTTTAAATAGAATAAATTGGTAAACTGTGGCTTTAAACTTAATCTATCTGCCACTGGCATGGAATTACTGCTTAACAATCCTGATCAATTCAATGTGATCCGCTCCTGTGAACCGGTCGGGTATGGCCATCGGATCAAAATTGGTGACACGGTGTATACAGGCAGTTTGATTTTAACACCTGAAAAACTTGAAATGTGGGCAGTCTCCCGGGTTTCTGATTTGAGCGAAGAAGATTTTGCGCATTTTGCCAATCTGAATGCGGAGGTTGTTATTCTGGGTACGGGAAAGCGCATGGTATTCCCGCCTGTGGCGATAACCCGGCCTTTGATGGCAGGCGGAATTGGCCTGGAGGTAATGAGTACTGCGACCGCCTGTAGAACCTACAATGTATTACTGGGCGATGGGCGTGGCGTGGCGGCCGGCTTGATTGCATAGGCATTGACGGCCCGCCGGACAGGTCACAGCATAATATTCTGCGTTTTGAATTTCTCCCTGGAACCCTGCCTGGATAAACATTTGGCTTTAATCCATAAATTATTACAACCTGTTAACCCGATGAACTATGGCGCAAAATTATTTTCTACAATTACCCAATCAACCTTATGACTATTCAAATGAAACGAATTTTAATTGTAATCACATGCGGGATCGCGGCTTTGGCTTTGATGAAACTGGCAATCAGCCAATCTGACTCTATTTCAGCCCAGGTTCTCGATACCAGCCCAAACCGCAGCACGACCGTTGCAGCGGTTGGCAGTGAAATTGATAGATCAGGATTATCCGTTGCCACCTTTGCGGGCGGGTGCTTCTGGTGCATTGAATCAACTTTCGAAAAGCTGGAAGGGGTTCGCGAGGCGGTATCTGGATACAGCGGCGGCCAGACCGCGGACCCGACTTACTATGATGTGGGCCGCGGGAAAACCGGGCATACCGAAGCGGTACAAATCTTTTATGATCCGAATGTGATTACATACCAGGCGCTGCTGCATCAATTCTGGAGAGACATTGATCCGACAGATGCAGAGGGTCAATTTGTCGACCGGGGGAATATGTACCGGCCCGCAATCTTCTATCATAATGAAAGTGAAAAAGACTTGGCATTAAAATCGGCGGCCGCGTTGGATGCCTCCGGGCGCTTTGATAAACCAGTGGCAGTGGAGATCATTCCTTTGGATAAATTTTATGTGGCCGAGGACTATCATCAGGACTATTACAAAAAAGCCCCGCTACGCTACAAGGTATATCGTCATGGTTCGGGTCGGGACCAGTTTCTGGAAAAAATATGGGGTGAAGCCTTGCATATTGGATACGAGGAACAGGTTGATTCCGTCGGCCAGATTAATCCTGAAATCAATCCCCAAATCAATCCCGGGCAATCCGAAAATAATGAAGTTTCCAGGGCGCATCCTGTCTACAAAAAACCGGATGACGATTGGTTAAAACAAACATTAACAAAAATGCAGTATGAAGTGACCCAGCATGAGGCCACGGAACCGCCATTTCGCAATGCGTACTGGAATAATAAGGAAGACGGGATTTATGTAGATATTGTAACCGGTGAACCGCTGTTTTCATCCACCACAAAATACCGGTCGGGCACTGGCTGGCCAAGTTTCTGGGAACCCATTGACCATCGCTTCATAGTTGAAAAAACCGATTACAAACTGTTCTGGCCGAGAACAGAAGTAAAAAGTAAATTCGGAGATTCTCATCTGGGCCATGTTTTTAATGATGGCCCGGCGCCAACCGGATTGCGCTATTGTATAAATTCTGCGGCCCTTCGATTCATTGAGAAAGACCAATTGGCAGATGCGGGTTACGGCGATTATCTGGCATTGTTTACCCGGTAACCAATGCCGCAAGTGCCATAATAATGGATTGACGAAAATTGCAGCACCTTAAACCCCTCTTTGCCGGATCGCTTCAAATAAAAAAATGCCGGTTGCAACCGATACGTTCAAACTGGATACGGCTCCCTGCACAGGAATCCTGGCAAGATAATCACAGTGTTCCATCGTTAATCTGCGCAGCCCTTTGCCCTCCGCGCCCATAACCACGGCGATATTGCCGGTAAAGTCACAGTCATACAGCGTCGTATTTCCCTGATCCGCCGCGCCGATTATCCAGTAGGCATGTTGTTGCAATTTCTTTAAAGTCTGGGCCAAATTCGCCACATGGATAATATTTACGCTTTCCGCTGCGCCGGAAGCTACTTTCCGAACCGTATCATTTACTGGGCTCGCGCTGTCCCGGGGAAGGATAACTGCATCAACGCCGGCACATTCCGCAGTTCTCAGACATGCCCCCAAATTATGCGGGTCCTGAATGTGATCAAGCACCAGAATCAATCCATTCCGGGTTAATGTCGATAACAAATTTTCCAGCTTCCCTCTTTTTACCGGGGCCACGGACATCAGGACGGCAACAACGCCCTGATGATTCACACCATCGCTGGTGACATCCCACTCATCCCTGCTGGCAAAACGAAACGTGACTTTTTGATCTTCCAGCAGGCTCAGCAGGTTTTTTATCCGGTGATCTGTGCGTCGCCGATCTACGACTACTTCGGTAATCTGATCAGGGCGGCGTTTCACGATGGATTCCACCGCATGAAAGCCGTAGGCGATATTTGATTTTGACGGAGGATTATTGCTTGCCATTGCCGATTTTATCTAATTCTCGTATCCATCTGATTTCAAACACAAGAAAGAAAAGAAATTTCCCGGACCTCGGGGAAGCGCGTATTGAATACTCTATTATTTCTTTAGCCCGGTAATATGATAACCAGCTATATAACCTCTGGTGATCAAGAAAAAAATGACTGTAACAGTATTCCTGCTGCAAAAGGAAGGTATGCGCTTAAATCAATGGTGCTATTGAATATGCGTTTTCAAATAGGTATCAGAAAATGGCAGACCATACAGCCCTTCACTAAAAGGAAGCAGCGGAGATTAAAGAAACTTTTATGGACTATTTCAACGATAGGGGCAGCAGGTTCAGAAACCTGAACTGTAGGTCTTGAATAAGAGTTAAACTCTGTTACTATTCGCGATGTATCCGGACCATACCTTAACCATGATAACCTGTGCAGGTGCCTAACCGATGAATATTCAAGAACTTGAAACCAAAGAAATAACCCGTTTGATAGCCGAACTTAATGTAGAACTACAAGACAGAGCAAAAGCTGAGAAAGCCAGTCTGATAGACGAGATACGAAAAAAAGCGGAGGCTCTGAATATTCCTGTTGAAGATCTCTTGCAGGAAGCCAGCAAGCCGAAAAGACGTAAGGCAGGTATTATAAAACCCAAATATCGAAATCCTGATAACTCAGCCCAAACATGGTCGGGCAGAGGACACAGACCAAAGTGGATTGTGGCTCAGCTGGGTAATGGCAAAAGCCTTGAAGAAATGCTCATATAAAAGGATAACGGGTAACCATGCTGCGCAAGATAACTCTGGTTTTTTGCTCATTAATAGTAACGGCAACGCCATGTCGGGCTGATCTCTCCTTAAACTATTGAAGATTTACTCACTGAAAAAAGCGAGTCCCGGCTTGGTTTTGGGCTGATACGTCAGCACAGACAGAAACAACGTCAATCCCGCTTTGATTTGGTACAGACGGGTACAGGGAGCTTTACTGCCAGAGCGACCAAAGGCAAAACAGCGATGTGCCTTGGCATTCGGTGCTTGAAGGCATTACTGCAAATAACCGAACTGTATAGTCGCCTAACCGCTACTGCGGAAGATGTCCATACTCAAAACGGCACTGAAACCGGTGGAATGAACTAGTGCCTGGTGTCAATCATCCATCAGTTTTCAGCGTTCGGCCTTGCCGGGATTTCAGTCATTGAGAATACGACAACAGGCGGGTCTGATTCTGTCTATCGGAAAACTGGTCAGATTGGGTTTACCATTTATCGCTGCATTGACCCTGTTGTATTATCCCTAACGGCTGGTTGTCGCTATGCAGGCAGTTAAACAACAAGGTTAATTTATAATGGATTCTTAAATATGGACAAGGAAACAGATAAAGATTGAAGCCTTTTATGTTACTGATCAACAACCATTTTTCAGGGCCTGCTTCAAACATATGATGTCCAACGTGACACTCGCTGGCTTTAATCGCAGGCGCAATCCGGATATTATAGTTTTCAAGCAAAGCATCCGCTTTACCTTCATCACATGTTATCCTTTAAATTTGAATTAACAACTTCGTCATAACAATATATCAGATACTGATGTTAATTAAATTTAAATTGCCCAAAATTAGTGGGGCGTAGGGCAAGCACAATAAAGGGCCGCAATTTCACTTTATCGACTATGCCCGGCAACTTGGGAACCATCCCGAGTAATATAATAAGCCGCTAAGATCGGTAAAAAAGTGACCAACACTACTACCATAGCTACGACATTTGTAACAGGCCTTTGCCGCGGCCTCACCAACTCCTCAAGCATCCAGATAGGTAAGGTCTGCTGTTGCCCTGCAGTAAACGTCGTTACGATAACCTCATCAAACGACAATGCGAAAGCTAACATGCCGCCAGCGACCAGTGCCGTACCAATATTGGGTAAGATGACATAGCGAAAAGTTTGAAACCCATCAGCGCCTAGATCCATGGATGCATCAATCAGCGATGCCGATGTTCTGCGAAATCGCGCGATGGCATTGTTATAAACAACCACCACACAAAATGTGGCGTGACCCAGAACAATGGTCCATATCGAAAAAGGGATTTCAGCCAAGTTAAATGCTGAGCGCAAAGCAATTCCAGTGATAATTCCTGGTAGTGCAATCGGCAATATGACCATAAGCGAAACCGCCTCTCGCCCAAAGAATTTACTGCGAGAAATTGCTGCTGCGCAAAGCGTACCAAGCAGTAATGCGATTAATGTTGAAATTGAAGCAACATTAACCGACAGTTTTAACGCTTGCCATACATCAGGTCGATCCCAAGTCACGGCAAACCATTTCAAGGTCAGTCCAGGTGGCGGCCATTGGTAACTTTTTTCCTCTGTAGTAAAAGCGTAAACAAAAATCACCAATATCGGTAAATGCAAAAACAGCAAGCCTGCTCCCGCGGATATCTTCAACGAAATTGGGGCGGAATTACTCATATTCATAATGCATCGAAGGCGCCCTGGCGTTTTGCCATCCACAGGTAAAAACCCATAACAATGATCGGCACAATTGTGAAAGCAGCTGCCAGCGGAATATTACCTGCTGTGCCCTGGTGGGCGTAGACAGCCTGACCAATAAATAGTCTCGACGAACCAATAATTTGGGGAATAATGTAATCCCCTAAAGTTAATGAAAATGTAAAAATAGATCCCGCAATCAGACCGGGCAAAGCCAACGGCACAATCACGTAACGCAAGGTTGTTCGCGGGTTTGCCCCAAGATCTGATGATGCATCAATTAAATTGACCGGCACCCGTTCAAGTGATGCCTGCAACGGTAAAATCATAAAAGGCAGCCAGACGTAAAGAAAAACGATGCAAGTGCCAAGATAACTAACAGAGAGCGAATTTCCACCAATGATGGGAATCGCTAAAATTGAATCCAATATCCAGGTTAAGTATAGCTTTGCAAACAACCAGTTGAGGATGCCTTCTTTGGCCAGGATTAGTTTCCAGGCATAAACCTTCACCAAATAACTCGACCATAGTGGCAACATGATGCCGAGATAAAAAACCGCTTTCCATTTACCTCGTGCATAACGTGCAGCGTAGTAGGCAATCGGAAATGCCAGAATTGCCGCCAACACCGTCACCACAATGGCAGTAGTTACGGTGCGTACAATAATATCCAGATTAGCCGGGCGAAATAGTTCTCCATAGGTTTTGAAGGTGAATTCGCGTTTTACCATACCGCTAAATTCATCGATGGAAAAGAAACTTTGCACCAGTAAAGCGAACAGCGAACCCAGGTAAACCACACCTAACCAAAGTATTGGCGGCAGCAACATTAGAAAAAGAAACATTCGAGGGTTTCGCCAGATCGCGTCTGACACGATGCTGAAAATCCCTGCTCGACCATGATACATAGCGGCAGCGCCCCGGTTCATGCTTCACCTTTCATGACGCGCACATCTTGATCACGCCATGTCACTTGAATTTCACTTCCCTCCACAGGCAAAGATTGTTCCGACGAAATCAGACAATGCAATCTCGTGCCATTCATGTCCAGGGCGAGCCGAGTCGACCCTCCCAGATAATTTACCCCGATTACGCGAGCCAGTTTGCCGCCGTTATCAACGATTTTTATCGCCTCAGGCCTTAAGCTTGCCCATTTATGTTCGCTGGCAAGATTTGCGAATTTCGTAGAAATTACATTTGACGAGCCGACGAAGTCCGCAACGAAACGCGTATTCGGCCGCTTGTATATATCTTCTGGAGAACCGACCTGTATAACCCTACCCTCATTAAAAATCGCAATGCGACCAGCCATGGATAACGCTTCCCCCTGGTCATGGGTAACAAATACAAATGTAATTCCCAGAGTTTTTTGCAGTGCCTTCAACTCTTCCTGCATTTGTTCGCGGAGCTTTAGGTCAAGCGCACCTAACGGCTCATCCAGCAGCAAGACTTTGGGTTTATTGACAATCGCCCGCGCCAATGCGACCCGTTGTCGTTGCCCGCCCGATAATTCTGCAGGGCGACGCTGTCCATAGCCGGGAAGGCGGATAAGATCCAACGCTTGTTCAGCGGCTTCATGACGTTCAGATTTACTTACCCCACGAATCATCAATCCATAGGCAACATTCTCAGTGACATTGAGGTGAGGAAACAACGCATAGTCTTGAAATACCGTATTGACGTTTCGACGATAAGGAGGAACTTCATCTACGGAAACGCCAAAAATTTCAATGTGGCCGGATGTGGTGGCCTCGAATCCAGCGATCAGTCGTAAACAAGTGGTTTTACCCGAGCCCGAAGGCCCAAGCAGCGCATAGAACTCACCCTCGTGAACTTCAAGGTCCACCTGTTCCACGGCACGCACCGAACCGTAGTGCCGGCACACTTTTGACAATAGAACCGCGCGAGTCATTGCAATACCCAGCCTGTTCCCGTCGTCACTGCGGGAACAGGCTTACGCTTAAGTGATTACGGTTTAGCGGCCGCCGATTACGCCTATGTAGTCTGAAACCCAACGATAGTAAGGAACACATAGTTCCTGACTAGCGCAGTTAGACACTGGCGTTTGCCAAAACTTTATTTTCTCAAAATCATCCATGCCGTTAGTTGTGCATCCCGCTGCGTTTTGCATACCGCGTCCGTCGGTGCAAGCTGCGGGTACCGCAGGATTAGCTCCAAACCAAACAGAAAGATCGCTCTGCAGATTTGATGACAATGTATGCTCCATCCACAGGTAAGCGCAATTTGGATTTTTAGAATCGGCGTGCATCATGGTGGTGTCAGCCCAACCCGTAGCGCCTTCCTGGGGGATTGTTGATGCGATTGGCTGCTCTTCGCCAACGAGAATATTTACTTGAAACGGCCATGATCCGGATGCAACGACACCTTCGTTTTTAAAATCATCCATCTGAATAAAGGCATCATGCCAGTAACGAGAAACCAGTTTACGTTGTTGACGTAGCAGATCGAGTGCCACTTTATATTGGTCTTCGTTCAATTCATAAGGACTCTTGATACCCAACTCAGGTTGGTGAAACATCAAATAATTTGCAGCGTCCGCGACATGAATTGGACCATCGTAGGCTTGAACTCTACCTACATTTGTCTGACCATCTTCCAAAGTGATTTCTTCAAACACCACGTTCCAACTGACTGGCGGCGATTTAAACACTTCACTGTTATACATCAAGACGTTGGGGCCCCACATATAGGGCGTTCCATAGTGCACACCGTCGACAGTGTGCCATGGCGCATTCTTCAATCTGTCATCTACCGAACTCCAACTCGGAACTAGATCGACGTTAACGGCTTGAACGCGTTTACCCGCGATTAACCTCAATGATGCATCCCCTGACGCAGTAACCAGATCAAATCCACCTTCGTTCATCAATGCAACCATTTCGTCGGAAGTGTTGGCTGTTTTAACATTGACCATACATCCTGTTGCCTGTTCGAACTTGGTTACCCAATCAAATTCCGCCATGGTTTCGCCGCGTTCAATATAACCCGGCCATGCAACAATATTAACCTTGCCCTCACCATCTCCCAATTTGGTCACCATATCCGCTGCAAAAACTTGCCCAGTGAGCACTACACTAACTATCGATACTAAAAAAGAGCTGTTTACGTATTTCATACTTATTCTCCCAAGTTTCAGGCAGGCATTAACCCAGCCTACGTATTTTATTAATCAAAATAAATTATCCAATCATCTGCTAGGAATCTGTTATCGCATTCTTGTGGTTACCTGACAAAATAACGAGATTGATTATGTCGGAATATTGAAAATATTGCAATGACAAACAAGACTTTGTCTAAGAACCTGATTTAACGCCTTAGGTTGTTTGACAATGCCAGATACGTTTCAAAGTTCACGCTGGCTAGCACGCTAAAAGCGTTGAACTTTCGGATCTCAACCTTAATCAATCAAAATCTTTCTTCATTCAACGTGATGAGGGAGCGACAATTTGATGACCGATTCTCCATAACACACCTGTTGGATCAATCAGGGTAAAGTCACGTAAACCCCAATCACGATCTTCAGGCTCGCCAATATCCACATCATATTTTTCTGCGATTTTGTTGCTTCGTGTTCGTTCCCACCAGTCGTCAGTATTTACCACCAGCAGATGCATCATAAAGCTGTCGGCGTGCGTTTTTAAATAATAATTTTGAAGCAGGAAACTGCTGTTCATGGTCCAAAAGTATGCAAGTCCAGAGTCCGCCCACGCAAGATCAAATCCAATGTCCTTATAGAATTGAATTGAGAGATCGAAGTCCTTTGCGGGAACAAAAGCTTTAATTTCTACCGTGTCGTAATTTGGCATATATGTATTACTCCTGGGGAAACTTTACCGCAAAATCAGCATCCGTTTTCAGTTGCCGATTACCTTTCCTGATTATCCCCTTTTTTCTGATGCCTGCCGGAGTGAACCACCCAAACAGAATCGTTTCGGACGTGGGTTTAATGTATTAGAGCAGTCTAGTTAAGAGATAATACTCAAACCTGGAGCAATTGAAATGATTACAACAAAGAAGTACCTGAAAGAGAATTTAAGCTGGATGCCATTAGCTTGGTGCTGTACCAAAAGTACACCCGAGCCGAGGCGGCACGCAGTCTTCAAATCAACCCTGATTTGATTACCTGCTGGATACAAGAACACCAAGCCGACGACTTAGGCCAAGCCTTTCGGGGTCAGGGTAAGCTGACCCCGCAGCAGAAGGAAGAGAATAAGCGCTTGAAACTGGAGAAAGAAGTGCTAAAAAAAGCGATGGTCTTCTTTGCCAGAGAAACGACGTGAAATACGCGTTTATCACCCAGCACAAGAAGACCTGACCACTTAGAGCTGATTGAAGCCGTCAAAGGCATTGCCAAAGCTTCCGATAATACTTAGGCCTTGAATGCGATGAGTTCCCCCGTTAGCCGCAATAAGGCCAGGAAATTGATGCAAGAAGCGGGCGTACAAGTCAAAAGCCGCAAGCAGTTCAAAGTCACGGCAAACAGTAACCATACCCAGCCTTTGTTTGACAATATATTGAACCGTGATTTTGCCCCTAAGGGCCTAAATCAGGCCGATGTTCAGGATATGACTTACCTCTGGACACAACAAGGCTGGCTTTACCTGGCCACAGTGATTGACCTCTACCCAAGGCGTGTTGTTGGTTGGAGTATGAGTGCTGGAATGACGGCGCAGTTGGTTTGTGACGCATTAAAGATGGCAATCTGGCAGCGTCGTCCTGATGCGGGGCTCATCGTCCATTCTGACCGGGGTTCTCAATACGCGAACAAGGCTTACCACTTCGTTGGCAGCATGAGTCCTAAGGGAAATTGTTGGGACAACAGTGTGGCCGAGCGCTTCTTTGGCAGTTTAAAACAAGAGCGAGTACAGTGGCGCAATTACCAAACGCGCTACGAAGCCCAACAAGACGTGCTGCAGTACATGACGATGTGGTACAACAGCCGTAGGCTGCATTCATACTTAGGCAATAAGTCGCCCAATCAGTCTGAAATGGAGATGCAAACACAACGACTTGAATTACAAAAAACCTCTTAACTGGGTTGTTCTAAAAACTTGACCACGTCAGGCAGGCTTATGTAGATGGACCACATACGTCTATCATATAAAAGCGTTACTGGCAGTCTTCCTGCAAAAACATGGAAAGATTCGCGAGATAGCAACATTGAAAAACCGGGCGAAGACTTTTCGCGTGGTTCTGCTTTCGTAGCCACAATTCTTCGCTCTTTATTATGGTCAGGAATATACGAAAAAAGATGTGCTGGATCAGATGCACCCTGCTGCCATACAGCTACCGACACTTCGCAGATAATTATGGTCAGGGCTGTTGATCCAGTAGAAAAACATTCCCTGTCGACGGCAAATCTATTTACCAGCCCGGGGATTTTCCCTGAAGATTTTTCTTTTTCATGCCTTTTCGGATTTTCGATTTAACCGTGGACTTGCCGCTTTTCGCATCCCGCCCCGGCTTTTTGGTTGTTTTATTCTTGTAATTTTCAGATTTTTTCCCGGAACAAGTATCAGACAACTCGCCTCCAGTGTTTTTGGCCTTGTCAGCCACGGCCGCTTCCGACACGAGTTCAAAGTCAATTTTCGCCTCGTCCATATCCACCCGAACTACGCGCACCCGCACTTTATCTCCCAGGCGGAAACGTTGATTACTGCGTTCGCCCTGTAATTGAAACCGTGCAGGGTCAAAATGATAGTAATCGTTCCCAAGCGCGGTGACATGCACCAATCCCTCGACAAATATTTCGCTGAGCTGGACGAAAATTCCGAACTCCCTGACACCGGAAATCAAGCCATTGAATTCCTCTCCAACCTTCTGCTGCATAAATTCGGCTTTAAGCCAGGCAATCACGTCTCTGACTGCATCTTCCGCGCGGCGCTCGGTGAACGAACAATGTTCGCCAATTTGCCCGGTTCCAATACCCGATGGTGCAAATTCCCGGGATTCCCCGCCATCCAGTATTTGTCGGACCTGGCGATGGACCACCAGGTCGCAATATCGACGAATGGGTGAAGTGAAGTGACTGTAAACCGGATAGGCAAGTGCAAAATGACCCAATTGTTCCGCGCTGTAAACAGCCTGGTTCAAACTGCGCAACAACACGGATTGCACCACCCCGGCAATGTCGGTCCGGCTGGAGACGCTGGCCACCAGTTTTGAATAGTCCCGGGCCTGTGGATTGTTTCCGCCTCCCAGGTTCAACCCCAATCCACTTAGAAATTTTCGCAAATCAACCAGGGCGTCCGCATCCGGCCCGGCATGGTTTCGATAAATGGCGTCATAGCCTTTATGTGTACGCAAAAATTCCGCTGCACAAACATTGGCCGCAAGCATACATTCTTCTATTAAGCGATGGGCCTCATTTCGCTGCCGTGCAGATATTCGGCGTATTCGTTTTTGATCATCAAACTGGATATAGGGTTCGGGAAATTCAAATTCTACTGCGCCGCGAATTTCGCGCCGCTGACGAAAGCACAGACTCAATTCATACAAATGATCCAGGTGGCCCGCAATGGAGCGCCAGGAGTCGCGTTGATTTTTGTCCTTCTCCGACACGATGGCATTGACCAGTTCATAGGTTAATCGCGCTTTGGATCGCATCAATCCTGGATAAAACCTGAAATCCTTCACCTCACCCGGTTTATTCACCTGCATATCACAAACCATGCAGTACCGGTCTTCATCCGGTTTCAACGAGCAAATTCCGTTGGACAAACTCTCGGGCAGCATCGGCACAACGCGATTGGGGAAATAAACCGAATTCCCCCGGTTGTAGGCTTCGCGGTCCAATGCGCTATCTGGTCGAACATAGTGACTCACATCCGCAATGGCCACGATCAGCCGCCAGCCCGACCCAGCCTTTTCGCAGTATACGGCATCATCAAAGTCCCTGGCGTCCACGCCATCTATGGTAACCAGCGGTAATTCCCGAATATCGATTCTGTTTTTGTGCGGACGCACATTATGGAGTAAATCTCCCATGGACTTGAGCTGTTGTTCGACTTCTACTGGCCAGCGATGGGGTATGTCGTGCTTTCGTAGCGCGATTTCGGTTTCCATTCCGGGCGCCAAATCCTGTCCCAGCACATCGATAACTTCACCCACGGCATGTTGATGCTCAACCGGGTGTTTCGAGATGCGCACAACCACAATATCGCCGCTTTTTGCGCCATTGAATTTATTTTTTGGAATACTGATGTCTCGGGCAAAACGAACATCATCCGGCTCGACAAATCCGATTGCGCTCTCCACATGGAAATGCCCGACAATTTCACGATGTTTGTCGACCAGCACTTCGACCACGACCCCCTCTTTGCGCCCCCTGCTATCGATTGCCCTGGTTTTCGCAAGAACCCGGTCACCATGTAAAACTTTGCGCATCTGGTTGTGATGCAAATACAAATCCTCGCCGCCCATATCGGGAATGACAAAACCAAAACCCCTGGCATGTCCGATAACCCGGCCAGCGACAATATCCATTTTCTCGGGCAGGCCGTATCGCGTTTTCCGGTCAACCAGCACATATCCATTTTTTTTCATTCGCTCCAGTCGACCAGACAAGGCCCGGATGCCTTCTGGTTGTTGCAGCCCGAAATGACTGCAAATTTTTTCCAGCGAACACGGTTGATTGGTGACACGGAGAAATTCCAGTATCTGCATCCTCGCGGGCACCGCAATACCGCTGGAAGCCGCGACTCTGAATCCCGCTCCGGGTGTTGATTGCACCGATCCCCCATCGGGTTTTTTAGTCATGTTGTTTTATTCTGTCTGGAAATAATTCGGCGTCATCAAACATTCTGATATGCGCCAGGATGAAATACCATCAGATGAAAGCATTGCAGGTACAATGCGCTCATGGATGCCCCTACCCTGGCCACCTTGAAATTAATCGTATTTTGTGGTGTTGAATACTGTTTATATTCATCGCGCATAATTTAAAATACTGGCGCAAAGTCATACTGAAGCTCTGACCGGCCATTAGCCAGTGGTTCAAGAATAAGAACAATCTCGACTCTGATTACTGATTATTCCGATGAAAATAGCAATTCCCAAAGAAATTCATGCCGATGAGTTTCGCGTTGCCTGTACCCCGGATGAAACCCGGAAGCTGGTCAACCTTGGCTATGAGGTTTTGGTGGAAAATGACGCCGGATTGGTCGCCGGATTTCTCAACAGTGAATACCAGTCCGCTGGCGCTTCTATCATCAATGATACACCCGATTTGTGGAATTCAGCAGATTTAATTTGCAAGGTGCGGCCACCCGAACAGCATCCCGAATCAGCGGCGCACGAAGCGCAATGGCTAACCCCGGACAAGGCCCTTGTCAGCTTTATCTGGCCCGCACAAAATACGGAATTAATGCGGCGGTTACAACAGTCTGGAGCCACTGTACTGGCAATGGATTCCGTGCCAAGAATTTCTCGCGCGCAAAAAATGGATGCCTTGTCATCCATGTCAAATATTGCCGGTTATCGCGCAGTGATTGAGGCCAGCCAACACTTTGGTCGATTTTTTACCGGGCAAATCACGGCGGCCGGCAAGATTCCTCCGGCTAAAGTAATGGTGATTGGCGCTGGCGTGGCGGGGTTGGCGGCGATTGGCACCGCAGTAAACCTGGGGGCTGTGGTGCGCGCATTCGATACACGGCTGGAAGTTAAAGAGCAGGTTGAAAGCATGAATGCAGAATTTCTGGAATTGGACTTCAAGGAAGATGGCGGCGGCGAGGGTGGCTACGCCAAAGTGATGAGCGAACAGTTTATTGATGCCGAAATGGCATTATTTGCCGAGCAGGCAAAAGAAGTGGATATCATCATTACAACCGCCTTAATTCCCGGCCAACCCGCGCCCAGGCTAATAACCAGGGCGATGGTTGACTCAATGCGGCATGGCAGCGTAGTGGTCGATCTGGCAGCAGAGCAAGGGGGAAACTGTGAATACACTGAGACCGGCGCGGCCATCAAAATTAAAGGGGTAACGATTATTGGATACACCGATTTGCTGAGTAGAATGGCCACCCAGTCCAGTCAACTATACGCGGCAAATGTTCGCCATTTGCTCACCGACCTGACCCCGGAAAATGACGGGGTCGCCAATATCAATATGGACGATGAAGTAATCCGGGGCACCACCGTAATCCATCATGGTGAAATCACATGGCCCCCCCCTGCTCCCGCACTCAGCCTGGCGGCAAAACCCGATACAAAAAAATCAGAGCTGCCTCGATCAATTCCAAAAACCAGTAACCGCGCCTTCATCACACTGGCCGGAATAGTGCTCGGGACATTGGCCGTTTTAGGGCTGGGTGCTGTCGCCCCGCAGGAATTTATGAATCACTTCACTGTATTTGTGCTGGCCTGTTTCGTCGGCTGGCAGGTTGTCTGGAACGTTACCCCAGCGCTTCATACACCACTCATGAGCGTGACCAATGCAATCAGCGGCATTATCTTGGTCGGTGCTCTGCTGCAAACAGGTTCGTCCTACGCGCTCGGTTCGACCCTGGCGATTGCGGCTGTGATAATTGCTTCAATCAATATTGCAGGTGGATTTCTGGTAACTCAGCGTATGCTGAATATGTTCAGAAAATGAGCAGGACAATTCCAGGATGCTCCTATGTCTAGCGGCATGACTATGGGCGCTTACATTGTTGCCAGCATTTTCTTTATCCTCAGTCTGGGCGGGCTGAGTAGCCAGCAGAGCGCTCAACGCGGCAACCTTTACGGCATCGCCGGCATGTCTCTGGCCATTGCGGCAACGCTTTGGGGAGACCCGATTGCAGACTATGATGTTATTGCCGTTGCCATGGCTGTGGGCGGGGTCATCGGCGGCGTATTGGCCGCACGGGTACAAATGACCTCCATGCCAGAGCTTGTGGCGATTTTACACAGCCTGGTCGGTCTGGCTGCGGTGTTCGTAGGGTTTTCAACCTATATGGACCAGGTGCAGCACGCCGGGGTTGCGAAAACAATCCATGACCTTGAGGTTTATCTGGGGGTTTTAATCGGTGCTGTCACGTTCACAGGTTCGGTGATTGCATTTGGTAAATTAAAAGGAATAATCCGCAGTAAACCCGTTACCCTGCCCGGACGGCATCTGATTAACCTGGCAATCCTGATCGCCTGTATCATTCTTGCATACCAGTTTATACGCGGCGATAGTATGGAAGCTGGCTTAACGCCGCTGTTTATTATGACCATTCTTGCCTGTATTTTCGGGATTCACATGGTAATGGCCATCGGCGGCGCAGATATGCCCGTGGTGATTTCCATGCTTAACAGCTATTCAGGCTGGGCGGCGGCGGCGACCGGGTTCATGTTATCCAATGATTTACTCATTGTGACTGGTGCATTGGTCGGGTCCAGCGGTGCCATATTGAGTTACATCATGTGTCGCGCTATGAACCGGGCATTTTTCAGCGTCATGATGGGTGGATTTGGCGGTGCGGCCAGTGCGACTGAGAGTTCATATACCGAACAGGGAAATGCGATAGCAATCAGCGCCAGCGAAACTGGCGATCTGCTGGGTGGCATTGACTCATTGGTAATCGTCCCGGGGTATGGAATGGCCGTGGCGCATGCACAGCATCGGGTCTCGGAATTGAGCAAAAAACTCCAGCAGCAAAAGGTTAAAGTCAGCTTCGCCATACACCCGGTTGCAGGACGTATGCCCGGCCACATGAACGTCCTGTTGGCAGAGGCCAGAGTTGGCTACGATATCGTTTATGAAATGGATGAAATCAATCAGGAGTTAGCCGATACCGATGTGGTCATGGTGATTGGCGCCAATGACATCGTCAACCCTGCTGCAATGGATACTCCAGACAGCCCCATAGCCGGTATGCCGGTGATACAGGTGTGGGAGGCGAAACAGGTCATTGTTTTAAAAAGAAGCATGGCCAGTGGTTATGCCGGGGTTGAAAATCCGTTATTTTTTAAAGAAAACACCAGGATGCTGTTTGGAGACGCTAAAGAGAGTATCGAGCAGATTCTCGGTGCATTGTGAATGCAACCAATTGACGCACCCCAGGCTGCGCGCCTAATGACGCCCGTGGGCAAAGAGCGGGCATGTTATTCGGTTATAATCCGGCCCCGATTTTTTCCAATGGAATAATGTTAAATATACTAAAACTCGGTATCCCAAAAGGCAGCCTGGAAGACGCCACCAAAGAACTGTTTGCGCAGGCAGGCTGGATTATTAACACCCGGTCCCGAAATTACTTTCCATCCATAGACGACCCGGAAATAAGTTGCTCATTGGTTCGTTCCCAGGAAATGGGGCACTACATAACCGATGGTGTTCTGGATGCCGGGTTGACGGGTAAAGACTGGCTGGCAGAAACAAATTCTGATGTGAAGATTGTAACTGACCTGGTCTATTCCAAGACATCCGACCAACCATGCCGCTGGGTATTGATTGTAAAAAATGATTCGGACATTAAATCTATCGAAGATCTTGAAGGGAAAAGGGTTGCTACGGAGTTGGTCAATTTTACAAATCAATACCTGCAGCAGAGAAACATAAATGCCACGGTAGAGTTTTCATGGGGCGCCACCGAAGCAAAAGTGGTTGAGGGGCTGGCAGATGCCGCAGTTGAAATCACCGAAACCGGCAGCACAATCAAAGCGAATGGATTGAGAATAGTGTGCGATTTGCTTGAAACCCATACGGTGTTTATTGCTAACAAAACCGCGCTTCAGGATTCATGGAAAAAACAAAAAATCGACCAAATCGCGCTATTGCTTGACAGCGCATTAATGGGCAGGGAAAAAGTTTTACTGAAAATGAATGTGCCTGGCAGCCGCGTTGATGGATTGATCAGGCAACTACCCAGTTTGCATGCGCCAACAATAAACCAACTGTATGGAGATGATTGGCTGGCCGTTGAAACCGTTGTCAACAAAAAGGAAGTAAGAAAAATTATACCCACATTGAAAGCAGCAGGCGCAGAAGGAATTCTCGAATTCGAGCTGAGAAAAATGGTTGTTTAATTCTCTGCCCGATAATCCGTGGTGCGGACAAAGCTGTTTAGTATGATCTCACACCCTGGAAAATTAAGAAAATAAATTGTGTGGCGGCATAAAAAAGCGGAAGTTGAATCTATCAACCTCCGCCATGATTAAAATACTAAAAAGCCCGATCTGATCTCAGGCCAGTCAGTTGAACTGATAAACCTAGTTCGCGTTTTTCAAATACGCTTTATCACTGGGTTCAACCGGGCCAACAGTCCATGCACCACGGGTTTTGGCATGGTTGATGGCCGCGTCCACTTCACTTGCTGAAGAATTTCTGGGAATGGTAAATACCTGACCGGGGAAAATAAGGTCGGGGTCCATAATTTTATCAAGATTTTCCTTGTAAATTAACGGCCATTTTTCCGGTACGTTATACACTTCTTCTTCGCTTGCGATACCCCAGAGGTTGTTTCCTTCAACCACCGTCCAGCTTGTAAGTTCTTCAGCCACAACCGGCCCAGTTTCGACCGCTTCTACTACTGGCGGCGCTTCAACTACCGCAATAGGTTCTGCAGGGGCGATTTCTTCCACGGGCTGGGTTTTCGCGCTGATGCAACCAGTCACCAGGGTTGCGGTAGCTAAAATTGCGGCCAGTTTTAATTTATCGGATGCTTTTTGCATACTGGGTATGTCTCCAGATTCTTGTTTGTTAAACGGTTTCAAGAAACATGACAGGCATTTCATGATTCTCCTAACAGCGTCAAGTGTAACGTCCGATACCGTGTATTTGCAAGAGCTATATCATATATTGAAAAATAAATTTAATCGCAATTTTCAAATTTTTCACCATCAATTCCATATCACTTTCCGCTCCAAATCAAGCATTCCTGATCCAGTTAAACCCGAGTAAATGCAGTATATTCTTCATTTACTTCAAGTGGATACCGCCCATACATAAATATTTCATTTCCAGATATTCTTCTATGCCATGGGATGAGCCTTCTCTACCCAATCCGGATTGTTTAATTCCACCAAATGGCGCAACTTCAGTGGAAATCAAACCGGTATTGATGCCCACCATTCCGTATTCCAATTCTTCAGACACGCGCCATACACGGGCAAGATCATTGCTGTAAAAATAAGATGCCAGGCCGAACTCGGTATGGTTCGCCATTGCGATCACTTCTTCTTCTTGTTTGAACCTGAACAATGGTGCCAATGGACCGAAAGTCTCCTCCCGCGCAACTTTCATATCAGAGGTTACATTCGTCAACAAGGTGGGCTGGAAAAAGGTGCCGCCCAGTGCATGTCGTTTCCCACCCACAATAATTTCTGCGCCCAAATTGACCGCATCTGCAATGTGCTCCTCGACTTTTTCCACCGCGTTCATATCGATCAGCGGCCCTTGAACAACGCCATCGTCAACCCCGCAGCCCACGATCATTTTCGCAACTTTGTTTGCCAGCTTTCTGGCAAATTCATCGTAAACCCCGTCCTGGACATAGATACGATTACTGCAAACACATGTTTGACCGGAATTTCGATACTTGGAGATGACAGCGCCTTCTACGGCCGCATCCAGGTCCGCATCCTCAAAGACAATAAATGGCGCATTACCACCCAGTTCCAAAGCGATTTTGATGACCGAATCCGAACATTGTCGCATGAGCAGTTTGCCGATTTCCGTAGAGCCGGTAAAACTCAAATGTCGCACTATGGGGTTTGATGTCATCTCGGCGCCGATAACCCCAGCAGAGCCGGTTATAATGCTGAGCAAACCTGCCGGCAATCCAGCCCTGTCTGCCAATTCGCATAGTGCAAATGCAGACAACGGTGTCTGGCTGGCGGGCTTGGCCACCACCGCACAGCCAGCGGCCAGCGCCGGGCCGACTTTTCGGGTAATCATTGCGGATGGAAAATTCCATGGCGTGATCGCAACACAGACGCCAACGGGTTGTTTAATGACTACTAATCGCTTGTCAGCCTGGTGTTGAGGAATAGTTTCACCACTGACCCGGCGACCCTCCTGGGCAAACCAGTCTATAAACGATGCAGAATAGCCAATCTCGGCCCGGGCCTCTGCCAAAGGCTTGCCCTGCTCCAGGGTCATAAGCATCGCGAGGTCTTCCTGATTTTCAATCATCAGCTCAAACCAGCGCCGCAGAATAACACTACGGTCCCTGGCCAGCGTCCTGCGCCATTTGACCTGGGCTGCCTGCGCGTATTCGATGGCTTCCCTGGTTTCCCCGGCCCCCATCCTCGGCACTGCGGCGATGACCGAACTATCGGCGGGATTGGTTACGTGGATGGTTTCTCCGCTGTTTGCATCCCGCCACTGCCCATTGATATAGCATTGCTGGCGAAATAATTTCGGGTCACTCAGTTTCATAGTTTCCACCATTGGGTCAGGTAATTATGCAGTAAATATTATTTGGCTGTGCAGATAAAAGCTGAATCAATAATACTAAAAAATAGCCGATGGTTAATCTGTAAAAGGGTGCCGCAGGATAATCGTATCTTCACGCTCAGGGCTGGTAGAAATAATATCAATCGGCAGGTCTGACAATTCGGATATTCTATTTAAATAGGCAATGGCGTTAGCGGGCAGACTGACAAAGTCTCTGATGCCTGCCGTGGTTTCCTGCCATCCCGGCAGTTCTTCGTATACGGGTTCACATCGCTGCACGGCGTCGGCGCCATAAGGTGGCAAATCAATTATCTGGTTATTGTATTTGTAGCCCGTACAAATTTTTATGCGCTCAAGGCCATCCATTACATCGAGTTTGTTGATGCACAATGCACTGAGTCCGCATACCTGTTTGCTGCGCCGCAAGGCCACGTTGTCCAGCCATCCGCACCGCCTGGGCCGACCTGTTGTTGCACCGAACTCATGCCCTCTTTCAGCCAATCGTTTGCCGGTTTCATCGAACAGCTCCGTAGGAAATGGCCCGCAACCTACTCTGGTTGTATAGGCCTTAACGATACCCAATACGAAATCAATATGGGCCGGGCCGATACCGGTTCCCAGCGCCGCGGCCGCTGTGGTGGTATTTGAAGAAGTGACATAGGGATAAGTGCCATGGTCAATATCGAGCTGCATGCCCTGTGCGCCCTCAAACAATACCGACTTTCCATGCTGGCGAAGCGCGCATAATCTGGCTGAAACATCGCCCAGCATGGGCCCAACCTGCCCGGCATGGGCCAAAGATTGGTCCAGAGTTTTCTGATAATCCACTGGTGCGGCGTTGAAAAAGCCCTGCAAAATGTAATTATGATATTCCATTACCCGTTTTAATCTCCTGGCAAACGTATCAGGCTGACGTAAATCACCAAGTCGCAGACCTCTGCGTGCTACTTTATCTTCATAGGCCGGGCCAATACCGCGACCCGTTGTACCGATCGCTGCCTTACCCCCGGCTTTTTCTCGTGCCAGATCCAGGGCGCTGTGGTATGGAAAAACAATCGGGCAGCCAGGGCTGATCATCAATCGATTCCGAATGGAGATTCCAGTACCCTCAAGCCCTGATATTTCCTTAAATAACTGCGCCAGATCTACAACCACACCATTTCCAATCAGGCATTCAACCCGGTCACGCATTGCCCCGGACGGAATCAGATGCAGTACGGTCTTTTTGCCGTTGATAACCAGCGTATGCCCGGCGTTATGCCCTCCCTGAAAGCGTACGACGGCATCGGCGTTTTGCGTTAATAAATCGACGATCTTGCCCTTCCCTTCATCACCCCACTGAGTGCCGAGCACTACCACGTTACCGGCCATAGTGAATAATATTCAATAACGGGAATTTATCGAACGAAATACAATAAAACTACACCGGCAATCATACTCCCGAGACCAATATTGCGCAGGCTGGACTCGGGCAGGGTAATTATATTCTGCATAAAGCGCTTAAAAGCTGCGGGATTTAAAAATGGAACCAGCCCTTCCAGGATCAAATACAGGGCAAACGCAGCCAGTAAGTTCTTCCAGTCCAAGGCTGCTATAAAAATATATGAATACGAGCCAATTAATGGTAATGGCTGCTAACTGGCCGGTTTTCCTGCTGCAATCGGCTGTTTGAAATATTTGAAAAACTCAGAACTTGGATCTACGATCATCAAGTCCTGCTTGCTGTTAAAACTATCTCTATAAGCATTAAGGCTGCGATAAAGAGTATAAAATCCAGCATCTTGTCCAAACGCCGCCGCATAGGAGGCGGTCGCCGTGGCATCGCCTTCTCCCCGAATTTTTTCCGCATCGCGCTCGGCGGTGGCCAATAAAATCTCGCGTTGACGGTCTGCATCAGCACGCAGTTTTTCTGCCGCCTCTTCACCCTGGGCACGCAGCTCTTTGGCCACACGCTGCCGCTCCGCCGCCATACGTTGATATACCCGTTCGCTGATTGCCGGATCCAGATCTACCCGCTTCAAACGCACGTCTATAATTTCGATTCCCAGGGTAGAGGCTTCTTCGTTCATTACCTTGCGAACGACTTCCATAATTTCCCCGCGGTCGCCAGAGATTACTTCCTGCACTGTGCGCCGCCCGAATTCCTGACGCAAGCTGTCGTTTACGCGCTGAGATAATCGGGACCTCGCATTGGCTTTGAGGCCTTTCAGTCGAGTGTAATACTGATGGACATCCTTTATGCGCCATTTTACAAAGGAATCCACTACCAGGTTTTTCTTTTCCCGGGTCAAATACAGTTCCGGATCGGCGTCCATGGTCTGCACCCGGGCGTCAAAATAACTGACGTTGTTAATGAATGGGATTTTCCAATGCAGGCCAGGTGCCACATCCGATCTGACAATTTCCCCAAACTTGAAGACAATGGCCCTTTGTCTTTCATCGACAAAATAGGCCGCTGAAAAAACCACTGCGCCGATAATGCCGACGATGGCCAGCAAGAGAATTGGTTTACCGTTCATGATTATTGCTCCGCCGTGCGATTAACATTTCTATTGGTGGATCTCAAAGAACTGCTGTTACGTTGAGTGCCCGTAGTTTGACCGCCTTGATTTTGGCCGCCTGATCCACCCAACTGGTTCGACTGACTGCGGTTTTTAATCAACTGATCCAATGGGAGATACATTACGTTGTTACCACTTTTCTGGTCAATGACCATTTTGCTGGTGCGGCTGAACACTTGCTCCATGGTTTCCAAGTAAAGGCGGTCCCGGGTTATTTCAGGTGCCTTGGCGTATTCATCCAGTACCTGCAGAAATCTTGAAGTTTCGCCTTCAGCTTTAGCCGTTATTGCGGCTCTATACGCGTCCGCTTCCTGTAGAATTCTCGCTGCAAAACCGCGTGCTTTGGGAATAATATCATTGGCATAGGCTTCTGCCAGATTCTTCAGGCGTTCCTCATCCTCGCGCGCCCTGACCACATCGTCGAAAGCATCTTTCACTTGTTCCGGCGGCTGGGCGTTTTGCATCTCCACGGTGCGAATATTTATGCCGGTACTATAGCGATCCAAAATATCCTGTACCAGGGTTTTTGTTTCCGCGGCTAATTGCGCACGTCCTTCTGTAATTGCGAAATCCATGGTGTTGCGTCCAACGATTTCCCGTACTGCACTTTCCGTTGCCTGCCGAACAACATCGTCAGCCAATTCCCGGGAAGTATATTCACTCACATTAAACAATAACTCAGTGGGGTCCTTGATGTCATATTGGACAGCGAAATGAATATCAATAATATTTTCGTCCTGGGTCAGCATCAACGCCTCACGGGGCACCGACTGAATAGACCTGCCGCTTTTCCGATATCCGACTTCAACGGTATTGACGTTTTGCGTATTGATAATTTCCACCCCTTCGAATGGCGTCGGGATATGCCAGTGCAATCCCGCATCGTTGGTTTCCGTATATCTGCCAAATCGTAATTCGATGGCCTGCTCGCCCTGGTCTACGGTATAAACTCCGGTAAATACCCAAAATCCCAATCCCGCGATCAGCAATAAAATAATCAGGCCGCTTCCACCCGGTCTGCGCCCGGCCTTTGAGCCATCACCATTGTCCCCGCCACCGCCCTTTGTGCGGTTGAAAATGCTGTCGATGCGATCTTTTACTTGACGAAATATTTCGTCCAGGTCAGGCGGCCCCTGTTGGCGGCCATTTCCGCGGCGATTGCGCTGACCCCATGGATCATTGTTGTTATCGCCAGATCCAGGTTGATTCCAAGGCATTGATTCGTTCCAGATTATAGAATATTGAGTTTGATGACGGCTGTACCGATGAGGAGAAATTGTATCATAACGAGTTGGGCTATAACGCATGATCCATGGCTGCTGTGGAGCGCTGAGTTTATCTGGCCGTCCGAAAGTTCAGTTTTACAACCCGCTGTTAAATATTGAAAATTGAATAAAAAAATCGTGGTCCGGCAAACACAGGCCCAGCCCTGCCACTTTGTCTGATGGACGGCAAAACGCCCCTGACCAGGAGCGTTCAATTTACAGGCTGTAATACATTTCGAATTCAATGGGATGGGTGGCCATTCGCAAGCGCGTCACCTCTTCCATTTTTAATTCGATATAGGCATTAATGCTGTCGTTGCTGAAAACCCCGCCAGCCAGCAAGAATGCCCGGTCATTGTCCAAAGCTTCCAGCGCCACATCCAGACCGTGTGCCACGGTTGGGATGTCCTTCTCTTCATCAGGGGGTAGGTCGTATAGATCCTTGTCTTCGGGGTCGCCCGGGTGAATTTTATTTTGAATGCCGTCCAGCCCCGCCAGAAGCATGGCCGAAAAAGCCAGGTAAGGATTTGCAGTAGAGTCGGGAAATCGAATTTCTATACGTCGGCCCTGGGGATTTGCTACGTATGGAATGCGGCAGGATGCCGAGCGGTTACACGCAGAATAGGCCAGAAGCACCGGCGCTTCAAAACCGGGCACCAGTCTTTTGTAGCTATTCGTACTGGCGTTGGTAAAGGCATTGATTGCGTGCGCGTGCTTGAATATTCCGCCGATGTAATACAACGCTTCTTCGCTCAGACCACCATATTGATCCCCAGAGAAAATATTGTTTCCCCCTTTGGATATGGATTGATGCACATGCATTCCCGAACCATTTTCTCCCACCACGGGTTTGGGCATAAAAGTCGCGGTCAATCCATGGGCGTGGGCAACATTTTGCACCACGTATTTGAATATTTGCACCTGATCCGCTTTGCGCACCAGAGTATTGAATTTACAACCGATTTCCCCCTGCCCTGCAGTGCCGACCTCGTGATGATGGACTTCAACTTCAAGGCCCATTTTCTCCATGGTCAAACACATTTCACTGCGGACGTCACTTTGACTGTCCACTGGAGGCACCGGGAAATAGCCGCCTTTCACAGCGGGTCGATGGCCGGTGTTGCCCTTTCCGTATTCCTTGCTGCTGTTCCAGGCCGCCTCAGAGGAGTCAATCTCAAAAAACGCGCCGCTCATATCATTTCCCCAATGCACTGCGTCGAACAGGAAAAACTCGTTTTCCGGGCCGAAATAGGCGCTATCACCGATTCCGGTTGACGACAAATAGGCCTCTGCTCTTTTGGCAATGGATCTAGGGTCCCGGTCATAACCCTGCATGTCTGAGGGATCGACTACGTCGCAGCGTAAATTCACCGTGGTTTCCTGTGTAAACGGGTCAACTACCGCGCTGGCCGGGTCGGGTATCAATACCATGTCGGATTCATTGATTCCCTTCCAGCCGGCAATAGATGATCCGTCGAACATTTTCCCGTCTTCGAATAATTCTTCATCCACGGTGCCCACAGGAATCGTGACATGTTGTTCTTTACCTTTTGTATCGATAAACCGTAAATCGACGAAAGCGGCTTCGCTTTCTGTAATCATCTTCAGTGCATCAGTTGCGGACATAAAACATCACCTCAATTCAAAACATGTAAGTATTTTAAGAAAAAAGCTCACTGGCCAATCACTAATCGGCTCGGTGAGAACCGCCGTATTATAGTGCGGACCGGCGTTCGCTGCACCCACATTTCATAAATCAATCGGGTATTCGCCTGAACACTAAAATACGATTATTTGCAGGCATGGCCACATCGTCAATTATGTCTAATGCGTTTTCCGCTGCGAGTTTGCATACTGCACGGTCATCACGAATCCCCATAGCCCTGTCCTGATTGATTAACGACTGGTGAAATCGCGCATTACTCCGGCTGGTAAATTCTCCTTCCCGATTAAACGGCCCATATAATAAAAAACAACCGTTTTCCTGTAATAATCGCCCAATCCCCTCGAACATATCAATTACCGCTGTCCAGGGCATGATATGCGCTGTATTTGCGCTAAAAACACCGTCGAATCCGGATTGTCTGCCTGTTTGATTTGTATGCGCAATGTCTGGCCAATGATCTTTTTGCGTTACATCCAGTTCCACAGGCCTGCCAATATTGATCAGATTCACGCTGTCAATCCACGCATTAATACCGGGGTGATAGATCATTTGATCGCTGGTCTGCCAAAATAGTGCGGGCATTCCTCCGGCAAAAAATACCGCATGTTGACCCGTGCCAGATCCAATTTCCAAAATTTTCGACAGACCATGAAATCGCCGCCTGAGTATTGCGAGAATCGCTTGTTTATTATTTTCACAGGCCTGAGAAAATGGTTTCCGGGAAAATGATCTCATCGCATACAATTCTAGGGTTGGGTGTCATGAATGGAGGCCCTATTGGCCGCGATACTGCATACATCTGTATTGGCCTGGGATTTGTCGTAGATACCCTGCGCCAACAAACTCAGACCGCCACTGGCCAGTGCCGCACCCAGGGCCACGCTGCTTTGGAGCAAGCCTTTGGGGTCAGCTTCGATTTCCGGGGTGGTCAGCGTCCCGCCCACACGTATTAATTTCACAATTGAATTGGTATTGATGCCAAAGCCTTTTCTTGCTTTCGGTCGAACGAAAACCCTGAGTGTTTCATCGCCCAGATCAATTTCACCTTCGCCGAGCAAAGTCACGGTGCGGGTTTTCAGCGCTAATCCGCGCCCGGTTCCGGCAATTCCATTTGCTATATCGAGATTGATCACGCCGCATTCTATGTCCAGGTAGTCATCCCGGCTGGATAACGGGTTGATTGCATCCAGCAGCCCTAAAAACAAATCACCGCCCAGTATTTCCAGGCCATCGTTTTTGATTTTTGCACCACTCAGCTCCAGCAAAGCGGTTCCAGATGCGTTCCCAACCAGGCTGGAAATCGAATCACCGCTTCCATCCAAATCGATTTCCAGGGAAAAAATTCCCGCGTTGTCGGCGGCGGTTTTTCCGAGTTTGGTAAGCGCCGACAAATCGATTTTTTCCCCGCGGACAGCAAGCCGGGCGTTTACACCCTGCCCGAGTTTTTCTAGTCCGAGTTCAGTCCTGACCGTACCCTGACCGCTTTTTCCGCTGATGCTGGTTTGCAGATGCGTCGGGGCAAATGATGTTACCGATGCAAAATTGTTTAGCGTAAACGATGTATCTCTATAACTTTCAGCCGAAAACGCAATATCCGCTGTTCTATGGCCAATCCAGTCAAGGCTTATCGGGCTGTGCGAAAAAAAAGAATGGTTATTTTCGTTTTTAACCAACAGCCTGGTTAAATCGAAATTTTTTGCAGTCAGGCTGGCCTGATAATGGCTGTAGCCATCTGGCGTATTCCCGGTTTCGGAATCAACGATGATAATCTCCCCTTTCAAGTCACTGTTTGCGACCGCAAGGTCAAGCGCAATATTTTGGCCGGATTCGGACGTGGTCACGGTGATTACCCCTGTGGTCGGGTTATGCCGATTTAACAGTGAATCCGTACTTCTGAAAATGTCGCCCAGTGCGGCCGCGGCGAATTCCAGCTTCAGCCCGGCAGACTGTACTGGTGTAAATCCGTCAACAGAGCCAGAAACATGCAGCATGGACTGGCCGGAATTGATATTAAAATCAACCGCATCCAGGCCAACCCGGCCATTGCCGAAAACCACATCCATAGAGCCGTCCAAATCCCCGCTCCAGAGCGACGGTTCAATAAATTGCAGTACTTCGGCACCCACCGGGGGGGTATCCACCGTGCCCGTCAGATTCAATGACAATTTGCCGTCTAGTCCCGATGGTTGGTTTGTGTCACTGTCATTATTATTGTTGGGAAATAAATTGTGGATGTCACCGACCATCTGCCCGGCAATCTGGTCAGTGTGCGCGTCCACCAATATGTTCTTCAGCGAATAATTGTTTTTCGGGTCCCCGGACAGATTAGCACGCCCTTTCATTGGCAATAATGGTGATAATAATTTCGTCAATGTCGTCTGCGGATACATTTCATCCAGTGGCTTGATGGAATTCAAACCCATTTCGACGACCAGATTTACGGCTGGAGTTTTGGCAAATCCGAAACCGAAAGCCTCCCCGGTTATATCCATGGATAAATCTGCATGGCGGAGTTTCGCGGATAAATCTTGCAGATTGATGGCCCCGTTTTCGTCGGAATACAAATTACCCGCCAGTATCAATGGCCCGGATGCAGGCAGCTTCTGCCCGGTTATCGAATGGATGTTTGACAGGCTTTCCACGTGCAGCCGTACATCAAGATTCAATCCTCGAAGTGCGACCAAATCATCAATACCCCCTGAACCTTCCAGTTTCAAACCTTGCCCGATGCCCTGGAAATTTAACCTCGAAAAACCAACCGCCGCATTCTCTACCGCCAAAATGCCGTGAACTGAAACTTCGTGAATTAAATCCAGGTATTTGCTTTTCGATATTTCACCGAGAAATTTCTGATTTACCTGCAAGTCGAATACCAGTTCGCCAATGGTATTTGCACCCAGATTCCCCAACCGGCCATTTGCCGCAAGATTCATGCTATCGGACCGGCTGGAAATGTGAATATCCGACAACCCCAGGTCCCGGGCATACCGATTGAGATCAGCACTGGCCCTGATTGCGCCGCTGGCCGGAAGGTCGATATTCAGTATATTGCCCAATGCGCCGAGGGAGTCTATATTCATTGTAATCGCCAGCGGGGATGACCAGTCTTTCGCCACGTTACTCACCACGCCATTTGCATAAATACCTGCTCCCGGGGTCAATACCTGTCCATGTTCTATATTGAGTATCAGATTATCTTTGTCGCCGGACAGCCGTCCGGTTATTGATGTTTCCAGCGTGATTGCTTCCGCCAGTTCAATCGGAATCCATTGTTTGTCAAGATTTCCAGCGGCGCTGAACACCATATCAACCCCGCTGAAGCCGACCAGCCTTCCTATCTCTCCTTCGGCCCGGGCCCGTAGTCCCATATCGGATGATTCTAGTTTGATTGATTCCATGCGCATGGTTTTTGCCGACCCGGGTTGTATTAATTCCCCGGTTGCAGAAATATCGCGATACGGCGGCACCCAAAAACCGAACAGTTTTGCAAGATCCGATAAATTTGCAATATTGGCATCCACCCAAAGGTTCAGCCCACGCCACCTGATCAAATCCCCGATCACCCCGGAAATCGAAAACTGGTTTGCCCGATCGCCCACATAGCCATTGAGTTCAACCGGGGCCTCACGATAGCTCAGCACTGCATTCAAACTACCCGCCTCACCCGATACCGACAGCGTGGTTTTTTCCACTTCGCCCAGGGCGTGTATTCGGGTAGGTTGATGATTGCCCGAGGATTCCAGCTTTGCGCTGTGAATCTCGATATCCCAATCGCGTTTTTCATGAAAATAGAGAATGGAACCGTTTTTGATGACAACCTGTTTGATTTCGACCCGCTCCGAGAGCAGCCGGCCCCGATCATTACCACCCGCGTTATTTGGCGAAGACCGCATATCCAGGTTGAAGATATTTGTCTTGGGATTTCGTTCAACCCACAGTTGCGGTCGATCCAGCTCAATTGCAGTTACCCCGATCTGCCCGCGTATCAACTCGGTAAAGGACAGAGAAATGGTGATTTTTTCGGCGGTAAATGCGTATGGTGTTCGTGCCCAGTCACTATTGGAAAGTCGAATCTGCCGGGCATATATAACTGGCGACCATCCCCATTTTGCCGCAAGGTGACCTTCGATAGTCAGCTCCCGGCCGGTGGTTGACTGAATGTAGGTTCGGATTAAATTTTTTGTATCGGTTTGATTTAAAAATACCGTCGCCACCACCGGCACCAGCAACACAATGACCAGAACAACAACAATTATTTTAATTTTTTTCCACATGCGGCACCAACATCAGAATTTCACAAACATCTGTATACCCGCCGGATAAATTCCAACGGACAGTTTTGCACAGGAATATCAGGTCGATGCGATCCTGGAAACCACATCACAGAATTTGTCGATTTCATCCACCGTATTGTAATAATGTATGGAGGCTCTGCCAGCGGCTTCAATACCGCGATCCTGAAAATCAATTAAACTGCCCGGCCCCGCTGACACCCAGGTGTTGATATTGTTTATGGACAGCATCTGCTGCGTATCCGCCGGGTGCTGCCCGTCGATAGAGAAAGTGACGATACCGCACTGCCTGACCCCTCTGTCATGGACATTGACTTTGTCTATCCCGGTTAATTGGCTGCGACAGTATTTCGCCAGTGCAAATATCCTTTGCTCAATATTTTTCAAACCAATTTCGTCTGCATACGCCATTGAGGCCGCCGCCGCCAGCTTTCCCGCTTTATGTCCTTCATAATTTTCAAAACGGCGGGCACTGTCCACCAGTTTGTAATTACTCTCATCGAGCAAATCGACGCCGTGCTGCTCGAGAAATGCGGGCTGTGAATTTTTCAGGTAGTTTTTATCTACAAATAAAAATCCGGCGCCGCGCGGACCACGCAGGTATTTCCTCGCGGTGGTCGACAATGCCGTACATTTTATTTTTTTTACGTCCATCTCCAACTGACCGACGGACTGACAGGCATCCAGCAGATAAGGAATATTCGCCCGGGAGGCGATCTCGCCCACTTTGCCGGCATCGTTGACCAGGCCGCCGCCGGTTGGAATATGGCTGATTGAAATCAATTTTGTACGCTCATCAATTAACTCTTCCAAATGCCCCAGGTGCAAATCACCATTGTGGTCGGTTTCGATAAATTGCAGTTCGACAGATTTGCGCTGAACCATCTGGATGTAGCCGACGAAATTACTGCCGTAATCCACCCGGGTGGTAATGATTTTATCGCCGGGGCTGAATTCCAGGCTGTAGAAAAATTGCTGCCATGCCCGGGTTGCGCTTTCGCTGAAGGCGATTTCACTTGCATCGCAATTAATCAGACTGGCTGCCGAGGAATAGAATCCTTGCAGTTCTGCCCTGCGCATTTGCTCCACTTCATAACCGCCCAACTGCTGCTCTTGCGTCAGATATTCGAACAGAGCGTTGGTGACCGGTTCAGGCATTAATGAGCAGCCCGCGTTATTGAAATGAATCACATTTTCACAATTCGGGGTTTCGCTTCTTATTTTTTCTATGTCAATCGTCATGCTGTTAATCGTAATGTTGAAATTTCAGGTTGCTAGTTTGCCTGAAGCGATTCAAGGCGTTTTCTTTGCTTTTCCAGTTGGGTTTGTAATTCACTTTGCTGCGCAGCAGAATTTTCTACCAGCTCCTGCAATGCCATGTACGCTATTCGGTCTGTTTGAATCTGGCGCTTCACCAGTTTCAGTGTCTCTTTTAATTCTGCATTGCGTTTGCTCAACCCGGCGGATTCTTTTTCAAGCCGGACAATTGTATTATTCAATTCATCAATCCGGCTTTGATCCAACCGCTGGAAATACATGCCGCCGGTAAAACCGGCGATCAAAATAATCAGCGCCGTCAATACCCGCAGCATGGCCCGGACATCATCCAGTGGCAGAATGAACGCAAATCCTGCCATGCCTGCTTGTTCATGCGAACATTCACAAGGAACCAGGGCTTAGGGAACCAGGGCGATATCCTGCAAACCACAGGTTTCATTGAACCCAAACATCAGGTTCATATTTTGCACCGCCTGGCCGGCCGCTCCTTTCACCAGGTTGTCTTCCACCACCAATACCACAATAGTGCGACCGTCTTGCGGGCGATGGATGGCAATTCGGCATTGATTGCTGCCGCGCACACTTCGGGTGTCCGGGTGAGAGCCCGGGGGCAGCACGTCCACAAACGGTTCACTGGCAAAACGCTGCTCAAATATTGATTGAATCTGGTCGATGGATAACCCATTCCCGGCATCAGTCAGTCGCGCATACAGGGTTGCGTGGATGCCGCGAATCAGGGGCAGCAAGTGAGGAGTAAACACCAGTTCCAGATTATCCGCACACAATGCTTGCAGGCCTTGGCGCATCTCGGGCAAATGACGGTGGCCAGAAGCGGCATAGGCTTTAAAAGAATCGGCCACTTCACTGAATGCGGTTGCCGGCGCGGCTTTTCTGCCAGCACCGGAAACCCCGGATTTCGCATCCGCTATCAGTGAGCCCGGATCAATCAAATTATTTTCCAGCAAAGGCAGGAACCCGAGCTGCACCGCCGTGGGATAACATCCCGGATTAGCCACCAACCGGGCGCTGCGGATTTGCTTCCGGTTTATTTCCGGCAGACCATACACCGCGCTCGCGATCAGGTCGGGACAATGATGTTTGATTCCATACCATCGTTCCCATACTGCCGGGTTTTTCAGCCTGAAGTCTGCGGACAAATCGATAAACCGGACCCCGGCACCCAGCAACGCTTCGACATGAACCATAGCCACCCCGGCAGGCGCTGCGCTGAACACCACATCGCATCGGGATAAATCGCATTTTCCTGGGTCCGAAAACACTAAATCACAGTGATGCCTGAGCGACGGAAACAACTCGGCCACGCATTTTCCGGCCTCGCCGCGTGCGGTAATCATGGTTGCCCGGGTCAGTGGATGGCGGGCAAGAATGCGCAACAACTCCATGCCGGCATACCCCGTTCCGCCAATAATGCCGACTTTGACCGGATTCATCTTTGCCCGGGAATTCACAATACTTCAGAGATAGGTAAGGTTCGCTGATTTTTAAAAAGCCAGCAGGTCGGGGTTGTATGAATCCTCGATCTTCTTGCTGGCCTCAGGCCCTTCCAGTTTGATTTTTAACCGCAGATTATTTTCTGACTCGGCATTTTTCAGCGCTTCCCGCGCGCTAATCTTACCGTCACGATACAAATCGAAGAGTGATTGATCAAAAGTTTGCAGCCCGGGTTCTCTTGATCTTTCGATTGCATCCTTTATTTTATGCAGCTCTCCACGCATAATGATATCCGCTATCAATGGCGTATTCAGCATGATTTCGACCGCGGCCACTCTGCCCTGACCGTCTGCAGTGGGCACTAGGCGCTGCGAAACCAGCGCGTGAAGATTCATCGACAGCTCGACCAGCAATTGTGCTTTTCCCGCTTCACCATAAAAATTTAATATTCGGTCCAGCGACTGACTGGTGTTGTTTGCATGCAGGGTGGCCAGACATAAATGCCCGGTCTCTGCAAAGACAATGGCGCTGTGCATGGTGTCCGCATCCCGGATTTCGCCAATTTGAATCACGTCAGGCGCCTGGCGCATGGCGTTTTTTAAGGCGATGCCAAAAGACTCGGTATCGATTCCCACTTCGCGCTGGCTGATAATTGATTTTTTATGGCAGTGCAAAAACTCAATCGGGTCTTCAATGGTAATAATATGGTCATGCGACCGAGCATTGCGGTAACCGACCATCGCCGCCTGGGTGGTGCTCTTCCCCGTACCTGTGCCGCCGACCATGATCACCAATCCACGTTTCTGCATGCTTATTCTGGATAAAATCGGCGGCAGCCCTAACGCCTCAAAGTCGGGTATTTCCATGTTGATTTTCCGCATTACCATGCCAACCTTGCCGCGCTGAACAAATACGTTTACTCTGAAGCGCCCGATAGCGGGTGGATGGATGGCGAAGTTTGCTTCCCTGGTTGCTTCGAATCCCCGCCGCTGTTCATCGTTCATTATCCGGTACGCATATTCGCGGGTATTTTCGTGGTTGAGGATGTCTTGGTTTACTGCACGGATTACCCCGTTCACTTTCACACTCACTGGCGTTTCTGCGGTAATAAATGCGTCCGAAGCATTCAGTCTGACCATCAGTTTCAATAAGTCAACCAGTTCAATCATCGTTTGCGCCTGTTCTATGGTTTGTTTTCAGAATCACCACGGCAACGTATTATAGTTTCATCATTGACCCGATTTTGGTCTTGTCGAGCGCCTGTTCTTTCGCCATCTCAATTGTTATCAATTCGCGACGCACAAAATCCAGCAAACATTGATCCATTGTCTGCATACCCAGTGCATGGCCGGTTTGCATCACAGAATACATTTGCGCGATTTTATTTTCCCTGATCAGGTTTCGTATCGCCGGCGTCCCCAGCATGATTTCCCAGGCCGCTATTCGACCGCCTTCGGGCCTGGTTAATAATGTCTGGGCAATAACCGCTTCGATAGATTCGGATAGCATTATGCGGATGGTGTCCTTTTCATTTCCGGGAAATACGTCGATGATCCGGTCCACTGACTTGGGGGCAGATGTCGTGTGTAATGTCGCCAGTACGAGATGACCGGTTTCTGCTGCGGTTAATGCCAGGCGAATGGTCTCCAGGTCGCGCATCTCCCCCACTAGAATTACATCCGGGTCTTCACGCATCGCAGACCGCAGGGCCGTGTCAAAACTTAAAGTATGCTCATTCAGTTCGCGCTGGTTAATAATGCAGTTTTTTGATGTATGGATAAATTCTATGGGATCCTCAATGGTAAGAATGTGCGCACGCCTGCGCTCATTGATCAAATCAACCATCGCGGCCAGTGTGGTGGTTTTTCCCGAACCGGTCGGACCGGTGACCAGTATCAGCCCCTTTTGCTTCATTGCCAGGGTGCTGAAAACAGCGGGTGCGTTTATGTTCTCCAGCGTCAGTATGGAGTCTGGAATAATACGGAATACAGCGGAAGGGCCATGCAGCTGATTAAATACATTCACCCTGAAACGCGCGATATTGGGAAGTGATATAGAAAAATCCGTCTCATAGAACTCTTCAAATCGCTTCCTTTGCAAGTCATTCATTAAGTCGTACAGCATGGCGTGTACTTCTTGCGCCGTAAGCGGATTGACATTGATACGTTTTATCTCTCCGTCAATCCGAACCAACGGCAACATACTTGACGAAAGGTGCAAATCCGACGCTTTGTTTCGTACCGCAAAAGTTAAAAGTTCAGATAAATGCAATGTTTGACCCCGAAATCCTGTAAATTATCGCTGTGCTTTTGTATGGACTAAATTTATAGCCGCTCTGGTAAAATCCGCTGGTAAACACCACTTTGCCCTGACTGATTTCCAGTATACCTTCAAATCCGGTTGAAAGTTGACCTGGACACAAATCATCGCAACAATTATCAGTCAACCCATGCCAGCCCATAGCCCGCAACTGGCCAAAAGATACCAGCAAACACTGGACAATCTCAAAGCATATGCGGGCAAATATAAACGCCCGTGTTCATCAATAAATCTCATCGCGGTCAGTAAACGCCACAGCGCCGGGGATGTCTTGCGACTGTTGCAGTTGGGGCACCAGGACTTTGCAGAAAACTATCTCCAGGAAGGCTTGTTAAAAATTCAGGAAATACGGCTCTCTTGTCACGTCCTGGGCATGGAAGACAGCACAATATGGCATTTCATCGGGCATATCCAGCGCAACAAGTGCCGACGCATTGCCGCTTCATTCCAGTGGGTGCATACCGTGGACAGCCAGAAAGTAGCGGAGAAGCTGAACCAGTATCGACAGGACAGCGTCCCGTTGAACGTATTGATTCAAGTGAATCTGCAACAGGAGCCAGCAAAATCCGGCGTATGTGTTGACGATTTGCCAGAATTAGCCGAATCCATACACAGGCTCCCCAACTTGAAACTGCGCGGGTTAATGATTATTCCAAAATACCAGACGGATTTGGCACGACAGCGTTCGGTTTTCCGGCAATGTCGCCTGCTGTTTGATCAACTCAACCAGCAGGGGCTTGAAATTGATCATCTATCCATGGGCATGACCCAGGATATGGAAGCTGCTATTGCCGAGGGCGCGACACAAATCAGAATTGGCACCGCCATATTTGGTCAGCGCCCCGACTGAGCGCCGCCTGAATCTTGTTTGTAATCGATATCGGATAATGAGCCACTGGCAGCAGCAAAACATTGCATTTGTCGGTGGCGGCCATATGGCCCACAGCATGATTGGCGGCTTGATTGCTTCTGGTTGGCCAACAAAAAACATAACGGCTTCGGACCCATCTGAACCACAACGCGATTCACTGGCACACCGGTTCGGGGTTCAATGCTTTGCAACCAATGATCAATGTATCGCCCATGCGGACATCGTCATCCTTGCGGTAAAGCCGCAGATTATGAGGCGCGCTGTTGAATCAATTCAATCGGCGCTGAGGCGCGATGATCCCTTGATCATTTCCATCGCTGCGGGCATTCGAACGCGAGATATTCTGCACTGGATTGGGCGGGAAATGCCATTTATACGGGCAATGCCCAACACGCCGGCACTGGTGAACTGCGGTGTTTCCGGTTTGCTGGCAAATTCCCTGGCCAGCGCCGCGCAAAAACGCATTGCGGAAACAATACTCAAAGCAGTTGGCGAAATTGTCTGGCTGCAAAGCGAGAATGAAATCGACGTGGTAACCGGCATTTCCGGCAGCGGTCCGGCCTACTACTTTAAATTAATGGAAATCATGATTAATGCCGCCCAGGCCAATGGACTCAGCAGTGATGTGGCGAAAACCCTGGTATTGCAAACCGCCTCAGGTGCCGCGAGGCTGGCCAGCAACAGCGGTCATTTACCCGGGGAATTGCGCCGACAAGTAACCTCGCCCGGCGGCACCACGGAAGCCGCATTATCAACCATGGAAGAACACGGCATGGATGAAACCATTACCCGGGGCATTAACGCGGCCATAGAAAAATCAAATGAACTTGCCATAACCTTTGGAGATTCCTGAATGCCCTATATACAAAATGCGCTGAGTTTTACCATTGAAACCATCCTGGGGCTGTACTTGATCGCGGTGATTTTACGATTTGTATTTCAGCTTTTGCGGGTGGATTTTCGCAATCCGGTTGTGCAGATGATTATTGCACTAACCAATCCGCTGTTAAAAATATTGCGCAGGTTGATACCCGGACTATATGGGATGGACCTGTCTTCAATGGTATCAATTCTGCTCGTGGGCGTGATAAAAACCGGGCTTTTACTGACCGTTTCCGGGTTTCCATTGCAAATTTCCGCAGCGCTGGTGCTGACGGTCGCCGAAGTGCTCAATATCATCATCTGGATACTCATCATCGCAATTTTAGGCAGCGCCATTCTGAGTTGGGTCGCGCCCATGTCCCGGCACCCGGGCGCAGACCTTGTGAACCACGTCAGCGGCCCGGTTCTCAGGCCGTTCAGAAGGATTTTGCCGGCTTTTCAGGGCATCGACCTGTCCCCGATTCTGGCGTTGTTTGCGCTGAACCTGCTGCAGAAACTGGTGGTGCATCCGATCACAGATTTTGGCCGAAGTTTTTACTTTTAATGAACCCGCAACATCAACTCGGAACATCAGCCCAAAACATCAGGAAAAGCGTGAGTCCCGGGATATAAACAGGATCAACACAATCACCGGCAGGCCGAGCACGGCGGTGATCAGAAAGAACTGCGAATAACCCAGGGTATTTACCATGCTGCCGGAATAGCCGCCGAGTACTTTTGGAATCAATGTCATCAACGACGTAAAAACGGCAAACTGCATGGCGGTAAATTTGATACTGGTTAATGCAGACAAAAACGCCACGAACGCAGCGCTGGCGATTCCAGCAGCCAGATTATCCGCACCGATTACCAGATATAACCACCCCATGCTGTACCCGGCTTTTGCCAGCAGCATGAATAAAAGATTGGTGGCGGCGGATAAAACTGCGCCCAGCAAAAGCACACGCATTACGCCAAATCGCAATGCCATCAGACCACCAATAAACCCGCCTGTAATTGTGGCGATCAATCCAAAGGACTTGGCCACCGTGGCAATTTCATTTTTGGTGTAGCCAAGGTCCTGATAGAATATATTGGCGATTACTCCCAGTACAATGTCTGAAATTCTGTAGAGCCCGACCAGCGCAAGCAGCAATAGGGCGCTGTGCATGCCGTAGCGCTGAAAAAAATCTTTCAGCGGGTTCAGATAAAGATTCTCCATTATCGAAAAATCAACCCGGCCAAATTTGGTCAGCGCCCAGGCCATGGCGACAGTCAGGAATACTCCCACAGCCAGTTTTGATGCCTCAACCAGGAAGCCGCCAAGCGCTTTGTTATGGTTCAAATTCAATAAATGCGCTTTTATCGATTCCCCGGGATTGGCCAGCAAAATATAGGTGACGATAAAAACCAAAACGCAACAGGCAAACAGCGACACGATGCGTATGCTTTGCCGTGCATTTAATCTGCGGCGATTTGCAGAAATTTTCGGTTCGGGGATGATCAGTGTGGTAATCACCCCTACCATCATGCAAACCGCCATGAGCAGATAGGTATAACGCCATGCGTCGTATGAATATAATTCTGCGGTGGAGCCGAAATAGCTGGCAAGATAGAGCGCCCCGGCGCCTGAGACCAGCAATCCAATACGATATCCGGCGATATAGGTGGATGACATCAGCGCCTGCAAATCCAGTTCTGCGGATTCGATGCGATAGGCGTCGATAACGATATCCTGGGTGGCGGATGAGAAACCCAGCATGACCGCCGCCAATGCCAGATAGCCCAGATTCATTTGATTTTCAGCGGGATCAATGCTGGACATTACAATGATCGCCAGTATAACCAGGAGCTGAGCGAATAAAATCCAGCTTCTCCTTCTGCCAAGATTGCGGGTTAATATGGGCAGCGGCAGGTTATCGACCAGCGGCGCCCAGATAAATTTAAATGAATAACCCAGTGCCGCCCAGCTAAAAAAGGTGACAACCGAGCGATCAACCCCGGCTTCCCGCAGCCACAGTGACAGCGACGAAAATATCAACCACAATGGCAAACCTGCCGAAAAACCCAGAAATAACATGGTAACCACACGGGGATGGGCGAATGCGTGCAGCGATATTTTCCGGGCAGGCAGATTTTCGTTCATTCAATTCGGTTGGGAATTTTTAGTCGGTTAATGTATGAGTTGGCGCATGAATTAACCCATGACTATTGCATAACCCGTGGTATGTCATTCATCACACCGTATCCACCACGGCTGTCTTCTATAATATCTGTTACACCCTGCACTTTGTAAAGCCACCTTGAACATGCCAAACCGCAAATCTGAATTCCTTGATCTGTGTATTCGAAACAATATTTTGCAGTTTGGTGAATTTGTTCTTAAATCCGGGAGAACCAGTCCGTATTTCTTTAATACCGGACTATTCAACGATGGCAGATTGCTGGGCCAGTTAGCACAGCATTACGCCGCACTGCTGGCGGAAAACCTGAAAACTGATTTTATGCTGTACGGCCCGGCGTACAAAGGCATCCCGCTGGTCGCGTCGGTCGCCGTGCAACTGGATCAATTGCAAAACCGCAACGTATCCTATGCCTTTAATCGAAAAGAAGCCAAGGACCACGGCGAAGGCGGCAATATTGTCGGGGCAAAGCTTAAAGGTGATATTGTAATTGTGGATGATGTAATTACCGCCGGAACGTCGGTGTATGAATCGGTGGAAATAATTCAGGCGGCCGGCGCAAATCCCTGCGCCATCGCGATTGCACTGGATCGCCAGGAAGTAACAGAGGGACAGACCCTGTCCGCTGTGCAGAAAGTGGAGCGAACCTGCCATATTCCGGTTCTGTCTCTGTTGAAACTGGACGACCTGGTGGCGTATTTAAAAACGATTGCCGGATATGAACCATATCATGTCGCCATTGCCGCATACCGGGATACGTACGGCTGCCGCGAATCCGACGATTCTTAAAGGGCGCGCCCGGAAGGATTCGAACCTCCGACCCCCTGGTTCGTAGCCAGGTACTCTATCCGACTGAGCTACGGGCGCAATTATGACAAGCCTGTTCAACAGTACAGATATTGCCGTACTATTTCAATCATAATATATGGTCAGGAGCAAATTAGAAATGCTGGTCACCGTACCGGCGTTGGCCTGGCTCGCATTATGGAACGCCTGCTGCACACCCCTGCCCGGGACGACTGTCCGGTTCGCCGCCAGCAGCCCGCGCAAGGAACTGGCAAGAAACCCGCAAACGAAGAGGAAACCCGGCAATGACCGACACCGCCATCAATCAGGAGCGCATCAACCAGGCCCTGTGGGCCGCCTGCGATACCTTTCGCGGCACCATCAGCGCCGATACCTACAAAGACTTCATCCTCACCATGCTGTTCCTCAAGTACATCTCAGACGTCTGGCAGGACCACTACAACACCTACCAGGCCCAACACGGCGACGAGCCGGAACTGATTGCCGAGTTGATGAAAAGCGAACGCTTTGTGCTGCCTGAACAAGCCAGCTTCTATGTTCTGCACCAGCGCCGCCACGAGCCGGGCAACGGCGAGCGCATCGACCAGGCCCTGCACGCCATAGAAGAAGCCAACGGCACCCGGCTGAAAGACGCCGGTAAAAGCGTGTTCCAGGACATCTCGTTCAACACCGACAAACTGGGCGAAGAAAAGCAGAAAAACACCATTCTGCGTCACCTGATGGAAGACTTCACCGGACCGCAACTCGACCTCAGGCCCAGCCGCGTCGGCAGCCTGGACGTGATCGGCAACGCCTACGAATACCTGATCAAGCGGTTTGCCGCCAGCGGCGGCCAGAAGGCTGGTGAATTCTATACCCCACCGGAAGTGTCTGACCTGATGGCCGAGTTACTGGACCCGCAGCCCCGCGACAGCATTTGTGACCCGGCCTGTGGTTCCGGTTCGCTGTTGATGAAGTGTGGCCGCAAAGTGGTCGCCAACCACCATGTCAGGCAGTACGCACTGTACGGGCAGGAGGCCATTGGCTCCACCTGGTCGCTGGCCAAGATGAATATGTTCCTGCACGGTGAGGACAACCACAAAATCGAATGGGGCGACACCATCCGCAACCCCAAACTGCTGGATACCTCTGCACAAAATCAGGGCAACTTGATGTTGTTCGATATCGTCACCGCCAACCCGCCGTTCTCGCTGGACAAGTGGGGTCATGACGAAGCCGAAAATGACAAATTCGGCCGTTTCCGCCGTGGCCTGCCGCCCAGGACCAGGGGCGACTACGCCTTTATTCTGCACATGATCGAAACCCTGAAACCCAGGACCGGCAGAATGGGCGTGGTGGTGCCCCACGGCGTACTGTTCCGCGGTTCCTCGGAAGGCAAAATTCGCCGACAACTGATTGCGGAAAACCTGCTCGACGCCGTCATCGGCCTGCCTGAGAAACTGTTCTACGGCACTGGCATTCCGGCCGCCATTCTGGTGTTCAGGAAGCAGAAATCCGATGACGCGGTTTTGTTTATTGATGCCTCCCGCGAGTTCAGGGCCGGTAAAAACCAGAATCTGCTGACAACAGAATACATCGCCAAAGTGGTCGCAACCTGCCGCGAGCGCGCCAGCGTCGATAAATACGCCTATCTGGCCAGCCTCGAAGAGATCAGGGAGAACGACTACAACCTCAATATCCCCCGTTACGTGGATACCTTTGAAGAAGAGGAAGAAATCGACCTGCTGGCCGTGCGCGCCGAGCGCAAGCAGCTAAAAGCCCGATTGAACGAACTGGAAGATGAGATGGGCGAGTATCTGGAGGAGTTGGGTTATGGTGCCTGAATTACTCACCGGTAAAAAACGTTTTCCGGGGTTTAGTGGAGAGTGGGAGAAACTTCACTTCTCCGACATTGCCATTCTTGGCAAAAAGAAATTTGACCCGAAAGCAGAGAAAGAAGTCCTCGAATGTGTAGAACTAGAGCATATTTCTCAGAGTACATCTATTCTTTTGGGGACGACTACCACAGAGATTTCCATCAGCACAAAGTCAGTATTCAATAAGGGTAGCCTGCTATTCGGCAAGCTAAGACCTTATTTGAGAAAGTACTGGTTAGCAGACAGAGATGGGGTATGTTCTTCCGAAATATGGGTTCTGAATGCCAACAATAAAAAGACAATACCTGAATATTTGCATTATTTGGTGCAGATGGATTTCTTCATCAATGCTGCAAATGTTGCTTCCGGCACGCATATGCCACGTGCTGACTGGAACGTAGTAAAAGACTTAATCGTATCGTTGCCAAGCATCAAAGAACAAAAGAAAATCGCCCAAATCCTCTCCACCTGGGACAAAGCAATCACCACCACCGAACAACTGCTCACCAACAGCCAGCAGCAGAAAAAAGCCCTGATGCAGCAACTACTCACCGGCAAAAAACGGCTGCTGGATAAGAATGGAGTCAGGTTTAGTGGCGAGTGGAAACGAGTTGAATTGGGCTCTCTTCTTGATTACAAGCAACCAACTCCGTATCTAGTGGAATCAACGGATTATAACGATGCATATGATATTCCGGTTCTTACCGCTGGAAAAACTTTTGTGCTTGGCTACACAAATGAAGACTTTGGAATCTACCGAGAAGACTTTCCAGCTATTATTTTCGATGACTTCACTACTGACAGTAAATTTGTAGATTTTCCGTTTAAGGCTAAATCAAGTGCAATGAAGATATTGTCTGCCAAAAAAGGTGTCTTGATTAAATATGTATTTGAGGCAATGCAAATGCTGAATTTTTCAGTTGGCGGACACCAGCGACACTGGATATCTATTTACTCGAATCTTGTGATACCAGTACCTGAAAAAGAAGAGCAACAAAAAATTGCCACAGTGCTTTCCTTGGCTGATCGGGAAATCACCGCCCTGCAACAACAACTCGACTGCCTGAAGCAGGAGAAAAAAGCCCTGATGCAGCAGTTGTTGACGGGTAAACGCCGGGTAACAGTATAGGGAGGAACCAAAATTGAAATTGACTACCAGCATCGTCGAACAGGCATATCTGTGTCTAAAGAGTTATGCTTATCATGAGAACCTAAACCTGTTTCTAAAGCAGAGGTTGGCTGCATCCGAAGTGGGAGAGTATGATAAGACCTTATCTGATTTTACCGATTTTCTGAATGATGAAAACTGGAACGAGAACCCAAAATTTACACATTGGCTCAATGATATTGGTTACTACTTACTGCCCAAAGTTGTTAGCAGAAAAGAAGATGCTGAGCAGAACATGCACAACGAAAAAGACGGCTTGTTTATTTCCAACATGCGGAGCTCTAATCAGTATCAGGTCTCGAAGGTCAACTACTTTATCAATTCGCCAATCCAGCTTCATATCCTTGAAATGCTTTGGTGCATTGTTGTTGGCCCAGCTTTGGAAAGCAAGTTAACGAGTGATTGCTATGGAAATCGAATGCATGAATCGGTGAAGTCCTCTTTTGATAACACGGCGGCGAAAACACCTAATGAAGTCTTTAAGTTCTATATTGAACAGTACAATCAGTGGCGCGACCAAGCGATTAAAGTGGCTACCGAAATATCAAAAAAGCGTGATGACGTAGCCTTGCTTTCGTTAGACCTGAAATCCTACTTCTACCATGTTGATCTGAAATTCGAGCAAATTATAGACTTGATTGAGAGCTACTATTCCGGTGATACTGACAAGCGGAACATATCACTCAAGTTGACACAGATGCTTGAGGTAGTTTTCAAGCGGTATAACAAGAAAATTCATCAAAGGCTCAAACAAACCAATGCCGGATGTGAAAAAAAACAGGGCTTGCCGATAGGCTTTGCATCTTCTTCCATCATTGCCAATTGGTACTTGGCCCAATTTGATGATGCGGTGGCAGACGAAGTGAGGCCCGATTATTACGGCAGGTATGTCGATGACATTATTATGGTGTTCAAACGCCCCAAACTAGACGCTGAAACGCCATCAATTAAGAAATTTGTTGATCACTATTTAAAAAAAATTCTTTCGAATTCTGATGATGGAGCTGGTTACAACATCTATGTTGATGAAAATGAGTTGCCAATCCAGAAAGACAAACTGATATTGCTGCATCTTGATAAGGATCACAGCCGGGCCATCCTGGAGCTTTTCAGACAGGAACTGGATGAGCGAAGCAGTGCTTTTAAGTTTCTTCCAAGTGACCATATAGACGTGGGGTTAGATAAATTTTCCTACGACGTTTTATACCGGGGTTCGGCCAATAAATTGAGAAGTATTGTAGGTTTAGCTGAAAACGAAACGGAGTTGGTCAAGTATCTTTCAAACCACATAACCGCCCACAGGCTATGTAAGCTAAACAAAAAAAATACCGTTCTTCCCCAACTAGCTTGCTTTTTCAAAGGGCAAAATGCGCTCCAGTATAGTCGACTTTGGGAAAAGGTCTATCAGTACGCCTTGATCACCAGTGAGGGATCTTTTATTGACGATTTTTTCCGATACCTTGATGGTGAGATAGAAAAAATCTGTGGCATGACGCTGGAAGGCAACATCGTGCTCGACGTTCTTACAGGAGAGCTTCGACGTAATTTGAGTCATTACAACCGTTTGTCTCTGGCTATATCAGTTGGTCTTCTTGATATTACTGATCCTACTCAGGATAATTCAGATTCCAATGGAGATAATTTTCGAAAGGCGTTTCATTCTAAAAAATCGAAATTGGGTTTTATCACGAAATGGAACTCGGACATTCACAATTTTGCCTGGAACTTTAGAGCTTCAAATCTAATCCGACATCACCTGGTTGCCTGGCCACTGGCGAACTACTCTAACTATACGGGAGATTTGACTGACGAGGCTACGTTTATATCAGAGTCAGATATTAGCCTGGATGATAATAAAGTTAATTTGTCTCCACGTTTTATCCACTACGACGAATGGCAGTTGTTCGATATTTCTCACAATCTGACATCGAATAAGAGTCTTAATAGATGGTTTAAATGTTCTCTTATAAATTACAAAAAACGAAATTTTTACGAAGACTTTCCCGTCAAATTTAATAAGATTTCTGGCCCCAAAAAAGAGATAATTAAAGCAAAATACTCTATAGGAAAAAAAGAAAACACAAACAAGATTAAGCTGGCAATTGCCAACCTGGTTGTAAGCGAAAATGATATCAAAGCAGCATTGCGCACGGACCAAAAACCAAATGTCAGCTTTACGAGACAAAAGAATCTTTATCAACTCCTAAACTCTACCATCAAAGAAAAGGTGGATATTTTGGTTATGCCGGAAGTCGCGATACCTGTTAGCTGGCTGCCATTTATGCTGGCTTTCGCAAGAAGGCACCAAATCGCAATCGTATTCGGGCTTGAGCATTGGGTTGTAGATAACAAAGTGGCATACAATCTGATGATTGAGGCGCTCCCGTTTAAGGTGTCCAACAAATACAAGTCTTGTACAGCTCTTGCTCGTATTAAAAACCACTATGCACCGGACGAGCTAGACCTGATTAACTCGCTAAGGCTTGAAGCGGGTCACGAGTCGATTAAGCCCAAAGCCTACTATCATAAGGTTAGCTGGCGGGGCGTGAGTTTTTCCACCTACAACTGTTTTGAATTGTCCGACATTACCCACAGAGTGCTTTTCAGATCTGAAATCGACCTGCTCTTTGCTTGTGTTTGGAATAAGGATACCAATTACTACCAGCATATACTTGAATCAATAGTGAGGGATCTGCATTGCTATACCGTACAGGTAAACACCTCTCAGTATGGTGGTTCTTGCGTTTTGAGACCCACCAAAACGGATAGCAAAACCATGCTTTATGTCAAAGGTGGTGAAAACCCCAGTGTTCTGACAACGAAAGTAGATATTGCTGCCTTGAGAGAATTCCAGTTCAGGACCAAGCCAGGAGAAAAAGACATTTTCAAACACTTGCCGCCCGGTTTTGACAATAACTCGGTTCTTAAACGATAACTCATGCTGCACCTCAGGTAACAAAGGTTAAAGAAAAATTACCATGGCTCAACACACACCCAAATTCCAGGAAGAATACAGCGCCAAGCTCCCGGCGCTGGCGTTATTAACCAATCTGGGCTGGTCATTCCTTTCTCCTGAACAGGCTCTGGCCGCCCGTGGCGGCAGGCAGGACGAAGTGGTTCTGCGTCAGATTCTGCGTACCGAGCTTGAAAAACGCACCTTCACCTTTGGCGGACGGGCGTACCCGCTATCCGCAAGAGCTATTGATAATCTGATCGCCGAGGTATGCAGCCCGGCCCTGAACGAAGGTTTGCTGATGGCCAATGAGAAGCTCTACAACCATTTGCTCTACGGCATTTCCGTCACGGAGTTTGTGGATGGCAAAAAAGCCAGCCCTACCGTTGCCGTAATTGACTGGCAGAGCCCGGGCAATAACCGCTTTGTGTTTACCGAAGAGTTCCGCGTTACTCGTTCTGGTGGTGCCGGCTCTTCATATCAGGGCACGCGCAGGCCGGATATCGTTTGCTTTGTCAATGGCATTCCGCTGGCGGTGATTGAGGCCAAGCGGCCCGATGGCAATGCGAAAAAAGGCCCGACGATTGACGAAGGTATTTCACAAAGCCTGCGTAATCAGCGCCCTGATGAAATCCCGCTGCTGTTTGCCTACAGCCAGTTGCTGCTGTCCATCAATGGCAACGAAGGTCGCTATGGCACTTGTGGCACCCCGGCCAGGTTCTGGGCAACCTGGCGGGAAGAAGACATTTTAGATGCCGAGATGTACGCTATAAAGAATCAAAAGCTTTCAGAAAATCAGAGCAATAACCTGTTCAGCCACCGCCCAGCAGCGGACCTGGACTGGTACCAGAATCTAATCGCTGAAGGTGAACTGGCCGTAACCGGACAGGATCAGATATTAATCAGTCTGCTGTCACCCGCCCGCCTGCTGGAGATGACCCGCTACTTCACTCTGTTCGACAAGAAGGCCGGCAGGATTGTGGCCCGTTATCCGCAGGTGTTCGGCATAAAACGCCTGATTGAGCGCATCCATGCCAAACGCCCGGACGGGGGTCGCGAAGGTGGTGTGATCTGGCACACCACGGGTTCGGGCAAGTCGTTTACCATGGTGTTTCTGAGCAAGGCGCTGATTCTGCACGAATCCCTCAGGCAGTGCCGTATTGTGGTGGTTACCGACCGGGTAGACCTGGAAAACCAGATCAGCAAGACCTTTACCTCCGGCGGTGAGTTGTCCAACAAAAAAGACAAACAGGCAGCGATGGCCACGTCCGGCAAACGCCTGGCCGAACAGATAGGCCAGGGCACTGAGCGCATCATCTTTTCGCTGATTCAAAAATTCAATACTGCTACCAAATTGCCGGAGTGCGTGAATACCGGTTCTGACATCATTGTGCTGATTGATGAAGGCCACCGCAGCCAGGGCGGTGAAAACCACGTCCGCATGAAGCAGGCGCTGCCCAATGCGGCGTTTGTGGCCTTTACCGGCACCCCGTTGCTGAAGAATGACAAAACCACTAACAAGTTCGGTCCTATTGTGCACGCTTACACCATGCAGCGTGCGGCGGAAGACCGGGCAGTAACGCCGCTGCTGTATGAGGAACGCATTCCCGACCTGGACGTGAATGAGCGGGCCATTGATCGCTGGTTCGAGCGTATTACCGAAGGCCTGAGCGACGAGCAAAAAGCCGACCTGAAACACAAGTTCGCCGGAACAGGCCAGGTATACCGTGCTGACGACCGCATTCGCCTGATTGCGCTGGATATTGTCAACCACTTCGCGCACAACGTCGACGCCGGCTTAAAAGGCCAGTTGGCCTGCGACAGCAAGGCTTCTGCCGTCAAGTACAAACAGTATCTGGACGAGGCCGGGTTGTTTGAGTCGGCTGTGGTGATGAGCCCGCCGGATACTCGCGAAGGTAATACCGCCGTGGATGAAGCGGCTGTGCCGGCAGTTACTCGGTGGTGGCAGGAGAACGTCGGCTCACAAGACGAACCGACTTATACCAGGCGCCTGATCGAGCGCTTCGACCAAGACGATGCCCTGAAACTGCTGATTGTGGTGGACAAGCTGCTGACCGGCTTTGATGAACCAAAGAACACCGTACTCTATATCGACAAACCGCTAAAGGAGCACAGCCTGATCCAGGCGATTGCGCGGGTCAACCGCCTGCATCCCAAGAAGAAGTTCGGCTTGCTGATCGACTATCGCGGCATTCTGGCCGAGCTGGATACCACCATCCGGCAATATCAGGATCTCGCCTCCCGCACCCAGGGCGGTTACGACATCAATGATATTACCGGCCTCTACAAGCAGATGCGCACCGAGTACAAACGCCTGCCGCAGCTCTGTAAGAATCTGTGGGCGATTTTCGATGGTGTGAAGAACAGGAACGACATCGAGCAACTGCGTCGGGTGCTGGTACCCCGTATTAAAGAGGAAAACGGTGAACTGGTGGACGTACACCTCAAGGTGCGCGAAGACTTCTACGAAGCACTGACCACATTCGCCAGTTGCCTGAAAGTGGCCCTGCAATCGGCAGCCTTCTTTGCAGACAAGAGCTTTACTGACGGCGACCGCAACCACTATAAAGAAACGATTAAACAGTTCTCCGGTCTGCGCCAGTTGGTACAGCAGGATGCTGGTGAGCGCATCAACTACGACGAATACGCCGAGCAGGTGAAGAAACTGCTGGACAGGCACGTGGTGGGGGTTGAGGTGAAAGAACCCGATGGCGTGTACGACCTGATCGGGATGGGTCAGCAGCCAGCACCGGAAGACTGGAGCGAGGAGAAAACCCGCAACGAAACCGACATCATCAAAACCCGCATCACCCGAACAATTGAGCAAGACCTGCGCGCTGACCCTTACGCCCGGGAAGCCTTCTCCAAACTGCTGCGTCAGGCCATTGCAGAAGCAGAGAAATTATTTCACCACCCGCTGAAACAATACCTGCTGTTCCGCGAGTTTGAAGACCAGGTGCAGGCGCGCCGCCTGAACGATATTCCCGATACCTTTGCAGACAACCGCCAGGCCCAGGCTTACTTTGGCGTGTTTAAGAAAAATCTGCCGCAAGTGTTTGCCATCAATGACCCACAGATACAGGATAAATGGGTAGCCGCCGCCTTTGCCGTCGATGCCGCAGTGGCAACCGCCGTGGCGGAAAACTCCATCAATCCGCAAAACATTGAAGCCGATATCCGCAAGAAACTGCTGCCGATGATGTTCAGGGAATGCAAAGCCATCGGCGGCGGCATCACTCAGGCCAAGAAGGTTGTGGAGATGATTGTACAAATCACCCGTGTGGGGCTGAGTGCATCATGAATGCGCCCATTAAGCCGGCAGCACGGATGATGAGTTTTACCTATGGCGATGAGCGCATCGCCTTTGAGTGCTGGCCCCGTATTCAGGGAACGAATCGGGTATTGATCAAGGTGCATCCCGACTGCCGGATTACAGTATCCGCCCCGGAACAGGTAAACGACGATGCGGTACTGAGCGCCGTAAAAAAGCGTGGTCGCTGGATCTATGCGCAACTGCGAGACTTCCGCAAGCAACTGGAGCACATTACACCCCGCAAGTATATCAGCGGTGAAAGCCACTACTACCTTGGGAAGCAATATCTGCTAAAGGTGATCGAAGCGCCGGATGAGGTTCAGGGCGTCAAGCTGCTGCGCGGCCGGCTGGAGGTAAGGGTTCGCCACAAATCGGCGGGCAGGGTCCAACAACTGCTCACCGACTGGTACAAAACCCGTGCCAAAGACATGTTTACCGGGCGCCTGGACGCCATGCTGGAACAGGCCCTGTGGGTTGACGACAAACCACCGCTGCACATCCTCACCATGCAGACCCGATGGGGAAGCTGCTCACCCAATGGCCGGCTGACGCTGAACCCGCATCTGGTGAAAGCGCCGCGCGAATGTATCGACTACGTGATTCTGCACGAGCTTTGCCATATCGCCGAACACAACCACAGCAAGCGATTTTACCGGCTGATGCAGCAGGTAATGCCCGGCTGGGAAAAGACCAAGGCGCGGCTGGACGGCATGGCGGTTTTGATATTAGGCTGCGCTGTATAGTCAGACATCCAGTCCATCCACACCAAAAGGCGGATTTGTACAGCCTTCATCAGTGCCAGGTAAACCTCCAGTATGCGGGATTTTTTATTAATCTCGCTGCAAGTAAATCAGAATAAAGTTTTTATCTTTCTTCTTGAACTTTATCCCAATGTAATTGATATGTTCTTTTTCTGGTCGTATCCTTAATCTTTCATCTTCAGACGGGGTAAGGCGGTTCATGCGATGCCAGACAAAGATGAGCGCATGAAACCAGCCATTAAATTGAATCATGAAGGCAATCTGAACCAGAGTTTTTCAGTGACATTTTGCGGCGATGAGTATGGTAATCTAAAAAATTAAAACTATTCTATAATATATTGTTTTAAATGTATTAAATAAGCGCAGCAACAGCGCTTGATGGGTATGCTTCCCAAGATCAGTCGCGGAGAATTTCGATCATGGAGAGAGTCAGTGAAAGCAAATGTCGGGCGGCAGGCGCGGAACTGTCCCCGCCGTGTCAGAGCATTTCCGTTTGCTCTAACTGAAAATGAGGGGAATGCGCAGGGGAGCGAGTTTTTTATCAATCCACTTTCCAGCAATATTGAATGCGGGTTGCATGGCGGAGAGGGAGGGATTCGAACCCTCGATACGCTATTCACGTATACACACTTTCCAGGCGTGCTCTTTCAACCACTCAGACACCTCTCCACAGAAATTTTGCGGCTGTCTCACTCACTGACCCCCAAACGCGGCGAAGGGTATAACAAGACTTTATAGATAACAAGTTGCGGTTACCGGCAATATTAATCGCCCGTTAATCGATTTTCCGGTCATTGGCATACAGAGATAATTTACCAACCAAACAGGAGCTTCCGAGCCGGCCGTTTGCTTGCACTATGACTATTCCACATTTCCTTTGCCCACTTTGGATAAGAAAACGTAGTTGTTTTGAATTTTCAGATGCTCGCGGTCCTGGTTGGAGATAATATTGAACAAGAAAAATAATTATAATAATTACAATTGGATATAGTATTTATATAATATGTTACTTTATATAAGTATAACAAATATCAGAACGATAGCCGGGCTGGGGAAACAGACAGAAACATTACTGGATAAGGCCGACAAGAGTTGGCAAGCAACAAACCGGAATGGTCTGAACGGATTTTGAATAACGTCGAGGTCAAACCAGAAAACAACGCCTCCGGGATGATCTGGTTTCACAGGAAAGCCTTGAAATTACAGTCGAAACATTGCAACAGCGCACAATCCCACAGTTACAGACTAAAACACTGCCGGCGAAAACGCGCAATTCCTGCACTTTTTCAGCCATTTCTTTTTCCGCTGTCAGGGCGAAAGACGCTGGATTTCCCAGTCGTCATCTAATCGATTGTAAATAATTCTGTCATGCAGCCGGTGAGTTCGACCCTGCCAAAACTCGAATCGACTAGGCTCCACCCGATAGCCTCCCCAAAAATCAGGCCAAGGCAGTTCACCATCGCCGAACCGATGTTCTATTTCCTGCTTTTGCCTCACCAGCGCCTGCCGTGACGCGATTACCGCACTTTGACGCGAAGCCCAGGCGCCGACCTGGCTGCCGCGGGGCCTGGAGTGAAAATACGCGGCTGATTGTTTTGCGCCAACTCGAACAGCGGTGCCTTCAATGTTTATCTGGCGATGTAGCTCATACCAGGGAAACAGCATGGATACCGCGTTATTTTCCGCTAATTGCCGGCCTTTTCGGCTGTTGTAGTTCGTGTAAAAAATAAAACCGTGTTTATCATAGGACTTCATCAGCACTGTTCTCTGGCTGGGCTTCGCGTCATTGGAGACCGTGCACAGGCTAAACCCATTCGGCTCTGCAATGCCGCAGTCCAACGCTTGATCAAACCACAGCCTGAACTGGTCAAAGGGGTTTTTACTAACAGAATCCTTGCTGATTCCGGCGTCAGAATATTGTTGCCTGAGTTGTTTAAAATCAATCATTGACTATTTGCGGCCTGTCGGAAACCAGTATCGGAATAAGCCTGATCAAGGCAATGACAACACACGGCCTAAATAAACTCGAATCAGAAATTATAAAAAACTCAACAGTTGATGTTTTCACCTGCCGTTCACTCCCGCCAGGACGGTGTCCTGATCAATCAAAACGGGATATCGTCGTCAAAATCATCGGCGACACTAGCGGGTTTGCCTGCGGGCGCGGCCCTGTTCGCCGCGTCAGATGGATTGTCAGCCGGTGCGGACGAGGCAAAACCGGTATCGCTAGAAGTCACGTTCCCGCCGCCCCGGCTGCCAAGCATTTGCATTTGGTCGGCAACAATTTCGGTACTGTATCGGTCTGCCCCGCTTTGGTCCTGCCATTTGCGGGTTTGCAGGCGGCCTTCGACGTAAACTTGCGAGCCTTTTTTCAGATACTCACCGACAACTTCTGCCAAGCGGCGGAAGAACACCACCCGATGCCACTCGGTTCGCTCCTGTGGCTCGCCGGTGGTTTTGTCTTTCCAGGATTCGCTGGTGGCTATGGTCACATTCGCCACGGCCGCGCCAGCGGCGGTATAACGGATTTCCGGGTCGCGGCCGAGATTTCCAATTAGTATAACTTTGTTAATACCTCTTGACATTGTTGATCTCCTTAAGGACTGAGTATGTTTAAAAAATTAGACGTTATTCGGGAAAAGCATCATTTTGCCGTGGGAAATACCCACTTCCTCAATTCCCTTGAACGGCTCCATTCTATCAACCGGCCAATCAGACAGGCAAGCCAGTTTAATCCGGGCTGCAGCCCTGTTCGATAACCCTGGAGTCCGGTAGTTTAAATTTATCGGCAATACAACTCATGATTAACCAGGCCAGCGCAGCCGCACCACAAAATACAAAAACCCCGGCACTGCCATAACCACCCGCTATGAATCCGCCCAGCAACCCGCCGAAAAATATCCCGCTGAACTGAAAGGTGTTGTACACCCCCATCGCCGTACCCTTGCAGGCAGCCGGCGCAATTTGTGATACCAAAGACGGAAGAATGGATTCCAGCGCATTAAAGGCGCTAAAAAATAAAACCAGCGACAGCATCATCCCTGGCCAGTCAGAATCAATTCCAATCCACCGGCCCCACGGACGGATGACCAGTGCAGCGAATGAAATGAAGAGTAAAAAAATGGCTGTTCGATAAGCGCCGGTTATGCTCTGCTGTTTTGCTCCGGCCATAACAAACGGCGCCATTCCGACCACGGATAGCAACAATATTGGCGTATACAACTTCCAGTGCTGGGGCAGCGCCAGCCCGCTTTTAGTCACCAGAACCGTTGGCAGGACTAAAAAAAAGGCCGTCAGAACCAGATGCAAAACCATGATGCCAAGATTAAGCTGCATTAGCTGTGGGGTTGTTACTGCGGTGGTCAAGCGCTGCCGGATGGCAGATTCATCATCATCCATGCCCGGCCTGGCGTCTGGAACCACGGTATACAGCACCACAATCGCCACCAGCGCCAGCACCGCGACAACCCAGAACAAACCACTCACCCGGATATGACTTTGCAACACGGGCGCCAGGATTAAAGACATCAAAAAAGTAAAGCCGATGCTGATCCCGATGATGGCCATGGCCTTGGTGCGCTGCTCATTCCGGGTCAAATCCGCATTCAGCGCCAGAGCCGCCGCTGAAACGGCACCCACTCCCTGCACCGCCCGGCCGATAATCAAACCATGAATGGAATCGGACAACGCCGCTATCACGCTGCCCAGGGCAAATACCACTAATCCGCCAGCGATGACGCGCTTGCGGTCAATGCGGTCCGATAACAACCCCAGCGGTATTTGAAACAGCGCCTGGGTCAATCCATAGATACCCAGTGCCAGTCCAAGCAGTAATGGCGTGGAGTCCGGCAACTCATCAGCATGGATTGCCAGCACCGGCAGCAGCATGAACAAACCGAACATACGCAGGGAAAAAATGCCGGCCAGGGAAAATACCGCCCTTCTCTCGGCGGGCAGCATGGGGCTGTTCAGGGTACTTTGCTTCATATCCATGTTTTTAAACTGTGCGTGCAGCCTGGCTCCAATACATCAGACGTACCGGCAATTAATTATTTCTGTACAGTCAATGGGCGCGTATAGTATCAGGTTTGCTTTTTGAAACCGGATTGCTGTGACTATCGATAAAATTCAAATTCGCGGGGCCAGAACCCACAATTTAAAGTCCGTGGATTTAGACCTCCCCCGAGATAAACTCATCGTCATCACCGGATTATCCGGCTCTGGAAAATCTTCTTTGGCATTCGATACCATTTACGCCGAAGGGCAAAGAAGATATGTGGAATCGCTGTCCACCTATGCCCGACAGTTTCTGTCGATGATGGAAAAACCGGATGTGGATATGATCGAAGGACTGTCGCCGGCCATCAGTATCGAGCAAAAGTCTTCCTCGCATAATCCGCGGTCTACGGTGGGTACGGTAACGGAAATATACGATTACCTGCGGTTGTTATTCGCACGCATAGGCGATCCAAAATGCCCGGATCATGATGTTACGCTGCAAGCACAAACCATCAGCCAGATGGTTGATCAGATTATGGAGCAGCCCGAAGGAACCCGTCTGATGCTGCTCGCGCCGGTGGTTAAAAACCGCAAGGGCGAATTTCACCAGTTGCTCGGGGAACTGCATTCCCAGGGCTATATACGGGCCATAATCAATGGCAGGACCTGCGAACTGGACAATCCGCCCAGGCTGGATAAACGCTATAAGCACGACATAGCCGTCATTGTTGATCGCCTGGCAGTTCGACAAGAAAATCAACAGCGTATGTCAGAATCTTTTGAAACTGCATTAAGTATGACCGATGGCACCGCAAAAGTAACCCTGCTGGACGCCGACAACAAGGTTCAACATACCCTGCTGTTTTCCAGTAAATTTGCCTGCCCGTACTGTGGTTACAGCCTGGATGAACTGGAACCCAGATTGTTTTCTTTTAATAACCCGGTCGGGGCGTGCGAGGATTGCGACGGACTCGGGATACGACAATTCTTTGACCCGGAGCGCATTCTGACCGACGCCGGACTGTCGTTATCCGCCGGCGCAATACCCGGTTGGGATCGCCGCGGCGCGTATTACTACACCCAGCTCTGCTGCCTGGCCCGGCATTATGGATTTGATATCGATGCGCCGTTCCAATCGCTGTGCGCCGAGCACAAACGGATTATTTTTTACGGTAGTGGAGCCGAGCAAATCAATTTTGTATACACCCGTCCCGGGCGTAAATTTGAAAAGAAACACGCCTTTGAAGGCGTGATCAACAATTACAATCGACGATACCATGAGACAGAATCTTCCGCCGCGCGGGAAGATTTATCACGATATATGAGTACAAAAGTATGTGGAAGCTGCAACGGCAGCCGATTGCGAAGCGCCGCGCGGCATGTATTTATCCAGGGTCAAACCATACACGGATTAACAAAACTGCCCGTAGGCAAAACCCTGGATTTTTTTGAAAAACTCGATTTAACCGGTCGGCGGGCCGAAATCGCACAAAAAATCGCCCTGGAAATCAAGGGCCGCCTCGGATTTTTGATCAACGTCGGATTGAATTATTTATCGTTATCCCGCGCGGCGGAAACATTGTCTGGCGGAGAAGCCCAACGCATACGGCTGGCATCGCAAATCGGCTCTGGTCTGGTCGGCGTTATGTATGTGCTGGACGAACCATCCATCGGACTGCATCAACGGGATAATGCCCGGCTCCTGAAAACCTTGTTTCATCTGCGCGATCTGGGTAACACTGTTATCGTGGTGGAACACGATGAAGAGGCCATTCGCAGCGCCGATTACGTGGTGGATATCGGCCCGGGCGCCGGCAAGCACGGCGGTTCGATTGTGGCGCAGGGCGGGCCGGGCGCCGTGATCAACAATGCCGACTCCATAACCGGTTCATTCCTGAGCGGAAAAGAAAAAATTCCGGTTCCCGCCACCCGCACTGCACCACACCCGGAGCGCATTCTGGAAGTAATAAACGCCACCGGCAACAATCTGAAAAATCTCCATGCAAAAATTCCGGTCGGCCTGCTCACGTGTATAACCGGGGTTTCCGGGTCTGGCAAATCCACCCTGGTCAACGGAACATTGTATCCAGCCGTCGCTGGTCAGTTAAATCTGGTACGGGCAAAACCACAGCCCTATACGTCCATTTTCGGACTTGACCACTTCGACAAAATTATTTCGATCAATCAAAGCCCGATCGGCCGCACACCCAGATCAAACCCGGCAACCTACACCGGATTATTCACCCACATTCGCGATATGTTTTCCAACACCCAGGAATCCAGGGCCAGAGGATATAAACCCGGGCGATTCTCTTTTAACGTAAAGGGAGGGCGCTGCGAAGCCTGCCATGGGGATGGACTGATTCGGGTGGAGATGCACTTTTTACCGGATATTTATGTTCCCTGCGATGTCTGCAAAGGCGAACGGTATAACCGGGAAACGCTGGATATTCGATACAAGGGAAGAAATATCAGCGAAGTATTGCAAATGACGGTGGAAGAGTCCGCAGAATTCTTTTCAGCCATACCGGTCATAAAGCGCAAACTGGACACCCTGCTTGATGTCGGGCTCGGATATATCACGCTCGGACAAAGCGCCACCACACTGTCCGGAGGCGAGGCCCAACGGGTAAAACTCTCCAGAGAGCTGTCAAAACGTGATACCGGCCGAACGCTGTATGTGCTGGATGAGCCCACCACCGGCCTCCATTTTTATGACATCCGGCAATTGCTGACCGTACTCCACCGTCTGCGCGATCACGGCAACACGGTTCTGGTCATTGAGCACAATCTGGATGTGATTAAAACCGCCGACTGGATACTGGATATGGGCCCGGAAGGCGGCGATGGCGGCGGTGAAATCGTCGCCAGCGGAACACCGGAACAAGTCGCCAGGGTCAGGCAATCCTATACCGGGGCATATTTGCGGGCTTTGTTACCAGCGGCCTCTGCCAATCGCAGAAATCATGCCACACAGGATAAAACCGAATAAAGCAAAAACACGGTGCAGGGCATAAAGAAAACGTTCAATCGATTTTCTCTGGATCAGAAAGTATTTACTTTGATTGTGATTGAAGTGGTTGGGTTTTGCTTCGTGGCGCTTGTTGCCATTTCACAATTGCGCCATGTTGGCGACCAGGTCGATCGGATCGCAGAAGTTACCTTGCCGTTGCACCTGTCCATCGAAAATATCCGGTCACAGATATTGAATCAGCGCCTGAGTACCAAAGAAATTATCATTGGCGCTACGCAAACGGCCGACGGCAACCATATTGACACGATCAATCCCGGTGTGCGCTCGGGTTATCTGGATAGCGGGAAGGAAATACAGAAAAGCATTGAGTCCACGGAAAAGTTCATTCGAAAATCAGTGGTGCAGCAGGATGCGAACGAAAATATCTTGTCCTTGAACAGCGAAGATCTATTGCAGGCGCTTTTTAGCCTGCGGCGTGCGACGCAAATTTATGACCGGCTGGTACGCAATCTGCTGCAACAAATTGAAGATCGTTCATTTTCAATGGAACTGGAAATTCTGGAGCACATTCGAAGCAGCGAAATGACATTGATGGACAAACTCGCAGATTTAACCGCCCGGCTCGAAATAATACGGCAAGAGTCAATCAGACATGCGGTCTATGTTAAGCGAATTGCGACTGGTTTTATCATTTTAACCTTGTTAGCCGCGGTTATTTTTTTTATTGCGATGCTGCTGCTGATTATCAGAAAAAACATCTCCAGGCCTTTGCAATTACTCACCGACACCATCAATGCTTTCACCGCGATGTTCCAGGTCGAAGAATCTGAATTTGAAAAAGGGCTTATGGCGCGGCGGGACGAACTGGGGCGCATGGGCCGCAGTTTCAACCGGTTAAAGCACGATTTATGGCGCCAGGGCCAGGACCTTCGTGACGCGAAAGAAGAAGCCGAGCAGGCGAACCGGGCCAAATCCATGTTTCTGGCAGCCGCCAGCCACGACCTGCGCCAGCCACTGCATGCCATGCAGATGTACATAACAGCGCTGCGCCAGAAAACCGTGGATCAAGAGTCGCTGGCGATTGTCGATGACATCGATGCAGTTTCCATCTCTACGGCGCGACTGCTGAGTGCGCTGCTGGATGTCTCGCAACTCGAAGCCGGGGCGATAGAGCCCAGTTATAAAGACTTCCCCGTTATGGAATTGCTGGGCCGGGTTTTTCGGGAATTTGCACCCGCCGCGAAACAAAAGAAACTGGATTTTCGACTGATACCTTCGAGTGCATCGGTACGCAGTGATCCGGTTTTACTGGAACGAATTCTCGGCAACTTCATGTCAAACGCCATACGCTATACCCGGCAAGGGCGGATATTGATTGGCGTGCGTCGGCGAGGCAGCAGTATTTCAATTGAAGTCTGGGATACTGGCTGGGGAATCCCTGATGACCAGACCCTGGCCATTTTCGAAGATTTTCATCAAATCCATAACGAGGAGCGAGACCGAAGCAAGGGTCTGGGGCTAGGGCTGGCCATCGCCAAACGCCTGGCCGCGTGCTTATCGCATGAAATCGAGTGCGATTCTATGGTTGGAAGTGGGTCGCGATTCGCCGTATTGGTTGCAGGCGGTAAAAATCTGCCTGGTCAGGCGGCGGAAACCGGCATCCTGGAAAACCTGATTCATGGCTTATCGGGCAGACGGGTTCTGCTCATAGAAGATGATATGGAGGTTTTGAAAGCGACCCGGCAGCTCCTGGAATCCTGGGGCTGCCATGTGGTCACAGGTCGAAACATGGATGAAGTGATTGATATTGTTGGAGAGCAAAGTACAAAACCACCTGACATCATTGTTGCCGATAATCGATTACCCGGCGGAACCCAGGGAGTTGAGGTCGCCAGTCGGGTTCAACTGATGATTGGACATGCGATTCCCACTGTGATTGTTACCGGAGATGTACAGGAAAGCCACATAAGAGACATCGCTAATCAGGGCTATCAGGTGATGTGTAAACCAGTGCAACCCGCCAGACTGCGCGCACTGATTTCTCATATGACAGCCCCCGGGCCCGGCTCTCAGGCCGACTCCACAGGCATGTCATAAACATCACAAGACAGGACCAGATTCACGGTTGCCCGATACTTTTCTTTAACCTGGAGTAAACGGCCACTGCTTCGGTACGACTTGCTATGTTCAGTTTTTTGAAAATCCCGGAAACGTGCATTTTCACAGTGCCCGTGGACAACCCTAACTCGCCGGCAATTGCTTTGTTGGATTTGCCGGATTCGATAAGCTCAAGCACCTGTAGCTGCCGACGGGTCAAAGCGTTTTCCGACACCGACCCCGGGGGGTTCAGATTATGATCTGATTGACTTTTGTCCAGTTGCAAAACATGCGGCGGAATGTATATGCCGCCCTCCAGTACCAATCGAATGGCGCTGACTATAATATTGGATCTGGAGGTCTTGGGGAGATAGCCCATCGCGCCGGCTGCGAGGCATTGTCGAATGGAGTGGATGTCTTCTTTGACCGAGACAATGATCACGGGCACATCCGGCCAGGAGCTGCAAATGGTTTTTAAACCCGCCTCCCCCTCCATGCCCGGCATCATGAGATCCAGCAGCAAAAGGTTAATTGCGCCTTTTTGCGAAAGAATATCGGTTACCTGCCCGAGGCTGTTGGCGTGCAAAACTTCCGCGCCAGGGGAGGCCATATCGATCAATAATGCCAACCCGCCCCGCACCAATGCGTGATCATCGGCAATCACAATTCGTAAACCGGATTGTTCCTTTGCCTTTTCGCCAGCCGTGCCTGTCATGTTTTTAAAAGTATCATTGCGTTGAAGAAGAATTTATGTGCAGACAATAGCCTGATACTGATTCCTGTATGCCGTTATTATGTCTCGGGCGGACACCGCATAGTTTACCGACTCTGTGTATCCGTTCGCAAACCCGACAAACCAATCTATACGGCAATGAGAGTTGTTCAGTATAAAATCAAATGTATATCGGGAGAGCAAGAGTGTGAAAAAGTTACCATTGATTCTGACAACGATGCCGGCTGGTATATTGTTGGCAGGAATGATGTTGACTTTGTCCGCATCGGCGCAGGATGCGCAGTGGTGGCCGACCAGGATTCATGTATACAATCCTGCGTGCACGGATGGGGATGTGACCTGTTGGACAGATCCACGAAACCAGTTAGCGAAGCTGGACCTGGTGGATTATGTGCCGTTGATGCTGGCCGAAGTAGCAGAAAAACACCATATATGCGTGTCTTTCCCCCACATGAAAGACTCCTACTTTGCCGGTGTTGCCTATGGCATTATTTCCGAAGGAAAACGCCTCGGGCAAAAAATAACACTGGTCGAGGCAGGCGGTTATACCAATCTGGAAAGGCAGCTAAACCAGGTTGAAGACTGCATCGCCAACGGCGCAGAAGCGTTGGTTATTGCGCCCATTTCCAGCGACGGCAATGCCAAACAAATCGATGTGATTCGCGCAAAAGGCGTTCCGGTAGTGGTTATTATTACGGGAATCAACACGGCGGTGGACGCCAATTCGTTGCAGAGCTTCTATAGCATGGGCTACGTTTCATGCAAGTGGGTCGTCGATCAGCCTCAAACCAGAACCGGCAGGGTCAAGGTTGTATGGTTTCCCGGGCCGCCCGGCGCTGGTTGGTCGGTTGCCGGCGACAAGGGCTGCCACGCAGCAGTAGAGGGTACAGATGTGGAGATACTGGAGACCAGGTGGGGCGATACCGGTAAAGCCATACAGTTGGAATTAGTCGAAAATATTTTGCAAACGATGACCTCCGGGGAAAATGTCGAACTCGACTTTATCGTTGGCACGGCGACCACCATTGAAGGTGCTGTTGGCGCAATCAGGGAGCGCAATCTGGAAAAGCAAATCAAATTGGTGGCGTATTATTACACCCCGGGTATGCACATATTCCTGAAGCGTGGTGCCGTTGCAATGGCGCCATCCGATCAAATGATCACCCAGGCGCGGGTCGCGATTGATCAGGCCGTGAGGCTGCTGGAAAATAAAGGTATGGCCACTGGTGGTCGGCCGGAATTTAACCATACCGGCCGTTTGATTGAGCACGTCCAGCCTCCGTTTATTATTGTGACGCCGGAGACGGTTGCAGAATTCAATACCGCCACAACCCTGGCGCCGACGGGGTGGATACCGAAATTTTCCGTGGACTGATTGAATGCGCTGGCATCAACAACTATACAGCACCCGCAAACCGACAAGAGGCAGCAAAGTGTGAAAATCCGCCACCAGGAGGGTTTGGTATCGAAGCCGAACAAAGCCCGCACCAGACCGTTGCTGCGACTTGAAAATATTTCCAAATATTTCCCCGACACTCTGGCGCTGGATCGCGTGAATTTCGATGTGTGTTCGGGTGAGGTGCATGCTTTGTTTGGAGAAAACGGCGCGGGCAAATCGACACTCATCCAAATTATTGCCGGAGTTATTCGGCCGACTTCAGGGACGGTTTTCCTGAACGACGAAGAAGTGATAATTGGCTCGGTTCAACACGCTCGTGAGCTGGGTATCAGTGCAGTATTTCAAGAGTTTTCGTTAATTCCCCAGCTCACCGTTGAGGAAAATTTATTTTTGGGTTCCGAACAACTGGTCGGGCCGTTTCTCGACAAGGCCAGTTTGCATCGGCGAGCCTGTGAGACACTGAACAGCCTGGGATTTGCGCTGATACCCGAGAGAAAGGTCATGCACCTTTCCCGGGCAGAGCAGCAGATGGTCGAGATTGCCAAGGCTTTTCGCACCAAACCATCTATCATGATTCTGGATGAGCCCACTGCTTCATTGACCGCGCATGAAGCGAATCGTCTGTATGCGATGATTGAAGTGCTAAAGGACGAAGGCATTGGCGTCATCTACATAACCCATCGCACCAATGAGATTTACCGCATCAGCGACCGAATTACGATTTTGCGTGATGGTAGGCAGGTTGCAACGGTGTCCGTTGCGGACACCAGCGAAGAAAAGCTGGTGGAATTAACCGTCGGCCGCCGCATTGAACAGATATTTCCAGAAATTAATACGCAGTCCGGCAGATTGTTGTTAGATATAAAATGGCTGAACCTGAGCAATCAGGTTGCCCGTGATGTGTCGATTAACGTGCACGCAGGTGAGGTGGTTGGTATTGCTGGTCTCGTAGGTTCGGGAAAGTCGGAAATTGGTCGGGCGTGTTTTGGGCTGCACAAAATACGAACCGGGCGTATTGCGTATCTGGATGATCCGGTTTATGACAGTGCGCGGCGCATCAACGATCTCAGTCCCCGTGCGATGCTGGATCGCGGGATGTTGTATCTACCTTCCGACAGACGGGTTGAAGGCCTGGTAATGATACAAAACGTTCGGGAAAATGTTTCGCTGCCTTCGCTCGGATTGCCGAAATTTTCCAGCGGCCTGCTGTTAAACCGGCGGAGTGAGAGAGATATTGTGGGCGAGGTTGCGCGACGATTGGGCCTGAACCCGATTGGTATTGAAAGATCGCTTGAACATCTTTCGGGCGGCAATCAACAAAAAGTACTGGTGGCAAAGAGTCTAGTGCGAGACGTCAAGCTATTTATTCTCGATGAACCCACGGTCGGGGTTGATGTCGGTACCCGGGCATCGATATATCGCCTTATTCGGGATGTGTGCGAAGCCGGCGCCGGGGTCTTGCTGATCTCATCCGACTTGTCGGAAATCGTGAATTTAACCCACCGCGCCTACGTCATGCACCGTGGTGAACTGTGTACTGAACTGGCCCGGGACAACCTTACAGAGCAGGCATTGCTGAATTATTTTTTTTGAACAAAAGGCGTGCATTAATGAATAAAAAATCAATACGTGCGGTAGTAAAAATAAAACGAACCGCATCCATATTATTTATAAAAGGTGGAGTGTTGCCCTGGTTTCTGGGTCTCGCCGTAATCGGATTTGGACTCACTAACGAAAATTTCCTGACGGAGAGAAATCTGTTCGGGATTTCCCGGCAGTCCACCTATCTGGTTCTGGTGGCGATGGCGCAGATGGTGGTCATGCTCACAGCAGGTCTGGATCTTTCGGTTGGCGTCATGCTGGCCATGACATCTGTCGTATCATCAATGACCATGGTGTCGCTGTGGTCCGGCTATGGCACCGGCTGGGAATCCGTGTTTATTGGTTGTCTGGCCGGGCTTGGCGCCAGTGTAGGTATCGGTACAATCAATGGCATCGGCGTTGCAATTTTCCGTGTTCCACCATTTGTGATGACGCTGGCCATGTCGTCCATCGTATTTGGGTTGTCGCTGACGATTACCGGAGGAACACCGATCTATGGCGTACCGGAATCATTCGCCAATGTATTTGGTTACGGTCAAATAGGCGGCATAGCCGTGCCGGTATGGATTACCGTACTGTGCATCGCTGTGATGTATATATTCATTAACTGGACACCCATGGGGCGATATTTATACGCCATCGGCGGCAACATACGGGCCGCCGGCCTTTCTGGAATCAATACGCGCTTCTATCTGCTTGGCGCCTACATTATTTCTTCAGTGATTACCGGCATCGCGGCCTTGCTGCTGACCGCGCGGCTCGAAAGCGGGGAATCCAATATCGGCGCAAATTATCCTCTGCTTTCCATCGCCGCATGTGCCATCGGCGGGGTGAGTCTGTTCGGCGGTGTGGGGCGTCTTTCAAACGTCGTGCTGGGAGCAGTATTCATCATCCTGGTCCAAAACGGCATGAATCTTCTGCGTATCAACTCTTATCTGCAAATGGTGGCCATCGGCATGCTTTTGATTGTGGCAATTATTGCTGACAATTTTCGCCAGCAACTGATTCTGACGATGAGCGAACAGCCCTAGAATTATAACTTTAGGATATGCTTGTATTAAGAATATAGACTATTGACCAGGATCTATAACTAATGATATATATTGCCAGTCATTAAGCCAGATGCGGGTGGCATTAACCTGATTGCAGATCTGGCAAATTCCGCCCCGGCGGAAAGGGATCAATCGTTTATCCACCGGCTATCCCGATGAAATCAGTTATAAAAATAAAACAAGACATTTGATATTTCATGAACGAGACGCTGTTACCCACTGATGTTGTCGGCGGTTCATTCTGGCTGTTGTCCATAGCCCTGATCGGCGCGACCATTTTTTTCCTGTTGGAAAGAAATAAGGTGACCGGTAGATGGCATACAACAATGACACTGCTGGGTGTAGTCATGCTGGTCTCCGCGATCCATTATCACTACACCAAAGAGATGTGGATGGACACAGGTTCCGCCCCGATAATTTTGCGATACATTGACTGGGTGCTTACCCATCCAATGCAGGTGGTTCTGTTTTATGTGGTGCTCACTGCGGTAACCAGGGCTTCCACAGCGTTATTCTGGCGACTGCTGATAGGTTCACTGGTGATGGTCATTGGCGAATTTCTCGGCGCGGCGGGTTATATGAGCGCCACCCTTGGTTTTCTGATTGGGCTGGTTGGCTGGCTGTATATTCTGGGTGAGTTGTATATGGGCGAAGCTGGCCGGGTTAATGCGCACAGCGGAAACGACGCCACCCATCTGGCGTTTAACGGCTTACGGCTGATTGTCACCATCGGCTGGGCAATTTATCCGCTCGGCTATTTTATCGAACACCTGGGCGGTGGTGTGGATACCAATAGTTTGAATATCATCTACAACCTCGCGGATTTTTTGAACAAAATTATCTTCGGTTTCGTGATCTATCGGGCTGCAATAAACGATTCGCGAGTGAATTCATGACATTATTATTTATTTTCAGTGAAAAATGGTCGCCGACAGAACAAGTTAGGAGCATGAAATTATGACCGGTGCAGACATTATTGCGGTAATCATCCTGATTGGGCTTGCGATTGCTATCGTAGTTTATCTATTACACTGGTTATACCGTCGCTCTTCCAAAGAAGTCTCGTTTGTGCGCAGTGGCCTCGGTGGTGAAAAGGTTGTAATTAGCGGTGGCGCCTTCGTATTGCCGATTATCCATAATATAACCACCGTGGGCATGCGCACATTACGCATTGAAGTCCGGCGCGGCGGCGACAAATCCCTGATCACCAGAAACCGAATGCGCGTTGAACTGGTGGCGGAGTTTTATGTGCGCGTTACGCCGACCCGGGAAGCAGTATCCACAGCGGCGCGATCGCTTGGAAAACGTACGCTGGAACCGGAAAGCCTGCGTGAATTGGTGGAAGGCCGGTTTGTCGATGCCCTGGGGATTGTTGCGGCGCAGATGAGCATGGACGAAATGCAGGAACATCGGGGCGACTATGTCAAGTCGGTCAAAGCGCTGGTAGAAGATTCATTAGGTCAAACCGGGCTTGAGCTTGAAGCGGTTTCTCTGACCGGCCTGGATCAGGCCGCCCTGGAAGTATTCAACCCATCCAATGCGTTTGATGCAGAAGGTCTCACCCAATTGACCGAGCAAATTGAACTGCGCAAGAAAAAACGCAACGACATTGAACAGGACACCCGGATTCAGATTCGCAACAAAAACCTGGAAGCAGAAAAAAGAGCGCTGGGCATTGAAAAAGAAAGTGAATTTTCTCGTCTTGCCCAACAAAGAGATATAGAAAAACAGCGCGCCAAAGAACGCACCGAAATGTCTGTGGAGCGCGCCAACCAGGAGCGCAAGGCCGAAGAAGCGCAGATAAAAGCCGATGAAGAAATTGAAAAAGCACGCATCTGCTATGAACAGGCTGTTGATGTTGAACGTTCATTGCGCGATCACAAACTAACCCTGGAAATCGAAGAACGGCGCAGATTACGCAACCAGATCGAAAAAGAAACCGAAATCCAGATTCAACAGAAGAACCTGGAAGCGGACATCCGATCGCTCGAAATCGCAAAAGAAAATGAATTTGTACACTTACAGCAGCAGGAAGAAATTGCGGTGCGCAGAGCAAAGCAGAAAGCGGATGTGGTGACCCAGGAAGCAGTGCGTTTTCAGGAAGGCGAACAAGCACAGATCCGCGCCCGGGAAGAAGTGAAAAAAGCGCAAATAGTGCAACAGCGGAATCTTGACGCGATTCGAATCGAAAATGAGCGAAAGACCAAAGCCCAGGAAATCGAAAAACTCAAGATATTGCAGATAGAAGAGCAGGATCGCAATCTGGCGGTTACCAAAAAATCGCTGGAAGTGTTGCAGGCAAATACCGAAGAACAACAGGCGCACGCTCAAGTCGCAGACGCTGAGGAGAAAGTTGCTTCAGTGCGTGAACTGGAAATTGCAGAACGTAAAAAAGCCGTCGAGCTGATTCATGCCGCCCAGCAGGTGGAGCGCGAAGCGATTCAACTGACTACGCTGGCCAAAGCCGAAAAAACAGCGTCCGCAGACCGGGAGCAGGCCGAAAAGTTTGCTTCGTTGGCGACCAGGCTGCGTTATGAAGTAGAGGCGGCTGGCAAGCGACAGCTTAATGAGGCAGAGAATATGCGCAGCGACGCCAGTCGCCGCAGTGCATTGCGTATGCAACTGGCGAGCAATCTTGAATCCATCATCCGGGAAGCGGTGAAACCAATGCAGAACATTGACGCTATCAAGATTCTGGAAGTCAACGGGATGCCCGGATTCAGCGATGGACATCCCCAGGGCGCTGGCGGCAGCGGGGATAGACCAAGAAAAGGCGATGATACGCCGGGCAGCAGTCTGGCAGATAACGTTGTGAACTCGGCGCTGCGTTACCGTGCACAAATGCCATTTGTTGATAATCTGTTGCAGGAAATCGGCATGTCACCAGGAGAGATCAGTAACATCAGCAATATTCTGGGTGGCTATGACAAGGAAATCACCGATCAGAGTACATCAACCCGGTCGAATACGACAAAGTCCGCCGGGAAGCCGCAGAATAGTTAAACAACAGTTAATAATGATTTTCAGGCTGACACATGTTCCCGGGATGGCCAGGGCTTGCCAATGGTGCCAGATCGCACACAAGCCAGCGGTCAGTCACGTTATTGAAGAATATTGAATTATGAAGCAAGACCCTAAAACCTGGGCAGATAAGTACGCAAACCTGACAAATAGCGATGAAACCATCGGCGCAATGGCGAAGTACTACACCTGCTCGTTTATGTTTGACATGACCGATTGCAGGTTCATTATAGAAATGCACGACGGCAAGATAAAAAATATTAACACGGACCCCGGGCCGCTGGATGCGTATGATTTCGCACTGCGGGCCTCAGCGGCAACCTGGCGGGAGTTTTCCCAACCTGTGCCGAAACCAATGTATCACGGTATCTGGTCGGCAAGTTTTCGCAAGGACCTGAAGATTGAGGGTAATCATCTGGTACTTATGCAGAATCTCCGTAATTTTACCGTGCAATTTGAACTATTGCGCAAAAGCGGCGTTCCCGTGTGATGCAGACCTCGCCAGACAACCCTACTGAAACAGCGTTTCCAGGAACAAAAAAATGGTAAAACATTCCCCCGTTACCGGCCGCTACGTAACAATTGATGTTGATGGTCAGGAGTACAAAGTGTTCTATCTACATAATGGCCGGGGACAGCCGCTCATCTGTCAACACACTGCCGGATGCCATAATCACCAGTGGCGTGGTCTGCTTGAAGACGCAGAAATCACAAAACATTACAACGTCATTGCCTACGACTTGCCCAGACATGGAAAATCAGACCCGCCCCATAACACCGAGTGGTGGAAACAGGAATATAAACTTACCGCCGATCACTATTGTAATTTCATACTCAGATTATGTGACGCGCTGGAGCTGAAGGAGCCGATTTTTATGGGCTCATCATTTGGCGGAAATGTCGCATTACAACTTGCACTGCGGCGGCCAGATCGATTCAAGGCAGTGATCCCGGTAGAAGCGGCTGACTATGCGCCAGGATTTTATCTGGATTGGTGGCGCCATCCGCACGCCAATGCGGCCCAGGTTTGTGGCAGCGGTGTGTGGGATTTAATGGCACCGCAATCGCCGGAAATGGATCGCTGGCTGACCTGGCACTATTACACCCAAGGGTCAGAAGCGTTCAAAGGAGATCTGTACTTTTATTCCGTTGACCACGACCTGCGCGATGAACTGCAAAACATCCAGGGTCGAAAATGCCCGGTAATCATGATGACCGGCACCTACGATTACCTCACTCCCCCTGAGGCCACCGAAAATACCGCACGCCGGATACGGGGCGGAGTCTATATCGAGATGGACGATATTGGCCATTTTCCGATGAGCGAAAACTACGATGTGTTTCGGGTCTATCTTAAAGAGGCGCTGCGTATCATTCGTGAACGCACCGACGGATAACCACGGTGTTACTGCGTTTGCAGACCGATAGTAACAGCAAGAATCAGGGCGTTGCGTGTCCATAAAAGTATACGCCATGACCTGCGGCTGGCTGACCTCCGGGCTGAACATGATGCTTGCCGGCAAAGCCGGCAGAATTCGGTTCCCGGTGCCGGCTTATCTGGTTGATCACCCGCGCGGTCAGGTGTTGTTCGATACCGGGCTGCATCCCCACTGCCAGCATGATCCACGCAGCAGGATAGGATTTCTGGCGGATCTTTTTAGTGTTGAATTTCGTCAGGGCGAGGACATAAAGTCACGTCTGCAACAACTGGATATCGAAGCGAATAAAATCGAATACCTGGTTAACTCACACCTGCACTTTGATCATACGGGCGGTAATGAATTGATTCCAAACGCCAAAATAATTATTCAACAACGCGAATGGGAAGCAGGGCAGACCCCGGAATGTATTAAAGCCAATGGCTACGCTCCTGCGGATTATGATCATGGTCATCTGGTGCAGAAAGTCAACGGCGAACACGATTTGTTCGGAGATGGGCGCATAGTCACTCTACCGACCTTCGGCCACACTCCGGGTCACCAGTCACTGAAGGTTCGCCTGGATTCTGGTGACATCATATTATCCGCTGATGCCTGTTACTTAAAAGAAACTCTGACCAATCTGCACCTGCCGCATCTGGTTCATAATCGCAGCCAAATGCTTGATTCGCTGTTGCTGCTGCGCAAGCTGGAAAAAGCCGGGGCGCGAATATTCTATGGGCATGACCCGAAATTCTGGGCCCGGGTCCCCCAGGCCCCAAAACAAATTGTCTAGCGGGCTGTCGCGGTGCACAAAGCGTATTGATCACATGGCCAACTCGATCAATGGGAGTCCAGTATGACCCACAGCACCATCTGGCTGCTGCTGTTTTTGCTGCTTTACTGGGCATATTGTTTCTTCTGGGGTATCCGTGCGCTGCGTCGGGCACACACCGCCAGCGATTTTTTTCTTGCCGGCCGACAGCTTTCGCCCTGGGTATTTTCTCTTGCCATCACTGCGGTGACCTTGGCAGGCTGGGCGTTTATGGGGCACCCCGGTTTAGTATTTCGTGATGGCTTTCAATTCGTTAATACATCCTTTTACGGCATAGCCGTGGCGTTAGCGGGTGTGGTACTCCTCAAACGCCAGTGGATGCTGGGGCGACGATTTGGATATATGACGTGCGGCGAAATGTTTGCAGACTATTTTGGCGGCAATGCGCTGCGTATCGTATCCGTCGGTATCGCGCTGTTGTTCGGTGTGCCATTTGCCGCCATGCTATTCGGTGCATCCGGGTTTTTGATCGGTGAGTTGACCGATCAAACCATATCCCGTGACGCTGCCATGTGGGTATTATCGGGCTTCGTATTGCTGTACTGTACCACTGGGGGTATGCAGGCTGTGGCGAAAATCGCTGTGGTACAGTGCGTATTGTTTGCCTTTGGCGTGGTTGTACTCGGCACATTTGCCCTGGAAACGGCCGGGGGATTCGACTCTCTGAACAGAGGTCTGGCACGCATCGCACAGAACTTGCCGGGCTTGTGGGGCAATACGAATGGTTCAGGCGGTGGAAATTTCCCGGGATACTTTGCCATCCCGGGGGTAATTCAATGGACCGCCGGAATCGGTGTCGAATCGCCTTCTGGCGGCCCCTGGACAGCCATCATGTGCCTGACTTTTATGATGTCGATAATGGGAATTCAGGCTTCGCCCGCTATTTCCATGTGGGGCTTTGCAAGCCAGTCGCCACGCGGATTCGTCATCCATCAAGTTTGGGGGGCCGCGTTTTGCGCCGGGATCATCATGCTTGTATTTTCCACCTTGATGGGTGTTAGCGCACATTTGCTGGGCGCCAATGCCCAAGTCAATGAAGCCGACATCGCCACCGCGCAGATACTACCCGTACTGGCTGGCCATGAAAGAAACTCCCTGGCAGTGCACTACATAAAACTGATCGGTGACAAACAGCCCTGGCTAATAGGGGTGTTTGCAGTCTGTGCCATTGCGGCGTTACAGGCAACGGCCGGTGCATTTATGGCCGCCACTGGCAGTATTTTGACCCGGGATATTTATAAACGCTATATCCAGCCTGACGCGAATCATGAAAAACAAAAGCGGGTGGGTCGGCTGTGTACCGGGCTGGTATTTCTGGCCGCCATGCTGATCGCCACCTATTCAATGGAAGCTACCATACTGCTTGGCAGTCTTGCCATTGCCTTTGGGTTTCAACTGTGGCCGTCGCTGCTTGCTGTGACATGGTTTCCCTGGATCACGCGACAGGCTGCCACCCTGGGTTTGATTGCCGGTCTGATTGCTGTGGTCATGACCGAACCTCTGGGGCAGAAGCTCGCAGCGGATTCGCTGCCCTGGGGGCGTTGGCCCTGGACCATACATTCTGCCGCATGGGGTATGTTTTTGAATATCCTGGTCTGCCTCATCGTTTCGGCTATGGGGCGCAACGATGTGCACCGGCCGCGACGCAGCCAGGTGCACGATTTTCTTAAAGAATACGGTTCATTGACGAGACACAGACGCTGGTCAAAATCCGTCGCCGCAGTCATCGTACTGGTGTGGATGTTTTTTGCGATCGGTCCCGGTGCGGTGCTTGGCAATGTACTTTTCGGTGAGCCCGATGCAGGATATCCGGCCTGGAATCTGGGTATGCCATCGATCTGGGCATGGCAGATTATCTGGTGGGCGCTGGGCGTAGGCATGATTTGGTATCTGGCCTGCAAAATGGAGATGTCCACTGTTCCAGAACGGGAAATCGAAAGAGTTGCCAGTGGCTCAAAATATTAATTCAAGGCGATTATTCGGGGAAAAAACCATGTTACGAATTACCGGATACAGTGACAAGTATTCTGTTTGTCCTGGAGATAACATCAAGTTCTATGTGAATTCCGAGGAGCAGGAATCCTATGATGCGCATATTGTTCGTTTAATCCACGGCGACACCAACCCGCAAGGACCGGGCTACAAGGAAGAGGAAATCACCGCGTCCTGCAACACAACCTATGCGGGCAGAAACCAGAGAATTCACGGCGGTTCCTATATCATCATTCCTCAGGACGAGCGCCTGAATGTCCAGAGTTTTACCCTGCAAGCCTACATTTTTCCAACCACACCGGATAAGGGCAGGCAGGGTATTCTCACCAAATGGACAGAGCAGAATAAATGCGGGTATGGATTATTTATAGACCATAGCGGTTGCCTGAGCCTGGAGATTGGCGACGGTAGGGGACTGGTAATGAACCTGTCCAGCGACAAGAAACTGATGCGCAAAGTCTGGTATTTGGCAGCGGCGACTTTTGATGAACAAAGTGGTCGAGTCACGTTGTATCAGGAACCCGTGGTCACCGCTACCAATGGCGGCCTGGGTATGTCGCTGTTGCATCCCGGAGATGAAACCACTGCTGTGGTGGAAGCAACTAACAGTATGCTCCCCGGCATAAATGATGCGCCTTTGCTGATGGCCGCCTCAACTTTGCAGGAAAGATCGGGTAGAGCAATTTTCGGCGCACATTACAGGGAAGCGACTCAGCCCGTCGAGCTGCCGGAGCAAACCCATGTCTATAACGGCAAAATCGACCGCCCCAGACTCTGCCGTCGAGCGCTGTCCAAATCCGAGATTGAGGCGCTGGCACGGGGCTTTGAGGGCTGTGCGGCGGAGCTGCGGAATGATGTTGTCGGCGCGTGGGATTTCCACGCCAATATCACTACAAACATCGCATCCACTTATATTATCGACACCTCGCCGAACATACTCAATGGTCATGCGATCAACCTGCCGGCCAGAGCGATGACCGGTTTCAACTGGACCGGGGATGAGATTGTCTACCATCACCGGCCCGATGAATACGGCGCGATTCATTTCCATGACGACGATATCGACGATGCTCGCTGGGACATGGATTTTGAATTTACCGTGCCGGAAGGTTTGAAAAGCGGGGTTTATGCCGCCCGGTTACGTATCGGCGGCGATGATTCTGCTGATACCGAAGATTTTATTCCGTTTGTTGTTCGCCCGCCCCAAGGCACGACCACATCCAGACTGGCGTTGATTTTACCGACCAACAGTTACATGGCGTATTCCAACGACAACCTGGGCACCAATTCGGTGGTCGCGCAATTGCTGGCGGGCAAAGTCCCGGTGTTGTCCCCTTCAGACCTGTATTTGAATGAACATAGGGAATACGGCTTGTCTACCTACTCGCTGCACTCAGACGGCAGTGGCGTATGCTACTCATCGCGCCTGCGCCCGATATTGAATATGCGACCCAAGTATCGTCACTGGCTGTCGCCATCGTTATGGCAGCTTAACGGCGATTTGCATCTCACCGACTGGCTGGAACAAACAGGCTTCGATTTTGATGTGCATACCGATGAAGATCTGCATCGCGAAGGGGTGGGAATGCTTAATCGGTATAGAACGGTGTTGACCGGCAGCCATCCTGAATACACGTCGGAAAAAATGTATGCCGCCTACGAGTCCTATCAACTCGGAGGCGGACGCTGGATATATCTGGGTGCGGACGGATTTTACTGGGTCAGCGAATACCACCCGGACAATGACAATATTATCGAAGTGCGCAAAGGTGAGGCAGGCACTCGGGCATGGACGGCAAATCCAGGCGAATATAATAATGCCTTTGATGGAAAGTTCGGTGGAATGTGGCGGGCACGCGGGCGCATACCAAGCAAGGTATGCGGATTGACGTTTACCGCTTACGGCTTTGATGTGTCCTCGTATTACCGCCGTGAAGCGGACAGCAAGAGACCAGAATGCGCCTGGATTTTCGAAGGTGTCGGCGAAGATGAAATAATCGGAGACTTTGGTCTGGTCGGCGGCGGCGCCGCAGGCCTTGAACTTGATCGTTATGATCTGGAATTCGGTACGCCGCACAATGCCTATTTGCTGGCGCGTTCCGAAGGCCACACCAATCTCATGCTGCAAGTGAACGAGGAGATACATTTCTCCGTCCGCGGTTATTATGGCGGCGGCACTGAAAACCCACAGGTTCGCGCTGACATGATTTATTATAAAACTCCGAACGACGGTGCGCTGTTCGCACCCGGTTCACTTTCCTGGTGCGGCAGTCTTTCCCATAACAACTACAACAATAACGTCTCCCGTATTCTCGAAAATACCATCAAAGGGTTTCTCAAAGACGGCCCCCTGCCCTAGTCACCCAGCCGCAATTATAATGATCAGGCGATAGTAAATATGCCAGACAATCAATCACCGCCGATGATGCAACGACCCCAGGGTAAAGAAGTGATGGGAGCGGCATTGGTGTCGCCCAATGAGCTGGAAATGGCCGCATTGAGTCAACTGGACGTGGATAAACTTAACAATTTGGCTGAATGCCTGTTTGTACTGAACAATCGGCGCTATGGCCCCATTCCAGGCGCCTACATGGTGGTATGCACCAAACCGGATAAAGAATGGTGTGTGGGCCAACTCAATGCGGACCGGATAAAGCCAATCATATTATTTGCAGACAAGCGCTTTCCCACACCGGAACTGGCGCAGCGTGAAGCGCGCCGCATCAAACAAGTGCGCGGCGAATCAGCGCCGTGTCGATGTACTTGAACCGATCCGCGCAGATATTTGAACAAATGAGGCGAAACAATGCTAAATAAACCAACCGGCGTGCAAACTGACCAGGGGCGCACCAGCACCGACGACTACATCACCCGGACCCATGTATTGCCCCTGCTGACTGACGCGGCAACCCGTAACCGGCTGATCGCTGAACATAAAGCGAATCCTGTGGCCGGGCCTCCGGGAAACGGCAGACCGCCGATTGAACACAGTAAGGATTTAATCACGGTACTGGATAAATTCCGTCGTCAACCGATGGCAGGCAAGTACATAACCGTATGCAAACGCCGGCATGAAGACTACCGTATCGGCATCTGCCCGGGAGTACGCGGACAACCCGTGAAAATCCTCAAGGAATCCTTTTCTTCTGAAGAAGCGAGCGAACATGCAATATTTTTAAAGCGCATCGCCGATTTACTGGCAGAATACCGTTGATCCACATATTTAAGAGCTTCACTATTATTGTATTGTTGCGGCTCTGCGCACTTCCCCACATCCATGAAAAAATTCTGATTTGTACTGGGGCTAGATCTGTGTGCGTATATGCGGCGAGCGCGCATACAATGCCACCATGGGTAGAATGAGCAACCCGAATACGAATTGCTGACTTTCATAATCCAGCCCTATACCGACCAGAAATGATGTCAGCACTTGCAAAACCAGTACACCAATCACGGTGAAGCCATAACCGCCCCAGCCGCCCAGCAGGGAAGTGCCGCCCACCACTACGGCCGCCAGGGTCATGAATAGATATTGATCGCCTACGCCGATAAATCCGCCGCCGCTCCATCCCAGCAGCAGGGCACCAGTGAACGCCGATACACAGCCGCTGATGCTGTACATACCGACCCAGTAACCGCGTTCCGATATGGACAGACGCTTTGCTGAAATACGACTGCCGCCAAGGGCGTACAGATGCCTTCCCCAGATGGTATTGCGCAATCCGATAATCAGGATAATTGCGGCGAGAACCCAGATAATAACCACTGGCGGAAACTCTAATCCGAAAAACACGCCATTCATGGCAGCGATATTAGACAACCATTTGGGCACCACTCCGAATACATTACCGCCGAATGCAGTGCCGATGCTGGTGAGAATCTGGGTGCCGCCGGAAACCGCAAAACCGACTCCCAAGGTCAGGATCAGCGCCTGGCCCTGCAAACGAAAACTCAACATGCCGTTTATAAAACCAATCCCCGCGCCGACCAGCAGGATTGCGATAAATGCGATCCATGGCGGCGTGCCCAGGGTGAGCAAATACATCAGGCCAATATTGGATGAACCGATGACAAAAGGTATGGACAAATCCAGCCCGCCCAGCAACGCAACCAGGGTTTGTCCGATACAGGCCAAACCCAGAAACGAGGCAAACACCAGCATGGATTTGATGTTCAGGATGGACAGAAAACCTTCAACTACCAGCGATCCAATCACGAACAGCCCGATCAATACAACGATGCCGATGAATGCGCTTTTGTTGGTCTTGATTCGTTTATTGAGAATAAAGGCCATAATAATAAAGGCAATAAATACCAGTACCGAGATGATATTGCGCCATTGAAAAAAATCATCCACGACGAATGCGCTGGCAATGAATGCGATAACCAGCGCCAACAAACCCCATGCGCCGCTCTTGTTTCCGGCAATCAGTGTACGCACAAAGCTTGGCTGATATTCTTCATCGGCCTGGCCGGTGGCCGCATCCGGCTGGTGTTGCGTGGTGCTGACCGCAATTTCGTCTGATCGATATATCCAGCGTACCGAGCAGTGATGCCATCCCCAAAGAATTAATGCGAAGATGGCCATAGCGTAAAACACGATGTGCTGCATGGGTGCCCCATCTATCCAGCCTAGAATCGCGCTGACCCCGGCAACCATTGCGGCGATTATGCAACCAAGCCACTTGTAAAATGAATAGGTCGCTCTTTTCATTTAATTTTTTGCCTAGGCTCTGTCATGATGGCCCATCCGGCTGAGCGAAATATCGCGGCCCTGTTTGCTTCTGTAGGTGCTGATAATATGCATAACGTTGGGGGCGGAAAGTATGGCCACAGCGGCCACCGCGACAATCTGCCACAGCGCAACCCCAATAGCATAAAACAAACCACCCCACACCAATGCGGCCAGAACGGGGATATACCAGATGCGCCAGAAGCTGCGAAAGCTGTTTTCACCCATGGCGATGCTCAGAAATATATGCAGCAGCACGATAATGAATGCGCAATATGCTAATTGTGTGTGCACCGCCATCCCGGGAGCATCCACATTTACTCGCACCGGGCCGGCATATTCGGCCACAGGAGGGTGCGCCGACTCTGCGGCCGATGCGAATACAGGCGAAGCGCTTGCTGAGCCGGAGGCGCTGATGTCATCCATATTGCCGGCAGGTTCAGTAAAAAAGTATACGGAAATTATCGCCAGCACACCGATCAGCACGATAAATATACTGGAAATATTACTGAGCCTGTTGTGCACCAAAGGCGCCGTCAGCGTGAACAAACCGACGCCCACTAAAATCACCGCATATATTTCCCCGGAAAGATTGCTGGCCAAATAACCCTTTTCGAAGTCCTCAAAGAATAACGCCCCCACCGCAATCACCGCGACTGCTGCGGCAAACAGAACCAGGGCCATGCGCTTGATGCGAACCCTGACCTGGGGCAGCATAACGAGAATGATCAATGAAGCCAGTAATACTACGCCGATCATGGTGAGCATGGCGTAGGTGGTATGAACAACCAGATTGGCGGCATCCCGCGTATTGGTAACTGCATCCACGGTTTCCATAGCGAAGAACGTCGGCGTATACGCATCCAGTTCACTGGGCGCCGTCTGCTCCATCGTCGCTGCATTGGGTTCGACCGGGGAGTCGGGATTGAAAATCAAACCGAGCGCGGCGATGGCCATGACGGCCATAAAAGCGATCATCGGTGTTTTAGGATATTTGAATAACACGCGCAATGCGTAGGCCACAGCAACGATGCCGATGATGATAAAAAGAATATAGGTTCCCGGAGAATAGGACGCCCCGGCCGCTGCGCCGCTTGCCTGTGCGACACCACCATCGGCCAGTATGACAAAGGATGAAGACGATGCCCCGGCCAGTGGTTGCATGACCTGGTCCATAGCGGTATGAATAATCACACCAAGCGTAATGGTTAGCAGTATCACAAAGAACATAAAGGGTGACAGGTTGCGTATATGCTTTTGCATGTGCGGCACGACCACGCTGATCAATAATGAGACAACCAGCATTACTCCATAGGCCATATCGGTGACAAAGCTCTGCACCATGCCGAAGTTGAAGGTTGACAGGACATAAGTGATCAAATAGATATTCAACGCGCCCAGCAAGGAGCCAAACGCGCTGCCGCGCCCGCCAGCGAGGTTGGCACCACCCAGCACCAGCGCGGTTACGGCCATCAGGGTATAGGTCGTGCCCTGGGTCGGGTCACCGGAACTGATCAGGGAAGTAAACGCAATCGCCGCAAGTCCGGCATAGACACCGCCGATTGCATGCGCCCCCAGACGCACCAGATTAATGCGCACACCGCTGGTATAGGCTGCGCGTTCATCCGAACCCATCAAGCGCAAGTGGCCGAAAAATGCCGATCGGGCGATGATGTACCAGGCGATGGTGGCCAGTACCAGTATTACCAGCATCGCTGAAAAAATCGTGGTGCCACTGCCCCAGGGGAACATCCAGTCCGGCGCCACACCGCCGGGCCGGGGCATGATAATGAGGTTCAGACCCACTAGGGTAAGATAGCCGCTCAACGAAACGATTATCGGCTGTACCCGTACAAAAATAATAATCAACCCCTGTAATACCTGATAGGCGATACCCACACCCATGGCATACAGGAAAAAGGCGATGGGCGATTCCATGAATCCGACCGCAAACAACTGAATCATGCCCACATTGATAAAGCCAATGAGCGGACCGATTGAAAGATCCACTCCCGCTCGGCCCGCCATAACAATGATGGTCAAAGCGTAGGTCGCCAGTATTAATGGCGCCACCACGATCACTGCGCTGCCAATACCCGAACCAGAGATCAGGTTAGGGCCTCGAATCACAGCAAAAATCAGTAATGCGAAAAAGATAAACATCGGCACCATTAGATACGTATTGGCGCCAGAGCCGGATTCTTTGGAACCCGTCATACTGATCGCCGTGGCTGATTGATGGCTATTGGTCGCACTCATGTCTGCAAATCAGAAATAGCGGATTTTCATATTCTTTTTATTTTTCCTGCCGGATGATTCCTGTTTATCAAAATCAACAATTCGAATAAAGCCCACGTCCGCGCCAGTCAACGGTTTTGGAGCGGCGTTGCCCCCCTGTTTGTACGACTCCCTGTCACCGGGTTTGCGGTTTGTTGCCACATCGCCCGCGCCAGGGCGATCAATATTCACCGATGAAACCGGTGCGGGAGCTAATTTAACGGCCTGGTCAGCGCCAGAAATGGCAGCAGGCGCAGTCATTTTGTGACGCAATTGATTGCTGCGCAGCGCGGTGGTGGCCGGGTTATCCGCCTCAAGGGTTTCGGCATTCTTGATCACAACCCCATAATCTTCCCGAGCGCCTTCGATTGAAACCAGCCGGTTTTTTACATCCTGGATGACTTTGTCGATGGGCCTGTCAAACGGGTCGCCATAGCCGCCGCCGCCCGGATTTTTATTGGTTGCGGTTTCGCCTGGCTGAATGGTGGCAATGACGTTTTTGCGAACGATTTCGACATTACCGTTCCGGGTAAATTCGACCCGACCGACTTTGGGCTCGATCATGGTTGAGCGCGCGTTCGCCGCACCCATTGCCGGTAAACGACGGCCTTCGCCAAACATCACGAAGGTCATCGGTTCATCCATCGGCTCAACCTCCCAACAGGTTCCCGACCCTCCGCGAAATTTTCCCGCACCGCCGGAATCGGTCATCAGATTGTAACGATGAATAATGATCGGATAAGAATGCTCAAGCAATTCAACATCACCCGAAGTCAGCGCGCCGAAACAGGACTGCGGCCCACAGGCATGCCAGCCGTCCTGTTGCGGAGTCGCCCCGGCACCAGAAATAAGTGTTGCCAGCACCATAGTGACATATTCTTCATTGGTTCGTGAATCCCATCCGGCAATGTTGCAGCCATTGGTATGCCCCCATGATGCACTCACTTTGTCTGGCGCGGCCTGCTCAAAGGCCAGACGCACTGCATCGGTCAGGGTTTCCATCGGGGTAGTTGTACAATTAACGTGGGGCGCCGGTTCGGCCGCATTGCACAATGTCCCCTTTTCCCCCATGTTTACGGTGACGCACCGGTACAGACCTTCATTATATGGCGGCGGAAGCTGGGCAAACATCATCACTCCCAGATACACACCGGAATAGGAATTGCCTTCATAGGAGTTGATGAAATAGGGCACCTGGGGTGGACTGGTGATATCAATCCGGCAGGTGTCGCCGGTAATGGTCAGATTCGCGGTGATTTCTATGTCGCCGAAACCATGGCCGGCATCTTCCAGAATCGCGGTGCCCGAGAAACTGCCGTCGGGCACCTGCCTGATCAGTGAGCGCATGTGACGGTCCGCCATGGACAGCAATTCATCAATGCACAGCCGGACTTGCTCAATACCGTATTTATCCAGCATATTAAGCAGATTGCGTTCGCCAACCTGACAAGCGCCAATCAGGGCATTGAAATCGCCCTCCTGGTCGCGCCGCGCCCGCATATTGGTCAGCAGCATATTCAGTATGTCTTCCCGGGGCTTACCCTTGTCCCATAGTTTGATGGGGGGCACACGCAGCCCTTCGGCGTAAATCTCTCTGGCATCCGGGTTGTAACCGGCCGGTACCGGCCCGCCAATATCGGTCAGGTGTCCTTTACATACCGTCCAGAATATGTGTTCGCCTTTATAAAAAACCGGCTTGTACATGCACATATCGAGAATATGGCTGCCCTTGTATTCCGGGTCGTTGTGCAGCAGCAAATCACCTGGATGAAGGTCGTCGCCAAAATAACCGGCCACCGCTTTCATCGCAGGCATCAACGAACCCAGGTGAATGGGTATGTCCTGGCCCTGCATGATCATTTCAGGAGTGGCGTTGAACATGGCCGTGGAATAGTCATGGGCCAGGTTAAATACGCTGGATCGCCCGGTTTTTTCAAGCGCCAGGGTCATTTCCCGCTGGGTGGTTTCCAGAATCCCGCGAACCACGGATAGTGTGATTGGATCGACTTCCGGCATGGTTAACGCACCCGGGTAATCACGTATGATGCGCTTTTGTGCAGCGCAATTTGCCAGTCCGGCTGAATAACGTAGGTCGCGGTTTCTTCTTCAACCACCGCAGGGCCGGTAAGCTGACTGCCGGCGCCAATTTTTGCGCCGTCATAAACCGGCACGCGGACGGGTCTGGCATCATCGGAAAAAATCAAATCACGCTGTCCGCTTAGCGCATTCTCCACTGCCGGGCCGCTGTCAAGTTCCGCCGGATTGGGTCGCGCCACCCGCCCATAGAGCGTGCTTTCGATATTCACCAGTTCGACCGGGTTATGCCGCTCGGAATAGGTGAATAACTGTTCGTGGCGATCATGAAACGCATTTTTAATCTGCTCAATTGTCTGCGCGTTGATCTCGAAGGATTCGATGTCTACGGTACATTCGTGAATCTGCCCGACATAACGCATTTCCATGCTGCGTTTGATATCGATGTCCGATTCGGCAAAACCGTCGGACTTTAAATGATCGATGCCTCTGGTTTCTATATCATCATACAGCGCATTAATGCGGACATAGGTCTCATTGCCTTCCAGTCGCACTGGAATGGTCGCCATATAATTATACTTGACGTCCGCAATAATCTGTCCGTATGCACAAAGGCCAGAACTCAGTTTGGACGCGATCACAGTATCGATACCCATTTCCGTTGCCAATGCGGTTATATGCGCGCCGGTGGCGCCGCCCGCCGCAACCAGCACGAAATCCCGCGGATCATATCCACGCTCCACGGAAACCCGGCGAATGCCATTGACCATGTTGTTATTGACGATGGTAAACATACCGTAAGCGGCCTTTTCCACTGAAATATTCAATGGACGGGCAATTTTTTCTTCAATCACCTGACAGGATTTGTCGTAGTTCAATGGCAGACGGCCGCCGACCAGACCAGCCGGATTCAAATAACCCAGAACCAGGTTTGCATCTGACACCGTGGGCTCGGTGCCGCCGCGGTCATAGCAGGCCGGACCGGGATCTGATCCCGCGCTTTGCGGCCCCATTTGTAACAACCCCATTTCATCGATCCAACCGATTGAACCGCCGCCTGCCCCCAGGGTTTCTACCTGAATCATCGGCACGCCGATGCGGTAACGCAGAAAATCGATATTCTTGTTGAGGTTGGTAACACCGTCCCGGGCCAGGGTAATATCAAACGATGTTCCACCCATGTCTACGGTGATGGCATTCCGGTGACCAAAAGGCGCACATATCGCAAGGGCCGCCTGAGGGGCAGAGGCCGGCCCGGAATTGATTGCGTATACGGACCGGTCGGTCATTGCCTGGCCAATGGCCAGGCCGCCGTTGGACTGAAAATAACGAACCGGATTGATCGCGCCGAGCTCATTGAAATAGTTGTCTATTGAATTGACATAGGTTTTAATAATCGGCGCAAGATAAGCATTGGTGATGGCAGTGGAGGTTCGCGTGTATTCGCGTATTTGCGGGTAGAGCTCGCTACCCACGGTGAGGATCACATCCGGCAGCATTTCACGCACGATTTCTGCCGCGCGGATTTCATGGGCCGGGTTCAGCACAGACCAGATGAATGAAATCGCCACCGCCTCAACGCCCTCCTCCTGAAACATTCGGCAAGCGTCGCGGACGTCCTCCTCCTGCATCCCGGTTTTGATCCTGCCGTTGGAAACAACCCGTTCGCGCACACCGCACCGCAAGTATCGCGGCACCAACATCACCGCCGGGGGATACTCAGGGTCGTATCGATAGCCGTCCTCTTTGTGACCCAGCCGTATTTCGATGGAATCCTCATGGCCTGCGGTGGTAATCAGGCCGACCTTTGCCCCTTTGTGCTGAATTAATGCGTTGAGCCCAACTGTGGTGCCGTTGATACATAAATCGCATTGTGAAATGACATCTTTTGCTGTGACACCCAAATCTTCCGAGATAAGTTGCAACCCGTCCCGGATCGCTTCGGTCGGATTGCCGGGTGTGGACAACGCTTTGTAAATGTTAACCGTGCCAGCCATCTGGTCGGCAAGCACAAAGTCGGTAAAGGTGCCTCCCGCATCAATGCCTAGTCGGTATTGTGTGCCCAGGGTTGATTTCTGCATGGGAGTTAGTCGAAATAATGAATTTTCATGTCGATATGCGGACGATTTTTGCGCTTCGAATCGGCCAGCCGCTGCTTGTCATAATCAACAATTCTGATATGGCCAACGTCTCTATCAATATGTATCGGCGCCGCATCGGGCTTACTGGTGGCGTACTCCCTGCTGCCTGCCGCGCCGGGCATTAACCTGGCAAATATTTCCAGGTCTTGCCGGGAATACTTGACGGTGTCGGGTGTTGGCGCCTGCCGTTTTGGCGGATTGGCGGAGCTCGTTGTCCCGGCGTTTGGGCCCGCTCTCCAGTCGAATGACCCTAACGCATCGAAAAAATGGTTGTCATCCTCGGTATAACTGGTGTTATTTGAAACTTTACCACTAGACAGTGGACCGGTATTGCGCATATTCCCCGGTGCGTTACTGGAAGCCATCAACTTTTGAAACTCAAGGATATCGCTCCCGGTATACGGAAATTCGTCCGGGACAGCCATTCGTGGTGATTCCTTGTTTTCATCCTGGCGTTCAGCATGCACACCGGTATTGACATCAAACGAATTCATGAGCGTTTCAAAATGCACTGTATCGCGGTCGGTGAAGTTCTGACCATCCGCCGGTGCTTTTTGATTTGTTTTCGATGCCATTTGTTATTCAATGCCTGTTAATCAAAGTAAGAGATTTTCATCTTGCCGCGGTCAGTTGTCAGCGGTTCGGGAGCATGGTCGAAATCCACTATCCTGATATGGGAGACGTCATCGCCGGTCAGAGGTTGTGGTTTAGGCGAATCGATGGTATTCGCGTTCTGTCGGCAAGGAGAGTGGAATGTGGCCGGCTGTGCGCTATTGCCCTTATCGCTGTCTTTGCGGGTGGCAGACGGATTGCTGCCAGTGTATGGCTGCGTACCGCCGGCCCTGCCGAACATGCCTTCTAAAATACCAACCGGCTCTACATCCGCATCCACAAAGGTTTTAAAAATACTGCCGTGGCGAAACACCACAACCCGGGAGCAAAAGCCGATAAATTCTTCCAGTTCGCTGGACATGTAAACCACGGAATTCCCTTCGCTGGCAAACTCGCGCAAGTGCCTGTACAGGTCGCGCTTGGTGTCCACATCAATGCCACGGGCCGGGTCGTTTAATATCAGTATTTTCGGATGTAACGCAAAGGAACGGCCGATGATTACTTTTTGTTGATTGCCGCCGCTTAATGATGTGATGAGATTGGATTGGGCGCCGGTTTTAATCGACAGCCGCCCCACTTCCCAATCGAACACGTCTGACAGCCCTTGCCAGTCGATAAACCTGACCCCAGGCAGCCGTGAATTGCTGCGGTACAACGGAATCAATAAATTCTCGAATATGCTCAGGTTGGGCAGAATGCCTTCACGCTTTCGATCACCGGACACGAATGCAATGCCGTGGTCTTTTGCCTGTTCAAGATTTCTTATTGCAACGTAGTCATTGGAGCCATCCGCCCTAATCTCGGGGTATCCTTCGCTTGCCTGTGCAATCCCGGCCAGAATGCGCACAAAATCGTCCTGACCATGACCATCTAGACCGGTAATGCCGACGATTTCGCCTTTCAGTATCGCAAAATCAATCGGGTCGCTTTCGGGCCACACTTTTAAGCGGCTGGTTTTCAGCACCACTTCTCGACTCGCTGTCCTGTGCGCGTGCTCCGCAGAGGTTTCGGTAGCGTCATTCCTGCCAGTCATCAGACTCAACAGGTTTGGTTCGGTGATCTCACTTTTTTCCAGAACGCCGACATCGCGCCCGTCACGCATGACGGTGGCCCGGTCGCTGATTCTGATTAATTCCGCTATGCGGTGGGTGACAATGATGATTGCAACGCCCTGACCGCGCAGTGCACGCATTTTGGTAAATAAACGTTCGGTGGAATCGAAATCAAGCGCGGCTGATGATTCATCCAGGATTAAAACCTTCGGCTCGCACAACAATGCGCGGCCAATGGTAATCCATGCTTTGATGCTCAGCGGTAAATCGCCCGCTGGCCTGAGCAAGTCCATCTCCCCGCCTGTCAATTCCTTCATCAATACCTGCGCTTTGTCCCGCTTTTCTCTGGCCGATAGGGCCCTGGTCCAGAAGCCGTCAGCGCCGATAAACAGGTTATCCACGATAGTGGCTTGATCAGCAATCATGATTTCCTGAAATACCGTTGCAATGCCTGTATTGCGGGCTTCGGAGGGTGAAGTGGGATGATGACCCAAAATTGAAAGTTTGCCTGAGTCCATCGGCAGGACACCGGAAAGCACTTTGGCCAGCGTACTCTTGCCGCAGCCGTTGCCGCCGACAATGGCGTGAATTTCTCCAAAATTTGCACTGAACGAACAACCATTCAGCGCTTTGGTCACGCCAAACGTCTTGTGTACGTCCTTGACATAGAGCTCCCCCGCAAACGAAGAAAGCACCGCCGGCGGTTCGCCGAAGATGCTTTCATCGTGCCCCTTTAATACTACACCGTTTCCGCTATTCATTACTCCAGCACTGATTTATTCACGCTATCTAAATCTTAAGGTTTGTAATCTGCCGGGTCCGCAGGATTCATAAAAAATTGATCCAGGTAATTCGTTCCGCCCCAGACATCAATGCCAACATGCAGCCAATCGGTTGAATTGCGGTCACAGTTCTCATCAAGCAATGCCTTGATGTCGTCGAAACTGGACTTGACAGTGGGAACCAGAATAGATTGAATCTTCGGCCCCTGGCCCTGCATGGTGCGCATCATGATGTTCCAGCCAAGTTCAATATCATCCCCCGGAGGCCAGGTCTGAATCGCGGCACTGATGTAATCCGGATTGTTACGCCAGTAACACAAAGCGCCCAGTTCGCCGCCAATGGAGATGGGCGGAATATCCCGGCCCGATTGTAATAATGCCTGCAACACACCCGTCTCACCAGATGATTGTACCGCGATGCCATCCAACTGCTGCGGGTGAGTCGCCAGCCACTTCTGAACCTCAGCCTGACCGACTTGTGATGTCCACATATGTGCGATATTTCCGACCAGTTTTATATCAGGAGACTGCGCCAGACCATCCAGCACGCCAGCATTCTGGGAATCCGATGCAGATGCCCCGGGGATGCCTTCGATAACCAGCACATTGCCTTTTTCGCCAATTTCTTCAGCCATCCATCGACCGATTTCATAACCGGCCTGGTGGTAATTCACCGACGAATTAATCGCGTATGGCGAGGTGACGTAACCGGTAAATGAAAATGTTGGAACCCCTTTTTCGTAAGCGTATTTGATTGTCTGGTTCAACGCAGTCGGGTTTGAACAGCAGATGATAATGGCGTCCACACCCTGATCAACCAATTGTCTCATTTGCTGGATTTGTAGCGAGTCTTTCAGATTAGACTGGGTAACGATAATGTCATCAACCAGGCCAAGCGCCTGCCACTTGGGCAATACTTCGCTCAGCAGCCTGGCCATCGCCCCCTTGCGCCAGGTATTACCCGCATAGGTACTTGCATAACCAATGGTCCAGGGCGGCTTGCGGTCGGTTTTCCAGTTTCGGTAGATGCTGGCTTCGAGTGGCTGGGCCGGGTCCATCAAGTCAGGATTGTAGACCCTGGCGCGGGTGTCAGCAGGAATTTCATCGAGACCCTCTGAAAAGGCCGTAGTGGACAAACCAAGCGAGAATGTAAAAAACAAAATCAGCCGAAACGTTTCTCTCGTCGTCATAATATTCTCCTTACGTAGGATGTTCAATTAGTAGTAATCCTAATGTGGTATGAAAAGTACTCCGTCCGGCCAAATTGAAATGAACTGCAACGGATACCCCTCTCACAGGAAGGAGTTTATATACCATAAAGTACATACCCTAGTCAATAGACTATATTTGCATCAAAATATACACCATAAAGTTATAGCTTAAATCATGGTGTTCGGGTTCGTGCAAACCCGGTCGCATGGGAACCGGCGGTGTTGGCAGTACGTATATATCCGGTTTATACCCCTTGTTTATCTGGAGATTTCAGTATGATCAAGCGGACAGAATACCCACAGAAAAGCAGGTCGATGAAATTCAAACAGGCCTGCCATGGGGAGCATAAGGGCGGCCTGCGGTTTTCAGAACCAATACGGAAACTAAAAGCGGGCAGTTCTGCTTGCTGCCGACACAACCGCCATTAATAATCTGTTAAAACCGCATGGAGACTGCTATTATGGTGTGGTGCCTGGTTATTTTCGACCACAGAATCAGTCATAAAAAGCTCCGGTTTTTAACCATGTTCCGTTCAGTTCAATTGACAATAAAATTAAAAAACCGATAGCATGGTTACCATTCATTTATCAATACTTTTGCCATAAATCAGTCGGATTGCCATGTCGGACAAGTCACCACAACTTGATGATTTGCTGGATAAATTGAAGGATTTATCTGAAAAACCGCTGAATCAGGCCAGCGGATTGCCAAAAGAAGTCTATACCTCGGAAGCATTCCTGCGCCTGGAAGAAAAGGAAATATTTTACAAACAATGGGTCTGCGCCGGGCGGGCCGATTCAATCCCGAATCCGGGTGACTATCTGACTCATCACCTTGCGTATCAGCCCGTTACGGTGATGCGCCAGAAATCCGGGGAGATTTCTGCATTTTCGAATGTCTGCCTGCACCGTATGATGCGGCTGCTTGAAAACTCGGGGAGCTGTGAAAAAATCATCTGCCCCTATCACGGCTGGACCTACGATATACAGGGCCGTCTGATCGGCGCACCGCATATGCACGACAATCCCCGTTTTAATGTCAAAGATTTTGTCTTGCCTGAAATTCGTTGTGAAGTCTGGGAAGGTTGGGTTTATGTCACCTTGGACCAGGATATCGCGCCGGTGCAGGACCAGTTGCAAGAACTGTATGACATTGTTCACGAATATAGAATGTCCGACTACGTCAATGTGGTGCAACAGGATTATGTCTGGACCGGGAACTGGAAGCAATTGGTAGAAAATTTTATTGAAGGCTATCATTTACCCGTTACCCACAGCACCACGGTAGGCAAACATTTGACGGTGGATGAAACACGATTTTCGGAAAATCCGCCGAACCGGGCTTTTACCTACCAGACTTTCACCAAGTCCTATGGCGCACGCATCGGGCGGGCGCATGAAGATAACCGGCACCTGGCCGGGGAGCAGCGAAATACTTCCTTTCTAATCGGCGTTTTCCCAAACCATTTTTATATTCTTGCGCCCGACCACCTGTGGTATATCTCGATACAGCCGAAAGGTACCGGGCAGATTTACATCCGGTATGGCGCGGCGATAGCACCGGAAGTACTGGCGGCCACGGCAGACAAGCAGACTTTAATCAATGAGGTCAGCGACATCCTCGATCAGGTCAATGAGGAAGATCGGTTCGTTATTGAGGGCCTGTATAAAGGCGTTCATTCCCCCTTGTCCGGCCCTGGCCCGTTGTGCTGGCTTGAACAGCAGAATCATGAGTTCACCCAGTATCTGGCGCGAAACCTTTATGGCAAGGCGCTGTGATGCCCTATGCTGATTCGATTACCGATTTTTTCGCTCCGATATCCTGGTAATTATTCGGGTAATTAATATGACGACACATCAGCGTTACCGTAAATTCAATACCAAACAGACCTACCCGGATCAAAACCTGGATAACGATTTGTGCCAGTTGGTTAAAGCCAGCGGCACCCTGGTTTTTGTGCGCGGTCAAGTCGGTCAGGAAATTGACAGGTTTGCAAGCCTGGTCGATGCGGATGCTTACAGCCAGGCCGATCAAGCCATGAAAAATGTGGAACAATTGCTGCTGGAAGCAGGTTCAGAGCTCAGCCATATTTGCCGGATACAGGTTTATATTACCGACCGCCGTTATCGCGATGACGTCTATCAGGCCATCGGCAAATGGTTGAAAGGCGTCTACCCGGTTTCTACTGGGTTAATCGTCAGTGGACTGGCCCGGCCGGAATGGCTGATGGAAATCGAAGTCACCGCAGTCATTCCTGCAAGCTGATCCTGTGACATTTTCAATCATTGGTCGGTGCGAACAAACAGGAATGTTCGGAGTAGCCATCACCACCTCAAGTATTTGCGTTGGTGCTCGCTGCCCCCATGCCAGAGCGGGGGTGGGTGCGGCGGCGACCCAGAATATAACCGACCCCGCACTGGGCCCGGCATTGCTGGATCAACTGGCCCTGGGCAAATCCGCAAATCAGGCTCTGGCAGCGGTGTTGGATGGCTTGCAGCATGGTGAATTTCGACAACTTGCGGTGATAGATAATGCCGGCAACATCGCCTGCCACACGGGTGACAATATTCTCGGTATCCATTCTCAGTCAACGCAAAAAAATTGCCTCGCAGCGGGCAATCTGTTATCGCATCAGGGCGTGCCGGATGCCATGACGGCGGCATTCACAGCCCATACCCACTGCCATCTTGCCGAGCGATTACTGAATGCACTGCAAGCCGGTCTGGACGCCGGTGGTGAACAGGGCGAGGTACATTCTGCGGCGCTGCTGGTGGTAGATAAACAGCCTTTCCCGTTGGTGGACTTGCGGGTGGACTGGCACGATACCTGTGCGGTGGTTGGTTTGCGGGAAATCTGGACACGCTACCAACCGCAGATGCAGGATTATCTGACCCGTGCGATTAACCCGATTGGTGCGCCTTCTTATGGCGTGCCCGGCGACCTGTGAGCGATCCATATTCAACAACCTCTGCGCATTGCAGGATTTAACCGCCTGCCAATCTCCCGTTCTGCCCTGCAATCTTTGACAGCCAACCAGAATTTTCCAGTCTTCGCGCTATCGCCCAATCCCTGCGCCAAGATATCCGGCATACCGGCGCCCTTATGGTGATTCAGCCATTGGCGATTCAATTCCCGGGGTTGATAAATCCTGCATCGCATCGCCGAAGTGCTGATCGCGATCTTTCTCCATCGCATTCAGATAACCCATCACTCACGACGTGGCATATATTTCAGCATCAAGCCTGTTATCCGACTCTTTAACCCAGCCATTTACTGACCCAATCCAACTGCGTCGGCAGCGTGGATAAGGATGGCGGTGGTCGCAAAGTGCGGGCCGATGGCGTCCGGATTTTCCAGCCCTGGGGTAACATCCAATGGTAATGAGGACTCAGAACCTTTAGAAATCTGGTTAAGCCGCCCACCAGTCATCACTGGAATAGACAATTTTCGACCAGATCATCTTTCAGTTGGCCCTAAATCAAGTCAACGCAGCACCACAATACGTACTCAATGCAATGGCATCAACTTCGGATTGACTGACCACAGCATTAAACTGGCGGCTCACCTCAACCAGATGATGCGCCAACAATAGCGCGTCAATAATCTCGTCTATATCGGGGATTCTTTTATTTTCGGTTACCGGCCCTGATCAGAAAGCCGGTCCAATAAAGCCGCCAAAAACCTGTCACAGCGTTCAAGCTCGGATTGCAAAATAAACTCGTCTGGCTTATGGCCCTGCCGCATTGACCCTGGGCCGCATACCACTGTGGGCACATTCAACCGCGTCTGGAACAACCCTCCCTCTGTTCCGAAATCCAGTTTGACCGGCGGTTTGTTTTCCACCAGTCCCTGGACAAAACCGACAACCTCCGCGTCCGCTGCGGTATCTAACGCCGGGTATTGATTGAATATTTCAATATCGATGCCTGCCCGGGGAAAATCAGCCTTGTAGCGGTCTGCAATGCGCTTACCCGCTGTGCGCACGCGCGCCATGATCGCCATCGGATCATCTGATTTCAAATTTCTGATTTCAAATTTAAATTCACACGCATTGGGAATAATGTTCAATGCCGTACCACCCTCAATAATGCCCACATGGAGGGTCGAATACGGCACACCAAAGTCCTCATCGTGCATACCGTTGACGATGAGGCCCTGCTGAATATCGCGGATTGCGTTTATCATTTCTGTGGCCAGATAAATGGCATTTAACCCACTGGCTGCTAGAGCAGAATGCGCTTCAACGCCGTGGCATCTACAAACAGCACCGGTTTTCCCTTTGTGCGCGATGGCCACCTGTAACGACGTTGGTTCGCCAATGATACAAAAACCCGGCCGCTGCTGTGCAGATGCAAGCAGTTCAATCATCCGACCAACCCCAACACAACCGATTTCTTCATCGTAGGAAAACGCCAGGTGGACAGGATGAGTCAAATTACGTGCCAGGGCTGCGGGCACCATGGCTAAAACCGACGCGATAAACCCCTTCATGTCTGTTGTACCTCGCCCATATAACCGGTCTTCCCTGTGCAGCAATGCAAATGGCTCCACTGTCCAATCCTGTCCATCCGTCGGCACTACATCAGAATGCCCGGATAACATCACCCCGCCGGTCTTGCCGGGCCCAAACACGGCGTATAAATTCGCCTTGGTTTTTTCATCGTTATAGGTCAGCTCGGATTGGATGCCAAATCCATATAAATATGACGCAATATATTGGATCAATTCCAGATTGCTGTCCCGGCTGACGGTGGGATAAGCGATTAATTTGCCCAGGATTTTTTCTGTTTCGGTCATATATTTAAGAAAAGAAAAATGAAAATCAAATAGTTAAAATCTAATTTAAAAGTATGACTTGAATATAACTATCACTGTATCTGCAAAGCACGGCCCATAATGGTATTCGAGATGGACGCCCCGATTCCTTGCGCAAATAAATCGATAAATGATGGGTGATAGCTGTAATCAACCAGCTTTTCTGCACCGATGATCTCGTGCGCAATTTGTTTTGCGCTGCCGAACTGGTCAATCAAACCTAATTTCCTGGCTTTTTCACCGCTCCAGAATAATCCGCTGAATAATTCAGGATCATCTTTTAAACGCGCCCCTCTTCCCTGCTTGACCGCATCGATAAATTGTTGATGAACATCATTCAGTACCGATTTTACGTGTAATTCGTGGGCCAGTGAAACCGGACTGAACGGGTCGAGAATCCCTTTATTCTCTCCCGCCGTAATCAGTCTGCGCTCAACTCCCAGTTTGTCCATTGCCTCAACGAATCCAAAACCATTCATCAGCACGCCAATCGAACCGATAATACTCGCAGGATGGGCAAAAATCTGGTCAGCAGCCACCGCAATATAATACCCGCCCGATGCGCAGATGTCGGTGATGGCGGCATACACCGGTTTGTCTGGATAGAGGCGCTTCAGGCGGCCAATTTCTGCATTAATTTGCGCGGCTTGTACCGGCGTCCCGCCCGGGCTGTTGATTTTGAGAATCACGGCAACCGAAGATTCGGCGGCAAAAGCATTCGTCAAACTTCGGTTTATCGAGCTGGCCGATACCGCGTCCGCGCCAATAATGCCCGTTAATTCCACAACTGCGGTGTGTTCTCTGGAAATAATTTCGTCGGTGGTGACAAAGTAGGCTACGGTTGTGGCGATGATATAACCCAGTACGAGTAATTTTATGAATAGCCCCCAGCGTCGCCGAGATTTTTTCTCTTTGAGGTAATCCCGGGCCAGACTGGACAGTATGCGCGTGTTTTCCATACTTTGCCGGTCCGTCGCCGATGTCGTTGTACTGGTTTGGCTGCAAGTCGTCTGTGGTTTGGGTTTCTTTCCAAAAATCATAATGGTCAGGCCTTTTTCTGCTGTCTAAATAATATCCTGTTGTGGCAGTGCATCCCGTTCACCCGCACTATAGCCGGGAATGTTTCCGGGCACCTCCTGGTTATCCGCGCCATGAATGGACGGCGCCTTATTATATTCAATTGCGTGCGGGGAAGATTCAATGGATTGGCCCCTACGATCACCCGGGCAAGCTCAGGCGCCCGCAATCCATTGAGTGCCCGGGCTGAATTTTCAGAAGATTTTCAGATTTTTTCAAACAGTGCCGCGATGCCCTGACCGCCGCCGATACACATGGTGACCACCGCATATTTTCCGCCGGTGCGCTCAAGTTCGGAAAGGGCTTTTTCTGTTATCACCACGCCGGTTGCGCCTATCGGATGCCCCAGCGAGATGCCGCTGCCATTGGGATTCAGTTTATCCGCAGGAATGTCAAGCTCCCGCGCTACCGCAATTGCCTGGGCGGCGAATGCCTCGTTGACTTCCCAGACATCAATATCCCTGACCGAAAATTCAGTTTCTGCAAACAGGTTTTCAACCGCCGGCACCGGCCCGATACCCATGTATCCGGGTTCAACCCCGGCATAAGCGTATTTGATCAATTTCGCCCGGGCTTTTATCTGCAAAGATTCACAGTGTTCACTATCCATCAATACCACCGCCGCCGCGCCATCGTTAATACCGGAAGCATTGCCTGCGGTAACCGTGCCGTCCTGCTTGAATACCGGTTTCAGTTTTGCCATATCTTCCAGTCTGGCGTCGAAGCGAACGTGTTCGTCCCGGGCAAACATTATGCTGTCCCTGCCGGATTTGACTTCGATGGGCAAAATTTGCGACTTGAAATAACCCTGTTCGATTGCATTCTGGGCGCGCTGATGACTGACCAGGGCAAGTTCATCCTGCTGCGCACGACTGATATCCCACTTTTCCGCGATATTTTCTGCGGTAATTCCCATATGGCAATGTTCAATGGGGCAATGCAGCGCAGACAGCATCATGTCGATCAATTTCCCATCGCCCAGACGATTGCCGAAACGTGCGCCAGTGGCCACATACCCGCCCCTGCTCATCACTTCAACGCCGCCCGCTACTGCGGTATGACACATCCCCAGTTGTATTTGCTGGGCCGCGGTAACGATGGCCTGCATCCCGCTGCCGCACAATCGATTAACCGTTACCGCCGGCGTTTTATGGTGCAGCCCGCCGCGCAGCGCGACCACCCGGGACAGGTACATATCCTGCGCTTCGGTATGAATGACTTGGCCGATGACGCAGTGGCCTACGGCTTGCCCATTGATGCCGACGCGCCTAACCGCTTCGGCAACCACCGCCGCGCCGAGTTGGGCCGGACTGTGATTTTTTAAACTACCGCCAAAACTGCCAACCGCTGTGCGCACACCACTCGCCACCACAACCTGTTTTTTCTGCATGATCATTTCTCTGTCTGTATACGGTTCATATTCATTTTTCCTGAAGCGCCGGCAAATCCCTGAAATATTCCAGGGCTTCCGGGTTCGCCAATGCGTCGGTATTTTTCACTGCATCGCCATGCACAACGTCGCGCACTGCCAATTCGACTATTTTGCCGCTGAATGTCCTGGGTATATCGGCCACCGCGATTATCTTTTTCGGCACATGGCGGCGCGTGGTATTGTCCTGTACTGTCTGCCGAATGATGGCTTTCAGGTCGTCGGTCAGGTTTGCGCCCTGCCGCAGCATGACAAATAACACGATGCGAACGTCCCCCTGCCATTGCTGGGCGATACAGACGCTTTCCAGCACCGCATCGACTTTTTCCACCTGGCGATAAATTTCCGCTGTGCCGATGCGCACCCCTCCGGGATTCAACACCGCGTCTGACCGACCGTAAATGATGATGCCGTTGTTAGCGGTAATCTCGGCATAGTCACCCTGGGCCCAGACATTTTTAAACCGTGTGAAATAGGCATCATGGTAACGCCGATTGTCCGGTTCGCCCCAAAAACCCAATGGCATGCACGGGAATGGACGGGTGCAGACCAATTCCCCGCGCCGCCCGCGCACCGGTTTCCCGTCCGCATAGACATCAACCGCCATCCCTAGGCCACGGGTCTGAATTTCACCACGGTAAACCGGTTGCAGTGGATTACCCAGCACAAAGCATGAAATGATATCCGTCCCACCCGAAATCGAAGACAACACCAAATCTGCCTTTATATTTTCATACACATAATCAAAGCTCTCGGCAACCAGGGGTGAGCCGGTGGATAAAATTGTACGCAGCGTCGGAAAGCGACAGTGCTGGCCGGGTTTCACCCGGGTTTTTGCACACGCCGCGATAAAACGTGCGCTGGTGCCAAATACCGTAATTCCAAGCTCATCCACCATCTCCCACAGACTGTATTTATTCGGGTAAAACGGCGAACCGTCATACAGCACAATGGTACAACCACTCGCCAGGCCGCTAACCAGCCAGTTCCACATCATCCAGCCGCAGGTTGTGAAATAAAACAAATTATCGTCACGCCTGATATTGGTATGCAACTGATGTTCCTTCAAGTGCTGGAGCAATGTGCCGCCCGCGCCGTGGACGATGCACTTTGGCTTGCCCGTTGTACCCGATGAATACAAAATATACAGCGGATGATCGAATGGCAGTTGGGCGAACTCTATGGAATTCTTCCCGGTGGTAAAATCCTCAAAACCCATCGCATCCCGAACATTGCGGAAATCCGGGGCTGGATTCAGAAAGGGTATGACGATCACTTTTTCAATACCGGGAATGGCTTCAACCACGGAAACAACCGAGTCCAGCACATCAATCTGCTTGCCGTTGTAATGATAGCCATCAATGGTGAACAGGATTTTTGGCTGAATTTGTGCGAATCGCTCCAATACACCCTTGAAGCCAAAATCCGGTGAACAGGATGACCAGATAGCGCCCATGCTGGCCGTTGCCAACATGGCAATCACCGCTTCCACAGTGTTGGACAGATACCCCGCCACGCGATCACCTTGCACTACGCCGAGCGACTTCAGCAACTCAGCACAGCGCGCCACCTCGGCATACAACCGGGCATAGCTCAGCGTGCGGGTTGTTTTGTCTTCACCCCGAAAAATAATCGCCGTTCTATCGTCCCGGTATTTGAGCAGATTCTCCGCAAAATTAAGCCGTGCCCCGGCAAACCATCCGGCTCCCGGCATTGCCCCCGGGTTGGTCACCACGGTGTCCCACTTGTAGCTGCTTGTAACCGCACAGTATTCCCACAGGCTGGCCCAGAATTGATCACTCGAATCTATGCTCCATCGGTGCAACGAATCATAGTCACGCACGGCAGGATGTTTTGCCGAGACCTGATCAATGAAAGCCGCGAGATTGGATTCTGCGATGGACTGTGTGGTCGGCCGCCACAATGGAGTTTGCGTGTTCAACTCAGGTTCTTCCCGGCAAAACGTGAATCGGAAATACAGCGTATCAATCAGGTGATTGTAACCCGCCGTGCATTCAGGCCACCACAATTCCTGTTTGATATTGCAAAATCGTGCAGCAACCCGACGCATCGCGCCCCTGGGGAATGCGGTGGGTGAAAAATGTTTCGGTATTGCATTAAACCAGCCGTATAATGCCAACCGTCAAGGCCCGACCATAAAGACCAATGAGCGCTGTGAACGATACCAAAGATGCTGCGGCATCCACTGCTACTATTGAAGCCACTGCTACGATTGAAGTGAATGATCTCTACAAATCATTTGGTTCGCTTGAGGTGATTAAAGGGGTATCGCTGCGAGCCCGGGAGGGTGATGTGGTGTCTATCATTGGCGCAAGCGGTTCCGGGAAAAGCACTTTTTTGCGATGTCTTAATCTTTTGGAGAATCCAACCTCGGGCAATATCTCGATCAATGGCGAATTACTGGAATTCAGGAAAAGCAAAACCGGCGATCTGGTGCCGGTAAATATGCGTCAGATCGAACGTATTCGTACCCAGCTTGGCATGGTGTTTCAGGGTTTCAATCTGTGGGAGCACATGACTGTTTTGCAGAATGTAATCGAAGCGCCGGTGCATGTTTTAAAACTTAAAAAAAGCGAAGCCATCGAACGCGCCGATGCGCTTTTGCAAAAAGTCGGGTTATGGGAAAAACGCAATCAGTATCCGGCAGTGCTTTCCGGCGGGCAGCAGCAACGGGTGGCCATCGCCCGGGCGCTGGCCATTGAACCGAGCGCATTGTTGTTTGATGAGCCGACTTCGGCGCTGGACCCCGAGCTTGTGGGCGAGGTGCTCAAGGTGATTCGCGACCTGGCGGAAGAAGGTCGAACCATGATTATGGTAACCCATGAGATGAATTTTGCCGGCAATGTTTCATCCCATGTGATATTCCTGCATAATGGTCGAGTGGAAGAAGAAGGATCGCCGCAGCGGGTATTCAAGGAAGCGGAAAGCGAGCGCTGCCGCAATTTTGTACGCTCGGTTGGTTAGATTCCGGTTTTGATCAAATTTAATCAACGCGGATTTTTTAACACTTTAATTTAAAACTATTCAACATGAGAACGACTATGAAAAATTTTACCCGGTTAATGATCGGGGCCGTGCTTGCGGTCTGCTTGCTCGGTTCGAATGCCTACGCGCTTAAGCTGGGTGTTGCGGCTGAACCCTATCCTCCGTTTGCGGAAAAGAATGCGTCCGGTGTATGGGAAGGCTGGGAGATTGAAATCGCTGACGCAATCTGCGCCGCAATGGGCGAGCAGTGTGAGTGGGTCGAAGTGGCGTGGGATGGCATCATTCCGGCGCTGATGGCGAAAAAATTCGATGTGATCGTGTCGTCCATGTCGATCACTGAGGAGCGCATGAAAACCATCGATTTTTCGGACAAATACTACAACACCCCTGCGGTAATCGTGGCGCCAAAAGGCGCCGGCATTGATGGTTCACCCGCCAGTGTGAGCGGAAAGATTGTCGGTGTACAGGTCTCTACTACCCATGAAAACTATGTTTCCAAGCATTATGCCGATACGGCGGCGAGCCTGAAAACCTATGCAACTTTTGATGAGCATAACCAGGATTTGGTGGCCGGCCGGGTGGACGCGGTGGTGGGTGATTCGCTGGCCATGCAGCCGTTCCTCAATAGTGAAAGCGGCGCCTGTTGTGAAATCGCCGGAGAACTCAACGACGTTGCGGTGTTTGGCCCGGGTGTTGGCGGCGGGATGCGTAAGGAAGATACCGAGCTGAAAGCGCGATTTAATGCGGCTATCGCGCAGATTCGCGCTGACGGTACCTTCAACGCCATTTCGGAGAGATATTTTAACTTCGACATTTACGGCGGAGAATAATTTATTAACTTATATTGATTGGGCCGGAGCGGTCATTGTTAATGCGCATGATCGTTCCGGTTCAACCCTGCAAATCCTGCCTGCCTTGAATAGCTCACAGGCTGGGTTTTGTCTTGGGCCGGTTTTACCGTGACGCCTTCAGGACTGGATTTACTCGCCTTTTCGCCGCCGGGGTGGGGCGGCAATTTATTGCAAGGACTGGGTTTGAGTCTGCAAATTGCGTTCGGTGCGTATGCACTTGGCCTGTTGATTGGACTGAGTGGCGCACTCGGTAAAATTTACGGCGGGCCAATCCTGCGCTGGTCATTTGAAATCTATACCACGCTCGGCCGTGCCATACCCGAACTGGTGCTGATTCTATTGCTGTTTTATGCCGGACCGGATTTGTTGAATGGGGTATTGGAATCCCTAGGGTATGCGCGGGTGGATATCAATGCCCTGGTGGCCGGAATCTACGTACTGGGTTTCGTGCAAGGCGCGTATTCCATAGAAGTCATACGCGGGGCAATGCTGGCGGTGCCTGTGGGGCAAATTGAAGCAGCCAAAGCCTGCGGCATGTCTTGGCTGACCAGACACCGCCGCATCATCATCCCCGCCATGATTCCACTGGCGTTACCTGGCCTTGCCAATCTGTGGTTGATCGTCACCAAAGATACTGCGCTGCTGGCCGTGGTCGGCCTGAGCGAGCTGGCCCTGACCACCCGGCAGGCGGCCGGTGCGACCAAAGAATATCTGATGTTTTATCTGGCGGCTGGATGTATTTATCTATGCGTCAGCCTGATTTCCAATGCGTTGTTCCGATTGCTGGAACGTCGATATCGACGTGGCCAGCCCGATCTTGTATAGCACTTTCCGGCAGGTCTGTTCGCTATGGAATGGTATTGGGTCGCCGAATATACGCCGAAATTTGTCGAGGGCCTGTGGATTACGATCAAATTATTGATTTTGTCCATCACCTTCGGCATGATTCTGGCCACCCCGGTAGGTCTGGTGCAGGTCACTGGCCCAAAAGCGCTGGCGTTATGCGCGCAAGGGTTTTGCACCGTGGTCCGGGGCACTCCACTACTGATCCAACTCTGGTTGATCTATTATGGGCTAGGTTCAATATTTCCGTTTATTCCGGGCATACGCGAGAGTTTTATCTGGCCGGCACTGCGGGATGCATTTCCTTATGCGGTGTTTGCATTTACCATCAGTGTGGCCGGTTATTCCGGGGAAGTCATGCGCGGGGCATTTAAGAGTGTCAACAAGGGTGAGCTTGAGGCCGCTCGCGCATTTGGTATGAATCCATTTACCCTGTTATGGCGAATCTGGTTTCCCCGGGCAGTGCAAAATGTTTTGCCGACGCTGGCCGGGGAATTCATATTAACGCTCAAATCCATACCTTTGGCCGCAACCATAACGGTTTTCGATGTTTATGGCGTGGGCAGTATGGTGCGCCAGGAAACTTATCGGATTTATGAACCATTGCTGCTGGTTGCCGGGATATACCTCTGTCTGGCCGGGATTATTATCGGATTTTTCCGCTGGATTGAGCACCGCAGTACGAAACGCAGGCTGATAATGGACTGATGGGTGAGAAAACTGCGGCTCGGCGATGCGCTGCCGGGAACGCGGAAATGATTGTAAGATGCTGATGGGGCTGGATTAATTTGACTTATATCGCCAGTTTCATCTGATGCCTTTATTTCATTCCAGAAAACAGTAAGATAAATTCGATATGGACTATATTGATCAGCAATTTGCCGCATTCTCCGCTTCCTTTCGGGTGATGGAGATAATCGGGTTGGCCTTTCTTGTGGTTATACTTGGCGAAACGGCCTGGGACTTCTATATAAAAAAACGCACTGACATTAAGGAATCAGCCGCTAACTTCGCCATCGCCACAGGAAATCATCTGCTTGAACGAACCCTTTATGGACTGGTATTCGTGCTCGGCTTGTTTATCACCCAGTCCTTTGCCTTTACTACAATTCAGGAAACGTGGTGGAGCTGGATTATGGCTTTGTTGGCGGCGGATTTGACGTACTACTGGATGCACCGGTGCGAACATCGGGTTCGTATTCTTTGGGCCTACCACAGCGTTCATCATTCTTCGCCAGAATTTAATCTGACCACCGGCTTGCGACTGGCCTGGATTGAAGGCGCCATAGAATGGCTGTTTTTTGTACCGATGGTGCTGGTTGGATTCAGCGCCATTCAAACCATCATCGCTTTATCCATTGTGGTGCTGTATCAAACCTGGATTCACACAGAGAAAATCGGCAAACTCGCTTGGGCTGACCGGTTTTTTAACACCCCATCGGCTCATCGGGTACATCATGGTTCCAACAAACAATATCACGACAAGAATTATGGCGGCATACTGATGGTATGGGACCGTTTGTTTGGCACCTATAAAAGTGAGGATGGAAAGGTTGTTTATGGCATCACCACACCGATTCGGACGTCGAATCCGGTGATCATCAATATTCACGAGTTTTGGCAGATAACCAAGGATGTGTGGCAGGCCCGTAACATCAGCGACGCGCTGAGTTTTATATTTAGACCGCCTGACTGGAAGCCGGATGCTGAACGAACACAAGGAAAACGAATTGGTTAGCGGGCGTGCTGCGGTTGCCAGTTTATCCAACAGATGGAAAAACAGCTAAAGTGCGGTGGAAGCTAGAACACCCGATCATGAAAAATTTTATACAAAACCTGCCGAAAGTCGAACTGCATTGCCATATAGAGGGAACGCTTGAACCGGCATTGATGCTCAAACTGGCCGGGCGCAACGGTATTACCCTGCCCTATCGCGAGGTTGAAGATCTCAAAAAAGCCTATTCTTTCAAAAAATTACAGGATTTTCTTGATATTTATTATCAGGGTATGAATGTCCTGCAAACCGAGCAGGATTTTTACGATTTAACTTGGGCCTATCTATGCCGCATTCATGGGCAAAATGTTCGGCACACCGAAATCTTTTTCGATCCCCAGGGGCATACCAGCCGTGGCATCGCATTTGCAACTGCCATTGAAGGCATCTGCAATGCGCTGCAAGCCGCACAGCAGGCGTTTGGAATGAGTTCAAATGTGATTATGTGTATGCTGCGTCATCTGCACCAGGAGGATGCCTTCGATACGCTGGAAATGGCGCGACCGTACAAGGAAAAAATTATCGGCATCGGGCTGGATTCCAGCGAGCTTGGCAACCCGCCGGAAAAATTTGCACAGGTATTTCGCGAAGCGCGAAACCAGGGCTATGTCCGTGTCGCCCATGCGGGCGAGGAAGGGCCGCCCGAATACATTATCGGCGCACTCGATTTGTTGCAGGTTAATCGCATTGATCATGGCAATAGCTGTTTACAGAACCCGGCCCTGGTGGACAGACTGGTGCGGGAAAAAATGCCTTTGACCCTGTGCCCGTTGTCGAATACGCGATTGTGCGTGGTGGAAAATATGCGCAAACATCCCTTGAAAACGATGCTGGACAAAGGCTTAATGGTCACGGTTAATTCCGATGACCCGGCTTATTTTGGCGGCTACATGAACGAAAATTTTGCCGCAGTCAGTGATTCCCTGAATTTGCGCAAAGCCGACCTGATACAACTTTCACACAATGCGATCAATGCCGCATTTATTGGGCCCGAACGCAAACGGCAACTGCAAAGCGAGCTGGATGACTATTCTGGCTGGTCTGAATAGACAAGAGGTTATTCGGGCACAATTTACAGAAACGACATTTTATTGACCATGACAATACGAACTATAAATAATAACAATTTGTTAGCGCATGATATTATCAATAACCTGTGCGCCTACACCGGTCCGGGCCAGTCATTTGCAGTGACAAGCTATATGGCCTGATCACTTTTATCACCTAACCAGCAGCGTCCCAACAATGCAATTTACCTACGAACGAGAATTTACCTATAACCGCGCTTACCGCGGCCCACTGCGATGCATTATCCTCGATTGGGCCGGAACCACCATGGATTTCGGCTGCATGGCGCCCGCGGTGGTTTTTTGCCAGGTATTTGAGAAGGCGGGCGTACCCATCAGTCTGGAGGAAGCGCGCATCCCCATGGGTGCGCACAAGAAAGTTCATATTGGTTTGATTTGCGAAATTCCCGGCGTGCGTCGGCGCTGGCTGAAAAAACACGGTGTCGAGCCCACCGATGCCGACGTGGACCGAATGTTTGCAGACTTCGTGCCCATGCAGGAGGCCTGTCTGTCGGAATATTCCCAATTGATCCCGGGCACCCTGGACGTAATTGTCGAATGCCGCAAACGTGGATATAAAATCGGCTCCACTTCGGGCTATCTGCCAGGAATGCTCGCTATCAACCAGGCGGATGCGGCCAGACAGGGCTATATTCCCGACGCCACATTCGGCGCTGGCGATGTAAAACGCGGCCGCCCATTTCCGCATATGGTATTGCGCAACCTACTGGAACTGGATATTTCACCCGTGCAATCAGTAGTTAAAATCGACGACACCCTGACCGGGATTGAAGAAGGCCTGAATGCCGGGTGCTGGGCGATCGGCCTGGCGATTTCCGGTAATGAAGTGGGGGTCCAACTGGACCAGTGGAATGTCTATTCCGAAGCGGCCAAACAAAAACACCGTGATCGCATCTACCCCACCATGTATCAACGCGGCGCGCACTACGTCATCGACAGCATCGCCGATTTGATACCGTGCCTGGATGACATAGAAGCCCGCCTGCGGCGCGGCGAGAAACCGTAACTGGCCGCCAGTAACCGTATCCCCTAGGTAATAGCCTAAGCGGTAATAGCATAAACGCGCTCGATATTTGGAAAGAGATTGCCGATTCACCCAAACAGGCAGGCAGTATCAATGCAAGGAATGCGGCAGAACCTGCAACACGGTGACAAGCACACCGCTATCGGGTCTGCATCACAAGGAGCGGTGGCTGACGTTCGCGGGCAGCGGGCGGTATGTCCCGGATTTTATTCACCCAGCGGAAGAAACGGCTTTACTGGGAAACGCGGATGCCGAAAGCTGGATTCACGACTTGAAACGGCGGGTTCAACATTACGGCTACCGCTATGATACAACGCGAAGAAACTGACCGCCGAACACAGCCTGGGCGGCCTGCCGGACTGAGTCGGTGCGGTTTGTCGAAAACTGGTTGAGCAGGGTTATTTCGCGCACCCGCTGGAACGAAATTGGCGGCTGAACCTGCATTGACGCCAACGGATGAAGTCATTCAGTCAGGGAATATCAGCAAAAGGCCTGTTAAAGAGTTAAGCATGGCGGGTCAATCGTAAAGCGAGGCGCGGCAGGCAGCTCAGCCCAGCGGCTCACTTATTCAACGGTAAAAGCAATCGCACCTGGGCGAAGGGGGAGCCTGCCTTTCGGGATATACCAAAGCCCGTTACCGAGGAATCGAGAAAAATGCGTCACAGCTCTTTACACTATTTGCGCTGGCGAATCTGTATTGGTGCCGGAGAGAGTTACAGGCGCTACAATGCGTGCGTCTGTAATAGGGAAATACGGATGGAAATGGGCACTGGAAACGTAAAGTAACTCGAATGCAGACAGGATAATCTCGAATATCAATCAGCAATTATCAATATCAATTGTTTTTGACGCTTTTCAGAAGTCCCCTCGGTGTATTAAGTCGCTCGTCGGTTCACAAACGTCTCGCAATGTGCCGCGTATTTAGGCCTGGTGCCGATACAGATGGAGTCGGGGAGTAGTGTCAGCGGTCGGGCGAGAATCTCGAAGGCCGGGAATAGTCACATACGAGCGAAACTGTTCATGGCCGCGCTGGTCGCCACCCGGTATAACCCGGATATTGCAGCCCAGTATCAGCGCTTGACGCGGCGCGGAAAAAGCAAGATGAGTGCTTTAGGAGCGGCGATACGCAACTCAATTCATATTTATTGGTGTTTTGAAACACCAGCAACCGTATTGCCCGCAGATGGGATAATACCCCTTGTGGACAATTGTAGAGAGATGGTATCTTGTATTTAAAAATTTCATCTTTAAGATAAAACTATTATGAGCAGTGATGCACTCCGTCCAATTACATCAGAAGAGATTACAACCTATCAACGAGACGGTGTTGTTCTGCTTCTGGAGTTGTTTGACTTGAAATGGATTGATCTGCTGGATAAGGGGTTGATCGCCAATTGCGAGAATCCAACAGACCGCTCTCGTGTGTGGGATCGGGATACCGAGGGACGTACCATGTTTTGGGATAGCCAGGCGTGGCAGGGTATTGACGAGTACCGGCAATTTATTTTTGATTCGCCCGCCGCGCAAATTGCGGGCCAGTTGATGAAGTCGATACATATCAACTTCTACTTCGATGCAGTATTTGTACGCTCTCCGGGTAGCCAGTTTGCTACGCCCTGGCACCAGGACGAGCCCTATTGGTCTGTGGAGGGGTATGACACTTGCACGTTTTGGATGCCGCTGGTTCCGGTCAAACGAGAAAACGCATTGGCCTACGTGCCGGGCTCTCACCGACTCGACTCCGTGTTTTACCAGTACAACTTCGGTGATCTGAATCCGGATGGCAAATCAGCGGTTGATCAGGTAGATTTCTCGGGCATGGCTGAAACCGCACTCCCTGACATTGATGCCAATCCTGAAAGCTTTGGAGTCGTGAGCTGGGATATGCAACCGGGTGACTGCGTGGTTTTCAACAGCCGAATCATACATGGCGGGTCGGGCAGACTGCATAAAGACATCGACTTGCGAGTTTTTACCACCAAGTGGCTGGGCGATGACGTACGCATCAAGTTCCGGAACTGCGGGATGGACCCGGATCACAGCGCCATCATGACAAAACGCGGACTCAAGCCGGGTGACCGCCCGGGAACAGATCTATACCCGCGGGTTTGGTCGCGATCCTGAACTTACGAATTGGCCAAAATCAGCCACACTGGAAAAAGGAATATGCCACCTGGTATCAAGTTTGAAGTGCGACAGTGATGCTTAAAATGCCATAGTAAATTTCCTCCATAAATGGCAATTTGCTTCTTGAAACCACAAAAGGTAATAGCATTGCTGAACTGCAAGCTGGGCATTCGTATTACAGGCCAGAAGGTATAGAGCATAATGTGGTTAACGCAAATAACTTCGAATTCCATTTTGTTGAAATTGAGTTGCGGTAAATATAACAAGCGCATGCAGTCGGACAAAGTGCCCGCTACGCGCGCCCTTTGCCGCTAATGCGGGGCGTTAAAGCTCAAGGAGAACCATGGAAGATCATTATATTTACGAATATCCAGAAGCACTTGATTCGATTATCAACGATACTCGGGCAATGGGCTTTGATATGGCATCTGATCCCAGGACCGGATCATTACTTAGAACACTATCCACATCCAAACCAAATGGGGAATTTCTGGAACTTGGTACGGGTATCGGCTTATCTGCCGCATGGATACTCAGCGGGATGGATAGAAACTCCACGCTTACCTCAGTAGATAACGATCCGGAAGCACAAGGCATCGCACTAAAATCTTGGTCACGACCCACGGGTTAAATTTGTGTGCGCAGATGGAGGCACATGGCTTGAGAAGAACGAAGGCCAGTACTACGATTTCATTTTTGCGGACGCCTGGCCAGGCAAGTTTTCATATTTAGAGCTTGTACTTGATATGCTCCCAATCGGCGGTATCTACGTCATCGACGATTTACTTCCCCAGGATAATTGGCCAGAGGGTCATGCACCAGGAGTCCTGGCTCTTACGCAAGAAATTGAGAGCCAGCCCAATTTAGTATCCGTACGCATGGCCTGGGCATCAGGCTTGATGCTCGTAACAAAAGCATATTGAGCTTTATAACCGGGAACGACTGAGCGTGTTCTTTGATTACTCGCCGCCGGTCCGCAAGGTGATTGACACCCCGAATGCTATTGAATCGTTGAATACATCGTTGCGTAAACTCACCAACACCCGACGGCCATTCCCCAACGACGAATCGGTGATGAAGGTACTGTAACGGGCTCTGCATGAGATGGCGAAGAAATGGGCCCCGCCGATTGGTGATTAGAAACAAGTTATGGGTCAGTTTATGATTTTGTTCGGTAGGCCTCACTGGGATAAGCCGCCATTTACACTCCCCTTCAATCCAACCATTAACTTATGAGATAATAGCCCTTTGAAAACCAATCCTTACAGGTCTATTCATGCTGCCAACGAAGTGGTAAGCCTTGTTCGCGTATTGAGAACCCCGGTCAGAATGGACGATGAGCCCCGCATCAGGACGACGCTGCCAGATTGCCATCTTTAATGCGTCACAAACCAACTGCGCCGTCATTCCAGCACTCATACTCCAACCAACAACACGCCTTGGGTAGAGGTCAATCACTGTGGCCAGGTAAAGCCAGCCTTGTTGTGTCCAGAGGTAAGTCATATCCTGAACATCGGCCTGATTTAGGCCCTTAGGGGCAAAATCACGGTTCAATATATTGTCAAACAAAGGCTGGGTATGGTTACTGTTTGCCGTGACTTTGAACTGCTTGCGGCTTTTGACTTGTACGCCCGCTTCTTGCATCAATTTCCTGGCCTTATTGCGGCTAACGGGGGAACTCATCGCATTCAAGGCCTAAGTATTATCGGAAGCTTTGGCAATGCCTTTGACGGCTTCAATCAGCTCTAAGTGGTCAGGTCTTCTTGTGCTGGGTGATAAACGCGTATTTCACGTCGTTTCTCTGGCAAAGAAGACCATCGCTTTTTTTAGCACTTCTTTCTCCAGTTTCAAGCGCTTATTCTCTTCCTTCTGCTGCGGGGTCAGCTTACCCTGACCCCGAAAGGCTTGGCCTAAGTCGTCGGCTTGGTGTTCTTGTATCCAGCGGGTAATCAAATCAGGGTTGATTTGAAGACTGCGTGCCGCCTCGGCTCGGGTGTACTTTTGGTACAGCACCAAGCTAATGGCATCCAGCTTAAATTCTCTTTCAGGTACTTCTTTGTTGTAATCATTTCAATTGCTCCAGGTTTGAGTATTATCTCTTAACTAGACTGCTCTAATACATTAGAACCATGTCACCCGCTTATACGGAATGACCACACCGCGCTCCCTTCGCCTTGCCAGACAAAAACCGACTTGACCGGGTCAACTCAAACAATATTTACAAACCCCGAAACAGGGCGCAGATTTACAACGCAAAGAATGGCCGGAAGCGAACGGGCAATGCAGATAATCAAGCGCGATTTCTGAGCAAACGACGCATAATTTTTCCGGTAGTGGTTTGCGGCAATGAATCAACAAATTCAATTTCACGGGGATATTCGTGGGCAGACAATCGGGTCTTTATATGTTGCTGAATCTGCGCGATTAATTGTTCGGAAGGCGCGTAGCCCCGGCTCAATTTTATAAACGCTTTTACGATTTCCGTGCGCATGGCATCCGGCTTGCCGACCACAGCGGCCATCTCCACTGCCGCATGACCGAGCAGGCAATCTTCGATTTCGCCCGGCCCGATGCGGTATCCCGATGAAGTAATCACATCATCATCCCGCGCCACAAACTTTATCGCGCCATTTTCCTGCATGACCCCTTTATCTCCGGTCAGCATCCAGTCACCTGAAAATTTTTCGTTGGTTTTATGCGGATTATTCCAGTATCCCAGGAACATCACCGGGTCCGGGGCCCGCACCGCGATATTGCCGGTTTCTCCGGTTCGAACAATTTCCCCGGCGTCGGATATGATCTGAACATCGTGCCCTGGCACAGCAAACCCCATTACGCCGGGAGTGGGTTGAACCAGCCGCCCGCAGCAGGACACGATCATATTGCATTCGGTTTGCCCATAGAATTCATTGATTGTCAGCCCGAAGGTTTCTCGCCCCCACACCAGCAACTCCGCACCAAGCGTTTCGCCGCCGCTGGCGATGGTTCGCATGGGATTATCCATGCGGCTTTTTTCCTTACTCACGGCCCGCATCATCTTCAGCGCGGTGGGCGGCAAAAAAGCATTGCGGATGCCATGTCGATTTATCAAATCGAAGGCCGCCTCTCCGGTGAATTTAGCGAAACGGCGGGATACCACGGGGATGCCATGATGCAGTGCCGGCATTAACACGTCCATCAGGCCGCCGATCCAGGCCCAGTCCGCCGGCGTCCAGATCTTGTCGCCATGCCGGGGAAATAAATCATGGCTAATCTCCACGCCGGGAAGATGCCCGGGCAGGGTACGATGTGCATGCAGCGCACCCTTGGGATTCCCGGTTGTGCCTGAGGTATAGATAATCAACGCTGGATCATCCGCCCGGGTCATTAACGGCTGACAAACATCACTGTAGTTGTCCATTACTCTGGTCAGATCAATAGTTCCCGACTGATCACTTTGGATACATAGAATATGGGCCAGAGCCGGTAACTGGTGAATAATGCCCGATAATTTTTCAGCGCCCTGTGCATTGGTAATCACAATCCTGGCCGCAGAATCGTGCAAACGGTATTGCAGCGCATCCCGGCCGAACAAGGTAAACAATGGCACCGCGATGCCGCCGATTTTGTATACGGCGATGTGGGAAATTGCTGTAAACGGGTTTTGCGGGAGTAAAACCCCGACCCGATCGCCCGGATTCATACCCAAGTCCGCGAGTAGATTGGTCAGTTGATTGGAACGGGTCTTTAACTGCTGGTAAGTGAACGTTTGCTGATAATCGCCATGGTCATGAATGATCGCCACCCGGTCGGGACAGGTGGCCGCCAGTCGGTCGCAGACATCCACACCGATATTATAAAACTCTGGAATATTCCATTTGAATCCATTGCGGATTTCTTCCAGCGAACCACCTTTCAGCATTAGCGATTACGTACAGTATTCAGGTATATTGATAAAATCCTTTTCCGGTTTTGCGGCCGAGATAGTTGGCATCCACCATCTTTTTCAACAACGGACATGGCCGAAATTTCGGGTCACCCATCCCGTCCTGCAATACTTCCAATACCGCAAGGCACACATCCAGCCCAATCAAATCCGCCAGAGCCAGCGGCCCAATGGGGTGGTTCATACCCAATTTTAGAATGTCATCAATGGCCTCGGCGGTGGAGACGCCTTCATGCAGGGCAAAAATCGCCTCGTTAATCATTGGCACCAGAATTCGGTTGGATACAAAACCCGGGCTGTCGTTGGCTGCCACGGCGGTTTTCCCTAAAGCCGATGACACCGACTCAATTGCCCGGCAGGTCTGGTCGCTGGTTTGCAGGGCGCGGATGATTTCAATCAACTGCATTACCGGCACCGGATTCATGAAGTGCATGCCGATCACCCTGTCCGGTCGTTGTGTCTGCGCGGCGATTCGGGTTATAGAAATTGAAGAGGTATTTGACGCCAGAATGGTTGCAGGCCGGCACAGCGAATCCAGTTGCCTGAATATTTCTGCCTTGATCTCAAAATTTTCAACCACGGCTTCCACCACAAGCTCCACTTCACGCAGGTCGTTAATGTCAACGGTGGTTGAAATACTGGACAGCGCGGCCGCCTTGTCATGCGCGCTGATCCGGTCTTTGCTGCGTAATCTTTCCAGGCTGTGGCTGATATTTTGGGTGGCGCGGTGCAAACAGGCCGGATCAACATCGAGCAAATGCACTTTATAGTTGGAACTGGCAAATACCTGGGCAATGCCACTGCCCATGGTACCCGCACCGATGACACCCACTGTTTTAATGTTCACTTTTTGCCATTACCGGTTGGTTGTTTTTCAAGGCTGGTGCAATTGACGGCGCATTTTACCCGACTCCTGCACAGGTTTTCCGGCACAGGCAAATATGGTTCGAATATCGCTACATATTCCTGCGATACTGGCCGCCGACTTCGTACAGTGCTTCCGAGATCTGACCGAGGGAGCAGTATCGAACAGCGTGCATCAATTGCGCAAAAATATTTTCATTGTTGATCGCGGCCTGCTTCACTGCGGATAACGCATCATCCACAAAGTCGCGGTTTCGATGTTTGAATCTGCCCAGTCGCTCAATCTGGCTTTGCTTTTCATGCTCGGTTGAACGCGACAATTCTACCGGGCCGGCGGCTTCCTCGCCATGCGGATTGAGGAAGGTGTTGACGCCGATGATCGGCAGGCTGCCATCATTTTTACGCTGTTCGTAATACATGGATTCATCCTGTATTTTCCCCCGCTGGTATCCCGTTTCCATGGCGCCCAGCACGCCTCCCCTGGCGGATATTCGCTCGAATTCCATCAGCACGGCCTGCTCCACCAATTCGGTTAATTCATCGATAATGAAGCTCCCCTGATTCGGATTTTCATTCATCGCCAGACCCCATTCATTATTAATAATCAATTGAATCGCCATGGCCCGACGCACCGACTCATCGGTTGGCGTCGTTATCGCTTCATCAAAAGCGTTGGTATGCAGGCTGTTGCAGTTATCGTAGACGGCGATCAAGGCTTGCAGGCTGGTGCGAATATCATTGAAATCCATTTCCTGGGCGTGTAATGAGCGGCCCGAAGTCTGGATATGGTATTTGAGTTTTTGCGAACGCGGGTTGGCGCCATAGCGGTCGCGCATCGCTATGGCCCAGATTCGCCTGGCCACTCGACCCATGACGGTGTACTCGGGGCACATGCCATTGCTGAAGAAATAAGACAGATTCCCGGCAAAATCATCAATCGCCATGCCCCGGGCCAGATAAGCCTCCACATAGGTAAACCCGTTGGCCAGGGTGAATGCCAATTGGGAAATCGGGTTGGCGCCGGCTTCGGCAATATGGTATCCAGAGATGGATACCGAATAAAAATTGCGGATTTTATGCTGGATGAAATATTGCTGGATATCGCCCATCAACTTCAGGGCAAACCCGGTAGAAAATATACAGGTATTCTGACCCTGGTCTTCTTTTAAAATATCTGCCTGCACCGTTCCCCGTACACTGGTCAGGGCATTGCTGCGCAAATCTTCAGCTTCGTTCTCGTCCGGCGCCCGGCCCTGTTGAATTTTAAACGCCTCCGTCTGCTGGTCCACTGCCGCGTTCAAGAACATTGCCAGAATAATGGGCGCGGGCCCGTTTATTGTCATCGACACCGAGGTGGCCGGATCGCACAAATCAAACCCATGGTACAGCGCCCCAAGATCATCCAGCGTGGCCACAGACACCCCGGAATTGCCGATCTTGCCGTAGATATCCGGCCGCTCATCCGGGTCACAGCCGTACAGGGTGACCGAATCAAATGCGGTAGACAATCTTTTCGCCTCGGAGTGCCGGGACAATTTCTTAAACCGCCGATTGGTCTTGAACGCATCGCCTTCGCCGGCAAACATTCGGGTCGGGGCCTCGTTATCACGCTTGAACGGAAAAACCCCGGCGGTGAACGGAAATCGCCCGGGTAAATTATCCAGCATCAACCATTTCAGCCGGTCGCCATGATCCTGATAATCCGGCAATGCCACTTTAGAAATCCGCGTGCCGGACAGGGTTTGCCATTTCAATGCAGTGCGTATTTCTTTGTCACCAACGGTTGCAGCGTATTCATCCCGGGAAAAATCCTCTTTTAATTGATCCCACTTCGCTAACTCAGCGGCCAGATTCGGGTCAAGCCGGGCCTGCTTCGCCGCAATCAGCCGTTGCAGCGCCAGATTATCGCTGTGACCGGATTCAACCAGCATGGCGCAGGCCGAGGTCAGGTGCTGAATTTCTCTGGCATGAACCGATTGATTCCCGGCGTTGTTTTTATAATCCCGAACGGTCTCGGCGATTTCCGCAAGATAGCGAATGCGCTTTTCGGGAATAATCCTGTTTTGGTCGCCGGAAAAACGTGCCGACACCGCAGGCAGCCGGTTTTCATGCCCAGCCAATCCATGCTGCACTAACTGCGACAATATCTCCTGATACAACGCGGTCATGCCATCGTCATTAAAGCGCGATGCGATGGTGCCGAAAACCGGCATTTGTTCTGGTGGAGTGGAAAATGCGGCGCGATTTCTCTGTACTTGTTTGCACACATCGCGGTGGGCATCTGCGGCGCCCTGGCGGTCAAATTTGTTGATCGCAACCACGTCTGCGAAGTCCAGCATATCGATTTTTTCCAACTGGGACTGGGCGCCAAATTCCGATGTCATTACGTACAGGGCACAGTCGACCAGGGACGAAATTCCAGCGTTGCCCTGGCCAATTCCCGGGGTCTCCACCATCACCAGATCGAATCCGGCAATCTTGCAGGCACTGATCATCCCGGGCACATAGTCCGGTATCTCGGTAGCGCTGCCCCGGGTGGCGACGGAACGCATAAAAATGCCGGGGTGATTGATGGCATTCATGCGTATACGATCGCCTAACAGTGCGCCACCGGTTCTGCGACGAGTGGGATCCACGGCAATAATCGCAATTTTCAATTGATCTCCCAGCCCCATTCTGAATCGCAGGATCAGCTCATCGGTCAAGGATGATTTCCCGGCTCCGCCGGTTCCGGTAATGCCGAGCACAGGAATTTTTGTGGTTGTTTGCTCCGCATATCTGGAAATCTGCGCTATCAAGCGGCGGCTGGCCGTGCGATTTTCCAGCGCCGACAGCACATGCGCCAATCCACGCCAGTTACCCTTGCCCAATGAATCCAGATCTTGCGGCGCATCAACTGCGGTGTCGAATCGACTGAGTGCAATGGTATTTTCAATCATGCCATTGAGGCCCAGTACCTGACCGTCCTCGGGTGTATAAATCCGGGTTACACCATATTCCTCCAATACCGCCTTCTCTTCAGGGATGATGACCCCACCGCCGCCCGCGAACACCCGAATTTTTTCGCCGCCCTTTTCGCGCAGCATATCCACCATGTACTTGAGATATTCCACATGACCGCCCTGATACGAACTGAGCGCAATGCCATGGGCGTCTTCCTGCAATGCGGCATTGACCACCTCGGCCACCGACCGGTTATGGCCGAGATGGATGACTTCAACCCCGCACGCCTGCAATATTCTGCGCATAATGTTGATTGCGGCATCATGCCCGTCAAACAAACTGGCTGCGGTAACAAAACGGACGTTTGGCACGGCTTCGACGGATAATTGGTCGGCTTTACCCAAATTAATTCTCGCTTCCGGTAGTGGATTCTGTTAGCGTCACAAATTACATGACGTTTACGTAAACGTCAACTAAAACCTCGCCGATACCAACCCGGGTCAGGTCGTTTGGCCTTTACTGACATGAACCAGAATTCCACTTATTCCATTTCAGACCTGTCGAAGAATTTTGATCTGACTGCCCGCACTATTCGATTCTATGAATCCGCGGGTTTGCTCAGCCCCAAACGGGATAATGGCAAACGCATCTATCAAGAACGGGATTTGGTGCGATTAAAATTAATCCTGCGTGGCAAGCGACTGGGCTTTTCGCTGAATGAAATCAAAACCACAATGGAGTTGTACGATACCCAGCCCAACGAAACCGCGCAGCTCGAATATGTATTGACCGTAATCGCAACACACAAAAAGGAACTGCTGCAAAAACAAATGGATATAGAAACGACTTTAGAAGAAATGGAAGCAGTAGTAAAAAACGTGCAGCAAAAATTGGAAACTATCCGTGGTGAAGGCTGATCTATACCCTGTGGGGCGTTATTACATGGGTTTCGGGCGGTCATTATCTGATTGACCGGGAGTTCGCTGCCCCTAACCGGCACCCGCGCACGGAGGTGCAGATTTACTGTCAGGCCTGACGCAGGACCACTGCAAATAAATACAGGCCGCGCCAGGCTGTCAACCACCGGGCAAGCACATTGATGAACTGCGGATGGATCAGATATCCCGCCCCATGATGCGGGTTTGATTTGCCGTGACGCAGGGCAAGGTTGTAGATGCGATGGTCACGGATGTAGTAGCAGTCATGCGGCATCTTCCTGTAATGCCTCGCCAGCTTCGCCTTGTGCGAGATATAGTCACCCTGGCAGCGAAGTTCTTCCAGGTTTCGATCAGCGTTGGATATCTGCGTGCGCCGCTCGCACGGCTGCCTTTCAGGTTTTCCTTCACGGTTCTATTGCCCAGGGGGCTGCCTATCAGGCTGTTGATTTTTCTTTTGAAGCATTGGGATAGATACACGGTATAAATCGATAATATTTTGAGGGGGGGGCGTCATGCGCGGCGAAGAGGTTTTTCAAGCATCACTTTGCACAACAGTCAGGTTGGGATTGTTTATACCGGTTCATCATCCGTTACGCAGGATACGCGAACTTGTCGATCAAGCGATGCTGGGTTTAACCGGGGCCCTTTGCCCCCATTTATTCCGACAAAGGGCGGGAATCCATCCCGCCTGAACGGTTCATTCGAGCTCAGCTCCTGCAGTGAGGCGGCAATTGGTTGAACAAATTCAATACAACCTGCTTTATCGCTGGTTGGTTGGGCTTGGGATGGATGCGGAGGCTTAGAGCCATTCGACCTTCAGTCGCAATTGTGATCGGCTATTGGATCATGACATTAACCCGGAATTGTTTGAAGAAGTAGTGGAGCTTGCTCCCAGGAGAGACTGGTTATCTGACGCGCATTGCAGTGTTGATGGTAGCTTGATACCAGCGCAGGGCATTCCAAAAAAGTGATCGCCCAAAGGCTGAAGCCAGTTGGTGTCTTGGGACGCAACGCTGAAAGGAACTTATCCGTGAAAAGCGCAGTCACCAGACCCATGAATCGGAAACGGATGGAGGCGCACTCCTGGCCCCCAAGGGTAAAAACATGGGTCATACCGTCCTGGAAAACAGGAATGGCGTAGATAGTGGACTGGTCGGGCAGAACGGGAGGTTGCCGGGTAACAAGAAACGCGAACCAGGCGTCGACAAGAATTACGACACCCACGATTTTGTTGCTGCGTGTTGCGCGCTGAAGATGCTCCGGCATGTTGTCCGCAACGATAATCAATCCGGAGGTTTCGCAATTGACCCAAGAACCAGGCGAGTCAGATCAGTCGCATATTGAGTGGAAGAACCTTTAGGTTGTGGAAAGACGACAGGACTGATACGGCAGGTAAAAGTTCGGGGAATCGGCAAGGTCAATGTACTGTATAGGATGACGATGATGGGTTGGAATTTGATACGGATAAAGAATTGACAGGAGCAGCCCGCCTGACGGGCGGAAAATCCCATGAAAAGGGTACTGAAGCGGTTTGTACAAGAAAGTTTGAAGAAAATCACGCTGATTCTTAAGATAAATCGGCAAATGCCCCGAAAATCAAAGCGATTTTCAACAACCTGCTAGGAAACAGCGGGGACCGTACATGGCGAGTCTGGAGAAAGTCCGCGTGAAGCAAAACACCAGGCCGTCACACTGGCTTCCCGGTCAAGCGGATGCGCAGGGGTTGCCGGGACATGGTGGCCAGGGACAGAATCGAACTGCCGACACGGGGATTTTCAGTCCCCTGCTCTACCGACTGAGCTACCTGGCCATACAGGTGTCAAGGAAGCGGCGCATTTAAAAACACGAGGGCAGAATAGTCAAGGAATTCGACTCAAGCGCGGTAAAAAATAATCGGCAGTCAGGTTATCGCGCCTGTGCCCGGGACGAAATTCAGGAAAAATTTTTAGGGATACCTTGCGCTCAGAGCCCAGGCTGTTTGTATGGATTGCAAATACCTTTGCCAATCGAAACAGGGGCCAGGATCGGTTTTTCTTCCCGGAGCAATCTGGCTGTGACCCACGATATTTTTTGTTTCGATGCGGGGACAGGCTGTTTGTATGCAGCGCGTCAGTTCCTGCAAACTTGCATATTGCAGCTCCTCGAATTCATGCGCATCGCACCCCTCCAGCTCAATGCCTATTGAGAAATCGTTGACCTGATCCCGTCCGTTAAAACTGGACACGCCGGCATGCCAGGCCCGGCGGTGAGTCGGCACGAACTGGATAATCTCTCCACATCGCTTTATGTAAAAATGTGACGACACCTTTCGCTCTGCGATATCTTTGAAGTACGGATGGGCCGCGGGATTGAGGCGATTGGTGAACAATTCTTCGACGAATTGGTTGCCGTAACATTGCGGCGGCAGACTGATGGCGTGGATAACCAATACGTCAATCCCGCTACTGGAGCAGCGTTGATCATGGTTTGGCGACGGGATGAACCGGGTGCCGTCTAGTAACCCTGATCGGGCGTTGTGTTCAAGACCCATTTAAAACCCGTCTTTGAAAACCTGCGTTTGAAAACCCATGGATTTTTTACTTTGTTGACACGGCATATCTATGGTCACCCTGGTCAGCGGTGCCATGGATTTTAGCCCCCATCCGGCAGCATCTCCGGTATTTTTCAACCAGCCGTATCGCACTGGTCTTCGCGGTGCTGTGGCATTCCATTTAATGATTGAGCCGGGTTGTTTCAATGCAGCGTGAAACAGTCCTGCGCCCTGGGCGCAAACAACATCAACTCCTTTCCAGCACTGTGCCGCAGCCGTATCACATTCTTTCCAGCACTGTGCCGCAGCCGTATCACATTCTTTCCACCTTCAACTTCACGATAGCCTTCTCGGTTCGTTCTTCCACGTTGAATCGATAACCCTGCTCAATCATATACTCGCCGGTCTGTGGAATATGTCCAAGCTGATTCATCACCAGTCCGCCAATGGTATGCGCCGCTTTGGTATTTAAGCTAATCTCCATCAGGTCGTTTACCTCGGAAACGGACAATCGCGAATCCACCAAACAGGAGTTTTCGTCCAGCCGCTCAAAGATGCGTTTTCTTCTTGGCAAATATTCTTCAAAGTCATAGCCCACATCGATATCGCCGACCACTTCTTCCACAATATCTTCCATGGTAATGATGCCGATAGCCGATCCAAATTCATCCACGACCACCGCCATATGATCTTCGCGCTGTCGTAATATGGGCAAAAGCTGATCAATGGTCTGGAATTGCAAGACATACTCGGCCGGCTTTATCAGCTCTTCCAGTTTTTTCTGTGCGATGGCGTTATCCATCAGGTCCCATGTGGTCAGCGTCACAATCCCGATGATATTACTGATATTGCCTCTGTACACCGGCAAGCGGTTATACCCCATGCGCCGCACAGTTGCCACCGCACGCAAAATGCTGCGGTTATGATTAATCGCGGTCACCTCTGCGATGGGGATCATGGCCTCCCCCACGGTGGTATCACCAAACCGGATCACTCGCCGAATTCGTCCGCGATCAAAGGCATCCACCGAAGAGGTCCGTTCTGTCATTTCCACAACCGAGCGGATTTGCTCCCGGGTCATAAACAGGTTTTGCTCGACCCTGCCGCCACCAAGCAGTCTGGCCAGCAATCTGGCGATACGGGAAAAAACAAATATGACCGGGTAAAAAACAAATGAAAAAATCTTCAACGGAAAAATTGCCATGGGCGCAACTTCATCAGATTTTTGCTGGAAAATACTTTTTGGAACAATTTCTCCCAACACCAGCAATATGGGCGTGAACACCAGAAAAGCATAAAAATCACCGTGCGGCCCAAATAATGCAATAAACAGGACGGTAACCAGGGTGGTTAATGCCACGGTTGCCACATTGGTTCCGACCAGGGTCGTCCCCAACATCACATCCGGCGTTTGGAAAAGCGCCAATACCGCTTTGGCGCCGCGGTGACCCTGGTTCGCTCGGGCAGTCAATTTGACCTTGTTGGAATTCACCAAAGCAATTTCCGAACCGGAAAAGAATCCTTTCAGCAGCAGCAATACGACAATGAATACAATCAGGGCGAGAATTGTCATAATGCCTTGCGCTCAATTTTGGTTTCCGCAACTTCGGCTGGCTCCTGGATTCCAGCTTCTGAAGTTTCATCAATGTCTTCGGGAATTTCCTCCAGCTCCTCGCGATCTTCAGCCCCTGGGTCAGCTTGTTGTTCCGGTTCTGCCTGGATGATCTCCTGGCCGAGCAGAAAATCATTTTCGTCTATTCCTTTGGCCACGCGCACCCTGGAAATTCGATGATCATCCATTTCCATTATCTGCATCAATATATCTTCGGTTTGAACCCGATCCCCTTCCTTCGGCAGCCGGTCCAACAATCGAAAGGCAAAGCCGGCGATGGTGGTCATTCTGGGGTCTTCAATGCCAAAGTTGGTCAGGTTATTAAAATCATTCAACTTCATGTCGCCGGGCACTTCATAGATGTTGTAATCTTTTTCTGCATAGTATGCTGCGGTTGATTTTGCTCCACCGCTGATGTCACCAAATATAAAGCGCAAAACTCCGCGCATGGTGATAAACCCTTCAACTCCGCCAAATTCGTTTAAACAAGCGGCGGCACGCACCTTGTTTACCTGAAAAAAATCAAACATCTCGTCCACTTTTTTCGTCAATGGCACCACCACAGGTGGGTGCATTATCTTTTCGGGGGTGAGTTCGGACAGTTCCACGCCATCCAGAACCAGCCGCAATACGTCTTCTGCATGGACGAATCCCACCAGGTTATCACGATGGGTTTTAAACACCGGAACCCGCGGATGTCGATAGGCAATAAATTTTTCGACCATTTCCGGTACACTCATCTCTATATTCAAAAATGCCATTTGCGTTCTCGGCGTCATCACCTCCACAATTTCTGTTTCGTTGGCTTCCAGCAGATTATAGATCAAGGCGCGTTCAGTGGCGCCCAATCCTCCTTCTTCGGAAACCTGCTCGACCAGCGTTATAAATTCATCGACCTGTAAAATATTGTCTGCGGTTTTTATTTCACCGACAAACAAGGTGGTGATGCGATCTGCAATGCCGCGAATGGCCCAGCGAACCGGTGCGATGAGTTTTATCCAGAATGCCAGTGGAATAGCAACCACCCGGGTGCTGTACCTGACCGGATTGGATACGGCTATGGTCTTTGGCGTCACCTCGCCAAACAGCAGCATCAGCGGCACCATCACCAGCAGGTTCACCAGAACCACTTTATCCGGCGCATACAACGACAGCAAAATCCACGCCATATTGACCGTTGCCGCAATATTGACCAGCTCGTTGCCGGTTAAAATGGAAATAATCAACCGTCTGGGTTGATCAAGCAGTTCGTGGATGGTTTCAGAGCGGGGATTTTGTTCCCGACGCAGTTGTTGCAGGTCCAGTCGGGAAAGCGAGAAAAGCGCGGTTTCCGAGCTGGAAAAGAATGCGGAACAAATCAGCAGACACAGTTGCAGCACCAGCCGGAAGATCATATCCGGCGCGGACAGCATGGCCGGGTCGAATGCAAAGTATGCGACCACGGGCTGCCAGTACTGATTGACAAAGTGCAGTAACTGTTCCATTGGAATTCAGGTTAAATGGTGAGTCCGGGGGGTGCTCGCTCATGTAGAAAGCGTTCTCCTCAAATATTGAATTGGCGTTAATATCGCTCAATATGGCTTTGATTTCAATCAAAAAATGTATAATCTGACTGGATGCCTGATGAAACAGACCGGTTTATTAGCCTGTCTATAACTTGCCTGTATAACGGTTTATCAAAAATTTATTAAAAACTCTTGCTGTCACCGGAAATTAATTCAATGAATAACCTCACCAGCACAGATAAAAACCAGGCCGATGACCTGCACCCGCCCAAGGCGCCCAAAGCTGCGGGAAAATTCGACCTGGATGCGCCGGATTTATATCTCAACCGCGAGTTGACCTGGCTGGAATTCAATCGCCGCGTATTGTATGAAGCAACCACCGCCGCCAATCCCCTGCTGGAGCGGGTAAAATTTTTCGCCATATTTGCATCAAATATCGATGAATTTTTCATGAAAAGAATTGGCGGCCTCAAGCTGTTAATGGCGGCCAATGTTTCCGATACAACCGTGGACGGACGCTCCCCGCAGCAGCAGCTTCTGGAATGCCGGGAATCGGTGCAATCCATCGAACGGATACGGGATCAATCCATACCGGAACTGTTTACAGCGCTGGCATCCCACGCTATTCGGATTCTTGACTACGTGGAATTGAATCCACACCAGCAGGATGCCTTGCGGCTGTACTATATGGAGAACATTTTCCCGCTCGTCACCCCCCAGATTTTCGACCCGGCCCACCCTTTCCCGTTTATTTCCAATTTATCGCTTAATATCCTGGTCTCTCTGCCCTCCAATACTGGCGATGACGCCGCCATTGCCAGAGTGAAAGTCCCGGTCGGTGCTGGAGTGCCGCGATTTGTGCGAGTGGCTGACACTCATCATTACGTGCCTCTGGAGCAGGTAATCGCCGAAAACCTGGATTTGCTCTTCCCCGGAGAAAAAGAAATTGATTATGATTTCTTTTTCGTAGCCAGAAATGCCAGCGGCGAGCGACAGGAATCCGGGGTAAGTGATCTGCTGCTGATGATCGAATCCGAATTGCGCGACCGGCGCATCGCCCCCATCGTCCGCATGGTGGTGAACCTTGGCATGGATGAGGATAGAAAGCTGATGGTTGCAGAGCTGCTCGGATTAAATATTGATCTGGACGTGTATGAAACCAGTGGATTGCTGGCGCAGCGCGATTTATTCCAGTTAGCCAGCCTTGCCGTGCCTGGATTACATTATCCGGCGCATATTCCCGCCAACCACCATCGGCTCCAGGATACCCAGCGCAGCATTTTTTATTTGCTGCGCGAAGCCCAATCCATGTTGCTGCAACATCCCTATGAATCATTTGCCACTTCTGTGGTCCGGTTTCTCGAAGAAGCCGCAAACGATGACAAAGTGCGGGCTGTCAAGATGACGTTATACCGTACCGACAAAGAAACCCGGGTGGTGGATTTGCTGGTTCAGGCGGCAAAAAACGGCAAACAGGTTGCGGTGGTGGTGGAAATAAAAGCAAAATTTGACGAGGCCGCAAATATTCAGTGGGCAGAGCGAATGGAGGAAACCGGCATCCATGTCACCTACGGGGTTATCGGGTTAAAAACCCATTGCAAGGTGCTGATGGTGGTGCGACAGGAGCTCAGCAAATTACGCCGGTATGTGCATATCGGAACGGGCAACTATCATGGCGGCACCGCGCGGCAATACACCGACTTGGGCCTGCTGACCTGCGATCAGGAGATCGGCCACGATGTCACTGAATTATTCAACTATCTCACCACTGGTCATTCACGAAAACGAAATTTCAGCCAGATAATTATCGCGCCGAAACAACTGAAGAAAGCGCTGATTGATCGCATCAATCGCGAGGTGCTGAAGGCGGAAAAGGGCGCCGCCGGCTTCATAAAAATCAAAAGTAATGCGCTCGAAGACCGGGACATAGTGAAAGCCCTTTATCAGGCATCCATCGCCGGAGTGAAGATAGAACTGATTATCCGGGATACCTGCCGATTACGTCCGGGCATTGCGGGTTTGTCGGATAATATTACCGTGATCAGTGTGGTTGGCCGCTTTCTCGAACACAGCAGGGTATTTTATTTTTACAATGGCGGAGAAGATGAATATCTGATTGGTTCGGCCGACCTGATGAAACGTAATCTTGAAAGCCGGGTTGAAGTGGTGACCCCCATTACCAGCAAATCCCTGAAAAATGAATTGCGGTTAATCCTCAACACCTTGTTGGACGATGAGGCAGATTCCTGGGAAATGCAGGCCGACGGCAGCTATGTCAAGCGTATGGCAAAATCTTCAGGCGCAATTGGATGCCAGACCAGGCAAATAGAGTATGCTCAAACCCGGCTCAAAACCAAAAGTCATAAAAAGCTGCTGCGAACCGGCAGCGTGAGAAAGCGCAATTGACAGCTTTATGCCCTATAGCCCGCCGATTTGATCCGCCGCGATGCCCTGATCTTCCAGCATCACGGGAATATTGTTTTCGATTCGGTAAATCATGTTTTTATTACGGGTAATCAAGGCTTCCTGAAGCGGTTCCGTAATTAATTTTCCATCCATGGTCTGCACCCTGCCATCAGCTATGGACCGGTTTAACTGCTTCAGCCTGTCATCACTCAGCATGGAAACAGGCAATTTGGTGATGGGGCACACCAGTATTTCCAGGAGCTTTCGATTTATTGGCATGGCTTTAAATTGCTCACAACTCAGTCCGAAAAGGCTGGGTCAGCAATTTGTCCAGCCTGGCTTCGCTCGCATCATTAAATTTATCCAGTCCGATAGCCATGGTTTCGTGCCCGTGTTCGGGTTGATCAATATAGCTGTGGAAAATACCATCCCAGACAGAAAGAAAAAAGCCATAGTTATGCGCGTGTTCTTCTTCAAGGACAGAATGATGAACGCGGTGCATGTCCGGGGTGACGATAAAATACCGCAGATACTTGTCCGCCCACAAAGGCAGGCGGATATTTCCGTGGTTGAACATCGCGAACCCGTTTAAAATTATTTCAAATGCGATAACCCCAAGAATCGGCGCACCGAGCAAAACGATAACACCACCTTTGAGAACTATGGATAACAGTATTTCAATCGGATGAAATCGCAGCGCGGTGGTGACGTCGAATGCGGTATCAGTATGGTGCATACGATGAATTCGCCACAGCGGCTTGAAAATATGCAGCATTCTATGCTGCCAGTAAACCACCAAGTCAAGTATCACAATGGAGGCAATAATAGACGGCCACAGCGACGTTTCCATCCACAGGAATAATCCAAACCTGTACTCCAGCGATAGCAATGAAGCCGCTAATGCGGAAATTGGCACAACCGACAGCATCACCACATTGATAATGCCCACCCCGAAGTTGGATGGCCAGCGTGTTTTTCTGGCCGGACCTGTGCGTTTCGGGGCAAGCAACTCCCATAACGTCATCACCCCAAGTACCAGCACAAAGGCATACAGTCGAACCACCATATCGAAACTCAGATTTTCCGGCACAGGCCCAAATACGCTTCAAAATGGATATTGCCAGCGTCGATGTATCCGTATCTTTCGGTCAGGCTCATCAATTCATCAATATAATTCACCGCTTTACCCATTCAATTTCCAAACAAATCGAGTAATTTTTCTGTCAGCTTGCCCTCAAGTTTCTTCTCCAGCTTCTCTTCCAGGGTGCCGCCACCGACTGCGGAGGGCACCTCTGCGGGCAGCGCTTCTTCGAGTTTTTTCCCGAGCTGTTTTTTCACTTCGCGCTCCAGCAACCGGCTTATATCCAGACCGTAGTCAGGTGCACGGAGATTTCCTTTTACCTGTAATGGTATGGTCACACCCTTGAGATTTTCCAGGGCTTCGCCGCCCTGCCCTGCAACGGTTTCGACTACCGCAACATCAAAGTTCAGATCCAGCGTTTCCCCGGCCAGGTCAACATCGCCTCGCCCGTGCACTCGCAAGGCGGGCGCCTTCATCACAATATCGCTTGTGCTGAACCGACCATTGATGCCGTGAAAGCTGGCGGATAAATCCGAAAATCGGGTGCGGGCATCGGGCTGATACTGCGTTTCCTCGCGGCTCCTTATGTGCTGCACCGCGTTGCCGACCCTGATCAGTGCTGCCTGCAAGTCAAACCCTTTCATTGCGCCATCGTGAATTTTAAAACCGATTGAACCGCCCAAGTTCTCAAGCGGCTTTTCTGCATCGGGACGCAGCCCGGTTATATTCAAGTTCACATCACCAAACCCTGTAAGGTTATCGGCCACGGCGAATGCCGTCAATACTTTGCCAACATTGATATTTTTAATATTCTGCCTGGCGGTTATATTCCGTTCGCTGTCTGAAAATATATTTTCAAAGCTGACGCTGCCGTGCAGGGTTGTTTTGTCGATCAATGAATTCATTGCCGACAAAGACAAATTCCCGTTATCCAACCGGTAATCCATCTCGCTTGCAACCGTGTCAATCAGGCCGTGAGGTAAAATATCCCCAATCCGGTTGTTTCCCATAAACTTGGACACGTCGGATAGATTGATATTGATCAAACCATGCAAAATCATGCGGTTACCGCCAGAGAACACGTTGACACCATGGATCCCGGCACTCGCGCGTAATCCGTTCTGCGTAATCGTCAATACGGGCACTCCGGCTTTTTGCCCGGACAAATGCAGGGTTGCGAATGGGAGTTCAACCACCGTTTCCCGGCCGTTTAAACTGGCTCTGCCGACAAGGCTGTTCAACTGGATTGAATGGTTTATATAACTAAAGCCGGCATCCAGCGCAATACCCTCTATCTGATGACCACCCGCACCGGACTCAATTCCATATTCCCGCAATACCGGGGCTATGTCTGGCGTCTCGAAAGCAAGCTGACCATTCAGCGCCGCTGCATCGAATACGCCGGAACCGGTTAAACGGCCGCTGAGCAACAAATCACCTTGCTGCAATGTAAATTCAGGGATTTGCAGATTTTGCGTTTCGGCATTGAAACCCAGCGACGGTATGGCCAGGGAAAAAGTCTTGCCGTCAATTTCCACATGCGCGGAAGTGTTGTTTAGTTTTACTGCCCGAAAATCATGATTAACCATTGCGGTGGTGGACAAATCCATTGCCACCGGGCTGGATAATGTGCTTTCTTCTATCAACGCCGCCAATGCAAGATGCAATGGCTCGCCCGGCTGCATTTTTTCAGTTGAGAGGTCCAACCTGCTTATTTTCGCCGATTGTCCGGCGGCGCGGTTATCCCATAATATTTCTCCATCCACGATCGACACCCCCTGCACCGCCAGCCCGGCCACAGACAACCTCTCGTCTGCACCCTGTTCATCCCCCGCAGACTTTGCGCTGTCAATAAGGTCATCCCAATTGGTCGAACCATCTCGGAAAGTAATCAGCCGCACTTTTGGCTGACTGAGAATCACATCGCCAACTTCCAGATTTTTCTTCATCAAAGGAATGAGCTTGACCTTCAGGCTAATCCGGTCGACGGACAGCATTGGCAATTCGTCCAGTCCAGCCCGGTTGGACAATTCAACAGCGCCGGTCTGCAACCCCATCCAGGGATAGAAAGCCAGCGCCAGGTCGCCGCCTATTTTGAATTGGCGTCCGGTTTTGGATTCCACCCATTTTTCAATACCAGGTTTGTATTCGTTCGGATCAACCAGGGTAGTCACAACCAGCACGGCGCCGATGAGAATCGCAAGCAGAACACTGGTCAGCCAGAAAAAAATTTTTAATGTTTTCACAGATTGTATGCCGATACGGGTTGCATGATCGCTTGACCCGGACGATTTGCGGCTGCGGTCAAGCCGGATTCTGCATTAACGCCGGACTGCCCGGCATCATCGTTGACAAACTTTAACGCTTGCGCAATCACCTCCAGTCCCGCAGTTTTTCCCGAGCCGTATTCAGATAAATATCGACGCCATCCTCTGGCCCCTCTGTGCCCATGAAACAGGCCGAGCATGTGCCGGGTCATACGCCGCAAATAAACCCCTTTGCTCAATTGCTTTTCGATATAGGGCAGGTACGCCGACACGATATGAACACGATGCGTTATTGGGTCGGTTATAGTCGCTGGCCGCTCATCGGGGAAATAACGATCATTTATCTGCTTCAGAATCCATGGGTTCTGATACGCCGCCCGGCCCATCATCACGCCGTCAACCTTTGACAAATGACTTTCGATACCATGGAGTGAAGTAATCCCGCCGTTCAGGGTAAAGCGGATATTGGGAAAATCCCGTTTTAACCGATAAACACGGTCATAGCGCAGTGGCGGGATGGTGCGATTCTCCCTGGGGCTCAAGCCGGACAGCCAGGCTTTGCGCGCATGTACGATAAAATGCGCACAGCCCGCCCGGGCCGCCTTTGCAACAAAATTGACCAGATGTTCGTAGCTGTCCTGACCATCAATGCCAATTCGCATTTTTACGGTAACCGGAATTGCAACAGACTGCACCATGGCAGCGACGCATTGCGCAACCAATTCCGGTTTTGCCATCAAACAAGCGCCAAACTGTGCGCTTTTTACCCTGTCGCTGGGGCAGCCAATATTGAGATTCACTTCGTCGTATCCCCAATCCTGCGCCAGCCGGGAACAAAAACCGAGTTTTTCAGGATCACATCCACCCAATTGAATCGCCACCGGATGTTCCACAGGGTCAAATCCGAGAAACCGCTCACGGTCGCCATGAATGACGGCGTCCGCGACTTTCATTTCAGTGTACATACGAATATGAGGAGAAAATAATCGTAAAAACACCCGGCAATGTCGGTCGGTCAGATCAAGCATCGGGGCAACGGAGAAATGTTTATTCAAGATGTTCGTTCAAGGTGGCGAAATTGACGGGTTGTGATTTGATTTTATCACCAACACGGCAACCTGACTTGATTACATGCTGTCCGGCACCTTATCCCCGGAAATTTTCATCCCGGTTACTAAAGGAGATGCCGCGAACAGGGAATGCTCTCAACCGACAAAATATTTGTGCCGCCACGCTTGGGCAGATGATAAAAAGATTTTTTTACCCGCGCAAACAGTTGATTTTCTCACCTCCAACCGTCACCCTTGCGTTTCGTTAAAAGAGCAGGCTTGGCCGTGGCGAAAACACTACAAAAATCACTGGATCTCCTGATTTCCCGAAATATTGATCATCATTTAGGCAACCTGCAACGAGGTCTGGAAAAGGAAAGCCTCAGAGTGGACTCCAGCGGACTACTGGCCCAAACGCCGCACCCCGGTAAACTGGGGTCCGCATTAACCCACCCGATGATCACTACGGATTATGCCGAATCCCTGCTTGAGTTTGTGACGCCGGTTCATAACGACATCAATACCTTGTTACAACAGTTATACGATATTCATCACTTCGCATACCAGCACATCAACGATGAAAAACTCTGGGTAAACAGCATGCCCTGCATCGTCGAGAGCGAAGAAAAAATCCCGATTGCACACTATGGCCGATCCAATATCGCAAAAATGAAGGAAGTGTATCGACTCGGGCTGAGTCATCGCTATGGGGCGTTAATGCAAACCATCGCCGGCATACATTTCAACTTTTCCATGCCGGAAGAGTTCTGGAGTGATTACTTTGATCTTGATTCATCTAACCAGCTTCAAGACGCCAAATCCGCCCGGTATTTCGCGCTAATCAGAAACTTTCATCGCAACTCCTGGATTGGCAGTTATCTGTTTGGTGCCTCTCCTGCGGTTTGCCGGTCTTTTCTGCGCGGGCGGGAGCAACTGCTTGAAGATTTCCATGCGCATAGTTTCTATGCGCCCAATGCAACCTCCTTACGCCTGAGCGGGCTGGGATACAGTAACGAAGCCCAGACCCAAATTGAAATTTGCTACAACAGTGTGGATGATTTCGTTAAATCACTCCGGGCCGCCATTCAAACGCCAAACCCGGATTATGAAAAATACGGCATTGATACAAACGGAGAATACCAGCAACTGAATGCCAACCTGTTGCAAATCGAAAACGAATTCTATTCGTCTATTCGCCCCAAAAGAATCACCACGTCGGGGGAAAGTCCCTGCCGGGCGCTGCAACATCGGGGCGTTCAGTACGTCGAAGTGCGCAGTATTGATTTAAACCCATTCGTCCCGGTGGGTATTGATGCCGACTGTATTCGCTTCATGGACACCATGCTGGTTTATTGTCTGTTTTCTGCAAGCGACCGGTTGAGCGCAGAGGACTTTGCTTTAATCAAAGATAACCAGCGAAAAATGGTCATGGCCGGTAGAGATGAAGACCTCAGCATAAACACCCGCAGTGGAGAAAAGCTGGCCAGAGATGCAATGCGCGGGTTGCTCGGTAAAATGCGCCCGGTCGCAGAATTACTGGATCAAATCAATAACACCAACCGCTATGGCGCCACCATGGATCGCCAACTGGAAAAAATAGAAGATGCGCACCGCACCCCTTCCGCAAAAATTATTAACCAGATGCTGGAAGACGATTTAAGTTTCTATGAATTTTCCATGGCGATGTCAGAAAACGCTGAAAAGCGATTCAAACAGACATGTCTGAACCCGCAAATCAACCAAAAGTTTGAAAAAATGGCGCAGCAGTCCCATGTCAGACAACGTGAAATTGAGGATAACGATACAATCTCTTTTGAAGATTTTCTGGCCGATTATTTTCAACGGCAGAATGCGCCATAGCGAAGAAATGCTGATTCCTGTTCCACATTTTTCCAATATCCATGGCGGTACCGGAATCCGGCGCCTTAATACCTGAACCAGTCAGGTCAACCAACCAGGACAACCATCAATGAGTAAAGATCAACAGCCGGGCTTCAAAACCAGAGAAGTACATGCCGGCGTTCGGCCCGACCCGGTCACCGGCGCAATTCTAACCCCCATTTATCAGTCAACCACCTACGTTCAAGAGTCGGTGGATAAATATATGCAGAAAGGCTATTCCTATAGTCGGTCGGGCAATCCCACCGTAACGGCCCTGGAAGATCGAATCACTGCGTTGGAAGGCGGTGCGGGCACGGCCTGTTTTGCGACGGGAATGTCGGCCACCAGCGCAACCATAATGGCGCTGGTGAATGCCGGAGAGCATATAATCTTGTCGGACGTGGTTTATGGCGGCACGCATCGAATCACGACAAAAGTATTGAATCGATTCGGCGTTGAGCACAGCTTCGTCAATACCGCGGAACCCGGCAACATCAAGGAAGCTATCCGCGACAATACCAGACTTGTTTTCACCGAAACCCCGGCAAATCCAACCCTGAAACTCACCGACATCGCAGCGGTATCGGAAATTGCCCGGGCCAACGGCATTCCCCATGTTGTCGACAACACATTCCTGACGCCTTACTTTCAGCGCCCGCTTGAACTCGGCGCCGACATCGCCCTGCACAGTACAACCAAGTTTATGGAAGGTCATAATGTCTCAGTGGGCGGTTCCATTACCGCCGCCAGTGAAGAACATCTGGAAGCGATCAAATTCGTCAGAAACTGCTTCGGGTCAAATATGACACCGATGGTGGCGTTCTATACGCTGCAAGGTTGTAAAACCATGAGCACCCGGCTGGAAGCACAATCTGCCAATGCGCTGAAAATTGCCACATTCCTTGAAACACACCCGATGGTCGAACGTGTTGCCTACCCGGGTCTGGATTCATTCCCGCAAAAACAGCTTGCGGACAGTCAGGCAAGCGGCCATGGGTCAATGCTTTGGTTTGAAGTAAAGGGGGGAGTTGACTCCGGTAAAAAGCTCATGAATACGCTGCAACTCTGGAGCCTGGCAGAAAACCTCGGTTCAGTGGAATCCCTGGTGACGCATTCGGTCACCATGACCCACGCCGACATGCCAAAAGAGGAGCGCATAGCCGCAGGCATCACAGATGGATTGGTGCGTTTATCTGCGGGTCTTGAATCGGCTGATGATTTAATTACGGACCTGAAACAGGCGCTGGACGGTTTATAGATCGGCTTTTGCGACTTTCGCGCATTTAACCTGGCTGCATTATCCCGGGTTATCCGGCCCGGAATAATTCCGACAGTCCGGCAAAACTCCTCCACCGGTTCGATTTTACCCGGGGTGATTATCTTGCTGGAGTACTGGTTTTACAGTATGCTCACTCCGTTATCAGCAAGACCCAATCTATAATGGGTATTCGACTCATTTAGGTACGTTATACAAATACCCTAAACACCAAATCTCCACATGAGGAAATATTAAATGAAAGAAACAAATTCTCGACGCAAATTTCTTAAGGGGTCAGCGGTTGCGGCCACGGTTACTGCCGGAACACTTGCGGCCCCTGCGATTGTTAAAGCGGCGCCTGTCACATTAAAAATGCAGGCGGCCTGGGGCGGCGGCATCTTCCTGGAAAACGCGAAATCCTATGTTGACCGCGTGAATGCCATGGCGGGTGACGCGCTGCAAATCGAATTGCTGCCGGTTAACTCCGTTGTAAAAACCAGCCAGATGCAGGACGCAGTACACCGTGGCGTACTGGATGCGGCACACTATGTGCCGGCATACTGGTATTCAAAATCACCGGTTGCATCGCTGTTTGGCACTGGGCCGTGTTTTGGCTGGTCGAGTCAGGAAGTATTGGGCTGGGTATACTACGGCGGCGGGCAGGAGCTGTTTGATGAATTAATGAGCAGCCTGGGTCTTAACCTGGTCAGTTTCTTCAACAGCCCGATGCCGGCGCAGCCATTGGGCTGGTTTAAAGAACAAATCAAGGACGCAAGCCAGATGGTCGGCCTGAAGTATCGTACAGTGGGTTTGGCCGCCGACGTACTGCTTGAAATGGGTATGTCCGTGGTGCAGTTGCCTGGCGGTGAAATTCAGCCGGCGATGAAATCGGGTTTGATCGACGCGGCGGAATTTAATAACCCCACCTCGGACCGGGATTTTGGCATGCAGGACGTTTCCAAACATTATCACCTGGCCAGCTTTCACCAATCCCAGGAATTCTTTGAAGTGACGTTTAACAAAGACAAATACGATGGATTGTCTGATGAACTGAAAGCGATTCTGAAATATGCCTCTGAAGCGGAAAACTCAAACTTTTACTGGCACAACACCCGCCGCTACGCTGATGATCTTGTCACCTTGCAAACCGAGCAGGGTGTGAACGTATACCGCACGCCGGATTCGGTCATGACAGAGCAGTTAAATGCCTGGGACAAGGTGGTTGACCGCATGTCAGAAGGTGACGCATTCTTCGCCAGGGTAATTGATTCGCAAAAGGCGTATGCGGAAACCGTGATGAAATACCTCAATCTGAACCAGCCAGACTACAAACTGGCATACCGACATCATTTTGGTTAGCCGCGAAATCCGGGCGCATTGCCAATGATGTCTGTGCGGAGGTCAATTATCGGCCTCCGCTTTCTTTTTCTGCTTTTCCCCCGCTTTTTTAATGGGCGGCTGCCGGAGTCGGTTTGGTGACAAAACTGGTTTATGCCATCGAAAGCCTGAGCAACTGGGTTGGCCGAGCCTTCGGCTGGTGCATCCTTATCCTGACTTTTTCAGTTTCCTACGAGGTTTTCGTCCGTTACGTGCTTAACTCGCCCACGGTTTGGGCGTTCGATATGATGGTGCAAATGTACGGCGCCCTGTTTTTGATGGCGGGCCCGTATGCCCTCGCCCAGGACAGCCATGTTCGCGGTGACGTGCTTTATCGGTTATTTCCAGTGCGGGTCCAGGCATCAATCGATTTTATTTTATATCTGCTGTTCTTCTTTCCCGGTATGCTTGCCCTGTGCTGGTTTGGCGCAGAGATCGCATCCGATTCCTGGCGCTACAAGGAGGTCAGTTGGAATAGTCCAGCGCGAATTCAAATCTATTTTTTCAAAACACTCATACCGGTGGCGGGCGGTTTGCTGATTATTCAGGGTATAGGTGAACTCATACGCTGCTGGAAAGCAATCAGGTCGGGGGTATGGCTGCAAAGACTGGATGATGTACGCGAGACCGAGGCTCTACTCGCGCAATAACTATATTCCTGGAAAACCCCGGTTCAAACCGGATCAACAAGCCGAATACACCAACCCAAATAACCACAGCATGACCAACCCGGAAGTTGCCATATTCATGCTCGGGATTTTCATCGTGCTGGTGCTGCTCGGATTCCCTATCGCATTCACATTACTGGCGATGGGGGTTGGCTTCGGCTATTACGCTTATCATCAGGCAGGGTCCATTGAGGTTATCGCTGATGCCTTTAACAATCGGATTTTCTACCTGTTAAATCAGAACACCTATTCGGTCATGGAAAATGACACGTTGGTGGCTATCCCCTTATTTTTATTTATGGGCTACGTGGTAGAGCGGGCCAATATTGTCAATCGGCTGTTTTCTTCGCTGCAACTTGCGGCCCGCAACCTGCCCGGCTCCATGGCCATCGCCGCATTGGTCACCTGCGCGGTGTTTTCTACGGCCAGCGGTATCGTCGGTGCTGTGGTTACGTTAATGGGTTTACTGGCTTTCCCGGCCATGGCCGAGGCAAAATATCGAAGCGATTTTAGTGCGGGGGTTATTTGTGCCGGCGGTACCCTGGGCATCCTTATCCCGCCGTCGATCATGTTAATTGTATACGCGGCCATTGCCGAGTTGTCGCCGCTGCGACTTTATGCGGCAGCAGTATTTCCCGGACTGCTGTTAGCGGGGCTGTATATTGTTTATGTCATGGTACGGGTCTGGATAAACCCCGCCATTGCGCCTAAACCACACACCGATATCGAATACAGGCGCAGCGAGATTTATTGGCAATTACTGACTTCGTTTGTACCGTTGACGGTATTGATCATGCTGGTTCTGGGCTCCATCCTGGGTGGACTGGCAACCCCGGCCGAAGCGGCGGCAATGGGTGCGCTGGGTGGATTGGTGCTTGCGGTTACGTATCGCTCGCTCACCTGGCTGAAGGTGAAGGAGTCGGTGTTTTTAACTGCCAAGGCCACGGCCATGGTGTGCTGGATGTTCGTCGGTTCCTGGACTTTTGCATCGGTATTCTCATATCTGGGTGGCCATGATGTTATCGAGCACTGGGTGCTGGCGATGCAGTTGGAGCCCTGGCAGTTCCTGATTATGGTTCAATTGATCATATTTCTGCTGGGTTGGCCGCTGGAGTGGTCCGAGATACTGATCATCTTCGTACCGATATTTCTGCCCATGCTGGATACGTTTGGCATTAATCCGTACTTCTTCGCCATGTTAATTGCGCTGAATCTACAGACCTCATTCCTGACCCCGCCCATGGCCATGTCTGCCTACTATTTGAAAGGCGTTTTACGCAATCAAATCGAGTTGATGCAAATATTTAAAGGCATCATGCCTTATCTCGGTATCGTTTTATTCTGTATGCTGCTGATGTATATGTTTCCCACCATTGCGCTGTGGTTCCCGGATTATCTGTTTGGCCCCTACATCCCGTAACGCCTGGATCAATATGAACTACCCGGCCGAAACTCACCCGAATACCATGCGCGGGACGGTTGAATTAATCAAACAGGGCGCCATGACTTCGGAACAACTGGTGACGGATTGTCTGAATACGATAAATGCAACGGATTCAGCACTCCACGCCTGGCAATATCTCGACCAGGATCATGCGTTAGAACAGGCCGTGAACCTGGATCATATTCGACGTGCTGGCAAACCCCTTGGCGATCTTCACGGTATTCCAATCGGTGTTAAAGATATTTTTGATACCTCGGATATGCCCACAGAACGCGGCAGCGTCATATATAAAGGGCGTCAGCCGCAATATGATTGCGCCGTGGTAGAAAAGCTGCGCGAAGCCGGCGCAGTGATTTTGGGCAAAACGGTAACCACTGAATTCGCCTATATGAATCCGGCGCGGACAAAAAATCCGCACAACCAGGCTTACAGCCCCGGAGGTTCGTCCAGCGGCTCTGCCGCCGCCGTGGCTGCGGGCCAGGTTCCCCTCGCTGTTGGCAGTCAAACCAATGGTTCGGTTATCAGACCGGCTTCATTTTGCGGTGTTTATGGATTCAAACCAGGCCGAGGCATTATTTCTCGACGAGGCGTAATGCAGACATCAGCCACCCTGGATCAGGTCGGTGTATTGGCGGCGCACCCCGAAGATATGGCGTTGCTTTGCGATGTACTCGGCGGCTATGACCATGCCGACAAGTCCAGTTATCTTGCCCCAAGGCCGCGCATGCTCGAAGGCTATCTTTGCGAAGTGCCGGTAGAGCCGAGTTTTGTCTGGATTGATTTACCCTATGCAAACAAATATGCCCGGGCAGCCGCAGCAGGTTGTGAGGAGCTCTTGACCGCGATGGAGAATCATATTGAACGTATTCCGGCGCCACAGTCATTTGCCGCATTGATTGAATGCCATAAAGTAATCCATGACTACGAAATTTACCGATGCCTGAAAGAGCCGCGCGAAAAACACTGGAATCAACTCAGTGACACCCTGCAAAAAGCGCTGGATTCGGCAAAAGAACGAACCACCGGGCAATACAATGAAGCGCTTGAAATCCTGGACGCTGCAAACCAGTGGTTCGCGACATTTTTCCACGACTATGACGCCATTGTCAGTCCGGCCGCCCTCGGCGAGGCTCCATTATTCGAAGATGGTACCGGCGATCCAGTCTGCTGCACGATCTGGACCCTTTGCGGCCTGCCCTGCCTGTCTCTGCCCTTGCTGCAAGGCGCCGATGACCTTCCCATCGGCGTCCAGCTTATTGCCGGCGCGAATGAAGATGATCGATTGCTGCGCACCACGCGATGGCTGTTAAACTATCTAAACGCCGAAACCGGTTAATACCTGATCAACACGCGGAGTATCAAACCATGCTTGCCAGAACCACAAAATTAATCGCCGGCCTGACCGGCATGATTATCCTGTCGGGATTTGTGCTTGGACTCGCACACAGTATTTCAACCGGTTTCGCTGGCATCCTCGGGGGTCTGCCATTCGTGATTATCAGCCTGTCTGTACTGTGCATGGCCGGCTATGATTTTTGGGATGAATGTATTCGCAAAAGCGACGAATAGAACCTTTCATCCACCCAACCCTCATGACTCGCAAACCGGTTCTGTGGATTACCCGAAAACTCTCTGCCAGTATCGCAGCCCGGGCAGCGCAAAATTACCATGTGATCCTGAATCCCGAAGACGCCGCCGTCCCAGCCGAAACCATAATGCAAATGAGTCACCGGGTAGACGCCATCATGCCCTGTCACTCGGAAATTTTCAGCGCAGAAGTTGTAGCCGGCCTTGGTGATCGGGTAAAAATTATCGCCAATTATTCGGTCGGTGTGGACCACTGCAACTTGCCGGCCCTGCAATCGCGCGGCATTACTGTCACCAATACACCCGATGTCCTGTCAGACGCCACTGCCGAAATTGCCATGCTGTTATTGCTCGGCGCAGCACGGCATGCAGCCGGCAGTGATCGTCTGGTCAGAGCGGGGCAGTGGTCAACCTGGAGCCCGTCGTTTATGGTAGGCTGCCAAGTTACCGGGAAACGACTCGGCATTATCGGCATGGGAAAGGTCGGTCAGGTGATGGCAAAACGTGCGCGCGGATTCGATATGGAAGTCCATTACCATAACCGCAACCGTCTGGCACCGGAATTGGCAATGGACGCGATTTATCACCACAGTTTGGACTCGCTCCTGCCCGTGTCAGAGTTTCTGTCATTGCATTGCCCGGCCACAGAGCAAACCCGCAGCATCATGGATACCGCCGCATTTTCCCGATTACCCCAGGGCGCGATAATGGTGAACACCGCCAGGGGTTCGCTGGTGGATGAGGATGCACTGCTGGAAGCAGTTAAATGCGGAAAAATCGCGGCGGCCGGGCTGGATTGTTTTGCCAGGGAACCAGGCGGAAATCCCCGGTTCGCCAAACACGAAAACATATTCATGCTGCCTCATATCGGTAGCGCCACCTATGAAACCCGGGATGCAATGGGGTTTCGCGCACTGGATAATCTGGATGCTTTTTTTGCCGGCAAAACGCCCAGAGATCAATTGCCGAAAGATTGATTGATGGCCATTGCCGTCCCGGATTGACGGCCCTGGATTGACGGGAGTACCGCGGCAATCGCCGAGCCCACTTCCACCCCGGAAAGTATCGCGGTCAACATTAAACCATTAAAGTCTCCCGGATTACTGATTCGGAATACCGTCCCGGCCATTCAACCCGGCCCATTACTCAAAGACATATAAAAGGGCATAGCAAAGACATATCAAAGTTTTTCGGAACCGTGGCTCGAAAACAGAATGGCCAGACGCACCAATGGCCCTGGCTTCACCTGCCTGGGCAGTTGCACCAGAAGTTTCATTCCTGCCCAACCCGACCGGGAAAACCATGCACTTTTGGACTGCCATGCTGGTTAGACATGGCACTCTGATAGTCCGCAAAAGATCCCGCCCAATCCTGTATAGTCCCGCTTAATCCCGCATTTTGACAGTCAAACGCGGTTTGATTTTCTCTCATCACTCCAATAAATGCACACTCATGTTTCGCAAGCCTTTAGTCACCTTACCAATCAACATTTCTCACCCTCCCTCTCATAAGATACAATCCAGCCACGCCCCGGTAGCTCAGCCGGATAGAGCAGCCGCCTCCTAAGCGGCAGGTCAGCGGTTCGAATCCGCTCTGGGGCGCCAAACGATACAGACCTCTACCGGATAACAGTTACGGCGGGGCATGAGTGATTCTTTTGGTAAGGGGTTATCTACCGGCTCCATAGTTACGGCAACGGCGGTTTCCTGACTTATCCCCAAATCGGTAGTAAAAAAGCGATGCGCTGTAATTCAGGGGACAGGCAATGCCAGCATACCGGCAGACCTGTCGACGCCCCCATACCCGGTCACCTGGCGGCCACAAAAGTACAGTGAAAATTCGTCCTGTCCGGGTTCGCGAAAGCTAAAATCAGCCATTTGACCGCTCAAAAACCCGGCGCCCGTTCGACTATCGACACGTATAGCCCGGAACAGACCGAAATCTTTACAGCCCGGTTTTTATAACCCATTTGATACGCTGAAGCAGAACCAGGCTTATCTATTGTGGCGCAAACCCGGCGCATATCCCATCCCCGAGGTCAGCAGTTCCGGGGGGATTGCCATAGTCGGTTTTTACTCTACCATTGCGGCTTAATCATTAACTTCACCGCTCATATACAATAGGTAACCGACCATGCAGCACTCCTCTGACATATTTTCCACCGCTTCCGCCGGTACGCCGAAAAATAACCGGACGCAAACGGTGGCTGCCCCTCTGAGTCAGATACAGATGCCTGACAACCAGCGCCGCCGTCATTTCATAAATCAATACGGTAAACTCGCCACTGTCATCCCGGTGACCCTGTACGCGCTCATGTCGCCCGGCCGCGCCGCACACGGACAAGTGAGCAGCGACGAGGCGTCCAGCCCCAGCCGCTCAACGACGCGCCAGCGGAACTAACCTTCACGCTGGGTCAGCCTATCAAACCGGTGATCCTGCCGGATGCGACTGGTGGCACTCCTCTCTATTCCTACGAAGTAGTATCAGGCATCCTGCGAGGTCCAAATTTAATTCAAGTAAGCGCAGCTTCACAGGCACCCCGAGCACGGCAGGCAGTTCAGCCCTCCGGTTAAAAGTGACCAATAGCAGTGGCAAATCCATCTTTACTGAAATCACATTCAGGCTGGCCCGGCCCCAGCAGCCGCTGGCGTTCGCCAGCACGGTAGGAGATGGTTCTGGTACTCTGGAATCCAGGACGCCAGGTAAATCTTTCGATGCTACCCTAACCGGCTAAAAAAATGCGGGACGGGGATGAACCTGGCCTCGCGATGGCTAACGCAGCGATAGTTAAGGACAGTCTTAAAAACTTGATTGCCCTTCCGGGGTGGTTAAAGAAGTGGCTGGAAGTTCTGTATGAGCTCATGAAATTGCTCATCTAGCTCGTGTTGACGAATTATCAAATTATTAATAATTTTATCCCGCAACAGTGTTGAGGAGGGTCGTCATGAGTATACGGGTCACCGATGCGATCTGGTCGCGGATTGAATCAATCTTGCAGGACATCAAGCACCCCGGCGTCAAAGTAGGGACAGGCCCCCGTGCCTGTCCAGATGAAGGACAACCACGGGGGGTTGTCCCTGCATTGTCGTTATCGGACATCAAAAGGTATGCCCGGAAAAATCTCAAATACGGGAGCGTCATGACGCCAAGGGCTACAAGCTGCTGTGGGCGCAGTTGAAAGACGGCACCGAACCGACTGCGGTGGTCATGGACCAGGCCTGCGATACCGACGCCACACAGCCGGCACACCGGGGCATTGAGGCCGTGATTCCCGCCAGGGCGAACCGCACCGAGCGGCTTCCCCATGACCGGGAGAAGTACCAGCTGGGTCAGAAGGTGGAGCGGTTCTTCAACCAACCCAAACATTTTCGCCGCATCGCCACGCGCGATGAGAAACTCGCCCGCACCTTCCTGGCATTCGTTCACATCGTGTCAAGCCGGATCATACTCCGATAACTCGTCAACACGGCCTAGTCTATTAGAGAGTATGAGCATCAGTAAGCGGTTCGCAAAGGCGATCTTGATTGATCGAATATTCTTGCATCGCGAGAGAGTATCGGATTCGTTCGGTGGGTGAGCGGATAGGAGTAGTATTTATCGATCGACCGTAAAAATCGCGAAACAGGTTGGGACGGAGATCGTCTGGCGTGGGGCTATTGAATGTGATCCTATCCGACAAATCTGTTACTGCCCGCAGTCATAAAACAGCCATGAAAATCAACCTCATATTTTGCGTATCGGCTACATCAGCCAATAAAACCGCTCCCTGATTGACGGGCAAACCACCAGGATTCGCGATGGTCGTTGTTTTTGTGCTCCTTTGGAGGAGTAAGCGGTTTTTACTGTGATTTTTGAGCGCCCAATACTATTTGTGAAAATAGTTCAGAACGCAAAGCTTTTACATCACCACAGCCCTTGAATGGTGGGGCGTGCGGGGTTCGAACCCACGACCACCTGATTAAAAGTCAGATGCTCTACCAACTGAGCTAACGCCCCAATTACCGATTACAGGAATCTTGCGATTAGCCGGGAAAATGGAGGCGGGATTATCCTGTTATGGGTAATTCTTGTCAAACCTTTGTACGCGTCCATAACCTATGGCAGTGTGGGTAGTTGACAAGGAGGGATTGTAGCGGAGATTGCAGTGCCAGGAAACGGTGGGGTCGTGCAGTGTTGTAGAATACCAGCCAATCTGCCAGGGCACGGTTGAAACCGGCCAGGTCAGTGAACCGCAGGGCCGCATGATAATCGATGAATGACTCCTGGATGGTGCGGTCATTTTGGGTGATCCGGGATAGGTCCGGTAGCGGGTGATGCCGTGTTATTGGAGGAAGGCATTGAAGTCTTTCATGAACTCGGCGCCGTTGTCCCGGAGCAGGTAGCGGATGGGTATGGGGAAAGGGTAGTGAGGGGGTTCAGGGCTTGTGCGGCCTGGCGACTGCTGCCGGAGGTACTGGCCCAGGCGAAGGCGACCCGTGAGAAGGGGTTGATGAAGGTGAAGCGGACTCGCACTACAGTATCGCAGGCAAACAGTTCCAGGGGGGCGGCGTGTTTGGTTGGCCGCGGTCACCGAGCCGGGTGGGACAATGGCGCATTGATACGGCCGATGGTGGAGACACTGGCCGAGGAGGGCTTGAGCACCACCCACAGGGGCTGTTTGCCGAGGTTCGGATGCAGTTCACGCAGCCGCCGTATCTCAGACACCAGTTGGGGTGACCAGGTTGGTTGGCGGCAGCGCCTGGGCGTCCGACTGGCCGGGCTTAAGGCCGCCGGGTTATCTTAGGGCTTGCTTCAGGGTGCGGCGACTGACCTGAAAGGTGTCACTGGCCGCCGACCGTGCTTCTCCCAAAAGCGCAGGATGTTAAGTCGGTGTTGGGCATCGTGGTTCATGTTCTCACCATGCCCTAAGTTAGCTAGTTGGTAAAACCCCCGGCTCCAGTAACCGATATGGTGGTATTGCATGGCTGCTCCTCCTCTGTTGAGATGTGCCATATGTTTCTGGGCTTATACAACCTTATATCCCGGGAGGCGTTTGGGTAAGGTCATATAACTTGCGGAATGTGGCGCAAATGCGATGGTTGCCTGGATACTCACCAAGGACTCCCTCTACCGGGAGGAGGAGCTTTATCCTACTGGATGGTGTTTTCGATGCGTCTTAGTTTTGTTTGCGCCGAAACGGTTACCTGATGACCGGGAAATCGGGCCAGAATATCCCGAAATGTGTCTGCGGCCTCTTCATAGACACCAATATCGTATTGGATATAACCCACCTTCAGGAGCGCTTCCGGAATCCGCTGGCTGTCTGGATAGCGGCTTACCACTGTTTTGAACCCGCTGAGTGCCTGTTCAAATTCTCGATTGACGTATCTCGCTTCGGACATCCAGTAATACGCATCGTCCGCTAACTGGCTGTGAGGCCAGGTATCCACCATCTGCTGAAACTGCATAATCGCATCTTCGTATCGACTTTGCTTCAGCATCTCGAATGCCTCGTCATAGGCCTGCTGTTCTTGCAGTGTGACTGATGCTGACCCGGTTGTAGAAGCTGATGTTGTGTTGCTTGGCACAGTCGTATCAGCGGCCGTAGCCGTACCTGTATCCTGGTTGTTATTGTCATCAATAACCACGACCTGGGGTGCCGCTGCATTTCCGGTGCCGCCAGCAGAATTTAGCGGATCATTTCGGACAATGATGCCGTCTTCTCCGACAACTGCGTCCCCATTCAATCTATCCGCAGGCTGCGGATTCAGTACACCCTGGTTTCTCTCAACGCTGATCATTCTGCGGTCCAGGTCCTGGAATAAATCCTGCTGGCGACGCTTTGCATTTTCAGTCTCAAATTGTATCTCTTCAACCGCATTTCTCAATTGTTTGAGATCTTCCTTGATTTCAACCAGTTCAGATAATGCGCTCAAAACCTCCAGGTTCTGCGGCGGTTCGGGTGGTTGAACAACCTGCACAGGTTCCGGCTCAGGTACGGGTACACAACCTGACAACAGCACAACCAGCGTGGATATTGGAATAAACCGGGGGTTTTTCATCATATTGATAGCCGAAAATTTTATCATTTGCGCAACAACACCAGCATTTTGTTTGCCGAATACCTGATCAGGTCGCCTGGCTCATCATGCGTAATACTAATTTTATTGATAGAGAATTTCTACCCGTCTATTCAAACTCCAGGCGCTGTCATCATTGCCCAATGACACTGGTCGTTCTTCCCCATAAGAAATAGTTTGAATTCGGCTGGAGTCAACCCCTAACGCCTGCATAAAATCAGACACTGTTTTTGCCCGGTCTTCGCCCAGTGCCAGATTATATTCCCGGGTACCTCGCTCATCGGCGTGACCTTCCAGAATAATTCCAGTTCCGGGTGCGGAGACCAGATATTGCGCGTGAACCTGCACGATTTGTTTGTTTTCCGGGGTTAAATCACTACTGTCGTAGCCAAAATAAATGACTCGGGGGCTTGACAAATCGACTTCAGCATCGAAAGATCCGTCCAGCTCCGAGCTGCTGGCCGAGTCATCGCTATCTAATCCGATTGCACTAACATCAGGGGCATCAGAACCGGCCAGACCGCCAACGGATTCAACCAATATTTCCGTATCGACTGGTACTGGTTTGCGGCCACCGCAGGCCGCAATGGCGAAACCTACAATTAAAATAATCAAATAAGACGGAAGATTACGCATCATAATGTCCTCTACAGTGCACGATTGAATGGGGCCCAGGCCGGCTCTCTGACCGAGCCGCCCTGGAACTTGAGAGTCTGTTGCACCTGCCCATCTACTGAAACGGTGGCTAACACATTCCGCCCGCTTTGTTGGGTCGCATACATAACCACCTCGCCATTTGGAGAAAATGACGGTGATTCGTCCTGCCAGGTGGTGGTCAGTTCGCGGATAGTTCGATCCTGAATTGAGTATATCCCAACTTTATATCCATTGCCCTGGTTGGTAATCAAAACAAGGGAGCGGCCATCCGGCGAAAACGATGCGCCCGCATTGTATTCGCCGCTGAAAGTGAGTCTTTGGGGGGATCCGCCAGCGATGGCAATCCGGTATATCTGGGGTCCGCCCGACCGCCCGGAGGTAAAAACAATGTAGCCGCCGTCAGGAGACCAGGACGGTTCGGTATCGATAGCGGTATGTCGGGTCAGTCTTCGCAGATTTGCCGACGCCATGTCGTATATGTATATCTCCGGGTTGCCATCTTTGGAAAGCGTCAATGCCAGCTTTCTGCCATCAGGAGACCAGGATGGTGCGCTGTTAAGTCCCTGAAACTCCGCCAGCAGATTTCGTTGTCCGGTGGACAAATTCTGAACGAATATCACGGATCGTTTTTTCTCAAATGACACATAGGCTAACCGACGGCCATCCGGTGACCACGACGGCGAGAGAATCGGCTGACTGGATTCCAGAATAGTTTTTGCACCCCAGCCATCAGAATCGGCAATCCGCAGCAAAAACTGCCTGTCGGGCTCTGCGCCTTGAACGGTCACATACGCAATCCTGGTATCAAATGCCCCCATGGTGCCGGTTAGTTCCTGATAAATAATATCGCTGATCTGGTGGGCCACCTTTCTTATTTTATTCGCCGACACTACAAACTTCTGGCCTGCCAGTTGTTTTTCCCTGAATACGTCGATCAGGCGGAACCGGATTTCGTATTGGGCATTGCCAATATTGATAACCTTGCCAACCACAAGGGCCTCGGATTTTATCAGCCGCCAGTCTTTAAACCGTACCGAAGCAAGGTCATGGGGCGCACTCAAAAAACTCGAACGTGGAATGGTTTCAAAACGACCGCTGAAACCCAGGTCTGCTTCAATGATATCCGCAGGTTGCTGTTCGTCCGGGCTGACTCCCTCCATGGCGAATGGAACTATGGCGATAGGCATTCCAGAAACTTCGCCTTTATTGATTTCGATGGTTAACACCGCATAACCCGTAGACGAATGCAGCAGCATGACCAGGCAAAGGCCCGGAAATAATAATTGTGGGAATAATAATCGTTTTAGCCTGGCCAGCATTTCAATAATCATCCGGGTTAAATTCAAGATCAATAATATTTATATACTTATAAAATCCGGGATTCGATGGGAACGGCAGGGGAGATGCCTTTTGTACTGCAATTTCCGCAGACCGGTCAAAAAATTGACTCCCGCTGCTTTTTACCACATTTGCCAACAATACTTCACCACCTCGGGAAAGATTCACTCTAATCGTCGCTTTTAATCCGACAATACTACTTGAAGGCCTGACCCAGTTCTTTTCGATCTTCGCCTTTATTCTGCCAACTAATGCACTCATTGCTTTTTCGGCATCGGCTTTGGTCTTCGCGCCCAATTCCGCCGCAAGCTGCTTTTTCAATTCAGCTTCCGCCAGCTTCTTCTGCGCGGCCAGCTCCCGCTGTTTCTTCTCCAGCGCTATCTTTTGCTTCTGCTCCTCAGCCTTGCGGCGTTTTTCTTCCGCCTGTTTCTTCTGCGCGGTCAGTTCCCGCTGTTTTTTCTCCAGCGCTATCTTTTGCTTCTGCTCCTCAGCCTTGCGGCGCTTTTCTTCGGCCAGCTTCTTCTGCGCGGCCAGTTCCTGCTGTTTTTTCTCCAGCGCTATCTTTTGCTTCTGCTCCTCAGCCTTGCGGCGCTTTTCTTCGGCCAGCTTCTTCTGCGCGGCCAGTTCCTGCTGTTTTTTCTCCAGCTCTATCTTTTGCTTCTGCTCCTCAGCCTTGCGGCGCTTTTCTTCGGCCAGCTTCTTCTGCGCGGCCAGTTCCTGCTGTTTTTTCTCCAGCGCTATCTTTTGCTTCTGCTCCTCGGCCTTGCGGCGCTTTTCTTCGGCCAGCTTCTTCTGCGCGGTCAGTTCCTGCTGTTTTTTCTCCAGCGCTATCTTTTGCTTCTGCTCCTCGGCCTTGCGGCGCTCTTCTTCGACCAATTCCTGCTGTTTTTTCTCTTCTTCCTGTTTCTCTTGTTGTTGTTTGATTGCCAACTCTTCCAGATTTTTTACGATTTGCTGCTCTTCCGCTTTCTCTTTCTGGACATCAACCCGCCGTTGAATTTCTGCGGCGCTGATCACCTGCGCCTGAATCGGTTTCGCATAGCCGTGTTTGATTTTGTCTTCCGAAAATGGCCACCACAATCCCGCGACCAGCGCTGCCAACAAAATACTGTGGATGACAGTAGTAAACAGCGCTGATTTAATGAATAACGCAATGCGCCGTACTCTTTGTTTCATTCCCGCAATCTGGCCGACTCTCAGGATTCCGGCGGGTCGGTAACCAATCCAACAGACTCCACCCCGGCACGCTGAAGCAGTACCATGGCCTGCACCACATAGGCGTAATCAGCCCTGCCATCCCCCCGGACTAAAAATGGCAGTCCCGGGTTTCGCTGCAATACTGCCCGGGCTTTTAGTTCAATCTCTCTATCCGATGCAATTTCATTTTCGTCATCATTGATATAGTAGTTCCCATCCACATCCACGGTGACAACAAACGGCTCTTTATCCGCATCCTCTGTGGGCCTGGCGGCGGCTTTTGGCAAATCAACTTTCACACCGGTACTGAGTAAGGGCGCGGTTACCATAAATATAATCAGCAGCACCAGCATGACATCAATATAGGGCACCACGTTAATTTCACCCATTAATCTTTTCTTGCGGCCGTAACGGTTTTGACTCATTCCGCTCGCCCTGCCAGTTCTTGACGGCTAACAATACTCAAGAATTCTTCTATGAAAATTTCGTAACGAATGTTTAATTTTTCGGCGGTATTGGCGAATTTGTTGTACGCAATCACTGCCGGAATAGCGGCAAACAGACCCATCGCCGTTGCAATCAGCGCCTCGGCTATGCCTGGCGCCACGGTGGCTATTGTGACTTGCTGCATACTGCCCAATGACTGAAACGAATTCATGATGCCCCAGACTGTTCCGAATAATCCCACATAGGGGCTGGTTGACCCCACGGTTGCCAGAAAAGACAGATTGGACTCCAACGCAGAAATCTCTCTGCTTAGCGCCACGCGCATGGATCGATGCACCCCCTCCACCATATGGGAACGACCCATGTTTTGTTTTTGCGCCAGCCGGTTAAATTCCCGAAATCCGGCCAAAAATATATTCACTATGCCTTCAGGCTGCCGTTTGCCACTCCACTCGCGGTAGATCGTCTGCATTTCGCCGCCGGACCAAAATTGGTCTTCGAACTCATCGGCAATATTGGACCAGCGTTTATAGGATGACCGATTGCGGTCAATCATGTACCAGGAAATGATCGACACCAGCAACAAAAGCAGCATCACCAATTGCACCGGGATGCTGGCATTTAGCACCAGATGGAGAATTGACTGATTTGCCGGTATTACGCTTTCTATTGGCATTGGACGAACTGTTTTAGTGGGTTATTGAAAATTTTATCCGGGGCTATTTTGCATTGTCAGACAAGACGGTTGTTAAAATCTCCGGGATTCTACAAGGCCTGAACGTATCTTTGTTTATCGTCGCCAGTTTCATCCTGCCAATAACCAGACATTCATCGCCGCGCATGACCCGGTGCTCAAACAGGATGCGAGCACCACGGGCTTTTACAATTTTCAGGGTAACCCGAAGTTCATCATCGAGAACGGCGGGGGACAGGTATTCAAGCCTGACGCTGGTGACCACAAACAACAAATGATGCTGGTTGGCGAGAACGCCCGGGGGGAAACCATGCGCACGCAGATAGGCGTTTCTGGCGCGCTCCATAAACCCCGGATAGTTGCCGTAATAGACAACCCCGCCGGCATCGGTATCCTCATAATTGATTTGTACCGGTATGGAAAACAGCCCGTCAATGTTTTCACTGACCGACGCCGGCACCATCAATTTTGTCGGATTACGCTGGACTGGCATGAACTGTGGGCGAACCTCAGACGCTGTGGGGCAGGTGATCAGGGCTATTGAACATCGGGCAATAATTGCTGCTGACGACCAGACACATCCCGGGGCATGGTCAGGCCTAAGTGTCGCCATGCGGTTTTGGTAGCGATTCGTCCCCGCGACGTTCTCATTAAATACCCTTGCTGGATCAGATAAGGCTCTACCACATCTTCGATAGTGCCCCTTTCTTCGCCGACAGCAGCGGCAATACTATCGATCCCAACCGGGCCGCCATCGAATTTTTCCATGATTGCCAATAGTAAATTACGATCAAGCAGATCCAAACCAGAACTGTCTACTTCAAACATATCAAGCGCCGCAGTGGCGATGGCCCGGGTCAATCTGCCGTCGCCCTTGACCTGGGCGTAGTCCCGAACCCGGCGTAATAACCGATTGGCAATGCGCGGCGTGCCTCGTGACCGCGTCGCGATGGCGTGAACTCCGGCATCTTCACAGGGCACATCTAGTAATTCAGCCGAGCGTTGGATAATCCGGGAAAGTTCATCCACCGAATAAAATTGCAGCCGCTGGGTTATGCCGAACCGGTCGCGCAGCGGTGAAGTCAGCAGCCCTGCACGAGTAGTGGCCGCCACCAGGGTAAACGGCGGTAAATTTAATTTTATCGATCTGGCGGCCGGGCCCTCACCAATCATAATATCGAGGTGATAGTCTTCCAGGGCAGGATACAGAATCTCTTCAACCGCAGGATTCAATCGATGTATCTCATCAATGAATAACACATCACCGGATTCCAGATTAGTCAGCATGGCAGCCAGGTCGCCTGCTTTTTCGAGCACCGGGCCCGAGGTCTGGCGCAGCCTTGCGCCCATTTCCGCTGCCAGGATATAGGCCAGTGTGGTTTTACCCAATCCTGGCGGGCCGAAAATCAGCACATGATCAAGGGCTTCATTGCGCCGCCTCGCTGCTTCAATAAAGATTTTCAATTGATCTTTTGTACGGTTCTGGCCGATATACTCAGCCAGCCTGCCTGGTCGCAGGCGCTGCTCAAACACCTGCTCCCGCGCCGAATCATTGCGATTGTCAGGAGCCAGTAGCGGATTGGTTTCGCTCATCCCACGTTTTCAATATCATCGTGTCGTGAAAAATTGTAACGCATTCCTGATCAAATCATCCCGCCGTTCACTTTGCGCTTTCACCGCATTCACCGCGCGTCTGGCTTCCGGCGCTTTGTAACCGAGCGCCATCAACGCGCCAATCGCGTCCTGAATGGGATGATCCGCCGCGGCCAGAGGCCGTGTTGCGCCGTCGGGCGCCGCATCATATTGCTGGTCGTCGATACGGTCCCGCATATCGATAATCATGCGTTCTGCGGTTTTTTTGCCAATTCCGGGCACCCGGGTCAGCATAGCCACGTCTTCATGTTGGATACAATTGACAAATTCCCGGGTATCCAGAGTGGATAATATTGCCAGCGCTACCCGGGGACCTACCCCATTGATCCTGATTAAACTGCGAAACAGCTCCCGCTGCCCCTGATCAGAAAACCCGAACAAAAGCTGTGCATCCTGTCGCACCAGCATGTGAACGTAAAGCGATATTTCGTTTTGCGCTTCCGGCAATACATAAAATGTAGACATGGGTGCTTCCAGCTCATAGCCCACACCATTGACATCCAGCAATAGCCACGGCGGTTGTTTTTGTACAAGCAAACCCCGTATATAACCGATCATGAAACCAGCCCGAATTTCATCAAAACCAGATGCTTCATTGGCAAAATCAGTTGCTCCATCGGCTTGTGCGCCGCCCGCCTCACCTGGCCGAAGCCAAACGCTGTTCAACCTGGGCAATATGTATATGGCAAATCGCACAGGCCAGCGCATCCGCCTCATCCTCTGTTGGCGTTGCGGTCAGCCCCAGCAGTACGCGGACCATGTGCTGCACCTGCTCCTTTCTGGCATTTCCCGAACCTACCACCGCACGTTTGACTTGCAGTGCGCTGTATTCATACACATCGCGCGTGGCGATCACCGCAGCGCATACCGCACTCCCGCGAGCCTGCCCAAGAATCAGCGCCGAGTTTGCGTTGTTGGAAATAAACACCTGCTCCACCGCCACCACATCCGGATTAAATTCGTGAATAGTGGATTGCACGCTGCGGTATATGGTACCCAGGCGTTGCGGCAGCGGTTCGCTGCCCATGCGAATGCGCCTGAACGCGATGGAACGCAGCCCGTCCGTGGTTGTTTCAACGATGCCCAGGCCGGTATTTCGGGAACCCGGATCGATTCCCAGCACACGCACTTATACAGCCTCTGCAAAACTGGCGTTGGTAAACACGCCCTGAACATCGTCAAGCTCTTCCAGGGCATGGATTAGCTTCATCACCTGTTCGGCGGCGTCTCCATCTACCGCTGTTTCTGCGGACGGCCGCTGGATCAATTCGGACATCGCAGGTTCCAGCCCCGCATCCTGCATGGCCTGCTGCACACCATGAAAATTTTCTGCCGGGGTGACCACCTCGATCATCCCGTCTTCGGTTTCCACATCATCGGCGCCCGCCTGCAGCGCCACGTCCATAACCCGTTCTTCGTCTTCGCCGTCAGAAAATACAATGGAACCGATGTTATTGAACAAATAGGCCACGGAACCATCCGTACCCAGATTGCCGCCATGTTTGGTAAAGGCATGGCGCACCTCGCTTACGGTTCTGTTTTTATTATCCGTTGCGCACTCGACTAACACCGCAACACCGTTAGGGCCATAGCCTTCATATCGAACCTCGACAATATCATCACCGCCCAAAGCGCCAGTGCCGCGCCTGACTGCACGATCAATGGTGTCCCGGGTCATATTCGCGCCGAGTGCCTTATCAATTGCGCCACGCAGACGCGGGTTGGAGTCCGGTTCTCCGCCGCCGATGCGGGCCGCGACGGTGATTTCCTTGATTAATTTAGTGAATGCTTTGCCCCGTTTGGCATCCTGGGCTGCCTTGCGGAATTTAATATTGGCCCATTTACTATGACCCGCCATTTGAACTCCCGGTGAATTTTTTATACTGCATGAGCGCGGAATGAATTCGGTTGCCGAATCATAACATTCGCGGCGACCTTTGAGATTGGAAGATACGATATAAAAACCCATCGAACACGGCGGGCGTCGGGTGCGCATTGGTTGCAGGAGTAGATACAGGTATCGGGAAATAGTCATGCAGCAGCGCCCAGCCATCAGCTGATGATTCTGTTAGGCTGCGCTTCCCGGTTTTTTAATCTGTAATCCCAGCTCCCGTAATTGACTGGTATCGACCTGATTGGGCGCACGGGTTAATAGACACGCCGCTTTTTGGGTTTTAGGGAAGGCAATAACGTCGCGTATGGACGCAACCCCGCACATCATCGCAACCAATCGATCAAGCCCGAATGCGATGCCGCCATGCGGGGGGGCGCCGAACTTCAAGCCATCCAGTAAAAATCCGAATTTTGCTTCAGCCTGTTCGGCATCAATGCCCAAAACCTGCAAAATTTGTTGCTGCACACCGGCCTGGTGGATGCGTATGGATCCACCACCGACTTCGGTTCCATTCAAAACCAGATCGTATGCCCTTGAAAGCACTGCACCCGGATCGGTTTCAAGCATTTCCACCTGCCCGCTGTCCGGCGCGGTAAACGGGTGGTGTAAAGGCTGCCAGCGCCGACCCTCTTCGCTCCATTCAAAAAGTGGAAAATCCACCACCCAGACTGGCTTCCAGCCTGACGCCGCCCGGCCCAGATCCCGGGCAACTTTCACCCGTAACGCGCCCAGGGCATCATTTACTACGCTGGCTTTATCCGCACCAAAGAAAATCACATCACCGGATTTTGCACCGGCTCGACGTAATATCTTTGCTAACACATGGTCCGGCAAGAATTTCAATATGGGTGATTGCAGGCCGTCACGCCCGGCCCTGGCGTCATTGACTTTTATGTATGCCAGACCGCGTGCGCCATATTGGCCGACAAACTCCGTATATTGATCAATCCGGGCGCGAGATAATTCGCTCCCGCCGGGCACATTCAGCGCAGCAATGCGCCCCTTTGTATCATTTGCCGGCCCGGAGAACACTTTAAACTCCACCTCCCTCATTAAATCTGTGATTTCGGTTAGTTCAAGACTGACCTGCAGATCAGGTCTATCGGTTCCATAACGGGATATTGCGTCGGCATAGGTTATCCGGGGGAAAGGATCGGGCAAATCCACGTCCAGAACCGTCTTGAAACATTCCCGGATCATTTGTTCCATCAAACCGGTGATTTCATCTTCATCCATAAATGAAACCTCGACATCAAGTTGGGTGAACTCGGGTTGTCGGTCGGCCCGCAAATCTTCGTCGCGGAAACATCGCGCGATTTGATAATAACGTTCAAAACCGGAAATCATCAGCAATTGTTTAAATAACTGGGGCGACTGCGGCAATGCGAAAAACTCACCGGGGTGAGTACGGCTGGGAACTAGATAATCTCTTGCTCCTTCTGGCGTGGAACGAGTCAAAACAGGGGTTTCAATATCTACAAATTCTCTCTCATCCAGAAAACCGCGCAAAGTGGAAACTACTTTGTGGCGCATTCTCAATGCGGACTGCATGACAGGTCGGCGCAAGTCCAGAAATCTGAATTTCAAACGGGTTGCCTCACCAGTCTCATCGTCCTCTACTTGAAACGGCAGGGACTCAGAGCAGCTTAACAAGGTAATCTCATCTGCAATAACCTCGATTCCGCCCGTAGTGATATGTTCATTTGCAGTGCCTTGGGGCCGCGCCCGAACCCGCCCTGTCACCGCAAGCACATATTCATTTCGAGATTTTTCGGCAATGGCAAATGGCACCGGATGATCCGGGTCAGCCACGACTTGAACCCGCCCGGAACGATCGCGCAGATCAATAAAAATAACCCCGCCATGATCTCTGCGATTCAATACCCATCCCGCCAGTTTCACGGTTTGGGCTATATGGGATTGATCAAGTTGTTCGCACAGATGGGTACGCATAAATTATTCCTGGAAAATTGACGGCAGTCCCGGGACAGGCCCTGTCTGCGCAAGATGAGGCTGTTAAGACTGAGCTGGCGCCGCCGATGATGCGGCAGTTTCTTTGCTTTTAGCGGGTTTTGTTGAGTCCGTTTTTTTGTCGGTCCCCTTGCCGGAATCACTGGTCGAATCGCTATCTGTAGACTCCTTGTCCGCCAGCTTCTGTTTTGTATTTGCGCCGTTCTTGAAATCCGTTTCGTACCAGCCCGTGCCCTTCAATCGAAAGGCCGCCATCGATATTAACTTTTTCAGTGAAGCCTGGCTGCATTCTGGACAATAAACCAGAGGTGTATCCGATATTTTCTGCAACACTTCCAGACGATGCCCACAGTCATCGCATTGATACTCATAAAAAGGCATGATTTTATCGCCACAAAAAATTTGAGGCGCGGATTATATAGTATATAACTGCTTTACCGCACCGACAGTTTTGCCCAACAAGAATAATCAATCTGAAAAGTTGACAACAGTTTTCACTGTTATTGGTGGCCGGAGCACGACAACCATCCTGAATACAAAAAGATATACATGCCATCCCGCTACTCATACCCAAATAAACTCAATGATAACTTCCTTTTGCGCCGGAATGACTTGGTTTGGCTGGTTTTCACCGCCACCGGATGTTTAAGATAATCAGCATCCCTGATAGCTTGCGGTAGCAGATTGATGTTTGGCAATACCAGTAAAAGCGATTACTATAGCGCTCGCTGTAACTACCAGAACCCGTCAAAACATTGTGTAATATTCCCGGGAGATTCCATGGCAATCAAAGAAGGCAGGCCCGCCCCCGCATTCACGCTTGAAGATCAAAACGGCCATAAGGTTTCTTTGAGCGACTATAAGGACAAAAACGTGATCGTTTATTTTTACCCCGAGGATGATACTCCCGGGTGCACCAAACAGGCCTGTGGTTTCCGCGACCTGTGGTCTGATATTATGGAAACCGGCGCAGTTGTGCTCGGCGTTTCCCCGGATGATGCCGAGTCCCATATCAGGTTTATCGACAAATACCGCCTGCCATTGACGCTTTTATCTGATCCAGACAAAAAAATGATGACGGAATATGCCGCGTATGGCGAAAAAATGATGTACGGTAAAAAATCCATCGGCATTATTCGTTCTACGGTGTGGATCGGGCCCGATGGCAGGGTGAAAAAACATTGGCGCAAAGTCCCCAACGCGGCCAGGCACTCGGCAAAAGTGCTGCAAATCCTACAAGGTATTTAGCCCGCTTTTATCCGCACCCAGAATTTCCAGTAACCCGGATAACGCATACAGCACTGACTGTGAACGCACGACGTCTCGGTCTCCCGCAAAAATCATCTGTTGTGTTGTAACCTCTCCGTTGGGGCAGGCCCAGCCGAAACAAACCGTGCCCACCGGCTTGTCCCGAGTGCCTCCGCCTGGTCCCGCTATGCCGGTTACCGACAACCCGTAATCCGAGTTGGCACGACCCTTGCCGCCGCCGGCCATGGCTTTGGCGACCTCAATACTGACCGCACCATATTGCTGAATTAAATCCTCGGGAACACCCACCATTTCGGTTTTTGCCTGATTGCTGTAAGTGACGAAACTGCGCTCAAACCAGGCTGAGCTGCCCGCCACGGCGGTAAGCTGCTGGGCGACCCCGCCGCCCGTACACGACTCCACCGCAGTAACTGTTTGATTCAGGCGAACCAGATACCTGCCAATTTCTACCACCAGATTTTTCATGGATTCATGGGCAGGCATCGGCGTACACAAATGGTTGATTAATTCTGCCTGAATTTGGCCACATCACCGGTCTGGACAAATGCTGCGGCATCAATGGAATCAAGGCGGGCACCAGCACGAATACCCGGAGACTGCACCCATAATTCTTGCCCGGGTGTAACGATATTCTCTCTGAAATAGTGCTGCATCACATTCAGGGACAGCGCGCTAACTGCATCCGCAAATTGCTGCTGACTGTCAAATTCATACTGCGCTTGATCCAGTTCGCGCCAGTATCTCCGAGTACGTTCATCCAGTTTTTTATCCCGGCGCAAAATTCTGGTTACCAGGCCTGTTCTCAGTTGCTCGAATTGCTGTTCGCCCATCGCATCCAGTGTGCCGCCGAATTGATTTATAAACTGATCATACAATGCCCGGATTTGTGGCGGCGAATGAGAATGGCTTTGCACAGAGAACAACAGCCCCGGAGTGTCATCGATATTGATCGTCCCGGAATGGACAAGGTAGCCGACCCGGTTGATGGTTCTGAGCTGGTGATAAAAGGGCGACTCCAGCAAATGTTTAAGTAACGCCACTTTTGCTCTTGCGGTTATGGAATTGTTGTTGCCCTGGAAATATACAGCCAGGGCAGAGTCCGAATGATCCAACTCCATACTACGCAAATATCGGACTCGTTTGCGCAAACTACGAATAGCCGGTTTGTCCACATGAGCAACAAATTCGCTGTTCCTGAGCAATTGATTGAGCATATCGACCCGCTCCAGCGTGGCATCCAGACTGACATCGCCATGGGACAGGACGTTCACTTTAACCTGCTGAAATACCCTGCCGGCGAATTCGGCAACATCATCCATCCCGACTGCTTCAACTGCGGCTATTTTTTCCTCTTCAGTCCAGTATGGCAGCATCAACAATCGGTAAATTTCATGCACCACCTGATTGGACGGCGAGTCTTTCGATACATTGCGCAGCTCGCGGACAAATCCGGCTTTAACAATATCGAATCTTGCCTGGTCGTAGTCTGGACTGGCCAGCGCCGCGACAATCAGCTTGAGTAATTCTGACTGCCTGTCTTCAAAACCGCTGATGCGGCCAGAGATTCCCCGGGCATGACGATACAAACTGTAATTCAGGTCAGCCAGATGCGCAGGATAAACGGTTTTGTTTAACTGGCTGTTTACCAGTCGCACATACAATACCGTTAAAACAATATTGCGCACATTGCCGACGGCCGGCGACATAATATTGAAATAAAAATTCGCTCTGGGTGTGCCGAATTGATTGTCCGGCCGATACCAGACGGCAATATCTGCATCGCCTGAAACTTTTACCGGCCTGGCCTCCGCTGTCAGGTCAAGCAGCGCAAGCCGCTCTGGAATAAATGTATTCGCCGTCGGCAGTTGCAATTCGCCTGATTCGACATGACCGCCAGCCTCTTTCCATCGTTCAATAGTCGCCGGATCAATCGGTACCAGTGAATAATCCACATCATAATAATCCGTGACTTTGTCCGTCACGGCCAATTGGGATGTCACATGTATGTTGACATTGTCCGCACGCAGGAAATCCAGAAGCGCCGCTATTCGATCAGGATTGAATGTTTCCATGGCATAGGGTCCTTGCAGCACATCTGCGGCCGGATACACCTGGAGTCTTGATGCCAGAGACTGTACTAATCTGCCCGGGTCTGCCTGCTGCGCAAATCTGAATGAAATACCGGACAGGTTGCTTTGCTCGTCATAACGCCATTTTTCAATCCCCTTTTGTCTGATCAATGCAATCGCCTGGAACAACATCGCACCGATGTCTTCGATATGCTGCAAACCCGCCTGGGTTAACTGCGCCTGCACACGAAACTCCCCGTGTACCTGGTCCATAAACCCGATGCCTGCACTCAATCTTTCAACCCAACCCTTTTGCTTTAAAAGTGAAAACAGGGATCCCTCCCCTTCGTGACCCAGCAGATTGGCGATATAGCTTAGCGGTTTGGATTTGTACTCGGCATGGGTGGAAGGGATGGGGAAGATAAAGCCCAGTGTGTTTTGTTGTTTTTCCGGCACCGTATTCAATCGAACCGGCATCAATGACCTGTTAAAGTACGGCCGGGTGATTTTTTGCGCCGGCACATCCCCGTCCGGGATTGCAGAAAACCGTTCCGTTACCCAGGTTTCAAGCTGCTCCAGCGGTTCTTTGCCCAACACCGCCAGCGACATGATATTCGCAGAGTAATGCTGGTTATAAAACTCGATCAGCTTCTCTCGTGCACTGGCTTCATCCCTGTCCCGTAATGTTTCCAGTGACCCCACTGCGAAGCGTGAAGCCGGGTGGGCTGCATTCAACCATAACTTTTGCGCATCCTGGATTCTTCGGGATTCATCCTTCTTGCGGGCCTGATATTCTGAATGCACTACCGACCGTTCGCGGTCTACGTACAATGGGTCGAAAGTCGGGTCAATAAAAAATCGCGAAAACCGCTCCAACGCGGGTTCGAAATGGGCGGTGCCGATACTAAAATAGTAGTTGGTATGGTTAAACGAGGTGTAGGCGTTATCACTGCCGCCATTACGCCTGATAAATTCCTGGTATTCCCCGGCTTCGGGAAATTTTTTGGTGCCGAGAAACAACATGTGTTCCAGAAAATGTGCGATACCATTCCATTCGTGCGGGTCCGACCCACTACCGACATAAACGTCCAGCGAGGCGGCTGATTTATCCGTCTCGCTGTCCGAGATAAGCAAAACTTTCAGGCGATTGTCCAGCTGCAAATAACGATACTGCTTTTGGTCAACGGGACTTTTTATGACGCTCTGGTCTGCGATGGCGGCACCACTCAGTATGGCGGTTATCAGGATTAATATATGCGGCATCAGTGGGTATGGTTCAGGGACTGCGTTGTTCCGGTTGTCAACCTGGGCTATCAACATGGACACGTCGCCCAGTTTTTCAACTGATTATAAATGACTGTAGAATAATGTGACGTAACGAGCGGCAAATAGACCCCGTTGCTTCAGAGGCCAGGCGTTTCGTGCGTTGCGTGGGCCTGTCATCGCAATACCCGGAAATGCCGGTGTATATGACGAGGTGCGAATTTACTGGACAATGTGCCATTATTCTATGCAATGATCGCGCATAAAACTCCAGCATTCACTTTCAACTCCCTGTCGAAAGCGGGTTTAAATTGGCGTCCCCAAGGGGATTCGAACCCCTGTTGCCGCCGTGAAAGGGCAGTGTCCTAGGCCGACTAGACGATGGGGACAATAACATTGTCGAAGGGTTTGCGCCCTGTTTCCACTTCGTGTCTATTCCAGAAAACGACTTGCGGATAAGGCAAGCTGGTGGAGCCAGGCGGGATCGAACCGCCGACCTCAACACTGCCAGTGTTGCGCTCTCCCAGCTGAGCTATGGCCCCGAAGAGGTGGCGTATTTTAAAGGCTGAGATGGGTGTAATCAAGGATTATCAGACGATTCTAGCAGACGGTTTTTTCGATGAATTTCACCGCTTTTTCAATCCGTTCCAAGGTTCTTTGCCGGCCGACCAGCTTCACCGTCACATCTATTGGCGGGGTTGCCGCCGAGCCGGACAGGGCAATTCTGATTGGCTGGGCCAGACTGGCCAGCTTTATATCGGCCCGCACCAATACGCTGCGCATGGCCTGGTTGATATTTTCTTCATTCCAATTATCAATTGCGGCGAATTCACGGTGTATTTGCCTGAGCAGTTTGGCAGAATCCGGTCTGATATATTTTTTCACCGCTTGCGGGTCGTATTCCCGAATATCCTGATAAAGACAGGCTGTTTTTTCTGCCATTTGTTCGAGCGTCTGCGCTCTCTCCCGCATGACTGCTACTGCCTCGGAAATTTCCGCGCCAGCGCATACCTCAATGCCCCGCTGATGCAGTCGCCTCACTATTTCCCTGGTCAGGCGAACCGGGTTTGCGCGAACCATATACTGTTGATTTATCCACAGCAGTTTTTCCATATTGAACGCAGCCGGAGATTTATTGATAGCAGTAACATCAAACAATTCGATCATCTCATCCAGGTCGAAAATTTCCTGATCGCCATGCGACCAGCCCAAACGCACCAGATAATTCAATAACGCTTCCGGCAGAATTCCCATATCACGATAATCCAGAGCGCCAACTGCGCCATGACGCTTTGACAACCGCTGCCCGTCTTCACCCAGAATCAGCGGCACATGGGCGAACACCGGCAATCCGGCTTGCAGTGCGTGAAAAATATTGATCTGCCTCGGCGTATTATTGGTATGGTCATCGCCGCGCACGACGTGGGTAATTCCCATATCAATATCATCCACAACCACAGACAAATTGTAAGTTGGCGTTCCATCCATTCTGGCAATGATCAAATCATCCATCTCCGAATTGGCAATTTCCACCCGGCCCCGCACAACATCGTCAAATACCACCGAACCCCTGGAAGGGTTCTTGAAACGCACCACCGTATTTTCATTTTTGCCTGGCGTTCGGTTTAATTCCCGACAATGACCATCGTAGCGCGGCTTCTGTGCATTTTTCCGTTGGGCGTTTCGAACTTCCTCCAGCCTTTGCCTGCTGCAAAGGCAATGGTACGCGTCGCCCTGCTCAAGCAATTGATGGATGACTTCACCATATCGAGGCAATCGCCGGCTCTGGAAAAACGGGCCTGCATCCCAGCTCAGACCGAGCCATTTCATGGAATGCAGGATGGCCTCCATGGCTTCCGGGGTTGATCGCTGCCGGTCGGTATCTTCGATGCGCAGAACCATCTCGCCGCCAGTTTTGCGGGCATAGAGCCAGTTAAACAAAGCGGTGCGCACCCCGCCAATGTGAAGAGAACCTGTGGGACTCGGGGCAAATCGGGTAATGGTGGGCATGGAATATTTACCGGCCGTCAGCCAGAATAAAAACTGCGGATTCTACTTTATTTTAAACCGCTCTGGTGATAACGCCGGATTATGCTTCGGCGATCCCCGCCAGGCCCGGGTAAAGCGAAAGACACTTGTTATAAACCCAGGGGTGGGGCAGCCCACCGTCCCCGATCAAAGAGGCCAATGGCCAAAGAGATCAATGGATTGGGCGGCCATTCAGCGGCACCCTGTGACGATTTAAGGAAAACCACCATGCCCCGTTATTCATCATCTACCGCGTGCGGGTTGTCCTGGGCCGTGTATCCGGCTTGACACGATACGAACGAATGCCAGGAACAAGAGAGTTTCTCATCGCGCGTGGCGATGCGGCGAAAATGTTTGGGTTGGTTGAAGAACCGCTCCACCTTCTGACCCAGCTGGTACTTCTCCCGGTCATGGGGAAGCCGCTCGGTGCGGTTCGCCCTGGCGGGAATCACGGCCTCAATGCCCCGGTGTGCCGGCTGTGTGGCGTCGGTATCGCAGGCCTGGTCCATGACCACCGCAGTCGGTTCGGGGCCGTCTTTCAACTGCGCCCACAGCAGCTTGAAGCCCCTGGCGTCATGCTGCTCCCGTATTTGAGATTTTTCCGGGCATACCTTTCGATGTCCGATAACGACAATGCAGGGACAACCCCCCGTGGTTGTCCTTCATCCGGACAGGCACGGGGGCCTGTCCCTACTGACGCCGGGTGCTTGATGTCCTGCAAGATCGATTCAGTCCGCGACCCGTATACTCATGACGACCCTCCTCAAAACGGTTGCGGGATACAATTATCAATAATTTGATAATTCGTCAACACGGCCTAGTGCATTATGTGCTTGAGCGATGATAATTTCTGGTGTATGAGTTGAAGGAAGAAGCGGTGTACCCGGTTAGCTGATCCTGGCGGACCAACGACCAACAGGGGAAACGCCGCATGCGCGATAGTTATGTTATTCAGTTCCATTCATCAGCGCTTGATGGCTTGGGTGAGATTTTAAAGCAAGGCGCGCAGCAATTGGTTAGCCAAAGCGATTGCAGCGGAGGCGGCTGAGCTATTGAGCCCATACCATGACCTGAAGTTGGACGGCAAACAAGCCGTGGTGCGAAATGGCTATTTACCCGAGCGAACCGTGTAAACGGGACTGGGCAATGTCCCGGTCAAAGTGCCGAAGATACGAGATCGCTGCGGCCAAGGTATCAAGTTCAACCGCAAGCGGATGCCGCTGTATTTAAAGTGCGCCAAGAGCGTGGAGGAGTTTATCCCCTGGCTTGTAAGGTGCCAAAGCAGTTCAACCGCAGATCAAAGAGGCCTTGCACGACATCTGGATGGCGCGGACTCGACCGGCAGCCTGCGCTGGAGGCATTGCTTGGCGAAGGGGCTGCCGGATTATCCGCCAACCCGGTCAGTCGTCTCAAGCAGGGCTGGGAGCAAGATTGCGATCAGCGGCGACAACGCGACTTGAGCAAGCGCCGTTATGCGTATATCCGGGGGGATGGCGTTCACTGCACCGTCAGGATGATTGATTGGCGCGGATGACACGGGCCGCCGGAGATTTTGGCCGTTGTTGATGGCTATCGAGAGTCCGAGGCCAGTTGGCTTGAGGCGATTGAGCAACTGGAATCACTAGGCCTGCCGGTGCTTCCTGAGCGGATAGTTGGTGATGGGGCGCCAGGGTTGTGGCAAGCCGTAGCAAAGAAATGGCCAGCGACATCAGCCCGGCGTTGTGGTGTGCACCAGACCGCCAAGGTGCTGAATAATGACTATATCCACCCGAGACACTAACTCCGGCAAACCACCCTCTTCCACCAGTGGCCTACCCTCACTGGGAGCGATCAAAACCCCTCCAGAGAGGCATTGATAATGTCGAAGACCTGATCTAGGTACTTCGCCTCTACCCCATCAGTCGCCTGCCGCAGGTAAGACGGGATCACCTCAAGAAACTCGACTTTATTGGTCGGCGCGTATTCCAACAGCGCCTTGAGCATCAATGGACGCAACAGCCGCTTACCTTCTGGAGTGTCGGGAAACTTCTTCCGAATTACTTCGCGCTCAAACCGAACCAGCGACTCTTTGAGGCTCCCCTCATCAGCAGTAAACAATTCGGTCTGACCCTCTACCGCCTCAGCCTTGTGAATAATCGCCTCAATCTTATCAACTTCAGACTGAACCTCAGGCCGCTCAACGATCACTGGAGTTTTCAGCTTGTGCAACTCACGAATGATCGGCGCCAGCTCCCCACGGGGGTTCCGCCGGAACCAGTCGGTCGACCAGATACGTCGAATCTCCCAGCCAAGGCGCTCCAGCATACTCTGACGCAAGCGGTCCCTATCACGTGCTGACTTGGCAGAGTGGTAGGTGGTCCCATCGCATTCGATCCCCATCAAGTAGCGCCCAGGGGTGCCGGGGTCCACGACCGCAACATCGATAAAGTAACCAGCCACCCCAACCTGAGGAATGCACTCAAAGCCCTCATCGCGCAGAGCATTCATCACCGCAATTTCAAAATCACTGTCCGGCTCCCTCCCAGTCTCGCGCTCCGTTTTGTGGGGAATGCCCGTTTTGCAATAGCTCAAGAAATCACGCAGAGCTTTGACCCCACGTTTGCTCGAAGCACCGGCGACAATGTCATCAGAACCCATTGAGCTAAAGATATGCATCCGCTTCCTAGAGCGAGTAAACAACACATTCAGACGTCGCCAGCCCGCGTTGCCAGTAATCGGGCCAAATCGCTGGAACACTTTGCCGCCCGGCTCTTGTGGCCCATAGGTCATAGAGATAAAGATCACATCTCGCTCATCCCCCTGAACATTCTCCAGGTTCTTCACGAATAGTGACTCGCGCTTGCCGGAATCCTTATCCAGCCATTCCTGAAACGCCGGGTCCTTTTTCGACAACGTCTCAATGGCCTGTTCAATCTGCGTTCGCTGCTCCGCACTCATTGCCACCACACCGAGAGTCTCATCTGGGCGGTGCCTAAAGTGCTCTCGAACAGCTTCCGAGATAACCCGCGCCTCCTCCATATTCCGTCGATTCACAAAGCAGCCACGCTGCACTGGAAAATACTGAACGCCGTAATTCTCCGTCTTCTTATGCGGCGACGGGAACAGAACCAAGTCACTCTTATAGAACGAATGATTTGAGAAGGCAATCAGGCTTTCATGCTGTGAACGGTAGTGCCAGCGCAAGCGCCGCGCCGGGAACATCGGCAACGTGGCATCCAGAATGCTCTCCGACTCTTCAATCCCCGTCGGATCCTCCTCTTCCTCTTCAACCATGCGATCAAAGAAACTAGTCGGCGGCAGCTGTTTTGGATCCCCCACCACCACCAACTGATCACCACGAGCCACTGTACCAAGGGCATCCTGTGGCTTGATCTGGGAGGCCTCATCCATAACCACCAAGTCAAAGTTCCTTTCCCCTGGTGCTAAATACTGGGCAACCGACATCGGCCCCATCATAAAACAGGGCTTCAGTGCCACCAGCGCATCACCCGCCCGTTTCAACAGTTGCCGAATAGAAATGTGTCTGCGTTGCTTTGTACACTCATGTTCCAGCAATACCCGCTCAGTACGTTCGCTGGCTCGTGCAGAAGCGACGCCTGCCGGCACGCGGATTTGGTCAATCTTCCAGGCGATCTGTTCACATTGCAGATTTTTAAGTTTGATATCGTATTCCTTGAACTGCTCCTGCAACGCTTTCTGAGAGCACCCTGAGAACCTGTCCAGCTCAGGATCTTGGCTCAAGATCTCTCTCGCCAAAAGATCAAATACACCAGCTCGATAAACATCTTCGATCTCTTCAATATCAAAGTCGCCAAGCTCAACATCAACAACCAGCTTGCCCAGCCCTTGCGCTGCCAAATGGTCACTCATGCGCATATATTCCAGCCAGTTTTGCAGGATCTCTCCATTACGCAGAGCCCGCACATTGCGCCTGATCAGATCACCGATTCGCTCACCCGACTCTCGAGTCCACCCAGCCAGGTCCAGCTGCACCATACTCTCAAATCGACCATACTCAGCCTGCTGCTGAGCCAACCCATCTCTTAACACCTCGGCATGCGATGCCAGAGCGCTAAAGGTCGCAGTTGTCGGATTTTCGTAGAGATAATACGAAAGCGCAGCATTGCTGATCTGCCCATCAACACTGGATGCGACACGCAGGGTATTGCGCAACATTGACAACCCGTCAGAATTGTCGCCCTGTAAGCCAGTCGTTAAACCAAGCCGCCCCTGAAACAACGCGCGGTCCAAATTGATCTCTTGCCACTCACCCACACGCTGCCTTAGCAAACCAATCTGCTCAATGCGATCGACCAAGTCTGTGATCGACAGAGAATTGTCATTGACCAGCGGGCCGCATGCTTGGATTGCCTCATAAACTGCCTTCCGCAAATAGGGAACAATCCCACCGTCGCCAACTAATAACGTATTGTCATCGCGCAGCTCAGCGACTGGCGCAAACACATTTTTCAGACTGCCCAGGTCATCAATCAAATCGCCGATCTTATATTGAATACCACGATCAGCCAGTGAACGAACGCCCCTGGCGGCACTTGAAGACAACTCCAAAATCGCATCACCCAACGCCACTTTCCGACCAAAGCCAACGCCGTACTGCTGGCGAACACGCTTATACCAGTCACGCAACGATTCCAGCATGGTGACATCGGTATCCAGGCCTTGCAGATGATCGCCAACCGCCTCTTGATATTGCGCATTGTTTTCAAACTTCTGGCGCTTCTCAACAAATGCAGCCAAGTCATTCAGCATCGGAGCCAGAGTCGAGAACTTCACCTGGCCACCCACGGAGAGGCTCATCACCGTCTTACGCGCTGCACGCCAATCCCCTTTCAGCCAGCGGAACAAACCACCCTCGTCCAACGTCGCCGCCAATTGTCGGATCTCTTCCGCAGAGGGCAGACGCTCCAGAGCAAAGGCACTATGTACACCATCATGCAGCGCTTCTAATTCCTCTAAATCACTCCGTAACTGAGGCAGTAAATCGTCCAATTCTTCACCATCAAAACAGTCATCACGGTGCTTCCAATACGCCGGTTTAAGGCTGGCGACCAACTCAATGACCACCTTAAACTCAGCTAAGCCTGACTCACTGATCGTCATGTGCTCATCGGCATGATGGCCCAATGCCGACACCACCCCTTCCAGAGGTTCAGCCAGCTGCTCCAGTTGATCCGCAATAGCAGCTAGGCGATTCAGTGCTTCCGACAAACCGCCCAACTCAACGCCGCTGCCAACCAGATGTTTGAGCTGCTCGCTTCCGCCGAGCAACTGATCCACAACCGCCAGGTCTTGCAGTAATGATGGTTCAACCACCTTGGCCAAAATCTCATATTGCCCCTGAATTTGCTCAAACAACGCCAGATAACGCTGAGCCAACACCAGAGTCTCACCTTGAAGCCTGGGCAATAGATCCAATGCCACATCGCCGTGCAATGCGGGAATGGACACCAACTCATCATAAAACCCCTGCGCCTGCGCCACAGACTCCGCTACCACTGAACCATCACAGCCAAGCGTATTCGCGATATCCTCGTTCGTAGTGACCAAGCGCTCTAACGATACCTGCCAATCCCCCAGGGCACCTTTGACCCGATCCAGATCAAATCCCTGCAGTTCGCTATTTCTCACACCAAACCAGGGGTGCCCCTGCAAAGTGGCATTCTCACCCAGCTGTCTGGCTACCGCTTGATAGACCTTGCGATAGACCTCAACGATATCCTCGTTACGGCGCTGGGCAGCGGCATCATAACTCTCACCATCGCACCCTTCCGGATGGACCGTGTTAGGGTTTATATCAATGGCATTGCGATAGCGAGTTGCCGCCATAAAGATCTCATGCCGCGTCTTCCCAGTATTTTTCCAGGGCTGATTGATCTTCTCAGCATGTTTCTTGAGCGCCGTTTTCAGTTCCTCATACCGAGCAATATCAACTTCAATGTCTTTTGGCTGTCGGTAGTGACCGTGCTTTTTCAGGCGCGCTTCAATCTCGTCCAGAACCTTGCGCTTTTGTGATTTGTGACTGTGCAACTCTAGGCAAAACTCGCCGAGCCCAGCATTGTCGAGACGGCTGCGAACCACCTCCAGCGCCGCGAGCTTTTCGGCCACAAACAATACCTTTTTTCTCTGTGCCATCGCTGCGGCAATCAAATTGGTAATTGTTTGTGATTTTCCGGTTCCAGGCGGCCCCTCAATCACCAGGTTTTTACCGTCGACTGCGTCTATCAACGCACTGTGCTGAGAACTGTCGGCATCATCAACCAGCGGATATCTGGCGTGCACTTCGTCCATCTCATCAATGGGGTACTCTTCACCAAAGCCCAAGTCTCCAGAAGATGTATTTTCATCCTGTTCCCTGTCATAACCAGATAAAAAACGTGATACCACCTGGTGGTCGACAATGTTGGCATTCTCCGGCCAGCGCGAAGGATCCAAGTCCAGATACATCAGCAGCTTGCTGAAGTTCAACAACGTCAGGGAAATATAACGCCGAACACGCCAGCACGGTTGAGCTTTTTGAATCAGCGCCTGCACTTGATTGAGGTAATCCTCAGGCGCCGTATTCTCATCCAAATCCGGTAACGCCATAGCAAAGTCCACACGGAGCTTTTCGCGCAGCGAGAGGTTGGGGATGATGTCCTCGCCGGAATAACCCAGCGTGTACTCATAGGTAGGCGTCCCTGGATTGAGGCGACCTTTATTCAAGCGCACCGGCACCAGGAACAACGGCGCAATACGCGCACTATCACTATTTGCACTGTCGTACCACTCCAGAAACCCGAAGGCCATATACAGGATATTTGCCCCCATCTCTTGGACCGCAGATTCCGAAGCCTGCAACAGCCCCTTCAGACGAACCTCCATTTCATTGGGGTACAGTAAAGTCTGCATAGCGGTATCGGTGTGCTTGTCTGACTCCCCCTCCACCAAGCATTCCGGCACCTCATGGCCCGTCGCAAATTCCAGATGCCTTGCCCACTCTTCTGCAGAAGGTGTGTTTTTCAGCTCTACCAACTCCTGAGCCTCTTCATCGAATCGCAGGTAGCCAGCATCAATCAATTCGTCTTCCGTTGCCTCCGGAATGGCCACAAAGCGCATTTCAACATCCGACAACAACGTCTCAACCAATTGATTCGGCTGCTCGTCGATGATGCGAAGGCTTGCCCGTTTGGTATGGTAAAAGTTGATCAGTCGGTTGCGAGCCGTCAAATCCAAAAGCCGCATGCGGAGATTTTCCAAGGCTTTGTTAGCGGGCGATGAAGTAGTTATTGTTTGTTGATCCATTGCTAATCCTTAATGCTAGACGCTTTCAGTAACGATACGTTGTCGTATATCCAGAGAGCTATGATAATTTCTGGTGTAGCGGGCACGCAAAACTTTTTTGTCCGGTTTGCCGACGCTGGTTTTATCAATTTGCTTCACAAACTCGATGCGCTCCGGCACGGCCCATTTCGACAAATTTCCGTTGTCGACATGAGTGCGCAGGGCCTGGCGAATTTCATCCGCAGAAATTTTCGATTCAGCGCCACAGGAGCGAACCACAACCAGCATCGGCCGCTCCCCCCAACGCGGGTCCGGCAACCCGATTGCCGCCGCCTCGGCGACGCCGTCGCAGGCGGAAACAATGTTCTCCAGCTCCAGCGACGAAATCCACTCCCCGCCGGACTTGATGACGTCCTTGATGCGGTCTGTAATTATCAGCGAATGGGTTTGATCGAAAAAACCCGCGTCCCCGGTATGCAGATACCCGCCCCGCCACAATGCTTCCGTCGCTTCAGGATTGTCGATATAGGCCTGGGTAAGCCACGGCGCACGAACCACGATTTCACCCGTGGTTTTGCCATCACGCGGAATATCGTTCATCTGTTCGTCCACCACTCTGACCTCCACCAGCGCACACGGCTTGCCGGGTTTGCGGCGGCGCACCCGGTCTGCATCCGAGCCGCGCTCATCCACCGCATCGGTCAAGTCCGCCGTAGTCATCACCGGGCAGGTTTCCGACAGCCCATAGGCGGCGAAAATCTCGATTCCACGCTCCAGCGCCATTTTACTTAAGCCGTCCGGCAATGCGGCGCCGCCAATAATCACTTTTAATGCAGACAGATCGATATTTTGTGCTGCGGGAGCGGACAGCAGCATGTGTAAAATTGTGGGAACGCAATGGGAAAAGGTCACGCCTTGCGTTTCGATCAGGCTGAGTAATTCAGCCGCTTCATAACGCCCGGGATAAACCTGCCGGATGCCCAGCATGGTGGCGGCATAGGGTATCCCCCAGCCATGCACATGGAACATCGGGGTCATGGGCATATAGACGTCGCCTTTATGCAGACGGTTATTTCCCGATGCGGTGGAAAAAGCCGTTACCAGGCCCAGGGTATGGAGCACAAGCTGGCGGTGGGTATAAGCCACGCCTTTCGGGGTTCCGGTGGTGCCGGTGGTATAAAACGTTGTCGCCGGTGTATTCTCGTCAAAATCCTCAAAGTGGAACGCGCTGTCCGCGGCGGCCAGCATGGATTCATATTCCGCATCAAAACCGGACGGTATGGCGGCGGCCGGGCGCTGCTGCATATATACGAGTTTGACCGGCCGCTCAAAGCGGTGCCTGATTTTTTCGATAATGGATACAAAATCCGCATGTACCAGAAGGACATCGTCATGCGCATGGTTGATGGTGTACAGAATCTGTTGCGAGGACAGCCGGATATTTACCGTATGCAGTATCGCGCCCATCATAGGTATGGCAAAAAAACATTCCAGATAACGGTGATTGTCCCAATCCATGACGGCAACGGTATGCCCCATACCTACACCAAGCGCAGCCAGACCGCCTGCAAGCTGACCGACCCGCCGCCTGAATTCAAGGTAGTTGTAGCGTTTTATATTGCTGCTGACGATTTCCTGATCTGGTGAATTGGACAGCGGTGTATGCAGCAACTGCTTGATCAGCAGCGGATAAGCGTATGCTGTGGAAACCCGATTGCTGGACACAGTATTGATTCAAATAGTCGTGGCGATCAGATATTTCACCGCAAGCAAGATAGAGAGTATGAAAACCAGGACAAAAATAACGCCCGCAGCAAAAAAATGCTAAAACCTCCCACTCCCAAAATCCTGTTTTCGATTGGCATTATTCTGTATCCCGGGCAAAGAGGAAAATATATGCTGCACAATATTGGAAAAAGTGACTTGCTGATTTTTCCGGCCTGGATCTTCCGGGGCTGGTTGTGGGCGCATAATCTGGTCACAAGAAAAAAGTGCGGATGATGATTCGCGCATAATGATCCAACAGCAAAAATGCGAATAAGGCGCTCAGATAGAAAATGGAATAGCCGAAGGTTTTCATGGCGTATTGATCGCCGTCGGAGCGATACAGCCTGACGGAATAGAGCACAAACCCCGCGCCCAGCGCTAACGCGCCCGCCAGATAAATTGTGCCGCTCATCAATACCAGGAACGGCATGATGGTGATAATCACCAGTAATATGGTGTAGAGCAAAATATGCAGTTTGGTAAATGCGATGCCATGGGTTACCGGCAGCATGGGTACGCCGGCTTGCGCATATTCATCTACCCGCTTGATCGCCAGGGCCCAGAAATGAGGCGGCGTCCAGACAAAGATGATCAGGAACAATAACAGCGCTTCACTGTGCAGTTCGCCGGTCACTGCGGTCCACCCCAATACCGGCGGCGCGGCACCCGCCGCACCGCCGAGGACGATGTTTTGCGGTGTACTGCGCTTGAGGAACATGGAGTAAATAACCGCATACCCGACCATGGATGCCAGGGTTAATGCTGCGGTGAGCAGATTGATGAAACTGAGCAGAATTACCATGGACAGTGCAGCCAGCGATAATGAAAAAATAACCGCCTGTCTGCCGTTGATACTGCCGGCGGGCAGCGGGCGGTGGTGGGTGCGCTCCATGCGCGCATCGATTTCCCGGTCAACCCAGTGATTCAGCCCGGCACCAGCGGACGCCGCCAGACCAATCCCGATCAGCCCCCAAAACCAGGCATTAAACGGCACCAGCCCGTCTGTGGATAAAAACATGCCCACCAGGGCGGTAAATAGAATCAGCAACACCACCTTTGGTTTGCACAACGCCAGATATTGCTGCCAGTGAAACCGCTGCTGAATCGCCTCACTCATCATCCGCATCGCCTATCATCCGGGTTCATCGCTAAACCGCCTGGCTGATTTGGGCATGAATCTCATCGGCCAGGGATTTGCGCTCGTCATCGGTCAGACATCGACCAATCTCAACCCATTTGCCCTGGCTGCCAAGCAACAACCTGTGGGGATACCAGCGGTGCCCGGGTGATTCCAGTTTGACCTGGATCCAATGCAGCGGAAACCGCCATTCGGCATTTTTGTTTTTCTGTATATGGCGGATTTCCACGGTTTTATCATCCACCCGGACTTTCTCCATATACGCCGATTGACGGATTACGCCATGTAATATCAATCCCACAGCGAGTATATCGATCAGGGCGAATGGCAGGATCATCCAGTAACCAAGCAGTGCAAATCGTATCGCCATGCCCAGGCATATCACCGCCAGCAAGGCAAAAACCCCGGGCCAGGATTTCGGGTGGCAGCTACTGTTGGGACGGATAACGAATTCGACTGGTGCGGCCATTGCTGAGCGTGCCGGTAAAAATAATGGGAGATTTTATCAAATACGGATAACATACCCTGGTTTAATTTAGCCATCGCTGCCCATGCTCGAAACTCTCGCCATAAAATCCGACCTCGAACGCTTCAATGGATGGCGCAGCGCATTTAAAGATTTTGACATCCACGTCCTTGACTGGGACCAGGTCACCGATAAAAGTCAGATTGATTATGCTTTGGTCTGGGATCCTGGCCCTGGGGTGTTGACGGAATTCGCCAATCTCAAGATCATTTTTTCAGTGGGCGCAGGGCTTGATCATCTGAAAGGGGAAAACATTCTTCCACCAGGCATCCCCGTGGTGCGCATGGTTGAAGACGGTTTGACCGCCGGGATGGTGGAGTATGTTCTGTATACGGTTTTGCGCTTTCACCGTTTTATGCCCCAGTATGAACGGGATAAACAGAACAAAGTATGGCGCGAACTGGTACAAATCCCGGCATCGAAAAGAACCGTGGGTATTCTGGGTCTGGGTGTCCTCGGGGGGAATTGTGCCAAAACCCTGGTACAGCTTGGATTTAATGTGGCGGGCTGGAGTCGCACCCCGAAACAGTTGCCTGGAGTGGGCTGCTATCATGGCGCAGCCGGATTGGATCATGTGCTGGCTATGAGCGAAATACTGGTTTGTTTGTTGCCGCTCACCCACCAGACACAACACCTTGTCAACGCCGAAACCCTGGCAAAACTCCCAAAAGGCGCCTGTTTCATCAACGCCGGCCGCGGCGCCTGCCAGGTGGAATCTGACCTCATCGCGGCTCTGGACAGCGATCATCTGGCGGGCGCTGCGCTGGATGTCTACGAATTTGAACCATTATCACCGAAAAGCCCGGTCTGGACTCACCCAAAAATTTATTTTACGCCGCACATCGCCAGTATGGTTCATCCCGACACCAGCGCGATCCACGTTTACGACAACATTGTCCGGCACAGGAATAACCAGGCATTAACCCATCTGGCCGATATGGACGCCGGTTATTGAGTCACAGCAGGTTTTTCACGCATCCACCAGACTATTGCAAAAAAACGCATCGGCGATTATTCTTGAAAAACCCACAAACGGCATCGGAAATCGTTTACCTAAGTTGTAATGACTTCATAATCCACATTTCCCGAAATCACTAAAAATCAATCGCGGAGCATAAATAAATATGAACCCACTTAAAAGCATCACCGGCACCATTGCTGCCGGCTTTGTCATCGCAATCGCTATCGCCCTTATTTTGTAGCCTGGTTTAGTCGCGGCTGCGCATTCCTTATTAAAACTATAGTCAAGAGGTTGAGCTACTATGAATACCTGGTCTTTCATCGTTTGGTTACACGTACTTGCAGGCATCACCTGGATCGGCCTGCTGTATTATTTCAATTTTGTGCAGGTGCCTGCCGCCGCTGAAGCCGCTGGAGACTCTGACGGCCCCGGCCCGGCAGCCATATCCAAATACGTGGCACCTCGTGCGTTGCTGTGGTTTCGCTGGGGCGCGGTCGCGACCTGGGTGACTGGTGCGATTGCGCTGGAATACCTGCCTGGAACGGGTATCGTTTCAGCATTCACCCTGCAAAGTCCGATAATCGGCATTGGTGCATGGCTTGGTACAATCATGCTGTTTAATGTCTGGGTGCTGATATGGCCCAACCAGAAGAAGATTCTGGGCATGGTCACGGCCAGCGCCGATGAAATTGCCAAGGCTAAAAATGTCGCATTACTGGCATCCCGAACCAATACCATGCTGTCCATTCCGATGATTATGTGCATGGTTGGAGTTGGGCACGGGCTACCGTTTTAAAGCCGCCCTGCAAAACCCATTCAGGATACATCCTGTTCATTCATCCAGATAATCCGGGCTTCATCATGTTCTCATTTGCCAGGTCTAAAAATATTACCGATGCACCAAACGCCATTCCTGATCGAACCCTGCCGGATCGAAATGACGTCATTCAGGTAGCCAATCGACACTACGTCAATGGCAATCCGATCAAAGCACCGTTTGCCGGCAAACTGGAAACGGCAGTTTTTGGTCTCGGCTGTTTTTGGGGCGCGGAAAGAAAGTTCTGGGAACTTGACGGGGTGTTCACGACGGCTGTGGGCTATGCCGGCGGCCACACCAGAAATGCCACCTACCAGGATGTATGCAGCGGCCTGTCGGGGCATGCCGAAGTTGTTCTGGTTGTCTTTGATCCGGCTAAAATCAATTATGCGCAGCTGTTGCTTTTATTCTGGCAATCCCATGACCCAACCCAGGGAATGCGCCAGGGAAATGATTACGGCAGCCAGTATCGGTCGGTTATCTATACCTGTGGGGACGAACAGCGAGACCGGGCAGTGGCTTCCAAACGCCGGTTTGAGCAGAACCTGAAAAATGCGGGTTATGGCAATATCACCACCGAGATCATGGCGGCCCCGGAGTTTTACTATGCCGAGGATTATCATCAGCAATACCTGGCCAAAAACCCGGGTGGTTATTGCGGCCTGCGGGGAACGGGGGTTGCCTGCGCCTGAAATGGGGCGGCAGGCCGGTAACCGGCTTGCTGTCGGTCAGGCCTGAAACGGCGGCATCGGGAAAGCCGCTATATTGCTGCCCTTGTCGCCCGGGTTTTCGATAATCTTGTTGATTCCTTCCTTTTCCACCTCATCAATTCGCACCACAGAATGCAGTGGAATATAGGTTCTGTTGACCGCACTGAATTCCTGTTTCAAGCGTTCTTCCGAGGGGTCAACCACCAGTTTGGATTTCTCGCCAAATATAATGTCCACAACTTCAATAAAGGCATACATGCTGCTTTGAGATACTTCCCGGGCATACAGTTCATACAATTTTCCCTGGTTATGAAACTGTATTTTGAAAATGTTTTTCTTTTTACTCACTTTATGTCTGCGGGAGAGTGTTTAGGAGATCGTGCTTATAGCTGATATAGAATTCGAATCGCGCCAGATTATACCATTATCTTTGAAACACGAATGCGTTACTGTCAAAACACCTCATCTTTGGCCGTCTTGACCGGTTTGGTTTGTCTGCTTTCATTGCCCGCCAATGCCAAACAACTGCCCGGCAGCATTTCCCGCCTGCTCGACAAGTACGGCATTCCGTTGAGCGCTGTCAGCCTGGACATTCGCGAGGCCGCATCCCAACGCCGGCTGCTCAGCCTGAACAGCACCATACCCAGAAACCCGGCATCGGTAATGAAACTGCTCACCACCTTGTCCGCCCTGGAAATCCTCGGCCCGGAACATCAATGGGAAACCAGATACTGGGCCAACGGCGCGATCTCCAACGGCGTAATAACCGGTGATTTGATACTGCAAGGCGGTGGTGACCCGTTTATTACCGCAGATCGATTCCGGCATCATATCTGGTCCATACGGCAACGCGGTATTCATACCATCACTGGCGACCTGGTCATCGACAATTCGTTGTTTGATTTGCCAGCGCACAACCCCGCAGATTTCGATGGCCGGCCGTCACGACTATACAACGTGGGGCCCGATGCCGCGCTGGTCAACCTCTCCGCCACCCGTTTTGTCATCCATCCCATGGCGGATGGCATCATCGTATTTGCTGACCCACCACTTGCGGGCCTGGAAGTCAAGAATAATATTCAACCCGAATCCGGTAAATGTACGCATCGCGGTCGCGGGTGGTCCTACGGCGTACATCGGCAAGGCGGGAAAGTTATCGCAGCATTCAAAGGCAAATACCGTATCCGATGTGGTCAATATTCCATTGCAAGGTCGGTGGTTTCAAACCATGAGTATACTTTTCGGTTGTTCAAATTTTTATGGATCCACTCCGGCGGGATTTTTAATGGCGGCTATCGCATCGGCACAACCCCGGAAAATGCCAACGCCATAACCAGGCAGCCATCCGAAACCCTGGCGGAGGTAATAACCAGTATCAATAAGTACAGTAATAACGTCATGTCCCGTCAATTACTGTTAAGCCTGGACACACCCGATGCCCATAGGCCGGCGACCATTGGCGGCGCTCGTACTGCGATCAGGAATTGGCTGTCCAGGCGCGTTGCAGCCATGCCGGATTTAATTATCGACAATGGTTCCGGGCTGTCCAGAAAAAGCCGGATTACTGCAGCAAACCTGTCAACAATTCTTCACGCTGGCTGGATCAGCAACTATCGACCTGAGTTTCTGTCATCGCTGCCGCTTGCTGCTTTGGATGGAACCATGCGCAAGCGATTGCGTGGCAGCGCTGTGCACGGGCGGGCACGAATTAAAACCGGGTTAATCAACGGCGTTCGCAGTATGGCCGGATACGTGAATGCCGACAACAATAAACAGTATACGGTGGCCATGATGATCGAGTCGAGCAGCGTGAATTACCGCAACGGTAATGCCATCCAGGACGCTGTGCTGGAATGGATTTACCAGCGCGGATAATCGCTATTAAAGTATGCCGGAATTACGGGTCAGGGTTTATCCTGGTGAACTTGTGGCGGGTCGCATTTGCTTTCATTATCGCGTTTTCTTGCATTATAAAGCTCGACTATTTGTTTAAAACTGTCCGGCTCAGCTTGGTAACAACGCATTCCGGCCGCATCGAATACAGCCGCTTTGGCCCAGGCTTGCGCGCTTTTGCACCAGATATGCGCCACCGGGTTCAGGTTTTTGGCCTCATCCAGTGACCCGCCCTTGACGCTGATAATTTCTGATTGATGATCGGCAGCATGATAAATCCGGCTGCCACAATTTGGGCAAAAAGCGCATAGTTTAGAATTCCCCCTGTCGGTGATGGCAGACCAAAAAGATAATTTTCCGGTTTGCAGACTAAAGCTTTGCCGGTCAAACCAGACTGACATACCAAAGGCGCTGGAGGTCTGCCGCTGACAATCGCTGCAATGGCACAGATAAACCACGATCGGTGCGCTCATAACCCGGTATCGAATGGTGCCGCACTGGCAGCCGCCGGTAATGCAGGCTTCTTTATTCATCATGGTTCTTCATTGGTTATTTCCGGCATTTTTCTGGCCTGCCGTTCTCATAAAGTGCTCGATAAATTCTGCAACCCGTTGCGGGTGATCCATGTGCACATGATGATGCCCATCGACGTATTTGACATCAATATTTTGCATTGCATCGATTCTGCTGCGGGTAGATTTTCTTCCTGCAACCATTCCATCTTTGGCTAACACCAGCAAGGTACGGGCCTGAATCCCGCCGAGTATGGCGAGTACTGTTCGCTGGTTCATATAAATCGGCGAATGCTGCTTCAATCTCCTGTCGCTGCGCACGATGATTTTATCGCCCACTGGTTGTGCGCCGCGCCGCAGCAAAAGCCCGGCGCTGCTGCGCGCCATCTTTCCCGCGTCCAGCCGCGCATCAATCAAATCATCCCAGCAGGAATATCCGCGGGCATTATCCAACGGCTTTTGTTCAAGGAATGCCATGGATTTGCGAATTTGCATCAGGCTGTCATCATCCTCCCCGGAGATTGGCCCGATGCCATCGATGAGTACCAACCGGTCTACCTGGTGCGGGAAGGATGCGGCAAACATCGCCGCTATCCCCGCGCCCAGAGAATGTCCAACCAGGTTGCATTCATCCAGTTGCAACGATCGCACAACGCAATGCAGGTCGGCAACGTAATCGGTAAAGTGATAAATACAGCCATCTGGTCGATGGGCAGATTTTCCATGACCCGGCAGATCAATGCTGACCCAGCGATATTGAACCAGACATCGGGCCAATGGGTCGAAACTGGCAGCGTTATCCAGCCAGCCATGCAGTGTAACCAGCGGGACACCGTGCGGGCTGCCCCGTTCCAATGCGATGATCTCGCCGGTTAAACCGCGTAATCGTATTTCTTTATCCGTCATTTTATTTTCAGGGGCCCCTGTATTCCCGCATTTTTTCGTGATTTTATCGCCGATATAAAAACAAGTTATGCAACTGGTAAAAAATCAGGTTTGTTATTCCGGCAAATATCCATTATCTTAAGATACATCACATAATAACTGCATTGGGGTTTTGTCAGCGAAAGTCGCCGATGCCGAAAATTGAACTGGAGATTTTGATGCCCAAGAAACAGACATTGACAAATCAGGCCGATACCATGGATTCATTTACACTGACCGACAACAGTACCGGCCAGTCATGGCGACTCCCTGCCCGGGTCGGCGCTATGGGCAACCGCCTGATTGACATCAAATCCTTATATGGCGAAACCGGCATACTCACCTATGACCCGGGTTATACCTCCACCGCTTCCTGTAAATCCAGCATCACATTCATCAATGGCAGCGAAGGCGTACTCCTGCATCGCGGATACTCCATTGATGAACTGGCGGACAAAAGCGATTTTATAGAAACCTGCTACCTGCTCCTGTATGGCGAATTACCCACCCCCGAGCAAAAGGAATCCTTCGACGCAGATATAAAGAACCATACATTGATCCACGAGCAACTGGCGCGATTTTATTCCGGGTTTATGCGCAGCGCCCATCCCATGGCCATCATGGTGGGGGTGGTGGGTGCCCTGTCCGCTTTTTATCATGACAGCACGGATATAACAGACATGGAGCAAAGACGCCTTGCTGCGCATCGATTGATTGCAAAAATGCCCACTATCGGCGCCTGCGCGTTTAAATATTCCCAGGGAGTAACCTTTCCGACTCCGCAGAACAAACTATCCTATTCCGAGAATCTCTTGCAAATGATGTTCTCAAATCCGGCCGAGGACTACAAAATCAACCCGGTACTGGCCAGGGCCATTGACAAAATTTTGATCCTGCACGCGGACCATGAACAAAACGCTTCCACTTCAACCGTCCGGCTGGCTGGTTCATCCCGCGCGAATCCTTATGCCTGTATCGCTTCGGGTATTGCTTCGCTGTGGGGCCCGGCCCATGGCGGCGCCAATGAAGCGGTATTAAAAATGCTGAATGAAATTGGTTCCACAGACCGGATTGATAAATACGTCAGAAAAGCCCAGGACAAAAACGACAGTTTCCGGTTGATGGGTTTTGGCCATCGTGTCTATAAAAACTATGACCCGCGCGCCACGGTGATGCGCAACACCTGCCATGAAGTGCTGAAAGTGCTGAAGATTGACGACCCGCAGCTTGAACTGGCGATGAAGCTGGAAGAAAGGGCGCTGAAAGATTCCTATTTTATCGAGAAAAAGCTTTACCCCAATGTGGATTTTTACTCTGGAATAATCCTCAAGGCGATGGGCTTTCCCACATCCATGTTCACCGTCATGTTTGCCATTGGCCGCACCGTGGGCTGGGTTTCCCACTGGAAGGAAATGCTGGTTGATGACGAACAGAAAATCGGCCGCCCTCGTCAACTGTATCTGGGGGAAAACAAACGGGTTTATATCCCGATTGAAAAACGCGGTCATACCGAAAAGAAAACCAGCTTTTCATGGTTGTGGGGGAAATAACCGGCTCAATTTTTCAGCGCAAACCGGTTATCCCGCCATGTATGCCTGGATATACAAAGGCACACGCAAACCACACGCCTATCTCTATGTTAGCGCCAAAGATAACTTTGAATGCGTACCAAAATCGCTGTTGAATTTATTGGGCACGCTGAGTTTTGTGCTTGGTATTGAACTCGGCGCAGACCGCCGCCTGACCCAGGCTGATATTGAAGAAGTGCGCCGACAACTGGATTCCGAGGGCTATTATTTGCAGTTGCCGCCGGGCGACCAAAAACCTGAAAAAATATGCTGACTAAAATAGTCTTCACGCTATTGGTCATGGTCGTGGTTGCACTGGTGTTCCGTAACAAACACAGTGGCAGGACAGCGCCAGAACAAACCGTATCCATCGAACCGGGCGCATTCTCCACCCGCGCCGTGGCCTATGGTATTCTGGGAATATTGGTCACCATTTCCATCACGGTTTTTATCTTCAGCTATCATTCGGACAACAGGATAGTCACCATTCGGGTGATTGCCGAAGATGGCATCAGTACGATTTACCAGGCCCGGCAAAAATTCATCAAGGGCCGACAATTCGTAACGCTTGACGGCACCCGGGTCACACTGGGCCAAAGCGACCGAATCGAAAAAGAAGATCAGTGATGCCCAAAACTCCGCCGCTGACAACCAGCCTGGTTGTAATCTCCATGGCGGTTTATTTATTGATGACGGTGATGGATCAACCGGCCATCATCGGGCCGCTGTTAATATCCGAATATATCAAGCCGACCTTACCGGAGATTATCAATGGCGAAATCTGGCGCCTGATCAGCCCGATGTTTCTGCATTTCAGTATTTTCCATATTGTCTTCAACCTGCTTTGGATCTGGGAGCTTGGCCGGCTGATTGAATGGCGTCAGGGAATAATCATGCTTGGGGCCATCACTGCAAGCGTCAGCATGATTGCCAATCTGGCCCAGTATTACGTATCCGGGCCTTGGTTTGGCGGAATGTCCGGCGTGATCTACGGTTACTTCGGATACGTCTGGATACAAAGCCTGACCAACCCGCGCTTCGCAATACGGTTGAATCCAGCTATTGTAAAACTGATGTTGGGATGGTTTTTAGTGTGCTGGTCCGGGCTGCTGGAAAAATTGTTTGGCCTGAGCGTGGCCAATACCGCGCATACGGCGGGATTATTGAGCGGCGCCGCTTTTGCGTTAATGGTGTCCGGCGTAGTGCGGAAAACGACCAGAACGAATTAATTGAACCCGTCCCGAGCGGATATGCCAGCACCCGACAAACCGCATTCCTGACAGCCCGGGGTTGTGTTCGTAATGCGAGCCAAGGAAAATGGTAAAAGCAAATTTGCGCTGAATATGCCTGGAAATCACCCATTGGATTATCCGGTTGCAGAGCCAAAATTAAATATCAAAGATGCGTATACACCTGCTATGCAAGGCGCAATGTACCGGCCGACGCCAGAGACTTTAAATCCATGGTTTGCACCATGACGGGGAGAAATCGGAATATCCCTTCCGTTTTTCGGAGTACATCATTCTTCTACTCTCCTGAGTTTTGAGTCAGGGAGGGCTTTTCGATAAACACAAATACAAAATTAACCAATGTCCAGCAAAGCAAAATTTTTCGATGCGGTTCAGGGTCCATACAATGGCCCGGAGATGGAGCATTCTGTGCTCAAATTCTGGCAGGAGCATTGCATATTTGAAAAATCCCTGGAACAAAGCAAGGGCAAACCACGATTCAGTTTTAACGAAGGGCCGCCCACAGCCAATGGCAAACCTGGAATCCATCATGTTCTGGCACGTTCCTTTAAAGACATTTATCCACGCTACAAAACAATGCGGGGTTTCCACGCGCCGCGAAAAGGCGGATGGGACACCCACGGGCTGCCGGTGGAGCACGAGATTGAAAAACAGTTGGGGATCTTCGACAAAAAACAAATCGAAAGTCAGGTAGGCATAGCAGAATTTACCCGGCGCTGCCGGGAGTCGGTGATGACTTACATCGGCGAATGGGAGCAGATGACCCGGCGGATGGGATACTGGGTAAATCTCGATCAGGCCTACTATACACTGGATAATAAATACATCGAATCCACCTGGAACCTGTTGCAGCGAATCTGGCAGAAAGGATTAATTTACAAGGGATACAAAGTAGTTCCTTACGACCCGCGCATCGGCGCCACGCTCTCCTCGCACGAAGTTGCCCTGGGATATAAAGCAGTTGAAGACCCTTCGATCACCATTCGCTTTATGTTGCAGGACCAGCCCGGGACGGCCTTTCTGGCCTGGACCACTACGCCCTGGACGCTGCCATCCAATCTTCTGCTGGCGGTGGGGCCGCAGATTGACTATGCCTATGTCAGCTATAACGATGAAACCCTGATTCTGGCCAATGCCCGGGTAGCGGCTTATTTTGCCGGGCAGCCGCACCGGATTATCAGGACGGTAAAGGGGGCCGAGCTGGTGGGAACGCATTATCGGCGTTTATTTGATTATCTCGAAGTGACCTCGGGCGATGGTTTCCGCGTAGTCGCCGAGGATTATGTCAGCACCGAAGAGGGAACCGGAATTGTGCACACCGCCCCGGCCTATGGCGTGGATGATCTGGAAACAGGGATGCGGGAAGGGCTGCCCGTGATTCATGGCGTTGGCCTGGATGGTTATTTCAAACCTGAAGTCACGCCGGTGGCCGGGCTGTTTTTCAAGCAGGCGGATGCGGTCATTAACAGGCTACTCAGCGAACGAGGATTGATGTTCCGCGAGGAAAAAACGCTGCATAACTATCCTTTTGGCTGGCGTACAGGCGACCCGCTTATCTATTACGCCAAGGAAGCCTGGTACATCAGGACCACCGCAATAAAAGATCGCATGGTGGCACTGAATAAAACCATAAAATGGGTGCCGGAAACCATACGGGACGGCCGATTTGGCAACTGGTTGGAAAATAATATCGACTGGGCTCTCTCCAGGGAACGCTTTTGGGGTACGCCGCTGCCGCTGTGGACGGATGGCGAAGGGGATTTTATCTGCATTGGTTCAGTACAGGAGCTGGAGGAACTGACCGGTCAATCCCTGACCGACCTGGATTTACACCGCCCCCGGATTGATGAAATAAAATTTCGTAAAAATGGCCGCGAATACTACCGTGTCCCGGAAGTAATTGATTGCTGGTTTGATTCCGGCGCCATGACCTATGCGCAGTGGCACTATCCGTTTGAGAACCGCGAGGTGTTTGCACAGCATTTTCCTGCGGATTATATCTGTGAAGCCATCGATCAAACCCGAGGCTGGTTTTATACCCTGCATGTCATCGCCGCCCTGGTTGATGACAGCGTGGCGTATAAAAACTGTGTCTGTCTCAGCCATATCGTGGATGAACAGGGTAAAAAAATGTCCAAGTCCCAGGGCAACATCGTCGACCCTTACGATGTTTTTGATACGGTTGGTGCTGACGCACTGCGCTGGTTATTTTTATCGCGTACCGCGCCGGATGCACAGAAACGGATTTCCGTTGGTATCGTCAGGGAGGTTGCAGCCACATTCGTCAATACTCTCTGGAACACGTATTCATTTTTTATCCTGTATGCCCGGCTGGACTGCGTTGATCTGAACCGGGCGGTGGGTTACGAAAAACGACCAGAAATTGACCGGTGGATACTGGCGGTTGCACATCAAACGGTAAAAACCGTAACACAGGCACTGGACAATTACGATGCGTTCGCCGCCGGACAGTCCATCGAAAAACTCGTCCACCAGCTCAGCAACTGGTATGTCCGCAGAAATCGCCGCCGATTCTGGAAGAGCGAAGCCGGCGATGACAAGCAATCGGCCTATCTGACCCTGTACGAATGCCTGGATATCATCCAGCGAATTATTGCCCCGTTCATGCCTTTTCTGAGCGAGGAAATGTATCAAAACCTTTCTAAATGCACCCCCCGGGCAAAACAAAGTGTACACCTGACGCAGTGGCCGGAATTTGCTCCGGCACGCCTCAACCACGACCTGGTTTTGGAAATGGACGTGGTACAAACCATTGTCGGGCTGGGTCGGTCCGCCCGGGAAGAAAGCCGCATACGAGTGCGCCAGCCGCTGTCACAGATTCTGGTCAACGCCCCGGACCAGTCAGCCAAAGCGTCAGTCAATAAGCATATACAGCAAATCCGTGAAGAATTGAATGTCAAGGAAGTCAACTTTATTGATTCCGATGCGGAATTGGTGCGCCACGCGATAAGCCCAAACTTTCCCAGATTAGGAAAACGGTACGGCAAGCTCATGCCGGCCATTAAAGCCGCCCTGGCGAAATCGGACAGTACGGAGATTGTGAAAAACGTGCGAGACAGGCAAAACTTTGCACTTGAGATTGACAGTCAAACCGTTGTATTCGAGCCCGAAGACATTCAGATTCAAACCACCTCGGCCGCCGGCTATGCCTCAAGTAGCGCGGAGGGGTATCTGGTTGCCCTGGATACCACCCTGAACCAGGCGTTGATAGTTGAAGGCATCGCCCGGGAGTTGGTGCGCAGCGTACAGGACGCGCGCAAATCCGCCGGTCTGGAAATATCCGATCGAATTTCACTTGCAATCACCGGTACCCGACTCGTCCTGGACGCATTGGCAGAACATCGCCAATACATAATGTCTGAAACCTTGGCAGCAACCCTGGACAACGTCCTGGAAGAGGGATATGAAACCCGCCGCGACCTCGGCGATCAACACTGGACAATCCGCCTGCGCAAACACGATTCGGCGGATGAAACGGCAAATTGAAGCGCCTGAGACCCGTTATCGGACAAAACGCTATCCGGGTATCAATGTCGTATCAATGCAATGTAAGGTGCGCAACGCCCTTCCCCGGGGCCAAACATCACTCGCATCAACTCATTCTGCAAAACAAGAATGATAAATACGCTGGTTGAAAATTCTCCTCATTGTTCATAAATTGTGGTGATGTTCGGCGCACGATTAAATATTGATTAAACATTATTCACAACCCTCAATCGCCTCGAATAAATCGCCCCGGGATGGCGTCCAGCCGCGATCAAAGCTTCTGCCATGATAGTGCGGTCTGAATCGTTGGTGAATGCGGTGATCTTCTCCATGGTGAAACATCGTTGTTTTTTAATCCCGGTCAACTACAACCGGAAATAGACATAATCAGGCGCCTGACCGTCTGGCCGCCCACCGTCGCGCCGCAAAAGCACTCCAGAACTGCTTCCCGCCAGATGAATCGGCGCATCAGGGGGCCAACATGACCCGCGCGGGCTTGCGCCGGCCTTCGCCGAAATACAGTGCCTGGAATCGGTTCATCTGCTTGATCTGATCCACTAACCCCCGTTCGTCGCGTGAATTCGAGACGTTGCGCACCAGGGCTTTGGCGTCCACATCGGTCAGCCGCAGTACGAGATAGTTGGCGATGGCCGAGAATACCGAGTCGTGGAAGTCCTTCGCTTCCTGAGAGGTGAGCACCAGGGAGATGCCGAACTTGCGGCACTCCTTGGCCATGGTGGGGATGAGCCTAAGGTTCGCGGCGCGATGGGCCTCGTCGAAGATCAGCGCATGGGTGATGCGGTCTTTAATGCCGCGGCGGAACATGTCTTTGTACAGGCCGTAAAAGATCAACGACGCAAACGCTCGCTGCAGGTTGTCGTTCTGCGTCTTGTGAATGCGAATGACGGTCGGTTGCGCGTTGTCCCACAGACTGCCCTGGCGCACCGTGTCGTTGAAGAAGTCATAGTCGTCAAGCTCGTTCAGGCGAACCAGCAGGTTGCGCAGGCTGGCATCGGGTTTCGGTCTGGCTCTCAGAATTTCCACGAAACGCCGGAATGCGGGTTCCTGTACGCCAGCCCCGGACCTGCTCCATCCTGCTTCGGCGAAGCTGTCCTTGATCGCACTGCGAACATGCTCGCATTGCAGGTCGCCCAATTCCGGGAAGATAGCCGAGAAGATGTCCCGCATTTCGCCGGCGCTGTCGAGCCAGGCGGTTGGCGAGCCGCCATTGGCGGTGCGCAGCGGATTGAATCCCAGGCCGTTGAAGTCGATGAAGCGCGCCTCTCCGATCAACTGGATCAGCTTCTCGTCGATGTCCTGGTGGTAGGAAAAGACAATGGGGCGGATGTGCGCAGCGACCATCTGCCGGCACAGGTTCAGCAGGCAGGTGGTTTTGCCCATACCGGGTAATCCGGCGACCAGCAGGTGGGGGTTGCCTTGCACCGTCAACGGCCAGTGCACTTCGGTATTCGTCATCACATCCGTACCCAGATGAATTAACGCTGGCGGGTCGCTTCCTTCTCCCCTTCCTCATGGCGCTCAATAGCAGAATCAGCGCTTGCACCGTCCTCGTCAGCGACGGGGGAACTGCTCGTGGCCGCATCACCCTCTCTCACCTCGCTGGACGCTCGCAGGTTTACGCCGACATCGTCCCGGTTATACGCTTCTATCGGGGGTGCACTCGGCGGGGTATCGGCTGTTGATGAGGGGGCTTCTCCATGCAAACCCGGGTCCGGCAGCAACGCCGGGCCGAACAGGAATATCCGCGCCTCCCAATCGTCTGGAGAAATTTCCAAAGGTCTGCTCCCGGTATATTCCGGGCAGAACACCCAACCCCGATCACCGAGTGGAATTCCACCCAAAACATAGTCGCCGCCCTTTTCGACCATGCGCCCAATCTCGGCGCCCAGCACTTTGTATCGTTCATCGGACAGACCATGCCGATGCGCCCTGTCGGCGTAGAAATGCAGTACTCGCGCCAGCCTGGCGCGGCGCACGGCGCGAAACGATGCCGGTGTGTGGTTGCTGTACCAGTCGTACCAGTGCTCGTGAATATCGCCGGTTTGTTTCCGAATTTGTTCCAGCACTTCCGGCGCACGCGCTGTTTGCAGATGCCTGTGGTACTTCACATCAATGAACTGAAAGGACAGTTTGCGGGACACAGTGGACACGTAAATGAGGCTCAAACGGGACTGGAATTTATTTTCCTGCAATGGTGGCGGCAGGAACTCGCGAACATCGTCTGCCGGCACGATAAAACCCTGATCAAGCGACATCCAGCAACTTCTTTCATCGTTATTTGGCCGACGGCAATGGGCGTGAGCCACCGCCAGCGCGACCAGCTCGGCGGCCGGAGGCCGATTGCCGGTCAGTCGAATGGCGAGTCGACCGCTCAGCGCCTTGAGGCGTCCCAAAAGAAATTCGGCATTACGGCGGCTGCGACCGAGGCCCATCTGCTCCATCGTCGCATCCAGCAGGCCACACACTTCGTCCAGGTTGCTGGTGGAGGTGATCAGTTGCAGACAGCCCAGATCCTCTCGCTCCGGCACGCAGTCAATAACGTAAGCGTCGTAGATCTCCGGGTTGTCACGGGGAGAGTCGAAGTACTCTATCCCGGCGTTACGGTCCAGAGTGATCACCCAATCACACAACTGGTGCAGTTGTTTCAGACTGTCCGACCGTTCTGATGAAATCTTCGTGCGCAGTACTGGTTCGCTGTTGTCAGCGCTCAGGTGACGGCAGACTGCATTGCGCATGGCCTGCTGCAAGCGCTCCAGACGCTCGCTGTGGCCGCGCTCCGAAGGGTGCTTCTCGCCGTCTTTCCTTGCTGGAACCGTGCTGGACCATCGGGGCATGGGGTCACCGACATATTGACGCTGATAGAACGACAGCAGGCCGAAGGCATGGTATGGGCGAGTATCTGGCGCTTCCTTTGCATCTCCAGCTTTCACTTGGGATGTAAAGGTATCGAAGGCCACCGCCAGGTGCGCCGGCATCTGTGGGTCTTCGATCTCTCTTCGCGCCCAGCGCAACCGGGGCAGGTTGACGCCGCCCGGCAGGCTCAGTGACTCCAGCATCCACCGATCTTCTTCCGGCAGAACCCCGGCCCCGCTGTGGCGCTTCTCCCGCGCATCGGCGATGAAACGACCGGAAACGCCGCGCTGCTTGTTGGAAGGATAGAGTTCCAGGGAGAATGCCTGCGCCTTCAAGTACGAGGCCTCGTCTTCGTCAGCGTCTTCCGAGGCGACGGTATTTGCGTTACGTTGGTGGTGGACGTGGCCGAGCGCCCGAACCACCGTCTGCCCGTCGCCGGGTCGCAGAGCGTGAACGTGCAGCAACCGGGAAGTATTGTGACAGTCCAGATACTTCTTGACCTCACCGGCCAGTACCATAGCGCTCTGGCTGTCAACCGTCGGCGCGGTGCCCGCTGATTCGTCCAGGCCCAGCGCCCGCGCCAGCAGCGCGACCGCAGCTTTGGGTTCCTTGTCCGCATCGGGCACCATGCCCACTGCATGGAAACCCAGCATATCAGCGAACACGAACGCCCCGCCCTCGGGATTTGGAAGGAAAGCAGGAAACAGTGCGCCGTCCAGCCCCTTAAGTTCGGCACGAATGTCCTTCGGCTTCTGCCCCTCCTCATACGCCGCGTGCAAGACGAGATTGTCGTAGGCAGCGTGCCAGGCGACGCGCAACGGATGTGTGGGCAGGACAATCAGGCCGATCGTCCACCCCGACAGCGACTGCACCTCGACGGTGTGGCAGAGGGCGGATTCGGAATCACCCCTTTTCATCAGGTCAACCCACGCGAGCAGATACTCCTTGACCGTATCGAACGCCCTGGATTTTTCATCGTAGATCTGGCCGACACTACTGAGTGCGTCGATCCTGAGGGGTCTGGCGAATTTCTTTCCAGCATTCTTGACTCGTTTACCTCTTCTGTCTTCTAACCGGAGTTTTATGAAGTCCGGTTTCCCTACGCGCTCTCCTGAGGCGCGCACCTTGACCTTCCATCTTCCTGGAATGCCTTCATGCATGGGAGTTTGGCTTTCAATTTCACCGATCAGCGGCGGGCGAAAGACGCTGAAGCTCTTGCGTGACGTACCCGAGGATGTTCGCAGCAGCAGTAGATTTTTCTTTTCATCCACGCTGATTCCAGACCGGTCATCGGCAATGGTCGAGACGGCATCGCGGTCCTCCAGTTCAATCAACCCTTCGCTGAAGGCGCGAATCTTCTGGCCAGCACCGCCAGCGGTCTTCTCTGGCGGCTCGCCAAAGCGAATGCTGAATTCTTCGCTCTCCTGAGGTTTGATCGCATCGTTACCGATGACGGAGACCTGCACCTTGGCGGAGATCAGGGAATCTTCGTGCAGATGTTCGATAAAATCATCGTTGTTGAACCGGCACTTTTCTTCGTTGCGCGCGGCGTGAGGCGTTTCCCGAGACGCAAGCTCTTCGCCCATACCGGTCAGGACGGCAATCCGGTAATCCACCGCATTCTTATCAAGATTGCCCGGCTGTGCTTTCCACTTGATTTCCAGATGGGAGTAATCGCTGGAGTGTTCGGCTCCGGGCTTGAACATCAGGACAGGCGGGGCGTCGCCCTGATCCTCCAAGCCCGACCACTTCGCCACCTTGCCGTTGCGGTTGCGCCACGACAGGAGTTCAATACCTTGAATTTCCTGTGATTGTTCAATCTTCAAGTGGCCAATCCACAATGGCTTATGATTAGCCAGGCTTTCCAGCGCCGACGCCAGCGACTTCGTATGCGCCTTATACAGAAACCGCTGGAGATCGCGTTTTTGATCGCTTTCTGGCCGCGCCAGCCGCAGTGCTTCAATACGCGCCGGGATGGTCAGACCGGCGGCTGCAACGCCCAGTAACTGATCGACAAAGCGGCGGGAATCATCCAGTCTGGACGACCCGTCCCGGTCCTCATATTCGTCATCGGCTACGGGCCACAGCCCCAATAGGGGCAACCAGGCGCCGGGGGATTGACGGGAGGCCGCAATCCGGCACAGATAATCGAACGCGACGCGCGGTGGCACGCTGCGCCCGCCGGAGCGCGCCTTGCGAACGGCGCGCTCGGCGTACTGACGATCGTTTTTGGATAAGTGCTTCGTCACCTCGGCGCCAGCCAGACGCAGCGCTACATTGAATAATGCGTCTTCGTCGATCTCCCGCGCAGCACTGTATATTCCATCCATGCCTGCCCCGGCTAACTGCGTATCCACGAGTAGCAGGGCTGGATCGCCCTTGCCCTCGCGCCGCTCCACTGCGGTGTCAGCAGTAATGGTGCGCAGATTCTTATCGTCCACGTCCGCAATTCGCAGCACCTTCCAACCGTCGGGAGAAAACGCATCGCTTCCAGCAAGACGCTTGACGGCGTCTGGGAGCAAACAGCGGGTAAATGCCATCGCACCCTGGTCGGGCTTGCCCAGCACCTTTTCAAATGCCCTGGCCAATACTGTGTAATGTAACTCTGTCCAGTCCATATCAGTGGTCCGCTGCTGTTTGGGGATTGAATCGTGGTCGCAGCCGCTTCATCGCTTCGGCGTCATTAACCCCGGCTAACAGGCCGAGGTCGCGCAGACGCCGTTCCAGAATAGCCCGGTTGGCCTGAAGTCGTTCGTTGGAGATCTGCATCCCGACGGGGCGGAGTATCCACGCACAGGCCGTAGCGCTCGCGAATTTCTTTGATGAAGTCCTTGAACGACAACGGCCGAATGCCTGCCTTGTTTCCGGTTTTCAACAACAGGAGATGCACCAGATACTCCAGCACCGGGTCGGTGAACACCAGCGAGCGCACGATGCGACTGCGTCGGGCTGAATTGCCGCCGGTACCGCGGGTGGTGCTGCGCTTTTGCGCCAGACCGTTGGGCCGGTCCGTCAGCAGGCTGGAATCAATCATTGCCATGAAGTTGCTTCTGCGCACATTGGGACCCACCAGCGTCATCAAACCCTCGGCCAGCCGCCAGACCGGATCGGGCTGACTGTCCGCATTGGTGAGGATATCTGCGGTTTCGGGGTAATCGTCTTCCAGTTTTTCGGCCAGTTTTTCGGCAAAACCTTCGACCGTGGCCTGGATAAACCGCGCCTCTTCATGTCGACGCATCAGCAGCTTGCCCAACAGATTCAGCCATGCGGTGGCGTAAGGCCGGGTAGCGATGTTCTGCTGCTTGATCTTCCGCCTACTCCGCGCCTGATAGTCGAGGATCCGCAGGACCATCAGCACCGCTGGAAATCGCTCCATCCGGCGCATCACGTCATCCATGGATTGCTCGGCGTGACCGCGGAGGGATCGGTCAATGCCGTTCGAGCAGTCCACGAACAACTGCGCGGGGGCCTGTTCCTTCTTCGCAACGATTTTACCGTTTTCCGCCCACTGCAACAGCATTTCAATCGTGCTGGTCAGAATGGTGGTCAACCCCACCGCCATGGCCGATTCCAGCACCTCCACCAGGGAGTGGCGCGGCAGGGGGTCGGCGTAGCTGCGTACAAAGCGGCGAATATCTTCGGAGAATTGCCGCGCTGCCCGCTCTGCAATCGGGCGCTGATTGGATATTTCGCTGCCTCTTGATCGCTGCTGTTTTCCCCTCTGCTTGTCCGGCGCCCGGGGCAACTGTTGAGCGAGCCGGATCATCAATAACTGATCCAACCCTACCGAACCGTCGGCTTCATTGAACCTGTCTGAGGCCAAATCCGCAGCATAGCCTATTTGCGTCATGCCCCGGTTGAACGCTTTCAGCAGAACGTTGTTTCCATAGCCACGACCAACGGCAAACCGGGTTTTATCCTCTTTCTGATTTAAGGTGACTACTTCACCTTTCTGAGCGGCCAGCATCGCCACCATCATCTCCGGTACATTGCGCAGATGCGCAATATTTTGCGGCAGGTCAATCCAGCTTGCCATGTAATGCGCCGGCGCCACGCGCTGGATTTGCTGGTCCCGGCCCAGGTTGTGATTGGTATTTTCCAAACAAAAGCAGAGCAGCAGATCGCCGAGAATGGCCTGTTCCACTTCCCCTCCAAAGCCTTCCAGTCCATCCATTGTGGCCAGCTTGTCCGCAACCCGTTCGATAGTGGCCGACTTCCTTTTCTGAGCGGGTGTTCCATTACTGTCTCCGAATATATTCAGAAACTGCCCGCTACCCCGGCGATGACCGAAACGAAACATGTAGAACACCGCCGGCAGCACTGTCGAAAAATCGAAACGATGCAGCGAAACCGGCAGCGCTTCGTCATAGTTGCCGGACCAGATTGCCCGGGTCATGTTCCCGGAAAGCACGTCCTCTACAACCTTGCGAGGGCTATCCGCCATGATCGGCCGCTTGTGATCGGGAAATGATGAGTCGTTGTCGGGCGCCCTGATCGCCATCTTCAATATCGGCGGATACCCGGTAGATCCTCTCCTCGTCCATCGGATTCCAGGCCAGCAGGCGGCGATCGTCCTCGCGCACCAGACGCCGCACGAAAATGGATAGTCGGACGAAGGTGTCGCTGGTCGAAACATCACCGAGTTGGTAACCATCGTTTAGCTCCAGCAGCAGATGAAACAACTCGGCACCAAGATACAACCGCTCCTCGCGTTCGTCCCGGTATCGGTAGATCAGCACAGCCTGACGATGCAGGCGGTCCACTCCTTCTGCCACGGGCGGCAAGTCCGCTTCCAGCCGAAAATCGGTGAGCCGCTTCTCAATCCAGAACACAGTTTCCGTCGGGGTGCGGGGTGTTATGCGCAGCGGCACGGTGCCGGATTGATCCAGCGCCTGCGGTGGCAGCCCTTCCAGACGCGAAATGCCCGCGCAGAGCTTGCAGCAAAGTTCAGCGTTCGCTTCCGACTGGATGGACAGCTCCCGGAACTCGCGCAGGTGCTGCCCCTGGGCCAGATCCAGGCCGGGGTCGGCAGCATCACTGGTAACGGCGGCAATATCGTCCCCGGCCCACTCAAACCAGGCACGTCGCCGCGCCGATGCCAATGACAGGCAAGGATAGTGTGGAACCCCCTGCCCCACCTTCGCCTCGGTGCGCCGCAGATACCGGTCAATCTTCGGGTGGGATTCCAGGGCGGGATCGAAGCGGATCAGTTCGCGCAGTACCTCACCCTGCCGTCTCGGTGATTGCGGGTCAAAGGCGCGGTCCCACCAGGGCCGGAACTCTTTCCCTGTCGTCCCGTCATGGTAATCGCGGCAATAATGAATACCGAACAGGGTGTAAACCAGCGTGGCGCGCAGTTCCCGCGCCGTAATGTGGGTCTCGCCACGCAGATGCACCGCTTGCAGCATCTCGAACAGCCTCTGCCGGGCGCGTTGTCGGTGCGCCGCAGATACCTCGGCGGCGATGCCCGGCGGACCAAACAAACCATTGGCGCGATACACCTCGCAGCGTTCCTGGGCTGATCATGTCCGGCACGGTTGCCAAATGTCCGTGGTGCATTCCCCACCGTACAAACTCTTCAACAGGTCGCTGAGAAAATCAGTTTCGACCTCAGTGGTGTCTGACGTAACCCGGCCAACCAGCGAGCGCTGATTGAGGCTGATGAAGCGAATGTGCGACGCGGGCGTCGAATCCTCCTGATTGAGCATACTAACCAATGCTTCGGTCAGCGGCGTGGCCTGCCCGTGGCTGTCTTCAACATATTCTAGCCACTCCAGCAGGCGACCGTCGTTGATGGCCAGCAGATGCACGATGTCGTCATTCGGTGCGCCATGCTGAAAGGGTGCGAGAAATTCATCAAGCCAATCATCGGCGGAGCGTCCTTTCCAGGAGGCAGAGCCATCGAGATTCATGCGCACGGTGACACCATCCTCCATTCGCCCCTTAAGAATACGTGCCGAGGAATTGTGGCGGCCAAGCCCCAGGCTTTGCGCCAGATGCTGAAGCAGCGCCGTCTTGCCGTCACCAGCGTTGCCACAGAGGATGATCAGCCGCTTCCGGCGTTCCTTGATATCCTGGCGCAATGCGCGTTCAAGCGCGGTTTCCACATAGGTCTTGGCCGCGAAGTCGGAATCCAGGCCACGGGTCTCTGCGTTACCCCAGCGCGAGCCGGGATAAGATTGCAGCAGGGACTTCAGCCACGGTACTTCGCTACGTTCACGGTGCTCCGGCGCGCGGCGCGGCCCTGCGTTCGGCGGCTCTACCGCCGCTCCAGCAGGTGTTTCCGCCGCATGTTCTTCGATGCTATCACCCGTTGAAGCAGTGCTCTCGGCAGCAGCGGCAGAGACAAACGGTTGTTCAAGCGCTGCCAGCGCAACCGCTACTGTGGGGAACCGCTGTGCCGGGTCCGGGCGTGTCGCCTGATCCAGAAAGGCGGCGATGGTCGGGTAGTCATCTCGCGTCTCCTCCAAACCTTCCCAGTTCAAGCCGCGCTCCTTGCAGGTCAGACCGTCGTACTGGAACGGTTCCATCTCGAACAGCACATAGAAAAAGCTGGCAGCCAGGGCGTAAAGATCGTCCGACGGCGCGGTAGGATGATCTTCCGAACCGCGCGGCGGGACGTACAGTGGAGTGCCCGGTGCGCAGGCTGGTTCATTAATTTTACCTACACAGTCGTAATCGGTCAGCACGATGTCACCGTCGCGAGAGACGATCAGATTGCGGGGACTGACATCACCATGCACGAGGCCGTTGCGATGCAGCACGTCGAGCGCTTTGCAAGTCTGCTGTAGCCAGCGCAGAGCCAAGGATTCGCCGGATGTGTCCCGTACATCCTCCGCGAGCAGCGGCAGCACTCCAGCGTAGTCGCTGAGTGGCCCTCCCTCAATCCATGTCATCAGTGCGATGAAGTTGTTCTCCTGCCATTGCGGGGCGACCTCAAAGATGGTCGACAACGCCGCGTGGCGAAGATGCGAATGCGCCAGGTTATATGACTTCAGCACCCGCTGCCCCTTTTCTTCATCCCGGACAATCTTGGCGACATAGGTGCCAAGTTCTTCTTTGCTGACGCGGTCCAGCTTCACCACCTTGAAGGTGATGCCGACTCCGCCAGTGCCGAGGCGCGAGACGATGCGATAGCGCTGATCGCGAAAAGCCACGACCTGCCCCTCAGTCCAGTAACGGGCCGGGGGTGTGGACAGCAGCGGAGGCTTGCCCAGCAGCTCGGCCAAGTCTGCTTCCAAGCACCCCAACTCGATACGTTGTGCTGGGTCGTCTTCCAATCCCCGGTTCAGAACCTCCACGGCCTGTGCGCCAAGATCGTCATGCCGTTCCTCAAACAGACCGATCAGACTGGCGCACAGAGCATACAGGTCGGATCGTTGATCCGCCGCCGCTAACCCCTGGGTGCGCACCTCTGGCGCAAGCACATCGTTCCCTTCGCAGGCCAGTTTTGAGGAAAAGACCGCAACAGTGGCATCCGCCGGGATCTTCGACAGCTCGAATCCGGTGAGAATCGGCGAGTTGTCGTACTGGACGAGAATGGTTTGCGGGCTGAGATTGCGGTGCATCATTGGGGCGCCGTCCGCCCCTGCGCCGTGCATCTCCTGCAACACCTGCACCGCCCGATGCGAGAAACTCAATCGCACCTCGGTGCTCCATGCATCGTCCGCTACGCGTTCGTCAAGGGTCGGCGCGGCCGGGTCCACCACGGTGAAAAACCCCATTTCCCCCGGATAGCCCGGCGCCTCCTGCCACGAATCCAGAAGGCGCGGCGCCCAGCCGTACCGTTGCAGCCGGTGCAGCGTCTCGAATTCTCGACGCGCCCTGGTCTCGGCATAGGTCTGTCCTGCCTGCCGGTCGCCCGGCTGCTGTGGGTCGGGGAGGGAAGCCGACAGGTCATATAAATGCAGAATGATCGGATCCCGGCTACTCGGGCGCACGCCCTTGTAGACGCGATGAAAACGCTGGTCTGCGGGCGTTTGCAATTCCAGGTTGGTGTATCCGGCGAAACGGCGCAGGTGCCCATCCACAGCCACTCTAACCTTGGGATATAGACTCTTTGCCAGATCGTGCACCTGCCGGTCGGTAAGCACGGCGGAACCATCCAGCCCGATGGCTGCCCGCCAATCCTGCAAGCTGTGGCAGGAGACGCCGTTGAATATCTTGTTGCGCACAGCCTGCACCTTGACCGTCTCCTCGGTCAGCAGGAACACCCCGTCCACCCGTCCAAGGTTGGGGGACTTTCGACGCAGCGTTGTGCCAACCCGGCGCGCCTTTTTGCCGATCAGGTCGGCGGCATGCTTGACGTCATCCGGATGGCCACGCATCCAGGCCGCGCTCCAGTGCTTGACTTCAATAATCCGCACGCCTGGCGGACCGATGGCGACGATGTCGATCTCGTCGGACTGGAACCGATGGTTGGTGGAGAGCATCAGATTGGTCAGCAGCAACCACTCATCGTCCCCGGCAGCGGAAATCAGGCAGCTTTTGAGCCGCTCGAACGCCTTGCGTTCGCTCTCGTTGGCCATTGGGTCGCAGTGAATGGGGATAACTTTCATTAGCTGTATCCTACATTTTACCCCAAAGCCGTGGCAAGCAAGGGCGGCATCCGGCACAGGCCGCGCGGATGCGGTATTTCTGGCCGAAATAGTATTCGTTGAGGTACGAACCTGAGCGCCGTCAGGTAGCCGAGATTGCCAATCATTCGGAGCTGCATTGCAAAAAGATTTCTGGCAGAAAATCCGGGGTTGGATGTAGGGAGTTTTCACCCGTCACTCCTGCTCCTTATCGTCGTTCCGGCGCAGGCGGGAATAACGGGAAGATGGGGTGATCCCCGGCTTTCATTCCCGCTGATCTTCCAGGGGAAAGGAGAGACGCTTGGATAAATCTCGAATCCGAACCGGATGGTGGCGGGCAAACTCCCGCACCGAAGATCTGTCGGGAACAACCATGGCGGCTCCCCGCGGCAGGGCAAAGTCCACTACCTTGGGGAAATTTTCTCAATTTGTTCCTGTATCGCCGTTTTTTTTACCTGCAAGTCGACCAGCTTTTTCTTTTCATTCTCCACAACCTCTTTCGGCGCTTTGGACAGAAATCCCTGATTCTCCAGTTTTTTCGATACCTGCTCCAGTTCCTGCTGAATTTTCAGGGCTATCCTGTTGAGTCGGCCCAGTTCGGCCGTCTTGTCAATTAATCCGGCGATAGGGATCAATAGTTGCATATTCCCGACCATGGCGATGGCAGACTCCGGCGGTTCGTCGCTGCTCCCAAGCACTTCGATGGATGCTGCTTTTGCCAGCACCTCAAGATAGGATTGATTGCGCTGCAGCCGTTCCAAGTCCATGGCCGAGGCATTCCCGAGCAGCACAGGAACCCGTTTTCCCGGCGCAATATCCATCTCTCCTCTGATTTTTCGTATGCCCAGAATACATTGCATCACCCATCCCATTTCGCGCTCGGCCGCCTCGTCAACCTTGTCCGCATCGAATTGCGGGTACGGTTGCAGCATGATGGTTTCACCATCCTTACCCGCGAACAAGGCGATGCGCTGCCATATTTCTTCGGTGATGAATGGCATGATCGGGTGAGCGAGGCGCAGTATGGATTCCAGTACGCGCACCAGGGTGCAGCGAGTGCCCACCTGTAATGACGCCAGGTCGTTTTTGTGGTGGCCGTTTTCGTAATGCAGTACGGGTTTGCACAGTTCGAGATACCAGTCACAGTATTTATTCCATATCAGGTCATAAATTTCATGCGCGGCCTGATCAAAGCGATATTTATTTATCGCTTCCTCCACTTTTAATGCGCTGCGTTGCAGTTGTGAAACCATCCATTTGTCCGCACTGGAAAACGCCATATTCAGCGTATTTTGCCCGCAGTCCCTGCCCTGGACATTCATCAGCACAAAGCGCGCCGCATTCCAGAGCTTGTTGCAGAAATTGGCATAGCCTTCAACCCGTGCCAGATCAAAATTTATATCCCGGCCATTAGACGCCAATGCAGCAAATGTAAACCGCAAGGCATCCGTGCCAAAACCGGGGATGCCACGGGGATAATCGCTGCGGGTTTGTCTGGCGATTTTTTCAGCCAGATGAGGCTGCATCATGCCTTTGACACGCTTGTCCACCAGCGCCTCCAGTTCAATGCCATCTATCAAATCAATCGGGTCCAGCACATTGCCTTTGGACTTGGACATCTTCTGGCCATGGGCATCCCGAATCAATCCATGAATGTAGACCTGGCGAAATGGCACCTCGCCCATGAATTTCATTCCCATCATAATCATTCTGGCCACCCAGAAAAATATGATGTCAAAACCGGTTACCAATACGCTGGTTGGATAAAACCGGTTCAATCGCCCGGTTTGCTGCGGCCAACCCAGCGTGGAAAATGGCCACAGCGCGGAACTGAACCAGGTATCGAGCACATCGTCGTCCTGGCGCAATGTCAATTCGTCATCAATGGCATATTTTTCCCGCACCCGGCTTTCGCTTTGCCCGACATAAATATTACCCTGGTCGTCATACCATGCGGGGATGCGGTGCCCCCACCAGATCTGTCTTGAAATACACCAGTCCTCGATATTTTCCAGCCACTGATAATAAATTTTGCGCCAGTTTTCCGGCACAAACTCGATTGCACCGGTTTTAACGGCGTTAATCGCCGGGTCGGTTATTTTCGCTTTACCGCCCGGGCGGCCGTCTTCGCATTTATCCCGGGTAAGATCCACGTACCACTGGTCGGTCAAATAGGGCTCGATGACTGCGCCGCTGCGATCTCCTCTGGGAATCTTCAGCCTGTGATCATCAATTCGTTCCAGCAATCCCTGTGCCTGTAAATCAGCCACAATCTTTTTACGCGCATCGAATCGGTCCAAACCAACATACGCCGGGGGTATGAGTTCGCCTTCATCGCCCCGGATTGCGGCATCATCGGTGAACACGTTGATCAAACCATGGTGTATTTGATCAGTCATCGCTTCACTGCGCCGATGGCGGGCCCAGACCTGGTAATCATTAAAATCATGGGCCGGTGTAATCTTCACACAGCCCGAACCAAATTCCGGGTCCACATACGGGTCGGCGATTACCGGCAGCCTGCGATTGGTCAGCGGCAGCGCCACAAATTTACCCACTAAATGGGTAAATCGCGCATCGTCCGGATGCACCGCCACCGCGCTGTCACCCAGCATGGTTTCGGGTCGGGTTGTGGCCACTGTTAAAACTCCGTCCGCATCCCAAAGCGGGTAACGCAAATGCCACAGGCTGCCCTGCTCTTCCTCGGATAAAACTTCCAGATCGGATAATGCGGTATGCAGCACCGGGTCCCAGTTAACCAGTCGTCTGCCGCGATAAATAATGCCTTCATCATACAAACTGACGAATACCTCATTTACCGCGTCGGTTAATCCTTCATCCAGGGTGAATCTCTCATTCTCCCAATCCGCAGATGCGCCCATACGACGCAATTGCCGGCTAATCATGCCGCCGGATTCAGATTTCCACTGCCATACCCGGTGGATGAATTTATCCCGCCCATAGTGATGCCGGGTTTGCCCCTGTGCGTTGATCAGTCGCTCCACCACCATCTGCGTCGCGATTCCCGCATGGTCCATTCCGGGCTGCCACAGGGTTTGCAGTCCTTTCATGCGGTGATACCGCGTCAATGCGTCCATCACCGTATCCTGAAACGCATGCCCCATGTGTAAACTGCCGGTGACATTGGGCGGCGGGAGCATGATGCAATAGGGCGGTTTGGACTGGTCGGGCGGGCCTGGCGAAAAATAACCTTTTTCTTCCCAGCAGGTGTACCAGCGGGATTCGATATCGTGCGGGTTGTAGGATTTGTCTAAAGTCATTACGAGTACAAATTTGGCTCTTTCCGGTTTAAAAAATGGCAGATGATGTTGTTGCTACGGCGATGATCAGGCCGTTATATGTGGATTGTCTGTATACAGATCTGGCCTGAGCGGTTTCAATTTCTGTTTCCAGGTGATGGGCCAGGAGCGGGCCAGCCAGGTCGCGATGTCCTCACATCACCCGATATGATGCGTGTTTGGTGCAATGCCCTGCTCACGGTAATAACGAAACCGCTCTCGCCCGGATTGCTTTTCATCGGGATCATCAATGATCAAATCGGCGATGCGTTTGTATCCGGCATGGGCGACGGGAGCGTCCCGGGTCAGGCTGATTAATAAATCAGCGTGCGGGCCGTTGTCTGAATCAGGCGTCTGTCCCAGCTGCACGGGAAAGTTTTCCCAGTTTTCGGCGACATTATTTGCTATGGCATGGGGAATAAAACTGGCCTGGGAGAAAGTCCAGAGCATTGCATCCAGCTGCCGGCTGTGTTCGCTGCTCTGGGTCTGCAAATAAACCTTTAGGCCCCGGGAGAAAGCTTTCCAGGCTATGCGGCAGGCATAGGTAAACTTCCCGGTCTGGCCGACGTTCCCTAACAGGTAAAAATCCACGCGCGGGCTCAATTTATCCGCTTATCTGCTCAAAAATTATAAGTCGCGGCAACGCAATCAAACCCTGCCTCAAACCTTCCCCATAAGAAATTCAACCAGCAGGGGCACCGGCCGGCCGGTGGCGCCTTTTGGGCCGCTGGACTTCCAGGCGGTTCCTGCTATATCCAGGTGCGCCCACTTGTAGTTTTCGGTAAATTGCTTTAAAAAGCACGCGGCTGTCACCGCCCCGGCGCTGCGTCCGCCGATATTCGCCAGATCAGCGAAGTTGCTTTTAAGCTGCTCGGTATATTCATCCCACATCGGCAATTGCCAGGCGCGATCTCCAGCGGCTTCGCCGGCGGCCAGCAGCGCCTTCGCCAGTTTTTCATCATTGCTGAACATCCCGCTCGCATGGTGGCCAAGGGCGATGATGCAGGCACCAGTCAGCGTGGCTATATCAACTACTGCGGCGGGCTTGAAACGCTCGGCATAGGTCAGTGCGTCGCACAGGATAAGCCGCCCTTCTGCGTCAGTATTCAAAATTTCGATGGTTTTGCCAGCCATACTGGTGACAATATCGCCAGGTTTATTGGCCGCGCCATCCGGCAGATTTTCACTGCTCGGCACAATCCCCACCACATTCAGTTCAAGCTGCATTTCTGATATCGCCCGCAATACGCCAAACACGCTGGCACCGCCACACATATCGTATTTCATCTCATCCATAGCCGCAGCGGGTTTGATCGATATTCCGCCGGCATCAAAGGTCAATCCTTTACCCACCAGCACTACCGGGCTTTGGTCTGGCCTGCCGCCCTTGTATTCCATAACAATCAATTTGGCCGGTTCCCGGCTCCCCCGGGATACGGACAACAGCGAACCCATTTTCTCGCGTTCCATCCCGGCTTCATCAAGTATACTGACTTGCAGGTTATGGGATTCCCCCAATTCTCTGGCCTGCCCTGCCAGATAGGTCGGCGTACAGATATTACCCGGTAAATTTGCCATGGTTTTTGTGTAGCTGACCGCGTTTGCGATGGCCTGGCCCTGCGCCACCCCCAGTCTGGCCCCGGCCAAAAGGGTGCCAGCAGCGATCAAATTGACTCTTTTAAGCGAGTTTGCGGCTTTCTTTTTGCTTTTTGTCTGGTCATATTGATACAGCGTCTGCTCAATTGACTCCACCATATTCCGGCCCTGGCGAACAACTTGTTCCGGCTCACTGAACACATCAAGCAGGGTAAAATCCGCCGCTTTGATATGGTTGCTGTTCAGGCGCTTTGCGGCCTTGCTGGCGGCGCTTCTGATCACGGAATCAGACAGTTCATTTTTTTTACCTAATCCAATTAACAGAATTCGCCTGGCCTGTATACCGGCGGGGTTGTACAGCATCAACGTGGAACCCGCATGGCCCGTCAAATCGCCCTGGGCCGCCAACCGGCTGATTTGCCCGTCAGTGGCGGCGTCCAGTACCTTTGCGGATTCCGAAAGTGTCGGCTTTTTCTCCCGCAATACGCCGACCACCAGACAGGGGGACGACTGCTTGATTAAGTTCATTGATTTCGCTAAAAATTCCATGTGGATTCCTTAAATTTTGATAAATATGTGGTGGATGAATAGGTTAAATTCCTAAGGTCAGATCAGATACAACTGCCAATTCTATCATCCTGTTATGCTGGATCACATAAAACTCAGTCCATCAACCTGGCCATTGTGACCATTTCAATTTCACCTGTCCCGCATAGCCGACCTTGTTAATTATTGATTATCCGCCATCATGATCATTCACCGTGCATTTATCCGTGAAGTGCTGCAAACCTGTGCGGCGGTGACCACGATTCTGTTTTCCATTTTCTTTATTACACGATTAGTCGGGTTTCTGAACGAGGCGGCCCAGGGGGATATTCCCATGAACCGTGTATTCCTGTTGCTGACCTTAAAGATGATGACCTATCTGGATATTATCGTGCCGCTGGTTATCTATATCTCCATTTTGCTGGTGATGGGGCGCTGGATTCGGGATAACGAGCTCACCGTTATCAACGCCTGCGGTATCGGCATGCAGCAGTTCATCCGGCCGGTAATGATATTGTTTGCTATTGTGGGCACAATCGTCGCCGCATTTTCTTTATATATTTCGCCCTTGTCTGCGGAAGTTTTCCAGTCGGTCAAACAGGAGTATCAAAACCGCTCCGAGGCCACCGGCATTATCCACGGCGTATTTACCGAAACCCGCACAGGCACCGGGGTTTATTTTGTCGAATCCCATGACCGCGCAACGGATACCTTTCTGAAGATTTTTATATACGGCCGCGACGGCGGCGAAGACAGCGTAGTGCTGGCCGCCAGCGGCTATAAAACTGTGGACAGCCAGACCAACGACGACTTCCTGGTATTAAAAAATGGTTCGGAGTATCGCGGCAATGCGGGTTCCCCGGAATATGCGGTGATGGATTTTGCCACCTATGGGGTACGGTTAAAACAGCGGGCAGTGAGAAATACCACTCTTCCGGTTAAAGCCAGACCCACGCTAACCCTGCTCGATGAATCCAGTAAAACCACCATCGGCGAGCTTCACTGGCGAATATCAAAGATCATAATGCTGCCAATTCTGATGTTGTTGGCGCTGTCCTTTTCGTCCGTCACTTATCGAAAAAGCCGGTTTCCCGGTATGCTGACCGCATTGCTTGTCTATTTTGCCTATTCGAATGTGCTCGGGCTGTTTGTCGCCCTGATCCGCCGCGGCGCGGTAAATCCGCATTTTGCCTTATGGCTCGTTCATATGGCATTTCTTTGCCTGGCCATTTATTTTTTTCGGCGGCGTTGTAATAATTTAACCCTGATTCCGGGATTTCCGGGCGGATGAAAATACTGAACCGCTACCTCGGGCGGATAATTCTGCGATATACCCTGATCACCATGCTGGTGTTGATTGGGCTGTTTGCCTTTGTGAATTTCATCGACCAGCTAGGTAACCTTGGCCAGGGCAACTACCATTTAAAGCAAATCATGGTCTATGTGACGCTGATTATTCCACGGACAATTTATGAGCTATTTCCGATGGCCGCATTGCTTGGGACGATTGTTGGTCTTTCCATGCTGGCCAATGATTCAGAACTGGTGGTGATGCGCTCAAGCGGTATTTCCATGCTGCAAATTACCGCCGCTACGCTGAAAATGGGTGGGGTTTTTGTCATCGCCGCCATCATGATCGGAGAATTGGTCTCGCCCCATACCGAAACCAGCGCACAGCGTGGCCGCGCCGAAGCGTTGCAGCAAAACATCAAACAGCAGACCAATTTCGGGCTGTGGATGCGGGACGCCAGGACTTTCGTAAATATCAGGGAAGTTTTACCTGACCTGTCCCTGCTGGGAATAAAAGTTTTCGAGTTTGATGACGAAAATCAGCTGCGTTCCCTACTATCCGCACAATACGGCAGTTACAAAGGCGACCACTGGGCAATTCGGGAAGTAAAACAAACCCTGGTTGATCCTGACGGGGCGACTGACGCCCTCAGTACAGACACAGCAAAGTGGGCCTCCCGGGTCACACCGCAAACTCTATCTGCATTTCTGATCAAACCCGATCAACTATCCTTCATGCAGCTCAGCCGTTATATCAATCATTTACAGCAGAATCATCAGCAAACCGCGCCTTATGAACTGGCATTCTGGAATAAAATCATGCTGCCGCTTTCCACTGCGGTGATGGTGATTCTGGCGATTCCATTTGTATTCGCCAACGTGCGCTCAGGCAAACTTGGCCGCAGTCTGTTCATCGGAATAATGCTGGGAATCGGGTTTTACGTCGCCAGCAAAGGATTCGGCTACGTGGTATTAACCAGCGGTCTGTCGCCGCTGATGGGGGCAACGGTTCCGGTCATCGCCTGTTTACTACTGGCCATGGTGATGATGCGGCGGATTTAACAGGCAGTCTACGGCAGGTACACACCGATACTGGAATGATTGTCTGAAATTTTGCAGGTTGGTATAGTGACGCCCTACTTTTTATCACATCAAAAAATTGCATAATTTATGAAAGTTTCTTTTCTCGGTCTCGGCGTAATGGGGTATCCCATGGCCGGTCATCTGGTGCGCAACGGTTATGCCGTTTGTGTGTATAACCGCACTGCGGCCAAAGCACAAAAATGGCTGGAGCAGCATGGCGGTTCATCGGCAGCAACCCCGGCTGAAGCTGCGCACCAGGCTGATTTTGTCTTTGCCTGTGTTGGTAATGATGATGACGTGCGCAGCGTCACCCTGGGAGTAGACGGCGCATTCCAGTCGATGCAGCCGGGTTCGGTTTTCATTGACCACACCACCGCATCGTCAACCATCGCCCGCACACTCTACGAACATGCTGAAAACCGGCATTTTCACTTTCTTGATGCGCCGGTATCGGGTGGTCAGGCCGGAGCGGAAAATGGCGTACTAACCGTAATGGTCGGTGGTGATCAGGCGGTATTCGAAAGGAGCAAACCGCTCATCAACAGCTTCGCAAAATCGGTAAAATTGATGGGTGAGTGCGGTGCTGGGCAGCTTACCAAAATGGTGAACCAGATTTGTATCGCTGGTCTGGTGCAGGGGTTGTCCGAAGGCGCAGCCTTTGCAATCAATGCGGGACTGGATCCGGCACTGGTATTCGAGGTAATTGCAAAAGGCGCTGCCCAGTCATGGCAGATGGAAAACCGCAACCAAACTATGGTGGCTAATCATTTCACCTACGGCTTTGCAGTGGACTGGATGCGAAAAGATCTGGGCCTGTGTTTTGATGAAGCTGAACGCAACGGCTCCCAACTGCCGGTCACCCGGATTGTGGATGGCTACTATGCCGAGGTGCAGGCCGCCGGCGGCCACCGCTACGACACTTCCAGCCTGATAACCCGGTTATACCGAAAAGATCTGGATGGAAAATCTCCAGAATAGGTTCTTCTCGCTGCTGGACGCCTTTCTGGGGCGACCTTCTGTTCAGGCCGCAATTATCTTTATTCTGTCCATCGCACTGGCCTACGGCATATCTGCCATAGTCAAACGGTTCTGCGTAAAAATTATCGACCTGACGCCTTTCAAACTGGGTAATAAAATTACCGGGATTATCCATGCTCCCGTGGTCTACTCGGTTTTAATGGTCGGCTTTACCATCGCCTTGTCATTGCTGGATTTACCCGAGGCTGTCCATTCCGTTGTTATATCAATCCTGAAAACAACGAACATCTTTATCTGGATGGTGTTCGTTATCCGCTTATCCCGGCTATTGTTGAAAGCTTCGGCCAACAATCCGTACCGAATCAAGTTAATCCACCCGCAATCACTGCCGCTTTTCGAGAACCTTGTGGTTATCGTGGTGGCAGGTTTCGCGATTTATATCGCGATGCAAACCTGGGGCATTGATATGACCGCCTGGCTGGCTTCAGCCGGCGTGCTCGGCATTGCTATTGGCTTTGCTTCCAAAGACACGCTTTCCAACTTCATAGCGGGGATATTCATCCTCGCCGACGCACCCTATAAAATCGGCGACTATGTTGTACTCGACACCGGCGAGCGTGGAGAAATCACCGATATTGGCATCCGCAGTACCCGTATGCTGACCCGGGATGATGTGGAATTAACCATACCCAACGCCATCATGGGGAATACCAAAATTGTCAATCAATCTGGCGGTCCCTATCAAAAATTTCGCATTCGGATTCAGGTTGGCGTAGCTTATGGGTCGGATATAGAGCAGGCGAAAACCATATTACTCGGTGTCGCGGGTCAGTGTTCGGATGTTTGCCATTCCCCTGAAGCGCGGGTGCGATTTCGCCAGCTTGGCGCGTCTGGTCTGGATTTGGAATTGCTGTGCTGGGTGGAGCACCCGTCGCAGCGGGGTTCGGTTACCGACTGGCTATTAACCAGTATTTATAACGAGTTCAATCTGGCCGGTATGGAAATTCCACTGCCAAAACAGGATTTATACATCAAGGAACTGCCTGCAAAATAGCGCCCGGGACATCAAGCAGGTCGAAGCGCCCGCCGCGCAAGGATTTTTTGGCAGGGTTTTTTGTGTTTTTTATAAGAACACCTGGTAAATACCCGGACAGCGATAACCCGTACAAGGCGGATTATGATCGCAGTTTTTTAAGTTTCTCAATGGCCCGAATCTGGGCGGCGTAAGCGGCCAGTTCCGCTTTCATATCCGCGTAATTTTTATCCTCGGCTGAAGCATCTTTCAATTTATCTTCGGCTTTCTTCATCGCCGCCTGAGCCGCAGTCTGGTCGAGATCGCCCCCACGGATTGCCGTGTCAGACAGCACCGTAATCAGATACGGCTGGACTTCCAGAATTCCGCCGGAAATAAAGAAAAACTGCTGTTCACCATTCTCCTGCTCAACCCGCACATCGCCGGGTTTAAGCGGTGTAATCAACGGCGTATGCCTTGGCGCAATACCCAGTTCCCCGGCAACTCCCGGCGCAAAGACCATAGTGCCCCGGCCAGACCAGATGGCTTCTTCCGCGCTTACGATTTCAACTTGAATGGTCGCCATATCAATTCATTCCCGGGTAATTCCCAATCGGCTCAGCCAAGCTGCCTGGCTTTTTCAATGGCTTCATCAATACTGCCGACCATGTAGAACGCCTGCTCCGGCAGGTGATCGTAGTCGCCGTTAGCGATGCCCTGGAAACCTTTAATAGTGTCTTTCAAGGTGACGTATTTACCCGGAGTGCCGGTAAAAGTCTGCGCAACGGTAAATGGCTGAGACAGAAATCGCTGCATACGGCGGGCTCGACCGACCGCCAGTTTATCGTCTTCGGACAATTCGTCCATACCTAAAATAGCGATGATATCCTGCAATTCCTTATAGCGCTGCAGTGTGCCCTGTACAGACCGGGCAGTGTCATAGTGCTGCTGGCCAATAACCAGCGGGTCGAGCATGCGTGAGGTTGAATCCAGCGGATCAACCGCAGGATATATACCTAATTCCGCTACCTGCCTGGACAATACCAAAGTGGCGTCCAGGTGAGCAAAAGTCGTGGCCGGCGACGGATCGGTCAAGTCATCCGCTGGCACGTATACCGCCTGGAATGAGGTGATCGAACCGGCTTTGGTCGAAGTGATGCGTTCTTGCAGTGCGCCCATTTCGTCGGCCAGGGTGGGCTGATAACCTACCGCAGAAGGCATACGGCCAAGCAGTGCGGAGACTTCGGTGCCCGCCAGGGTATAGCGATAAATATTATCGATAAACATCAGTACGTCCCGCCCTTCATCACGAAAGTATTCCGCCATGGTCAAACCGGACAGCGCCACACGCAGGCGGTTTCCAGGCGGCTCGTTCATCTGCCCGTAAACCATGGCCACTTTCGATTGCTCGGGGTGCTCCACGTTTACCACCCCCGCCTCCTGCATTTCGTGGTAGAAATCGTTGCCTTCCCGGGTGCGTTCTCCCACACCGGCGAATACGGACAAACCACTGTGGGCGGTTGCGATGTTGTTGATCAATTCGAGCAGGGCCACCGTCTTGCCGACGCCCGCGCCACCGAACAGACCGATCTTGCCACCTTTGGCGATGGGCATGATCAGGTCAACCACTTTGATTCCGGTTTCAAATAATTCGACACTGGCGGCCTGTTCTGCGTAGGCCGGCGCTGTACGGTGAATCGGCATGCGCTGGTCGGATTTAATCTCACCTGCTTCATCAACCGGTTCACCGAGCACGTCCATGATACGGCCCAGGGTGCCTTCGCCCACGGGAACGGAAATGGGTGCGCCGGTATTGCTGACTTCCACGCCGCGTTTCAAGCCATCGGAAGACCCCATTGCGATACATCGCACCACGCCGTCACCCATTTGCTGCTGAACTTCCAGGGTCAGCCCTACTGCGGCTATTTTCAGCGCATCATATACTTTTGGTACCGTGTTACGGGGAAACTGAACGTCTACAACTGCGCCGATAATTTCTACGATATTTCCTGAACTCATGGTTGGAAAAGCCTCTAATTTAAATTTCAAATTCGTTAAACACGTTAATTCCAGGGTGCCTGCATTGACCCGGCGCTGTGGTTAAACAGCCGCTGCACCACCCACAATTTCTGACAGTTCCTGGGTAATCGCCGCCTGTCTGGCCTTGTTATAGGCCAACTGTAAATCATCGATCAGGTTGCCTGCATTATCCGTGGCAGCCTTCATGGCGACCATTCTCGCCGCCTGCTCACAGGCGACATTCTCTGTCACGGACTGATACACCAGAGATTCGATATAGCGCGCCATCAAAACATCAATCACGCCTTTTGAATCCGGTTCGTAAATATAGTCCCAGTAATGTTTTAACGCTTCTTCTTCGCCGGCCACAATTGGAATCAACTGCTCTACACTGGGCGACTGGGTCATGGTATTGACAAATTCGTTGCTCACCACAAACAAGCGATCAATATTGCCGTGCAAATAATCGTCCATCATCACTTTGACCGCGCCGATTAATTCGCCCAACTGGGGCGCATCACCCAGACCAGTGGCTTCGCTTACTACCTGGGCGTTATACCGCTTAAAAAATGCACTGGCCTTTTTACCGATTACCGCCACTTTCACCTGCACGCCCTGGTCGTGCCAGTCGGACATAGCGTGGACTGCATGGCGAAAAACATTAACATTTAATCCACCGCATAATCCACGGTCGCTGGAGACAATGATAAATCCCACCGCCTTTACCTGCTCCCGCTCAATCACATAAGGATGTTTATATTCGGGATGGGCATTGGCCAAATGAGAAACCACGCTGCGTATTTTTTGCGCATAAGGCCGGGCCGCATTCATGCGCTCCTGGGCACGACGCATTTTGCTGGCCGCCACCATTTCCATCGCCTTGGTAATTTTGCGCGTACTGCCGATGCTCCTGATCTGGCTGCGTATTTCTTTTAGGCCCGCCATATTTTATTCCCCTCGCTGCGCTATTCTCATGGTGCCGATCATTGTGGTGCCGGTCAAACTACCAACTGCCGTTTTTCCTGAAATCTTCAAGCGCACCGGTGAGTCTGGCAACCACTTCATCGGAATAATTCTTATCCCGATTAATTTCATCGACCAGCTCAGCATTGTTTGACTTGACATACGCCTGCATGGCATTTTCGAAAGCGACCACCTGATCAATCGCAACGTCGTCCAGATACCCCTGGTTAACGGCAAACAGGGAAAGCGCCATTTCAGCAACAGACATGGGTTGATACTGGGCCTGTTTCATCATTTCCATAACCCGCTCTCCACGCTCCAACTGCTTACGAGTGGCTTCGTCCAGGTCAGACGCGAATTGGGAGAACGCCGCCAATTCACGATACTGCGCCAGCGCTAATCGGATACCGCCGCCGAGTTTTTTAATGATGCCGGATTGTGCCGCGCCGCCTACACGAGACACCGAAAGCCCGGCGTTGATTGCCGGACGCATACCGGCGTTGAACAAGTCGGTTTCCAGAAAAATCTGCCCGTCGGTAATCGAAATTACGTTAGTCGGTACGAATGCAGAGACGTCACCCGCCTGGGTTTCGATAATAGGAAGCGCTGTTAATGAACCGGTTTTGCTCTTGACTTTACCCGCAGTCAACTTCTCTACTTCCGCCTGGTTGATTCGAGCCGAACGTTCCAGCAAACGCGAGTGTAAATAGAAAACATCACCGGGATAAGCCTCACGCCCGGGAGGGCGTTTCAACAGCAATGAAATCTGGCGATACGCCCAGGCCTGTTTGGTCAAGTCATCATAAATGATCAGGGCATCCTCGCCCCTGTCGCGGAAGTACTCGCCCATAGTGCAGCCTGAATAAGGCGCAACAAATTGTTCCGCCGCCGAGTTGGAAGCAGACGCCGCCACCACGATGGTGTGGTGCATCGCACCATGCTCTTCGAGCTTGCGCACCACCCCCGCGATACTGGAGGCTTTCTGACCCACAGCGACATAAATACACTTAACTCCAGTATCTTTCTGGTTAATGACGGCATCAATGGCAACAGCGGTTTTACCAGTTTGACGGTCACCAATGATTAATTCGCGTTGTCCGCGACCGATAGGCACCATGGAGTCAATCGACTTCAACCCGGTTTGCACGGGCTGATCCACGGATATTCGGGCGATGACCCCCGGGGCGATTTTTTCGATTGGAGATGGAGTCGTATTTTTGATCAAACCCTTGCCATCGACCGGCAGACCCAATGCGTTGACAACCCGGCCCAGCATGGCATCACCCGTGGGAACTTCGAGGATTCGGCCAGTACATTTTACCGTATCGCCTTCTGCAAGGTGTTTATAGTCGCCCAGTATCACAGCGCCTACTGAATCCTGTTCCAGATTCATGGCCAGACCAAAGGTGCTGCCGGGAAACTCAAGCATCTCACCCTGCATCGCTTCGCTAAGACCATGGATACGAGCGATACCATCGGTGAGCATAACGATACTGCCCTCGGTACGCGCCTGGGTGTCTGACTCGAAGTTCCTGATTCGAGCTTTAATCAGTTCGCTGATTTCCGACGGATTCAATTGAATGGACATTTTCTGTTTTCCTCCAGTTCAAGGTATTCCAGGCCGGGCTTAGGCGCCCAGAACGCCTGCAAGTTGTTCAAGTTGTGCTTTTATCGAGCCATCTACCACCCAGTCGCCTGCACGAATAACCGCGCCGCCGATGATCTCTTCATCCACTGCAAAATCCAGATTTACCCTGCGGCCGAGTCTTGACTGTAACGCACCGGCAAATTGCTGTTGTTGTTTTTCACCGATGGGGACGGCGGTAATCATTTGCGCCGCGATAACTTTCTCGGCATCGGCTTTGTGCGCGGCATAAGCTGCTGCGATATCGCCCATCGCACTGACCCGTTCATTCCTGACCAGCAACTTCACCAGATTCTTTCCACCCTCGCTTAACCTGTCGCCGCATACATCGATAATCAAGCTGGCCAACTGTGCAGCGGAAACACCGGGATCATGGATTAAACCAGTCAACGCAGGGTCGCTGGCTACCGCTGCCAGCAACTGTAACTGATCATCCCATCCGGCCAGGTCGTTTTGTTCCCGGGCCAATTCAAACAAGGCCTGGGCATAGGGTCTGGCAAGGCTGCCTTGAGCTGACATGATCCGGTTTATTGATGAATGCTTTGCGGCTGGTGAATCGGGAAATTACAGTTTGGCTGCAAGCTGGTTGAGCAGCTCGGCATGGGCTTTGGCATCAACTTCTCTTTTGAGGATTTGTCGTGCGCCGGCCACCGCCAGTTCGCCGACCTGGCCACGCAGAGATTCTTTGGCTTTGTTCACCTCGGTGTCAATTTCCGCCTGGGCAGCGGCAATAATGCGTTCGCCTTCCTGTTTGGCATTGCCTCTGGCTTCATCAATCAGTTCGCCGCCGCGCTTTTCGGCTTTACCGATAATCTCATTCGCCTGGCTCTTGGCTTCAGCGATGACTCGTTGCGCCTGGTCGTGTCCCTGCTGCTCGGCCATTTGCCCTTTTTCCGCTGCGGCCAAGCCGTCCGCGATTTGGGTTTTGCGTTCATGTAGCGCCGCCATAAGCGGTGTCCATACGAACTTTTTGCTGAACCAGACGAAGCCAATAAAAAACAGTACCTGGAATAGTAGTGTGAGATTAAGATTCATCCCGACCCTCCTCTATGAATGCAGCCTATTGCAGTAGTTACGAATCGCCTGGCTGGCTGCAAGCCTAGGCGACGGCAAACAGAACGTACATGGCAATGCCGACCGCAATCATCGGCACCGCGTCAACCAGACCCATGACAATGAAGAATTGCGTACGCAGCATGGGGATCAGTTCAGGCTGGCGAGCTGCGCCCTCAAGGAAGCGCCCGCCAAGAATGCCGATGCCGACCGCTGCGCCCAATGCGCCCAGTCCCATCATAATCCCGCCTGCGATGTATAAAAGTGCTTGTTCCATCTTAATCTCCGAAAGTAGAAGTTTGGATTGAAAGTTAATTAAAGTAGAAAACCGGCCCGGTCTTAATGATGCTGGTGCGCCATATCCATATAGACGATAGTCAATACCATGAAGATGAACGCCTGCAAGGTGATAACCAGTATATGAAAAACAGCCCAGATGAATTGCAGCACCCCGCCGAATAAAGTCAGGGTGACGCTGGCGCCAAACATCAGTGAGATAAGAATGAATATCATCTCACCGGCATACATATTGCCAAATAAACGCAGTGAGTGAGAAATTGGCTTTGACACCATGCTGACGAACTCCAGGAAGAAATTCACTGGTATAAATAACAGTTTAACAATGGTGTTTTTCGCTTCGAACGGGTGCATGGTTAATTCTGCCGCGAAACCGATCGGGCCTTTGACCTTGATACTGTAGTAGATCATCATCGCAAAGATACTCAACGCCAGGCCAAAGGTAATATTCGGGTCGGTACTCGGCACCACTTTCTGGAAATGGACGCCGAATAATTCGAGGAATCTTGGGATGAGTTCAACCGGCACCAGATCCATAAGATTCATTAAAAATATCCAGCAGAACAGGGTCAATGCCATCGGCGCAACCAGATCATTTTTGGCGCTGAAGGACCCGCGAACATTGTCGTCAATGAATTCAACAATCCATTCCACGCAATTCTGCATCATTCCCGGTTCACCAGCGGTAACATTTTTCGCCACCCGGCGGAATATCCACAGAAACAATACGCCCAGCGCGAAGGACCAGAACAAGCTGTCCACGTGGACGGCCATTAATCCCATTTGTGCCGCTTCTTCACCGTTATGCGCCATCCCCCACTCACCACCGGCCCGCCGCCCAAAGGTCAAATTGGTTAAATGGTGGCGGATGAATTCGGTTGAGGTAATCGCTTCTGAGGATGCCATTCGGATTGCAAAAATATAAATAACGGCTCTAACTATCCGTAAAATTGAATGCGGGACGGGCTCAGCCGTGGTTCATTATCAATTGACTGGCCGCGGCAGTCTGAACCACCAGATAACCGGTCACAACCAGAATCGGTTCCAGTCCGAGTACGATCAGTCCAAAAGCAATTCCACCACCGACCACAACCAGCTTGTTCAGCAGCCCGAAAAATACTGGCAACATGGCCGAATTGCCGGTTTTACTCGCCGCCTGGCTGAATCTTCTAACGCTTCTGGCGCTCAGTATTGTACCCGCTATGGCCAGTACAGAACCATATATCGCCGCTTTTAGTTTCATCGCAACGGCATCATCACCCTGCAAAAAATAAAAAAGCATGATGCCAACCACCACCGCCACCACCGCGATACACTGGGATACCAGGACGCCTTTAATGCTTCGCTCAAGGGTGGAATCCTGGCTGTTTTCTACCTCGCCCGTCTTCATAAATACGTCTATATTATCCCCGTGCTGAAAATTAACCGGCCCGGGGCCGAGAGGCGGCGGATTATAATGTCATCGTACTCAGAGGGTCAACCAGACTTGAAGCGGGGCATTTAATTTAGTAGAGTCACCAAAGCTGGTTTTCCCTGACGTATCATTCCAAATAAAGAGGTAGGCTAATGAAAAACAACAAATCAGTCTGTACACGTTTTATCGCATTGTTCATGCTGTTTGCATTTACCGCCGTAGGCGGTGTCGCACAGGCGCAAGAGAGCAAAGGCATCAGCGTAGCGGGCAAGGTAAGCACGCTGGGTTTGGGTCTTGAGCTCAAGTATCCGCTCCATGACAAATTCAATGGTCGACTGGCGCTGAATCAGTATGACAAGAGCTGGAATAAGACAAAGTCGGGCATTAACTATACCGGTGATCTGGAGCTGGGCACCTACGGTCTGATTGGCGACTGGCATCCCGCAGACAACGGGTTTCGGCTGAGTGTCGGGGTCTTTTCCAACGGTAACAAAATCACCGCTAGAGCCGCGCAACAGCAATTCACTCTCAGGAACCACGCATACACAGGAAAACTGAATGTGCAGGCGGAGTTCAAATCGCTTGTGCCGTACCTCGGGCTGGGCTGGAGCAGCCGGAAAAAAAGCGGCCTGAGTTTTGATTTTGAAGTGGGCGCTCTGTTTCAGGGCACCCCCATGCTGAGCGCCAACGGTACTGCAGGAACAAACAACATTAATTGCAATTTCACAGTGAACACCAGCGGCACCGCAGCAGTAACAGGTGATAACTGCGCCAACGCGCAAACGACCGCAAGGGTTAATCTTAAAGACGACCTCGAAGCCGAGTACAGAGAGCTGGCAGAAGACCTTGACGACTTCAAGCTCTACCCGGTTCTGTCATTCGGTATCCAGTACCGATTCTGAATCCATACAGCATCAAAAGGGCGGCCAAGGGCCGCCCTTTTTGTAGCAACAGACTTCACGCTGTGGGCATCATACTGCCAGCAGGTTCAGTTCATGCGCTTTACGAATTCCACTCCAAGCCCCCGAGGGGTGAGCGCTGGCGGCAATGACAGAACTTTTATTTGGAAGAAACTCGGGCATGCCGACATTAAAAGCGCCTGTTTTTTTAATGCAGAACAACACCACTCCCAAACAATACTGCTTCAGCAATGCTACTGCGGGATGTCCAGGGCCAGACGCACTGTAGAACCAATAGATGCGGGCGACTCCACCACCAGGACGCCGGCACCAGCAAGGGCATGTTTTTTTTCTTCAGCGCTGCCAGACCCGGTTTTAATGATTGCGCCTGCATGTCCCATTCTGGTGTTGTCCGGTGCGTATCGCCCGGCGATATACGCGATAACCGGTTTACCGTAGTCCACTGAGCGCAAATATTCGGCTGCCTGGTTTTCCTCGGAACCTCCTATTTCTCCGACTATTACCACTGCTCCGGTTTTCGCATCGTCTTTAAACAAGGCAAGACACTCGGCGAAACCCAGACCGTGAATCGGGTCGCCTCCGATACCAACGCAGGTGGACTGGCCCAGCCCGACTTCGGTAGTCTGGTGAATGGCTTCATACGTCAGGGTGCTTGACCGGGAGACGATTCCAACCTGGCCTGTGCGAAAAATTTCACCCGGCATAATGCCAATTCGACATTCTCCAGGGGTAATAATGCCTGGCGTGTTCGGCCCGACCAGTGTGGATACGCTGCCTTTTAAAACATCCGCCACGCGAATCATATCCAGCACCGGAATATGCTCGGTAATACATACGATGAGTTCAACCTCGGCCTCAATGGCCTCCACAATAGCATTTGCAGCGTTGTACTTTGGCACAAAAATAACCGAGGCATTGGCCTGTGTTGCCGCGCGCGCCTGCCTTACCGTATCGAATACAGGCAGCCCCAAATACCGGATTCCGCCTTTGCCGGGCCTGACTCCTGCAACCATGCTGGTGCCGAAGGAAATCGCCCGTTCAACATAGAAGCTCGCCTGGCTGCCGGTGATACCCTGGCAAAGCACTCGGGTATTTTTATCGATCAGGATAGACATACTATTGTATGGTTTTTGGTTTTGTTACCACCGTTCGCTGTCTGGTTCTATCTCTTTAGATTTACACCCTGGCTTTGATTTACGTCCTGGACTTGAATACAGACCTCAGCCTGGAGGTCCAGGAGGCGTAATAGCCGGCGGCAGTCGTACCCGGTGATGCCTGCGCATTGGTCGAATCAAGCGCATATTGGGCGGCGTCCATCAGGCTTGAGGCCAGAAAAACCTGGGGCATGGTCTCTTTCAGCCGCCTGTTCGCCAGTTCTGCATTGGTGCCGGCCAGCCGAACCGACAGCGGAATTGTGATTGCTGTGCTGTTATGAACCAGGGTAATCGCGTCAGAAATGGTGTCACAGCGCATGATGCCACCGCCAAAAACATTGATAATCAGGCTTTTGATACCCGGATTTGACAATAAAAGTTCAAGCGCACCAACCACCCGATTGACTTTTGAATCCGGCGGCAAGTCCATAAAATTCGCCGGTTTACCCCCATACTGTCGAATCGCATCCAGCGTGGCCATGGAAAGACCTGCGCCCACTGCCATACAGCCAACATCCCCATCCATGGCCAGATAGTTAAAGCCGTCAACGCTGGCCTGTTTCTGACTATCCTCCGGGTCACCTTCATTCTTCATGGCAAGAATCGCCTCTTGTCGGAAAAAAGCATTCCGGTCAAATGCCATCCTGGCGTCCAGGGCAACCCATTTACCTGCGCATAACCCGAGCGGATTAATCTCAATAAGCGCGGCGTCTTTGCTACAGAAGAGCCGCGAAGTGCGGTCAATGGTTATCCTGAGGTCGCTTTTAAGTGCTTCGGTTAACTCGAAGCCAGATAAAACTTGATCAAGCTTCGCACCCACCACACCGCTGTTGATGTCAACCCGAAACCTGTGAATGGATTGCGGGTTATTTTCTGCTATTGTTTCAATCTCGGTGCCACCCTGCTCCGCTAACAATAACATCACCTGTTTGCCCCTCTCATCGACCAACAGGCCCAGGCCGATTTCCTTGTCAACTTCCAGTGCCTGCTCTATATAGACAGATTCGACCAGTAATCCCGCCGCATCGGTCTGCCGGGTGATCAGCGGGCGGTTGATCATGGCATCGGCATATCGCCGCACCTGGTCCAAATCATACGCCTTACGAACCCCACTGCCAGCATCCCCGATGGTGCCGGGTTTCCGGCCGCCCGCGCGAATTTGTGCCTTTACCATCCAGGCACTGCCTTTAAGCCAGCTCGCGATTTCTCGGGCTTGGTCAGGCGTTCTGGCCACATCACCTTTGGGAATCCTCAGGCCGGCAGATTTAAGCAGCTTCTTGGTTTGAAATTCGTGAATATTCATTTATTTACGGTATCTTCATCCGGCAAAATTCTGGTGCTTCTTTCAGTCGGCAATAAAATCAATGCAGGACTTGCAGCGCGATTTTGCCAAAATGCCGGCTGGTCTCCATGGTTTCATGCGCTTCACGGGCGCGTTCCAGGGGAAAAACTGCGGATACTAATGGCAGGATGGACTGGTCCGCAAATGACGGCATCACCCGTTTATGAAACGCGGTGATAATTGAAGATTTTTCACTAGCGCTTCTTGACCTTAGAACGGACCCGATAATCTGCTGTCGTTTTACCATCATCAACGCCAGATTTAATTCAGCTTTGATGCCGCCAGTGACACCAATTGCAAGCAATCTTCCACCCACCGCCAGACTTTGCATATTCGGCGCCAGATACGGGCCGCCGATATGATCCAGAATCACATCCGCACCGCGCTTTGCGGTCAGTTCCCGCACTCGTTCGGCAAAGGCTTCGGTGCGATAGTTGATGACATGGTGGACGCCGAGCTGCCGCACCCGGTCAATTTTCGTCGGCGAAGCCGTTACCATGATCCTGGTATCAGGAACCAGTTGTTTGCATAAGTGAACAGCCGCCGTGTTTACTCCGCCACCACCGCCATGCAGCAGCGTTATCTGGTTGTTTCCGAGTTTTCCCAGTAAAAACAGGTTGAGAAAGGCGGTCAGGTACGTTTCACAAATGCAGGCCGCCTGAACAAATGACAGCGCATCTGGAATACGCATTATATGCCCGGGATACGCAGTTGCATACTGGGCATAACCACCGCCGCCAATGAGCGCCATGACTCTATCCCCGACCTGCCAGCCGGCTACGTCAGATCCGGTCTTTTCCACCGTGCCCGCAACTTCCAGCCCCAGTATTGCAGAATCTCCGGCCGGCGGCGCATAGCGGCCCTGGCGTTGCACAATGTCAGGGCCATTGACCGAGGTAGCATGGACTTTAATCAGCACCTGCTGGTTACTCATCAAGGGTATTTCGGTCTCGCCGAACGACAGCATCTCCGGTCCGCCAAACTCGTTTAACAGAACTGCCTTCAATATTCACCTCATTCTGAAATTGTATGGCCTGAAGCGGTCAGACACCCGGTAGCATTCACATCGAAAGCTTCAGCACTTAAAGACGCCCGGGTTTCACCGATAAAACCACTGGCAATTGCCTTGACCATCTGGCATACAATATACCACAAATGGACGAGATACTTGACCACCCACGACCCGCCAATTATATGAGCGAATTATTTGGTTGTATTTCGCCCGGACAGCCTGAATAATAAAACCCGAACAGTGCAATCTGCAATCCACCGAAAATGAATGATGTCAGTGGCAAAGTCGTATTGATAACCGGCGCGGCCAGGCGAATCGGCGCCTGCCTCAGCCGATTTCTTCACCAACAGGGTATGCACGTCATCATTCACTTCCATAACAGCGATACTGAAGCGGCACAGCTCAGGGCCGAGCTATGCGCAATTCGCCCGGATTCAGCAACTCTGCTGCGGGGGGACTTGCGAGAAATTTCTAGGGTAAAGCAGCGCATCCGCCATACCGTCAATAAGCTCGGGCGGCTTGATGCACTGGTCAACAACGCATCTGCATTTTTCCCCACTCCTGTCGCATCGTCCAGGGAGACCCAATGGCAAAACATCATGGATACAAACCTTAAAGCGCCATACTTTCTTTGCCAGGCGGCCGCGCCGTATTTACATAAACAACACGGTTCAATCATTAATGTCACCGACATTTACGCAGACCGGCCGCTTTCCGGTCATGCGATTTATTCCGCTTCAAAAGCCGGGCTGGTTTCCATAACCAAATCCCTGGCGCGTGAACTTGGCCCGGAAATACGGGTCAATGCGGTGGCGCCGGGCGCCATACTGTGGCCGGAAAATGACCGCAACGAAATTGCACACCAGCGAATGATTTCAAATACGCCGCTGAAACGTGTCGGTGAACCACAAGACATTGCGAAAACTGTCCACTTTTTACTCGCCCACGCCGACTATATAACCGGGCAGGTTATCAATGTAGACGGCGGCGGCACTGTTTCAGCATAATCAAAATCGCTACGAAACGCCGATTCAATATTATCTTACTATTCCCACAGCCCAAAACCCGATATGACGACTCGAACGCTTTCACTGATTGGTTTTGTAACCTGTGCGCTACTGATTGCCATTGCACTTTTTTTTCAGTATCGGGCGGGTTTGGAGCCATGTCCATTATGTATTTTTCAACGAGTTGCATTTATCGGCATGGGCGTGGTTTTTCTTGTTTGCTTTTTGCATCACTTCTTTTTACCCAGGCCAGGGACGGTTGGCAGACGATTATACGGACTGCTGGCCAGTGTATGCGGATTGTGTGGAGCAGGCGTTGCGGCTCGCCATGTATGGCTGCAAAACATACCTGCCGACCGGGTGCCCGAATGCGGACCCGGGCTGGATTTTATGCTGGAGGTGCTGCCATTCAGAAAAGTGCTTGAAACCGTACTTAAGGGATCAGGAGAATGCGCCGAAGTTTCATGGACGTTATTCTCAATCTCCATGCCGGGCTGGAGTCTGATATGGTTATTGATATTAACCGCGTTGGCGCTGAAAATTTTATTTGGGAAAAACCAGTAGCCCTGTATTGTCCTTAACCGCATTAACCAGGGAAATAAAAAAGTGCAAGATTTGTGCGCATTCATTGCCCCTGGGCGCCAATCCAGTCTTCCAGGTACATACTGCGGCGAAAATTCTGGTGGCAGGACAAGCACCTGGAATTCGTGTACACCAGTCGGGAATCGCCTTTAATGACCCCAGCGGCGATCGCCTGCGGCAATGGATGGGCATCGATAAAACGGCATTCTACGACCCGGGAAAAATCACCATCGCCGCTATGGGTTTTTGCTACCCGGGCACGGGCAAAAGCGGTGACCTTCCGCCGCGCCCGGAATGCGCTCGAACCTGGCGTAAACCCTTGTTGGCGGCGCTGCCCAATATCGAATTGGTTTTGGCTATTGGCCAATACGCACAACATTACCACCTGGGAAAAACCAAAAAGCCGACTCTTACCGAAACCGTCCGCAATTGGGAAAGCTATGCACCCGGCGTAATCCCCCTGCCTCATCCCAGCCCCAGAAACAATATCTGGTTAAAGAAAAACCCCTGGTTCAAAACCGAGGTCATTCCAGCCCTGCGCCAAAGAATAGAGGAACTATTGGCCTGACTCTAGTTTGGCCGGGCAGTTATTCGCCAGTGGCCCCGGCATACCAGCAGGCAAAATTTCCCACGCTGGGCTCCAATGCCGAGAATCGTCCCGGCACTGCGTATGGGGACTGGATGCCGGTTTGTTGTCTTTCCAATGCCGGAATATCTTCGGCGACAGCCAGATCAATTCGCTGGTAATAAATTTCGGCTTTGGTTTTAAATTCATCCAGTTTTACGGTATCCGCCGGAAAACAAATCGTCTGCATCACCCGGGTACGGGCGCTGCTGAGTGGAAATACATGGTACATCCACAGACAGTCCGAACTGGCCGCGAAGGTCATATTCGGATAAACCCAGGTATAGCGGATGCCGTCGCGTTCGGTTGCGCCCAGGGTCTGGATAACCGGCAGTGTCTGGTTCTGTTGATCCCGAAGTACGGCAGCATTGCCGGTGGTGCGGCCAAACTGGCTGGTGTACTCGCCCATGACCGCATCCGTCGGGTCAGGCTCCGGGTAAAAATCATTGATTGAGTCAGCATGAACCCAGGGCAGATGGTAATACTCATTGAATACTTCAATGTACAGCTTCCAGTTGCAATGCACATCGAAACTGCGGCGGCGCCCGGTCACTAAATCGCCGCATGACCACGGCTTGTGCAAATCTGAAAAATCGCCCAGCCAATGATCCAGCGGGTCGGGATTATCTTCCAGGCTTAAAAATACGAAGCCGTCCCGGGCCGCCACGTGGAATTGTTTTAGTCGAAGCGCCGATTTCGAAAAGCCGGCTGCGGTTTCCATTCTCGGTGCCGAAATGACCTGGCCCGTGGCCGCATAGCTCCAGCCGTGAAATGGACAAACCATGACCTTGCAGCTGCCGCTTCCTGACATGATCTGGCTCGATCGATGCAGACAGGTATTCGACATGCCGCGCAATTCACCGTATTTATCCATGATGATGACGATGGGGATATTTGTCACGTTGATGGTTACGAAATCCCCCGGCTTTTGCCACTGGTCCACTCGACCCACACTGAACCAGCCATGGCCGAACAGACAATCCATTTCGTGAACCAGCCACTGTTCATTATGGTAGCAATCCGGAGGAAGACCCGGCGATGACGAAACCGGATGTTTAACCGGGCGCAGAGCCTGCATTATATGGTCTACCGACATTTTCGCATTCTCTGATAATTCCCTAGACAGGATGTTTGAGATAAAACATGAACAAGGTAACACCCAGCGACGCCATCACAATCAAAATCATGCCGCGCACCGACCACGGCATTAACAAATCATAGGATTGTCGGCGTGCCAAAGGCGTTAACCATGCCGCAATCCCTGTAAATACAGCGTTACAACGGTGCTGCCACCTGACAGCGCCGCACCAGCAAATGTCATACGCCCCGGGCCAGAACTTGCGGTAAAACCACTCGCTGTCCAGATTGGTTGATCTGAGTTCTGCCGGATAAATATTCTTCAGTTGCAGCCAGATAAAAGCCAAAGCGGAGAAGAACAGCAGTTGCACCTGCTCAACCACGTGGGGCAGATCAAAAGGCGCATAATCCACGGCGAACGGAAGATAGCTGTACAGCAATTTGGGGTAGCAGCCGATGAACAGACACAGGGCCGCCGCCACACTCATGGCGATCAGCATATGCCGGGGTGCTTCTGCGGGACGCATTCCGCAATCATGGGCGAAAAATGCAAAGTATGGAATTTTAATTCCGGCATGGTGGAACACCCCTGCCGATGCGAACAACATCGCCAGCCAGACAATTTCATGCTGCTCGATTAACAACGCCGCCATCACCATGGATTTGCTGACAAATCCACTGAACAGCGGAAAGGCGGAAATCGAAGCGGCGCCCACTAGACACAGCACCGTTGTTTTCGGCATGGCGCGCGCCAGCCCACCCAGATTGGAGCCGCGCATCTCGCCGGTGCGATAGAGCACGGCGCCCATGGACATCATCAGCAGCCCTTTGAAAATAACGTCGTTGAAGGCATGGGCCACGGCGCCATTTACCGCAAGCTCGGTGCCGATACCGATGCCGCAGACCATGAAGCCGATCTGGTTGATCATGCTGTATCCCAGCACGCGGCGCAGGTCGTTTTCTATGACCGCATAAAATATCGGGAAGCAGGCCATCACTGCACCGATGTAAACCAGCATATCCAGACCGGTAAACGTCCGCGCCAGGGCATAAACCGCCACCTTGGTGGTGAACGCGCTGAGAAATACCGTGCCGCTTGGCGTAGCCTGGGGATAAGCATCGGTAAGCCAATTGTGCAGCAGCGGAAATCCGGCCTTGATACCGAACGCCAGCAGAAAAAATACCGCACCCGGGTGATCCATATTCAACGGACCGATCATTATGCTGCCGGTTTGATGCAGCATGATCAGGGTGCCGGTCAACAACGACACGCCGGAAACAACCTGGAATACCAGGTAGCGTATCGCCGACCTGACGGCCCGGGGTGTGCCCGTTGCAGTGATGAAGAATACCGATGTCAACGCCAGGCATTCCCAGAAGACAAACATGGTCAAAAAATCCCCGGCAAAAACCACCCCCAGCGCACTTGCGGGATACAGCAGCGATACCACTTGCTGGGGTCGATCCTTGACGTGCCAGGCATAAATCGTGGCGATGATTGCGGCAATATGGAAAAGTATGCCGAAAATAAAACTCAGACGATCAGCGGCGAATAACACCAGATCAAGCCCGAACCACTGCAACTGCCAGACACTGGAGTGATCCAGCAGCAACAGATTGAACAATCCGGCCACCGGGACCAGCAGCAGCAGGATTTTTCTTGGCCGCCCGGTTACTGCCATGGCCAGGGCTGCGCCGATAAAGAAAATCAAAAACGGCGCGTTAATCATAATAATCTTCCTTGCGCATTATGATTCGACGCATTCCTTTGGCCGCCAGCACCAATACCACGCAGGCGGCAAATCCGTACAGGCTGTGGAATCCGAGCAGGTTCCACCAGCCATCGCCATGTTTGTGAATGATGAGGTCAAGCAGCGCCACCAGCGCGCACAGCACAAAAAATATTTTCAGTCCGCGCCGCAGCCCGAGAGAAAGCGATGCAAATTTTTCCTTCATAATGGCATTTCTGCAATGAAATCCACAAGATTCCCGGCCAAAAAGAAAAGCAGCACACTCACCGCCGCAGTAATGACTAACGGCATCACGATGGCGGCGCGGTTTTCCAGTGCCTGCTGCGGTTCCTTTGCAGTCAGAAAAAATGCCCGGAACGGAATACTGCACAAATAATACACATTTAACAGCGAGCTGATCATCAGCACCCCGAGCAACCCAGTCTGACCTGCTTCCAGTGCACCCAGGGCAAGGTACCATTTGCTCCAGACTCCGCCGGTGGGCGGCAATCCTGCAATGGATACGGCCGCAATCAAAAATGCTGCAAAAGTTAAGGGCATGGAGCGCCCCAATCCATCCATTTCGGATACCTTGCTTTTCCCCGCCAGTACCATGATCGCACCGGCACAGAAAAACAGGGTGATCTTTCCGAAGGCGTGCATGGTGATATGAATACTGCTCCCGGTCATCGACAGTTGATTGACCATCAGTGCGCCCAGCACAATATACGACAGTTGGCTCACGGTGGAGTAGGCCAGGCGGGCTTTAATATCGTCCTGCCGCATGGCAATCGCCGAGGCCAACAGTATGGTTAGCGCCGGTACCCATAAAATAACCTCCCGGAAATCCATGGCCCGCAATGAATCCAGGCCAAAAATATACACCGAAATTTTAACCATAGAGAACACCCCGGCTTTTACCACGGCTACGGCATGCAGCAATGCGCTTACCGGTGCGGGTGCAACCATGGCGCTGGGCAGCCAGCGGTGAAAAGGCATGACTGCGGCCTTGCCGATGCCGAACAGGAACAATAAAAGCAGAACCGCTGTCAGCGCGGGCGACACCCCGGATAACACGCCACCAGGCACGAACGACAATCCGCTGCCGTAATTGCCCACCAGAACAATCCCCAGCAAAAACAACATCAAAGACGTGGTCAGCAACACACCGAGATAGACCCTGCCGGCGGCTACGGCCCGGGGGGCTCTGCTGTGGGTGACCAGCGGCCAGGTTGAAAAAGTCAGTATTTCATAGAACAAAAACAGCGTGAATAGATTTTCAGCAAAGGCGATACCCATGGCGCTGCCAATGGCCACACAAAACAGCGCATGGAAGCGGGTTTGATGCGGGTCGTCAACCGCGTTCAAATAGCCGATGGCGTATACCGAAGTAATCGGCCAGAGCACCCCTGCGGTCAATGCGAATATCAATCCCAGCGGCTCAATCTGAAAGGCGATTGCCAACCCCGGCAGCGTTTCAAATAACACCTGGGCCTGGACATAGTCCTGCCGATTAACCGCGAAATAAACCAGCATCACCAGGTTCGCCAACCCGGTCATAAGCAAAGCCGCATGTCTAATGCCGGGGTGCGTGCGGCTGGCCACAACCGCGCAGGCACCCACAAACGGAATCAGTACGGCAAATCCAATCGGCAGCATCGTCATTGGCCAGTGTCCGCCAGGCTGTTTGCGGCCAATGCGGCGAGCTCGCTTGGGAACGAAGCGTTCAGCCCAAACCAAAGCGCCAAAGCGGTGATAACGCTCAAGGGGAGCCATTCCACTATATGAATGGGTGCGCCGGGCTTGCAGAGGTCAATTTCCGCAGGCTTTGCCCATAATGTTTCGACGATGCGCCAGATATAGGCAGCACTGGCCAGCGAACCGGCGAGAACCGGGATGGCCAGCCACCACCAGCCCTTGTCTACCGCGGCGCTGACCAACATCCATTTACTGACAAAACCCACCGTCCCGGGAATGCCAATCAAACCCAGCCCGCCGAACAACAGGGTGTAACAGGCAAACCGCTGATGATGGGCAACCCCTCCCAGATGCCTGATTCTGGCGGTGCCGGTGCGGGCGATCAAAACACCTGTGGCCATGAATACGGCGACTTTAACCAGCGAGTGATTAAACAAATGCAAAAGCGCGGCGGCGGCTCCCGCTGTGGAGCCCAAACCAATACCCATGACCATATAGGAAATCTGGGCCACGCTGGACCAGGCAAACATGCGTTTCAGATTCGATTCTCTTAACGCCATGATCGGCGCCAGCAACATGCCCAGGATGGCGCAGATGATTAACACCGTATCCAGCGGCATTTCGATCAGGCTGAATTCAGCCCCAAACAGGTTGTACAAAAACCGCAGCATGACATACAACGCCACTTTGGTCGCGGTTCCAGACAATAAAACGGTTACGGAATTCGGCGCAAAACCATAGGCATTGGGCAGCCAGTCATGCAGCGGGAACATTCCGCTCTTGATGCCGATACCGATGGTAAAAAAAGCCAGCGCCATCACCACGGTGCGGTCGGAACCCCGTATGGCAATGATGCCGGCTAGGTCGGTAATATTCAACGTGCCGGTCTGCATGTATAAAAGACCGATGGACAACAGCACGAAAGTTGCCCCTACTGCCCCCATAACCAAATAACGATACGCTGCCAGCAGGGCTTTGGGATCGCGTCCACAACTGATCAGCACATAGGTGGACAGCGAGCTGATTTCCAGAAAGACAAAGACATTAAACGCATCGTTGCTGACCACCATGCCGTTTAATCCGGCAATACACAACAACCAGGCGCAATAAAAAACCGGGCGGGCGGAAGCTGCAATATTGTCGTCTGCTCTGCCCAGACAGAAAACCGATGCCAGTAGATGAACCAGATTTATGGTTATCAGGACGAAGGCGGTCAATCCATCAACCCGATATTCAATCCCCCAGGGTGCCGCCCAGCCGCCCAGTTGATAAATGAATACTTCACCCTGAAGTGTGCCGCCCAGCAGCATGGCGCTGATCACAAGCATGATTACTGCGGTGGTCACCATGATAATGCGGGCCAAACCGCGATGACCCAGTACCACACAAAATGGCCCAAGCAGCAACGGAACAATAACCTGAAGGATCGGCAGATGATTTATTATCTGAGCCATCAGGGAATGATCTCCGGCTCTACTTGCGGTTTATCCGCAATTTCATCCTCATAAATTGTGCCATACGCCCGGCGTATCCGTACCACCAGTGCAAGACCCAATGCCGTGGTGGCCACGCCGACCACGATTGCCGTGAGTATGAGTACATGGGGCAGCGGGTTGCTGTACGTGGAAACGGCCGGGTCAAGTATGGGCGCGCTGCCATTACTCACCTTGCCCATGGTGATAAATATCAAAAACACCGCAGATTGAAACAGGTTGAGTCCGATCAGTTTTTTGACCATGTTGCGGCTGTCCACAACCATGATCAATCCGCACACTAATACACCGACAGCGACCCAATAGTTCAGCAGCCCAGGCACTGCCATCCCGTCACCGGCAACACTCATCCCCAGTCCCGATTAAAGCTGATAAACAATGAAACCATGGTGGATGCCACGGTCATACCGACGCCCAGCTCAATCAGGAAAATTCCCAGATGCTGCCCCGCAGTCTGTGAATCGGACAACACCGAATAATCGAGGAAGTCTCCACCGCAAATCAATGCCGAAACACCCACCGCGCCATACAGCAAAACCCCCAGCGCCATGCCGGTAATCACCCCTTTTTCACTGATCAGGCCCGGTAATTTTCCCGGGCCACAAAGCAATCCATAGGTAATAAGTCCCGCGCCGAAAATAACCCCGGCCTGGAACCCGCCGCCCGGCCCATAGTCGCCATGGAACTGTACATACAGCGCAAACAGGATGACTATCGGAATGATTCTTGACAACACCATTTTCAGCACCGGATTTGCAATCAGTTCGCTGTGACCGGCCGGGAATGTCAGCACTTTGTGCTGGCCCGAACCATCCGCCCGGGTTTCACCGGCCAGCAAAAGCAACACCGCAATTCCTGCGGTAAATATGACTACAACCTCGCCCAATGTGTCATAACCCCGATAACTGGCCAGCACCGAGGTCACCACATTGGGAATGCCAGTCTCCTGCGGCGACTGCCCAAGAAAACGCGGCGCCAGATGCTGGTGAACCGGCGCCAGAGGATCGCCATACATGGCCATATCAGCCGTACCCAGCACAGCCAATACACCAACCCCCAGGCCAAGGCAGATCGACAGCCCGGACGGCCAAGCCGATTGCAAATTTGGTTCGTCTTTATGTTTGATAACGCAGAGAATCAGGATCGAGGCAATACCCACGCCCACCGCCGCTTCGGTGAAGGCTACATCCACCGCGTCCAGCACGACGAATAAAGTACACATTATCAGGCTGTAAATCCCGGATAAAATCGTAATGGTCAGCGGGCTCTGGCTACGCATCATCAGCACTGCGGTGGCAGCCAGCATGGCTAACAGGCCGATATCGGCAACAGTATTAATCAGGCCGATATTAGGCACGGTGATTAATCGCGGCCAGTTGTCTGCCGATTTTCAGTACGGTCCGCCCGCACCGTGAGACCGGATTGCAATGCGGCTCTGGCAAGCGCATGGGAGGTGACCGGGGACAGTATAAACAACAGTACACCGATCATGACCACCTTGAATGCGATGATTATCGAGCCCGATAGAAACAGCATGGCCAGTATCACCAAGCCGGCTCCCAGGGTATCGATCACCCCGGCACCGTGCAGACGACAGAAAAAATCCGGCAGCCGCAGCAAACCGACAGCGCCGCTCAATACCACGCAGGCGCCGATACACAATAATCCTCCACCGATCAATGTCATCATCTTTGATCAGTACTCCCGCACCCGGGCCGACGGTTAAAGTAATTCACCAGGGCAAGCGTGCCAACATAGTTGAGCAACGCGTACAGCAATACAATATCGATATATTCTGGGTGGCCCGTGGCAAAAAAATACACGGCGATCAGCAGCACGGATTGGGTGGTAAAAGTATTGGCAGCCAGCATGCGGTCAAACCACGTCGGCCCAATACCGGCGCGTATCAAGGAGCATAAACCAGCGAGTAGCAGAACCACTATGCTGAGAAAATAAAAGCTGATCATTTGCCGCCTCAGCTCGGTGCGGTTAATTGCCGCACTCTGGTCCGCATTTTGTTATCCATCAGGCCGTCTTTTGCGCTTGCCAGTAAGGCGTGAACCTGAATCTGATTGCGCCCCACGTCGGTGCTCACGGTGCCTGGCGTCAGTGTGATGGAATTGGCATAAGTCACTCGCCCCTGTTCATTCAGGCCATCCGTATCCACGTTAAACAGCTCGGATGCTGCTTTTCCCGGATTGATAATGGCGCCGATGACCGCCACATTTGCCTTGATAATTTCGACTGACAGCCAGGCCAGATAGCCGGCTTGCTGTAGCGGATGGAATCGAATCGCCTGATACGGGTGCTGGCGGGTTATGCGTCGATACAAGCCATAACTGATAACACACGACAGCGCACCCAGGACCAGTAAAAAAGCCGTGAAATGCCCGGACAACAAACACCACATCGCCCCTGCTCCTCCAAGGATTATGCAATGACGCCGAACCGGCATTTCAGGCATCTGGTTTACCAGTCTGACCGACACCCGCTGCAACGACGATTCCGTCCGAGCCAGGCTGGATACAGCTTTCATTCATATGACGGATTGATTTTATGATTTTCAGCGACATTGTGGTCAATCTAGTTGTTGCAATGATGAAAAATGATACCAGCAGGTAGCGGTTATATAGATTTTTTGCGCTGGTTTCAATGGCATACAATGGGCCGGCCATATTCCGAATCAAAACCCAATCCGGCGAGATAAAACTTTTAACTCAGGATATTGTGTTCCGGGCCGTATGGAAAGCCGGTGATGTTGCGATGCCCCTGGTCGGTCACTATCAGAATATCATGTTCCCGATACCCGCCCGCACCGGGCTGGCCTTCGGGCAGCATGATCATCGGCTCCATGGAAACCACCATACCCGGCTCAAGCACGGTGGGGATATCTTCCCGCAATTCCAGTCCGGCTTCGCGGCCATAGTAATGACACAACACGCCAAACGAATGACCATATCCAAAAGTGCGGTATTTCAGCAGGCCATGGTCAGCATATATTTCATTCAATCCATTGGCAATATCGCAGCAACGCGCACCCGGCTTTATCATTTCCTTGCCCGCATCATGAACCTGGCAATTCACTTGCCACAGTTGAATATGCGCATCCGTCGCGGACTCACAAAACAAGGTGCGTTCGAGAGCGGCATAGTATCCGGCAACCATGGGGAAACAATTCAGGCTGAGAATATCGCCGCGTTCAATCTTTCTGGAAGTGACCGGATTGTGGGCGCCATCGGTATTCATTCCCGATTGAAACCACGTCCAGGTGTCCAGCAATTCTCCATCCGGCCATTGCCTGGCAATCTCCCGCACCATGGTTTGGGTTGAGTGCAGCGCCACCTCGTATTCAGGGACACCCACACCCGCAGCCTCCACACAGGCCGCACCACCCAGGTCGGCGATGGCAGCCATTTTTGTGATATGGGCAATTTCTTCTTTGGACTTGATCATCCGCAACCGCATTGCGATGGCGCTAATATCGAAAAACTGCGCATTCGGCAAGGCGGTTTTGAGCTTTTCCAGATTTTGCATATTGATATGGTCAAGCTCAACCCCGACGGTTTTTCCGTCGCCTGCCAGTTTTTGTACGCCGCGAAAATAATTGTCCCGCTGCCAGTCAGTATAGATGAGATTTTCGCCATAGCTCTGCCGATACGGTTGGCCGCCATCGATATTTGCAGAAAGTGTAGTTTGAGTTGCATGGTCAATCACCAGACCATACGGCCGCCCAAAAGAACAGTACAGAAAGCCACTGTAGTAATTGATATTTTGATACGAGGTAAACACCGCTACATCAACGTTGTTGACCGCCATGGCTTTTCTCAGTTTCATCAAGCGGTCATCCATTTCTGCACGAGAGAACGCAGGCTGCGGCTTGCTGCCATTAGAAAGAGTAATTAAATCAGGTAGCTGCATGTGTAAATCGCCTTGTAGTCAGGATTAAATTCAAGTGGTGAGTGTAATAAGTTCAACGAAATTGGCAAGCACTATTCGATGCTTACATGCTTGACCAGGCAGCCGCTGCAAATATAAAAACCCCCGGTAACCCGCAGCAGTGATCAAAATCACCTGCGCAATCGAGTCAATTGCAGCAGGTTATTCACCGCTCTGTGCTCTGCTGTCCACAGAAAGATACCGCCGGCCACAACCGGGATTAACTCCACAACACTGCCAAAGTATGCCGGATTCCAGCACCAAACCGGGCTGTAAAAGCGGAAGTCGAAAAATGGGAAAAATGCCGGTGGCTGTCGGCATGGTGCAGCGAGAAACACCTGTGGAAAACCGGCGAATTAAAAACCGTTGAATAATTTTGGTTGTAGATTATAGTGTCCAGCTTTACCCTGATCACCTTATCCAGTGAAACCAAATGTCCGAACGCATAATAGATCTCAGAAGCGATACCGTAACCCGGCCCTGCGCGGCCATGAAAAAGGCGATGTTTGCGGCAGAGCTTGGCGACGATGTCTACGATGAAGACCCGACTGTCATCAAATTGCAAAATCGCATGGCTGAAATGACGCATCTTGAGTCGGCGCTGTTTTTTCCCTCTGGCACCCAAAGCAATTTTGTCGCATTACTCAGCCATTGCCAGCGTGGTGATGAATACATCGTTGCTCAGCACGCACATACCTATAGATATGAGGGCGGCGGTGCGGCCGTTTTAGGCGGCATTCAACCTCAGCCCATCGAGCGCCAGCCAAACGGCATTCTGGAACTGGCAAAAATCCAGGCCGCCATCAAGGAAGATGATATTCATTTCGCTAAAACCCGCCTGCTGGCACTGGAAAATACCAGCACTGACGGCTATGCCATACCGGTGACCTACATCGAACAGACCGCCGAACTCTGCAAAAGGAATAACCTTAATTTCCACCTGGACGGAGCCAGAGTGTTTAATGCGGCCGTCTCGCTCGGTGTGGACGTTGCAAAAATCACCCGTCATTTCGATTCCGTGTCGATTTGCCTCTCCAAGGGTTTGGGCGCCCCGGTTGGGTCGGTATTATGCGGTTCAAACAAGATTATCGAACGAGCAAAACGCTGGCGAAAGACGGTAGGCGGCGGTATGCGCCAGTCCGGGTCGCTGGCCGCCGCGGGCCTGTTTGCCCTGGAAAATAATGTCAAACGCCTGCAAGATGATCACGACCTTGCAGCCTATCTGGCCGACCAACTGAAACAATTCAGGGATATACAAATTACCAACCAGCAGGCCGGCACGAATATCCTGTTTTTCCACTTGCGGAGCGGCAAATATGATGAACTACTGGACTTCGCAAAACAAAATGGCGTGTTGTTCGGTGGACGCAAACCAACGCGTATGGTCACACACAAAGACCTCTGCAAAAAAGACATCGATACTGCGGTGCATCGATTGTCCGAATTTTTTAATTGAATCGCCTGACCTGATCATCCTGATTGCCCGGAGTTGGTCCGGAGTTATTATTGCATTGCGTCATTTTTCCAGATGCAGGACGTCATAATGTTCCCGGTTATTTTGTTCCGGCTGTTGTAAATTGTCGGGTCCTGGTGACCCGTTAAGTGCAATAATCACCGGCAATTGCGTTTCAAATGATTAGCAAGTATAAATCACAGCCATGCAAATTCTGCGCCGCCAATAATCCATACCCATGCGTACCTCACAGCTTCTGCTCGCCACTCTGAAAGAAACCCCCGCCGATGCAGAGGTCATTTCACATCAGTTAATGCTGCGGGCCGGTCTGATTCGACAGGTGGCCGCAGGCATCTACAACTGGCTGCCAATGGGAATGCGCGTTCTGCACAAAGTCCAGCAAATAGTGCGGCAGGAAATGGATCAATCCGGCGCCCAGGAAGTATTGTTGCCGGGCGTTCAGCCGGCGGAGTTATGGCAGACATCCGGTCGCTGGGAAGAGTATGGCGCGGAACTGCAGCGGCTGCAGGACCGACACGGCCGGGACTTTTGTCTGGGGCCAACGCATGAGGAGATTATTACCATGCTGGTAAAGAATGAGGTCAGGAGCTATCGCCAGTTACCGCTGAATTTTTATCAGATACAAACCAAATTTCGAGATGAAATCCGGCCCAGATTCGGCGTGATGCGCGGTCGGGAATTTATCATGAAAGACGCCTATTCATTTCACACCAGCCCGGCCTCGCTGCAACAAACCTATGATGTAATGTATCAGACCTACAGCGCAATATTTGATCGCCTGGGATTAGGCTATCGCGCTGTGGCGGCGGACAATGGGGCAATTGGTGGGGATGCGTCCCATGAGTTTCATGTCTTGGCAGATTCGGGCGAAGACGCCATTGCTTTTTCCGACGGCAGCGATTACGCGGCCAATATGGATCTTGCCGAAGCAATGCCGCCGCCGCATCAACCCCGGCCTGCCGCGCAGGCGATGGAATTAGTCGATACGCCCGGTCTCGGGACGATTGCTGACCTGGTTGAACAATTTGGGATGCCCGTTGAAAAAACCATCAAAACACTGGTGGTAAAAGCATCGGCAAATTGTGCACGGTCCTTAGTGGCGTTGCTGGTGCGGGGGGATCACCAGTTAAACCCGGTTAAGGCGGAAAAACTGGATTTGGTCGCTGCGCCGCTGCAAATGGCTGAAGCAGCCGAAATACGTGGTGCTATCGGTGCTGGCCCCGGCTCGCTGGGCCCGGTGGGCTTGCCCATACCCTTTGTATGCGATCGCAGCGTCGCGGCCATGTCCGATTTTTGCGCCGGGGCAAATATTGATGACAAACATTATTTCGGTATTAACTGGAACCGGGATGTTGTACCTAGCCCGGTCGCGGATATTCGTAATGTGGTTGAGGGCGATCCGAGTCCGGATGGCAACGGCAAAATCACCATTGCACGGGGGGTGGAAGTGGGCCATATTTTTCAACTCGGCACCAAATACAGTAAATCAATGGAGGCAACCGTGCTTGATGAAAACGGCAGGGCGGTCGAAATGTGGATGGGCTGTTACGGGATTGGCGTAACCAGAGTCATTGCCGCCGCCATTGAGCAAAACCACGACGAAAAAGGTATTATTTGGCCAAACGCCATCGCGCCATTCGATATGGTGCTGATACCCATCGGTATGCAGAAATCCGTGCGGGTTAAAACCAGAGCTGAGACCATTTACAACGAGCTGCAAAGCGCAGGGTTTGATGTCCTGCTGGATGATCGAAATGAAAGACCCGGCGTGATGTTCGCCGATATGGAGCTAATCGGCATCCCGCATAGACTGGTTCTGGGCGAACGAAGTTTGCAGCGCGGCGTGGTTGAGTATCATCATCGTGCCACAGGAAATAAAAAAGACATCGGACTGGATGCGCTGGCGGCGGAACTGGCCGACCTGAAAAATCAATATAATGAATGCCAATGAATATTGGCGCCCTTTCTGGATTCCTTTTTACGCCAAATAATTTATTGCAATTCAATCAAAGGTGCTACACTTGCCGCCGGGATTCGGGTCGCGGTTATCAAACCGGCCCGCATCCTTCGAAGACAGCTTTGCGAGGAAGCTGGCGTTTATTCCGTCACTTGAATGCTATCAAAGTGACGCATTTTTTATGAAGCAAGAGGTTAGTATGTCAGGTGATGTGGTAAACGGGACCGTCAAATGGTTCAACGATGCCAAGGGTTTTGGTTTTATTGAGCGTGAGGGTGAATCAGATGTTTTTGTTCATTACCGCGCCATAGTCGGCAGCGGCCGAAAAACGCTGCACGATGGTCAACGTGTAACTTTCAAAATTACCAATGGGGAGAAAGGCCCCCAGGCGGACAACGTCACTCCGCTGTAAGCGCTCGCCAATCATTCTTTTTTCAGGATTGATTGGCGCTACATAATGTTCTGCCAGCCAGCGCCTGTTGGTTAGTATGCATCACCTGAATACTGATCACATAATTCGGGTTCACTGATGGTTTGGGTGTGACGGTCCCGGGTCTGGATGGCCAAAGTCGTATTGTCAGGCGATTCTTTCTCCATTTCGCACTTTCGTTCGGCCTGAGCAACACAAGCCCGCCTGGCCTAATCACTCCTAACACCAGCACCCTGGATTTAACCCCGGCAATATAATGGCGGGAAACTGGTGACCGCAACGATCTGCATTCCGGTTAATTCTTCAATTTCATAGTGATCGCTGATTTGTACTGAAGTGGTTTTGTTACCTGTCTCTTCACCAAAATCTATAAGCGGGCTTTCTTGATTTTTCGTTTGAACATGCACTCAAAATTGTGTCCGTGTGGATATTTTCTGAAAATCCTCCAAATGCTGTATTGCCATTCACGGCTACCTTTTATACTGTTGCAGTGCAGATTAGGCTCAATTAACCAGATAATAACAGGCTGGATCCATGCTTATTGATCTTAAAAAACTCAGCACATCCGAAGTTTATTTCACCATGACACAAACCGTATTACCCCGGCCCATCGCCTGGGTACTGACGGAAAACCACAACCATAGCTGCAACCTCGCGCCATTTTCTTATTTTAACGCGGTATGCAGCGACCCGCCGCTGCTCATGTTTTCCATCGGCCTGCAAGACGACGGTCGTTTGAAAGACACCCTGGCAAATTTGCAGGAACGCCCGGATTTCATTGTACATATCGCCAGTTGCGCCCAGCTTCAGGATTTGAATCTGACTTCCGCAACACTGCCGTCAGGTGAGTCGGAAATTTCCGCGGTCAATATAGCAACGGTGGCCGTTGCAGGATTCCGCCTGCCCAGAATAGCGGATTCCAAAGTCGCTTTTATGTGCCAGGTCCACCGTATCCAGGAAATTGGAAATAATCGCCAGTCTTTGGTATTTGGGGAAATCAGCAACATATATATCCAGGATGAATGCACAAAAATTAATGAAAAAGGCCGGCTGACCATCAATCCCCAGGCAATCCAGCCGCTTTCCCGACTCGGCGCCAACCAGTATTCCACCTTCGGCCAAATCCTGATGGTCAAACGACCCACCTGAATCAATTTGTGATATGTGTATTTATTGCGTCCAGCATGGCAAGCGGGTCACGATAATCAACCGCAATCTGAATCGCCGCATTATCGATAATCAGCACTAAACCCGGAAATCCCCGCACCCCTAACCGCCTGGAAAAATCTATTTGATCGGCCAGCGCCTGATGCGTAGAGGGCGAATTCAAATCCCTGGCAAAGGCAGTCGAATCAAGCCCGACAACGCCAGCCAATTCAATCAGGGTGGAATCATCGGACGGATTTTTTGCCTCCCTGTAGTACGCCTGCTGAATAACCCGGGTCATTTGCTCATCGAATTGTGCCCCTTGCAGGGTCGCTGCTATCACTGCTCGACAGGCCGGATAGGTCGATCGCCTGGGAGCACAGTTCGCCCAGAAATCAAAGTTGAACTGCGTCCCTGGAATACTTGCCTGAACCGAGTGCCAGGCCTGCTGTAAATATTGCCGCATCCGCATGGGCATCGGAGAATCTGAATCCGCGGCCAGACCGCCCAATATCCTGATTACTTCCAGATTTTCGGGCAGCGAAACCATTAATCGCTTCAGTACCGGCCGAAATCCCCAGCACCAGCTACACATGGGATCATGGACATAAACCAGCGTATTCTTCATGTGCAGATGAATAGAACGAATTTATCTGCCGCCCGCAATGTCGATAATGCTGCCGGTGCAGTAAGATGATTTTTCCGACAGCAGCCAGACGATGGCACAGGCCACTTCCTCTGCTTTGCCGGGACGGCCCAGCGGTATTGCCGTTCGCACCCTTTCCAGCCGGTTGGGTTCACCGCCTCTGGCATGTATGCTGGTATCTATGAATCCGGGTCGAACGGCATTGACGCGAATCCCCTCAACCGCCACTTCATTCGCAAGTCCAATGGTCAACGTATCAATCGCCCCTTTGGACGCCGCGTAATCAACATATTCACCAGCGGAACCCAGCCTGGAAGCAGCAGAGGAAACATTAACGATACAGCCGCCATGACCGCCCAGGCTTAACGCCATGCGTTTTACCGCTTCTCTGGCACACAGGAAACTCCCCTTGACATTGATGGCGAAAATTCTATCCAGCCTGGCCGCGTCCATATCAACCACCGACATTTGCTTTTCCAGAATTGCCGCATTGTTAACCAGCCCGTCTAATCCGCCATACCTCTCACAGGCAAATGCAAACATATTGACCACTGCGGCCTGGTCAGAAATATCGGCCTGAAAACATTCTGCGCGACCACCATTATCGTTAATCTCCTCTCTGACCGCATCAACCGCAGCGCTGTCATGGCAATAATTCAGCAGAATCTGCCACCCTGAGGCTGCGGCCAGTTTTGCAGTTGCTGCACCAATCCCCCGGCTCGCGCCGCTCACTATCAGGGATTTGGAAACGTGGTTTTTTAGCATGATCAATGATTGTTTACCCGTGGCGCATTCAGGAAATGCGATAAAAAAGCCGGAGAAAAATATTCCCGCCCTGCCAACTGCCAAATACGAAGAATCATGGTCAGACCACGGTTAGCCGACGGATTTTCACGCTATCCGCGCTATTGTACGACATCGTAATAGGAGTGGGTTGGCGACATTCGCGGAGTATTTTGCTATTGAGTAAGGGTCATTAAGCCGTTGCCATCGGGTGCACGGCGATGTGTTTCCCTGGCATTTGCAGCGATATAGTGAAATCGCGGTGCCTGTGCAGCGGCGACTTGTTTGATCACGGCTTGATACAGTATGGAAATAATTATCCGGTTCAATGAGTCCGCAATGGCGCGTTCTTCCTCATCACAGGATAGGAGTACCCCCAGCGCCGAATTTACCTCAACACATTTACATAAATTAACCAATCCAGGGGCACGCTACATTGCCCCCTGTCCGATTCAGAAATATCGATCAGACCATAAGGTTCATGCGTCGCCATAAGTATTCCCTGAATGCTGAAAGTAAAAAGTTCTGTTTGCCGGTTACAGGCCGGTCATACCTGATCCGCTGTTCTGGCACCGCCAGCTAGAACTGTCGCACGAAGCGCAGTTCGGCGCGGTTGCGCTGGTAGTCGTACAGTTGTGCATTGGATTTATTGACCTCATTGACCAGTACCAACTGGGGGCTGAAACCAAACACCGTGAAAGCGCGATTGAGTATGGACAATCGAAAAATCCGCGTCCGATCTTCCCGGGAATCGCCCTTCGCAGTAAACGGATACCAGTTGCCCTGATAATCCCCCCGATGCAGCGCCACACTGCCACCCAGGGTAAAGCCGCGCCCCAGCGCCGCACTCACCCCCAGCCGCCCCCAAACGTCGGCGTTGCGCCACCTCACCACTTGCGGACGTTGACGGTTAAAACCCACCGCCAGCTCGCCGCGCACCGCGGGCGTCAACCCCAGAGCAGCGTCCAGCACAAGCATCATCAACGGCCCATCCAATATGGTGTCCTGCCGCTTAAGGTGCTCCCGTTGGTACCAGGCCGTCTGCCCGCTCAGGCTCAGGCGCGGGCTGAACCAATGCTCCATACCAAGGCGCAGACCCCAGTCCCGGGCATATACACTGCCGCCCGTCCAGCGCCGCTGGGCAACCCCAAGCAGGGTCAATTCGGTTTGCCTGTTCATCAACAGGCGCGGGCCAATATGCGTGGACAGGTGCGTCTGGTTAAAGCGCTTGCGCGCATATTCCTTGTGATAGATATCTAAGCCGCTCACCAAGCGCCAGCGCGGGCTCAGGGGATGTCGATATTCACCACCGCCCCACAATACGGTTCCGACCCCGGACCTGGCTAAAGAATCCGCATCGCGCCGAAACGGCAGGCCGTTGATGTAGATATACTCTGCCTCGGAGGTGCCGTGTATGTTGGTGTCCGGGGCAATGGCAAAGCCGATATAACCACGCCAGCGCCGCCGGGCCTGCATGATTTGTAAAAAGCGCTGGATGTTGGCGGCGATGGCCGCAGACGGACGGCCCGCCAGTACCCGCTCAAAGTGCTCCCGGGACAGGCCGTCCTCACCCTTGAGAAAGAAGGCCCGCGCCAATTCCAGACGCACCCGCACCAGGTCGGGGTGGTCAATGAGGATGACACGCAAGGCAGCGATGGCTTCATCCAGCAGGGTGGTCTTGTGCGCCCGGGAGATGGCCTGTCCGGCAGCGCCGATGGCCGCCAGGCCGATGAGAAACCGTACATCAGTCTGATGCGGATGACCGGGCAGGAGCGGACGCAAGATACTAAGCGCCTGGTCAAAACGTCGGTTTTCTATCAGGCTGCGCACTTGGCGAACCTGCGGGTCCGAGGACAAATGCACCGCCCCAGAGGACGGCGTCACGGGTGGCTCAGCGGCCCAGGCCGAGTCTGGGAAAATAACGGCCAGGGCCAGTACGAAGAAAAGCCATTGCAACACTATGCACAGCGGTAAAACCAGGCACAATAATATGCGGATACGCTGATTGGTGCGGTGCACGGCGCTGCCCATGCTGAGGCACGACCTTACACCATATCCTGATACAACCACCGCAGACTCATCATATTCGACTCATCCATAATCAACGGTTTGTGCGCTCGCCCAAGAACACTCTTGTATGCGGTCTTGCACGGCCGTGGGATCAATTAAACCAAGACGGGCGCGACCGGAACCACCTATTGTGGTTCCGCATACACTCCGAAGGCGCCGGTATAACTCTCAACATAATCTCTCCTAGCAGCGCCAAACGTCCCCGCCGCCGAAGCCGGTTCGGAGTTGCGATTCTTTCCGAAGAACTGGCCGCCCCACATACCAGTCAACTGGTCGCCAGTAGTGCTGGTAAAACCGGAGAAGAACCCGCCGTTGACCGCATTCCCATTCTTATCCGCATCGATGCTCGCGCTGCCCAGCATCAGGGTGATCATGCTCTTCTCTTCGCCTACCACAAAGTTGGACACTTCACCAGTCACGCTGGCGAGTGGTGAGTTGAGATGGTAGAAGCGGGCCGTCAACATAACATCCGCAGTGAAGGCGTTGACGACGGGCGTGGCGCCAGCGTTGTTCACATGCAGACCCACCGCATCGCCGTGGTAGGTGACGCTGCTATTGAGATCCTTGAAATCGCCCGTCCCGAACGGGTCGGCGCCAGCGGCAAACACACCCATATCATACTTTTTCTCCTGCATGATGTCCTTGGGGGTGTACAGCCAGTAGCCAATAGAGAGATAGTTGGTGTCGGCGGTCGGGTCTTCATTTAGTGCTGATTTATCATCCGGGACGAAATAGAAATCACCTCTAAGATTATCAACAATATGAATACCAAAATCGGCACTAGCATTGTGGTAACTATATTTGTTGCGCCCTTCGTAAAATTTACCCGGTACGCCGTTCAGGGTACCTCTGTTGCCTGGGCTGGACGAGAACTGTGTAATTTCGCCGGTCAGCCTGTCGCCGTCCTTTACATAATGGCGTGGCGGGTCAATATCCGTGTAGGCATTGACATACAAGGTGCCACTGCCATCAGGAAAGTCTTTTTTCAGGGCAGCACCGTCTTGCCATCCGGGTGCCTCCAGCACAGTAACCTTTTTGGCATTCCTAACGATGTGGGGGGGGACTTTTCTACCCACCGTATTGATGACCTCAAACGCTGAACCATCAACGTCATGGACTACCGCCACATCCACCTGATTAGCCCCTCTGTCCACCGAGGACTGCGTGACGCTATTGCCGCCTGCGGCGGGCTTCCTTGTAGCAGCCTCCATAATCCTGATCACCGCGCTATCCACGGCTGCATCTCCGGTTAACGGCGCCTGACCCGGCAACTTCAGGGTGGCAATGGTCGTCTTTAAGGCATCATCGGGAAAGGCATCAGCATTGTCACCTACACCATCCTTGTCGCTGTCAGTGGTCTCGTTGGCATCATCGGGAAAGGCATCGGCATTGTCACCGACACCATCCTTGTCGCTGTCAGTGGTCTCGTTGGCATCATCGGGAAAGGCATCGGCATTGTCACCGACACCATCCTTGTCGCTGTCCTTCACACCGCTTCCACCGCCGCAGCCGACCAAAACAATCGCCAGGACCATTGCCATTATCAAGTTTATATAGTTTTTCTTTTTCATGAGATTCTCTACTTCGGTTAATGAATGATTAAAAATACAACACCGTTTCACCACCGCACCGCGTCATGGTCGAAATCAGGCCTGACCCGTTGCGGGTTCCACACCCAGGGACCTGTCGATTGCCGCTTCCCGACTATAGTTTACTGTGGGTGCGGTATCTTAAATTCGGAGTGGAAGGGGGTCAAGTAAAAAAGTTTCTTCTTCATTTTTCCCTGGTCAATCGTTAGAAAAGAGGCCAATCCTTAAGAAAAGAGTGCCAGGCGTGCCACATCTGTGGTATATGCAGGCGACCATGATTTCCAGGCTGCTGACCCGTGACCTGCACGGATTATTATTAAACCCGCTCCACCAGAATCAACTGACCCAACAGCAGGGCACAGCCACGCCGTTTTACCCCAGTGCATTCCCTGCGACCAACATTTGGGTAACTTGCAGAATTTTTCCTGAAGAATTTTTATTTGATAGAATGGTGCTTCAATTTTCCAACCCTGCGAGGGATTTCAATGCCTGACTATCGATCCTGGACTACCACCCGCGGCAGAACCATGGCCGGGGCCCGCGCACTCTGGCGTGCAACCGGAATGCAGGATGATGATTTCAATAAACCCATCATCGCTGTGTCCAATTCATTTACGCAATTCGTCCCTGGTCATGTCCATTTAAAGGATATGGGGCAACTGGTTGCCCGGGAAATCGAGGCCGCAGGCGGCGTTGCCAAAGAATTCAATACCATTGCCGTGGACGACGGCATTGCCATGGGACATGGCGGCATGCTGTATTCGCTGCCCTCGCGTGAAGTCATTGCCGACTCGGTTGAATACATGGTCAATGCGCATTGCGCCGATGCGCTGGTGTGCATTTCCAACTGCGACAAAATTACCCCGGGCATGTTAATGGCTGCCATGCGCCTGAACATCCCGACCATATTTGTATCCGGTGGCCCCATGGAAGCAGGCAAGGTGACCTGGCGGGATCATGAAAAATCGGTGGATCTGGTGGATGCCATGATGGTGTCAGCGGATGACAATGTGTCTGACAGCGAATCGGAAAATATGGAACGCGCGGCCTGCCCGACCTGCGGCTCGTGTTCGGGCATGTTCACGGCGAATTCCATGAACTGCCTGACCGAAGCGCTGGGACTGGCGCTGCCCGGGAACGGTACTATTGTGGCCACCCACAGCGAGCGTGAGCGATTATTCCGTGAAGCCGGCCGGGTGATTGTGTCTGCTGCAAAACGGCACTACGAACAGGATGACTACATGGTTCTGCCACGCTCCATCGCCAGCTTCGCCGCGTTCGAAAATGCGATGTCGCTGGATATCGCCATGGGCGGCTCAACCAATACCGTATTACATCTGCTGGCGGCGGCGCAGGAAGGGGAGATCAATTTCAGCATGGAAGACATTGATCGGCTGAGTCGGAAAGTCCCGCATTTGTGCAGGGTTGCACCAGCCGCAGCGCAATACCATGTCGAAGATGTACACCGGGCCGGCGGCGTGATGGCCATACTGGGCGAATTGGATCGAGCCGGATTAATCAATCGCACGACGAAAACAGTCCATGCCACCGATATGGCACAGGCCATAGCACTTTGGGATATTCGCCTGACCACCGATCAAAAACGCAAGGATTTTTTCCGCTGCGCTCCCGGCGGCGTACCTACCCAGGTCGCCTTTAGCCAGAGCAAACGCTATACATCCCTGGACCTGGACCGGGCCAACGGATGTATCCGCGACCTGGAACATGCCTATAGTCAAGACGGCGGGCTGGCGGTATTGTTTGGTAATCTGGCCGAGGACGGCTGCATTGTAAAAACCGCCGGGGTGGATGAGAGCATTATCAGGTTCATCGGCCGGGCCAGAATTTTCGAAAGCCAGGAAGCCGCAGTGGACGGTATTTTGGGTAATAAAATAAATCCGGGGGACGTGGTGGTTATTCGCTACGAAGGCCCGCGAGGCGGCCCCGGGATGCAGGAAATGCTGTATCCGACTACCTACCTGAAGTCAAAAGGCATGGGCAGGGACTGCGCATTGATAACCGACGGGCGATTCTCCGGCGGTACCTCAGGGCTTTCCATCGGCCATGTGTCCCCAGAAGCAGCGGAAGGCGGCCTGATCGGTCTGGTGGAAGAAAACGATTCAATCGAAATTGATATTCCTGATCGAAAAATCCATCTTGCGGTCGCTCAATCGGTGTTGGAGCAGCGCAGGGCAGACATGGATGCCAAGGGAGAAGATGGCTGGAAACCGAATCGGCAGCGGGTGGTAAGTACGGCGCTTAAAGCCTATGCGGCATTGAGCACCAGCGCGGCGAAAGGTGCGGTACGGGATGTCAATCGGCTATAGACCGGGCCAGGGGCGCTATTAACACCCAGCCCGGAACAACCCGCCAATGCCGGGTTTTTTACGCCTCTTTTGGGCAAGTGGGGAAGCGATTGGAAAGCCACCGGGAAGTTATTTATATAACACTCTAATAATCCGCAAAAGATCCCGCCCAATCCCGTATAGTCCCGCTTAATCCCGCATGTTGACATAGTCAAACACGGTTTGATTTTCCTTCATCACTCCAATAAATGCGCACTCATGTTTCGCAGCACTTTACACCCCATCTTTGGCGTCCCTCCAGTCACAACCCGGGTTATTGCCCGCCGCACAGAAATTATATGACGTTTCGGCGCGCATAATCTGCTTCGGCACAGGTTCCATTCTCAACCGGCATTGACAGATGCCCTATCAGGCTGTTGATTTTTCTTTTGAAGCATTGGGATAGATACACGGTATAAACCGATAATATTTTGAGGGGGGGCGTCATGCGAGGCGAAGAGGTTTTTCAATCATCACTTTGCACAACAGTCAGGTTGGGATTGTTTATACCGGTTCATCATCCGTTACGCAGGATACGCGAACTTGTCGATCAAGCGATGCTGGGTTTAACCGGGGCCCTTTGCCCCCATTTATTCCGACAAAGGGCGGGAATCCATCCCGCCTGAACGGTTCATTCGAGCTCAGCTCCTGCAGTGAGGCGGCAATTGGTTGAACAAATTCAATACAACCTGCTTTATCGCTGGTTGGTTGGGCTTGGGATGGATGCGGAGGCTTAGAGCCATTCGACCTTCAGTCGCAATTGTGATCGGCTATTGGATCATGACATTAACCCGGAATTGTTTGAAGAAGTAGTGGAGCTTGCTCCCAGGAGAGACTGGTTATCTGACGCGCATTGCAGTGTTGATGGTAGCTTGATACCAGCGCAGGGCATTCCAAAAAAGTGATCGCCCAAAGGCTGAAGCCAGTTGGTGTCTTGGGACGCAACGCTGAAAGGAACTTATCCGTGAAAAGCGCAGTCACCAGACCCATGAATCGGAAACGGATGGAGGCGCACTCCTGGCCCCCAAGGGTAAAAACATGGGTCATACCGTCCTGGAAAACAGGAATGGCGTAGATAGTGGACTGGTCGGGCAGAACGGGAGGTTGCCGGGTAACAAGAAACGCGAACCAGGCGTCGACAAGAATTACGACACCCACGATTTTGTTGCTGCGTGTTGCGCGCTGAAGATGCTCCGGCATGTTGTCCGCAACGATAATCAATCCGGAGGTTTCGCAATTGACCCAAGAACCAGGCGAGTCAGATCAGTCGCATATTGAGTGGAAGAACCTTTAGGTTGTGGAAAGACGACAGGACTGATACGGCAGGTAAAAGTTCGGGGAATCGGCAAGGTCAATGTACTGTATAGGATGACGATGATGGGTTGGAATTTGATACGGATAAAGAATTGACAGGAGCAGCCCGCCTGACGGGCGGAAAATCCCATGAAAAGGGTACTGAAGCGGTTTTCAACAACCTGTTAAGCTGCCTGTGCGGCAGTGAACGCAGGGACAGCGGGTAAGCGGCCCTTTCAGCTTTTCTAAGCTGCCTGTGCGGCAGTGAACTGTCTCTGCTCGGGACTGAAATGCAGGTTACCTTTCTAAGCTGCCTGTGCGGCAGTGAACTTTTGCTGTTGTAGAGTACGGCCAGGCTCGGGTTTCTAAGCTGCCTGTGCGGCAGTGAACTTTAGCTCTGCCGCAATGTCCTGTGTTGTGCTTTTCTAAGCTGCCTGTGCGGCAGTGAACAAAAGTTTGTTGCCGGCGCTGTCCTCTGCGGGTTTCTAAGCTGCCTGTGCGGCAGTGAACGTCGCAAGCTCCCGCGCCTCCAGTTTCTTCAATTTCTAAGCTGCCTGTGCGGCAGTGAACTTGAGCTTTCCGCGGAAGAAGTCAATCTGCTCTTTCTAAGCTGCCTGTGCGGCAGTGAACCGTTAATCGCACCGCAGACAAGTCCTTGCCCTTTTCTAAGCTGCCTGTGCGGCAGTGAACTATCTGAAATCCCCGCGGCGCAAAACACGACATTTCTAAGCTGCCTGTGCGGCAGTGAACGCATCCCTGTCTAAACGATCGTCCATTACTCTTTTCTAAGCTGCCTGTGCGGCAGTGAACGAGCGCACAAAATTGCGGCAGGCATTGCAGGCTTTCTAAGCTGCCTGTGCGGCAGTGAACATTTTGAGAATGCAGTGCGTTCGCGGTGTTATTTTCTAAGCTGCCTGTGCGGCAGTGAACCCAGCAGACGGGGAGAAACCGGATCCTGCTGATTTCTAAGCTGCCTGTGCGGCAGTGAACGTTATGAAACACTTGAGCGCTTTCATTCTAGTTTTCTAAGCTGCCTGTGCGGCAGTGAACCAAGATGCCGGCGCTAATTTCGATCTTGAAATTTTCTAAGCTGCCTGTGCGGCAGTGAACATGGCCGTGGCTCTAGGGTTTTGCACGCTACCTTTCTAAGCTGCCTGTGCGGCAGTGAACCGGAAAAAGGTCGCATTGTGCTAGAGCGATCATTTCTAAGCTGCCTGTGCGGCAGTGAACTCCTTACGAATCAAGCACTTACGGCACCCTGGTTTCTAAGCTGCCTGTGCGGCAGTGAACTTGTTAACACAATTTCTGGTGCTGATGCCCGCTTTCTAAGCTGCCTGTGCGGCAGTGAACATTACAGACAGTACAAGCGGCAAACATTTGACTTTCTAAGCTGCCTGTGCGGCAGTGAACTAATTAATACGATATCAAGCGCTAACGCCCGTTTTCTAAGCTGCCTGTGCGGCAGTGAACCACGGCGCCCGGGGAACATTCGGGATTGATTTTTTCTAAGCTGCCTGTGCGGCAGTGAACCGGAAAAAGGTCGCATTGTGCTAGAGCAGTCTTTTCTAAGCTGCCTGTGCGGCAGTGAACCAACGATCGCTGAAGTGATTAATACGATTTCATTTCTAAGCTGCCTGTGCGGCAGTGAACATCAGCGCCTTCCTCTTAGTACTTCTTCTCAATTTCTAAGCTGCCTGTGCGGCAGTGAACGGGAGCTGAAACTTACCGTACTGCGGATCGTCTTTCTAAGCTGCCTGTGCGGCAGTGAACCGTATATGTCATGTATCACCCTCCCGGCGAGCTTTCTAAGCTGCCTGTGCGGCAGTGAACGATTATCTCATGATGTTACAAAACGGTACGAGTTTCTAAGCTGCCTGTGCGGCAGTGAACTTATGCACAGGGTTATCCACATCCATCCACAGTTTCTAAGCTGCCTGTGCGGCAGTGAACGGTAGAGAATCCTGCTGCATAATGATTCTGTATTTCTAAGCTGCCTGTGCGGCAGTGAACAGCTTGGGACGCTCACAGCTTGGGACGCTCACATTTCTAAGCTGCCTGTGCGGCAGTGAACATCATAGTGTTGATCTAGCTAGCGTTTGGGGATTTCTAAGCTGCCTGTGCGGCAGTGAACCGCAGCACACCTCCTGCGCTCGCAGCGCAGGATTTCTAAGCTGCCTGTGCGGCAGTGAACAGATACGCACTACATATATGCGCGCCGGCTGGTTTCTAAGCTGCCTGTGCGGCAGTGAACTGCGCACGATGCATCGCGACATGCTGCGCTTCTTTCTAAGCTGCCTGTGCGGCAGTGAACGCAGCATGCATCGCAGCATGCATCGCTCTGGCTTTCTAAGCTGCCTGTGCGGCAGTGAACGCACACATGTCGCGGGCGCTCTGAAAAAGGTCTTTCTAAGCTGCCTGTGCGGCAGTGAACGTGTTCAGCCTGCGCGTCACATCAGACGCGCATTTCTAAGCTGCCTGTGCGGCAGTGAACGCGTACACGCGATCGACTTGGCCTCTGTTTTTTTTCTAAGCTGCCTGTGCGGCAGTGAACTTTAGAAGCGTATTTTCCGCCATCGCCTGATTTTTCTAAGCTGCCTGTGCGGCAGTGAACTCGTTAACGTGATCGCGGGAGCAAACGATTCTTTTCTAAGCTGCCTGTGCGGCAGTGAACGTCCATTACACACCTCCTGCGCAGCTCGCGCATTTCTAAGCTGCCTGTGCGGCAGTGAACTCAGCTCGCGCGCTATCTGCGCGAGTTGCGCATTTCTAAGCTGCCTGTGCGGCAGTGAACAAAAAAAAGCCGCGCTATTGCGCGGCTGAAGTTTTCTAAGCTGCCTGTGCGGCAGTGAACAGCCGTTGAGCCGATACGTGTAACCATAGCTATTTCTAAGCTGCCTGTGCGGCAGTGAACGGAGCGATCAAAATAGCCTGGCTCAGCGACTGTTTCTAAGCTGCCTGTGCGGCAGTGAACGCAAAAAAAAGCCCCGCGGGCGCGGGGCTGAATTTCTAAGCTGCCTGTGCGGCAGTGAACTCGGAGCCGGCCAAGGCCGTTGAGGCGGTAAATTTCTAAGCTGCCTGTGCGGCAGTGAACGGAGCGATCAAAATAGCCTGGCTCAGCGACTGTTTCTAAGCTGCCTGTGCGGCAGTGAACGGAGCGATCAAAATAGCCTGGCTCAGCGACTGTTTCTAAGCTGCCTGTGCGGCAGTGAACCAACGGCAACGCCATTAACATGATGACTACCATTTCTAAGCTGCCTGTGCGGCAGTGAACCTGGCACCACTCCTTGGGAACGTCTCGGTGTATTTCTAAGCTGCCTGTGCGGCAGTGAACAACCCAGTTTGGTGTCCAGCCGGATTTCTGGTATTTCTAAGCTGCCTGTGCGGCAGTGAACTTCATCAGGCAACTTAGCTTGCTGAATGGCAATTTCTAAGCTGCCTGTGCGGCAGTGAACCATGTCGGGTTTTTGGGTGCGCAGCCGCCGGCTTTCTAAGCTGCCTGTGCGGCAGTGAACTGGTATTTTGTGTTGCCTGTTTGTATCGTTTGTTTCTAAGCTGCCTGTGCGGCAGTGAACGATGAGGATGTACTTACCAAGGATGTTGGCAATTTCTAAGCTGCCTGTGCGGCAGTGAACTTTAGAAGCGTATTTTCCGCCATTGCCTGATTTTTCTAAGCTGCCTGTGCGGCAGTGAACAGCGAGCCATATTAATCTCCTGATAGTGCGTTTTTCTAAGCTGCCTGTGCGGCAGTGAACGCAAAGGCTAACATCACAGCCGCACTTAAAGCTTTCTAAGCTGCCTGTGCGGCAGTGAACTGCACTGTCAAGCAATTAACAAGCGACATGAGTTTCTAAGCTGCCTGTGCGGCAGTGAACATCCCAACCAAAGACAAAAGCTGTTCAGTAGTTTTTCTAAGCTGCCTGTGCGGCAGTGAACTCGCGCTCAAGCCCCATCGACATACGTCCACTTTTCTAAGCTGCCTGTGCGGCAGTGAACGATTTTCCGGCGTTGGAGTGTGTGGGAAGAAGTTTCTAAGCTGCCTGTGCGGCAGTGAACGTTCGACATCGTTTGCGGCCCTCCTTTTTATTGTTTCTAAGCTGCCTGTGCGGCAGTGAACATTTTCATGTTCAGCAGATGAACTTGAGATGTTTTCTAAGCTGCCTGTGCGGCAGTGAACACATAATTATAAAAAGGTGTATACATCCCGCCTTTCTAAGCTGCCTGTGCGGCAGTGAACCGCATGTCGATGAATCTTGAGCAGGAGCGTATTTTCTAAGCTGCCTGTGCGGCAGTGAACTTCAGAGGGCAATTTAGATTGCTGAATTTTGATTTCTAAGCTGCCTGTGCGGCAGTGAACCAGGAGTGCCGACACCAGCAGCACCAGCAGAATTTCTAAGCTGCCTGTGCGGCAGTGAACATTACAGTGCTAATCCGTATATTTTTACGCTTTTTCTAAGCTGCCTGTGCGGCAGTGAACAGAATGAGGCGCGAGCTCGCGAACGATTTCATTTTCTAAGCTGCCTGTGCGGCAGTGAACGGAAGCTCTTGTTCACAAAGGAAAGCAAAATTTTTCTAAGCTGCCTGTGCGGCAGTGAACTTTGATTCGGTTACTAACGGCGCGGACGTGCCTTTCTAAGCTGCCTGTGCGGCAGTGAACTTGATATTCGCGCGACGCTCCGAAATATGGCATTTCTAAGCTGCCTGTGCGGCAGTGAACTCCAAAGCCCAGAAAAAGTGAATGTCATAAACTTTCTAAGCTGCCTGTGCGGCAGTGAACGTTAGCTGCATAATCCCGTCCGACTCGGAGTATTTCTAAGCTGCCTGTGCGGCAGTGAACGCCAGGCTATTTTGATCGCTCCTGCGACAGCTTTTCTAAGCTGCCTGTGCGGCAGTGAACGTGCTGGGGCTCGGGGCCATGCTCGGGGAGGTTTTCTAAGCTGCCTGTGCGGCAGTGAACAGGAGTGGGTTTTCTCTGATGATTACCCGTCATTTCTAAGCTGCCTGTGCGGCAGTGAACGAAGAGTGCAAGATGCGCTTCAAAACACCAGATTTCTAAGCTGCCTGTGCGGCAGTGAACCACCGTCATCGGGGTGAATGATCGGATTGAAGTTTCTAAGCTGCCTGTGCGGCAGTGAACATAGTATGAGACCAAGAATAAGCGGCCTGTTGATTTCTAAGCTGCCTGTGCGGCAGTGAACGTGGACTTTACACACCGTTTTACAACTATGTTTTTCTAAGCTGCCTGTGCGGCAGTGAACACACAACATCCAATTACTACAAGGATTGCGAGTTTCTAAGCTGCCTGTGCGGCAGTGAACCAGTATTAAATAAGGCAAATATCCCACTTGCCTTTCTAAGCTGCCTGTGCGGCAGTGAACAGGATTTATCAGTATTCAAAAATCACACTCAATTTCTAAGCTGCCTGTGCGGCAGTGAACGACAAGCGCTTGCGCACTGACCTAATTTGTTTTTTCTAAGCTGCCTGTGCGGCAGTGAACAGAATGCGACACGAGCTCGCGAACGATTTCACTTTCTAAGCTGCCTGTGCGGCAGTGAACCGGTTGCGCGTAAGCGGCAATCCGGCGATGGCTTTCTAAGCTGCCTGTGCGGCAGTGAACTAGCGGTTCTCGAACTCTGTTTTCAATATTCATTTCTAAGCTGCCTGTGCGGCAGTGAACCGGTCAGAAAAAATGAAACCGAAGAATTCACTTTTCTAAGCTGCCTGTGCGGCAGTGAACGGGCGTAAAGGTCAGAGACGCCGGGCTACTTGTTTCTAAGCTGCCTGTGCGGCAGTGAACCCTGCGTACAGCTTGCCGCAGCGCTCGCGCACTTTCTAAGCTGCCTGTGCGGCAGTGAACTCGTTAATACGATTTCATGTGCTAACGCCTGTTTTCTAAGCTGCCTGTGCGGCAGTGAACATATATCAGAGCGCACAAGACTCAACGCGGATTTTCTAAGCTGCCTGTGCGGCAGTGAACAAAGATATTGCCAGCTATCTGGTTGTTTCAAATTTCTAAGCTGCCTGTGCGGCAGTGAACTTTGGCGCCGGCGCTGTATAAGACATCTAAGTTTTCTAAGCTGCCTGTGCGGCAGTGAACTCGCAAAGGCCCTGACCACCACATCCTTGGGCTTTCTAAGCTGCCTGTGCGGCAGTGAACCACAGGGTTATGCACATCCATCCACAGCCTGTTTTCTAAGCTGCCTGTGCGGCAGTGAACTCGTTAATACGATATCCGGCGCGTCCGCGCGTTTTCTAAGCTGCCTGTGCGGCAGTGAACCCCCGCCTAAACTTAGATATTTGAGTTTGTCATTTCTAAGCTGCCTGTGCGGCAGTGAACACTATATGATACGCGCCTCGGGCGTTAGCGCCTTTCTAAGCTGCCTGTGCGGCAGTGAACGCGATTTGATCAGCAATCTCATAATCCAGCGTTTTCTAAGCTGCCTGTGCGGCAGTGAACGTGGCATCCTTATCCTGATATGCAAGCTTTGATTTCTAAGCTGCCTGTGCGGCAGTGAACTCCTTCCCACTCTTGCCAAGGCCTTCTCGTCGTTTCTAAGCTGCCTGTGCGGCAGTGAACGCAAAAAAAGCCCCGCGGGTGCGGGGCTGAAGTTTCTAAGCTGCCTGTGCGGCAGTGAACGCGCCCGCGGGCCCACTGCGGACGCTCGCCGGTTTCTAAGCTGCCTGTGCGGCAGTGAACAGATACGGACGTCTTATATGCGCGGGCGCTGGTTTCTAAGCTGCCTGTGCGGCAGTGAACAGATACGGACGTCTTATATGCGCGGGCGATGGTTTCTAAGCTGCCTGTGCGGCAGTGAACTCACCATCGCCGGGGCGTCTGATCAGATTGAATTTCTAAGCTGCCTGTGCGGCAGTGAACCAACGAGTACGCAGCCAGAAAATATCGATTGGTTTCTAAGCTGCCTGTGCGGCAGTGAACAGAAGAGAGCCTTTGGCAATAGATTGAGCAAATTTCTAAGCTGCCTGTGCGGCAGTGAACATCAGGCCATGGCGGAAAATACGCTTCTAAATTTTCTAAGCTGCCTGTGCGGCAGTGAACGATCTTGGAATTGCGACGAAGCTCTTCGAGCTTTTCTAAGCTGCCTGTGCGGCAGTGAACGCAGATGTGGGTAACGCCGGTACAGTTTTACCTTTCTAAGCTGCCTGTGCGGCAGTGAACATGGAGTAGTTCCATGGATTGTTGTACCTGCTTTTCTAAGCTGCCTGTGCGGCAGTGAACTCGTTAACACAATTTCTGGCGCTGACGCACGTTTTCTAAGCTGCCTGTGCGGCAGTGAACGCATGACATATACGATCGCGTAGCTACTCCAGTTTCTAAGCTGCCTGTGCGGCAGTGAACTTATTAATACGATATCTTGCGCAGACGATCGCTTTCTAAGCTGCCTGTGCGGCAGTGAACGCGCGACTATCAGCGCGCATTGTGTGATCCACTTTCTAAGCTGCCTGTGCGGCAGTGAACGCACTTACGTCACCCTGGCGAAGTTATGCACATTTCTAAGCTGCCTGTGCGGCAGTGAACACTGTCTTTGAAGCTTTAGGTTGGCTTCCTGATTTCTAAGCTGCCTGTGCGGCAGTGAACGCGCATTCGAAATTGACTTGGCGCGCGCGTATTTTCTAAGCTGCCTGTGCGGCAGTGAACTCGGCGAGCGATCCGTGATCAACACTTCTGATTTTCTAAGCTGCCTGTGCGGCAGTGAACATTACAGACAGTACAGGCAGCAAACATTTGGCTTTCTAAGCTGCCTGTGCGGCAGTGAACACGTACAGAAATCATATTCTCATAAAAAAGAGTTTCTAAGCTGCCTGTGCGGCAGTGAACGAAGCTAGTCGCATGGAGGCTATACGCAAAAATTTCTAAGCTGCCTGTGCGGCAGTGAACTTTCAGCTTCCCCTGAAAGCCATTTTTCACCCTTTCTAAGCTGCCTGTGCGGCAGTGAACTTTAGAAAAACACGCAGGAGACTGTTTTGACTTTTCTAAGCTGCCTGTGCGGCAGTGAACTAATTTTTACTTTGTTGTATGTCATATGTGTTTTTCTAAGCTGCCTGTGCGGCAGTGAACAAAATGGAATGAGTGTCGGCTTTTTTCGGACTTTTCTAAGCTGCCTGTGCGGCAGTGAACGCGCGTACGCGATTGATTTAGCGCGCGCGTATTTTCTAAGCTGCCTGTGCGGCAGTGAACATCTATCCATCCCGCGCTCGTGCAAGCGCGGGTTTCTAAGCTGCCTGTGCGGCAGTGAACATGCAGTTGTATATGTCATGTATCATCCTCCTTTTCTAAGCTGCCTGTGCGGCAGTGAACGGATGACCGGAAACCCCTTAGTGGATTATTAATTTCTAAGCTGCCTGTGCGGCAGTGAACTGATTTTGACTTTGTTGTATGTCATGTGTGTTTTTCTAAGCTGCCTGTGCGGCAGTGAACTGCCATCTCAAGTTCGCCGGCCTGCTCGACAATTTCTAAGCTGCCTGTGCGGCAGTGAACTACACGTTCTCGAAAAACAAGGCGAGTCATCATTTCTAAGCTGCCTGTGCGGCAGTGAACTCGGCGAGCGATCCGTGATCAACACTTCTGATTTTCTAAGCTGCCTGTGCGGCAGTGAACGATAAGCTCACTGACATCTACATTGACGCTTCTTTCTAAGCTGCCTGTGCGGCAGTGAACTTACCGTCACCGGGGCGAATGATCGGATGGAATTTCTAAGCTGCCTGTGCGGCAGTGAACCACACACGACATCAGTGACATGACACCACCGATTTCTAAGCTGCCTGTGCGGCAGTGAACGCGCGTACGCGATTGATCTGGCTATTGCGTATTTTCTAAGCTGCCTGTGCGGCAGTGAACCATGTATCATCCTCCTGGTGAGCGCCCCGGGTTTTCTAAGCTGCCTGTGCGGCAGTGAACAGAAGCGCCTGAAGCAGATGTAACACAAGGATTTTCTAAGCTGCCTGTGCGGCAGTGAACTTCCCAAATCTCCAATGGACGCTAGGCGTCATTTTCTAAGCTGCCTGTGCGGCAGTGAACAGGTAGAGAATTAAAGTAACGCATCCTAGATTTTTCTAAGCTGCCTGTGCGGCAGTGAACCTTCAGGGAACCTTCACGAACAGCGGCTTCACTTTCTAAGCTGCCTGTGCGGCAGTGAACGATACGAAAAATGGCAAGAGTTTATTTCTGATTTTCTAAGCTGCCTGTGCGGCAGTGAACATCACGTACACCAAAATCAGAATGATTGAAGTTTTCTAAGCTGCCTGTGCGGCAGTGAACAATTTCATCGTTCTAACCAACAGTTTCGCATCTTTCTAAGCTGCCTGTGCGGCAGTGAACACATGACATATACGATTGCGTAACTGCTCCAATTTCTAAGCTGCCTGTGCGGCAGTGAACGTCCCCGGGCCCAGCAGGGACGCTCACTGGAATTTCTAAGCTGCCTGTGCGGCAGTGAACATTATTGGTCGAAACCCTTCAACCCGGACTTGTTTCTAAGCTGCCTGTGCGGCAGTGAACTGAAAGTACTTCGAAGATACCTTCGGGAGCCGTTTCTAAGCTGCCTGTGCGGCAGTGAACTTTTGACTGTCTGACCATTTCTGTTGATTATTTTTCTAAGCTGCCTGTGCGGCAGTGAACATGTATCACCCTCTTAGTGAGCGCCCGCAGTGTTTCTAAGCTGCCTGTGCGGCAGTGAACTCTATCCATCCCGCGCTCGTGCAAGCGCGGGATTTCTAAGCTGCCTGTGCGGCAGTGAACATACGCACGTCTTATCAGCGCGGGCCCTGGAGCTTTCTAAGCTGCCTGTGCGGCAGTGAACTCTATCCATCCCGCGCTCGTGCAAGCGCGGGATTTCTAAGCTGCCTGTGCGGCAGTGAACCACTTACGTCACCCTGGGCGAAGTTATCCACATTTCTAAGCTGCCTGTGCGGCAGTGAACACGCGCGTACGCGATTGATCTAGCGCGCGTATTTTCTAAGCTGCCTGTGCGGCAGTGAACGCATACTGAGCTGCAGCGGGCGCAAGTACGATTTTCTAAGCTGCCTGTGCGGCAGTGAACGTGTTCAGCCCGCGCGTCGCATCAGACGCGCATTTCTAAGCTGCCTGTGCGGCAGTGAACGAAGAGAGAGCTATCAATAGTATAGATAGAACTTTCTAAGCTGCCTGTGCGGCAGTGAACGTGTTCAGCCCGCGCGTCGCATCAGACGCGCATTTCTAAGCTGCCTGTGCGGCAGTGAACCGGAACGCGGGCGCATTGTGCTAGAGCAATCATTTCTAAGCTGCCTGTGCGGCAGTGAACCACTTACGTCACCCTGGGCGAAGTTATCCACATTTCTAAGCTGCCTGTGCGGCAGTGAACTCTATCCTTCCAGCTCGCGACTGCGAGCTGGATTTCTAAGCTGCCTGTGCGGCAGTGAACTCTATCCTTCCAGCTCGCGACTGCGAGCTGGATTTCTAAGCTGCCTGTGCGGCAGTGAACGCGATGCGCGTCATCAATCGCGCAGCTGCGCATTTCTAAGCTGCCTGTGCGGCAGTGAACGCACACCTCCAGCTCGCAGTCGCGAGCTGGAATTTCTAAGCTGCCTGTGCGGCAGTGAACGTGTTCAGCCCGCGCGTCGCATCAGACGCGCGTTTCTAAGCTGCCTGTGCGGCAGTGAACCGCAGCATCTCTCCGCCGTACACTCGCGAGCTTTTCTAAGCTGCCTGTGCGGCAGTGAACCGACGACCGCTGAAGTCGTTAACGCGATCGCTTTTCTAAGCTGCCTGTGCGGCAGTGAACGCACACCTCCAGCTCGCAGTCGCGAGCTGGAATTTCTAAGCTGCCTGTGCGGCAGTGAACACAGATACGTACTAGCTATATGCGCGGACGCTTTTCTAAGCTGCCTGTGCGGCAGTGAACTCCATATTTCCCTGAAAAATTCCGGAACTTTTTTTCTAAGCTGCCTGTGCGGCAGTGAACGGCGAGCTTGATTATGCTGACATGGCGGCTAATTTCTAAGCTGCCTGTGCGGCAGTGAACTGAGTGTACAGATACGCACATCGTATATGAGATTTCTAAGCTGCCTGTGCGGCAGTGAACCAATCCGCGCGTCTCGCGATCAGAGACGCGCATTTCTAAGCTGCCTGTGCGGCAGTGAACGAACGGGCCGTTAATGGACTCAATCATTTCTTTTTCTAAGCTGCCTGTGCGGCAGTGAACGCCGCCATCGCTTGCGCCAGCAATCGCATTAATTTCTAAGCTGCCTGTGCGGCAGTGAACCTATCCTCCAGCTCGCGACGACTGCGAGCTGGTTTCTAAGCTGCCTGTGCGGCAGTGAACATCCTCCAGCTCGCGACGACTGCGAGCTGGAATTTCTAAGCTGCCTGTGCGGCAGTGAACGCGCGTATCAGATAGTACGCGCCGCAATCGCTTTTCTAAGCTGCCTGTGCGGCAGTGAACTAATCAATGCGGAGGAAGCATGTTTTGTTCAGTTTCTAAGCTGCCTGTGCGGCAGTGAACATCCTCCAGCTCGCGACGACTGCGAGCTGGAATTTCTAAGCTGCCTGTGCGGCAGTGAACGCGGCCACGGGTCAATTAGCAAGAAACTGTATTTTCTAAGCTGCCTGTGCGGCAGTGAACTAGCGGCTCCCGAACTTTGTTTTCAATGTTCATTTCTAAGCTGCCTGTGCGGCAGTGAACTGCACTGTCAAGCAATTAACAAGCGACATGAGTTTCTAAGCTGCCTGTGCGGCAGTGAACGGCCCCAGGCCGCGTAACGCATCGACACAACATTTCTAAGCTGCCTGTGCGGCAGTGAACGTTTCAGCTAACGATTTGATTAGGGATTTTTGTTTCTAAGCTGCCTGTGCGGCAGTGAACCCTTCACTTTCGGCTTTTTTAACGCGTTTGTGTTTCTAAGCTGCCTGTGCGGCAGTGAACAGCCATTTCAAGTTCACCAGCCTGTTCAACAATTTCTAAGCTGCCTGTGCGGCAGTGAACTAACGAAAGGCTTCATAGCATTTTCCCCGGCAGTTTCTAAGCTGCCTGTGCGGCAGTGAACCAACATTCTAACCTTGGTGTTCATTTCAGGACTTTCTAAGCTGCCTGTGCGGCAGTGAACTAGTACGCACTATGTCAAGTACTATTTGCTATTTTCTAAGCTGCCTGTGCGGCAGTGAACTCCCCCCAATGAAACCCCCCGCTGAGTATACATTTCTAAGCTGCCTGTGCGGCAGTGAACAAAATGTGTAGGCTTGCTTCACCTTCACTTTCTTTCTAAGCTGCCTGTGCGGCAGTGAACAATACCACTATAAGTACGTAGCTCCTCTAGCTTTTCTAAGCTGCCTGTGCGGCAGTGAACGTTCGACATCGTTTACGGCCCTCCTTTTTATGTTTCTAAGCTGCCTGTGCGGCAGTGAACGGGCATCGGTCCTCATCTTCGATTCGTACTGATTTCTAAGCTGCCTGTGCGGCAGTGAACAAACATCTCACCTCCCCACTGATTCCCCCAGATTTCTAAGCTGCCTGTGCGGCAGTGAACTAAGCTTTCCATTCAGGCCCGGAGAGCACGGTTTTCTAAGCTGCCTGTGCGGCAGTGAACCTCGCTACAATCTTGAGTACTTGCAAGATAAGTTTCTAAGCTGCCTGTGCGGCAGTGAACGGCCCCAGGCCGCGTAACGCATCAACACAACATTTCTAAGCTGCCTGTGCGGCAGTGAACAGCCTCAGTATCACTTTCGGAATAGTCCTGAATTTCTAAGCTGCCTGTGCGGCAGTGAACACTATAAAATATAAAAAAATATAATTACAACAATGACTTAGATAACAAACACCCATTTAACCAATGTTTTTACCCTGCGTTGTAACTAATTGAAAAATATATACATTTTTAAGGGTCTGAATTTTATTGGTTTAAAGATACAACGAAACCAATAGCCTGTATGGCAGCGGCATGGAACACCAAGCTGCCACCCAATTATAAGGTCAGGTTTATCGCTTAAACTTACGGGTGCTGTTATTTACCAAAATACTGCCTGTTGTGATGGCATAGCTGACAATGGTGCATTTGAGGCAACGGGCTGATCAGTCGCACTGAGTTGTCGTTTTATTGCAGTCATTGCACCAACAGCGTTTTTATCTCGGGGCAATATTGAATCAAAGCGTTTGAGCGGGTTTAGAACCAGGGTACTGTGGCCTGCCTACCAAAGTCCCGGCTGCTTAGCCCATAGCAATTAAACTCACCGACTACTGGTTGTGCAATCTTCTCTCTGCCAATAAACAATCGAAATTTGTTGCCGTTGGACAAGCTGGTTACATTCAGAAATGGCAGACGGGTGGTCTTATCTTTGAAATCGGCATAGTGTTGCAAGGCTTGTTCCAGCGATTCTCCTTTTCGTTTGGCTCGTCTGCGTGCCAAACGTTCCGGGTTGATATTAAACTGATGCCGTTTAAAACGCGCAAACGTTACCGACCGAGGTATTTCTTCAATGGCTTTACAGTGGATGTAATCGTGTAGACAATTTAATTTAGCTATATCAAGTTGTTGCAGCAGCTCGTGGCTTGGCGCAAGCAAGCGTAGCGTGCTCCCCAGCGGGAAAAACTTTTCACCGTATTCGGGGAAAGAAACAGCTATGGCCGAATTGCCGTCAGGGGTTTTCATTTCTACCAGGGCTAAATGAATTTTCTGGTAAACTTTTTGCCAGATGAAACCCAGGTTGGCCTCCGCGTCTGGAAATAGGTTTATATCAAGATAGTATTTCATGGTGATTCCTTATTTATCGCTTTTTCCAAATACACCACCGCGTACCAATACAGCCATAACATAATGCTCATCCTCAATACGCTCAAGTTTTTCACCACGTGCCCATTTATCAAAAAAGGTATAAAAATCTTTCTTATCTCCTGGAGTTCGATAGGCTTCGCCGAGGTTGGTTACTGCACCATAGGGTTCAATCGCGATAGCGCCGGCACTGGATTGAGGGTCATCAAATTCAGGATACCAGGTATCTATTGAACGCAGGGCATTACCAATTTTTTGTGAATGCATGGCTGCGATGTTATTAACATGATACAAAATTTTGCTCTTTTCGCCTTTTCCTTTATCTAATACCAGCTCTTCACTTGGATAGACTTCCTGTGCTCTTCCAATCTGGGCAAAACAATTGATATTGAGTATTAAAAAATCATTCTCACTCGCTAATACGCTGGCCATACGTGACCCTAATTCATTTACTTTTTCATCTTTTTCATCTTTTACATCAAAACATCGAGTACTAAACTGCGTGGCGTCAAATATCCAAGTCTCATTCACAGTTTTATTTTTGGCGTTAACCTGTACTTCTATATTTTCGGCACCCACTCGGTTACGCCATAAGAAACGCGCATTGGCAATGTTGGTTGCATAACGGCGTGCTAATTCGCGAAAACCTTCTCTCTTTATATAGTCCTTAGCCGCGGCACCATAACTTTGCTTGAAGAGTGCGTTATTGCAGGCTGATGGCTGGGCAATGTTGCCTAATATTTTTAAGGTAAAATGCAGTTTCAAAGTATCTTGATGTGGCTCTAATGCACAGGCATCAACACGTTGTAAATTAGCTTTTTCAACCTCAGCATTGAGTTTTTTAGGGTCACCTTTAATAGCAGGTTTTAATCTGTTTGATATGGTGCCGCGTACTGATTTTTCCTGCAATTTGAGCGGCGTTTCATTATAGCGCTCATCCCAGTTAGTGCCGTACATATAACCGTCACTGGGGACTATCTTTTTTTCAAACGCGAGTACTTGTGGAATTGATGAATTTTCTCTCTTGGTCATGGCGCTTCTCCTTTGGTATGAATGGATAAATAGTTAACTGAATTCTTCTTCTATGGTTTCTGCGACGTGATGAAATTGGTTGCTTTCCACTTGCCGGCATTGATATAAATAGTTTTCTTTATCTGTGTAACAGTGCCATAACAACGAATCCACAGTGTTAAAACGATGCGGCATTTTAAATTCTCCCAGGGTCACCAGGCTCTCAGCAAAGCGATGGTGTATTTCAGGGTCACGCTGATTTTTAGCTTTACCCAATTCGCTAATGCCATGAAAACCAGTGGCAATAGGCACTATCCAGCCGGAAGGCTTGTCTTTTCGGGCCTTACGGGCGCGGCTCCATGTTACCTCACCCTTATCGTTTTGTTCACAGCTATGATGTATAGCTAGGTAATCTATCAGCGCCTCCAGAGCGTCTTGCCCCTGCTCCATCGCTTCTATCATTAAGTCGCGGCGCTCAATTAATACATAACCCGGCGTCAATTTACGCATCATCTTGCGCAAGTCTGTTTCATCACCCTCTTTTACCACTAAAATTTCAGGAATATTAAAAGTTTGAATATCGCCGCCTGCTATTTTTATCCTGGTATTGAGCAAATGCGTAATCTGATCTTTCAGCATGTTTTCCTGCTCCTGGTTTATACCCACCAATTCAACCAGTAATGAAATATCAAGATGACAACGCGCTTCTACAATAAATGAAGAACGTGAACAGTTTTTATCCAAGGGGTTTCCAGTACCTGCAATATAGGATACGAAATCATTTTCGCCGCGATACGTCTGTAAATCCATTTGGTGGCTAACCACACCCGTGGCTGAGAACCCAACTGCAATACCTTGTTCATTGAGTTTGCGCTGTAAGGCATGCGTAGCACCAAGCCACGAGGTCATTGCCGGAAAGCCTATGGTGAATGGGCTGGACAGAGCGTTGGCATTATGAATGCGTATATGGGGTAAAACCAGCATTTTTTTATACTGATTACTCATCGCAATGCCTCCTTGTTTTTAACTACCTGTGCATGAATGTGTTTGAATTCAGTGTCTGAGAACATAACGGCCTTTTTACCAAGTATTTTTTCGTAGCCATTAAAAATAAAACTTGTAATATCTTTAATCAGTTCATCAAGCCAACCATCTTCTTGCTCACGCTTTTCCGCATTTTCAGCGCATAGCCATATCTTTTGAGTTTTATTCAGCCGGCTGCTGTCTGGATTGAACTGCTCTTGGGCGACACTCCTTATTGACCACATTTTTTCGATAATACGATCAATGATGGCCTGATAATACTCATCGCGCTCTGCGCGAATACGCCAATTATTTTCATATCTCAGGAACAATTTGTGCAAGGCGTAAAATAAGTCTTTGCATTGAAAATAGTTGAGAGACTGACTAAAAAAATCAACACCTGGAAAATGGATATCGCGCGTTTTTAATGATGGAGGGGCGCTTGGCAGCAAATATGCTTTGCCGCCGTTCCGGTTATTCAGCACACTGATATTTTGTGGCTTGGTACCGCCATATCCTATAACTGTTATGTTATACAGTTCTCGATAACCATCAGGATACATCTCGTTGCTCTTCTCGCGTGCGCGAGCTTCTTTTACCTCTTCAGAAAAGCGTATGTTATTGACACGCTTTTTTAGCTCGAATACTACGCTGGAGGCGGTTAGCAGCGAAAGTTGGTGATAGTCGTCATCAACAGGAAAATAGACCTGTTTTATTTTTGAACTGGTCACATTATCACTATCAGTTTTTTTCATGGCTAAAAACCCTGTTTTCAAGGCCTGATATGACTGGGCTTTAATCTCTAATAGCTGCACCGCAAGATCACTGTCTTTTTCAATATGCGTTAATAAGCGCCTGTTGTCCTCCATTAAAAGGGTCAAAAACTCATACACGTCTAATACTGCGGCGTTGCCAAGCGCGTCAGCTTCAACGGTTACATTACCGCTGCGTAAAAATCCATCATGGCTACCTTTACTATTAGCAAGTATGGCTGTCACATAACCATTTTTATTTTTGCGCGCGCTGGGGTGACTAAAAGTGCAGGGATGAGTGGCTATAGACATCTGCCCTGCCCGCTTTGCCGCATCTGGCAACCATTGCTCTAACGAGAACTTTTCCTTACATTCAGTTTCTTTCATCTTCTTTTCATGTTCAGTCATTTTCTTGGTGTTTTCTTTCAGCCACGCCTCTTTTCGGCGCTGAAAAAACTCATTAATTGCCGGATCTGTCATATGCTCTCCTGTTGTTAATATGAGGCCGTTCTGCTACACAGAATCAGCCCACATCTTTGACTGCTATGAATACCAAACATGGCATCCACGGGCTTCAGCGATTTTCCATACTTCATGGTTGGCGGAGCGTTCATTTTCTTCTTGCCAAACCAAGCTGGTCGTTATATTCATATTTGGTTTTTTCGTTATATAGAAAATTTAATTCCCCATAACGAAGTGAAATATACCTCAAATTTAACTCTTGTTGGCGGGCTAAATCCTCTATTGTGGTTTCAAAGTGTCGCTCTAACCATAAACGGCTCATTGCCTCTGGGCCTAATTCAACCCGATTTATGCTTAACGGTATTTCTCGTGGAATGGGGTGACCCCGTTCGTTTTTTTCACAAAAGGAACAGATCTCTTTATCTTCATCGAACACCAAAAATATTTTCAAACCGGATTTCCCCTTTCTAAACGGCGTCAGTTTTTGTGGCAGTGCCGTTAAAAACCATGCCTCGCGCAAATACCCCTGCATATCCGCAGGGCCTGTTTGGGACGTCTTGTAAGTAGCTAACAATGAACCGGTAATATCATGCTCCAAGTCGACTAATCGCTGATGAGGTCTCAAGCGATCTGGTTTTTTTATTCGGGGTGTCGCATCCAGGCGCCTGGCCAGGGCGGCAACATCCACCAGGTCATGTAAATTATGACTGTCGAGTACTCTTTCCTCTTCAAAGCCGGGTTGGTTAAACACCTTGGCATTTTCACAGTGCTTATAGCGTATACCTTTCCAATTGTATTGCAACAAACTTATATTGGGTTGTTCAGTTCCGCTGCTACGATGTCGGCGCACTCTTCCTGCTAATTGAATAATTGAGCGGTAGGATGATGGCTCTACTATCGCCCAATCAAAATCGTGGTCACGCCCTACTTCTTCGACAGGTGTTGCAACCAGGATAAACAGTACATCGTTAACCTGCGGTTCGGTGTGACTAATATGGTTTAAGTGTTTACGAATAACCATGTTAGAAAATGCTTGCGGAGGATCACCTTCGGCCTCTTTACGCTTTAATACCTGATCTAAATGCTGTTCCTGTTCATGACGCATTAACAGTACTTGCTGACTGTGATAGGCCATGACCCGAATTTGCGTATCTGCGGGGCATTGCATAGTTAACAGGTATTTAGTCAATGCAATACAGGGAGATATGTTGGCCATACGTACCACACCAAACGAGACGTTTGTTTGACTTTGTTCATCCAGGCAATGATGGTGCTGATGCTTGTTAAACGCGCTGTCAGCGATGATTTTAAAATAAGCTTGTTGCTTGTTTTCGATAAGATCCTCGTCATTATGGCTGTGTGGATAGTCGCTGAATATGGTTTCACATGAACTAATATCGGCCTTGCGTCTAACCGGTTGTCTTAATAATTTGGATACACGTTTTTCAATAAACTGCTTATGTTGCTCTCGATATGCGGGTATTGCCTTACTTAACTCGCGCTCACCATTGCTTGTCACCTGCGTAGTAAATTCATCTATCCATGCACAGCCAATAGTTATATTCGCATTGCGCGTTTTACAATAAAGCTGCCAACCATCACGGTAGGCTTTAAAATACCCCTCGGCTAAATCTGGCGGAATTGTGGCCGACGAGATCACAACCTTTCGACCCAACATGCCAGCCAAATGAATTAGGCGACCAATGGCAATCAGGTCACAACCGGTAAAATCATCGATTTCATCAATGACGACATCCGACGACATTAAACGCATCGTGGGTAATATATAGCGTCCGCCACGCCTTGTTTCAGTGGCGGCCATCAGATGGTCAATAGTGCAGGCAAGGACAGGTGCGTAGAGAAATTTCTTGTCACGCTCACAGGTTAATACCGTTGCCATGCCTTCTTCTGGTATAGCGCAATCGTAATCAATATCTTCATCAAGCAGGGTTTCTTCGGATATTGAACCACTATTTTCAAGGCTTCCTGTCTGTTCATCTGCTTTGGCTTGTTGATGCAGCTCCATTACCGCTCGTGAACCAATTAACACCGCCAATTCACTGTTGCCCAATCCTGCGCGTTCGCGATATTCATCACCGGTTTGTAAGGTCAGGGCACGTAAACCAAGCGCGAGGACAAAACGTAAACTCTTATCATCATTGGATAAAGCCCGCATAACCCTGGCATTGGCAAAGGTTTTTCCGCAGCCGGTACTGGCCATATTAACGGCAAAGAAGCCTTGTTTTTGCCGGTTGCTGGTTCGCCATTGTTTGATTTTTTCGGCCGCTTTGTCTTGCCAGCGAAAGCTGGCAGAGCCTGGTTTTTTGAGTGCTGCGATATCCTGGGCCAAGGGTAGTTCACGTTCGAATGATGGCAGTAAGTGAGCGGTATTAAGCCCGTGTTTTGCCACACCAACCAGATGTTCATCCAGTTTTTGTTTTAGAGCCTTTGTGGTACGGTCGGTATTGGCAAACAGGCCGGTGTGATTTTGCCATTTCTTGTCAGCGCCTTGCGACGAATAATAGTGGTCACCCAGCATTAAACACAGACGTGTAAGCGTAAGAACCAGCCGATAACTGCCGTCGCTTAATACCTGAAGTGCCTGTTTTTCGGAATCAAGTAAACGTTGCGCCCATTTTTTAATTTGTTTTAGCCACGGTTTTGATTCGCTGATTATCCCTTTGGGAAAGTTAAAACATTGTTGCACTCTCGCCTGATATTCCCCTTCATCATATTTATTTTCATAGCCCCATTGCTGGGTCAGGCGGCCCAAAATATCATCTATGTTTAGTGCCTTTTCTGCTCTCATATCAATGCTATGGTTTAACGGCAGGCGATGATGGGACACAATCAGCCATGCAAGTAATTTTGCAATCGGCGGTAAATTGGCAAGTGGTTTGATATTTTGTTTTATGGCAGTCGCTTTAATACGGGCTTCGTCAATATTACCCCGAATTAAAGCTCCTAACCAGGCGCGATCATTTGGTTCGGTAGCATCCCGATTTGTTTGGATTAATGCGTCCAGCAGCAAACAGGAGATCCATTCATGGCGAACAGGGTCACCTTTAAATCTGATCTTATTCGCCGGGTCTAATTTTTTTTGAAATAACTGGCTGGCCTTCCCCCAGTCATGTAATAACGCTGCAAGTGCAACTAAAGCCTTGATTAACGGCAGGTATGTCCAATCATTTTCAATGTGTGAATTAATCAGGTCGCGTTTGGTACTGTTCACTGGCACCATACCCTGCCCGTTAAATTTTCTACGATTCCCCACCACCCAAACCAGTTCTGTCCTCGACCGACTGCGAATCCAGTGGCAACTCACCGCCGTATTCTTACTGGCCGTTTTACGCAGCAGTTTTTTAACCACCAGCAGTCCTTCCCGGGTAATCACCGTTTGCCAGGTATTGTCGCCAATACGGTCGGCAAAGGCATCCAGCACACGGCGACTGCGCTTGAGGGCTTTCTTTTCGCACTGCGATATAAAAGTTATCATCATGGCGTGGTTTGCTCTCCATTTTCTAGCTGCCAGTCACTTTTAAGCGCAGCCGTTTTCACTTGTTCAAACATGAAATCCAGCGACTTATGATCGGTAAAGGCTTGCAGGCATTGCTGTCTGAATTCCTGCTCTGTGGCGTTTTCTTCTGCGCAAATGAATGCCCATGGCAGGACAAGCGCATCTTTAATCAAATCGGCCACATCAAACACCAGTGCGCCGCGCCGGGTTTTGCCGTGCATGACGGCGAAGCCGTGGGGTATGCCTAATACCCAAAGCGTGGTAGCGGCCAGGCCATAGGCCAGGTAGTTGCCGTGATTCAAAAAGGCGTTGGCCTGGTCTTCGGCTTCGTGCTGGCGGGTGAATCTGCCGTGCCCAGTTCTGTTCGCGGCGAGTTTGTAGAGTTGTTTGGTGAGTTGTGCCTCGGCTTGCAGCAGTCGGGTAACACTGGGTGCGGCGCTGGTTTTGGCGGTGGCATTGGCGCACATGCTGACCAATTCAGCATCGTCGGCGCGAAACCCTTGTGCCTGTAAATCCCGGTCTTTTGCCCAGACGCGGCGAAGATAATCGAGCCGCGCGTTTTGCAGTGCTTTGGCGGTGGCCAACCGTTTGGCATGATCAAACCAGAATGACATCCAGCCCTGCAAATATTCGGTGGGCCGGTATTCGCTCTGTGGTGACAGCCATTCGACCTCATTGGCCATCAACAGCGGCGTACCACCGCCGCCGCAAAAGCCCACCAGCACACCGGCCGACGCCAGCATCCGCATAGCGGCCTGGGTGATGGATGTGCCGGTACCCAGCAGCAGGCAAGTGGTATTGGCAATGGGGATGTTCCAGTACTGATTTTCATCCCTGGCTTCGGTGAGGTACAACACCCGACCGTCTTTTTGCATCACCCGGCATTTCTCCAGATAGTAAATGTTGGACCGTTTGGAATGCAGTATGGCTTTCAGATCGCTTAGCTGTTCCATGGCTTTATTTTTGGTTTGGTTTTTGCTTCGCAAATTTTGGCTACCCGGAATTATTCTTAATCGGCTTGCATCAAAATGAAGCAACGCATCCCAGTCCCGCCGGACCAGCCACTGCGGTTCAATTTATCAGCAACGGATATGCGGATTCAATACCTTCGGTCAAATCACCTTTCCAGCAAGCGTCGCAGAATCCTATTTCGGATGACCCCGGATGGATGCGCACCAAATCAGGCCTCCATTGGCGGGCAGTTTTACGGAAACGGGGCTTGTGCATATTACCGCTTTGCCGAACCAGTTCTTTGGACCAGACCAGTACGCAGCAGGACACGAACATTTTCCGCAATCAAACATATTTATCTTATCCAAACATTTTTTTCTTTAAACATCATAATGTTACGGTAAATCCCATGTGCGAAGGTCGGCAGCGTCCGGTCGAACTGGAAGTCGGACATTTCTCTGTACTGGCAGTGCCCGACAAAGTAGACGCCACAATGCAGATTTATCAGTAAGAAGTGTTTGGCCCGATTATCCGTCTCATGGAGTTTGCCGACGAGACACCGTATTGCAGGCTGCGAACGATAGAAATACCGGATTGACGGCCTATGTCTTTACCAGAAAACGACAAAAAGCCCAGCACTGCGCCGCCCAGTTGCGCTTCGGCGAAGTACAGGTCAACGGCGTGAAATATGCCATCAATCTGCCCCACGGCGGCATCAAACCATCCAGTGTCGGTTGTGATGGTTCCTTGCACGACTACCTCGCCCCAAAGCGCATTTCCTGCGCAACAACGGTTTGGGAGAAGCAAATATGCTGGACAGGGCGAACTCATGGGTTCGTCTCCACGTGTGGTGGTGCTCTGTAGGGGCAGACCGCGTGTCTGCCCGCATCCTGCGACACGAAGCAAAAGCGAACGACAACCGCTGGGCGGAAAACCAACCTGGCGCCGAGGTGGCGCCATTCGGCGTTGCCGGTCGTTGATTTGGACCAGCACACTCCTCTTGATTCAGCCTCAATCCCAACCAAAACCACCGAAGCCAGCCGCCATGTCCCGGGTTATGACCTGAACAAGGGTTCAATTATTCCCTGTAACGAGGTTAATGCCTAATTCCAAGCATTCGGGCGGCCTGGGCGGATGTGGCGGGCTCCCGCCCCACTTCCCGGATAATTCGCACCGCTCGCTCTACCAATTGCACATTAGTGGCAAATTCACCTTTATTCAAATACAGGTTGTCCTCAAGGCCCACCCGGCAATTGCCATTCTGGCTGACCACCTGAGCCACAATATCGAATTCCCAACGGGATATGCCGAACGCGCTCCACCGGGCATTTTCGGGTAACAGGTTTTTCATTACCGCAAGAATCCCGGTTGTGGCTGGTGCAGCATGGGCTATCCCCAGGCAAATCTGAAACATCGGCGGCTGGTTTACCAATCCCTGCTCAATCAGTTTGCGCGCGAACATGATATGACCCGGTTCAAATACTTCCAACTCCGGCTTGACCCCCAATTCCTGAATACGCCTGGCCATTACGCGCAGGTGCCGGGGGGTGTTTACGAATATGAATTCACCAAAATTAAACGTCCCTGCATCCAGCGTACATATATCCGGCTTCAACTGTTCAATATGGATTAATCTTTTGAGCGGTTGCAGCAATGTTGTACCCGCACCGCCCGTACCGGCATTTTCCAAACCGGGCACAAACCGCGCACCTTCGCTGGTGGTAAGGTTTATCAGAATATCGCTGCCCGAATCCTTGATGCGCTGATACACCTCGCGGAACAGGGCCGGGTCGCCCGAACGCATGCCAGTATCCGGGTCGCGCACATGAATGTGGGCGATGGCGGCGCCGGCTTTGCCCGCTTCGATACAGTTATTCGCTATTTGTCGGGGAGTGATCGGATAATCGGGATGTCTGGCAAAATTTGCATGTCCGCCAGTTACCGCACAGGTCAGAATGACTTCATTCGTCATCGATCAAGCATCTGCTCCAGGTCAGCGACAAGATCTTGCACGGCTTCAATCCCGACCGAGATTCTGATTAGGTTTTCGGGGGTGTCGGTGACCCCGGATTCGCTGGTCTTGCGGTGTTCAATCAAACTTTCAACGCCCCCTAATGACGTGGCTTTTTTGAATACGCTGGCATTATTGACCACGGCAATGGCCCCGGCTCGTCCGCCCGGCACCAGAATGGACAACATGCCGCCGTAACCGCCCGTCATCTGCCTGGTGGCAATTGCATGACCCGGGTCGCCCGGCAAGCCGGGATAATGAACATGTTCAACCTTGGGGTGCCGGTGTAAATACCCAGCAATCACCATGGCATTTTCACACTGCGCCCCGACCCGCAGGAATAACGTGCGGATACCGCGGATTAACAGGTAGGCTTCAAATGACCCCAGCATTGCCCCGGCATACAGCCGATGCTGTCTGATACGATGCCATAAATCACTGTCCGCATGGGCCGTTACCAACATCCCACCGAGTACGTCTGAATGACCATTTAAATACTTGGTGGCCGAATGGCAGACAAAATCAGCGCCCAATTCGATGGGTCGGGTCAATACCGGCGTGGCCACTGTGGAATCCACGGCTACCAGTACCCCACGGGCATGGGCAATTTCGCAAACCGCTGCGATGTCGGTCACGACCCAGGTTGGATTGGCGGGCGTTTCAAGCCACACCAGTTTTGTTTTTCCATCAATCAGCTTATTCGACAAATCATCCAGATTGCCCGGCTCGAACAAGCTGTATTCCAGCCCCCGCGCTTCTGCAAAAACCACTAACCAAGTGAGCACACCGTAGTAAATAACCGCAGATACCACCACGTGATCACCTTTGTTTAGCCCATGAAAAGGTGCCGTACACGCCGCCAGTCCCGAAGCGAAACTGATTGCATCCTCGCCGCTTTCCAATTCGCATAGCAACTGCTCAGCATGATACTGGGTGGGGCCGTGGTCGCGTAGATAGGTGCGGCCATGCCGTGATTGATACGCTTCATCCCGTGTATAAGTGGTGGACAGATGTATGGGCGGGGTAATCGCGCCGGTTTCCCGGTCTTCCCAGCCCAATGCCCGGGCGGCTATTGTGGCCGGATGCTGCGGGGCGTCAGGTTTATTGGTCATGTGCAGAACAATCGGGATGAAGTCGGAAACGGTTCCGGCTCATAAATCATCAATCAGCGTCTGCATATAGGCCAGGCGGCTGCTGGTATCTTCCTGTAATCTCTGCATTTCTTCCTTGATGATTTCCAGTTGATTGCGCCGATTCCGCTTGCCCGCAACGATTTGATCAAGTTCTGACAATACTTTGCGCACAAACGGCGAAATCTCATGATGAATCTGCGCAGCACGATGGTCGCCTTCTGCCAAAATCAGCTTTTCCGCACGACCGAATCTAAAGCGCTTGCTGACCGGCAGCAATGATCCTTTTTTGCGCAAATACACTATGCGCAAAATGTCTACGTTGTTTACTGTCTGCAAGGAATATCGATCAATTTGCTGCGGGTTGTGGATGCCCATTTCCTGCAGAGTTGGATAATCCGCCATTTGCCTTTCCTCAATTTAAGTTAAAAATTCAACAACAATAGATCATTGCCGCCGTTCGGAGGCAGGGATTATAGGTTAATTCAGGATTCCGTATAGACGCGCCAAAGGTATCCGATACACTCCAGATAAACCTCTTTAGGTCAGCACCGCTATCCAGACGGCTTTTCAGGCATCCATTGGCGGCGGGGCTTGTGCATATTACCGCTTTGCCGAAGCAGTTGTTTGGCCCGGACCATCACGAGCAGGACACGAACATTTTCCGCAATCAAACATTTTTTTCTTTAAACATCATATGTTATGGGAAATCCCATGAGTGAAATGATGTTTTATGATTTGCCGCAGACTGGCGGACTGGCGCCCAGCCTTTCAACCGCCGCCGCATCGTCTCTGGAACCTTTGCGCCGGGTGTTTTAATCAAGGATGAGGGTGCGCTGGCCGAACGCTATCAGGTGAGTCGCTCGGTGATTCGTGAGGTCGTAAAAATCCTGGTCGGCAAGGGGTTCATAGAAGTTCGGCGTGGCATTGGGGCGCGGATTCGTTCCCGTGCCAATTGGGGAATGCTGGATGATGATGTGCTGGCCTGGCACCAGTCAGCGCAACCGAACAGAGAGTTCCTGAACCAGTCGATGGATTTTCGTCAGGTGATCGAACCCAAAGCCGCACGCTGGGCTGCTGCAAGGGGGACTGCCGGACATGGCCGCATTCGGCAGCGGCATCTGATCGGATCCCCATGGCCCGATTCGCCGCACCCGGAAGGTCAGGCGGCGGGCGTTCTTTGCATGGACGGCCAATTCGAGGGTGTCGCCCGGGGCCAGATCGGTCCGTTTCGCGAATGCTGTGCCATCGGGGACCGGTGCAGGCTGAAACGTACTCTTTGGCTGTGGCCAGGACATTGATGGACAACCAGACATCGTGACAAGAAGAATCAATGCGATGGCTATATGCTGTGAATGTGCTGGCTTCTTTTTCAACATCGGGGTGATTTCACTTTCAAAACAGTGTGCAACGCCGGGGCGAGGAGTCGGTGATCAGATCAATTTCTCAATCGCCCTTGATTGATCGGCCGTGACTGCAAGACCGGCAGCCGCCGGGCTGTCGGCGTTCAAGTGTGGGACTGTATGATTGATCACTATTGTCTCAAGCCCCATTATATTTTGCACCACAATATAATACCGGGAGACGATCAAATAAACCAAGTTCCATCGTGATTAAACCCTCCTTATAAGACGCCGTTATCGGCCTGCGCGGTGGGCGGGCTTTGTACCCAAATTGGTTTGCCAGCGGGTGCCGTGAATATCCTTTGCGGCGACGAGGCCGAAGTAGGCGATGCGCTGTCATCATCAACTATTCCCGCTGATAGATCAACGCAGACAGGTCGTCATATCATGCGAACCGGCACCACAATAATTAAATGCTATTCCATGGAACCAGGCGGCAACGCGCCAGTTCTGGTGTTCGCCGATGCCGACCTTGATTTGACGGCAGACATTGTATGCGCGGCAAATCTGCGTAACCCCAAACCGGGTGTATGTCGAGGCCGAAGCAGCCGGAGCCTGCGCGTAAAAAGTACACGATCGCGCTCAGAAAGCGGCGGTCGGACACGATAAGGATGCGCCCATAGACATGGGGCCGCTGATTCATAGTCATGCCTGGCAACGCGTTGATGGTCTGGTCAAGGATACGGTGCAAAATGGTGTGCACCTTCTGGCGGCCGGACTGGAAGTCGGGCATTTCTCTGAATCGTTTGATGATAAAGAAGTAGACGAAGAAGAAATGGACGAAGAAGAAGAAATGGATGATGACGAGGAAGAAGATGACGAGGGTGATACTGTGGACGAGGAATAGGTAACACATTACCTGAACACAAAAGGTGAGGAATCATTCCTCACCTTTTGTTGTTTGTATACTGTGATAGAGCGTGTGTTGCCCATGCGGGCATAGTTTAGTGGTAGAACGCCTGCCTTCCAAGCAGGGAACGGGAGTTCGATTCTCCCTGCCCGCACTAATATACTCCCCTGCAATTTCTTGCTTACCATTACCAATATAGAAACAATACTCCCCGTAAGTTCTTGCCTGCCCGCTACTACTAGAGTAATAAAAAAAATTACAAACCTTCGTCATTCAAAAGTAACTGTTGTAATTGTTTTTTATTTTGTATCCAACAGGTTCCATTCCAAAATTCAAACCTATTCACATTCATTTTATATCTCCCTTTTTTCCCATAACAAGTTCCGAGATACACATAGTGCATCCCACATTCTTTTGCGCGCTGTATTTCTTGCAACATCATCCAAATACCAAACGACTTCTTTTTTAAATCCAGCCCATAAAACGAAAACCAATAATGAACCATCGTTTCATCTCGCACAAGAAACACGCACCCCTTTCTCTCGCCACTTGACGCATTAGAATATAACACAACATCATTCTCTGATACGCAGATATCTTTCCAACTAATTGCATGAGGTTCAAACAGCACAAATGAGCAACTCAGGTTTCAGCGTTTGCGTTGCTTCAATCGTTGTGTATACCTTTCAATGGCACACGTTCGTGATACCGCACAACAAACATCAGCACAATAGATTGGGCATGCCTCCCCGGCAGGACTTGAACCCACAACCTGCTCCTTAGAAGGGAGCTGCTCTATCCAGTTGAGCTACGGGGAGTGCTTGTCTATAGAGTATATAAAGAAGTCCACACTTGCTGAATACGCGATGAGAAATGTGGGTATACTTTAAATAAACATAATAAAATTTATGAAAACCCGCTTTGTCATCATCCTTGCAATTGGTGCAACAATCATTGCTCTACTCTCTATTTCAGCACTGTATCTCGTCCGCCCCACACCATCAACATCAGCATCCACAAGCACACTCGATGTTGAAAGCTACGCTATACATGGATGGCTTTGGAATGAAGTATATGGCTACACCGTCCTTGGTCCATCGTCTGATCCAAAACCTCCAGGAGACATAACAGAAGCAGGACTTGCTGGAAATATTGGTCCCGAACAAGGGTTATGGAATCCAAGGGGATGTACGCCGGGAGACCTTTTCTGCTACTTGCCCTACACAGCGGGTAAAAAAAGCTATGGCTTGAGTATGGAGCGAAGAAGCCCCACTATGTATTACCTTCACGGACATGCATGGAACTCAAATGCTGGATGGATATCATTTAAGTCCGAATTTTTCAACAATGAAACAGGACTAAGAAATGGACACCCAAATAAATCTGCTCCCTGCCCCGATACAAATTCGCGTGCCCGCCTTGTAAAAGAAGCAGATGGTAAATGGCGAATGCGTGGGTGTGCAAAGGTTGTCAACAGCGATGCGCCCTTAGGTTTTGAAACACTCTACCTTGGTCCATTATATAAAAACAGTGACCCACGACTTGAAATTATTTTCAACCCTGCAACGAAAAAATTCTTAGGATACGCGTGGGCGCAAAAGACAGGGCTTTGGACCTTTGGTTCAAATACAACAGGACTCACGGTAACCGTCAGCGATTTAAGCACCTTGGTTCCTGATTTTGAGAATCAGGGTTCGTATGCTTGGCAGAGCACCCCTGGTAAAATTATTGGCTTTACAGCTGAACCAGAATCTGTAAGAAAAGGTGAAACAGTTCGTATTTCCTGGCGAATGGAAAGTACCTATGAGTGTGTGTTGAGAAAAAATAGCTCAGATGAGACAGCGGGGGTGATAGACATCTCAGGTTCTACTACACCAGATCCACTTGACTCAGCATCGAGCCAAGTAAAAGTAGATGTAACAGTAGAAACCGACTCCATCTTTTCGCTCTCTTGCAGAGAGCCAGCAACAGATGAAACCCCAGAACAAGTGTTTAGTGTGAGAGAAAAAACAGTTCGCATACTCCCCACATCCATTTGGAACAGAGTGTTTAGCTGGTTTTAAGCACTTTCCCTTCTTTTGTTATACACTGCGGGGTAGAAATAGTATGCATTCTGCATACTATAACACTGTTAAACAACACTGAGGAGGTGTTACAATGCATATCACGCGTGCAACTCTGGTTGCAATCGCACTCTCTTTCTCCCTCATGCTTACTGCGTGTGGAGGAGGAGGGGGAGGTGGTGGTGGTGGACTGGTGTTGGAACCAGATCCGCTGCCGAAGGTTGACCGCAAGATTGACACAAAAGTTGACCTCAAGCCGAAGCCGAAGGTTGACACCAAACCAAAGGTGGACACTAAGCCGAAGATCGACACAGAGGTTGAAATAAAGCTCCAGGTTGAACCGAAAGTTGACACCCAGGTTGATCCTGTGGTTGAACCCGAGCCCGAGCCGAAGGTCGACTCCAAACCTGTGGTTAAACCCAAGGTCGACTCCAAGCCCGTAGTGGTGATACCCGCTCTGCCAAATCCGCTCTTCGGACAAGAGGATCTTCACCGGCGAATCCACCAAAATGGAGGGTTCCAAGGGAAGCTGGTTTTCGCCGGTGTACACAATCCAAACGATGCACACGATGCGTTTATGCTGCGTGTCATCAAACAGGAAGGTGTCCCAAAGGAAAACATCCAGAAAGTTGTTCTTCCTCTGGATAGAGATCTGTTGGGGTCCTTCTTTGAAAGGGATGCATACCGCACCCTCAGGGAGCAGACCAAAGTACTGGCACTCCCAGTTCTTCTGCCACTGCGTGATCAAAAGAGTGTGCAGATCCTCAAGGGAAACGACATCTTTCTTTCCCTGGCAGCAGGCAACACTCTGACGGTTGACCCAGGGAGAGGGATACACAAAGATCTCTGGAACCCCAACCACAAGTACTGGAAGACCGGATGGCATGGAGGTGGGGGGCGTATGGAAACATACAATTTCTACCTCAATGAGGTCTTTCCTACAGACAAGGTCGCCATCGCTGTGGTTGCAGCTAAAAGAAATGCTGGTAGTCCGGTACAGCACTCCGCATCTAATTCTGTAATTTGCGGAGATGCAGCACGATGGTGTTTTACTGTGGTGTACCCACTAGAAAAAACACGCCCAGATGGCACATCCGATGCCTCAGGGCGTCTCGGGGCCATTGCATTCTATATCCGCCAGTTAGAAGGAATGACGGCGGAACGAACGATGCAAACCCTGCGTGCTTGTGCCAAAGACCTCGGGGAACCGGGTGTTGACCGAGTATTCGGGAATGGCGAAGTGAGTGTTGACTGTAGCCAAGTCAAAGGCAGGGCAGTGGCAACGCTGTCAAATGCAGTTCAGCAGTCGGTGAGCTTGGCGCAGGTGACGGCATTCAATGCATCACCAGCCACTATTCCGCAACAGTCCCTCGGCTTGGCTGGGCATGAAGATCCCTCGCTGGTAACACCTCTTGTGGTGAAATCAGCGACAACGGGCGAATCCTCCTTTGCAGGAGCGCGTGCAAATCTAGGAGGAGGGTTTTCCTTCTCGTATCTGGAACCCACGCGTACTGTTGCAATAGGACACACCAATGAGTTTGGTCCTCTCCAACTCTCTCTCTATGGAGGGAGTGGGGACAATCCTCTTGGAGTGCACTCTCCCTATCGGGGAGAATGGCAGTGCTCAGTTTGTCCAAGCTGCCGTGAAAGCGGCTGCGTGGGAAACAGAGCAATCGCTCGTTGCCCTGTCTGCCTCCTATGGAGAGGACTTTGGGCATAGCCAGTTCCACTCTGCCGCGGCAGAGTTTGGAGTTTCTGCTTCTCACAAGGTAACAGAAACATCCACTCTCTCTGGCAGTGGGGCACAAAATACTCTCAGCAACCGCCGGTCTACCTGGCTACCACGCAGCAGGGGCAGGGAAAACTTCTGCAACCGCAGAAGAAAGCTCTGTTCATGTCGGGTTCAAAGCCAAGTTCTGATCGGGCTAGCGAAACGCCCCCATCCATTGCGGATGGGGGCGTTCTTTTTTATATACTGTGCCGACGGGTGGAATTGAGTCCCACGCTGACTTCCCCGTATCACCATTGGGCTACCGCACTCTACTCACCGCTTATTCTTCTTCTTTTTAATTATAAATTTGTTTGACATGCTCTTTATAAGACACCGCTAATCTGCCTGTTTTAATTTTATTTGCTGTTTCTTTAACTTCCAGTTCGATAATACCGGTTGTTTTTTCGATTTTATGAATCGAATATAACCACGACCATGGGTAACATTTTCAGGCATTTTGGTTTTAAAGATACGGCCGCCAACAAACACCACCACTGACTAGGCCGTGTTGACGAATTGTAGGGACATCCCCCCGTGGTTGTCCTTCATCATAGACAGGCACGGGGGGATGTCCCTACACCCTCGGCACGGGGGGATGTCCCTACCCTTGACGCCGGGGCGGGGGGCTGGCCGGGTTTGATGTCGTCAAAATTGATTCAATCCGCGACCAGATCACATCGGTGACCCGTATACTCATCACGACCCTACTCAAAACTGTTGTGGGATACAATTATTAATAATTTGATAATTCGTCAACACGACCTAGCCCCAATAGGGATTCCAGGGTTTTTACGTGCTTATAGTTTTGATGCAGGGAATTTTGAAACCTGCCTGGATGTCTGTGTATTTGATGATTGGGAGGTGGCCATCAGACAAATCCGGGCGGGTCAAGGCGGGGATCAAGCGGACCATGTAATTGAAACTGCCGACGCAAATGATTTTGGGTAAAGATTCGAGCTTGACGATATGCTTGATCTCGACTTACCTAGAGTTTAATTCGCATTGATCTCGATCTCGAACCCTATTAGCCGGTTCGATTACGTTGATTATTTGGGCTTCTGTGAGTTCGTTGATATTCACGGCCCATGATGTCTTGCAGTGGGAACAATGAACGGATGGCTCGAATCGGGAGTCCAACGAATAGGCAGTCTCCATTTTGCACTCCGCACAGGTCACTATCAGATTGAGATTCCCTTGATCGAAACCCTGATCCTGGGTGTTCTGGTCGTGTTGAGATTATCCTTTGTCTTTTCGCGCCGCACGGTGATGGGTCGCATGAACGCTCGACGCACAGTTTCACGGCTTGCGCCGGGCATGTCGTGGCCCTTTTCGTGCCTAGCCTTCCGGGACTGGTGTTCAATGGGGCGGCAAGGCGATTTCGCAGGATAGCGGGACGGAACGCTTTTTACGGTCGGTCATGCGTCTCTCCTTCCTCAATCCATCATGCTTTAGGAGGCATCAAAGCCATAGAGCATGTTTTTCCGATTTTCCAATTTCTTCATTTTCCGGGCTCTCTTTTCTAGCACCCGGACCAATTCCTCGGTTCGTCATGATCTAAGGAATGTGATGGACTCCAGTTCCACTGTGAATGCTCATCAATGGTCCAATCATCTCGCCAAGGCGCCGGTGTATGTAGCTTTCGCCGCTCAACCTGCTTTTCAGGCAATTCCTCGGCATCGCGAACATTGTGCCGCCCGGCGAATTCGGTGACGTAGCGGTCAAGGTGCTTGGGCGACATCTTGTGATAGATGCCGTTGTGCCCTCGCTTGCGCGTAGACCAAAAGGACTCGATCCCGTTGGTATGCGCCATACCCCGAACGTATGCGCCGACCGAATGATTGACAGCTTCGTGCTCGAATGACATCCCCTGGCAGGCTGCGGCCGTAAATAAACTGACTTTTTTCATATATCCTCCTGGTTAGGATGGTTGGTCTGGAAAAATAAACAATACTTCGGAGCAATGGTTCTGATTTTAACTATAACTAAAATAACTATAGGGTGGCTGTGGTCGCCCCTTCTTGCTCACATTTCGCTACAATTTAGTACATAACTCAAAGGTGTTCAGTTTGTATCACTATAGAATATAAATTGCAAATAAAATAAAAATGGAATATACGTTCCAAATAAAATTCAAATTACGTATACTTTGCCGTGGTCGCCGGATGGGCCTATTAATGTGACGGCGGCCTCGGGTGACGCTCTCTGACACTCGACCGGACCCTCATCAAGGGTCGCCAATCCAGAGATTATTGTTTCAAACAACATTTTATGACTCGGGCCTGATTGATGTCTATTGCGCTAAGCCAGCCACCACCCAAGGTATTCAGTGAATTAAAGCCCTGGCTGCAAGAACACTATATTTCATTACCTAGGCGCCTGCAGAACGTTGCGGAATTTGTCTTGCATAATCCAGATGTGGTAGCACTCAACACCATTGCGATGATTAGCGACAAAGCCAACGTAACCCCGTCAACCCTGGTGCGCTTTGCAAAATCTATCGGTTACCAGGGGTTTTCCGACATGCAGTCCGTGTTTCAGGAAAGCATGCGCCACGTGCCGCCATCTTACCTTCAGCGCATCCATCGCCTCGATGATCATGAACAGCCCGAGCAGACAGTATTGCACCGCTTCAGCCGGGCGGCCAGCTTCTCTATCGACAAGCTGGAACAGCAGGCAGACGAAGCGGCAATAACCCAGGCCAGCGAGCAACTGGCGAGCGCCCGCTGTATCTATATTGCCGGACAAGGACGTGCGGCGCCCGTCACGACCTACCTGCACTATATGTTTGTCAAAATAGGGTTGCAGGCCGTGTTGCTGGACGGTATGGCAAGTCTGATGGCGGACAAGGCCAATCTGATTCACAGCGACGAAGTGCTGGTGGCCGTTAGCTTCAATCCTTATACCGCCAATACTCGTGAGTTAGTGGATATCTGTCTTGCGCGACAGATTCCTGTGGTTGCTTTGACCGATTCCACTTTAAGTCCCATCGCCCGGACCGATGATCTGCATCTCGAAGTGCTTGAAGAAGAAGTAGACGGCTTTCGTGGCTTGTCAGCCACGATTTGCCTGGCCTTGTGTCTGGCAGTGGAAACAGGCAAGCGACATTCGCAAAAAAATTAGAAATTTATTCGTATTTTACGAAAATCAATAAAAAACCCTGAAATATTTCGGCATAACAGGAGAATGGAACAAAGAAACCTGGACCTCATCTGTGTCGGTCGTGCCGGTGTAGACCTTTATGGCGAACAGGTGGGCGGTCGTCTGGAGGATATGACGAGCTTCTCCAAGTACGTTGGCGGAAGCCCGGCCAATACTGCGATCGGCACAGCTCGACTGGGTTTGAAATCAGCCATGCTGACGCGGGTTGGCAATGAACATATGGGGCGCTTTATCCGCGAAACCATGGCGGCTGAAGGGGTAGACACGCAGCGGGTTATTACCGACCCGACTCGTCTTGCCGCGCTGGTATTACTGGGAATCCAGGACGAGGAACACTTCCCTCTTATTTTCTATCGGGAGAATTGCGCGGACATGGCGCTGTGAGGATGATGTGGAGCGGATTTTATTGCCCGGGCGCGGGCAGTATTGGTATCCGGCACACATTTGAGTACGGTCAATGTGGCCGCCGCCAGTCACAAGGCCATGCAGCTGGCGCGGTCGCAGGGAGCTACCGTGGTGATGGATATCGACTATCGACCCAGTCTTTGGAATCTGGCCGGGCATGGTGATGGTGAGTCCCGTTTTATTGCTGATCAGAAGGTCAGCCAACATTTACAAAAATATCTCGCTGACTGCGACTTGATTGTCGGCACCGAGCAGGAATTCCATATTGCTGGTGGCACGGACGATACTTTATCCGCCCTTTCCACAGTGCGCGGGCTGAGTGATGCGGTTCTGGTATGTAAACGTGGCGCAATGGGGTGCAGAGTATTTGAGGGCGCGGTTGACGGCTGGGAGTCCGGCCTCCCGGGAGCAGGGTACAAGGTGGATATTTTTAATGTACTGGGTGCTGGTGATGCGTGATGCGTTTATGTCCGGCCTGCTGCGGGGCCGGTTAGGAGGAGAAGACTGGCAGACGAGCTGTTCCTACGCCAACGCCTGCGGCGCTCTCGCGGTGTCGCGTCATGGCTGTGCACCTGCTTTACCATCCCAATCCGAGTTGCAGCATTTCATCAAAAATGGCAGCGAGTAAACGGCCCTGCGGTTTGACCCTCGCCTCAATCATCTGCATCGTGCCACGAATCGGCGAAAGGAGTATAGCCGCGTGGTGGCTTTCGCCTTTGATCATTGACACCAGTTTGATACCTGGGTGCGCCAGTATGGACGCGATAGCGCGGATGTCGGTCGATTCAAGCAATTGACCTGGCAGGCAGCCACAGAAGAAGCGGGCGACGACCCCGGTTTCAGGGTGCTGATTGATGACCGGCTGGGACGCGCTGCGCTGCAGGCCGCGACCGCATCGGGTGCCTGGGTCGGGCGCCCCATCGAAGCCTCCGGCCAGTTCCCGTTGGCGCTTGAGGCTGAAGGTGAGATCATTCAACACTTGGCCGACTGGCCACGCACCCAGACAGTCAAGGTATTGTGCCCGTATCGCCTGGATGACGACCCGCAAATCCGCACCCACCATGAACTGATAATCCGAAACCTGGATCGCGCCTGCCGGCACACCGGACATGAATGGCTGCTTGAGATTATTACCGGGCGTAACGGCAATGCTCCCGAGTTTCACAGTGTGGCGCCGATTATGCAGCGCTTCTATGAACTGGGGGTGAGGCCGGACTGGTGGAAACTGGAGCCGAGCATGGATGACGCCTGCTGGGCTGCGGCGGCACGGATGATTGATCGGTATGATCCCTGGTGCCAGGGCATTATCGTATTAGGCCTGGATGGGTCCATCGAATCCATCGGTGAATCTTTTCAGGTTGCGGCATGTCAGCCCCGGGTGAAAGGGTTTGCAGTGGGTCGCACCTTGTTTGCACAGCCCGCCCGGGACTGGCTCGCCGGAACGATGGATGACCAAACAGCGGTAGCAGCAATGCGCAGAAATTACCGCAGCATGATTGGTGCCTGGAATAATGCCTGCGCAAAAACCCGCCCGCAAAATTAATTTAATGAGTACATCCAAAGGAAAACTATTCGCCTTACAACCGCCCAGGCGCTGGTTCGATTTTTAACCAATCAATTTGTCCGTCTCGACGACGGCGCCGAAATGCCTTTATTCGCCGCCGTCTGGGCCATCTTCGGACATGGCAACGTGGCGGGTATTGGCGAGGCATTATTTCAGGTGCGGGATCAGTTGCCGACCTACCGCGGGCATAATGAACAGAGTATGGCGCAGGCTGCGATCGCTTTTGCCAAGGCGCGGCGGCGGCAGATAATGGTGGCGACCTCCTCCATCGGCCCCGGCGCAACTAATATGGTGACTGCGGCAGCCACGGCCCATGTAAACCGCATTCCGCTGTTACTGATTCCCGGAGACGTATTCGCTTCCGGGCTGCCTGACCCGGTTTTGCAGCAGGTTGAAAATTTTGCGGATGGCAGTGTTACCGCAAACGATGCCTTGCGTCCGGTGAGTCGGTATTTCCATCGCATCACCCGGCCCGAACAGTTGGTTCAGGCGCTGACCGACCCCGCCCTGTGCAGTCCGGCCACGATCAGTGTTTGTCAGGACGTGCAGGCCCAGGCTTTCGATTATCCCCCGGACCATGTTTGCAAAGAAGGTATGGGGATTGCGTCGACAGGCCCCGACAGTTATGAACTGGCGCAAACACTGTCAGCTATCAAGGCTGCGGACAAACCGGTTATCGTTGCCGGAGGCGGAGTGCGCTATTCCCGGGCTGAGGCGCAATTGCAGGCTTTTGCCAGCGCGCACCGGATACCGGTTATGCGAAACACAGGCGGGCAAATCCTCTCTACGGGCCGAACATCTCCTCAATTTCGGTGCTGTTGGCGTGACCGGTGTGACCTGCGCCAACATCTTGGCACGGGAAGCCGATCTGGTGCTCGCGGTCGGTACCCGATTACAGGATTTCATTTCCGGCTCTAACAGCTTGTTCAAGTGCCAGGTGGTGCAGCTTAACGTGCAACCCATGGATACCGCCAAATACCGCCTTGCCCTGTGTTGCCGATGCAAGGCTGGGATTGCAGTCGATAACCGCAAGTCTTGGCAACTATCAGTCAAGTGCTGACTGGCTGGCGCGCGCCAATCAGGTCAGATTGGAATGGATCGAAATTCAGCAGGATATTATTGCGGCTGCGAATGATGCGAGTAGGCCGAGCGATGCCCAGGTTGTTGCCGCGGTGAACCAGAGCGTCGCCGACAATGCCATAGTGGTGGCAGCAGCCGGCAGCCTGCCTGCGGAACTGCATAAACACTGGAACAGCGGCTCAGTAGGCGGATACCACCTGGAGTATGGTTATTCGTGTATGGGATACGATTGCCGGTGGCGTGGGTGTAAAAAGCTGGCCGAGCCTGAGCGTGAGGTGGTGGTGATGGTGGGATGGTTCTTATCTGATGCAGATGGATACGGGGGGCGCTAACTTTAATAATCTGTTACGCGATACATATAACCGGGGACTGGCCAAAATCGATTTTGCCGCACATGCCCGCGCCATGGGCGCTCATGCCGAAAAAGCGGCCAATATCGGAGAGCTCAAGGATGCAGTTAGCGCGGCTTCGAATCGTGCCGGTGTTAGCGTGGTGGTGATAGATACTGACCCGCTGCCCGCCTCCCCGGGGGGTTGCTGGTGGGAAGTGGAAGTGCCGGAAGTGTCAATGCATGACGAAGTACTGGAAAAGCACAAATCAGCCCTGGCAAGTCGCAAACAGGAAAGGGGTTATTAATGATGAATCAGTTATTGGTAAAACCGGCCAACGCGCATCAGGTACATCGGATTACGCCGGTTAGTGCCGGCTGGAAATACGTGGGCTTTGAACTTTATGATCTGCAAACCGGACAGCGCCAGGTTCTGCGGCAGGCGGGTCGCGAACTGTGTCTGGTAGTACTCTCGGGAACGGCCAGCGTCAAGGCAGGCGAAAAACTCTGGAATGGTGTGGGCGGTCGCGGCGCTGTATTCGATGAACAGGCGCCAGGCGTTGTTTACGTGCCAGCGGGGGGCCGTGTCGAAGTACGGGCTGATACGTCTGTGGAATTGGCGGTTTGCAGCGCACTTGGTGAGGGCAATAGCGGCGCCGCACGGATGGTTGATGGATCAGAAATGTCCCGAGAGGTTCGTGGTCAGGACACCAACACACGCTACGTGCGCAATATCCTGCCGGAAAACCAACCCGTCGATAGTCTGTTAGTGGTAGAGGTGATTACACCTTCGGGGTACTGGTCTTCATATCCACTCCATAAGCACGATAGAGACGCCCTGCCCGAGGAAAGCAAACTGGAGGAAACCTATTATCACCGTCTCAACCCGGCAACCGGGTATGTTCATCAACGGGTGTATACGGATGACCGCAGCCTGGATGAGACCCTGAGTGCAGAAGACCGGGATGTGGTGCTGGTGCCCGAGGGCTATCACCCGGTGGGGTGCCACATGGATATACCAGTTACTATCTTAATGTCATGGCGGGGCCGATTCGTAAATGGCATTTTGTCAATGACCCGGCGCATGAATGGATTCTAAAATAAAGCTGAGTACGCCATGAAACTGAGATTTGGCATGTCGCCAATTTCATGGTCTAACGATGACCTGCCGCAATTGGGCGGGCAGACTTCTCTCGAAACCTGCTTACAGGAAACTCGCCAGGCCGGGTATACCGGCACCGAACTCGGCGGCAAGTTCCCCAAGGACAGAGAGTCCCTGGCAAAGGTGCTGGCCGAGTACGACCTCAAACTCGTATCCGGGTGGTATTCGGGACTTTTGCTTAACCATATCCTAGAAAATGAGCTGGAGCGGATTAAACCCCGGCTTGAGTTATATGCCGCTCTGAATGCGCCAGTGCTGGTATATGGAGAAACCCATGAAACAGTGCAGAACCGGCCGTATGAGCCATTGGTCAACAAACCGGTGTTGCCGGAATCTGAATTCGCTGCCTATGGGGAGCAACTCACAGCACTGGCCGAGTATTGCGCCAGCCAGGGCGTTCCGCTGGCTTTTCATCACCATATGGGTACCAGCGTGGAAACCGAACGGGAGCTGGATTTGACAATGGCGCATACCGGGGAAGCGCTGGGCCTGTTGATTGATACCGGACATCTGTTGTTCGCTGGAGGCGACATTCTTGCTGTCATCAAACGGCACGGCCATCGAATCAACCATGTGCATGCAAAGGATATCCGTTCAGAGGGTACTGAAAACGGTTGATCGGAATAAAGACTCTTTTCTGGATTGTGTATTGAACGGCATCTTCACCGTCCCCGGTGACGGCATGATTGATTATCATGCGGTAATACAGGCGCTGGCTGACAAGAAATACGAGGGCTGGATCATCGTCGAGGCGGAGCAGGACCCGGCCAAGGCTGACCCCTACGAATACGCCTGTATGGGATATCAGGCACTCAAGCAATCCGCATTGGTCGCCGGCTATTATAGTTTCCTAAGGCGTATTTATGATCAATATCGCCTTGTTTGGTGCGGGCCGCATCGGTTCAATTCACGCCAGCAATATTGTCAGAAATGCACACGCGCAGTTGGTGGCGCTGTACGACCCTCTTCGGGTCAATGCAGACCGCCTCGCAGATGAACTGGGTTGCAAGCAAATGACTCCGCAACAAATTTTTGCCAATGATGACATTCACGCAGTGCTGATCTGCTCCGCCACCCACACCCATGCCGATTTGATAGAGCAGGCCGTAGTGGCCAGCAAGCACGTGTTGTGCGAAAAGCCCATTGATCTGTCGCTGCAACGGGTACGAAAGTGCCTGAAACGAGTGTCGCAGAGCGACTGCAAAGCCATGATCGCTTTTAATCGCCGCTATGATCCGCACTTCCAGACTTTACAGCAGCAGATCAATGCAGGAGGTGTCGGCGTGGTGGAACTGATCAGCATCATTTCCAAGGACCCTGCACCACCGCCCGTGGAGTACATTAAAGTCTCTGGAGGCCTGTTTCGTGACATGACTATCCACGATTTCGATATGGCCCGATTCCTGCTGGCTGAGGAGATGGTAAGCGTGAGTGCCCACGCTGCCTGTCTGGTAGATGCGGCGATCGGCGAAGCAGGCGATTTTGATACTGCCGTGATCACGATGACCACCGCGAGCGGGAAACTGGCGCAAATATCAAACAGTCGCCGCGCCAGTTTTGGTCATGACCAACGCATTGAAGTACATGGCTCCGAAGGTATGCTGGTAGCGCAAAATGTCAATGAAAACACCGTCGTGGCCTATAGCCGGTCGGGTGTCAGCAGCGCCAATCCATTGCATTTTTTCCTCGAACGCTACGCCGCCGCCTACCGCGCAGAGCTGGATAGTTTTGTACGACACCTGATGGATGAAGAGGTAAAGATACCCACTATGCAGGACGGTCTACAGGCGCTTTTGCTTGCCGAAGCTGCTTTATTATCGGTGCAGCAGAAGCGTAGCGTGAACCTGTCAGAACTGGAGTAACAGCCTGGTTAAACAGGTTTATTGCTACCCGGGTTATCCGGTTTTTTTTTGATCAGGAAGGTCTCGGGTCGCCTTCGATTTATTTCTAGCTGCCTGTGCGGCAGTGAACTCTGCCGCCGCATTCCAGATATAAGATTCGACACCTTTATCAAAACGGGTAACTTTCTTCTTTTCAATACGCGCCTGTCAGTGCAGGCGCGGCGATTTTTCGTGTGCCCAAAACACATGCACCTCATCAATGGGTGGTTTCTATTGAGAAAATATCACCTGACATCTCCATGTCCCGCGCCATACGCTCATAGTCGACATAAAATTCCAAATGCTTCGGTACTTCGCTTGTCTGCTCCGTTAGCACAGTAATATTCAACAATCCCTATATTCCAAACAATGTTTTCTCCTGAAAGCTCGGATGATAAATAATCAGCGATCTGACCATCTGTGGCGTCAACATTCAAATCATCCATTTCGTTGCGATGGTCTATCTTGCGCATGGAGCGCTGGCATTTATTACATTTCATTAGATATCCTTTTCAGATTAGTAGCCAACCTATCAGCCATTAGCGGACATTAAAATTTCAATAAATCCAAATATTCTCATTCAACCACCCTTCTATGCCCGAAGAATCAAAAGTTCTACGGCCATAACCTTCTGATAGCAAATTATCAGATAAAAACTCATCATATTTTTCAATATTTTTCTACTCCATCGGAATTATTGATGCAAGCTCAAGCTCATCATAAACGCCATCATTCAGCACAATCTTCAGAGATTTTTCAATGGCCTCTGTAGTGGCACCCTGTACCTCAATAACTCCCAAAAATGCGTTGGCTTTAAATCCTTTTTTGATCAATATCACAGTGAGTGTATTGACAGTTTTATCACCCAACCATGTAAATATATAAACGTTTTTCCCTTGCTGTACTATGGGGTTAGATGACAAATCACTGCCATAAAAAAAACGTGCACCTTCCTGAAAAAGGCTTCTTGCTGTTTCGTCTACAAAGTCAATTTTTCTGTCACCTATTGGAATTCTATAATCGCCTTCCATATATATTTTCAGCATTTCCTGACGAACCAAATCATGTATAGACATACCTGATCCGCCAAATTTTGGAAGCTTTCCACCCTTAGTAGCTTTGACATGAATTACTTTTTTCTCTTCGTCAATTTCAGTAACTTTCCAACGCTTCCCTCCAAAAATGATGTGTTGCTCCTTCATAACGAGCGAGTCAACAGGTAGTGTTCCAAGCGTTTTATTGCCACTGACAATACGGAACTCTTCTGGCGTTTTAAATACAGAATAAAAAGTATAGGAGCTGACTAGGCGCTCTCCTTGAATTCCAAGAACTAGCTCCTCGCTAGAAAGTTGTTGCAATAACTCAATCTTCCCCAGATGGGTTAGTAAACCCTTCAGATGATGAACTTCAATTTTGGGGAAAACACCGCTTTTACACAACAGAACATAGAGTTGATCTACCCTGATGCTTCCCCATTGTGCAATTACGGCCAGTATCTGATGTAGAAATTTCGACAGATGCATTTGGCTGGTATCAGCAGGCTCATACCACTTATCTACAAGCAGTAACCGGATCATAGCTATCGACTGAATCAACTCCAGCCTAAGCTTGTCGATAATATTGGCATTTGCATCCAACTCATTTTCCGCAATCAACATTCTTAATATGGCGGATGAGCCTCGCCTGCCTGAGCGCCCCAAGCGCTGCCGCAAGCTAGATACAGTGTATGGAGCAGTTACTTGCACAATAGACTTGACTTTTCCTATATCAATACCCAGTTCGAGCGTCATTGTGCAGACAGCAGTCGTTGGTAATTTTTCTTTTTGTAGTCTAGGTTCTAAGCTCTCTCGGAGTTCTTTAGACAAAGAGCCGTGATGTGGGAAAAACTCATTAGGAACAACGTCTCGTTCACAAAAATCACTTAATTGGGCAGCTATACTCTCTGTGCGTTGGCGACTATTGGCAAATACAAGATGAGAACCTCCTCGGCAAATCTCAAACAGATCCTGAAAAATACGATATTCTGTTGATACCAGTGTCTTATCTTTAAGTATATCCAAAGGATTGATATATCCTCGAACCTATAATTTCATCGTAGATTGAATTTTGCCGCTTGTCATCGTTTCACAGAGAAGGATTTTGTTCGGTCTCAATAATTTAGGAACGTTTTCTAACTCCCTTGATGTTGCACTGAGCGCTACTCTAGGAATAGGTCTTTCAAATCGATTGAGCACATGCTCCAATCTGTTTAATAGCGACAACAAATGTTGCCCACGATCTGTACCTATAAAAACATGAAACTCGTCAATGACTATATAACGAAGCGAAGAAAATGCATGCCTAACCCAACCTGACTCTCGGACCATCAAGGACTCAAGTGACTCAGGGGTAATATGCCTGAGGGAGATGCTTTTACCTTCTTTTTCTGTGATTGTGAACTATCTCCATGCCACGGCGTGATATCCATATCCAACATGTCACACAGGCTTTCAAGTCGGCGGTATTGATCGTTAATCAGTGCCTTTAAAGGACTAATATATAAAACTACAAAGCCATCGGAGTAATTTGCAATAGCGCTACATGCAGGCAAGAAAAAGGCTTCGGTTTTTCCAGCCGCAGTTGATGCACTGATTAATACGTACTTATCTTCAGACAGAATTGGAGGGATTTCTTTCTTTTGTACTTCTCTTAGATCACTCCATCCTTGTTTAAATATCCACTTTTGAATACGTGGGTCTAGGCTTTGATATACATCACTCATAACTTAAATTCTGCTAACCCTTCTGAGTCTACCTACCTCATCATCTATTAGTACGTCAACATCACTAGGACGTTCTTCCTCAACGGCAAGCGACTCGACAAGTTGTGACCAATCCATTGATGGGTTTTGCTACAATACTGCCAACATATCAAGAAACGCCTTAATCGTGTTTCTTGGAGTGCGGAAATATGCATCGCTAATGGTTTTACTACAATGATGCAGAAAGACCTTCAATGCTTGATACGGGATTAGGTACCTGGATGTATCCCCTCCCGCAAATACATGCCGAAGATTTCGTAGCAAAATATATAATTCCTCTGGAGTGAGGCTTGCTAAGTGTAGCGCAGGATGAGAAAAGCTGTTCTCAACAAGGCGAGATTGAAGTGCCTCATAACTGTATAATCCTTTCTTGCGTCGAGAAGGAATTCCGGTGTTCCTCCTAGCAAAAATCCAAAATGCTCCGCCGTACCCTGCAAACAATCGTTCAAAATACGTAGTATTTGCTCATAGTTTGATGTGCGTGCTTGTGTGCTATTAAGCTTATACAAGTTAACCATCTCATCAAGATTAACTAAAAGCCCTTGATAGCCGGCTTGACGAACAAATAAACTCATTAGCTTAAGTACGTCATAGAAAGAAGAATCAGAAATGATCGTTTTAATATCAAGGTCTCTACGCGCATCCATCTTGGTAGTATATTCAGCTCTTAGCCAACGAATTGCATTTGATTTTAATACTTCGTTATCTTGCTCATGACCGTTCCAATAGGCTTCAATAACTTTTGCAAAATCATAACCACCAACAAGTTCTGAAAGATGAAGACAATCGCTCATGAATGATGGATGATACGCTTGTACTATTAGCTTCAGATTCTTTACGAGCCTGAGTTACAAAATTTTCAACCACACTAGTTAGCGCATTTCCGTCAAGCTTATTTCGGATAGCCAGATTTCTCATTAATTCTGAATAGAGATTTCGTGCCTGCCCTGAGGATGCCTGTATTCTTCGATCAGGTGAAAGGTCAGCATTCACTGTCACTAATTTCCTCTTCAATGCGATCGAACGAATGACACTGAGAAAAAATGTTTTCCCTGAGCCATATTCTCCTATGATAAATCGGAATGCTGATCCCCCCTCAGAAACTCTTTCAATATCCTGATAGAGCGCCTGCATCTCGTTCATTCTGCCGACTTGAATATGCTGAATACCGATTTTGGGTGTCACCCCTGACTTCAGAGATTGAATGATTGCATCTCGTTCTTTTAAGCGTATCCGTTTTTCTGTCATATCTAACCCTCCAACTCTTCGACTATTTCTTGATCGACGTAAACTTCATCACCACCATCTTCAACGACTGTAGCATCTACCCTATCATATGACCAGTCATTAATATTTTCCAAGGCTCCATCAACCATCAGCCCAAGATTCCGGCACATTACTTCTATATCATTACGTGACCACTTTTCTTTACTTATTAATCTTTCAAACAACGTAAAGTTAGAGCTATCCAATCCATTTACATCGGTGTTTTCAGAAAGATCAACTTTTCTGTAGATCGATCTGCAATACTGATTAACTTTTTAAGAGGTGTTTTAAGATTGCTGAGGTCTGGTAAATCTTCATGCTCTATTTTAACACCGCGCAGAGAACTACTGGCTGGCCAATACTCCAGTTTAAGTCTTGTTTTATTTGGCTTAACAATAAGTCCTTCGTTATATTTTTGTTCATAAAATAACTGAAATAATTGAGAAAACTCTTTATCACAGCGCCTTGCCAGAGTTCTAAGATGATATTCAGGATAGAATCGTATCCATGCAAGATCCAGCTCGGAAGATATTGGGTTTCCAGCATTTACCTCAGTAGCAAGTCTGTACTTGAAAAGAATGGAATCATATCTTGGTGAAAGTTCCTTCTCTGGCGTAGAAACTATATTTGGCCTGAATAAGCACATCAATTCCAATAAACGTGAGCCATAATCCATGAATGAACGGTTCTCCCCATAGATATCTATCAATCGTTTTATTTCATCAAAAAGCTGTATATATTCGGCATCATCAACACCCGCTACTTTTGAATCAACAACAATCCGTCTTTCAATACCGTAGAAATAGATAAATACATAGCCTAGAGGGGTTTTTGGGTTACTTCGATCACCTGTAAGCCAACTTAAATAAGCCCTTCTGCATTTTGGAGAAAGAAAGATAAGTTTCGACCAATAACCTAGACTCTCATCTTCAAATGTATCTAGTGCCGTATATATTTTTAGTGTTCCATCTACAAGAGAGGGTTCTGTACTATATTCATCCAAAGATTTAAGTTGGCCACCAAAATAAAAATTATCGCCTGTAATCGCATGACCGGATACGGTGATAAATTCTTGAGGCTTCACCCATCTGCCAGTAGACTTATTCTTGCTTTTTTCCTCATCATATCCATATGAAATGGTGAATGTTGCGAGGCTGTCACTATCGGATTGATAACCATCTACTCTTCTTTCAGAAATACCGGATAATGGTTTATAAGCTTGTTCAGAAGTCGTATCTTTCTTTTTAAACAGTATATAAACAACCAAACAAAAAACTAAAAACAATAGAATTTCTATACTAATCTCGGTTAATAGATTAATTTGTTTGATGTCACACTCTGGAGCGCAAGTGGCAATGAGAAGATGGAGTTATAAACCATCTTCACTTATACATTTAAACGTCCGCTTTGGGTCGGTTGCAGTAATTCCATAAAATACAAAATGTAACACTATAGGTGAATGGCGCTTACTTAAGCTTTCTGGGACGGCCATGTTTTCTTACCTTATCCCTTGCAGCCTGCCGGGTTAGCGTCAATAACGGGTAAGGTTTAGGTCGTCGATAAAAATCCCCGCCGCAAGCAGCAGGGTATTAATCGTTCCATCCTGCTGGAACAGAGTCAATTGATGGTCACTGTGTGATTTCTGATAAGTACCGCCCTGATTCTTTACGCCGAACCTCTATCACGCCTGCGGCATATAAATTGACATTACCCACGCTGCAGCCGCAGGAAAGGCCCTATCCGAATGGGTGACCCAGGTGAGACGGAGTGGGATTTGGCGGCATGGGACCCGCGTTGGTTTGGCCACTGGACAACCCGGAGTTACGCCACCGAGCGGGTTGTTAATCTGTATGGCCTGCAATAAACCATCCCCTTTCCCCAGCGGATTCTTTCCGCTGCCAGGCCATGCCATGGATGTCTGTGGCCCGAATCGAATTCGCTGGATGCTTGGTGACGGCGATGCGGATTTCCTATGTGGGCGAACTCGGACGGGAACTGCATCTCGACTCCGCCGACCTTGAAACCGTCTATCAGGCGATCAGTGCAGCCGGCGCACCATTTGGCCTGGTTGACTTCGGTTCGTATGCGCTAAACGCGATGAGAATCGAAAAAGGGTATCACGCCTGGGGCAGCGATTTCGGAACAGAATATACGCTGTTTGATGTCGGCCTTGAAAAGTTTGCGGCCACCGGCAAACCGGATTTTGTCGGCAGGAAGGCGCTGCTTGAACAACGGGCGCGGCGTGCAGAATGGACTTTTGCCGGATTCTTTGTACCACAGGCGCAGGCTGATCCGCTGCCGGGTGATTCCCATCCTCCTCGATGATAAAGCTGTCGGCTACTTGACATCTGGCGGCACGGGTTTCAGGCTGGGTAAAAGGCTGGCACCGGGTTATCTTGGCAGCGACTCTTGTCGGATGGATGCACCGCATTGAGATATTCCGTATACAGTGCGCTGCAGTAATCGCCCCGCTGCCTTTTTACGACCCAGACACCCGCTGGCTTCGTTCCTGACAGATCACGAATTTGATTCAATGCAGGCCGATCAATCAGCCGCCGGTATTTAAGATAAATTTATCTTCGGCCAATCCGGTGGTCGGATAGATAACCGGCACCGGTTTCTCCAGCGGCCCGTCTGTTTGACTTCGCCGGATATTTATGCTCCTCACCAAAGTGGTTTCTGCATGTAAATCCGCTCATAGCCCTTTTCAGAAACACGTCTGGTAATCCCATAACCCAGCCTTTTGTAGATTTCGATGTTTTCTGTCATGACTTCGTGGGTATACAGCTCAATTTGTTTATAGCCAAGCTGCTTTGCCCGCTGCTCGGCAAAGTCGATCAATTTTCTGCCCAATCCCCTGCCCTGGCATTCACTGCATACTGCGACATTGTCCAGCAGGCAGCGTTGATCATCCATGATCAACACCAGTACACCCACAATTTTTCCTGCCAACCGAATCACATAGGCTTCATCCTTTTCCACCCGGCCGGCGTAGTCATCCAGCATGGGGCCGGGTTCTTTTCCCATGCGGCGCACATAGTGCCGATACGCAGCGCGAACGCATTCACGCATCGCGCAGGCGTCCTGTGATACGGCACGGGTAATGGGGCAGGTTTCGCTCATACTGCGGGCCAATGCGCTCAACCGTGGATGAAAATACGCCGTGAAACGCTCATTTTCGTCGGCGTCGGCGCGATCTCGGTCCGGCCTCGTCATCGCCCACCCCGGTGTGCGGCCCAGGTAAATCAACTGCTTGTTTGAGATTAGCAAAATCTGCGGTTTTGTGGGGTATGGCCAGGGCCGCTACGAAGTGATCCTGGAATTTTGGCTCCACAGCGGTTTCAACCTTGTGGATGCGTTTTACTACGTCCTCAATTTCATGCCGGGCATCGGTATCAAGCAGGGTAATGGTGGCACCGGTACCGGCAGCATTGCCCGCAGAAGTCACATGGTCTAGTCTACAATCGGGAATCATTCCCAGCACCATGGCGTATTTGACGTCGATATGCGCACCAAATGCACCCGCCAGTCGAATCCTGTCCACGGTTTCAACATCAAGTTTGTCCATTAATAACCGCGCCCCAGCGTATAAGGCCGACTTGGCAAGTTGAATCGCACGCACGTCGTTTTGCGTGACGCGCACTTTAACCGCACCTTCGTCGTACAGGCTATAGCTCCAGGTTTTTCCATCGGCAACCACCCGGTTCGATTTTGCGGCGAGGCGGCCGTCAATCACCCCATCGGTTTTGATTAATCCCGCCAGGAACATTTCGGCAATAGCTTCGATGATGCCCGACCCGCATATTCCGGTAATGCCGGTGTGTGCCGTGGCGGCCTGAAAATCCGGCTGATCAGACCAGATTTCACTGCCAATCACCCTGAACCTGGGTTCAAGTGTGGCTTTATCGATGCGCACTCTTTCGATTGCGCCTGGCGCCGCTCGCTGGCCGCCGCTGATTTGCGCTCCTTCAAAGGCCGGGCCGGTCGGGCTGGAAGCAGCCACCATTTTTTTGTTGTTGCCCAGGACTATTTCCGCATTGGTGCCGACGTCGACCAGCAACGTCAGCTCCTCGCGCGCATAAGGCGCCTCGGACAGTGTGACCGCTGCCGCATCGGCGCCGACGTGGCCGGCAATACAGGGCAGGATGTAGGCGCGTGCGCCCGGGTTTACCTTTAACTCCAGGTCGCTGGCTTTGATGTTCAACGATTGGTCGGTGGTCAGGGCAAAAGGTGCGCCGCCCAATTCCACCGGGTTTATGCCCAGCAATAAATGGTGCATTACCGGATTGCCTACCAGCGTCATATCCACAACGTCATTAATATCCACGTCCATCGCTTCGACCAGCTCCACAAACAGCTCCTGAAGCGCCGCACGAACTGCCCGGGTCATCTCCACTTCGCCGCCGGGATTCATCATCACGTAGGAGACCCGGCTCATCAGGTCTTCGCCAAAGCGGATTTGCGGGTTCATTCGGCCAACGGAATTGATCGCTTTACCGCTGGTCAAATCGCAAAGATGGGCGGCAATGGTGGTGGAGCCCACATCTGCGGCGATGCCATATACGCTGGTTTTCAGGCCCGGCCAGACCGCTATGGCCTGTTGTTGATTGTGAATGGCGACGGTTGCTCTCCAGTCTCCCTGCCGCAAGACGCTTTGCAGCGATCCAAGCAAATGAAAATCAACCCCAATCCCGGTTAATCCCCAATCAAACTCCAGCGCATCAAGCAGACGCTGCAAATCCCCGCTGGGGTCGTGCATATCGGGTTCCGGAACTTCGATATAGTGCAAACGCACAGCCGGGTTGACGGTAATCTTGTGCACGTCAAGTCGCTTGCGAACCACTTGACGATGCGCCTGACTTTGCGGGGGAATGTCAATAACCACATCGCCAACCAGCCTGGCCTGGCAGCCGAGCCGGCGAGTGGGTTTTGCATCCCGGGCAAAGAATTCTTTTTCGCTTTGGCTGAAAGGTGACAGATGACCCGGGCGAGAATGAATTTTAAATTTGGCGAATTCGCCCACGCTGTGATCAATTTGACAACGGTCACAAATTCCGCGGCCGCCGCATACCGTATCGAGATCAACGCCGAGCTGCTGCGCCGCTTCCAGCACGGATTTTCCAACCGGGATTTGCCCCTGCTTACCGGATGGGGTGAACACAACCCGGACGGTATCCGGGGAATTGCCCGCGTCGCTCATTTTATTTTATCCAGGTTCTGTTAATCCGGGCGACCCTAATTCAGGAATGTCGTGATAATCGCTCTTGTCGGCCACAAAGATGTTGCGCGTGGTTTTTAAATGGGTGGGCGTGTCGATGGTGCCGGCGGTAATGCTTATGGTTTCAGCGCCATGGCGCTGCCAGAACAGACTGCTGCCACAACGGTTGCAAAACCCGCGTCGGGCCTGGTCCGAAGCGGCATACCAATCCAGCGTTGCATCACGGACCAGCGTAAATTGATCGAGATCCACCCGGGTTGCAGCAAAATGATGGCCGCTGGTCTTCCGGCATTGTGTACAAAAACAGTTGATCACTTCGCCGCACCGGCCCAGCAATTTATAGCGAACCCCCTGACATAGACATCCGCCGGTTCTGATTTTTTTAGTTTGGTCCATATTCGAGTTCCCTGATCATTTTTAAAATCATTCCCGAAATCATGGCGGCCCTGGCGGAAACAATCAGGTGCGGCGACGGCGGCGATTTGTGCGCAGGCCGCCCGCGCCGGCATTCTCCTGTGCGGGCTGACGGTATTTTTTCAGCCATCTGGCGCAGTTGTTGTCATGCCCCATGACCACATCCGCAGCCATAACGCCCTGCATCACTTCTTCATGCATCGGATTGGTAATGGCGGAGGTCATGCCCGCGCCGATCGCCATGCTCAGGAAATGCCCGTCCATACCTTTGCGGTTGGGGATGCCGAAGCTGAAATTCGATGCCCCGCAAGTGGTGTTTACCTTCAATTCCTGCCGCAGCCGCTTGACCAGATGTATCACCTGTCGGCCCGCACTATTGACTGCGCCGACCGGCATGACTAACGGGTCAACCACGATATCGCCATAGTGAATTCCGTGGTCGGCGGCCCGTTCAATAATTTTCCTGGCGACATCAAACCGCTCATCCGGGTTTTCGGATATACCGGCCTCGTCATTGGAGATGGCCACTACGGCACAATTGTATTTTTTCACCAGCGGCAAAACCGCTTCCAGCCGTTCGTCCTCTCCGGTTACCGAGTTGAGCAATGGTTTACCCTGGTAAACCGCCAGTCCGGCTTCCAGCGCCGCAATGATGGATGAATCGATAGAAAGCGGCACATCGGTAACGGCCTGCACCAATTGAATCGCTTCAGCCAGAATCCTGGGTTCATCCGCCAGCGGAATGCCGGCATTCACATCCAGCATTTTCGCCCCCGCCGCGACCTGGGCAAGGGCATCGCTTTCGACCCGGCTGTAGTCGCCGTTCTTCATTTCTTCGGCGAGAATCTTTCTGCCCGTCGGGTTGATTCGTTCGCCGATTATCACAAACGGCTGGTCGTAGCCAATTTTTAATTCTCTGGTTGCTGAACTGATAACGGTATCGGTCATGCTGGTGCGGGTAATGGTCTATTGCTGCAAATTATAAGGACGCAGAAGAGTACTGGAACTATTTTAAGGCTGTCGGACATCAGGTTAATGGCGAGATACTATAATGTGTTGGCGTGCTTATCGCTTCCAGGATCATCGCATTCACTGCTTTCAAAAAGGCTGGACGGTCAAACCCTTCGGGATCCCTGGCAACCGGTATTTCTTCTTGATCGGTCAGCCATTTTGGGAAAGGAGAGATAAATGCGTAGTGATGGCCTTTGATGGTTTTCAACCGGGAGGGGACATGAATCCCTGCGGTTTGTTGCAAAGGTTCGGCATGGAAATGTGGTTGGGCAATCTTGTCGCCTGTAACGGCAATCACGGTCAAGTCCGCAATCGACAGACCTACCCCGATCTCAAGCCCTTGATACACGGGCGCAATCAGCACCGCCTTGCCTGTGACAATCGGATCGTGTCGAAACGGGTCAGCCGTGAAGCGCAGGTTGACATCGTGGCGAAAGGATTGAACCATGCGGGAAATAAACCCCGGATTTTCGCAAAACCCGGGATCCTGACGGCCATTTTGGTCACAATGCCGGGCAGCCTTTTTGGAATCGAACTCGGCGCCTGCTGCAAGCATGATCGTAAAGCCGCCAAGAGAATACCCAACCCCGTGCGCGGGTCCTGGCACAAGATAGGGGCCGAAATCAGGGTTGGCCCGTACCGCATTCAATGCCAGCTCCAACTCAAGATAGCGGTGATCAAGCGCGGCGGCGGTCTTGCGGCTGCCTACAAGATAGTCTGCCTGATGTTGCGGTGCGATTACGATATATCCTGCTTCGGCCAATGTCTGTGCAGTCAGATAGTGATTGCGGTACCGTCCGCCATTCCCATGCGAGAAAAGCACAATTTGGTGCTGGCCTGCACGCACTGGCGCATCTTTGGCCATTGTGGCTTCAAACGGGCCTAACCGCTGTTTTACGCTGGGAACATCGGTCGGATACCAGGTGCCAAATTGTACGCCCCTGGAGGTGAGTTGGCGAAACCCGGCGGCTTCGGACGCCGAACCACACAGCAGAAACAGAAGGATGGACATCGCCGGCAGCCAGACTGTGGCGCCATTTGCAAAGGTTGACCCGGGGTGTTTAGTAATTGAAGGCATCATGCAGTTGATCCCTGGATATGGGGGCACAGGAATAGTCGATCCTGAACAATAGTCCGGGGGTTTCTGACCTCCCAGCTCCGACATCATTGGTAGCGCAGACATTCACCACGATGTCGAAAACCCCTGTCCTGGGATAGATCGAGTCATCGAATGGATATTGTCGGTTCCGGCCGGATCATCATTCCGGTCGCCCTGAAATATCCGTGCCGGTATCACGGGCAGGAGGCGCTTTCGGCTTCGCTGCCATGAGTGCGAATCAGCGCCATCAGGCGGCTCTGGTCATAGGCTGCCTCGATTTTTGCTGCTGCGGCCTGTACCTCCGCCGGCAAGTCATCACCGCAATTTTCACTGACCCTTTTCCATTGTTCCAGATAGGCATCAGAGCCCATCAATCCGGCGCGCATGGCCGCCCGGTCAATGGCATCGGCAAATCGCCTGCTCAGTTCAATCTTATGGGATTGGCGTCGTTGCCGGGCAATCACCTGGGCCGGGATGTCGCGCCAATAGACTGTGATCAGTTTTGCCATCCATCCTCCGAATCTGTTAAATGCGGCAGGGTCAATGCCTGACGCTGCCTGTTTTTACCGACAAGGCAGACTCCAGGTGCCGGTCGCCCGTCAATATGCGCCGGTATTTGAACCCAAGATAATCCGCCGCGTCCCGGGCTTTTTTATCCAGCTCGCCGTCATCGCGCTGGGCCAGATAAACCAGTTTTTTATAGTTGCCGAAAAATTGTTCCTGTAGTTGGGGAAACCGGTCCAATCCCAGACCCTTGATAACCAGTCGATCAAAATGACTGGTCAAAAAATCGGTCAGATAAAAAGTGCCCGGCTCTGCTACATGTAATTGCTGAAACACTTTTCCACCCGCAAACATCTCATAGCAATGCGCCCCGGGCAATCGCCCAACGCCTTCCTTGTGCAAGACGGCATCAAGCAAACCACCCGTGCCGCAATCTGCATAGCCGACCAATATAGTTTTATACTTGGCGCGATTCGCGGCAATTTTGCGGTGCACCGCATCGGGTATTTTCCGGGGATGGTTGTGCAGTTCCGCGGGCAGGCACTGGATATCCATATGATCCCAGTGATTCAGTTCTTTTATGCGCACCAGTTCATGCGCCAATGCCCCACATGCAATCACCAGTACCGGCTCCGGGCCGGCTTTTGTATCAGCCTCGCCAGCGGCATCAGGGGTAGAGGTCATATCCCGGCGAACTCAAACGGCCAAGCCCGGCTTTACGCGGCGCGTTTTTCCGCGATCTTTGCCTGGGCAGTTTCAACCGCAACCGCGGCATCCCGACAATAGGCGTCCGCTCCGATCGCCTCGCTGAATTCTTCGTTTAACGGTGCGCCCCCAACCAGAACGATATAATCTTCCCGCATGCCTTTTTCGACCAATGTGTCGATTACTACTTTCATATAGGGCATGGTGGTGGTTAATAATGCGGACATGCCGATGATGTCGGGTTTATGCTGTTCAATGGCTTCAAGGTAGTTTTCAACCGGATTGTCGATGCCGAGATTGATTACTTCAAATCCAGCGCCTTCCATCATCATGGCCACCAGATTCTTCCCGATGTCGTGAATATCACCCTTAACCGTGCCGATGATCATCTTGCCGATGGGCTGGGCACCGGTTTCCGCCAGCAATGGCCGCAGAATTTCCATTCCGCCTTTCATGGCATTTGCTGACATCAAGACTTCCGGCACAAATAAAATACCGTCGCGAAAGTCAATGCCAACAATGCGCATACCCTCCACCAAGGCATCGTCGAGAACTTTTGTCGCCGCCCAGCCGCGCTCCAGCAGAATATTGGTGCCTTCCATTATTTCATCGCGCAAACCATCGTACAGGTCGTCGTGCATTTGTTCGACAAGCTCGTCATCCGGCAATGCGGACAAGTCCAAATCATCGAAATCATCGTCGCCGTTTTCATCTACCATCGCAAAATCCCGCCAAAAAGGTTGAAAATCAGATATTTAACGGATGTAGCCAAAATCGCTAATCCCGGCCTGTGCGGGCAAAATATATAAGCCAATTGCCGCACCGGGTTTTGTCCCATTGCGACTTTCCGCATTGTTGCCACGACACCTATTCTAGTTTGTTTTTTCGCCGAAAATACGTCTTGACTGCGACAATATTTCGCCAATTTAATACGTTTATGCGTAAATCCCGCTGAACCATACCCGGCTCCACGGGTTTGAACTATCTTCCCTGACCAGATAATTTTCTGCGGTAAATTAAATTTTAACATTTTCAATTATCTCAAATAATTTTCCCTTGCCGGATTTTAATTCCGCATCACTTAACCCCTGGACTTCGTGTGGAAAAACCAGCCACTTTTCGGTGGTATACAAATAGTAGTCCGGCGCCCTATTGGTTTCATTATTAGCCGGCTTGTACCAGGGTGTGGCAACTTTGATCCGGAACGGCGTATTGCGCCGGGTTCTTGCCGTCAACTGCTCGATTACCGCCTTGATACTTCTCCCGGAATCAAACACATCATCCACTATCAATAACGTGTTTTCTGCATTGAGGTTTTTTACCAGGTAATCCAGGCCGTGCACCCGAACCCGCTTGTTGGATGAAGAAATACCGGCATACAGCGATGTCCGCACGCTAATGTGGTCGGCACGCACACCAAAATGCTCCAGCATTTCCTGTACCGCGATGCCTACCGGTGCGCCTCCGCGCCAGATTCCAACGATAAAATCCGGTCTGAATCCACTCTCGATTATCTGCGCACCGAGCTGGTAGGAATCTTCCAGCAACGCCTGGGCGGTGATGTAGTGTTTTTCGGTCATATCCGTAAATTGCCATGATTAATAGTTTGAATGCGTAATATGGGCCGACTCGAATCCGGGATGCCGTCATCCCAAGGAATCAAACCCCCGAGGCCGGACGGCATAGGCCATTATTCAGTATGCTTAATTTTTTAATTCCAGTATCACGGATGAAAATGCTGTGCAGATGTTTGTATGCCGGTTTTCACAGCCATGCGATTCTACCCTTCCCGCCGGGCGCTAATCCAGTTTTAAAATTCCCCGGGGAACGGGTTGTTTTATGCGTAATGATGCCGATTATCGGTTTGAAAATTTAATACTCGTATTGCTTGACCGAAGATTCATCCGCGACAATTTTAATTTTCACCGGAGCATTAGGAACGGACCTGAACGGGTCAACGGAGGAGCGCCTTTGTTCTATCTGGTATTGATAGTCGTTGCGGTTTTCGGCAATACGCAAATCGCTTTGCACAAGATTGATGTGCACAGCAGCCCGGGGCCGCACCATAACCAGGTGGCTTTGCTGCGAACGGATAGTCGCTGGTTGTACCGGCAAGAACAACAGACAGCTATTGTGGCGAATTTTTGTTTGTGTGGGATTGAAATCCTCATCCTGGTCATCGCTCCGGCATTTCCAGTCAAGCGTTGGCTTGTCGTGCCAGTAGAGAGTGACTCTGGCCTGTTGTATCTCCAAATCAACCTGTGTTGCGATGTTTATGGACGGCCATAAACTGCGGCCATCGGTTAGTTCGGTCGCACCCTCGTTTGCATAATCGAAGTCATCTGTGGTGTAAATCCTGACGACAACGGCAATAACAGCAATCAACGCGGCAACTGTTATGCCGATGAACAGAAATACTGTCCGGCCGAAGCCGATGGCTTTTTTCGATAGTGTGGGCTTTACCGGCTCTCCGTCGAGATATTGGTCCGCCAATTCCTGCGGAGGGCCAAAACGTTCAATGAGTGAATTGCTGCCCCCATCGAATTCTTCGATATGGCTTTGTATTTCCCGCAATATATCTTCACGGGCCTGTTTGGGCATAGCGGCGAGTGCTTTTTTCAGGGTCGATACAAATTGGCGATTATTCATGCGCACTCCTGAAGCTGTTCCAGCGACAAATTGTGTTGTTGATGAGCATCAAGCATTTCGATGAGTTGCTTTTTACCCAGGTTACTAAGTCGATAAAAACGGCGTGGATGCCCGCCGTCCACCGGCACTTCCCAGTTGGAATCCAGCCAGCCGTTTTTGAACATGCGGTTTAACAGCGGATACAGGGTGCCTTCGTTAATGGTTATGCCTGCCTTGTTGAATATCTGCAGCAATTCAAATCCATAGGAAGAATGCTTTTGGCGAAGCACCGCCATCACGCATAGTTCCAGGAATCCCTTGCGCAGTTGGGACAGCCACTTTTGATAAACTTCCGCATTCACGGCGGGATTATAAAATAATAATACTATGCTATACAATATATTATTAAAAACTTACTCCGGATTCACTCTGAACTATTCGGGTAGAGGATACGAGGCTGGAACAGATGAAATAAAGCAACGATGGGAGAATGCGCTCCGGTTAATGCAGTAATGGCGCGGCCCACAGTATCGAGGACGGCCCGGAATTTACACCTGAAAAATACAAACCTCACCACACATCCAGCAATCCATATCCGCAAATAATAACCAGCGCCCCTCCCATCGCCCTCTTGTAGTGATGCCCGCCACCGCGAATCAGCCGATTGTGCATCTTCAGCCCAAGCCAGTGACCTGCTGCCACCATGGGTAAAAAATAAACCGTATACCTGAATTGCAGGTCGATATCAAAGGCCACAAATGTAGACATTTTTATGCAGACCAATATAGTCCACAATATAAACAGGGTAATCCGCAACTTTTCGATCGCTACATTCCGCGCAAAAACAGCCGATATAAGCGGCGCCCCGATCAATGACACACCACTGGCATAGCCGCCTAAAACCAACAGAACGTAATCGACAAATCGATTCCTGCTGGTAACGGCATAGTTAAATATATAGGTCAGCCCGTAAACCAGGGTGATGCCGTAAATGATAATAACCAGAATATCATTGGGTAAACTCAACAATCCAGACACCCCGGCAATTTTGGGAATGATCAGTATCAGCATGGATTTTTTGAGATAACCCCAATCCACCTTCCCTAACTGGTGGTAAACCGTCAACACCGAGAAAACCAGCAGGTGGGATGCCACCATGGGCAGCCACAACAACGGGTTGTCCACGAGCAACAACATCAGAGGCATGGCCAATGCCGCGCCGCCGAAGCCCAGTCCGCTGCGTACAAACCCGGACCAGACAAATACCAGGCCGGCCAGCGCCCACTCCAATACGGATAAATCCAGCATGCGGAAAATGTCAGCCTGACAGTTCCACGCGCCAGCAACCGCGCACCGAGTTGATCAGCCAGATTGATTTTGCCGATAGTAATTGATCAACATCCACCACGGATTCGGCCACATCCCCCCGGGCAATTAATTGTTGCCGCCCTATTCCATTGAGCAGCCCGCATGAAACGGGTGGCGTAACCCATCCCTGGTCGGTTTCAATCAGGATATTTGCACGGCTGGATTCGGTTAACTCCCCCCGCTCATTCCAGAGCAGGGCATCATCGCAATCTGACAAACCTGAAAAAGCGTTTTCATACATGTTTCGACAGGTTGTTTTATGGTACAAAAAATAATTTCTCGAACTAACCGGCTTCAGCGCAACTTTAACCACACAGGGCTGTGGCAAATCCGCCAGGTCGGTGCTTTCTATCGTAATTGCACCGGATTTTGTCACCCGCAGCCGGACACGCTGGCTTAGACCGGAAAAGTCCGATGCGGCATGAGTTAATGCCTCCCTAATTTTTTCCATATCGATGCGCCAGGAAAAATAGCAGGCCGAGTTCCTTAATCTGGTCAAATGTTGCTGCAAAAAAACGTAGCCCTGGTTGCGGTCCCATTTCAGTGTTTCCAGCAAGTCAAACTGTGGCTGGGAATAGGTCAGCACTCTGGCTTTGGTATGGCATTCCTGGTACTCGCTGCCGGTTTCTGAATCCCATACAATTCCACCGCCTGCGCCGAATTCCGCATTGCCGGTGTTTTTATCGATCAACACGGTGCGGATAGCGACGTTGAATTGCGCTGAATTATGCGGTGTCACAAATCCGGCCGACCCGGTGTAGATATGGCGGGGCAGACTTTCAAGCTCATCAATTATCTGCATGGCGCGCAGTTTGGGCGCCCCGGTGATTGAAGCGGCTGGAAACATGGCCCGAAAAATATCAACCAGGTTCGGGTCGGCTCTGCATTCAACTCCAGTGGTCATAGTCCAGAACGTTGGATACTTTTCCAAAGCCAGGATATGCGAAGTCTGCACCGAGCCAATGTCAGCAATCCGGCCCATGTCATTGCGCACCATATCCACGATCATGATATTTTCCGCGCGATTTTTTTGCGATTTCAGCAGCGCCTCCCCGGCGCGCATATCATCCGCATAGCCCAGCCCCCGGGGTGCAGTGCCTTTCATCGGTCTGGATTTCAACACGCGGTCGCGATATGCAAAAAACAGCTCCGGAGATGCCGAGCATACCGCCCAGTCTTCAGTGTTGACATAAACACAATATCCGGCCTGCCCGGCTAAATTTTGGGCATGAACCATCTGCACAAAAAATGACCAGTTGTCGGCGGCGCAATGCGTTTTTAATCGAAAAGAATAGTTCACCTGGTACGTGTCGCCCGCCTGGATATATTTTTTTATTTTTCCTAATGCGGCCTGATATTCTTTTTCCCCGACCGACAATTGCCAATCCGGCCAGTCTGGCTCTCCACGGTGTTTTCCCGGCAATCCGTATCCCGGGTCGGGAAATTCTATCTCGACGTAATTTTCGTAGATGCCAAACCAGATTAGCGGAATGCCGCGGGTGACTTTCGCCGGCAAAACGCTGTCGAAAGCAGGTGCAGCTTCATAATTTACAAACCCCGCGGCGTATAAACCATTGAGTCTGGTTTCATGCTCGACCCGGGCCAGTACATCGGTGACTTCACCGACCTTTTCGGTGGACAATATTTTTAACGGACGGGTGAAACACAACCAGCGCTCCTGACCGGAATCCTGGGCCACGACACAATTGATTTCATCGGGCCATTTCATCAGGATGCCCGGAGCATTCACCGACCGCTGGCCGTGCGCTGCCGCGACTTTCCCGAAGCCCCGGAACGATACGATTTTCTGGCCGGAATCGCGTTCATGAGCACTTCTTTATTATAGTAATAGTCCACATTGTCCCGGCCGAATCTCGCCCCCAGCCGGTTTATCAATTCATGCTCCGGCACCACTTTCCAGGCCTCTCCTAAATCCACTCGCCCGGATTCACCGCCAGGACCTGTGTAACGAATACTCAGAGCCGCCTTCCCGCCCCGATACTCGCTCAATAGCTGGTGTAATGCGTTGATGCCGTTTTTGCCTGAATTCTCCTCGGACAGATTTAACGCAATACGTTCAAGGGCACTTTTCCTGAGTTCATCCATTTCATATAAATTTTCTACCCGCAGTTGGCAGCCACCCGTGAATTCATCCGCGCTGAATTCTCCCGAGGCGATGAGCACGCTGTCTTTTTGCAATTTGCCAGAGTATTGCGTGAATTTTTCTGCAAACAGGCTGGTCTCTACGCGATGTATTGCATTGTCCAGGGTGACAAATGCCATCTTCCCTCTTTTCGTCTTTAAAACACGCATCGCCACCATCACGCCGGCGAAAATACCGCGGCGCGGCGCACTTAAATCCAAGATGGAGACATCCGCCTCGCACACCGACGCCAGTTCTCGGGCGAATTGATTGTAGGGATGTCCGCTCAGGTACAGTCCCAGGACTTCTTTCTCGCCTAACAGGCGTTGCTGCTCACTCCAATCCGGCAACACATGGGACCGGGAATTGATCAACGGCACTTCTGCCACTCCAAACATATCGAATTGCCCGACCTGTTTGTTCTGCTGTTGCTGGTCCGCGGCCCGCACGGCGTTGTTCATATCGGCCATAAGTATGGCTCGGTTATTTCCCAGCTCGTCCATTGCACCACTTTTTATCAATACTTCCAGTACCCGTTTATTAACTTTACGAATATCCAGGCGCCGACAAAAATCAAACAGATTTTCAAAACAGCCACCCGCTTCCCGTTCATCCACAATACTTTGCACCACACCCCGCCCGACGCCTTTTAACGCACCCAGACCATAGGAAATTTCAGTGTCGCTGGTTGGTTTAAAAGCGTAATAACTCGAATTAATCCGCGGGTGCAGTACCGAAAGCCCCAGAGATTTGCAGTCATTGAGCAGGGTCACCACTTTATCCGTATGGTCCATCTCCGCAGACAGGGTTGCCGCCATGTATGCGGCGGGGAAATGCGTTTTCATCCAGGCAGTCTGGTAGGACACCAGGCCATACGCCACAGAATGAGATCGGTTAAACCCATACCCGGCGAACTTGTCCATCAGATTAAAGATATGCTCGGCAGTGTTTTTGTCCACCCCGTGGGCCATGGCACCGCTCATAAACCTTTCCCGCTGCTTCTCCATCTCGGCTGGTTGCTTTTTGCCCATGGCTTTGCGCAACAAATCCGCCCCCCCCAGGGTGTAGCCCGCCAGCGTTCTGGCGATTTCCATGACCTGTTCCTGGTAAAGAATCACGCCAAAGGTTGTATTCAATATGGGCTCAAGTTCAGGGTGAGGATACTGGACAATTTCTCGCCCGTTTTTTCGATTGACGAAATCTTCGACCATCCCGGATTGCAGCGGCCCCGGCCGGAACAGGGCAATCAATGCGATCAAATCTTCAAAACTCTCCGGATGGGAGCGGATGATCAGCTCTTTCATTCCCCTGGATTCTAGTTGAAACATCGCCGTGGTTTGACCGCTGCGAATAAATCTATAGGTTTCCTCGTCGTCCAGCGCCAGATTATGCAGGTCCAATCCGGGCAGGTTTTTTTCAGCCAGTTGCAGGTTAGCCATCCTGACGGCCGCATCAAGGATTGTCAGGGTTCGCACGCCCAGCAAATCAAACTTTATCAGCCCGATCGCCTCCAGATCATCCTTGTCGAGTTGGGTGATGGCCTGGCTTAGATGTGCGTCGGTGTAAAGCGGGGTATATTCTGTCAGCGGTTCTGGTGCGATCACCACGCCGCCGGCGTGTTTTCCAACATTTCGCGCGATTCCTTCAAGCTGCAAAGCCGCATCAATCAGGGTCTGAACATCGCTTTCATCCTGGTAACGCTGCTGTAATTGCTGCTCCTCCTTTAGCGCGGTATCCAGCGTCATGCCAACCTTGAAAGGGATCAGTTTGGCAATTTGATCCACCAGCCCATAGGGCAGGCCCATCACCCGGCCCACGTCCCGCACCACCGCCTTGGCCGCCATGGTACCGAAGGTGATGATTTGCGCCACCTGATCGTACCCATATCTTTGCGCCACATATTCAATTACCCGGTCCCGGCCATGCGCACAAAAGTCGATATCAAAGTCAGGCAGCGATACCCTTTCAGGATTCAGGAAGCGCTCGAATATCAATCCATACGGCAACGGATCAATTTCTGTAATGCCGGTGGCCCAGGCCACCAGCGACCCGGCGCCCGACCCACGCCCCGGGCCCACCGGAATACCATTTTCCCGGGACCAGCGAATAAAATCCGCGACGATCAAAAAGTATCCAGGGTATCCCATTTGCTCAATCACGCCCAATTCCATGTTTAATCGATCGATATATGACGGGGCAATCGCCGCCGTTCCATCCGCGTTTGTTATCTGTGCAACGGCCAGTCGTTTTGCCAGTCCTGATTCAGCCAATTGACGCAATGCCGCCGACTCGGACTGACCCCGGGTATCGGGATAGTCGGGTAAAAAAGCCGCATCGAAATTGAAAAAATAATTGCATCGTCTGGCAACCTCCACCGTATTACTGACTGCTACGGGTATATCTGCGAAAAGTTCGCACATTTCCCGGCTGGATCGCAAATATTGCTGGTCGGTAAATTTGCGCGACCTGCGGCTGTCGTCAAGCACCCGGCCATCGTTTATACAAACCCGCATTTCATGGGCTGCAAATTCATCCCGCCCGATAAACTCGACCCGGTTGGTAGCAACCAGGCTTATCTGAAATTTGGCCGACAACTGCACAGCGAGATGATTATAGGACGGCTCAGAGGGCCAGCCGATTCGACTGATGGAAAGGTAGAGCCGGTCGCCGAGAATCTGCTGATACATTTCTGCCAATCTGTGAATGCCAGCCTCGGCGTCACGAGCCATCAGGTTGGCCACGGGCCCTTCATGCTCGTCAAACAAACACAGTAAACCGGTTTGGTTTTGCGCGAATTCGTTCCAGTGAATAACGACTTTGTCTTTTACACCGCGGCGCAGATAGGCGTTTGTAAGCATTCTGCATAAATTGCGATAACCCGGATTGTCTTTGCACAGTAGCGTTACCCGGTCGCTGTTGTCGCCACCCACACCGTTCGTCAATGAATTGGTTAATGGGTTTTTCAAGGGATTTTCAATCCATACGTCGCAGCCGATGATGGGTTTCACGCCATTAGCCAGGCATGCCCGATAAAACTTCACCGCACCATACAGGTTCGACCAGTCTGTCAGCGCCACGGCCGGCTGTGCATACCCGGCGCATTTGCTCGCCAGAGGCTTCAGCCGCACGATGCCATCGGCGAGTGAAAACTCTGAATGCAGATGTAAATGTACGAAAGGCTGATTCATGCAAATCACCGAATCCAGCCAGACTCATCAATTGAATTTACCATCGAATTTACTTCAGTAAATTTTTGACCGGGGAAAAACTGCGTCTGTGATGGTCGGTAATGCCGTGCTCCTGCAATGCCTGTAAATGCGCTTTGGTTGGATAGCCTCTATGCTTCTCGAAGCCATATTGGGGAAATATCTGTGCGAGTTCATCCATATCCCGGTCACGCGCCTGTTTGGCCAATATGGACGCTGCAGAAATTTCTGCATGAATGGCGTCCCCACCCACTACGGCCCTGGCAGGACATGGTAAATCCGGCAGTTTATTACCGTCAATCAAGGCAAATTGCGGTTGTACCATGAGCCCTGCCACCGCTCTTTTCATCGCCAGCAGGGACGCCTGGAGTATATTCAATTGATCGATTTCCCGCACATCGGCCATCGCCACCGACCAGCACCAGGCACGCTGCCTGATAATCTGCTCCAGGATGGCCCTTCGCCCCGGTGCAATCTTCTTGGAATCATCTAGCCCCTGGACAGGATTGTCATGATCGAGTATCACCGCTGCGGCAAAGACCGGACCGGCCAGCGGCCCTCTGCCGGCTTCATCCACTCCAGCGACATGCCGCAACCGGGTCAAGACACGGAATCCAGCAATGTCGCAACGGCGCGGCCGGCCTGCATATTGGCATCGCGCTTCAGGGCTTTGTGCATCTGGATAAAATCCTGCTCCAGTTTCCTGACTTTTTCCGGGTTCTGCCGATATTGATTCACTGCCTGCACAATATTGTGCGCGGTTGCGTCTTTTTGCACCAGCTCAGGAATAACTGGTTCTGGCAGCAACTGGTTCGGCATAGAATAATAATCCACATGCCGTAACTTCTGAAACAGCCAGTAGGTGACCGGACTGAGTTTATAGACAACAACATGGGGTACGCGCAGCAATGCCGCTTCCAGCGCCGCCGTCCCGGATGCCAGAATCACCATGTCAGATGCTTCCATGGCGATTCGCGACTGCCCGCGCAATACGGTTATGGGCAGGTGATTGATACGCCCTACCACATCATAAAACGCCCGCTCTACCCGTGAACTGGCAAATGGCAGCACAAATTGTATGGTTGCATCCAGCCCATGCAGTTTTTCTGCGGCGCCCACAAATACCGCGCCCAGGCGCTGAACTTCCGAGCATCGACTGCCGGGTAATAATCCGATAACCGTGGTTTTGCCGTCCGCCGCCAGGCCAATTTTTTTTCTCGCGGCCGCTTGGTCCGGTTCGCCGATTTCATCGGCAACCGGATGGCCTACACAGGTCACCGGAATCCGGTGCCGGGTATAAAATTCCGCCTCAAACGGAAATAACGTCAACATGTGATCAACCGAACGGCGGATTTTGTGGATGCGATAGCCGCGCCATGCCCACACTGTGGGGCTGACGTAATGGACGGTGGGGATGTTTTTTCTCTTGAGCCTGCGCTCCAGTGCAAGATTAAAATCCGGCACATCGATTCCAACAAACAGGTGCGGCGGGTGTGTAATGAATCTCCGGTAAATTGCCGACCTGATTTTAAGAATGTCTCTCATTCTCCCGAACAAGCCATCGAAACCCATCAGCTCGATGCGCTCCATGTCGTATAGGGTGTGGCATCCGGCTGCGCGCATTGCGGGCCCGCCAATACCCGCAAAACCTGCGTTGGGGTAGATGAATTTGAGCGCGCCAATCAGCCCTGCGGCTAAACGGTCTCCTGATGGCTCTCCTGCAACAATCCCGATTTGAACCGGCCGACTGTCCACTCCTACCGAATGATACCGCGCTTTGAGTCGCGCAAAAACGTGCTGAAGTTGATCACGTCCTGGTTCATGCCATTCATTTTCTCCACTTCTGCAATGGCAGATTGTAAATCCAGACCACGCCGATAAACTGCGCGATACGCCCGGGTGAGCAGGCGAATCGAATCATCTGAAAAATTCCGGCGACGCAGCCCCTTTGAATTGATGCCAAATGGTTTTGCCGGATTTCCGGCGGCCACGATGTACGGCGGAACGTCCTGGCGACAGATGCAGCCGATGCCGGTGATACAGTGCTGACCGATTTTGCAAAACTGGTGCACCAGAGAAAATCCGCCCATTACTGCGTAATCACCTATATCGACGTGGCCCGCCAGACTCGCGCCATTGGCAAATATTATGTGGTTTCCCAATACGCAGTCATGGGCGATATGGGTATAGGCCATGATGAAGTTATCGTTGCCCACCCTGGTGGTTCCCAGATGGTCGGGGGTGCCCCGGTTTATTGTGCAATACTCGCGAATGGTATTGCGATCTCCAATTTCCAGCCTGGTGGGCTGCCCAGCATAGCTCTGGTGCTGTGGTGCTTCGCCGATGGAGCTGAACTGAAAAATTTTATTCTCTTTTCCAATTCTGGTGAAATTCCTCAGGACAACATGCGGGCCAATCCATGTGCCATCGCCCACCGTGACGTCGGCCTCAATGATGGTATACGGGCCTACGGTTATATTGTTTCCAAGATTTGCGGATTTATCTACAATGGCCGTCGGGTGAATTTCTGTCATCAAACACTAAACAATTCTATAGGTAAACATCACCTGCGCCGATGCAACCAAGCGGCCATCGACAGTGGCTTTAGTCGAATATTTCCAGATCCTGCTTTTATAATTTGTCTGCTCCACGTCAATGATCAATTGATCGCCAGGTGCAACCGGTCGTTTGAATCGCGCCTTGTCAATCCCGGCAAAGAGAAAAATCACCTTTTCTTCGGTGTCCGCTTCCGGGCTATGGCTGGCCAATATGGCCGAGGCCTGGGCCATTGCCTCCAGAATCAATACCCCGGGGAATACCGGCCGCTCGGGGAAATGGCCCTGGAAAAATGGCTCATTCACCGTCACATTTTTAATTGCAGACAAGGTTTCACCCAATTTATAGTCAATCACACGATCGATTAGCAAAAACGGATATCGATGCGGGAGAATCTCTCGTATCCTGTATATATCTATAGTATTTGCTCCAGCCATTTTCCCTGTATCTGCATTCAACTTACATTAATTTGTGGTGCTATCTTTGTGGTGCTATCGAGTAGAAATTCGATTTCCGAGTACAACCGATTTTCTACTGTTTTTGTTTGCCCAGTTCGCGTACTTTATCGACTAATTTATCCAGTCGCCGCACAATGGCTGCATTTTTTCGCCACCGGCCCGCCGGCTGAACACCGATTGCCGAAGCATATTCTCCAGGAGATTTGATTGTGCGGGTAACCAGGCTGTTTGATAACACGGTGACGTCATCGGCGATTTCCAGATGACCGAGAACCCCCACCCGTCCACCCAGTCTGCAACGCCGGCCGATAACTGCACTGCCTGCAACGCCGACGCAACCTGCGATTATCGTGTCATCGCCAACCATCACATTATGCGCTATCTGAATTTGATTATCGAGCTTGACGCCATTGCCAATCCGGGTGTTCCCCAGTGTGCCGCGATCGATGGTGGTATTGGCGCCAATATCCACATCATCTCCGATTACCACACTGCCAAGTTGTTCGATCTTTTGCCATTTTCCCTGGTGAGGCGCATATCCAAATCCGCTCGCACCAATAACCACGCCGGCGGATATACAACATCGCGCTCCGATAGTACAACCCGGATAGATCACCACCCGGTCTTCTATCACCGTGTCATCACCGATTTTAACGTCTTCACCAACATGCACGCCATTGCGCAGGATAACCCGGCTGCCCAGTTTCGCCCCGTCTGCAACGGTGGAATACGGCCCAATGCAGACACTGCCGCCAATCCAGGCGCCGGCAGAAACCATGGATGAATGATCAACCCCGGGGCGTTGCGATGGCGGATACTTTTTGAACAACCCACTGATTTGCGCGTGCGCCAAACAAGGATCGGAAACCACAATTTTATTACCCGAAAACCAGTGTTGATGCGCTGGCGCCAACAGTACTGCCCCTGCACGGGTTTTTTCCAGCAGAGGTTTTTTCTTTCGGTCGCGAAAAAACGCCAGGGAATCTTCCGTTGCGCACTCCAGACTATGGATGGAGTTGATCCCATACTCGCCATTGCCGTGCAATGTACCGCTGACAATCCCGGCGATCCTGTGCAGGGAAATCACCACCCGGGGAAATCAGGATTGCCAACTCTGCCCCATGCCCTGCTGCAAACCCCGGATATTTTCAGGAAATCTGAATGATCAGTATCTGGAGATTTTCCCTCGGATACAATCATTGCGCATACCGTTTTTGCAATTCTTCGAGTACTTTGTCGGTCAAATCAATGTTGCGACTGGCGAATACGACCTGTTGCAAAATCAAATCGATTTTGTCCCGCCTGGCAATCTCAATAATCACTGCGGATATCAGTTTCTCCAGCCGGGCCAACCCCTGATTCCGGTCCCGCGCATAATCTTCATTGTAATTTTGCTGCTCTCTTTGTAATTTTCTTTGCAGTCGCAGTAATTCCTCGGATTTCTCCTGAAGCTCTTCGGCAGAAAGAATGACGGCGTTTTTCTTCAGCTCCGCTTCCTGGGCGTTGAACAGCTCAATCATGGCTTTTAAATCGCGACTTCTCTCATTGAATTGCTCTTCCAGTTTTTTTATCTCGTCTTTTCCCTGGGGTGCTTCATCAATCAATCGTCGCGCGTCAACGTAGGCAATTTTTACGTCCTGCGCCTGCACCGGCAAAGACGCGATCATCGCCACACACAAAACCCCCGCAATGCCGGGCGCACGAAAAATAAACCGCAAAATCATATTTTTGTTCATTTGGTTGTGAATACCAATAAATTTTATTCGCCGATTAAACCGAACCGATTAAACCAAGTCGATTAAACCAGGGATGATCAATAAACCACCCCGAAACCAATTGCCTGCAAATCTACCTGAACACCGTACCAATCGAAATTTGCAGTTCTTCTGTTTTATCGTCAGCCTTGGCATTCAACGGCACACCGTAACTGAAAGCGAATGGTCCCACCGCCGAGAACCAATGGAAAAACAGCCCGGCGGAGTATCGCATATCACCCAGGTCTATACCCTCGGCATGAGCGTAAACCTGGCCGCCGTCCGCAAACAGCCCAAACCGTTTATCTTTGGAGTTGCCCGTTCCGAATGCGGGAAAGAGCAATTCAAGATTTGTCAATACTCGAGAATCCCCGCCTACGGTTACAGGGACACCACCGCCAGCCGGCTTCTCTCGCGGCCCCAGGGAGCGTGAATCGTATCCGCGTACAGACCTGGGGCCGCCTGCAAAATAGTTTTTGAAAAATGGCAACCCAATGGAGTTGGAATCTCTGTAACTATCGCCGAAACCCAGACCCAGACCACCTTTTAGGGTGACCCGGTCTCCCATCGAATAATAGTACGTACCCTGCGCATTTAATTTGTAGTATTCAAATCCACTGCCAGGGGCGGAAATTTCAGCGGAGATTGAACCAAGCCCCCCCCGGGTTGGAAAGAAAAATTGATCTCTGGTGTCTTTGGAAAGGCCCGCCGTAAATATCAGATTTCCCGAATCCGGCTGTCGTTTAATTACATCACCAAACACTTCTGGCGTTTCCCCGGTTTCTTCTAGTTCAATTTTCTCAAAAGCCGCTCCAAGGTTCAATGAATTGGTTTCGGCTATGGGTATTTTGTATAACACGCCCAGCGAATTGGTATTGAGAATGTATGCGGCGGTATCGATTTCGGCTGAATCCACTTTTCGCATGGCCAGGTTGAATGTTCGGCTGATTCCGCTGGCGGTATGGTATGGGTTGGTATAGGAAATGACCGCCGTATCCGCCGCGTCCGAATTGTTTAATTTAATGGCCAAGTCCTTGCCTGTCCCCAGCAGGTTTCGCTGTTCGAATTCAACCCCGAATAAAACCCCGTCCTCGTCAGAAAATCCGGCGGAGAACAATACCGACCCGGTATCCAGTTCCGACACGATGACCTTCATATCCACCTGATCCGAAACTCCGGCCACCACTGGGGTTTCAATTTGAACATTTTCGAATATACCCAGGCGCTGCAATCGATCCCTGGACTGGCTCACCAACGTTGCGGAGTACCACGCGCCTTCCAGTTGTCTCAGTTCTCTGCGGATTACCTCGTCCCGGGTATAAATATTTCCGGAAATATCGATTCTTCGAACATAAACCCGTTGATTGGGAATAATCGAGAAAACCGTGCTGACAATTTTTTCAGGTTTGGCTGTGCTGAATACCGGGCGCACCTCGACGAAAGCGTATCCTTCATCGGCAAAAACATCGGATAATGCCGTTCGCGTTGCATTCACCTGCTGTCGCGAGAACGGACCGCCCGGCTCAATTTCAACCAGTTCCCGCAGTGCGGGCAGTCTGTCCTGCGCAATGCCCTCAATCACGGTTTCTCCGAATCGGAATAAATCGCCCTCATTAATGGTAACGCTGATAAAAATACTTTGTCTATTCGGCCCGATCTCTACGCTGGATGAAACAATTTCAAACTCGTGGTACCCACGATTCAAATAATAACTGCGAATGGTTTCAAGGTCGGCTTCCAGCTTTTGCTTGGAATACTGGTCCTGGCGAGAAAATAACCGGAATCCGCGCTTTTCCTTAAGCTGCATCTCATCTTTCAATTTCCCGGCGGCTACTTTTTCGGCGCCGATGATGTTGATTTTTTTAATGCGCGCAACCCGCCCTTCATTGATTTCCAAGGTAATGGCAACCCGATTCTGATCCAGTGCCTGCTCGGTGGTTTCCACGCTGGCAGAATAACGCCCCATGGATAAATAGGCATTTTTTATTTCCTGCTCCACACGTCCCAGAATCGCCGTGTTAAATATGCGACCCGCAACCAGACCCGCCTGCTCCAATCCTTGTTCTATCTGCTCGGTCTTGAGTCTGTCATTACCGTTAATGGTGACGCTGGCGATAGATGGGCGCTCAACCACTTTGACCACTAATACGGTACCATCCTGTTCCAAAGACACTGCGGTGAAAAATCCCGTCTGGAATAATGCCTTGATGCTTAATCGTGTTTCCTCGTCGTTCACTTCGTCACCCACTTTTAACGGCAGGTAATTAAACACGGTGCCTGCTTCGAGTCGCTGCAGTCCCTCAACCCTGATATCAGTAATAGTGAATGGCGTAATCGCACTGGCTGACTGCGAAAAAACCATAAACAGCGCGAGCAGAATAAATTTTTTCATTGTTGTATACGAGTTATTAATTAATGGTTATAAAACAGAACCTCATAACCCACCAGGTTCAGCGCTTAAATCAGATGCTCACTCTAACAATACTAAACCTGCCAGGTGGCAAGTCCATCTTATGCTGAACGCTGTCCATCCCGGGGTTGGTTAAAACAGGCGGGTGCCGCGCGGTGAATTCTATAGACAGCAAACCCTCTACATAACAGTGACAATCTGCCAAAACTGATTTTACCCGATACCAGAGCACAATCATGCGACCCGGATAATACCTTAGACGGGTAAAAAGTCACATCGATAAATCTGGATGTATCATTACAGAAAGGTTATTTCGCCCTGGCAGCCAGCCATGCGTTACAGCTCATATTTCCTTCCAGGCAATCGCCTGGCGCGGTGACAAATGGATTCTGCGCTATTGTTGCTCTGAATCGGGCAACAACTCCTGCAAAATTTCGTCGATAAACAGATAACCCTGCGCGGTGCAGCGTATTATCCGGTCAGACGCCTCTATCCAGTTTCGGGCAATCCCGGCTTGTAATGCCTGCCGTACTGCCTCTGCGGGCAATCGGGTTCGTTGTTGAAACGATTGCAGACTGACACCGTGTTTGAGGCGTAACGCATTCATCATAAACTCGAATACCAGCGCATTTTTGTTCACTGTATTTTCCGTTTTATATTCCCGGTTGGTTTCGACCTGTGCGATATAGGTTTCCGGGTGTTTTTGTTTCCAACTACGCAAAATTTTGTCGTCGCCGGTCAGCTTGGAATGGGCGCCCGCACCGATCCCCAGATAGTCGCCGAATTCCCAATAGTTCAAATTGTGCCGGCATTCCCGGCCCGCGATGGAGTATGCGGAGACTTCATATTGCCGGTAACCGCTTGATTCCAGCCGTTCCTGCAATGCGGTTTGCATTGCAAACTGTTGATCGTTGTCGGCAAGCAGCGGTGGAAATCGATGGTAATAGGTGTTGGGTTCGATGGTGAGCTGATAAAAAGACAGATGTGTCGGCGCGTGGCCAATCGCCCGGGCGCAATCCTGAATGGCCATCTGCGTGGTTTGATTGGGTAAGCCATATATCAAATCCAGATTAAAGTTATCGAATCCGGCCGATTTGGCCGCGTGTATTGCCTGATTGGCGGATTCAGCATCGTGAATCCGGCCAAGGGCATTTAGCCGGGCGTCATCAAAGCTTTGCACCCCGAGGGACAGTCGGTTAATGCCAGCTTGCAGATAAGCCCCGAATTGATCGTGTTCCAGCATACCTGGATTGGCTTCCAGTGTTATTTCAATATCCGCAGCAAATTCCATGCGCTGCCGAAGTTGATATAAAAGCGTTGAAAATGAACACGCCGAGAATAGACTCGGGGTGCCGCCGCCCATAAAAATTGAGATTAATTTTCGATCCTGAACCGCATTCCTGCCAATAGAATCAGCCGCATCGGACAGATCATTGTCCAGATCAGCGACCAATGCGTCGATATACTGCTGCTCGTTCAGCCCGCCTCGCAGTGTATGCGAGTTAAAATCACAATAAGGGCATTTTTTTATACACCAGGGAAAGTGGATGTACAACGAAAGCGGAGGCAGCGGCATCAACTGACCACATTGACGGGTTTACCGTGTAACCACCCGGCCAGGTTTTCTCCGAGTCGATCAACCAAACGCTGGCGAGTTTCTTGGGATGCCCAGGCATTGTGCGGCGTGACGATCAGATTTGGAATGTCTTTTTGCAATAACGGGTGCGCACAGTCCGGTGGTTCGCGATGCAGAACATCAATGCCCGCGCCCGCAATCCGCCCCGCCCTAAGCGCATCAACCAGCGCATCCGAATCTATGATTGCACCACGGGCGGTATTAATCACAAAGGCGCTGGATTTCATTTTTTCAAATTCAGCGGCACCCAGCAAACCAGTGGTATCCGGGGTCAACGGGCAGTGAATCGACAAGATGTCTGCCTGCCGCAGTAATTGTTCAAACGGCACTCGCGCGGTTGCCGGTCTGCCGCCGGGCCGCTGCCAGATTTTCACCTCCATCGCAAACGCCCTGGCAATTTCTGCGACGGATTTACCAAGCGCCCCATAGCCGAGTATTCCCAGAGTTTTGCCCTGGATTTCCACAATAGGATGATCCAGCAAACAAAACACCTGGCTGCGACTCCAGCAACCCGCCCGCACGTCCCGAACATAGCGTATCTGGCTGGTCAGGAGATTCAGCATCAGTGCAAATGTGTGCTGAACCACTGCCGGCGTAGCGTAATGCCTGACATTGCAAACGGTAATCCCTCTTTCGCGGCAAATATCGAGATCCACATTATCGGTACCAGTTGCTGCGATCATAATCAGTTTCAAGCAATGCGCCGATTCGAGCAGCGCTCTATTCAGAACCACTTTGTTGGTAATGATTATTCCACATCCACTGATTCGCTGCCCGGTCTGATCAGGAGAGGTGCCCGCATAGTCTGTCCAATCCACTGCGGGCTGCCGCAGCGGGCGCAAATTGACATCGCCTCTATCGAATGAAGCCTTATCGAGAATTACGCCTTTCATCAATTTATGCCTGTTGGTTTTCGTCTGTCGGTTGTTCGGCGGGCTTGCGGGATTTGCTGTTTGATTTGCGGTAGATTGTTGCAGTGATCAGCCATTTTCGGTAGTGTGGCGTTCGGATTTCATCGCGGGAATTTACCGGAGGGAGCGACTTACTATAGACCAAAACATGAAATCCACAACATAAAACCATTGGCATGCCTGATTATAATAAAAAACAACGCCAGACATTTCTGGGACTGCTGACGGCCGCTGATCGTGAGATGCTGATTGGCAATTCCATGCACAAAGTATTCAGCAAAGGGGAGCAGATCGTCCGCGTGATGGATCGGGATACCAATCTGTATTTGATCAATACCGGCCGGGTGCGCGTGACGCTTTATTCCAGCGATGGCAAGGAAGTCAGTTTTGTTGATATAGATGAGGGTGGAAATTTCGGTGAGTTTTCCGCCATTGATGGCAGACCGAGGTCGGCCAATGTGATTGCGCTGTCCGATACCACGATTACCATTATTTCTCCCGATAAATTTCTCAAAATACTAGAGAAATACCCGTCGGTATGTATGGAAATGCTGCAACAACTAACCGGCATAGTACGCCGGCTATGCGACAGAATATTCGAATATTCCACATTGGACGTGCACGACCGGGTGCGGGCAGAGCTGCTGCGAATGGCCAGGGAAAACATGGACCTAGACGGTGTTGCCCGAATACGCAATCCGCCGACCCAGGCACAACTGGCCAGCCGGGTTAGCTGTACCCGAGAAGCGGTCAGTCGCGAGCTTAAAAAGCTGGAAGAATCAGGGCTGATCAAACGCGGGCGAAAAAGATTGATAGTCGAAGATTGCCAGCGATTGGAACAATTGGCCATTGGCAGATCTGGTTGAAGAGGTGCCGGCTGATTCAGAAAATTCAATGCAGACTATTGCGGAAAGAGTCAGGCGCTACCGGCCTGACCTGATTCGACCAGCGGGTAACAGAGCGGCCTCTGTGGCGCTGATTCTGAGGAATTTGCACGACAATCCCGAAATATTGTTTATCCAGCGGGCAGAAAATATAAATGATCCCTGGTCAGGGCAAATCGCCTTTCCGGGCGGAAACCGGCATCCGGATGATGCAGACGTGGTTGAGACTGCGCGGCGGGAGACAGCCGAGGAGGTTGGGATCAAATTACAAAATGATTCTCTATTGGGACGATTGGACGATTTGCAGGGCCGGAAAAATAACCGGGAGATTTCGCTGATAATAAGCTGCCTGGTATTTCATCTGGAAACACCGCAACGGATCATCCCGAGTGTGGAGGTGGGGAACAGCTTTTGGATGAGTATCACCGACCTGGTCAATCCAAAAAACCGGATTCAATACCAGACTGATTATGCGTTGGAGCCGTATCCGGGAGTCGAATTTTCATCCGGCGTGGTTTTATGGGGCCTCACCTATCGCTTTGTCCAAAAATTCCTGCATGTAATCCGCTAATTAACCGTCATTCAGGATCATTCAGGCGCAATTCGCATATCATTCGCCGGCTTCGGGCCCTAGGGGCCCGGCCCCGGATTTTGCCCTGAAAATCATGCTTTCAACCTGATTATCCGCCGTCCCGTTCGACTTCACCCATTCCACCTAGACGGCAAACGCCTCCCCAAAACCGGCCTCACTGCTCGCTTGGACCAACATTTTTTGACACATTATTTCATCCGTCCAGACCAGATTCTCGCCGTTTTTGTTTGTAGTGCATCAAATTGTCGATTTGGTTTATTTTGCACCTATGGTTCATTATTATAAGATCCAGTTTGGCGGAAACCCTTAATTTTTATTTAAAAAATAATATATTACAAAATAGAGTTAGAAATTACTTTAAAAAATAAGGGAGAAAATCCGGGTTTTTCCGTAAAAATAAACGTTTTTTTAACCCTGAAAAGCCCTGTTTATTGCGGGTACAGGGTATGCGCCTTCTCATTAGTTGTGGTATAAAGTGGGGAATTGTGGAGAAATATAGATCAATACCGTGGTTCGCGGCGCAAATTCACTGAATCTCGACAGTAAAGGCAGACTGGCAATACCCAGCAGATACCGCGATGCCATTATGAAGCGCTGCGACGGGTGCATGGTGGTGACGGTGAATAATACCGGGGAACACTGTCTGTGGTTATATCCCATGGACGAATGGGAAAAGGTAGAAGAAAAGATCGTTGCGCTTCCCAGCTTTGACCCGAATCATCAAAAACTAAAGCGTTTTCTGCTTGGACATGCGAGCGACCTGGAAATGGATGGAAGTGGCAGAATTTTGCTGCCGGCCCCGTTGCGCGAATTTGCCATGATGACCAAGGCGGTTTTTCTGGTCGGGCAAGGAAACAAATTCGAGATCTGGAGTGAAGCACTCTGGAATACACGCCGAAACCAGTGGCTACAGGAAGAAATGGATTTGCAAAATATTTCAGCGGAAATGGAGCAGCTTTCGTTATGAATGCAATCAACACTTCAATCCATGTCCCGGTATTGCTGAAACAGGCCATACAGGCGCTGGACCTCTCCCGAAGTAAATTTGTGGTTGATGCGACCTATGGCCGTGGCGGGCATTCCCGCGCCATCTTCAAACAACTGGCCAAATCCGCGCGACTTATCGCCATTGACCGGGACCAGGATGCCGTCGATCACGGCCTGACTGAATGGCGATGCGAAGACCGAATCGAAATGGTGCATGCGCCATTTTCCGAACTCGCGACGATTCTTGGGCAGCGGGGTTTGACTGGCAAGGTGGATGGAATCCTGTTCGACTTCGGGGTTTCTTCCCCGCAGCTTGACGCGGCGCACCGCGGATTCAGTTTCAGCCATGACGGGCCGCTTGATATGCGCATGGACCGTAGCCAGGGCATAACTGCGGCGGCCTGGATAAAACAGGTCGAGGAGAGCGAGCTGATGCGGGTGCTGCGCGTGTTTGGCGAAGAACGATTTGCGTTCAGAATCGCCAGAAAAATCAAACGCACCCTGGCGCGGAGCGAAATTTGCTCCACCGGGGAATTGTCCAGACTCGTGTGCGCAACCGTTCCAATCCGGGAAAAAGGCCGGCATCCGGCCACCCGGACGTTTCAGGCCATTCGTATTGCCGTCAACCATGAACTGCAGGAAATCGAATCCGTTTTACCCCAGGCGCTGGACGGGTTGGCGTCAGCAGGGCGGTTGGTGGCAATTAGTTTTCATTCCCTGGAAGACCGGCTGGTGAAACAGTTTTTTCGCAAGCAGTGCAAAGGAGACCCCTACCCCGAGGATCTTGCGGTGACCGCAGACATGCTAAAGCCGCGCCTGAAGCTGGTGGGCAACCCGCTCACAGCCGATGAAGCCGAGTTGAAAACCAACCCCAGAGCAAGAAGCGCGGTAATGCGGGTTGCGCAAAAGGTTGCATAGCGCATTACGGCCGCGGGAAAACCAATATGACCAAATACTCAATTTTTATATTGGCGATATTGCTGATCAGTGCGTTATCAGTGGTAACCATTCGCCACCAGAACCGGCTGGCGTTTATTCACTTGCAGGACATGCAAAGCCAGCGCAGCCAGTTGCAGTTTGAGTATGGGCGGCTGGTGCTGGAAAAAGCCACCTGGACCATGCAGCACAATATTGCCGACGCGGGACATCGATTGGAAATGTCGGCTCCACCGCCAGAGAAAATCATCACTGTGCAATTGGGCCGGTCGGGTGCGCTGCGTGTTCAATAATCATCGCCATCCAGACGTTAAGGCAAACTTGAACACGCCGCCAACATGGCGTCAGTATGGCGTGCTGGTATTGATGATCTCGGTTTTTGCGCTATTGGCACTGCGTGTTGTGCAATTGCATACCGCAGAAATCGACAATTTGCAGGCCCAGGGCGACAAGCGATATTTGCGCACAATAAAAATTTTTCCCCAGCGTGGACGCATACTGGATCGCAATGGTCAGGTTCTATCGGTCAGCACGCCAGTGTATTCCCTGGCCGCCGACCCGGGTGTATTTTGTCTGAACCCGTCTTTATGGAAGCCGATGCTGGCCGCCATTGAGCTCGGTAAAACCAGACTCCAGACGACTTGTCAGAAGTTCGCCGACGCCGACTTCATGTACGTTAAGAGGAGGCTACCGCCTGCAATTGTCGAGCAGGTGGTGGCCATGGAGGTTCCCGGTCTGGAGGTGCGAAGGGAATACAAGCGTTATTATCCGGGCGGGCCGGTGAGCGCACATCTGATCGGCTTCACCGACATGGATGACCATGGCCAGGAAGGATTGGAACTGGCATTTGATGCCGAATTGAAGGGCAGACCAGGGCAAAAAAGAGTGCTCAAGGATCTGGCCGGGCATTATGTCGAGAGTGTGGAAAGTATTCAGCAGGTTGCGCACGGCAGGGATCTGGTGATCAGCATCGATCAGCGAGTGCAGTCCCTGGCGAGTAAATATCTGGAATCGGCTGTTCACCGCCACCATGCCGCCGGCGGAAGCGTGGTGGTTCTGGGGATTCCGAGCGGCGAGATTGTGGCCATGGTGACTTCACCGCAATTTAACCCGAATGATCGCAGTTCATTGACCGCCGGGGTGTTCCGTAATCGCCCCGTGACCGATATGGTGGAGCCCGGCTCCACGGTCAAGCCATTTACCGTTGCCATGGCGCTGGAAAGCGGAAAAATCGGGCCTGACACTTTGGTGGATACGTCGCCTGGATATTATCAGCTTGCAGGCCACAGAATTCGCGATATGCGTAATTATGGCGAAATATCGGTATTTGACGTGGTGGTTCATTCCAGCAATGTGGGCTCGGCAAAACTGGCATTGGCCTTTCCGTTTGATGATCTGTACAACACCCTGGACGCGGTGGGATTTGGTGATCAAGCGGGGAATCTGCCAGGGGAAATTTCCGGGATTTTGAAAAAACGCAGGCACAAAATTGAGCATGCAACCCTGGCGTATGGCTATGGATTTTCCGCTACGCTGCTGCAACTGGCCAGAGCGTACACCGTATTCGCAACGGACGGGGTTTTATTGCCGGTCACCCTGGACGCCAAACCACCCGGTTACCGACCCGGAGGCAAGCGGGTTTTCACGCCGCAAACCACGGCCGACATTCGCTTAATGCTGGAGCAGGTAGCGACGCCGAATGGAACCGCTCCCAAAGCCCGCATTCCACGTTACCGCATCGGCGGGAAAACCGGCACGACCCATAAAGTCATTGACGGCAATTACGACAACAAACGGTATGTTTCGTTATTTGCCGGATTGGCGCCAATCTCAGACCCGAGGTTCGTCATGGTGGTGGCCATTGATGAACCGCGCGGAAAATTCCACTATGGCGGCGATGTGGCCGCGCCGGTATTTGCCGATTTAATGGCAGATTTGATGCGCCTGTACAACATCAAACCGGACGGTATCGCCCCACCCCGGGTGACCGCCCTGGACCAACCAGACAACCAGGTTTGAAGACGTGGATACGGCAATGACCATCACGGATCATAAAAAAAATTCCATAACCAGGTTGCTGAGTGATTTGCTGGCAGGATACATGGATATCCGCCCACAACAGGACCGGTTGATCGGTGCGCTGCGGTTAAACAGTCAGCGAGTAATGCAAGGTGATTTGTTTATCGCATTGCCGGGCATGACCAGCGATGGCCGGGATTATATCGGCCAGGCTCTGGATAACGGTGCGGCTGCGGTGCTGTTCGAACCGTCCGGGACGATTGGCGCGGCAACCCGGGCGGATAGAAATACCGGTCAAATCCCGGTGCTGGGCATGGAACATCTTAAACAGAAGATTGGCGGAATCGCCTGCCGATTTTTTGGCAATCCTTCACATGCTATGACGGTAATTGGTATTACCGGCACCAATGGAAAAACCACCGCCGCCTACCTGATTGCCCAGGGGTTGACGCTGCTGGGCTGGCATTGCGGTTATTCCGGCACAATCGGCTGCGGATTTATCGGCAGTTTGCAACCTGCGGAATTGACCACCATGGATGTGATCTCCACCCATCGGCAGTTGCATGATTTCCTGTCCGGGCGGGCGGATTCAGTCTGCATGGAGGTGTCCTCCCATGGATTGGATCAGGGTCGGGTAAACGGCGTGAATTTTGATACAGCGGTTTTTACCAACCTGTCCCGGGATCATCTCGACTACCACCACAACATGTCAGACTATGGGGATGCGAAGCGCAGGCTGTTCAAATTTGATTCGTTAAAAACAGCGGTGATCAATTGCGATGACGAATTTGGCCGCGAATTACTGCAATTTGTTCGAAAACGGGACAATCCGCCGAATTGCATCAGTTATGGAGTAACCGCCGGGGATGTGCGGCCCATTGATCTGGTGATCGATGATCGGGGCATCGGCTTTGGGTTGCAATACCACAATCGCAGTGTACAAATTAACGCCGGGTTATTGGGGGCGGTGAATGTACCGAATATTTTATGCGCGATCGGCTGCCTTCTGGGCATGGGTTATGGCCTGGAAGAAATCGCAAGCGTAATCGCCCGGATCAAGCCGCCGCCGGGCAGGATGGAAGTATTTCGGCATCGCCCGGACCAGCCTGCGGTTATTGTCGACTATGCGCACACTCCAGATGGATTGGAGCGGGCACTTGAATCCCTGAAATCACTTTGCCGGGGCAAATTAATCGTCGTGTTTGGCTGCGGCGGTGATCGTGACCGGGGCAAGCGGCCGCTGATGGGCACGGCGGCCGAATCCATCGCCGACCGTATTATTCTGACCGATGACAACCCGCGCAGCGAGCCGGCCGAACAAATCGTCGAGCAGATTCAACAGGGATTGACCCGGCCCGTTACCGTCATCCATGACCGCAAACAGGCGGTGGCCGAAGCGATCTCGTCATCCGCTGAAAATGATTTGATTTTGCTGGCCGGGAAAGGGCATGAGACCACCCAAACAATGGGCGCGGGCGCGGTTGAGCTGAGCGATCGTGTTTTTGTTCCAGCATTGCTGGAGGCGTTGTCATGATGACGCTGTCCGCAGTTGCCCGCATCGTTCAGGGCGAATTTCAGGGTGCTGACGCGATGATGACCGCAGTGGCCACGGATTCCCGGGCGATCAACCACGGGGATTTGTTTGTGGCGATTCCCGGCCAGCATTACGACGGCCACGACTTTGTTTCCCGGGCCGGGCGCAACGGCGCGGTCGGCGCCATGGTTTCCAGATCAATTGACACCGACCTGGCCCGGATCAAGGTCCCGGACACGACCCGGGCCATGGGGCAGTTGGCACGCCATTGGCGCGCTCTTTTCCATATTCCGGTTCTGGCGATTACCGGCAGCAATGGAAAAACCACCATAACCGCCATGGCTGGATCCATTTTGAACCGATGCGGCACATGCCTGTGTCCAGAAAAAAGTTTCAATAATCAGTGGGGGGTGCCGTTGACATTGCTCAAGCTGAATAATCGGCATGATTTCGCGGTGATCGAAATGGGCACCAATCATGCCGGCGAAATTGCCTGCCTGAGTCAAATAACCCGACCCACTCTGGCATTGATCAGCAATGTTTCTGCAGCACATCTACAGGGGCTGGAGAGCCTGGAGAAAATTGCCCAGGCAAAAGCGGAGATTTATTCGGGGTTGTCAGAAAACCATACCGCTGTGGTGAATGCAGACGACCCATTCAGTGAACAGTGGATGCGCCAGATCAAATCCCGGTTAAAAACCGGCCGCATGGTTTCTTTTGGGATAGAACATCCGGCGGATGTCAGCGCCAGTAATATGCAATCGGCATGGCGTGGGAGCCGGTTTGATCTGAATATTGGCGACCAGTGTATCGGGATCAGGCTGCCATTGCCTGGAATACATAACATCAGCAATGCCCTGGCCGCCGCCGCCGTCTGCTACGCGGCCGGCGCGGGCATGGAGGCGATAAAAACAGGGCTGGAGAATGTTGCGCCTGTGCCCGGCAGACTGCATATCAGGAATGGCCTGAATGGATCGGCGGTAATCGATGACAGCTATAACGCGAACCCGCAATCGGCCAGATCGGCTATGGATATGCTGGCGCACTTCAATGGCCTCAGGATTGCTGTGCTCGGCGCCATGGCGGAACTGGGAGAGACCAGCAAGCAACTACATATTGAAATCGGCGAGTATGCAAAACAAACCGGCATCAGCCGCCTGTATTGCCTGGCGGACCGAGGGAATATGGATGCACAACACTATGCCAAAGGCTTTGGTGCGGGCGGCAGGGTCTACGCCGACATTGACCAACTGGTGCGTGCGTTGAAAAATCATCTGGAAAAAGGCGTGGCTGTTTTGGTCAAGGGTTCCCGCTGCGCCGGGATGGAGCGGATAGTCGATGCAATAACTGTCGATGCCCGGGGAAATAACCACACCGGCAGCATGTCCGACTACAAGGGCAGTGGCAAGAGAGCAGTAGCATAATGCTAACCTGGTTATTCAATAACTTTGCCCAGGACTATAGTTTCTTCAACGTCTTTCGTTATCTGACATTCCGGGGCATCTGCGGCGTCCTCACCGCCATCGGCATATTTTTTGTCTTTGGCCCGGCGATGATTCGCAAGCTGGCGCACTACCAGATCAGCCAGCCCATTCGGGAGGACGGCCCGCCAACCCATTTCAGCAAGGTCGGCACCCCCACCATGGGCGGCGCATTGATTTTAATATCCGTGGTGGTTTCGACCCTGCTGTGGGCGGATTTGACCAACCGTTATATCTGGGCAATCCTGTTTACCACCATCGCATTCGGATTGATAGGCTGGGTTGATGATTATCGAAAGCTGATTGATAAAAATCCTCGGGGAATGGGGGCGCTGAACAAATTTCTGCTACAAAGTATTTCCGGGTTTCTGGCGGCCTATTTTCTCTTCCATACCGCCAGGCTGCCGGCGGAGACCGCCTTACTCGTACCGTTATTTAAAGATGTGGCAATTCCACTTGGCTGGGGATTCATTGCGCTGGCCTGGCTGGTTATTGTTTCCACCAGTAATGCGGTAAATCTCACAGACGGATTGGACGGACTGGCCATCATGCCGGCGGTAATGGTGGCCGGCGCATTAGGCGTGTTTGCATACACCACCGGAAATGCAAATTTTTCCAGCTATCTCGGCATTCCGTATGTCCCCGGCACTGGCGAAGTACTGGTTTTTTGTGCGACTTTAGTGGGTGCGGGTCTCGGGTTTTTATGGTTCAACACCTACCCGGCCCAGGTATTCATGGGCGATATCGGCGCCTTGTCACTGGGCGCCGCCATCGGCATCGTCGCCGTCATCGTGCGACAGGAAATCGTGCTGGCAATAATGGGCGGGGTGTTTGTTATGGAGACTGCCTCGGTCATCCTGCAAGTGGCGTCGTACAAATTGATTGGTCGCAGAATATTTCAAATGGCGCCGCTGCATCATCATTTCGAGCTGAAAGGCTGGCCCGAACCCCGGGTCATCGTGCGGTTCTGGATAATCAGCGTGATTCTGGTTTTGATCGGGCTGGCCACCTTGAAAATTCGCTAGGCGCAAAATATTGAACATGGCCAACCCCGCACTATTGAATAATGACCGTGTCCTGGTTATGGGCATGGGTTTGACCGGATATTCGGTGGTCAGGTATCTGGTCAAAACCGGCAGCCGGGTCACCGTGGCCGATTCCCGGGAACTGCCACCTTATCTTGGCCAAGTGAGGAATAATTATCCAGATGTGGAAATTATTGCCGGCCACGTCCCCTACTCCCGATTTGCAGAATTTGACCGCATTATCGCCAGCCCCGGGGTGCAAATCGCGCAGAAAAATGCGGACAGTTCGGTGCCGCTGATCGGCGATATTGAATTGTTCGTACAGCATACCGATGCGCCGATCATCGCCATAACCGGTTCAAACGGAAAGTCTACCGTCACCATGCTGGTGGCCGAAATGCTGCGCGCAGCCGGGCTGGATGTGAAAACCGGCGGAAATATCGGCACCCCGGTGCTTGATTTGGTGGAACAGAATCAAGCGGATTTTTATGTCCTGGAATTATCCAGTTTCCAGTTGGAAACTACCTGTTCCTTACAGGCCTGCTCGGCCACAGTCCTGAATATCAGTGAAGATCACATGGACCGTTACCGCCGTCTGGCCGATTATGCCGGGGCGAAAAAGCGAATACTTCATAACGCAAAAAATGTGGTTTTAAATCGCGACGACGCGGTCACCTGTTCATGGTCCCGGGATTATGCAAATCCTGTCAGCTTTGGCCTGGATGCCCCGCTGACCCCCGGCGACTTTGGCCTAATCGGGTCAGGCAACGACCGCTATCTGGCGCGAGGAAAAACAGTACTGGCCAGGGCGGACCGGGTCACCCTGCACGGCGATCAGAATCTCTCGAATATCCTGGCGGCGATGGCACTGGTTGCCGGTGCGGGCGCAGCGCTAACCCCCGCTGTGATGAATGCCGCCCTCAGTTACCGCGGGTTGCCGCATCGCTGTGAAATTGTCGCCCAAGCGAACGGCGTAACCTGGATTAATGATTCCAAAGGAACCAATGTAGGTGCAACCGTAGCGGCCATTACAGGCTTGAAACAAAATATCTTTTTGATTGCCGGGGGACAAAGCAAGGGCGCGGATTTTTCGCCATTGGCGCAAGTGATTCGGGAATCGGTAGACCATACCATTCTGATCGGTGCAGATGCAGACATGATTTTGCGCAGCCTGGATAACCCGGCGCAGTGCGTGCGGGCTGAGAACCTGGAAGATGCTGTAAAAAATGCCGGCAAAATGGCCCGGCCCGGATCGGTTGTGCTGTTTTCGCCCGCCTGCGCGAGTTTTGATATGTTTGATAACTATGAACATCGCGGCAATGTGTTCCGGCAATTGGTGCGCGAGCTCGTTCATTCGGGGAAAGCGCAATGAACAGCGCTGAAACAAACCCGCTATCCATGCACGGCCCGGCAATGGACAGCGCCGCATCCACATTGCAGGCTGACCGGGCCGGCGATACGGCCCGCTGTGATCATGGATTGATGATTGCCGTGGTCGCGTTGCTGTGCATGGGTGTGGTTATGGTGTATTCCGCCACCATTGCCGTCGACAGCGATACGCTGCAAACCAACTATAGCCATTTGGTCAGGCATCTTGCACACATCGGTCTGGGCGCGGTATTGCTGTGGATGGCCGCGGCCATGCGCATGGCCTGGCTCCAGTCCAGCAGCAAAGCCCTGTTATTGATTGGGCTACTTGCATTGACCGCGTTGTTTTTCCCTGGTGTCGGGGTGGAGGTGAACGGCAGCCTACGTTGGATGAACGTGGGCGGGGTTCAGGTGCAGCCGTCTGAATTTACCAAGTTAGCTGTGATTATTTACTTTGCCGATTATCTCACCAGAAAACGTGACGACCTGCATTTATTCAAAGTTGCCATCATTAATGCCGGTCTGGTGCTGGGCGCAATCGGATTGCTGTTACTGGTCGAGCCGGATTTTGGTATGACCGTGGTTATCACCGTCACAGTGGCGACAATGATGTTTCTGGCCGGCGTCAGATTCTGGCATTTACTGCTCAGCCTCAGTGTAACCGCAGGGCTCATGGGGTTGATTATGTGGATGGAGCCTTATCGCGTGGCCCGCCTGCTCAGCTACCGCGACCCCTGGGCAGATCCATTTGGCAGTGGTTTTCAACTGATTCAGGCATTAATAGCGATTGGCCGGGGCGAGTGGTTCGGCACCGGCCTTGGCAGCAGCATACAAAAGTTATTCTACCTTCCCCATGCGAGCAATGATTTTCTCATCGCCATCGTTGGCGAAGAGCTCGGCGCGGTGGGAATTTTCAGCGTACTGGCGATCTTTGCCCTGCTGTTGTTTCGCGCCTTTGTCATATCACGCAGGGCGTTACAACTGGGGTATCGCTTTTCCGCATTTCTCGCCCAAGGCATAGGCATACTGATCACATTGCAGGCCAGCATGCATATCGGCGTGAATACCGGGCTGCTTCCCACCAAAGGCTTGAACCTGCCGATGATGAGCCATGGCGGCAGCAGCATGTTGAGCAGCATGGCAGCGATGGGTTTATTGTTTGCCATTGACCGACAATGTCGGGCCTGGCCCGCCACCAGACGGTGAGCGGCATGATGATAATGGCGGGCGGCACTGGTGGCCATGTTTTGCCGGCCCTGGCCATAGCCAAAGGATTGGCACGGCAAGGCATGAAAGTCAGTTGGATGGGCACCCGGCAAGGGCTTGAATCGCAACTGGTTACCGGGGCCGGCATCACATTCGATACCATCGACATCAAAGGGCTGCGCAACAGCGGCAGCCTGAGAAAACTCTTGATGCCGATCATGCTGTTAACCGCCATGGCGCAAACCCTGCGCATTATGCGGAAGCGCAAACCGGATGCCGTGCTGGGGATGGGCGGTTTCGTATCCGGGCCGGGTGGTCTGGTGGCTGTTGCGTTGGGACTGCCTCTCATTGTGCATGAACAAAACTCGGTGGCCGGGCTGACCAATCGGTGGTTATCCCGGTTCAGTTATCGCGTTTTAACCGGATTTCCAGGCGTCGACGGTTTGCGGCAGTTTCAATGGACAGGCAATCCGGTCCAGGCCGAAATTTTCGATATTCCAGACCCCGAAGTCAGATTATCAGAGCGAACCGGTCCACTGCGATTATTAGTCATTGGCGGCAGCCAGGGCGCCAGGGTTTTTAACCGGGAACTGCCGAAACTGCTCGGCACACACCCCGTTCCCGCAGTGGATGTCTGGCATCAAAGCGGTCAATCGGGACAAAACGGCGTTGGCTACGCGTATTTAAAAGCGGGAATCGAGTGTCGGGTTGACCGGTTCATCCATGATATGAAAGCCGCATATCAATGGTGCGACATCATTATCTGCCGCAGCGGCGCGATGACCGTGTCCGAGGTGTGCGCCGCGGGCGCGGCGGCAATCTTTGTTCCCTATCCTCATGCGGCAAGTAATCACCAGGCAAAAAATGCCGCATATCTGGTGGAAAAAAATGCCGCATACCTGGTGCCGCAGGAGGCGTTTATCCAGGGGCGCTGGCTGAAAATTTTAACCGGCCTTGAGCGCGACCGAAAACCTCTGGTCACCATGGCCGCAGCGGCCCGAAAACTGGCAAAGCCCCGGGCATGTGACGAGGTCGCGGCGGTATGTGTGGAGGCGATGAATGCGTGATTTTGTACACCACCTCCATTTTGTCGGCATCGGTGGTATCGGCATGAGCGGGATTGCCGAAGTTTTACTTGATCTAGGTTTTATCGTATCGGGTTCTGACCTGGCAGAAAGCGAGACCATAGACCGACTGCGCGAAGCCGGTGCCACCGTCTATATCGGCCATAACAGCGAAAATATCCAAGGCGCAAATGCGCTGGTGACCTCAAGCGCGGTGGATGCGGATAACAGCGAAATCACCGCGGCACGGCACCGCAAAATTCCGGTGGTGCCCCGCGCCGAAATGCTTGGCGAATTGATGCGGTTTCGCAAGGGTATCGCGATAGCAGGAACCCATGGCAAAACCACGACCACCAGTCTGGTGGTGGCTGCGCTTGCCAGTGCCGGCCTCGACCCGACTTTCATTGTCGGCGGCGTGGTCAATAGCGTGAACAGCAATGCACGACTAGGGCAAGGAGAATATCTGGTAGCCGAGGCGGACGAAAGTGACGCATCCTTTTTGCATTTACAGCCGCAGATGGCAGTGCTCACCAATATCGATCGGGATCACATGGAAACCTATAACGGCGATTTCAATCGACTCAAACAAGCCTATCTGGACTTTCTGCATAACCTGCCGTTCTATGGCCTGGCAATTTTGTGCTTCGATGATTTGCATATTCGGCAGATCGCCGCACAGTTGCGCAAGCCGGTGGTGAGCTACGGGCTCGGGCAGGACGTGGATTACCAGGCAATAAACATCCAGCAAAATGGCAGACAAAGCACATTCGAGGTGATCCGGTTCGGACAATCCATAGGCCAGTTCCAATTGACTCTGCCGGGCCGGCACAATGTACTGAACGCACTGGCCGCGATCGCCATCGCCTGCAAACTCGGTTTATCCGTCGCATCGATTCGCCGCGCGTTATCCGGGTTTCAAGGTATTGGCCGGCGTTTTGAATATTTAGGATACGCCCGAATAGGCGATCACTGCATAGAAATAATCGACGATTACGCCCATCATCCAAGCGAACTCCAGGTCACCCTGACGGCCTGTCAGGACGGCTGGCCCGGGCGGCGAATCCTGGTGATTTTTCAACCGCATCGATTTACCCGCACCCGGGATTTATTCGACGATTTTGCAAACCTATTGTCGACCGTGGAGCATTTGATCGTCACCGAGGTATACCCGGCCGGGGAACCGGTTATCGCCGGGAGTGATGGCCGCTCATTGTGTCGCGCAATCCGCAAACGCGGCAGCGATCCGGTATTTGCCGAGACGCTGGATGAATTGCGCTCGGTGCTGCCAAATCTGGTGCAGGGCAATGACCTGCTGCTGATAATGGGGGCGGGAGATATTGGTCGATTTGCCCGCTCGCTGACAAAACCGGCCGTTGAAGCTGAAAATGTAACCAGAGGCCGTCGATGATGGTTAATTCAGTCAGTTCCCTGCCACAGTTCATGACAGGACTGCAGGGGCGATTACTGAGCGGCGAGTCCATGGCGCGGCATACCAGTTGGCGAACAGGCGGTATGGCGGAATATTTTTATACCCCGACCGACAAGGCAGATCTGGTCCGGCTGCATAGGCAATTACCGCCCCAAATGTCTGTGCACTGGATTGGTCTGGGCAGTAATCTTCTGGTTCGGGATGGTGGTGTGGATGGCGTGGTTATTGGCACGTGCAAAGGGCTGAATGTCATGGAATTGATCGCGCCCGGCCGACTCTATGTGGAGTCCGGGGTGTCCTGCGCCAAAGCAGCGAGATTCGCGGCGCGCAATAACCTGGCCGGGGTTGAATTCCTGGCCGGCGTGCCCGGTTCGTTTGGTGGAGCGCTGGCCATGAATGCGGGAGCTTTTGGCGGCGAAACATGGGACCGGGTTGAGCAGATAGAATGTATTGATCGTCACGGGCGGTGCAAAACAATCCGGTCAAAAGAAGTGACTTTCGCCTACCGCCAGGTTGAATTACCAGAAGATCACTGGATTCTGGGCGGGGTTCTTGCCCTTGAGATGGCCGACAGCAATTACCGGGGCACGGATAAAATTCGCAGCCTGCTGGATAAACGCAAAGCATCCCAGCCGATACAAAGCGCAAATGCCGGATCAGTATTCAGAAACCCGCCTGGAGATTTCGCCGCCAGATTGATTGAGCAGGCCGGTCTGAAAGGTTACATAATCGGTGATGCTGCCGTCTCTGAGGTGCACGCCAACTTTATTTTAAATCACGGCAAGGCCACCTCTCGGGACATCGAATCGCTGATTCACGCCATACGCGAGCGCGTGCTGAAAAACAGCAACGTAGAACTGGAGCTTGAAGTCCGTGTGATCGGGAGAGCGGCATGACACCATTGCCTCTGGTTAATTGCCCGGACCTGCAATCCTCATCTGCCACAATGCAGCCTGAAGATCAACCCGGCACACCCGATCATGCGCGGCCATTGTGGATAGCAATGGTGAGTGGCGTGTTCATTGCGTCGCTGGTTTTATTGCTTGTTGCAGACGGGCTATTCCATCCACAACGGTTTCAGATACAGGACATAGAAGTTCGCGGCCGGTTCGATCAGGTGGACGGCAACCAGGTTAAACGGATAGTAGAAGCGGCGCTTGAGGGGAATTACTTTTCGCTCAGCCTGCATCGACTGGAAAACCGGATTACGCAGATTCCCGGGGTATTTTCTGCTTCGCTCAGGCGCCAATGGCCTTCGACCATTGTGGTCGATGTGGTTGAAGTACAGCCGGTGGCCCGATGGGGAGAAAATCAGTGGCTGAACTTTACCGGTGATCTGGTGGACCGACAGGAGACAATATCCGGCAATAACGATGCGGGCGATTACCCGGGTCTGCCCATTCTGTTTGGGCCGGAGAATCAGCGCCAGACGGTGTGGGAGACATTTCGGGATTGGTCCGGGCAATTTGCCTCAAACGGGCTGGTGCTGAACCAGCTTGGCCTGGATTCGCGGGATTTGTGGCATCTCAATTTATCCCTCAGCGCGCCGGCACTGCACGGCAATCAATCCGGTCAGCATTCCAATCCATCCGCTGCTCCGGCCGGGGTATCCATCGTGGTTGATCGGGACCATGCTGATTCCCGTATCCGGCGATTTATTGCCGTGTTAAATCAACAGCAGATCATTCAGTTGGCCGAAATACAGTCCATTGACCTGCGTTACCCCAATGGTTTTTCCATTGGCTGGCGCAAACCGCTGCAAAACCAGGCCTCAAACAGATAAATGGCGAAAAAATCAAATAACAAACTGGTAGTCGGCCTGGATATCGGCACGTCCAAAGTGCTGGTTATCGTTGTTGAAGTCCGGGACGATGACACGATGGAAGTGATTGGCGTGGGGCATCAACCAGCGCGAGGTTTACGCAAAGGTGTGGTCGCCAATATCGAATCTACCGTGCAATCGATCCAGCGGGCCGTGGAAGAAGCCGAATTCATGGCGCGCTGTCAAATCTATTCCGTGTATGCCGGCATTGCCGGCGCACATATCAGCAGTATCAATTCTCACGGTGTGGTCGCGATCAAGGACAACGAAGTCACCCAGAGCGATATCGATCGCGTGATCGATGCGGCCAAGGCCATGCCCATGCCCAATGACCAGCGTATTTTGCACGTTATGCCCCAGGGTTTTGTGATTGATGGCCAGGATGGAATTCGCGATCCGGCCGGGATGTGTGGCGTGCGGATGGAAGCCCGGGTGCATATGATTACCGGCGCAGTGAGTGCCGCGCAAAATATAGTGAAATGTATTCGGCGCTGCGGCTTGGAAGTGGATGACCTCATTCTGGAGCAAATCGCTTCCAGCGAAGCAGTGCTCACCGAAGATGAGCGCGAACTTGGCGTCTGCATGATCGATATTGGCGGCGGCACCACCGACATTGCGATTTTTACCGAAGGGGTGATACGCCATACTGCGGTCATCCCCGTAGCCGGTGATCAGGTGACCAATGACATTGCCGTGGCATTTCATACGCCAACACAGGCGGCGGAAGAAATCAAGAAAAAATACGGCTGCACACTGGTTCAGTTGGTCGACGAGGGACAGGCCATCGAAACCCCGAGCATGGGCGGACGCCCGCCGCGCGTACTTTCCAGAAGAAATCTGGCAGAAATTATCGAACCCAGAATAGAAGAACTGCTGTTGTTGATCCAGGCTGAAATTCGCAAAAGTGGTTTCGAAGAAGTGATTGGTTCAGGCATCGTACTCACTGGCGGCAGTTCGAAAATTGAAGGCATGATGGATCTTGCGGAAGAGATTTTTCATTTGCCGGTGCGCCAGGGTTTACCCAATTACGATGGCAGTAGCAGCGAGATGATCTGCAACCCGATTTACTCCACCGGCATTGGCCTCGCCCAATTTGGATATACCAATCGAAATCTGATCCATCAGCAGTCACACCATCCCGGCAGCATGACTTCCATGGCTGAACGCATGAAAAGCTGGTTCAAGGGGAGTTTTTAGTCATGGGGACCGTTTCATTTTCAAGATTGAGCATTCGCAACCGCTTGGTCTTTTTTGTTTACATTAACACACCAGGAGATAAGCAATATGTTTGAACTCGCAGACACAGTAAGTCAGCAAGCGGTGATCAAGGTAATCGGAGTGGGCGGCGGCGGCGGCAACGCCGTGAACCACATGCTTGGCCGCCACATTGAAGGCGTTGAATTTATCAGCGCCAATACCGACGCCCAGGTGCTGGCGCAATCAAAGGCCACTACGGTACTGCAGCTTGGCGAAGCTTTGACAAAAGGGCTGGGGGCGGGTGCAAAGCCTGAAATCGGTCGACAGGCTGCGGAAGAAGACCGTGACCGCATTGTTGCCGCCATCGACGGTGCGGATATGATTTTTATTACCGCCGGCATGGGCGGCGGAACCGGTACCGGTGCAGCCCCGGTGATTGCAGAACTGGCGCGGGAAAAGGATATTCTTACCGTTGCGGTAGTGACACGTCCATTTCCTTTTGAAGGGAAAAAACGCACGGCTGTTTCAGATCAGGGCATTGCTGAACTGAAAGAATATGTCGATTCATTAATAATCATTCCAAATGAAAAAGTGCTGGCGGTAATGGGCCACAAAGCCACTATGGTTGAGGCGTTCAACAAAGCCAATGAAGTGTTGTTCAATGCAGTACAGGGTATTTCAGAGCTCATTACCCGGCCGGGGATGATTAACGTGGATTTCGCGGATGTCCGTACAGTCATGTCGGAGATGGGCATGGCCATGATGGGGTCCGCCACCATGAGCGGTGAAAACCGCGCCATTGAAGCAGCCCAACAAGCCATTTCCAGCCCGCTGCTCGAAGATGTTAATTTACACGGCGCAAAAGGCCTTCTGGTGAATATTACCGCCGCACCGGGTATGACAATCGGCGAGTACGACGCAGTGGGCAATGCCATTCAGGCATACGCCGCCGATGATGCCCACGTGCTAATTGGTGTAGCATACGACTCTGATATGCAGGATGATTTAAGGGTCACCATGGTTGCCACGGGTTTAATGGACCTGAAGGCGGCGCAACTCAAAGAGGTCGAAGAGACCACCTCCAAACCGGTTCAGGCCGTGCAGCAAAACGTGCCGCAAGCAGGCCGGGGTTTGCCGCCAAAGCAATTTAACCGAACCGGTGCTGCGGTGACCGAGACCCGGCAGGACAAGGGATATCTGGACATTCCGGCCTTTTTGCGGAAACAGGCCGATTAACCGAAATGCCCTGGATATGCAACATAAAATTGTTCATTTTCAAGCAGTTTTTGTGTAGTATTCGCCCTCTTTCTACAGACGTAGCCACTCCTTTTCCAAAAACTGGCAGGAATGATTAAACAACGCACGCTGAACAACACCATTCACGCCACTGGAGTAGGTCTTCATACTGGTGAAAAAGTATATTTAACGCTGCGGCCCGCCCCGGTGGACACTGGAATTGTTTTCCATCGAGTGGACCTCGACTCGGTTGTCGCCGTTCCCGCCCGCCCCGAAAATGTAAGTGATACCCGGTTATCCACCACCCTGGAAGTGGACGGGACCAAAATTTCCACGGTTGAGCATTTAATGTCTGCTTTTGCTGGTCTCGGAATAGACAATGCCCATATAGAAGTGAGCGCTCCGGAAGTACCTATTATGGACGGCAGTGCCGGCCCGTTTGTTTTTCTGCTGCAATCTGCCGGCATTTTTGAACAGGAAAAACCCAAGCAATTTATGCGAATCAAGCAGCCATTATTGGTTGAAGAGGACGACAAATGGGTAAAATTTGAACCATTTAATGGTTTTAAAGTATCGTTTGCCATTGATTTTGATCACCCCATTTTGCAAAGTTCAACCCAGGTCGCCGTGGTGGATTTTTCTACCACATCATTTGTAAAAGAAGTCAGCCGGGCCAGAACGTTTGGCTTCATGGACGACCTGGAAGCCTTGCGCAATGCGGGATTAGCCCAGGGCGGCAGCTTTGACAATGCCATCGTCATGGATTCGTTCCATATTCTCAATGACGACGGATTGCGCTATAAAGATGAATTCGTCAAACACAAGGTGCTGGATGCAATCGGTGATCTTTACCTGCTCGGCTACCCGTTGATCGGCGCATTCAGTGCGCATAAATCCGGGCATGCCCTGAATAACCGGTTGCTACGAAAGTTGATTGCCCATGAATCCGCCTGGGAGCTGATTTCCTATGAGGACGAAACCGCAATGCCCATCGCTTTCGCCAGAACGGTAACAGCCGCCGCTTAGGCCTGATTCGTTTAAAAATCCATACCCCGCTTTTTTCACTTTCAGGCATCAGCCAGCCCAGCCTGGTGTCACTTCCTGACTGCTCTTTTCGACAGTCGGAGCAGAGATTCTTTCAAGCCCTGATGCTGGACTTTTTTCGCCAGATGACCTATAGCACTGGCATTTTCCGGCGAAATCGGATTGATGGTTTTTCGGTACTTTGAAGCCGTTGTCCGCACTGCCGACAGTGGGCGGATTCTGGTTTTTATTTCGCGAATTCCAAAACCACTTTCGTTTAATTGCCGCAGCAATGATGGAATCTGATAGCGAATCCGGGTTCCCCAGGCGGCGGAATCACAAAACAATACCAGGCGGCCTGATTGAAACAATAATGGATAAGTATACGGCGCGGCAATGCCCGCATTTTGCCGCCAATACGCCCTGAGAGCGCGCTGCGACTCTTCATCCTGCGGCGGATCTTGGCTAACCGGCAACTGGTTTTTAACCATCCATGCGACAGATTTGAACTCTTTCATTCAATTGTTTTAATCTTATAGTAAAGTGGTGACTCTGGCATAATCCTGCGGCAATTCAACCACAACAAGCCTCGCAGCAGGTAATATTATTTGTCTATATGTTTCAGAATGCCCTGAAAAAAGTTTTTGGAGACCAGAATCAGCGCCTGCTAAAAAAACTGAACAAAACAGTTAGCGATATCAATGCGCTTGAGGCGGGTTTAAAAACCCTCAGTGATGACCAACTGGGCGCCAAAACCACGGAATTCAAGCAGCGCATCGCCGATGGCACCGACCGCAGCAAGTTGCTGGCTGAAGCATTTGCGGTGGTCAGGGAAGCGTCGATGCGCACCCTGGGACTGCGCCATTTTGACGTGCAATTGATCGGCGGCATGGTATTGAACCACGGCAGGATTGCCGAAATGAAAACCGGCGAAGGCAAAACCCTGGTAGCAACCCTGCCAGCTTATCTCAACGCTCTGGCGGGGTCACCGGTCCATATTGTTACGGTCAACGATTACCTGGCCCGGCGCGACGCCGAATGGATGGGGAAAATTTATTCCTTCCTCGGCTTAACCGTGGGAGTAATCCTGTCCGGGCAGGACCGGCAGGCAAAAAAAGCGGCTTATCAAAGCGATATCGTGTACGGCACCAATAACGAGTTCGGCTTTGATTACCTGCGGGATAATATGGCGTTTTCCGGGGAAGACAGATTTCAAAATGGATTGGGGTTCGGCATAGTGGACGAAGTGGATTCCATATTGATTGATGAAGCCCGGACACCACTGATCATTTCCGGCCCGGCCGAAGAAAGCACCGACCTGTATACCCGGATTAATCGCATTGCGCCCATGCTGGTCAGGCAGCAGGACCCGGACGGCCCCGGGGATTTTTCGGTTGATGAAAAAACCCGGCAAATCGCCTTGACCGAAGAGGGGCACGAACACGCAGAAGAATTATTGATCGGCGCAGGATTACTGGATCAGGGCAGCAGTTTGTACGAGGTTGGAAGTATCGGACTGATGCATCATTTGTATTCGGCCCTGCGCGCTATTAACTTGTTCCGCAAGGACGTGGATTACATCGTGAAGGACAATACCATTGTTATCATTGATGAGTTTACCGGGCGGATGATGTCAGGCCGCAGATGGTCCGAAGGGCTGCATCAGGCGGTGGAGGCCAAGGAGGGGGTGCCGATTCAGCAGGAGAACCAAACCCTGGCCTCGATCACATTTCAGAATTACTTTCGCCTGTACGACACATTGTCCGGAATGACTGGTACGGCAGATACGGAAGCCCCGGAGTTCCTGCAGATTTATGGCCTGGAAGTGGTAATCATGCCGACCAACAGGGAAATGGTCCGACAGGACCGGCCTGATCTGGTGTTTCGCACTGCCGATGAAAAATATGCTGCAATCTGCGCGGAAATCGAACAATGCCGTGCGCGCAGCCAACCCGTTCTGGTGGGTACGGCATCGATTGAAACCTCCGAACATTTATCGCAGATTCTCCGGCGCAAGGGAATTGAACACCAGGTACTCAATGCCAAACATCACGGCAGTGAAGCGGAAATAATCGCAGAAGCCGGGCGACCGGGCAACGTGACCATAGCCACCAACATGGCGGGACGCGGCACCGATATCGTGCTCGGCGGAAACCTTGAGCTTGAATTGAGCAAGCTCGAAGACGAAGCGCAAATCGGCGCAGCCCAAAAGCAATGGGAAAAGCGCCATGAGCAGGTTATTGCGGCCGGAGGGCTGCATGTTCTGGGCACTGAAAGAAATGAATCCAGACGGGTAGACAATCAACTGCGCGGCCGCTGCGGCCGCCAGGGCGACCCGGGTTCCAGTCGGTTCTTTTTATCGCTTGAAGATAATTTGATGCGGATTTTTGGCTCGCAGAAAATCGCCGGGCTGATGGAAAAACTGGGCATGGAAGAAGGAGAAGCCATTGAGCATCCCTGGGTTACCCGCGCAATCGAAAATGCGCAGAAGAAAGTGGAAGGCCATAACTTCGATATGCGCAAGCAATTGCTGGAATACGACGACGTGGCCAATGAGCAGCGCAAGGTAATCTACGAACAACGCAATGCCCTGATGGAAACCGAAGACATTTCGGCATACATCGCCGACACGCGGGACGAGGTGGTGAACGCCGTTATTGATCGTTCTATTCCCCCGCAAACCTTGGAAGAACAATGGGATATTGAACGACTCAGCCAGGAAATCGAGTCTGAATTTGGCGCAAAACTGGAAATTCGCAAGTGGTTGGACGAAGATGATGCGCTGCATGAAGAAACGCTTCGAAAAAAGATACTGCAATCAATCGCCGAGGCCTCCAGAGCCAAGGAACAGCGGGTGGGAAGCGACAGCATGCGTCACTTTGAGAAACAGGTGATGCTGAAAGTGCTGGACGATCAATGGAAAGAACATCTGGCGAATATGGATTATCTGCGCCAGGGAATCGGATTGCGCGGGTATGCGCAAAAAAATCCCAAACAGGAATACAAACGCGAAGCATTCGAAATGTTCACGGCCCTGCTTGAATCTATAAAGGGCGAAGTTATTTCTATCTTAGCAAAAGTAGTGGTGCCGTCCGAGGAAGAAATGATGGCGATAGAGAAACGACTGCGAGAGCAGCAGGCGCGCGCGAGTTCCATGCAGTACATTCACGATGAATCCACTGCGCAAGCCGGGGTTGAACCACGCGCATCCGGGTCTGGACAGTCCATGCGGTCATCCCCGGGCGCGGGACCCGTTCAGCCCTATGTAAGAGACAGCAGGAAAGTCGGTAGAAACGAGCCATGCCCATGCGGGTCGGGGAAAAAATTCAAACAGTGCCACGGCAAGCTGTGACGCTGCCCATATACCTGCATGAAAAAATCACCTGTGGCAAGCCGATTTCCTGATCTCGGCGCAATATCCGGGGTTAAACTGGCCTCAATCGCGGCCGGCATAAAATATCAGAACCGCTCGGACCTGATGCTGGCGCGCTTCTGCCCTGGCACCACGGTAGCCGGGGTTTTTACTCGGTCATCCACCGCCAGTGCGCCGGTGCTGTTGTGTCGGGATCATCTACGGCGTGGTGAAGCGGATGCGCTGATTGTCAACGCCGGAAATGCCAATGCGTTTACCGGAAAAACCGGCCGGCTGCATTGCCAAAAAACCTGCGGTGCGGTGGCCGCCGCGATCAACTGTGATGCGGATAAAGTATTCGTTGCTTCAACCGGGGTGATTGGCGAACCATTGAAGATCGAGCGGATTGTCGACTCCATACCAGTGCTGGCGGGCAGCCTGAATGCGGCGGGCTGGGAGGATGCGGCCCGATCAATCATGACCACGGATACATTTTGCAAAGGCGCCGGCGCACAGTCAAAAATAGCAGATACTGCGGTTACGATAAATGGATTTGCCAAAGGTTCCGGCATGATTGAACCGGATATGGCCACCCTGCTTGCCTTTGTTTTTACGGACGCGAACATCCCTTCGCGCCTGCTCCAGGAATTGCTGGTTGAAAGCAATGCGCAATCGTTTCATGTCATCACCGTGGACAGTGATACGTCAACCAGCGATACCTGTCTGTTGTTCGCCACAGGTCGTGCCGAGCATCCGGCCGTCAACCACATTGATGACGAATTGTTGGTTGATTTTCGACACAGCCTGCAAGCGGTTATGCTGGACCTGGCAAAACAGGTTATACGCGATGGCGAAGGTGCAACGAAATTCATTCAGGTGAGCGTAGGCGGGGCAGAACATAACCGGGCGGCCCGGGTGATTGCCAAATCAATTGCAAATTCTCCATTGGTTAAAACGGCCATTGCCGGGGAGGATGCCAACTGGGGCAGAATAGTCATGGCGGTGGGCAAATCCGGCGAACAGGCTGACCGTGACAAGCTGTCGATAACCATCGGCGACGTGTTGATTGCAAAACATGGTCAGGCAGCGGACGGCTATGACGAAAGCCAGGTGGCCAGGCATTTGCAGCGCCATGAAATCCGGGTTGCGGTGGATGTGGGCATCGGCCATGGGGCTGCAACCGTATGGACATGCGATCTGACCCACGGCTATATCACTATTAATGCCGATTACCGCTCCTGATTGCAGGCTGCATGTGGTGGTTGGCGTGCTGCGGAACGCTTCGAATCAACTGCTAATTCAGCAAAGACTCCCGGGCAAACCCTGTGCCGGGCAATGGGAATTTCCGGGCGGAAAACTCGAGAAAGGGGAAACGCCGGAGCAAGCATTGGTACGCGAACTCAAGGAAGAGCTGGGTGTGACCGTGGAGAATCCCATACCCCTGACGCAAATTTCCCACGATTATGCGCATGCGAAAGTATGGCTTGATGTGTTTTTGGTGAACCAATTCGACCAGCAGGTAATGGCTGTAGAGGGTCAGCAATATGCCTGGCAAGGTATGCACGAAATTGTGCGAATGGAGATCCTCGACCCGGTGCGCCCTATTCTGGACGCGATTAAAAGATTGTAGCTATGGCGCTGCTATGAGAATTTTGCCCGATATAGCCGGTGCAAACGCCGGACCTGTTTTTCCAGTTCAACAATGGTGGCATCGTTGACGATCACGTCGTCAGCATGACGTATTCGCATTAGATCGGTAGTCTGGGTTTGCCGGATCAGGTTTATTGATTCAACCTCCATATTCCGCTTGCATTGCAGTCGTTGTATGGCGTTTTCGGTTTGGCAGGTAACGGCGATAACCCGATCCATTTCCTGGTACTGACCACTTTCGATTAACAGGGGTATTTCGAGAATGCAGTAAACAGAATTGTTTTGCCGGCATTCGGCAAGCATCGCTTTTTTTATTGGCGGATGCAAAATGGATTCCAGCGATTTACGTTTGTCCGGGTCGGCAAATACAATTTCCCTGAGTTTACTGCGGATGATTTTTCCCTTGATGTCGATTATTTCTTTGCCGAATAACTCGACGATTCGAGCAAATTCCACTGTGCCGGGTTGAGATAGTCGCCGGGCAATTTGATCGGCATCAATGGTATGGACGCCCAGCTGGCTGAATAAATTTGAAACCGTTGATTTGCCTGAACCGATCCCACCCGTCAATCCGATTTTTGCCGCCATCACAAATTAAATATTTGCAAATAATTCTCCAGGATTGAATCCCCCCAAACCAGTGCTATCCATGCGGCCACAGCAAGATAGGGTCCAAACGGAACGGGCATGTCGCGGCTGTGTTTGCCCAGCATCATCATAAACAGTGCAATCACCGTGCCGCTGACCGAAGCCAGCAATAAAACCACCGGCAACATTTGCCAGCCAAACCAGGCACCAATGGCCGCCAGTAGTTTGAAATCACCATACCCCATGCCTTCTTTGCCGGTTATTTTGTGATGAATTTGATAAATACTCCAAAGCACCATGTAACCGGAAACCGTGCCAAAAACCGCGGATTGAATATCGATAAACAACTCAAAAGAATTGGCAATCAAACCAATCCAGAGTAACGGCAGGACGATAATATCCGGCAATATCTGATGCTCCCAGTCAATCAGACTCAAGGTAATGAGTGCATAGGTGAATCCGAGCGCGAACAGCAGGGTCCAACCCATACCCAGTACCGACCCGAGATATACCGACAGCAAGGCGGCGAACCCCTCGACGATCGGGTAGCGTATCGAAATAGACTGCCGACAGAATCCACATTTACCACCCAAAAACAAAAATCCGAACAGTGGAATGTTGTGAATGGCCCTAAGAGGACTCAGGCAGTTTGGGCAGCGTGATGCCGGTCTGACCAGGTTTGGCGGCGGCGGATCATCGCATTCCCGGGCGGTAGTGGGTGCGAACATCTCCAGGCACTGCGCTTTTGACTGATGCAGCAAAAGCGCGGGTAATCTGAGCACGACGAGGTTGATAAAACTGCCGATGCAGGCTCCGAACAGGAACAAGACCATGCCGAGGCTGACAGAAGAGTGTTGTAACAGCAGCGCAATATCGTTCATATCGCCAGACACCCGACTGCGGTTGGCTCAACCGGCCGGCTGAACCTAGAAAACCGCGCCAAGTTTGAATATGGGCAGGTACATGGCCAAAACGATGGTGCCTACGATGATGCCCAGGATAACAATCAGAAAGGGTTCAACCAGACTACTGATAACGGCGATGGCGTTGTCCACTTCGGTCTCGAAGAATTCAGCCACTTTATCCAGCATTCTCTCCAGTTCGCCGGCCTCTTCACCCGTCGCCACCATTTGTAACACCATGCCGGAAAACAAACCCGTGTCCGCCATTGCGCGTTCCAGACTGCGGCCCGTAGAGACATCCCGGCGAACCGCTAACAGGCCGAGTCCATAGACTCTGTTACCGGCGACTCTGGATACGGTTTCCAGCGCATCAACCAGCGGAATGCCTGCGCCGAACATAGTTGCCAGGGTACGGGAAACCCGTGCAACGATGGCTTTTCGAATAATACTGCCGAATACCGGAATACGTAATACCAGTTTGTCCATAGCGTACTGCATTTTTTCAGATCGTTTATATGCAAAGGTCAGCGCAATTATCGACACTATGGTGGACAGCAGCATAAGAAACCAGTGATCCTGAAAGGCATGCGAGGTGTTGACGATCCACAGGGTTAAAGTCGGCAGGTCAGACCCATAATCCGAAAACAACGACTCGAATTCCGGGATGACCACTATCATCAGTACCGCAACGATGACCACAGAAACGATAATGACCAGTGCCGGGTAGAATAACGCGGAGCGAATTTTGCTCTTTATGTGCTCAATTTTTTCAAGGTACGCGGCAATTTTGTTCATCAGGATATCCAGCGTTCCCGATTCCTCCCCCACCGTGACCAAATTGGTGTACAGGTGGTTAAAGTAACCCGGGTGTTTTTTAAGCGATGTGCTAAGGTTGGTTCCGGCTTCTACATCTTCGCGAATGGAGTTGAGTAATTGTTTTGCTGCCTCGTTTTCATGTCCCACGCTGATACCGCGTAACGAACTGGCGATGGGAATTCCCGACTCAATCATGGTTGCCAACTGACGGGTCATGAACACAATATCCTTGACCTTGACTTTTTTTCCGATTGAGAATAGCGGCCGGGAGCGCTTGCGAACCATTTTGACGCGGATTCCCTGGCGTCTGAGCAATAGTCTGGCGGTCTGCGCACTGGATGCTTCAAGCTCACCTGAGGCTTTGCGGTTTTGCCTGTCAATCCCGCGCCAGACAAATGTCAATGGCCGGGATTTTTCTTTTGCTTTCGCCATGGCCTAATTTGTCGTTACCCGCTCAACTTCTTCAAGGGTGGTAATTCCCGCCGCCACTTTCAGCAACCCGGATTGTCGCATACTTTTGATGCCTTCAATTCTGACCTGTTTTTCGATGTCCACCGTGGATCCCCCGCACATGACAATCGCCGATACGGCATCCGTAACCGGCATCACTTCGAATATTCCGGTGCGCCCGCGATACCCGCTGGTACATGCACCGCATCCGACTGCCTGAAACAGGGATAAGGATTTCAACTGGTCGGGTTTAAAGCCAGCCTGATGCAATACCTCCTCCGGGTAGGAAACCGCTTCGCGACAGGATTCGCACAGGCGCCGTACCAGTCGCTGGGCGATTACCAGGCTCACCGATGAGGCGATATTGAATGGCGCGACCCCCATGTTTGCCAATCGCGTGAGCGAGCTTGGTGCATCATTGGTATGTAATGTAGACAATACCATATGGCCGGTCTGGGCGGCTTTTATGGCTATTTCCGCAGTTTCAAGGTCGCGAATCTCACCCACCATCAGCACATCGGGGTCTTGGCGAAGAAAGGCGCGCAGTATGGTGGCAAATGTACGGCCCGCTTTTTCATGGATGCTCACCTGATTAATTCCGCTCACATAAATCTCAACCGGGTCTTCCACGCTGGAAATATTTCTTTCCGTGTTGTTCAGCACACTCATGACGGAATACAGGCTCACTGTTTTTCCGCTGCCGGTTGGGCCGGTGACCAGTATCATGCCATGGGGCTTGATTGCGGCGACTTTGTACATTTCGAGCTGGTCTTCTTCCATGCCAATGGTTTCGATACCCAGAGTGGCCGACGCGGTATCCAGTATGCGGATAACCATTTTTTCGCCGAACAACACCGGCATGGTGCTGATGCGAAAATCGATAGAACGATTTTTTGAAAAAGCCAGCTTCATCCGCCCATCCTGGGGGAGCCGCCGTTCGGCAATATCCAATTGCGACAAAATTTTTAATCGCGCAATGATCTTGTGCACCAGACCCATGGGCGGGTTGATGGCATCGTGCAGCACGCCGTCAATCCGATAGCGAATACGTGTCACTTTTTCATAAGGTTCAATGTGGATGTCGGAGGCACCGCGCCGGATGGCGTCCTGCAGAATTTTATTGACGAATCTGACGATAGGGGTGTCAATTTGCAGATCCAGCGCTGCGGAATCTGCCTCATCCACCTCGCTGGTAAGATCAATATCACCGAGACTACCCTCTTCGACAATATCGCTCAGCGAAACATCCGTATCCGCCTCAAGCGTCTTGCCTAACAGCCTGCCCAGCTTGCGCGGGTCTACCAGAATCGGGCTAATGGTTAATCCAGTGCTGAATTTTATATCCGTCAGCGCCGAATCATTACCGGGGTCGCCAATCCCCAGAAACAATTTCTGGCCGCGCAGGAACAATGGAAAAACATGATGCTTTTCCATTAATTTTTCTGACACCAGTTGAATCGGGGCAAGTTCAGTATTGATGCAATCCAGTTCCACCACCGGCAGGCCAAATTCCTCCGACGCCATGGCACAGGCGGCGGTAACATCCACCGATTCCTGCTCTATTGCCTGCAAATAAAACGAGCGATTTTCCTGCAATGCGTTGCGCATGACCTGCCTTGCCGTGGCTTCATTCAGCAGGCGTTTGGCGATCATTTTTTTAGCCAGGCCCGGCAGGCTGATTATGTCGGGTTGTTGCGCTGTTTCGTTCATCGCTGTTGTCTGATTTATACGGAAATTCTCCACGTCCATAATACTGCCGTAATAGACAGGCCGACTCCCGGTATGGTTGCTTCAGGCCATTGCCGTCAATTTGCCTGGCAGGGCGCCGCCCATATTGTGCCGACCATAAAAACCCAGTAGAATACTTGGTTTTACGAATTGCAATAAGCTACAGCAAAATTTACTGCATGTCTTTATAATCCAGATGCGTCTTACCACCAAAGGCCGATACGCCGTAACTGCAATGATTGACCTGTCAATAAACCAGATAAAAGGCCCGGTTACCCTGAAAAGTATATCAGATAATCAGGGAATTTCGCTGTCCTATCTGGAACAGCTATTTTCCAAAATGCGCAAATCCGAACTGGTTACCGGCACCCGTGGGCCAGGAGGCGGCTATATCCTGGCAAAAGATGTGGATCAAATCAGCATCGCCGATATCGTTGTGGCGGTGGACGAGCCTCTGGATATTACCGAATGCGAAGGCCAGCAAAATTGCCACGAAGGGAAACGCTGTCTGACCCATGGATTATGGAGCGAATTAAGCGATCAGTTATATGGTTTTCTGGCGGGCATACAACTGGGACAATTGATGCGACAAAGCGGGATTGAGCAATTGCAGGCGGATAGACCCGGCAATTCACAGATGGTGGACCTGCCCGTTTTAGAACGCTCCGCAGCGGAATCACCCATAGATTTTAAACACCCGAATTAATTGAACATTAATGTTTATGACCAGCACAGAAAAAGATCTCGCAGCTTTGGTTCAGCGTGAATATAAAGAAGGTTTTATTACCGATATTGACGCCGATACCCTGCCCCCCGGGCTGAACGAAGATGTCATTCGTATTATCTCTGCGAAAAAACAGGAACCGGAATTTTTACTGAAATGGCGGTTGCAGGCCTATCGGCACTGGCTTGAAATGCAATCTCCCGAGTGGCCGCATTTGCATTACCCGCCGGTGGAATTTCAGAAAATCAGTTATTACTCCGCACCCAAACAAAAACCATTGCTGGACAGCCTGGATGAAGTGGATCCAAAGCTGCTCGAAACCTATGAAAAACTCGGCATTCCCATCGACGAGCAGAAAATGCTGGCCGGGGTCAAGGTTGCGGTGGATGCGGTTTTCGACAGTGTGTCGGTAGTCACCACGTTTAAACAAACCCTGTCCAGGGCCGGGGTGATTTTTTGCCCGTTATCCGAAGCGCTTGAAAATCATCCCGAACTGGTGAAGCAATATCTCGGGTCGGTTGTGCCGGCTGGCGATAATTATTATGCTGCGCTGAATTCCGCCGTATTCAGCGAGGGCTCATTTGTTTACATTCCCAAAGGCGTGCGCTGCCCCATGGAGCTGTCTACCTATTTTCGTATTAATGCGATGAATACCGGCCAGTTCGAACGCACCCTGATCATTGCCGACGAAGACAGTTACGTCAGTTATCTCGAAGGCTGCACAGCGCCGCAGCGGGATGAAAATCAACTGCATGCCGCAGTGGTGGAACTGGTCGCCATGAAAGGCGCGGAAATAAAATACTCCACCGTTCAAAACTGGTATCCCGGCGATGAGAACGGCAAAGGTGGTATCTATAACTTTGTCACCAAACGGGGCGCCTGTCGGGGCGAAAATTCTAAAATTTCCTGGACCCAGGTGGAAACCGGGTCAGCGATTACCTGGAAGTATCCGAGTGTATTGCTCGAAGGCGACAATTCCATTGGAGAATTTTACTCCGTTGCCCTGACCAATAATTATCAGCAGGCGGACACCGGCACCAAGATGGTGCATATCGGCAGCAATGCGAAAAGCACGATTATTTCCAAAGGTATTTCTGCAGGTCATGGCCAAAACGCTTACCGGGGACTGGTCAAAGTGGTAAAGGGCGCTGAAAATGCGCGCAATTACTCCCAATGCGATTCTTTGCTGATGGGCGACCAATGCGGCGCACACACTTTTCCCTATATGGAGGTGAGGAACCCAACTGCGATGGTTGAACATGAAGCCACCACATCCCGTATCGGTGAGGACCAGTTATTTTACTGCCGTCAGCGCGGCATGTCCGAAGAAGATGCGGTATCCATGATTGTGAATGGATTCTGTAAAGACGTTTTCAGGGAGCTGCCCATGGAGTTTGCGGTTGAAGCGCAAAAACTACTGGGCATCAGCCTTGAAGGTTCGGTGGGCTGAATCCGGGAATCAAATTCACCGGCCAGATTTACCAGACAGGTTCATATCTGGCTGTTTTACAACAACTCAAAACCAGAATTATTTAATGTTATCAATCACCGACTTGCAGGTTGCAGTGGATGGGAAAAAGATTCTCAAGGGGGTTAATCTGGAGGTTAATCCGGGAGAGGTGCATGCCATCATGGGCCCCAACGGTTCGGGTAAAAGCACCTTGGCCAATGTGCTGGCCGGACGCGACAACTACGAAGTCATAGCGGGAGCTGTGCGTTATCGCGGCCAGGATTTATTGGCCATGGAGCCGGAAATTCGGGCCCGGGAAGGCGTATTCCTGGCGTTCCAGTATCCGGTTGAAATTCCCGGGGTAACAAGCCTGTATTTACTGAAAGCGTCAATTAATGCGATACGCAAACATCGCGGCGAAGAAGAATTGGATGCAGTGGCTTTTCTCAAATTGATCAAGGAGAAAGCGGCATTGGTAGAAATGCGGCAGGAGCTGCTCTATCGCGCAGTAAACGAAGGTTTTTCCGGGGGTGAGAAAAAACGCAACGAGATTCTGCAAATGGCATTACTGGAACCTCATCTAAGCGTGCTCGATGAAACCGATTCAGGGCTGGATATCGACGCATTAAAAATTGTCGCCCAGGGCGTCAATACTTTGCGCAGCAAGGAGCGCTCCATGCTGGTGGTCACACACTACCAACGACTGCTCGACTACATAGTGCCTGATTTTGTCCATGTGCTTGCACAGGGCAGAATTATCCGCTCTGGCGACAAGTCGCTGGCGCTGGAACTGGAGAATAAGGGCTATAGCTGGATTGAAGGTCATGCAACCTGACACATTACTTGCGCCTGACACGGCGCATTACGTCGACCAGTTTGCGCAGCTAAATAAAGGTTTTGCGGACGAGGATACCGCATGGTTTGATGACCAGCGCAGGCAGTATCTGGCCCGATTCAGCAAAATCGGATTTCCAACTCAGCGGGACGAAGATTGGCGGTATACGCCTTTGCGCCCCATTACCAGTAAAAACTTCAACGTGGTTACTGCGCCAGAGCGCGATGTTGATCTGTCCGGGTTTAAAATCCCCGCGCTCCATAGTCACCAGATTGTATTCGTGGACGGCCATCTGGACCGAAAGCAATCGGCGCTGGATTTGTCGCAGGACGGCGTTTCCATCCAGCCGCTGTCGGCCGTACTACGCGAAAACCCGGATTTGGTCGAAAAATATTTTGGTCGCCCGGTAAAGAACAATAGTCATGGATTTACGGCATTGAATGGTGCTTTATATGAAGACGGCGCGGTTATCAAAATTGCGGCAGGCGCACACATAAAAAAGCCAATCGAGCTGATTTTCCTGAGCCGCACCGGAATGGCAATTTCCCAGCCCAGAAACCTGGTCGTCGCAGGCCGCAACAGCAAAGCGCAGATTATTGAACGCTATATCTCGAATAGTACCGCACACACCCTGACCAATAGTACAACCGAGATTATCGTCGGGCACCACGCTGCAATTGATTATTATATTGTGCAGACACAATCCCCATCAGCCTATCAGGTATGCGGGGTTTGGGTAAAACAGGCCCGGGGCAGTCGTTTCAGTTGTCGAACAATTACCCTGGGCGGCGGGCTGGTAAGAAACGATTTGCGGGTTGCGCTGAATGGTTCCGGTGCGCATTGTGGTCTGCTGGGTGCATACAGCGTGTCGGGGAAACAACATGTGGATAACCATACTACAATAGTGCATCAGGCTGGCAACTGCACCAGCAATGAACTCTACAAAGGCGTACTCGACCAACGGGCCAGGGCGGTATTTCATGGTCGCATCAAGGTTGCCCAGGACGCGCAAAAGACGGATGCCCAACAGGCAAATCATACCTTGCTGTTGTCGGGAAATGCCGAAATTGACACCAAACCACAACTCGAAATATACGCCGATGACGTCAAGTGTTCGCATGGCGCAACCATCGGGCAACTGAATGCGGATTCCCTGTTCTATTTGCGGGCCCGCGGAATTGATCAAGCCGGCGCGCGCTCGATTTTAACCTATGCTTTTGTAAACGAAGTATTGAATCAGATTGACATTATGCCTTTGCGGGCGGTTTTGGAAGAAATCCTGGCCAGCCGATTAATTCACGAAATTTAATTATTTGTTCAAACCATGAAGCGAGTAAATTTCAATCCCGACCTTGAGCTGAAAAAAACCAGAATCATGGAGCAGTTTAATCACGACGATGGCCCGCACCCGTCGGTTGGTACATCAGTTAATGCACCAACCGTGGCAACTGACGATTTACCCGGGACAACCGGGGACGAACTGGTCACACGTGTGATTGACGCCTTGAAAACAGTCTATGACCCGGAGATACCCGTGAATATTTATGACCTCGGCCTGATTTACAAAGTTGACATACACCGGGCGTTTGCAGACATCGACATGACGCTTACCGCGCCGGGCTGCCCGGTGGCTGCAACCTTTCCGGGCATGGTTGAGCGAACCGTGGCCCTGGTGCCGGGAATTGAAGGCGCCGCTGTGGAATTGGTCTGGGACCCGCCATGGACGCCGGAATTAATCAGCGAGGCGGCTCGACTTGAACTGGGCCTGATTTAAATATTTCCGCATCAACCCCGGATTGAATGGGCGCATGAGTGAATGGGTGAATGCGGTCAGGGCAGCGGATTTGAAACCGGGGGGACATATCCTGGTGGAAGTAGACGGCGCGATGATTGCAATTTTCAATCTTGCCGGTGAATTTTATGCGATAGAAGATTTGTGCACGCATGACGGTAGCGAAATCGCCAGCGGTTGTCTGGTTGGCGAGCAAATCGAATGCCCGCGCCATGGCGCCCGCTTCAACATAAAGACCGGGGCGGTAACCGCTCCCCCGGCCTATGAAAACGTGGATACATTCCCGCTCCGAGTGGTTGACGGCATGATCCAGGTCAAAGACGAGCGATGGGATTGACAGGCCGCGCCGCTCATTTCCCTGACACAACTCCCGCCGGTCAATTCAGGTACAGCGTCCTGATTTCTGACACTATTCCCCATTCTTTTATGGCCCCGTTCTTTCATGGATAAACTCATCGCAACAGGTGGTGGCCCACTGCAAGGTGCGGTGCGCATTTCCGGCGCTAAAAATGCCGCATTGCCATTAATGATTGCTTCCCTGCTCACCGAAGAAACTCTGGCCCTGAGTAATATTCCCCATCTCCATGACATCACCACCACCATGGAATTGCTCGGACAACTGGGCGTCAAACTGCAAGTGGATGAAAAATTATCTATTGAAGCGAATGCTGCAACGGCCAGACGTATTGTGGCACCCTATGAACTGGTAAGAACCATGCGTGCATCCATATTGGTGCTCGGGCCGCTGGTTGCGCGGTTTGGCGAGGCCGAAGTATCTCTTCCCGGCGGATGCGCCATCGGTTCACGACCAGTGAATTTACACATCAAGGGACTTGAAGCATTGGGCGCGGAGATAACCATAGACGGTGGTTATATCAAGGCCCGGGCGGGTAGGCTTCAGGGTGCACAAATATTTATGGATCTGATTTCTGTAACCGGAACCGAAAACCTGATGATGGCCGCCACCCTCGCAGCTGGATTCACCACCATAGAGAATGCAGCGCGGGAGCCGGAGGTTGTTGACCTTGCGGATTGCCTGAATGCCATGGGCGCAAAAATCCAGGGTGCCGGGACGGATACAATCATCATTGAAGGGGTAGAAAAACTCGGCGGGACAACGCACAGGGTGATACCGGATCGAATCGAAGCCGGTACATTCCTGGTCGCAGCGGCGGTTTCCGGCGGAGAAATAACAGTCAAAGATGTCATCCCGACACAACTCAAAGCGGTGCTGGATAAACTACGGGAAGCGGGCGCATACATTGAAACCGGGGATAACTGGATTTATCTGAAAGCACCCGATGGGCCGCCAAAATCAGTCAATATTCGAACCGCGCCCTACCCTGCACTTCCGACCGATATGCAGGCGCAGTTTGTATTGCTCAACACCCTGGCTGAAGGCACTGCCACGGTGGTGGAAACGGTATTTGAAAATCGCTACATGCACGTGCATGAATTGCAGCGCATGGGCGCGAACATCGAACTGGACGGCAATACTGCGGTCATTCGCGGCGTAAAGGAGCTGCATGGTGCACCAGTCATGGCGACGGATTTACGTGCATCGGCCTGTCTGGTGCTGGCCGGGCTGGTCGCTCGGGGAGATACGGTGATCGACCGTATTTATCATATTGATCGCGGCTATGACTGCATTGAAGAAAAACTTTCGCAAATAGGCGCAAATATCCGACGGGTGCCAGGCCATTACCTGAATCGCATCACCGTCTGACCGTTTTTCGATTTATTCAGGCATCTTTCTATAAATTCACGGTTATGTTGCCAGAACTCAGGTTCGCGGACGAAAATTTTCATGTAAAATTGAGCGTCCTGCTGGACCGCCGCTGTGCAAGCGGCGGTGCGGTGGAAGCGGTGGTCAGGGAGATTATCGCTGATGTGAGAACCCGGGGCGACAAAGCCCTGGCAGACTATACCCGACAATTTGATCATGTGGATCATGCCAGTCTGGCCCGAAGGCCCGGGTTCGGGTTTGAACTCACCGTCGAGGCGATAAACAGCCACGTCGAAAAGGTTGACGCCGCGTTAATCCAGGCACTGAAAGCCGCAGCATACCGGATTCAGCGGTTTCATCAGCAACAAGTGCAGCAGTCCTGGGACTATACCGAGTCGAACGGCACCCGGCTCGGCCAGAATATAACCGCATTGGACAAAGTGGGGGTTTATGTCCCCGGGGGGAAAGCAGCTTATCCCTCGTCCGTTTTGATGACGGTAATTCCGGCGAAAGTGGCGGGGGTTGCGGAGATCGTTATGACGGTGCCGACGCCAAATGGTGAGATAAATTCTGCCGTTATCGCAGCGGCATCCATTGCCGGGGTGGATCGAATATTCACCGTTGGCGGGGCGCAGGCCGTGGCGGCGCTGGCGTATGGCACAGAAACCATTCCCCGGGTGGATAAAATTGTCGGCCCTGGAAATATCTATGTTGCTACCGCCAAGAAAATGGTATTTGGCGATGTGGGCATCGATATGATCGCCGGGCCGTCGGAAGTGTTGGTGATTTGTGATGAAACCGCTGATGCGGACTGGGTTGCCATGGATTTGTTCGCCCAGGCCGAACACGATGAGTTGGCACAATCCATTGTCCTGAGCACGTCAACACAGATGATTGGGGAAATACAGGCATCGGTCAGGCGGCTTTTGCCGGCAATGGAACGTAAAGAAATCATCGAAAAATCTTTAAGCACCCGGGGTGCGCTAATACATGTGGATTCGCTGGATCAGGCTGCGGAGATTTCCAATCACATTGCCCCGGAACATCTGGAGTTGATGGTGAAAGACGAGCAGGCGCTACTGTCCAAAGTGCGTCATGCCGGCGCTGTTTTCGTTGGCAAATACAGCGCCGAGGCGCTGGGAGACTATTGCGCGGGACCGAATCACGTATTACCCACGGCGGGGACAGCGAGGTTCAGCTCGCCGCTGGGGGCGTATGACTTTCAAAAGAGAAGCAGCATTATCCAGGCGTCAATGGAGGGCGCTGACGAAATGGCAAAAGTGGCAGCAGTTCTGGCGCAGTGCGAAGGATTAACCGCCCATCGCAGAGCGGCACAATACAGGTTGAAAAAACCTGACGGCGAATCCTGATGCCCGGAACAAATGACAACGATGCAAAGTCTGCTATTGCGCAATGGGTGTCTGCTGATGTGCGTTCTTTGAACGCTTATCATGTTCCACCAGCCGGCGGATTGATCAAGCTGGATGCAATGGAAAGCCCCTATACGCTGCCGGACGGACTGAAACGGCAATGGCTGTCCGGCCTGCGCGATGTTGCGGTAAATCGCTATCCTGATTCAGACAGTGTGAAATTGAAGGCACTAATCCGCCAGTGTTTTTCTGTTCCTGACGAATGCGGGTTAATGCTGGGCAACGGCTCTGACGAGCTGATTCAGATCATCGCCATGTTGGTGGGCGGCCAGGATCGTTGTTTTCTCACACCGGTTCCAACCTTCTCCATGTATCGACAGATCAGTATCGCAACGGCAACGAAATTTGTAGGTGTGCCATTGAATGCGGATTTTTCTATAAATTCCGAAAAATGGTTCGGGTCCATTGAAAAACACCATCCAGCCTGCCTGTTTTTTGCATACCCCAACAACCCGACCGGCAATTGCTTTGACCCGCTGGTGATCGAGCAAACCTTAGCAGTCGCGCCTGGATTAGTAGTTGTGGACGAAGCGTATTTCACGTTTTGCCAAAAAACCTGGCTGGACGAAATTGCTCACCATCCCAATCTGATCGTATTGAGAACCATGTCAAAAAGCGGGCTCGCCGGGCTGCGTTTAGGGTTGGTGTTTGGCCATCCCGAGTGGATCGGGCAAATGGAAAAATTGCGATTGCCCTATAACATCAATATTTTGAGCCAGGCAAGCGCGCAGTTTTATTTGCAGCATCACCACATACTACAGCATCAATCGGCGCAAATTGTTGCGCACAGAAGCCAGGTTTTGCAGGCACTGAAAAAACTCCCCGGGCTGAAGGTTTTCGCCAGCGAGACAAATTTTCTTTTGTTCAGGGTGGAGCGGGATGCGGCTGCCATATTCCACGGATTAAAGGAAAAAGGCGTGTTGATCCGAAACCTGCATCAGCCGTCTTCGCCACTTGAAAATTGTCTTCGGGTGACCATTGGTTCAGCCCAGGAAAATCATGCTTTTATCCGGGCCCTGTCTTCACTGTGAGTCAACTTCAAGGCCGAACTCGGCCATGACTGGTTCGATGCGTTTGCGGTACAGGGTCATAATAACCAGACCGACAATTCGCCTGAGCGTACTGACTCCCTGTTTTTTACCCTTGGGGTCGGCCAGCGTGCTGCAATTTTTCCATGATTTGCCAAGCAGGATGCGCTCAACCAGCAGCATCTCCTGCCCATCGTGGCGGATGCTGTTTGAGCGAATCGCAATTTCAGCAAGGCGCAGCAGGGCTGCGGGGATGTTTTCCATATTCCGGTTGGCAAAAGCAAAACCGGCTAAATCCATGAGATCGCCATCGTGCAATTCGGCGTCTGCCGGATGAACCATAGCCCGGTAAATAACCGGCACCAGTGCGGGGTCCATGCCCGTAAAAATTGAATTTAACTGGTGGCGGAAGTTTGCAGAAAACCGGTTTTCTGCCAGAGCTGCCAGTTTATTTCCCGGGTCAGAGACGGGTTTCATCATCGCACAGGCATGCGTCGCAGTGATGTGGCTTTGGCTGTGTCCGATTCGCACCGGCCTGAATCCGCTGTCCAGCCAGAATTTCACCACGGGCAAACTTGCGCCGAACGTGGTGCCCAGCAAATCCACTTCAGAATGGTAATAATTGAAAATATGGGTTAGCAGGCTTTTGCCAATTCCGTGACGTTGATATTCAGGGCGCACCACAATGCGCATTATCCTGACAGTGGTCAATCTGGCCGCATCGATCAGACCCTGCTGCGCGCACAGCAGCCCGGGCAGCAGGTGACCGTTTGGCCGTGACCGGTTTGTCCAGATTTTCTTTGCGGTGGCGAGGTCGAATCCTCCCTCCATTGCCACCACGGCAACCGCCATGAGCTGCTCATGTTGACGGATTCCAAACAAGCTTACATTCCCGGCGTCCAGCAAGTGCCTGAGGTCATGGGGCCGGGTGCGGTAGTGGGCCTGGGTGAGCAGGCCGAATACATTGCGCAGCAGGGATTCATTTTCCACCAGGTCTGATTTTTCAATGACGCCGAATTCAAACCTGCCGCTGTCCGGGTTTTCGGTTGCGGTGCCATCCGGCTCAGCATTGAGCAATAATGAATCGAATAAAAATGATTCCAGTGGATCGTTTTCAGCCCAGCGGATGGGTGTGGATAAAATGCAGGTACGCCATCCCCGACAATGGAGGTCGAGCAACGGTTTGAATCCCAGCATGAATCCCCGGCCGGTACCTTCATAGCCATGCACTGTGCTGGCAAATGCGATTCTGGGAAAGATTTCCAGCATCCGCCCAAGCATGGATAAGGGAATGGATGCCGCCTCATCTACCAGCAATAAATCGATATCCGGCTTGGATTCGATTAATTTGTCGGCCGGGAAAAAACGCAGCGAATCCGCCGCCAACTCCCCGGCAAGCCCGTGTTTGAATACATTGGCAACCGACTGTCGGCTGTTGCCGGTCAGGCCAATACGCCTTGCCCTGCCCTGTAACAGTTGGCCTGCTGCGATGCCAAGCGCGGCGGATTTTCCCCTTCCTCTGTCCGACAGCAGCACCACTGGTCGACGCCTGTGCCCGGCCATGACATGCTTTACGGCTTCCACCGCCTGGTTCTGATCGGAAAAATCCGGCGATTTATCAGGCATTGCCCGGCAGGCAGGCAGTTTCGGCAGCGGTTTATGCTGCTCAACCAACAGGCAATCTGGTGATTCAGAAATAATACCGGTCAAGCGTTTGATATAGTGGCTGAATTCGGGTTTCGAATAACCCCAGGCGGTGATTTTTGCCCATTGCGGGTCGTCGAGCTCGGGCCAGCGCCGGATATCAGGCGCCATCAGCAGCATCAACCCCCCGGCTTTGACGGCGCCGCCGAGTATGCCCACAGCATCCGGGTCAAAGCCGCTGAAACAATCATAAACAACCGCATCAACTTCTATGCCCAAAGCCTGCCTGGCCTGGCAAACCTGCAATGTTTTAAGCGGATCACCGCCTGCCGGCAACTGATCGCAATCACTGACCCGAAGGATTGAATCGCCGGGATATGATGCGCAAATTATTCGGGCGGATTCCTCCCCCCAGGGCCTGTTACCGCTCAAAACAAGACAGAAACGGTGGCGGGCGGCTATTGCCGTGTTTCGGAGCCGCTGGCCGAAATGATGCAGTGTCAAATCTGCCCGCTGTGCAAATTCAGCCTGGAATCCGCGGTGGAGGCTCTTCTGTGGCTGCGTTGCCGGTGAGCATTTTGTACTTCAGCAGCAGGTCCTGCTGCGACTCCACGTGATCCGGGTCCAGGGGAATGCAGTCCACCGGGCAAACTTCCACACATTGGCTGGTTTCAAAGTGGCCGACGCATTCGGTGCATCGCGTCCAGTCAATCCGGTAAATGATTTCGCCTTGATAAATCGCATCGTTTGGACATTCCGGCTCGCACACGTCGCAATTAATACAATCATCGGTAATAAATAATGCCATCAGGGACCGGGCTCATTCAAAGCGTATCGCGGAACTTTTCGCGAAGTTCACTATACACGCGCTTATGCACAAATTGGCTCACGTCACCGCCGTAATGTGCAATCTCTTTTACCAGCGTTGCGGATACGAAGGTGTGATTTTCCGACGGGGTTAAAAAAACCGTTTCAATCCCGCTGTCCAGTTTTCTGTTCATTGATGCCAATTGAAACTCATACTCGAAATCGGATACCGCGCGTAAACCACGGATTATCACACCGGCGTTGCACTCCCGGACAAAGTCGATAAGCAACCCGGAAAAACCAACGATCTCCACATTTTCAGAATCCTGCAAAGCTGTTTGGGCCAATGCGATTCGCTCGGCCAACGAAAATAGCGGGGATTTCTCCGGGCTATCTGCAATAGCCAGTACAACCCGATCAAACATGCGCGCAGCCCGATTGACCAGGTCACTGTGACCATTGGTTACCGGATCAAACGTGCCAGGATAAACGGCTGTTTTTGCCATACAAAAATTCAGGTTTTGATCAGGGTTGACTGCACCATGCCGCATCGGGATTCCCGGATAATATGCCAGGTCGGTGGAATTGATAAGGGAGAATTTGATTTTGGCGATTCGATATAGACCAGCGCATTCGTGTTTAATCGGTTGTGAGCGATTAATGATCGGGTTAGCCGGTCGATATAAAAGCGCTTAAAGGGCGGGTCCATGAACACCAAATCAAATTTTTTCTGACAGGAGCCGAGGTAATCCAGCGCCGTGCCACGGTAAATTTCGATCACCTCGTGCGCATGCAGCAGATCCTGCGTATCCGATAAATGCTTGACGGCCTGACCATGACTTTCAACCATAACCACGCTGGCGGCACCGCGGGAAGCCGCTTCAAAACCCAATGCGCCGCTTCCGGCGTACAAGTCCAGGCAGGCGCTCCCCGGCAGATCATTATACAGCCAGTTAAACAGCGTTTCCCGTACCGCGTCGGGCGAGGGTCGCAAATCCCTGATCCCGGGAAAACGGATTCGCCTGCGCCGCCATTGGCCCGCAATGATTCTGATTTGTCCCGGTTTTTTCACGCAGAAAGACAGATGGGGAAATGGCATAAAATTTTAACTGACAATGATACGATACCTGTGTTGCATTGTGCATCCCAATCAATCAGCCCTCACAACCAAACCTGACACAACCAAAAACAGACAATGGCTCCAGGCGCAGGACTTTTTGCACGACTTTCCAGAACCAGACAATCGCTGTCCGCAGGATTGTCCGGGATATTCAAAGGCAATACCGCCGTGGATGAATCCCGCTACGAAGAAATTGAAGAGCAATTGTTAATGGCAGACCTCGGGGTCCAGACCAGTCAAACATTATTAGCCGGTATGCGGGCAAAATCGAAACAGGAACAATACACGACCCCGCAGCAATTGCTGCATGGATTGAGAGAAACAATAACGGAAATCCTGGAATTTAATGATCACCAGCAAACAAATAATCTGCAACCCCGGCACCCTGGCAAGCCCCATGTGATATTAATGGTAGGGGTAAACGGAGTCGGCAAAACTACCACGCTGGCAAAGATGGCCAACCATTACAAGAATTCCGGGCATAAGGTGATGATGGCCGCCTGCGACACGTTTCGGGCGGCGGCGATCGAGCAGCTCCAGAGCTGGGGAAAACGGCTGGATATTCCGGTGGTGGCCCAGTCCCATGGCGCCGATGCGGCGGCGGTGGCATACGATGCCTATAGCGCGGCATCGGCACGCCGCATGGATTATCTGCTGGTGGATTCGGCCGGCAGACAACATACCCGGATGGATTTAATGGCGCAATTGGAAAAGATCAAACGGGTGCTTGAAAAAGCGAATGCAAATGCTCCCCACGAGGTTTTGATTACGGTTGATGCAGGAAACGGGCAAAACGTATTGTCCCAAGTGGAAAATTTTCAAAAAACCATTGGGCTGACCGGATTATGTATTACCAAACTGGACGGTACTGCACGCGGCGGTGTGGTCATCGCTTTGGCCGAAAAATTCAGGCTGCCGATAAAGTTTATCGGGGTCGGCGAGGGCATGGCTGATTTAAAACCCTTTGACGCGAAAGATTTCGTTGCGGCATTGCTGCCGGATTTTTCGGAATAAACAGCCCGGTTTCAGGCTACATAAATTCATCATTAGTAGTACCCGGCGTGGCCATCCGTGAAGGCACACTGGTTCAGCTCCAACTGGCCAGACAGCATTTCTCGACCATGTATGGAAATATGGGCCGAAGTTGTCCAGTACCACAGTAAAAAACTGCTCCAGATATACAGCTTCTGCGTGTCCAATCACCTCTCTATTCTCTATTTATGTATGGCAGCGACATCAATAATCGCGAAACCTGCCCATTACCGTCCTGAAAAGGGTGGACAAGGAACAATTTGTGATGCAGCCAGGCAGCTTCGAATTCTGGTGCCAGCTTTATGTTTTGTGGCTAACCTAATTACCGCAAGACAGCAACCCCCACCTTACGCATTGTGCACAGCAGCAATCCAAAGTAAAACCGGAATATCCTTGCGTATCAACGCAACATCATCGTCACTGCCGTAATCATGCCAGGTACGGATAGCCGCGTCTGAAAATTAACCAATAGCCACTTCCCACAAGACATCTTCACCCTGAACCCGGAAAAGTCGGGAGAAGAAAACCTGAAAACGCGCAAAGCACATTGCCGCCGCTGCGCAATCACGCCTGTTCAGCGAAGATGAATTCAGCAACCTGGTGACAGAAATCACATTGGAAACGGCTGCGGATGGCAATTGGGTCAATTAATGTCCAAACCCGCCAACCGCCCAGGGATTAAGAGTGGTTTCATCCTTGTTCCTAGCCTCTGCGGTATTCTCATTGTTCAATCAGGATTTATCAGAAAAGGCACCCAAGCCCGTGTTGCTTTTGATGCCGCTTCATACCATCAGCTTTCCGGGGAGTGCAAATCAAGGTACACTCTCGGGCATGGTGCGGAAATTAGCTGGTTCTGGCTGCCGTCACCGATAATAATTGCCGTCATCAATAATAATTGTTTACTTAAATCAGATTTTTATTCCCCCTCACGGCAAATCTTGTAACCTTATAACTACCTCTGGAAAATTTACTATGGCAATTCAACCTCCTTTAACAACGCTTAATATCGGTCTTGCTGACTCGGGATTCTATAAAGGCTTCAACAATAAAGTCGCTTTGGCGTCAAAGATTCTGATTGCACTGATCGTGATCTGGGCCGCTATTTTTCCCGAATCAGCGGGCAGGATACTGGGCGATATGAAAAACTGGTCATTCGCCCATCTGAATTATTACTATACCTGGGCAGTGGCATTTTTCGTCATGGTCTGTCTGGTAATTTCGATCTATCCCAGATGGGGAAAAACCAAATTGGGTAGCCCGGACGGCGTACCGGAATTTTCAAACTTTTCCTGGTTCTCCATGATGTTTGGCGCCGGTATCGGTATCGGCATGTTGGGCTATGCAACCGGCGAACCGATGTGGCACATGGGCGACAACCCCGATATTAGAATGAGTGCTGAAGCAGTTCGCGCCGCATTCACCGCCGCCAATGTTACTCTGGCAGAAGGCGCCGACCTTTGGGCCGAATATGCCGCCCAGGTTCAGGCGGGAGTCATTACCGCCATCGACGGTCTGACTATTCCAAAAACCGAATCCACTATAGACGCGGTTTATCGCTATTCGTTTTTACACTGGGGTGTCGGTGCATGGGCGTGTTATGCGCTAGTGGGCATATCGCTGGCCTTTGTCAGTTATTCACGCGGACTGCCTTTGACGATTCGTTCCACCCTGACCCCGCTGTTCGGCAAAAGTCTGGAAGGACCGGTCGGTCATATCGTAGACATCACGGCCGTCGTTGCCACCATTCTCGGTATTTCCCAAACCATCGGGCTTGGCCTTGCCTCGTTCGCATCAGGAATCTACAACATTACCGGTGCGACCTGGCTTGTGACCGACGGCGAACCGACTACGGCGGCATTGCTGGTTGCCCTTGGCGTTGTCATGCTTTGCTCTACGGCTTCTGCCTTGTCCGGGGTGGGCAGAGGGATTAAATGGCTGAGCAACATCAATATGGTGTTGTCGTTCGGGCTGCTGGCGTTCTTTATGGTATTTGGTGCAACCATGTTTGCCCTGGAAATACTGGGCAAGGGTATTTTCAGTTATCTTATCCATCTTCCGGCGCTGACTTTCACTGTCTTCCCGGCTGAAGGTTCCGGCAGCCCTGGTGAATGGCAGGGCTGGTGGTCCATTTTCTACTGGGCATGGTGGATTGCATTCGCACCTTTCGTCGGTATCTTCCTGGCGCGTATTTCCAAAAACCGCACCATTCGCGAGTTTGTTTTAGGTGCGATTCTGGCTCCTTCGCTGATGTGTTTCCTTTGGTTCACCTTGCTGGGCGGGACTGCAATTGATCTTGAATTAAGCGGTGTGGCAGATGGTCGCATTTACGCCCAAAGCCTGACCGCGCAGCTTTATGAAGTAATCAACATCATGCTGTCGTCCGGTTTGGCCACTGTCATGTCGGTATTGATCGTTATTTTGCTGCTTACCTACCTGGTGACTTCGGCTGACTCCGCCGTACTGGTGGTCAACACCATCAACGCAGGCGGTGAAACCGGATCAGCCGGCAGCAGCCACATTATCATCTGGGGGCTGATTCTGACTGCGGTAATTGGAGCGCTGTTACTGGCCGGCGGTTTAAATGCAATTCAGGCCGCCATGATAGTGGGGGCGATTCCTTTCTCATTCATGATGATTCTGATGGGGATTGCATTGATCAAGGCGCTGGTCAGAGACGGAATGCGCTCCAGCCAGTAAAGCGACAGGCCTGGCAGGTATATCGAAAGCCCGTCACGAAATCAGCGACGGGCTTTTTTTGCCATGTCATCAACATGGAAATTGATGATTTTGCAAAATCAGCCTGCCCTAATCGCTCTGCGCTTTCCCCGGTTCCCCGGGTAACGGCAGTTTTATTCAGCCCCGAAAAATTCTTGTAATTTTGATTGAGAATTGGCGCCCAAAACGCTATCTTGGGATTTGATTTAATTGCTATAGCGGACACGGTGAATTATGCAATGGGTTTTATTGGCGGTCATGGTCGCCGCAATCCTGTTTATGTCGCGGTTTTATCCGAGGGTCGCTTTTAGTCTGTTGGGTGCGCTGGTTATTGGTGCGGCGGTAATTGTGTTCAGCACTACGGATATAGCGCGGCTGAACCAGTCAAAATTACCGGTTGAAGATATCCGCATTGAGAATCCGGTAATTATCCCGTCCTACGGCGGCGGCCACCGCTTGAGCGCGAGACTGGTAAATACCAATCAATCCGTCATGCTCAAGGAATCGGTGGTGAGTATTACCATGCTGGACTGCGCGGGAGAATCTGACGACGAATGCCAGGTCATTGGCCAGAATGACCAGCGGGTTAATGTAAAAATCCCACCCGGCCAGGCCCGGGATATTTCCCAAACACTGTCGTTCGGTTTGTCCAATCCGGTGGGCACCCTGCGCTGGCAGATCATAATTACTGCAACCAGAAGCTGAAACATTGAATCATTGTGGACCCACATCATGTTTTCCATCGCGCTGACATTGCATATTCTGGCCGCAGTGATCTGGATTGGCGGCATGTTTTTCGCTTATTGTCTGCTTCGTCCGGCCCTGGAATCCATTGCCGAAACGATCCAGGGCCCGCAACGTCTTGCTATCTGGGCGGGCACTTTCAAGAAGTTTTTCCCTTGGGTGTGGCTTTGTATCGTGGTCTTGCTGGCCACCGGTTTTTACATGATATTTTTGCTGGGCGGGTTTTCCGCCACAGGTATTCATGTTTATCTGATGCTCGGGCTGGCTGTGGTAATGATTGTGATTTTCAAGTTTGTGTACGCCGCGCCGTTTCAGCACCTTTGTCGCAGTGTTGAAGATGAAAAATGGGAAGTCGCCGCTTACGCTCTGGGCACCATCCGCAAACTGGTTGCGGTTAATTTGAGCCTGGGCATTCTGGTCATTGTTGTGGCCATCGGGCTGGCTGACAGAATTTAGGCGCCGCCATTAATTTCACCCGGTTTTTAAATGATCACCTGCGATGAAACATTGGTTTAACCGTATTAACATTGCGCTGGCATTGGTCTGCCTGTCCGGCGCACCACTGAATGCCCAGCAGGACGCCGAGTCTGACTCTCCTTCCGCCCCGCGCTTTGTCCCGCTGTTCACACTCACCGACCATAACGGTAATAAAGTTTCGCTGGAAAGTTACCGAGGCAGCATAGTGATGATAAATTTCTGGGCAACATGGTGTCCTCCCTGCATTGAGGAAATGCCCACCATGCAGGCATTAAAGGCATTCCTGGCCGACCAGCCATTTGAAATACTCGCCGTCAATATGGGTGAAGAGAAAAGTGTGATAAACACATTCATTGAACGGATTGGCATTGATTTCAGTTTTCCGTTGCTGCTTGACCCCACCACCAGCGTGGCGATGGACTATCAGGTTTCCGGATTACCGGCAACGCTGCTGGTAGACAGACAGGGCGCGTTTGTATTTGGCGGTGTCGGGCCGAGGGACTGGAACAGTGATAAATCACGAAACCAGATTCTGGCGTTACTGGCACCATGAACAGACCACGGCGCCAGCAGCCATATTAACCGCCATATTGATCACCGGCCATTAATGCGCAATAAACTATACGGTATTTTCGGCGGCACCTTTGACCCGGTTCATAATGGTCATCTGCAAAGCGTAACCACCGTTTATAATCATTGTGCGCTGGAACGAATATGCTTCGTTCCCACCGCGGTACCGCCGCATCGGGGCAGACCTGGCGCCAGCGCACAGCAACGTTTGGAGATGGTGGCACTGGCTGTCGCCAATCATCCGCAGTTCGACGTGGATGATCGGGAGACCAGACGCGATGCGCCTTCCTATACCTACGACACGGTAAAATCGTTTCAGGCCGAAGATGCGGCCAAATGCTATTGCGTGATTCTGGGAGTTGATGCTTTGCTGGGGCTGGAGAGTTGGTACAGGTGGCGGGAATTACTGGCATCGGTTCATTTTCTGGTAATGCGGCGCGGTGGCTGGAATCCCCCCGACCCGTTGCCGGGCTGGTGGAAAGCGCGTTATACCGAGTCCATTGAAGATTTAAAACGGTTCAAATCCGGCAAAATTTTTCAAGTCAATATCATCCCCAACCCGGTCTCCGCCACAGAAATTCGCTGCGGTCTGGCTCGGGGCATTGACGTAAGCCCAATGATGCCGCAGTCGGTGTGGAATTATATTGATACCAATAATTTGTACCTGCATTTTCGACAAGAGAAATTTTTACCATGCGACAGGGCGAATTAGCCGGATGAACAAAAGAATTCCCAACCACCTCCCGCAATCAAAAGCCATGTGCAACCTGGTTGTGGCGTCTCTGGAAGATGCCAAAGGCCTGGACATCAGGACACTGGATGTGCGAAAACTGACCGACATCACCGATTATATGATCGTGGCGACCGGTACATCGGACCGTCATGTGAAAACCATGGTGGAGCGGCTGCTTGAGTTCATGCTGGAAAAGCACTGCAAGCCGCTCGGTATGGAAGGCGAGCAATCCCGGGATTGGGTGCTGGTGGATTTTGTTGATGTAGTGGTACATGTCATGCGCGACAAATCCCGCAGACATTTCGACCTTGAAAGCCTGTGGGATGCAACGCTGGCCAAATCCGAGCAAACTGCCGCAAATCAGCACCTGTGAAGTCATGCCTGGAATATCGCTGATTGTGGTCGGTGAAAAAATGCCGCAATGGGTTGCGCGGGGATACCGGGAATACGAACAAAGAATTCACCGGTACGCGCGATTGGAGTTGATTGAAATTCCTGCGATCAAACGGCGGAAAAATGCAGACATTCCCCGCATTATTCAATCCGAAGAGAAAAAAATCGGGCACGCCCTGCCCGGCCAAGCGCAGGTTATCGCCCTGGACCGATCGGGCAAATCATGGAGCACCTTGCAGTTCTCGGAAAAAATCAGAAACTGGCTGGAATCCGGCCAACACATTGCCCTGGTTGTGGGCGGACCGGATGGTCTGAGCGATGATTTTATTAAACATGCCGATGAAACCTGGTCACTGTCTGAACTCACCCTTGCCCATCCTCTGGTGCGTGTGGTTTTGGCAGAGCAGTTGTATCGCTGTTTCTCCATTTTGCAGGGCCTGCCCTATCACCGTTAAAATTTCTGCAAAGCGATTTTTGTCATGCGCCTGATCCTGGCCTCCCGCTCTTTGAGACGACAGCAGCTTCTGGCCCAGCTTGGTTTGGAGTTTGACATAGTCGAGGCCGATGTGGATGAAAGCATTATCGGCAATGAATCTCCGGCAGAGATGACCATGCGACTGGCGGCGCTGAAAGCCCAGTCGGTTTATGACCGGCTCGGAAGGGGTTGTCGGGTACTTGGAGGTGACACTACGGTGGCGCTGGCAAACATTATTTTAGGAAAACCCGATAACCGCGCCGAGGCAATCGGCATGCTGCACAAATTATCCGGCCGGACGCATTGCGTATTCTCCGCCGTTGCGCGAGTGGACGACTCGGGTTGCCGACGCCTGTTGAGTGAAACACGGGTCACATTCGCCGAATTATCCACAGCGCAAATATCCAACTACTGCGATACGGCTGACCCCTATGACAAGGCGGGAGCCTATGGCATTCAGGGCGAGGCAGGCAGCTTTGTAAGCCGTCTTGAAGGCAGCTATAGCGGTGTTATGGGCCTGCCGCTTTGGCAGACTCATCAATTACTGCTCTTGAATGATTGTGGATAGTTCAAACCAGGCACAAAATGCGTGAACAAGTTCTGATTAATATCACACCCCGGGAAACCCGGGTGGCCATGGTGGAGGATGGCCTGCTTCAGGAAATATTCATCGAGCGTACCGGGAATAAAAGCATGGTTGGAAATATTTATCTGGGTATTGTGGTTCGCGTGCTGTCTGGAATGCAGGCCGCGTTCATCAACATTGGCATGGAACGCAGCGCATTTTTACACGCTAATGACCTGGTTCCACGCGGCCACCGAAGGCATCAACTGCAACAATGCGACCCGCACACCAATATTTCATCCATGTTGGCTGAAGGCCAGCGAATTCTAGTGCAGGTTGTCAAAGACCCGCTGGGTGGCAAGGGCGCACGATTAACCGCACAAATCAGTATTGCGGCAAGAAACGTGGTGTTTTTGCCGGATGCCGACTATGTCTGCGTTTCGCAACGCATCACTGGCCCTGCGGTGCGGGAAAAGCTGCGCTCGCGGCTAAAACAACAGGTGTCGAAAATACGCGCCAGCGGTGGATTTATTGTCCGAACCGCAGGAGAAAACGCCACCGCCGACCAACTGGAATCCGATATCACCTTTTTATGTCGGGTGCGGGAAAGCATCTCCCGCAAACAGAAAGAAGTCAAAGCACCCGCGCTGGTACACCAGAACCTGCCTTTGGCCATGCGTACTATTCGCGATCTGGCATGGCATAACATCGAAAAGGTTCGGATCGATTCGCGAGAAATATACCATCAATTAAAGGATTTTGCCCGGCACTGGATACCCGATGCACTCAACCGCATTGAACATTACCCGGGTGACCGGCCCATTTTTGAACTTTACGGCGTAGAAGAGGAATTACAAAGAGCCCTGGATAAAAAAGTGCCGCTCAGGTCCGGCGGCCACCTGACCATCGACCAGACCGAGGCCATGACCACAATTGATGTGAATACCGGAAGTTTCGTCGGTAATCGCAGCCTGGAGCAAACAATTTTCACAACCAACCTTGAAGCCGCCGCTGCTTTGGCGCGTCAACTTCGGGTGCGGAATCTGGGCGGCATTATTATTATTGATTTCATCGATATGGCAAGGCAGGAACATATCGATCAGGTGATGGCTGCGCTGCACGGCGAATTGCAGCGGGATAGCAACCAGGCACAGGCGAATAATATGACCGCCCTGGGACTGGTGGAAATAACCCGCAAGCGCACCAGCGAGAGTCTGGAACAATTGCTGACCGAACCTTGTCCGGCCTGCCATGGCCGCGGTATCCGAAAAACTCCGCAAACCATTTGTTATGAAATTTTCCGGGAAGTGCTGCGCACCGCCGGGCAGTTTGACGCCAGACAATATCCGGCCAAACAATGTTTGATAACCGCTTCGCAGGACGTGGTTGATCTGCTGCGTACAGAGGAATCCGCGGGTGTGGCTGACCTGGCGCTGCTCATCAAAAAAGAAATTCGGCTGCAGGTTGAACCAGATTATCACCGGGCCCAATATGAGGTTATATTGATGTGACGTTCTTTATAGAGCCGCACACATTGCTTTGTCAGACTATAATCCTACGCTGATGAAATCCCGGCCACATCATCTGATGGTTGCGCTTTCGCTGTGGTTTCTGCTCTTGGCCAGCCCGGTGGTTCTCGCCATATCGGAGCACACCGAAATCCTCAAGCGAGCGGATTGGCCGCAGTATGTGAATGGTACCAATATTTCTGCCCTGCCCCAGGTAAGGCAGATTCTCGAGCGTTTTCAGGAAGATCAGCGCATTACTATCGAAATTCGCTACCCGGGTGGAGTGCTGGGCAGGCAATGGGCCGAATCCCTGGCGAACTGGCTGATCACCTTCGGCGTACCGGTGAACTATCTGGAATTGCTGCTGGGGTCTGGCGCTCGGAATCAGTTGGTAATCGCGTTGATCGACCGACGTTAGCGCCGACAGTTTGATTACCATGAAAACCCGCCGCCTGATCGCGATTATGCTGGCCGCCAGCCTGCTGATAATTTCACCCGCTGGTACCGCAGATGCCAAATCCGTATACGAAGCGACCTGCACGGCCTGCCACGGTTTTGGCGTTGCCGGCGCCCCCCGACCTGGCGACAAGGCGGACTGGGTTGTGCGCATCACCCAGGGCATTGAAGTTTTATACGCCCATGCTATTGATGGCTTCAGCGGACAAACCGGGTTCATGCCGCCTAAAGGTGGGTTTCCCGATTTGAGCGACGAGCAGATTAAAGCCATCGTGGACTACATGGTAGCCGAAAGCAAATAACCATCATCCCATGTCTTGTGGCCGCTATGCCCCAAGCCCGACCGGAAGACTCCATCTGGGCAATCTGCGCACCGCATTACTGGCCTGGCTCCAGTGTCGGCTGATCAACGGAAAGTTCATTCTGCGCATAGATGATCTGGACCAGCCCAGAAATGTCCCGGGGTCGTTGGAGCAGATAATCGAAGATTTATACTGGCTTGGCCTGGATTGGGATGAAGGCCCGGACGTGGGTGGAATCAACGGTCCATACCTGCAAAGTCTGCGGCTCGGGTTTTACCGGCGGGCCTTCGACAGCCTGCGAAAATACGGTTGTGTATTTCCCTGCGTATGCTCCAGAAAAGATATCGCGATGGCGTTGAGTGCGCCGCATCAGGACCAGCCAGTCAACATTTATCCGGGAACTTGCCGTCCCACAGCGTCTATCCTGGTTGGTGCCCGGGCGGTCGATGCCCGGGAAAATTTCGCCTGGCGGTTTGCTGTGGGCGATCAAACAGTGCATTTCGACGATGAGATTTGCGGCCCGCAATGGCTGGAGCTGAAATCCTGCGTGGGTGATTTTGTTGTGCGGCGCAGAGACGGCCTGTATGCCTACCAACTGGTCTCGGTGGTGGATGATCAGATGATGGGGGTCACCGATGTTTTACGCGGGGAAGATTTGATCAATTCAACACATCGGCAACTGGCCTTGATTCATGCGTTACATTACCGCATACCCGGATTCTGGCACGTACCGCTTTTGCGGGATAATGAAAATCGAAAAATGTCCAAGCGCGATGGATCAGATTCATTAAAACAATGGCAGGAGCGGGCTGGAACTGCGGAACAACTGGTGGGATATTTCGCTTATTCATCGGGACTGATCGATGAAAACCGGCCGATAAGCGCCACTGAATTACTGCAAACCCTGGATATCAGGCGCTATAAAGCAAAGCTGCATGGGCAAAAGCGCAAATCCAGCCGGATGTCTTGTTAAAACGGCCACTGGTCAAATTCAAAAAACCCTTTTAATGCCTGCGCCAGATATTCCTGGTCTTTGGCGCCGGCCAGTTCGCGTATTGAGTGCATGCCCAGTTGCGGAACGCCAACGTCCACGGTGCGCACACCTAATCTGGCGGCGGTAATCGGGCCAATGGTGGAGCCGCATCCCATGTCAGACCGCACCACTATCGACTGGCAGGGGATCTTGTTACTGTCGCAAACTGCCTTGAATAGCGCGGCTGTTTCGCTGTTAGTGGCATATCGCTGATTGTGGTTTATCTTTATTACCGGGCCGTTGTTCATCAATGGCCGGTGCGCCGGTTCGTGTACTTCCGGGTAATTGGGATGAACGCCCTGCGCATTGTCAGCAGAAACCAGCATGGAATGCGCCATGGCTCGTTGTAAACTTTCGCTGTCACCGCAAATCCTGGAAATTACCGAATGCAGAAACGGCCCCTGGGCGCCACTGGCTGACACACTGCCCACTTCTTCGTGATCATTCAGTACAATGACCGGGTTGTTATTCTGATTCGACTCCATCAACGCCCGGGTGGCCGCATAACAACTCAGCAGATTGTCCAGTCTGGCCGATGCAATGAACTCCTGATGCAGTCCGACCAATCCGGGAGCTTGGCAGTCATACAGCGATAATTCGAAGCCTGGAATCTCCGCGACCGTGCGGTCAGGATGCTGTTGTTTGAGCCATTTCTTTATCTGCTGCGTAAAGTCCAGATCGATTTGATCCATGCGGCACATCACTGCAGGCAAGTGTTTCTGCCTGTTTATGCTGCGGTTTTCGTTCGCCTCTTTATCCAGATGAATGGCCAGACTGGGTATAAATGCGATGGGTTTCTCCACATTGATCAATAAATTTTCCATGGCGCCGCTCTTATCCCGTACTGTGACCCGCCCGGCCACACCCAGGTCGCGATCAAACCACGGATTCAACAACGCCCCGCCGTATACCTCCAGACCCAGTCTGACATAGCCATTACTCACCGTTATAGCATTCGGCTTGAGGCGCAGACAAGGGCTGTCGGTATGGGCGCCAATCAGTCTAAACCCGTGTTTCGATGGTGTTTGCCTCAGCTTGAAGGCGATCAGCGCAGAATCATTACGGCACACAAAGTATTTACCCGCAGCCAGATTCGGCCACGAGTCCTGCTCATACAGGCGTAAGAAACCGGCATTTTCCAGTGTTTCGGCAATATTGGCCACGGCATGGAACGGTGTGGGCGAGCGTTGTAGAAAGAGCAGTAAATCGGCGGTGGGTGACATTTTGCTTTTAATCTTAAATGGGGCTGTAGAGTTCAGGGAAAAATAATGAGATATAGTTGTTGAAGGTTGTATAGTTATGTAACAATCTTAGTCTGTTCTGACTATTTTAACAGTGAGGAGGGAAACAATCATGCCTGACATGCTCGCCATAAGGACGCATAAGCTAACCCATTTGGGGGGGGGGGGGGGGGGGGGGGGGTGAATCCTGCTCCGTCTGTGACGGTAGTGCGGGTGAGCCTTGCGCTGGTTGTTACGCTGTTTCTGTCGCTGGTCACCGTTGTTCAGGCGCAGGTAGCCCCCGCTCAGCCCACCGGTCTCAAGGCGGTGGCGGGCGACAGTCAGGTGAGGTTGACCTGGACTAACCCGAATAACGCCGCCGTCACCGGGTATCAGATCAAGCGGTGGACTGGCAATACCGAGCCCAGCCCTGGCAGCTGGGCTGACGTACCGGGGAGTGGGAAGGACACCACCAGCCACGTGGTGAGTGGTCTGACCAACGGCACGACGTATACTTTCCGCATCCGTGCGGTGGCAGGCCCTGCTACAGGGACGCAGTCCGATCCCGTCAGTGCCACGCCTGCAGCGCCGCCGGCTAAACCTGGCCGAATCACGAAGACAGGAGGCGACGGTCAGGTGAGGTTGACCTGGACTAACCCGAATAACGCCGCCGTCACCGGGTATCAGATCAAGCGGTGGACTGGCAATACCGAACCCGGCCCTGGCAGCTGGGCTGACGTACCGGGGAGTGGGAAAGACACCACCAGCCACGTGGTGAGTGGTCTGACCAACGGCAGGACGTATACTTTCCGTATTCGTGCGATGGTGAGCGCTACTCCAGGCCCGGCTTCCGATGCCGTCAGTGCCACGCCTGCAGGGCCGCCGGCTAAACCTGGCCGAATCACGAAGACAGTAGGCAACGGTCAGGTGACGTTAAGCTGGAATAATCCGAATAACGCCGCCATCACAGGGTATCAGATCAGGCATCGGAGTTTCGGTAAATGGACTGGTTGGACTGACATACCGAACAGTGATGCAAGCACCACCAGCCACGTGGTGAGCGGTCTTACCAACGGCGTTCTGTATAATTTCCGCATCCGTGCAATGGCCGACAGCGTTGCAGGGGAAAAGTCCGGTTCCGTCAATGCGATACCGGCGCTGCCGGTCCCGAGCAAGCCCACCGGTCTCAAGGCGATGGCAGTTAGCAGTCAGGTGACGTTGACCTGGAATAATCCGAATAACGCCGCCATCACAGGGTATCAGATCGATCGAATGGCCGTGAAACATGGAGCCCATGATGAATTGCTTGAGTTGTCTGGTAATTGGTCCGAAATACCGGGGAGTGATGCGAGCACCACCCGCCACGTGGTGAAGGATCTGGAGGATGGTGTTACGTATACTTTCCGCATCCGTGCGATGGCAGGCCCTGCTACAGGGACGCAGTCCGATCCCGTCAGTGCCACGCCTGGAATATCGGCGCCGAGCAAGCCCACTGGTCTCAAGGCGGTGGCGGGCATCGGTGAGGTAACGTTGAGTTGGGATGACCCGAAGAACGCCGACATCACCAAGTATCAGGTGAAATATTGGACCGGCACTCCCGAGAGCGGAAAGTGGGTCGATATAGAGAGGAGTGACGCAGACACCACCAGCCACGTGGTAACGGGTTTAACCAACGGCGTTCTGTATAGATTCCGCGTCCGCGCAGTGGCAGGCCCTTTTGAAGGGATTAAATCCAGCTCCGTCGGTGCGAGTCCTGTGGCACCACCTGCCAAGCCTACTGAAATCAGTGTGAGGGCAGGGAACGGACAGGTGACGTTAAGCTGGGATAATCCGAATGGCGCTACCATCTGGCAGTATCAGATCAAGCAGTGGACTGGGAGTAGCGAGACGGGGAATTGGGCCGACATTCCAGCTAACATAAAAGTGACCAGAACAGGCACGTTCGTCGACTACACGGTGAAGGGTCTTACCAATAGCGTTACGTATAGTTTCCGTATTCGTGGGGTGGCCGGCAGCGCCGGCAGCATTGTGGGGACAGAGTCGGACGTCATCAATGCCACGCCTGTGATGCCGACGCCAGGTAGACCTCTTGGACTCAAGTCGGTAACAGGCGATGGTCAGGCGACGTTAAGTTGGAACAATCTTGGCAACCCCTACGTCACGAAGTATCAGGTGCAGTGGCAGTCTGTGCTAAGGAGCAGTCCAGGACAAATTATCAGTGATTGGAGTGATTGGGCCGACATTGATCCCAGTGATAAAGACACCACCCGCTATATGGTAACGGGTTTGATCAACAGCCTTCGGTACAACTACCGCATTCGTGCGGTGGCAGGTTCTGTTCCTGGGCGGTCGAGTACTATAGTAGTGATATCCGCGGCGACCCCGGTCAAGCCTGTCGTCAGGGCGGTTGGGGAAGACGGCCAGGTGAGGCTAAGATGGAATAAGCTGAATAACGCTGCCATCGGGCGGTATCAGATCAAGCAGTGGACTGGGAGTAGCGAGACTGGGGATTGGATGGATATATTAAGGAGTGGAGCGAGCACTACCAGCCACGTGGTCAAGTATCTGACCAACGGCACTACGTATAGTTTCCGTATTCGTGCAGTAGCAGGTACTGGTGTATATGGGACGCCGTCCGACCCCGTCAGTGCCAAGCCTGTGGGGCGCAAGCCTGTCGTTACGGCGATATCGGGCAGCGGTCAGGTGAGGTTGAATTGGGGTAATCTTGGTGACACCGCCGTCACCGGGTATCAGATCAAGCAGTGGACTGGCAATACCGAACCCAACCCTGGCAGCTGGACTAACGTACCGGGGAGTGGAGCGAGCACCACCAGCCACTTGGTAACGAGTTTGACCAACGGCACTACGTATAGTTTCCGTATTCGTGCGATGGTGAGCGCTGCTCCAGGCCCGGCTTCCGATGCCGCCAGTGCCACGCCAGCAGCGCCGCCGGCTAAACCTGGCCGAATCACGACGGCAGTAGGCAACGGTCAGGTGAGGTTGAGTTGGAGTGATCCTAACAACGCCGCCATCACCAGGTATCAGGTGAAGTATTGGTTTATGGGCTATGGTGACACACGTTTGGTTACTGATTGGGCTGACATACCGGGGAGTGATGCGAGCACCACCAGCCACGTGGTGAGGCTTTTGATTAACAACGTTCGGCATAGCTTCCAAATTCGTGCGATGGTGGGCACTACTCCAGGCCCGGCGTCGGATGCCGTCAGTGCCACACCTGCGGTACCTGACCCGCGCAAACCTGTCGTTACGGCGGAGGCGGGTTACGAGTATATAGATTTAAGCTGGAGTAATCCGAATGACGCTTCCATCACCGGGTATCAGATCAAGCAGTGGACTGGCAATACCGAGCCCAGCCCTGGCAGCTGGGCTGACATACCGGGGAGTGATGCGAACACCACCAGCCACTTCCTAGAGAATTTGACCACCAGCGTTCTGTATAATTTCCGTATTCGTGCGATGGTGGGCACTGCTCCAGGCCCGGCTTCCGACCCCGTCAGTGCCAAGCCCGATGGCTCTTCAATAAGGAGCATTGTCGTTACGGCGGAGACGCCGGCCAGCGGCCAAGTGAGGTTGCGTTGGAGTAAGCCTGACATCACCTTATTCACCGACAGCTATCAGGTGAAATATTGGACCGGCAGTAGCGAGAGCAGTGATTGGGCTGACATACCGGGGAGTGATGCGAGCACCACCAGCCACGTGGTAACGGGTTTGGCCAATGGCACTACCTATAATTTCCGTATTCGTTCTATGTATGTAGAGTTGGGTACTGTTTTTGTTGAGGTGATGTCGGAAGTCGTCAGTGTCACGCCTGTGTCGAGCCAGCCCGTCGTTACGGCGATGCCGGGCAACACTTGGGTGAGGTTATCTTGGAATAATCTTAAAGACCCCGCCGTCAGGCAGTATCAGATCAAGCAGTGGACTGGCAGTAGCGAGGCCGGGAGTTGGACTGACATATCGGTGAGAAGAACAGACGTGACCAGCCACGTGGTAACGGGTTTAACCAACGGCACTACGTATAATTTCCGTATTCGTGCAATGGTGGGTGGCACTGCAAGGACGCCGTCGGATGCCGTCAGCGCCACGCCCGTAGCGCCGCCGGCTAAACCTGATCAATTCACGGTGCAGGAAGGCAACGGTCAGGTGACGTTGAATTGGAAGAATCCGAATGACCCTGCCATCACCAAATATCAGATGAAATATTGGTTTGTTGGTAGTGATAGCGCGGGTTTGGTTACTGATTGGGTTGACATACCGGGCAGTGGGAAGGACACCACCAGCCACGTGGTAACGGGTTTGACCAACAACAATTTGTATGTCTTCGTTATTCGTGCTGTGGCAAACACTCTTGTAGGGCGTGCGTGCGATTCCGCCAGGGGGACACCGTCTCTGAACCCTGCCGGCGTCACCTTATCCACGAGAGCGGTCACCGTCACCGAAGCCAGTGGCAACAGTAATACCGACACCTACACCGTAGTACTCAACACCCGGCCGACTGGCACCGTCACCGTCACCCCCACCAGCAGCAATAGCGGCGTGGCCACCGTCTCCCCGGCCTCCCTGACGTTTACCAGCGCCAACTGGAATACGGCACAGCCCGTCACCGTCACCGGTGTGGACGACAGCACCGATGGGGACCGCAGCACCACCATTACCCATACAGCCTCTGGTGGTGACTACGGTTCAGTGAGTGTTCCCGACGTCAGTGTTACCCTGACCGATGACGACACCGTCGGCGTCACCGTCACCCAGACCGCTGGCAGCACCGCCACCACCGAAGCCGGCGGCACCGACACCATCAACGTCGTACTGGACACCCAACCGACATCTAACGTCACTATCGCCGTATCCAGTTCCGACACCAGTGAAGGTACGGTAGCCCCGGTCTCCCTGATCTTCACTTCATCCAACTGGAGTACAGCACAGACCGTCACCGTCACCGGTGTCGATGACAACCTGGCCGATGGGGATAAATCCTATAACATCGTACTGGCCGCGGCTGTCAGCACCGATACCAACTACCACGGCATTGACCCAGCGGACGTGTCGGTGACCAACACCGACAACGACACCGTCGGCGTCACCTTATCCACGAGAGCGGTCACCGTCACCGAAGCCAGTGGCAACAGTAATACCGACACCTACACCGTAGTACTCAACACCCGGCCGACTGGCACCGTCACCGTCACCCCCACCAGCAGCAATAGCGGCGTGGCCACCGTCTCCCCGGCCTCCCTGACGTTTACCAGCGCCAACTGGAATACGGCACAGCCCGTCACCGTCACCGGTGTGGACGACAGCACCGATGGGGACCGCAGCACCACCATTACCCATACAGCCTCTGGTGGTGACTACGGTTCAGTGAGTGTTCCCGACGTCAGTGTTACCCTGACCGATGACGACACCGTCGGCGTCACCGTCACCCAGACCGCTGGCAGCACCGCCACCACCGAAGCCGGCGGCACCGACACCATCAACGTCGTACTGGACACCCAACCGACATCTAACGTCACTATCGCCGTATCCAGTTCCGACACCAGTGAAGGTACGGTAGCCCCGGTCTCCCTGATCTTCACTTCATCCAACTGGAGTACAGCACAGACCGTCACCGTCACCGGTGTCGATGACAACCTGGCCGATGGGGATAAATCCTATAACATCGTACTGGCCGCGGCTGTCAGCACCGATACCAACTACCACGGCATTGACCCAGCGGACGTGTCGGTGACCAACACCGACAACGACACCGTCGGCGTCACCTTATCCACGAGAGCGGTCACCGTCACCGAAGCCAGTGGCAACAGTAATACCGACACCTACACCGTAGTACTCAACACCCGGCCGACTGGCACCGTCACCGTCACCCCCACCAGCAGCAATAGCGGCGTGGCCACCGTCTCCCCGGCCTCCCTGACGTTTACCAGCGCCAACTGGAATACGGCACAGCCCGTCACCGTCACCGGTGTGGACGACAGCACCGATGGGGACCGCAGCACCACCATTACCCATACAGCCTCTGGTGGTGACTACGGTTCAGTGAGTGTTCCCGACGTCAGTGTTACCCTGACCGATGACGACACCGTCGGCGTCACCGTCACCCAGACCGCTGGCAGCACCGCCACCACCGAAGCCGGCGGCACCGACACCATCAACGTCGTACTGGACACCCAACCGACATCTAACGTCACTATCGCCGTATCCAGTTCCGACACCAGTGAAGGTACGGTAGCCCCGGTCTCCCTGATCTTCACTTCATCCAACTGGAGTACAGCACAGACCGTCACCGTCACCGGTGTCGATGACAACCTGGCCGATGGGGATAAATCCTATAACATCGTACTGGCCGCGGCTGTCAGCACCGATACCAACTACCACGGCATTGACCCAGCGGACGTGTCGGTGACCAACACCGACAACGACACCGTCGGCGTCACCTTATCCACGAGAGCGGTCACCGTCACCGAAGCCAGTGGCAACAGTAATACCGACACCTACACCGTAGTACTCAACACCCGGCCGACTGGCACCGTCACCGTCACCCCCACCAGCAGCAATAGCGGCGTGGCCACCGTCTCCCCGGCCTCCCTGACGTTTACCAGCGCCAACTGGAATACGGCACAGCCCGTCACCGTCACCGGTGTGGACGACAGCACCGATGGGGACCGCAGCACCACCATTACCCATACAGCCTCTGGTGGTGACTACGGTTCAGTGAGTGTTCCCGACGTCAGTGTTACCCTGACCGATGACGACACCGTCGGCGTCACCGTCACCCAGACCGCTGGCAGCACCGCCACCACCGAAGCCGGCGGCACCGACACCATCAACGTCGTACTGGACACCCAACCGACATCTAACGTCACTATCGCCGTATCCAGTTCCGACACCAGTGAAGGTACGGTAGCCCCGGTCTCCCTGATCTTCACTTCATCCAACTGGAGTACAGCACAGACCGTCACCGTCACCGGTGTCGATGACAACCTGGCCGATGGGGATAAATCCTATAACATCGTACTGGCCGCGGCTGTCAGCACCGATACCAACTACCACGGCATTGACCCAGCGGACGTGTCGGTGACCAACACCGACAACGACACCGTCGGCGTCACCTTATCCACGAGAGCGGTCACCGTCACCGAAGCCAGTGGCAACAGTAATACCGACACCTACACCGTAGTACTCAACACCCGGCCGACTGGCACCGTCACCGTCACCCCCACCAGCAGCAATAGCGGCGTGGCCACCGTCTCCCCGGCCTCCCTGACGTTTACCAGCGCCAACTGGAATACGGCACAGCCCGTCACCGTCACCGGTGTGGACGACAGCACCGATGGGGACCGCAGCACCACCATTACCCATACAGCCTCTGGTGGTGACTACGGTTCAGTGAGTGTTCCCGACGTCAGTGTTACCCTGACCGATGACGACACCGTCGGCGTCACCGTCACCCAGACCGCTGGCAGCACCGCCACCACCGAAGCCGGCGGCACCGACACCATCAACGTCGTACTGGACACCCAACCGACATCTAACGTCACTATCGCCGTATCCAGTTCCGACACCAGTGAAGGTACGGTAGCCCCGGTCTCCCTGATCTTCACTTCATCCAACTGGAGTACAGCACAGACCGTCACCGTCACCGGTGTCGATGACAACCTGGCCGATGGGGATAAATCCTATAACATCGTACTGGCCGCGGCTGTCAGCACCGATACCAACTACCACGGCATTGACCCAGCGGACGTGTCGGTGACCAACACCGACAACGACACCGTCGGCGTCACCTTATCCACGAGAGCGGTCACCGTCACCGAAGCCAGTGGCAACAGTAATACCGACACCTACACCGTAGTACTCAACACCCGGCCGACTGGCACCGTCACCGTCACCCCCACCAGCAGCAATAGCGGCGTGGCCACCGTCTCCCCGGCCTCCCTGACGTTTACCAGCGCCAACTGGAATACGGCACAGCCCGTCACCGTCACCGGTGTGGACGACAGCACCGATGGGGACCGCAGCACCACCATTACCCATACAGCCTCTGGTGGTGACTACGGTTCAGTGAGTGTTCCCGACGTCAGTGTTACCCTGACCGATGACGACACCGTCGGCGTCACCGTCACCCAGACCGCTGGCAGCACCGCCACCACCGAAGCCGGCGGCACCGACACCATCAACGTCGTACTGGACACCCAACCGACATCTAACGTCACTATCGCCGTATCCAGTTCCGACACCAGTGAAGGTACGGTAGCCCCGGTCTCCCTGATCTTCACTTCATCCAACTGGAGTACAGCACAGACCGTCACCGTCACCGGTGTCGATGACAACCTGGCCGATGGGGATAAATCCTATAACATCGTACTGGCCGCGGCTGTCAGCACCGATACCAACTACCACGGCATTGACCCAGCGGACGTGTCGGTGACCAACACCGACAACGACACCGTCGGCGTCACCTTATCCACGAGAGCGGTCACCGTCACCGAAGCCAGTGGCAACAGTAATACCGACACCTACACCGTAGTACTCAACACCCGGCCGACTGGCACCGTCACCGTCACCCCCACCAGCAGCAATAGCGGCGTGGCCACCGTCTCCCCGGCCTCCCTGACGTTTACCAGCGCCAACTGGAATACGGCACAGCCCGTCACCGTCACCGGTGTGGACGACAGCACCGATGGGGACCGCAGCACCACCATTACCCATACAGCCTCTGGTGGTGACTACGGTTCAGTGAGTGTTCCCGACGTCAGTGTTACCCTGACCGATGACGACACCGTCGGCGTCACCGTCACCCAGACCGCTGGCAGCACCGCCACCACCGAAGCCGGCGGCACCGACACCATCAACGTCGTACTGGACACCCAACCGACATCTAACGTCACTATCGCCGTATCCAGTTCCGACACCAGTGAAGGTACGGTAGCCCCGGTCTCCCTGATCTTCACTTCATCCAACTGGAGTACAGCACAGACCGTCACCGTCACCGGTGTCGATGACAACCTGGCCGATGGGGATAAATCCTATAACATCGTACTGGCCGCGGCTGTCAGCACCGATACCAACTACCACGGCATTGACCCAGCGGACGTGTCGGTGACCAACACCGACAACGACACCGTCGGCGTCACCTTATCCACGAGAGCGGTCACCGTCACCGAAGCCAGTGGCAACAGTAATACCGACACCTACACCGTAGTACTCAACACCCGGCCGACTGGCACCGTCACCGTCACCCCCACCAGCAGCAATAGCGGCGTGGCCACCGTCTCCCCGGCCTCCCTGACGTTTACCAGCGCCAACTGGAATACGGCACAGCCCGTCACCGTCACCGGTGTGGACGACAGCACCGATGGGGACCGCAGCACCACCATTACCCATACAGCCTCTGGTGGTGACTACGGTTCAGTGAGTGTTCCCGACGTCAGTGTTACCCTGACCGATGACGACACCGTCGGCGTCACCGTCACCCAGACCGCTGGCAGCACCGCCACCACCGAAGCCGGCGGCACCGACACCATCAACGTCGTACTGGACACCCAACCGACATCTAACGTCACTATCGCCGTATCCAGTTCCGACACCAGTGAAGGTACGGTAGCCCCGGTCTCCCTGATCTTCACTTCATCCAACTGGAGTACAGCACAGACCGTCACCGTCACCGGTGTCGATGACAACCTGGCCGATGGGGATAAATCCTATAACATCGTACTGGCCGCGGCTGTCAGCACCGATACCAACTACCACGGCATTGACCCAGCGGACGTGTCGGTGACCAACACCGACAACGACACCGTCGGCGTCACCTTATCCACGAGAGCGGTCACCGTCACCGAAGCCAGTGGCAACAGTAATACCGACACCTACACCGTAGTACTCAACACCCGGCCGACTGGCACCGTCACCGTCACCCCCACCAGCAGCAATAGCGGCGTGGCCACCGTCTCCCCGGCCTCCCTGACGTTTACCAGCGCCAACTGGAATACGGCACAGCCCGTCACCGTCACCGGTGTGGACGACAGCACCGATGGGGACCGCAGCACCACCATTACCCATACAGCCTCTGGTGGTGACTACGGTTCAGTGAGTGTTCCCGACGTCAGTGTTACCCTGACCGATGACGACACCGTCGGCGTCACCGTCACCCAGACCGCTGGCAGCACCGCCACCACCGAAGCCGGCGGCACCGACACCATCAACGTCGTACTGGACACCCAACCGACATCTAACGTCACTATCGCCGTATCCAGTTCCGACACCAGTGAAGGTACGGTAGCCCCGGTCTCCCTGATCTTCACTTCATCCAACTGGAGTACAGCACAGACCGTCACCGTCACCGGTGTCGATGACAACCTGGCCGATGGGGATAAATCCTATAACATCGTACTGGCCGCGGCTGTCAGCACCGATACCAACTACCACGGCATTGACCCAGCGGACGTGTCGGTGACCAACACCGACAACGACACCGTCGGCGTCACCTTATCCACGAGAGCGGTCACCGTCACCGAAGCCAGTGGCAACAGTAATACCGACACCTACACCGTAGTACTCAACACCCGGCCGACTGGCACCGTCACCGTCACCCCCACCAGCAGCAATAGCGGCGTGGCCACCGTCTCCCCGGCCTCCCTGACGTTTACCAGCGCCAACTGGAATACGGCACAGCCCGTCACCGTCACCGGTGTGGACGACAGCACCGATGGGGACCGCAGCACCACCATTACCCATACAGCCTCTGGTGGTGACTACGGTTCAGTGAGTGTTCCCGACGTCAGTGTTACCCTGACCGATGACGACACCGTCGGCGTCACCGTCACCCAGACCGCTGGCAGCACCGCCACCACCGAAGCCGGCGGCACCGACACCATCAACGTCGTACTGGACACCCAACCGACATCTAACGTCACTATCGCCGTATCCAGTTCCGACACCAGTGAAGGTACGGTAGCCCCGGTCTCCCTGATCTTCACTTCATCCAACTGGAGTACAGCACAGACCGTCACCGTCACCGGTGTCGATGACAACCTGGCCGATGGGGATAAATCCTATAACATCGTACTGGCCGCGGCTGTCAGCACCGATACCAACTACCACGGCATTGACCCAGCGGACGTGTCGGTGACCAACACCGACAACGACACCGTCGGCGTCACCTTATCCACGAGAGCGGTCACCGTCACCGAAGCCAGTGGCAACAGTAATACCGACACCTACACCGTAGTACTCAACACCCGGCCGACTGGCACCGTCACCGTCACCCCCACCAGCAGCAATAGCGGCGTGGCCACCGTCTCCCCGGCCTCCCTGACGTTTACCAGCGCCAACTGGAATACGGCACAGCCCGTCACCGTCACCGGTGTGGACGACAGCACCGATGGGGACCGCAGCACCACCATTACCCATACAGCCTCTGGTGGTGACTACGGTTCAGTGAGTGTTCCCGACGTCAGTGTTACCCTGACCGATGACGACACCGTCGGCGTCACCGTCACCCAGACCGCTGGCAGCACCGCCACCACCGAAGCCGGCGGCACCGACACCATCAACGTCGTACTGGACACCCAACCGACATCTAACGTCACTATCGCCGTATCCAGTTCCGACACCAGTGAAGGTACGGTAGCCCCGGTCTCCCTGATCTTCACTTCATCCAACTGGAGTACAGCACAGACCGTCACCGTCACCGGTGTCGATGACAACCTGGCCGATGGGGATAAATCCTATAACATCGTACTGGCCGCGGCTGTCAGCACCGATACCAACTACCACGGCATTGACCCAGCGGACGTGTCGGTGACCAACACCGACAACGACACCGTCGGCGTCACCTTATCCACGAGAGCGGTCACCGTCACCGAAGCCAGTGGCAACAGTAATACCGACACCTACACCGTAGTACTCAACACCCGGCCGACTGGCACCGTCACCGTCACCCCCACCAGCAGCAATAGCGGCGTGGCCACCGTCTCCCCGGCCTCCCTGACGTTTACCAGCGCCAACTGGAATACGGCACAGCCCGTCACCGTCACCGGTGTGGACGACAGCACCGATGGGGACCGCAGCACCACCATTACCCATACAGCCTCTGGTGGTGACTACGGTTCAGTGAGTGTTCCCGACGTCAGTGTTACCCTGACCGATGACGACACCGTCGGCGTCACCGTCACCCAGACCGCTGGCAGCACCGCCACCACCGAAGCCGGCGGCACCGACACCATCAACGTCGTACTGGACACCCAACCGACATCTAACGTCACTATCGCCGTATCCAGTTCCGACACCAGTGAAGGTACGGTAGCCCCGGTCTCCCTGATCTTCACTTCATCCAACTGGAGTACAGCACAGACCGTCACCGTCACCGGTGTCGATGACAACCTGGCCGATGGGGATAAATCCTATAACATCGTACTGGCCGCGGCTGTCAGCACCGATACCAACTACCACGGCATTGACCCAGCGGACGTGTCGGTGACCAACACCGACAACGACACCGTCGGCGTCACCTTATCCACGAGAGCGGTCACCGTCACCGAAGCCAGTGGCAACAGTAATACCGACACCTACACCGTAGTACTCAACACCCGGCCGACTGGCACCGTCACCGTCACCCCCACCAGCAGCAATAGCGGCGTGGCCACCGTCTCCCCGGCCTCCCTGACGTTTACCAGCGCCAACTGGAATACGGCACAGCCCGTCACCGTCACCGGTGTGGACGACAGCACCGATGGGGACCGCAGCACCACCATTACCCATACAGCCTCTGGTGGTGACTACGGTTCAGTGAGTGTTCCCGACGTCAGTGTTACCCTGACCGATGACGACACCGTCGGCGTCACCGTCACCCAGACCGCTGGCAGCACCGCCACCACCGAAGCCGGCGGCACCGACACCATCAACGTCGTACTGGACACCCAACCGACATCTAACGTCACTATCGCCGTATCCAGTTCCGACACCAGTGAAGGTACGGTAGCCCCGGTCTCCCTGATCTTCACTTCATCCAACTGGAGTACAGCACAGACCGTCACCGTCACCGGTGTCGATGACAACCTGGCCGATGGGGATAAATCCTATAACATCGTACTGGCCGCGGCTGTCAGCACCGATACCAACTACCACGGCATTGACCCAGCGGACGTGTCGGTGACCAACACCGACAACGACACCGTCGGCGTCACCTTATCCACGAGTGCGGTCACCGTCACCGAAGCCAGTGGCAACAGTAATACCGACACCTACACCGTAGTACTCAACACCCGGCCGACTGGCACCGTCACCGTCACCCCCACCAGCAGCAATAGCGGCGTGGCCACCGTCTCCCCGGCTTCCCTGACGTTTACCAGCGCCAACTGGAATACGGCACAGCCCGTCACCGTCACCGGCGTGGACGACCGCGTTGATGCGGATCGCAGTACGACCATTACCCATACCGTCACTGGGGGTGGCTACGACTCGGTGCGCATCCCCGACGTCGCCGTCATCTTGGTGGACGACGACACGGTGGATGCACTGCTATTCGGATTTGCTGGGGACACCCTGAAAGTCACCGAGGCCGACGGCGCCATGCACCGCAACTACTACCAAATCGTCCTGAAAAGCCAGCCGAGTGGCGACGTCACCGTCACCCCCACCAGTGGTGATACCGGCATAGCCACCATCACCCCCTCATCACTCACCTTCACCGCCGACAACTGGGCCGAGTCACAAAGCATCGCGGTCACCGGAGTGGACGACCACGTTGATGCGGGAGACCGAAGCACCGCCATCACCCATAGTGCTTCAGGCGGCGGCTACGACTCGGTGCGCATTCCCGACGTGGTCGTCACCCTCATTGATGACGATGTCGCCGGCGTCACCGTGTCCGAGACCGATGGCAGCACTGCCACCACCGAAAGTGGCGGCAGTGACAGCATCAGCGTAGTACTGGACAGCCAGCCCACGGCCGAGGTCACCCTCGCCGTCACCAGTTCCGACACCACCGAAGGTACGGTTGACAAGAGCAGCCTGGTCTTCACCCCCCACAACTGGGCCACCGCACAATCCATCACGGTCACCGGGGTGGATGACCGTTTGGACGATGGCGAGCAGTCTTACAAAATAGAACTGGGTATCGCGGCCAGTAACGACAGCAACTACAATGGCATCAATCCGGATGACGTGGTCGTCACCTCGAAGGTGAAGGTATCCGTTGAAATCACCGGTGTCGCCCCGGGCACTACCAAGATAGAGGGCAACACCATCACCACACAGGTAGACGGGACGGATGTGCAGTTGACGCTGCCGGCTGGGCACGATGTGACCGAGGTAGCGTTCTCGGTGCCCCGCTCCGGGCCGTCTGCGCAGGCTGGTGTAACCTTTGGGGACGAACCGGCTTACGTGGGTATCCGTATAGACGCGCAGCTCCCGTCATCCTCGAGTGCCAGCGTCTGTCTGGAAGAGCCCGCCGGGCTGTCGGGTACGCTGTTTGTGTATCATCTTACCGATGGGGCCAATACGTGGGAGAAACTGTTGCCCGCATTGGCGGCGCCCAACGGTTATGTCTGCGGTAAGACAAAAGACTTTTCTGTTTTTGTAGTAGGATCGCCCATGCCGGTTTTCGGTTCAGCCTTCGTTGACGACTACGTCTGGACGGTTGGCGAGGCCGTTGACGTGGAGCTGCCGGCGGCCACGGGTGGCGACGGGCCGATCACCTACCGGCTGAGTCCGGCTCTCCCGGCGGGTCTTGAGTTTGAGGCACCGGTTCGCACCATCACCGGCACCCCGAACGAAGTGTTCGCCACGACCGAGTTCACCTACACGGCCAGGGACACCGACGGTCATACCGGTCAGTTGCAATTCAGGGTCACGGTGCAGGCTGCTGAAGTGAAGGAGCGTTCCCGTGCGCTCGCTGTGGCCCTGGCGTCGTTCGGGCGTACGGTGGCCGGCGAGGCGGTGGACGTCATTGGTCGGCGGTTCATTGCGGCCCCGGTTGCGCGTTCGGGTATCACGCTGGGTGGCACGGCCTTGTCATCCGTTGGTTCCGGTTCTGCCTCAGCCGTATTGAGTTTGGCTGAGGCGCGCGGTGAAAGTGGTGCCACAGTAGACGGTTTAAATCCGGGGTTAATTACGTGGCGGGGGGTTTCGGCCAGGGAGTTATTCTCGCGAAGTGATTTTGTGTTGCCGTTGCAAGGCACAAAAGAGGATCGGGTCAGGACTGGCTGGACCTTTTGGGGCCAGGGTTCGGCCGGCAGATTTTCCAGTGAGGCAAAAGCAATTGAGACCGATGGTGAGTTACACACGGGTTACATGGGTTTGGATTACCGGTTTGGAAGTAATCACAACGCCCTGGCGGGCGTGGCGTTTTCGCACAGTGCGGGGGAGGTGGACTACGCGGTAGCGGGGGACTTTCTTCTCGTTAATGGAGAGAGGGGGGGCATCACAGGCGAGGTGGATCTGGCCATGACCAGTGTGTTGCCCTATGTGCACTACACGCCGCGTTTGGGTTTGGGAATATGGGGATTAGCGGGAGCGGGTTCGGGGGAGGTCAAGCTCAAGGATCAAGGGGGGCGTGTAGAGACGGACGTTCGGATGGTGATGGCCGCTGTGGGTGTTCGTCAGCGGTTGAAGACGTGGCGCGGGGTAGATTTTGCGGTGAAATCCGATGTATTGGCGGTACAGTTGAAGACGGACGCGGCGGCAGGTCTTGAAGCGGTGACGGGGGATGCGCGGCGGGCGCGGTTGGCGCTGGAGATGGGTGCTGAGCGGGTGTTATCGCCGGATGCGTTGCTGCGGCCGGATATAGAGTTTAGTGGGCGTTGGGACGAGGGTGATGCGGACAATGGTATAGGGGTAGAGATCAGCGGCGGGGTAGCGTACGTACAGAGTCGTTTGGGTTTGCGTCTGGGTGTTCGGGGTCGGTATTTACTGGCGCATGAGGAGTCTGAATTTGCGGATTGGGGAGGCAGTTTTGCGTTGCAGATTGGAGAGGGTCTTGGGGGGCATGGGCTGTGGTTATCGTATGAGCCGCAGTGGGGGGCCCCGGCCAGTGGCGTAGAGCAGCTGTGGGACAGCGAGGGCATCCGGGAAGTCGGAGGGGCGGGGCGGATGAAGTTTGACCTTGGCTATGGTATGACAACGCGTGGTCGCGGCTGGTTGGTGACGCCGTACGGGGGGGTATTGACGACTGATCAGGATACGCGCTACCGGCTGGGTGCACAGGCCGAGGTAGACAAATCGATGGATATAAGCCTGGAGGGGGTGCGGCGAGAGAATGCGGAGGGCGCCACCGAGCACGGCATATTTTTACGCTGGAAGATTTTATTGTAGTGTTGTCGTGACCCGTGTACCCCAAAAACAGTCCGGCATAAAACGATGCAGAGCATTGATTTCCGTTATAAGGGGGTAATTCTGGAAACGTTGCAGGTCTACATTTGGGGCCCCTATTTGGAAAAGCTATCAGACCCGGAGCTTAAAGTCGGGATTATGAACGCAAGAGTATAAAATCGTTCAGGACTGGCTTTCCCGGTAACAAGATTTTAAGAAAGTCAAGCATAGGCGTTGGGTTTCGTAAAGGAAATAACCCCGTCGGGATATATAGGGGCCAGGATATGAAATTGGGGTTTTAGCGCCCACCAGAACCGACTATTGCTATCTTTCCAGTGATAGAATAGAAGCCGTAGACTATTAAGCATGACCAAATATCTTGTACCCCCCCCCCCCCCCCCCCCCCCCCCCCCCCCCCCGCAGACCGACGTCTTCGGTTACCTCTTCATTTGCCTGAACCTGTTCTTTTTCTGCTACCTCAACATCACCGACATCTTTCAATCTTTGACATAGTTACCGTCTTTTGTTCCGGTTTCGACTTCAAGCCTTCTAAAATATCGTATCGCTGTTTATCACATAAGATTGATGAGAAGCCGATTTGCCCGATAATCATTCTTGAGTTTAGAAAGAGCAGTATTCCGTATCCAATGGTGAAATTTTTCCGCCATTCTTCGTTTCTCACTGAACCATAGCGCTGAACTAACCGACAGTTTTGGAGGAGAGAAGCGACGAAAAAGCCGGCCGGCGCGGCTTGCGGGCGTACAACTTAGTCTTGTTAACACTTTACTGCGAACCCAACTCAGTCAGGTAATTTGTAAATGCTGAGCAACTAACCAACATGAAACGAGCATCTGCCTTGATCAACGTAGGTCCATCCATAAGCACGTGCCTGATTCCTTCAGCGTCATTGGTATAGTCGTACAGTGCTGAAAATGAGGATTTAAGAGCCGTGTGTAAGTTGCCGTTTTTCTCCAGAGCTTTTAGAGCCTGGCCTAGACTCGCCTTTTTATCACCAGACAATTGCCTTGCAACTGACTCTACGGCTGATATTGATTCTTTGATAGAGCTACGAAAGTCCGGATTGGCCTTGTCGTTCATCAGACTAGGCGCAACTCGAAGATAGTCTCTTGCACCGCCATTAATGCTTTCGTTGGCAATTGCGCCCTCTACCGACTCGATTTCTTCCTGAGAGGTAATTTCTGTTAATTGGCCACTTACAAGACGGTAAGGTGAATTTACGCACTCAAGGAAACTATTGCAGGTTTCAACAAAGTCATTCCTTAAATCTTTCGGCCCATTAAAAAGAGTAAGACTCGACAAAATCAAGCATATTGAACCACTGAGAGCAAAAAAACCATCTTTTTAAATACTCGACGATAGCTGAAAAGCGATGAGAAATTTGATCAACAGGCTGCTTAATGTAGCCACAACCTCGTAATAAATTCATGCGGCACTTGGGCCAATACCTCACGCCCATTTATTCAGGACTGAGGGCATTTGTAATCACGCAACCCGGCAATGCCTTGAATCCCCTCGTTTTCCTTCCCGTCCTCATACAGCAGTTCAAACTTTAATCCGCGTAACGAGACAGGACGATAGTCCACTGCTTTTTCGAAGCGTTCTTTAACACAGTGGTGCACGATCGGCAGTTCCTTGCTGGGCCTGTCATTAATGTTCACATGGACGGACCGGGGCTCCTGGTTGCCTGCCTTGGCAAGAAACCCGGAATGCAGGTGCATAGTGCTGTGGAGCAGAGGATGAATGGCGATATCGTCCACTTTAATGCCCGACAAATCATCCTTTTGGTCGTCAAGCAACTGCTGGATTTCCGTGTTATCCCTGCCGTTGCCGATATATATATCTTCACCCAATTCTTTTTTGCATTGTTTGGTCATGAACTCAAGCGCCAGATCAGATAGCCCGTCCATCCAGTAGCCGCCGCCGATGTCGCTATGCACACCCGGCAACCACACCTCAAGTATTCGGTCAGGATTATCAGAATCCCGGTTGATCAGCGTGGGCGTAAAAGGCACCCTGTCTTCGTCCAGCGCAATCAGGTGTACGGCCTTCTCTACCCGGCCATGCAGGGTGCCGTTTTCGAACACGACGTCGCTGTTAATCCTGTCGCCCTTGCGGTGGATACCATTCATGGCCGCTACCGTATCAAACACGCCAAGGAAAGATACATGGCACTTTTCATTTTCGTTCAAAATCATGCTCACGAACTTTCGGGCCAGGGCCGCGCCCCGACTGAATCCGAATACCAGCAGCCTGTCACCCGATTGATACTTTGCATCCCGGAAATCCTGTTTCGCTTCCTCAAGGATTCTGCGTACATCGCCAAATGTTGGCGAGAACATCATATTGGTGTACTGGCGAGCCTGCGTAATCAATGCGCCCAGCAGCGGAATTGCGTACTTCCCTTCACGGGTGCCGATGCCGTTGTAGTAATACGTCTTTTGGGTATGGCCGCCAGGTGTTTTTGTGCTTGAACGATCCATATGGATTCCGCCTCCCATCAGAATATGCAGCTTCAGCACATTGCTGATACTCTCATCTTCCGTGAACTCCTGCACATCGGCCGGTTCATTGCCCGTGCCGTCAAAGGAAAAGATCAGGGTTTTTCTGTTTTCGGTAGTCATAATTTTTTCCCATTTGTTTATAGAGACCGCGATACTAGAGCATGAATAAATATATTACAATTTTTATTTGGTCAAAAGAGTCAATAATAATGACATTTGCGACAGTTCTATTTTCATGTCACAATCCAGCCACACTATAAGCAGCCAAACGGGAAACTTCCGAAATCATGGCCTTACAGGAACAATTCCAGCGTATATTTGGCGAGCGCATCAAGGCGCGGCGGCGTGAATTGCGTCTTACCCAGCTTGAACTGTCCGAACGTCTGCACATCTCCCGCACCATGCTGGCCAATATTGAATCCGGGCTGCAAAGAACCTCCGTGTTCCTGCTGGCGCGTCTGGCGCAAGAACTGGATACTACTGTTGCAGACCTGGTGCCGGGTATTGCCGAGGCCGAGACCCGGCTTAAACAAAGCCGGCAGGTATCTCTGGCGACTGAAAACAAACCGGCGCTGTTAAGTCGTGAATTAGCGGCATTGAATATTTCCACGGATTCCGGCGGCACCCTGGAAACAGCCTTGAAAGAAATTCGTCATCCGGGCAGCGAACCCGCAACAAGTGACGTAAAACAAGATAGAAAATCCTATGAATAGGAGAGCCATATTAAGCTTACTTTTGATAATCAGCACCGTTGGGGGTAATGAAGCTAATAGCACAGAAGAGTATGCAACTATTTGGGATGATTATTCTTATCGTAAAATTGTCTGTTGCGCAAATAGAGTATCTCTTTTGCTTATCGATATTACACCAGAAAAGTTAGAAAGATGTGTTAATGATGAAAGTATTTGGAACGGGACATTTGAATTTATATCTTTTAAGGCTTATCAATCTCTCATCCCGTCTGTAGACAGATGGAAGTTTAGTTTTGAATATTTACCCGAGCTATTTGCACGTTATAGGTATAACTTTTTAAATGGTAGTGTAGATTTATTAGGAGAATGCTAATTGGAATTAATATTACTACTATTTTTTGGTTTTTTAATGTTTAATTTCCTATCTCGGTTATCGAAGGTAAAACTCAAACTAAAAAGAAAGTACAAATCCAGAAAGGTAAATCCTGTAGACCAGGGAGCATTGGGTGAGAAAGTAATCAATACTAGTGCAGAAAGTGTCCTGAGTGATGAATATTACGTTCTTAAAAATGTGACTTTGCCTACGAAGCAAGGTACTACGCAAATTGACCAAGTTATAGTTTCAAGGTACGGCGTCTTCGTAGTCGAAGTAAAAAACTTGAATGGGTGGATATTCGGCAGCCCTCGGAACAAAGCATGGACTCAAGTTATTTATGGGCATAAAACCAGGTTTCAGAATCCGTTGCACCAAAATTATGCTCACGTAAAAGCAGTAGAAGCCCTGGGGGTAAGACACATTCATTCGTTAGTCGTATTCGTCCAAAACTGCACCTTCAAAACTGAAATGCCGGAAAACGTGGTGTACGGTAGCCAGTATATTAGATTTATAAACTCAAAATATAAGATATTACTATCTGACTTGGAGGTTGAGCGCGTACTGAGATTGATTGAAGAAAATAGACTTCCCGAGTCTCATGAAACAGATAGAAAGCATAGAGAGAATATAAAAAGATTGAAAGAGAGCCAAACAATTTTTAAACATTAGGAGGCAGATATGAGTAAAGCAGGTGGAATTATAAGTATCATAGCGGGCATATTTGGGGTTAGTAGAGAAGTTTTATCTGCAAGAGTAGACGAATTATGCGATGTGCTGCTCATAAAATATTTATGTGCCGGCATGAGGATTACTGGTTATTATTAATCCAAACCAAGCGCCGTTGCTAAAAGAGGAGAACAACGACGATGGTATACAAAAATATTGACGAAAAAGCGCGAAAAATTTTGGAACAAGTGGGCGCATTGGCCCAGCCGGTGGATTTGCAGCAGGTGGCCAATCATCTGAAACTTGTCGTGAAAGAGACGCAACTGGAAGATGAGTATTCCGGTTTTCTGGCGGTGAAAGAGAAAACCATTGTGGTCAACTCACGTCATGCGCCGGTGCGGCGGCGTTTCACCGTTGCCCACGAGATCGGACACTATCAACTGCACAGGTTTGGGGCGGGTGATACGCCGGTTTTCATCGACCGCACAGTTTATTTTCGCAAGGGCCGCAGCGCCGCGGCGCAGGCAGGCAGCGACCACCGAATGGAACTGGAAGCGAATGCTTACGCCGCCGCCCTGTTGATGCCGGAGGTGTTGCTGGATGAATATCTCGACAAACATGCTCGTCTCGACCTGGAAAAGCCCGCTGACGTGAAGACGCTGGCCGAAGAATTTGAGGTCAGCCGGCCGGCCATGGAGTATCGCCTGAAAAATCTTGGCTTTATCCTGCCCACCAGCTTCTGACCATGTCTACTCTCGATTTCAAGGGCAAGCAGATGGTCTACGCCCATCACCTGAGTGTGCCGTACCGCACCCTGGAAGTGGCGCGGGACAAATCGCTGCTGCCCAAAGGCGCGGCCCCGGCCGATGGCAACCTGCTCATCCACGGCGATAACCTGCACGCGCTGAAGGCCCTGCTGCCGCGCTATGCCGGGCGGGTGAACTGTATCTATATTGACCCGCCGTATAACACCGGCAACGAGGGCTGGTGTTATAACGACAATGTCAATTCGGATTTGATGCGCCGCTGGCTGAAGGAAAACGGTGAGGTGGATCGCGAAGACCCGGAGCGCCACGACAAATGGCTGTGCATGATGTGGCCGCGCCTGCACCTTTTGCGCGAGCTGCTGGCCGAGGACGGCGTGATTTTCATCTCCATTGACGACAATGAACAGCACCGCCTGCGGCTGGTGATGGATGAGATTTTCGGGGAGGAGAATTTTGTCGCTAATTTTATCTGGCATCACAGGAAGTCAAGCCAAAACGACATTGATGTTTCTCTTTCGCATAACTATCTGCTGGCTTATGCGCTGGAAAAATCCTGTTTTTCTTTCAATACGCTGGACATTGACGAAAGTAGATTTGCAAATCCTGACAATGACCCTCGCGGCTCCTGGGTAGCCGACCCAATGGATGCGCCCAACATCAGAGAGAACCTGACCTACCCGATTAAAAATCCCAATACCGGGAAAATATACATGCCGCCTAACGGCAGATGCTGGCGTTTTTCAAAAGAGAAATTTGCCGAAGCGTTGCAAGACAATCGAATCGTCTTTGGAAAAACAGGCAAATCAAAGCCCCAATACAAACGTTATTTGAGTGAGGCCAAAGAGAAAGGCGTCAACGTCTTTACAATATGGAATGACATTGGCACGGCGACAGATGGAACCAGAGAGGTTATGTCTTTATTTGATGGGAAGAAAGCTTTCACCACACCTAAACCTGCTGATTTGATCAAGAAAATACTTCAAATCTCGACCGACAAAAATGCCATCATCCTCGACTCCTTCGCCGGGTCCGGCACCACTGCCCACGCGGTGCTGGCGCTGAACAAGCAAGACAGCGGCAACCGCCGGTTCATCCTGGTGGAATGCGAGGATTATGCGCACCGTATCACCGCCGAGCGCATTCGCCGCGTGATCAGGGGCATACCGAACGCCAGAGACGCAGCCCTGAAAGACGGCCTGGGCGGGCACTTTGCCTTTTGCACCCTGGGCGCGGAACTGAACACGGAGAACCTGATTACCGGCAAGGCCCTGCCGGACTACGCCGCGCTGGCGCGCCATGTCGCCTATGTCGCCACGGGTGTGACGCTTGCGACAATCAAGTCCGGCAAGGATTATTGCTTTGGTGAGACGCAAGATTACCGTCTGCATCTGATTTATCGACCGGACATGGATTTTCTGTGCGGTGGCGAATCCGCCCTGACCCGGGATATGGCCGGGCGCATCGGCAAGGCGGCGCAGCAAAAAGGCAAAACCGCGCTGGTGTTTGCGCCGTGGAAGTTCGTCTCGCAAAAAGACCTGACGCCACACAAGGTGACCTTCTGCCAGCTGCCCTATGCCATTCACCGGCTGTTTGGCGACTAGGCCATGCGCCTCAAGGAGTTTCAGGAACAGGCGCTGCAAACCTTCGCGGGCTTTCTGGCGGAGCTGAAGCGGCAGCAGACCGAGACCGGAAAACGCATCGCTGCGCTGGAAAAGGCTGATGTTGCAATTGGCGCAGATGATCGTGATTACGTGGCCAAAACCTGGGCAGCACTGGGGCAGTGCGGCCTGCTGCCGCATATCAAAAACAACGACGGCAGTTTGTCGCCGCCGCCGTATGCGCGGCGACAGGACAGCCGCGGGCAGGTCATTCCGCACGTCTGCTTGAAACTGCCGACCGGCGGCGGCAAGACCCTGCTCGGTGCGGCCGCGATTGAACGTATGCGCCCGACCGCCGGGCTGGTGCTGTGGATTACGCCGTCCCGGGCGATCTTCCGGCAAACCTGGCGCGCCTTTGCGCACCGCCTGCATCCGTATCGGCAATATCTGGAGCGCGCCTGCGGCGGGCGTATCAAGCTGTTAAAAAAGACCGACATGTTTTCGCTGGCTGACGTGGAAAACTATCTTTGCGTCATGCCGCTGATGCTGCAAGCGGCTGACCGGGAAGACCGCAGCTTTCTGAAGATATTTGGCGATACCGGGCATTATCCGTCCTTTTTCCCGGAACCGGATGATCAGCCGGCCAACAACCGGCTGCTGGACACGCATCCGGACCTGGACACCGCCGACCTTGCCGAGGACAGCCCGGGTTCGGTCAGGCACAGTCTGTTCAACGTGTTCAAGCTGCTGCGCCCGATTATTGTGCTGGATGAGGCGCACAACGCCTATACCGCCAAACGCCGCCGGCGCCTGAACGAATTCAACCCGCGCTTTGTATTGGAGCTTTCCGCGACACCTGAAGCCAGCGTCAGCAATATTCTGGTGGACACGCCGGGTTCGGCGCTGAAACGCGAGCAGATGATCAAGCTGCCCTTGAACCTGCATAACTTCGAGAATACCGACTGGAAATACACGCTGTCCAGGGCCAAGGAGCGGCTGGACAAACTGAAGCAGGAGACGCGTCAACTGCAAGGCGAAAGCGGGCGTTACATTCGCCCGATGATGATCATTCGCGTGGAGCGCGTCGGGCGCGAGCAGCGAGACGGCGAGCATATTCATGCCGAAGACGTGCGCGATTATCTGATGACACAATTAAACGTGCCGGAGACGCATATCCGCCGTAAAACTGCGGAAAGGGATGAGATCGCCGACGAGGACCTGCTGTCGCCTTATTCCGCCGTGCGTTACATCCTGACCAAAGACGCATTGCGCGAAGGCTGGGACTGCCCGTTTGCCTATGTGCTGACCCTGCTGGATTCTACCCGCACGGCGCGGGCACTGACCCAGATGACCGGGCGGATATTGCGCCAGCCGGATACGGAATTAACCGGCCGGGCGGCGTTGGATGAATCGTATATCTATTGCCTGGACCGCGACGTGGGAGAGGCGATACAGGCGGTGAAGCGCGGCCTGGAACAGGAAGGCATGGGCGATCTGTCGGGGCTTGTCCACAGCGGGCAGGGCAATGGCGGACCTGAAAATAACGCCCAATTGCGGCGCATTCCCCGCAGAAAAGCGTTTCGCGATATGCGGATTTTTCTGCCGCAGGTGCTGCACCGCGCCGGCCGGCGTTATCGGCCGTTGGACTATGAAGGCGACGTGCTGAGCGGCGTGGATTGGCAGAAGATCACCGCCGCGCCGCTGGGTCTGGATTATGCCGGGGTCGATAAAATCCGTGAAATTACCGCGCTGGTGGACTTGCCGGGCTTTGACTACGATACGGATGCGGCGGCAATGGCGGTAGACAGGAACCTGAGCGTGGAATTTTTCAGCCGCCGCCTTTATGAAACCCTGCCGAATCCGTTTCTGGCCGGGAAAGCGGTGGAGGCGATGCTGCAAGATCAACGCGGCCAGGGGCGAACCAATGACGATATTTTTGACCGCCGCTATCATCTTTCCGAGATGTTGAAGCGGCGCCTGACCGAACTTGTTGAGCATGAGGCAAAGGATGTTTTTCGCCGCAAGCTACAGGCTGGGGACATTCGCTTTGAGCTGATTGCCGGGGAGGATGGTTTTGAGCTGGAACAGGTATTGAAGCATCTGGTGGGCAGCGGGCAAATGCCGCTTTTAGACCAGCAGGGGGATTCCCTGAAAAAATCGCTGTATGAAAAGCTGTATGCGGCGGAATTCAACGGCCTGGAAAAAGACTTCGCCCTGTATCTGGACGGCCACAGCGCCGTAACCTGGTGGCATCGCTTTGCCGCCCGGCCGGATTACGCTTTGCAGGGCTGGAAACCGAACCGCGTCTACCCTGATTTTGTGGTTTGCGTGGGGCAGAATCACGGCAATGGCGCTGGCCGCCGGGTGCTGGCCCTTGAGACCAAGGGGCTTCAGTTAGCCGGCAATATGGACACGCAATACAAGAACAACCTGTTTGAGGCGCTGTCAAAGACGGAGCCAAAGGCGGTTGAATGCGGCACTTTGCGTTTGCCGGGAAGCAAGAGAAACCAACGGCGCATGGGGCTGCATATATTGTTTCAGGATGGTTATCAGCAGGCGTTTGAGGAACTGGTTCGCGCCTGATTCGGACTGGGATTCAGACTGGCGGATACGGGCATCCGGCGAGAATCAGGAATATAACGACATGAGCTGTTATTTTGGCAGCCTGATCAATAAATTTCCCGGCTTTTAATTTTAAACACTCCGGCAGGCCCGGTTTTAGTATTTCGACTTTAGTATTTCGACCGGCAATCCAGTTGCCAACAGGGTGCGATATAGCCGGCATCCAGTCGCACTGCGGTGAGTTTACCCCCCCAAACACAGCCGCTGTCCAGACTGATAATATTGCCGTACTGGACAAATCCGAGCGCAGACCAGTGCCCGAACACAATGCGCCATTTCCGGCATTTCATTTGCGGATGTTCATACCAGGGCATCAGCCGTCTGGGCGCACTGCCAGGGGAGCCCTTTTCAGTAAAATTTAAATTACCTTTGGCATCGCAATAACGCATTCGCGTCAACGCATTGATGATAAATCGATGGCGATCCGCCCTTTTCAGGTTTTCCTTCCATCTTGCCGGATTCCTGCCGTACATTTGTTTCAGGAGTCTCCGATAATTACTGCCCTGAATTTCCTTTTCCACCTCTGCGGCATTCGCCATTAACTGCTTTTTGCTCCACCCGGGATAAATTCCGGCGTGGGTCATCAGCACGCCAAGCTGCTTGTCGCAGTGCGCCAAAGGCTGCCGCCGCATCCATGCGATTATTGCTTCGAGATCCGGCGCTTTGCGGAATTGCTGCAACGTGTCTCCGGCTCTGCTGCGGCGTATTTTTCCGCCACCGCAAGAAAATGAAGATCGTGATTGCCCAATACGGTTATCACACTTTGACCCAGTTTTCGGACCAGCCGAACAGTTTGCAGGGAATCCGGGCCGCGATTAACCAGATCTCCGGTCAGCCAGAGTTTGTCACTGACCGGATCAAAATTTAACTTTTCGAGTAATTCCTCAAACGGCAGCACACAGCCCTGCACATCGCCAATCGCATAAACCGCCATGAATGGTTATTCGTCTTCAAGCAATTGGTCGATCAATCCCTGTTCGGATTCATCTCCTTCGGCCTGCGGCGGGCGACCATCGTACACAGCGCTCATCCGTGCCTGACGATAGCTTTCGCGAAGGAAGAGATACTGGTCAGGCTGCAGCTCAAGAATATCATCCATGCCGAGCAATTGTGCTCTTTTGTCCACTATGCGCACGCCGCTCACGTAGAGACTTTCAGATGAGTTCATTTTTGCAGTGGCGTCTGTAAAGACGTATTGTGGAATGAGTCCTGTGGTGTCGCGCAGATTGCTCGGCCCCAGAAACGGTAAAACCAGATACGGGCCAGACGGTACGCCCCAGACTGCCAGGGTTTGTCCGAAGTCTTCGCGATGCCGCGGCAGGTCGATTTTCTTCGCCACGTCGAAGATCCCGAATATGCCCACAGTGGAATTAACCACAAATCTCGATGTATCTTTAACCGCGTAGGCAATTTTTCCCTGCAACAAGTCGTTCACCACGGTCATCGGCTCCCAGAGGTTTGAGAAAAAGTTATTCACGCCCTTGCGAACGGGGCCCGGTATGATGCGGGTATAAGCTCTGGCAACCGGTTTGAAGACCACTCTGTCGGCTTTCAGGTTGAAATTCAGGATTGACCGATTGGCTTTTTCGAAAGGATCCTGGGCTCCCGGTTCTGCAGGCGTTGTTGCACACCCGGTCAGCACGACCAGGGCCAGCGACCATAAAATCGTTACCAGCCATCGGTGAGATTTACTCATGAGAACTCCTGAATAATTAACGCTATTTGGGCCGGATATTCATGTTCATAACCAGTCGAGCCTGTATTTTTCAAGGTCGCCCTGATCGAAAAATCTGGCACAATACACGCCACCCGACCGTCGGGAATATTACCATTATTTTATTGGCGGATAGTAATTCTACAGTTTCGCTGCATCCCGTCATCGGCGGCGATTGTTAGGCTAGGCGCCGGGAAATCAAGCGCCTTGTCAAAATCGGTGTTCGCCATGACCCTGCCGTGGTGTATCCGCGGGCTGCAACACCAGAGTTTATTCAGCAAAAAAGTCAACATTCCAGCCGATGATCAATTTCCACCAAATCACGGATAAAATTTTTATTGGAACTTATCCGACCGACCGGATCGATATTCAACATTTGCAACAGGCTGGATTGACCGCTGTGTTGAACCTGCAAAGCGATACCGACCTTGAAAGACCCGGCATGGATTGGCCCGGGCTGAAACAGCATTATCGAAATGCTGGCCTCTGTGTCTGTCGATTACCCATTACCGATTTTGACCACGAGGATTTAATACAGAAACTCCCGGCGGCGGCGCAAACTCTGGCAGGACTGGTCGATGCCGGTCATCGGGTTTATGTTCACTGCACCGCAGGAAAACAGCGATCGCCTGGTGTCGTCATCGGGTATCTCGCCTGGCATGATAAATTCGCACTGGAAGAAGCCCTGGAGCGGGTGTTAACCGCACACCATTGTGACCCGCCAGCAAGTGTTCTGAAAACAGCAGATGCCCATGTTCAGGGGTTCAAACGTTGAGGTTACCGCCATTACACGACGGCAAAATTATTGCCAGATACCAGCGTTTCCTGGCCGACGTTCGGCTCCACACTGGAGAAGAAGTGACCGCGCACTGCCCCAACACCGGCGCGATGACGGGCTGCTGGGAACCCGGCGTCCCGGTTCAGCTCAGTGCCAGCGGCAATCCCCGGCGCAAGCTTAAATGGACCCTTGAGCGGGTCAACATGGGCGGCGGCTGGATTGGTGTGAACACATATCGGGTGAATCACATCATCCGCAGTTTTATTCATGCGGGCATGATTGCGGCATTGGCGGGCTACGACGCGGTGAAGTCCGAACCGGTCTACGCCGCACCTGGATTCGACCAGTCCCGATTCGATTTTTTACTGACCGGCCGGCAGCGCACGGACTGTTATGTCGAAATCAAAAATGCGACATTACTGGACGAGAACACCGTGCTTTTCCCCGACGCGATTACCGGCCGGGGCAGGAAGCATGTGCAACTGCTGCAACATGCGGTCAGGCAGGGATGCCGGGCGGTGATGCTGTATGCGGTAAACCGCCCGGAAGGAAATACCTTTGCCGTAGCGTCAAGGATTGATCCTGACTATCACCGGGAGCTGGTCGCGGCGCGGCGGGCCGGCGTTGAACTGATGGCGCTGCGGCTCAGGCATACCGATGTTGGTGTGGAAGCGGGCGAAAATCTGCCTGTTTCCCTGGAATAGCGATTGCCGTTTCATTCAATTCTTCGCCGCGATTATCCTCCCGATCCACGCAATCATATCCTTGCAGCAAAAACCGCCTGTTTTTTATCATCGGACGGCAGGCACGTAAACCGGAAATCAATCTGCACTAAACAGCGCGGTCGGACATCTCCAGATGCAATTGCCTGCCGGTATAGGGATTTGACTCGGCTACAGTCTCATCCAGTTCCACGCCCAGCCCCGGGTCGGTCGGTGGAATCACATAACCATCCTGCCATTGCACCGGTTTTTTAAGAATTTCTGCATGAAAGCCGCCCCAGGTTTGAATGCTTTCCAGAATCAAAAAATTCGGTGTACAGGTCGCGAGCTGCACGTTGGCCGCGCCTTCAATTGGTCCGCAGTATAAATGCGGCGCGATTTGCGCATAGTACGTCTCCGCCATTCCCGCAATTTTTTTCGCTTCAAGCAGCCCGCCCACCCGGCCCAGCGCCATTTGCAGTATCGCGGCCGCCCGGGTTTCCAGCACCCTGGCAAATTCATATTTTGTGGTCAGGCGCTCACCAGTGGCGATGGGGATTGAGGTTTGCCGCGCAACCCGGGCCATTTCCGCCGGGTTTTCCGGCGGCGTAGGTTCTTCAAGCCACAGCGGATCATAGGGTTCCAGCCGTTTGGCCAGACGTATGGCGCCGGCTGCGGTGAACTGGCCGTGGGTTCCGAACAGCATATCCGCGCGGTTGCCCACCGCTGCGCGGATTTGTTTTGCGAATCGTTCGCAACGTTCCAGGTCTGCCAGCCCGGGCTGGCGACCATCGTATACGGTATAGGGTCCGGCGGGATCAAATTTCACCGCAGTAAAACCCTGCTCGACATACTCCAGGGCCCGTTCCGCCGCCAGGTCGGGGTCGTGATAAACGCTGGCAGCGTCTCCCGGTGCGGGATACAGATAGGTATAGCTGCGTAATTTTTCGTGAACCCGGCCGCCGAGCAATTGATAAACCGGCTTGTCCACGGACTTGCCGACAATGTCCCAGCAAGCCATTTCCAGCCCGCTCAAAACCCCCATCAGCGACACATCGGGACGCAGGTTATAACCGCTGCCATAAACCCGCCGCCAAAGCTTTTCGATTGCAAACGGATTGGCATCAATCACAAACCGCTCGGCCACGTCTTCAATCATTTTCACAATGACATGAGGGCCGAAGGTCGCCGCATAGACCTCACCGACGCCTTCAATACCGTTATCCGTAACCAGCTTTAAAAAAATAAAATACCGGCCGCCAAAATGCGGCGGCGGATTGCCGACTACCCAGGTTTTAACGTTGACTATCTTCATTTATATTCGGGGTATCGGTTGTTGACCGGTTTTCAGGATGATCTTTCAGACTGATGTTTCCCCATCATGGTCGGCAAGCCAGCAACGACCGCGCTTGCGACATAGCATCAACGCGGAAGACTACATTAGTCCGGCAAAAAAAGCACAGTCGGAATCTGATGATGCAATATGACCCGGCATCGCCACCCGACCCCGACAACTATCTGCATCAGTTTCATCGCATCACTTGTGCGCCCCACTCCGAGTGTCGTGTCCAGCAGCCGCGACAGCGGCTTGACGCATTCGGTTTACGAATCGGGTTGTGTTATTTAGCGAATATATTTTCGCCGGACTGATCAATTACGATGCGCGCTTTCGCGGTTGCAAGCGCAATAGCGCTTTGTCTGCTGTTGGTCTGATCGGCGCGAATAAAGTGATGGGATTTTACTTCACCATTGATCTGCTTGCTGATTACGGCCTCGGTGGACCATCCGCCGCCGGCATTTTTCGGGATCATATGGAATCCCCAGTACTGGATGGCCGATTCGGTATGGTTGTTTCCCCCGCTGTCAACGCCCGCCATGCGCCGCAGCGTATTTTTAAAAAGTTTAATCACAGCAGTTTAATCATGGCATTTGGCCGGCTTGACTGCCCGGCATTATTCCTCCAGCGCTTTCATGCGATTATTCGCGTGCAGCGCAGCCACTTTATACGCTTCGGCCAGGGTGGGGTAGTTGAAGGCATTTTCCAGAAAATAATCCAGCGTGCCTTTTAACGTCAGCACGGCCTGGCCGATGTGAATTAATTCCGTAGCGCCTTCGCCGACGATATGTACACCCAGCAACCGTCTCGTTTTCAATGAAAATATCATTTTCAACAGCCCGGATTGCAGTCCCATGACCTTGCCCCGGGAGGTTTCACGTAATTGAACAATGCCGACTTCATAGGGAATTTTTCGTTTGATTACTTCCTCTTCCGACATGCCGACGCTGGACATTTCAGGCACGGCGTAAATTCCGTAGGGAAAAAATTCCGGGGTTTTGTAGACTTTTTCACCCAAGGCGTCAAGCACGGCGATTCGCCCCTGCTCCAGGGAAGTTGAAGCCAGACTCGGGAATCCGATGACATCTCCAGCGGCGTAAATATGCGGGCAGCTGGTTTGGAACCGCTTGTTCACGGTCAATCGTCCGCGATGGTCCACTTTAATACCCAGCTTGTCGATTCCCAGATTGTCGGTCGCGCCCACCCGACCGGCAGCGAATAAAACCATATCCGAGGCAATGGCCCGATTACTGTCCAGGCGGACCACGCAGGAACCATTTTTGCGGCATTCAATGCCGGTTACTTTTTGACCGAATTGCAGCCGCAATCCGTCATCAACCATATCATGCTGAAAATGCATCAGAATTTCATGATCCATGAAAGTCAGCATGGCGTCCCTGGGCTCAATCAGGGTGACATTGATATCCAGGGTTTTAAATATGGTCGCATATTCCACCCCCACCACTCCCGCACCGATCACGGTCAGGGAGCGGGGAAGTTTTTCCATGCAGGTGACCTCATCGCTGTCAATGATGGTTTCGCCGTTAAATGGAACATAGTCCGGTCGATAGGTTTTGGTTCCCACCGCGATGATAAACTTTTCAGCGGTGAGCGAAATAGTGTCACCATTGGTGGTGGCGACCTCCACCACTTTGTCGCTCACAAACCGCCCGAAGCCCTGCACAATCTGCACGCCGTTGCGAACCAGGTGATCCTGCTGAATATCGACTTCGCTTTGCAAGGTCAGATTCAGCCGCTGCATCAAATCCCGGGCCTGTATGTCCGCCTTGACCCGATAGGCCCGCCCGTAAAAGCCGCGTTCGCGCCAGCCCGTCAGGTTGAGCACCGTTTCGCGCAAAGTTTTGCTGGGAATGGTTCCGGTATGTACGCAGACCCCGCCGACCTGGTGCATACCATCCACAATCGCTGCATTTTTTCCCAATTTGGTGGCTTGTATGGCCGCAGTTTTACCGGCCGGGCCGCTGCCCATTATGACAATATCAAATTCTTGCATGGCGTATTCCTAATGTGTTATCGACACTGGTGTTGGGCTGTATCCGCACAGGGTTGTTTTGCCGGGTTGATGGTTTGATCTGTCCATCTTATCAAAGAAATGTAAAAATTGAACGCTTAAGGAACTTCTGAATAAGTCGCTCAAAATGCGAGGATACACAAGATCCATTCGACCAGGAGGCCACCATGAATCAACCCGGTTTCTCAGAAGCCGAACACACCCACAATACTCGGCATCACTGACAAAAAAAGCAGTGCCGCTTTGCTCTACAACTATATTTTTCCAGTGATGCGATTGTTAGCTTTTTTTATTCTTGAAATGATTGCGGAGTATATTTTTCACATACTCAGGAGCTTCTTCTTTTACCTTGCCAGGTTCATTTATCAAAATGTCGTAATCTGCAATTTCTTCACCCGACCATAATAAATCCATTCTGCGAATATCGCGCGTGGCAATGTGACTATATGATTCTGGAAACGCCCAATAACAAGATTTACAGACATTTAATTCTTTGTTTTTCCAGTTTGGGCAGTTTTCACAACTCCATGACTTTGCCCTATTTGCTGAAGCACATAGCAACATATATTCACTTACATCATCAGATAGCCCTCCATTATCGCCAGCAATTTCAAATGGGACTCGATGATCTATTTGCAATTCACGCACAGGAAACGGCTCAAGATATATGTTGCAACGAGTACCATATTTTTCTATAAGCGCATGTTTGAGATTTGATGAGAAAGCGGTCCGACCAGATAGTCGGGTTGCCCTGACCTCGGAAAGATCACCAAATTTGTAAGCTGCTATTTTCCTTCCATCAGAACCGGTAACACGAAATGTTTTTATGGGAATTCCCTGTTCTCTTACATCCCTGATAGCTCGCGGAGGATGGTTGTAGCCGTATGTATCTTTTAACTCTGCCGTTGTAATCTGTCCATACTGAAGAATATGATCTATTACTGTTTTTGGACGCTTTGCCTCTACGCTTTTCAACAACTTGATAAATTCTGCCGGATAATCTTTCCTGTTCATGCAAACACCAATTCTTGTTCAGGTATTGTATAAATTATCTTTGGCTTTTCAGATGCCAGGCGATCTATAAGCGCGGGCGAAAGATACAGAGATTCAATAGTTTCATCATTTCCACCAAGCAATGTTGCCTGGCTTGAGCGCCCTGCATGTATATGCAAATGCTTTAATGACAAAAACGAAGGTAGTGGCTTGCCGTGCCGTTTGTCTCCAGTAACTCCATCATAGCTTATGATGAATGAAATCTCTCTTTTGTTCATTTCTGATAACGCATCAACAAAAGAATCATACGTTAAACCATTAAAATAACGGTGATCTCTAGTAAATGATGTGCCTTGATAAGGAGGATCCATATATACCAGATCTTGCTTTTTCGCTTTATATGCTACTTTTCTAAAATCAACGGATTGGATGTTAGTTTTATTTTTCAATAGACGAGATATATTCAAAATATTTTTTCTCATCGTGCCTGGTTTCATTCCAGAACGTCGATTATCAGCACTTTGGTTGAATATTCCATCAGAACTGTAACGAACAGCACCTTTAACAATACGTGCAAGAAGGTAAAGTAAATGGTGCGGTTGATACGATTTATTAAATTCCTCTCTTATCTTAAAAAAGAATTCTTTACGATCCAGCTGTTGCGCAAGCCACAATTCTTCATATTCATCTACCAACTGATTTGGTCTCTCTAGTATTTGTTCCCATAAATCCATTAGCGGGTTATTAAGATCATTTAGCACGATACTATCGACCAGACCATAGGCACATGCCGCTATGGATATTGCACCAGCACCACAAAATGGCTCAATAAGACATTCTACCTCAGACGGAAAATGTGGAAGTATGTATTCTGCGATATTCCTCTTGCTACCTTGATAAGGAAATGGGTGAGGAATTGAAAGAGTTGTGTATATATTCATAATTATTCCATTATAGCTGATTGCATAGCCTCTCAGTATCAGCGTTTCTGCTACAGCTAACGCCGCTAGCAGGGGCTGGAGCACACAGTGCGAAGATCCGCTGCTTTGCCTTGTTAGGGTTACTCATCGTCGGACTGGAACTCAATTTTTAATGGAAGATCGGACACTAATCAAAACACATCATTTGCCGAAACAATATTGACTAAAAATAGTACTGAAGTGGTGATGATTTTATATAGCAAACTCATAATTCCTGGATAATCGGGCGCAGCTTTGCCGCGTCTGCGTTGATTTTTTTGTTAGCTGTCATACGAAGTGCAATAGCAACCGACCGATGGAATTTGTAAGATCCCTTGCATATACCGACAACCAGTTTTGTGCATCTTGATCGAAGTGAGACTCGCTGAAGCCGTTGCGTGAATTTGCGATAGCATTAGTAATTGTAGGGATGGAGTTTATTATTTGCTCAGGCGCCTGGCTGTTTCCCTTTACCTTACCGAGGATATCATTTTTAACTAGCCTAGCCATTGCCAGCAAGTCATTTGGTGGATTAGAGTCCGGCCTATTTTTATTTAGATAAGCTTTATACACGCCCTCTAAACACGAATAGGTCAAAGTAACTGCGCGATTATGTTGCCCAGACTCAATTGCTTTATCGATTTCTGCCAATGATCTCGATAGCTTTTCAGAGCTTGAAAAATCAACCGGTATGTTTGCTCTTGGAACAGGAGAGCCTCCGCCAAATATGAAGTATTTTAAATCATTCATTTCTTCTCTGGCATGAGGTTCAAGAGATCCTATGAATAGACGAAATAGATCATATTTCTGAGCTTCTGTGAGTGATTCGATGATATCCCAATAGTAGTCGCGTCTAGTTGTACTTTTTCCCTGCTTGCTTTGGTTATCAATATAGGTGTAATAATCAGGGAGGTCATATTCAACTTGCCGAGCCATTTTGATGAAGTTAGGACCACTATAGTAAGTCTCACCTCCCCGATCAAGAATGGGGAATAATCGATTAAATGCTGCAATCCATTTAATACTCATGACTTTCTTGTTCAGCTAACGCCCTGCCTTAAGGAGAGTATCAATTACGGCTCCCCATTTGCTTAAATTATTATGCACTTGGTTCAAACTCCAATTTGAAAGAGGATTTAGATGGCCTCGCTTGCCAAATTCCAGGAGTAAATGGCCCGTCAGCTAGAAGTGCTAAAACTTTCTCCTTATTTGAATCCTCTATGTTTGAACCAAAGTAGATGTTTTTAATAACATTATCCGATAAAAATAAAGACTCACCATCTCCACTAAGCCGTAGTTTCGCTTCGGGGAAATATATTATTCTGTATTCTTCTTCATACTGCCAATCCTTTGATTTTGTTAGTACCGGAACTAATCCTGCCCCAGGATGTGGAAGAGGATACTCTTCCCTTGGGTATTCATCATTGTAAGTAACTTTAAGTGCCAAATGAATTGGAAACAAAGTGGCATCATATTCCAGGCAAAACCCTCTGTGGGAATCAGCATAGTGAGCCCACAACAATAGATTTTCTTTTGCTTTGGTGAAGGAGCATATCCGAATTTCACTCAAAGTATTCTGGGTTGCTGCATAGATAGTGTCTTCAGTGAATTTTGGATTCTTCATAACTTTAGATATTAGCGCTTCTGCTTCTTTTTTAGAACAACCGTTTTTTCTGGCAGCCTGGATTAGCCCTTTTCTTATATCTCGAACTTTATTCGGGCTTGAAGGCCAGTTAAAGTCAGGCTTACACTCGAAAGGATCGTTAAGTTTACTTGGCAAAGCATGGTAAAGTTTTTTATTTACAAATAGCTCCTTAAGAAATTGAATATTTTTATTATCGACCTTGTGAAATCTGTAGAGCGAATTGATGCCGCTCGCATCAGGCCCGGGGTGGTTGTCGTGAAACTGCTTTATTTTATCTTCTGCTGGCATTTTTACGAAACTCTATTGTTGTGCGTAACGATTACGGCACAGGCGGACAACGCAGTTGCGAGTCCAGCCCAAAGGCCAATTGTACCTGCGCTTGTTATGTTTTGACACTTTTAAAAATAAAAGTAAGCGCAATGGAAATTAGTGTTGCGCCTAAAATTTGTATTAATATTCTTGAAGCATCTATATGGCCTATTAAAAATATAAGCGGCGGTCCTTGAGTATTATGTATATGCTCCTCCAGAATAAGCGACCGATCAGTATACAAAATATATACGTATTCATAAATTGGTTCCCAAATCAATGAATACTCACTGCGGATAAGGTCACCTTCTATAGTGAGATTGAATGGCGGGTAAACAATCATCGCGATGACCGTTAAGCAGTATAGAAATAATATTGTTCTCTGAGTTTTATTTATTATGGCTCTCCGAAAAATATAACATCTTGTTTATGAGGAGCAAGTCCCCATAATAATTATTATCGGGAATCCAGCTTAATTTTCCGCGCCAGGATCCAACCCCGCAACCTGTTGATTTTCCGGGAAATTAATTCAGGAGTTTCCCTTGAAAAATGGGAATAATAATACTGTGAACTTCTGAACAAGTCTATGGCGTTTATTTATGCCCTGACCCGGAGGCAAGCTGTGCCCTGTTGCCGGGCTTGAATAAAATTGATTCGGTTGAATTGGCGCTGGCCGGTTTTGCTGGGTTGTTTCGCGGCGCATTTGCAACCGGTATCCGGCCCGGCGAGCGGAACTGTCGGGATGGGTTCGGCACGGCGCACCCGGAATGGTTCCCCGCCAATTTAACCAGCAACTCCAGGCGCTCTGTGATAGCACACCGCATATCCAGCGAAAGCCGGTTTCATGCGGTTAACGTGAGACCGGTTTACAGCAGATACAAACGCTTCGGCAGCACGGAAATGGATGAAAGCTTTTTTCTCGTCATTTACAGCGATACTGGTTATCGGTCCGCTTTCCTGACGGAATTTTTATCCGGCTAAAAGCGCTTGATATTAAAAGACAGCTTCTACCGCACACCTGCCAATGGGATTACAATCGCCGTATAACTTTAAGTTTTCTATAAAATATTATGTCTCGCCTTTCTATCCTGCTCAGCGTTTTTTGCTGCGCAATATTGACGCAACCTGGCCATGCAACACTGCCGCTGTCCCTCGGTGGTAAAGAACTTCCTAGCCTGGCGCCCATGTTGGTGGATGTACAGCCCGCAGTGGTTAACATCTCTACCACCACCAATATCCGCGTACAGGAAAATCCGCTGTTGCAGGATCCATTTTTTCGCCGGTTCTACAATATCCCCCGCCAGCGGCGTCGAACCAATAGCCTGGGGTCCGGGGTCATTGTGGATGCCAAAAACGGCTATGTTATAACCAACCATCACGTCATAGACAAAGCCGACGAGATTACCGTCACCACCAAGGACGGCCAGGAATTAACCGCGGAACTGGTCGGTTCCGACGCGGCCAGTGATGTCGCGGTGATAAAAGTGGACGGTGAAAATTTGACGGAAATCGCACTCGGCGTATCCGAAAAATTACGAGTGGGGGATTTTGTTGTGGCGATTGGCAGTCCATTTGGTCTGAGTCAAACCGTCACTTCCGGCATCGTCAGCGCCCTGGGCCGAAGCGGGCTTGGCATTGAAGGTTACGAGGATTTCATCCAGACAGACGCTTCCATCAACCCCGGCAATTCCGGCGGCGCACTGGTCAACCTGCGTGGTGAGTTAATCGGTATAAACACCGCTATTTTGTCCCGGGGCGGCGGCAGTGTGGGTATCGGCCTGTCGATTCCGATCGATATGGTCAAAAGCCTGATGCAGCAATTGCTCGAACACGGCGAAGTAAAACGCGGTCTGCTCGGGGTTCGTATGCAGGACCTGACCCCTGCGCTGGCCAGGGCTTTTGGCATTAGCGGAGAGAAGGGAGCAGTGGTTTCCGACGTTATTGCGGGTTCTGCCGCCGAGGATGCAGGACTGCGGGAAGGTGACGTTATCGTCCGGTTCAATCGCACCCGGATTGAAGACAGCATGGATTTGCGCAATGCCGTTGGATTGTTACGGTCAGGCTCTGCCGCCGTGGTTGAGTACTATCGTGACGGTTCATTGAATAGTGTGGAGGTAAAAATCAAGGCGCTCGAACCGGTCGCATCTATCAATGAAGGGATGACCAGACCGTTAAGCGGCGCCCGGTTCAAAACCGCCGAACCCAAAGGTGGCATCCCGGGCGGTGTTCGGGTAGTGGAAATCGAACCGGGCAGTCCGGCGGCTTCGTCCGGTCTGGAAGAGAATGATATTATCGTCAGCATTAATCGCCAGGCAATCACCTCACTCCGACGCATGAAAGAAGTGGTGAGCGCATCCTCATCATTGCTGCTGATCAAGCTGATCCGAAACAAACGTGCCTTATTTCTGGTAATCCAGTAATCAGGCAGACATCATCCTGACCATGACTGGATTTGCGATTGCGCCATCAATTTTGTCCGCTGATTTCGCCCGCCTCGGCGAAGAGGTCGATAATGTGCTTGCGGCCGGGGCAGATATGGTGCATTTCGACGTCATGGACAATCACTATGTGCCAAATTTAACCATCGGCCCGCTGGTATGCGCAGCGTTGCGCAAACACGGGGTAACCGCGCCGATTGATGTCCATCTTATGGTCAAACCAGTGGACCGCATCATTCCGGATTTCGCTGCGGCCGGGGCCAGCTACATTACTTTTCACCCGCAAGGCTCGGAGCATGTGGACCGAAGCCTGCAACTGATTCAACAATGTGGCTGCAAAGCCGGATTGGTATTCAATCCTGCAACGCCGCTTGATGTGCTGGAATATGTAATCGACAAGGTGGATATGATTTTGCTGATGTCGGTGAATCCCGGATTCGGCGGACAACACTTTATCGCCAGAACCCTGGACAAGCTCAAACAGGCGCGAAAAATCATCGACCACAGCGGACGGGGAATTCGACTGGAAGTCGATGGCGGCGTCAAAGTGCATAATATCGCAGCAATCGCCCAGGCAGGTGCGGATACTTTTGTAGTCGGCAGCGCTGTATTTGGCGCGGCAAATTCCGCGGACGCGAACCAGTACGACAGCGTAATCGCAGCAATGCGCACGGAACTTGCGGGCGCCATTGAAGCTGTTTAGCATAGATATTTAACGCTGTACTTTACCGGACAAACGGGTAGAATCATGCGCCGCTATACTGCCAACCCGCTGCAGGTTTTATCCCCTTAGACATGCGATATCACATCACCAAAAACACAGAAGCCGTGGAAGCGCTTGCGCGGCGCTGGCAAAGCTGACCTGTCCACGCTCGCACCAGGGTCTGCTCCGTAGACTCTGTTTTGTATTTTTACTGGTGATATCGCTATGCTCAACCAAAAACAATTCAATCAATTAGCCGACGCCAGCTACAACCGCATCCCGCTGGTGCGCGAAGTGCTGGCGGATCTGGAAACCCCGCTAAGCACCTATTTAAAGCTGGCCCAACAGCCTTACAGCTATTTGCTGGAGTCCGTACAGGGCGGTGAAAAATGGGGCCGATATTCCATCATCGGCCTGCCCTGTCATACACGTCTTGAAGTGCGCGGCAACACTTTGAGTCGGTTTGAAAACGGGCAGATTGCCGAACGGCGCCAATGCAGCCATCCGCTGGATGAAATACGCAAATTCCGCCTGCAATACTCGGTTCCGGAAATACCCGAATTGCCGCGTTTCAATGGCGGCCTGGTCGGCTACTTCGGATACGACACCGTCGGTTATATCGAACCGCACCTCGGTGCCAATCCGGTCAAAGATCCGGTCGATGCCCCGGATATTTTGCTCATGGTGTCCGAGGAATTGGTGGTATTCGACAATCTGGCCGGGCGCCTGTACGTGATCATCCACGTTGACCCGGACGCCAGTCAGGCGTGGGCGTCGGGGGTTCAGCGCCTGCATGAACGCATCGCCCAGATCCACTGCGCGTCACTGCATCGGGAAACTGAGAATAAATATGCGTCAGTGGAACCGGTGACCGGGGAATCCCGGTTTCTGTCTTCCTTCCCGCAAACCAAATACGAGGCGGCGGTGGAGCAATGCAAACAGTATATTCACGATGGCGATGCCTTCCAGATAGTCATCTCGCAGCGGCTGTCGCTGCCGTATTCAGCGCCCCCGCTGGATTTGTATCGTGCATTGCGTACGCTGAATCCATCGCCGTACATGTACTATCTGCATTTAGGCGATTTTCACATTGCCGGATCATCACCAGAAATTCTGGTGCGGGTGGAAAATGGCGAGATCACCCTGCGCCCCATCGCCGGCACGAGACGCCGCGGACAGAGCAAACAACAGGACGCGGCACTGGCCGCAGAATTGCTGTCCGACCCCAAGGAACTGGCCGAACACCTGATGCTGATAGATTTGGGCCGAAACGATGTCGGCCGGGTGTCTAAAGTGGGCACGGTAACCGTGACCGATAAAATGGCGATCGAAAAATACTCCCACGTCATGCACATTGTGTCCAATGTAACCGGTCAGCTCAACGCCGGCCTGGATGCCATAGACGTTTTGCAGGCGACCTTTCCCGCCGGCACGCTGTCCGGTGCGCCAAAAGTCCGCGCCATGGAAATCATTGAAGATCTCGAACCGGACAAACGCGGAATCTACTCCGGCGCCATCGGCTATATCGGCTGGAACGGAAATATGGATACTGCCATCGCTATCCGAACTGCGTTGATAAAAGACCGGACTGTCTACATCCAGGCCGGCGGCGGTATTGTGGCAGACTCAGACCCCGCAACCGAGTGGGAAGAAACCATGAGCAAGGGGCGGGCAATTTTCAAAGCCGTGGAAATGGTGAACGCGGGGCTGCACAATCCGCTGGACAGCGAGGCCTGAATGATGTTGGCAATGATTGATAACTACGATTCCTTTACCTATAACCTGGTGCAGTATTTTGGAGAGCTTGGGCAGGAAGTGATGGTTTTCAGAAACGACAAGGTGACGGTACAGGAGCTGGAACGCCTTTCACCGGATTTTCTGGTGGTATCGCCCGGGCCGTGCACCCCAGACCAGGCGGGGATTTCCATCGCGGCCATCGCCCATTTCGCCGGCAAAATCCCGGTGCTGGGAGTTTGCCTTGGTCATCAAAGCATCGGCCAGGCGTTTGGTGGAAAAATTGTCCACGCCCAACAAATAATGCACGGCAAAACCTCCATGATCGAACATACCGGCACGGGGGTGTTTTCCGGCATCGCCAACCCGTTCCAGGCAACCCGATACCATTCGCTGGTCATCGAAAAATCATCCATACCCGACTGCTTCGACGTTACCGCGTGGACCGAAGACGGCGAGATCATGGCGGTTAAACACAAACAATTTGCCGTGGAGGGCGTTCAGTTTCATCCCGAATCCATCGTCACCGAGCACGGACATGCTCTATTGAACAATTTTTTGGGCTCGGGCTAACCTGAACTGACCACCTAAAGTTTCAAGGCACCCTGTGGGTTCTGGCGTGATCAAATCTACCCGGTTCCTGGGCGGCTACAAAAAAATTCAACATGAATACAGAAAGACAGATGACAAGCAACCCGCCCGCCAGCATGAGACGGTGTCAGCGCATTTCGACAAGCCCGTTTGGAGAAGAATGGGATGGGGTCCAACAGAATGGCCGATACAGACGGGAAGTAAGGGCGGCGTTAGAAACGCCGCCCTTTTGCTGCGTTGTACAAACTTATTAAATGTTTCAATCCGCGCATTTTAAAAAAATGCGATCGGGAATTCTGACATACTTATTAAATGAACTTGCATATTTTTTTCCTGATCTGTATTATCAGCCGTCATGGGCTGGCTGCCAAAAACATTATAAGAAATCAGCAACTTGCCGAGAGACAGGTTTTATACGCTTGTGATCGCAATAGTTGCCATAGCCCTGGTTTATTTAATCTGAGGTGAATTTTGAGTAAGTATCAAATATCGATGGAAGTCGAAGGGCCGCTCGCCATGTGGGCGAGGCCGGATACCGGCTCAAGCCCAACATCATACCCTGTCCCCACCTGGTCGGCGGCCAAAGGGTTGTTTGAGTCAGTGGCTTTTTTTAAGGATGGCAGCGCCTGGATTAACCCGATTCGGGTGGAAATATGCAAGCCTGTAAATAAGCGGAGCACTGACGAAGTGCATTATCAAAAATACATGACCAACTATGGCGGGCCACTCAGAGAATCCAGCCTTATCCAAAAAAAGGCGAGCTATCAGTTCTCTGCACTGGCAGTTTCCTCGCCCTGCTATCGCCTGTATGCACAGATTGAAAAGGCTGCCGGGCAGACGTGGAGGCAGGGAAACAACCCCGGTCACGCCTTGCAGGCTATATTTGAGCGGCGATTAAAAAAAGGCCAGTGTTATCACACGCCTTGCCTGGGCTGGAGTGAATTTATACCAAGTTACTGGGGGCCATTGCGTGATGAAAAGTCGGAGTCCCCCACACAAACCGAAGTGAATACGGCCATCAACCTGAATTTAGTCTCTGTGCTGAAGAGCGTGTTTGACCAACACCCCAACGGCAAATACAAGCCGGGTTTCCAGCGCGGCGATGATGCCTGGATTCGCGCAGGAGTATTTCATTATGCTGAATGAACTGACATTGATCAGAAACGGAATTGCGGCAATAGACAGGTCACTATTACAGCCAATCCATAAGCATCTCGCCGAGCCCGGCAAGAAAAACCTGCTTAGGGTGGTATTGGCGCCGGATACGGCGGACGGCAGTATCGCCGAACTTGATTATCTGGGGGGAGAAAAACATAAAAATTACTGGACGCAGGGGGAAGGCAATAAAAATCAATTTCCCGCTGTGAAATTACCTTTTCCATTGCGTTCGGGCGGGGTAGGACAATTAGGTTCATGGAAACAACAGAATAAAAACCCACCACCAGACAAACTGCTGGATTATTTGCGTACATTAAGAGAAAAGCACCCATTTGACCCCGAACAGAAACCTTGGCCGAGCTACCGCGAGAAGTTAAAACAACGCGCCAAAATCTATCAACCCCTAAATGATCCGGCTTCAATCGTGGCCTCCTTGCTCGATACATTCTTAGCTATTGATGGCCTTGCCTTGCTGAAGGCGCTTGATGAGAAGCTATGGGCCGAGTGCCGGCGCACTGTCGATAAGGACATGCTGAAAATGGCCGCATTGATTCTGTTTGCGGATGGAGGAGAATTGAAACCCGACGATGGATCCATGAAGGATGGAAAGCGCCCCACCTTATTGCTCGACCTCAAAGTCGAAGAGAATCATTGTGCAGCTCACAAGCACTGGAAACAGGATATATCAAAAATGCTGTATGAACAGGAGCTGCTGAATGAACAGGAGCAAAATGCGGGCAATATCGGGACTTGTGCCGTTAGCGGCCACGCTAATATGCGACTGATATCCGATACATTCCCGGACTCAAAATGCAACCATCTTGGGAACGTGAAAATTTTTTCTCGCAAGAAAGGTGTGCCAACCTATAAGAGATACGGAAAACTGGCAGCCGACAGTATGGCGATTTCCGCCGATCTGGCCGATGAAATGGCGAGCGCTTTGCGCTATCTCAACAATAAAGTGAAGGGGAAGACATGGGACGTTCTACCCGGTGAAACGGGCAGTGGTGATTTGTTATTAACCTTTTGTCGTGCCTTGCCCGATATTGAGCCTGTCAAACTACTGACGTATGACGATTCAACTGATGATTTTGACGAAGATGACTATGAACGGGAATGCGAGCAGATATGCGAGTCATTCACGGGCCGGGATATTGACCTAGAGATTGAGCCGAGGATAGATTTTCTGGTATTGCGGAAAATCAACGATGGTGTACAGAAAGCCATATTCTCTTCGTCACAACGGTTAGAAAAACTTTCCCGTGACTCGAAAAACTGGAATCAGGCGGGTAAAAATACTCCGCCAATCCGGCTGGCGTTTTTCAAGAAAGGCGATGAAACATCCAGATTTTTACTGCCCTCCCCTATTTCGCCTAAACCGTTTGCCATGCTGTTCAAAAAGCATTATGCCGGCAACATTGAACGTAAACAGACAAATGTACCCGGCTTGCCATTCGCCGAGGCCATGATGTTGTTTCTCAACGAACAATGCGACACCGACCTGGTGAATCGTCTGTTAAATAAACTGCTAATACAATTTTCCAATCTGCTGGAGCAAGCCGCTTTAGGTAAGACCAAGCCGGCAAAACATCATCGTGATGCCCGCAACGCTATCTCGGCGATGGGTATATTGCTTTATAAATTGAATCGAAGAAAAGAGGTGTATATGAACGAACTCGCATACAAATTAGGCCAGTTTTGTTCCGTGCTGGATGAAATTCATACGGGGTATTGTGCCAGTGAGCGCAACGGGCAGATGCCGGGCCGATTGGTGGGCAATCAAACCTATGCCGCCGCTATCATCAACCCGATAAAAGCACTGGGAATTACGGCCCAGCGTTTTGCGGTTTACCAGGCATGGGCAAAACGCAACAGTCAGCAAACTGATGAACAAATAAAAAACAGGAAAATAAAAAAAGAGCTTGAAAAGGAAATTAAAAAAGCAAAATACGCCTATTTTTGGCTGCGGGATAACTGTGCTGACCTGCAAAGCCTTATTCGCGAGGAACTCCCGGCTGCCACCGCGGCCAGCAGGGCAGAATTGTTATTGGGTTATTTGGCGGGCAGACCTTTTGACAAAAAAGCGCCCTCAAATAAATCCGCCCCAACCGAATCGGAATGAAATTTACAGAGGAAACTACTTATGCAAAACACTGAAACCCCCTTTAACCGTTGTATCGGCCTCGTCGTATTGGAAGTAACCATGTCCAACCCGAATGGCGACCCCGACATGGAATCCGACCCGCGCACCATTGACGCCAGTGGTCGGGGATTGATTACTCCGGTGTCGTTCAAGCGCAAGTTTCGGGATTTGGTTGAGGACGATACTTCACTGGTGTTTCAAAGCGCGAAAAAACAGCTTGACCTTGGCAGCGTCCCAGAACGGCAATATAAAATCCTGGAATCCAGAGGCCGAGACCGAAAAGAAATACTTAAAATGGATGAAAAGGTGTTCAGGAACACCTACTGGGATGGCCGACTATTTGGCAACACCTTTCTGGAAAGTTTGAAAGACGCGGAGTTAAATGAAGATCAAAAAAAGCGAAAAGCAGAAGGCGGCTACGCACATTTTATTCGCACCGGGGCCGTACAGGTCGGTGTCGGACAATCCGTAGCACCCATACAAATTGAGCGTCTGACCATGACCAACAAGGCGGGGGTTGAGGCCGACAAGGATCGAGGCATGGCGCCGCTGGGCTTCAGAGTCGTGCGGCACGGCATTTACACCATTCCGTTCTACGTCAACCCGACCATTGCACAAAAAACCGGCGCCGATGCCAATGATTTAGCGTTATTCAAATTCCTTGCGCCGCTGGTTTACCAACATACCGCTTCCGCAATTCGCCCACAGATCAGCACCCTGCACGTCTGGTTTGCCGAGCATAAAAGCCCTCTGGGTTCCTGCCCGGAATACAAGCTGATAGACGCGCTGACACCAACAGTAAAAGCGGGTGTTGACCAGCCCGGTACACGAACGGATTACGATATTCCTGATCTGAAAACAGTACCAGAAGACATCATTGAGCGTTTCGAGCAAGTAGTTGACCTTTGTGATGACTGATGAATATGTCGCCCACTCTGCCCCTGAAGCCAAACCGGATCAAAGGCCGCACGGGTATGCAGAGCATGTACATGCCGTTGAGAAAACGGGCCTGGCCCATGCGCAACAAATGTTGTGCCATGCCGAATTCGCGCCAGAAAAAAAGCAACAACTTTTCACTTCACTGCAACACGCATTGCGCGTCCACGACATCGGTAAGCTGGAGTCAGGCAATCAAGCGGTATTGAGCGGACAGGCACAGGGAAAACTACCTTATGACCACGTGGACGGCGGCGTGGCAGTCGCCCTGGCCAATGAGGATACGCTGGCGGCCTGGCTGGTACGCGCCCATCATGCGCCTGGCCTGGCCAGTGTGGCCGACGAGCGTGGATTACAAAAACGGCTGTGTCCTGCATCTTTGTTAAGGGGTGAAAGGTACCATCGGGATGATTACTCGCGCGACAAAATTGCGGATCATAAAGCGCAGATTACCAAAACTGATGCCATACAGGAGCAGCTTGTCAAAGCCCACGAATCTGCCTGTGCGCATATCTTAAACAAACACCAGACGGACAAGCCGGACAACGCCCTGACCATGCGCCTGTTGTTGTCTTGTCTAGTTGATGCCGATCATGGCGATACGGCAGCCTATTACGCTGATAGTGATGCCAGGGAAGTTAAGCAAGTCGAACCAAGATGGCAAGAAAGGTTACACCAGCTCAAACGCAAAGTTGCCGAATTACCGGGTGCTGATAGAGCTCGAAAAGCACTGCGGGATGAATTATTCAATCAGTGTCTGACCAACCGCAACCCGGGTCGCATCATCACCTGTGCGGCCCCGGTGGGCCTGGGGAAAACAACCTCTGTCATGGCCAACCTGCTCCGGCGTGCCGAAGAAAACGGGCTGCGCAAAATCTTCGTGATTGCACCTTATACCAACGTTATCAGTCAAACAGCCAGGGCATTGCGTCGATACCTTGTGCTCGACAACGAAGACCCGGACGCGGTGATTGCAGAACATCATCATCGGGTAGATTTTACCGCTCCTGCATTGCGTCAGTACGCGCAAACATGGAAAGCGCCCATCGTCGTCACCACCGCCGTGCAGTTTTTTGAAACCCTTGCTTGCGCTAATCCGGCCCGACTGCGCAAACTGCACACCTTGCCAGGCGCCGCCATCTTTGTCGATGAGTCGCATGCCTGTATGCCTCCTGCTTTAATGCGGCAAACCTGGTTCTGGATCAAGCAGCTTGCTGATAATTGGTCATGCCATTGGGTGCTGGCATCGGGGTCACTGGTCAAGTTTTGGCAGAGCGATGAAATCGTGGGGGCGAACAACCGGAAAGACCTGCCCGGTTTATTGTCGCCGGACTTCTTCGCAAAAACGCAAGCGGCTGAACGGAGACGGACTCTTTTTGGCCGACTTAATGACGGCAAAGCTGTCACCAGGACTGAATTACTGAATGCCTTTCATTCCCCGGATACAGTAAAAGGCAGCCGACTGGTTATTATGAATACCGTGCAGTCCGCAGCCGTGATTGCCCAGGCATTGCACAAACAATTACAGCCTGATAGCTCCCCAGATTTACCATTATCGGAACGAATCGTCTTGCACATCTCTACCGCCTTAACGCCATCAGACCGAGAGAGAATTATTCAAGAACTGAATGCCCGACAAACCAAAGGCAACCGCTGGAAAAAACAGGATTGGTATCTGGTCGCTACCAGTTGCGTTGAAGCCGGGGTTGACCTGGATTTTGACTTTGGCTTTCGGGAGCGTTGCTCCCTGACCAGTTTTTTACAGACGGCGGGGCGTATCAATCGCGAGGGGCTAAACGCTGATAGTGTTTTATATGATTTCACTGTAATAGCCTCTGATGGCATATTGGCACACCCTGCCTTTGGCGATTCAATCGCTGTATTCGGCTGCTATTGGGGGAAATTGATGGCCCCTGATGTATGTCTGGACGATTTATCTACTCGTGCCCTGGTCGAAGAAATTCGACGGGCAGAATGCAAGGAGCAATTTATTGGCAAGTTATATAAGGATGAAGAAAAATGTAATTTTCAGCAGGTGCAGAAAGATTTCAAGATCATCAGGGACCAAACTGTTACGGCCATTGTTGATGATGACTTGATAGAGGCCCTTAGTAGGGGTGCCATTATTGGTTATCGAGAGCTTCAAAAGAAATCGGTTCAGATATGGAATAACAAAATAGAACAATATGGTCTGACCCCATGTGACCAAAAGGCAGGAGTGTATTTCTGGAACTATGGCTACGACCCACACTTTCTAGGCTACATGAAGAATCTGGACATGATGGTGCGCCATAGTGGATGGGTCATATAATATCTGACTCACCCGCTGACTAAAAAATATTGAATGCTCAATCGTCGAGTCTGACGTAATTTTTCGCCCATGGACGGACCCATCCCTGCATTGCAGCACTATTCATTTTGCCCCCGGCAGTGCGCCTGCATTCATATAGAGCAGCGCCAGCAAGATAACTGCCTCACCGCGCAGGGCAGTCAGCTTCATCTTTGAGTAGACAGCAAATATTTGATGGAAGTCAGGTACCAACCCAAGTGGACGTTCAGAAACAGTCACAACTGCCGGAGTCTGGTGTGCGCGCGGTGATGCGATGCAGGACACGAAGCGGAAGAAATCAATGAAGTCGGAATACATCGCACACGTGAAACAGGCTGAAGACGGCCAATGGGCAGTGCACCCATTGGCCGATCATTTGTTCCACACCGCGACTATCGCCGAGGGATTCGGTGCTGAATTCCATAGCGCTGAATGGGCGTGGCTGGCAGGTCTTTGGCACGACCTTGGAAAATACCGCCCGGCTTTCCAAAAGCACATCAGGAAGAGTTCCGGCTACGACCCAAATGCCAGTATCAGCAGCGAAAAAGACCCGAAGAAAAACCATGCCTCCACTGGTGCTATCTACGCAATGCACTATATGACGGAACAAGGATGTGAAGCCTTCGGTCGCGCACTGGCTTATATGATCGCCGGGCATCATGCGGGCTTGCCTGATTTTGCGAAATCTGATGTTAAAGGGCGGTCTTTAGATGACACCCTGATGCGAGATAAAGATTTTTTACAAGAAGCATTGTCCGAGCAAATCCCGGCAAAAGTGTTGGCCGGCTGCGTACCGAAAACCAGGCTTCCTGTGGATACATTGTGCGATCTTCACTGTTGGATTCGCATGGTTTTCTCGGCATTGGTTGATGCGGATTTCCTCGATACTGAGCAATTCATGCAGCCCGGCAAGGCGGCGCAACGCGAAGCAAATTACCCGGATATACCCGCCCTGTTAGAGTGCTTTGACGCTTATATGCGAAAGATGACGGGAGCGTTGGATGCGCAGGCCAAAACAAGTGAGGTAAATCGATTGCGCGCTGAAGTTTTGCAACAGGCACGAGGCAAAGCCAAAGACGGGCCCGGCATTTACACCCTGACCGTGCCCACTGGCGGCGGCAAAACCTTAAGCAGCCTGGCATTTGCCCTGAAGCACGCCTGTGTACACAACAAGCAGCGCATTATCTACGCCATTCCTTATACCAGCATCATTGAGCAGACCGCAAACACCTTCAGGGAGGTGTTTGCCAACTGTGGCGACGTCGTGCTGGAGCATCACAGCAACGTTGAGCCAGAAGAAAGCAGGGAGATAACAACTACGCGGCTGGCGGCAGAAAACTGGCACATTCCTGTTGTTGTTACCACCACGGTACAACTATTCGAATCCTTGTTTGCAGCCAGGCCATCGCGCTGCCGCAAACTGCATAATCTGGTCAACAGCGTCATCGTGCTGGATGAAACCCAATTATTGCCGCCCGGCAACCTTGACCCCATCCGCCATCTGATAAAACTGCTCGCCAAACACTATGGCGTAACCTTTTTGTTGACCACCGCTACGCCAACACCGTCCACTGGTGTTAAAGATGCGTTTGGAAAAATCCTGCTCGCCGATCTTGGGGCGACTGAAGTCATTGCGCAACCAGCGCGTTATTTTCAGCGACTACAGCGCGTTATCTATACCCTGCCTGCCAATTTTCATTCGCCGCAAAACTGGGAGGAAATCGCGAAACAGGTTCAGCAGCATTCCAGCGTGCTTGTCGTTGTGAATAAACGCAATGACGCGCGCCAACTGTTTGTCGCGATGGGGAAGAATGATGGCACGCTGTTTCACTTATCCGCGTTGATGTGTCCGATACATCGAAAACGTGTTATCGACGAGATTAAGCAACGGTTGGAAGATGGCAAGCCTACCCGGGTGGTAAGTACGCAGTTGGTTGAAGCGGGTGTGGATTTTGATTTTCCGGTGGTGTTTCGTGCCGTCTCGGGCCTTGATTCCATCATCCAGGCCGGTGGGCGCTGCAACCGTGAAGGCAAACTCAAGGATGCCAGCGGCAAACCGATGTTGGGGCAGGTAATCGTCTTCGTGCCACCGACGCCACCCCCCGAAGGGCTCCTGACCAAGGCATTTGAAACCACCGCTTCCCTGTTAAAAGGCTGCCAGGAAGCCATCGATAGCCCGCAGATGACCAATCGTTATTTTGAGCACCTGCATACAAGATTATCGGAATTTGACAGCAATGGGGTTTTGCCGCTGTTACAAAATGACGCCGATGCTATCAATATCCAGTTCCGCACCGCCGCGCAACGTTTTCAAATGATCGAACAAGGCCAGACCTTTACCGTTTTCATGGATTATGGCGAAGATGAAAAAGAACGCAAAAAAGTAAAAACCTGGTTGGGTATGCTGGCCAGCGGCCAGATGGACCGCTGGTTGATTCGCAAATTGCAGCCTTATTCAATCAGCCTTTATCATTATCAAAAACAAGCGCTTCTCAATGCCAATGCGATCGAAGAAACGGAATCCGGGTATTATATTATTGCCGGTCCGGGAGTTTACGATGAGCGGTTGGGGTTTATCGGAGATGAATGCGCAATCAATGATGGTATGATATTTTGAATATCAAAACCTACTGTATCAGGAGAGATGATTGATGCCCAGTCAGGAAAGTTTTTGTCTTGAGGTCAGCGGCGATTTTGCCTGCTTCACCCGGCCAGAGATGAAAGTGGAGCGCGTTTCCTACGATGTAATCACCCCGTCGGCGGCGCGGGCTGTCTTTGAAGCCATACTATGGAAGCCTGCCATACGCTGGCAGATTGATACGATTGAAGTCCTGAAGCCCATCCGCTGGATCAATATTCGCCGCAATGAAGTTTCCGAGCGTGCGAGTAAAGGAAAAAAACAGATATTCATTGAAGACGACCGTCAGCAGCGCGCCGGATTATTATTACGCGATGTAGCCTATAGACTGCACGCCCGTTTCAACCTGCAAGACGACAGCAAGCACACCCATCATTACCCCGAACTGCATTGCGAAGACGTTGGTAGCGAAAACTCCTACCCGAAATTTGCGGAAATGTTCAAGCGCCGTGCCCGTAAAGGACAATGCTTTAATCAACCCTACCTGGGTACCCGCGAATTCTCGGCTGGTTTTCGCTTCATAGAGCCCGAGCAATTAGCACAGGAACCGCCGCCTGTCGATGAAAACCGTGATCTGGGATGGATGCTCTATGATCTTGACTTTAGCGACCTTAAAAATCCGGCACCCATGTTTTTCCAGGCGAAACTGGAACGGGGGATAGTCACGGTTCCGGCCTGCGATAGTGAGGAGGTGCGGCGATGATCCTGCAAGCGCTGAATCAATATTACGAGCGCATGGCAACGGCGCATCCGGGGGAATTGTCCGAATTCGGCTTCGAACGCAAACCGATCCCGGTGATCATCGAATTAACCGACCAAGGCAGCATCCATCAGATCAATATCGACAAGGATAAAAATTCAACCACAACCTATATTTTGCCAAAGGCAGTTAAAAAAACCAGTGGTATTGCCGCTAACTTCTTCTGGGATAATGCTGAATATGCACTGGGGTTAACAAGGCCCAGCGGTAAACCGAAACCGGGTCGGGTCGCGCAGCAGCACCAAGCATTTATTGACCGTATTCATAATCTGAATGTTGTTGACCCGGGAGTAGATACTCTGAAGAATTTCCTGAATACGCTGGATTTGACGCGGCTACAGCAGCGCTCAGACTTCGATACCGATTTTTTTCAAACCAATCCCAATGTCAGTTTCAAACTGGCCAGCGACACCTGTCTGATTTGCGAACGGCCAGCGATACGGCAAGCCATTCAATCCACCATGGGGATGGTTCAAACGACAACAGGATTGTGTTTGATTACGGGTGACAGCACACCACCAGAACGCCTGCATCCGGCCATTACAGGGGTTTGGTACGCTCGACCTTCAGGGGCCAACATCATCTCATTCAATCGTCCTGCCTTCACCTCTTTCAATAAAAAGCAGGGTGATAATGCGCCGGTTGGTAGTCGAGCTGCGTTTAATTACACCGAATCGCTGAATCATCTGCTGCGCAAAGGCTCGCGACAGCGTACCCAGATTGGCGACGCCTCTACGGTCTTTTGGAGCGAGACAGGTATTGTAGAAATTGAAAACGCCTTTCATACCCTGATGGTAATGCCGGAAAAAGCGGCGGATGACCCAAACAGAAATGCAGCAAAGGTTAAGGCGGCTTTACAGGCCTTCCACACGGGCAGCCGTATTCCTGAAGAAGATAACCAGCGTTTCTTTGTTCTGGGGCTGGCGCCCAATGCTTCCAGAATTGCCATCCGCTTCTGGAAAGTTTCCACCATTAAGCAGATATCCGCGAATATCTGCCAGCATTTTGAGGACATCCGTATCTGCCATCCAGCGCAAAAATACGCCGAGATACCACTGCCACATCTGCTCCGGCATCTGTGCCTGAAATATAAACTCAGCAACCTGCCACCAAACCTGTCAGGTGAAGTGGTGCGCAGCATTCTGGATAACAGCCCATATCCCTATACCTTGCTTGCCGCGGCGGTACGACGCAACAAGGCTAAACAGAAAGTCAGTTTCCCGCGGGCCGCTATCATCAAGGCTTGCTTAAATCGACAAATTCGTCAATCTCGTTTAACCATGCAGGAGTTCACTATGGCACTAGACCTGTCCAATACCGATGTCCCCTACCTTCTTGGTAGATGGTTTGCCAGCCTTGAAAAAATTCAGGAGGAGGCCAATCCCGGCATTAACGCCACGATTAAAGACCGATACTATGGGGCAGTAAGCAGTAACCCTATTAGCGTGTTCGGTATTTTGGACCGGCTTAAAAACCATCATTTGAGGAAACTTGAAACCAGCCACCGTATCAACAAGGAACGCTTGCTTGGACAAATAATTGATCAATTGCCCGCGCGATTACCCAATCACTTTTCCTTGCAGGATCAGGGCTGCTTCGCGATTGGCTATTATCATCAACGCCAGGATTTTTTTAAACCTAAAGATAAACAACCTACTCAATCTTCCAACCCTGAACCAGGAGCACAATCATGAGCATTAATAATCGTTACGACTTCGTCTATCTGTTTGACGTAAAGGACGGCAATCCCAACGGCGATCCCGATGCTGGCAACATGCCGCGCGTTGACCCGGAAACAGGGCACGGCCTGATTACCGATGTGTGCTTAAAACGTAAAGTGCGGAATTACTTGGAAATGGACAAAGAAGGAAAGGAAGGTTATAGGATTTATGTGCAGGAAAAAGCGATACTAAATGAACGCCATAAAGAAGCCTATAAACATTTTGATTTGGCGCATGTATCAAAGAAACTCCCTGCTGATGTAAAAAAAGCCAAACAAATTACTGGATGGATGTGTGCAAATTTTTATGACATCCGAAGCTTTGGAGCCGTGATGTCAACTGAAGTAAATGCCGGACAGGTTCGCGGCCCGATTCAGCTCACGTTTTCCCGTTCAGCCGACCCGATTTTCGCACAGGAACATTCCATCACCCGTATGGCGGTAACCAAGAAAGCGGATTTGGAAAAGGAACGCACCATGGGCCGCAAAGCCACCGTTCCCTATGGCCTGTACCGCTGTCACGGTTTTATCTCCGCCCACCTGGCCGCGCAAACCGGATTCAGCGAGAATGACCTGAAACTATTCTTACAAGCACTGGAAAATATGTTTGACCACGACCGATCAGCGGCTCGCGGTGAAATGACCGCGCGCGGTCTGTATATATTCAAACACGACAACAAACTGGGCAACACCCATGCGAACAAACTGTTTGATCGGGTAACAGTGAAAACCCTGAGTGAGAAAAAGCCGCCCAGGTCATTTGGCGATTATCAGATTGCGGTAAATGAGTCAGAAATCCCGGCGGGAATATCGCTAATCAAGCGGATTCACTAACTCCCGCCCAACAACCATAAGTACCAAACCAAACCACATAGTGTCGTTTCAGGGTTCTGCCGTTGCCGCAGACTTCCGCGCACTTCGATTCAGCCATGGACGAATCCATCCCCATATCCGCATTGCAGCACTATTCATTTTGCCCCCGGCAGTGCGCCTACATTTATATAGAGCAGCGCTGGCAGGATAACTATCTCACCGCGAAAGGCAGCCAGCTGCATGAGCGCGTACACAGCAATGAGGCTGAAACGCGCGGCAACTTGCGCACCGAGCGCGGTGTGCGGGTGCAATCTGAAAAACTCGGTATTCATGGCCAACTGGATCTCCTGGAGATTCAGCGCTCGCCCTGTCGTCTTACCCCGGTTGAATACAAGAAAGGGCAGCCCAAAGTGGCCGACTGGGACCGCATTCAACTTTGTGCCCAGGCGTTGTGTCTGGAGGAAATGCGCACTGTGCGAATTGACCGGGCCGCGCTTTGGTACTGGAAACCGCGCAAACGCGAATGGGTGCGGCTGGATGACGCGCTGCGCACAGCCACCCGGGATGTGATTCAACAGACGCGAACCCTGATCCAGCACCAGGCGCTGCCTCCCGCCCAATGGTCAAAGTCCTGCAAGGCGTGCTCCTTTGTTGACGAATGTATGCCCCGTTCAAGGGATCATTCTGCACGCTATATAGCGGATTTATTCACATCATGAAAAAACTGCTGAATTCGCTCTATATCACCACCCAGGGCAGTTACCTTCACAAAGAGCGGGAAACGCTTGTGGTTGAAATCGAAGGCAATAAGGCAGGACAATTGCCGATACATGCCATCGCTAATATCTTCTGTTTTGGCCGCGTGATGGTGTCGCCAGCGTTGATGGCCGCCTGTGGTGAGCGCGGCATCAATCTGTCCTTTATGACCGAGTACGGCAGGTTCCTGGCACGGGTTCAGGGACCGCAATCGGGGAATGTGTTACTGCGTCGTGCGCAATACCGGCTGGCAGATGGCGCTCCGACACAGGTCGCACGGATTATGATTGGCGCGAAAATCGCTAACAGTCGCCAGTCGTTCATGCGCCTGCAACGCAATCACGGCGCCACCGCCACCCTCGGTCATACGGTCAGGCAGTTGGCCCGGCTGCTGGAAAAAGCGGGTCGCGAAACCGATTTGAACCGGCTGAGAGGGCTGGAGGGCGAGGCGGCGCAAATTTACTTTTCCCGGTTTGAGCAACTGCTGCGCCCAGATGTCAGGTCAGGGTTTCACTTCTCTGGTAGAAATAAACGTCCGCCGACAGACCCGGTCAATGCCTTGTTGTCGTTCGCCTACAGTTTGCTTACCCACGAACTTGCTTCCGCGCAGCAGGCGGTGGGGCTTGATCCCTATGTGGGTTTTATGCACCGCGACCGGCCAGGGCGTCTGAGCATGGCGCTGGATATGCTGGAGGAATTTCGTGCCTGGTGGTGTGACCGATTTGTACTTACTCTGGTAAACCGCAAACAGGTCAATGAAAAAGACTTTGTCAGAGAAGCCAGTGGCAGCCTGCGCATGAAGGATGATTGCCGCAAGCAATTTCTTACCGCCTGGCAAGAACGCAAACAGGTTGAGATTGAACATCCTTACACGAAAGAAAAGATTCCCATCGGGCTGTTGCCGCACGTTCAATCCATGCTACTGGCGCGTCATCTCAGGCGAGACCTTGAGGCCTATCCGGCGTTTATCGCTCGATAAGAGAAGGTGCAATGATGGTCCTGGTTACCTATGACGTCAGTGTGGTGACCTCAGCCGGGATAAAGCGGCTGAGACATATCAGTAAAACCTGTCTCAACTACGGGATGCGTGTGCAAAACTCTGTGTTTGAATGTGAGGTCACACCGGCTCAATGGGTGGAGCTGAAAACAACACTATTGAATATCTACGACCAGAAAGAGGACAGTCTGAGATTTTATTCCCTAGGTTCCAATTGGCAACGTAAAGTGGAGCATTTTGGTGCGAAACCATCCACGGACATACTCAGAGATACGCTGATTTTATAAGCCGCTATAGCGGGGTTATCAGCTTTCCTCTGGCAGATTAGCGCAACGCCAGATCATTGAATTTATTATCTAATTCCATCCAGGACGGAAATATTCATCAGCAAAGCAACCGAATATGCGTGGGTTAGCGCAAAATCGGATATTTACAGATGCGTAACAATCATTTAGGGTTGGGCCGTCGCGCCCTTCAGGGGCGCGTGGATTGAAACGTGCGCGTTATCCACGTAGTTAGTTTTGTACATTGTCGCGCCCTTCAGGGGCGCGTGGATTGAAACACAGCGTCTCGTGTTACCTAATATTATAGCGACCGTCGCGCCCTTCAGGGGCGCGTGGATTGAAACCTGTCCGCCTAAATAAGAGAACTATGACCACAAAACCGTCGCGCCCTTCAGGGGCGCGTGGATTGAAACAACGACCTACTGCTGGGCGATGCCGCTAACTTCGAGTCGCGCCCTTCAGGGGCGCGTGGATTGAAACTTAGCGGGGTGGTGAGGGGTTTTGGCCGTTATCGGCCGTCGCGCCCTTCAGGGGCGCGTGGATTGAAACGTTTGAAGCGGGTACATATCCATTAAAATGTTTCAAGTCGCGCCCTTCAGGGGCGCGTGGATTGAAACTCCGGGTTCGCGTCCGGTTGCGGTAGTTGAATTGGTCGCGCCCTTCAGGGGCGCGTGGATTGAAACTTCTGGATGGTATTGGAGGAGGAGCCGACCTTGGCGTCGCGCCCTTCAGGGGCGCGTGGATTGAAACGCGCTGGTACCCACCCATAACTACACAGGCAACCGTCGCGCCCTTCAGGGGCGCGTGGATTGAAACTGATAATCGATTGCTGGTGCCGGTTGACCCCCACGGTCGCGCCCTTCAGGGGCGCGTGGATTGAAACTACACAGCACGGCTTTACCAGCCCGCAAGACCAAAGTCGCGCCCTTCAGGGGCGCGTGGATTGAAACAAACCTCATCGCCCTGGCCAAACAAAATACCATAGTCGCGCCCTTCAGGGGCGCGTGGATTGAAACGCCTTTATATTGATCTGCCCCGGGGATTAATCTGCGTCGCGCCCTTCAGGGGCGCGTGGATTGAAACCATTTTAGGATTGGGCAAAAAATAATGCAAATAGGTCGCGCCCTTCAGGGGCGCGTGGATTGAAACAATGAATGCCCATGATGAGGTCATGGCCCGAGCCCGTCGCGCCCTTCAGGGGCGCGTGGATTGAAACATCATTGAGCCTTCGGCTACTGATGCCCCCGAGGGTCGCGCCCTTCAGGGGCGCGTGGATTGAAACCACTTACCATCCACATGCAAAGACTTAACACCGCTGTCGCGCCCTTCAGGGGCGCGTGGATTGAAACGTCGGCGAAGTCGGATACGCCGATGACGGGTTGATGTCGCGCCCTTCAGGGGCGCGTGGATTGAAACTTTTTCGCCTCGCGAGGACTGCCAGCCCGGTTGGCGTCGCGCCCTTCAGGGGCGCGTGGATTGAAACAGTCGACCAATCCAGTCCTTGATGCGCATCAGAAGTCGCGCCCTTCAGGGGCGCGTGGATTGAAACTTCTGCGGCTTCAATGCTTTTTCCGGCGGCGAGGGCGTCGCGCCCTTCAGGGGCGCGTGGATTGAAACGCAAACCCGTCTATATTCATTCGGCAAATATACCGTCGCGCCCTTCAGGGGCGCGTGGATTGAAACGACTCGCCAGGACGACCATCCGCGTACTGCCGGATAGTCGCGCCCTTCAGGGGCGCGTGGATTGAAACAATGAAGTCCAGGAAGTGGATAATCCTGTGTACGGGTCGCGCCCTTCAGGGGCGCGTGGATTGAAACAAGCCGATACTGTTACTTTTCGGCGACCCGTAATGTCGCGCCCTTCAGGGGCGCGTGGATTGAAACTGCGCTTGGGGTTAGTGGTTATCTGGGTGGTTCGAGTCGCGCCCTTCAGGGGCGCGTGGATTGAAACTCGGTGCGCCGGGCTGTGAGATGTTGCCGGTGCAGGTCGCGCCCTTCAGGGGCGCGTGGATTGAAACAAAGATACTGCAATGAGAGAAGCGAAGAAAACGCAGTCGCGCCCTTCAGGGGCGCGTGGATTGAAACGCGTCGGCGCCGTCGACAATTACTGTCTGCACGTCGTCGCGCCCTTCAGGGGCGCGTGGATTGAAACGCATTTTTCGGCCTACATCCGGGAAGTTTGAGGCTGTCGCGCCCTTCAGGGGCGCGTGGATTGAAACTTGATTACGGTGTTGAATAAATCCTCGCCATAGATGTCGCGCCCTTCAGGGGCGCGTGGATTGAAACGCGTCGGCGCCGTCGACAATTACTGTCTGCACGTCGTCGCGCCCTTCAGGGGCGCGTGGATTGAAACCGCTAGGTCGCGGGCGGTGAACGTGTGCTGCGCGCCGTCGCGCCCTTCAGGGGCGCGTGGATTGAAACGTCATAATTCCGGCGGGCTGATGTTCGTCGCCGTGTCGCGCCCTTCAGGGGCGCGTGGATTGAAACAGCCATATTCCGCACATCCTCTCCTTCTCCCGAGGTCGCGCCCTTCAGGGGCGCGTGGATTGAAACGGTTTGGGGCGATGGTGTTGGGTCCGGTGAGGGTGGTCGCGCCCTTCAGGGGCGCGTGGATTGAAACGCGCTCCGGCGCGTGGATTGAAACATTCTTATGGAGTCGCGCCCTTCAGGGGCGCGTGGATTGAAACATACCAGCTATCAAATTCTCGGCAAGGCCGCACGTCGCGCCCTTCAGGGGCGCGTGGATTGAAACCTCGCCACAAACTTCCGCTATACGCGCTATACCCGTCGCGCCCTTCAGGGGCGCGTGGATTGAAACCAGTGTACTTTGCTGGAAGAGAGCCTGCAACGCCGTCGCGCCCTTCAGGGGCGCGTGGATTGAAACAAGACCACCAGCACCGCACAGGTCGCTAAAAGTTGTCGCGCCCTTCAGGGGCGCGTGGATTGAAACAAAACTCGTCACCGCAACCATCAACCAATTCGTCGTCGCGCCCTTCAGGGGCGCGTGGATTGAAACAAACCTCATCGCCCTGGCCAAACAAAATACCATAGTCGCGCCCTTCAGGGGCGCGTGGATTGAAACGATATGCAGGGACAGCGGGTAAGCGGCTCCTTCAGGTCGCGCCCTTCAGGGGCGCGTGGATTGAAACTTGGTATTGAGGTGCTGGTTTAGGTTTAGGGGTATGTCGCGCCCTTCAGGGGCGCGTGGATTGAAACCCCTGTCGCAGCGAGGCGTGACTGTCTCGCTGCGTGTCGCGCCCTTCAGGGGCGCGTGGATTGAAACAACGACCTACTGCTGGGCGATGCCGCTAACTTCGAACGTCGCGCCCTTCAGGGGCGCGTGGATTGAAACACTGGCTGTGCTACGGGTCACGATGGGTACATCAGTCGCGCCCTTCAGGGGCGCGTGGATTGAAACATGCGGCCCGGGTCAACAGTGATGACCTGGTGGTTGTCGCGCCCTTCAGGGGCGCGTGGATTGAAACAGTATCTAAGGGATGCTGGCGCTGAGTTTGATTTTGTCGCGCCCTTCAGGGGCGCGTGGATTGAAACGCCGACCAGTCCGGCGCGCAGCACACGTTCGGGGCGTCGCGCCCTTCAGGGGCGCGTGGATTGAAACAGTGAGTTTGGTGGTGATGCGTAAGACGGGGATAGTCGCGCCCTTCAGGGGCGCGTGGATTGAAACATTAAGACTCGCTCAGCGCCATTTGTTTTTTCTGCGTCGCGCCCTTCAGGGGCGCGTGGATTGAAACAAACCTCATCGCCCTGGCCAAACAAAATACCATAGTCGCGCCCTTCAGGGGCGCGTGGATTGAAACCAATTACTTTGATTTTGGTGTACGTGATTTCAGTGTCGCGCCCTTCAGGGGCGCGTGGATTGAAACCGCAAGCTCGCAACTAAACGAGGATTTAAAAATGGTCGCGCCCTTCAGGGGCGCGTGGATTGAAACGATGTTTATACGTCTTCCATCGTCACATTTTATCGGTCGCGCCCTTCAGGGGCGCGTGGATTGAAACGTACTGAAGCGAAGCTTTTTGTCAGGACGATGAAAGTCGCGCCCTTCAGGGGCGCGTGGATTGAAACCGTCATTACTGCCGCTGTGCAATTAGCACGCGGCGTCGCGCCCTTCAGGGGCGCGTGGATTGAAACCGCTGAAAGCTTCAATATCTCCCTTTTTTATGGTGTCGCGCCCTTCAGGGGCGCGTGGATTGAAACAATTGCGAGTTTGCGAAATTGCAAACTCAAGATGGGTCGCGCCCTTCAGGGGCGCGTGGATTGAAACCGCTGAAAGCTTCGATATCGCCCTTTTTTACGGTTGTCGCGCCCTTCAGGGGCGCGTGGATTGAAACTCCAATTCGATTACTTTGATTTTTGTGTATGTCAGTCGCGCCCTTCAGGGGCGCGTGGATTGAAACAATTTTTGTGTATGTCATTTCAGTCGGGCATCTGTCGTCGCGCCCTTCAGGGGCGCGTGGATTGAAACGTGTGCGTTATCCACGTAGTTAGTTTTGTACATTTGTCGCGCCCTTCAGGGGCGCGTGGATTGAAACATGATTACTGGGCTCGTCCGGATAGGCGCTCTAAGTCGCGCCCTTCAGGGGCGCGTGGATTGAAACGCATATATAATCGTCATGTTCATGTAGATAACCGGTCGCGCCCTTCAGGGGCGCGTGGATTGAAACAGCCTGACTATTGGTGGCATCGGCAAATGCCTAAGTCGCGCCCTTCAGGGGCGCGTGGATTGAAACACCCGGCTCTCTCAGGTATCTTCGAAGTACTTTCGTCGCGCCCTTCAGGGGCGCGTGGATTGAAACCGCTGAAAGCTTCAATATCGCCTTTTTTCACGGTGTCGCGCCCTTCAGGGGCGCGTGGATTGAAACGTGTGCGTTGTCCACATAATTGGTTTTGTACATTGTCGCGCCCTTCAGGGGCGCGTGGATTGAAACTGTTGACCTTGAACCTGCATCTTAGTACCAAGCAGGTCGCGCCCTTCAGGGGCGCGTGGATTGAAACATAAGGAGTCTCAACCTACGTATTCCACTTATGCAGGTCGCGCCCTTCAGGGGCGCGTGGATTGAAACTCGGCCAGCGTGACTGCTCGCAATCCCTTCACCGCCGTCGCGCCCTTCAGGGGCGCGTGGATTGAAACCAAGTTTCGAATCCATTAATCTGCCTCTATTGTTGTCGCGCCCTTCAGGGGCGCGTGGATTGAAACTTCTGCGCGGCCTGCGCGGCACCGGGCCAGGGCCCGTCGCGCCCTTCAGGGGCGCGTGGATTGAAACGCGCTCCGGCGCGTGGATTGAAACATTTTTATGGGTCGCGCCCTTCAGGGGCGCGTGGATTGAAACTCTTACTTCTTCCGGGAATGATAAGCAGTTTGGCGTCGCGCCCTTCAGGGGCGCGTGGATTGAAACCTACTGTTGCTAATATTTATGGTCGTGGCTCTGTGTCGCGCCCTTCAGGGGCGCGTGGATTGAAACGGGTGCATCGATGGTGATCGATGCGCTCGGCGAGCGTCGCGCCCTTCAGGGGCGCGTGGATTGAAACTATTAAGACTCGCTCAGCGCCATTTGTTTTTTCTGGTCGCGCCCTTCAGGGGCGCGTGGATTGAAACTCTCATTGCAGTATCTTTCAATTGCTTGTTTCATGTCGCGCCCTTCAGGGGCGCGTGGATTGAAACCCGATATTCCGGCCGCTTGGCGGCTCGGGGGCGAGGTCGCGCCCTTCAGGGGCGCGTGGATTGAAACTCGGAGCAAGTCGGCCTCAATCTCGCGCTGACTTACCGTCGCGCCCTTCAGGGGCGCGTGGATTGAAACTATGACATATTTATCATCAAATGCAACGCTTTGTGTCGCGCCCTTCAGGGGCGCGTGGATTGAAACCGGCAGCCGCTACGCTGCCGGAAAAATCAACGAAGTCGCGCCCTTCAGGGGCGCGTGGATTGAAACAAGCTCCGCGAGTTCTGCGGCTTTTGCATTCAGCGGTCGCGCCCTTCAGGGGCGCGTGGATTGAAACCCGGTCCGTGGATAATGACTGTACCCAGCCATAGGCCGTCGCGCCCTTCAGGGGCGCGTGGATTGAAACGGCTTCGAAGATGCCGCGTATATTTTCTGGCAATTCGTCGCGCCCTTCAGGGGCGCGTGGATTGAAACCCTTTCTGCCAACGATCCCGATAGTTCCTCTGACGGTCGCGCCCTTCAGGGGCGCGTGGATTGAAACCCGTAGAGTCTGGTTATCGTTGTCGTTGGCACAATGTCGCGCCCTTCAGGGGCGCGTGGATTGAAACGAATTTTCCGGCTCGGACTAAATCTCCGAACTGGGCGTCGCGCCCTTCAGGGGCGCGTGGATTGAAACAATCTGCGGCCAAAATTGTGCTTGCAAAACAAATGTCGCGCCCTTCAGGGGCGCGTGGATTGAAACGGTGGCCAGAAAGGAGATGCCGTTGATCGTTGGTGGTCGCGCCCTTCAGGGGCGCGTGGATTGAAACAATCCACGCAACCGCGAGCGCACCGCGGCCCGGCGTCGCGCCCTTCAGGGGCGCGTGGATTGAAACATTGAAAGCCGCGGCAGTGCTGGATTTCCCGGAGAGTCGCGCCCTTCAGGGGCGCGTGGATTGAAACACCGAATACTCAATCTCAACGACGAAAGAAGGGGGTCGCGCCCTTCAGGGGCGCGTGGATTGAAACAGACGTCGTGCATCATCACATTTTATTGAGTTTCCGTCGCGCCCTTCAGGGGCGCGTGGATTGAAACTGACGCTATCGATGATAAGCTCACTGACATCTACGTCGCGCCCTTCAGGGGCGCGTGGATTGAAACCTGTGACGGCTTCCCTCACCTCACCCTCACCGGACGTCGCGCCCTTCAGGGGCGCGTGGATTGAAACTGACGCTATCGATGATAAGCTCACTGACATCTACGTCGCGCCCTTCAGGGGCGCGTGGATTGAAACGCTCGCGAGTACCCGCTCGCGAGCTGTACTGACAGTCGCGCCCTTCAGGGGCGCGTGGATTGAAACCAGTCCTGACTGAATGATAGCTGCATAGTCCATGTTGTCGCGCCCTTCAGGGGCGCGTGGATTGAAACATCGATTCTCGCACCCCACTTAAGCCGCGCGAGGCGTCGCGCCCTTCAGGGGCGCGTGGATTGAAACCAAAACCAGTATGTTAGCGGCTCCCGAACTTTGTGTCGCGCCCTTCAGGGGCGCGTGGATTGAAACGCAGCGCGTCGTCGACATGACGACGCATAACTAAGTCGCGCCCTTCAGGGGCGCGTGGATTGAAACTACAGTTGCGCCGTTTTCGAATAGGCCCTTAATAGGTCGCGCCCTTCAGGGGCGCGTGGATTGAAACGCGGCGCGTCGTCATGTCGACGACGCATAACTAACGTCGCGCCCTTCAGGGGCGCGTGGATTGAAACATCTTGCGCACGCGTACGGCGGAGAGATGCTGCGCGTCGCGCCCTTCAGGGGCGCGTGGATTGAAACAAGGTCGCGTTCAGCCTGCGCGTCAATCAGACGCGGTCGCGCCCTTCAGGGGCGCGTGGATTGAAACAGCGATCGTCGCTGCTAGTGCGACGATCGCTGAGGTCGCGCCCTTCAGGGGCGCGTGGATTGAAACCGACGCATTCATTGTACACCTCCAGCGCTCGTGCAGTCGCGCCCTTCAGGGGCGCGTGGATTGAAACACCTGGCTCTCTTAGGTATCTTCGAAGTACTTTCAGTCGCGCCCTTCAGGGGCGCGTGGATTGAAACTAACAAACAGCTTCGCTTCAGTGCGAATTGAAGATGTCGCGCCCTTCAGGGGCGCGTGGATTGAAACTGCTTCGCTGCATTCAGATTGTGCAGATGGGTCGGTCGCGCCCTTCAGGGGCGCGTGGATTGAAACATTGCACACCTCCAGCGCTTGCACGAGCGCTGGAGTCGCGCCCTTCAGGGGCGCGTGGATTGAAACTTGCCTGCGCGTCTCTGATCGCGAGACGCGCGGATGTCGCGCCCTTCAGGGGCGCGTGGATTGAAACATTGCACACCTCCAGCGCTTGCACGAGCGCTGGAAGTCGCGCCCTTCAGGGGCGCGTGGATTGAAACGCTGTGCGTCGTCATGTCGACGACGCATAACTAAGTCGCGCCCTTCAGGGGCGCGTGGATTGAAACTTATTATGCGGTTGCAGACCCGACCGGGTTTTCAGTCGCGCCCTTCAGGGGCGCGTGGATTGAAACAACGCGCTTGTGGGCGTTATCCACGTAGTTGGTTGTCGCGCCCTTCAGGGGCGCGTGGATTGAAACGCGTGCTTTCGTTTGTTTGTAACCTCCGCGTTTCTCGGTCGCGCCCTTCAGGGGCGCGTGGATTGAAACAGCCCGCGCGTCGCATCAGACGCGCGGGCAAAAAAAGTCGCGCCCTTCAGGGGCGCGTGGATTGAAACGTTCACGGTCAATATTGATGGACCCGCTTACCGCAGGTCGCGCCCTTCAGGGGCGCGTGGATTGAAACTTCTACCCGCGCCGCTATTGTAAAACATGCACTAGTCGCGCCCTTCAGGGGCGCGTGGATTGAAACTTCAAAAATACAGACAGGCGGAAACCTAACACACGTCGCGCCCTTCAGGGGCGCGTGGATTGAAACTGACTGTCGTTGCTTTCATAACCCTTTTCGGGTTGTCGCGCCCTTCAGGGGCGCGTGGATTGAAACTTACACTCGCTCCATATTAGTCAAACATGCGTTAAGTCGCGCCCTTCAGGGGCGCGTGGATTGAAACCAAAACCAGTATGTTAGCGGTTCCCGAACCTTGTGTCGCGCCCTTCAGGGGCGCGTGGATTGAAACAGCAATCTTGCGTGCGACTCTATAGATGATAGACGTCGCGCCCTTCAGGGGCGCGTGGATTGAAACGTAATATTAAAAGAGTTGACAAGCACCAACAAGATGTCGCGCCCTTCAGGGGCGCGTGGATTGAAACATCCGCTACGGCTACGGGCTCCCCGACCTTGGCCGGTCGCGCCCTTCAGGGGCGCGTGGATTGAAACACTGGTATGCGTATACGACTAAGCATAAAAATGTTGTCGCGCCCTTCAGGGGCGCGTGGATTGAAACGATTATTCTGATACGCACAGCACGGCTTTTAATGGTCGCGCCCTTCAGGGGCGCGTGGATTGAAACCAGCGCATTGATGCGTCCACCACAGCAGAGCCTGCGTCGCGCCCTTCAGGGGCGCGTGGATTGAAACTGGACAACAACCTTATTCGATTCGAATGTAAGGAGTCGCGCCCTTCAGGGGCGCGTGGATTGAAACCGCTGAAAGCTTCTGCTTCGCCTTTTTTTACCGTGTCGCGCCCTTCAGGGGCGCGTGGATTGAAACTGGTATGTCATGTGAGTCGGAACATTGTCTTCGTGTCGCGCCCTTCAGGGGCGCGTGGATTGAAACAGACTGTCTTAGCGGCTGATGATAGGAATCTGCCGGTCGCGCCCTTCAGGGGCGCGTGGATTGAAACGCTTAATACAATAAAGTTTTCCCAGTCGAAACAGGTCGCGCCCTTCAGGGGCGCGTGGATTGAAACTTCGAGAAAGTCACGATCAGAACACTTATCATCAGTCGCGCCCTTCAGGGGCGCGTGGATTGAAACGATGTTCAATCGTCGCTCATCGTCGCATAAAATCGTCGCGCCCTTCAGGGGCGCGTGGATTGAAACATGATTTTATCACCACTTCGATTATTTTTACTTTGTCGCGCCCTTCAGGGGCGCGTGGATTGAAACAACGTAAACATGCTTGCACTGTCAAGCAATTAACGTCGCGCCCTTCAGGGGCGCGTGGATTGAAACATGATATTCAACACCAAACGAAACAACTTACTTGCGTCGCGCCCTTCAGGGGCGCGTGGATTGAAACTCGAATCTTAGCGGGTTGTACCTACCACTTGATGAGTCGCGCCCTTCAGGGGCGCGTGGATTGAAACACAACATCCTGTGGCGTAAGGGTGTACTGCCGTCCGCCGGTCGCGCCCTTCAGGGGCGCGTGGATTGAAACAGCAGAAGTCCAAAAACAGACAAGGTCGACCAACGTCGCGCCCTTCAGGGGCGCGTGGATTGAAACTCTCATAATGGATTGAAAAAGATATATAACTTATGTCGCGCCCTTCAGGGGCGCGTGGATTGAAACATGATTTTATGCTCATTTAGATTGATAATTAGGGGTCGCGCCCTTCAGGGGCGCGTGGATTGAAACCCGAATATTATGTTCCCCATCACGGTGTTATTTCGTCGCGCCCTTCAGGGGCGCGTGGATTGAAACTGACTAAAGATGTTGGCAAGGAGCTTGATATGTATGGTCGCGCCCTTCAGGGGCGCGTGGATTGAAACGATACTGTTGCTATCAGGAAAGTTGCAGATGCGGCGTCGCGCCCTTCAGGGGCGCGTGGATTGAAACATCCTGTCAATCAACGACACGCCGGAGGTTAGGGGTCGCGCCCTTCAGGGGCGCGTGGATTGAAACCATGTCGGAAGAATTTGATGTTCACCCGGCTACGACGTCGCGCCCTTCAGGGGCGCGTGGATTGAAACTATTACAACATTAACACTTTGTAATATTAAAAGAGGTCGCGCCCTTCAGGGGCGCGTGGATTGAAACACGACCAAGTATCTGTATCTTCTGTCCTTCTGTAGTCGCGCCCTTCAGGGGCGCGTGGATTGAAACTCGTAGTCGATGCTCTCATCGACAGTGTCATAGATGTCGCGCCCTTCAGGGGCGCGTGGATTGAAACCGCTGATCTAAAAGCAAGATTTGAGGGTATACCTGTCGCGCCCTTCAGGGGCGCGTGGATTGAAACTTTTTGCCTGCGCGTCTGATGTGACGCGCAGGTTGTCGCGCCCTTCAGGGGCGCGTGGATTGAAACATCATATCGATACGTCTGATCGACATATGCGCATGTCGCGCCCTTCAGGGGCGCGTGGATTGAAACTGCTCTTTAGTCAAGCGCCCCCTGGTTGATTTAAGTCGCGCCCTTCAGGGGCGCGTGGATTGAAACTCGTTGGTTGATTTGACGAATTGGTTGATGGTTGGTCGCGCCCTTCAGGGGCGCGTGGATTGAAACTCGTTGGTTGATTTGACGAATTGGTTGATGGTTGGTCGCGCCCTTCAGGGGCGCGTGGATTGAAACATCCTGATGTCGGTTGGAGCATTAATTGGGGCTCGTCGCGCCCTTCAGGGGCGCGTGGATTGAAACCAATATTACGTCAATGGACTGCTATCGTCGCCCAAGTCGCGCCCTTCAGGGGCGCGTGGATTGAAACCCATGGGGTCAAGTCGATTGTATTGATACCAGTCCGTCGCGCCCTTCAGGGGCGCGTGGATTGAAACGCGATGAGGAGGGTAATCACTGCGGCACTGTGGCCGTCGCGCCCTTCAGGGGCGCGTGGATTGAAACTAACTATAGACGCAACAAGAGTTAAAAAAATGGCGGTCGCGCCCTTCAGGGGCGCGTGGATTGAAACGAGGATGCGGTTGAAGAAGCAGACCGTCCAGACAGGTCGCGCCCTTCAGGGGCGCGTGGATTGAAACGCACTTTCACCAATCGGCTTGGTCCGCTTGGCCAGTCGCGCCCTTCAGGGGCGCGTGGATTGAAACACTTTCGCCGAGCTTGCTTGTCGTTGTACTGCTTGTCGCGCCCTTCAGGGGCGCGTGGATTGAAACCAGACTACTCATGATATTGCCCGACAGAATCGGATGTCGCGCCCTTCAGGGGCGCGTGGATTGAAACACCGGACCTCTTGAGTCAAAGTACGGATAATTTGGTCGCGCCCTTCAGGGGCGCGTGGATTGAAACCAGTTTGCAGGAAGACGACTGGCCAAAACACCAAGTCGCGCCCTTCAGGGGCGCGTGGATTGAAACGGCGATGGATTGCGCAAAGGCTAACATCACAGCCGTCGCGCCCTTCAGGGGCGCGTGGATTGAAACACCAAGATTCGCGGCGTCAGTGCCGCCTTGAGAAGTCGCGCCCTTCAGGGGCGCGTGGATTGAAACCTGGACGTATTTAATCATATAACTGATTGATTGTCGTCGCGCCCTTCAGGGGCGCGTGGATTGAAACATCGACCAAAACGGCAGACAGGGCGAGCGGTATATCGTCGCGCCCTTCAGGGGCGCGTGGATTGAAACTAGCAGTGTGGCAATGAATGGTACATTATCTGGCAGTCGCGCCCTTCAGGGGCGCGTGGATTGAAACGGTATCCAGTGATTCCTAAACTAGCTAAAAAAAAGTCGCGCCCTTCAGGGGCGCGTGGATTGAAACATTGACAATCGATTGTCTGCTGATGCAACAAGCTGTCGCGCCCTTCAGGGGCGCGTGGATTGAAACACTCGGGTCGTGAGCATTGACCCGCTGCTCGGGAAGTCGCGCCCTTCAGGGGCGCGTGGATTGAAACTACGGATGGGTAGGTAGCCGGCGTTGCTGTGTAGGTCGCGCCCTTCAGGGGCGCGTGGATTGAAACACATCCAGGCGTAATTGGCTTGACAGCATAATTGGTCGCGCCCTTCAGGGGCGCGTGGATTGAAACAATGTCAAGGGCTCCCGCGTCATCGATATGATGCAGTCGCGCCCTTCAGGGGCGCGTGGATTGAAACCGCTCTTGCTGCCGTAGTAAGTCGGCCTCAATCTCGGTCGCGCCCTTCAGGGGCGCGTGGATTGAAACTCGTGTGCTCAACGCAACCGGTGCCTTTTCGAACGTCGCGCCCTTCAGGGGCGCGTGGATTGAAACGAAATCGATACGGCTGGACTGATCCAAAAATACGCGTCGCGCCCTTCAGGGGCGCGTGGATTGAAACAGACAAATTACGAGATCTCGCGACTGTTGCGTTGAGTCGCGCCCTTCAGGGGCGCGTGGATTGAAACAGATTCAAGGAGATTTTAACTTCATCGTTGAGCCGTCGCGCCCTTCAGGGGCGCGTGGATTGAAACACTGGTGGCTATATTAATGTTTGCTACAGCCAGCCGTCGCGCCCTTCAGGGGCGCGTGGATTGAAACCTGTTCTTGTAGAATTCTTGAAAGGTTTATTTTTGTCGCGCCCTTCAGGGGCGCGTGGATTGAAACGATGTCTGCTGATGCGCCGGCGGCGGTCGTTGCGATGTCGCGCCCTTCAGGGGCGCGTGGATTGAAACCCAGTACTGTGTACGGATCTATCCTGCGATTAAGTCGCGCCCTTCAGGGGCGCGTGGATTGAAACTTCAAACAAGGCCATTTGGAACTTGGTTTCTTTGGTCGCGCCCTTCAGGGGCGCGTGGATTGAAACATAGCCATAAATCGCTTCAGCGCTTGTCCAGAAACAGTCGCGCCCTTCAGGGGCACGTGGATTGAAACACGCTCAAGCTCGGAAACAGTAGAATTACTGGAGGTCGCGCCCTTCAGGGGCGCGTGGATTGAAACAATACCAAGGGCTCTCGCGTCATTGATATGATGCGTCGCGCCCTTCAGGGGCGCGTGGATTGAAACGGGTACCCGCACAGTCTGATTGCCGAACTTCGCCGTCGCGCCCTTCAGGGGCGCGTGGATTGAAACAGGGCGACGATGCTGTCGATTATCTCGGTTGCATCACTAACTCAGCCTGCTTTTTCTCATCATACTCCTCTGGATAAATCTACTTAATCCGGGGCAGCCCAACATCCAATCCACACTATTGCGAAGCGGGAATTGACATGGCAATCGCGATAGAAATTTGACCGCCGAATAGACCCCGAGTTGCTGTAACCATTGGTTTGCTGATAGCAAGCTGGTTGTGGTTTAATCGCGACCCAAATGTCTGACATACTGAACCGAATCCTGGCGGCCAAAGCAGCAGAAGTTAGCCAGCGCACCAAGCGAATGCCGCTGGCGCAAATGCGCAGTCGATGCGAGTCTGCTGTGCCTATTCGGGGGTTTATTGATGCGATAGAAAGAACCATACGCATGGGGAAACCGGCCGTTATCAGCGAGATAAAAAAAGCATCGCCAAGTAAAGGGGTTCTGCGGAAAAGTTTTGATCCGGCCGAAATTGCCAGGAGCTATTCTTCCAACGGCGCCACCTGCTTGTCCGTACTGACCGATGAGCCGTATTTTCTGGGTCACGATGATCATATCAATCAAGTACGGTCGGTGTGCAGTCTGCCCGTGCTGCGCAAGGATTTTATGATTGGCCCCTATCAGGTTTATGAATCCAGAGTAATTGGCGCCGATGCGATTTTATTAATCGTCGCGGCACTGGATGATGTCACATTGCGGCAACTGGCTGAATTGGCCAGCGATTTACAATTGGATGTTCTGGTTGAGGTTCACTGCCAGCATGACTTGGACCGTGCACTTAATTTGCCCTGTAGACTGATTGGCATAAACAATCGCAATCTGCATACATTTGAGACCTCTTTGAATACCACAATCAACCTGGTGAAACAGATTCCTGAGGACAGAATTGTGGTAACCGAAAGCGGTATCCACACCGCCGGGGATGTGGTGCGGGTGCGAAGTCACCAGGTTAATGCCTTTTTGGTTGGGGAAGTGTTGATGCGAGCGGAGCACCCCGGGGCAAAACTACGTCAATTGTTTTCTTGAAATCAGCCATGAAGATACAGGTCAAGCAGCGCAGCGGAGTTAATTTTATCGCCGAAACAGAAGCCGGACACAGGATCGAAATGGATGGCTCCGCCGAAGTCGGCGGGCAAAACCTCGGAGCCCGTCCAATGGAAGTCGTGCTGGCGGGGCTGGGTGGCTGCAGCGCTATCGACGTGATGTCGATTCTGAAAAAATCCCGTCAGCATGCCAGTCATTGCGAAATTGAAATAACGGCGAACCGCGCTGACACCCTGCCCGCTGTGTTCACCCGGATTCATTTGCTCTATCGAATTTCCGGCCAACAGCTTGACCAGAAAAAAGTACAACGCGCCATATCGCTGTCAATGGATAAATATTGTTCGGTAACCAGGATGCTGGAGAAGACCGCGGCCATGTCTTTTGGTGTGGAAATCATCCAGGTTTAAAGTAGTGGTTTGATCGCAAAACTGATATATATAATTTATGGATAGAATCATAAGCTGGTTTAAAGAAAGTCTTTCAAACCCCCAGGTGGTGTATCTGACATTGATTCTTGTTGGTACATTGTTGATCATTTCTTTGGTCGGCAATATGCTGGCACCGGTTCTCGCCGGAATCGTTATTGCCTATTTGCTGGAAGGCCTGATCGGCCGAATGACCCTGGCCAAAGTGCCGCGAATCGTTTCAGTGTGGATTGTTTTTTTCGCATTTCTGATATTCCTGACCAGCATATTGTTTGGATTATTGCCGGTTTTATACAACCAGCTTACCGAGGTTGTACAACAAATCCCGAGCATGTTGACCAAAGGTCAAGCCGCATTAATGACCCTGCCGGAACACTACCCGGAACTGTTTTCTATCGCCCAGGTTCAGGAAATTATCACCGGATTACGCACCCAGCTTGCAGACTTGGGACAGGACCTGCTCACCAGTTCAATCTCCAGTGCAGCCAGCGTGATCACTGTGATGATTTATGTTGTGTTATTGCCGCTGCTGATTTTCTTTTTCCTGAAAGACAAAGAAATTATTCTGAATTGGATTAAAAAGTTTCTACCGAAAGAAAACGAACTGGCCGTGCGTGTGTGGGGAGACGTGGATTTACAGATAGGAAACTACATCCGGGGTAAGTTCTGGGAGATACTGGTGGTTTGGTTCGTGACATTTATAACCTTTTCATACCTTGATCTACAGTATTCCATGCTGTTGTCGGTTCTGGTTGGCATCTCGGTATTAATACCCTATGTGGGCGCGGCCGTGGTGACCGTGCCGGTAGTCATCATCGGCTGGTTTCAATGGGGCTGGACGGGTAATTTGATGACATTGGTGATTGCCTACCTGGTTATTCAGGCTCTGGATGGAAATCTGCTTGTACCATTATTGTTTTCAGAAGTAGTCAATATTCATCCGGTCGCGATCATCGCTGCGGTATTGTTCTTTGGAGGGCTTTGGGGAATTTGGGGCGTGTTTTTCGCCATACCATTAGCCACATTGGTACAGGCAATAATCCTCGCCTGGCCCGGGTCGCCCGGGGAGGAAATTGCCGCCTGACCGGGGTGCTTGTCTGATTCTGCCCGCCATTTCGCTGCCCGGTCGTCCAGGTGCAAAGACTTTATATCGCTGAGTCGCTGATTGACGGTCAACTTATGATTGATCAGTTAAAGCAGGCGGGCATTGCAGCCGAGCTGTTTCATCACAATGCCCAGGGCGGTTTGGGTGATCTTCCGGTTATTTATCCCGAGATCTGGATAAAGAGCGATTCGGATTTACACCGGGCGAATCGGGTTGTTCGCGATTTTGCGGCCAGACCGAATCCGGTTGACTCACTGCTTTGCCAGCAATGCGGAGAATTAAACCCGAGTAGCTTTGAAATTTGCTGGCAGTGCTGCACTGCCCTGAATCCTGCAAGTGCTGACTGATTACTTCAGGGTGTCTATAAAATCCATTGTCCGGAAAAAAATATCGCAGAAACAGGGCGGCCAAAGATCGGCATCCGCCTCAACATGGCCCGACCGGAACGTTTCTATTATTTATCTCAACTCGCCTGTGCGCCGGCCTGGTTTTTGCCACACTCACCATTCTTCTGTATCTCGACCTGGAAATTCGCCAGCGCTTTAGCGGCGCCATCCAGTCCCAGCCGGCACACGTATATACCCGTCCTTTACAGTTAAACCCGGGGGCGGTTTTTTCACCGATCAAGCTGGCAGAAACGTTGCAAGGCAATGGCTATCGCCGCGTCCGACAAATTTCGAATCCAGGTGATTTCGCGGTTTCCGACAGTGCAGTGGACCTACACCTGCAAGGCTTTGATACGGGTATTGATCGACAAAAACCTCAGGCCGTGCGCATCACATTCCGGGGAAACACGATTGCATCGGTTGCCGACCACGCCACCACCCGAGGCATTGATTATATTATTATCGAACCGCTTTTGATTGGCAGTTTGCAATTGGGACCATATCAGGACCGTATTGCTTTGAAACTGCACCAGATGCCCGAGCTATTGATCAAAGCGCTGCTGGTTATGGAAGATCGAAATTTCCAGTCACATTTTGGTGTGGACCCAAAAGCCATACTGCGCGCCTTGTGGACAAATATCCGCGGCGGCAGGGCCATACAAGGAGGCAGCACTTTGACCCAGCAATTGGTCAAGAATCTGTTTCTGAACCCAAAACGAACCATCTCCCGCAAGGCAATGGAGGCAATAATGGCCATCATGATGGAAGTTCGATTCAGCAAAGCTGAAATTCTGGAGCTGTATCTGAATGAAATTTTCCTTGGTCAATCCGGTAACCGGGCTGTGCATGGTTTTGCATTGGCCAGCGAGTATTATTTTGGACGCCCGGTTGATCAATTAAAGCTGCATGAAACGTCATTGTTAATTTCAATGATTCCCGCGCCATCGTTTTACAACCCCAGAAGGCATCCTGAACGTGCGTTAAAAAGGCGAAACCGGGTATTGCACACGCTGGCAAAGGTCGGAGCCATTAGCGCCCATACTGCCGACACCCTGTCAGCATCACCCCTTGGCATTATTCCGCATCAACCAGAATCAAGCAGTGACTTTCCCGCTTATCTGGACTATTTACACAGGCAGCTGCGCCAGTACTATTCCGAGGAGGTCTTGCGAACTAACGGCCTTCAACTTTATACCTCGCTGGATGCCAGCGTTCAGCAAATCGCCCAGCGGGGCTTAAGCGAAACCCTGGGCAAACTTGAGCGCCAAAAGGGTTTCAACGCCGGAACGCTCCAGGGCGCTGTCATTGTGGTTGAGCCTGAACAGGGAGAAATACTGGCGCTGGTTGGCGACCGCATCAAAGGTTATTCGGGTTTTAATCGCGCCATAGATGCGCAGCGCCCGATCGGTTCGCTGGTAAAACCATTCATTTATCTGGCCGCGCTGGAACAGCCAAAAAAATATTCGCTGGCTACCCTGCTGGAAGATAGCCCATTGACTTTGACGCCGAAAGGGGGCGAGCTGTGGTCACCGCAAAATTACGATAAACAGTTTCGCGGGCCATTGCCGCTTTATCAAAGTCTGGCACATTCCTACAATGTGCCCACAGTTCGATTAGGGTTGGACATCGGCGTTGCCACGGTAATCGCAACCATGCGTCGCCTGGGTATAGAGCGAAATATCGAAAACTATCCTTCTACATTGCTTGGGGCAAGCCGGCATACGCCGTTGGAAATTGCACAGATGTATCAGACTCTGGCAAATAATGGCCTGCGTCTGCCGTTGCGCACTATCCGCAGCATTCAAAACAACCGGGGAGAATCCATCGCCAAATTCCCGCGCAAGGCGCATCGGGCAATCGACCGAAACAGCGCCTTTCTAATCGACTTCGCATTGCAGCAGGTAGTTCTCCAGGGTACGGCGATTGGCCTGTCCCGAAGTTTTAGCTCAAACTTGGGTTTGCGCGGCAAAACCGGCACCACCGACCGCTTCCGGGATAGCTGGTTTGCCGGATACAGTGGCAACCTGCTAACGGTGGTTTGGGTGGGCCGCGATGACAATCGTCCCACCGGTCTTTCCGGGTCTGGCGGGGCGATGCGGGTGTGGGAGAATGTGATGTCAAATATCGACCTGGAAATTTTCCACCAACGGGTCAATGAAGATATTGTCTTTGCCCGTATTGATCCTGAATCAGGTCTGGTCGCAAATACTCGTTGTGCGCGACGGCAAAACCTGCCTTTTATTCGCGGTACGCAGCCCGAAGTTTTTGCGCCCTGCTCCGGGTTTTCCGGAAAAATGAAAAACTAATGAAAAACTGGTTCTCGATAAAACCCGGTGCCGGCAACTGAAGTCAGGGCAATTCAAATCCTCAAGCATCTCATATACACTACGGGATTGCGCTGCCTGCACTCACGCAAGAAATCCTGAAAACCCTCTGAAGAAAACTCTGGCGAACAGAGGCACCCATTATGAATGAGGCATTGAATGACCACTATCTATCATAATCCACGCTGCTCAAAATCCAGGGCGACGCTGGCGTTATTACACGAGCAGGGAATCCAGCCCGAAATAGTGCTTTACCTTGAGCAACCGCCTGATGCCGACACGCTTACATCCATTACCATGCAACTGGGTTGTTCTATCCATGACATTATCCGCAGGGGTGAAGATATTTATGCAGAACTTGGATTGGCCGACACAGCCTTGTCCGAAGCCGCGCTTATCGATACCGTGGTTCGGCATCCAAAACTTTTGGAGCGGCCCATCGTGGTAAAAAACGGAAAAGCCGCAGTGGGCAGGCCGCCGCAAAATGTGCTCTCAATTTTGTAATAACATGACAACAATCTGATTAGATAAAACCATGAATACAGTAGAATTTGTGCATATGGCGGATGGTACAGTCGAGGAGTATGCCTTCCTTGCCGAGCAGGAAAAAAACTACACCAACGAACTCCCAAGCCGTTTAATGACCGCACTTGAAGCGCTGGAAAGCTCATTCTCGGGCTATAGAGTCAGCCGGCTGGAACATTCATTACAATCCGCCACTCGCGCATACCAGGCGGGCGAACCCGAAGAAATGGTTGTGGCGGCGCTGCTGCATGATATTGGCGATGGCCTGGCCCCGGCTTCACATAGTGAAATGGCAGCGTCTATTTTGCGGCCCTATGTTTCCGGGCGCGTGTACTGGATAGTGAAGCATCATGGCTTATTCCAGATGTATTACTATGCCCACTATTTTGGAGGCGACCGAAATGCCCGGGAGCGACATAAAGACCACAGGTGGTATCAGGACACGGTAGCCTTTTGTGAGAACTACGACCAGAATTGTTTTGATCCCGACTTCAAATCCCGGCCCCTGTCTTTTTTCCGGCCCATGGTTGAACGGGTTTTTGCCCAGCCCAAAGAACATTTTGTCTAGGGCCAGAGATGACAAACACCTCATCATAAATAGCGGTATGCGTCCACTAGATGTCCAGATTGGAAACCGCGAACGCATTGTTTTCTATAAACTCTCTACGCGGCTCAACCTGGTCACCCATTAAAGTAGTGAACGTTTCATCTGCACCAATACCGTCTTCAACGGTAACTTGAAGTAGCCTTCTGACATCAGGGTCCATTGTCGTGTCCCAGAGCTGTTCCGGGTTCATTTCTCCAAGCCCTTTATAGCGCTGCACAGTCATTCCCTTTTTTACCCTGGACATCACCCAGTCTACTGCTTCGGCGAATTGCCCGACTTGTGTGTTGACATTCCCCCAGAATACAGAAATTTTCCCATCGTGGTTTTGTATTTTCTTCAGCTTTGCCGAATAGGCGATCAGGCTGCGGTATTCTGCGCTTTTAAAAAAACCACTGTGCAAAACATAATCTTCGGTTAATCCATATTGATAACGCTGCACCACCAAGGTCGCGGTATTTACATCCACCCGGGTCGAATAGGTAACAATATCCGTTGAACGGGAATTCAAGACCGATTCCAGTGCCTTGGAAATTCTGGTGGAATTCTCGATATTCAGCAAATCTTCTGCTGCAACCGGCTCTATAACCAGCAAGGCATTCAGCACTTCCCGATTGTATTTTTTCGAAAGTCGATCGATGATTTGCCCGACTGAGTTGCGCTCCATGACCATTGATTTCAGTCCGGCACCTTTTAAAATCGTATTGTCCGCCAACTGAATCTGCGCCTTGTCCATAGCGAGGCCGATTAAATAACCGGCCATTTCTGCGTCATCCTTGATATAGGTTTCCTGCTTTTTCGCAGCCAGTTTATACAACGGCGGTTGTGCAATATAAATATGGCCCCGCTCAATCAACTCCGGCATCTGCCGAAAAAAGAAAGTCAGAAGCAGCGTTCTAATGTGCGACCCATCCACATCCGCATCGGTCATGATAATAATCCGATGGTAACGTAACCTGGCAATGTCAAAATCTGCCTTGCCAATCCCGGTGCCAAGCGCGGTAATCAGGGTCGTGACTTCATCAGAAGACAACATCCGGTCAAACCGTGCTTTCTCCACATTCAGGATTTTCCCCTTAAGCGGGAGAATCGCTTGAAATTTTCGATCCCGGGCCTGTTTGGCGCTGCCGCCCGCGGAGTCGCCTTCCACCAGGTATATTTCACATAGCGCAGGGTCCTTTTCCTGACAATCGGCTAATTTCCCTGGCAGCCCGCCCAAATCCAGCGCATTTTTTCGTCGAGTCATTTCCCGCGCTTTTCTGGCCGCCTCCCGGGCTCTGGCAGAATCAACGATTCGATTTGCAATGATTTTCGCTTCCGCCGGATTCTCCAGCAAAAAATTTCCAAGTGCTTCATTGACTGCGGATTCCACCACCCCTTTTACTTCCGAAGAAACCAGTTTTTCTTTGGTCTGGGATGAAAACTTCGGATTGGCCACCTTGATCGACAAAATTGCAGTGAGACCTTCCCGGCAATCATCGCCGCTCAAACTCAGCTTTTCCTTTTTCGCCAGGCCGAGTCCATTTGCATAACCATTCAGGGTGCGGGTCATCGCCCCGCGCAACCCGGCCAGATGGGTGCCGCCATCGGATTGGGGAATATTATTGGTATAACAAAATGTGTTTTCCTGATAAGAGTCATTCCACTGCATCGCCAGATCAATCAGCACGCCGTCTTTTTCGTTTGAAATGCTAAACACCGTGGGATGCAGCGGCGTTTTCTTTTGATTTAAATGGCTTACAAACTCGGCTATACCACCTTCGTATTCGAACACATCGCCTGATTGACTGCGCTCATCGTATAGCTCGATGCGTATCCCCGAGTTTAAAAATGACAGTTCGCGCAGTCTTTTTGAAAGAATTTCATAGTGATATCGGATATGGGTGAAAGTTTTGTCACTGGCCATAAAAGTAATGATCGTGCCTGTGCTCTCGGTTTCGCCGACAACTTGCAGCGGTCCCTGAGGATTCCCATAAATATATTGCTGGATATGAATCCTGCCTTCGCGGTGAATTTCCATTGTCAATTTTTCAGACAGCGCATTCACCACAGAAACACCCACGCCGTGCAGCCCTCCAGAAACTTTATAGGAATCCTGGTCAAACTTGCCGCCAGCATGGAGCACGGTCATGATCACTTCCGCTGCACTCCTGCCCCCCTCCTCTTCCAGAATTCCGGTGGGAATGCCGCGCCCGTCGTCACTCACACTGATTGATTCATCGCCGTGAATGGTAACTTTAACCCTGCTGCAATACCCTGCCAATGCTTCATCGATCGCATTATCCACTACCTCGAAAACCATGTGGTGCAATCCGGTGCCATCGTCGGTGTCACCGATGTACATGCCTGGGCGTTTACGTACCGCATCCAGCCCTTTTAAAACCTTAATACTACTCGAATCGTATTCGCCTGCCATTAGCCGTCTTTACCCTGAATAAAGAGGTTTATTTTATCACATCGCCGCCTGGAGCAGGCTGGCAGCCCAGCCGTCCTTTGGCTATACGCTTGAGGAGAACAACTTTGCAAAAACCGGAAGAATTACTGGCGCCGCAGGTATCGGTAAACAAACATCCATCACCGACACCGACCTAATTGGTCGGGGTGAGAGGATTTGAACCTCCGACCACCGCAACCCCATTGCGGTGCGCTACCAGGCTGCGCTACACCCCGACGATACTGACCCCTGTGTCCAGGGCCGGATTTTAGTTTAAAGCAGATTTACTACGAATTAAAGCGGACAGCAAGCTTGATGGAAAAGTCAGATTAGCTCAGGATTTGCTGCACCTCAGACAACTCGGCAATCAATAGAGAAACCATCTTACTGGCGTCTTGTCTGATCCCTCCCGGGGAGGAAGTGGTGGTCTCATTTTCAGCGGCAAGCTGCTCCAGCCGAATTCTGGCACCGCTGATAGTAAAACCTTCAATATATAACAATTTGCGGATGTGACGGATTAGTTTGACTTCATGGCGCTGATAATAACGACGATTGCCACGACGCTTTACCGGTTTCAGTTGGGGAAACTCCTGCTCCCAATAGCGCAAAACATGCGGTTTGACCTCACAAAGCCTGCTGACTTCTCCGATTGTAAAATATCGTTTTGTTGGAATCGGTGGCAATTTAAAGCCGCCCGGATCAAGCATTGTCATTATTTGGTACGCCCTAGTCTTTGCGTTAATTCAAACGAGTTCTGGAGCACGTTTTCCTTTAATTTTGGGCTTGGCCTGAAGGTTACCACCCGCCTTGCTGAAATTGCGACTTCTTCACCTGTTTTCGGATTGCGTCCCGGTCGAGAGGTCTTGTCCCTGAGTGCGAAACTCCCAAATCCAGACAGTTTTACCGAGGCCCCGCTCTCAAGCGACAGGCGAATCTTTTCAAAAAATAATCCCACAACATCCTTTGCCTCGCGCTTGTTCAATCCCACTTCATCAAATAACGTGTTCCCCAAATCTGCCTTTGTTACCGTCATATATTTATTCTTGTTTATTCTGTTATTACAGTACAGCTAATGTTTCTGTTTCATCGGTCATCGAAGCTGCACATCCAGTTTTTCTTCAAGTTCGCGGATAACTTTTTCTGTCACTTGATCGACTTTGGAGGATATAAGATTGCTTGATTCTGATTGGAAGGTCAAGCTAAAAGCAAAACTTTTCCTGTTTTTCCCCAGGTTGCTGTCCCTGTACACGTCAAATAATTCCAATTTCTTAAGCATTCCACCGGCCGAAGCGCGCACCAGATCCATAATCGACTGCACCGATACGGACTCATCCGCCAGGACTGCAATATCCCGTTGCATGGATGGAAATTTTGAAATACCCGAAAAACAAGGTATGACAAAACAGGATAATGGATCAAGGTCAACTTCAAACAAGTAAATCGATTTATCTATGTCATACAATTTCTGTTGCGCCGGATTTAACTTTCCAATCAATCCAATTTGCTGGCCACCGATATGGATTTGTGCGCATTGTCCCGGGTGCAATGCGGCATGAGAACCCGGCCTGAAGCGTAACTTGCCTGCCAGACTGGTGAGTTTGATAAGCGATTCCAGGTCAGCCTTAATATCATAAAAGTCAGCCTCAATGCCTGCAATTCCCCATTGTCTGGGAAAACAATGACCGCAAACCAATCCTGCGACCCGTTGAATTTCCCTGCTTTTCAGCGCATTTTTCGCTCTGTAAAAAACGTTTCCCATTTCAAATAACCTGACCCGACCTTCCTGTCGATTCAAGTTTGTCCGCAGCGCTTCCATCAGCCCGGGCCACAAGCTCTGGCGCATCACCGACATATTTTCGGCAATCGGGTTTGCCAATCGTATAGCACCGCCTTTGCCGAGCAGTTGCTTTTGCATGGTTGCATCAACGAAACTATAGGTAATGGCTTCGTGATAGCCGCGATGCACCAGGGTTCGTTTTATATCATTCGGCGAGAGATTTTTTTCCAGGTGTGCGCCGGTTCTCGGTTGGACTAACGGCATACGGGGCGGCACCTTGTCGAACCCGTAACAACGCCCGATTTCTTCCACCAGGTCGTGTTGTGCCTGGATATCGAAACGCCAGCCTGGCGGCCTGACCATCCAGCCATTTTCAGTAGCCGCTACCGACATCCCCAGGTTCTGCATAATCTGTGTGGATCGATCAACCGGAATGGATATCCCCAGCACCCTGGAAATTTCAGCATAGCTGAAACGGATATTCGGCGTTTCGGGCAATGCCGATTTTACTACGGCGTGGGTAATCGGGCCGGCCTGCCCACCAGCAATTTGCAGAACCAGCCGGGTTGCGCGCTCCATCGCCCGCAGCGGTAGCCCGCTGTCAACCCCGCACTCAAACCGGTGGGACGCGTCGGTGTGCATACCAAATTCTCGTGCCTTGCCGCGTATATCAGCAGACGAAAAGTATGCCGCTTCCAGATAAATTTCCACGGTGTTTTCTGAAATGGCCGAATTTGCGCCGCCCATTATTCCCGCCAAAGCGATGGATTTTTCCCGGTCCGCAATAACCAGATTATGTGTATCCAATGCCACCGTACTGCCATTCAACAGCGCCAGTTTTTCCCCTTTGCCAGCTCTGCGCACCACAATCCCGCGCGCAATCTTCTTTAGATCAAAAGCGTGCATGGGCTGGCCGAGTTCATACATGACATAATTGGTCACATCGACTATTGGATTGATGCTGCGCATCCCGCACCGGCGCAGCCTTTCCGCCATCCAATCCGGGGTTTTCGCGGTCATGTCGATATGGGTAATCGCTCGGCCCACATACCTCGGGCAGGCTTGGGGCGCGTCAAGCGTCACTTTCAGGGCCTTGTTGACAGTTGCCCTGATTTTCTGAATTTTCGGAATATTCAGTCGGCTGTTAGTCAGTGTGGACACCTCTCTGGCCACACCGACTATTCCAAGGCAGTCCCCGCGGTTTGGAGTCAATTTCAACTGGATTACGCTGTCCCGCAAATCCAGGTAGTCGCCTACACCTTGGCCGGGTTCGGCGCTTTGATCAAACTCAAGGATGCCACCGGATACTTCTGCGAGCCCGAGTTCTGCCGCAGAGCAAAGCATACCGTATGATTTCACGCCACGAATCTCACGCTCAGCCACGCTAAAACCCACCAGCTTTGCCCCGCATAATGCCACTGCTGTTTTCATACCGGTTTTTGCATTGGCCGCGCCGCATACAATGGAAAAATTCCCGGGCCTGCCCACATCGACATCACATATCCGAAGTTCAGTGGCGTTTGCATGAGGTTTCACCGAGACAATCTGCCCAATCACTATCCGGGTATTGTCCAGCGCCGGACCTGCATGCGCCACTGAATCCACTTCCAATCCGGCCAGTGTCAGCTTTTCTGCAAGTGCTTCTGGACCTATTTCGGGTGCGACCCACTCCGTTAGCCAGGATTGGCTGATCAACATATTTACATTCCCTGAAACTGCCGCAGAAACGCAAGATCATTACTGAAAAACAAGCGCAGGTCGTTCACCCCATAGCGCAGCATGGTTAGCCGCTCTACCCCCAGGCCGAATGCGTACCCGGTATATTTTTCGCCGTCTATGCCGCCATGGCGCAGCACCTCTGGGTGAACCATGCCGCAGCCTAATACCTCCAGCCATCCGCTGTGACTGCAAACCCGGCATCCTTTGCTTTGGCAAAACAGGCAGCCAATGTCTAATTCCGCGGAGGGTTCTGTAAATGGAAAATAAGAAGGCCGAAATCGAAGTTGAAGATCCTGCTCGAAGAACTCATGAATAAAATGGGTTAGCACACCCTTCAGGTCGGCAAAGGTAATCGCCCTGTCCACCGCCAGACATTCCAATTGATGAAACATCGGGGTATGAGTGACGTCTGAATCGCAACGATACACCCGGCCCGGCGCAATCACTCGAATCGGCGGTGCATGATTTTCCATATAACGGATTTGCACCGTGGAGGTATGGGTGCGCAACACAATGCCTGCATCAATATAGAATGTATCGTGCATTGCCCGTGCCGGGTGGTTTTCGGGAATGTTGAGCGCTGTAAAATTATGAAAATCATCTTCAATCTCCGGCCCGGTAGCAATATCAAATCCCAGGCGGTCAAAAATGTTTTCTATGCGATTGAGGGAGCGCGAAATCGGATGCAATGTCCCGGCAACCTGCCCCCTGCCCGGTTGAGTCACATCAATTCGTTCATTTTCGAGCTGACTGGCAATCGCCAATGCTTCGAGTTTTTCACGTTTCTCTTCCAGCCAATGGACAATCTGCGCTTTGATCAGGTTCGCTTCCTGACCAAATCCTTTGCGCTGTTCAGGGGGCAGCCCGCCGATGCGTTTTAGCTGTGCGGTGATCATGCCTTTTTTACCCAGATATCGAACACGCAGGGTTGCCAAATCTGACAATGACTGCGCCTGGTCAATTGCGCTCCCGGCAGACGACCGGATCTGATCCAAAGAATGCTCGGCCAGGTTTAGTTGGGGATCAGGCACAATTTGATACTATTTTGAATCAGATAGTTATGATCTAATCCGAATTCAGATACTGGGGGTGACACAGACCTCTGCGGAAAACAAAGACTCCTGACAAGCCTTTTTACATACTACAAATATTTAGCCTGCCAGGGCGTGTTTGGCTTGCTCTACCAGTTTACCAAATGCGGGTTTGTCGTTAACCGCCATATCGGCCAGCACTTTACGGTCCAGCGCGACGGCCGCCTTGTTCAACCCGGCAATCAGTCGGCTGTAGCTCATTCCATTATTGCGCGCTTCTGCGTTAATACGCACCACCCACAATGCGCGAAATTGGCGTTTACGCTGGCGGCGGTCACGATACGCATATTGCCCCGCTTTATCCACTGCCTGCCTGGCCACTTTATATAAACGACTTCGCGCACCACGATAACCTTTGGCCTGCTTCAATACTTTTGCATGACGGGCTTTTGCGGTCACCCCTCTTTTTACTCTTGGCATATTCTTGATCTCTGATTCAGGCGTATGGAAGCAGTTGCCTGACAGCGGCCTGGTCCGCGGCATTAATCAACGCCCCGGAACGAAGATGGCGCTTCCGCTTGGTGGATTTCTTGGTCAGGATATGACGTAAATGCGATTGGGAGCGCTTGAACTTTCCAGTGGCTGTGCGCTTGAAGCGCTTCCCAGCACCCCGATTGGTTTTAAGTTTTGGCATCTTTTACTCCAGTATTTCAGCCGCTTTTGTCTGTATAACCATGTGACTGCAATGAACTAATGACGATGGTAGTTCTGGAATGGACTACTTCTCGCCTTGTATACAAATATTTAATGTATTTTTGTCGGGGAGTTAAATTCGCTCCGGCTTTGCTCTGGTCCCGCTCCGGCCTTATCTCAGGTCTTTTTGGGCGACAGCAGCATTACCATCTGTCGACCTTCCAGTGCGGGCATCTGCTCTACTTCAGCAATCTCTTCTAGGTCTTTCTCAACCCGATTCAGCATCACCAGACCGAGTTCCTTATGCGCCATTTCCCGACCTCTAAACCTCATGGTGACTTTTGTTTTATTTCCCGCTTCGAGAAACTCGGTCAGTTTTCTGACTTTAATATCATAATCACCCACATCCGTTCCCGGACGAAATTTGATCTCTTTAACGGTGACCTGTTTCTGTTTCTTTTTGGCATCATGGCGTTTCTTGCTTTGACTATATAAATACTTTCCGTAGTCCATCACGCGGCACACCGGCGGGTTCGCGTTGGGCGAAATCTCTACAAGATCAAGGCTGGCCTGTTCGGCAATATCCAGGGCTTCCCTGCGTGAAATTATGCCCAATTGCCTGCCATCGCTGCCAATCACCCGTACCGGATCGCTTTTAATTTGATCGTTTATATAAATCTGCTTTTGTCTTGCTATATCTTTTTCCTCAACTAATGTTAGCCTGGCCCCCAGACAACAGGCCATGCCGACTGGTGACGGGTGCAATGCTCCGGCCACACCTGTTGTGATATTCAAGCCTCACTACCCAGACAATCTGTAATGAATTGCTCAACAGGCATGGTTCCAAGATTTTCTCCACCCTGCGTCCGAACGGCTATGGAATTTGTTGCAACTTCCCGCTCCCCTGCAACCAGCAGATACGGGATGCGCTGCAACGTGTGCTCGCGGATTTTAAAGCCGATCTTTTCGTTTCTCAAGTCCGATTCCACCCTGAACCCCTGTTTTTTCAAGTTGTTTTCGATTCCCTCCACGTATTTCGCCTGTTTGTCCGTAATATTCATCACCATCGCCTGCACAGGCGCAAGCCAGACCGGGAATTTTCCTTCCCAATGCTCGGTCAGAATGCCGATGAAGCGCTCAAATGCACCGAGCAATGCACGGTGTAACATCACCGGGGTTTTGCGAGCACCGTCTTCGGCTACGTACTGCGCGTCGAGCCGGCCCGGCATTGCAAAGTCCACCTGCATGGTGCCGCACTGCCAAATCCTGCCAATACTGTCTTGCAACGAAAACTCAATCTTCGGGCCATAGAACGCACCTTCCCCCTGCAGCGTTTTCCATGGCAGGTTTTTATCATCCAGCGCCTGGGCCAGCGCGGCTTCGGCTTTATCCCAGTTTTGTTCATCGCCAACGCGATTCTCTGGTCGGGTAGAAAGACGATAGAGGACATCGGTAAAGCCCAATTCCCGGTAGACATGATGGAGAAAATCAATAAATTCGCCCACTTCGCTTTGAATTTGATCTTCAGTACAAAAAATATGCCCATCATCCTGAACAAACCCGCGAACCCGCATCAAGCCATGCAGTGCACCAGACAGTTCATTACGATGACACGACCCAAACTCGGCAAATCGCAAAGGCAAATCGCGGTAACTTTTCAGCCCCTGATTAAATACCTGGACATGGCACGGGCAATTCATCGGTTTCAGCGCAAAGTCACGCCCTTCTGACTGCACCGAAAACATATCATCACCAAACTTGTCCGCATGACCTGAACGCTGCCATAAGGAAAAGTCCACAACCTGCGGAGTATTGATTTCCCGGTAATTTCGTTTATGTTGTTCAGTGCGCATATATTGCTGTAACACCTGGTACAATGCCCAGCCTCTGGGATGCCAGAACACCATGCCCGGCGCCTCTTCCTGCATGTGGAATAAATTCAACTGTTTTCCCAGCTTCCGGTGATCACGTTTTTCCGCTTGTTTGAGTTGCAGCAAATAGGATTTCAACTGTTTCCTGTCGACCCATGCCGTGCCATAAATTCGTTGCAGCATTTCATTTTTCGAATCCCCGCGCCAATACGCCCCGGCAATCTTCATTAACTTGAATGCGCGCAGATGCCCCGTGCTCGGCACATGGGGCCCGCGGCATAAATCAACGAAATCGTTCTGTCCATATAAGGAGACCACCTGCTGTTGCGGGATGCCGGCAATGATTTCGGCTTTATACATCTCGCCCTGATTTTTAAAATACCGCACCGCATCATCCCGGGCCATTATTGATCGTTCTACCGGATAATCCGCCCTGGCCAATTCCATCATACGTTTTTCGATGGCGGCCAGATCATGTTCGGAAAATCCGGGCGCATAGGAAAAATCATAATAAAACCCATTCTCGATAACCGGACCAATCGTCACCTGCGCCCGGGGGAAAAGCTGTTTCACCGCCTGCGCCAGCAGATGCGCGGTGGAATGGCGAATCACGGCCAGACCTTCTTCATCCCTGGACGTAATGATCGTTAATTTACAGTCATCCTCAAGCAGCGTGCTGGTATCCACGAGTTCACCATTCAACTTCCCGGCAAGCGCAGCCCTGGCCAGGCCAGGCCCGATATCAGCCGCCACATCGGCGATGGTTAATGGATTGTCGTATGCGCGGACAGAACCGTCAGCAAGGGATATTTCAGGCATTGGGTCATTGAGGTCAGTGGCGTTCCATACCAAAGAACGCATGTTATTAAAAAATTTAAAAATCGGGGAATCTGGTAGGCACGAGTGGATTCGAACCACCGACCCCCACCATGTCAAGGTGGTGCTCTAACCAACTGAGCTACGCGCCTGCCGGGAGCGCGGGAGTGTACACATTATAAATGGTGAATTCAATGAACCCGGGTTTGGCGGCGAACCCGGGTTTGGCGGCATTTGGTTTAACTTTAATTTGTCAATTTATGGTCTTTCCCAGCCAGGGATGGATCACAAAACAGTGAACCCGGACACATTATGCGCTGCATGAGCGGGCAGTTTATGCAGCATCGACAATCACCAATACCATGGTTGTAATTTATTTTTTATAGTAGTTAAATAACGCGCAACACCAACAGAGGATTGCATAATGAGAAATATTTATAAACTGGCTTTAACCTTCATATCCGCCCTGGGCCTGTTGATTGGCGCCACATCAACGTCCATCGCCAGGGTGGAAGGAGACACCATAATCCTGGGGGCGGCGGTTTCTCTTACCGGGAAATATTCCACTAATGGCAAACATACCAAAAATGGATATGAGTTTGCGGTAAACCGGATAAACGACATGGGTGGGGTCAGTGTGAACGGCAAATCCTATAAATTCAAAGTCGTTTACTACGATGATGAATCCAACTCCGGGCGCGCCGCCCAGCTTGCAGAAAGGCTGATCAAACAGGATGGCGTGCAGTATATGCTTGGCCCCTACAGTTCCGGCCTGACCAAGGCAATGGCCCCGGTCACCGAGGAGAATCAGATTCCAATGGTTGAGGCCAATGGCGCATCCCGATCATTGTTCACGAAAGGGTATAAATATTTGTTCGCCGTATTATCTGCCGCAAATCAATATCTCGAAGTGGCCATTGATCTGGCGGTTGCAAAAAATGATGGGAATCCGGTGAACATCGCCATGGCATTTGAACAGGATGCATTTTCCCAGGACGTGCGGCTTGGGGTTGTGGATGCGGCTGAAAGAACCGGGTCGAAGATTATTATCGATGACAAGCTGCCAAAGGAACTGAATGACATGGCCGCCACGCTGTCCAAAGTCAAGGCGACAAAACCGGATGTATTGGTGGTGTCCGGGCATTCCAAAGGCGCGCTCACGGCCATCAGGCAAATTTCGGAAATGCAGGTAGACGTACCCATGCTGGCGATGACCCATTGCGATGCTTCCAAGCTTGCGGAACAACATGGGCAAAAATCCGAGTACGCGCTGTGCGCCGCACAATGGCATAAATCCTTGAGCTACAGCGATAAATTTTTCGGTAATGGCACCCGGTATGATGAAGAGTTCACCGCCGCGTTCGACTATGCGCCACCGTATCAGGCCGCGGAATCTTCCGCCGCGCTGCTGGTTTATAAAGACGCATTCGAACGCGCTGATTCTTTTGACAAGGAAAAAGTGCGGGATGCCCTGGCCACCACAGATATGCAAACGTTTTATGGCAATGTGAAATTCGCCGAGTCCGGGCAAAATATCGCCAAACCCATGGTGCTGTTTCAGGTTAGATGCGACGGCGATAATTGCCAGAATCTGGTGGTCGCACCCACCAGATGGGCCGCCGCCGAACTGGTTCACCCCATTCCGAAATGGTCAGAAAGGTAATTTCATAACGCCATAACACCGCCAGCCTATTACAAATGCCCTCGTTAAAGAGGGCATTTTTTATGATTTTTTAATGGATTTTCTAATCTTCAAAGCACCCATATTAATGGTCCAGGCCACTGTGGATGGTGCCTTGCTGGGAATTCTTTTTGCATTGATTGCCTACGGCATGGCCCTGCAATGGGGAGTAATGAATATCATCAACATCGCCCAGGGTGAGCTGGTTATTTTAGGCGGCTACATCGCCTACTTCATGTACAGCATCGGCATACACCCCGGGTTCGGTGTGATCGTATCCCCCATAATCATGTATTTCGTCGGCTGGGGTTTATATAAATCAATCATCAACCGGGTGGTGGACAGAGATCTGTTCACATCAATTCTGGCCACCTTTGGCATCAGCATCCTGACCCAGCAGCTAATGAATTTTCTATTCGGTGCGGATGTGGTTGTGGCACAATCTGATTTTGGCACCACTATTATGCTTGACGGGTCGGTTACCTTGCCCAATGCAAAGATATTCTCAGCGGCGGTCAGTGTATTGTTCGCCATCGCCTTGGTGCTCTATATGAAAAAATCCAGATTGGGGCGGGCGATCAGAGCAACCGCCCAGAACCCTCGCGCCGCGAAAATTTTAGGCGTTGATACCGAACGGGTTTATGCCGCCACATTCGGCATTAACGCCGCGCTGTGCGGTGTGGCCGGCGCACTGATTGCCATCACTTTTACGCTCCACCCCTATGTGGGCCTGCCGTATACAGTGAGGTCATTCATGATTGTCATTATCGCCGGTCTGGGTAATCTGCCCGGGGTCGCATTGTCGGGGATGGGGCTGGGGGTATTCGAAGAGTTCGCCGACTACATCCTGGGAACGGAGTTTCGAATCGGCTCGGTGTTTTTATTGCTGGTGCTGATACTGGTGTTCAGGCGATTCAAATTATCACGCAAGCGACAGTACCTGCAATGAACGGGCGCAACTTGCTTTTATACGGCGGGCTGTTGATTTTTGTGCTGAGCGCACCGCATCTTTTCCCGGCATTTAAATTGCAGTTTTCGTTTTTATGGGTGTTGATCATCCTAGCGCTGACCTGGGATGTGCAGGGCGGGCAGATGGGGTACAACACCTTTGGCAACATTCTGTTTTTCGGTGTGGGCATGTATTTGTGCGCAAGCATCCAGATTGGCCTGTTTTTCCCTCTGGCCGAATGGACTGCGGGCGGCGGTGAAAAAACATTTATCCATACTTCCGATCAATATTTTCAGGGGCTGCTGGTCGGGCTGTTGTGCGCCGGGATTGTGCCCATGATTGTGGCCGGTGTGATTGGCTATGGTATTTTAGGTTTGCGCGGGCATTATTTCGCTATCTGTACGCTTGGACTTGGCATCGCCGCGGGAGAAATAGCAGGCGGTATCGAATTGATCGGCGCCGGCCAGGGCATGACCACCCCGCCCTGGCCGAAAAATATCGGCGATACCGAATTCCGCTCGGAATTTTTCTACTATCTGTGTCTGGCATTATTGACAGGTACATTCCTGTTCTTGCGATGGGCGTATCAAACCCGGTTCGGGCTGACGCTTAATGCCATCCGGGACAACGAAGACAAGGCAGAAGCCATGGGCATTCCCACCATGCGATACAAAATTGCCGGCTGGATGATCTCCGCTTTTTTTGTTGGCATTGCCGGTGGACTGATGGGAAATATGATTGGCTATATTGAACCCACAGAAGTGGCGTTCGCCGGATCGACCTTTGGCGTTTTCATGGTATTGATGGCCATACTGGGCGGCAAAGGCACGCTATGGGGGCCAGTCATCGGCGCGACAATTTTTCATGTTTTCAAGGAAGGTTTCTGGACATTTTTTCTCGGCTGGCAATACGTTGCCCTGGGGTTGTTAATCGTCGTCATCGTGGTTTATTTCCCGCAAGGGTTGATGGGTTGGTTCAGAGAGAGCTATCCGGCACGATTCGGCGAAGTGGTTGACGAGGCCGACAGAGCAGCATCGATTGAATTGCCAAAATAAATGCCATGGATAAAATTTTAGAAATCACCGGGGTTTACAAATATTTTGGCGGAGTAAAAGCCAATCAAGATATTTCCCTGTCGGTTCAGCAAGGATCAATTGTCGGCCTGATCGGCCCCAATGGGTCGGGTAAAACCACCTTGTTTAACTCCATTGTCGGCACCCATCCCATCGACAAAGGCTCGATCCGATTTGAAGGCGATGAAGTTTCAGACCTGCCCGTCCCGGTCATTGCCAAGCGCGGTTTGCTCAGAACCTTTCAGCAAACCCGGATCTATGGCAATCTGAACTGCGTGCAAAATCTGCTGATCAGTCATAAACCCCACAGCCACAATATTTTTTCCATTTTTTCAAAGCTGCCGAAAGCATTGACAGAGAAAGCGGAAAAACATCTGGAGTTTGTCGGGCTGTATCAAAAACGCAGGCTCAAGGCCAGAGATTTATCATTTGGCCAGCAAAAACTGCTGGAATTGGCCATGGCGCTAATGAACGAACCCAAAATGCTGCTGCTGGATGAACCCACCGCCGGGATTAACCCCACCTTGATTAACGGCATTATTGATCGGTTAATCAAATCCAACCATGAGTTCGGGATTACCCTGCTGGTGATAGAGCACAATATGAAAGTGATTATGAAGCTGGCGCAAAACATTTTTTGCCTGGCGCATGGGCAACTGCTTGCCCAGGGCACTGCGGATGAAATCAGGAACGACCAGCGGGTTATCGACGCTTATCTGGGAGCACAATAATGTCGGATCAGTATTCGGCTTTAGGCACAGCGCCCACTCGCGAAGAATTGCAAAACCTGGCGCCTGGCGAACCCCATTTAACCATCAAAAAACTTACCGCAGGCTATGGCAAAATGGAGATCATCCATGACCTGGATCTATTCATCAGCAAGGCCCGATCACTTTGCCTGATCGGCCCAAACGGCGCGGGCAAGTCCACCATCCTGCACGCTGTTTACGGCTTTAGCCGCATCTTTTCCGGCCAGATAGCAATCAATGGAGCCGATATTACCCACCTTTCACCGGCTGAAAAGCTCAAATCCGCAGGCATCGCCTATATTCTCCAGGACAATTCGGTTTTTCCGGATATGACGGTGACGGAAAATTTGCTTATGGGTGGGTATATGCAGGACAACGTTGAACAAGCGTATGCGGAAGCGGAGAAAATATTTGCAAAGTATGACCGCCTGAGAAACCGCAGGAACCAGCCAGCCAGGGTGTTGTCTGGCGGCGAAAGGCGATTGTTGGAAATTTCCAGAGCACTGGTAATGAAACCAAAGGTGCTGCTGGTGGATGAACCGTCCATCGGATTAGAACCAAAATATATCGACATGGTGTTTGAGATTCTTGACGACCTGCAAAAACACCATGGCAAAACCATCATTCTGGTTGAACAGAATGCAAAAAAAGGGCTGGAATTTGCCGACATCGGCTACGTCCTGGTCGCGGGGCAAACCGCCATTGCGGGTACTGGCGACGCGCTGCTGGATAACCCGGACGTTGGGCGGTTATTTCTCGGCGGTTGAACATCGGCCTTTCCCGGATTTTAGCTTTGCGGCAAACCCGCTCCCGGGTTTGCGATTTTTCAGGGCAGGCGGAACCCTTTGATCCTGTATACCTCTAAACCCATCGCCTTACGCTGACTAATGACGTGGTATTTACGCTGGATTTAATGGATTTTGTCCCTGAGATGGGAATGGTGGCTGACCTGTCCATATTCTGGTGGCCAGAGAATTCCCGGAACCTGTCGATACGCTGTCCAATAACCTGATCGATAGAATACTGAAGCGTTCTGCCGCTTTTCAGGGGCGCATCGGATCGCGGAAACAAGTGCAGATACCGCTCGATTTTCCCCAGAATCCGTATTGGGAGAGGTTGTTTTCCGCCTGGTGGGAGCAGGGATTCCGTTACTGGCGGGCGCGTAATGCTGAAGACGCCGTATTGAATTTCCCATGCGAGCTTGGCCCGCCTCCCTACGCCATCACCACAAGGGATGGCTGTGAGCTATCGGACCGCTGGCAGAAAGGGCTGGTCATCAAAAAAAGAGTCGAGAAGATTTGGCAGAAGCTTGATCTGGAAATTTGAATGCCCCGTTGTCCTCTAGGTCGTGTTGACGAATTATCAAATTATTAATAATTGTATCCCACAACAGTTTTGAGGAGGGTCGTCATGAGTATACTGGTCACCGATTTGATCTGGTCGCGGATTGAATCAATTTTGACAGACATCAAACCCGCCCGGCCCCCGTGCCGAGGGTGTAGGGACAGGCCCCCGTGCCTGTCCATGATGAAGGACAACCACGGGGGCCTGTCCCTACAATTCGTCAACACGGCCTAGTGCGCCATCGCAAAGTGCCTGCTCGGTGCATTGCGGATACATCGGCGTAAATTCGCTTCATCATTATCTTCCGGTCGATAGCGGCGCAAACTGAAGGCTGTTATATCAACACCTGGATCTTTTTCGACTATCCAGCCGGCCAACGCCCTGCCCATGCCAGCAGAGCACGTTACCCCGGACGAACTCAATCCTGCCAACACGAAATAATTTTTCAGATTGGGCGCCTCATCAAGGTGCGGCTGGGCATCGGGGGTGAATGACTCCGGCCCATTGAGCAGCGTCCGAATACCGGCGTGCTGCAGCGCCGGTATGCGATGAATGCCTTGCTGCATATACGGCATGAACTGATCCCAATTTTCATCCAGCAATGAGAAACAGAAAGGTTCGGGCAATGCCGCCGGACTAACCGGAATCGCATTGCGGTCAAAGCATCCCAGCAACAGGCCGCCCACTTCCTCACGACCATAGATCAATCCGTCCGGGTCGCGAAAAGTGGGCATGTCGGCATAAACCCCCGGGATGTTTTCCGTCAACGCATAGAAATGCTCCACCGCATACAACGGTATGGCGACATCATTGCGCAGCCCGAGTTCTCTGGCCCACAGGCCGGCACAATTAACCACCACCTGGCAGCGCACATTACCCTGATCCGTACTCACGCCGGTGACCCGGCCGTTATCGGTCAGCGCATGGCGCACGGTAACCCCCTCGCAGATTTGCGCACCCTGGGCCCGGGCCTCCCGAATGTAGGCATTAACCAGATCAGCAGGATTGACCCGCCCGTCTCCGGGACTCCACAATGCGCCAAGAACGTCGGCGGTGTTCATAACCGGAATCCGGTCTTTTACGCTATCCGGCGAAACCATCTCGATGGCAACCCCGGCATCATTCAGCGTGCGATAAATAGATGCAAATTCAGCAACACGCCGTTTGCTTCCGGCAATCATCATCCGCCCGCATTGACGCCAGCCAATGCCATAACGAGCATGAAGCTGCGCCAGCAATTGTGCGCCATAGGTATAGATTTCAACGCTGGCCGGGTCGGTGCTCATGCGGATAATATTCCCCGCCGAATGCCAACTGGTGCCGCAACCCGGTTGCCCGCGTTCCAGCAGCACCACATCGCCACAGCCGAGCCGGGTCAGATGCCAGGCCACGCTGGCGCCCATGACACCGCCGCCGATGATGACCACTTTCGATTGATCTGGAATGCTTGAGTCCGACACCTGGTTAATCGGAAATTTTAAAAAATGGATTTGCCGCAGAGTCTACTGAATTATTGATGGCAATTGACATACGAATATTGAAGGCAGGTTCAAAGAATCGACAGTGGTGCCATCCGTTACACCGGGCATGTACAATCAGGCAGCTGTGCAGTACAGCGCCAAGGTTCTTCAAGAGCAGCGACAAATGCCAACGATAAGTATGGCTGAAACATCACAATTGCGCACAGCCACCCATTTCGCTGCACTTCACGGGGTCGTCTGCACTCCAACCACCGAAGCAGCTTAAAACCCGAAGCGGAGAATTAAACAGTAATGACCCCACCGAACACCCTCCAGACCATACTCAAAGACAGCAATGATCATCTCACCCTGTTCTCGGATGATGAAATTGCATCCTTACGGGGAAAAATCTTCACCAAAACCATCAGAGGCAAGGAAACCGCTTTTGTGACCTGCGTTGTTCGGGACAGGGAAATCTAGCTCAAACCGGAAGAAATCGTCCGTCAGCTTTATGCTGCGCGACTTATGAAGGAGTACGGTTATACAGAGAACCGGCTGGCATTTGAATATTCCGTCAATTTTGGCCGGGAAAAGAAAAAAGCGGATATCGTTATCTTCGACAAGGACCGCTCCGACACCGCCTATGTCATTGTTGAGTTAAAAAAGCCCAGGCTGAAAGACGGCAAGGCCCAGCTTCGTTCCTATTGCAACGCCACCGGCGCACCCATCGGTGCATGGACAAACGGTGAGAAGATTTCCCATTACCACCGCAAAGACCCGAACTATTGTGAAGACATCACCGCGTCCCTAAGGCAACGCAAGCACTCAAGGACATACTCAGCGAACGCTTGACCCTGAAAGATTTGGTTGTCAAGGACAAACTCGCCAATGAGAGAAAGTCCCTGAAAGACATCATTCTGGAAATGGAGGACGAAGTGCTGGCCAATGCCGGGGTAGATGTATTCGAGGAGGTGTTCAAGCTCATATTCACCAAGCTGTATGACGAATACCAGAGCCAGCCGGACAAGGGCATCATCAATTACTTGCTGAAGCAAGTGACAAAAACATCCGTACATGAACCGCCACCGACTTGTAATCCCCTTCCTCCTAGCTATATTGATGGGTCAGACTATGCAACAGTGAAAACAGCGGTCAGCGGTATTGACGATGAAGGCTTTCGCGTCATGGAATTTCGGAGCACCGGACAGACCGACACCGAGCTGAAAAACAAAATCCAGGATTTGTTCAACCGGGCCAGAAACCAATGGAGCGGCGTGTTCCCCGAAAGCGCAACCTTTGAGCTATCCGACAGCCATCTTGCCGTCTGTGTTTCCAGTTTGCAGGACGTGAAGTTGTTCAACTCCAATCTGCTGGTGGTGGACAAAGCCTTTGAATATCTGGTCAACAAATCCGCCAAAGGCGAAAAAGGGCAATATTTCACGCCGCGTCATGTCATCGATATGTGCGTACAAATGCTGAATCCCAAACGGGGCGAATATATGATTGATACGGCATCAGGCAGTTGCGGATTTCCGGTGCATACCATTTTCAAACTGACAGGCCATCTGTTCACCAATGAAGAAATCCCGGAGGGCGACAAACAAAATGCCCTGAAGGTATTCGGTATAGACTTTGATGAAAAGACGGTCAGGGTGGCCCGAACCCTGAACCTGATTGCCGGAGACGGGGAAACCAACGTTCTGCATTTGAACACGCTGGACTTTGACCGCTGGGGCGACAAAACCGAACAGGACAGAAAATGGATCAACACCTACGGCAATGGCTTTCAACGGCTGGAAAAGCTGAGAGCGGAAACAGGAGAAAACAAACAATTCCAGTTTGACTTACTCATGGCCAATCCGCCTTTCGCAGGCGACATCAAGGAAAGCCGTATCCTGCATCAATACGAACTTGGTTTCAAAGCGGACAGGAAAAAGGCGCAAAACAAGGTCGGACGGGATATTCTATTCATTGAGCGTAACCTCGACTTCTTGAAACCGGGCGGCCGCATGGCCATCGTGCTGCCGCAAGGCCGCTTCAACAACACGTCCGATAAACATATCCGTGAATTTATCGCAGAGCGTGGTCGTATCCTTGCGGTGGTCGGCTTGCACGGCAACACCTTCAAGCCGCATACCGGCACCAAGACCAGCGTACTATGTGTGCAAAAGTGGAATGAGGATTCGGAAAAAGGGCCGCTTTGTCCTGAAGTCAGTGACTACCCCATATTTTTTGCCGTTTCCGAGAAAGGCGGTAAAAATAATTCCGGCGATTACGTCTATGTGAAACACGATAATGGTCAAGACAAGCTGGATGCAAATGGGCATCTGATCGTTGATCATGATCTTCATAACCACAATGGTGCATTGCCTGATGGCATCGCCGAAGCTTTTATTAAGTGGGCGAAGAGTGAGAAGCTGAGTTTTTGGGACGACAATGAATAACCGCGAGAGAAAACCGAATCGGTTACAGCATTACGATTATTCCCGGGCAGGATATTATTTTTTGACCATCTGTACGCAGAACAGAACCGAATTGTTCGGTGAAATAATGGATGGCCACATGATTACCAATGCCGCAGGGGAAATGGTGGAAAGAACCTGGAAGGAACTACCGAAATTTTATCGCGGTATTCAGACAGACCAATTCCAGATTATGCCTAATCACGCCCACGGCATAATTGTCATTGTCGGAGACGGCCCCCGTGCCGAGGGTGTAGGGACAGGCCCCCGTGCCTGTCCAGATAAAGGACAACCACAGGGGGTTGTCCCTACATTGTCGTTATCGGACATCGTGCATCGGTTCAAATCGTTAACGACCTGCAAATATATTACAGGTGTCAAGAATGATGGGTGGGAGTCTTTTGATGGAAAATTATGGCAACGCTCCTTTTACGACCACGTTATTCGCAACGATGACGATTTAGACCGCATCCGGGAATATATTAAAAACAACCCCCTGAAATGGGAATTGGATAAATACAATCCGCAAAATTGGGTGGAGGGGTGAGGATGCAGGCTTCTATCAGAAATTTATCGGAGGCTGTCCTACATCCCGACTACCGCTGGGACAGTGAGTACTTGTGCTTTCAACCATATAAAAATCCCAATATTACATATATGCCAATAGGCGAAATACTGTTGTCTACTCAATACGGTTTGTCCGTTGCAATGAATGAATCGGGAAATGGGACCAAGATATACAGAATGAACGAAATCAGCAATATGATGTGTAATAGGAATACATTGAAATATGCTCCGATCAGTTCCGACGCAGTCACCAGCTATGTGCTAAATGATAAAGATGTTCTATTTAATCGCACAAATTCACAGGCTTTTGTTGGCAGAACTGGTATTTTTAGAAAATTCTCCGACGAACACATGGTCTTCGCTTCATATCTTGTCCGTGTAGTCCCTGATTCCAACAAAGTTACACCGGAATATTTAACTGCTTTTCTGAACACTAAGCATGGCATTCTTGATGTAAAACGGCGGGCGAGAATATCAATAAATCAATCGAATGTTAATGCCGAAGAACTCAAGCGAGTTGAAATACCGTTAGTTTCCCTTGATCTCCAATTACAAATTACATCAGCGTTTAACGAATCCTTTAATCTCATTCAAACATCAGAATCAAAAGTTGAAGAGGCCCAAACCCTCCTCCTCACCGAACTCGGCCTGACCGACTGGAAACCGAAACACCGACTATGGTTCACAAAACACTATTCCGATGTAAGACAAACCGGACGCATTGACGCAGAATACTATCAACCGAAATATGAACAAATAATCAATGCCATAAAAGGCTATGCAGGCGGTTGGGATACGCTGGGGAATCTGGTTTACTTAAAAGACAAGAATTTCAAACCAGAAGATAAAACAGAGTATAGATATATCGAACTTGCCAAAATTGCCAGTAATGGCGAAATAACTGGTTGTATAACAGAGGAAGGTCAAGACTTACCAGGCAGAGCAAGGCGTAAGGTAGTCATAGGAGATGTTATTGTTTCATCCATAGAAGGTTCATTGGATAACATTGCCTTGATAGATGAAAAATATGATGGGGCTCTTTGCTCAACTGGATTTCATGTTATCAATTCTGATGTGTTGAATTCGGAAATTTTGCTCGTGTTATTGAAAAGCATAATTGGACAGCTGCAACTCAAGAAAGGGTGTAGTGGTACCATTCTGACTGCCATCAACAAGGACGAACTTGCTCAGGTTGTCTTACCTATAATTGCGATTAAAAAACAAACCCGAATCCAGCAAAAAGTAACCGAATCATTTGTCCTGCGTAAACAATCCAAACACCTGCTCGAATGCGCCAAACGGGCGGTGGAAATGGCTATCGAACAAGACGAGAAAACAGCAATTGACTGGCTGAACGAACAGGTGAACAGCAAAATTCCAGCGGATTACAGCTCAAAAGAACAGATTGAAAAATAACCGCTACTCGAAGTCATGCCTGCACATTCCATATGTATGTCGAAGAATTGACGGATTGCTGTCAAATACCAGCCATAAATTATCAAACCCGTCGATTAAATCTTCGCCATCAAGACCAGCAATCCTGCCCGCCTCGCGCGAATTGGCACCGCGACAGACCAACGGGTCTACGGGCTTTTGCAATCGTGATACTGTTTGAGCCGCTAATGAAAAAACCCCATCGCACGTTTGATATTTTATTGGTCCGCCCGGTAACCTGTGGCGTCGCAAAAACAAAACGGCGTCCAGACGGTCTCACATTGCCGCCTGATTACCCGTCCTGACCGGATTCGCCGGCTTTCGCTTTACCGGCCCGCAGTTCAAATGCGCGGACAATCACATAGGCAATTAACGCAAAAATAAAGAACAGTAGCAGCATCCATGCGATAGCTTGCAGAGATTCGATAATGGTGCGGTAGATTTCCAGTACCCAGCGGTCAGCCGACAATACCGGCGGCGTAAAATCTTCTGTGGGTTCACGCAGGAACTCCTCGAAATAGTAAATCCGGCTTCCTCCGGCTATTCCGACCACGTAAATCGCGAATTTAAGGTACTTTGTCCAGGCATAGGCGATATCGTTTGCGACAATACGCCCCAGTATGCCGTCAATGGGCTTTGCAAACAGCCTGGCCACTATAAAACAGACCGCCAGTGAAACGACCAGCGTGATTCCAAGCAATGATAAGAACATTATTTCTTCCTCCGGTTTTTTGCAGTGTACAGGTAACGCAGGAATATCAGGCATACGAACCGATGGCTGGTGCGAGCAGAATTCCTAGTCATTGGGGCACCCCCAGTATTGTTGATGCGGGCTCCTATTAAACCACGGGCACACAGTCAAGTCACGGTTGCGGGCTGCGGATTGAATACGCTGTCAGGGTGATTTTGCTGGAAACATCAGACACAATAGGACATAGTATGATGCTGAAAAATGCGGGTTTACAATGGTTCTTTCCAATATTACCACCGCGGGTGACAGGTTAATCCTGGAGTAGGACGATGGCTGTCGGTCCGACTTCCACGCCATCTGGCTGCGCGACAATTGCCGCTGCGACCGCTGTGGTGAGCCGGCCATTGGCCGGCGCCAGTTGCGTCTGAGCGAACTGGATTTGAATGTTATGCTTAATCATGCGCAGACAGCACCGGGAAACGATAATGAACAGGTTCTTGTCGCCTGGTCCGATGGCCATCATGGGCGATTTTCATCAAGCTGGCTGCGACAATATCGTTATGACCACAGCGCCCGCCGTCTGCGCATATTCTCACCCGGGCTGTGGACGGATGAGTTCAGGGAAAACCCGCCAACTGTGGAATTTTCCAGGGTCATCGGTACCGACGCCGCTTTTTTGAACCTGTTACACGTCCTGCGCGATCATGGATTGTGTTTTGTACGCGGTGCGCCGGCACAGCCCGGCATAATCACAACCCTGGCCAGAAAAATCGGCTGTATCCAGGAAAACAATTTCGGTCTGATCCAGGATTTAGTGGTTGACCAGAACCTGCGGAGTATTGCCAATGACACTAATGCCTTGAAACCCCATACCGATGAACCCTATCGCGCTTCGCCGCCCGGACTCATCCTGCTGCATTGCGTGGAAACCGATATGACTGGCGTCGGCTCGTCCACGTTTCTGGACAGATTCGAAATTGCCGAAGCCTTGCGCCGGGAAGACCCGGATGGTTTCACCGCCTTGACCCGAAACAACCAGGCATTTCGCCGCCATTTCGCCGACGACGTTGATCTGATTACAGAGTTCCCGGTGATATCAACCGATGAATTCGGCAACGTATGCGGCGTGCGCGTCAATGATCGGGTTGCAGCGCCGGCGTGCATTCCGAGCGGGGAAATCCCGGTTTATTATCGCGGGATGCGGCGCCTGGTGCAGTTGGCCGAAGACGCGGACAGAATACTGAACAAAACCCTGCGCCCCGGGGATATTGTGGTATTTGACAACCATCGTATTTTGCAGGGTCGCACTCAGCTCACTTTCAAGGGTCGCCGCTGGCTGCAATGGGTGCAAGTGGAGCGCGGCGATTTTTACAGCACCATGCGGGTCATGGCGGACAAATTAAATCTGCACCGCGATGCGCTGCCTTTACTACGTGGCGCCTACGGGTAGAATCGGACGCCCTGAATTTTATTTATGCTGGAATTGTCTGCATGTTATCAAAGGTTTTAGTAGTGACCGGCGCCAGCCGGGGCATCGGCGCAGAAATCGCCCGGGCCGCTGCCAGTGAGAACTGGTCGGTATGCGTCAATTACACCCGCTCCGCGCAGGAAGCCCAGGGTGTAGTGGAACAAATTATAGCTGCTGGTGGACACGCCATCGCCGCCCGGGCCGATGTGGGAACAGAATCAGAAGTGGCAGCGATGTTTGATCAGGTTGACCGCAAGCTCGGGCCGGTATGCGGGCTGGTCAACAATGCCGGCATCAATGGCAACAGCGTCCGGGTGGATGAAATCGATCCCGAGGTGTCGATGAATTTGTTCCGGGTGAATATTCTGGGGGGGCTGCTGTGCGCCAAACACGCCATCAAAAGAATGGCCAAACGCTATGGCGGACAGGGTGGCTCCATCGTCAACGTCTCTTCGGCCGCATCCAGACATGGCGGCCCGTTTACTTATGTCGATTATGCCGCCTCCAAGGGCGCGGTGGATACTTTCACGGTGGGCCTGTCCAAGGAACAGGCTGACCAGGGGATTCGCGTCAATACGCTGCGCCCCGGCGCAACCATGACCGAGCTCAGCCTCGAATGGGCAAAGCAGAATCCTGACTGGTTGAAATGGGTGATGGCGCAGGTGCCGCTGGGCCGGCCCGGGGAGGTTTCGGAGATCGCCAGCGCCTGTTTGTTTCTGCTTTCTGACCAGTCTTCCTACGTCACAGGCGCGGTGCTGGATGTATGCGGCGGCTGGGTCAGCCCATGATCAGGGCAATGCCAAACCCCGGTAATCCGTGGAATTGAATGCGTCCAGGAAGCAGGGGCGGGGCAGGAGCCGGGACCGGCAGCGACGAAACCGCGCAACGGGTGACAGTTTCATTCAGCATCCGGTACAGCAATACCAGCTACCCTTCAAGCCCCTCGACCTGGTCTGTGCGCAGACACTGGAAACCCTGCACCAGGCTTCATTGAAAGTATTGCGCGAGCACGGTATGGCATTTACACTGCCCCAGGCCCGCGCCATGCTCAAACGTGCAGGCGCACACGTGGTGGAGGGCGAACCTGTGGTCCGGTTTGACCCGGAAATGATCATGGAGAAAGTCGCGCAGGCGCCGTCGGATTTTAAAATACATGGCCGAAAAGCCGAAGATTTTTTGACTTGTGGCGGCCCTCATATCAATTTCTCCACCCTGAGCAGTCCGCCGAATGCGACCGACCTGGCGGGCGGAAGGCGTCCTGGCAACTACCAGGATTTTCGTAATTTCCTGAAACTGACCCACCAGATCAACGTGGCCCAGGTCATTGCGGGCTACCCGGTAGAGCCACTGGATATCGCCGTACCGATACGCCACCTGTATACCAGCCGTGCGATACTGACCATGACGGAAAAGCCGTTGCGGGTTTATTCACATAACCGCAAGCGCATACGGGATGTGATGCAAATGGTGCGAATCGCCCACCAACTGGATGACCGGGATTTGATTGCACAGCCCAGAGTGTTCGGTTCGATTAATCCGAACTCGCCCCGACAATATGATGACGCCATGCTGATCGGGATAATCGAATGCGCCAAACTGGGCCAGCCGCTGATTATTACCCCGTTCACTCTGGCGGGCGCCATGGCCCCGGTGTCCCTGGCCGGCGCATTAACCCTGCAAAATGCCGAAGCGCTGGCCGGCATCGCATTCGCACAAATTGTGCGGCCGGGCACCCCGGTGATGTATGGCAGTTTTACCTCAAATATTGACATGAGGTCCGGCGCACCCGCATTCGGCACGCCGGAAAGCGCGAAATGTATCATCATCAGCGGTCAGCTTGCCCGCCGTTATAATCTGCCCTATCGCAGCTCCAATGCAAACGCCGCCAATGCGCCTGACGCCCAGGCGGTGTATGAATCGCAAATGTCATTATGGGCGAGCTTGTTGAGCCAGTCGAATTTTGTCTTCCATGGGCTGGGCTGGCTGGAAGGCGGGTTGGCGGCATCATTCGAAAAATTTATCATTGATGCGGAAATGATCCAGGGTTTGATGGAATTTATCCGGCCCATTGATTTCAGTCCGGCCGAGCTGGCGCTGGACGCCATCGGCGGCGTGGCCCCGGCCGGTCACTATCTGGGCAGTGCGCATACCATGCAACGATACCAGACCGCGTTCTATACACCGTTTCTTTCTGACTGGCAGAATTTCGAAGCCTGGCAGCAGGCGGGCAGCCTGGATGCAACCCGCCGCGCCGAAAAAATATATCGCTCCCTGCTTGATTCCTATGAACAACCGGTGATGGATGATGCTGTTGGTGAAGAACTGGATGCCTTCGTGGAAAAAAGAGAGGCGGAAGGCGGCTCGCCGGTGCAGTAAAATTTAAATACTACGGGGTTGCGGGTTTTGAAAATAGTAATCATCGGCGCCGGCGCAATGGGTTCGGTTTATGCCGGCCTGCTGGCCGATGGTGTAAATGAAGTCCATGTGGTGGATATCCGGCAGGATCATATCGATGCGATTGCCCGCGCCGGACTGCGCGTCAGCGGCGCCAGCGGAGATAGAGTAGTCACATCAATTGGCGCTTGTACCTCGACCCGGGGCATCGGAATTTGCGACCTGGTTATTATTGCAACCAAGGCATCTGGGGTTGAAGCCGCCGCCAGGTCCGCGCGTGAACTCATCGCTAGCAATACCCTGATTCTCACCATTCAAAACGGACTCGGCGCCGCGGAAAGAATTCAATCTGCCATCGACAGTGATCATATACTGCTTGGCGTGGCCGAAGGATTTGGGGCGTCCATGGTTGGGCCCGGGCATGTACATCACAATGGAATGGCGCTAATCCGCCTGGGCGAGATGCGCGGCGGCTGGTCGGAACGGCTGGAAGCGGTGGCGGCGGTGTGGCGGAATGCCGGTTTCAACGCCAGAGCATTCGATGATATCAATCCGCTACTCTGGGAGAAATTTCTCTGTAATGTCACCTACAGCGCACCCTGCACCGTGTTCAATTGCAATGTGCGCGAATTGATGGCCGACCCGCACCGTTGGAACATCGCCAGAACCTGTGGACTGGAAGCCTATGCCGCCGGGCGTGCCAAAAATATCGCCTTCACCTTCGACGATGCTGAACGCTACGTCACCCAATTTGGCGAAAAAATGCCCGAAGCCAGGCCTTCCATGTTGCAGGATCACCGCAACCGCCGGCGCTCGGAAATTGATGCGATTAACGGCATGGTGCCCATTGTCGCGGCCCGGGTCGGAACCCGCGCACCGTACAATGAGGTGATGAGCGAGATTGTTCGCTCCCGTGAGCGCTCCTTCTAAACTTCCTTGACAGCGCCGTCAGACCACTACCATTTACACAGCCATTCATTCTCCACCGTTGGCTGCGGCGGAAACGCAGTGGCCAGGATGGTCCCAAGCGCCTGCCTGACCCGGCCCGCCGAAGCATCGGCAAATATATTGTTTCGCTCCGATGGATCATGCGCAAGATCAAACAGCTCGCCCCATTCGCGATGGTGGGGATAAAGCGTCAGCCGCCATGTGTCGGTGATTACCGTTTGATTGTATAAATCCATTCTGGCGGAAGGATGATACTCGCCAAAGTTATACGATCTCGGGTTGTTTACTTCCCCGGATAATAACGCTGCCAGGCTCACTCCATCAAAATTTGCGTCATCGGCCTGCACATCGGCCAGCTCCAGTATGGTCGGCGCCAGGTCAATATGGCTGGTCAGAGCATTCACGATTTCACCTTCGGCAATGCCGGGGCCGCGCATCAATAAAGGGACTTCCGTAAGCTGGCGATAAGGCGGAGGGCCTTTATGCAGCAGTCCATGATCGCCCAGCAATTCCCCATGATCGGATGTAAATATCACCCAGGTATTTTCTGCATCACCGCGCTGCTCCAGCGACGATAAAATCCGTCCCACACCGTCATCGATCATTTCAATCATGGCGTAGGTATAGGCAATCGCCCTGCGCATGGATTCATCACTGATATCTTCCGTGGTAATCATTGACCCGGCCTCCATATCCATCCTGCCGGCCCAGTAGAGCTCGCGAAAACCCTGGCCTTTGGGGTACAGCTCCCGGTAATAAGGCGGCATGCGGCACAGCTCATGCGGGTCAACCCGGGGTAACGGCATATCATTCGGGTCATAGCGATCCGCATATTTCGCCGGCGGGTCAAACGGATGATGGGGGTCTGGATAAGAAACGAACAAAAAGAAGGATTGGTCATCATCATTTTGTTGTTCCAGAAACTGCACGGCATGATCGGTTATCCAGGTATTGTAATGATGCTCTGCCGGCATGGACGAGCGCCAGATTTCATCCAGGTCTGCCGGTGGCGGCTGTGCGGCGCTGGATGGCTGCAACAGTTGCAGGGATTCAGGATGGTACTGGTTTAGCCACTGTGCGTAATGGCCAGCAAGATGGGCGGTATCGGATTCGCCCAGCAACAGCTCTGCGGTCTGGTAACCGTAATAGGGTCCTCGCCAGTTTTCCGACCCGGGGCGGCGCCAAAATGCCCGGGAATCCGGCATTCCGCAGTGCGCCGGGGCCAGCAGCGGTTGCAGATGCTGCTTGCCCACGCTATGGGTTCGATAACCGGCACCGGCCAGATACGTGGTCAAAACCGGCACGGATTCGGGCAGGGCCATGCCATTCATAATCAATTGATGATTACGCGGATACCGCCCGGTCAACATACTCGCCCTGCTCGGCGAACAGATCTGCATCGGTGTAATGTGTCGCGTCAAACGCACACCGGATTGGGCAATGGTGTCGATGTTCGGCGTGTGCGCGATGGTGCTGCCGGCGCAACCCAAACTGTCGGAACGCTGCTGGTCGGTGCAGATGAAGAGGAAGTTGGGTTTTTTCATTGCAGATTATGCAGATTTCAGGAACTGGTCGGGTTTGCTGGAATTGTATTCCGATATACTTCAGTCGGGAAAAAATATCGGCAACACCGCCTGCAACCCGCAATTTCCATATCTACCTTACAATCAGGAAATGCCCGCTGACCATTCATCCACCCTGCGGTCCGCTTTGCGCTCGTCATGGGCCTTGTTGTCAGGATTTGGCATTTTGATGCTGGGCGATGGTCTGCAAGGCACATTGCTTGCGGTTCGGGCAGACCAGGAAGGGTATACCGCTACCACCACCGGTTTTATCATGTCGTCATTCTACCTGGGGTTTTTGTGCGGTTCGATCATGACGCCGCGTATTGTAGTGCAGGTCGGCCACATCCGTGTATTCGCCGCCCTGGCCGCGCTCGCTTCTGCAGCGGTTCTGGTGCATGCAGTCTTTATCGAAATATCGGTCTGGATTGCGCTGCGCCTGGTGAGCGGATTTTGTTTTTCCGGTCTGTATGTGGTGGCGGAAAGCTGGCTGAATGAACGGGCAACCAATGCAACCAGAGGCAAGCTGCTTTCCCTGTATATGCTGGTGACCTATATGGGTGTGGGGGTCGGCCAGTTATTTCTGAATCTGGGCGATCCCAAAGACTATGCCCTGTTCATACTCAGTTCCGTACTGATTTCCATCGCCGTAGTACCGCTGCTGCTTTCAGCCAGCGCAACTTCGACATTCGAACAATCGGTGGGCATGAAACTGCGCGAACTCTACGCAATATCCCCGTTGGGAATTTTTGGCATGTTTGTCATTGGACTGGTGACCGCCACCTTTTTTGCATTGGGCCCGGTATACGGGCAGCGGCTCGGCATGGATGTGGAAAATATTTCATACTTCATGTCCGCCGCGGTGGTCGGCACGATTTTGCTGCAATGGCCCATCGGCGCATTATCAGACTGTTACGACCGACGTTTGATTCTTACCATAGTCACATTCCTAAGCGCCGCCGCTGCATTTATTTGTGTCCCGCTTTCCCGGGATTCCAATACGGCCCTGCTGGCTGGAGTGGCGTTATTTGCCGGCCTGGCGCTGCCGTTGTATTCAATCTGTATCGCCTACACCAACGACCATTTGCAACCCGGCCAGATGATCGCGGCCAGCGGAACATTGGTGCTGGCCGGCGGAACAGGCGCCGTGCTTGGGCCCGTGGCCATTGCAGCGGCGATGGATTTTTTCGGCAACGACAGTTTTTTCTGGTGCATGGGCGGTGCGCATCTGCTCACCGGGATATTTGCCCTGTACAGAATGACAAAGCGCTCTGCCCCGGTGGACCAACAGGGTGCATGTACACCCGCCGCAATCCATCCCTCAAGTTCCGCCATAGAAAGCATGCAACAGTGTGCGAAAGACGAGGCTTTAGCAGATAATTCCGGGGACGAATAACTTTGCGGTGAGCTGAATGCCGACTGTCTAACTGCCAAAACCACAAGTGAGCGCGAGTATCCGCATCCCGGTACAAATATCCTTCGCTACAGCTACAGGTTTAAAGCGCCAGACATCGGATATCAGCCAATCCGCGACAGTTTAAGCAGCTTTTTCAAATCCTTCAATAATTTTCCAGGGTCTAAACTCACTGAAACCACCATCATCACATTGCCCAATGGATCGATCAGCAGGCCATTATCTGACCCTGGGTTGTGGATTGAATTAATTTTCGACAATTGCGCGGCCAGCCCGCGTCCCGATGGTTTGACCAATGCAATATCTGCATGTAACTTTCGCACTGCTGCGGCCAGCGCTGAATCCCCAACCAGCGCGATTCGCTGAACCCGGTGCGCATCTTTGCCCAGCGCCATTCTGGTCTGGCGCGTGTTGTAGAGCAGTTTCTGACACTGGGCCGCGCAGGTTGCGCCGATAAAATGCACAATAGTCCACTTGTGTCTCAGCGTTTCCAGAGAAATACTGCCGTTGTCGTGCAGCTCGTTTTTAAACTCCGACAGGGTTGCGACAGGCTGGATTAACCGGACGTGATTGGATTTTCCGGGTGGCAGCAGGACTGCACTGAAACCGTAATACCATAAAAATGCGGCCAGCAAAGGCCCCAGGAAAAGGCAGAAGACAAACACCAGTTTTAACCTGGAGCGGAATAATCTACTGTTTGCAGATGTCATAACCATTTCAGGAATTCAGGTTCCGTCCCTGTGGTTCCAGATGAAGCCAAATATGACCAGCACCAATGCCAGCCCCCACCACTGGGCGGCATAACCATAATGGCGGGAGGCGTTGATCACATAGGGCACCCAGATCTTAGTCAATTCATTATCCGGGCTGCCATTTGCACCCGGGTCCATGACCACCACCACAGGCGCCAGAGCACTGTCAATAGCGTCTGACAATGCCACGTGATCGATATATTGAATGGTTTTTGGCCAGGATTTTTGCATGGTCAAAGCCGGACCCAGGGTAAATCCTTTCTCTGGCAAATAGAGTTGGCCTTTTACCTTTATCGATTCGCTCGGATGACCCATTGGCATGGATTCCATAGCCTTGCGCTTCTCCGTCCAACCCCGATTTACCAGCACCATCGTATCATCCCCGGCAAGCCGAAATGGACTAAGCAATTCAAATCCAACCCTGCCCCGGGAAACACGGTTGTCCAGTAAAAATGTTTTGCCCGACACCCAATTACCCTGTAGTTCAACAATTTTATAATTCAGTTGCGGCCATTGTGCCGGTGCCCGGTCAATTGCAAAAATTTGACCCTGATGCACAGATAAAGAATGCTCGACCTGTGTTTTCTCAAAACCGCGCTTGAGCTGCCATCCGCCCAGCCACAACAACAACGACAAGCAGGCCACATACAGTATGACGGCCACAGATTTGACTGGTCTTTTCAGCGGATTCGTGGTCATATAATCTGCCTTTTCGGCAAATCGCACAATCGCTCACCCGGACACCAAATGCCGCTGTTCAAAATAGTACTTATCGCCCTGCTGCTGTTCGTCATCGCCAGCCTGTTTACCGCGTTTTACTACCTGGTCAAAGATCCTTCCACGTCCACACGGGTGGTGAAGTCGCTGTTGGTCCGCGTGGGATTATCATTGTTTATCATGCTTCTTTTATTTATCGGCGTACAATTCGGCTGGGTTACGCCGCATCAGTTCAGGCAATAAAAAAGCGCCGCAGTGCAGCGCTTTTTGTACCACCGCATCGGGTCAATGGTTAAAGTATATATACGAATATAAACAGGCCGAGCCACACCACGTCCACGAAGTGCCAGTACCAGGCCGCAGCCTCAAAGGCGAAATGCCTTCCCGGGGTGAAGTGTCCGTACATTGCCCGAAACAGCATCACCGTCAATATGATTGCACCCAGGGTTACGTGCATACCGTGAAATCCGGTCAGCATAAAAAAGGTGGAGCCGTATATCCCGCTGCCCAGGGTCATGCCCGCATGATAGGCTTCCACATACTCCACACCTTGTAAATACACAAACAGGAATCCAAGAGATACGGTGAGAAACAGTCCGATTATAATTTGTGCGCGGTGGTTGGACTTAATCGCATGATGCGCCCAGGAAACAGTCAAACCAGAGGTAAGAAGAATTACCGTATTGAAGAATGGCAGCGGCCACCATCCCATGTGAAAATCGCTGCCGCCCATATCCGCAGGGCCGTTGGTGGGCCATATTTCAGCGTAATCGCGCCACAATTGGGCATGCGTCGAAGCTCCTGACCCTTCGCCCAGCAGCCAGGGCACCGAATATTTTCGCGCATAAAACAACGCGCCAAAGAATGCGGCGAAAAACATCACTTCGGAAAAAATAAACCAACTCATACCCATGCGAAAAGACATGTCTTCCCAGGACTGATAGACGCCTTTCTCGCTTTCACCAATGACCGTGCCAAACCAGCCGAATAACATCACCACCAAAAGCGCAAAACCCAGTATCGCCGCCATTGATCCCGAGGCCACACCGTTCAAATAAAATGCAAATCCGCCGAGTATGAGGGTCAATGCAATGGAGCCGATCATCGGCCATTTCGCCGCATCCGGGACGTAGTAGTGATTGTGCGCAGCCTCTGACATAAGTTGTGCCTCTGAAAATATTTAATTGATCTGACTGTTTACATCAAAAAATGTATAGGAAAGTGTCACCGTATTGACATCGTCGGGCAACTTTGCATCCACAACAAAAATTAACGGCATTTGTTTCTGCTCGTGCGCGGCGAAGGTTTGCCGGTTAAAACAGAAACATTCGATTTTATTAAAATAAGACGCCGCTTTGGATGGTGCCACGCTGGGTATGGCCTGCCCCACCATCACCGCGGGCATTTGATTGGTAGCGATATAGTGGGTGCGATAGGATTTCCCGGGATTGACCATCATGCTGGATACCTCGGGGCCGAATTCCCAGGGCGCGGTTTGATTCAATGAACCCAGAAATTCCACTCTGACCAGCCTGTCTTCATCAACCTCAAGCGCCTGTGCCCGGGGGACAGAAATGCTGCCAGTCTTGCCGTTCAAACCGGTCAGGTCGCAAAATATATTGTAAATCGGCACCATCAAATAGCCGAATCCGAACATAACCAGCGGAATTAAAAACAGGTGAGCGATGCGGAATCTGTTAGATAACATCTTTGCGCCTCAGCGATGTTTACAGGTGCCCACTGCCGGCCAAAAAGATAAATCCAAAATAAATCAGCAACGCCACCGCAAGCAGCGCCGCCAGTGTATTTCTAACCCTTCTGTCCATTGATTCAGTCCAGGCTCTTCTACAATGAGGCTACTTGACCAGCGGCTGTGGAGAAAATGTATGGTATGGCGCGGGCGAGGCAACCGTCCATTCCAGTCCTTCAGCGCCTTCCCATACCCGGTCGGTGGCCTTTTTACCGCCGCCAATACATTTGACCACCACGATTAACAGCAGTATTTGCGAGAAGCCAAATCCGAATGCGCCGATGGTGGCAATCTGGTTGAAATCGGCAAACTGCACTGCATAGTCCGGGATACGCCGCGGCATTCCGGCCAGCCCGACAAAGTGCATGGGGAAGAACAAAATATTAACGAAAACCGTGGAAGTCCAGAAATGCCACTTGCCCAGTTTTTCGTCATACATATTGCCGGTCCATTTTGGCAACCAGTAATACACCCCGCCGATAATGCCGAAAATCGCACCGGGCACCAGTACATAGTGAAAGTGTGCGACCACAAAATACGTATCGTGGTACTGGAAATCAATCGGCGTCATGGCCAGCATCAGCCCGGAAAAACCACCCACGGTGAACATCACCACAAAACCCAGAGCGAACAACATCGGCGTTTCAAACGTCAACGACCCGCGCCACATGGTGGACACCCAGTTAAATACTTTCACCCCGGTGGGCACCGCAATCAGCATGGTCGTGAACATGAAAAACAGTTCGCCCACCAAAGGCATGCCCACGGTAAACATGTGGTGCGCCCATACGATAAAAGACAAAAATGCGATGGACGCAGTGGCGTATACCATGGAGCTATAGCCAAACAGCCGCTTGCGGGAGAAAGTCGGGATGATTTCAGACACCAGTCCGAATGCCGGCAGGATCAGGATATACACTTCAGGGTGGCCGAAGAACCAGAAAATATGCTGGAACATGACCGGATCACCACCGCCTGCGGCGCTGAAGAAACTGGTGTCGAAGAATTTGTCGGTCAGCAACATGGTCACCGCACCGGCCAGCACCGGCATCACCGCAATCAATAAATAGGCGGTAATAAACCAGGTCCATACAAACAGCGGCATTTTCATGTACGTCATGCCCGGGGCGCGCAGATTCATGATGGTGGCGATGATATTAATGGCACCCATGATGGATGAAACACCGAGCATATGAATGGAAAAAATTACAAAAGGCAGGGCATTGCCTGACTGTAGCGACAACGGCGGATACAGGGTCCAGCCCGCCGCTGGCCCGCCGCCCTCCATAAACAGGGTGGAGAGCATCATGGCGAAACCGAATGGCAGAATCCAGAAACTCCAGTTATTCATGCGCGGCAGCGCCATATCCGGCGCCCCGACCATCATCGGCAGCATCCAGTTCGCCAGGCCGACAAACGCCGGCATCACCACGCCGAAAATCATTACCAGCGCATGCAGCGTGGTCATCTGATTAAAGAAATGCGGATCTACGATTTGCAATCCGGGCTGAAACAATTCCGAGCGAATCACCAGCGCCATGGCACCGCCGATGAAAAACATGATCAGGGAGAACCACAGATACAAAGTGCCGATATCCTTGTGGTTGGTGGTGGTAACCCAGCGCATTAACCCCGGCGCCGGGCCGTGATGATCCGCATCGTGGTGAGCGTCGGTTGCGTATGCGTTCATTATCTGTTTCCTCTAAAAAGTCTTTTCTTTGATTGCAGGCCCAAACGTTTATTTCATCATCTGGTCAATGGCGCCCGGCTGTACACTGTCGCCCCGGTCATTACCCCATGCGTTACGCTCATAGGTAATGACCGAAGCAAGATCAGCGGCGGAAAGCTGACGGCCAAATGCCTGCATCGCCGTACCCGCCTTGCCATTCAGGACAATATCGATGTGGGCGGCGATATCGCCGGATATAACCGGGCTGGCGACCAGGGTGGGGAACACGCCCGCAATACCCTGACCATCGGCCTGATGACAGGCAATACAACTGGTTGCATACACTTTTTCACCTCTTTCCATCAATTCAGCCATGCTCCATTCGCGATCTGCGGAATTAGCGGCTGCTTCAGCCGCTGCAAGTTCGGCCGTCACCCAAGCGTCGTAGTCCGACCCGGACACCGCATCAACCACGATGGGCATAAACCCGTGGTCCCGGCCGCATAGCTCCGCACACTGCCCGCGATAAGTGCCTTCTTTATCGATATTGGTCCACATTTCATTGATAAATCCCGGGATAGCGTCCTTCTTGACTGCAAATGCCGGTATCCACCAGGCATGAATAACATCGCTCGCAGTGAGCAGAAAGCGAATCTTTTTACCAACCGGCAGCACCAGGCGCTTGTCCACTTCAAGCAGGTAATTATCCACCGAAGCCGGGTGGATTCCTGAATGCAGCGCCGCCGCCTCTCTGCTGTCGGCATGCAGGTTGCTGAAAAACCGGATACCTTCGTTCAGGTATTCGTACTCCCATTTCCACTGGTGTCCGGTGACTTTGACGGTCACTTCGGCATCGCTGGTATCTTCCATCACAATCAGCGTTTTTGCAGCCGGTATTGCCATGGCCACCAGAATCACAAATGGCACCACTGTCCAGAGCATTTCTGCTTTCATGCTTTCGTGAAAAGCCGCCGGCGCATGGCCTTTGGATTTGCGATGATGAATAATGCTCCAGGCCATGGCGCCAAACACGATTATGCCGATAACCACACATATCCACAGCACCATCATGTGCATACCATAAACTTCACGGCTGATTTCCGTCACCCCTTCGGTAAGGTTAAGCGTCCAGTCTGCAGCCGCAGTGAAACTAATCACCCACAGCAGCAGGCCCAGCAGAACGGCGACAAGGCCCCCGGGAATTCGCTGAAATTTCTTCATTAAAACTATCATCCTCGCCAACAATTTAAAAATTTAAAGTATAAATATAAAGGGGTTGCGCGGCGCACAGCAATTCTGGCATCAATCGTAAACTTCAGAATCAATATTAGTTTTTTAACATAAAAGGGCTAAATCATTGCACCCATCTATACCGACCGGGTAACGGACCGGATGTCTGCAAGCCCGTCTCCCGGCCTGAAAAAAGGCGGCATGGTAGCTAAAATGACCCGGGGTTACAAGGAACGCCGAGTATAACTTTAAAGCGTGGTTTTTGGTAATCTGCCACAGGGGTACAGGGGCGGTACGGCATACGCCGGATTTGTTCAATGAATTATTTGCGGCCGCCGCAAGCCGACCCCGAAGGTTACTTTAGCCATGCCGCGACGCAACCGCACACGGTCATCACAAATAAAAACCATTTCAGGCAAGCGGATTTGACCTTGATTGCGATCTTTACAGCAATATGCGCTCCCGTCATGGTGCCCGTGGCGAGGATGAGGCCAGGCATCCAGAGCACCTGATCCCGGGCAATGAATACCACAAGGGCGATACCGGTAAAAGCCACGGTCAGCAGAATTTTTAATGCAATGGCGTTTACCAGTGGATAGCGCAGGGTGCCGGCCAGCGCACCGAGCAGGATAAAGCCGACGCCAGCTTCGACCAGGCCGCCATAGAATCCGGCGAAACCCAGGCCCCACCACGATGCCGGTGTGGATTTCACCCGGTTGGGAATGGTGCCTTCCGGCGGGGAGATTACCGTGGGCTTGATCAATATGACGAGCGACATAGTTAACATGGCGCCGAGCAACAGCGGCTTTACTATCCAGATCGGGGCGAACGCGGCGCATATCGCGCCGCCCAATCCACCGACTAGTGTGGGCGCCAGTATCGGCCCGATGTCCCGGGTATCGAGTCGGCTGTTGGCGTGGAAGCCTATGAGACCGACCAGCGAGCGCAGCAGTACGCCGACCCGGTTGGTGGCGTTGGCAACTTCCGGGGGCATACCCATCACCATGAGCGCGGGCAGGGTCAGGTTCGATCCGCCGCCGGCCAGGGTGCCGATTATGCCGGCGATTACGCCGAGGATGACCAGCGCGACTGCGTGGATGAGGGAGATGTCCATGGCCGGCGCTGCCGATATTTTTGTCGTCTGGTTATATTTTGAGTGACAGGAATCGTTTGGTCGGCGCGGGCGTGGTTTTGGTTGCAGCCAGAGTAAAAACCGGTTGGTAAGCGTCTATAATACCGGCAAAAGTATTCTTCGGACACATGAAAAAAGTCATTGTTATCGGTGCCGGCATAGTCGGCATTTGTTGTGCATTGGCGTTGCGCAGGAGCGGGTTCGCGGTGACCCTGATTGACCGGCAGCCGCCCGCCCGGGGGGCCAGTTTCGGCAATGCGGGGGTATTTAACAACAGCGCGATTGCACCGTATCAAAGCCTCGGGATTCTCAGGCACCTGCCTGGACTTTTGGCCGGCCGGGACCCGCGATTTCACCTGCACTGGCCGCACTTGTTTTCACTGCTGCCCAACCTGGCGCGGTTTTTATCCCGCTGCAATGCGCGTTCTTTTGAGCATGGGATGAATGCCCTGCGTTATTTACTGCATGATTCGGTAGACCTGCATCTGGAATTGCTGAAACAAAGTGGCGCTGACACGTATTTTCGCGACACCGGTTGGCTACGGCTGTATTCTTCCCGGGCGCAATTTGCCCAGACTCGAACCGAGCGCGAATACTATGCTCAATGCGGTATTCGCTATACGGTTTTGGACGCGGCAGAAATAGCGGAACTGGAGCCACATATTTCCAGAAAATACGCCAAAGCAATCTGGTTGACGGGTACGCCGATGGTCACCAATCCCGGCAAGGTGTGCCTTGCCTATGCGGATTATTTTCGCTCATTGGGCGGCCGGTTCCACATCGCAACCGCGCAACAATTGCGCAAAGTCGAATCCGGCTGGAAAGTGACAACGCACAGCGGGGAGATGGAGGCGCACGAGGTCGTTATCGCCATGGGGGCGCAGTCGGCGGACCTGCTCGCAACCATCGGGGTTACAGTGCCCATGGCGATTGAACGGGGTTATCATCTGCTGTACCGGCCGGCTGCGGGCAAATCCCTGGGGCGCAGCATAATTGATACCCGGTATGGTTTGGTGATGACGCCCATGGAGATGGGGTTAAGGGTAACTTCAGCAGTGGACCTGGTGGCACGGGAGATTCCGCCGAACTTCAGGCAGATATTACATCTGGTTCCACAGATTAACGCTATTTTCCCGATGGAGGAACAGCTTCTGGATGAACCGTGGATGGGGAATCGCCCGAGTACACCAGATTCGCTGCCGATTATTGGGCCGGCGGTCGGGCATAATAATTTATGGCTGGCTTTTGGTCATGGGCATCTGGGGCTGACCCTTGGGCCGAAGACCGGACTGTTGATCGCCAATGCAATGGTCGGCAAACCCCGCCATGCCGAGGCGAGTGCATTTCTGCCTGCCCGGTTTTGATGTCTGGCTATGATTGGATTTGTCATCCGGTGCGCAGCGATTGTTTGGCAGATTGATGTTTTAAAGCTGTAAATTTCTCCCTGAATTAAATTTATGAATGATAAAAAATCACCTCCCATTGAGCCCGTCAGCGGGACGATAATTCCCCGTTACGCAGGACCGTCGACTTTTTGCCGATTACCAGAACTGCGGGACGTTCCCCGTTGCGATGTCGCGGTGCTGGGGATTCCGTTTGATTCGGGCACTAGTTATCGACCGGGCGCACGGTTTGGGCCCCAGGCGATTCGTCAGGCTTCCCGTCATTTACGCACCAATTTTCATCCGGCTTACGCCGTCGAGCCGTTCCGACAGTTACAAGTGGCCGATGCAGGTGATGTCGGCTGCAATCCCTACAATATCGAACAAGCCATTGCGCAAATCGAGACGGCGGCCGCGGATTTATTGGCCAAATCCGCCGCCATTGTCAGCCTGGGTGGGGATCACACGATCGCGGTACCCTTGTTGCGCGCCGTGAACAAACAGGTCGGGCCGGTGGCACTGGTGCATTTTGACGCCCATCTTGATACCTGGGACACCTATTTTGGTGCGCCCTATACCCACGGCACACCCTTCCGTCGGGCCGCCGAAGAAGGATTGTTTAATGATGCCGCCTCCATGCACGTCGGCATACGCGGCCCGCTTTACAGCCGGGAAGACCTGATCCGGGACGCAGCGCTGGGGTTCAAGGTGGTGCACTGCGATGAATTGCAAACCCACGGCGTGGAGCATGTGGTTAAACGCATTCGCGACCGGGTGGGCGACCATCCATTATATTTATCCATCGACATTGATGTGCTGGACCCGGCCCATGCACCCGGCACCGGCACACCGGAGATTGCCGGACTTTCCAGCCGGGAACTGCTCAACATTATTCGCGGCTTGCAGGGATTAAATTTGATCGCGGCAGATATTGTCGAAGTTGCGCCGGCCTACGATCATGCCGAGATTACGGCCCTGGCGGCGGCGACCATCGCGTTTGAGATGATTAACCTGATTGCCTGTAGTCGCGAATGTTAAGGACGGTGAGACCGGTTTTCCCGCTGCGACTGCGGCGCAGTATTCACCAATAGTGAAATAATCCAGTGGATTTTCATATCCGTAACGGCACCATTGAAGATGCCGGGGCAATTAATACCATCGCCAACTGGTATATCGAAAATACCGCGGTAAATTTTGATACGGAACCATGGAGCCTGGCGCGGCGCACCGAATGGATTGGCACGTTTAACCTCCCCGGCTCGCCGTACAAAATACTGGTTGGCCAGGATAGTGACAGGATTAGCGGATTTGCCTGTAACACCCGGTTTAAGCCCAAGGGCGCCTACGACAGCTCTACGGAAACCACGGTTTACATTGCACATGAGGTAAAACCGGCTGGCCGCGGAGGAAAGCTGTATAGTGCCTTGCTGGACCGGATTGCCGCAGAAGATATTCACCGGGCGTATGCGTTCATTACCCTGCCGAACCCGGCGTCAATTGATTTGCACGAACGGCTGGGGTTCAGGCCGGTTGGAAGGTTCGATGAAGTCGGGAGAAAGTTTGGCAGATATCACAGCGGCGTTATGTATCAGAAGAAGTTTTAGCCGCCGTAACAGATCGTATGATGTCCCGCCTGACCAACAGGCGCACAAACTTTCGCTGTTCTTGCGGAAAATGCACGGCAGCCGTTCCGGGGCACTGCTTTCGACCCTGGCGATCACGATAACAAAGCTGTGTCATGTATAATTCCCGGCCCTTTACTGAATTTTAATGCGCCAATGACCCGCCCCGGCAACCGTGGTCTGGACGAAATGCGTCCGGTCAGTATTATTCGCCATTACACCCAACATGCCGAAGGTTCGGTTCTGGTTTGTTTTGGTGATACCCGGGTGCTTTGCAACGCCAGCGTCGAAGACCGGGTTCCGCATTTTTTACGGAATTCCAGACAGGGATGGCTCACGGCGGAATACAGTATGCTGCCCCGCGCAACCAGCACACGCACGGCCAGAGAGTCCACCCGCGGCAAACAATCCGGGCGCACCCTGGAGATACAGCGATTAATAGGCCGTTCTCTTCGCGCCGCGATTAATACCAGATTACTGGGCGAACGCACCATAACCATGGACTGCGATGTGCTGCAGGCCGATGGTGGCACCCGCACCGCATCAATAACCGGCGCGTATGTGGCATTGGTTGATGCAGTGAACCGGATGATTGCCGATGGCCGGATCAAAAAAAATCCGCTGCATCGCGCGATTGCATCCGTATCCGTCGGTGTTTATAAAGGCCAGGTGGTGACCGACCTGGATTATGCCGAAGACAGCGATGCCGGGACCGATATGAATGTAGTGATGGACGACCATGGCGGCTATGTCGAAATTCAGGGCACTGCGGAAGGTACGCCTTTCTCCCGGGCGGTTATGAATGAAATGCTGGATCATGCCCATCGCGCCTGCCGGTGTTTGTTTGCAACGCAGCGCATCAGCCTGCAAAACAATTCGCGGCGAACCGGATTTGCGCTGCCGTAAAACCGCTGTTTGCTGATGATGAAGATCATTCTCGCCACCGGGAATCCGGGCAAACTCAAAGAGCTCCAGGCCCTGTTAAGCGATTCGGATTATAAAATTTCCGCCCAGTCTGAATACGGTATCGCTGACGCCGATGAAAATGGCAGCAGTTTCGTCGAAAATGCGCTGATCAAAGCCCGCCATGCCAGCCTGCATTCCGGCCTGGCCGCAATCGCCGATGATTCCGGGCTGGAAGTGGACTATCTCGGCGGCAAACCCGGCATCTATTCTGCGCGATATGCCGGAGCATCCGCCACCGACCGGGATAATATCGACAAGCTGCTGGGTGCACTTGATGGCGTGGCCACAGCAAAACGCGGTGCGCGTTTTCATTGTGTCATTGCCATGGTAAAGACGGCCGACGATCCCGCGCCGATCATCTGCCACGGCGTCTGGCCGGGCCGAATCGCCGAGTCGGCCGCTGGCGCCAATGGCTTCGGTTATGATGCGGTGTTCGACGTCCCCGAACTGGGCTGCACCGCAGCCGAACTTTCACCAGCGATTAAAAATCAACACAGCCATCGCGGTAAAGCACTGCAGGCGCTGCGCCGACAATTGCTGTCACTGGCGCCGTTGTCAATACGCCGGATGAACTATAAACCAGCCTGAACCCCCGGGTCATATCACCATGCAACTGACGAAACTGGTCACATTCAAAGGCAGAAAAGGCCCGTTGTTGCTGGTGGTGGCCGATGGTGTGGGACTGGCTGAAGACGGCCCGGCCAACGCATTGTTTTTGGCCAAAACGCCAGTCATTGATGGATTACTGCAATCCGGTTCAAGCACCCGGCTGCATGCCCACGGCACCCATGTCGGCCTGCCTGAGGATACTGATATGGGTAACAGTGAAGTGGGGCACAACACCCTGGGCTGCGGACGCATAGTTGACCAGGGTGCAAAACTGGTCAACGCGGCATTTGCCAGCGGCCGCCTCTATACAAGCGAGTGCTGGCAGGAAATCGAATGTCGCGGCAAACATGGCAACACCATCCACTTTCTCGGCTTGCTGTCCGACGGCAACGTCCATTCGCATATCGATCATTTGCTGCAACTGCTCAACCGCTGCCAGGAAGCCGCAATCCCGTCGGTATGCATCCATGTATTGCTGGACGGTCGTGACGTGGCGCCCAGGTCCGCCCCGGTCTATATCGGCCAGCTTCAGGACATGCTGGATCAGATCAATCAAACCGGGCGTTTTAATTATCGAATTGCCTCTGGCGGCGGCCGCATGGCCATTACCATGGATAGATACGCAGCGGACTGGGACATGGTAAAGCGGGGATTCGACACCCATGTTTTGGCGAATGTCGCTGGAATCGGTTCGGAAACCGCTAGCGCACTGGAAGAAGTGAGGCGGCAATATCATGCCGACCCGAACCTTTCCGACCAGTATCTTGCGCCGTTCGTGGTGGTTGACAAGCATGGCCCGGTGGGGAAAATGGCAGCGGGCGATGGCGTGGTTCTGTTTAATTTTCGCGGCGACCGGGCAATTGAAATATCCCGGGCGATGTCAGATCCGGAATTTGCCGAATTTGACCGCGGCGCGTATCCCGATGTGTATTTTTGCGGCCTGCTGCAATACGACGGCGACCTGCATGTACCGGAAAACTATCTGGTCAATCCGCCGGTAATCGACCGTACCATGAGCGAATATATGTGCGCAGCCGGCCTGCGCACGTTCGTTGTAAGCGAAACCCAGAAATTCGGGCATGTCACCTATTTCTGGAACGGCAATCGTTCCGGCTGCATTGACCCATCGCTGGAAACCTATGTGGAAATCCCGTCCGATAACTGTGAATTCAACCAGGCGCCGGAAATGAAGGCCGTGGAAATCACCGACGCCACCATCGAATTGATCGAATCCGGGAAATACGACTTCGGCAGAATAAATTTCGCCAATGGCGATATGGTGGGGCATACCGGGGACATTGCCGCCACGGTTCAATCCCTGGCCTGCGTGGACACCTGTCTTGGGCGGTTAGTCGAGTGCATTCAACGGTATAACGGCCTTTTGATCCTCACCGCAGACCACGGCAACGCCGAAGAAATGTTCGTGGAAAAGGCTGGCAATAAAGTTGTGCGCACTTCCCATTCGCTGAATCCGGTGCCATTCGTCATCGTCGACAGTGCCAGTGACCCGGCATATCAACTGAATCACGGCATGGACGGCGGCCTGGCCAACGTGGCGGCCACGGTTTTCAATTTACTCGGCTATCATGCACCCCGGGGCTATGCGCCGTCCCTGATCACCTTCGCGAATGAACCAAATCGCCGCACCATCTATGCTGGCCACGTGGTGGACTTTGGGCTGGAAACGACCCGATCGCCCAATGGTGAGCTCATGGCCGCCGAAGTAGTTCGCCACCCCGGTGGGACGGTCATCGTCGCCATAGATGACAGCCGCCGGATTTGCGTGCTCAGGCAGTTTCGACCTGCCGCAGGCGGCTGGATCTGGGAATTTCCTGCCGGGACGCTGGCCGCGCATGAAAGCCCGCTGGCCGCCGCCCGGCGCGAGCTCAGAGAAGAAACGGGATTTACCGCGCACCAATGGGAATCCCTGGGATCAACCCTGACCACACCGGGGTTCTGCGATGAAAGACTGCATATCTATCTGGCCACCGACCTGGCCGCCGGTGAGCCGGCCCATGAAGCCCATGAATTCATTGAAATTCACTGGTTCGGAATGTGCGCGGCAGAAGCCATGATCGCCTCGGGAGAGATGGATGACGCCAAAAGCATTGTGGCGCTGCACAAGGTGCAGCAGTTCCTGTCTGCCGGCTGATGGAAAAACGGCCCCAACCGTAGGGACAGGCCCCGGGGCCTGTCCCGGACAACCACGGAGGGTTGTCCCTACGTTATGTTGTTGTTGTTGTCGGATATCGTGCATCGGTGCAACTCGTTGACGACCTGCAAAATATATTACAATCGCGCCTGGCCGCCGACCAGTGAAATAGTGCCGGAAAGAGGCGGCCCGGAATACGCACCGTGCCAAAACGTAGGGACAGGCCCCGGTGCCTGGCCCGGACAACTCGTTGACGACTCGCAAAATATATTACAACCACGCCTGGCCGCCGACCGGTGAAATAGTGCCGGAAAGAGGCGGCCCGGAATACGCACCGTGCCAAAACGTAGGGCCAGGCCCCGGTGCCTGGCCCGGACAACCACGGGGGGTTGTCCCTACGTTATGTTGTTGTTGTCGGATATCGTGCATCGGTGCAACTCGTTGACGACCTGCAAAATATATTACAATCGCGCCTGGCCGCCGACCAGTGAAATAGTGCCGGAAAGAGGCGGCCCGGAATACGCACCGTGCCAAAACGTAGGGACAGGCCCCGGTGCCTGGCCGCCGGCCGGTGAAATGGTGCCGGAAAGAGGAGTCGAACCTCCGACCTACTGATTACGAATCAGTTGCTCTACCCGACTGAGCTATTCCGGCATGGCCTGTAGAATTGGATTATAGGGGTGCCTGGTTTTGCGGTCTAGGTCATATCCGGGCATATTCGGGGAATATGGGTTGGCAGGCGAATCCCTGGTTTTACAAATATTGTTACAAATTGAAACCTTTGCATCCATACCCATGGGATACAATTTTTGTGCGAAACGGCACGGGAATATCCACCGTCTATGCCACAGAATATGCCTGATACAAAACCTGCAAATTCATCGTTGGGCCTGTCCGGGTTTACTCTGATTGAGGTCATGATCGTACTAGTTGTCATTGGCGTTATCGCCGGCCTGGTCACGCCGGCCTTTATCGGATTTTTAGGCAATGCCCGCATCGACAAAACCGCCGAGGCGCTGAGCAGCACCATCCGGCTGACGCGCGGCGCGGCGCGGGCGTCTTCACAGCAAGCCGTGATATGCGCCAGCAAGGACGCCGACTTATGCCGCACCAACCAAAAAAAATGGAACGACGGCTGGGTTGCCTTTCTGGATTGTGATGACAACCACATACGGCGTATCACCGTCTCACCCCCCCCGGCCCAGTGCCCGAATGAACCCATACTCAGGGCCCAGGGCAGCACCGGGGTGACGCTGATACCACAAATCAAAAGCGTCCCCACGGCGCTGAAGCTGCATTTTGATGCGCGCGGACAGATATCAAACATACCGGATGACGCCGAGACTATTCGCTTTGGTGTTACAAACGACAAAGCCGCAAAGAAACTGACGCTGAAGGTGGATAAATACGCCAGAATCGAAATCCAGTGAGAACAAAAGCATATAGCATAAACCGCGCCGCGCACAGCTATCAAACATACCGACTGGCGCCGAGGAGGCTATCCGCTTTGGCATTGAAGACAACAAGACCGCAAAAAAGCTGACGCTGAAGGTGGATTAGGTCGTGTTGACGAATTATCAAATTATTAATAATTGTATCCCACAACAGTTTTGAGGAGGGTCGTGATGAGTATACTGGTCACCGATGTGATCTGGTCGCGGATTGAATCAATTTTGACAGACATCAAACCCGGCCGGCCCCCCGCCCTGGCGTCAAGGGTAGGGACATCCCCCCGTGGTTGTCCTTCATCATGGACAGGCACGGGGGCCTGTCCCTACACCCTCGGCACGGGGGGATGTCCCTACAATTCGTCAACACGGCCTAATACGCCAGAATCGAAATCCATGAGAACGAAAGCAAATAGCATGAACCGCGCCGCGCGCAGACGGACCTGTGCACTGCACACAGACAGACCCGGTCGCCGCGCCGTGTGCAACTGCGGTTTCACCTTGGTCGAAATCATGGTCACGCTGGTTATCCTCAGCGGCGGCCTGCTGGGCATGGCCTATCTCCAGGCCGCAGCGGTGCAGCATAACCAGGAATCTTTCCACCGCACCCAAGCGCTCAATATCGGCAGTCAACTGATCGACCAGATGCGCACTGCACTGCTTAATGTCGGCAATCTCCCCAATTACAGAGCACTGGATTTCTCAAAGAAATGTGACCCGGAATCAGCCGAGCCGGACGATTATGTGATTTGCTTTTTCGAAAAAATCAGCGCAACGCTGCCTGCCGGGACCGCGCGTATCAGACCCGACTCGCCGACTGCCAATATTTTCAGCGTGACCATATACTGGTCAGACAAGGGCTTAAGCCAGCAGGCGTACAAGGCGCGTTCGGAGGACGAGCGGCCGGCAAAATCGCTGGATACGAAAGCGGACTGCGATGCCGAGCAGAACCGAACATGGTCAGACGATGTCTTCTGGCCTTCAGGCAGCAAACCCACCGCCCATACCTGCCTGGTTTCCCATTCCTGGGAAGTGCACGTGACCGACCCGGAATCACTTCAATTCCCCGTCCCGGCCGAAAGTTAAATGAAAATCAAACGCCAGCCCGACCCATGCCCGGATTTATCCTGTGGGCGGCATGACCAACCGGCGGATATGCTCCCGTGCGGGATAGTCCGGGCTGCCGCCTGGCGCGGTTTCAGCCTGCTTGAATTGATGATTTCCATGACCATCAGCCTGTTTCTGGTGGGTGGATTGAGTTTCGTGCTGGCCAATGCGCACAAGATCAATCGCCTGCAAAATGACGGCCAGATACAAAACGAAAGCGGCCGCTATGCCATTGACCTGCTGTCGCGGGATTTACGCATGGCGGGCCATTACGGCTGCCTGAAAGGCCAACGCCCCGAGATCCGGGTTGGTGGAAATTATCGCGTGGAGCCGCTGCACGGGCTGGACGGGGACAATCCGGGCTGGCACCCCACCCCAAAGACTGAACTGTCAACGGAGGAGGGGGGAAATCCGAATAGCGGAGAGAACCCCGTAGATAATGAAAAAAGCGACAGCATCATTATCCGCACCGCCGCGCCGCTGGCGCAAGACGCGACCCTCGCCGCGGTCGCTGACCCGGTCGGAACTGGTTCTGCCGACATATCCGGCATAAAGAGGGGAGACATTCTGCTGATTGCCGACTGTAAACAGAGCATCCCGCCCAGAGGCGACATATTTTCCGTCAGCGGTAAAGGCGAAAAGGAAATCGAGCATGGAATAATCAGTGGCGTGGATTTTCCAAACACATCGCCTGCGCTCAGCGACTACACTTCCACCCTCGCCACTGAACCGGGGCTGCATCTGTATGAATTTCTTTCCATAAAATACAAGCTGAAGAAAGACGGAAATAACTACGATATTCCTACGCTGTACCGGCAGATCAACTCAAAACCCGCCCAGCCGGTCATCCCCGGCGTCGATGCCATGCAGTTCCTGTATGGTAAGGACACCGGCGGCACCCCGGCGCCGGACGTGTTCGTTCCGGCTGACCAGGTTGTGTCGGCAGGCGTGACCAGCACCCCGGACCCGGTCGAGGAATGGGCCAGAGTGCGGGCGGTCAAGGTCGCCCTGCTGATCCGCACCGAACAGGAATATGGGGCAAAGGACCTGGGGCGCAATCCATACCCCATGCAGGTTGCCGATTTTTCGTTTGCCGACGACGGCAAGCGAGTGCGGCGGCGGGTCTATGAAACCACTGTCAACCTGCGCAACAGCTATTAAGTGTATCGGTCAGGACATGAATTTATGAAACACAACATTAAATCGGAGAAATTGTATCCCGGCAAACAGCGCGGCCTGGCCTTGGTCACCGCCATGGTTTTTCTGATTATCCTCAGCATCATCGGCGTTTCCGCCATGCGCGGCAGCGCCATGGAACAGCGCATGACCACCTACCACAGCCAGGCGCTACAGGCGTTTCACCATGCCGAATCCGGTCTCTCGGCCGCGGTCAAGGATCTGGCCGCCCATCCGTCGAAGATCCGGGGCGTGGTGGGCGGGACTCCAGTCGCCTATGCCGCTTTCAGCGACACGGAACCAGCGGGCCCGGTCAGCGCCAGCACGGCTTACCAATGGAAAAGGCCGCACCTGGGTTACAGCATAGCTCAGGATTCGGGCTTTATTGATTATTATTTTGAAATCACCAGCCGGGGCAGGGACGGAAATTCATCCTCCACGAACCGCCAGGGCATCTCCATTCTGGGGTTGTCGGATTCATTTACAAGATAACCTGCCATAAAAATCGCCGCCATGAAAAATATCCAGCACCCGCATACAGCCATTATGAACATTGCCACCAAGATCATCCGCCGGGCCGGGCTGCGCCGTATCGGGCTGTCCACCGTACTGGGCGCGATGATGCTGCCGGCCGGCTTTGCCGACGACACCGAAGTGTTCTTTGTATCCCAGCCGAATGTACTGCTGGTGATTGATACATCGCTCAGTATGAACAACATTGTGGGAGACACGAAAGACAGCAAGGGAGAAGACAAACAACGCAGAATGGTGTCTATTAGCATTGGAGACAAAGAAATAGTGAAACGACACGAATTTTACGTGGGAGACCAGGCAGAGGTAACCGAGCCGCAGCGCCGCATTGACGTGGTAGTGGATGCGATAACCGAGTTAATAAACAGGGTTTCGGACGTAAACATCGGCTTGATGCGGTTCAGCACTTATAACGGCACGGAATTGGATCGCCCCGGTGACAATGCCGGCGGGCCGGTTTCATATCCGGTTGTCGATCTTGATGAAGCCGATAATAAAAGGGAGCTGAAAAAGAAGCTGGAGTCACTGGCGGGCAGATGCGAGGGAGATATTTATATACATGCACACAGCGAAACAGGAAAAACCGGGCAATGCCCGGCAACAAACCCTGCGAGTCCGCCGGGTTCCAGCGTCCCGGCTAAAAGGACACCGCTGGCGGAAACTGTATACGAGGGCCTGCGCTATTTTCGCGGTGAACCGGTGCTTTTCGGCAAGCCCGTCACTGGCGGGTTGGAAAGCAAAAGCCATGAGGCGGCCACGGTTGACAGCGACGAGGACGGTATCGGCGACGGCGTCACCTACAAATCGCCGATTATTGATGAATGCGCGGCGAATTTCATGGTGCTGCTCACCGACGGTGCACCGGTTGGGGACTTTGAGGCGGTTGAACAGATTAATACATTAATCAAAGGTCAGCCGTACCAGACCTGCGAGAAAAACAGGAATTGCTTGGATGATCTGGCGTATTTCATGCGGAACTATGACCAGTCGCCCTTGACCGGGAAGCAGAATATTACTTCCTATTACATCGGCGGATTCCTTGAAGATAAGAGCTTCGCACAAAGATTGTTAGACCAATCCGCGAAGGTGGGCGGTTCCAAACAAGCATTTGCCGCCAGTTCCCCGGGCGACTTTGCCAACGCCTTCAACCAGATTATCCGGGATATCAAGAAATCCACCGCATCATTCGGCACCCCCGGGGTGATGGTCGACAGCGCGAACCGGCTGCAGCACAACGATGAGATATATTTCGCGCTGTTTGAACCGGGGCCGCAGGCGCACTGGAATGGCAACCTGAAAAAATACTGGCTGAAAACAGCAACGGCGACGGATGGCCGTAAAACCATCCGCGTCGTAGATAAAAAGGGTAAAGAAGCCATTACAGCCGACGGACTGTTTAAAAAAAACGCCGTGAGTGACTGGGCGCTTGCAGACGCGGCGCCAGACGGTAACGAAACCACCGCAGGCGGAATAGCCAACCGGCTGTTCAACTATAAAAACAAGCTGCACGACGCGGAGTCGCGCAGAGGGAAAGTATTCACCTGGCTTAGGGACTACAGCCCCAATGACCCAAGCTTCAAGGGCACTGGCCTCGCACTGCACCGCGTTGATGAAGCGCCGGAGTATTCCGACTCCGGCAGTACTGACGTATCCGCAACTCACCTGACCCGTTCCGCGCTGGGCCTGTGCAGCGAAATTGACGGCACCCGCACTTGTCGCATATCGGATAAAAAGTTCGAGAAGCGGGTAAAGTGGCTGCGCGGCGTAGATGTGCTGGATGAAAACGGCAACGAGGACTTGACGGATGGCCGGGCGGTGATGGGCGGGCTGCTGCATACCCGGCCGGTGGTGGTGAACCTGGAACCCGACGACCCCAACACCAAAACAGATGAAACCAGGGATATGATTCTGGTCACTTCAAACGACGGTTATTTCCATCTGTTCAAAACCGCTGACCCGGGGTCGGACCAGAGCATGGAATATGCGGCGGTGATCCCCAAACCCGTCTTGAAATCAATGGAAGAACTGTATAGAAATAAATATCAGCCTCCGATATATACGCTGGACGGACAGATAGCGGTGTGGCGGCATGACGATGACGATGACGGCGAAATCACGTCGGGCAAAGACCGCATAGTCGCCTACTTCGGCCAGCGCCGCGGCGGCCGCGCGGTGTTCGCGTTTGACGTAACCGCACCGGCCACGCCGAAGCTGTTATGGGTAATCGACCCGGATATCGTTGATTCCGGGAGTATTGATTCTAAAGTCGCACCCTTTCTCAGGATGGGGCAAAGCTGGCCAAAACCGGGGTTTACCTACGTCAGGGTTGTCGATTCCGGCAAGCTGGTTGAAAAGCCGGTAATTATCCTGAACGGTGGATATGACGCCGTTGATGATCGCAAAGAGGTCAAGCGCAATGATGTTCCCGTGGGCCATGATACCGTGGGCAATGCGGTGTATATTGTAGATGCCCTGACTGGTGAGCTACTGTGGTGGGCCGGTAAGGGACCAGTAAATTCCTCCTCCCCTGATCTGGTGCTGCCCGATATGAAATACGGTTTTGCGGCGAATATGCGGATTGTGGATTTAAACGGCGACGGATTGGCGGACATGCTGTTTTCCGCCGACGGCGGCGGTCAGGTCTGGCGTTTTGATATCAACAACATCGCCGCAGTCGGGGGGTTAAAGGACCGAATTACCGGCGGCGTCATCGCTGACCTGCAAATCGACCAATCCGGTACGGGCGCATCACCAACCAGAAAAAACAATCGGCGAACCTATTATGCGCCCGATGTGGCGCTGATTCAGCAGGATAAAAACGGGCCGGTGCAGCTTGCATTGGCCATCGGCACCGGACTGCGCGCCGGCCCGCTGGATACGACCATTCACGATCGCCTGTATCTGCTGAAATACGCCGATATTACGCGCCTTCCCGATTACTCAGCCATAAAGCTGCACCCTGATATGTTGCTGGATGTGACAAAGGAAGACTTTGCTGCCGCTTCCGTGCTGCCTACGCTGGAGTCCATTGGCAGAAAAAATCTGGAAAACAACGGATGGTATATCAATTTGTTCAACGAGAAGGGGCAATGGGTCGGCGAAAAATCGCTGGCGAAAGCGGCCATATTCAATAATAAAGTATTTTTTACTACCTATACACCGCCTTCAAAGTCAACAGAATGCGGCGCCGACCGCCAGGGCACCGGCAAGGTGTATGTGATGGACGTGTTCGACGCACGGTCTGTTTATGATTTCGATGGCATCACGAGCACCACGGAAAGATCCAAAAAGCTGCAAGCCGTCGGCATCCCGCCAGCGCCAAAAATACATTTCGGCGACAAACCGGCGGCCATCGTCTCCAAAGAAGTGCTGCCGAATGATATTATCGGCGATGGCACATCTTCCGGTTCTCCTTTTTCTTTTAATTACTGGATACAGGAAGGTGCCCAGAAATAATTCCTGGCTGACTACTACTTATGTTCCCAATCGCCTGGTTTCGCGCGATCACTTCACCAACCCGACCAACCCGACCCGCTCCGCAGAACGGGATCACCCTGATTGAGCTTATGATTGTGCTGATCATAATCGGCATTCTCGGATCGTTCGCTACCGCCCAGTACAGTAGGTATATGCAGCAATCGCGGCGGGCGGACGCCATGAGCAGCCTGACCATGATGATGGCGCAGCAGGAACTGTATTACGGCAACCATGGCGGCAATTATGCCAGTACCGTGACCAATCTGGGATATACATCAATCCGTAAAGCAGAGAAGGTGTTAGCAAAAAGCCGCGACGGATACTATGAGATTGAAATGTTAAATTGCGCGGATCCGCCAGCGGCAATAACCGATGCGGATGAATGCATACAACTGCGAGCATACCCGCCAACAACATCACCACAATACAAAGATCACGAATGCGGTTGCATCGTGCTTGATTCCTACGGTCGCAGGAAGTCTTATGTCAGGGCGTGCGACAGCGAAAGTAAAAATGATGAGCCTGGAATCTGCTGGCGCTGACAGCCGCTGAAACCGAATGATGCAAGCATCCATAACCAGGTTTTAAACCGGTCCAAAAACTTGGCGTCATGCCGCAGCAGTCCCGGAATCCAAAATACGAAACAACAAATTTCAGTGTCCCCGGTTTGCAGAGCTGTGGTTTTATTGTGGAGATGGAAATACGGTAAATTAAAATGTAAATAAAAATTATTGTGCAATCATAAATTGCTACTGGTAATGAAAGCACCGTCACCTTATGAGGTGATAACCGCTCACCGACCCGGCGAAACCGGGGAAATATACGAGGAGAACAACATGAGAACAGATGCCCCAGTTCGTGGCAGGCCATCAGCCAAACCGAAAAAACCAGTTGCATCACACACCATTATCGATGACAGCCCGCGCAGGAGCTTTATTGACGCGCTTGCTGATGTCTTCACTCCACCGCAAAATTTGCGTTTGTACCAGCCCGGCTCCAACGTGGCGAGCCCCGCCCAGGACCGGGAACACATCGCCGGGTATTTCGGCAAGTTGATAAAGACTGTCTGATTGTCCGCCGGGCGATATCCGTCTGGTCAAGCCGGTCCGGTCAAGAGCATGAGTCGGAGAAAAAATCCGAAATCCGGGCGTCGCGGTTCGCCCCTGCCCAAAGCGGAGCATAATCTAAAGGCATCTGACAAAGCCGATATGGCGGGTGCCTCGGTTCCGCTATCCTTGCGTACCTGGGCATCTATCTGTTTCACGCTATCTGCGTGGTCCGCCATGCGTCACAGCTTCGTCTTCTTGTCTGTTGCGATCCTGCTCGGGGGTTGCACTGCTGCGGTACGTTACGTCCCCTCCGGTGAGCAGGGTGTTCAACGTGAATGGACTGCTCCTGTAGACATTTACCATGAGGCCGAAGATGTCCCCCCTGGCAGTGCCGCTATTGGCGAGTTCTCTATTGACGATACCGGCTTCTCGATTGAGTGTGAGGAGAAAGCTCGTCAACAGGGTGCTGACACTGCCTACATCCTATCGTTCAGGACACCTGACGTCTGGAGCACCTGCTATCGTCTCAAAGCTCGCCTGCTCCGCTATCCTGACAGGAACAGCGCCACATCTATCTATCAATCCGATGCCGCTCGCATCATCAGGATTCGTCCTATCGAGGAACCCCCTCCTGGTGCCTCAGTTCTATCATCACCGCTCCCTGCGGCGGTCATGACCGTCCGCGCTGGTGAGGCACAAGGCACTGCCTTCTTCATCAGTAGTGAAGGGTGGGCTCTAACCAGCCATCATGTTGTTCAAGGTCACACCAGAGTTCGTCTCGCCTTGCATGATGGAGCGGAGCTTTCGGCCGAGGTGATTCGACATAACACGGGCACCGATATGGCCTTGTTGAAATCGGACTGTGGCAATCCTTGTCCCGCCTTGCCTCTCGCCACCACTACCCCTGAACCCGGCGTCGAGATCAATGTCATTGGCAGTCCCCTCGGACTCTCCCACACTATTACCCGGGGGATTGTCAGCGGTGTTCGCAGGACCGCGCGAGCTATCATGATTCAGACTGATGCTGCCATCAACCAGGGCAACAGTGGGGGGCCAATGATTCAAGTCGACAACGGTCACGTTGTCGGCGTTGTTACGATGAAAATCAGCGACGGGGCCACTGAAGGCATCGGCTTTGCTGTTGACCTCCGGGACGCTTTAAGGAGTCTTGGCGTCGTTATCGGTTGAACCGCCTTTAAGCCCACGCTTCCTGGGGCTCCTTCCGCGAGCTTCACTGCCCGCACGGCACCGCGCCATTATCGGTGCGTTCGAGACTTCCATCTTAAAGTTTCCCGGGCGCTCGCATAAAGTGATTTGTGCTTATTAAAGGATATTTACAAAGCATTTTTATTATTAAAGTTTTTTGTTTTTTTCTTTAATATAGCTATATTACGACAGGCTTTAATAACGCATCGAAAATTATGAAATCACCCGGCCGCACCGGTAAATATGCAATATCCGCCGATGGCGTCAGGACGTTCCATCCGGCACCGCTGCCGCCACACCCGGCAATCGACATGTCTGCGGAAATGCAGATGGCGCTGTCCTCCGCAGACCGGGCACTGGCTCGTCTCGACGGCGCCACGTCAATCCTGCCTGACCCTGATTTATTCGTGTACGCCTTTATGCGGCAAGAGGCCGTTTTAAGCTCGCAAATTGAGGGCACCCAGGCCTCGCTGGAAGACGTGCTTGCGTTCGAAGCCAGGGAAGACAGTTATTCTGCCTACAGACGACCTGACCGAGACAGTAAACTATCTGACCGCAATGCGATGGGGACTTGAACAGCTTCCGGATATTCCGGTAAGTCTCCGACTAATCAAGGGTCTGCACGAAAAACTGTTGGCTAAAGGGCGCGGGGCAAAACGGGCACCCGGGCAATTTCGCAGCAATCAAAACTGGATCGGACCACCAGGCCGTCCCATTCAACAGGCAACTTATGTTCCGCCGCCGGTGCCTGACATGCTTAAGGCGCTGCACAAGTGGGAGCAATTCATCCATCAGGCACACGATATCCCGCCCCTGATCAAATGCGCGCTGGCGCATGCCCAGTTCGAGACGATCCATCCGTTTTGGGACGGCAACGGACGTTTAGGGAGGATGATCATCACCTTCCTGCTGTGCAGTGAAAAAATTTTGTCGAATCCGGTGCTGTATCTCAGCCTGTTTTTCAAACAACAAAGAGAACGATATTACGATCTTCTTCAGGCCACAAGAGATGACGGAAACTGGGAAGACTGGATAATGTTTTTTTGCACGGGGTTGCCGCAACTTCCAGATCCGCGCTGTTTTCGGCGCGAAAAATTATCGCGCTGCATGAGAATATGCGGATACAAGCGCCGAAAATATCAAGGAGCGCAAAGGCAGCTTTGTTTATAGAAAAGCTGTTCGTGCAGCCCTACATCAGCGTCAATCTCGCTGCCCAAATGATCAATGCAAGCTATCCTACTGCCAACACGCTGGTGCAGCAGTTTGCGGAGGCGGGGTTTCTCGCGCCGATAGCGGCGACACAACGCAACAGGATTTACGGTTTTCGCCCATACCTGGATATTCTGCGCCAGGGGACAGGCGAGCTGGCCGACCTGGTTGACGGTGACGGCCATGCGACAGCGCAGGCCGGTCAGGAGCAGGATTGATGGGGGCCGGAAGCGGAATTTAAGCGGTTTTCCGCCCGGCTGCAGTCGCCGCAGGACCCCAGGTTAGCCTTTTGGAACAGCCCGTTTACGGCCTCCGTGCAGATTGCTGGAGAAGAAGAACCGGAGTACGCTCAATCACCGCGCAATGCCGATGGCAGGCTAAACGAGACGTTTTCCACCGGCCCGTCCAATTCAATGGCATGGGTATGCCCGGATTTCAGCCTGGTCACCACTTTCTCCACCAGTGATTCCGGTGCGGACGCCCCCGCCGTTACGCCGGCGCAGGCCTTGCCCTCCAACCACCGGTCGAGGATTTCTTCCGGGCCGTCAATCAAATAAGCCGGCACCGACCGCAGCTCGGAGATTTCCCGCAGCCGATTGGAATTGGAGCTGTTGGGCGAGCCCACCACAAATATGATGTCACAATACCCGACCAGTTTTTTCACCGCATCCTGCCGGTTCTGGGTGGCGTAACAGATGTCGTCTTTGCGCGGCCCCCTGATATTTGGAAAGCGCTGCCGCAGGGCGTCAATGATTTTCGCCGTGTCGTCCATGGATAAGGTGGTTTGGCTGACGTAGGCGAGTTTGTCCGGGTCGGCCACTTGCAGCTTTGCTACATCACCGATTTTTTCTATCAAATGGATGCCGCCATTGGCCTGGCCCATGGTGCCCTCCACTTCGGGGTGTCCGGCGTGCCCGATCAATAATATTTCCAGTTGTTGCCTGCGATATTTTGTCACTTCTATGTGAACTTTGGTCACCAGCGGGCAGGTTGCGTCGAATACCTTTAAATTTCTGTTTTGCGCCTCGGCTCTGACCCGCCGGGATACGCCGTGGGCGCTGAATATCACGGTGGCGTGTTCGGGTATCTGATCGAGTTCATCGACAAATATCGCGCCTTTTGTGCGCAGGTCATCGACCACGTATTTATTGTGCACGACTTCATGTCTGACATAGATGGGCGCACCCTGCGTTGCGATGGCGCGTTCGACAATTTCGATGGCGCGGTCAACTCCGGCGCAAAAACCTCTGGGATTGGCCAGCACTACCTGCATTTTCGGTATGGGTTTGCGCATGTCTTGGAGTTTATAGAATCGCTGTGGTTGATGCTATTGATGTTTGACTGCCCCGCAAAGCTATCGGCGTAGGCTGTCGATGATGAGGCAAATCGCGCCAAATGTGATCGCTGTATCGGCAAGATTGAATGCAGGGAAATACCAATCCTGATAATGAAAATAAATAAAATCAATGACATGCTGGTGCAAAAGCCGATCGATCAAATTCCCCACCGCTCCGGCCAGCACCAGGGATAATCCGCATGACAATAATCCGTTGCGCGAGGATGATCGCCATAACCACACCAGCAAAACCACCGAAACCACCATCGCCAACCCGGAAAACAGGTAATGCTGGATACCGCCAGCGTGGCTAAGAAACCCGAACGCTGCGCCACGGTTAAATACCAGCGCCCATTGCAACACGGGCAGCACATCCAACGGCGGCTGGCCGCGTAAATTTTCATGGGCGATGTATTTGGTGAATTGATCCAGGCCAACCAGCACAACCACCAGCGCGAGGTACATGAAGTATTTGTGCGGCGACCTGTACAATTAACTCTCCGCATTCAATATCTGTCTGGCACGCCGGCAGTCTTTTTGTATCTGGGTTTTTAATGCCTGGAACGAGGCGAATTTTTTTTCATCCCGGATTTTTGTAAAAAATTCCACGCAGATTCGTTTGCCGTATATTGCATTGCTGAAATTGAACAGGTGCACTTCCAGCAGGGTTTTCACGCCATCAACAGTGGGACGTTTTCCCAGATTGGCCACACCCTTGACCTGAGCATCGCCAATACCGTGAACTTTTACCGCAAACACACCGGTCAATGGAGTTTTACGTTTTATGGCTATGTTTGCGGTGGGGAAACCCCATTCCCGGGCGCGCTTGTCGCCGTGTATTACCCGTCCCACCATGGCAAATTTCCTGCCCAGCAGCGCTGCTACCTGGTCAAGGTTTCCTGCCTTCAACGAATCCCGAATGCGGCTGCTGCTGACCCGGCGGTTAGCCCGGTTTATGGCAGTAAAACGCCCGACCTCAAAACCGTGTTTCCTGCCCGCCTGTTTCAGCATCTGATAATCGCCCTGCCGACCTTTGCCAAACCGGAAATCATCGCCGATTGAAATATATCTGGCATTCAGGCCGTCGATCAAATACTTTTGTATAAAATCCTCGGCGCTTGTCTGCGCCAGTCGCTGGTTGAATGGCAATGCCAGCATCACGCTCACCCCATGCTCGCGCAAGGCAAAATACTGGCTGCTGATTGTGGTCAGTCTCGGGGCTGCATCCCGCCTGCGAAAATACTCCTCCGGGTTCGGCGCAAATGTCATCACTACTGCGGGTAAATCCAGTTTGTTTCCCACATCGACCAATTGTTGCAGAATTTTTTGGTGGCCGACATGCACTGCATCAAATTTTCCGATGGTCAGCACACAGCCTGAATCCGGCAGCAATCCGGAATTTATTGCATTTATCGAGCGAACCAGTTTCATTATCGATCAGTTTGTTTTGCCAGCCATAGATATTTGGGCTTAATCCCCATCAATAACAAGGCGCCGAAATAGACCGCAGCGCCTACCACCAATAGATAACCCAGTTTCAGGGCCCTGCTCCAGATTGAAATTTCCAGCCAGCCACTGCCCTCACCCATCAACCCCCATAATACCGCCCCCATAAGACCCGCGCCGGATAAAACTTTCGCCAAAAACATCCGCCATCCCGACTCGGCTGCCAATGCCTTCTCTCTGCGCAATAAAACATACAGCATGACCGCATTACACACTGCGGAAATGGTGGTGGCCAACGCCAGGCCGATATGCTTCAGCGGAGATATCAATAATAGACAAAATACAATATTTATTGCCATGGCAATCATGGCGATTCTTACCGGCGTTCTAGTGTTCTCCCGGGCATAGAAACCGGGCGCGAGTACTTTTACCATGGCAATGGCGGTCATGCCAGCGGCGTATGCGATGAGGCTCGCCGCAGTCATGTTGACGCCGTTTGCGGTGAAGTCTCCATGATAATAAATGGTTGCAACCATGGGTTTGGCCAATACCATCAATCCAACCGTTGCCGGTATGCAGACCAGACATACCCAGCGCAATCCCCAATCCAGCGTTCTGGAAAAGTCGATTGCCGACCGCCGGGCATATTTTCGCGACAGGTCGGGCAAAAGCACGGTGCTCAATGCGATACCAAATACACCCAGCGGGAACCCCATCAACCGGTCAGAATAATATAACCAGGAAATACTGCCGGTGATTAAATACGAGGCCAGCACCATGTTCACGACCATGTTTATCTGCGCGACGGAAACGCCGAATATGGCCGGGACGATCAATCGAAAAACCCGCTTTGTGCCAGCCACCCCGAGCTCATCCCCGGCCCGCCTGATAACCCTCGGTTTTATGGTGAGCTTTTCCTTTCTCAAAAATGGCAATTGAAACAGCAACTGAATCAGCCCCGCTGCAAGCACCCCCGCAGACAATGCGATGGGGGCATCGCTGACCCGGGGCACCAGCCACAATGCCGCGCAAACCAGGCAGATATTTAACAGCACCGGGGTGGCGGCGGGCACGGCGAATCGACCACAGGTATTGAGCATACCGCCCGCCATGGCAACAAATGAGATGAAAAATACATAGGGAAAGGTGATGCGGGTGGCCCGAACCGCCAGTTCAAACTTTTCCGGCTGACCGATGAAACCGGTGGCCAATACGGCAACCAGCCCCTGGGCAAAGATCGCCCCCAGCAGCGAAACCACAAGCAGAATCAATCCAAATCGCCCAATCAATAATTGCAGGAATTGATTGGTTTCAGATTGGGTGTTGTGCAGACGATAATCGGTGAAAACCGGCACAAATGCCGCTGAAAATGCGCCTTCGCCAAATATTCTGCGGAAAAAATTGGGGATGCGAAACGCCACAAAGAATATATCTGCGGCAGCTTTGTCCCCCAGTATATTGGCAAAGATCACGTCCCGAATCAGTCCGGTAATCCGTGAAACGAATGTCATTGATCCTACCACCGATACGGACTTGAGTAATTTTGACGACATTTTGCTTTTTCAGGCTGGTGGACCGGGATGGGCGGGTGTTGCACGCAAAAACTGACAGGACAAGACTTGACGCTGGCAGCGGGTTCAAATCCGGGTAGTTTTGCGGACTAATTCACCGGTAAGAGGTACTTATGACGACCGATGGCAGGTGCATTATTGTCCGACAAATATAATATAAGTGTAACTGGCTGCGCAAACGGGAATTGGTCAGGGTCGTCTGTCCGGGGATGGAGCACAATAAACACCGTTGGACAAAGCCAGTGCCGGGAAACCAGGGCGGGTTCGGGGATGCGACTATCCGAAACGGTTGTGCGGCGCGCATGCCTGTCGCGATGATGCTCGTCGTGTAACGATTAACGGTGGATATATGCCTTTTGTGAATGCGCCCGGGGTATTCAATCCGCATAGGTATCGGCATGTGCCGAATCGAAGACGAGGCCGGCAGAGCGTTTTTCATGGTGAGGCGTATTTGACAGCGTGCCCTGCTCTTCTGGTCGCAGCGCATGAATATTTCGGCCGGGGCAAAATCGCGGCCAATGCGATTTACCGGCGCAAGCCGAAGATGGGGGAAAGAGGCCAGGTTCACACGGGCGGTTAATGCAATTATCTGGCAATTATTTTCCCTCGGACAGATTCTTGACTCACACAGTGTATATTGCTACCTTCCTTTGCATGAAGATGAATCACGAAACCCCGGCCATCACTGTCCGTGACCTCGATCAGGCTCGCGAACTCGGGAAGCTCTCCGGCGAAGTGCGGGTCCTCAAGTGGAGTGCTGGTGTGGCGGTTGTTGCGATCCTCGGTTCCCTGGGTGTTCTTTATGACAGGATCGGGGGCAGGATCACGAGCCTTGAAAACAGAATCGGGAATGAGATCGTGAACCTTGAAGACAGGGTCGGGAGCAGAATCACGAGCCTTGAAAACAGAATCGGGAATGAGATCGCGAGCCTTGAAAACAGAATCGGGAGCAGGATGACGAGCCTTGAAGACAGGATCGGGAACAGGATCTCGAGTCTTGAAGATACGGTTGCTGATCTGCAGAAGAATCTGAACGAAAGCCGACTCGACATTCATGAACGCCTGGTAAGCGTCGAAGTACGGCTCAGGGACTTGTCCCCTGCACAGTTTCCGCCCTCCCTTGACGAGACGCCGGTTCCTGATTCCTGATTCCTGATTCCTGATTCCTGATTCCTGATTCCTGATTGTCAGGATTATCTGTTATTTCTAAAACGGCGTTATTTGCCCGATTCCTTACTTCTTCCTTACCCGCTTCTTCCTTACCCGTTTCTGGCCTTAGTCGTTTCTGGCGATAACGCTTTTATCCGCCCGGTACACCCGCGCAAATGGCCAGATTCAGGCAGATAGCGGATGTTATTACTGGTAGATTTGCCCGCGAACAACATTGCTTTATAACTTCTCGAACGGTAATATCCTGCCCCCGATTTGCTGTTTGAATGATGATTAGTGGGACTCTGATTCAGACGCATGTTATCCAAATACCCAATCTGATCATCTGGAGATTCCCGTTGCGTACAACTCTAGTAGCCGGAAACTGGAAAATGAATGGCGACAAGGCGATGGCAAATGCGCTGTGCAGCGGAATTATTGCAGGTGCCCAGACATTGCGTAATGTGGAGGTGTTGCTGTGCCCGCCCTTTACATTATTACCCGTGGTCGCATCCTCCATTGACGGAAGTTCGTGTCATTTGGGTGCGCAGGATATGGATGTTAATGAAAATGGCGCCTTTACCGGCCAGATTTCCGCGGTAATGCTTAAAGATACTGGCTGCAAATATGTCATATTGGGGCATTCGGAGCGCCGCACGATGTACGCTGAATCGGATATGCTGGTTGCGGCAAAGGTCAAGGCCGCCGTGGCGGGCGGATTGACTGCAATCCTGTGTGTGGGCGAATCCCGGGAAGAGCGTGAATCAGGCGCTGCCGAACGGGTGGTTGTACGCCAGATTCAGGCCGTGATTGACGTCGCTGGAATTCAGTCTTTTAACCATATCGTGATAGCCTACGAACCAGTTTGGGCCATTGGCACAGGACTGACTGCGACGCCCGACCAGGCCCAACAGGCCCATCACGCTATTCGACAACAATTAGCGAGTCTGGATGCAGATATTGCTGAGGGCTGCCGAATTTTGTACGGCGGCAGTATGAAACCGGAAAATGCCCGGGAACTACTTGCCAAACCGGATATTGACGGCGGTCTGATCGGTGGTGCAGCACTTAACGCAGAAGATTTTCTGAAAATTTGTCAGGCCGCCTGACTAGAACAACCGGATTAATCCATGCTATCCAATTTATTATTAGTTGTACATTTAGTGCTGGCCGTATCCATTGTCATTCTGGTACTGCTGCAACAAGGCAAAGACGCGGATATGGGCGCGGCCTTCGGCGGTGGATCGTCTCAATCATTATTCGGGGCCAGAGGATCTGCGAATTTTTTAAGTCGCACCACCTCTGTCATTGTCACCTCATTTTTCGTCACCAGCCTGGTTTTAGCCTATCTGTACACTCGGTCAGGCGAAGACAACAGCATTATTGCAGGGTCGGAGCAGTCTGTAGACGCCGCCGCGGTGCAACCAGAGCCCGCACTGCCCGCAGCCGATACCGCGGCACAACAACCGCAAGAGCCTGACGTGCCAGCGGCGCCAGCGGATTAGCACAAAACAGCCGAAGTGGTGGAACTGGCAGACACGCAGTCTTGAGGGGGCTGTGCTTCACGGCGTGCGGGTTCGAGTCCCGCCTTCGGCACCAAAATGGCCAAACATTGTGGTTCAAATCAGCCGCCGATTTCGCCACCTGCCGGGCCACGCCCTGAATTAACCCTAGCTCGGTATCCTTGAATTAACCCTGGCCCGGTATGGAATAATACTGCCGATACCAGCGGGTAAAGTTCGCCACTCCGGTTTCAACCGTGGTTTGAGGGTGATATCCAAGGTCATTTTCCAGCCGGGAAACATCCGCATTGGTGGCCGGAACGTCGCCATCCTGCATGGGCATCAGGTTCAGTTTCGCTTTCACGCCAAGACTATCTTCAAGCACCCGGATATAACGCATCAATTCAACCGGCTGGCTGTTGCCAATATTATAGATCCGCCAGGGCGCCTGGCTGGTTGCCGGGTCAGGCGCCATGCCCGGCCAGCGTTGACCAGGCTGCGCGGGCTGATCAATCACGCGAACCACGCCCTCGACAATATCATCAATATAAGTGAAGTCCCGAACCATATTTCCCCGGTTGTAAACATCAATTGGACTGCCCGCAAGAATACCCCTGGTGAACTTGAACAGCGCCATATCAGGGCGACCCCAGGGGCCATAAACGGTGAAAAATCGCAATCCGGTGCAGGGCAAATCATAGAGGTGGGCGTAGCTGTGCGCCATTAATTCGTTGGCTTTTTTACTCGCCGCATACAATGAAACTGGATGATCAACATGGTCCGATTCGGCGAACGGCATTTTGGTGTTGGCGCCGTACACCGAGCTCGATGAGGCGTATACCAGATGACCAACGCGGCTGTGGCGACAGCCTTCCAGAATATTGCCGAAACCAACCAGATTGGTATCGATATAAGCAGATGGATGATCAATGGAATAACGCACCCCGGCCTGGGCCGCCAGATTCATCACGCCATCAAATTGATTATCCGCGAACAGGCGCTGCATGGCGTTGCGGTCACAAATATCCAGCAGTCTGAATTCAAACGAATGATATTTTTCCAGGCGGGCCAGCCTGCTTTTTTTCAGTTTTACATCATAATAATCGTTCAGATCATCCACACCGCATACCGCATCGCCGCGCTCAAGCAACCGCATTGCAAGCGCCGCACCAATAAATCCGGCCGCGCCGGTAACCATCACTTTCAATTTTTACAACCTCCAGTAATCCACATCAGTATGCTGAAAATCCTGCTTTTGAAATGCGGACTTAACATCGATAAATACGCCTCCCGGGAGCAATTTCCGGCAAAATTCCTCCACACCTTTTATCCTGAGCCGCTGGTGGGGCACGGCCAGGATAATCGCTGCCACCCTTGGAATGTCGCTCCAACCCATCAAATCCACATCGCAATGTCCCCGGGCCCGGGATTCATCCACCACCGGGTCATGCGCCAGCACATCCAGATGATAAGCCCGCAGCTCCGCTATGACCTGTTTGACCTGGCTGTTGCGCAGGTCCGCACTATCTTCCTTAAATGTCAAACCGCAGACCAGAACACTGGGATGATTACTCAATTGACGCCCCCGGGCCAGCATTTTTTTCACTGTTTTCTCGGCGATGAATTTACCCATACCGTCATTAATGCGTCGGCCGGCCAGAATCACTTCGGGCAGATAACCTAATGACTGCGCTTTTGCCGTCAGATAATACGGATCAACACCGATGCAGTGGCCGCCGACCAAACCAGGTGCAAATCCCAGAAAATTCCATTTGGTTTGCGCCACGTCCAGCACAGACCGCGTATCAATATCCATCCGGTCAAAGATAATCGCCAATTCGTTAATAAACGCGATATTTAAATCACGCTGGGTATTTTCAATCACCTTGGCCGCCTCTGCGACCTTGATACTGGGCGCCGCATGAATACCCGCATCGATAATGGAGCTGTATATGCGGATTACTTTTTCCAACGCAGCCGGCGTGTCTGCGGAAACCACCTTGACAATTTTGGTTAATGTTCTTGCAGTATCGCCGGGATTGATTCGTTCCGGCGAATAACCCACATTAAAATCCTGCCGCCAGGTCAGTCCTGAAAGCTGTTCCAGTATGGGGATACATATTTCTTCGGTCGCGCCCGGATAAACCGTGGATTCGTAGACAATCAAACATCCTTTGGTCATTACCCTGCCCAGCATTTCGCTGGCCAGCCTAAGTGCGCGGAGATCCGGCTGCTTGGCATCATCCACAGGTGTGGGCACCGCTACGATATAAACGTCATGCCCACGCAGATCATTAGAGTTTGCGGTAAAACTCAACGAAATGACCGATTCAAAGGAAGGTCGGGCCCATTCGCCTGGGGGACCGCAACCCTGGCGATATTGTTCAATCAGGTCGGTTTTCAGATCAAACCCCGTGGTCGGATAAATTTTGCCCAGTTCAATGGCCAATGGCAAGCCGACGTATCCGAGTCCGAGCACCGCTATTCGCATAATTTACCTGTACAAGCTGATTTTTTAATGGTGAGGAAGATATCCTGTGCCTGGGCCGCATACCGGATGAGCACACAATATTTCTCGTCAACATTGTAATTCAGACCAGTACTGTACATCTGTTTCAAGTTACCTGAAACGGATAATTTTTTCATTAACCTGTCCGTATCAGAACATTTCTGCACCACGCTGGCGTTGTGTTTTAAATCAGGAAGGATTATCTTCCGCGGCACTTGACGCATGCCCGACACATCGCATCCTTATGCAAATTCAGATGTTCAAAACAATTGATCAAAGTCTTGTCGTCAAACTCGCATTATTTCACATCGCAATCATTGCGCTGGCCAATTACGCGGTCCAGTTCACCGGCATATTTATCGGCCGGCATTTCACCTATGCGATGTTCATTTTTCCGCTGGTCATCCTGGTCACCGACCTGACAGTACGCATTTCCAGTCAGCGCAACGCCCGCATTATCGTCGGCCTCGCCTACCTGCCTGCCATCCTGATCAGCGCCTGGCTGGCCGACTGGCGTATCGGCATCGCCAGCGGCAGCGCTTATCTGGCAGGGCAGCTACTGGACATAACCGTTTTCCAGAAAGTCCGCGACCGCACCCGGGCATGGTGGCCGGCCCCGTTGCTTTCCACCTTGTTCGCCAACATTATCGATACCTACACGTTTTTCGCGGTGGCATTTTATCAATCCTCCGACCCGTTCATGGCCGTCAACTGGCTGGAAATCGCCAGCGTGGATTTGTATTTCAAAACCGTTGTTTCTACCGCGCTGTTTCTTCCGGCTTACGGCGTATTGCTGAAGTTTTTAGGGAGTAAGATGAGTATAAGCTGCCAATTAAAATTTTAACGCCAGATCAGGGATGCCAAAAGTATGGGCGCACTGTATTTGTCTTTTCTTAAATATCTTTTGCTTGTTCCGGCCAAGATTTTCTATCCGCCAATCAAACAAATGATTTAAAATGCCGGTTCCTGTTGAATTTTGCGTTCCCTCACCCCGAGCAGCGGTGGATTACAGGAATCGGCCTGGAACCTGTTTACTACTTGAAAAAAACCAGTCGTGCTAACCAATTATCTGCCCATACTGCTATTCATCATAATCGGGCTGAGCCTCGGTACGGTGGCTATCGGCGTGGGCAAAGTGCTTGCCCCCAGCAAGCCGGACGAGCATAAAAATTCGCCCTACGAATGTGGGTTTGAAGCGTTTGAAGATTCCAGAATGAAATTTGACGTTCGCTACTATCTGGTAGCGATTCTTTTTATAATTTTTGATCTTGAAATCGCGTTCCTGTTTCCCTGGGCTATTGTGCTCGATGAAATTGGTGTGTTCGGATTCTGGGCGATGATGTTGTTCCTAGCAATCCTGGTCATCGGTTTTATCTATGAGTGGAAAAAGGGTGCGCTGGAATGGGAGTAGACTAAATGGCGCTGGAAGGTACATTACAAAAAGGTTTTGCCACGGCCAGACTTGATGACCTGATTAACTGGGCGCGTACCGGTTCGATGTGGCCCATGACCTTTGGCCTGGCCTGCTGCGCCGTGGAAATGATGCAGGCTGGCGCCGCTCGCTACGACCTGGACCGGTTTGGAATTATATTTCGTCCCAGCCCGCGCCAATCCGATGTGATGATCGTTGCCGGCACGCTGACCAATAAAATGGCGCCGGCACTGCGCCGGGTTTACGATCAAATGGCGGAGCCACGCTGGGTGATCTCCATGGGCTCCTGCGCCAATGGCGGCGGTTATTACCATTATTCCTACTCTGTGGTGCGTGGCTGTGATCGAATCGTGCCGGTGGATGTCTATGTTCCGGGCTGCCCGCCCACCGCCGAAGCGTTGATTTATGGCATCCTGCAACTGCAAAAGAAAATCAAAAAAACCAATACCATCGCTCGAACAATGCCACCGCCAGCACCAATCAGCCCGACCTGATTCAGGCAGGGAAAAGTAACTGTCCACCCCAGGCTGCCCAGCTATTTTAATAATAAGCCATGAAGCGTTTGTCCGAATTGAGAGAAATCCTGCCCGCATTGCTGGGCGATTCGCTGTTGTCCGAGCGGGTGGAACTGGGCGAGCTGACCTGCGAAATTGCTGCAACGGCAATTAAATCCGTATGCGAAAAACTTCGTGATGATAAAAATACCCGCTTTGATCAACTCATTGATTTATGCGGCATGGATTATTCGCGTTACGGTGAGGAAGAGGACGCCCGTACAGGCAATGGGGTGGCATGGGCCGGCAGTCGCTATGCCGTGGTTTACCACTTGTTGTCCCTGCCTGACAATGTTCGAATTCGCTTGAGAATCGGGCTGGATGATGACCCGCCAATGGCTGAATCGATCATCGATATTTTCCCCGGAGCAGACTGGTATGAGCGGGAAGCCTTTGATTTAATTGGCATAATTTTTACAGGCCACCCGGATTTGCGCCGTTTGCTAACTGATTATGGTTTTATCGGCCACCCTTTTCGCAAAGACTTCCCGTTGTCCGGCCAGGTAGAAATGCGCTACGACGAGGCGCAGGGCCGAGTGATTTATCAGCCCGTCACGGTGGAAGAGCGGATACTGGTGCCGCGAACAATTCGCAAGGATACATTCGTCAAAACCCCTCGCGACGACCGCAATAATGGCTGAAATCCGCAACTACACCATGAACTTTGGCCCGCAGCATCCGGCGGCCCACGGCGTGTTGCGCATCATTATGGAAATGGACGGCGAAGTTATCGAGCGCTGCGACCCGCATATCGGTCTGCTCCATCGCGGCACCGAGAAACTGGCCGAATCAAAACCCTATAACCAGAGCATCGGTTACATGGACCGGCTGGATTATGTGTCCATGATGTGTAATGAACATGCCTATGTGCTGGCCATCGAAAAAATGCTGGGGGTAGTGCCGCCGGTGCGCGCCCAATACATACGGGTGCTGTTTGATGAGGTTACCCGCATCCTCAATCATTGCCTGTGGCTCGGCGCCCATGCGCTGGATATCGGCGCCATGACGGTTTTTTTATACTGTTTTCGTGAGCGTGAGGATTTGATGGACTGTTATGAGGCGGTTTCCGGGGCGAGAATGCATGCGACCTATTATCGCCCTGGCGGCGTGTATCGGGATTTACCCGACCGGATGCCGCAATACGCATCTTCTGCGCATCGTTCTGAAGCACAGACGCGACAGCGCAATGCGGACCGTGAAGGTTCCTTGCTGGATTTTCTGCAAGCCTTCACCGAACGGTTTCCAGGTTGTGTGGACGAGTATGAAACCCTGTTAAGCGACAACCGAATCTGGAAACAACGTACCGTAGACATCGGCATCGTCACCCCGCAGCGCGCCACGGCGCTGGGGTTTACCGGCCCGATGCTGCGCGGCTGCGGAGTGGAATGGGATTTGCGCAAAAAACAGCCCTATGCGGTATATGACCGGATGGATTTTGATATTCCGGTGGGCACCAACGGCGACTGCTATGATCGCTATCTGATTCGGGTGGAAGAAATGCGTCAGTCCAACCGGATTATCCAGCAATGTATCCGCTGGCTGCGCGATAACCCGGGCCCGGTGATCGTGGACGATCATAAATTGATTCCACCTTCCCGGGAAAATATGAAAGGTGATATGGAATCGCTTATTCATCATTTCAAACTGTTTACCGAAGGCTATTGTGTGCCGGCCGGGGAAGTGTATGCCGCCATTGAGCACCCCAAAGGCGAATTCGGCATTTATCTGGTTTCTGACGGCGCAAACAAACCTTACCGGGTAAAGATTCGTGCGCCAGGATTCGCCCATCTGGCGGCGTTAAATGAAATGTCCCGGGGCCACATGCTGGCCGACCTGGTCGCCGTCATCGGCACCCAGGACATCGTTTTCGGGGAAATAGACAGATAATTTCGATGCAGTTATGGTAGACAAGGCGCTGCTTTGCGACTCTTCGCTCCGGCAAATCGAGCAGGAACTGGACAAATATCCAGAGGACCGACGACAGTCGGCATTGTTGGCGGCGCTTCGTATCGCCCAGGATGAACACAACTGGCTGCGCAGCGAGCTGATTGAATACGTCGCCGCAGTTATCCGGGTACCGGCCATACGCGCCTATGAAGTGGCGACCTTCTATTCCATGTACGATTTACAGCCCGTGGGCCGGCACAAGATAAGTGTCTGCACCAACATTTCCTGCATGCTGCGCGGCTGCGACACCATCGTCGCGCATTTACAGCATAAATTAGGCATCGGCTTTGGCGAAACCACCCGGGACGGCAAATACACACTAAAAGAAGTTGAATGCCTGGCCGCCTGCGCCGGTGCACCGATGATGCAGGTCGGTCGGAATTATTACGAAAACCTGACCCCGCAAAGCGTGGATAAAATATTGGCGGAGCTGGCGTGAACCAAACCAGTATCAACACGGTACGCGCCGCGTATAACGTCTGCCTGCCGCACCCATCCATCCACCAGCCCTGGACGCTGCAAAGCTATCTGGCCAACGGCGGCTATCAGGCCCTGGAAAAAATCCTCAGGCAGCGCATACCGGCCGCACAGATTATCACTGCACTGAAAGATGCAAATCTTCGCGGTCGGGGCGGCGCTGGATTTCCAGTGGGAGTTAAATGGAGTTTTATGCCGCGTGGCGCTAACGTCCAGAAATACGTAGTGTGCAATTCCGACGAAGGCGAACCGGGAACCTGCAAGGACCGGGATATTTTGCGCCTGAACCCCCATGCCCTGATTGAGGGGATGACCATCGGCGGCTATGCGATGGGTGCCACAGTGGGCTATAACTATATTCGCGGCGAATTCTGGGAACCTTATGAGGTGATGGAACGGGCCATGCAGGAAGCATACAATGCCGGGTATCTGGGCAGAGATCTATTCGGTTCTGGCTTCGATTTCGATCTATACAGTCATCTGGGTGCTGGTGCCTACATCTGCGGCGAAGAAACTGCGTTGTTGAATTCCTTAGAAGGGCTGAAAGGTGAACCCCGTTTCAAGCCCCCCTTCCCTGCCGCATTCGGTCTATACGGCAAACCCACCACGATTAACAACACCGAATCCTTCGCTTCCGTGCCGGCGATTTTACGCGGCCATGGCAAGTGGCTGGACGGCCAGTGGTTTAAACACCTTGGGGTAGAGAATGCCGGCGGGGTAAAGGTGTTTTCGGTAACCGGTCATGTAGAAAAACCCGGCAACTTTGAAATCAAACTGGGCACGCCCTTCAAACAATTGCTGGAAATGGCGGGCGGCGTCTGGAAGGGCAGAAAATTAAAAGCGGTCATCCCTGGCGGCTCGTCCGTACCGGTTATGCCGGCAGAAAATATCATGCAGGCCAATATGGACTACGATTCGCTGCAGCAGCACGGTTCTGCGGTGGGCGCGGGTTCGGTCATCGTCATGGACGAGACCACCGATATGGTCAAAGTGCTGGAGCGCATAGCCTGTTTTTACTATGAAGAATCCTGCGGCCAGTGCACCCCCTGCCGGGAAGGCACCGGATGGCTGTATCGAATTCTCAGGCGCATCAACACCGGCCGCGGCCGCATGGACGATCTCGATACCTTGCTGGATGTGGCCAATCGCATTGAAGGGCGTACTATTTGTGCATTGGGCGATGCGGCCGCATGGCCGGTGCAAAGTTTTCTCAGGCATTTTCGCCACGAATTCGAAGCAAAAGTTACAAACAGTCTTACCGGCCAGAATTCAACCGCCGTGCACACCACCGCCAGTCCAGCATGACCACCGCAACCATCGAAGTTGACGGAAAATCGCTGCAAGCCGAAGTCGGCGAAATGCTGATTTGCGTTACTGACCGCAACAATATTTACATTCCGCGCTTTTGTTACCACGAAAAGCTGTCTGTCGCCGCTAATTGCAGAATGTGTTTGATCGAAGTAGAAAGAGCGCCCAAGCCGTTGCCAGCCTGCGCCACACCGGTCATGGACGGCATGAAAGTGTTTACCCGTTCCAGATTGGCCCTGGACGCGCAGAACGGCACGATGGAATTTTTACTGATCAATCATCCGCTGGACTGCCCGGTATGCGACCAGGGCGGAGAATGCCCGTTGCAGGATCAGGCCATGGGCTACGGTCGCGATGATTCCCGCTTTCAGGAACCCAAGCGCTCGGTGCCAAGCCATGACATTGGTCCGCTGGTGGCCACTGAAATGACCCGATGTATTCATTGTACCCGCTGTGTGCGATTCGGTGAGGAAATCGCCGGAGTGATGGAAATGGGCGCACCGGGACGGGGCGAGTTTATGAAAATCAGCACTTTCCTGAATCGGTCCATTGATTCCGAAGTCTCGGGCAACATGATTGACCTTTGTCCAGTGGGTGCGTTGACATCAAAACCGTATCGGTTTGCTGCCCGTTCCTGGGAATTGCAGAATCACTTCGGCATCAGCCCCCATGACTGCCTCGGCACCAACATAAACATGCAAACATTACGCGGTCAGGTCGAACGGGTATTGCCGATCGAAAATGATGAAATCAATGAATGCTGGCTTGCGGACCGGGACCGATACAGCTATGAAGCGGTGAACAGCGAGCAGCGACTTATCCAACCCATGATCAAACAGGATGATGACTGGCAGGAAGTAGATTGGCAGACGGCATTAACCCATGCCAGCGACGGATTAAAATCAATCATTGCCTCAGGCGCCCGCCAGGACATCGGTGGATTGGCCGCCGCCACATCAACCCTGGAAGAATTTCACCTGTTGCAAAAACTGGTGCGCAATCTGGGCAGTGAGAATGTGGATCATCGATTACAGCAATGCGATTTCAGGGACGACAATATCGCACCGCGATTCCCGGCCTCGGAAGTGCTAATTCAGGATTACCACACATTACAGTCGGTATTGCTGGTGGGCTCAAACATCCGCAAGGAGCAGCCATTACTGGCGCTGCGCTTGCGCAATGGTCAAAAAATCGCGGCAACAAAAATCAGCGCCATCAATCCGATGGATTTCGACTTTAATTTTGCAACAGTGGCGGCCCGGCCGGCTGCCGGACTGCAAATGCTGACCGACCTGGCTTCACTTGCTGCCAGCGTTGCACAGCTCAAGTCTGTGGCATTACCCGAAGAAATTAAACAGGTCAAAGCGGCGGCCGACAATGGTTCGGCGTTTGCGCAAACCGCGCAGCACATTGTGGAAGCTGGCGACAAGGGCTTGATTGTTATTGGCGCATTGGCTCAGCAACACACTGACGCCAGTGTGTTAAAAGCGATTTCACACTGGATTGCCGCAACCACTGGCTGCAAACTGGCCATACCTGGCAGCGCCAACAGTGCGGCAGGATGGCTGGCGCACTGCCTGCCTGGAGCGGCCGGCATGAATGCGGGCCAGATGCTGGGACGAAATGCCGGATTGCGCGGATTTATTCTGCTTGGAACCGAGCCGGAACTCGACAGTATGGACGGCAAATCCGCATTGGCAGCCATGAACAAAGCACAATTCGTGGTGCAAATCAGCGCTTTTAAAAGCGCGACGGCCATGCAGTATGCCGATGTGCTGCTGCCCCTGGCCGCCTTCACCGAATCCGCTGGTACCTATATTAACTGCGAGGGTCGGGCCCAGGGCGCAAAAGCAGCAGCTTCACCAAAAGGCGAGGCCCGACCCGGCTGGAAAATTCTGCGGGTGCTGGGTAATTTTCTTGAGCTGGATGGTTTTGATCAGATTTCACTCGACCACGTTACCCGGGAAATCAATCTTGACCACGTCATTCCCGGTTCCCGGTTAACCAGACTGGAATTTCACCAACCTCTTTCATCGCCTCTTCCATTGGGCGAAATTGGCACAAGCAGCAAGACATTGACCCGTATTGCCGACATGCCCATGTATCGCGGCGAGGCGACGCTGCGACACGCGCCGGCACTGCAGCAAACTGCGGACAATGCCTCTCCTGCGGCCAGCCTCAATCCATCCACCGCTTGCAGGTTGAAGCTCAATGACGGCGATCAGGTAACCGTGCAGAACGGTCCGGACAGGGTCACGCTGGAATTGCACACCAGCCATCGGCTGCCCGAGAACTGTGTTTATGTGCCCGCCGGATTTGCACAAACGTCTGATTTGGGCGGGTATGACAGCGTTACCATCGAAAGGGCCTGATGGATAAAACCCTGATAAATAAAACATGATGTATGATCTTTATTTGTCACTGACCGCATGGATGCCGGAAGTCATACAATCCACATTCTGGATCGTCCTGAAGATTCTGCTCATCGTTCTGCCATTAATGCTCGGCGTTGCGTACTTCACCTTCGCCGAACGCAAGGTAATCGGCTATATGCAGACCCGGGTGGGCCCAAATCGGGTGGGGCCGAAAGGCTGGTTCCAGCCCATCGCCGATGTGTTGAAATTATTGATGAAAGAAATCATCATCCCGACCCGATCCAACAAATTTCTGTTTTTAATTGCCCCGGTTCTGTCGCTGGCGCCCGCGCTGGCGGCCTGGGCGGTGATGCCGTTCACCGATTCGCTGGTTCTGGCCGACATAGATGCGAGTTTACTGTATGTGCTGGCGCTGACTTCCATGGGCGTTTACGGCGTCATTATCGCCGGCTGGGCATCCAACTCCAAATACGCTTTTCTCGGCGCCATGCGCTCGGCCGCGCAAATAGTCGCCTATGAAATCGCCATGGGGTTTGCCCTGGTGGGGGTGTTGATGGTGGCTGGCAGTCTGAATCTGCGGGAAATCGTACTGCATCAATCCGGCGGGTTCTGGCAGTGGTACTGGCTGCCGCTGCTGCCGTTATTCGTGGTGTATTTTATTTCCGGCGTGGCCGAAACCAACCGCGCACCATTCGATGTGGCCGAAGGCGAATCTGAAATCGTCGCCGGGTTTCACGTTGAATATTCCGGCATGGCATTCGCTGTATTCTTTCTGGCCGAATACGCCAACATGATCCTGATCGCGGCGCTGACGGTTTTAATGTTTTTAGGCGGCTGGCTGCCGCCCGTGGCCGCAGCGCCGTTCACTTGGCTGCCGCCAATCGTCTGGTTTTTCCTGAAAACTTCGCTGGTTGCCTTTTTGTTTTTGTGGTTCAGAGCGACGTTTCCCCGCTACCGCTACGACCAGATCATGCGGCTGGGCTGGAAAATTTTAATTCCGGTTACCCTGGTCTGGATTGTGGTGATTGGCCTGGGCAGGTTTTACACGCCATTCGGATTCATTTTCAAATAGGTTATGCAGTAAACACGCAAAGCGAACCAATCAAATCAGGCAAAGTTATGGGACCAGACATTAGACAGCTTTATAAGACTTTCTCACTTAAAGAACTGCGAAAGGGCCTCGGCGTGACCGGTCGGCAATTGTTTCGCAAAAAAACAACCATCATGTATCCCGAGGAGAAAACCCCGAAATCTCCCCGGTTCAGAGGGCTGCATGCTCTGCGGCGCTATCCAAACGGTGAAGAACGCTGCATCGCCTGCAAATTATGCGAAGCCGTTTGCCCAGCGCTGGCGATCACCATCGATTCCGAAGAACGCGAGGACGGCACCCGCCGCACCACCCGATATGACATCGACCTGTTCAAATGTATCTATTGCGGTTTCTGCGAGGAAGCCTGCCCGGTGGATTCCATCGTGATGACGGATATCCATGAGTTCCACATGGAGGCAAACAACGAACGCATGATCGATAAGCAGCGCCTGCTCGAAATTGGCGATAAATACGAACAGCAAATCGCCGCTGCCCGCAAACAGGACTCGCCTTACCGGTAACTGGGCATGACATTCCTGCAAATTTCATTTTATGTTTTCAGCGTGGTGCTGGTGTTTGCAGCAACCATGGTGGTGACGATTCGCAATCCGGTTAAATCCGCATTGTTTCTGGTGCTGGCATTTTTCAGCGCTGCCTGTGTATGGATTACCCTGCAAGCGGAATTCCTGGCCATCGTGCTGGTTTTGGTTTATGTGGGCGCGGTCATGGTATTGTTTTTGTTTGTCGTGATGATGCTGGATATTGATCTGGCAAAATTACGCGCTGGATTTACCCGATATTTACCCATCGGCAGTTTGATAGCCGTTCTATTGGTTATAGAGCTGTCGCTGATAATACACGGTGCTTTTGGCCTGAACGATTACCACAATCCCGCCTCCCACGGCGCGGATTACAGTAATACCCGAGTTTTAGGCGGTCAAATTTATACGCATTACGTCTACGCATTCGAAATTGCGGCATTGATTCTGCTGGTAGCCATCATTGCGGCCATTGCGCTGACCATGCGCCGGCGCCCGCACACCAAATACAATAATCCGGGCACGCAGGTGCAGGTCAAACGGCAGAACCGTTTGCGCATAGTAAAAATGAAATCAGAACGGTGGCCAGCGGTGGATGACGATGCAAACGCGCACCACAACAATACCCGTCCAGGGCCAGGCGGAAAATCATGATTCCGCTATCGCACTATTTAATCCTCGGCGCGATTTTGTTTGCGGTCAGCGTGGTTGGCATCTTCCTTAACCGCAAAAACGTGGTGATCCTGCTGATGTCCATCGAGCTGCTGCTGCTAGGCGTCAATATGAATTTCCTGGCATTTTCCCATTACTTGCAGGATATCGCCGGGCAGGTTTTTGTCTTTTTTATTTTGACCGTGGCCGCTGCGGAAGCGGCCATCGGACTGGCCATTCTGATTGTACTGTTCCGCAGCCGCCAAACGATCAACGTGGATGAACTGGACTCACTGAAAGGATGAAGCATATTTACCTCGCCATTCCCCTGGTTTGTCTGGGTGCTGCAATCATCTGCGGGCTGTTCGGGAAAGTAATCGGGCGGCGCGGCGCGCATTCCATCGCCATCGCCGGGGTCGGCCTGGCTTTCGCCTTGTCGCTGGTCGTGTATTCCGACGTGCAAAACGGCAACATCGCCAATACCGCGCTGTATACCTGGGCGGCCAGCGGCGGCATCGCGTTTCAAATCGGATTTTTGATCGACCAACTCAGCGCGACCATGATGGTCATCGTGACTTTCGTATCGTTGATGGTACACATCTATACCATCGGTTACATGGCTCAGGACCCTGGCTATCAACGGTTTTTTTGTTACATCTCATTGTTCACCTTCTCCATGCTGATGCTGGTGATGTCCAACAACTTCCTGCAATTATTCTTTGGCTGGGAAGCGGTGGGCCTGGTTTCATATCTGTTAATCGGATTCTGGTTTGAAAAGGACACCGCCATATTCGCCAACATGAAGGCCTTTCTGGTTAATCGGGTGGGTGATTTCGGCTTCTTGCTGGGCATTGCAGCGGTTCTTCATGTTTTTGGATCTGTGGATTATGCCGCAGTATTTACCGGCGCCGAATCCGCCAAAGACGCCACCGTTATTTCTCCTTTTGGCCAGTGGCACTGGATCACGGTTATCTGTCTGCTGCTGTTTGTCGGCGCCATGGGTAAATCCGCGCAAGTGCCGCTGCACGTCTGGCTGCCGGATTCGATGGAAGGCCCGACTCCCATTTCGGCTTTAATCCATGCGGCCACCATGGTCACGGCCGGTATTTTCATGGTGGCCAGGATGTCGCCTCTGTTCGAGCTTTCTGACACGGCGTTATCCGTGGTGCTGGTCACAGGCGCCACCACCGCCCTGTTTATGGCATTGATCGGTCTGGTGCAGAACGATATTAAACGGGTGGTGGCCTATTCCACCTTGTCCCAACTGGGGTATATGACCGCAGCCCTGGGGGTATCGGCCTACCAGATTGCCATATTCCACCTGGGTACCCATGCCTTCTTCAAGGCGCTGCTGTTTCTGGGCGCGGGTTCGGTGATCATTGCCATGCACCATGAACAGGATATGCGGAAAATGGGTGGTCTGAGAACCATCATGCCCATTACCTATCTCACTTGTGTAGTGGGTTCGCTGGCATTAGCCGGAATTCCGCCGTTCGCCGGATTCTTCTCCAAAGACGCCATTATCGAAGCCGTTCACCACAGCCATGGCTGGGGAGCACAATACGCCTACATCGCCGTGCTGCTCGGTGTTTTTGTCACCGCGTTTTATTCTTTCCGGTTATTGTTCATGACTTTTCATGGCGATAATCGGTCTGACCAACACACCAGAAAACATCTGCACGAATCACCGAAAGTAGTCACTCTGCCGCTGATTGCATTGGCGCTCCCGTCGCTGCTTGCGGGATTCATATTCTTTGAACCGGTGGTGATCGGTAATTACTTTGGTGATGCGGTTTTTATCGCCGGCCAGCATGATGTCGCCCGTGAAATTGCCCGAGGCTACCACGGTGAAACCGGATTTGGTCTGGTGCTGGCCGTGATCCGGCATGGGCTGTTGACCTGGCCATTCTGGCTGGCCGTATGCGGGGTTGTCGGCGCCTGGTACTGCTACTGTAAAAATACTGCATTGCCGGCAAAAATCGCCCGGGCCGCAGGGCCGGTTTACCGCATACTCGACAACAAATACGGTTTTGACGATTTCTACCAAACGGTGTTTGCCAGAGGCAGCGTTGCACTGGGCAGATTAATGAGCCGGCAGGTTGATGCCGGATTGATTGACGGTGTCGTGGTAAACGGCACTGCGAACACCATAAAACGTCTGGCAAACAGCCTGCGTCATATCCAGACGGGTTATACCTACCATTATGCCTTTGCCATGATCATCGGGTTGTTCGGATTGATTTCTGTTTTCGTATGGCTGTAACCAGGCGGGAAGATGGAAAATAAACTGCTCAGTGTACTCATCTGGCTGCCCATGGTTGCCGGCATACTGGTATTGGCCACCGGCGATGATCAGCGCGCCGCCATAGCGCGCAAGCTCGCGCTTGGCTTTTCTGCCATCATCTTTTTGCTCAGCATCCCGCTGTATACCCGATTCGATGCCGGCACCGCGCACATGCAGTTCACCGAACAGCATAGCTGGATCAGCGCATTCAACATTAACTATTCCATTGGCGTTGACGGCATCTCCATGCCGTTAATCCTGCTGACCACGTTATTGACCGTGATTGTGATTATCGCCGGCTGGCGGGTCATTACCGAGCGGGTGGCGCAATACATGGCCGCATTTCTGATCATGGAAGGCATCATGATCGGCGTATTTTCCGCGCTGGATGCGATGCTGTTTTATGTGCTCTGGGAGGCCATGCTGATCCCGATGTTCCTGATCATCGGTATATGGGGCGGCCCCAACCGGATATACGCCACCATCAAGTTCTTCCTCTATACCCTGCTGGGATCATTACTGATGCTGGTTGCATTGCTGTATTTGTACCGTGCCAGCGGCGGCAGTTTCAGCATTCTCGATTACCATGCCCTGCCGTTGGCGCTCGAAGTACAAATATTAATATTCCTGGCTCTGTTTGCCGCTTTCGCGGTGAAAGTGCCGATGTTTCCGGTGCATACCTGGCTGCCGGATGCCCATGTAGAAGCGCCGACCGGCGGCTCGGTGATCCTGGCGGCGATTATGCTGAAAATGGGCGGGTATGGTTTTATCCGCTTCAGCCTGCCGATTACGCCGGACGCCAGCCATGAACTGGCCTGGCTGATGATTACCCTGTCATTGATCGCGGTGGTGTATATCGCGCTGGTGGCGCTGGTGCAGCAGGACATGAAAAAACTGATCGCGTATTCTTCGATTTCGCACATGGGTTTTGTGACCCTGGGGTTGTTTATTTTTAATGATCAGGGCGCCGAGGGCGCGATGATGCAAATGATCTCCCACGGATTCATTTCCGGCGCATTATTCCTGTGCGTTGGCGTACTGTATGATCGACTGCACTCCAGGATGATCGATACCTACGGCGGAATCGCCGGCCCCATGCCGGTATTCGCCGCATTGTTCGTACTGTTCGCGATGGCCAATGTCGGTCTGCCGGGGACTTCCGGTTTTGTCGGCGAATTTCTGGTCATTCTCGGCTCATTTCAGGCCAACCCCTGGTTTGCCATACTTGCCGCACTGACCCTGATTTTCGGCGCAGCCTATACCTTGTGGATGGTGAAGCGGGTGGTTTACGGCAAAGCTGCCAACAGCGAGGTGGCCGCGCTGGACGACATCAACCGGCGTGAAATCCTTATGCTCGGGATGCTCGCAGCGCTGGTGCTGGTGGTTGGAATCTGGCCCAATCCCGTACTTGATGTCATGCACGTTTCTATCGATAACCTGTTACAGCATACGGACATTTCAAAATGTCCTGTGGTCTGCCGCTAAATCCCATGAATCTGCAATCACTACACGCCGCATTAGCCCTGCCGGAAATTTTTATCGCCTGCATGGCCTCAGCGATCTTGCTCCTGGGTTTGTTTATCAAGCAGAAAAACCGGCACATCGTCTGCTTCTGGCTCAGTGTTTTCACCCTGATCGCCGCCTGTGTATTGATCATGGCCGATTTTTCCACCCGCCCCGCATTTGCCTTTAACCGCCTGTTTGTCGATGACCCGCTGGGCGACCTGCTGAAAACAGCCATTTGTTTATTGTCCGCAGCGATCTTTGTCTACAGCCGACAATACAATCAGCAGCGCAATATCTTTAACAACGAATATTATGTGCTCGGGCTCTTCGCCGTTTGCGGAATGATGGTGATGGCCTCCGCCAATCACCTGCTGACCCTGTATCTGGGACTGGAATTGATGTCGTTGTGTTTGTATTCGATGATTGCTTTTTTTCGGGATGACAAGCTGGCGGTGGAAGCCGCCATGAAATACTTTGTCCTCGGCGCCCTGGCTTCCAGTGTGTTGCTGTACGGCATGTCCCTGCTGTATGGATTGACCGGCTCCTTTGAACTCGCCGTGATCAGCTCCGCTGTTGCCGGCATGGATCAGGATAATTCGGCGCTGGCGCTGGCGGTTGTTTTTATCGTGGTCGCCCTGGCATTCAAGATTGGTGCAGTGCCCTTTCATATGTGGATTCCCGATGTGTATCACGGCGCGGCCACGTCCACTACCGGATTTATCAGCGCCGCGCCAAAAATCGCCGCATTTGCGCTGGTCATGCGATTATTGGTGGGTGGGCTGGAAGACCTGCACGGCCTGTGGCAGCAAATGCTGATAATTCTTGCGCTGTTATCGGTTGGCGTGGGCAATATCATCGCCATCGCCCAGAATAATTTGAAGCGAATGCTGGCGTATTCCACAATTTCCCATATGGGTTTTTTCCTGTTTGGCATCGTCGGCGGCACGGCAGCAGGCTACAGCGCCGCTTTATTTTATATTCTGATTTACGCGACCATGAGCTGCGCCGCATTTGGATTGATTCTGTATCTATCCAGTAAAGATTATGAATCGGACCAGCTAAGCGATCTAAAAGGGCTGGGCAAACGCAGCCCCCGGATCGCCCTGCTGGTACTGATTTTGATGTTTTCCATGGCTGGCGTCCCGCCCACGGCGGGCTTCTTCGCAAAAATGTGGGTGATTCAGGTGCTGCTCGACGCCGGACTGGAATGGGTCGCCGTGGCTGCGGTGGTGCTGGCTGTGATTGGCGCTTACTACTATTTACGCATTATCAAACTGGTGTATTTTGACGCACCCATCATTTCTCGGGATGCGAACGGGGGCGACAGTAAAATCGTATTGACCTTTAACATCCTGATTATTGTCGCTATTCTTCCCTGGATAGGAACGCTGATCACATTTTGCAGTCAGGTCATCGAAAGATTCGTATATTAAGCGCACTAATCCCTGCCTGATGAACGATACCGCAAACAAGGCCCGGATTAATTTAGGCATTCTGTTCGGCGGCCGCTCCTGCGAGCATGAAGTGTCCGTCACCTCAGCCAAATCCATTCTCCAGGCGCTCCGCCGGGACCAATATCAGGTTCATCTTATCGGCATCGATAAATCCGGGCACTGGCATCTTGGCAGCGATATTGAAACGCTTGCTGCCACTGGCTGTGTTGAAAAAATTCAGGCAGACGCCGGTTCGCCGGCGACCGTGTCGATCAGCCTGCATAATCGGGGCAACCTGATCCGGCTTGCTGATTCGGCAATTTCCACATCAGCCCGGCGGGTCATGCCTGTGGCCGAGGTTCCCGCCGTGGATGTGGTGTTCCCGGTGCTGCATGGCACATTTGGCGAAGACGGAACGCTGCAAGGCGTTTTGGAAATGGCCGGATTGCCCTATGTTGGCTGTGGCGTGACCGCATCCGCTTTAGCCATGGATAAAGCCCTGGCGAAAAAAATATTTGAATCTGCCAGTATCCCCCAGGCACCTTATATGGTGATCACCCTGTTCCAATGGCAGAATGGCCAGCACCGTGTCACAGATCAAATTGCATCCCGGCTCGGTTATGCCGTATTTGTTAAACCTGCGAATCTGGGTTCCAGTGTGGGGGTAAGCAAAGCCCGGGATACGCCGGCGCTGGTCAGGGCGATTGAACACGCATTCGAGTTTGACAACAAAATAATCGTCGAGCAGGCCATGGAAAATTGTTATGAGGTTGAATGCGCCATCCTGGGCAACCATGCTCCCCGGGCATCCCTGGTGGGCGAGATAATTCCCGGCGCAGAATTCTATAACTATGAAACCAAGTATATCGACGACAAATCACGCACCCGCGTCCCCGCCCCGCTTGATCAGCGCACCACCGCACGGGTACAGGCATTGTCCATCGCAGCATTCAAAGCCATTGATGGCAGGGGTTTGGCGCGGGTGGATTTCTTCGTTGAGCGAGACACCAATGCGGTGATCCTGAACGAAATCAATACGCTGCCCGGATTTACCCCGATCAGCATGTATCCGCAGCTTTGGGCCGCCAGCGGCATCCCCTACCCCGAACTGATTGATAAATTAATCGAATTGGCAATAGAAAATCATCAATCGAAACAGCGGCTAAAAAGAGTCTTCCAGGAAATTATGGCCAAACCCTCAATTCGGCAACAATAACCTGAAAGTTGCAACCGTTCCGGGGCAGATTCAGAACAGGGCTGACGCCATCCAGCAGATTAAAATACACTTCCATAATTCACAGGGCCAGCCGTGTCATCACAAAACCCGTTAGCGGATTACCTGAAACAATACCCGTACACAAAATACCTGGATGCTTTCTACTCCGACCTGTGCTGCGTGATGCGCGGAAAACGTTATCCGGTCTCCCAGGCCGGGAAAATCTTTGAGTCCGGCATGAACACGCCTGGCTCCTGTTTTTTGCTGGCCGTCACTGGGGAATCGATGGACCCGGAGGGAATGGGGTTTTCCGACGGCGACCCGGATGAAATCGGCATCCCGGTTGCCGGCACGTTGTCGCCCTGCCCCTGGGCCCGGGTGCCCACCGCCCAGGTAATGCTGTCGCTGCAAAGCCTTGCCGGCGAACCATATTTCTATGAACCCCGGCATGTTTTGAATCGGGTAATCGACAAGTTCAACGAACTCGGCCTGCGACTGGTGGTTGCATTCGAGCTTGAGTTTTATCTGCTGGCTGGCAAATCAGGTGAAAGGGGTGAGCCGCTAACCAGCGAAACCGCCGATGCGACCCAGGTTTACAGCATGAACGATGTGGAAGATTTCAGCGTCTTTCTGGATGAAGTGGCCACAACCTGCGCGGCCCAGGGCATTATTACCGGCGCCATGTCGGGAGAGTATGCGCCGGGGCAATTCGAAATTAATTTACAGCATGAGGAGCCGCTGGCCGCCACCGACCGCTGCATCCTGTTTAGACGGGTGGTTCAATGCGTCGCCAGAAAACAGGGATACCGGGCGACCTTCATGGCCAAGCCCTGTCCTGGAAACGCGGGCAGCGGGTTGCATCTGCATATCAGTTTGCTGGATGAATCGGGCAACAATGTTTTCGACGGCGGTGGCGACTACGGCAGCCACGAATGCGCAACAGACACCCTGCGGCACGCCATTGGCGGCCTGAAGGCAGGCATGGCAGAATCCATGGCCATCTTCGCGCCAAACGTTAATTCATATCATCGCTTTGTGCCGGGTATTTTTGTGCCGGTCACACCCTGCTGGGGATATGAAAATCGCAGTGTGGCCATGCGCATTCCCAAAGGCCCCGCAGCGGCGCGCCGCATTGAACATCGGGTTGCCGGCGCCGACGCCAATCCTTACCTGACCCTCGCTGCCATTCTGGCGGGCATCCATCACGGCATCACCCATCAGATTGACCCGGGCCAACCGGCAATCGGTAACGCCGGCAAACAGGTTGATCCAGACCTGCCGCTGGACATTGCGCGTGCGCTAAAATACTGCCGAGAAAGCGAAGTACTGGCACACTACTTTGGCCAGGATTATCTGGATGCTTATACCAGTTGCAAATTGCGCGAATACAGCGCGTTCGTTAAATCGGGTGACGCTGAGTACAAATGGTATTTGTAATTTGCTGCTGTCCAGGCCCCTGCTAATTTTAATAACGATTGAAGACCATGCGAGACCCTCGATACGATATTTTATTTGAACCCGTTCAAATCGGCCCGGTAACCGCCAGAAATCGCTTTTACCAGGTTCCGCACTGCAACGGCATGGGGCATGTCTATCCCAAAGGCGAGGCCGCGATGCGGGGCATGAAAGCCCGGGGTGGCTGGGCCGTGGTTTCAACCCAAGAAGTGGATATTCATCCGAGCTCGGACACCTCCCCTTTTAACGAGGGCAGATTATGGGACGCGGGTGACATGAAAAGGCTGCAACTGACCGTGGATGCGATTCATGAATTCCACTCCCTGGCGGCGATTGAGATCACCCACAACGCCCATGCGGTGGGCAATGGATACAGCCGATTGCCGGTAATGGGGGTGTCGGAAATGCTGTTTAATGGCAACCATCCATCCCAGGCGTATGCGATGAGCCGGCGCGATATTGCCAACGTGCGCAGATGGCACCGCAAAGCCGCCATCCGATCGAAACAAATGGGGTTTGATATTGTTTACGTCTATGCCGCCCACGACCTCGGGCTGCCGTTCCATTTTATTTCGCCGAACCGCAACCAACGCACCGACGAATACGGCGGCCGCCTGGAAAATCGCGTCCGCTTCCTCAAAGAAATTCTCGCAGATACCAAAGACGCCGTGGGTGACCGCTGCGCCGTTGCGCTGCGTTTCGCCGTGGATGAGCTATTGGGCGACAAAGGCATCGTGTCTGCAACCGAAGGCCGGGAAGTGGTCGAAATGCTCGCCGGGTACCCGGATATCTGGGATGTCAATATCAGCAACTGGGCGCACGATTCACAAACCTCGCGGTTTTCTGAAGAAGGTTTTCAGGAAAAATACACCGCGTTCGTCAAACAGGTGACCCGTAAACCGGTGGTAGGCGTGGGTCGGTTCACCTCACCGGACAGCATGGTTGCCCAGATCAAAAACGGCGTCCTGGATATGATCGGCGCCGCCCGGCCGTCTATCGCCGACCCGTTTCTGCCAAACAAGATAGACAGCGGTAATCTGGAAGACATTCGCGAATGTATCGGCTGCAATATCTGCGTGGCTTCGGACAATCTCATGCAGCCCATCCGCTGTACGCAAAACCCCACCATGGCCGAAGAATACCGGCATGGATGGCACCCGGAAAAGATCAAGCCAGCCAGCTCCACGGACGCAATTCTAGTGATAGGCGCCGGGCCCAGCGGATTAGAGGCGGCCATGTCGCTGGGCAGAAGAGGCTATGCCGTCACCGTGGTGGATGCGCAGAATCAGGCGGGCGGGCGCGTCCATCGTGAGAGCAAACTGCCCGGATTGTCGGCGTGGAGGAGAGTGGTGGATTACCGTTTGGGGCAGATCGCAAAACTGGATAATGTTGCGCTGTTTTTGCAAAGCGAGTTGAACAAACAGCAGGTTCTGGAATTCACAGCAGAACTAAACATTCAACATGTAGTTGTGGCCACCGGTTCGTTATGGGAGCGCAGCGGTATTGGGCGTATACACAGACAACCTGTTGAGCATGATGGCAGCGTTAATCTGCTTACGCCCGATGATATTATGGCCGGGGCCACGGTTAATGGAAAAGCCCTGGTATACGATGACGATCACTATTATATGGGCGGCGTTGTCGCCGAAGCCCTGGTCAAAAGCGGCGCCGAGGTCACGTTGGTCACACCGGACCCGGATGTTTCGTCCTGGACGCATCACACACTGGAACAGGGATACATCGAAAAACATCTGCGCAAACTCGGCATTTCCATTATCGAGAAACACAAAATCCATTGCATTGAGAATGGCGAGGTTGAAATCGCGCATCTGGTAAGCGCAGAAAAACACAGCATAGAGGTTGAACATCTGGTTCTGGTGACCGCGATGCGTCCCCAACATTCGCTTTATTTCGATCTCGACAGTGACTCTGAGAGGCTAAAAAAAGCTGGCATTAAATCCATCACCCGGATTGGCGATTGTCTGTCTCCGTCAACCATCGCCGCCGCCGTATACCACGGACATCGCTATGCCCGGGAATTTGACGGTCCCGACACCAACGATTTAGTCACCTTTGAACGCGAATACGTGGAAATATAGTAAACAAATCCGCTCCCTGTCGAAGAGGATTGTAGAAAAATAAAATATCACGAAACCAATATCACCCTGGTCATGGTCCGGCCTCCGGGCCGGTACAAAACACAGGCGTATAGATCGTTAATCTGGAAGAATCCCGGACTGCGGATACGGCGGAATTTGAATTGTTGTCATTTCATACCCGGGCAGTCGGCTCTTAAAAAGTCTATAACTGCTTGATAAATAAAAACAAGTCCACAGAAAATTTAAAAAAGGTATATTGTACAACGCTCTTTTGATTTTACAAAGTTGTACAACCAGACGAATCACATACCTAGCAGGTTGTTGAAAATCGCTTTGATTTTCGGGGCATTTGCCGATTTATCTTAAGAATCAGCGTGATTTTCTTCAAACTTTCTTGTACAAACCGCTTCAGTACCCTTTTCATGGGATTTTCCGCCCGTCAGGCGGGCTGCTCCTGTCAATTCTTTATCCGTATCAAATTCCAACCCATCATCGTCATCCTATACAGTACATTGACCTTGCCGATTCCCCGAACTTTTACCTGCCGTATCAGTCCTGTCGTCTTTCCACAACCTAAAGGTTCTTCCACTCAATATGCGACTGATCTGACTCGCCTGGTTCTTGGGTCAATTGCGAAACCTCCGGATTGATTATCGTTGCGGACAACATGCCGGAGCATCTTCAGCGCTCAACACGCAGCAACAAAATCGTGGGTGTCGTAATTCTTGTCGACGCCTGGTTCGCGTTTCTTGTTACCCGGCAACCTCCCGTTCTGCCCGACCAGTCCACTATCTACGCCATTCCTGTTTTCCAGGACGGTATGACCCATGTTTTTACCCTTGGGGGCCAGGAGTGCGCCTCCATCCGTTTCCGATTCATGGGTCTGGTGACTGCGCTTTTCACGGATAAGTTCCTTTCAGCGTTGCGTCCCAAGACACCAACTGGCTTCAGCCTTTGGGCGATCACTTTTTTGGAATGCTCTGCGCTGGTATCAAGCTACCATCAACACTGCAATGCGCGTCAGATAACCAGTCTCTCCTGGGAGCAAGCTCCACTACTTCTTCAAACAATTCCGGGTTAATGTCATGATCCAATAGCCGATCACGATTGCGACTGAAGGTCAAATGGCTCTAAGCCTCCGCATCCATCCCAAGCCCAACCAACCAGCGATAAAGCAGGTTGTATTGAATTTGTTCAACCAATTGCCGCCTCACTGCGAATGCGGTATAAAACCTGCAGGAGCTGAGCTCAAATGAACCGTTCAGGCGGGATGAATTCCCGCCCTTTGTCGGAATAAATGGGGTCAAAGGGCCCCGGTTAAACCCAGCATCGCTTGATCGACAAGTTCGCGTATCCTGCGTAACGGGTGATGAACCGGTATAAACGATCCCGACCTGACTGTTGTGCAAAGTGATGCTTGAAAAACCTCTTCGCCGCGCATGACGCCCCCCCCCTCAAAATATTATCGATTTATACCGTGTATCTATCCCAATGTTCCAAAAGAAAAATCAACAGCCTGATAGGGCGTGTTGACGAGTTATCGGAGTATGATCCGGCTTGACACGATATGAACGAATGCCAGGAAGGTTTGGGCGAGTTTCTCATCGCGCGTGGCGATGCGGCGAAAATGTTTGGGTTGGTTGAAGAACCGCTCCACCTTCTGATGCAACTGGTACTTCTCCCGGTCATGGGGAAGCCGCTCGGTGCGGTTCGCCCTGGCGGGAATCACGGCCTCAATGCCCCGGTGTGCCCGGCTGTGTGGCGTCGGTATCGCAGGCCTGGTCCATGACCACCGCAGTCGGTTCGGTGCCGTCTTCCAACTGCGTCCACAGCAGCTTGAAGCCCCTGGCGTCATGCTGCTCCCGTATTTGAGATTTTTCCGGGCATACCTTTCGATGGCACGACAATGTAGGGACAACCCCCTGTGGTTGTCCTTCATCCGGACAGGCACGGGGGCCTGTCCCTACTGACGCCGGGTGCTTGATGTCCTGCAAGATCGATTCAGTCCGCGACCCGTATACTCATGACGACCCTCCTCAAAACGGTTGCGGGATACAATTATCAATAATTTGATAATTCGTCAACACGAGCTAGTAAATCGTGGTGCCCGCAATGCGCGTTTAAATAATATTCAGAATGTGGAATTCCAGAATTTTGATTTACATGGCGATACCATGGATCAGCTGTCAACCCGCCAGCATTACAATAAAATACTGATTGATCCACCCAGGTCCGGGGCACTTCAGGTTATCTCCAGGCTGGTTCCGAAAATACATCCAGATGTGCTAGTTTATGTTTCGTATAATCCAGCAACGCTCGCCCGGGACGCGGATGTGTTGGTGAATACACATGGCTATACTTTAACCGATGCGGGTGTAATTGACATGTTTCCCTACTGCCCATGTGGAATCTATGACTGTGTTTCAATCAAACCAGAGGTCGCGTGGTATTTGACCGTCCGTATCAATACAATTTCAGACATCCCGCATCGAGGCATCGCTGTTAATCTTTCCGATTCCCTATATCGTCAGGCAAGTCCTGCGTTATATTTTCAATCGGCCCGGTCGGAATCGGACGGGAATGTTGCGGGTTTGGGTTTTGCAGGCCGCGCCCACCCGGAGACTGGTTGCGGGTTGGGGACACAGGCGCCCCCTGCTCTATCGACTGGCTTTGGGGATACTTTTGCTGGCAGGTTTCGCCGCGGCGGTTTGGCCTGACAGGATTCCCCCGATTTTTAGAATAATTATGCCGAGGCTGCCCCGCATCCTGGCTGGGAGTGGTTCGCGGTTGTCCGATGACACTGTTTCGATTGGGGTTATTGGCGGGTCGCTTTGGACGCGGACTGCGGTTTGGATTGTTTGATCTGCTCTGCTGCGGGCGACTTCCCGTTGTAGATTGATTGTCCCGATTCGGATTCGCCCGGCCATTTCCCGCACCACTGCCGGGGCCAGTTTTTCCTGCCTGGTTCCGGGTATTGTAAATTCTGGATGACCCTCTGCTCTGGCCTTTACTTTGATCCCTGTGCTGCCGCTTGTTTGGCTGGTTATTGCCACGACTGTTTGATCTGCTGTGGTTTTTCGTTTGTGATGGCATGGAGTGTTTTCTTTTACTGCCGGTTTTTAGGGAATCCGGCGATGTGCCCACGCCAAAAAGTGTGCGCCAAAGTCTCCGAAATAATCCGGGCTGTGGCTTCACTGGAGGCCGGGTGGCGGGTCGAGGAGCCGGCGCCGATGCAGGCGGAGGAATCGCATGGCCGATTTGATCAAGCTGAACCAATGCGGGCGCCGGTTTGCTCACATTCGGTTTGACTGTGGGGTGAGATTCGGAATTTTCGATTTCAACGCTTTGTTTATAGCTGGCGATTCCAGATAATTGGTCAAGTTGGTCGCTGCGAAGACGTTTTATTTGAAAATGTGGACTGGCCAGTTCCTCCACAGGAATAATAATTATTCTTGAGGCCAATCGTGATTCGAGCTGGCTCAGTTCATAGCGTTTTTCATTCAAAAGATACGTGGCCATATCCAGTGGCAGAACGGCCTGGATCGCCTCAGTATTTTCTTTTAGCGCTTCGTCTTCTATTATGCGCAGGAAATTCAGCGAAGAGGAGACCACGCTTCGAATCGTTCCTGTTCCTTCGCAGCGCGGGCAGGTTCTGTAATTGGTTTCATTGATCGATGACCTTAAACGCTGGCGTGACATTTCCAGCAAACCGAAACGTGATATGTGCCCGACCTGCACCCGGGCCCGGTCCGCTTGCAGCGCGTCCTTCAAACGAGACTCAACGGCGCGTTGATTTCGGCTAACCGTCATATCGATCAGATCGATAACGATTAAACCACCCATGTCACGAATTTTCAGTTGGCGTGCGGCTTCTTCGACTGCTTCCAGATTGGTTTGCAAAGCGGTTTCTTCTATATCGCCGCCTTTCGTTGCGCGGGCAGAGTTCACATCAATGGCGATAAGCGCTTCGGTATGGTCAACAGATATGGACCCGCCAGACGACAGACCAACTTCGCGATTAAACGCGGATTCGATTTGCCCTTCGATTTGATAGCGTGAAAATAATGGGACGCTGTCTTTATAAAGTTTCAGCTTGCACAAGCTTTGCGGCATAACCTGGGTGATAAATCGTCTTGCCCGTTCGTATATCTCTTCGTCGTCAACAATGATTTCGCCAATGTCTTGTGAAAGGTGATCACGAATGGAACGTACAATAAGATTGCTTTCCTGGTAAATCAGGAATGGCGCCCTGGGTTCGACCGATGCCTGTTCAATGGTTTCCCACAGTTTGAGCAGAAAATCCAAATCCCATTGCAACTCTTCCTGGCTACGGCCAATTCCTTCTGTACGGGCAATCAGTGAATGTTGCGGGTCAATTTTCAAACGGGACAACACCTCCTTCAATTCCGCTCGTTCTTCGCCAACGACCCGACGCGATATTCCGCCCCCTTTCGGATTGTTTGGCATCAATACCAGGAACCGTCCTGCGAGGCTGACAAAAGTGGTGAGTGCCGCGCCTTTGCTGCCGCGCTCGTCCTTATCGACCTGGAGGATCATTTCCTGGCCTTCCCTGATTACGGATTCGATTTTTACACTGGAAATGGGGGTTTTTGAATCGTACCTGCCAAAGTACTGTCGGTAGATTTCCTTGAGTGGCAGAAACCCTTGTTTTTCAGCGCCGTAGTCCACGAAACAAGCTTCAAGACTTGGTTCCACTTTAGTCACTACTCCTTTGTATATATTGCCTTTTTTCTCGTATCTTATCGCAGATTCCAGATCCAGATTGACAAGCTTTTGTCCGTCTACGATAGCCACTCTGAACTCTTCAGCGTGGGTTGCATTAAATAACATTCTTTTCATTACATGTCTCCATCTGCCTGGTTCGTGAGCGGGAAACCCGATCAACAGAAACCACAGGCAGTATTAAATTACTATCCTGACAGGGATAGACCAAAACCAAACGCGGGGGCGCTCAGGCAACAAGAGAAATGGCAGGAGACCAGGTAAGGAGGATGGAACCAGAGCAGATTTTTAGCGGCAGCACAACTCGCCGGCATAGACGGGTTTGTGATGATTAAACCCGAATATCAATTTGAAATTCCTTTGACAGCACTTTTTCAATTAATACGCCAAGCGTAAATACGGGAAGCTATTCAACCCGGTCATCCGGTATTTAACCAGAATTCCCCGGAAAATTGACGGCATCCGTATTCACAACTTTCAAATCTGCTACTTCTTATACATCCAGGTTCATTTTGATTGATATCGTCTCGAACTCAAGCATAAATTAAACTAGAAGCTACGCATAACGGTTTAGGCGGAAATGTTATCCCACATTCGCATGATATCCGTACTGTTAGCGTGCAGTATTTTTTCTGATCACTTTGCACCCCGGGGATTTTCCAAAGCGGCTTTTGCCAGCCTCTCACCCTTGCGGATACAGTTTTAATACACCTCTACTTCGTATCTCTCTATCACCTTTTCAGGTCTGCATTGGGCGCCACCGCCCAAAAACTGCGTTCATTTTCTGACCGCAGGTAAAATTTTTCAGTTTGCCCTTTGAATTAACCTGGCCATTCCGCACAACTACTATGCACGATAATCCTGCCCAGTTTAGAGAATCAGCCGCCAGGTTAAAGTCGGTCCATATATGGTCAGGCATTGATATAAACGACCCTATCGAGAACTCCGCAACCCCGCGCTATACTACTATTTTTAATCCAAAAAAACAGCCCGCGGACTATAACAAGCTCAATTGGCTATTACAATGGTCGGACTCTTCCAGCATGAAATGAATCTGGACGGGTGACATGTTTCTAACCTAAAATGTGTCCGAAATGAGGGGGTTTTCTGTCCATGCCAGGGCAATGAATACCCATCCATGATACGCAGATAGAGACTTGGCGACGCTGCAATCAGCAGGCGCTCTGACAGCGTTTTCTATATGGCCGCCTTCAATAATAAGCGGAAATCATCCTTCAAGGCGGGAATATGGTTTCATTGGCATTGCAAAAACAATATGGCAGGAGAGGGTTTGGATGATAACTTTGTGTTAGTTTTTTTAGATTCGGTGTTGCCCGGTAAAAAATCGGTCTAACGGATTACCTGAAGCTGGAAAACAGTACCCCCGGATTCGATTGCCCCGGATTCCATCGGTTGGGTTTTAAATACGGCGGTTTCTGGCGTTAAGGCTGTTTCAAACTCTTCAATCAAAACCTGGTCGCCGCGAAATTCGATATGGTTGGAAATCTCGCCTTGATTAAAGAATATCAATACGGACAGCAATCCCGCATCAATTATGGTTTTTCTGTCAGCGCTTGACCAGCCCCAGCCGAATGGGCAGCTTGTGGTTTTATGTTGAGGTTTGAAGTTTTTGAACCCCTTCACTTGCTGCCAGGGGAATCGGGTGATGTCAGACAGCTTGAGAGTTCTGGTGGATTCTGCCGCCTGCTTCACCTGGGCAATGAAATATTCTCTGTGGCTGACCTGGTTTTCGCATCCGTTCCTGAGGTTCGAATAGTAAAAAACCAGCGCCAATAAAACCACGAATGGCACAATAAAAAGCACTGGTCGTGCTGGAATGGAGTTGAGGGCGCTATGAATCAATTTTGGTTACCCTGGCCCAACAATATTATAATTTTTGTTGAAATTCTATCGAAAAAAAGCCCCTACACAGCATACGCTGTAGAGGGGCTGGTTTTTTTACAGGCCGGATTTCTCGACGATCAAACCATCCGAACAGCCGACCTGATGCCAGAATCAGTCGTCCAGCATTTTGCCAATGCCACCGCGTCGATTTATCGTTTCCATGTCTGCTTCAAACTCGGCTGACTCTGCTTTCACTTGCCAGACGTGCCAGGCGATCCAAAGCGCGATGCCGATTAAAGACAATAGAACCTCGGTTCCAACGAAAGGATAAATGGGGCCGAATACATCGACATTGACCCAATTGTCTACCATACCTGTTGCCATAATGATCTCCGGGTATTAAGGTTTATATTAAACAAGTCAGAAGATTGCAGCTTATGCTTTATGCTTCGCTTCTGATCGCTTCGCTCACCGCACGGGCGTCTGCTTCATTTTTCTCGGTGAAGTTCATATCCAGCCCCGCCATTTCTATCTCGCGAGGAATACGCAACATGCCCCTGGACTGCAGGATTTTGGAAACAATCCAGGCCGGAATAAATCCCAGAACAAAGAACATGATGATTGCACCGAGGAATTGTCCCCAGGGTGTAATCGCTGCATACCCCTCGAAAGGAGAAGATGGGTAGCCCCATAACATGAAACCGGCGATAACCACGCCCAGGAACCCGGCATAACCGTGCACCGCAACTGCGCCAACTGCATCATCGATTTTAAATCGACGCTCTACCCAATAGTGCATTTTGTAGATTATCACTACCACAATCGCAGCGATAAGCATGGCTTGAATCGGATGATAAAGGTCGTTGCCCGCCGAGGCACCGATGATGCCAGCCAATCCGCCGGAGTAAGTCCAGAACGCATCGCCTTTGGACACCATATACGCGGCCAGCAAACCGCCGGACAATGACATCAGGAAGTTAAGCGTGATCGCGGATAATGTAGTAGGTTGCAGATATATATTGGTGGCGCTGAAATACGATTTGTCCGCAACGTCCAGCATGTCGCCGCCATAGACATCAATGATTGGAATGTTACAGGCGACATAGAAACCCCAGAAGCCGGTATAGATCAGGAAAAGACCGATGGTGACCAGCCAGGGGTTATGCGGATTAATGTCTCTTGGCGTGCCATCGGCAGCGAATTTTCCGATTCTCGGGCCAAGCACCACTAAAATCCCCAAGGCAAAACCACCGGCAATGGCGTGGATTACACCCGAAGCATAGGCATCGTGATAGCCCAGCTTCTGCACCATCCAGCCGTTCCAGGACCAGCCCCAGGCGGCGTCAATAATCCAGCAGACAGAACCGATAAGCACCGCCAGAATCCAGAAAGCGCTCGGACGAATACGCTCGATAACTGAACCGGAAACGATAGAGGCCGCTGTCCAGGAAAACAGCAGGAATGCCGCCCAGAATACGCCATTAATGCGCGCCCAATAAGCAGTATCGTCAGCAGTCAGGCTACCCTGCACCGCAGAACTGCCCAGGTGTGCGCCCATTAGTTCACTCCACACAGTGGCGTGGGGTGCGGCTACCAGCCCGCCGATGATTCCCGGACCGTTGACGAATGCGAAATATATCCACCATCCGAAAAAGAAAAACGTCACGGTCACCAGTGGAATGAGCATGGTGTTTTTCATCAGGGTGTGCATGTGGCTCTTATATCTGGATGCGCCCACTTCATACATACAAAACCCGACGTGTATAAAGAACATCAAGACCACAGTGAGCCAGTAATAAAACTCCGTAAAGATGACGACTAGCGATGAAAGTTCATTAGCCATAATTTAAATCCTCGTGTTTGATATTTATTGATATTTATTAAGGTGTTTATTGCAGGCCGCAGACCCACCATACGTCCGCAACCACAAATTCATATCATTATTGACTGGTTAAATCTGTTGCAAATCTTGTATCTGTTTATCTTGTATCCGTTTGGCGATTATTATATTTAACCGCAGTAATTAAGCAAGTTAATCAATATTAATCACCAACCGAAACATTCTACTCCACAAATGCGGGAAAAATAAACAATTGATTTATGCCTACGGCATCCATACCTGAAAGCTATATTCATGCTTCGTGCCATAACTATCGAATACTTTCTGACCCCGGTTTTCAGCCTGTGTTTTTCCGGGCCGCATTTAATGTCCGCTTGCCGGCGAGACTTTTGATAGGACGGATTTACGGTATAATTTCGCCGAATTTTAATCGGCTCTGCTACTATCACGCCGCCATAATTGTATGAGCGACCTCCTGGAAGCGGCATTCATCTACTCAATACTCTCGAAATTATATTCACTATGAAACCCCTTAATATTGCCGCAACATTCGGAATTTGCATGGTATTTTTGATTGCGGCTTTCGCCAGCCATAACTCCCCAGAGGCCCTGGAAGCCAGGGTGGCGGCGGTAGGCTCGTTAAATATAAGTGGAGAAAATGCAGGCGCTTCCGATTCCTCTGCACCGCAAGATGGCGAAGCGGTTTATAATACAACTTGCGCTGTGTGCCATGGTGCGGGGCTTAGCGGGGCGCCGGTTTTAGGGGAGATCGATGACTGGGAAGATCGAATTGAGGAAGGCATGGATACGCTGGTAAAACGCGCCATCCGGGGCTATTCGGGAAACTCCGGGGTGATGCCACCCAAAGGTGGAAACGCCTCTCTCAGTGACAATGCGGTTACTGCGGCGGTTCAGTTTATGGTGGATAAAGTCGAATAAGCGCCATCCGGCATGACCACCCAGCGCAAATATTACTCAGGCGAATTGAACATGGCTGAAAACAACATACTCCTGTCCGCAACCGATTCCGGTATTACCACGCTTACCCTGAATCGGCCGGCACAATACAATGCCCTGTCCGGGGAGCTGCTGCATGCGCTTTCCACCGAACTGGATGCTGTTGGCCAGGACTCATCAATCCGTGCCGTGGTCATCGCCGCCAATGGCCGGGCTTTTTGTGCTGGCCACGACTTGAAACAGATGCGTCAAAACGCAGATAAAGCCTCCCAGCGACAGTTATTCAGCCGTTGCAGCGATGTCATGCAGAAAATCATCAATCTTCCCCAGCCGGTTGTGGCCAAAGTGCAGGGCATGGCCACCGCAGCAGGTTGTCAACTGGTTGCCACCTGCGACCTGGCGGTTGCAGCGGACAGCGTAAAGTTCGCCGTCTCCGGCATCCGGGCTGGATTATTTTGTTCCACCCCTGCGGTGGCATTGAGCCGCAACATAAGCCGTAAACGCGCCATGGAAATGCTCATGACGGGTGAATTCATTGATGCACAATCCGCTCTGGACTACGGCTTGGTCAATAAAGTTGTTTCAGCACAGGAACTGGACGGCAGTGTAAGCAAGCTGGTATGGAATATCATCCGCCATCCCCGTCGCGTGGTTGCTCTGGGCAAGAAAATGTTCTATCAGCAACTGCACCAGGACCTGCATACCGCCTATGCCGACGCCACTGAAACCATCTCCAGCAACATGATGCTGGATGAAACCAAAGAAGGCATCGACGCTTTTATCGAAAAACGGCCGCCAAACTGGCACTTGTAATTTCCACAGAAATAGACAAACCTGAACCAAGGGAAATGACCCAATACCACATAGCCGTATTAGCGGGGGACGGCATTGGTGAGGAAATTATGGCCCAGGCGGTCAAGGTGCTGAAAGTTATCGAGGCGCGCAATGCGGTTACTTTTAACTTGATGCCGGGTTTATTCGGTGCCACCGCCTGGTTCAGGACCGGTCACAGTTTTCCCGATGAAACCATTGGGATATGCGACCAGGCAGACGCCATCCTCAAGGGCACTATTGGATTGGGTCACGAAGATTCAAAAAAAATCCCGCTGGACGAGCAGCCTGAACGCGGCGCCCTGCTACCCATGCGCAAGCGCTACGATACGTATGCGAATTTCAGACCCGTCTATCTCCCGCCTGGCCTGTCACACTTTTCGCCGTTAAAAGCGGAAATCATCGGCCATGGCATCGATATCATGATTATCCGCGAATTGGTGGGCGGGTTGTATTTTGGCGAAAAGGTAACCGGCATAAACGAGAAAGGACTGCGTTATGCCAGGGAAACGCTGGAATATGACGAGGAGCAGATTCGGCGAATCGTCAAAATTGCATTCGACTGCGCGCTCAAACGCGGGAAAAAGTTACACAGCATACACAAGAGCAATGTGCTCAAATCCAGCGTGTTGTGGACGGAGGTTGTCGGAGAGGTCGGGCAGGATTATCCCCAGGTGGAAATTCAGCATATGCTGGTAGACGCCGCCGCAACCCACCTGTGTCTGAATCCCGGACAGTTTGACGTCATGGTTATGGAAAACCTGTTTGGCGACATACTCAGCGATCAGGCCGGCGGCATACTCGGTTCATTGGGACTTATGCCATCGGCCTGTGTCGGCGTCGATAAAGCCTATTACGAACCTGCACACGGCTCAGCGCCGGACATTGCGGGGAAAAATATCGCCAACCCCTATGCCATGATGGGGTCGGTAGCGATGATGCTGGATATGAGTTTTCACATGACGGAAGAATCCGGTAACCTGTGGAAGGCGGTGGAATCCGTATTTGCTGGCGGCTATTCCACGCCGGATTTATGCAAACCCGGCAGCGGCGTCACCATGGTAAGCACTAGCGAATTTGGCGACCGCGTGGTTGCGGCATTGCAAAAAACAGCGGCACCGGAATAATAGTCAGGCAGCAACCCCTTGCGCTGCCCGTTATCGCCGAAATCCAGCGTTCACAAAGGACATAAGGATATGCCTGATGTGAATCGGTTTCCCGGGGTATTGTCCCTGCTTATCGCCGATTGCCAATGGACAGGATTATCAATGGATAATCACCAGTTCCCTTTCAGCCCGCCGGGTCAACCATTGTGCTCCCTCCTCGGTTATCACGATATTTTCCTCATGCACCATCTGTTTTCCCGGCGCAAAGGTCATGCCGGGCTCCAGCGTCATAACCATACCCGCTTTCAATACCGTATTATCGGTTTGCGTATTCGATGGCGGTTCGGTCAGCTCAATCCCCAAACCATGGCCAAGCCGCCCCACATCATTGCCTGAACTGCCTCCCGCAACCATAACCGCATTCATCGCATTCCATAAATCAGTGGTGGTTGCGCCGGGCCTGGCTGCCCTGAATCCTGCTTCGGTAGCGTCCCATACGCATTCATGGACCTTGCGGACTGCATCATCGGCAAATCCGAATGACCAGTTGCGGTCAAAATCACAGAAATATCCATCCCGGCTTGCACCGGTGTCGATGATCAATAGATCACCATCTTCCAGGACACGGTCGGCAGGCCCCATGATAATGCTGTCGTAGCCACCCGGACCAGACCCGGCAACCACGTAGGACGCCGCATCCGCGCCACGTCGCAACATATCGATTTTCATCCTGGTTACGATTTCAGTTTCTGTCATGCCGGCGCCCGCAAATTCCGGTAGTGCCAGAAATGTTTGTGAAACCAATTGGCATATATAGCGGATTTTAATAATTTCCAGCTCGGACTTGACCATTCTTTGTCGATGAATATGCGCGGCAATATCGACGAATTCAAAACCATGTAAATTATCTTTGAGAAGCTGAAAATTATTAATCGGCATACGAATCATACTTTCCGCGCCGAATGTCATGCCGATACGACCAGATTTTTTGGGCAGATTTTTAAATACATTGATCAGCAGGGAAATCCCGTCGTCCTGCGGCTGTGGGGAGGGCCAACTGCGAATATCATCAATCCAGGTCTGCGCCATACCACTTACCCCGATTTGCGGAATAACGGCAATGGGCTTGCCGTCTGCGGGAATCACCAGGAACCAGGGGCGGGTCGGGCTTTGCCAGAACTGTGTCAGGAACCCGGAAAAATATCGCACATTCGGCTCAGTGGTGAGCAACACCGCATCAATTTTTTCAGCGCGCATGGTTTGCTGCAATCTATGCGTGCGGTTTGCAAATTCGCTGTCCGGGAAACCGCGATTCGGTGCATTCATTTCAGGTTGCAATTGACGGATTGTGAAAAAGGTAATTTTGAAAAAAACATGGAACGAATGTTATCTTAAAGATTATTGTTTATCACTCAACCCTTAACATCGACAACCCGCATTGATTATGGACAACATCCTCACAACACCGGCGGACTTCAAACCGGATTTTTCCACCTTGTCCGGCAAAACAGTCCTGGTCACAGGCGCCGCATCTGAAATTGGGCGCGCCGTGGCATTCGCCGCCGCCAAATCCGGCGCCACGGTGTTAATGCTGGATCGGAAACAACGTCCCATGCTCCCGTACTATGACGCAATTTGCGAGCTGGGACTGGCTGAACCCATGTTGATTGAATTTGATCTGGCAAAAGCGGATTCCCGGGCATTCGACAACCTGGCAGCCGCATTACTCGCAACGGTTCCCGAAATTCATGGTTTGGTTCACTGCGCGATGTGGCCGGCCCCGCTCACCCCACTGGTCCACGCCGATATGGTCGCTTGGGCAAAAGTACTGGAACAGCATCTTGTCAAGCCGGTGTTTTTAACCAAATCGCTGTATCCGGGTTTGAACCATAGCCGCCCGGCTTCCATTATTTTTACCACCATGGATATCGGTCGAATCGGCCGCGCCTACTGGGGACCGGTAGGCGCGGCATTTGCCGGGGTTGAAAATGTGTGTGAGACTCTAGGCGCCGAATGCCCGGATTACCGAATCAGGGTAAATACGCTGGATCCGGGGAAAGTAAAAACCGCGATCAGAAAACAATTCTACCCCGCTGAAAGTATCCGGTACTTAAGGGACGCCAGTGACCCCCGGATCACAAACACCTATATCTATCTGTTATCCGACCAAAGCCAGCATCGGACCGCCCGTCGATTTGCGGTTATGCCGTTAGTTGTGTGATCTGAAAGTTTTACAAATTTTCGGGTTGCTGCGCCGGCTGGATTTTTTGAGCAGTTTTGGGACAACTACATCGTCCTTCTCCCGGTTTTTTGCCAGCAATTCGATCAGGGCAGGGCCCAGTTCAACCCAGTTCCCCGACTTCAAACCCCGCGGCAGCGCCACCTTGCCATAGCGAATTCGTGACAGCCTGCTTAACTTGCAGCCAATCGCATCCCACATCCGTCGCACCTCGCGATACCGGCCTTGTCTGAGCGTGACCGAATACCAGGAATTGCTGGATTCTCCGCGCTGGTAACGCACTTCGTGGAAGCGAATCATCTGCCCGTCCATGGTTATGCCTTGTTTTAATCTGGCTATGGATGACTTGTCTACCTGGCCGTAAACCCGGCAAAGGTATTCGCGTTCCAGTTCGAGTCTGGGATGCATTAAATGGTTGGCCAGATCACCATCATTGGTGAGGAACATTAATCCGCGGGTGTTGATGTCCAAACGCCCGACGGCAACCCATCGCTGGCCTGTTAACCAGGGTAAATTTCGAAATACCGTGGGTCGATTTTCCGGATCGGAGCGTGTGCAGATCTCGCCTTCGGGTTTGTTATAGAGAATGACTCGCTGCCGGGTTTGATGCTGGCTGTTTAACGAACAGCTCCTGGATTGACCTCGCAGTGGTCGACCATCAATTTTGATACGACAGCCAGATGTCACCCGGTCACCCGGTCTGGCAACCCTGCCATTAACCGTTATTTTCCCGGCGCTTATCCAGCCGTCCACCTTTCTTCTGGAGCCCACACCCAGTGCGGCTAAATATTTTTGTAATCGTTCGCCAGTGAGATCAGTGCGTGACATCGGATTCCAGTATTTCCGTTTCGGCAGTCTCAGCTTGATGGTGTTCGGGGGTGCCGCGCTGTTCATGACCATCCCCAGGGCGCAATCCAGGTATATCTATCTGATTTTCATTGCCTTCCTGCTCGACAATCCACGTGGTCAAAACTTCGGAAGGCGGGGGCGTTTCAAGTTCTTTGGCAATATCTCCAAGTTCGCGCTGGTGCATTAACGGCGGCAGTTCACCCAACGACTGCAAATTAAAATAGCCAAGAAATGCGGGCGTGGTCGCAAACAATGCAGGTCGACCCGGGGTGTCCCGCACCCCGACCTGCTTCACCCAGTTACGTTCTATCAATCGCTGCATAATTTCCGCGCTAACCGCCACACCGCGAATCTCTTCAATATCTCCCCGGGAAACAGGCTGCCGGTAGGCGATAATCGCCAGGGTTTCCAACAGCGCCCGGGACAACCGTGGCGGTCTTCCGGCCTGTAGTTTTCTAATCCAGTCGGCGTATTTGATTTTGGTTTGATAGCGATAACCGTTACCGATTTGTCTAAGTTCAAGCGCACGCTGTGCGCAGTCTTTTTGCAATTCGGCGATTACTTGTTGCACTTCATCCGCCCGGGGCACAGACGCATCATCAAACACGCCCTGAATTTTTGCCACGCTGAGCGGTGTATCTGAAACCATCAAAACCGCCTCAATAATATTTTTTAACTCCCTAGTCATCATAAACCGGCAACACTTTTTACATGAATCGGAGTAAACGGCTCGTTCTGCATGACAACTAGCCTATCATCGCGAATCAGTTCCAGGACCGCCATAAAACTGACCACAAGGCCCTGCCGGCCTTCCCCCGGATTCAATAATTCTTCAAACCGCAGGAAATTGATGCTGCGAACTCTATCCAGAATGTGCGCCATTTTCTCCCTCACCGATAATCCCTCTCTGCCAATACTAAAATTCCGGTTCAGCTCACTGCGCTCCAGGACATTACGAAAAGCCACCACCAGGTGGTTCAACGATGCCCGGGACTGAATTTTTACTGGCGCGGGATCCGCGAAATCGGTGCTGACCAGATAAATTTCCCGCTCAACTCTGGGCATCTTTTCGATTTCCCGGCCAGCCTGACTAAAGCGCTCGTATTCCTGCAAACGTCGAACCAGCGCGGCACGGGGATCTTCCTCATCCCGGTCATCTTCGCGCACCAGTTCAGGCAACAGCAGGCGGGACTTTATTTCCGCCAGCATGGCGGCCATGACCAGATATTCTGCGGCCAGATCCAGATGAAATTTTCGCATCAACTCAACGTACTCCATGTATTGCTTGGTAATATGCGCGACCGGGATATCCAGAATATCCAGATTTTGCCTGCGAATCAGATACAACAATAAATCCAGCGGCCCCTGGAAGGTTTCCAGAAATATCTCCAGTGCATCCGGCGGAATAAACAGACCCTGAGGCCATTTATCAAACACCTGGCCATTGACCCGCACTGCTTTTCGCCGCCCATGCGCGGCATCTTCTGGAGCGGTTTGGGAAATCCGGGCTGTGGTTCGGGAATCAACTCCGGATTGGGCTTGCTCCGAATTATTTCCATGCGCACTCATAAATCTGATCTATTTACCGGAATTTTTCATCTGATTTAATCTGGCGACACTTTATTTGATTCGGTTTTTATACACCGTACCCACCGCTTCGCGGACGATCTCCATGGTTTCCGCCGCTGCTTGCCGTGCGCGTTGATTGCCGGCTTCGATCACTTCTTTAACCCGGTGCGGGTTGGACTCATACGGCCGGGCGCGTTGTCGAATTTCCGCCTGCTCTTCCAGTACTTTTTCGATCAGTGGCTGCTTGCATCGCAGACATCCAAAAGACGCGGCGCGGCATCCTGCGGCGGCCCATTGCCGGGTATCCTCATCACTATAGACCAGGTGCAATTGCCACACCGGGCATTTGTCCGGGTCGCCCGGGTCGGTCAGACGAACTCTGGCAGGGTCGGTTGGCATTACCCGAATGGATTGCTCGACTCGTTTCGGTTCATCGCGCAGCGCGATAGTATTGCCATAGGATTTGGACATTTTTTGCCCGTCCAGACCCGGCATTTTTGCCGCTTTGGTGAGCAGCGCGGCAGGTTCCGGTAAGATGGTTTTGCTACGGCCTTCGAAATACCCCAGCAACTGTTGCTTTTGCGCCGGATCAAGATTCTGCTGGCGCATAATTAGGGCCGTCCCCCGGGCATGTGTTTCGCGGTGGCCCTGTTCGCTATACGATTGTTTAAGCCGGGCAAAGGATTTGGCCGCTTTTCTGCCCATTTGTGTGATTGCCTGCTGCACCGCAATTTCAAAATTCGGCCCGCGTCCGAAAAAATAATTAAATCGTCGCGCAATCTCTCTGGTCAATTCCACATGGGGCACCTGATCCTCTCCCACCGGGACGTGGGCCGCGCGATAGATCAAAATATCCGCAGATTGCAGCACTGGATAACCCAGGAATCCGTAGGTGGAGAGATCCTTTTCCTTTAACTTTTGCTGTTGATCCTTGAAACTTGGCACCCGTTCCAACCAGCCCAAAGGCGTTACCATGGACAATAACAGGTGCAGTTCTGCATGTTCCGGCACCTGGGATTGAACAAACAGGGCTGCCTGCTCAGGGTCCACCCCGGCGGCCAGCCAATCGATCACCATCTCCCAGACATGGGCATTCATGGTCTGCGGTGAATCATAATGCGTGGTCAGTGCATGCCAATCCGCCACAAAGTAGAAACACTCGTAGTCCTGCTGCATGCGCACCCAGTTTTTCAGCACCCCATGATAGTGCCCCAGATGCAGCCGCCCGGTTGGGCGCATCCCGGACAGCACCCGGTTGTTGGCCAAAGGGTTGTTTTCTGGGGTTGAACGCATATTGGATGTTTTATCCATGGGCTTCAGCCAATGCTGCTGACATCACCTTTACCCACACGGCGCACCTTGGGGGTTCCGTCTGTCAGATCAATCACAGAAGTTGGTCGAACATCGCAAGGCCCGCCATCAATCACCAGGTCGACCTGATGTTCCAGTGCTGCGCGAATTTCTTCTGCATCATTCAATGGTAATAGCGCGCCAGGCATGATTAAAGTCGAGCTCATCAGCGGTTGGTGCAAATTGCGCAGCAACATCTCTACGATGGGGAAGTCTGGCACCCGCAGTCCGATAGATCTTCTCCTGGGATTTTGCAGTCGTCTTGGCACTTCCCGGGTAGCGGCGAGAATGAATGTATACGCTCCGGGAGTAAAGCGTTTCAATAACCGGTAAACATCATTGTCAACTCTGGCATAAATACCCAGCTCGGACAAGTCCTTGCAAACCAAGGTAAAGTTATGTTCATCTGTGACCTTTCTAATGCGGCGAATTCGATTCAGCGCCGCCTTGTTTCCGAGTAAACAACCCAGCGCATAGCTTGAATCGGTGGGATAGGCCACTACGCCGCCGGCAGAGATTATTTCAACAGATTGATGAATCAATCTGCTTTGCGGGTTTAGGGGATGAATGGAAAAAAACTGTGCCATGGTGCATCAATTCTACCGGCTCTGAACTACCGGGACGCTGTCAAGGTGATTTTGTCGAGCCGGAACGGGCTTTGTCTTTATCTAAAGTTGCGGTCCCGACCCTGCCTGCCCGCCGCTGGCGTTTTTGCCTATTCGGAGCGGGATTTTTCCGCAGGTTTTCTATCATTTGTTGGCGTTGATCATGATCGCAAATCTGGATTCTGCTCCACCAATCCGCCAATGCCTCATCCACTTCTCCTGTTTCCTGCCGTAGCAACAGGAAATCATACGCCGCCCGGAAGCGTCTGTTTTCCAGCAATCGCTGGATAGAACGCGGAATTCGGTTTTCCAGCAAACGCTGCATCTCCCAAATTTCCCGGGCAGGCTCTTTGACCCGCAACGGCAATGTTATCGAGCGGGACTGTTGCCTGAAAACTGTATCGCCAGCCGTCCACACCGCTTCGTTATGTCTGATTCGCCGGGAAATTAACTTCTCCAGTTCGGTCTGGAACGGCCGCCACAACAGCACGGCAAACAGGTAGCCGGGAATAACCGGTTTATTCTGCTCTATTCTTAGGTCGGTGTTTTTCAGGGCGCCTAATATCAGTGATTCAAATTTATCGCCGCCGTCCCGGTTTATGCAGTTCACAGTGAGCGGAAACAGATAAAAAAGCAGCAATGTGTTCCTCAAGTACAGCCAGGTGCTTTCTGCCGCAGCGTAGTGAAATAGTTTCAGGACTTCTTCAAACAACCTGGCGGCGGGGACATCGGATAACCGGGATGCATTTTTTTCAATGGCGGAAGCGATCGACGTGTCTACATGCAGACCAAGCCTGGCCTGGAAACGGATCACCCTGAGCATGCGCACCGGGTCTTCGGCAAATCGGATATCAATCTGGCCGATAATTTTTAACGTTTTTGCTTTTACATCATCCACACCATGTACGAAATCAATCACTTTTTCTTTAATGGGGTCGTAATAAAGCGCATTGACGGTAAAGTCACGACGCATTGCATCGACCTCAATGGTACCGTATACATTGTCGTCCAAAATTCTGCCCGAACGGGCGGTTTTGCACCGGCCTCGAATTTCTTTCTGACCGGGTTTGCCCGGCATCGCCCGATAGGTGGCGACTTCAATTATTTCCCGGCTCCATCCACGGCCACAGGCCACATGCACTAATTTGAACCGGCGACCAACAACCCGGGCGCGGTCGAAGATTTTCTTTATTTGCTCAGGGCTGGCGTTGGTGGCGACATCGAAATCCTTGGGCTGGCGCCCCATAATCAAATCCCGGACGCAGCCACCAACCAGGTAACCATCAAAACCCGACCTCTGCAACCCCTGGATTACATCAACCGCATTTTTACTGACACCGAATCGATCAAATCCTAGCTCGGCGGCAGAATATTCCCTGGGTTTCAAATGGTTAAGTGGGGCGGGATTTTCTGTGCCGCTGTAAAGCGGCTGAATGCCCTTGATCAGTGTGGATTTTTGACTATTTTCCATGTAGCCGGGATAACCAGCATGGCCACTACAATCTTAGACAAATCTCCCAGTACAAACGGATGCAACCCCCATTGAAATACTGGTTTTTCCCAGCCCACAACAGCGCCCAGCCAGATCAATCCCGGCACATAGATTATGATGTTGCCGACGAGCATTGCGGCAAACGTCAGGACCATCCTTCTATCCCAGCCTTTTTCGGCAAGATACCCGGTGGCAGCCGCAGCGACCACGAATCCTGCCAGATACCCGCCGGTGGGCCCCATCATATACGCCAAGCCCAATCCTTTCTCGGGCGTGTCCGCAAATACCGGCAGGCCCATGGCGCCGATGATCAAATACAGCAGGATGGTCGAAGCCCCCAGCCGCGCCCCATAGGCGACCCCGATGGTCAGGACAACAAACGTTTGCATGGTCAGCGGGACAGGGTAAAACGGAATTTTGATTTTGGCGGCGAGGGTCAACAGCACCGCGCCGACCATGGCCAGGGTCAGGTTGCGCAGCCAGATGCGGCCTGATGGTAATGCAGGCCATAATTCGGCGGCCAGTGTTGGAAAACGAATTGATTGCGATGTCATGCCAGAATCCCGGTTATATCAAGGGTTGGTGTTGCGGGTCATGGGAGTAAATCAGCGGATTATTCACAGGGCGGATAATACCATCATAAATCATAAAACCACTAACAACGAGATTGTGCTGCAACGGATTACCTCGACCTGGAGCGACCAAATAACAACCCCAGCACCAACAATAGCCCAACCAGCGTTAAAACCGGTTTTTCACCAAACAGAATATAAGGGGTCACACCGGTTCGTGGTTGCACGGAACCGGTTACCACGTGCTGAACAAATTGGGGTGCACGTGTATCGATTCCACCTTTCCAGTTTATCAATGAGGATAGACCATTATTGGACGATCGAATCATAGGACGTTCACTCTCCCGGGAACGAAATCTGGCCATTTGCAATCGTTGATGGGGTGCAAAGGAATTACCAAACCAGGCGTCCTCGCTGACATTAACGAAAATTCCGGACGGTGCAACTTGCTCCCGCCAATTCTGCGGGAAGGCATCTTCGTAACAAATTGATACTGCGAATTGATTGCCTGCGGCAGTCAGGGGGCGCTGGGGCTGCTCCCAGGCCGAAAAATCCGACATTGGAATATCCAGCATTTTCCGCAGCGGGCCGAGCAGGTCCGGCAACGGAAGATACTCACCGAAGGGAACAAGGTGTTGCTTGTGGTAAATCGTGACTCGCTGCGGTGCCGCAGCCGCGGCCACACTATTGTAGAGTTTACCCACTTCTTCGGGTTTGTCACGATGCAGTACACCGAAAATAAAATCTGCCGGATGATTTTCGAGATCCCGCCAGAAACCCTCTGAAAGATTATCAAGATAGGCAGGAACCGCCGCTTCCGGCCACACAATTAAATCCACATCGCGATGTGCCTGACTTTGCTCCATATATCCGGCAATAATTCTATTCCCTGCCGCCGCATCCCATTTTTGTAGCAGCGGCACATTATTTTGAATCACCGCCACCGAAACCGGATTCCCCCGGGCCGTTGTCCAGGTGGTTTGGTTGAGCAGCCAACCGCCCGCCCAAACCAGCCCGAATAGCAAAGCCAACAGCGCATTGCCCTTGCTCGTCTGCCGGATCACCGCTACCAGGACACCCACAGACACCAGGACGATAATACCGACCAGATAGACGCCGCCAATGGGCGCGTAATTGGAAAGCGGCGTGTCCAGATAAGCGTAGCCGGTAGAAAGCCAAGGCAGCCCGGTGAACAGCCATCCACGCAGCCATTCAAACAGAATCAATATGGTCGGCATCAAAAAGGCCAGCCGGACAGTGGGATGCCATGCAGAAAAACACGCCTGCAGCCAGCCAGTCAGGGCGACGAAAATCGATAGAAATACGACCAGTATGAAAACACACAGCCCGGCGATAACCGGCGGCATACCGCCGAAGGTATTGATACTGATGTATATCCAGGAGATGCCCACGCCAAACAGCCCCAACCCATAAATAAATCCATACCAGGCGGCACTGCTGCGGTCACTCACCAGCCAGACCCAGAATAAAATTGTGAAACCAAGCATGCCCAGTGGCCACCAGTTATATGGCGCGAAGGACAGGGCGTTGAGCACCCCGGCGATGACTACCAGCAGGGTTTTAATCAATGTTTGGATTTCGTTTCATGGTTAATTTCATCCAGCACCGATGATATTACTGGTTCCGAAACGGCTTGGCCGGATTTGTCCTCATAATCCACACCAATAGCCGCCAAAATGCGTTTTTCCAAATCTGCCATTACCACGGCGTCTTCGTCGGTCTGGTGGTCATACCCACAGAGGTGCAGGGCAGCATGAACAACCATGTGGGCGAAATGAGAAAAAACAGATATATCCTGTTGACCCGATTCGTTTTTTACTACAGAAAAACAAATCACAATATCCCCTAACGGATGGTAATCAACCTCCGCTACGGCTTCAAATGGAAAGGCAAGAACATTGGTCGGCTGGTTTTTACCGCGATACCGGTGGTTCAGGTCGGTAATTTCTGCCGCATCCACCACCCGGATGGTGAGATCCGCCGGGGTGCGGCCAATCGCGGCAAAACTGATTGACACCCATTTGTTTATATCCTGCAAGTCGGGAACCTCTGCATTGAAACGACTCGCCAGTTGCAAATCAATGGCCATATCAGAATAGTTTTTCATCCCGGGCTGCTTGCCTGCGCTTTGGCAATGCCCTGAACCGGTGGATTAGGGCGGTCGGTTTCGGCAATGCCTGATTTCTGAATCGGGCCGACGGCCCGCTTTTCACCCACTGGCATCAACCGGCCACGTAGAGAATTGGGCAGCGCCTCGGTGATCCTGATGGTGACAAATTTTCCTGTCAACGCAGCGTCTCCATCAAAATTCACCACCCGGTTATTTCCGGTGCGCCCGGACATCTGGGTCGAATCCTTTTTGGCGCGTCCTTCAACCAAAACGACTTGCCCGGTACCTACCATTTCATGGCTGAACTGTGTGGCGAATCGATTGATGCTGGCCTGAAGCTCGGACAAGCGCTGCTTTTTCACCGCCATACTGACATTATCGTCCAGACCTGCTGCGGGTGTGCCGGGACGCTGGCTGTAAATAAAACTGAAACTCTGGTCAAATCTGACCGTTTCAATCAATTTCATTGTGTCCTGAAAATCGGCTTCGGTTTCCCCTGGAAATCCGATAATAAAATCTGAAGATATTGAAATACCCGGTCTGGCTCGCCTTAATTTATCGACCCAGTGCAAATAATCTTCAGCGGTATACCCTCTCTTCATGCGTTCCAGTATTCGATTCGATCCGCTTTGCACCGGCAAATGTAAATGGCTGACCAACTCGGGAATCTCCGCATGGGCCGCAACCAGGTCGTCGGTAAAATCGATTGGATGCGAAGTGGTATAGCGAATCCGGTCCACCCCCTGCACCGCCGCAACATAATGGAGCAATTCCGCAAATTCCATGATTTGGCCATCGTGGGTCAATCCACGGTATCCGTTCACATTCTGTCCCAGCAAACAAATCTCTCGAACCCCCTGTTCCGCCAATCCGACAATTTCAGTTATCACGTCATCGAATGGACGACTGAATTCCGTCCCCCTAGTGTAGGGCACCACGCAGAACGAACAGTATTTGCTGCATCCCTCCATGACAGAAACGAAGGCTTTTGCACCATCCACGCTCGGCGGCGGCAGACAATCGAACTTTTCGATTTCTGGAAAAGAAATATCTACAGCCTGCTGGTGCTGCTGCATAATTTGATCCAGCATGGTCGGCAGTCGATGCAGGGTCTGGGGGCCGAATACCATATCCACATAGGGCGCACGCCGCATAATCATCTCGCCTTCCTGGCTGGCCACGCAGCCGCCCACGCCAATTACCAGATTTTTGTTTTTCGCTTTAATCTCCCGCCAGCGTCCGAGCAAAGAGAACACCTTCCCCTGGGCCTTTTCGCGCACCGAGCAGGTATTCAACAACACAATATCAGCCTGCACAGGATCATCTACAGGTTCACACCCATGACTGGCCGACAATAAATCCGCCATTCGAGACGAATCATATTGATTCATCTGACAGCCAAACGTTTTGATAAATAATTTAGGATTCACAATGAAAATCAAGTGGTTGGAATGTTGTACGGATTTTACTTCGCGGTTCAAAGTAATGCCGATTCGCATTTTCCTGGTTTTACTCGGCGATGATTTCCGCCTTTTCTATTAAAACCGGCTGCAATGGCACGTCGCCGTGACCGCCCACATTGCCCGTGGCAACGCTGGCGATTTGTTCCACTACGTCCATGCCATTGACCACCCGGGCAAAAACCGCATAGCCCCAACCCTGCCGGGTTTTCGCCGAGAAATCGAGGAATCCATTGTCCACAAGATTGATAAAAAATTGCGAAGTTGCAGAATCAGGAACCGAAGTTCGGGCCATGGACAATGTGCCGGCGGTATTTTTCAACCCATTGTCCGCTTCGTTGACAATGGGTGGCCGGGTGTTGCGTTGATTCATGTCCGGGGTAAATCCGCCACCCTGAATCATAAACCCGGGAATGACACGATGAAATATCAGCCCGTCAAAGTGACCACTTTCTACATAGCCAAGAAAGTTTTTTACCGTTTCCGGCGCCGCCTGGGGGTACAGTTCGATTTCGACAGTGCCACGGGAAGTGGTCATTTTTATCATGTTTTTGTTTCCGGTTTCGGTTGCATAACCAGGCGAATAGAAAACGCCTGTGCCAATCATTAATAGTGCGGGAAGCAGGTTTTTCAGCGTTCGCATTTGTCAATTAACATAACAGGTGTTGGTAAAATATTTCACATCAATGTCTGAATAAAATCCCAATGCTGTTTATCGACCGGGATAATAGACAGGCGATTACCGCGTTGCAGCAACCGCATACCCGACAATTCGGGATAGCCCCGCAGTTGCTGCAGGGTGACCGGCTGATCCAGTTTGGCAATGAACCTGACATCCACCATGAGCCAGGTCGGGTTGTCGGGATTGCTTTTCGGGTCGTAATAATGCTCTCCGGGATCAAAGGCCGTATGGTCAGGATAGGCGTCACTCGCGATCTCGGCCAGCCCCACAATCCCGGGAATTTTACAGCTTGAGTGATAGAAAAGAACCTTGTCGCCGATGGACATATCATCCCGTATAAAATTTCTAGCCTGATAGTTGCGAATCCCGTCCCAGGGTTCAACTTTGACCCGGGCCAGATCATCAATTGAAAAAGCCTGCGGTTCGTTCTTCATTAACCAGTATTTCATATTTTGTTTTTTTAAGTTTCCAGACTCGCTCGCTCCTGCGGCTTGCCTGTAGCCGTTTTCACCGCTATTGCACGCCGAGTCTGATCTAATGCGGGTTGATTATTTTCCCTAAGTCTTGCGGCTGATGTACCGGAGCGCTTCCCGGGGCGATAGACCTGCTTGTCGGTTACTACCATAGTCAGCGGAACATCCCAGTGTTCAGCAGCTATGGCATCAACCTTTTGGATTTCGTGTGCAATGCCGATGAGGTACGGTTTCTTTTCTGAACGAGATTGTTTGAATGCAAATGTCCTGTCATAAAATCCGCCTCCCATACCAATACGATTACCGCTTTCATCAAATGCCACTAGGGGCATTAAAACCAGGTCCAATCGTTCGGCACCAATAATATCAGCGCTTTTTACTAAGGGTTCCTTGATGCCGTACCGGTTATCCGCATAGCGTGTCTGAACCGTTACCGATGCAAACAACAGCGTATTTTTTGTTTTTGTTTGGGCCTCGGGAGCCATCCTGCATCCTGCATCCAAGCAGTTTTCCTGCACGATAACCGGAACGAAGGTTCGTTTTCCCTGTCGCCAACACCAGTCCAGTACTTCAGCAGTATCAATTTCTCCGTCGTTGCCCAAATACAGGGCAATTTTCCCGGATCCCAGGAACTGGCGAACAGTTTGTAATTGAACCAGAAGTCCTCTGGCCGCGGCCAATTGTTGTTCCGGGGAGAGAGATCTGCGTTTATCGCGTATGGGTTTTCTTAATTCAGCTTTATTACGCACAGGGAAAAATAGTTTATGCAAAAGAAACAGAATTTTGCGGAAGAAAAAAGCATTACCCGCGAGTGCCGTATGCTCACTCTACCTTGAACCGGAGTGGTTCAAAGTGGGTACAAAAGAATAACTTCGGGAATCGCGCCAGCCAAAAGCCGTGGTCATACACCCCCGTCATTCATAACAGCACCCGAGTCAATATGTTAGGTTCGAGGGATTTGGGAGACAACTCGAACACCGCAGGTAATACCAATGGGAAGTCTATCATGAGAACGGGCCAGGAAAAATGGCCAAAATGATCCTGCGGCATGTTTTAGCAAATCCGGATAACAGGCTCCAACAGTCATTGCGGTACAACTGACACGACAAGATCAAGGAACCAGTAATAGTGCGGAGCAGACGGGATTTTTTACCGCGAAACAACCCTATGCAAATGATTGGGCAGACTCTTGAGTGTAATCGCGATAGAACTTGAGCAGTGGGTAAAAGTATCCGGTTTATTTTGGCAATTGAAGGTTGCAAGCAATCAATGGTGGGGGTTCCGTTTTTTCCCGAAGTTCTGATCCTGTTTAATCCGGGTGACTGCTTTATCGACCCGGTCGTGCAACAGTTGCAAACGATTATCGACGTTTGCCTGTATATCCGCGGCTTTTTGGAGCTGCACTAATGAGTGGGCGATATTTAAACCCGCCATGACCGCGCAGCGGTCAATTCCCAGAATCTGGCTGCCCTTGGCGACCGCCCGCATCTGTTTATCGAGATACGCCGCCGCCGCAATTAAACCTTCGGTCTCTTCTTTTCGACATGCCACGGTGAATTCACGTTGCATGATGGTCACTTTTACACTCTGTTTGTTTGCAGCCTCCATGATTGCAGGTATTTGGGCCTGACCCGATTTAACCTTCAAGCGATTTTAGCCGCGCAACAATTTGCTCTACGCGGCCCCGGGCAATTTTATTTTTATCCTGCAGCGCCTTGAATTCTTGTCTGAGCATTTGTTGATCGGTGCGCAGAATTTCGTTTTGCCGCCCCATTTCTTCAAGCAATCTGATCATGTCGGTAACTCGCTGCTCCAGTTTTTCTATGGTATCTCCCATGCTTTTACGATCGCCGATGGATGTCTGGAAAAATATTGATTGCGGATTGGGGCGCCAGTGCCGTCCAGTATGTTGATAATTATTTTCGCAAATATATCAACATTTGCTTCGGATTTGCCAGTTTCATCCATAATTAAACAGGATATCCCGGTGCCCTGGTTTACAATATCCGCTCTGTATTCCGCTAGTTATCCGATAAAAATTTTCCACTAATGACTGAAATTGCATCACTCAGCCCGAAAGATTTCCAGCGCAAACTCTACCAGGATATAGACAACAAGCTGAAGTCCACCGCCTGGAATAGCGGCGCATCAGAGGCCCATGGTCTGCTGGCCGGCCTTGCCTGCCGGGGCGTGGATACACAGCAGGTCGGCAATAAAATGTATTTGTTTCAGGTCGCAAACGCCGAAGAAATCGCCTTGCTCGAAAGTTTGTTTGAATTCATTCTGCGTGACCTGAATTCTGACCAGTTTACTTTTAACCTCCTGTTACCCGATGACCGGGCCGAAACCCGGCAAAAAGCAGAGGCATTATCAAACTGGTGTGCAGGCTATTTGCAGGGATTCTGCCACGATGGGGAAAGCATCGTGAACGAGTGCAGCGAGTCGGTTGGGGAAATCATCCGCGACCTGTTTGATATTGGCGGAATCAATCCGGCGTCAACGGGCAGCGCAAAAGAACAGGACGAAAGGTCATTAATGGAAATTGAAGAATACCTTCGGGTGGGCATTCAATTGATATACGATGAACTGGGCCATAAATACAGTGCCAGGTCCAGCATTAGATCAAGCGCCGAGCCAAACCCGCAAAGCACAGAAATCCACTAATACACCCATACAGGCAACCCGATATGCCAGAATATTTTGACCCGGATATATACCTGCGCCGTCGCCAGGACCTGATGAGCTTCATCGGCGATGGCATCGCCATCCTGAGCACGGCGCACCAGCAAACGCGCAATGGCGACGTGCTGTTCAAATTTCGTCCAGACAGTGATTTTTATTATCTGACGCACTTTGCCGAACCCAAAGCAGTCGCCGTATTCGTGCCGGGTAGAGCCGAAGGTGAATTCCTCTTGTTTTGTCGGGAAAAGGACCCGGAGAAAGAACGATGGGATGGTCAACGTGCCGGCCTGGACGGGGCCGTTTCGGACTTTGGGGTCGACCAGGCCTTCCCGATTGAAGCGCTGAACCAAAAGCTCCCGGAACTGCTGAACAATCGCGACAAGCTCTATACCATGATAGGACGATACCCGGAATTTGACAGCGAATTGCTACACTGCATCAATGCGGTTCGCAGTAAACGACGTGCTGGCGCCCATGCACCCGGGAAATACGTTGACCTTCGCCACATCCTGCATGAAATGCGCCTCATCAAGGAAAAAGATGAAACCCGGATCATGCGAGCGGCGGCAAAACTCTCGTCTCTGGGTCATATACGCGCCATGCAATCCACCCGCCCCGGCAAATTCGAGTATCAGATACAGGCCGAGCTGGAATGCGAATTTCGATTGGGCGGCAGCGAGTACAATGCCTATCCTTCCATCGTCGCGGGCGGGCCAAATGCCTGCATTCTCCACTATGCAGAAAATAATTGTGCATTGCGGGACGGCGATTTGCTGCTTATCGATGCCGGTGCGGAAGTTGATTGCTATGCCGCAGACATTACCCGGACATTTCCGGTGAACGGAAAATACAGCGGTGAACAAAAAGCGTTGTACGAAATTGTGCTGGCCGCTCAACTGGCCGCTATTGAGCAGGTCAAACCGGATAACAGCGTGCTTGATTATCATCGGGCCGCAGTAAGCGTGATTACCGAAGGCCTGGTTGAGATTGGATTACTGCATGGCGAAATTCACGAACTGATTGAAACCAATGCCTGCCATCCTTTTTATATGCACCGCACCGGGCACTGGTTGGGAATGGATGTGCATGACGTCGGAGACTACAAAATTGACGGACAGTGGCGGCTTCTTGAACCCGGCATGGTATTGACCGTGGAGCCGGGATTATATATTTCCCCGAGCCGGGAAGTGGACCCCAAATGGCATAACACCGGTATTCGCATAGAAGACGATATCCAGGTCACGCATCAGGGAAACGAAGTGTTCACCAGACACGTTCCTAAAGAAATCAAAGCGATAGAGGCATTGATGGCGGCCTGATGCAATCCGACTATTCACCGCTGTACAGGCGCCACAGCAGATTAAGGGTACCGGAGTTTTGACTCAATCTCAGGACCGGACTTGTGACCAGGTCGGCAACCAGACATTTGATGTGGTCATCATCGGCGGCGGATTGGTGGGCGCCAGCCTTGGGGTGGCGCTGGGACCGGCTGACCGGAAAATCCTGCTGATTGAATCTGTGGCCCATCAATCCGCGCAGCAACCTAGTTATGACGAGCGCACCGTGGCATTGACGTACAGCGCCAAACGGATTTACAGCGCCATGGGCATCTGGCAGGAAATCGAATCCAGACAGGCGCAGCCTATACTGGATATTCACATCTCCAATCAAGGTCATTTTGGGCAGACCCATCTTTCACATAAAGATGCCGGAACCGATGCCCTGGGCTATGTGGTGCCCACCCGGGTACTTGGCGATGTATTGTGGCGTCAACTCAAGATGGATGGCAACACCGAAATTGCCTGCCCGGCCCGGGCAAATAATCTGCATCAACGCGACAATTACTGCCTGGTAGACATTTGCCAGGGCAAAAATACCAGACGCATCAAAACCGCTCTGGTGGTACTGGCGGATGGCGGCCGCTCCGCCCTGGCCCGGCAGATAAACAGCGCTGCCATCAGCATGGATTATGCGCAATCGGCGGTATTGAGCATTGTCACCACGGACCGCCCGCATCGGGGGCGCGCATACGAGCGTTTTACCAAAGAAGGGCCGCTGGCGCTGTTACCGCATAGCACCGCCAGTGCCGGAAAAATTGACCAGCGGTTTGCTGCGGTATGGACCACCCGCCAGGAAAATCTCCAAACCCGGATAGCATTGTCCGATGATGATTTCATTGCGGCTCTGCAACATTGCTTCGGCGACCGGGCGGGCAATTTCAGCCATCCATCGGCCCGTAAGATCTATCCACTCAAACGCGCCTTGCTCCCCGAACCCGGCAACAACCGAATTATTGTGATTGGCAACGCCGCGCATACCGTGCATCCCGTGGCAGGACAAGGCTTCAATCTTGGGCTGCGCGATGTCGCCCATCTGGCCGAGCTGATATTTTCCCATACACCTTCAGGCGCAGATTCAGAATTCGGGAACCAATCCATGATCAATGCCTATGCCCGATCCCGAAAGCGCGATACCGAGATGGTGACTTGCTTCACGCACAGTCTGGTCGAAATTTTTTCCAACGATTTTAAAGCCCTGGGATTTGCCCGCAACCTGGGCCTCACCACGATTGAACATTTTCCGCCGGCGAAACGGTTTTTATTGAAACGAACCATGGGGCTGGCTGGCCGCCAGTCCAGACTGGAAGCAGGCATTCCTCTGGGGAAACAGCAGACGGGAAAACCGCAGACTAAAGACTATGCCAAAGGATAAAAAATCGGATTCAAGGTTTGACGTTGTGGTAGCCGGGGCCGGAATGGTTGGCGCCACGGCAGCCTGCCTGTTCGCCAAACAGGGTTTAAACGTTGGGCTGCTGGATAGTCACTGCGTGGCAGACTGGCAGACAGACAGCGTTTACCCGCGGGTAAGTGCGGTGAATGTCGCCTCGGTGAACATTTTTCAGGATTTGGGCGTGTGGCAGTCGATTCTGGACAAACGGGCCAGTCCCTACCAAACCATGCGAGTCCGAGAAGATGGCAGCGACGCCGGAATATCCTTCAATGCCCACACCATGGGCCAGGCCCAACTCGGATTTATCATCGAAAACAATGCCATTATCAGCTCGCTGATGGAAAAACTCCGACCGCATTACAATGTATCGATAATGGAGAGCACCGCGCTGCTGAAACGGGAAGTTCACCAAAATAAATTAGTATTGGAAACTGACAATAATCAATCTTTTGAATGTTCGCTGCTGGTGGGTGCCGATGGCGCCCGGTCAACGGTTCGGGAAATGTGCGGGATCAATGCGGCGCTCCATGACTATGACCAGGACGCCATCGTGACCGTTGTGGAAATCGAAAAAAGCCATAAAAAAACCGCCTGGCAGAGTTTCCTGCCCACCGGCCCGGTGGCTTTACTGCCATTGTCTGACGGCAGGTGTTCTGTAGTGTGGTCCAGCGACCGGGGGTTCGCCGAAAACTTGATGCGCCTGTCGGATGACGGGTTTTGCGGTGCGCTATCCACCTGCTTTGAGCGGCAAATTGGTCGCATACAAAATTGCAGTGAAAGACTCCGGTTTCCGCTGCGCCAGCACCATGCGCCACACTATATTGCCAGATATACGGCGCTGGCGGGCGATGCCGCCCACGTCACCCATCCCCTGGCCGGATTGGGCGCCAATCTCGGATTCACCGATGCGGCCGCTCTGGCCGAAGTGGTGGACCAGGCCCGCAGCAAGGGGAAAAATATCGCCAGCCACGCCGTGCTGCGTCGCTATGAACGTTGGCGTCAGGGCGAAAATGCACTGGTTCTGACCATGATGAAAGGGTTCAAAAATATTTTTGGACGAACCGAAGAACCGGTGAAAACCGCCCGGCAATGCGGATTAAACCTGGTCGATCAGATGCCGCCGCTTAAACATCAATTTGCCAGATATGCAATGGGGTTGTCTGGAGACTTGCCGAAAATCTGTCGATAATGACCGCAATGAGTCATCATTTATGCCGATATCCTCCAGCGCCAGAGTCCAACAGCAGCGCTGACAGCGAGCGCCTGCCGCTCTATCCCGTGTGTGAAGACACCGAACAGGTATTTTCTTGTCATCAGGTAAACATATCCGACAGATAGTCCGATACGCGGCCAGCCGCCACCAACGGCTTAGCCGCCGGGCGCGGTCATGTATAATCATCGCATCAATTTCTCCTTACAATCCATATCGCAGTGGACAGCACCGACCTTAAACAGGCAGGATTAAAAACCACCCTGCCCCGATTGCGGGTGTTGTCGATACTGGAGAACAGCCAGACACGCCATCTTTCAGCGGAAGACGTCTACAGGGAATTACTTGTGGACGAAGATTCCATCGGGCTGGCCACGGTGTATCGCGTCCTCACCCAGTTTGAAGATGCGGGGTTGGTGATTCGGCATAATTTTGAGGGCGATCGGGCGGTTTTTGAGCTGAATGATGAAGACCATCACGACCACATGGTGTGTGTGAAGTGCGGCAACGTTACCGAATTTGTGAATAAGCGCATCGAATCCTTACAACAGCAGGTGGCAGAAGATCACGACTTTCTTCTTCAGGATCATTCCCTCACCCTCTACGGTATTTGCAGGCATTGCAGCCATAACAAATAACCGTTTTTCTTCGGGAGTCGTTTTGTGCCAACTTTGATCACCGGTTCTTTTGCCTATGACACGATCATGGTATTTCAGGATCAGTTCAAGAACCATATCCTTGCCGACCAGGTACACATTCTGAATGTATGCTTTTTCGTTCCGGAAATGCGCAAGGAATTCGGTGGCTGTGCGGGCAATATCGCCTACAACCTGCACTTGCTGGGGGGTGATCCGCTTCCCATGGGCACAGTGGGCGAAGATTTTGCCCCATACCGCAAGTGGCTCGATAAAATCGGCCTTGATCACAGGCATGTGACTGAAATTCCAGACACTTATACCGCCCAGGCATTTCTAACTACGGATACGGATAACAATCAAATTACCGCGTTTCATCCCGGCGCAATGAATAATGCGCACCAGAACAAGGTGAGCGATGCCACAAACATTGACCTCGCTATCGTCGCGCCGGATGGCCGTGATGCCATGCTTGAACACGCGGCCCAACTGGCCGATGCCGGTATCCGGTTTTTTTTTGACCCTGGTCAGGGACTGCCTATGTTCGACGGCGATGAGCTCAATCAATTCATCCACCAGGCGACTTATGTGGTCGTGAATGATTATGAGTGGGAAATGCTGGTGGACAAGACTGTAAAAACCCTGGAGCAAATCGTCGATGAAGTCGAAGCATTAATTATTACCCGGGGCGGGAATGGTGCGGACATTTACACCCGTGGCGCACAATGGCACATTGATCCGATAAAAGTCGCTGCGGTCAGGGACCCCACCGGCTGCGGCGATGCGTTTCGCTCCGGTTTGTTATATGGTGTCAGCCGTCAGTGGGATTGGCAGTCGTCAGGACAACTGGCTTCGGTGATGGGCGGGATCAAGATTGAACAACCCGGCACCCAGAATCACTGCCCGGACAAAAGCAGCATTGCAGCCCGATATGAGGCGAATTTTGGATCAGGGATACGGCTAAGCGGGCAGGCCCGGATGTAAATGCAATGGCGGGACGGGTTGATTACCCGGTTATGCTGCAAGCCTCGCGTGGCAGTGGCCCTGGTGGCGCGCAAGTTGATGGCAGGAAATTATCAGGATACAAGGAGATGTCGAAAAGAATTACCCCTCCCAAATATTTATTTGCGTGGGTGCGGGAGTTTTCATGGAAATTTTTTTCCAACAGGGTTGTATACCTTCCTGTCCATTTGCCTTTGAGCGTCCGCTATGAATTTTTTTCTGGTTGAAAATGGGGATTTATTGATGGTTCTTGCCTAAAAGAGAAAAAATCCCACTCACACAAAGCGGCGCATTCGCTTGAAAAATCCGGGCCAATCCAGGGAGTAGCCTGATTTAATTCGGCAAACAGAATGAGAAGCGCTGCACATCCAGATTTTTGTGTTCATACAAGGTGATTTATGGTGATAATATCGGTTTTATACCAGCCTGGCCAACCCGTAATAATTTCTGAAAAATATCTCGAATGAAACAACGCAACCCGCAAGAATTGCATGGATTACTGGAAAAACTACGCCAGAGCACCACCGGTATTGACGTCGAATATCCATTGGCCAGCGGCCAGACCAGCCGGCGAATTTATCTCGACAGCACCGCCAGTACGCTGCGGTTGGGAATTGTCAGGGATGTCATGGAAAAATACCTGCCTTACTATGCCAACACCCATACCACGGTGCACTTTAACGCGCAGCTTTCCACCCGGGAATTTGCCTGGGCACACAAAATGGTGGTGGATTTTGTCGATGCGAACCCACAAACCCACGGCAGTTTTTTCGTTGGCAGCGGCACCACCGGCTGTATCAATCGCATCGCACGTACTTTGAGCCGAAAGTGGCCAGAACGTGATGTGGTCATCACTACAATTATGGAGCATCATTCAAATGACCTGCCGCATCGAAAACATTTCAATAAAGTGGTTCACATTCCGGTGGTAATGGACGAAACAGGTTTTGGCGCCGCAGATGTGGGCAAAATTGCACAGGCACTCGAACAATATGGCGACCGGGTAAACTATGTATCGGTAACCGGCGTATCCAATGTCACAGGCATCGTAAATCCGATTTACGATATCGCCGAACTTGCCCACAAACACGGCACGCTGATTCTGGTGGATGCCGCGCAAATGGCGGCGCATGTGCCGATTAAAATGTGCGGCCATGATAATCCGCTGCGCGATCTCGATATGGTCGCCATGTCCGGGCACAAGATTTATGCGCCCTCATCGCCTGGGGTTGTAGTGACCAGGCGTGACCTGTTCAGTGGGATTGAACCCGTGGAAGTCGGCGGCGGCATGGTGGATGATGTGATGCTTGATCGCTATGTTGCCACCGCTAATTTCCCGGACCGTGAAGAGGCCGGTACGCCCAATATCGCTGGCGCCATCGCCCTTGCCACGGTGTTGTATACCCTGAAAACGATTGGCATGGATGTTATAGACGCGGAAGAAACCAGCCTGATCAATTACGCCATTGATCATTTAACGCCAATCGAAAATGTGGTTGTTTATGGCCAGACCGATACCGCTAGCTGCCAGCGCATCGGCGCGGTTTCCATTAACATCCGCGGCATGCACCATTCACTCACCGCGGCCATATTAAATGACTATTTCAATATCGCGGTGCGCAACGCCTGTTTCTGCGCTCACCCTTACGTCCGTGAAATGATTACCGACGACCTGGGCGAACATATGGACGATTTAAGTAATGAAGAGCTTGAGGCGCTGGCTGAATTGCATCGCGGCATGGTACGCGCCAGCTTCGGAATTTATAACACCATGGAAGATGTGGATGCGCTGGTTCATGCGGTCAGCGAGATTGCGGCCAAGCCGTCTTTCTATCAGGCGCAATACCATCAGGCCGCAGGTGACAATTACTTTCACAACACGTTCAAGTTTGACAGCACACCGGTATTTTCCACCCGCAACGCGGTGGATAACTGGCTGGCGGCCGACTGAGCAGGTGAATCAGGGCCAGCTCCTGGAGGTTGCCCCGTTTTACCTGGAGGCGCGAGTCTGCCCCTGCAGCAATGCCGGATATAACAAGCGCAGTGCGTACGCTATATATAACCCGGGCCATACATAATCAGGAATGAAGTACCTTCCCCTGTTTTTCGATGTATGCGACGCGCCCTGCCTTATCGTCGGTGGCGGAAAGGTCGGCACTCGCAGAGCCCGGGTAATACTCAGGGCGTCGGCAAAAATTGATGTGATCAGCCCCACGGCCACCGACCAAATCAGGGAATGTGTTACCCGGTCAGGCGGAAAGCTCACCTTGCGGCCATGGCAATTCGGTGATATTCAGGCACCTTATAAATTTGTCATTGCGGCCACAAATGATCATAACGTCAACGCCCTGATTGCAGAAGAATGTAAAACCCTGGGTGTACTGGTCAACGTGATAACGGATTCGCGCCTGTCAGACATTGCATTTCCAAGCGTCATCGAAAGAGACCCATTAACCATCGCGGTTTCCAGCGGCAGTACCTCGCCAATCCTGGCCAGACTGCTGGGGGAGCGGATTGATGCGCTGATACCTGCGGGCTATGGCAAACTCGCCGGTTTGGTTGGCAGATACCGTCACAGCGTGCGCCAGACACTGAAAAACCCGCGCCAACGCAAATTGTTTTGGGAAAAAGTGCTGACAGGAAACGTGGCGGAGAGTATTTTCTCCGGCAATCAGGCCAATGCCGAGGCGTTGTTGAATCAAGCCCTGGCCGCGCCGGCCAGCGCCCTGACCATTGGCGAGGTGTACCTGATTGGCGCCGGGCCAGGGGACCCGGACCTGCTTACTTTTCGCGCATACCGACTGCTGCAACAAGCCGAAATTGTGTTATACGACCGGCTGGTATCCGGGCAGATTCTCGAACAGATTCATCCCGATACTGAAAAAATCTATGTGGGCAAACAGCGTTCCAATCACAGCGTTCCGCAGCAGGATATAAACCAGAGACTGGTGGACTTTGCGCTGCAAGGGAAACGGGTCGCGCGCCTTAAAGGGGGTGACCCGTTTATATTTGGCCGTGGCGGCGAAGAAATTGAATTGCTGGCCGGGCACAAAATACCATTCCAGGTGGTACCCGGTATCACCGCGGCCTCAGGATGCGCCAGTTACAGCGGGATTCCTCTGACCCATCGCGACCATGCCCAGTCCGTGCGATTTGTAACCGGGCAGTTACAGGACGGCTCGGTGGAATTACCTTGGGAGCAACTGGTCGCCCCCAGGCAAACCATCGTCATCTATATGGGATTGAACGGATTACCGGTGATCTCGGAGAACCTGATCAAGCATGGTATGAACCCGGCGATGCCGGCCGCCATGATAGAACAAGGCACCACCCTCGATCAAAAAATTCACTGCTCCACCGTGTCACAATTGCCCGGCATAGTGGAAAAGCTCCCAGTGAAACCACCTACATTATTAATCATCGGCACCGTTGTCAGCCTGCATGATTCGTTGAACTGGTTTCAGCCAGAGGCGGACGTAAACGATTAATTTGTTTTGAGCAATCCATTATAATTTGCTTACTATTGAATACGCACAACGACCATCATGACCGATGCAAATCAAGAGCTTGACGCCCGCAATCTGAATTGCCCTCTGCCCATCCTTAAGGCAAAGAAAACTTTAAACCGGATGGAATCCGGGCAAGTGGTAAAAATCCTCGCCACCGACCCCGGCGCAGTAAAAGACTTTGCCGCCTTCACCAATCAGACCGGACACGAATTATTAGCGTCCATCGAAGTTGGAAACGAATTCCACTTCACGATAAAAAAAGCCTAGAAAATATGTTCCCATGAAGCTGTTAATCCGGCAACGGTGCGGATTTTACCATGACCTGCGGTAACACTACCCACTGACCTCATCCCCGGAGAATCCTGCCAGTTTGTACCATTTTCTTGCTGATTCAGGATTCTTCTCAACCCCGTTCCCGGTTTCGTACATCATCGCCAACGTGGTTTGGGACCCGGCCAATCCGTGCTGCGCCGCCCGGGTAAACCATTGAACCGCCTTGTCACCGTTTTTGCCGATACAGTCACCCTCAAGATACATGAATCCCAGGCCATGCTGGGCCAGGGGAAATCCCTGATTAGCCGCCGCGGTCATCCACCGCATCGCAAGCAATTCATTACGCACTACACCCAGTCCGTTTTGGTACATTATGGCCAGACGATACTGGGCATCCTGGTTTCCCTTGTCTGCCAATGGCCCGAGCAATGCGAACGCCTGGCCGAAGTTTTTTGCTACAAATGCCGAAATACCACTCGATAAGCTCATTTGTTCCTGTTCAGTCAAAATTTCCAGCATGAAGAATTTCAGAATTAGTTTGCTATGGCAGACCTGCCACTTTATACAATTTGCTGATTGCCATTATAGACAAACCCATGCACAGACAAGCGTTCAATGCCGGGCATAGCAACAACATGTCTAACCGATTACGTCCGTGTAACCAGTTGACCTATAACACTTAAATGGTGGAGGTGGCGGGAATTGAACCCGCGTCCGCAGATCCTGCACTCATCGGCGACTACATGTTTAGTCTGCGCTTCAAGTTAACCGATTTACCAGTAGGCAGACTAACTTGCAGATCGGCGAGTCCGATTGGTTTTAACCGTCAGCTAACGAACAGAACTGACTGGCGAGCCTGTATGAATTGACCTTTCCAGTCCCGGCCTAAAGGCGAACCGGGTGAAAGGGCTAACCGACTTAAGCGGCCAGCGCGTAGTTGTCGTCGTTGGCAACTAATGTTGTGTAGCTGGATTTACGAGGAACTCTACACCTCGACATGCTCCGATGGCTTCGCGACCGACGTCGAAGCCAGTCACCCCCGTGGAAACCGGATTATAACACCAGGATTGTGTGCAGGATATAGTCATGGGCGCTTATAAAACCCTGTCTCTTTGGTTTTCCCTGATACTTTGCAAGGGGCCGCCTAGATATTGCGGTGAGCAAGGCCACTGGCGGTGTTTGGCAGGATTGAGATTTGTGTTGCGTGGATCAATATTTCCAGACATCCACATCAATTCCCTGCGCCTTCAGCGGCGCCATCAGCGCTGCGAATTTTTCAGTGAGAAATCGCTGAAATCTTTGAGTGGTTTTGTCTCTTTGCTGCCATACAAAATCAAACATGCCCAGCATGCGAAATGTTCGTAATTGCGAATCTGCGTGAGACACCTCAATGCCTTTGTGATCAAAAAAGATGATGGTTGGCAGATAATTTATACTGAGTGTATCCGCCCACTTTCTGGCGGTGGTGGCCTTGCCTGAAGGTTATTATATTTGTGCCCGCCCCTTCGTACTGGCTGGTCAGGTTATTAAGCAAGAAATTACCCACCAGCCGGACTTGATTCTCATTGATGTGCGCACACCAACACAGTTTTTCGGCACGATAGATCGCCTCGCAAGATGAATATCCCAAAGGGGTGGCTTGAGCTGCTCGTTTCGGTGCCAATTGCCGATCCTGATACGCCGATAGTGACATTTTGCGGAGCTAATATCCGACGTCCGCTTTCGGCGAAAACATCAACCGAATTGGGATATGCCAATGTACGTAACTATAAGGACGCCTATCCGGGTTGGGTTGGGGCTGACGAACCCATTGAAATTGACCCGGCATGGCGCTCAATGCGGTATCGGTTGCAAGAAGTAACCACCGGGGATGGTCGGTGATTGGCGCGACTGCCCGGGCCAGTTACCAGAACTCGGGACATAACAACAACCTGTCATTCATCATAACCAGCGATGGCGTGTTCGTTTTCAATACCGGAGAAAACTATGCGCCGGCACATTCCCCGTATCAGGAAATCAAAAAAACTAACCGACCAGCCGGTAAAATATGTTGCTTTGGAGCGCGTGCAGAGGCATACAATGCCCGGTTCCAGCTATTGGCAGGAGCAGGGCGCCATGGTCATAGCCCATGCCAACACCGCCGCAGAAATTGCCGCATTCGGCGAAACGGCATTGGCATGGATGGTCAGCAAGCGTATGGATAAATCTCTGCTTACCTGACTCACCATGCCGGATGAAACGTTCGCGGATGAAAAAGTCATTACCACGGGGGAAACCGAAATTGATTTGATGAATCCCGGGCCGGCCCATAGCCCAGGGGACATCGTCTATCTACAATCCGGTGGAGACATGGTTCGGGTAGGGGACCTGGACTATAGACCCGGATTCTGCATTGGCAAGCCGCATCATTGGGGCATGTTTTGATGATGGCAAGCCGCTGCACCCGCAGCAACACTATAAGGTCAACGGCTGGGCGGTTGTTGGGCGAACACTGCAGAAACATTTGATATGGGATATTGTGCGTGACCACATACTAAAAAAAACCGGGACGAAAATAATTTCATCCGTATGGCTAAAATCAATCACCCAAAACTGGTCAGGTTGTCAGATAATCCGGGGGAGTTGGCCTGGTCGGAAGCTGCTTTAGTCAAACATATTTTAGCTTCTACAAATAGGACTTGCACAACGCCTTTATCCCTTTTCGGCGTTCAGTGTCAGCAACAGATGATTCGGTTTGATTAGTACTTCATATAGCGAGCATCGGCAGGATAATTATGGTTAATGAAAAAGTGAAAATAGTCAGAGCAGCACAGATTCACATTGATGAAGTAGCGAAGTTATTCTATCTTTATCGTCAATTCTACCAGTGCCCGCCGGACTTCGGGTTAGCCAGGCGATATATTGCTGATCGTATTAACCACCAGGAGTCTTGCATTCTCGTTGCGGTGGAAGATTCGACCGGGCTAGGATTCGTCCAGTTATACCCGTCGTTTTGTTCGGTGGAGGCCGTGAAAATCATGATCCTTTATGATTTATTCGTTGATCCGGGCTGCCGCAAGCGAGGAATTGGTGAGGCAATGATGAACCGGGCAATGAAATTTTCCAGACATGAGCATGCAGCACGGATCGATCTGCAAACCGAATTCACCAATTTGCCTGGTCAGGCGTTATACGAAAAACTGGGTTATAAAAGAACTCTGGAAGAATTTCATACCTACTCTTTGCAGATATAGCCTGATTATTTGCGCGGCAAAGGGAAGTCCCCTGAATTCCGTCTGGCTATATATTTCACGCAAATATTTATGAGTAGAGGTTAATGGCATCTTCAGAAGCAGATATTTTGCCCGAGGTGTGTGCGTTTTACGGTTTGGGCGCACTCCGAAATGTCAAGTGCGCAGGGGGCTGTGCGAATCACAACATGGTTGTACATACCGGCACTGGCCGCTTTTTTGTCAAATTCGTAATCGAGCATTCGCTGGATGATTTAACCGCCGAAATGCGGTTTCTAAACCGTATCTCTGCGGCTGGTTTCTGGTGTCCGGGTTATTTGCAAAATCAGTATGGAGAACAGGTATTCCGCTGCAAAGGACATGTTGTCGTGGTGCTGCCATACTTAAAAGTCGAGGTTAAAACGGTTGTTTCTCCAGATATGCTATCGCAACTGGGCAGAGCATTGGCAAAGCTGCATGGTATTCACAGTGATTTTCTGCAACCCAGAAATACCTGGTGGAGTAGCGATTATCTGGACAAAAGCCTGCGGCAGGCCAAACAGCGAACCGGCGGCCGCACCCTGGCAAAGCTGGAAAACAGGATTTCCGCGCTGAAAAATATTGCAAGGTGCACACTGCCAATTAGTATCGTCCACGGCGATCCATGGCCGGGCAATGCGTTGTTTGATGGGCCAGATCTGGCAGCGCTGATTGATTGGGAGGAAGTTACTTTGGGCGCCAGCATTTTTGATTTGGCCTGGCTGTCGGTAAATGCCTGCTTTCCCGATGGCGAGTTTGATCCGGCATTATTCCAGGCGCTGGTGCAATCCTATCAAAGCGTTCGAATACTCACCTTCCACGAACGCCATTGTTTCAACCAGATTGTCCATCGCGTGGTGTGTACGGCCTGTCTGTGGCGGTTGCTGAAATCCGCAGACAAAAGTGAATATCCTGAACATCTGGAGCTTGCCGACTGGTTGTTCCAGCGGGATTTGGACAGGCTGAAATTAGATAAATAATTTTATCGCCGCATCAAGGTCGCCCGATTCAGACTCGTAATACGATTTTCGGTGCGGCGCATTGACCGGCGAGTATTTCCTTAAAAGCGCTGGCACCATCTTCGAGCGGGCGCACTGCCAGCCAGTCCAGACTGCCCAGGGCGCCGCTGTGCAGCTTTTGCAGCGTGACTCGCAGGTCCACAGGAGAGTAGGTGTAGCAGCCAATGAAGGTGATTTCCTGCAAAGTCATCCTGCGCACATCCAGGCTGCCGTCATTGTCCATCAACCCGATATGGACGATAACGGATCCCGGTCTTGCGCATTGCACGCTGGTGCTGCGGGTCCGGGCGTTGCCGACAGCGTCGAATACCAGGTCGTAGCAATCCTCTTCCAGCGGGGATTTAACCGGATCAAAAACCCCGCACTGCGTATGTTCCAACACGGTTTTTCGCCGCAGTGGATTGGTTTCGGCCAGATCAACCTGACCCACTCCTTTGTCCATCAATATGAGCGCGGTGAGCAGCCCGACGGAACCTGCACCGATTACCAGTGCGCGGGATTCGCTGATCGGACGCGCCATCGCGTTTTCTGCCAAAACAACCGCATGCAGCGCCGTCGCACCCGGCTCGGTGAGTGCGGCCTTGTCTGGATTCATATCCTCCGGGATGGCTATCAGATTGCGCTCGGGAATTGCGACTTGCTCGGCGAAGGCCCCTGCCCGATACATGCCAATGAGGTCGCGTTTTGCGCAAAGATTTTGCCGGCCGCCGAGGCAGTCATGGCATTGGCCACAGGTGATCAATGGATTTAATACCACTTTTTTGCCCGGCCGGGTACCCTGGAGTACCGTGCCCACGGCTTCATGGCCCAGAATCAGCGGCGGTATTCTGCGGGCATCATGCCCAAGAAAGGCGTGCATGTCTGAGCCACAAATACCCACCGACTCAACCGCGACCAGCGCATCATCATGCGTTGGGTGGGGCGCGGGCTCCTCGCGAAAAGTCATTTCCCGGTTAGCCGTATAGACCAGGGCTTTCATTGATTGTTTCGATACGGTCAGCGGGCAGTAAATCCACCGTCAATGTATAAAGTCTGCCCGGTTATATAGGAAGAGGCGGGCGACGCGAAGAACACAGTGATACCAAACAAGTCTGATAATTCGCCGTTACGACCCATTGTGGTTTGCCCTGCTGCCCATGCGGCGGTTTCCGGGTTTGCGAAAACCGGCGCGGTCAGCCCGGAGGGAAAGAATCCCGGGGCGATGGCGTTACAGGTAATGCCCCGGGATGACCAGGTTTCGGACATGGCCCTGGTCAGTTGGCAGACACCGCCCTTGGATGCGCCGTAGGCTAGGCCATTGGGGAAGGCCCGGCAAGACTGTAACGAAGCAATATTGATTATTCGTCCATAACCGTTTTGTTTCATTCCTGCCACAAATTCCCGGCTAAAAAAGAATGGCGCGGACAGATTCAGATTCAGTGTGCGGTCCCAACTGTCAATGGAAATATCTTCGGCAGCTTCGCGCAGGTTTACGCCGGCCGCATTGATCACGCCATCAACCCGATTGAATGCGCCCTGACATCGCCTGGCGATACGAACCATAGATTCCCGATCGCCAAGGTCAGCGCAGACAGAAGCCGCATTGCCGCCGCTGTCCTGAATTTCTTTGACCAGTCGTTCCAATGGTTGCGGGCGCCGTGCCACGGCGACAATAGCCGCGCCGACACTGGCGAGGAAGCCTGCCATAGCCCGACCGATTCCCGAACTGGCGCCGGTAACCACGTATACCCGATGGTTGAGGGCAAACTGCCGGGTGAGTATTTGTGCCGGTTGTAACCTGCTCACCATCGACTTTGAGGTTTGAAAAATCAGTGTAGTCCGAGATCGAATTCTTCGCCAGGGAAATATTTGTACAATCGATCATCACCACTCCTGGCATGTCCTTCCATACCTTCGTAGCGAGAAATTCTGGCGGTGACGGCGCCCACATCGCGGTTGGCGTGTTCGGTCATACGCTGCCAGGTCAGAACTTTGATAAATTTACTGACACTTAATCCGCCGGTATATCGGGCAGCGCCTTTGGTAGGCAGGATGTGATTGGTTCCCGAGCATTTATCGCCGTATGCCACGGTTGTTTGTTCGCCCAAAAATAATGAACCATAGTTACGCAGGTTTTCCAGCCACCAATCGAGATTTTCGCACTGCACTTCAAGGTGCTCACAGGCATACTGATCGCTAACCCGAACGGCTTCTTCATCGCTGTCCACCACAACCACTTCGCCATAGTCCCGCCATGCGGCCGCGGCGGTGGAGCGATTGGGTTCCGCCAGACGTCCAATACAGGCCGGCATTAATTCAATTACCCTGCCCGCCAAAGATGCGCAAGTGCTGATTAACCAGGCAGGAGAGTCCAGGCCGTGCTCTGCCTGGCTGACCAAATCACATGCAATAATGTCCGCATCGGCATATTGGTCGGCAATGATCAGGATCTCCGTTGGGCCGGCAAACATGTCGATGCCCACCTGGCCAAATAAAATTCTTTTCGCTTCTGCGACAAATTGATTGCCCGGGCCAACCAGCATGTCCGCCGGATACCCGGTGAACAGCCCGAACGCCAGCGCCGCCACGCCTTGTACACCGCCAAGATTCAGCACCGTGTCAGCACCCGCCAGGTTTGCAGCATACAAAATGGCGGGATGAACGCCTCGATCTGCGTGGGTTGGAGAACAAGCTACAACCTGCTTTACACCGGCAACTCTGGCGGTGGTAACGCTCATGATTGCCGATGCGATATGGGCATACCGTCCGCCGGGGATATAACACCCCGCAGTGGTCACCGGGATTAACCGCTGCCCGGCAAAAAGACCCGGGGAAAGCTCGGTTTCAAATTCACCCATGCTGGCAAGCTGTGCTTCTGCAAACGCCTTGACCCGGGCATGAGAAAACCGAATATCCTGTTTTGTCTGTTCCGGCAGCGAGGCGATGGCGGCTTGAATTTGTTCCTGTCCGACAATAACTTCGCCATCCCATCCGTCCAGATCTTTGGCATAGTCGCGAACTCTTTGTTCACCGCCGTCTTCGATTTCCTGAAGCATGCTGCGCACCAGTTGGTGGGTGTCGTCCTGGCCGGTGGCAGGGTTTTTATTGGCCTTTTTTAAAAATTTTACTGCCATCAAAAAGTTTCCGGGTTATGGATTGACTGAATCCAGATAGGTGGGCAGCCACAACGCGATCTGTGGAAATATGATAATTAATATCAAACCAATCAATTGAATCAACATAAACTGCATCATGCCGCTATAGATGTCCTTTAAATCCCACTCCGGCACCACGCCTTTGAGAAAATAGGCCGACAAGGCCACGGGCGGCGACAGCCAGGCGGTCTGTAAATTTACCGCCACCAGAATGCCGAACCATATCAGGTTAAATCCCAGCTCGTCTATGAGCGGCAATAGTATGGGCACGATAATCAATACGATGGGAACCCATTCCAGCGGCCAGCCGAGCAGGAATATCAGCACCATGACCATGGCCAAAATGGCGTAAGGCGACATCTCCAGGGTCAGCAGATATTCGGTTAACATGGTGGGTGTGCCGAGTCGTGCGAATACCGCACCGAAGAAATTCGATGCCGCTACCAGCACCAGGATCAATGCCGAAATTTCCAGCGTTTTAATCAGCGCGTCCTTGAATCCCGGCCAGTTCAGTTTTTTGTACGCGGCCGCAAGCAGGAACGAACCGAATGCGCCCATCCCCGCCGCTTCTGTCGGCGTGGCAAATCCCAACAATATACTGCCCAGGGCAAACCCGACCAACGCAGCCGGCGGAACCAGCCCCAGAAAAAACTCCTTCCAGACATAGGTCATGGAAGTCGGTTGCAGGTCTTCCGGCAAGGGCGGGCCAAGGTTCGGATTCAGGTGGCAGCGAATCAGTGCGTAACCCGTGTATATAAATGCCAGCATGAAACCCGGGATGATCGCGGCAGCGAAAAGATCGGTGACCGGCACTTCCAGGATAGGGCCCATAACCACCAGCATGATGCTCGGTGGAATAAGTATACCCAGTGTCCCGCCAGCGGTAATCGCCCCCGCTGAAAGCGGCACATCGTAACCTGCGCGGTTCATGGTTTTTGCGGCCATGATGCCGAGAATGGTGACCGAGGCACCGACGATGCCGGTGGCGGCGGCAAAAATTGTGGAGACAAATAGTACCGCGATATACAACGCCCCCCGGGTGCGGGACAGGGTTAATTGCACCGCATGAAACAGCCGCTCCATGAGACCGGCCTGCTCCATGAGTATGCCCATGAATATGAACAACGGCACCGCTGCCAGGGTTTGCTCAAGCATGACGCCAGAAAACTGGAAGGTCATCAGGTAGAACACCAGTTGACCAAATCCCCACAGTCCAAAAGTCATGCCGAGGAAAATCAGTGTGAATGAAATCGGGAAGCCGATAAAAATAGCAAACAACATGCAGGCTACCATGATTAGTCCGATATATTCGGGTCGGAGGTTGACCAGTAAATCAATCATCAGACAGGCCACCTCCCACGGCGGACTGCATACCAGCATTTTAGAAATTCAGATACGCCCTGGATTAGCAGCAGCGTCACACCGACAGGTATGGCGCCTTTGATCGGGCCCATATACGGCATCCAAGCCGTGTCCATGCCGCGCTCTGCACGGGAAATGGCGGTCCAAGCATAATCAATGGACATCCACAGAAAAATCAGCAGGCCGGGAAAATAGAATATTACATAGAGTGTGCCATCCACGATTCCCTGGGATCGATCGGACCAGTTGCGATAAATAAAATCCGCGCGAATATGCACGCCGCGTGACAAGGCGTAACCGGCGCCCAGCATGAACATCGAACCGTACAGCATACGGCTGATATCGTAGGCCCACATGGTCGGCGCAATAAAGTATTTGCGGGCAATTACCTCATACACCATTGCCAGACACATCGGCACCAGAAACCAGCATACCAGTTTGCCCACGCACATACTCATACGGTCTATCCAACTGATGGTATTGGCCATCCAGCGCGGCATATCATCCGGCAGGTTGCCAGGGTCTGCGGAACGGCGTTCGGCAATAAGTTCGTCGGCAATTTCGAGCTTGTCAGGAATGATCTCTTCGGCCATGGGCTGAATGCCTCAGGTAGTTTCAGGCTGGGGAGTTTTAAGGTGGGCAGTATAAATCTGTTTTAACCTAAAAGCGGGCCCGAAGGCCCGCCAAATGGCCCGCCGCAAATAGAGGCATGTGGACATGCTTGCTATTGGCGGGCTTTATATTTTTAAGAATTATTTCCCTATCTGTTTCGCGAAGGCCTGCCCCAGCGCCGCGTTTGATGTCTGCGCACCCGCCCAGAAAGGCACGGCGATTTCAGCAAATGCTCGCTGGGAATCCCAGACTTCGGCGAAGAATTCATTTTCGGCGGCATTTTTCTCAAGGCTGGCCCTGGCCGCATTCATATACGCCGGAAAATAATCTGCCGGAGTGTCGTGCAGAATTACGCCATGATTTTCCGTCAAATCTTTCAGTGCCTTGCCATTTTCGTAGATCCGGTAGCTCATCGACCGAATCAACGAAGCATCCGCGGCGATATTCATCGCGGTTTGCTGGTCTGCGGTCAAGCTGTTCCAAACGTCGCCGTTGATATACATGTCAGCGTTCACTACCACCTGGTGCAATCCTTGCAGATAATAGTGCTTGAGAACTTTTTGAAAGCCGAACACGCTGTCCGGTTTTGGGCAACACCATTCAGCCGCGTCAATCGTACCCTTTTCAAGCGCGGGCAGAATATCACCGCCGCCCATGGCGACCGAGGCAACGCCGATGTCTTTATAGGTTTGACCGGGTATACCGGGAGGAGTGCGGAAACGATACTTGCGAAAATCGTCCATGCTGTTGATCGGTTCTTTGAACCAGCCCAGCGCCTCCGGACCAACTGGCTGCAGCATCAGTCCATGAATATTCAGATCCATTTCGTCCCACAACCGGTTATACAGCTCGCGCCCCCCGCCGTTCATAAACCAGGAGATAAATGCGATGTTATCGATGCCCACGCCCGCCCCGGCTACCGGCGAACCGAACAGCATGGCGGCTGGATGCTTGCCTGACCAGTAATGCGTCCAGGCAAAGCCCGCTTCTACCAGCCCTTTATCGACCGCGTCCAGAATATCCCGGCCACTTACGATAGCGCCGTCGGGAAGCACTTCAATTACAACTTCCCCATTGGTTAGCGCCGCCACATTGGCTGCAAAATCTTTTACCATGACAATTTCATCGGCCTTGGTAGGCAGCACGGACTGAACGCGAATTTTTACTTCAGCCATTGCTACACTGCTGACCAGCATTGACAGACCGACTGCCAGGCCTGCAACTGGTTTAAGAGGTTTTATCATTACAATTCTCCTGTTTGGGTGTTTAGGTTATGCCAATTATTTGGACATTTATTGCGCCGCTTGACTATTATTGAAGCGCCACACAAGCAGCATCTCAATTGGAACAGGTTAGCGGTGTTTTGGTTACATTCCGCCCAGTGGTATCTGGTTGGTTCGAAGCGAATATCATTACGCGAGTGACCGAATAACAGATTCACAGCCATAAAAAACCACCATCAAAGCTACTGCGCCAATTATTCAGTATTCGGTAAAATGAAACTTCTGGTCTCATTTTGACATATTCTATCCAGGTTAGCAATTTGGAGTCGCTGCAAATATGAAATGATGCTGAACGGTTGCCGTATTTCCGGGCCCCACGCGCAACGTCCGGGGATGTCAGTAACAGGGTTGATTCAAGATTTTTGGCTAAAACAAGTAAATAATAACCAGGGCTTATTTGAAATCGGAATCCCGATATGCGACATTGATGAACCGAATCCCTTTTCCGTTTCGACGTATTATTATCCGCCGAACCTGGTAAACACGCGATGACCCATAGACAGACCAAAGTAACCTCAAGCCATTGGGGGGCATTCATCGTCACCGCGCAGGGTGATCGCATTGTCGCCGTGGCGCCGTTTGCAGCCGACCCGAATCCATCCCTGATTGCCAATTCTCTGCCCGCTGCCGTGCATCACCGCTCCCGGGTCAAGCACCCCTCCATCCGGCGCGGCTGGCTTGAGGGCGGCGGCCGCGCACGGAAACGAAGCGGCTCAGACGAGTTTGTCGCACTGCCCTGGGACGAAGCGCTGGACATCACCGCAGCCGAGCTTGCGCGGATACGAAAAACCCATGGCAATCATGCCATTTTCGGCGGTTCATACGGCTGGGCCAGCGCTGGCCGTTTTCATCATGCACAGAGTCAGGTCCATCGGTTCCCTGAATTCCATTGGCGGCTACGTTTCCTCCGTGGCCAGCTACAGCACCGCAGCAGCGCAGGCGATTATGCCCCATGTTCTGGGCATGGATTTTTTAAAGCTGACCTGGGATGTGCAGAATCCATGGTCGATGATCGCCGGAAACACCGAAACACTGGTCATGTTCGGCGGCATCAATCCCAAAAATTCACAGGTCAGTATGGGCGGCGTAACCCACCATGAAACCGGGCCGTGGTTTGAGCAATTCAGGAAACGGGGCATACGCCAAATCAATATCAGCCCGCAACGCACGGATACCCCGGACGGCGCCGAATGGCTGCCTGTCATCCCGGGAACCGATACCGCCATGATGCTGGCGCTGGCCTATGTGCTGGAACGCAAAGGATTGACCGATGGCGATTTCCTGAGGCGATGCACTGTGGGCTATGAACGATTCCGCAACTATTTGCTGGGCGAGACTGACGGCCTGGCAAAACCCCGGAATGGGCGGCAGCACTGTGCGGGATAGATGCGCACAGGATTCGTGATCTTGCGAAAACAATGGCAGCAACCCGCACCCTGATCACCGTTGCCTGGTCACTGCAACGAGCGGAACATGGCGAACAACCCTTCTGGATGGCAGCCACACTGGCCGCTATGCTAGGCCAGATTGGCCTGCCTGGCGGCGGTATTGGTTATGGCTATGGTGCAATCAGTGGCGTGGGCGTATCCGTCAAGAGATTGAGCGGCCTCACACTGCCGCAGGGAGAGAATCCCGTCACTGATTTCATCCCGGTTGCCCGCATCGCAGACATGCTGTTAAACCCCGGCAAACCCTTCGATTTCAACGGCCGAAAACTCAACTACCCGGACATCCGCCTGGTTTACTGGTGCGGCGGCAATCCATTCCATCATCACCAGGGTCTGAACCGCCTGGCCCAGGCCTGGAAACAACCCGAGACTATCATCGTACATGAGCCCTGGTGGACTGCCACGGCCAACCGCGCAGACATTGTCCTGCCAGCCACCACTCCCGATGAACGTGAAGATATTTCCCACGCCCAGGGTGATTCCTACCTGTTTTACATGCCAAAGCTCATCTCCGCCGTGGGCGAAGCCCGGGACGACTTTGAAATTTTTACCGGTCTTGCGCATCGACTGAATGCGGGCAATGTGTTTACCGAGGGTCGTGATGCCGGAGAATGGCTGCGGCATCTCTACCAGCAATTCAATGCAAAAACGCTTGAGGCCGGAATCAAAATTCCGGATTACGACGAGCTGCGTGCGCGTAACTAGGTTGAACTACCCATTCGGGGTGCCGAACACGCCGAAGTGCCATTCGCCGCGTTTCGGCGCAACCCGGCTGCCTCACCGTTGGGGACGCCATCGGGTCGCATCGAAATCTTCTCGGAAACCATCCACAACTTCAACTACGACGATTGCCCGGGCCATCCGGCCTGGCAGACACCCGGGGAATGGCTCGGCGGCGACACGGCGCAACGGTTCCCCCTGCATCTGGTTTCGCCCCAGCCCGCCGACAAGCTGCACAGCCAGATGGAATGCGCCATTGCGGATGCGCCCGGCATACGGCCCACAGCGGTGATGATCAACCTCGCCGATGCTGAGAAAAGAGGGCTGCGTGAGGGTGACCTGGTGCGGGTATACAACGCCCGGGGCGCCTGTGAAGCCCGTGCACAAATCAACACAGCGATTCGACCGGGCGTTGTATCACTGCCTACCGGCGCCTGGTATGACATTGATGCGGATGGAACGGATACTCAGGGCAATCCGAATGTGCTCACCCGCGACCAGGGGTCTTCGCGGCTCGGTCAGGGCAGCAGTGCGCATACGACGCTGGTGGAGATATGCCGAATGCCGGATAAATGATGGTCAGAATTTTCGGTATGGCTGTACACTAATATGATTATCAGAACAGGAAAAGACCTGGGTGCGGGCCATGCTAATCGTGTTAAATCGACATAGTTCACTCGGAGATATTAAAAAGATATTAAATTATGCCCCGAAAACGTATCCAGCCGCTGTTTCAGCTAGAGGGCAAAATCGCCCTGGTTACCGGCGCCAGCAAAGGAATCGGTGAGGCGATGGCCAGAGCACTGGCAGAATTCGGTGCCCGGGTTGTTTTGAGCAGTCGCAAACAGGAGGCGGTGGAGGCCGTCGCCGCAACATTCAAAGCGGATGGACTGGCAGCCACGGCTGTGGCGGCGAATATGGGAAATTTGCAGGAGATTCACCATTTAATCGACAAAACCATGGAAACCTATGCTGGTCTGGATATTATTGTCAACAATGCTGCGGCAAATCCTGTTTTTGGCCCCATCCAGGAAACCGGAGAACGGGCCTTCGACAAGATCATCAATGTGAATCTCAAAGGGCCATTTGAATTGTGCAAGAAAGCCTACCCGATTCTTAAACAACGAGGCGGCGGGTCAATCATCAATATCAGCTCCATCGGCGGCATCACCCCCGAACAGTTCATTGGTATTTACAGCGTGAGCAAGGCCGCAATGATCAGCCTGACCCAGGCCATGGCCCAGGAATGGGGGAAAGATAATATCCGGGTAAATGCTGTTTGTCCGGGTTTGGTTAAAACCAGATTCAGCGAAGCGCTGTGGCGCAATGAGAAAATCCTGAACCGGTTTTTAGAAAAAATTCCGCTGCAGCGCGCCGGCCACCCGGATGATATTGCCGGACTTGCGGTATTTCTCGCCTCGGACGCGGCGGCCTGGTGCACCGGCGGCGTCTACGTGATGGATGGCGGATACCTCGCGACTTGAACGTTAATCTGTAGACAAGGCAAGCATCATGCAATTTGGCGACGCTTTATACCAATTATCCGACCGCGCGGCCAGGATTACGCTGAATCGTCCGGGTCGGTTTAATGTCATCGGCGAAACCATGCCAGATGACATCGCTGACGCTTTCCGGTATGCAAATAACGATGATTCGGTTCATGCCGTTGTGCTCACTGGCGCCGGCCGGGGATTTTGTGGCGGCTATGATTTAAATGTATATGCCCGGGCCGGCGGCGAAATCCAGCGATTCAGGAGATGCGCCGGGACCCGATGATGGATTATCTATTCATGCCGTCGTTGCACAGAAAAAGTTCATGTCGGTCTGGCATGGTCAAAAACCGGTAATTGCCCCGGGGACAGGGTCACAGTGGCCGGGGGAGCGACATTACGCTTTGCAGCGGCATTATCATCATGAACGAAGGTGCCCGGACCGGATATCCGCCCTGCCGCTGTGATGCGGGTGTATTGACCGGGCGCAGAAAAATCCAAGCGAATGCTGTTTACCGGCGATCTTGCCAGCGGCATGGAAGCCCAATCCATGGGATTGATCATGCTGGCGGTGTCGTTGCAGGACCTGGACGAAACAGTGTCCACGCTGGCGAATCGCATCAAGGGCGTGCCTAAAAACCAATTAATGATGATGAAAATGCTGGTTAATCAGGCCTATGAGAATATGGGTATGGTCAGCACACAGAGGCTGGCCACCTTGTTCGACGGTATGGCGCGGCACAGCCTGGAGGGAGTTTGGTTTAAAACACGCGCAGAGCAAGCTGGATTCAAACAAGCCATTGACAGGGCGCGACTCCGGGCAGCCCATTCCAGGGAGTAAAAAACGGAAAAATTATCCATGAAATCGGCACCGGCCCCAACGATATACATAAACGGGTATAACACTTACACTCGCGCCTGACAAAATCAGCGCCAATCTCCCATTGAAATGATTGATTTATATACCTGGAGCACACCCAATGGACGCAAAGTGTCCATAATGCTCGAAGAAACCGGTCTGCCTTATCGCGTATACCCCATTGATATCGGAAAGAATGACCAATTCGATCAGGCCTTTTTGAAGATTAGTCCGAATAACAAAATTCCCGCCATCGTCGACCGGGATAACGGCAGGCCCATGATGGAATCCGGCGCGATTCTGATTTATCTGGCGCAGAAGGCCGGTATGTTTATGCCGGACAAACACCGATGGCAGATTCTGGAATGGCTGATGTTCCAGATGGGTGGCTTCGGCCCCATGCTTGGCCAGGCGCATCACTTTCTGCATTTTAATGCTGGAGTAAGCGACTACGCAGCAAAACGCTATAAGGCGGAAACCCAGCGACTGTATACCGTATTGGATGACCGGCTTGAACAGAACGAATATGTCGCAGGAGACTATTCCATTGCGGATATTTCACTGTGGCCCTGGGTGTCCAGGTTCCAATGGCAGCAAGTCGATCTCAACCAGTTCGAGCATGTGCAACGCTGGTACAGCGCCATTGCTGCCCGCCCCGCGGTGCAAAATGGCTATCATGTCCCCGCAAAATCAGGTGAAATACCGATGCCGTGAATTTTGTTGGTCGATTAGATTATTTTGCCTGGCACTATAATTCTTTATGCCCTGATTTTTTAAAACCATGAAACTCCGCCCCATTATTTCCGAACCCCGGCGCATGTCCTACGATGTGGTGATTATCGGCGGCGCGGTGATTGGTTCTGCGGTGGCCTGGTTCTTGTCCAGTAACCCGGATTTTGACGGCAATATTCTGGTAATCGAAAAAGACGCCAGTTATGAGTGGTCATCCACATCGCGTACCAATAGTTGTACCCGCCAGCAATTTTCCAATGAGATCAATGTCAGGATTTCCCGATTTGGTGTGGAGTTTCTGAAAAACTTCCGGGAGAACCTGGGAGGGGATCCGAAAATACCCGAAATAACATTAAACAGCTATGGCTATATGTTTCTTGCCGATGAGGAACGTTTTGCCACTGTTTTGCGTGAGAATCAATTAGTCCAAAGCGCATGCGGCGCGGGCACCCAAATCATGACGCCGGATGAAATCGCCAGGGCCTATCCATTTTATAACCTCGACGGCATCATTCTGGGCAGCCACAATCGGGTCAACGAAGGTTACTTTGACGGCAATACCATGTTTGATTGGTGGCGGCGCAAGGCACGGGAAAACGGCGTCGAATATATTACCAACGAAGTGGTCGGGATAACCCGTTCGGGCAATCGCGTGGACAGCGTCAGATTAAAGTCAGGTGAAGTCATTGCCGCAGAAAAGATTGTCAACGCCTCCGGGCCAAGAGCCGCTGTGATTGCACGAATGGCGGGGTTGGATATACCGGTGGAACCGAGACGACGCTATACGTTTATTTTTGATGCCGAACAGCCGCTTGACCGTGACCTGCCCCTTACTATCGATCCATCGGGTGTGCATATGCGCTCAGACGGCCAATATTATATGTGTGGCGGCCCGCCGGATGACGACCCGGCGGTGGGGTTCGACGACTTCTATCTCGACCATGCGATCTGGGAAGATAAAATCTGGCCGGCCATCGCTGCCAGAGTACCCGCCTTTGAAGCGGTCAAGGTGGTCAATTCCTGGGTTGGGCATTATGCCTATAATGTTTTCGATCAAAACGCCGTGATTGGGCCGCATCCACAAGTCACGAATTTTATTTTCGTAAACGGGTTCTCGGGACATGGTTTCCAGCAGTCTCCAGCAATGGGACGTGGCGTGTCGGAAATAATAACTTATGGTGAATTCAGAGAGCTGGACATGTCGACGCTGGGTTACGAACGAATTGCCTGCAACCAGCCTTTTCTGGAAAAAGCAGTAATATAACTTGGCAAATTCCGTACTGGAATTGGTAATGCCCGGATTGCCGGATCAGACTGGCCTTGGAGAAAAGCAAAATCCGCCGAAATGCGCTCATCAGGCCAGACCCCACAGCGACCATAGTATCGGGACTGTTTTAACATCGGTGATCTCAAGTATTGAATAACCCCGACTATCTTGATAGCATGGGTCGGTTGAAAAACTATTGAATCCGGGGTGATTTACGATGCAAAATTACCTACAGAATTTTTACACATCCGTTCCACACACTTTCGAAAACTCCAAACGAGGAAAACACATGAAATCAATGAAAAAAATTGCCAGTTGCGCCGCAGCAGCAGCCGTTGCTTCAACCATATCCGCAACCGCGATGGCAGACGTAAATGTTGCATTCTTTTTAGAATGGGCCACCCCTAATCAGGTCGCAAAAGTAGAAAAAATCTATGACGATGCGATGGGGGTTAATGTCAACTGGACCAACTTCGACGCCGGCACACAAATGACCGAAGCCATGCTTGCCGGCGATATCGACATTTCTTACAGCCAGGGGTTAGCGCCATTCATTAACGCCGTTAATGCGAATGCACCGATTAAACTGGTTGCAATTGCCGTTCAATATCCGGCTAATGATTGCGTGGTGCGGAATGGCGAAGGCATCGACAGCTCAAATGCGTCAGAGCTCGAAGGCAAAGCCGTTGCGGTTCCATTGGCCACCATGGCTGATTACAGCTTCCGCATGATGATGCGTACATTGGACGTTGATGTCAGCAAAATCAACGTAATCGATCAGGTGCCTGCGGATGCGGCCGTTTCTCTGGCGGACGGCAATGTGGCCATGGCCTGTGGTTTTGGTGGTGATTCAATGGCTAAAATGTATGAAGCTGGCAAAGTGCTGATGTCGCCTGAGCAAAAAGAAGCCGCCGGCATTATCAGTTTCGACGTGGTGTCGGTAACTGAAAAATTTGCCCAGGAAAACCCCGATCTTCTTCGCACTTTTCTGGAAGTAACCGATCAGGCAAATGCTGCTTTCGCCGCTGATCAAAGCAAAATTGACGTGATTGCAAAAGATGCGGGCATGTCTGTTGAAGGCACCGCTGCGCAAATGGCCACCATGAGCTTTCCATCCGCCGAGGAGCAATTATCCACATACTTCAACGAAGGTGGATTGGCTGCTGTCGCAATCGGTATTGTAGGCAACGCTTTCGCCACGGAAGAAAATCCGGCGCTGGCCGATTACAGTGTATCCATTGATACTTCTTTCCTGCAGTAAACTGAAAATTTAGCGCAATGGGTCACAAGTCTATGCCGGACGATCCATTCCATTGCTAACCGTTACTGTAGCAGGTGGCAGGCTGTTTTATAATGTAACGGCCTGCCATTTTTTATGCCCATAATTCACACAACGGGCATACGATGCTATTAATAAATTAATTCATAACAGGATAATTGTATGAGTGATCTGGTAGCTGACCATGTCGATATGTTTTTTGGTATGCCTGATGGTGAGGGCGTTCATGCGCTCAAGGATGTGAGTTTTACCTTAAAGAAAGGCGAACTCCTTTCTGTGCTCGGGCCATCTGGCTGCGGCAAAACCACCCTGTTAAACATCATTGCCGGTTTTATACGACCGACCGGCGGCCAATTCAGATTGGGCGGAAATGAAATTGATGGACCCGGCGTAGACCGCGGTATGGTGTTTCAACAGGGCGCATTGTTTGAATGGCTGACTGTGGCGGAAAACGTCAATTTCGGATTACGCATGAAGGATGCCGATAAAGATGAAACCGCACGCAAAGTCGAGGAATGGCTGGAAATTGTGGGGTTGCAGGGATTTGGCGATACCCCGACCTATCAGCTTTCCGGCGGGATGCAGCAGCGTGTGGCGTTGGCACGATGCCTGATCAACGACCCCGACCTTATTCTCATGGATGAACCTCTGGGCGCCCTGGATGCGCTTACACGTGAAAAGATGCAGACCCTGGTGCTGAAGATCTGGAAAGAAACCGGAAAAACCATAATGATCATCACCCACTCCGTAGAAGAGGCGCTGTTGCTGGGCGAGCGATTATTTGTAATGGCGCCCAGGCCAGGACGATTACACCAGCAGTACAAGCTGCCCTTCGCCGAGGAGGGGCTGACAGAAGACCCGCGGGAAATCAAAAATGGCAAACAATTCATTGATACCCGGGAAGAGATATTAACCATGATCTGGGATATGGAAGAAGAGATCATGGGCAAGACCGAAGCGGCGTGATAGACAGCCCGGGCAGATTGATTGCTGCAGGACTGAACAGGCGCCAAAACCTTTCGAGATAATTAAAATGATTGTAGGATTTCTGTTTATTGCGCTTATTGCGGCACTGATCTGGTCGATTTTTTACGGGCGAAAATTGATCCGCACCGAAAAAACCGATGCGGTTTTTGGCAACCCCAGCCGTGCGCTGGGTGGATGGCATTGGGTGATTGCCGGGGTTTGTTCCATACTGATAATCTGGTTCTATTTCTCCTGGGATGCCGCGCGTTCCTATTTTCCCAAAGCAGGAAATGAAATGTGCCAAGTGGCCAAACTGAATCGTTCTGCCAATCCTATCCGCTCATCATTCCCACTGGATGATCGTTTGCTGAACGGGACTGAATTGCTACAGCGTGACGGCGCACAAATCAAATTGCTGGAAAAACAACTGGAAAAAATTGATTTTTCTGAGGCCAACAAGACCGAGTTACGCGCCATTATTGCGGCAATGCGCCAGGCCTTGTCCGCCCAGGCAGACCCGGCACTTATCGACCCGGCAATCGCCAGGCGTTTTGAAGAAATAGCCGCCCGAATCCGGCAACTGACCGGAAAAATGCGCACTGCCGGCTACCCCGGCCCGCAGGACCCGGCTGAACATGCCAGGGCCCTGGCCCAACCGGCCTGGGGAGAAACCAGCGTGGAACTCCCTCCTTTGCCGATGACAGAGCGTGGGCGAATATTCGACGCGGCCAGCCGGGTTATGGATGAAATATCTAGAGACTACGGCACAATCAAAAATACCGGGCCGACAATCACGGCCAGGCTGCAGGCATTGCAGGCACGCTATAAAAACTTTCGGATTGACCGCAACGGTGATGCGAACACCGTGGCAAAACGCGAAGCACTACTCAAACAAATCGACAAAATATTCAAGCGGATTGACGACGGTAATATTTTTCCGCCTGCGATGACGCTGGTGGTAGAGGAAGCATTGATTGCATTGGACAAAGAGCAAAAAAACCAGCAGGGCAGTCTTCGGCTGATTAACGCTTTAGCCATGCCTGGCGGCGAAATTCTGGCCGGCAATCAGGCCTGTTCGGAACAGGGGTCGGGCCGCTGGCTGCCAAAACCGTCGGATACGCTTCGGACATTCCTGCGCATGGCGCATCCTGATATTGGATATAAAGGGATTCCCCTGCTGTGGTACAAACAAAAACCCATTGCCGAAATGATCGGGTTTGTATTACCCGACTGGATTGCCGACCTGGTTCCCGGAGAATATCCCCGACACGATGACTCGGGGCAGATTTCAAGCAATTTCAAAGGCAAAGTCTATAACGTCGTTACCGGAAACTATAATTCACCATCCATCCCCATTCCAACCGGGCATATCTGGGATTCCATTATGCGCGTACTGGCAGGGTTATTCTTCGGTATCGTATTAGGCGTTCCGCTGGGCCTGTTTATGGGGCTATCACGTTTCGCCAAAGGTTATTTTGATCCATTGATTGAGCTCTATCGACCCATACCACCATTGGCCTGGGCGCCGCTTGTTCTGACCATATTCGGGATTCAGGATGACGGCAAGATATTCCTGCTGTTTATGGTTGCCTTTGCGATCATGGTCATATCGGCCCGCACCGGCGCCACCGGCACGCAGTTGTCAAAAATTCATGCGGCGCATTCCCTGGGCGCCAGTAAAAACCAGATAATCAGACAGGTTATCCTGCCGAATTCCCTGCCGGAAATTTTGACCGGAATTCGGATTGCGATTGGTGTTTGCTGGGGCACATTGGTTGCGGCTGAAATGCTTGCAGGTACCACAGGCATCGGTTTTGTTGAAAACGTAGCCCGCAAACAGTCTGATTACGAGATTATCTGGATGACAATTTTGCTGTTGGGACTGCTGGGTTTAATCTTTGATCTGGTGATGCGCGGGGTGATCAAACGTTCCATTCCATGGCGTGGTAAAGGCTAGTTTGGTATGGGAATGATCTTGTGGGAATGCCTTGACCCTTGAGTAATCAATACCAGGCATTCTGGTTTGATTCCCCCCCAGTATATGCAAGCGCCTGAACATCCCCACCGTTGTTGAGCCATGAGGCGCATATCAGTTTGCCCGTGGCGATGGGCGAATCACTTTTCTCCTGCCTTTGTGAAACCGATTACTATTGTATAATGCCGGTTTAAGCCACTGTTATCATTGTGAAAATTACTAAAGTCGCACTATTCGGAAAATTCAACGACAGCAGTATGTCCGGGGCAATTGCGAAAGTAAAAGCCGTCCTCGAAAATAAAAATTTATCTGTATTGCTGGGCAATACCACATCAGTCGAAATCGAAGGGAACCGAATAAGCGAACAGGATCAAACTCTGCGCGAGCAAATTGATCTGGCAATTGTGGTGGGGGGGGACGGCACCATGCTGAATGCAGCGCGAAAATTATCCGATCACGATGTGCCTGCAATCGGCGTAAATCTGGGTAGACTGGGATTTTTAACAGATATAGCTCTAGCCGATCTTGAGTCCAGTATGGCGTCTATTCTGCGAGGCGATTACGCTATTGAGCACCGCACCATGCTGCAATGTCAGATTTTCCGGGACGGCAAAACAGTTTCTTCAGGAGTTGCGCTAAACGATGTGGTCATATCCAAGGGCAATACCGGGCGCCTGATCGAATTCCTCATTCGGGTCAACGGCCAGTTTGTGAGCCAGCCTAGGGGCGATGGCTTGATACTTTCCACGCCCACTGGTTCAACCGCCTATGCGCTTTCCGCCGGAGGGCCTATCATCTATCCGAATCTTCCAGTCCTGAGCATGTCGCCCATTTGCCCGCATACGTTGAGCAATTGCCCCATTATATTAAGCGACAGCGATGAGATTGCAATATCTGATCTGACGGTTCACGAGTCGCCGGCAACCCTGGCGCTGGACGGCGTGATTACCGCGCAGTTAGGGGGCGATGAGCAGATTAAAATTCAGCGCGCCGCAAAAAAACTGAAGATGGTGCGCATTGCCGGCTTTAACTATTTTGAAACATTGCACTCGAAACTCGGTTGGAATGGCTGAGGATGATTGACTGGCTGGAAATAAAACAATTTGCCATCGCCGAGCATATCGAACTGGAATTTGACCCTGGCTTTACCACGGTGACCGGAGCAACCGGTTCGGGCAAATCCCTGATAGTTGATGCGATAGGCTTGCTTCTGGGTGACAGGTCGGACAATGGCTATATTCGCCATAATCAGAATACCGCAGAAATTCAGGCAGGCTTTCACCTGCCGGACAATCACCCGGCACGTCAATGGCTGGAGGACAACGGCATGGCCAATGCGGGTGAATGTATTTTGCGCCGGGTGATACGCCGCGACAAATCCAGCAAAGGGTATATCAATGGACATGCCGCCACCGTCTCCCAGCTACGGGATATGGGCAGCAACCTGGTAGATATTCATGGGCAAAACGAACATCATTCCCTGCTTAAAAAATCAGTGCAGCAAAATTTACTGGATAGTGCCGCAGAAAATCCTGCATTGATCGCCCAACTCGGTGATTGCTATCAAACCCTGCGTAATATTCAGGCACAAATTGATCGGTTGGACAATCAAAGTCAGGCATACCTGGAACGCGCTGACCTGTTAAAGTTTCAAATTGAGGAATTAAACGAACTGGGGCCACAGCCGGATGAGTGGTCGGCACTGGAAAACAACCATAAACGGCTTAACCATCAGCAGGAACTGGCAATGGGTGCGCAAACGGTGGCTGCAATCCTTTACCAATCCGCTAACGACGGCACCGACCAGAGCGTAAATGACCGGTTAATTCAGTGCGGGCAGCAACTGCGGCAACTGTGTGAGTTTGACGACAGGTTACAACCCATCGCACACATGCTTGCCGAAGCGCAATTAAATATCGAAGAAGCAGCGGGTCAGCTTCGGCCGTTTTACCAGGAAAACCAAATCGACCCCGGTGAGATTGCACGGATTGAGCAGCGATTTTCACTCTATCATACCCTGTCCAGAAAACACCGGATGCCGCCCTGGTTACTCGCCGATCATCTACAGAGCATGCAGCAGGCGCTGTCTGATTTAAAAGACCCGGAACAGGAATTGAATCGACTCAATCATCTTTTATCCATTGAATCGGAAAAGTATCAAAAATATGCGGATCAAATCAGCCTGAACCGAAAAAACTCCGCCCGGCCACTGGCAGACGCGGTGACCGGTTTAATGCAGGAACTGGGGATGAATGGCGGAACATTTGATATTCTGCTGGTTCCGGTAGAAACCGGCAGTTTCACTCGGTACGGCAATGAAACGGTTGAATTTGTTGTCACTGCAAATCCCGGACAACCGCTTCAATCGCTTGGGAAAGTAGCCTCTGGCGGGGAATTGTCCCGAATCTCGCTGGGCATCCAGGTGGTTCTGGCAAATAAGGCACCCGTGCCCACGTTGATATTCGATGAGGTTGACGTGGGAATCGGTGGCGAGGTCGCCAATGTTGTAGGCCAGAAGTTAAAAGCGCTGGGGCAGTCGAACCAGGTTATCTGCATTACCCACCTCTCCCAGGTGGCGGCGCAAGGCGATCATCATTTTAGTGTTTGGAAACAGGGCGATGAACGAGCAGAAGCCAAAGTGATTAAACTGGACAGTCAGCGCAGAGTGGAAGAAATCGCACGCATGGCGGGCGGTGAAAAACTCACCCGGCAATCACTGGCCCACGCCCGGGAAATGCTGAAATCGGCATGAGCACCACCGCCACTTCTGCTGATTACGAAATCAGGAGAGCGCAATTGGCAGATGTTCCGGGGATTTATTCCCTGCTCAAATTCTATAGCGATCAGGACCTGCTGCTACCGCGACCACAAAGTGATCTATACCAATCCTTGCGTGACTTTTACGTTGTAGCGGACGGCGACAAAATCATTGCCTGCGCAGCCCTTTTGATCTATACCCGCGAGCTTGGGGAGGTGCGCAGCCTCGCGGTAGACCCGGATTATATGAAACTGGGTCTGGGCAACAAAATGGTGCAACGCCTGGAGCAGGATGCACATCAGATTGGCCTTGGAAAATTGATGGCGCTGACGTATGTCGTCGGTTTTTTTGAAAAACTGAACTTTGATGTGGTGGAAATGAGCGAATTACCGGAAAAAGTATGGGGTGCCTGCATCAATTGCCATAAATTTCAAAATTGTGATGAAATAGCGGTATTAAAATACATAGATTAAGGAGTGGAACTTATGAAATTACGTTTTTTAGCGAATACGATTATTCTTTGCACCGCACTGTACCTGAGCGGATGCCTGGTATACAAAGCGGATGTCCAGCAGGGAAACGATATTACCGCAGAGATGGTCTCACAACTGACCATAGGAATGACCCGGCGCGAAGTGACACGTATCGTCGGCTTCCCTCTGATTAATGATCCATTCCATAAAAATCGCTGGGATTATTATTATTCTTTAAAGAACGGCAAAACCGGTGAAGTTGAACGGCAGTCCGTATCGCTGACATTCAGCGATGATTTGCTTGGCGACATCGCAAGCTCCTTTGATTAACCGGCCTGCTTGCCTGCCCAGGTTATTTGCCGGATTCCTTTTATTTTTCGTGACCCCTGGGACTGGTGGCGGCTCTGCTGACATTGATTCGGGATTGCAGCAGCGGGCTGCAACGATTCTCTACATTCCGGCTTCCACCAGCAGTTGATCCGGCGACAGCAACCCCGGAATCACTTTACCTGTATCCAGCACCAGAGTCGGTGTGCCTCTGACGCCGAGCTTTTGCCCCAGGTCGTATTGCTTTTCAACCGGGTTATCGCAAGACAGTCGGGGAACGGTGCCGCCGGATTTGGCGATAGTCATTGCTTTACCCTGATCTTCGGCGCACCAAACCGAAACGGCCTCATGATAACTTTCTGAACCGATTCCCGCCCGTGGAAACATCAGATAACGAACCTGCATCCCTCGTGCCTGCAGCTCAACCACATTTTGATGAAATTGCTGGCAGTAATAACAATCGGTGTCGGTAAACACGGTTACGTAACGGCCCGTGGGTTGCCCCATCACAATCATTTCCGATTCGGGAATATCGGCCAGTGCTTTGCCCATTGCTGCGAATTTTCTTTCCTCCCCCAGATTTACTTTGCGCTCGGCATCATAAACGTCACCGATCATGATGTGGTTGCCGATACTGTATGCGTATAGTGTTTGCGCACTGGTCACCACCAGATAAACGCCTTCCATCGGGGTTGCTTCAATGCGCTTGATTTCCATATTTTCAGGCAGCATCCTGAGCAGATTCTGTCTGACGCTGTCCTCGCTGGCATACACAGTAAAATTCGCGGCCAACAGCAAGATGAGACTGTATTTAATAAATTGGAGCATGATTTTTCCCACTTTTTGGTGATTTAATTTACCTGATCGCGGTTAGACACCCTCAGTCCCGGAAGTTCGAATACTGCAATGGCAGCCCCAAATTCTGTGCCTTTAGAAACGCCATGGTTCGTTGCAGATCATCCCGTTTCCCGGCGGTCACCCGCACCTGGTCGCCCTGTATTGCGGCCTGGACTTTTAGCTTTTGATTCCTGATTAATTTAACCATCTTTCTGGCTGAATCCGTATCTATGCCCTGGCGAATTTGCACGGCCTGCACGGCCTTTCCCGTTGGGCTTTCCTTTACCTCGCCTTTTTCCAGGCTGGCCAAATCCACATGACGTTTGGCGAGTTTAAGCCGCAGTATTTCCAGCATTTGCCCAACCTTGAATTCATCGTCACCGGACAAAGTTAAATTCGGGTCGCTTTCTTCGATCTTTGCATTGCTGCCCTTGAAATCAAAGCGATTGGTGATTTCTTTGTTGGCCTGATTTACGGCGTTCCTGACTTCCTGCCAGTCCACTTCGGAAACTATATCAAATGAAGGCATCTTTTCCCTGTCTGTTCGTGCCCGGTATTTTTAAATCAGATAATCTGCGCACATTTTGTTGCAGCGGAATGCAATATTCTGGCGGCCGCAATTATATCGTCTTTGCGGGTCTGGATCAGTCGTTGTATCCGGCTTTTAGTCAACGCACTTGCCGGCATATCCGGCCCATCGCATATCAGTTTCAGTAAAAATATACGGCCAGGGGGCGTTGAATCGGATAACCGGGAGACAATGCCCGCAGCCTCCATATCATATACCAGATCTGTTTGGTAATTTTCCTGGGGTGAATCAACCGAACAGATATTCGCGATCGGCAAATTCAGTATATCACTATTTTTCATAATCCATTTTTTTCCGCCGGATTGAGCCATCACCGACCCCGCTAAAACCATCTCCCCTGTCTTCCAGTGTGCGCTGCCGGCGATGCCAAAATTCATCCAGACGGTTGGCTCATTTTGATTACCGCAGACATCCAGACTCTGCAAATAACGGACTATGCCCCGTGCATTGTGATATCCCTTGCCGCAGATACCCAGCCGGACTCCAGGCTTCGAATACCGCGCATATTTCCCCGGCACAGCATCGGGCTTCAGCGATAAATCATCGATAATTGGAGCGGCCTCGGTTTTAAAGGCGGTTATGATATGCAACACGATCTGTCTCCCCACTGCCCGTACAGTTTTTTATAATGGCATAGTTGCCTGAGGTTTCCCCGCTTTGCGTATCCACGCATCAAAACATTGAGTTTTTGCAACAACATATCCCGCGCAGCCTGCCGATGATGTTGACTTAACCCATTCTGCTCCAGCAGTTGAATGAGCGAGCGCACCCGAAAGCGATCCATGCCCCGGTACTTTTTGGACAGTTGATCCTCATGGCCGCCATATTTAATCAGTAATTTTTCCGCCACAAGCAAGGCCGGCACCCGAGAAAACAGCCGTAACCACAGATCATAATCTTCGCAAGCGGGCAAGGATTCATCAAACAGCCCTACGCTGTGCAGCAGTCGGGTTTTTAACAAAATGGAAGAAGGTGATACGCAGCATAACGGCAGGCATTGCTCGAAGATCCAGCCATTGGGCTTGGCGTGTTTGTTCATGGGGTTTACCCGCCTGCCATTACGCATCCAGATCTCGTCGGTATGGCACACTTCATATTCCGGTTGATGCGCCCGGCATTGCGCCAGCGCCGCAACCTGCCGGGTCAGCTTGGGCGCCAGCCATTCATCATCGGAATCCAGAAAAGCGATCCATGCAGAAGTTGCCGCCCTGACCCCGGCGTTCCTGGCAGCGCTTACCCCTTTATTGGCCTGGGAAATTAACCTGACCGCCGGAAACTTTGTGGATATGATTTCCTTTGTGTTATCAGTGGAGCCGTCGTCCACCACAATTACACTGCGTATCGGATAACTTTGACCAAACACCGATTCGATCGCGCGAACAACCCGGTCGGCGCGATTGAAAGTGGGAATGACTACGTCGATATCCAATTCCTGTGCGCCAAAATCCGTTTACCGGATTGACCCGGAATCGACTTTAGATCAGCGCCTCAACCGCATGTTTTTCCTGTCGGAGCTCTTGTTCCGTAATCATCATCTGCTGGCGGCTGAAATCACTGACCTCAAGCCCCTGGACAATTTCGATACGGCCATTCCTGCAAGTCACTGGAAACGAATACATCAGTCCCTGCTCGATACCGTAACTTCCATCCGATGGAATACCCATGCTTACCCAGTCGCCATCAGGCGTGCCCAACACCCAATCGCGCATGTGGTCAACCGCCGCCGACCCGGCCGATGCGGCACTTGATGCGCCTCGTGCTTTTATTATCGCTGCACCGCGCTGCTGAACGGTGGGAATAAATTCATCTTCCAGCCATGGTTGATCAACCATGCCGCTCACCGGTTTTCCGTCAACGGTTGCATTGGTAATATCCGGGTATTGGGTTGCCGAGTGATTGCCCCAAATGGTCATACGATTAATCTGCGCATGATGGGCGCCAAGCTTTTCCGCCAGCCGGGATTTGGCCCGGTTGTGATCCAGCCGGGTCATCGCGGTAAATTGTGAATGGTGCAAATCCGGTGCGTTTGCAGCGGCAATCAGCGCATTGGTATTGGCCGGATTGCCGACCACCAAAACCCTGACGGCCCGGGATGCGCAGTGATTAAGCGATTTACCCTGGACCGAAAATATTTTTCCATTGTCGCGCAGCAAATCACCCCGCTCCATGCCCGGACCACGCGGCTTTGAACCGACCAGCAGGGCGTAATCCGCGCCCGCAAAGGCAATGTCCGGGTTGTCCGTTGCGGTCAGACCTGCAACCAGTGGAAACGCGCAGTCATTCAGCTCCATCACCACACCCTTGAGTGCATCCATCGCCGGTGGAATCTCCAAAAGCTGTAATATCACCGGCTGATCCTTGCCCAGCATATCTCCGGCTGCAATCCTGAATAGCAGCGCATAGGAAATATTACCGGCGGCGCCCGTCACCGCAACTTTTACAGGGTTTCTCATACAAAGCCTCTATGAGTGTGTGTTTGCAGTGATTATAATGTAACGCCTGAAGTTCATACATGATCAATTTCTATCTGCCTGTACCGGTTGGTTCGAATATTAACCATTTGCGTAGTGTGGACACGATGAAAACCCATTTCCAATCTGGCCTGCTAATCGCTGTATGTGCATTCCTTGTTGTTCAGACAGGGGGATGTGCATTCTCATCCATTGAGCAGGAAACCTCGGGCAGGCAAAATCCCGGGCCAATAGATCAGACGGGTACGCCGGAACTTTCATCCACTGCGCACAGCAATAAAACGGCTGCAATCCTGCCCGCAGCGCTAAAAACTGAAAAAAATCGGACAATGGATGCTTCCGGTCGCACAATGCCAGGGGAAAATGAATTACCCGCAATGAACCGGGCCGGGATAGCTGCACCTGACCCGGACCTGTGGCAGCACTTGAGAAAAAACTTTCGACTCGAATATTCCGAAAACCACCAACCAGCGGTGGAAAAATTTGAACGATGGTACGCAAGGCATCCCAAATACTTCAAAAGATTGGCCGCACGGGCGTACTGGCTGCTGCCGTTTATTGCGGATGAAGTGGAAAAAAGAGCAATGCCGGCAGAAATCGCCCTGCTTCCTGCCATTGAGAGCGCATTCAGACACGAGGCAACCTCACGCTCCAATGCGGTCGGTCTGTGGCAAATGATTAGCGCCACTGGAAGGCGATTCGGCCTGCGGCAGGATTGGTGGATGGATGGTCGGCGCGACATGGTGCAATCAACCCGGGCGGCGCTGGATTATCTGGAATATTTATCACGGGAATTTGATGGTGACTGGCTGTTGGCATTAGCCGGATACAATGCTGGCGAAGGGAATATTCGCAAACAGATCCGCAGAAATCGCGCCGCCCATAAACCCACAGATTATTGGTCCCTCGCCCTGCCCCGCGAGACGCAACAGTATGTGCCAAAATTATTGGCGATTCGAAACATCATCAATGATCCGCAAAAATACGGGATTGCGCTATCCTCAATCCCCAACCGGCCCACACTTGCCGTCATAGATGCACGCATACAAACCGACCTAAGCGTTGCGGCTTCCTTGATTCCCGTCCCCGCAAAGCAACTGCATTCATTAAATTCCGGCTATAAGCGGGGTGTGACCCCGCCAACCGGGCCGCATACTATTGTCGTCCCGGTGGAATATGCGGACACCCTGCTGGCCGACCTGAACAATCTGACGCTGCAACAGCGCATGCGCTGGGCCAGACATCAAGTCAGAAAAGGCGAATACCTCGGGCAAATAGCGCGTAAACACGGCGTTACAGTAGAGTCAATCGCCGCCGTTAATCAGCTTTCTTCCACTTTAATACAACCCGGTCAAGAACTGAAAATACCCCTGGGCACCGGGCATTATCGGTATGCAAAGGCCGCCGGCAGCGATATCAGGATACAGGATGGCGACAAAATTTATACCATAAAATCCGGGGATACGCTGTGGAAACTTTCTCAGGACTTTGGCATGTCCTTAACAAAACTGCTTCGCTGGAACGGGTTGACCAAAAAAACCCTGCTGCATCCAGGTCAACAGATAATTATCGGCCGTTCGTCCTGAGCATAACCGGATTGGATTGACCTCGGTCAGCGAAACGTTTAGAGGAAGAATTGTAATGAAAAACCTAATGATAGTTGCAATAGCATTTACTTAACTGGATGTGTTTCTAATATTCTGGAGTCCATAAGCGCAATAGATATGGGGGATTCTAGAATCAAGGTTAGGGCTGTCGCAAACCTAGTTATAAATCCATGATTTTCCCTCGGAGAGGTAAAGTCATGGCCTTCAATGGACAAAGTATATATAGAGGCCAATCGCGTTTGTAAAAATGGTACAAAAGCCATCATGGTAAGCGACTGGTGTGGCACAAGTTATCCAGCAATAGGCTGCGTCGCCAAAGAATATTTCTTTAACTTGCGAGGAAGAATTATGAATACAAACATTGATTTCAGAAACATCGCCGGCCGATAACCTCAACCGCCGTAAAACCGCCTGCAAGCCAGGGTCATTCACTCAATGATTGACCTGAAACCACCGACTTTGCCAATAGCAGGTCCTGCCATGACTTCGCTTTTTGTTGGGGACTTCGGAGCAAATATGCGGGATGATAGGTGATCACCAGCGGAGTGTTTGACGGCCCATACCGATACACTTTTCCCCGCAGATTGCCGAGAGATTGACTGGATTTGAGTAATGCCTGGGCGCTGATTCGTCCCAGAGCAACGATTATTTTCGGCCTGACCAATTCCAGTTGCCGGTGCAAATACGGCTCACATTCAGCCACCTCCCGGGGATACGGGTCGCGATTTTGCGGCGGTCGGCACTTGATCACATTGGCGATAAAAACTTCAGACCGTTGCATTTGCAGTGCGGCGATCATGGCGTCCAATAATTGCCCGGCCCGGCCCACAAACGGCTCGCCACGCTGATCTTCATTCTGGCCCGGCGCTTCACCCACAAACATCCAATCCGAGTCCGGGTTGCCCGCACCGGGCACCGCTTTTATTCTGGTGCTGTGCAGAGGGCACTTTTGGCATTGGTTGATTTGCGCTGCGATTTCATCCAGAGTCAACGGACTTTGCCCGGGACTTGGCAGGATTTGCGCCCGGCCTCCACCCGGTTCATCTGCAACATCCGTCAATTCCGTCACCGCAGCGGCATTTTGTTGCGCCGGTTTATCCCGCAACCGCCAGACATCAATGCCCATCTTTTCGAGCATCTCAAGCCGGCGGTTATCAAGATGCGTCATGCTCCGATTCAAATAGCCCTGGCGAGTTGGGGATGGGTTCTGATTTCGGTATTGTAAAGTTTATTCAAGGCATTGATATAGGATTTTGCGGAAGCAATGATGATATCCAAATCGGCGCCGTGCCCATTTACGATATCACCATCCTTTTCCAGACGCACACTGACCTCGCCCTGTGCATCTGTCCCGCCAGTAATGCTATTGACGGAATACAATTGTAACCGGCTTCCCGATTCGATGATTTTCTCGATGGCCCTGAACGTGGCGTCCACTGCGCCATTACCCGCTTCCCGTGCTGTGACCTCAATGCCGTCAACTTCCATGATTACTTTGGCATGAGGGGTTTGGCTGGTCTCGGAACGGGTTTGAATATGCTTGAGGACAAAGCGTTGGTTCCCGGATATATGGCCCGACTCCGTCACCAGGGCCTGCAAATCCTGGTCGAAAATTTCATGCTTTTGTCGGCCATATCCTTAAAACGCGCAAACGCCTGATTGAGATTTTCATCTGAATCAAATTCAAATCCGAGCTGCTTCAATCTTTGCCCAAACGCATTTCTACCCGAATGCTTGCCCAGAACCATACGATTCGAGCCCCAGCCGACATCTTCTGCGCGCATAATTTCATAGGTTTCTCTGGCTTTAATAACGCCATCCTGGTGTATTCCGGCCTCGTGGGCAAACGCATTGGCGCCGACTATGGCCTTGTTTGGCTGTACCGGAAATCCGGTAATACTGGAAACCAGTCTGCTGGCCGGGACAATTTGTGTCGTGTCAATATCGGTATCGCAATCGAATTGATCCTGCCGAGTGCGTACCGCCATGACGATTTCTTCAAGCGAGGCATTGCCGGCGCGCTCCCCCAAACCATTGACCGTACATTCCACCTGGCGGGCGCCCTGCATCACCGCAGCCAGTGAGTTGGCAACGGCCAGGCCAAGGTCGTTATGGCAATGCACAGAAAAAATCGCCTGGTCTGAATTGGGAATTTTCTCCAGCAAATCGAATATCAAACCGCCAAATTGCGACGGCAGGTTATAACCAACCGTATCGGGTATGTTAATCGTGCGTGCCCCCGCTTTAATTGCCTGCTCAATAATTCTGCACAGAAAATCAAGCTCCGAACGCCCGGCATCTTCAGGGGAAAACTCAACGTTATCGGTATATCTTCTGGCCTGCTTGATCGCAGCAACGGCGTGCCCGACAACTTCATCTGGCTGCATACGCAACTTGCGCGCCATGTGAATCGGCGAGGTCGCAATAAATGTGTGGATTCGCGCCGACCGCGCAGGTTTCAGCGCTTCGCCCGCTTTTTCCACATCGTTGGAATTGGCCCTGGCCAGCCCGCAAACGGTGCTGTCCTTAACCATCCCTGAAATTACCTTTACCGCATTAAAATCCCCTGGGCTTGCGGCGGGGAATCCGGCTTCGATGACATCCACTCTCATTTTTTCCAACAAACGCGCGATACGTATTTTTTCTTCCTGGGTCATGGATGCCCCCGGACTCTGCTCGCCGTCTCTTAACGTCGTATCAAAAATGACTAATTTCTCTTTCATTGTCTTGCCTGTATATTTAAATATTTTGCGAATATTATGTGCTCTACCGGACAAATATGCCGGCGTTCTGCCTTGCAGGCAGAAATCAAAGTGTACTAAACGGGTAAGGGTATTATTTTTATGCGCCTAGGGGCGCAGCAGTAGAGCAGGCAGGAGCAGGGATAAGGCAACTGTACCAGGACTGCCCTGGTCAGTGAAATTTGCATCTACAAATTTTGTGATTACCTCATCCATACCACCTAGTCTAGTAAATCCAGTATCACCTTGCAAGGGATAATTCACAAGCTCTTGCAAACAAGATCGGTAACACGGGAAAAGACCGGTAAAGCCTTAGCGGCGTTACAGAGACTGATACCATTTTGAGCGCATAATGAGAAAAGACGTGAAAAGACTTGTCAAGATTCTGTGCCTCGGGGACAGGCACTTTGCCAAGTAGATTGTGGTGGGTGATTGGCGCACCTGCGCCACCCTGGATGATGATATCGTGAAGTGCTGGGGGATGAACATGGTCGGACCGGCCCTGGGTGAACCTGGTGCCGGTCCGCTCCGTGACCGTTCGCCCAGTTGAGGAGGGGCCACAAATGGCGTTCATCAGACCGACTTCCAGTAACACCAACTCATCCCCTTTCGCACATGACTCGCACCATAAAAGCAAACAATCGCAGCCAGAACCACGGTCAACAACACAATCAATGATTTATTGCTCTTGGCGCGATGCAGGGTGCCAACCAAACCAGCCAACCCACGAATAACAATATTTGCATTTGCCAGAATCAAAGGGGCGGCATGGCAACACCTTCAACTTGATTTTATGGATGGCCGCCTATCCATTCAGCGCCTCTCTAACCAGCTCGCAATCGGTACCAGCAGCATAATCACCGCGGCGAGTGATAAAACCAAACTTTATCCACCAGTCATTGGTCAGCTCCCAGTGTTCTCTGAGCTGACCGTTTGCTTGACCGAAGGGCGGGTCGCCATCGGCCACACCGCAAAATCGGGCGGTGTCTTCCAGGCTGTACATATATAGTTCGCCATCTTTCGGGTCATTATCCGCCGCCACTCTGGTCAACGAACCGTCTCCAAGAATGGCGGAAACGTCTTCCACCGAGAAACCCACTGCGGCAGCAATAATTTTATTGGAGGCTTCGGAATTGGATCTCCACTGCTCCACCCCGGCATAAATCGCCTGCAAAGTCTTGACTGCCGTCACGCGGCGGTTTTCCAGAAAATCACTGGACATATAAATACCATCGGCAATCAGTGCGGTTCCCAGCCAGTAGGGATCGAATGAGTCCGCTACTAAACGCGAACCTTCCAGATCAGCAAGCACTTGCGCATTAAATGGGGACCACAGCTCGGCGGCCGCAACCTGACCACTCATCATGGCCGCCGCTGCGTCACCAGCAACGAGATTGACCATTTCGACCTCATCCACATTGACGCCATTTTGTTCAAGCCATATCCCCATCATAATATGGGACAGTCCGCCTTCAAGAATCGCGACTTGCCTGCCTTTTAGATCAGCCGCTTCCTTGATATCCGGGTGAACAATAATCATGTCGGAGCCATGCGCCAGATTGGAAAGGTTGATTAGTTTAAATCCCATGTTCTCAGCCGCCGCAATGGGGCCGAATTCAATCGTGCTGAATACTACATCCAGTTGATTCGTTGCCAGCAGGCTAAACAACTGCACCGGATCTTCAATAATGGTATTTTCGAATTTCAGGCTGGTTAAATTATTGGCTTCAGCAACATAGTGAAACCCGTAGCCCGGCCAACTGAAGTGACCTACCCGAATTGTCTCCTGGGCATTTGCAGGGTTTAACACAAGTATTGAAAACACACCGAGTACGGCTGTTGATACCAACAGCCGTAGTTGCTGCCATAGAGATTGCCTGTTCGTATGTCTGGTCTTAAATTTCATTGGATTTTCTCCCGTAGCTGGTTAAGGTTAATTGTTTAGTAATGGTGTTAGCTGACGCGACCCTGTATTTCCTCCCTCATCATTCGATAAAGATGCTTTTCCATTTCCACGTATCCCGGCTCGGCCAGTAACTCCTCTTTTCTGGGAAATCGTTTTCCGCCTTTAAACTCCATCGCCATATCCGCTTTGATTTCCCCGGGTTGTTTGGTGAAAAATATAATACGGTCGGCGAGGTAAATGGCTTCCTGAATGTCGTGGGTAACGAGAATAACGGTTTTATTTTCGCTCTCGATGATTTCAATAATCATTTCTTCCATCTCCCAGGTGACCTGTGCATCCAGTGCGCCAAAAGGTTCATCCAGCAACAGCAGTTGGGGGTCCTGTGCCAGCGCACGGGCAATTGCCACACGCTGTTTCATGCCGCCCGAAAGTTGCGCGGGATAAGATTCCGAAAATTCGTCGAGATGAACTTGTTTCAGAAAATATTCCGCCCGCTCTCTCCTTATATGTTTTGGTACACCCTGAATCTTCATGCCGTGCTCCACGTTTTTTAAAACGTTTAACCACGGAAAAGAAGTATAGGCCTGAAAAACCATTCCGCGCTCCGGCCCGGGACCTGAAATGGGCTGACCGTATACCTGTACATGCCCCCGGGTTGGATATTCAAGGCCAGCCATCAAACGCAGCAAAGTAGTTTTACCGCATCCCGACGGACCGATAAGCGCGGTTACCTGGTTCTCGCGCATATCCACAGAGACGTCGTTCAGCGCAACAATTTTTCCGCCGATGTATTCCTTGGTAACGCGATTGGCGCGAATCGGAGGTTCACCAGCGACACGGCCCTGTTCAAGCGCAGTATTGCGGACCGCTTTAACAGTATTTGAATTTGTCATGTCAACTTGGATGTCAGTGCCGGGCAAATTCATGGGGAAAAAGAAATCGGGCCACGATTCGAAATGTAATATCAGTCAGGACACCCAGTATTCCGATCGTGAGTATCCCGGACATAATAACGTCCACATGCAGAAACCGCGCCGCGCGCATCATCACTGCGCCGATTCCATCGGTGGCCGCAACAATCTCCGCGATGACCAGATAGGTCCAGGACACGGCAATCATATTTCGCATCGAATCGAATATCTGTGGTGCCGCCGCCGGCAGCGCGACTTTGAGCACTATATGCGTCCGGTTAGCGCCCATGGTTTGAGCAGATTCGATCAATTCCTTGGGCACAGCAAGTACATTGTCCAGAATGAGCGCGATCAAAAAGAACACACATCCCAGAAACAGCAATGCCAGCTTGGCAAAATCAGTAGGGCCAAAATAAACCAGCAGCAATGGTACAAATGAAGCGGCCGGGAGATAGCGTAATCCTCCAACAGTAGGGTTGATCAAGGCGCGGAGTTTTACGAAACATCCCATGAGCAAACCCAGCGGCACGGCCAGCAAACAGGCCGCAAAGAAACTGACATAAATCCGGTATACGCTCTTTCCAATATCCGCCAAATAGCCTTTATCACGTATCAGCCCATAAATTTTTCCAACCACCTGCTGCACACCGGGCAGGAATTTCTGTTGGGATTGCGGCGTCAGGTAATGACAGATCTCCCAAATTCCAAAAAATGCGACAACACCGAGCAGGCCCAGAACAATGCTTTCGTTTCGACTTACAGAGCCTCTGATCTCGAGAAAACGCTCTTGAGGCGGTTTATTAATCGGCGCTTTTTCTGTCGCCCGTTTGCTGTTCCGGGTTCGCGCGGCAGAATTTGCACTCGTCATCGGATATTTTCTGGCATCGCCTTATTTTGTTATTTATATTTGGGTTGCGGTCTGTCCTGCTTTTTTGGTGCGAGCTAAAAATACGCATAACCCGGGCCCTGACCACAGCCAGACTGCCTGTTCATGATTGCCATACCTGTAATTCAGTTTTCGATTCCGCTGTCCCAAATCGGGTAACTATCAATATCACAACCACCCTCAATTTTCCGCTAAAGCCGGGTAAAAACACCGATTATCGAACCTTCGCCATTGAACATATCAACAAACCCGAAAATCTTCAAGTTAATTGATATTTATAACGTATTTCGCAAAATATTACACGTAAAATAGAATTATACATTAAAAATAAAGCTATTATTGACGATATTCGGATAATAAAATATACTTTGCCGGACGGCATGTGGCGTTCAGGTTTTAGCTGACATTTAACCATTTATTATTCTGCCTGGCCTTGCGCGGTTATGAACTGTAAAGATTCCAGGATTCATAAGCTACTGGTTCGCAACGTATCAAGAGGTAATTGCATATGGCATTGTTAAAGATGGAAGACTGGTATAACCTGGCACGGGAAACCAACTGGACGCCTGGTTATGTATCGGTAGACGAGTTATTCCCCAAACCCATGTCGGACAGTTTTGGCATACCGGTAGAAACATGGGAAACATTTGATGAGCCGTACAAGGTCACCTTCCGCGACTACGTCCGGTCACAACGCGACAAGGATATCGGTGCGTATTCGGTTAAAGCCGCATTAGCCCGGGCCAATTTTTTCAAAAACGCCTCACCGCACTGGAAGGCCTTATTGGCGTTGCATTTCAGCGCCGTCTGCTGGGCAGAATTCCATTCCGCATCGGCCTTTGCACGAATGACCCGGTTCTCTCGCAGTCCCGGTATGCGCAACATGGCAACGTTTGGCACCCTGGACGAGATTCGCCATGGCCAGATACAGATTTATTTCGCCTATGAATTTCTTAAACAGGATTCGGTGTTCGACTGGTGCCATAAATCCTCTAAAACCGAGAACTGGATCATTATCAGTTTGCGTCACGCCCTGGATGACATTGCCCATACGCGCGATGCGACCAGTGCGGCGATTATGCTTAACATGGGTCTGGAGCAGGCTTTCACCAATTTGCAATTCGTCGCCCTTTCAGCGGATGCGGCAAAATGTGGAGATCACTCCTTTGCCACGATGTTGCAAAGCATTCAAACCGATGAAGCCAGGCATGCGCAAATTGGCGAACCCATGGTACGAATCATGGTTGAAAATGGCCGGAAGAAAGAAGCACAACAAATGGTGGAAATCGCTTTCTGGCGCATGTGGAAACAGTTTTCTGCGTTGAGCGGCATCGGCATGGATTACTACACCCCGCTGGAACACCGCGAAAACTCCTTGAAGGAATTTATGGAAGAGTGGGTAATTGGTCAGTTTGGGCGTACTATTGAGGCGCTCGGGCTGGATTTGCCATGGTACTGGGACACCCTCAAACAGGATATTTCAACTTTCCATCACGCCAACCAGATAGGCGTCTACGTCTATCGGGCGACCGAATGGTGGCGCCCCATCTCTGGCGTATCGCCGGCAGAAAGAGAATGGCTGGAAGAAAAATATCCGGGCTGGAATAATACTTATGGAAAATGCTGGGATACCATAATCGCAAACATCCGCAATGGTGACTACGATAAAACCGTCCCGGCTGCGCCGCCGTTAATCTGCAATATGTGTGGTCTTGAAGTAACTGGAATAGCCGGCGACCAGTGGCAGCCGGTAAACCACCAGATTGATTTGGCTGATCGTAAATATCATTTTTGCTCGCAACCCTGTAAATGGATTTTTGAACTGGAGCCGGAACGGTATAAAGGGCATAAAAGTATCATTGACCGCATATTCGATGGAACAATCGGTCCTGAAGAAGACGATTTTTACGAGTATATGGGTCAAAGTCCGGCAGAACGCGGTGTTGATGGCTACGACTATCGGTGGATAGACGGCTATTCGGACCGGGCTACGCCGAAGTACGCAACCGGATAATTGCCGAAAACCATAACCCATCGGGATCGATCCATATGGCAGATTTTCCGCTCGCGATCAATGTTCAGGGTGACTATGGCTATAAAGTTGTGGTGGTGGATGATGGCTGCACTATCGAAAAAGTGATTCAAACAGCAACCAAGCAAATTGTCGGAATTCTGGTGCCCGAATTCCCCGGAGGAGCGGTCTTGCGCGCTCGCCTGCATGGCACCGACAAGCCACTGGACAACGATATTGCCATCAAGGATATGCAACTGTTGCAGATGACCGCACTGCAAATATATGCCGACCCAGTGCGGTGAGTGAGCGGCTTGAATTCCAGAAAGTTTGCGATCTGGACGATGTCTGGGAAGGTGAAATGGATGTTTTTGCGGTTGGCGATAATGAGGTACTCATAATACATGCTCCAGGCGGGCAAATCCGCGCGTATCATCCGGCATGCCCGCACCAGGCACACCCGCTGCTCGAAGGCAATCTGGAAAACTGTACCTTGACTTGCTCCGCCCACCTTTGGCAGTTTGACGTGGTTTCCGGTGAAGGTATAAACCCAACCGGGACATCACTCATCCGCTATCCAGTCAAAACCGAAGAGGAGGCAATATGGGTCGCTGTGCTGGCCGAATCTGCATGTTCATCAGATAAAAATGAAAACATCTCAATCTAATCGACCAGTAGGGCCGGTAATCAAAAATGGCGAAATTGGCGATGCCGTTCTTGAGGCCATCCGGGAAGACAATGGCGGACGAAAAATCGCAGTGGAAGAACATGCGTCATACCTGCGCATTACAGTGGAAAAAGAATGCGTCCTGCGATTCGACACCGTTGCCAGTATGCTAGGCAGAGAGGTCACGCGCAGCGACATCGAATCCAATATGCCGTCACTGGAGGGATTTATTCGGGTCGATTCAGAAAAAATGCGGTTTCTCGCTACCGTAGATGGTGAGTGAACCAGGCCGTTGATGAAACACAGCAGAATGAAACACTGAATTACCACTATGAATGGCAAAACTACGGGGATGAAAACCTGGAGCAAACTGGCGAAAAACAAGCGCCGTCCCAGTGAATACGAGATAGTTACAACCAATCTGCAAACCCGGCATCGACATCGTAACTCGGCCTATGAGCTTTCGCCCGCGCCGGGGTTGGCGATGAATGAATGGTATCGAAAAAATGTCTTTGACAGCCCCTTGCAGCATGATGACTGGGAAGAATTCCGGGACCCGGATGCGTTAATTTATCGCGTGTACACCCGCTCCCAGGATAACCAGGAAGAATACATTGATGGCCTGTTGAATGAACACAATGCCATTGGTCATGACGAGGACCTGCCGCCAGAATGGCTGGATACGCTGGAAAAGTTGTACACCCCGAGAAGATATTTACAGGCCGCTTTACAGATGTGCGCGTCATATCTGGTGCAAATCGCTCCCGCGAGCACAATCACGGCCTGCGCCGGGTTCCAGGAAGGGGATGAATTTCGATGGCTACAACGCATTGCTTATCGCACTCAGGAGCTGAAGATCACTCATCCCAACCGAGGTTTCGGCCACACGGAACGGAATAACTGGGAACGACAACCCGCCTTGCAGGGTTTGCGGGAATTAATGGAAAAAGCCCTGATTGCTTATGACTATGGGGAAAGTTTTGTCGCCGTCAATCTGGTTGCGAAAACCGCGGCAGATGAAACCCTGCACGAGCTCGGTGCCACAGCACGCCGCTTTGGGGATCCCCTGCTGACCGCATTGGTGGATAATCAGCTTCGCGACAGCGACCGCTCCCGCAGATGGAGCGCCGGGCTCGTCAAGTTCTGTACCGCAGCAAAAGATGAAAACAAAGTGGTGCTTCAGGGTTGGATAGACAAGTGGCTGCCATTGGCGACTAAAGCAATCACGACCTACTGCGCTGCCTTACCGGAGAGTACAGGCGCGGCTGAAGCGGCTGTTTCCCGAATGCAGGCCTACCATCGCAGCCTGGAAATATAGCTTAGTGAAAACTAGGATTGATCAAAGCCCGCTCCAAAACCGGCAGAACCCCGCCAGGCGTCCATTGGTTCTGAAACCATGACCAAAGAAATTATCTATCCCGGGGCCGACGCATGGCAGTGGAAGGAACAAACGCCCTTTGCGCAAACCGTAGCCGTCAATGATCAGGTTTTTATCAGCGGGCAACCAGCACTGGACAGCACTGGCGCAGTATTGAACCCGGGAGATATCGCTGCGCAAACACGCAATGTCTTCGAAAACATGCAGCAACGTCTGGCCGAGGCCGGGCTTGGGTTAAGCGATCTGATTCGACTGAACACCTACTATGTATTTAACGGTGACGATGCAGATGCGACCCGATACTGGGAAGATATGACCCGGGTTCGGCTTGAGTACCTCCATGACCCGGGGCCCGCTGCTACTGCGGTACGCATAAAAGGCATGCCCTATGCAGGCCAGCTAATCCAGATAGATGGAGTGGCAATTCGTGGGGAATCAAGCAGGAATCGTCGGCGCATCATGCCTGACGGGAGCTGGGACTGGAGTATCCCGGTGCCGCTGTCCCAGGGATGGAAAGTCGGTAACCGGATTTTTATCGGCGGCCAGATATCTGCCGATGAAAAGGGGAGTTCGGTTCATGTTGGCGATCTTGAAGCACAGACAAGAAACGTCTATCGATATATAGGTAGTGTGTTATCCCATGCTGGTGCCTCGTTTAAAGACGTTGTCCATATTAAAGTGTGTTTCAAATACAATAGCCGGGATCCCGCGACCGGCATGGCCTTCGCCAAGCGCATCATGGAAATCTCAAAACAGCTTGTCGGCCAATCCGCACCTGCATTAACGGCGTTCGGCGTGGATTTGCTCTATCCGGGGCTGGATCTCGAAATTGACGCCATGGCTATTGTTGCTGCAGACCGACAAACGCTTTCTCCGGCCGACCCGGGCGGCCAGTACCAACCGGAAGTTTTTTCTCACGGCGTTCGCGCGGCGGGCGAAATTTATGTGGCCGGACAAACTGCGCTCAATAGTGATGGCAGGCCACTATCTGCGGGGGATTTCAGCGCCCAGTGCAAAGTGGTATTTGCACGAGTGGATAAGGTTCTGTCAGCAGCCGGGGCTTCTTTGGCTGACGTGGTTAAACTCAATTTATTTATCGTCGGTGCAGACGATGAAGTCGAAAATTCATTTCACCGCTTATCTCGCATATGGGCGGACATGTGCCCGGACGGCCATCCCGCCATGACCGTGGTGCGCGTTCATGAACTGGCGAAACCCGGGCTTTTAATTCAAGCGGACTGTATTGCCATGAAATAGACCATTGCGCTACCCATGAAACAGTTCTTTAAAATAAACAGGAGAATAATATGATCAAAAATCCAGTGCCGTGGCCCAATGGCGCAAAAGTCGCCTGCGCCATAACTTTCGATATCGATACTGACAGCATTTTACATCTTGAGCATCGGGAGCGGGCACCGACCATGCTTTCCACCATGTCATGGCTGAAGTACGACGAAGTCGCGATCCCGCGGTTAGTCGAACTCTATGCCCGCTATGAAATCAGGCAGACCTTTTTCTACCCGGCATGGTGTATGGAACGATACCCGCACCTGGTAGATATCATCCTTAAAGGCGGCCATGAGATTGCGGCCCATGGCTATCTGCACGAAAACCCCAACCGGCTCAACCCGGAAGATGAATTGTACTGGCTTGAACGACAGATTGCGGTAATTGAAAAAATGACGGGCCAGCGACCCCGGGGCTGGCGTGCACCCTTGTACAATTTCTCCATGCACTCTATCGATTACCTGATTGATCAGGGCTTTATGTACGATGCCAGTCTGATGGGCGATGACATTCCTTATATTCTTCAAACAAAAAAAGGTTCGGTGATCGAATTACCCAGCCAGTGGGCAATGGATGACTGGCCGCACTATACCCATTCTCCCGATATGCATTATATGATGCCAATCAAAGCGCCGGATGAAGCCATGCACGTATTTATGGCTGAGTTTGAGGCCATGTATAAAAACAGCGGCTTGTGGGTTACGGTGTGGCATCCATTTGTATCTGGACGCCTGGCCCGTTGTGAACGGGTGGGGCAGATGATTGAGGAAATGCAGGACCGTGGCGGTGTCTGGTTTGCGACCATGGAAGAAATCGCCAGACACGTCCAGACCTGTATTGGCGACGGTTCCTGGACGCCAAGAATCGACAACCTTCCCTATTACGAGGGCCCGATCCCGGAACTTAAGGACGCCAGCCTCGCGTAGCCCTGGAAACCGTATTTCATTGCGAATGCCCGTTGACCCGGGCCAGCGCAATTTCCCAGTACCGCTCAAAGGGGTTGCCGGAATGGATTAACCGCGCGATACACTTCCGTCTGGTGAACCGGATGTTCGCCAGAATCCGAATAATGCCGGGCGGGGTCGCCTGCTCTGGCCAGTATTGACCGTCCATAAAACAGGCCGCGCCCTGGAGAGAATTTAATGAGGAAGACGAAGGATTTCTCTGGTTAAACCAAACCCGATCTGAACCGGTCCGGGTTACGTTTCATACAACGAATTATATTCTGGAGCGGCCTCTCAAATCAGATCGCCGGATATTCTGATCGACAAATTCACCACGTTGTTTCGCCATGGAGGCCATCAACCGCAAAACTAGGCATACCGCCAGTTTCGCGCTAATGCCGCTGACATCAAACACTGGCGACAGTTCCGACACCTCAATCAGACTGACTGACCCTCTTTGACCAAGCAGATCTGCGGCCTGCATTATCTCCCGGGACTCGAATCCACCCGGCTCAGGCGCGGTTACCCCGGGCGCGGCTGAGGCATCCATGATATTCATATTAAAGCTCAAGTATTGCGCGTCTGTCCCGCCCCAAGCCTGGTCACCCGTTTCTGTCACCACGGTTTTTAAACCGCGTTCCAGTACCTCGTCCATTGAGTGAAACCGGATGCCCCGCGCCTTTGCCAGTTCCACGTGATCTTTCGGATTCATGGAATTGCGCGCACCAACATGGGCCATATTGGCCGTATCCACATTGGGCAACTCGCTGACTCTGGCCAGGGTACACGGACTTGCCATTTTTTCCCCGGCCCAGGTATCCGCCATCTCCAGATGCGCACCAAAATGTATATACCCCATTTTTTTGCCTTCACCCATGTGATCAGACAGCGCTTTTGCCGCAGAAATTGAAATGGAGTGATCGCCGCCACATATCACCGGCACGACACCTGAAGCCAGCACCTCTCGTACTGCCCGATAAATGCGATCATGGGCGAGTTCGGGCATCACTTTCGGTATACGCACATTGCCGCAATCCACACAGGCACCTGCAAGATCGACCTGGTATTCAAACCAGTATGGAAAATATTCCTGGCTGGCTACGCGAAACGCCTGCGGCCCCTCCGCACATCCGGGTTTCCCCACATTGCCTTCATCGTAAGGAATCCCTATGAATGCAAAACGTGCACCGCTGTCTTTAAGCGCCTGGCGTTCCATACCAACCTGGGGCGAACGTAAAAATGTGACCACACCCAGAGTTTTAAAGTTTTCCGGTTCGCCCAGCGGCGAAAACAAGTGTTCGAAATTTTTAGCAGGATTCATTGAATCAATTCTCCAAATAGTTTTACCAGTGATGGCCGGTCTGCTCGTGTCAGGCTGTTTTCCCCTGATCACGCAATGTCTTTGCCCGGCTACCAAGATATTGATAAATCAGGCAGCAGGCCAGTTTGATGCTCATATCACTCACATCGAAATGGGGTGTGAGTTCCGATATTTCGAAAACATCGGCGCCGTAGGTACCGGCAATCCGCGCATGTTTTATCGCCTCTCTTGGTTTTAGACCGAAAGTTTCTGGAGCGGTGGTGCCAGGCATACAACTGGCATCCAGCGAATCGGTATCCCAGGACCAATAGACGCCGTCGGTGCCATCCCAGGCGATGTCAAAAATTTCTTTACTGCACACCTCAATACCGCGATCCGCCACTTCCTGCATCGGCACCATACGCACTTTATTGTCAACCCAGAAGTCCACCCAGTCTTTCGGATTCAAGCCGTTGCGCGAACACATATGCGCCATATTCTTCCCATCACAATTGGCCAGATCAAAAGCCCGGGCCGGACCTGAGCAGTTGGTGTAGGGCGTACCTTCCCAGTCAGGCGCAGAGTCCAGATGACAATCAATATGCAAATATCCAATTTTTCCGCTTTTATGGAAATCAGACAGCGCCCTGGAACCGGGGATCGGTACGGAATGATCGCCGCCGCAGAGGATAACCTTGGCCCCGCCTTCAAGACATTGCGTTACATACTGATAAATATAGGCGTGGCTGCGTTGATTATTTCCCGGGACAATAGGCACATCGCCACAATCCACTGGCCGGAAAAATGTCATCAGGTCGACATCAAACTCAAACATGTAAGGCGAGTATTGCGTTGAAGCTTCACGGATACCCGAGGGACCCTGTGAAGTACCGGCCCGTACCATCTGCCCCTGATCCCACGGCACACCCAGAAAGCAGACTTTGGCATCCATTTCCCTGATCGCATTGCGGTCCGGAGGGCAATACGGCGCACCCATAAAAGTTGCAAGACCCCGGGATTTGAATACACCGTTATGCTTACTCGGCGAATAGACGTGATCGTCTTTGCCGGTATGTATAGCCGGCCCCTGATGCTGGTGAGGAACAAAATCCCATGTATAAGAACCGCTGTTACTCATAAATTTTTCCTGGCTGTTTCCCGGGATTGCGCAGCGGGTATCACGCGTGGCAGCCTGTTGGCTGGGAAGAAGATCTGGACAACGATACCGCGGCGGTCCCGCCTAATGTGATTGCGACCAGTTGCATCTCCCGTCCGGTAACCACCCTAGGTGTCGGGGTGCCGCAGGTCGGGCAGGCAAAACTATAACGTGAGCCCGGAGACGTGTTTTCATCGCAGCGCGGGCAATACACGGTCAACGGAACTTCTTCTATTTCAAGAACCGCTCCTTCACAACCCGTACCTTTGGAGGCGGACTCGAAACAAAAATAAAGCGGTCGCAACAGGCCGGATAGCACGCCGAGCCGCACCTGAATCCGTCGAACTTTACTTGCACCGTGTTGTTCGGCGTACTTGCACGCAAGTTGAATCAGGCTTTGCGCTATGGAAAGCTCATGCATGGAAGCGTATCAATTCAATCGTATACAACAGGATTGGCGTAGCCCCTGGTTCAAATTTCCTCAGGCTGCGGAGCCAAACTGCCAGAATGCAGTCAGCGACCCGGCAGTTTCTCATTTGTCGTCACTCGCCTGGCATGAATCCACCTGGTCCAGTCGTCGAGGCCTTCCCCGGTGACCGCTGATAGTTGAATCACCGCAATATCTGGATTGACCCGCCGAGCATATTCGACGCAGCGTTCCACCTCAAAATCCACATAAGGCAGTAAATCAATTTTGCTGAGAATCATCAGGTCGGAAACCGCAAACATATCGGGATACTTAACCGGCTTGTCTTCTCCTTCGGTGACGGACAAGATAACCACTTTATGATTTTCTCCAAGGGAAAAGCTGGCCGGGCAAACCAGATTACCCACATTTTCTATGAACAGAACGCCGCCCTTCTCCAATCGCAGCCCGGCCAGGGCATGCCCTATCATATGCGCATCCAAATGGCAGCCACGCCCCGTGTTTATCTGGATTGCTGCGGCCCCGGTTGCGCGAATTCGATCGGCATCGTTGGCCGTCTCCTGGTCGCCTTCGATAACCGCTACGGGTACCGTATTGATCAATCCCTCAATGGTAGTGGTCAGGAGCGTAGTTTTGCCGGAACCCGGGCTGGATACCAGATTCAGCGTCAGCACCCTCTGGTCGGCAAACAATTGCCGGTTTTGCGCAGCATAGCCTTCATTCCTGGATAATATATGCTGCTCAATTAACACAATCCCGTTTTGATTCAGGCCAGGCGCCTCTACACCGGCGGGTTCAATACCAGACTGAAGAGATGATTTACCCGTGTGTCGGGTATGCTTGTCCGTATGGCGAGTATCCAAATGGTCGTGCGGATAACGATGGAAGTGGTGATGGGAATCACGCTGAGAACCGATATGACCTTCTATTCTTGTTTCTCCTTCATTACAACCGCAAACACTGCACATTTTGTTAGACTCTGCTTTTGAAATTAAATAAGGTTAAGCGGAAACAGCGTTTTTCCGCTCAAGGTGACGGCAATAAACAACTCGCTGCTATTCCATTCAAGTGGTCGGCGAGTGTATCCGCACTCGTTGCGGATGTCAAATATAAAATCGATAATCATTGCGAAATCATTCATAAATAACTAAAAATAATTCATAATTTTTTTAATTTTACTATTATTTCTACGATATTCGTATTTTTATCCGGGATAAAAACTGATGGCCAAACGAAAATCCGAAATCAGACCGCTGCGCATCGCGCCGGTAGATACAAAGAAAAAACCGGACCGGGCCGCAGCCAAAATGGTGCCTCGCTCGCTGTTATCTGATCCATTTAACCGCGCCATAATCAAACGGTTGCAGGAAGACGGCAGAGTGGCCTATTCAACCATCGCACGGGAATTAAAGACCTCGGAAGGGACGGTTCGTAACCGGGTTAATCACATGGTTGACGCTGGCGCCCTGAGGATTGCTGCGGTAGTCGATCCAATGGCGTTGGATCATGCGGCCTACGCATTTATTGGTTTAACGTTGTCTGCCGGCGCAGACCCGCGTATTGTGGCAAAACCATTTGTGGACAGAGAAGAAGTGATGTTTGTATTGTTTGCAGGCGGGCACTACGACTTGTTGGTAGAAGTGCTCTGCAAAACACACGAAGACATGCGAGACTTTATTCTGCAAATGTGCTACGGGCAGCCCGATATAAACAGCGTGGTTCCCATGATGGGGCTGGAAGTATTCAAATATCAGCTTAAATGGGATGATCAGCAGTGGTCATAGACCAGCACAATAGCCGCCCCTGACGCGGGGTTCGCTGTTAATAATCGCGCTTCCCATACCAACTGCGCCCACGCCTGCCTGCCTATAGTCATAACACAGCCTGAACATCGCTTGCGCCTGAATAGCGGAATACCAAAACATTAAGAGCAAATTTATTCCCAGGCCTTTAGTCTGTGGAGATACAGGCACTCATCGGTGTGCCCGGGAATAGGCCGCTGCGCTGGTCAATTTATGCGAATTCACGGGGCGAAATCCGCAGACCCAATGGAGATTGCTGGCCGGGTTCCGCTATCCGCGCATGCGCCGCGCTGCCGGGTCGTACATGGCAGAAAGGCTGGCTTTGGCCTGGACCAGGCTGCCACCGACATCAATTTGAAATTTTCCTGAATTGATGTAATCGGCATCCACGCCATCTTGGCAATAGACATAACCCAATCCAACCGCGCCGCCCAGAGTGTGTCCATAATTCCCGGAAGTCAGGTGACCCACCAACTCGCCATCCCGCACGATGGGCTCATGTTGATAAAGAACCTGGTCCGGGTCCAGCAACAGAAATTGCACCATGCGCTTGCCTTTCCAACTACCGGTTTCTTTTTGTTTTAACATCGCCTCCCGTCCGATAAATGGAATCGGTTTTGCGTAGTCACAAACGAATCCCAACCCGCATTCCAGCGGCGTATCCTGGTCGGCGACATCATGCCCGAAGTGAACGAATTTCTTTTCGATGCGGCCGCTGTCTAGGGCATGCAGTCCGGCCATGGTCAAACCATATTTTTGACCAGCCTGCCACAATGTATCGAAACCGTGCCGGGCCATATCCGTCGGAATATACAACTCCCAGCCCAGCTCGCCGACAAACGAAACCCGTGCCGCACGGCCGGCCGCGCAACCCAGCTCAATGGGTTTGGACATGCCAAACGGGAATTCCGGGGTGCGCATATCCATGCCCAGTACGTCGGTCAACAATGCCCGACTATGCGGCCCCATCACGCCCAGCACGGCCCAGCTACTGGTGACATCGGTCACCGTGCAATGGGCATCATGCGGGGTATTGCGGGCCAGCCAGTTCAGGTCTTTGTTGGTTACCGCCGCCGCGCTGACGACCATGAACCGGTTTTCTTCCAGTCGGGTTACCGTGAGGTCGGCCTCGATGCCACCGCGCTCATTCAACCAGTGGGTATAAACCATTTTGCCCGGCGGCACGTCCACGTTGGCCGAGCTGATACGCTGCAATACATTACAACTATCCCTGCCCTGAACCAGATACTTGGAAAAACTGCTCTGATCAAACAGGGCCACTTTCTCTCGGAACGCCCTGTGCTCACTGGCGGAGTAATCAAACCAGTTTTGTTTACCGAAACTGTACTGATATTTTGGCTCCACCCCGTCCGGCGCAAACCAGTTCGGGCGCTCCCACCCGGCGACCTCGCCGAAACAGGCATTGCGTTCCACCAATCGCTCGTGGATGGGCGAGTGGCGGACATTGCGCGAGGTCTGCATCTGCCTGAACGGGAAGTGATGGTCATAGAGCAGTCCCAGGGTTTCGGTGACCCGGTTCTGGATATACTGCCGGGTACCCTGAAAGCTGTACATGCGCCGGATATCATTGGCCCACAGGTCCAGGGGCGAATGCCCGCGGTCAATCCATTGGGCCAGCGCCTTGCCAAGCCCGCCGGAGCTTTGAATGCCAACCGAATTCAACCCGGCGCCCACATAATAATTTTTCAACTCTGGCGCCTCACCGATATGGAACTGGCCGTCCGGGGTAAAACTTTCCGGCCCACAGAAAAACTTTCGCCAGCCCACATGCTGCAGCATGGGTACGCGCGCCATGGCGTTTTCCAGCACCGGCATCATTTGTTCATCAAAATGGCCGTCAATTTCATCGAAACAAAAATCCTCGGGTATGCCATTTTGCCCCCAAGGTATTGCATTTGGTTCAAATTGCCCCACCAGCAAACTACCCGCATCCTGCTTGTAGTAGGCATATTTGTCGTGGTCCCGCATCACCGGCAAATCCGGCGGCAGGTCATCCAGTTTTTCGGTAACCGCATAGTAGTGTTCGCAGGCGTGCAGCGGAATATTGACGCCCGCCATTTTGCCTGATTCTCTGGCCCATAAACCGGCACAATTGACCACATAATCGCATTGGATTGCACCCTGGTCGGTGATTACGCCGGTTACTTTGCCCTGGGTCTGATTGATTGCGGTGACCTTTACCCCTTCCAGACATAATGCGCCCCGGCCCCTGGCGCCTTTGATGTAGGCCGCAGTCACCTCTACCGGGCTGGCATAACCATCGTGCGCCACCCAGCTTCCTCCCAGCAAATCGCCGGTTTCCAGAAAACCATACTTTTCCTTGACTTCGTCCGGGGTAAGTATGTCAACCCGGGTCACGCCAAACGCATTGTTCATGGATGCCACCCGTTTCAACTCTTCGAAGCGCGCTTCACTATGGGCGATGGACAGCGAACCCACTTGCCTGAATCCTGTAGACTGGCCGGTTTCGGCTTCTATTTCTGCGAGCAGAGACATGGAGTATTCGGCCAGTTTGGCATGGCTTTCGCTGGCGCGCATGGTGCCGATCAATCCGGCCGCATGCCAGGTAGTGCCGCAACCGAACTGCATCCTTTCAAGTAAGACGACATCGCTCCAACCCAGCCCGGCCAGATGATATGCAACGCTTGAACCGATAACACCGCCGCCGATAATGACCGCACTTGCTTTTGCTGGAATTTCCAGGGTCATGGCTGATTCTCTGAATTGTTGGGGCTCTGAATTATTGGAGGCAGGAACTGAAAATATAAACGGTGCAGAATATACCGCGAAGGTGCGGCATATCAATACTTTGCACCAATACTTTGTGGGCAAAGGTAAAAATCCCTGGTTCACATTGATGCGAATACCGGTCGCCGACAATTATCCGGGCGAATGTGCCGGGCAGGTTAATCCAGCGCCAGAAAGGCAATGCTGGCGAAAATCACCACGGAAGCGACGATTCTGCGCTTGCCTGACGGTTCCCTGAAATAAAATGCGCCAATCAGCGCCGCGATGATAATTGAAGTTTCCCGCAATGCCGATACCAGCGGGATGGGCGCCCGGGTCATGGACCAAACCACCATGGAATATGAAGTCAGGGCGAGTCCGCCGCCGAAAATAAATATCTTCCAGTCGCGTTTGATTTCGATGACTTTTGCCATGCCTCTGTTGCAGGCCGCGTAAATCAGAATGGGGAAACAATCCAGTATGGACAGCCAGATCATATAGGCAGGAAAATTCCCCGACAGGCGGCCGCCGATGCCATCGGCGATGGTATAACCGCCAATAAATATGGATGTGACAAGCGCCATCAACAGTGCACGCCGGTCCTGCATCACCTGGCTGAATTTCCGGGTGACGAAAATCAATATGCCGACGAGTACGCCGAGCAATGAAATTATTTCAATTCGGGAAAGCATTTCATCGAGGATAAAAACGCCCCACAATGAGACGATAATGGGTGCGGCGCCCCGGGCAATGGGATAGGACTGGGAAAAATCTCCATACTTATAGGCTTCGCTGAGGGCGGTGTAATATCCGAAATGCAACACCGCCGAAGCCCACAGACAGGGCCAGCTTTCGCTAGGAGGCAGACCGACCAGGGGCAATATGGCCAGTGCAATGATCCCGACCGCCACATTTATTCCGGTTATTGACAGCAAATGATCGCTGCCGGATTTTACCGCGGCGTTCCAAGTGGCATGGAACAAGGCTGCGGTGAGCACAATGATGGCGACAGGTGCGTCCATATTTCCTCGATTTTAGCCGGGGAGCATCGCGCCTGCTGTCAGATTAAAACCCGGCGCCAGCAATGCTGGCATCTTATATCAGCTCCCCTACCCGGGCCGCCTCGGCTATTGCGACTTCAACATTCCTTGGCGCCACACAATCTCCGATGGCATACCATTCGATGTTTTCGATATGCTCGGTTTTCGACTGCAGCAACGCATCATTAACCCGGCAACCATTCCAGTCTACAATCAGATCAATGCCTGACCGGCAGTCCAGCAGATGGGTATAGACCTCGCGCAGAAACAGCCGATCACCGTCAACATGATCAATTTCTGCTCTGGCGGTCAGGGTTACGCCATGCTTCCCCAAGCGCTCATACCAGGCGTTTCTATGGGTGGGATCAAGGTCCGCAGCAACGGCGTAATCCGCCGTAACCAGCTCGACTGTTATATTGCGCCGCACCAACCATTCCGCCGCCACCAGGCCCGCCTGACCACGACCATCGCTACATACCATGGCATGACTCGCTTCAACCCGCTGCCCGCGCAGCAATTCATGGGGGGTGAGTTGTTTAATATGAGCGGCGCCGGCATAGCGGCGTGGATTATCACAAGCGCCTGTGGCCACCACTACCACCTCTGCACCTAAATGCTTTAATCCATTGCGGTCAACCGGGCTTCGCAGGCGCAGATTCACGCCCAGCCGTGCCAATTCACGCAGTCGCCAGTCTATAATTTTTCCGAGTTCAGCCATGCAACGGGATTGGGCCCATAACGCCAACTGGCCGCCAGCGTGATCGTCGGCTTCGTATACGGTCACATCGTGGCCACGTTGTGCGGCAATCCGCGCGGCCTCAAGGCCGCCAGGGCCGGCGCCGATGACGACTACTTTGCGGCGGTTTTTTGACGGCGCCAACCGGTGCCCCGGTTCCGCCACAGACGGGTTGTGCATACAGCGAATGGCCTTGCCGGCATAGCGATTGGCGATACAGGTATTTGCGCCGACACAGGGGCGAATGCGGGACAATGAATTACTTTTGATTTTGCGGACGATGTGCGGGTCGCAAATATGCGCCCGGGTCATCCCCACCATATCCGCCTGGCCCTGTGCAATGATCCTCTCGCCATGCAGCGGATCAACGATGCGGCCCACCGCGAACACCGGCACATTCACCTGCGCCTTGATGGCAGCGGCCAATTCGACGAATACCCCATGGGGCGCCGGCGTCGGCGCCCAGTGCCGGGAGCGTCCTGCGTGGGTAAAATTTGTGTGGGCGATGATGTTTAAATAATCCACCAACCCTGCTTCCGTAATATATCGACAGATTACTTTCATCTGCTCAAGGTCCAATCCGCCGGGTTCAAATTCATCTCCCGGCAGGCGTAATCCGAGAATTTTCCCGGGCCCGAGCCCGGCCCGAACCGCTTGCAAAACCTCTGTCACAAAGCGCATCCGGTTGTCCGGACTGCCGCCGTAATCGTCTTCACGCCAATTACTTAACGGCGACAAAAACGCCTGGGGCAGAAATCCAAATGCCCCCAGTATTTCAACCCCATCCAACCCTCCTTTGGCAACCCGTACCGCAGCCGCTGCATAGGCATCCACCACTTCGTGAATTTCCGCAATGCTCATCGCGTGGGACACATTACCGGTGGTTTGCGAACGAATCGGAGACGCCGACCAGCTTTCTTGCCCGGGCTGGTTAATCAGCACCGTTCCTGCGCTATGCGCCAACTGCGCCAGAATACGGCCGCCCTCATCATGTATGGCTGCGCTCAGTCTGCTGTAACCGGGGATAATGTCATCATTCAGATTCCACAGTGCGTCACCGCCGACCCCCAACATTCCCGACCGGTGTACGGGCGTGGCGCCGGTTATCTGTAAACCCGCACCGCCATTGGCGTACTGACGATGGTAATTGATGTATTGTTCGCCAGGCTTGTTATGTCGCGCAAAACCGGCAACGTGCGCGGATACCAGCACGCGATTGCGCAGGTGTAACGGCCCGATTTGCAACGGGGAAAGCAGGCCGGGAAAGTGGTTCATGGCGGCATAATCAATTCAGATTTGATCACTTCAATCAACCTGTGACAACCAGTGATGCGAATATGTGGACGGATTGTGGTTAAAATATTTGTATACAAACTCAGGAAAACCTCGGGAAAACAACTGGGGGCACGCATATAAATACCATTTGGGCATTGAGTGACGTTGAATTTGCAGTATACTGAAAATGAAATATAGAAACGGTTTGTATTAAATGATATTTACCGATGAGTGAAACAACCATAACCAAAAACCCGATACCCCGGCGAAACCTCATATCGCGGTTATGGAATGACAAGGAATCCCGCTCGGTCATCGTGCAGATTATTGCAGCGGCGCTGATATTTGGCTTCTTCGCCTATATTGTGCGCAATGCCGCCGCCAACCTGGAGGCCATAGGCAAAGGCTACAGCTTCGGATTTTTATCCCAGCCTTCGAGTTACGACATAAATCAGCACCTTATCGAATATACCTCCCGGTCGAGCCATTTGCGGGCCATGCTGGTAGGTATTCTCAACACCTTGCTGGTGGCCGCCTCTGGTTTGGTTCTGGCCACTATTCTGGGGTTCATTCTGGGCGTGCTGCGACTTTCCAGAAACTGGCTGACCAACAAGCTATCCTACGTCTACATCGAGTACGTCAGGAATGTGCCGGTTTTACTGCATATCCTGCTGGTTCACGGGATTATCGTACATGCGCTGCCAATCCCCAAAAATGCAATCAGTTTCAACGATGCGGCCTATCTGACCAATCGGGGATTTTTCACTCCCAGGCCCATACTGGAACCATTGTTCTGGATAGTTGGTGGATTGTGCGTCGCGGGCATCCTGTTTAGTCTCTGGTTCAAGCGATATGCGCAAAGGATTCAGGATCAAACAGGAAAACATTACCCGGTATTCTGGATTTGCCTCGGCGCCATCATCGGCATTCCATGGATAGCCTACTTTATCCTGGGCAGCCCGATAACCTGGGACACCCCCGCATTGCGTGGTTTCAACTTTAAAGGTGGCATGGTGGTCCGCCCGGAATTTATCGCGCTTTGGATCGCACTTTCCGGCTATACCGCCGCTTTTATCGGCGAAATTGTCCGCGCAGGTATCACGGCGGTAAGTTACGGACAAACCGAAGCCGCCGGTGCATTGGGGATCAATCGGAGTCGAACCCTGAGTCTGGTGGTTGTTCCACAGGCATTGCGGGTTATCGTTCCACCGCTTACCAGCCAATACCTGAATCTGACAAAGAATTCGTCTTTGGCAATCGCCATTGGTTATATGGACATCGTTGCCACCATCGGCGGCATCTCTTTGAATCAAACCGGTCGGGAAATGGAGTGTATGACCATCGTGTTACTACTGTATCTCGCCATATCGCTGCTGATTTCTGCCGCCATGAACTGGTACAACGACCGAATCAAACTGGTTGAACGCTAACCCGAAAACACCATGAACCAAAAATCATATCCCGTCGGCGAACATCCAGACCTGGCGCCGCCGGCCAATACCATCGGCCCGCTTGCGTGGATAAGGGAAAATCTGCTGGCCACGCCGGCCAATGTCATCATGACCATTCTGGTGGCATGGTTTCTATACAAAATCATACCGGGGGGAGTGGACTGGCTACTCATTGACGCAGCCTACACCGGCACCGACCGCGAAGCGTGTCAGGCCAAAGCGGGCGGCGCCTGCTGGGCATTTATCGGCGAACGAGCGAGACTGTTCACCTACGGGTTCTACCCCATCGAACAGCGCTGGAGGGTGAACCTGTCGTTTGTTTTGCTGGTGGCGGCGGTGGTGCCAGTGCTGTTTGATAACGTGCCCTATCGCAAGTACGGCCTGTACTTTTCCATGATATTCCCGTTTATCGCGGGCTGGCTGCTGGTGGGTGGGTTTGGACTCACGCCGGTGGCAACGGACAAATTCGGCGGCTTCATGCTCACCCTGGTAATCGGCGTAACCGGAATTGCCGCTTCTCTGCCCATCGGTATATGCCTGGCATTGGGCCGCCAGTCCAGGCTGCCGATAATCCGTTATTTCTGCATCGGATTCATTGAGTTTATCCGCGGCGTGCCATTGATTACGCTGTTGTTCGTGGCGTCAACCATGTTGAGTTACTTCCTGCCGCCCGGCACCACCTTTGATCTGCTGTTGCGCGTGTTGATCATGGTGACGCTGTTCGCCTCGGCCTATATGGCCGAAGTCATACGGGGCGGCTTGCAGGCCATTCCAAAAGGCCAGATTGAAGCGGCGGATGCCATGGGGCTGAAGTATTGGCCTGCCATGCGACTGGTGGTACTGCCCCAGGCGTTAAAAATCTCTATTCCGGGGATTGTCAACACATTTATCGGATTATACAAAGACACCACCCTGGTGCTGATTATCGGCCTGCTGGACCCACTGGGTATTGGCCGGGCGTCCCTGGCGGATACCAAATGGACTGGGCTGTCCAACGAGGTCTATTTGTTTGTAGCGATTTTCTTCTTCATCTCGTGTTTTTCAATGGCCCGCTATTCGCTTTATCTGGAAAACAAATTGCAGACTGAACACAAAAGATAATCTAAAAAACGAATATAACAATGAATGATCCAACACGAACTGCGGAAAATGCGGCCCAATCGGCCTGCATCATCATCATTAACGCCATGCACAAATGGTACGGCCAGTTCCATGTGCTGAAAGATATCAACCTGAACGTCACCCGGGGTGAAAAAATCGTAATTTGTGGCCCATCCGGTTCAGGCAAATCGACCATGATTCGCTGTATTAACCGACTGGAAGAACATCAGCAAGGCGATATTATTGTGGATGGCGTTGAGCTGACCAATGATCTGAAAAATATCGAAATCGTGCGGCGGGAAGTGGGCATGGTCTTTCAACACTTCAATCTGTTCCCGCATTTGACGGTGTTGGAAAATTGCACCCTGGCGCCCATCTGGGTGCGCAAGACGCCGCGCGCCGAAGCCGAAGAAGTCGCCATGCAATTCCTCGAACGGGTAAAAATCCCGGAGCAGGCCAATAAATTCCCCGGGCAATTATCCGGCGGACAACAGCAGCGTGTGGCCATCGCACGCAGCCTGTGCATGAAGCCGCGCATCATGCTGTTCGATGAGCCGACCTCCGCGCTTGATCCCGAAATGATCAAGGAAGTTCTGGATGTGATGATTGAGTTGGCGCACGAAGGTATTACCATGCTGTGCGTTACTCACGAAATGGGCTTCGCTAAAACCGTGGCGGACCGGGTAATATTTATGGACGGCGGAGAAATTATCGAACAAAACAATCCGGATGAGTTCTTTGATAATGCCCGGCATGAACGTACCAAATTATTCCTCAGTCAAATTCTGGAGCATTAAACGTGCAGGGCGGTTGGGTCGAGGGAAAAACCACGGACGCAACAAGTTGTCTGAACAGAATGTGCGCGACATTCGGGCACCCAGGGACACCGGCAGGATGCTCGCGAAGCAGTATAACGTCAGCCAAAACTGCAGCTCACTGATTAAATCTCGTCGAAACTGGAAAGAAAAACTTACTGGGGCATCTTCCTGGCCCGCATCCCGATAATTCTCATCTTGTCAAACCGGCCAGAATCCGAGGAGAACAAGGCCCCGCGGTTCGCGAGAGAAACGGTCAGGAAAAATTCCGGGGTCCATTGCCTGACAGGCCGCCCCGGGAATCGGCGGGGCACCTTGGGACTCCGGGAATTTGTCCGGGATCGCCTTCGTGACCCGAGCAGTTACGAGCATGTCGCAACCCTGGTCGATCCCTTGACGGAGGATCACACCCGCAGCCTGGAAATGACCTTTCGCGCTCGCAATGAGTACGGCGGCATGAACGAGATGTATGCGTCCGCGATTCCTGACAACGAAACTTGCGAGGTTGAACTCCTCCGCATGACGAACTTGTGAGTACGAATATCGGACGAAGCATCGTCCCTAGCGAGAGTTATGCTGGTATTTGCCGGGCCTGCGGTGCCTGAAAACGCTCAGTCCAACGCGGTAGCGCCGTAGTACTTCCACAGCAGCACCGCCACAGCGGTTCTGTGCGGCGACCACTGGTCAGCAATTTGCCGGGTTTGCCTTTCATCTGGCCGACTTCCCAGCTTCTTGCAGCGTTGAACCGCGACCTGCAAGGCCACATCATTTGCTGGAAATATATCTTTTCTATCCAGTGCAAACATCGCATATATTTCCGCAGACCATCTTCCCAGCCCTTTTATTCTGGTCAGCCCGGCAATCACTTCTTCGTCTGGCATACGCTCCAGGGATTTGAGCACAAGCTGTTTGGACAACAGCGATTCGGCCAGTCCCGTAACATAGCTGACTTTCCTGCTGGACAGCCCGCATTGCCGCAGTTGATGCGGCGACCTGTTGAGTATTTTTTTCGGTGTAACCGCGCCGCGGCATGACCGCTCCACCCTGCGCCAGATTGCGGCGGCGGCTTTAGTGGATAACTGCTGGGCATTTATAATTTCCACTAAAGTGGCAAACCCAGGCTCCCTGGATCTTGGCTGCGGATACCCTGCCCGCTCCAACACCGCTCCCAGGCCGGGATCAATCCTGCATGCGGCGTTCAACTCGGCTGCAATCATTGTGTGCTGTGCCTGCTTATCGAGCCTGTCGATCACGGGCCAGATTCATTGATTGGTAAAATTGTTCTAAAATAGGCCGCGCACCGCATAGTTGACCATAAGTTGACGACAAATCGAGTCACGTCCATTGCCCATAAATCCACCGCTATTGCGTTATTTATCGTATTTTGCAAATATCTTCTTATAAACCCTGATTCTAAAACCATAAAGCCCGATAGAAAACTCGATGCGCGTATTGATAATAGAAGACGACCAAGCTACCGCCGCTTATATTCATAAAGGACTGCTTGAAGCAGGGCATACTGCGGATATAGCCGAGCGGGGCGACAGCGGTTTATCCATGGCCGGCAGCGAAAACTACCAGGTGCTGGTGGTCGATCGAATGCTGCCCGTCATGGATGGTTTAACCATCATTGCAACCCTGCGCACAAAAAACAATCATACTCCCGCGTTGATATTGAGCGCATTGGGCGATGTTGATGATCGTGTGGAAGGCCTGACGGCCGGTGGCGATGATTATTTGACCAAACCATTTGCATTTTCTGAATTACTGGCAAGGCTGGAGGCACTGGCCAGGCGCGCTTCGGCTGAAACCCAGGCAACCACATTGATCGCTGGCGATCTGGTGATGGACCTGTTGACCCGGGAGGTCAAACGGCAGGGCAGCGAGATTGACTTGCAGCCCCGGGAGTTTCGATTGCTGGAATATCTGATGCGGCACAGCAATCAGGTGGTCACCCGCACCATGCTGCTGGAAAATGTCTGGGACTATCACTTCGACCCGCAAACCAATGTGATAGACGTGCACATCAGCCGGCTGCGTGGAAAAATTGATAAAAATTTTGCAACGCCGCTGCTGAATACGGTGCGCGGAACCGGCTATATTTTACGTGCCGCAGCGCAGTAGCCTGTTTCACAGTTACACGTTTCGGCTGGCGTTGTTATACGCCGCCATCTTCAGTATCTCCACATTGTTGCTGTTTTATTTCTTTTATGTTTTTACCGCGTCCTACATGACCCAGCAAATGGACAGCACCATCCAGGCGGAAATACAAGGCTTGGCGGAACGGTATGAGCAGGAAGGGCTGCAAGGATTAACCCGGTTGATCGCCGAACGCATTGACCGGCAGCAGGCCACTGGCAACTCGATTTATCTGTTGACCACATTTACCTTGCAGCCGTTGGTGGGGAATCTGGACCGATGGCCGAAAGACGCATCCATTAACAACGACTGGATCGAATTTACCCTGAAGATTAACGAACAGACGAACGAAACCCACCTGGCCAGAGCCAAGGTTTTTCGACTGCCCGGAAAATATGGATTGTTAGTGGGTCGCGACATAAACCAGCTCACCGAGGCCAAAGGCAGAATCATCCAGGCATTGACCTGGGGGCTGGCAATTATGGTTCTGCTAGCTTTCCTCGGCGGATTGGTGTTGAGCAGAAGGACAGTTCGCAAGATCGAAAAAATCAATCAAACCACAAAAAGCATCATGTCCGGCGACCTGTCACGCCGTGTGCCGGTAACTGGGCGCAATGACGATTTCGATCAAATGGCCGACAATCTCAACCAGATGCTGGACCGAATTCAAATGTTAATGGAAGACATTCGCCGGGTAACCGACAATATTGCACACGATTTGAGGACACCGCTGGCCAGGCTGCGACAGCATCTAGAAGAAGCCCGGTTGCAGGAAAATCCGCAGTCGCAATCTGCGGCAAACCTGGAGCAGTCGATTAAAGAGGCGGATTCCCTGTTGACCACGTTTAATGCCCTCCTGCGCATTGCACGAATAGAAGCAGGACAGGTGAAAGCCGGGTTTTGCCGAATCGATTTTCAATCTCTGCTCGCAGATATAGTGGAATTTTATGAACCATTAGTGGAAGAAAAACATCAATCACTGGACACCACGCTGGACGACAATATCAATTCCCGGGGTGACCGGGATCTCTTATTCCAGGCATTCGCCAATGTCATAGAAAATTCCATCCAATACACCCCGGTGCAGGGCAACCTGTCATTATCGCTTATCCGGCTGGACACGGAACTGGTGGTTACCATTGCCGACAATGGCCCCGGCATCCCCGAGTCTGAATACGATAAAGTATTTCGGCGGTTTTATCGACTGGATCAAAGCCGAAGCAACAGTGGCAATGGACTTGGATTAAGCATGGTATCCGCAGTTATCACATTGCACGGCGGAACGATTACATTAGCAGACAACAGGCCGGGGCTGCGCACCATCATCAGACTGCCGCTGACGCAAGGCAATGCGACGAAGCCGATAATATCCGCCTCCAAACCACAACAAACACTCGCTCCCCACCAGCGGATTGCACCCCAATAATCAGCCAGACAACGCATTATGGCACTATCCGACTCTTTTTCGCCCGCCGCACGAATGATACTCGTGGGCGCGGCGCTTGTGGTGTTAATTGCCGGGCTCAAGAGCGCCAGCGGCATTGTGTCGCCGCTGTTGATGGCGGTTTTCATCGCTATAATCTGTACCCCGTCACTATTCTGGCTGCAGCGCCACGGCCTACCGACACTCGCGGCGTTAATTATTATTCTGGGCGTAGTCGGGCTCCTGGGGGCTGCCGTATTTAGTTTGATCGCCAGTTCTCTCGAGCAATTCAGCCAGTCACTACCAAGATATAAACAAAACCTCGGAAGCCTGTACCAGCAATTAAACGTCATTATCGCGGATTGGGGCTATTCGCTGCCCCTGGACCGCATTACCGAACTGGCCGACCCGAATTCACTAATCAGATTGTTAAATTACATGCTCAGCGGCTTAAGTAATCTGCTGGCGGATGGGCTGGTGGTATTTTTGGCCGTACTATTTATTCTGGCCGAGGTGGCTACCCTGCCGGATAAACTCAGAACCGCATTGAAAAACCCGGATCAACAACTGCCGCGGCTGCAAACCTTCACCACCAGGGTTATGCGCTATCTCGCACTAAAAGCGGCCACCAGCGCCTTGACCGCGCTGTGTATTGCCGTGATTTTGTGGATGCTGGAAATTGACTATATACTTCTCTGGGCCGTATTGGCGTTTTTCCTCAATTTCATACCCTATGTCGGGTCCATTCTTGCCGGCCTGCCTGCGGTATTGCTGGCGCTGGTCGATCACGGGTTATTCACCGCTTTATGGGCAACTGCGGGATATGTCGGTATTAACCTCGTGGTCGGCAACGTTGTTGAAACCCGGTTAATGGGCAACGAATTAAATCTGTCTTCGTTTGTGGTCTTTGTTTCCCTGATTTTCTGGGGCTGGGTGCTGGGACCGGCCGGCATGTTCCTCTCAATCCCGCTGACCATGTTGATCACCATCGCACTGGAAGGCGGCGAGCACTCCCGGCGCATAGCGCAGCTCATGCAATCCAGATGATAATATCACGGTGGAAACGCGATTTATCGTGTCTCCCGGATAGGCCTACACGCTGAGGGAATCAAGTCTCCTACATACCGCTTTACATTTTCTGCATCAATTGCCCGCTTTATAATTGATACGCCGCATGATTTTCTTTTCCAGTATTCAGGAAAAATAATCCGTGGGCAAACTGCTCGGACATCAAAAACTCCGGTTTATGTGGGCCGGCTACATAATCGCCATTGCCGTCTGGTATGTATCAAATGGTTGCCCGTGGCTTCCTTTCAGCGGCGGTCTGATCCGATAACCGTTATGGTTGAATGGTTTAGTCGAGACCCGGATTATCGGTTATCCCTGTTTACCAAAGATTATTATGGCATATCTGGTACAGCACTTATCGTGCAACCACTTCATTCCTGTTAGCCGTACTACTTGGTGTTCCCTTGGCATTGTCATAACGAGTCAGACCCAGATGTCTGATAACCAGCACCGCCGTCATTTCATCCAATAATACGGCAAACTCGCCGCTGTCACCCCGGTAACCCTGTACGCCCTCATGTCGCCCGGCCATGGATCGCCGTGGACGATACTGATTGGCAGCCGCGCCACCAGCCTGCCAGAAGACCATCCAGAAGACGTTAGACCACCAGGAGCCCAGGCGCAGCCTGGACCTCGCCTGCCGTGCGCCTGAATAGCCAAATGCCAAAGATGAAAGCGTATTTGTGGGTATGATGGGAAAAATCCGGCGCCCGTTTGACTATCGACACCTCTGCACACCCATGTTTCATATTTTTTCTCCCCGTCTTTCCCAGGCCTGTAGTTAGCCAGCAATCCGGCTCTGCCATTGCCAACGCAAAGCGGTGCGGCAAAAATTATCTGGAATTGTTTGCCGCACAAGCCGGCATTTTTCCGGCATGTGGGGATGTATTTGCCTGACCATATCGCTGGAAACCGCCTGGCGGGTAAAAGCCTTGTCGCAACCCGGTCAACCCAGGGCAGAAATGTATGAAATTCGCTATACTCGGCGACTTTTCTTTAGCCTGATCCACGATTCAAAGCATCTGCAATGCTCACAATGCCGCACACTGTAAAATCGTCCAATTTTATCCGCCAAGTTATTGACGAGGATTTGGCAGCGGGGAAACACCAGGCGATCGTCACCCGGTTCCCGCCGGAACCGAATGGCTATCTGCATATTGGTCATGCCAAATCCATCTGGCTGAATTTTGGTGTCGCCGAAGACTATGCGGGCCGCTGCACACTGCGGCTCGACGATACCGATCCGGCCAAAGAAGACGCCGAATTTGTCGCCGCTATCGAACAGGACGTGCGCTGGCTGGGTTTTCAGTGGAGCAACATTGCGCACGCATCGGATTATTTTGAACAGTTACACGATTTTGCGGTTGAGTTAATCGGCAAGGGTCTGGCTTATGTGGACAGCCTCGGCGCGGAAGAAATGCGTAAATTTCGCGGCACCCTGACCGAACCGGGCAAAGACAGCCCCTACCGTAATCGCAGTATCGATGAAAACAAAACCCTGTTTGCGCGCATGCGGGCGGGGAAATTCAAGGACGGCGAGCAGGTACTGCGCGCAAAAATAGACATGCAGTCGGCGAACATCAATCTACGTGATCCGGTAATTTACCGCATCCGCCATCAACGGCATCAACGCACCGGCGATGCCTGGTGCATCTATCCCATGTATGATTTCACCCATGGCTTAAGTGATGCAATTGAGGGCGTAACCCATTCATTATGCACCCTTGAGTTCGAAGATCATCGTGCCTTATACGACTGGTTTCTCGACAATATTTCAGCGCCCTGTCACCCGCGGCAAATAGAATTTTCCAGACTCAACCTCAACTACACGGTAATGAGCAAGCGTATGCTCACGCAATTGGTTGAGCACCAGGACGTTGCCGGATGGGATGATCCGAGGATGCCAACCCTGTGCGGATTGCGCCGCCGGGGTTTCACGCCGGCATCAATCCGAAACTTCATCTGCGCGGTGGGCATCACCAAAAAAGCCAATATTATTGAAACGGGCGTTCTGGAAAACTGCGTTCGGGAAGATCTGGACCCGGTTGCGCCGCGCGCCATGGCGGTTTTGCGGCCGCTTAAAGTAGTCATCGAAAACTATCCTGAAGGCGAATTTGAAACCATTGCCGCGCCAAATCATCCGGGCGACCCGACCATGGGCACCCGGGCAATCACGTTGGGCCGCAATATCGTCATAGAGCGGGATGATTTCATGGAAGATCCGCCTGGCAGGTTTTTTCGCCTGAGCCCTGGTCGGGAAGTGCGATTGCGATACGGCTTTGTCATTCGCTGCACCGATGTCATCAAGGATGATGCGGGCCGCGTGGTGGAATTACGCTGCCAATACGACCCGGATACCCGTCACGGCAAACAGCCAGCGGGCAAAAAAGTGAAAGGCATCATTCATTGGGTCTGTGCCGAGAACAGTATTGACGCGGAAGTTCGACTATACGATCGACTATTTTCCCGGGCCAACCCGGTAGCGGATAAAGGCAGGGATTTCAGAGCGGCATTGAATCCTGATTCGCTGGAAATCCTGTACGAATGCAGGCTCGAAAAAAGTCTGGCTTCGGCGCAGGCGGATACTCGCTACCAATTTGAGCGGCTGGGGTATTTCTATGCGGACCAGGACAGCCGCATCGACAAACCGGTTTACAATCGAATCGTCACATTGCGCGACAGTTGGGCCAAAGCCGGCCAATAAACCACCAGTCATCCCACAAAAAACCTGAAGATCGAATATGCAATTTCTCGCTGAATACGGCCTGTTTCTGGCCAAAGCAATCACCATTGTCGCCGCCATTCTGATTGCGGCTGGCGGCCTGTTGTCCCTGGCAATGCGGCAAAAAAAGTCCGCTGACAAGCAACTGGAAATTTCACACCTCAATCCCCAATACGAGGATATGGAGCAGACCATCGCCTCAGCCGCCCTGTCCCCGACCGGGTTAAAGAAAAAAATCAAGGCCGACAGGAAAAAAGCAAAAGAAGCAGCAAAAGCGGAAAAGAGGGCAGGCAAGGCAGCAAAAACTTCCGACACAAAATCCAAAGAACCGGATTCCGGAGAAAAAAGACTGTTCGTTATTGATTTTGACGGCGACATTAAAGCCAGCGCGGTTGAAACCATACGCCAGGAAATCAGTGCATTGCTGACTGTGGCCACCTGTCAGGACGAAGTCATGGTGAGGCTGGAAAGTGGTGGTGGAACAGTGCATGGATACGGGCTTGGCGCATCCCAACTGCAACGAATTCGCGAACAGGGCATTCCCCTCACCGTTTCGGTGGACAAGATAGCGGCCAGCGGCGGTTATATGATGGCCTGCGTGGCCAATAAAATCATCGCCGCCCCGTTTTCGATAATTGGCTCCATCGGCGTGCTTGCCCAGATACCCAATCTGAATCGGCTATTGAAAAAACACGCTGTGGATTTTGAACAACTCTATGCGGGCGAATTTAAACGCACCCTGACCTTGTTTGGAGAAAACACGGAAAAGGGTCGGGAGAAAATGCAGCAGGAGCTTGAGGACATCCATGGACTGTTTAAATCCTTTGTCAAGTCGCATCGCCCGAACCTGGATATGGAGAAAGTCGCCACTGGGGAGCACTGGTTGGGCACACGCGCACTCGAACTGGGCCTGGTCGATGAACTGCAAACCAGTGACGACTATCTGATGTCACTGCGAAAAGAGGCGCAGCTTATGTATGTTGAATACTCGAAAAAGGAAACGATTATGGAGAAATTGTCGCATCTTGTATCGATGCAATGGCGGCGGCAGCACAGCACCGTTCAGGACGTGGACAAACCCTTGTTAATGTAATGATATATACCCTGCCGGGTCGCATGGCCGAAATAGCCGCAAGCAGCTATGTGGCACCGAGTGCTGACCTTGTCGGCGCGGTGCGAATTTGTGAACAGGCCAGTATCTGGTTTAATGCCGTATTGCGCGGCGATAATGAGCGGATACATATTGGTAATCGCTCCAATGTTCAGGATTGCTGTGTATTACATACCGACCCCGGCATCCCGCTGACCATTGAAGATGAGGTGACCATAGGGCACGGCGTCATGCTGCACGGTTGCCGTATCAGAACCGGTAGTGTGGTCGGAATGGGCAGCACCATTCTGAACAACGCAGTGATCGGCGAAAACAGCTTGGTGGGCGCCAACGCCCTGATTACCGGGAACAAGGAATTCCCCCCCAGATCATTACTATTGGGATCGCCGGCCAAAGTGGTGCGAGAACTGAGTGATGATGAAGTGGAAGATCTCAAAAATGACTTTCTTTCCTACGTGCACAAAATCCCGCGTTACCGTAGCCTGGCGCCAGGTTATAAGCATATATAACTGTCTGGGGTCCTGAACCGGCACCCGGTCGGGCCACAATAGCGCTGTGGGCATGCTCACCAGGCCCTAGCAGGTTGTTGAAAATCGCTTTGATTTTCGGGGCATTTGCCGATTTATCTTAAGAATCAGCGTGATTTTCTTCAAACTTTCTTGTACAAACCGCTTCAGTACCCTTTTCATGGGATTTTCCGCCCGTCAGGCGGGCTGCTCCTGTCAATTCTTTATCCGTATCAAATTCCAACCCATCATCGTCATCCTATACAGTACATTGACCTTGCCGATTCCCCGAACTTTTACCTGCCGTATCAGTCCTGTCGTCTTTCCACAACCTAAAGGTTCTTCCACTCAATATGCGACTGATCTGACTCGCCTGGTTCTTGGGTCAATTGCGAAACCTCCGGATTGATTATCGTTGCGGACAACATGCCGGAGCATCTTCAGCGCTCAACACGCAGCAACAAAATCGTGGGTGTCGTAATTCTTGTCGACGCCTGGTTCGCGTTTCTTGTTACCCGGCAACCTCCCGTTCTGCCCGACCAGTCCACTACTACGCCATTCCTGTTTTCCAGGACGGTATGACCCATGTTTTTACCCTTGGGGGCCAGGAGTGCGCCTCCATCCGTTTCCGATTCATGGGTCTGGTGACTGCGCTTTTCACGGATAAGTTCCTTTCAGCGTTGCGTCCCAAGACACCAACTGGCTTCAGCCTTTGGGCGATCACTTTTTTGGAATGCTCTGCGCTGGTATCAAGCTACCATCAACACTGCAATGCGCGTCAGATAACCAGTCTCTCCTGGGAGCAAGCTCCACTACTTCTTCAAACAATTCCGGGTTAATGTCATGATCCAATAGCCGATCACGATTGCGACTGAAGGTCAAATGGCTCTAAGCCTCCGCATCCATCCCAAGCCCAACCAACCAGCGATAAAGCAGGTTGTATTGAATTTGTTCAACCAATTGCCGCCTCACTGCGAATGCGGTATAAAACCTGCAGGAGCTGAGCTCAAATGAACCGTTCAGGCGGGATGAATTCCCGCCCTTTGTCGGAATAAATGGGGGCAAAGGGCCCCGGTTAAACCCAGCATCGCTTGATCGACAAGTTCGCGTATCCTGCGTAACGGGTGATGAACCAGTATAAACGATCCCGACCTGACTGTTGTGCAAAGTGATGCTTGAAAAACCTCTTCGCCGCGCATGACGCCCCCCCCTCAAAATATTATCGATTTATACCGTGTATCTATCCCAATGTTCCAAAAGAAAAATCAACAGCCTGCTAAGCGACAGGATGGCTGGGGGTGCAAAGTAATTGCATTAGCTGCTCCTGTAGAAATACGAAACAAATGAGGGTTTTGCCCCACAGGATATATTCGTGAACGATTACACAATTTAACCTGCCGGGTCATCACAGCACCCGGCGCCAGGACAGGTATGTCACAGAATCCGGCTATCCGACAAACCCATAATATTATTTCTTTCTACAATTCGGGCGTTCTCCCAGCAGGGTTTGCCGGGTTATCGTCCAGACCTCTTGTATTGCCAACCGCAGCGTGAAGGCATCCAGCGCTATCAAACGCATCCAGATACCACACTCGTTCGGCAAGGCGGATAAACCAGCGTACCCATCAAAACCGGACTCAAGAAAACGCCGTATCATTGCGCACAGTTGGGCGGCAGGATGTGTTGAGTTCAATAATGTAAATGTGCCCTGTACGCTGTTTTTGCCCATTACACCTAACTGACCGCTGGAAAACTGTGTCCCTGAAACGCTGTAGCGGTCAAGGCACAATAATGATCCATCAAAACTCTCCACTCTGGTTTCGTTGCGATATTCGGTAAAGTTCTCCTGATTAGCCATCGGGTCATGGCTGGTAAATGAATCTGTCATTAACACTGTGGCGGTTGGGTGCATCTGTACAACCACGCGGGCATACATCCTTGCCATAGGAAACAGAATCACAGGGTCCGGAAAATACTCTATGAAACTATCCTCCTCCGCGCGAATGGTGACGCTGTGACGCGCATCCCCATCATCCATGCGATGTACAATTGTTGAGGATTGAGTAGTTATATGAGACTGGGATTGGGGCAACCCGTGAAATTCGCAGGACAGGCGCTCATTTGCAAATATTCCGCCGGAACTCGATTGCAAATAAACAGTGGCCAATCCATTGGGTTCAGGGTCCACATACTGCGCACGACATATGTGAAACGGGTAATGACAAAATTGCTGATTGATATAAGTCCGACCATTTGGTGCAGTCGCGAACTGTAAATACAAATCTGACGGCTGGCGAGCCCCGGATACAGCATCCAATTCAAGTACAGCCCTGGGTAAACAGCACGTCGTGCACCAGTTGATCCATCACCGCTTCGATACCCTCGCCAGTGGCACAATTGGTGAGCAAAATCGGCTTGCCGCCGCGCACTTCCATTCCCTCCTCAATCATCCGGTTCAGGTCAGCACCCACATAAGGCGCAAGATCAGTTTTATTAATTATCAGCAAATCCGAACGAACCACCCCGGGACCCTTTTTACGCGGTATATCATCGCCGTCTGCGGCATCAATAACGAATAACCAGTAATCAACCAGATCCAGCGAGAATGTCGATGCAAGATTGTCGCCGCCGCTTTCGATAATCACCGCTGCCAAATCCGGATAATTCAGAACCAGTTGATCAGCGCTCTGAATATTTAAAGTGGGGTCTTCACGGATAGCCGTATGCGGGCAGGCACCGGTTTCTACTGCCATCACCCGCGCCGGATCAATCAGCCCGCTGTGCCGGATTCGTTCTGCATCTTCCCGGGTGACGAGATCATTGGTAATGATGGCCAGTTCCAGACCGCGTGCTGCGAAGGCTGGAATAAGATTCTCGATCAAGGCGGTTTTCCCCGACCCGACAGGACCGCCAATTCCGATCCGGGCCGGTGTCGATAAGATGAACGAATCCGTATTCATCGCAGCATATACCGCTGCGCTAAAGGTAATTCTTTAGCCGGTTCACAATAGGCCAGTTCGCCATCAACGAAAACATCAAAGGTTTGCGGGTTGACAGAGATATCCGGGCACACTGAATTGTGCAGCATATTGCGCTTGCTGAGCCTGCGTGTTCCACGGGTTGGCAGTAGTTGTTTGGTCAATTGCAATTTATCCTGCAACCCGGATTCAATTGCCACAGGATTGACAAAAGAAACACTCAGTGAATTTTTCGCTGCGCCAAACGCGCCCCATTGCGGTCGCATAATTACCGGTTCGCAAGTCATCAATGATGCTGCGCTGTCGCCCATTGGCGACCAGGCAATAAATCCACTCTTAATCACTAACTCCGGCTTGATGCCGAAAAACCCGGGACGCCATAATACCATGTCGGCGATTTTGCCCGATTCCAGTGATCCGATATACGCATCAACCCCAAATGTTCGGGCGGCGTTGATAGTATATTTGGCGATATAGCGCTTTATGCGCTCATTGTCGCCATGACTGGTTTTCTCTTCACTTAATCGACCGCGTTGGTCCTTCATTTTTGAAGCAAGCTGCCAGGTTCTGCAAATCACTTCATTAATACGCCCCATGCCCTGACTGTCCGACCCCAGCATAGCGATAGCACCAAGATCATGCAGAATGTCCTCGGCGGCGATGCTTTGCGAACGTATTCGGCTTTCAGCAAAAGCCACATCTTCTGGAATCGACGGGCTCAAGTGATGACACACCATGGTCATGTCGAGGTGCTCGTCAAAGGTGTTGATGGTGAATGGATTGGTGGGGTTGGTAGAAGAGGTAAGACAATTGCTGATACCAGCCACTTTGATAATGTCCGGTGCATGACCGCCACCGGCTCCCTCGGTATGATACATGTGAATGGTGCGGCCATTGATTGCGGCCAGTGTGTCTTCTACAAAACCACTCTCATTCAACGTGTCTGTATGAAGCTGCACCTGAAAATCCAGCTCGTCGGCGACTGATAAGCAAGTATCGATAACGCTGGGCATTGCCCCCCAGTCTTCGTGAATTTTCAGGCCAAAACATCCCCCGTCTATCTGGTCGTATAATGATTGTGGTTTTGAAGAATTGCCGCGACCGAGGAAACCGAAGTTGATGGGCCATTGCTCAGCGGCCTGCAGCATTTTTCCCACATTCCAGGCGCCGCCACAATCGATTCCCACTGTGATTGGCCCAAGGGACCCGCCGAACATGGTGGTAATACCCGAACTGATAGCGTGTTCACAAAGCTGTGCGCTGTCAAAATGCACATGTACATCGATACCGCCAGGTGTGGCAATTAAACCTTCCGCATCCCGCACTGTCGTCGCTGCACCACAAATCAGGTTGGAATCCACGCCATCCATTGTTGCCGGATTCCCCGCCTTTCCAATGCCGGCAATTTTTCCGTCTTTGATTCCGATATCGCCTTTAACGACACCTAAAACCGGATCAATAACCAATGCGTTGCACAACAACATGTCCAACGACCCCATGGCACTGTCATACCCGGGAGTCAGACCCAATCCATCGCGTAATGTTTTACCACCGCCATGTAGACATTCATCCCCGGGTACGGCGTAATCGTGCTCGACTTCTGCCAGCAATGAGGTATCGCCCAATCGCAGGGCATCGCCTGTGGTGGGACCGTACATCTGTGCATATTCTTTTCGTGTCATTAAGGCCATAGTCCTAGGCTCCTTTGAATTGTCTTTGTCTGGCTAATTCCAGGGAATGCGCCTTGTGCAGGTCGCTATTGGTCGCTCCATTTGTCAGCCCGTTCAATCCATATAACTGCCGGGTTCCACCAAAGCGGGTCAGAGTAACCTTCCTGGCTTCGCCGGGTTCGAAACGCACCGCAGTGCCCGCCGGTATGTCGAGATGCATACCGTAAGCCGCTTCCCGGTCGAAGTCCAAGGCCCGATTAACTTCAAAGAAATGGTAGTGGCTTCCGATTTGTATCGGTCGGTCGCCGGTATTGAGTACTTTAATGCTGGTCTTGGGACGACCTTTGTTGATCTCGATTTCGCCGGTTTTTGACAATAACTCGCCCGGCGAAACCTGTTCAGATTTTTTCGTTTGTTTGACTCCGGGTCGAATCGGGTCGTGTACGGTAACCAGTTTGGTGCCGTCAGGAAAAGTGCCTTCGACCTGAATCATGGGAATCAAATCGGCTACACCCGGCATCACATCGTCGGTGCTCAGCAGGGTTGAACCGAATGATATTAATTCCGCGACCGATCGACCCGCACGAGCGCCTTCGAGAATTTCGTCGCTGATGTAGGCAATCGCCTCCGGGTGGTTCAGCGCAAGACCCTTGTTTTTTCTTTTTCTGGATAATTCTGCGGCTGTGAAAATTGTCAGCCGTTCCATTTCGGTAGGTGTTAGTAACATCTGTAGCGCCCCATAGGTAAAAGTTTGGTTTTAATTTATAAACAAGCGATATGGCATGGCCTCATGCCGCATCACTGCGATTTCCTGCTCTGGAGTGAACGAACACAACTCTTCCAAACCAGCTATTGGGTGCCGGCGTATTTGCTGGATAATGGTATGCGCACTGGCGATGATTTTCTGTGCATCAATGTGTCCGATGACCCCGAGACGCAATGCCGCACCGGCCACGCCGACGCACAGGGTATGCGCAGACAGCAGTTCCGCTGCCGATTCAGAAATTCCGGTCGCGTTCCACACCAAACCCTGTACAACGGTATTGTGTCCATGCGCGACTGCGTTATTAACCATACCCTGATACTCAGACGCATAATCAGTTGCCAGTTTGGTATGCACCCCCAATAATGCCCGGCCAATGCACTTGGACCCCGCTCGCGACTCCGCAGCCAGTGTTTGTGCTTCTACAAGTGCATCTATCCCGGCAATTTGCGGGAGATTGTCCATGGCTCGATACGTCGCGACTAAAACTTGTCGATCAAACACCGCCCATCGGTATTTCAATTGACCATGCAGAAACATTGCAACGTCATTTGATGACCGTACCCGATCTTCATTAACCATTGTTTCCAGTCCAGCGGACACTGCAATGGCCCCACTCGGAAAAAAACTGTCGCCATGCTGCAACGACAGGAGAATATCTTCGCATTCAGTCTGTGGTAATTTGTTTGGCACGATGACTCTGCAAAAAGGGTTTCAGGCGGACCAGGTAGTCTTTTTCCGGGCCTTCCAGTGCGATGCGCAGGACCGGCCCGTCGAAACGCACCCGCCAGTGTAAATTTCCTGCAAAGTAGCCGAGTTCCACCGCACTGGACATATCTGCAGGCAGCAGCGATAACCAGCGTTCTTCGACCATGCGCACCACGATGGCGCGGTCATTCCCGAGCAACAATACGGCGCCATCAAAAAGCTGTTGGTCCCGGGGCAGAGCGACCAGACATTCCGTTCCCGAATCGGACCGGACCCGTAACCGCCGGCGCAACGTGTCTTCGGTTGTAATCATCACATACTCAATTGATCCTGTATGACTCAGGGCATGCAGTCTCTGTGAGATTGCGGCATCACTCGCATAACCCGCAATCCTGTTGATCATTACGGCCGCGTGGTCAAGTGCTGCGGTCATGATGTTTAAACTGGAACTCCCGCCAAAATATAAACCGGGCAATACATTGATCAGGCCTGCTCATAAGCATGTCCCGCGCGCAAAACCGTTGCGTCCTCAAAATGTCGGCCAGTGATCATTAATCCGACCGGCAGGCCCTCGACATGCTTGCACGGCACCGTGATTGACGGGTGTCCGGTCAAGTCGAATGTGGCGGTATTCGCCACCATGTTGAGCGCTTGCCGAATATAGGTTTTACGATCTTCTTCGGGGCCAGGCGGAATTTTATGTGCAGTCTGGGGGGTGGTCGGCATCACCACCAAATCGAACGACTCGAATACTTTGCTATACGTTTTTGTCAGGTGATTCGATAGATTCCTGGCTCGTCCGTAGAAAACGCCGTGGTATTGATCGGTCATGTAGTCCGCAATCAAAGTACCCAGTTTAGCCGTTGGCGAAAAATCGCCGCCGTGTGTCTTGATGCCCCGACCCATGGCCGACATCAATTTTGGGTTATACCAGCCTTTGTTCTGGTAGCTGTGATGGCCAGCGTAAAAACTGGACACCCCGCCTTCTATGGCAATGGCGTTCCACAGCGGCACCACCATATTGTGCTCTGGAATCGATATTTCCTGGACTTCAGCACCCATTCTACCAAGGACTTTTATGGCATTTCGCACTGCCGTGTCCACTTCGGGCATGGCCAGCCGGGAATCAAACCCTTCCGCGACTACTGCAATTTTCAGCGTGTTCATGTCGCCTGACAGTGCTTTGGTATAGTCTGTTGATTCAACCTGGTCAGGCTGTCGCGGATCGGCGGAATCCAGGTCTTTGCCGGCAATCACCGACAGCAGCAAGGCGGCGTCTTCAACCGTCCGGGTCATCGGCCCTATGTGGTCGATAGTGAGGTCGAATCCAACGATACCGGTGTAGGGAACCAGGCCATGGGTGGGTTTGTGTCCGACAATCCCGGACCATGCCGACGGAATTCGGATAGAGCCGCCCTGGTCCCCACCGAGGGCGAGGTCTATCAGATTATCAGCGATCGCAGCGGCGGACCCGCAGGACGAACCGCCCGCTGTATGCTTGTTGTTTACAGGATTACAGGTAACCCCATAAGCGCTGGTATGACCTCCACCGGAAAAGGCGAAATCATCGGTGTTTAATATGGCGGTAATGTGTCCGCCTGCTTCCAGTATGCGGGTTACCACCGTGGCATCGATGTCCGGGGTATAGTCAAAAAGCAACCGTGAAGCACACGAAAGCGGAATTCCGGCTACGCATACTGTGTCCTTGACGCCAATGGATTTGCCGGCAAGTATGCCGGTGGCGCCGGCAAGCTTTACTGAACAGGTTCTCACGATGGCATTGTGCGGGTCCGCAGCAGGTGCCGGACGCGGTCCCGGTATCCGCACCGCTGGCACGACCTTGCGCACCGGGTCTGGATATTGTTCAAGTTCGTCATACAGCATGAGATTTTCACAAACCAGTTCGTATAAATCATCTATTTCAACTTCTGTAAGCTGCAAATGGCGCTTCGAACTGATAGCGGCGAGATCTGCTTTTGAAGGGCGGCGAAGTGACATATACAATACCTCCTCAGTCGGGTTAAATTAAATGGTCAGATAATCGTGTATTTTTTGCGTATCCAATCCGCTTTTATTATCTTCATGCACCAGCTCGCCTTTTTCCATGATCAGGAATCTATCTGCAATTTCCATGGCGAAACTCAGCACCTGCTCAGAGACAACGAGGGCAAATCCAAGTTCTTCTTTGAGATGATTAATCGACCTGGCGATATCTTTGATAATTGATGGCTGGATACCCTCTGTTGGCTCGTCCAGGATCAGTATTTCAGGATTGCTGACCAGTGCCCGGGCGATTGCCAACTGTTGTTGTTGTCCACCAGACAGATTGCCGCCGCGGCGGTTTCGCATTTCTTTGAGCACGGGAAATACTTCGTAAACGAACGCCGGCACGGTATTGCTTTTTAATCCCTGCATACCCGTGAGAATATTTTCGAGCACGGTCATATAGGGAAAGATCATTCTGCCCTGAGGTACATACGCCATGCCGATACGCACACGCCGGTGGCTTTGCGCGTGGGTGATGATTTGTCCATTAAGCGCTAATGATCCCGAGTGTACCGGCAGCAACCCAATCAATGCCTTTAACAGCGTGGTTTTGCCCATGCCATTGCGACCCATAACAGCCAAAGTCTCGTGGTCCTGTAACACAAAGCTTACGTCACGAATGATGTGGCCGTCTCCATAATAAACATTTAAATTTTCGACATTCAGCGCCGCCATATTAACTGCCCAGATAGACTTCAATCACCCGTGGATCATTCTGCACCTGGTCCATGCTGCCTTCCGCCAGCAATCGACCCTGGTGCAATACGGTAACCTTTTTCGCGATCATCCTGACAAACTCCATATCATGCTCAATGACGACCAATGATCGCCCCTTTGCGATACTCTGTAATAGTCCGGCGGTCAATTCGCGTTCGCGCGCGCTCATTCCGGCCACAGGTTCATCTAACAGCATCAGGTCAGGATCCTGCATCAGCAACAGGCCGATCTCGAGCCACTGCTTCTGGCCGTGAGACAGGCGGCCAGCCTTGGTGTTTAATTCTTCCTGCAAGGATATGCTCCTGGCAACAGATTCAATTTTTCCGATAACCTCTGGTTTGTATTGGAAAAGCAGGGATCCAAAAATGCTCCGATTTTCCGGAGAAGATATCTCCAGGTTCTCAAAAACTGTCAAATCCTGATAGATTGATGGAGTCTGAAATTTGCGCCCCACACCTGCGCGGGTGATCTGATACTCGATCATTTGGGATAATTCCAGACCCTTAAACCTGACCGAACCATGGGCAGGCCTAGTCTTGCCGCAAATCATGTCCAGCAGAGTAGTTTTGCCTGCTCCATTTGGACCAATCACCACTCTAAGCTCGTCATAATCCACGGAAAACGAAAGATTATCGACTGCCTTGAAACCATCAAATGAAACGCTCAGATCGGTAACCGAGAGAATTGCGTTCATTGACTCAATCCGGCTCTTCCGCAGAATCACGCTTTTTCAGAATGCCAGCCAGACCCAAAGGCAAAAACATGACCACGAATATGTACAACGCGCCGATAAAGTATGTCCAGTATTCGACGAAATTTTCGGAGAAAAAAGTTTTTGCGCCGTTGACTAAAAACGCACCATATACTGCGCCGACCAGGGAAACCCGTCCGCCAATCGCCGCATAGATGACCATTTCGATTGAAGGCACGATGCCTATCAGTGAGGGTGATGCCAGACCAATTTGTATGGTGAACATGGCACCGCCAACCGAGGCGAACAATGCGCCAACGGCAAAAATAAATGCCTTGAACATGGCAGAATCGTATCCGGAAAACCGCGCCCGATCTTCTTGGTCGCGGATGGCCACCAGCACCCTGCCCAACCGACTCTTTATGATGAAACGTCCGGCCAATACCGCCAGCAATAACAAAATAACGGTGATGTAGTACATTACATATTTGGCACGATCGCTATCCAGGTCGAGTCCCAGGAATGTCTTGAAATCAGTAATACCGTTAATGCCCCCGGTGTAACCCTGCTGACCGATGATGACAATGGCCATGATTGCTGCAATAGAAAGGGTGACGATGGTGAAATAAACACCGCTGACACGATTTCGAAAGTTTACGTAACCCAATACAAACGCGAGCAACGGAGGCAAAATCAGGATTGCGGGTATCATGATCCAAACGTGATGAAACGGCTCCCACCACAAAGGCAGTTCTTCCACGCTGTTCCAAACCATGAAGTCCGGCAGACCAGTAGCGCCAAAAAAAGCCGCTAATGCCGTGCCTGAAGAGGAATCCGGATTCGCTGCGGATTCGAGCTTGAGAAACATCGCCATCATGTAGCTGCCCATGCCAAAAAACACACCCTGGCCCAGGCTCAGAATCCCACCATAGCCCCAGATAAGAACAATTCCCACCGCCGGGAATGCAAAGCAAAGATATTTTGCGGCCAGACCCAGCCTGAACAAGTCCAGGGTCAGCGGGATGACAAGTAACAATAGTGTCGCCAGGATTGCCACACCGAATCGTTCAAACACGTCCGCTACCGAGTTGTGCAGGGATAATTTGACCTGGGGCTCCCTGGTGGTCATCAGCGCCTGATTTTCGTAGTAAACAAACCGTTTGGTCTAAAATACAACACCAGAATTACCAACAGCAGTATGCCGGCGCGCGCCATTGATCCGCTCAGGTAAAACTCAAACCATGTTTGCATTTGACCAATAAAAAATGCAGACAGAATTGTGCCCAGCAGACTCTCCACACCACCAAATACGACCACAATAAAAGTGTCAACAATATACGCCTGCCCGGTATCTGGTGCCGTCGACGCCAACATGGTAAACGAACTGCCAGCAATTCCGGCCAAGCCGCATCCCAGGGCAAAAGTATAGGTGTCAACCCGGCCCTGATTTATTCCGACCGCTCCGCTAATCTCACGGTTCTGCGTGACCGCCCGAATCAGCAGCCCCCAGCGGGTTTTATACAGCAGCAGGTAAATTAATATGGCCGTGAGGAAGGCAAGCCCGATAATAAATAGCCGACTCATGGGGAAAGAAATATTTTCTGTAACCTGCCAAACATTCTGAAGCCAGGAAGCGGTAGGAACACTGACCGGCCTTGGATTGATAAACTGGCGATACAGTTGCTGTAATAACAGCCCGACACCCCAAGTAGCCAGCATTGTGTCGAGCGGACGCGCATACAAGAAACGAATCAGACTACGCTCAAGTAAATACCCAAACATGAACGTAGTGCAAAAAGCAAGCACGATGCCAACCAGGAAATAAATATCCCAAAAGTTCGGGAAAAAAGCCTGGAACAAAAGCGATGTGGCATACGTTGTGTAGGCACCCATGGCCATCAGCTCGCCGTGAGCCATGTTGATCACGCCCATCAAACCAAAAACAATGGCCAACCCCATGGCCATCAACATCAGGATCGAGAACACACTAAGGCCAGTGAAGGCCTGCAAGGCAAGCATCTCGCTGTTCATGACAGCAGATTCCTCCTGTAAATTTCGCAGAATTTAACCGCTGCAAAACAAGGTATGGAGGGCTGCACAATGCAACCCTCCATAACACTTTTCACCGCAATATTATAGTTTTGGGAATGGATTGGGCTCAATAAGAGGCGATTCATACAGCATCTTGGCCTGTCCGTCGTCCAGGAATTCCCCGATTCTGACGTGCTTCCAAAGATGATGATTATCGACGTGAAATTTCACTCTCCCCTCTGGCGCGTCTATTTCGAGTTCAGACGACGCCGCTATGACCTTTTCCACATCGAAGCTCTGCGCCTTTTCAGCAGCCATGGCCCACAAATGTACCGAAGTGTACGCGCAGGCAAGAGTATCGCCAGTCACACGGTTGGCACCATACTTGTGCTTAAATGCACTCACAAACTTTTGGTTCGCCGGATTTTGCAGACTCTGGAAGTAACCCATGCAGGTTAAAGTACCCGCGGTATTTTCGCTACCAATTCCAGACACCTCTTCTTCAGAAACCGCAAGCGATAATACGGTAGTACCATCATCTATTACACCACTGGCCTTCAATTGTTTGAAAAAGGCAACATTACTGCCACCGACTATACAATTGATGATGACATCCGGCCTGGCTGCCTTAATCTTGTTAATCGCCGAAGAGAATTCAATATGGCCCAGAGGATAGTAATCCTCACCAGCGACAGTACCGCCCAAACGATCCAGAGTGATTTTGCACAGTTTGATGGTGGTGCGTGGCCAGATGTAATCCGAACCTACCAGATAAAAGCTCTTTCCGCGATTTTCATACAACCATTCCGTGGCCGCTATGGACGATTGTGTCGCCTCTTGTGCGGTGTACATGATGTTCGGTGAGATTTCCAGGCCTTCGTAATACGTTGGATAATAAAGCAGGCCGTTTAATTTTTCGAAAACCGGCAACACGGCCTTGCGCGACGCTGAGGTGTAACATCCCATTACGGAGGCGACATTGTCCTTGCTGATCAGTTTGCGTGCTTTTTCAGCAAATGTGGGCCAGTCACTTGCGCCGTCCTCGACGATGGCCTCAATCTGCTGTCCCATTACTCCACCGGCATTATTGATCTCCTCTACTGCAAGCAGTTCAGCATCAACAACCGATTTTTCGGCGATAGCAATCGTACCGGTAAGGGAATGTAAAATGCCCATCCTCACATTATCGGCTCTGGCGCCTTTCGGCCAGAAAAAAGACACCGGTAATGCAGCAGAGGCCGCAGCCACCGTACTCGTCTTAAGAAATTTACGTCTGTTAGTCTTGTTCATGTTATTTCTCCCCGGTTGAAATTAAATAGACTCTGGTTCTGTCATCATCAGAACGACAAAGCTCTGCAGATGTTTTTATATTTGTCGGGTGAATGGTTCATACTTCATCGGCATAACCCAAAACAAACCCTGTTATCGAATTGTAGAAACCAAAAAAAAGCGCCCCAAAGGACATACCCATTAATGGAATATCTTTTGGAGCGCTTTCACTCAATTTTTATAATGGCACCTTTGCCATTTTTGCGGCAGTGTAACGACTTTACGACCGCAATGGCGCTATTATTACCTTAATAACTCATAGGAGTCAACTATTGCAGTTGCGATTTTTCCCAGGGTAATTCGGCGCTTCATTGCAGTACGCCTGAGCACTCGGTATGCTTCTTCTTCGTCAATATTTTTCGCTTCCATCAGGATCGCTTTGGCTTTTTCTACCGAGCGCATTGACCGTAAATTATCATCCAGTTTGCTTATGCGGGATCTTAACCGTTGTTCATAGCGAAATTGATCCCGCGCAAGCAGTATAGTGGTAGCAATCGATATTTGGGTAACCGGGGAGTGCAATAATCCATGGGGCGCACAATTTTGGATTTCCCTGAAATTGACCGGTTCATTTCTGGGCACATGTAATATTAATGTGAGAGGTGAATCCCCGGGTAGCCATGGCGTACATTCAGCGATATCAGGCACCAGCTCGCAAATGAGTATTTCCCCTTGAATGGGTAATGGTACGGGTACGGGCCATACACGCTTAACTATACCGCCAAGCCGCCGTAACTCCCGGGTAATATTGTTGCCGTCCTCGTCAGGTGGTAAAACCAGCAGAAATTCAAGTTTTCTGAACTCCTTCAAAAAATTTCTATCATTCCCCACTGTGCCGGCAACACTTGACTTCAGAATTTCAAACTTTAACTATTTGCTTAATCAGAGGCGACCCGCCCATAACCAATCAAATACGGGTCCGCAACCACCTGTTTGGCCGATTCATAAATAATATCAAATTGGCCGTCACGATTTGCGCATCCTATTCTTGACCACAGCGCTGTGTGACCATTCCGGGAATCCATCGAGACCTTTCCCTGAGGTGCAGCATATTCGGTTTCCATGACCATTTTTCGTAGTACATCCGTATCCATTGTGCCGGCCTCATCCAACGCTTTAGCAAACAGGTGCACCTGAAAATAGGATGCTTCTGCGCACATGTTGGTTGGTTCGTCTTCGCCGTACAGCTTTTTGTATTTTCTTACAAATGTAGAATTACTTTTGCTTTTTACCCCTTGAAAATAGCTCGCAGCAGTTAAATGGTGTTCACCAACATCATATCCCATCTCCCGAATCTCCGCTTCTGCTGTGGTCAAACTGGCAATTGGCATTGTTTTGGGGTTTAACTCGGTTTCAGCATAGGCCTGATATAAATAAACCGTTGACTCCCCAACCACCGTCGAAAAAATGATATCCGGCTGGAGTTTGCGTATCTCACTAATGACCGGATTAAAATCGTCACGACTGGCGCGTAGACTCAGATAGGACTCTCCAACTACAGTGCCGCCGTTATGGACAAGGAATTCCTTCATGAGGCGATTTGACTCGCGGGGATATATATAATCAGACCCGATAAAATAGAACCGGTTTCCATACTTCTCCATAAGATACCGGCACAAAATCGTCTCATTCTGGTTCGGTGCAGCCCCGGTGTACACTATGTTCGGAGAAAACTCGAATCCTTCATAAGGTGTGGGATACCACAATAAACCATTGAGCCTTTCTACAACGGGTAAAACAGATTTGCGGCTACTGGACGTATAACAGCCAAATATAGTATTGACGCCGTCTTTAATCATAAGCTGCTTGGCGTAGCGCCCAAATGCACTCGCTTCTGACTTCGGATTGTAAATAACCGGCTCCAAAGGACGGTTGTGAATGCCTCCAGCGGAATTTATTTCCTCTATCGCAAGCAACGTCCCGGCCAGTTGAGTTTTTTCGACCAACGCGGTATTTCCCGTGACTGAAAACAAAACACCAACCCGCCACGGTTCGGACGTCTTATACGTTCTCATAAGCCTTCTTAGGGTAATTTGATCTTGGACAGCTTGATTGTTGACAAATATTTTCTTAATTTAAAATTTGGTAACCGTATCATACAGTTAATTCGAAATGTACTCTATATGTACCGATTCAGAACCAATGAGAGAAATCAGGTCGCCTGCATGAGTTACGGATAATAGTGCTTCGGGGTGGCTATACCATCATTGGGAAGATAGGGATTGTAGCAATGCTGATATTTTTTCAGCTTCTTAATTCACAGCCGCCCAGGGTGTCGACCGTTTTCTTGAACAACACCTGTCCGACGGACAGCAGCACCGGCGCCAGAACCAGATAGAAGCAATCGGCGGGCTTCACGGTGCTTCACCCTGTGAGTTTTGTGAATGGGTCATCGTGCGGCTGCTTTTCTGGTCGAGACTGACCTCGCTCTCCCACAGACGGTCCTGGCCGTGGACGTGCTGGCCGGTTCGGATGCGGGCAATGGGATAGTCGGGAAGGTGGCGCACCGCCACGCAGCGCGCACCGTCATGAAACCCGTAATCATTAAAGCAGAAATCGAGGTTGTCGAAAGCAAAGCGCTGGCGATATACAGGAAGGTCGGCCCTGTCGGTCGGGAAGACGTGCAGGAAGAAGCGCGGCTCAGTGTCAACGTTGGCGCATTGCTCCCGGACGTAGATCAGCCTGTTTTCGTTCTTGTCCTGATACAGATCGAAGTCGGAGCGGGTGATCAGCCGGGCGTCCTTGCGGATCGTCTCCAGAATTTTCTTCTCATCCGAATGTTCCGTATTGTTGCCGGAATCCCTGCCGCTCCTGAATATGATTGCATCCCCCAGAGTCGCCTCGACCTGCATGCCGGGCAACGATGCGGCAAGCTCCTTGGGTCCGTATTCGTAACGGGAGTTTTCTGCGTCGTAGAACCAGACGAAATACGCATTAAATCTTGTGGCGCCACAGCCGATCCAGTGGCGCACGTTGTCCGGATGCGGCAGAGAGGTCGGCAGTGATTCGACCTTTTTTCCCCTATCCGTCAGGAAACGGAGCATATTGCCGCGATTGGTCCAGATAGGGCCATCGTGCAGACGAGACCGGACATAGCGGACGGCGTTGCTATCGTCCGGATTCAGCATCCGCTGCAGGATATTTTCGATCATCCGCTGGATTTTCCTTTCCAGCTCCTTTCGGACACGAGGGCGCGCTGAAACCGCAGCGATGCGGAATGAAAGGTCATCTGGCCGTTCGGGCGCATGAAGTACGACGTGTGCGCCATGAACTCTTTTCCTTCTTTATTGTAGTAAGGGGAGAGGAACACGATCTGCCCCTGCACGTCAGGAGTCGGGTAGGACGGGTGAAACGTGTCAACCTCCCCGCCCATCAGGTCGCCGATTCTATCTCCGAAACGCAATCCCGTGCCCTCGAATATCCAGTGGGACATTAGGCCCGGATCCGGCGCCGCATCGGCGTGCGTACGGGGCTCCACGACAAATGGCGTATTGTCGCCTCCCCAGGCGCCCTTCGGATGCTGGGCTCCGAAGATGTTTTGTTCGCTGAATGCATCGCCCTGGCTTCTCCAGAGATCGCTTGTTTTCTTGTCAACCAGCATGATGTCGTGCCCGAAGGCGTCTTTATGCAACTCCACCTTCCAGTAGACGGCATTGGCGGAGAAGGACAGCAGATGCACACCCCGCTCAATGGCCTCCGTCAGGGCATTCCGCAGCCGGGCCGATATGTACTCGGGATGATAGGCAAGAACGATGACCCGGCACCCCTCGAGCAACGTCGGGTCCTTGTGAACCGACAGGGTCGTCGCATAGCGGATCGGCACATCCGAACGCTGGAGAAACCTCATGACCGGTTCGAGATACCAATAATATCCGCCTAGTGGCCGCTGCATGCTGACGGCGGAGGCTTGCAGGTGGGGGTGGTACGCTCTCCCATCAAAACCTTTGTAGAGGCTTGCTCCGAAGCCGGTGTTGTAGGCGGCCGCAGTCAGGTGCGAGGCCACGATCATACCGGCTTCGGTGCGGACCTGTCCTCAACGACAAACGGGACCGTCTCCTGCGAGGTTCCATCGGGAGAGAGCACAACGAATTCGTAGAATCCATTCGGCCAGTCTTCCGGAATGGGCACTTCAACGTTGTATTTCCACGTGGCAAACGACACATAGCGTCTGCCGCGGGGTTCCCGAATCACCGGCGCGGGCTGCGGTTCCACTATTAAAGTGGGGGGGGGGGGGGGGGGGGGGGGGGGGGGGGGGGACTTGGCGGCAGCGGCCGTCGCAGTTTGAGCCATCGGCATTCAGCGTCGCTGTTTACGGAGGCAAGCCATGCGCCGTTATCTGAACGGCAGCCGAACTGTTCACGCTGGATATGGCTGGAAGGACAGCCTACCCGTACAGGGTAGTCCGCAATGACCTCTCCACCAGTCCCATCATAGCAGGGTTTCGCGGACGGGGCCGCATTCGGCAGCGGCATATGCTCGAATTCCCATGTCCCGATTCGCCGCACCTGGAAGATCAGGCGGCGGGCGTTCTTTGCATGGACGGCCAATTCGAGGGTATCGCCCGGGGCCAGATCGGCCCGTTTCGCGAATGCCGCACCATCGGCGATCGGTTCAAGTTCGAATGCCGGCTGCGCCATTACGTCGAGTGCAGCATATTCTGAGAGGATAAAGACAGCGAGAACCCTGTACGCCATCTTCATCAAAGTGGAGCGGTGCCTACGCATTTTCATGGAAGGCGATTCCAGGACCATATCAAAGCCATATTATACCCAATGGCCGCCCCGCAAGCTCGTAGACGGCTTTATCCCTTCTCACCGTCACCATCAAAATCGTTCGCCAATGGAAGAAAGCACAGAGCGCGCCGAAAGTAACCGCCAGCGCCAGAAGCGTCAGGCACCAAGCAAGCCCGCACCATTGCATGATTTCGAATCCGTCCGCGCGCAAAGCTCGCTATCTTGCGGCCGCGGCCTGAGCCGCGACCGTCATGCAAACGCCGATGACGATGACGCAGACGCCCAGCCAGTACAGAAGGTTCAGCCGCTCGCCGAAGAACGCCGCGCCAATCAATGGCACGATGACGAAGGTCAGGGCGACGAAGGGTATGGCCCGGCCGAGCGGCACGCGGGACAGCGTGAACACCCACAAAAGCGTCGCCGCGCCGTAAATGAAAAGGGCGGCCCAGAAGTGCGGGCTGGCGAGCAGCGAGCCGAGAAATCGGGACAGCGAATGCGTGATCGCCGCGTCCGCTGTTTTCTTGAATAATACCTGCCCGGCGGACAGCAGTACGGGCGCCAGAAGCAGACAGAAATAATCAGCGGGCTTCATGGCATTTCACGCTGCGGCTTGGGGTTTGGTCACGATGAGACTGTCCATCAATCGGGACTGAATTCACTCGTCCACAGTCTGCCTTGACCCTGTATGAACTGGCCGGTGCGGATGCGGCCAATGGGATAGTCGGGAAGATCACGCTCCGCAACGCATCGTCCGTCCAGGTATAAGACTCTTCTGCCGGGATGAAAATCTAGGTTGTCAAACCCGTCACGGCGGCGGCTGTCGGGCAGGTCGGCCTTGTCCATCGGGAAGACGTGCAGAAAGAAACGGGCTTCGAAATCCTCGGCGCGGCATCCTTCCTTAACGTAAATCAGCCTGTAGTCGTCCAGGTACAGGTCGAAGTCGGCGCGGATAATCGGTCCGTCAGCCATGACTTGCTGATACGACGGACGGCGCTCGGCGTCGTCGGAAGGGTCGAACCATACGCTCCATATCCGCCCTTCGTCGGTGTATTGGCCGGTGTCCACCCGGGCGATGGCGTAGTCGGGGAGATCACGCACCGCAATGCATCTTCCGTCCAGGTATAAAACTCTTCTGCCGGGATGAAAATCTAGGTTGTCAAACCCGTCACGGCGGCGGCTGTCGGGCAGGTCGGCCTTGTCCATCGGGAAGACGTGCAGAAAGAAACGGGCTTCGAAATCCTCGGCGCGGCATCCTTCCTTAACGTAAATCAGCCTGTAGTCGTCCAGGTACAGGTCGAAGTCGGCGCGGATAATCGGTCCGTCAGCCATGACTTGCTGATACGACAGACGGGGCTCGGCGTCGTCGGAAGGGTCGAACCATACGCTCCATATCCGCCCTTCGTCGGTGTATTGGCCGGTGTCCACCCGGGCGATGGCGTAGTCGGGGAGATCACGCACCGCAATGCATCTTCCGTCCAGGTATAAAACTCTTCTGCCGGGATGAAAATCTAGGTTGTCAAACCCGTCACGGCGGCGGCTGTCGGGCAGGTCGGCCTTGTCCATCGGGAAGACGTGCAGAAAGAAACGGGCTTCGAAATCCTCGGCGCGGCATCCTTCCTTAACGTAAATCAGCCTGTAGTCGTCCAGGTACAGGTCGAAGTCGGCGCGGATAATCGGTCCGTCAGCCATGACTTGCTGATACGACAGACGGGGCTCGGCGTCGTCGGAAGGGTCGAACCATACGCTCCATATCCGCCCTTCGTCGGTGTATTGGCCGGTGTCCACCCGGGCGATGGCGTAGTCGGGGAGATCACGCACCGCAATGCATCTTCCGTCCAGGTATAAAACTCTTCTGCCGGGATGAAAATCTAGGTTGTCAAACCCGTCACGGCGGCGGCTGTCGGGCAGGTCGGCCTTGTCCATCGGGAAGACGTGCAGAAAGAAACGGGCTTCGAAATCCTCGGCGCGGCATCCTTCCTTAACGTAAATCAGCCTGTAGTCGTCCAGGTACAGGTCGAAGTCGGCGCGGATAATCGGTCCGTCAGCCATGATTTGCTGGTACGACGGACGGGGCTCGGCGTCGTCGGAAGGGTCGAGCCATACCCTCCATATCTTCCCTTCGTCGGTGAACTGGCCGGTGTGGATGCGGCCAATGGGATAGTCGGGAAGGCTGCGCGCCGCAACGCATCTTCCGTCCAGGTATAAAACTCTTCTGCCAAGATGAAAATCGAGGTGTTCGAACTCGTCACGGCGGCGGCTGTCGGGCAGGTCGGCCTTGTCCATCGGGAAGACATGCAGAAAGAAACGGGCTTCGAGGTCCTCCGCGCGGCAATTTTCCCTGACATAGATCAGCTTGTTCTCGTTTTTGTCATAGGACACGTGGAAGCCGATGCTCGGCCCCACGGCTTTGAACACGACGCCGTCTTCCAGAACCGCCTCCACCTGCACGCCGGGCAGCGCAGCGAGCTCCGCAAGGTCGTAGTCGTAACGCGCTTCGTTCACGCCATGGAACCAGATGATGTACGGATAAAACTGGCGGACCCAGCCGTCGATGCCCAGCCAGCGGCGCAAGTTGTCCGGCGTCGGCCTGGCGTAAGGCAGCTTGTTTCTGTTCCGGCCGGGCGCATCCACCAGGAATTGAATTGAGGTAGCGTTGTTGCTCCAGACATATTCATCGTGCAGGTAATTGTCCAAATAGCGGATGGTGCTGGAATCTCGCCATTGCCTGGATGCGTAGCCGTAACCGTTGTTCACCCAATGTCGTATGTCACTATAGTTTGCGTACGACTGCGAGAAGAGCCAGAGCGACAGACAGGCCGTCAGGGCGAGTGCAGGTCCGTTTGCAATCGTTTTGGCCCCGCCGCTCCATTTCCGCAGGAAGGATGGCATTGCCAACGAACGCACAGGGGCAGCGCAACGCAGGACCTCGTTCAGAAACAATGTTGCCGCCACCAGCAACGGCACATAGAGCGGCGCGAGATACCTTGGAGGGAGGTTCACATCGATAAGCGGCAGGTGAAACGTAAGGAAAACCCCATAGATGGATGCGAAGGCGACGGGGACGGCCCATATGCTCCAGCTTTGCGCGTAACCTCTTCGACGCAGGCGTATCAGCGCATAGCTGACACCGGATGCCACCGCCAGCAGGAAACCGACCTTCAACGACATGAAGACAATCTCGCCCCCTTCGATGACGCCAGCTACAATTTCGGCGGGCCTAGCGCCTAAAAGACGAGACGTGTTCTCCCCAATCATCCACCTGATAAACTCATCACTGGCAACATGGAGACTGGACAGCAGGGAGAAGCCTGTCGGGTACGCAACGCCCAACGGCGTACCCGCGTGCAGAACGTTGCGCAGCATCCACAGGCCGATGGGCATCCCGGCGATGACGGCGTAGAGGGCGGCGTACCTTATTCTGGTGGGGAACGCCGTCCTGCCCTGCAACAACAACAGAAGCAGTGCGCTGGCCACGACGGTGACGCCGATGTAGCGGGTCAGCCAAGCTAGGGCCGCACACGCCGCCGCGGCGAGCAGGAAGGAGCGGCGGCGTGTGTCCAGAAAACCGTCCAGGGTGAACAGCGAGAGCGTGGTGAACAGGAGAAAAAGGGGCTCCGTCATGACCGATGCGGCGCTGGTGGACAGAGACACGGACAGAGCGCAGGCACAGGCGGACCAAAGGACCAGAAAGTGTGGTGCGGCGCGGCAGCGCAGCCACATCGCGGTCACGAAGACGGTCAGCCCGAAGGCGGCGGCGTTCAGGTACCGGGCGGCTTCGAGAACCTCCACGCCGAACAGACCGACTCCAGCCAGCGCCAACGGAAACAGCGGCGCCCCATCCAGGTAGATCTTCTTGGTGTGCCATTCGACGAGGCCGTGTCCATCCAGCAGATTTTCCGCCACAGAGAGATAGAGAAGGGAATCTCCTGCTATCGCTGCCCCGTAGTTATTCGTGCGCAACAGGACGAGCCCGCCGGCCAGCGCCCCGATTGCCGCCAAGAGTGCGGTGAACCCGTCAATCCCGAAGCGTCTCATGGCGTTACATCCGCCACGCCAAAACGGTGCTCGCCCTTCCATAGCTGCCCCTCAGCGGTGAATTGGCCGGTGCGGATGGCGGCGATGGCGTAGCTGGGAAGACGGCGCGTCGCCACGCAGCGCCCATCGTCCACAGATCCGTAGGGACCGAAGTGGAAGTCCATGTTGTCGAAATCGTATTGTCGCCGGTGGTCGGGAAGGTCGGCCTTATCCACCGGGATGAGGTGCAAAAAGAAGGGCGGCTCGGTGTCTGTCTCCGTGCACTGTTCCTTGAGGTATATCAGCCTGTCTTCGTGGCGGTATACGTCGAAGTGGGAGCTGACGATCGGTTCGCCAGCCGTGGCTTGCTGATAGGATGAGCTAAGATCGGCGACATCGAACAAGAACCACTTGTTCCATATACCTCTTTCAGGGGTGTGCCAGCCGGTTCTGATTCGGGTGATGTCGTAGGGAAGGTTGAGGCCAACGATGCATCGGCCATCGTCCGTCAATCTGGCCCGTGGGACGGCGAAGTAGAGGTTGGCGCCACGCTCCCCGGTCCCGGCTATTTGCAGGAAGATCAGCCTGCCGATGTCCTCGGATCGGCACGCTTGCTTGACGAATACCAAGCGGCGCTCGCTCGAGTAAACATCAAATCGGGAACGAATGATTGGTTCGCGTCCGTCATCAATCAAGGCAGCGTCTGTCCTGATCAAGAAATGCTGCCAGAGCGCCAATGCGATGCCGGCGGCGACGATCAGCGCAGCCGCGCCATGCCATGCCAGATGGGAAGTTCGGACGTCTCGAAGATTCAGAACGGGGAATGCAGTCCGCGAGCCTGCTCCTCGTCGCGGCTGAACCGAAAACAGTTCCCAGGAATAGAAAAGGCAGAGAAGGCCCAGCAGATATTCCCGTGTTTCGTTGACTCCTTCTTGAATGATGGGTTGATGGGCGTTCACATACAAACTGGTCAGAACGGTCGCCACGGTGACAACAGTGTCGACGACCAGCTTTCCTTGTCTGCGAAAGAGGGAGCAGATGAAAATAATCAGCAGCGCGATGGAGAGGATCGGCAGCAGAAAGTGTCTGTCCCTGAAGACAGGATAGGCCTCGCCCTCGCCAATTCTCGGATCCCACGTCCATGACAACAGCACGAGAGAGCCCAACGCTATCCAAATGGACGGCAGGGGAATCCTGAACAGTGCGGTCTTCCTGGCGAAATAGGCGGCGCACGCTGCAACGCACAGACCCAACGATCCGTAAAGCTGTATGAGATAGAATAGATTGATGTCGATATTGTGAAGATTGAACTCTTCCTGAGCATTGATGTCCATCAGGGCATCCGGAGTCGCAAATCCGATCAGGCGCTGCCCCCAACTGATCTCCTCGCCCGCGACGAACACCATCACCAAGCCGCCAAGGATATAGAGGCAGCGGTGGAAAACACCCTTCTCCGCCCAAGCCGTGGCGAACAGCAAGAGGCCTGTGAGAAGAAACAGGCCGGCGGTGGTGTTCTCCACCCAGTAATCCTCCATGGTCAGCGCTTTGTAGAGCCACGGGTGGTTGATTGTGAGGTAGCTGAAGAAGAGTACGTGCAGACAGACAATGAGATGTCCGACGGCGGAGGCTGGCGAATCGACGCCATGTACGCTCGGGGAGCGCAGTGGGGCGGCGGCGGTGCTACTCGGCGGTATGAAAATCAAACTCCACAAATTCAGGAACTTTCCGTCAAGCCAAGGCAGCATCAGGACTCGCCTCTCGCTCCGGCCCCTTGAGTCGCGATGAGCGCCAGCAGGAAGCCGGAGAACATCGTCTGCACGCCGGCGACCAGCATGGCGACGGAGGGGATGGCGATGGTCAGGCGCGTCTCGATGGCTGCAGGGCCGGTCTGCGCCCAGACGAACAGGCTCCAGACGCCTCCCGCTGTGCCCGCCAGGGCCAGCGCGCAGCCTGCGGCAAGGCAGGGCTCCAGAACCCGGCGCTGCCGCACCCAATTCCACAGCCGTCCGTCGGTGAAGCCGATGGTGTCGCCGAACACGTGCGCCAGCAGGTGGAACGCCGCCAACTGAACGCCGCTGATGATGAAGGTGGAGCCGAACAGCATGGTGTAGACGCCGAACCCGGCGGGAACCAGAAACGGCGCGGCCATGGCGAGCGCCCCCGCCGCCAGCAGGACGCAGCCGGGATACAGGAACAGCCAGCGGGGGGAGAGCATGAGCAGCAGGCGCAGATGGCGCCAGCCGTCGCGCCAGGTGCGCAAATGCGAAGAACGGTCGGGGTTGAAGGCGCGGCGTTGCACGACCGGGGCCTCGGCGATGCGCATGTTCCGGCGCGCCGCCTTGACGACCATCTCGCTGGAGCACTCCATGCCGGGACATTGCAGCGCGAGGGCGCGGACACTTGCGGCTTTGAATCCCCGCAAGCCGCAGTGGAAGTCGCCCACGGGCGCACGGAAGAACAGCCGGCCGAGGCCTGACAGCAGCGGACTGCCCACGTATCGGTGCAGGAACGACATCGCGCCGTCCTCGATGCCGCCAGCGAAGCGGTTCCCGAACACAAAGTCGCAGCCGCCTTGCAGCTTCTCCCAGAACGGCGCCAGCGCGCCGAGGTCGTGCTCCCCGTCTCCATCGCCGAGGATGATGAGCCGGCCGCGGGCGGCTCGGATGCCGGCGTTGACCGCGTTGCCGTAGCCTGCCCGCGACTCCTGAACGACGCGGGCGCCGGCCTCTTCCGCAAATTCCGCAGAGCGGTCCCGGCTGGCGTTGTCCACCACCAGGACCTCCCCGGCGATAGCGTGTCTGTTCAGGAACTCTCTGGCTTCGCCGACGCAGCGGGCGATGGACTGCTCCTCGTCGCGGCAGAGGATCAGGACCGTCAGCTCAGGCGATTTTTCTGAGGGGGGAGTAGTTATGATTCGAGCGAACATGCTGTCTCTACGTGTCGTGGCATCGAATGGAGCCGGTAGAATAGAGCCGTATCTTACTTGTGAGAGCGCGATGAGGCAAACCGTTGTCTTTCACGTATGTTCCGCTCACCCATCTCAGCAAGGATGGCGATGCTTTGCATAATTGTCCCTGACATATGGTGTACCCTTTGGTACGTCAATGGAAGTTATTCACCACCAGGATGGCAATAGAATGGTGACTGACGTATCTTGAATTTTTTGATGAGTCATGATCCCATCCTTCACGATCGCTTTGGTTTGGCCCATGGTACACCTCCTTCTCCCAAGGTGATTCCATCAGACAGCAGGGTGAATTTGGCAAAAATGCCATAGTTTCCTAGATCAAGGCCAAGAAGTTTTTTGCATTATTGATCGGGCAAAGATTTGTGCCTTGTCATTGTGGAAGTCTATAATTCTTTGCTGATGACTATACTCATTGGTCTCCTCTCCCATGATGGGAGAGGAGACCAATGAGTGAGATAACCGGAGGGGACGTTCATGAGTTTAGCTGATCATCAATGCGTGCCGTGCCGCGGCGGGGTGCCGCCGCTGGAACCGGTGAAAGTGCAGGAGTTGTTGGGCCAATTAGACCAAGGCTGGGGCTTGAATGCCGACGGCCATATCGAATGCCTGTACGAATTTCCCGACTTTGCCGGGCCCGTTTTCTAAGCTGCCTGTGCGGCAGTGAACCGGACTTTTAATATGTGATCCTTTCGTGTACGGGATTACCACGATCAACCTGTCACCTGGAGGTGGCCGGCTGTTGCTGGCCGCCTGTATTGTTGTTTTTGCCTTTATTCCCTGGCGGCATCAGTTGCGCCTGGTCAATCGGTTCGAATTTGACTGCATTTATGCCTCGCTTGGCCGCGGATTCTTTGCCAACGCTGACCCTCTCAACCGGAGTGATGTTGACCTGGAATGACAATTGCAAGCGAAAACGACACGTCGAAGAATTTGGCGAAGCCAGGCACCTGAAACAACGAAGCAAAAGCGAACGACAACCGCTGGGCGGAAAACCAACCTGGCGCCGAGGTTGCGTCATTCGGCGTTGCCGGTCGTTGATTTGGACCAGCACACTCCTCATTGATTTAGCCTCAATCCCAATCAAAACTACCGAAGCCAGCCGCCATGTCCCGGGTTATGGCTTGAACAGGGGTTCAATTATTCCCTGTAACCAGGTTAATGCCTAATTCCAAGCATTCGGGCGGCCTGGGCGGATGTGGCGGGCTCCCGCCCCACTTCCCGGATAATTCGCACCGCTCGCTCTACCAATTGCACATTAGTGGCAAATTCACCTTTATTCAAATACAGGTTGTCCTCAAGGCCCACCCGGCAATTGCCATTCTGGCTGACCACCTGAGCCACAATATCGAATTCCCAACGGGATATGCCGAACGCGCTCCACCGGGCATTTTCGGGTAACAGGTTTTTCATTACCGCAAGAATCCCGGTTGTGGCTGGTGCAGCATGGGCTATCCCCAGGCAAATCTGAAACATCGGCGGCTGGTTTACCAATCCCTGCTCAATCAGTTTGCGCGCGAACATGATATGACCCGGTTCAAATACTTCCAACTCCGGCTTGACCCCCAATTCCTGAATACGCCTGGCCATTACGCGCAGGTGCCGGGGGGTGTTTACGAATATGAATTCACCAAAATTAAACGTCCCTGCATCCAGCGTACATATATCCGGCTTCAACTGTTCAATATGGATTAATCTTTTGAGCGGTTGCAGCAATGTTGTACCCGCACCGCCCGTACCGGCATTTTCCAAACCGGGCACAAACCGCGCACCTTCGCTGGTGGTAAGGTTTATCAGAATATCGCTGCCCGAATCCTTGATGCGCTGATACACCTCGCGGAACAGGGCCGGGTCGCCCGAACGCATGCCAGTATCCGGGTCGCGCACATGAATGTGGGCGATGGCGGCGCCGGCTTTGCCCGCTTCGATACAGTTATTCGCTATTTGTCGGGGAGTGATCGGATAATCGGGATGTCTGGCAAAATTTGCATGTCCGCCAGTTACCGCACAGGTCAGAATGACTTCATTCGTCATCGATCAAGCATCTGCTCCAGGTCAGCGACAAGATCTTGCACGGCTTCAATCCCGACCGAGATTCTGATTAGGTTTTCGGGGGTGTCGGTGACCCCGGATTCGCTGGTCTTGCGGTGTTCAATCAAACTTTCAACGCCCCCTAATGACGTGGCTTTTTTGAATACGCTGGCATTATTGACCACGGCAATGGCCCCGGCTCGTCCGCCCGGCACCAGAATGGACAACATGCCGCCGTAACCGCCCGTCATCTGCCTGGTGGCAATTGCATGACCCGGGTCGCCCGGCAAGCCGGGATAATGAACATGTTCAACCTTGGGGTGCCGGTGTAAATACCCAGCAATCACCATGGCATTTTCACACTGCGCCCCGACCCGCAGGAATAACGTGCGGATACCGCGGATTAACAGGTAGGCTTCAAATGACCCCAGCATTGCCCCGGCATACAGCCGATGCTGTCTGATACGATGCCATAAATCACTGTCCGCATGGGCCGTTACCAACATCCCACCGAGTACGTCTGAATGACCATTTAAATACTTGGTGGCCGAATGGCAGACAAAATCAGCGCCCAATTCGATGGGTCGGGTCAATACCGGCGTGGCCACTGTGGAATCCACGGCTACCAGTACCCCACGGGCATGGGCAATTTCGCAAACCGCTGCGATGTCGGTCACGACCCAGGTTGGATTGGCGGGCGTTTCAAGCCACACCAGTTTTGTTTTTCCATCAATCAGCTTATTCGACAAATCATCCAGATTGCCCGGCTCGAACAAGCTGTATTCCAGCCCCCGCGCTTCTGCAAAAACCACTAACCAAGTGAGCACACCGTAGTAAATAACCGCAGATACCACCACGTGATCACCTTTGTTTAGCCCATGAAAAGGTGCCGTACACGCCGCCAGTCCCGAAGCGAAACTGATTGCATCCTCGCCGCTTTCCAATTCGCATAGCAACTGCTCAGCATGATACTGGGTGGGGCCGTGGTCGCGTAGATAGGTGCGGCCATGCCGTGATTGATACGCTTCATCCCGTGTATAAGTGGTGGACAGATGTATGGGCGGGGTAATCGCGCCGGTTTCCCGGTCTTCCCAGCCCAATGCCCGGGCGGCTATTGTGGCCGGATGCTGCGGGGCGTCAGGTTTATTGGTCATGTGCAGAACAATCGGGATGAAGTCGGAAACGGTTCCGGCTCATAAATCATCAATCAGCGTCTGCATATAGGCCAGGCGGCTGCTGGTATCTTCCTGTAATCTCTGCATTTCTTCCTTGATGATTTCCAGTTGATTGCGCCGATTCCGCTTGCCCGCAACGATTTGATCAAGTTCTGACAATACTTTGCGCACAAACGGCGAAATCTCATGATGAATCTGCGCAGCACGATGGTCGCCTTCTGCCAAAATCAGCTTTTCCGCACGACCGAATCTAAAGCGCTTGCTGACCGGCAGCAATGATCCTTTTTTGCGCAAATACACTATGCGCAAAATGTCTACGTTGTTTACTGTCTGCAAGGAATATCGATCAATTTGCTGCGGGTTGTGGATGCCCATTTCCTGCAGAGTTGGATAATCCGCCATTTGCCTTTCCTCAATTTAAGTTAAAAATTCAACAACAATAGATCATTGCCGCCGTTCGGAGGCAGGGATTATAGGTTAATTCAGGATTCCGTATAGACGCGCCAAAGGTATTGCGCAAATCGCAGGCGACTCGGCGGATGGAAGCCGAAAAAGGTTTGGTTGAAGACTGTGCGGCTGCCGACGCATTGTTTCATCGTTCAAATGAATTTCTGACGGCCATGGAAGGTGTGATTTTCTCGACGCTGCCCAGCAGTATTCGGTTGAGTAAAGCCCCGCGTGAAAACGAGGATTCAATCCCGGTTCACCGGGAAGTTCACGAGGCCATAGTCCGCCGTGATGCCGCCGGGCCTGAAAGAATGATGGCAAAACTGTTGGGTGACGCCAGGACTCAAGAGGTAGAGCAGTTAGTCGCCGTCATGCGGTTTTCGCAAGTTTTCCTGTGCTTTTCCCGGGGACAGGATTTATGCGCGCATCTGGCGACATCGTAAAGATTGAAAAACCCGGCGCCGCACAATAAGGCCCGTTGATTCATTCACCGCCCCGATGTTCCGGGTGGAATCGGTCGGGTTGTGGAGGTTCTGGTCGCATACCGTTGCGGGGCCGGGAAACGGCAAACTCTCACCAAAGTGCCGCAAGTGCCTGTCCATTCGACAGGTGCGTGATGATTGCTGTCAGGGTTTAAGCGGATATAATCCGGCCATGATGGAGCGAGCGCTGGAGATTTTAAAGCAACGATACGGATACCCTGCCTTTCGCGGCTCCCAGGCAGCGGTGATTGAAACCGCGTTGCAGGGACGGGACAGCGTGGTGCTGATGCCCACTGGCGGCGGCAAGTCGATTTGTTATCAGATACCCGGCATGATCAGGGACGGTCTTGCTCTGGTGGTTTCCCCGCTCATCGCCCTGATGCAGGACCAGGTATACGCGCTGCGTCAATTGGGTTTCAACGCGGCTTTTCTAAATTCCAGTCTTACACCAGACCAGCGCCAGCAAATAAATCGTCAGCTCGATTGCAACCAGGTTGAGATTTTATATGTTGCCCCGGAAAGGCTGGTTCAACCGGACACACTGCAACGTCTGGCCCAATGCAAATTATCCCTGATTGCCATTGACGAAGCGCATTGTGTTTCCCAGTGGGGACATGATTTCCGCCAGGATTATCTCGCTTTGGGAATGCTGAGGAAATATTTTCCGGGCACGCCTCGTATGGCGCTGACCGCCACGGCCAATCAGCGCACCCGGCAGGAAATCGCCGATAAACTTGAATTAAACAGCCCGGCGTTTTTTATCAGTAGCTTTGATCGTCCAAATATTAAATACCTGGTACAACCCAAAATTGATGCGCGCAAACAACTTCAGACTTTTTTACAAACCCATCAGGGTGAATCTGGAATCGTTTATTGCCTGTCGCGAAAAAAAGTGGAGCAAACGGCCGACTGGATCAACAGCCGGGGATATACCGCCTTGCCCTATCACGCCGGGTTCGACAGCGAGACCCGCGCCAGTCATCAACAACGATTCCTGGTGGAGGATGGCATCATCATGGTTGCCACCATTGCCTTCGGCATGGGTATCGACAAACCAGACGTAAGATTCGTCGCCCACCTGGATTTACCCAAAAGTATGGAATCCTATTATCAGGAGACCGGACGGGCGGGGCGGGACGGTTTGCCCGCAGACGCATGGATGGTTTACGGGCTACAGGACGTGGTGCGGTTGTCGCGAATGCTGGCAGAGTCGCACGCAAGCGAACAATTCAAACGGGTTGAGCGCTCAAAATTGGAGGCGCTGCTCGGCTGGTGCGAAGTGAGCCGATGCCGAAGAATCGCGTTGCTGGAATATTTTGGTGAATCGCGGGATGCGCCCTGTGGAAATTGCGATATATGTATAACCCCACCGCAAACCTGGGATGCCACGGTGGATGCACAAAAACTGTTGTCCTGTATTGTCCGCACCGGCCAGCGATTTGGCGCAGCCCACGTTATTGATGTATTAAAAGGTAAATCCAGCGATAAAATCGAGCAGCATAGACACCATCAACTTGGCACATTCGGGATCGGAGCGGATAAAAGTGACCCGCACTGGCGCTCAATCATACGCCAGCTTATGGTTCAGGGATTCTTGTTTGCCGATGCACAACGCTATGGCGCACTCACGCTAAACGAAAAGAGCAGGCCGCTGCTTCGCGGTGAATCCGAACTGACCCTGCGCCAGGACGCAGTGGTTGCAAAGTCTGCAAGCAGGTCACCGGCAAAACCCCGCGCAAACGTTCCACCCGGTATTCAGGGTCAGGACGCCGAATTATGGCAGGCACTGAAAACCTGCCGAATGGAATTGGCGAAAGCAAACGGCGTGCCGCCCTATGTTATTTTTCATGACAGCACACTGGAAGAGATGATGTTTCGACAGCCTCGCACCCTGGAAGAAATGCTTTCGATCAGTGGGGTTGGCGAAACCAAACTGGCGCGTTACGGCGAAAAGTTTCTGAGCATTCTTTGCGCTGACAATTGATGGCTTTCCAGTGACCATAGGGATAGACTGATCCTGTTGCTTTTCCCGGCCCGGCAATGCGGAGCCCGGATTGGATTATTCGTACCGCAGATTTTAAAATGAACCAGACCATATTCAGAGCCGCTGCAACCAGATAATGACCGCACCCACGCCAATCAAAACCAGCGGCAGTGTGATGATGATCGTGATATGGGTTGCAGTGCTGGCGGGCATGGTCACGTTCTTTGGTTATTTACTCGATAAAATCTACAATCCGAATCAACACCTGGTCGGCCGCATCGACTCATCGGGCAGTCGGGAAGTGACATTGATCCGAAGCCATAGCGGGCACTATGTCACCAGCGGCGCGATCAACGGTCATCCGGTGGTTTTCCTGCTGGATACCGGCGCCACGGATGTCAGTATTCCAAAACCCGTGGCAGACCGGCTCAAACTGAAAAAGGGCATCGCGATTAACGCACACACCGCCAATGGCGCGATTACAGTCCATACCACGCGGCTGCACACCGTGTCGGTGGGAAACGTCACGTTGCAAAATATAACCGCGAATATCAATCCGTATATGGCCGGAGAAGAAATTTTACTTGGCATGAGTTTTCTGAAACATCTCGAACTGGTGCAGCGCGGCAAGACACTGACGCTGAGAATTCCCCGGGGCCTGTAAACACTGTTCAACCGCACTTCGCGACGCAGGCATTTTTTCATTGCCGTGCCAAATCCGGTCGCCCCTGCAACTTGGCTGTCACGCCATTTTTCATGGTATCGGGCCGGCATAAAGGCCATAATTCGCTTTTCCCCGAACCTGTACATTGCCAAGTTATTCAAAATCCCGGTCGAGAGCGGTACTGGCGCTGCTGCTGGTACTGCTGGTGGTCATATCATTATTCTCGCTGACCTGCGGGGTCATTCCGGCCAGTTTCAGCGATGTAATGCGGGCGCTGTCGGGAAACAGCCTGGCCGCTGTGTTCGGTGGAACCGGCCATGGCGCAGAGGACCAATTGTCCATGGTGCTATACCGGATCAGAATTCCAAGGCTGCTGTTAGGCATACTGGTTGGCGCAGGACTGGCGATTTGCGGTACGGTGATGCAAGGGTTGTTTCGCAATCCCATGGCTGACCCGGGATTGCTCGGGGTTTCCTCGGGCGCGGCGCTGGGCGCGGTACTTATCATTGTGCTCGGTGTAAACTGGTTCGGCGCATTGCTGCATACTATGGGTTCATGGCTGCTCCCGATGATGGCCTTCCTGGGCGGATTGACAAGCATTGTCGTGGTATTTGTGCTGTCAAAAACCCATGGCAGAGCAGACGTTCCGACCATGCTGCTGGCCGGGATTGCGGTAAACGCAATCGCGGGCGCATTAATTGGACTGCTGAGCTATATTGCCGACGATGTCCAGCTGCGCGACCTGATTTTCTGGAGTCTGGGGAGTCTGGAAATTACCAACTGGAGGAAACTGACCGTGGGTATGCTCTGCACATTGCCGGCGGTCATCGCCATGCCTTTTTACGCCAATGCCCTGAACGCGAATTTACTGGGTGAAAATGAGGCGCGGCATCTGGGTCTGAAGGTGGAACAGGTTAAAAAACATTTAATTGTGATGACCGCGCTGGTAGTCGGCGTTTGCGTATCTTTGAGCGGCATTGTCGGGTTCGTCGGCCTGGTGGTGCCGCATTTGCTGCGCATCATAATCGGCCCGGACCACCGCCTGCTACTGCCTGCTTCGGCGCTGTTCGGCGCCTGCCTGTTAGTAGCCGCAGATATGATTGCCCGCACCATTGTGGCGCCGGCTGAAATCCCCATCGGCATCATTACCGCAATTCTGGGCGGCCCGTTTTTTCTTTGGCTGTTGATTCGTTACCAGAAAAACAAACGCACAATCTAATGATTTCGATTCGCAATTTAAGCGTAAATATCGATACGCACGTGCTGCTTGGCAATATCACCCTGGAATTTCTGACCGGGCAGTTGGCCGTCATCGTTGGGCCAAACGGCGCGGGGAAAACCACGCTGTTGAAGTGTATTGATGGAGAAATCAGGCCTGCAACCGGGGAAATCACAATCGATGGTGAATCGCTGGCCCATTGGGCGGAACCAGCGCTTGCCCGGCGTCGTGCAGTTCTCCCCCAGCAATCCACGCTGGATTTTCCGTTTACTGCCAAAGACGTGGTGTTAATGGGCCGCATACCCCATGACAGCGGCGAAGCCGCCAACCTGGGCATAGCGGAAACCTGTCTGGAGATTTGTGACTGCCTGGATTTGCTCCACCGCAGCTACACCACTTTATCCGGCGGAGAACAACAAAGAGTGCAGACGGCCCGGGTGTTTTGCCAGATTTGGAGCGAAAACTGCGTACATAATCGCTACTTGTTGCTGGATGAACCGGTTTCGGCGCTGGACCTGAATCATCAATACGCGCTGATGTGTAACTTGAAGCGCTTTGCCGCAACGGAAAATATCGGCGTAATCTGCACCCTGCACAATTTAAATCTGGCAGCGCAGTTCGCTGCACGAACCATTGTGCTGGACCGCGGATTAATTGTTGCGGACGGCCATCCTGCCGAAGTTTTTACCGAAGAGACCCTGAGCAACGTATTTAATCTGGATGTGACGGTTGCAGCTCATCCAGAAGATACCCGCATCCCGCTTATTATTCCCAGGCTTGCAGAAACCCGCACCCGGCACGGTTAACACCCGGTCAGGATGATTGATTACGCACCCGGTCAATCTCCTGGCACAGCTCTCTGATACCCATGATCATTCTGGCGGTATGCCGATGCATTACGCTGGAATTCACCAATAGATAGTTCTGGTTTGCCACCGCACTAATACCCTGCCACGGCTGCCACAGCGATATATCCTGCGCCGCGCCACTGGCATCACCAGTAATAATTATGTCGGGATTGCCCTGTATCACCGCTTCGACGCTGACCCGGGGAGCGATGATGGACAGGCCGGAAAAAATATTATGCGCGCCGCAAATTTCAAGCACCCGGGAAATAAAATGATCGCCATTCAGCGTCATTAGCGGGTTACTCCATATTTGATAAAAAACCGATTGGGGCGCCAAAGCGCTGTACTGCTTTTTAACTTCCTCAATCTCCCTTCTCAATTGTTCCGGTTTTGGCGTGATTTGCGCGGTGGTTGCGCCTAAAGTCGCGAAATCTTCGATATTTTTAATAATCCCTTCAAAGGAGCGCGGCTCCGAGTAATACAGGGTGTAACCGAGCTCCTCCAGTTTTTCCAGTTTTTCTTTATTACCGACCGTTTGCCACACCACGATCAAATCCGGGTTAAGTGCGATGATGGCTTCGATGTTTAACTGCACCGCACTGCCCACCGATTGAATATCCCGGGCGCTGTGCGGATAGCGGCTGAATTCATCAACTCCGACAATGCGACCGCCCAACCCGGCCGAATACAGGTTTTCTGTATTGTGCGGGGCAAGACTTATGATTCGTGTTGCGGGCGATTCAAGCATCACCAAACGATTAAAGTCGTCCATGACTTCAACTCTGGCAAAGGCCGTTTGACCAAACAGCAACAGCAAAACCCACAATTTTTCATGTGAGCAATAGATCATTGGTTAATTCGGCGTATAGCGTAGTGTGGCCAGGAAATTAGCGCCATCCTGATTGTAGAAAGCCGCAGTTTCGTACTCTTCATCAAGGATATTTTTGATGCTTAAACCGGCGACCCAGTTGGGGTTTATATCGAATTCTCCGTGTAAATCCACCCGGGTGAAACCGTCCAGTTTGGTTGTATTTTGCAAATTATCGAAACTGGAACCCCGACGGTATACCGACCCGCCCAGCGAATACCGACCTAAATCACGATTCACATCCACCTGCGCAAGAACTCTGGCCCGGCGGGGGAGCGTCTTGCCTTGATCAGGGCCCGCGCTGTCATCTTTCGGTTTTTGCAGGGTGAGACTGAAGCCCACATTCCATTTTCCCAATACCGTATCGCCGGACAACTCCATGCCGCTGATTTTTGCCCGGCCCATATTCACACTTGAGTATGTATCCGTATCCCATGTGATCATCTCACGGATTTCGGTTTGGTACAGATTGACCGCCCATTGCCCATTTTCACCCAGGTTTGCAAAGCCGATATCCAGACTCCGTGATGTTTCGGGCGCAAGCTTGGGATTACCCGAATCCGGCCAATAGAGATCGTTAAACGAAGGCGCTTTGAATGCCGTGCCCAAAGAGGCGGTGACTCTTTTCCCATCGCCCAGGTTTCTGCCCCAGCCAATGCCGCCAGTGGTCTGGCCGCCAAACTGCTGGTTATCATCCCGCCGCACCGAAACCTCGTAGCTGTTTGATTTGATTCTGGTTTGAGATGAAACAAACAGACCGTAGTTGTGACGGCTGCTTACCGCATACTTTGTCGTGCTGCGCACTGCATCATCCAGATAGTCAATTCCAGCGATTATCAAACCGTTTCCGCTGGTCAGAAAATCGTTTTGAAACGTAATCTGGGTTCTTGCGGTGTTGAATCTGGACTTTGGCACACTATTCAAAAAGTTATCCGATTTATCCTCTGATTCAGCCAGTATCAAAGTCGAATTCCAGCGCGGTTTAATTTTGAACGATGCTTTGAGGCTGGCCAAACTGGTTTGCGTTTCGCTGTAGTTTGCAAATGATCCATCAAATTCGGTCGCATTCTCCGAAGTAAAAACGTTTCCTGCTATCTGGATACCCGGGCCTGGATTAAACCCGCCGCGCAAGGAAATTGCCTGATTCTCGTAACCGTCTCCATCCGGGTCCGGTTCATTTTCATAACATCCTGCACTGGAACTGCCACGGCAATCGTTGATACCTTTGGTAGACAGGGTGGATACGCCAAGCCGATACCAGCCATGTTCAGAGCCGCCGCTGACGCCCGTGTTGAGTCTGGCCAGACCATGACTGCCGGCACCCATACTGAATTCGGGCTGGATTTTTCCTGTGCCTTTTTTCGTAAAAATCTGGATTATCCCGCCGATGGCCGCCGAGCCGTATAAACTGGACCGGGGGCCGCGCACCACTTCGATTCTCTCGATTTGATCAATGGGCAAATCATGGAACGGGGTTGTCCCCAAGGTTGCGGACCCGACTTTGACGCCGTCAATCAAAACCAGCACATGGTCGGACTCGGTTCCGCGCAAAAAGACGGAAGTGAGTTTACCGATACCGCCAGTATTCGATAATGAAATCCCGGGAACGGTTTTTAATACATCGGCAACCGAAGTCACCTGCTGCCGTTCGATATCCTGGCGGGTAATAATGGATACCGGCACCAGCGTTTCATCCACTGTTTCGGCGCTGCGTGACTCGGTAATAACGATAGTGATGGGAGCCGCTGCAACCGCTACGGTAATGGACAGAGAGTTCGCGGATAACAGTATGGCGCCAGCCATGGACAGGCCAGCCGGAATGGGTAACTTCATGATTGAATTCCAGATTCAGCACGCACCCGTGCATATTCCAGTCACAGCATACCCGGGCTTTCGGTCTTCTTGCCGGATGCCCGGATGCCACATGTGGTTCGGGCCGGTCTCCGGACTCATGACAAAAAACCTGCGCCTTCCCACACATTCTACGTGCAGTGGCTGTGGCAGGTCTGGCTCATTCACCGTTGCGGGGGCAGTGCCGGGATTGTTTATGCAACGCACCGGCTTCCCGTTTTGCTTCTCAAGAAGCTCCCAAACGCCGGGGCATACTAATTCAGTTTGATTTTGAAAACAATAGGAATAGACTCGACCGGGACCGCAGTTAGCGAGGTCGACAGCCCCTGGCACACATTCAAGAGATTAGTGCAATGATGCTGCCAGGCACGGTGCGCGGCCAGACTAACACGCAATAATCGCTGGCCTGATTTAGTCCGCTGCTTGAAAATAACACTATGCCAAACATTGACAGGTTCAGATTCAGTCCACCGCCTCTACGGTAAAAACCGGGCCCTCGGCACCAGTCACCCTTACTGTGCTGCCGGCCTTCAATTTTGGGCCGTATACCTTCCAATGCGTATCATCTACTTTTATTTTTCCCTCTCCCTGTTCAATTCCTTCGCTCAGGGTAAATATCCGACCGACGTATTGTTGTGCCCGCTGGTTTAGGTCCGGCGCCTCGGATCGGGTTTGTTTCTTGACCAGGTATCGTTTGGAAATGACAATACTGGTAATAGAAAGCACGGAAAATGTCAGAAGCTGCGTCTGCCAGGTCATGTCCGGCATCATCAACAGGATCAATGCGGTGACCAGGGCCGACGCGCCAAGCCACAGAAAAAACGTAAAGGGCGCTATCAGCTCCAAGCCCAGCAAAACCAAGCCGATGATCACCCATCCCCAATAGGTAAGCTCCGGTTGATAAGCCATGGTCGGCCTCCTATGACTGGTTATTGTTCGAATTGCTTTTGAAAGTCTCTTTAACCAATTCCGAAATACCGCCTATCGAACCGATCAGGCTGCTGACTTCTATGGGCAGGAAGATGATTTTTTGATTATTGGACGTGCCCATGGCTTTCAACGCTTCAACGTATTTGGTGGCGACGAAATAGTTCACCGCTTGCATATCACCCGCAGCGATCGCTTCGGAAACCATTCGTGTTGCTTCGCCTTCGGCCTGCGCCAATCGCTCCCGGGCTTCAGCCTGTCTGAACGCCGCTTCTTTCTCGCCTTCAGCGTCCAGAATCAAGGCCAGTTTTTCGCCTTCGGCCTTGAGAATCTCGGATTGTCTTAACCCTTCTGCTTCCAGAATTGAGGCGCGCTTGTTCCGCTCCGCTTTCATTTGGCGCCCCATTGATTCAACCAGGTCCGTCGGCGGGGTTATGTCTTTTATTTCAATACGAGTCACCTTGATTCCCCAGGGCGTGGTCGCCGAGTCCACCACGTGCAGCAATGAAGCATTAATTTCATCGCGCTTGGACAGGGACTCATCCAGGTCCATGGACCCCAACACAGTTCGTATATTGGTCATGGTCAGGTTCAGGATGGCGTGCTCCAGTTGATTCACTTCATAACTGGCCCTGGCCGCATCCAGAACCTGAAAAAACACCACGCCATCGACCTTGATCACGGCGTTATCTTTGGTGATGACTTCCTGGGACGGCACATCCAGAACCCGTTCCATCATATTGACTCTGGCGCCAATTGAATCGATAAAGGGAACGATAATGTGAAATCCCGGGCGCAGGGAGCGGACGAATCTGCCAAATCGCTCCACCGTATATTCGTAACCCTGCCGGACGGTGACAACGCCTTTAAAAACAATGAGCACTGCGACGATAAGCGCAATAATCACGAATGTAGACAAGCCGAAAGTTATTCCGTACATATTTTTTCCTCAAATTGGTTTGAAATGTATGTTTTTTAACGCCATCACAGCATAGATCATGTCACCGTTAATATGGAACAAAGCGGTAAATAATCATCGCTTATTGATTATTGTATAAATATTTTTGTTGCGGGTTATTCCGCCAGTCATTATTTGGCGTTATCAATCTGCCGCATAACCGAAAATCCAAATCGGCAGGTTGGCTAAAAAGGCAGTTGCAGACATGGTCGGGCCGATAAAATAAGCGATCGAAATTGCGCTTGAATGTATTCAAGATTTGCTGCGCTGGTGGCTTCAAAGCGCATGATGATTGTCGGAGTAGTGTTGGATGCTCGTAACAGGCCGAAGCCCTGAGCAAAATCGGCACGTATGCCATCAATGGTATGCACCACTGCATCATCGAATGCGGCCGCAGCGACCAATTCATCCACCAACTGATAATGCTCTCCCTCGTTCATTTCCAGTCGCAGCTCGGGAGTGTTGAGGGTATCAGGAATCGCGGCGAATACTTCCATTGGTGATTGATCCAGCCGGGACAGCAATTCACATAATCTCGCGCCGGCATAGATACCATCGTCGAATCCACCCCAGCGATCGTTAAAGAATATATGGCCGCTCATTTCTCCGGCCAGCGCCGCACCGGTTTGTTTTAATTTGCTTTTGATAAAAGAGTGGCCGGTTTTGCACATGGTTGCTACGCCGCCCTGCGCCTGGATGGATTTTGCAAGAATTTGCGAACACTTCACATCGAAAATAATTTCCGCGCCTTTGGTGCGTTGTAATATTTCCCGGGAGAACAACACCATTTGACGATCAGGCCAGATGACGTCGCCATTTGCGGAAACAATTCCCAGGCGATCGCCGTCACCATCAAACGCCATGCCGAAATCTGCCCGGGTCTCTCTTACTGCTTTAATCAAATCCTGAAGATTTTCCAATTGGCTGGGGTCGGGGTGGTGATTGGGAAAAGCACCGTCTACTTCGCAGAACAGTTCAACCACTTCGCAACCGAGCCTGCGAAAAACCTCCGGGGCCACGTCACCTGCCACCCCATTACCGCAATCAATAACCAGCTTGAATGGTCGGGCAAGGGTGATGTCCTGATCAATGGCCTGACAATATGCGGGCAGTATGTCTTTGTGCACAAGCTGTCCCTGCCCCCGGGTGAAATCGCGGTCAATTATCTGCTGCCTGATTTTCTGAATGGCTTCGCCTGACAGGGTGGTGCCGACTATCATCATTTTCAGGCCATTGTATTCGGGCGGATTATGGCTTCCGGTCACCTGCACACCCGTTCCCGCAGCATATTCAGCAGCAGCAAAATACAACGCCGGGGTGGGCACCTGTCCAACCTCAATGACATCGCATCCGGTGGACAAAAATCCGGCTCCCAGTGCATCGGCAAGTGCTGGCCCGGTCAACCGGCCGTCCCGACCGATAACGGTGCGGGTAACACCGAGTCGCAGCGCTTCAGACCCTAATGCCCGGCCGATCTGCTCAACCATGTCGGTGGTGAGCGCAGTTTCTACCACGCCACGGATATCATAGGCCTTGAAAATTTCGCGAGAAATTTCGTCGGCAAACATCTGGTCAGGAAAGTAAAATTAAAAACTAACCGACTTTATGGATGGCGCGTTTATCCACAGCAAGGGCGGCCTCGTGTACCGCTTCGGCGAGGGTGGGGTGGGCATGAATTGTGCGCGCAATATCTTCGGAACTGGCCTGGTATTCCATGGCCAGAACGCACTCACTGATTAATTCCGAGACATGCGGTCCGATCATGTGCACACCAAGCAATCTATCGGTTTTTTTGTCGGCAATCATTTTTACAAAACCATGAGGTTCTTCCATCGCCTGGGCCCGGCCGGTGGCGGCAAATGGGAATGACCCGGTGTTGAATGCAACCCCCGATGTCTTGAGCTCTTTTTCGGTCTGGCCTACCCAGGCAATTTCCGGGGAGGTATAAATCACCCAGGGTACGCAATTAAAATCCACGTGACCCGCGCCACCGGCAATTCTTTCTGCCACGGCAACTCCTTCTTCAGCGCTCTTGTGCGCCAGCATGGGCCCCCTGACCGCATCACCCACCGCCCAGATATGCGGCACGCTGGTTTTGCAGCGATCATCTACCTGGATAAATCCACGCTGATCGGTGGCCACGCCGCAGTCCGGCGACAACAATCCATCTGTGACCGGGCGACGCCCCACCGCGACGATCATCCGGTCTACTTCAATCCTGGAGTCCTGATCCTTTTGCCGGTAGCCAACTTGCAGGCCACCTGCGCCAAAGTCAACTTTTTTAACCATGGCGCCCATACGAATATCCAGACCCTGTTTGGAAAATTGCCGCTTCGCCTCTCGTGCAATCTGATGATCGGCTACCGTCAAAAATTCATCCATTGCTTCCAGTACCACAACTTTCGATCCCAAACGATTCCATACACTACCCAACTCGAGACCAATCACCCCGGCGCCGATGATACCGAGACGCTTTGGAACCCGGTTAAAATTCAACGCCCCGGTGGAATCAACGATAAACTCATTATCAAACGGTATATCCGGCAATTCAATCGGCATGGAACCTGGCGCAAGAATAATTTCCCGTGCCGCCAGCGTTTGTATAACCTGACCAGCCTCATCCAGCACATTCACGGTATTGTCCGGCATCACCCGGCCGTGCCCGTGTATGAACGTCACTTTATTGGCTTTGAATAACCGGGCAATCCCGCCAGTCAGCCCGCTGACGATAGCGTCTTTGCGCGCCTGCATCCTTGCAATATCGACACGGGCATTGTCCACACTGATACCATGGGCGGGAAATTGATGGGCAATCCTGTAATACTGCTCGGAAGAGTCCAGCAGGGCCTTGGAAGGAATACAACCCACATTCAAACACGTGCCGCCCAACGCGGCCTGTCCCTGCGGATTCACCTGGCGATCAATACACAGCGTATTCAGTCCCAATTGCGCACAACGTATTGCAGCCACATAGCCGCCCGGCCCGGCACCAATAACGATGACATCAAAACCTGCCGACATGGTTTATATGTCCAAAAGCAGTCTGGCCGGGTCTTCCAGCATATCCTTAACCGTGATTAAAAATTGCACCGCTTCTTTGCCGTCAATAATGCGATGGTCATAGGAAAGCGCAAGATACATCATCGGCCGGATAACCACTTCACCCTTTTCCGCCACGGGCCGCTGTTGAATGGCGTGCATGCCCAATATCGCACTTTGCGGTGGATTAACAATCGGTGTGGAAAGCAACGAACCGAATACGCCGCCATTGGTGATGGTGAATGTCCCGCCGCTTAATTCATCCACCGACAGCCTGCCCTCCCGGGCGCGTCCGCTATAGCTCTGAATCTGCAACTCAATGTCGGCGCAACTCATGCCTGCACAATTACGTAAAATCGGCACCACCAATCCACGCGGAGAAGAGACCGCGATGCCGATGTCGTGATAGTGATGTCGAACAATATCGGTGCCGTCGATACAGGCATTGACCAAGGGAAACCGCTGCAAGGCCACCACGCTGGCTTTGACGAAAAATGACATGAAACCCAGCCTGGCACCATGTTTTTTCTCAAAGGCTTCTTTATATTTTTCCCGCAGTGCCACCACCGGCTGCATGTTGACTTCGTTGAATGTGGTCAGCAACGCGGCAGATTGTTGGGATTGCACCAAACGACTGGCAATGGTCTGTCGTAACCGACTCATCGGCTCTCTGGTTTCCGGCCGCGACCCTTCTGGTACGCCTTCCGGCATGATGGAATCTCCGGCTGCCGGAATCAATTTTTGCGACGCGCTCTGCGACTTTGCCCGGGGCACAGACTCAGCTTCCTGTTGTAGATTCCCGGCATTCTCAGGTGGCGCTGCTGAATCGAAAATGTGATCAAGGACATCCGCCTTGGTTATTCTGCCATCCCGTCCCGACCCCCTCACAGTGGCTAAATCGAGCCCGGTTTCTTCAGCAAGGCGGCGTACCGCCGGGCTGGTACGGGCATCATCCGATGAAACTGCGGCTTCAGCCAGTGTGCCCGGTTGTTCGGCTTTTGCTGATTGTTGCGCTCCTGATGGGTTGGTTTGCGCTTCGGCCTGCCCGCTGGTCTGGAGGACGGGTTTTGACGATGCGCCCGGTTCAAGCAACGCCAACAACTGCTCACCAAGAACCGTTTCTCCAGATTGCGCGACGATTTTAACCAGTATGCCATCTGCGGGCGCCGGCACTTCCAATACCACTTTGTCAGTTTCCACCTCGACCAGAATTTCATCCCGGACGACGGAGTCACCCGCCTGCTTTTTCCAGTCCAGCATCAGCGCATCGGCCACTGATTCGGGTAATACCGGCACTTTAATTTCGATGGTCATAATAAATTTCAATTACCCCGATTATTGCACGGAGCCCTGGTGAATGAGTGGTGACTTAATCATCAACCCAGCACCTCGTCAACAATTTGCTGTTGTTGTTTAACGTGAAGTTTGTAGTATCCCACAGCCGGTGAGGGTGATCCTTCCCGGCCAACGTACTCCAGTGTCTGCCCGTTATTCAACATTTTGCGCAGATAATAACTGATCTGATACCAGCATCCCTGGTTCTTCGGTTCTTCCTGACACCAAACCACGGTGGCTGCGTGGGCATACTTTTCGATTTGCTCTCTTAACTCTCTTTGCGGAAATGGATGGATTTGCTCCAGGCGAATTAATGCTGCATTTTTCACTTTTCTGGCGCGCCGTTGCTGCAAAATATCGAAATATACTTTACCACTGCATACGATCAGTTTTTTTATTTCATCAATTTGCAGCGCATCCACTTCTGCCAAAACCGGATGAAATTTGCCGTGCACCAATTCCTCCGGCCGGGATACCGCTAATTTGTGCCGCAGCAGACTCTTTGGTGTCATCACTATGAGCGGGCGGCGAAATGACCGTATCATTTGCCGTCTGAGCAAGTGAAACATTTGGGCCGGGGTGGTCGGCACACAAACCTGCATATTATGCTCTGCACATAATTGTAAAAATCGCTCTATTCTGGCCGATGAATGTTCCGGCCCCTGACCCTCCATGCCATGCGGCAGCAGCAAAACCAGGCTGCAAATTCTTGACCACTTGGCCTGGCCGCTGCTGATAAATTGATCGATCACCACTTGGGCGCCATTAACAAAATCGCCAAATTGCGCTTCCCAGATTACCAGGGTGCGGGGTTGGGTAGTGGAATAGCCATATTCAAAACCCAGCACCGCTTCTTCTGAAAGCAGCGAGTTCACCACCAGGAAATCGCTCGGATTTTTTGTGACATATTGCAATGGGATAAATGTGCCGGCCCGGGACTGATCATGCAGCGTGGCGTGGCGATGGGAAAATGTTCCCCGCCCCACATCCTGACCCGACAAGCGCACCTGGTAATCCTGCTCGAGCAGACTGGCGTAGGCCAGCAATTCCGCGCATCCCCAATCCATGTCCTGCTCTCCTTTGGCCATGGCGATTCGATTCTGTAATATTCCTGCAACCCGGTCGTGCACTGCGAAATCATCCGGCGATTCTGCCAGGGTTTGAGCAAGCCGAATCAGTGAGTCATGGGCAACGCCGGTATGGACAGGTTCACGCCAATCGGTGCCGAAATAGGGTTTCCAGTCAATGGTCAGCAGCGCTTTATTGGGATCAATCACCTGACCCGCCACAACGTGTCCCTGATCAAGGCGGTCGCGATATGCCTGCATCATCTGGTTCGCTTTGGACTCGCTGATCACCTCCTCGCCAATCAGCTTTTGCGCATAAATCTGTCGGGTTGTTTTATGCTGTTTTATTTTGCCGTACATCATCGGCTGGGTAACAGCCGGCTCATCCGCCTCGTTGTGGCCGTGCCGTCGATAGCAAACCATATCGAGTACCACGTCGCTGCCGAACTTCATTCGGTACGCCACCGCCAGCCGGGTGGCATAAATTACCGCATCAGCATCATCGCCATTGATATGAAATATCGGCGCCTGGACCAGTTTGGCAACTTCTGTACAGTACAAAGTGGAGCGCGCATCCAGGGTATTGGTGGTGAAGCCGATCTGGTTATTGACGATAATGTGCACTGTGCCACCAACTGAAAAGCCCCGGGTACTTGCCATGTTAAATGTTTCCATAACCACACCCTGACCGGCGAATGCGGCGTCACCATGAATGATGATCGGAATCACTTGTTTGCGGTCGCTGTCTTTTCTGCGCTCCTGTCGTGCGCGCACCGAGCCTTCAACCACCGGCCCGATAATTTCCAGGTGCGACGGGTTGAATGAAAGCGCGACATGCACATTCCCGCCTGGAGTTTGAATATCGGAGGATGCACCCTGATGATATTTGACATCGCCCGTCTCGGTGTCCGCGTTTTCAGTTTCGTATTCGCCTTCAAATTCACTGAATAAATCTTTGGGCGCCTTGCCAAGAATATTCACCAGCACATTCAACCGGCCGCGGTGCGCCATGCCGATGACGATTTCCTTTACCCCCTGGTTACCGAATTGCTGAATCAGCTCTGACAGCATGGGTATCAATGAATCCCCGCCTTCCAGAGAAAACCGTTTTTGCCCGACGTATCGGGTATGCAGATACTTTTCCAGCCCTTCTGCGGCGATAAGTTTGTCCAGTATCGCAATCCGTTGGGTGTGGGGATACGGGGCGCCGGTGGATTCGTTTTCCACTTGCTGCCGCAGCCATACTCTTTGCTCCAGCGCATTCAGGTACCGAATTTCATAACCAATTGATCCACAATACACTTCACGCAGAAAATCAAGAATTTTTCGCAATGACATGCGCCCGCCTTCACCCATTCGACCAACGTCGAACTCGGTGTCGAGGTCACGTTGGCTGAGTCCGTATTGATCAATCTCAATCTCCCGGGTATCGCCTCTGGGCATTACTCCAATGGGATCGACATTTGCCAGCAAATGCCCCAGTGAGCGATAGGCCATAATCAATTTGGCGACCTGTGACTGCTTGTACGCGGAATTTTCAAGCCAGGCCCGGGAACCGCCCTGGCTGCGGGCATTGCCAACTGACGCGGTCTCAGGTAGCGATGAAAAAACAGCGCCCCACTGTTTGACTTCCTCTATGACGATTGCATCCGGGCCGACTGTAGTGGCTTCCTGATACACCGATTCGAGATAGGCCATATTACCGCCGTTTAAAAACCCGGGGTCAATTTTTTTACTGTCTGATGCGGTCATGCCAGGAGGTATAGTGCGCAGGTCGGTTTGTTTTTCCAAAATTGCTTTGCGCTGTGAGTATATCAAAGCGCCTGGCCATTTTCTTCGAGTACATCTATTATCCTGCCAAAAAAACGCTGCATATATCGTTGCGCCGTATTGCCAAGAACCTTGATGCCGAGTTCTCCTACCCAGCCGGATATTGTTACCCGGGCCTGATACTGTAATTTGCTTTTGCGGGCGCCCAGCTCATCCAGTTTGACATCGGCGACCCCGTTCACTTTTCCGGCAATGCCTGCGTCCATGGCCCACACCAGCCGGTATACGTCTGGCGGTTTCGCATCTTTTATATCTAGTCGGGCGTGAAAGGTTTTGTTAAGCGGTCCGACCCGAAACCGGAATTTAGCCAAGAATTCATCATCGCTGCCCCGCCTCACTTGTTCGCACCCCTTTATACATTTTTGCAGGATTACCGGATCATTCATTGACTCCCACAGTCGTTGCCGGCAAAGGTCAACATGGTGTTCACCCGCAATGCTGATTTCGCTCGGTTCTTTATCCACTTTCATGGTAACGATTACATTGGATAATCGTTTAAAATGCAATTACAGCAGGAAAGAACCAAGCAGCCATCCATGCAGCAACCCGATTTTCATCAGCGCTACAGCCGCCAGATTCGCCTCCCCCGGGTCGGCGAAAACGGTCAGAGGAAATTGGCGCAGTCCCGGGTTTTTATTGTCGGTATGGGCGGTCTCGGTTCGCCTGTGGCGCTGTATCTGGCAGCAGCCGGCATAGGGTATCTGCGAATCGCCGATTTCGACCGCGTAGATGAATCAAATTTGCAGCGGCAGATTATTCACAGCCATACCGATATCGGCGAGTTGAAAGCAGAGTCGGCCGCCAATTCCCTGCGCGGGATTAATCCGTCAATCAAAATTGAAACCCTGGATCATTCACTGGATTATGACGACTTTATCGAGCAAAGCCGCGATATCCATCTGATTGTCGATTGCACCGATAATTTTCCTACCCGGTTTGAGTTGAACGATGTTTCCCTGAAAATGAAAATTCCGCTGGTATCCGGTGCAGCGATACGATGGGAGGGGCAGGTCACCACGTTTGATCCTCGACACGATGAAAGCCCATGCTACCAGTGTCTGTATCCGGACAAAAATATCGAAAGCGCAACCTGTGCAATGGAGGGAGTGATAGCGCCGCTGGTAGGCGTGATTGGCACCATGCAGGCCATGGAAGCGGTCAATTTACTCCTTGGCGACGGCCAGCTTCATGGCATCTTGTGGTTATTCGATGCGAGAAGTATGGAGTGGCAGAAAATGAAACTGCCGAGGAATTCAAACTGCCCGGCCTGTAAACCCGGCCGGTAACTGATTTTTCCAGCCGATGAACCCATATTGGCGAACACTTTGTATGTGTTATGAATTGTATGTGTCATGCATTATGGACAGTACCATTTAACTAGCACACAAAAATGCCGGCGACCCAAAAAATACCGCCGCCCATTGCCAGACGGCGGTATTCCAATCTCTGGATTTGCAGCTTATCGTTTAATCGATTGATACTAGGCGCTTACTGGGAAGCGTATAACCAGGGGCTCCAGACTGCTTCATTGTCTTCAATCCATTTTGCCGCCGCTTCTTCGTGCTCCATCTCATCCACATCGACCAGCATGGCCATGGTGCCCACATGGTTGGTTGTGAAATTGATCCGGGTTAAAGCCTTGTAAGCGGCCGGCCATTTTACCGGCATACCATGCCATGCCGCTTTCTTCAAATAACCACCCGCCGGGCTTCCGCAGTCATTGGTCATATCCGGGTTAATACCCCAGCTTGCATCCGTTTTGCATTTTTCATGGAAAGCTGGAAATTCGATGAATGATCCGCCGTACAGTGCATCGGTAAAGTTTGGAGACCAGTTAAACAAAACGATCGGCGTATTGGTTTTCGCGGCCGCTTCAAGTTCAGCCCAAAGCGCTGCGGAACCCCCCACGTTCACGGTAATCCAGTCCATGTCCAGCGCTTCGATACGCTGGGTATCGTGCAGCCATTCAACCGGACCATCAATGTATACCCCTTTACCGTCAGAATCAGGTCGGGCAAACATTTCGGTACACTCTTTCAAGGCTTCCCAGTCAGGCAGGCCGGGACAAAGCTCACCGACATAGGTCGGGTACCACCATTCTTCGCGGGTTATGGCGTCGTGGGTGCCGGCGTCCAGGATTCCGCCTTTGTCCAGTGCGGCGTTAAATGAAGTAGCGAAAGAACCTTCCCATACTTCTAATTCAACCGTTGCATCGCCAATACGCACCGCTTCATAAACCGCCTGGCTGTCCGTTGAAGTGTATTCGACGTCGCAGCCGATCTTTTCAAAAAGCTGTCCGACCACGTGGGACATGACGATTTGGCTCGACCAGTTGTGGGTGGGTATGACAATCGCATCGTCTGAACCACAGTCTTGCGCCTGCGCCAGATTACCAACCCCCAGCGATAATGCCAGCAGGGCCAAACTGCCCCATTTTGTGCTTCTGTTCATTGAGTTTTCTCCTCGGTAGTGTTATCGATAAATCTGTAAGGGACGAGCATAGTACACCAATCAAATTATCATTAAAAGTACCATGTCTATACCATACAGATTATCCAAATGAGAACACTATGGAACAGGCTTATTCAGCGCATATATGCTGAAATGCAAACGGTATAATAATGGTACAGTTCAGATGAAACTATTATCCGCTTTTTAAACTATTCCGATATAATCTGCGCTGTTTACGATTAGGGCCATAACGCCAGACTGGCGATAAATACCCAATCGATATGCCCTGATATTAGTACAAAACATCATTACCAGGCCAAAATGACGGCAGACATGAATTCCGTAATCAACCTTCGCGAACCCGGACTGGGTCAGCAGTGGGTTGGGAAAGAGCGGCATGTAATCCATGCCGGCGCTGTCATCGCTGTGCCATTGCTGACCGGCGATGAAATCGAAATTGTCGATCCTGAGGGACGGCAGGCGGCGCTCATTTTTGCATTTAACAGCACCAGCGAGAATGCAACGGCGCAGCTTGGTGTCAGGCCGGATACCAGTGGCAGAGCCATTGCGCAGGCGCTCAACAGCGCCAGCCCGGTAGCGAAAAAAATACAGGGGAAACTCGATTCTTTTTCTATCGATCTGGCCAGGGACAGAGTCGCGCAGGTTCTAACCGGCGATACCCAGGCCGGGTCGCGGATAAAATGTACCAGCGAAGCGGAATTAATTTGTCTGGTATGTGTACCGGCCGCGCCGATGCTGCCCCACGAACAGACGCCGCCAACAGATTTGATCGCTTATATTACCAGGGCGGACCCGAGCCGGGTTATTGTCAATGCGCTGCCGCAGCCATTGGCCGAGGAGCTGCAAAGTTTCACAATCGCTGCGGCCACCGCGCAAAGCTACGAAGTCAAGGCCGGTGAATATATTCAAATCATTGACATCAACGGCCGACAATGTTCAGACTTTCAATGTTTTGATAAGGCCCAATTAGAGCGAGGTGCGATGCGTTATCTGAGCGCGACCACCACCCGGGCGCTGATGGGGACCGCTTATCCCGGCCCCGGGTTGTATTCGAAATTTTACGACGTGGATTTCCAGCCATTAATCGAAATCGTCCAGGACACCTGTGGGCGCCACGACAGCTTTGGCCTGGCGTGCACCAGTAAATATTATGATGAAGTGGGTTATCCCGGCCACGTAAACTGTTCGGAAAATTTTAACCAGGCACTGCAGCCTTATCCGATAGCGCCGAGGAAGGGGTGGCAGGCCATGAACCTGTTTTTTAATACTTTTTTCGATGACGCCTATACGTTCATGTTTGACGACCCCTGGTCGCGACCAGGTGACTATGTATTAATGCGGGCAATCACAGACCTGATCTGTGTTTCGTCTGCGTGTCCCTGCGATATCGATGCGGCCAATGGCTGGGTGCCTACGGATATTCATGTGCGAACTTATTCGGAAAAAAACCTGTTCAAGCGAGCAATCGCATTTAGAAAAACCACTGACGCAGAACCTGAAATGACGAAAGAAACCGGCTTTCACGGCAAAACCTCCGGGCTGACCCGTAACTTTATCGAATACAACGGCTATTGGCTGGCCGACAGCTATACGAATTATGGCTGTATCGGCGAATACTGGGCCTGCCGCGAAGGGGTTGTCATGACCGATCTTTCCCCCTTGCGAAAATACGAAGTGGTTGGCCCCGATGCAGAAGTTTTGCTGCAAACCTGCGTCACCAGAGACCTAAGAAAACTTTCGGCCGGGCAGGTCGTGTATACCGCAATGTGTTATGCATCCGGCGGCATGATCGACGATGGAACGGTGTTTAAACTGGGTAAGGATAATTTCCGTTGGGTGGGCGGAGACGACACCTCTGGATTGTGGCTCAGACAACAGGCCCAGGAAAGAAAAATGCGCTGCTGGGTCAAAGACGCCACTTCCCAGCTTCATAACCTGCAAGTTCAAGGCCCGAAAAGTCTGGATATGCTGCAAAAGGTGATATGGACCCGGCCGGATCAGGCAACGGTTGAAGAATTAGCCTGGTTCCGCTTTTCTATCGCAAGAATAGGCGATGACGCCGGCGTTCCTGTCATCATTTCCCGCACAGGATACACCGGTGAACGGGGATATGAAATCTTCTGCCATCCCCGGGATGGCGAAGCGGTATGGGATGCGTTGTGGGCAGTCGGGCAGGAATATAAAGTCGCACCATTGGGCTTGCAGGCGCTGGATATGTTGAGAATTGAGGCAGGGCTGATTTTTGCGGGCGCTGAATTCTGCGATCAAACCGACCCGTTCGAAGCGGGTATTGGTTTTACCGTACCTTTAAAATCAAAAAAGGATGACTTTATCGGTCGGCAGGCATTATTAAATCGCCAGGACAATCCACAGCAAAAACTGGTCGGGCTCGAAGTAAAGGGCGAAGAGACAGGCGGCAATGGCGATGGTGTTTTTATCGGTCGGGAGCAGGTGGGAACAATTACTAGTGGCGTTATATCACCCATACTGCGCAGAAATATTGCATTGTGCAAAATGAAAATCCTGCACTGTGGGATCGGGACTGAAGTGGAAATCGGAAAACTGGATGGTCACCAGAAGCGTATCCCGGCAACGGTTGTCCGCTTCCCGCATTTTGATTCCAAAAAAGAACGGGTACGCGGAATCGTATAGCGACCATCCACAATAGTCGCTCTGTCCACGGGGTCAGCAGTTCTGAGAGATTGCACACCCGGTTTTTTATTTTACCATCGCGGTCTAATCATTACGCTTCGCCGCGCATAAACAACCGGTAACCGACCATGCGGCACTCAGCGGACAACCCTGGATAAACCCCGCACCAACGCCGGGGGACACAACGGCCATCCCTCTCCCTTGAGTCAGATGCAGATGTCTGATAATCAGCACCGCCGTCATTTCATCGAACAATACGGCAAACTTGCCGCTGTAACCCTGGTGCCCTGCACGCTCCTAGTGTCGCCCGGCCACGCCGCATACAGATATAGTGAGCAGCGACAGGGTGCTCCAGCCCCAACAGCCGCCGGCACTCGCCGGCCGGATAGGAGATGAAGCGAGTGATTCGAACGTCGACGAAGGTGAGTTTTTCGATGTGATCCTGCCGGTGGCAACTGGCGGCACTCCTCCCTGTAAATACGCTGAATGTCAGGCGATCCATTCCCGGATGGACTTTTCTTTGATCCCAAAACCCGCCGAATCACAGGTACCCCGACCGACAGATGAACAGAACACGAGTACAATTAATGTAGAAGATAGCAGTGGGAAGCGCATCATTCAAGATGTCGGTATCATAGTATGACCATCATGACGCAGCAGAGGCGGCGCAGGCCCGCCACCCACCGCGCGATTTAAGATTGGCGGCAGCCAGTCCACCAGCCATCCAGAAGACGTTGAACCGCCAGAAGCCCAGACGCAACCTGAACAGCCAAATGCCAAAAGATGGGAACGTATTTATTCGCAAGCCTTTAGTGTCTGTGGGCTGGCCGCACAGCTGTACAGATATAGACTCTCATCGGTGCGCCCGGGAACATGCTGCGACGCTGGTCGATTTATGCGGATTTGTGGAGTGAAATCCGCAGACCTAATGGAGACTGCTGGTCGGGCTCCGCTATTCGCGCATACGTTGCGCTGTGCTGCCGGGTCGTACATGTCAGAAAGGCTGACTTTGGCCTTTTGACTTTATTGCGCCTGAATAGCAGTTCGGCAAAAAAACTGACGTTTAGTTTCAGGCTGTTCCAAAGCAGTCCATTTATTCGGAACAGCCCCTGTATTTTGCAATAAAAAAGCGTGTATAGTTTCCCGACAGGTTTAAACTAGGATTTTACAAGTGGAGTAAATTATGACAAGTGTTGCAATTATTGGCGCAGGTCCCTGTGGCACCGCACAACTCAGAGCATTCGCATCGGCCCAAAAACAGGGCGCCGAGATTCCAGAAATTGTTTGCTATGAGAAGCAGCAGGATTGGGGCGGATTATGGAACTATACGTGGCGCACCGGGCTGGATGAATATGGTGAACCGGTACATGGCAGTATGTATCGTTATTTGTGGTCGAATGGCCCGAAAGAATGTCTTGAGTTTGCCGACTATACATTTGAGGAGCACTTCGGACGCCCGATTGCCTCCTATCCCCCCCGGGCGGTGCTGGCCGACTATATAAAAGGCAGAGTGGAAAATGCCGGGGTGCGCCACTGGGTGAAATTCTGCACAGTGGTCAGAGATGTCCGTTATGCTGAAGATACCGGGATGTTTACCGTAACCGTTAAGGACCTGCCCAAAAACACAGTGTCCTCAAGAGAATTTGATCATGTGGTGGTCGCGAATGGGCACTTTTCGACTCCGAATGTGCCCGAGTTTGCGGGGTTTGACACTTTCAATGGCCGCGTTCTCCACGCTCACGATTTTCGCGACGCCATGGAATTTAAAGACCAGGCCATACTGATTATTGGCACCAGCTATTCCGCAGAAGATATCGGTTCGCAGTGTTACAAGTATGGCTGCAAATCCGTCACCATCAGCCATCGCACCGCGCCTACGGGCTTTCACTGGCCGGATAACTGGCGGGAAGTCTCGTTATTGACCAAAGTTGTGCACAACACGGCACACTTCAAAGACGGCACAACTGCGGACGTGGATGCGATTATTCTGTGCACCGGTTATTTGCATCACTTTCCGTTCCTGCCCGATGAACTTCGGCTGGATACCACGAATCGTCTATGGCCGCTGGACCTGTATAAAGGTGTGGTTTGGGAAAAGAATCCCGGATTAATGTATCTCGGTATGCAGGACCAGTTTTACACGTTTAATATGTTCGACGCCCAGGCATGGTATGCCCGGGATGTGATCATGGGCCGCATAGTGTTGCCGTCTTATCAGGAAATGACCAGGCACAGCGCCAAATGGCGGGCCAGGGAAGAAACGCTGGAGGACGATGAACAGATGATCTGGTTCCAGGGCGATTACACCAGGGAATTAATCGATGAAACCGACTACCCGGATTTTGATGTGGAAGGAGTGAATAATACCTTCATGCAGTGGGAACACCACAAACACGACAACATCATGGGTTTCAGGAACAATGCCTATACCTCATTGATGACAGGAAACGAACAGCCGGTGCACCATACCGAATGGCTGGATGCCATGGATGACTCCATGGAAAGCTATCTGGATACCTAGCTGTGGTGCTGCGCGGCCCGGGCTTTGAAACCGGGATACAGATTTACCGGTTGTCTGCAAGGCTTGCTGACCTGTGAGCACGGCCCCGCCCGGGATGGTAAGTCCGGCTCGAAAAATCACTGGTAAATTAAAAGTTATACCTAGTAATCCGACAGATATTCAATTATAGTGCGCACGGTTACGGATATCGTTACCGGTAGTTTTGATTGTTTCCTCTGCAATGCGCATTTCAGTGAACACCCTTCTGAATTTCCTGTTACTTTAGCTATCCGCAACAATTTATTATTTTAATTTACACAGGTAAAAATTTTTATGGCTACAGGCACAGTAAAGTGGTTTAACGAATCCAAGGGTTTCGGCTTTATTTCCCAGGACGGCGGTGGACCGGATGTATTCGTTCATTTCCGTGCAATCCAGGGCACCGGATTCAAAACCCTGAAAGAAGGTCAGCAGGTTACGTTTGAAGTAGAAGAAGGCCCAAAAGGCCTACAGGCCAGCGGCGTTACCGCGTAATCGAGCATCTTCGGCAAGAAACTTCGGCGATATCTCATTGCAACAGACAAGCCGAAAACAGGGCCTCGCTTAGGCGGGGTTCTTTTTTGAGGTTTGTATTTATTCAGTCATAACGGCATTCATACTGCCAGCGAGAGGCCAAATTGAAAAAGCTGTTTATCGGGAATTTACCCGCAAGTACCAAAGAGAAAGATGTTGAGGAATTGTTTTCCGAGTTTGGCAGGGTGCGGTCATGCAAACTTATAATGGACGTATTCTCGGGACAGTGCAAAGGATTTGGATTCATCGAAATGGAAGGGCATGAAGCACGCGCTGCGATTGCCGGCCTGAACGGTACGGAATACAACGGCAAAACAATCAAGGTGAACTTTGAAACACCTAAACCCGGTCGTGGCGGACGCCGCTAACCGCTAGTCCCGATGCCCGGATGTAAGGACATCGCTACGGCCTGCCGTGTGATGTGAATAACATCGGTCAAGGCAATCGAATATCCGGCCCGATACGCCTAGGCTGTATCGGCAATCCCATAATCAATCATTGTGCGGCGCATAACACAGGTTATGCTGGCGCACCCAGGCCGGGCCTCTTAAACCCAACCCTGCGTCGAGACCGGCTCGCCAGCCTTCCACTCCTGGAACATAACGAAACAGGCCGGCCTGCCGGACCCATCGCGTTTATGCGTCCTGGCCAAAACCCGGGAATCACAGGCATTCCAGATTCAGCCGGTTTTCGGGTTTTCCATATTGGCCTGCACCACTTTACGCTCAATCGCCGTGAGTATGCCGCGCAGCATTTGAATTTCCTCATGGTATGGGTGGGCGCGATTGAACAAACGGGTTAATTTTCTGTGCAGACGGGTTGACCGGGTCGATTGACCATCACAAAACTCTATGCGCTCCAATACACGCTGCAAGTGCGCATAGTAATGCTGCATATCCGCCGCCGACGCCAGGGGTTGATTCGGCGGGTCCGGTGAAATATTTTCCTGCCCCGGCACGCTTCGCCTGAGCTCATACAGCATTATCATGACAGCGGCGCCCAGGTTTAATGACGAAAAATCACTTTCAACCGGGATCCGTACCAGATGATGGCAGCGCTCCAGCTCCTCGTTGCTCAGTCCTCTGCTCTCTCGACCAAACAAAATACCAACGGTTGAAGTCAGACCATGCGCGGCGGCTTTTTGCATGGCGGCCCGCGGCTCCAGAGTCGGCCATTCGATGGAACGCAATCTTGCGCTGGTGCCAAATACCAGGGTGCAATCTGAAATCGCCGGATCAAGAGAATCAAATACCCGTGCATTCTCCAATATCCGGTGCGCGCCAGCCGCCCGCGCCGCGGCCATTGGGCCGGGGAAATCCCCGGGTCGAATCAATGCCAGTTGGCTTACCCCCATATTGGCCATGGCTCTGGCAGCCGCACCGATATTCCCGGCATGGGTAGGTTCGATCAGTACGACTCGGATATAATTCAGTGCTTTCATTTTCTTATCCTTTATGTTTGACCAGATGATACTTGACCGGCACCCGGGATGGAATTCCAGACATTTTCAGGCGGCCTCCTGTGAACCATAATCCGGGTGAATTTGCATGAATCCCATGATTAATATCGGGGTTAAGGCGGCACGGCGTGCGGGCAGCATCATCGTCCGGCATCTGGATCGACTCGACCAGCTATCGGTTGACAAAAAGGGCCGCAATGATTTCGTCAGCCAGGTTGACCGGATGGCTGAAGAGGATATTATCCATACCATTCATTACCTCTACCCGAATCACCGGATAATTGCCGAGGAAAGCGGACAGGCTCATTCCCCGAATTCCGGGCATCAGGGCATGGGCGAATACGAATGGATTATTGACCCCCTGGACGGCACCACAAATTTCCTCCACGGCCATCCCAATTTTGCCGTTTCCCTGGGCATACGGTATAAAGGCAGAATTGAGCATGGTATTATTTTTGATCCGCTGCGCGATGAAATTTTCACCGCTACCCGGGGCCAGGGCGCACAACTCAACAATCGCCGAATCCGGGTGAGTGGGCAGCGCTCGCTGGAGCGATGCCTGATCACTTCTGGATATCCGACCCGCAGCATGGAAAACTTCGACCACTGGATAAAATGTTTTAGATCACTGCTGCCCAGGGTAAACAATATTTTACATTCGGGCTGCGCGGCACTGGACCTTGCCTATGTGGCATGTGGACGCATTGATGGATACTGGGAACCCGGGCTGAAAATCTGGGATATTGCAGCGGGAAGTTTAATGGTACGAGAGGCAAAAGGCCTGGTTGCAGATTTTTCCGGCGATCAGAATTTCCTCGAAAATGGCAATATCATTGCTACAAATCAAGGCGTTTTTAGCCCGCTGCTGGCATTGATAAAAACCAAAACGGGTGGAAATCTTTAGTTTTCCACTGCAAATTATTCGATGCGCATGCAATAGGAATTAAGGGCTTGTCATCAATCAAAACCGTGGGCAGCGCCAATCCGGTGCAGGCACACACCCCGATGATGAAACAATATCTGGATATCAAAGCGGATTACCCGGATATATTGCTGCTGTATCGCATGGGAGATTTTTACGAGCTTTTTTACGATGATGCAGAAAAAGCGGCCAAATTGCTGAATATCACGTTAACCGCCCGCGGCAAATCAACGGAAAACCCGATTCCCATGGCAGGCGTTCCCGTCCACAGCATCGATCAATATTTGTCCAGACTGCTAAGGCAACAAATTTCTGTGGCGGTATGCGAGCAAATTGGCGACCCGGCCACCTCCAAAGGGCCGGTGGAGCGCAAGGTAGTGCGGGTAATCACGCCGGGAACGCTCATAGAAGAAAGCCTGCTCCCTGACCGGCAGGAAAACATTACTGCGGCCTTGTTTAAACTCGATGACTGTATTGGACTGGCTACCCTAGAAATTTCCAGTGGACGATTCAACGGGCTGGAAGTGAAAAACCTGGAACAGCTATCGGGCGAACTGTTGCGTTTAAACCCGGCGGAAATTCTGGTCGCCCAAAATCAATACGGCGAGTTCGATAAAGCCCGGGAAACTGAAATTCCAGACTGGTACTTCGACCAGCAGCGATCCCGGCAGGTTTTATGCGAAACTTTCGCCACCCGGAACCTGACCGCATTTGACAGCGACGGCTTCCCCATCGCCACGCGCGCTGCCGGCGCGTTACTCCGTTATATCCGGGACTTGCATGGCGATGCCACGCCCCATATAAAAAGTATTCGCTATGCGCAGCAGGACGCCAATGTCATTATTGATGCGGTAAGCCGCAAAAATCTGGAAATCGACTCCGGCCAGGATGAGAAACCGGGATTATCACTGATTAATCTGTTCGATCACTGTGATACACCAATGGGAGCGAGGATGCTGCGTCGGTGGTTTACGGGGCCAACGCGAAACCGCGCGGAGTTGGAGCTGCGCCATGATGCGGTGGACTGGCTTATACAGGATCAACGCTGTAGCGATCTCAAGCCTTTATTAAAACAAATCGGCGATGTCGAACGAATCCTCGCCAGAGTGGCCATGAAAACGGCACGTCCCCGGGATCTGGTGCGGTTGAAAACAGCCCTGGCAATACTGCCCGAATTGACTACTCATCTTGCGCCTGCCCCAGCCAGTTTGATCCATTCGTTGTTGCCTGCCCTCACCGCCAGGACATCATGCCGGGATTTACTCGAACGTGCGGTTAAAGATAATCCGCCGAGCGTGATCAGGGACGGCGGCGTTTTACGCGATGACTACGATGCCCAATTGGCCGAGCTTCGCCATTTACAAAGGGAGTCCGGCGATTTTTTAATCGCGCTGGAAGCCCGGGAAAAGGAACGCACCGGGTGTGCCAGCCTGCGAGTGCGGTATAACCGGGTACATGGATACTATATCGAACTTCCCCGCTCCCGCTCTGAAAATGTGCCGCAGGAATATATCCGGCGCCAGACCATTAAAAATGCGGAGCGGTTTGTTACCGAAGAATTGACCCGGTTTGAAGACCGGGTGCTGAGTGCAAAAAGCAAATCCCTGGTTCGGGAAAAATGGTTATACGATAATCTGCTTGAAACACTTGCCCCCCATGTGCCCGAACTGCTTGAGTGTGCAAACGCTGTCGCCATCCTGGATTGTTTGAATAACTACGCTGAACGCGCCCTGGCATTGAGGCTCCATCGCCCCGACCTGGTTGAAGACGACATTCTCGAAATATCCCGGGGCCGACATCCTATGGTTGAGCAGGTTCTTGAAACCAGTTACATCGCCAATTCCATCAGCCTGCATCCAGACTCTAAAATGCAGGTTATAACCGGCCCAAACATGGGGGGAAAGAGCACATACATGCGCCAGGTCGCCATCATTACCCTGTTGGCCCATACCGGCGCATTTGTCCCTGCCAAATCGGCAAAAATAGGCCCCATTGATCGAATATATACCCGCATCGGCGCGGCAGACGACCTCGCCGGAGGCCGTTCAACGTTCATGGTGGAAATGACAGAAATGGCGCATATCCTGCGTAATGCAACTGCAAACAGTCTGGTTCTGGTAGATGAAATTGGCAGAGGAACCAGTACATTTGACGGGCTTGCGCTGGCCTGGGCCTGCGCACGGGAACTGGCTGATCGGGTCAAGGCATTTTCGCTGTTTTCCACCCACTATTTTGAACTGACGGCGATTGCCGACCAGATCGACTCAGTGGTCAATGTTCATCTCGATGCAGTGGAGCACGGCAATGATATTGTATTTCTGTACAGTGTAAAAACCGGCCCGGCCAGTCAAAGCTATGGATTGCAGGTGGCCCGACTGGCTGGTGTGCCCGATGCAGTGATCGAAGTTTCGCGGAAAAAATTGCGCAACCTGGAAGATCAATACGTGGATACCGCCCGCAATTCAACTAAAACCGGCGCGCTTCAATCCAGCCTGTTCGCGGCAAACCGGCCAGAGGAGCAAGCGGTCATCGCAAAGCTTAAAAGCATTCGCGCAGACCACATTTCCCCCAGAGAAGCGCTGAATATTTTATACGACTTGGGCAAATTACTCGGTAAAAGCCCGCCGGGAAACAGGTCAAAATAATTCAAAATAGCCGGGGCGGCTGTTGTGTGCAAGGCCGGATAATTCATACAATATCATTCCCTGAAACCTGGCCTGGAGTTTTCCAATAATGACTTATGTGGTAGTCGAATCGTGCATTCGCTGCAAACTCACCGATTGTGTGGAAGTGTGCCCGGTGGATTGCTTCCACGAAGGGCCGAACTTTTTAGTCATTGATCCTGAAGAGTGTATTGACTGCAGCCTGTGCGAGCCCGAATGCCCGGTCAACGCGATTTATTCCGAGGATGAAGTGCCAGATGATCAAAAGCATTTTCTCGAATTAAATGCCGAATTGAGTGAAATCTGGCCAGTGATCACCGAAATGAAACCGGCGCCGGCAGACTCTGATGAGTGGCGGGATGTGAAACACAAACTACAGCATTTACAGCGTTAGCATCCGTGCAACCGGCTTCGCTGTAAACTGTTTATACAGAGCCGATTTCCCCTGAACCTTATGGCAGCCACGGGCGGTTATTGATGGACACTGACACGCCGACCACCGTTTATCTAAAAGATTACCGGCCACCGGATTTTCTCATCACGCACTCCGACCTCGACATCCGGCTGGGGTTTGATCGCACCACCGTTCATGCTCACCATACCGTGGTGCGCAACAATCCGGGTGCGGAAAATCTCGCATTAAACTGCGAACTGATGGAAATCGAATGTGTCATTTTGAATAGGCAGAAACTTGATTCCGGGTCATATCTTCAAAACGAAACCTCGCTGACAATTTTCGATGTGCCAGACAGTTTCACCCTGGAAGTGGTAAACCATATCAATCCATCGAAAAATACTGCATTAACCGGGCTGTATAAATCAGCGGAACTGCTTTGTACGCAATGCGAAGCCGAAGGTTATCGTCGGATATCGCCGGGGATAGACCGCCCCGACAACCTGGCAACTTATCGGGTCAAACTGACTGCAGACCGAGCAGAATTTCCGGTTCTGCTGTGCAACGGCAATTTGGTGGACAGCGGCAGCGACGGCCAAACCGGCCACTACACCGTGTGGCAGGATCCCTTCCCGAAACCGACCTATTTGTTCGCCATTGTCGCGGGCAGGCTAAGCTGCATGGCGGACACGTTTACCACCATGAGCGGCCGCATGGTAGCGCTGAAATTTTATGCCCGGGACCAGGATATTCATAAATGCGGCCATGCCATGAACGCATTAAAGAACGCCATGGCCTGGGATGAACAGCAATATGGACGGGAGTATGACCTTGATTTGTTCAACGTGGTTGCGGTAGATGATTTCAATATGGGTGCCATGGAAAACAAGAGCCTTAATATCTTCAATACCAGATACGTTCTGGCTGACCCGGATATGGCAACAGACAGTGATTTTCAGAATGTGGAAGGCGTGGTCGGCCATGAATACTTTCATAACTGGTCAGGCAATCGGATCACTTGCCGGGATTGGTTTCAGTTGAGTTTAAAGGAGGGGTTTACCGTTTTTCGCGACCAGGAATTCAGCGCTGATATGGGTTCACGCGGGGTAAAACGCATCGATGATGTAAACCAGTTGCGGGCCAGTCAATTCGAGGAAGATTCCGGCCCGATGGCGCATGCTGTTCGCCCGGACTCCTATCAGGAAATTAATAATTTCTATACCGCGACGGTTTACAACAAAGGAGCCGAAGTGGTCAGGATGATGCACACCATTCTCGGCCCGGCCGGTTTTCGTGCGGGCACGGATTTATATTTTGCCAGGCACGATGGCCAGGCAGTTACCACAGATGATTTTGTAGCTGCAATGGAAACCGCGGGCAGGCAAAGTTTTCGCCAGTTCAAACACTGGTACTCGCAGGCAGGTACGCCTGTTGTTCATGTTGACACCCATTATGACCGCCCCAGCGCCTGCTACGAAATCCGGGTGCGTCAATCCTGCCCTGACACCCCGGGCACCCCGGGCCAAAAATCGCAACAGCCTTTTGTAATCCCCATGACTGCCGCACTGTTCAGCAAAACCGGCGAAAAGCTTTTATTGGACCACGGGGTTGATGAGTGCACACTGATCCTGGATAAACCCGGGCAAACTTTCAAACTGACCGGCATACATACCGAACCCATCCCTTCTTTATTCAGAAAGTTCAGCGCGCCGGTGATCATGAATCTGGAACTGAGCGACGATGATCTGGAAACACTGTTGAATTATGACGACGATCCATTTAATCGATGGGAAGCGGCACAGAATCTTTTTCTCAAGGACATACTGAATGGAATCACAGATATACAACAAGGCCGCCCCACCCCCGCCAGCCCACGGCTTGTGCGGGCATTTAACCAGGCATTAAACGCAAAAACCGACGATCTGGAATTTTTAGCCGCGCTAATCACTTTGCCCGACGCGGCCTATATCAGTGAAAAGGTGCGACCAATTGACCCGACTGCAATTGAGCGCTCCAGACAGCGCTTGAAAACCGCCCTGGCTGCATCAGCCAGACCATCCTTAACTGCAAACTACCAGGCATGTCAGTTAATCAACCAGGGGAATCCGGTGGCCGAAGAGATGGCCGCGCGCAGTTTGCGCGATGTGTGTCTGGGCTATCTGAATTCCCTGGACGAGCAATTCGCGCATGACTTGTGTATTAAGCAATTGAAAAACGCGAAGTGTATGACCGATGCAGCATCTGCGATCCGCTTTATAGCCCGGTCGTCCTGTTCTGCTAAACAGTCATTACTCGATGGCTTCTATGAAAAGTGGAAAGATGAGCCATTGGTGGTGGACAAGTGGCTGCAGGCCCAGGCAGTGATTCCCCATGAATCCACTTTGGGCGTGGTGGAGAACCTGACCAGACATCCCAGCTTTGATCATACCAATCCGAACAAGGTCTATTCGTTAATACTCGGATTTACCCATGGCAACCCGTATTGCTTTCACGCGGCGGACGAATCCGGCTATGCGTTTCTGGTGAAATGGATTGAAAAACTCGACCCAGTCAATCCCCAGGTTGCGGCGCGACTGGTTTCAGCACTGAATAGCTGGGGAAAATTCACCGCGGACTTGCAGCAAAAAATGAAAAAATCATTGTTGAAAATATCGTCCCTGCCCAATCTTTCCAGAAACGTCAGCGAAATTGTCGACAAAACCCTGTGGTCAACGAAACCCTAGTTATCCACAACGTCCCGGGCTGAAAAGTTTTTTCGTACCATATTCAGGATTTGTACCAGCGCACCCTTGTTTTCTTCAATCAATTCTTTTCCCTGCAAGCCGTATTGAGCCCGAATAACCGGGTCTTGAATGAGCCTGGCTACAACCTCGCCCAGTTCATCGCTGTTCACCACCTGTATCCCGGCGCCTCGGGATAATACCAAATTGGAAATCTCCTGGAAATTAAACATATATGGCCCAAAAATCACCGCCACCCCCGCCGCACAGGCCTCCAGCACATTATGCCCGCCTGTGGGCACCAGACTCCCACCGATAAACGCGATGTCACCCGCCGCAATCAGCAAGGTTAAATCCCCCATGGTATCGCCAATATAGACATCTGTCTGTTCTGAAATTTTAGAATTAGAACTGGTTTCCGAGCGTAAAATCGTATTGCATCCGCGGCGCCGGCATAATTTTGCTACGGCTGAAAACCGCTCCGGGTGGCGCGGAACCAGAACCAGTAACAAATTGGCAATTTCAATTTTCGCTTGCATAAAAGCCGCAATAATTTGCCGCTCTTCACCCTCGCGGGTGCTGCCGGCTACCCAGACCGGGCGGTTTGATCCCAGATTCCGGCGCACGGACTGCGCCGCTTCGGTGATACTTGCAGGTATGGTCATCTCGAATTTAATGCTGCCTGTGACATTAATGCTGGCCGCATCGGCGCCAAGGCCGATCAAACGCGCCGCATCGGCGCTGGATTGCACGGCGAATTGCGATACCTTTTTTAGTGCTGGAGAAATCAGCTTTATAATTTTTGAATAGCCCCTGAAAGACCGCGCAGACAATCTGACATTGGTATAGATCATCGGAATTCGTCTTTTGGCGCATTCGTCAATCAAATTTGGCCAGATTTCTGTTTCCATGACCAGCGCCAGTTTTGGTCGAACCGCGTTCAAAAAGCGCTTCACCGCGCCCGGATAATCGTAGGGCAGATAACAGTGGTGAACGCTGTCGCCAAATGTTTTACCGACCCTGCTGGAACCGGTCGGTGTCATGGTGGTGATGGTAATTGCGGTATCTGGAAAAATTTCCTTGAGGCTTTTTACTAATGGTATGGCGGCATTCACTTCCCCCACCGAAACCGCGTGTATCCAGACCCCGCCATAATACGATTTGCTTTGGTGCGAATCACTGTCGCCGGGTAATCCGGTATTGTATGCGAAGCGCTGCGGAATCCTCGACCAATACAGCCTGTTGCGACTGCCCCGGTACAATAATCGTAATAATATGACTGGCAGGGCGGCGTACAGAACAATTCTATACAGCGTAAGCATTCCGGGGCTATCCGATTTTAACGGGTTCAACCCAGTCTCTGGGTTGCAGATAATAACGCAGCAGTTTTTCCTCTTCGCTGCCGGGCCGGGGCTGCCAGTGGTATGGCCATGCCGCCCCGGGCGGCAGCGACATCAAAATTGACTCAGTACGGCCATTGGACTGTAATCCAAACAGCGTGCCGCGATCATAAATCAGATTGAACTCCACATAACGACCGCGTCGATAGCGTTGAAACTGCTTGTGGCTGTGGTTGAATTTATGCCCACGTCTTCTACTTAGGATAGGCAGGTATGCGTCCAGAAAACTCTCACCGATACTTTGTATGAACTTGAACGAGGCCGCAAAACCGGGCTGGTTAAAATCATCGAAAAACAGCCCGCCAATCCCCCGGGATTCATTTCGGTGTTTAATGAAAAAGTAATCGTCACACTGTTTTTTAAATCGGGCATAAACATCTGCACCCATTGTATCGCAGGCAGTTTTGGCGGTGCGATGCCAGTGCCGGCAATCTTCGTCAAACCCATAATACGGCGTCAAATCGTATCCACCTCCGAACCACCAGGTCGGATTGCTTGAATCAGGGTCGGCCATAAAAAACCGCAGATTCATGTGGCAGGTAGGTACAAATGGATTTTGCGGGTGCATAACAACGGATACGCCGGTGGCTTGAAACGGTTTGCCGGCAATCGCCTGCCTGGATACGCTGGCCGAGTCGGGCAGGCTCCGGCCGGTTATATGTGAAAAATTTACCCCGCCTTTTTCGAAGACGCGACCATTTTCAATCACCCGCGTTATTCCTCCGCCACCGCCAGAGTGACGCCAACGGTGCGTAATAAATGGCATGTCCGGGTCGAAGCGCTGAAATTTCTCACAACATCGCGCCTGCAGTTGTTGTAGATATTCAATAACTGCGCCGACTTTCTGGGCCGGGTCTGAATTTGGCACTGACGGACTATTCAGGTCGGGTGTCAATTACGAACCAGTTCACCGGTCAGGCCATCGCGAATAACCGATGGCGACCGGCTCAGACCGATATGACCCTCCATGATACAGTCTATCTCGCCGCCAAATTCCTGCCCCACCCGGGCCGCACAGCGCAAAACCCGGCGGCGCGATCGATTGGCGCTGGTAGAAACAATCGCCATGTCGGCCGCGCAGCACAGCGCTTTTGCATACCGGTGTGCGGTAATCCGCACGGCGATGGAGGGATGGTCGCCGCGCAGCCAGTGCGACACTCGGGTGCGCGCCGGCAGCAGCCAGGTGTACGGCCCGGGCCAGCTATCGAGAATCTCCTGACGGTATTGCGGCGGAATATTTTTCACGAAAAACCGCAGCCTGGACAGATTATCCGCTATTAAAATCAATCCTTTACTCCTGCTCCTGCGCTTGATGTGCAGAATACGCCGGATCGCGCCGGGGTTGTTTGGGTCGCAGCCCAGTCCATAGCATGATTCGGTGGGATAGGCGACAACGCCGCCATTGCGCAGGATTTTCGCGGCCTGACGGGTTGAGGCAAGCATCAGCTTTTAGCCAGATTCTGCTGCAACTGCTTATCCTTGCGCAGGATTTCCATGGCATTTTCTTCTCTCTCGGCGCGAATTTTGCTTGCAATATTTTGATCCGCGACGGCGAGAATTTGTGCGGCCAGATACCCGGCATTTTTTGCCCCGGCCCTGCCAATGGCAACGCAGGCTACCGGAATGCCGCCAGGCATTTGCACCGTGGGAAACAAGGCGTCCTGACCATTTAATGGCTCCCCGTCCATGGGTACGCCGATTACCGGCTTTACCGTCAGGCTGGCGACGGTTCCGGCCAGATGCGCCGCCAGGCCGGCGGCGGCGATAAAAACCGCACAGCCGCGCTGTTCGGCGGTTTTGACATAGTCATGAGTCGCCGCAGGGGTTCGATGGGCAGAAGTAATCCTGGCTTCCCACGGGATTGCCAATTTGTCCAGCACCTGGAAGGTGCACCGCATCACCGGCAAATCCGAATCCCAACCGATTAAAATAGCAACAAATGGTTTAGTCATGGTTAAACAGCAAGGCTGGCAGTCAGTTAAACGGAGCGATTATATGCAAAATAACCGATCAAAAATCAGCGCCAGTCAATGTCCATGGCAGATGTCCGGCCGAGCTTAATCAGTAAACCCGCGATGATCAAGCCGAGAATATCCATGGCCCAGTCAACCAGCGAAAAATACCGCCCCGGAACGAAGTATTGAACAAACTCGATCAGGATACCGTAAAACGCCAGAAACCCGATTAATATCATCTGAAGATTAAAATCCGTCCAGCAAATCAGCGCCCAAACCCCCAGAAAGGCAAAGGTCAGCACGTGTCCCAGCTTGTCATTTTCCATAGTCAGAACATCAAATGGAATGGGCGTAGTGGCCTGCCAGAAAATCAACGCTAACACGATTATCCAGATAAACCGTAATAAACCGCGATATTTCAATGGCAGGCCGTGGATCATTTTGCCGTAAATCATTTTATTGCGGTTTTATCGCGCCCAGACCAATATCATCGCGATAGCGGCCACCCTCCCAATGCACCGATTCTGCCAGGGCATAGGCGCGTTTTCGCGCCTCCTTGATATTGACCCCCAACGCCGTGGCACACAGCACCCGGCCGCCGGAAGTGACTATGTTATCGCCGGCTATTCTGGTTCCGGCATGGAACAGCTTGCTCTGTGTGTCGCAATCCGAGCCCGGGGCGGTGCGAACCAGACCGGTGATAGCCTGGCCATTTTTGTACGACCCGGGATAGCCATGCGCAACCATGACCACCCCTAATGCCACACGACCGTCCCATACGGCCGACTGGCGGTCCAGCCTGCCATCCAGCGCGGCCAGGCACAGCCCGACAATATCCGACTGCAACCGCATCATAACCGGCTGGGTTTCAGGGCCGCCGAGGCGACAATTGTATTCCAGCACTTTCAAAATCCCGTCGCGACCAATTATCAGCCCGGCGTAGAGAAAGCCGATATAGAGCATTTCTTCGCGCACCAGGCCGGCCACCGTGGGCTGCATGATGGTGTCGTGCATTGACTGGCTGATGACCGGCGCAGGCGAGAAGGCGCCCATGCCGCCAGTGTTCGGCCCGGCGTCCTCGTTGTATGCGGCTTTATAGTCCCGACTTGATGCCAGAGCCAGAATATTGTGACCGTCAACCATGCAGATAAAACTCGCCTCCTCGCCGTGCAGATATTCTTCGATCACCACCCGCTGCCCGGCCTGGCCGAATCGGTTTCCACACAGCATATCCGTTACCGCCGTTTTTGCCTGGGCAAGCGTATGCGGGATAATCACTCCTTTACCCGGCGCCAGGCCATCGGCCTTGATCACAACCGGCCATCCGGCCCGGTCAAGATATTCCAGTGCGGATGTTATTTCGGCGAAGCTATGGTCGCGCACAGTGGGAATCGAATGCCGCGTCAAAAACGCTTTAGCGAAGGTTTTCGATCCTTCAAGCCGGGTCGCCTGCCGACCGGGACCAAGGCATTTCAATCCCGATTGGGTAAATTCATCCGCTATGCCTTTTACCAGTGGATCCTCCGGGCCCACGATGGTGAGATGGATTCGGGTTTTCGCGGCAAAATCGATCAGGCCTGCGATATCGTCCGCTGCAATATTGACATTTTCAATTCCAGGCTCACTCGCAGTCCCCGCATTGCCTGGCGCGACATACACCCGGTTGACCCGGGGCGATCGGCCGGCCTTCCATACCAATGCGTGTTCACGGCCGCCACCGCCGACGATCAGAACCTGCATTAATATGCAATCCAGAAAATAAACGGTTCAGGGAATAATTACCGGCTGAAGCATATCGTCACTGGTTTTAAACACCCGGTCCGGTCCTGCGGAAACAAAAACATAGCGATCAACATGTTGTTCCACCCGAATCGGCGAACCCCAGGCATCTTTGGCCAATCCATTGTTTATCTTGTCAACGTAGTGGGTGATCGCCTGCTGGTTGTTTTCACCTTTATCCACGACCAGTAAAATTTTAAGCGATGTGCCGAGCCAACTCAAAATAAGCGAGCTCTTTGCTTCACTGGTATTTTTCGCAATGTCGGTTAATGGCGAACCATCTGGCCGAATCTGGGATCCTGAGCCCGGCAATACGTCTTTAATCCGGTCGCCGTATTGTTCCAGAAACCTGACGGTGACCAGGTTGCCGACAAATACTGACAATACCATGGCAATTAAAACGCCCATCCAGACCGCGCTTTTGCTGACATCGCTGTTATCGAGAAACTGCCGTTCGGCGACCGCATCTGCCGATGCGTATCCAGCATTTTTCGCCACTCGCCGGAAATATAAATAGTTGGCCGTTACCGTCCACAGAAAAATCCATAGCAGATAAACCAGACCACCGGGTTTCAGCCATAAAATGAGTCCGATGCCCAGCAGCATGTGAATCGCCGCCCAACCCCACATCTTTCGATACAGCGCCCATAAAAAGAAAAAGAAAAATGCCGGCCAGTGCCAGGTCAGTTTGAACGACGGCGCTTCGGGGCTGCCAAACCGGCTGAATTGCTGCCGATAATAATCGGTATTGCTGCGCACAAAGCGCATTATCAGTGATTGCAGTTTTTCTCCGCCAGGTTGCGCATCAGGCGGCCCATCATATTCCGTATGATCATCCGCAGATTTGTCTGCCGGTTCTTCCGCTGCATTGGAAAAACCGCAAACCGGACATTTCAACACCGCCCGGTGCAAACGATTTTGACAAGAAGGGCACTTTCCAGGCGCAAGCAGCGGGTAAAGGGCATCATCGGCTGAATCAGGCGCAGTTTCCGTAATTATTTCAACTTTACATTCAGCGCCTGCCTTGCGTATTTTTTGACAAATCAGGGCAGCCTGCTCCTCGTCGTAAGCCTTTTTTAACGGTGTTTCTTTGCCCTGCAACAACTTCTCCATGGTGTCTGTCCGGGAATGAAACAAATCCGCCAGCCCTTCCAGGACTTTAACCCGGTCGTGTTCAGGAATAACCTTGCCGCCCAGTATCACCCTGTATTTTGATAATTCTCCCATTTTATCTCCCCCGTTCACCAATAGATTACTTAATGCCTGAAATGCCGCATACCGGTATGAATCATTGCCATGTCATGTGCATCAGCGGCCGCAATCACTTCATCATCCCGTACCGAACCTCCGGGTTGAATCACCGCTCGTATCCCCACCGACGCGGCGTTATCCAGGCCATCGCGAAATGGCAGGAAGGCATCCGAAGCCATGACTGCACCGCGCATGCCAAAACCGGCCTGCTCTGCCTTTATCGCCGCGATTCTGGCCGAGTTTACCCGACTCATTTGTCCGGCGCCGATGCCTATGGTCATTTGATTCAATGCGAAAACAATCGCATTTGATTTTACGAATTTTGCAACTTTCCAGGCAAACAACAAATCCTGCATCTCACCTTCTTCGGGCGTGCGTCTGGTAACCACTTCGAGCGTTTTGAAAAGTGGCGTATCAACGTCCTGCACCAACAATCCGCCGCTGACTTTTTTGTAATCCAGTCTTTCATTCGAGATAAACTGATCGGAATCCATGCTGCGCCCGGTGTGGCCGCCCTCCCAAAAGCCGGATTCGAGGACCCGCAGATTTTGTTTGCCGGCGAGAATTGTTTTCGCATCTGCGGTTATTTCTGGCGCGGCAATCACTTCGACGAATTGTTGATCGATGATTTTTGCCGCCGTTGCGGCTTCCAACGGTGTGTTGAAAGCAATAATGCCGCCAAACGCAGATTCGGCATCCGTACTGTGGGCGCGCTGATACGCCTGCAATTGACTGTCGTCTGCGGCCACGCCGCATGGATTGGCATGTTTTACGATGACACAGGCTGCGCCATGGGCAAATTGCCTGACGCATTCCAGGCCGGCATCGGTGTCCGCGATATTGTTGTAGGACAATGCCTTGCCCTGGGTCTGAACGGCATTGGCAACACTGGCCGCAGCGTGATGCCGGTTCACATAAAATGCGGCGTGCTGGTGGGGGTTTTCTCCGTATCGCATGGTCTGCTGTTTATAATATTGCTGATTGAATGTTCTGGGGAAACGGGTTTTTACATTTGCATCAACATCGGAATCCACTAGACCACCGAGATAATTTGCTACGACCCCGTCGTATGCGGCGGTGTGTTCAAACGCTTTGACCGATAAATTAAATCGCAGCCCGGGTGAAATACAACCATGATGACGGTCGAGTTCAGCGAGAATCGTTGCATAATCGTCAAGATCCACCACAACGGTAACATCGTTAAAGTTTTTCGCCGCAGCGCGCAACAGGGTGGGCCCGCCAATATCAATATTTCCGATGGCTGAATCCAACGTGCAATCCGGCGTGGAAATGGCTTGCTGAAAAGGATAAAGATTCACTACTACCAGATCGATGGGCCGGATTTTATGCGACTGCATGGCATCATCATCGATGCCGCGACGGCCCAGTATGCCACCATAAATCCTGGGATGCAGGGTCTTTACCCGGCCATCCATCATTTCAGGAAATCCGGTGTAGTCGCCCACTTCAACCATGGGGATTCCCTGGGCTGACAATAACCCGGCCGTGCCCCCGGTGGATAGTATTTCGATGCCAAGCAGATTGAGGGATCTGGCAAAATCGACGATTCCGCGCTTGTCTGATACGCTGATCAGGGCGCGGCGAATAATCCGGTTCATGTAATCGGGTAATCGGTTCTGGTTATCGGCCTGATGGAAACCGGATAGTCGAACCACGCGGTAGCTCTTCCCGGCTGATGCCATCTCCCGATTCGCGGCATAGTGAGGCAAATGACAGGGTCACCATGCGCCATTTTGGACTCGGGATTTGCGCTTATCAATATCAATTAATCGCAGCACCTCAAGATGAAACCGGCGCGGTAACGATGTCCACCACAAACCCCACCGCCTTTTCATGCGGACGGGCAAGGTCGAACAGAATGGAGCCGGGTTCGCCTCCGCCAATCATATTGGGAACCCCATCCGGCAAATAAACCCCGGGTGAAAATGTTCGTCTGCCCACCACCCTGCCCACTTTGTCGGCAAGCGTTAACTGCAATAACGGATAAGGTTGGGGAAATTTCGCTTCATTTACTAATTTTACGCTGATCCTGAGTGCACCAGGCCGGGTTGGATGTAAATCAATTCCGGTATGGGTGAGGGTAAAACGAAATGGATCCTGCCGGGGAGGCAGTTCACACTGAACTATTTTGCAAAACCCGATCAGGTATTTACGATAGGTTTCATCCTGTGCGTAGCGGTCAACCAAGAAGTACTTTACCTGCATTCCGAGCAACAATACAAAACCCGAAACCACCACAAACCAGATGACAGATAACAATGGATTTGGCCGCTCACGAATATACTCGTCCACTCCATTTCGTGATATTCGCTCCAAAACGGCGTGAGCAGACGGCAAACCGGTTGAAACATTTGGCGAGTCACTATCTCGAACCGCAGGATATTCCATATCCATCGAATCGTATTTTTCATCGTTTAACAGACTGCATGAAGGATGAAATTCCTGCGGCATCGGCCCGCTCAACCAATCGGGATCAGAGCAATCCATGCTTGATTGCTCCTCATCTCTGCCCTTTATGGAAATATGAATTGATTGGCCGGGGTCGAAGTCCAATGGTTCAATAACGGGTTCATCCGGGTCCGTTAATACACTGCTATCGGCATACTTGCGGGATTCGCCGAGGTTTTCTGGAATCCGGTCCTCAAACGGATTCTTGATGGCGTCTTCTCTGTCCGGGCGGTCCCATTCTGTCAGCCCGGCCTGGCGGCTGGCGTTTTCGCCGTTGTCGAGACCCGTCGAAATTGAATTCGCCCGGCCTTCATGCGCCGGGCATGAAGGCGCCTGCCGGGATACCGGGATCGTATTCGGACTGCGGAATTCTGCATTTTTATCATCATTCCCATGGGCTGAACCCGTTATTTTCGTCGCCCCCTGATTTTCCGGCCTGCTGTCAGTCGGGACCAATTCAAAGCCATTTTCAGTTTTCTGTACCAGTGCGCGACTGGCATCAAACACCTGGTCGCAGGCACCGCATCTAACCAGACATGCGCGATGATTAAATTTTTCATCAGGCAGCCGATAAATCGCCTGGCAACCGGGACAGCCGCAATATCTGTCTGCACTGGTTAACCGTTCAGTTCCCGACATCATCAACCCGCATCCGGCCAATCAGAATCATTCATATTTGTTCAGCATTTTATCCAGCCGGCACCGACATATCGAAATATTGTTGGTTGACTGGCACTCATTATGCTGCCGACATGTTCCACGGAACGTAGAGTTTCCGCTGCCTGTAGCGCCGCCCCCGGCAGACATCGCATGAAATTTGCTGGAAATTACTCACTTTCAGCTTTGGTTTTCTCCATGCTTTTTTCAAGGTGGTGAATATCACATCCACCTTTGACAAATTCCGGATCCTGGATTAATTCCCGATGCAGCGGCAGGTTGGTTTTAATGCCATCCACCACCATTTCCTGCAAGGCGCCATTCATTCTCGCCAGGGCTTCGCTGCGATGCATTCCATGGGTGATAATTTTTCCAATCATCGAGTCATAATATGGCGGCACCAGATAATTACTGTAAACATGGGAATCGACACGAACGCCGGGGCCGCCAGCCATATGGTAGCTGGTAATTCGGCCTGGGCAGGGTAAAAATGTGTTCGGGTCTTCGGCATTAATCCGGCATTCAAATGCGTGGCCCCGGAACTGGATGTCTTCTTGCGCAAATCGAAGTTTCTCACCATCCGCCATCCGAATTTGTTCTTGCAAAAGATCAATACCGGTAATCATCTCGGTGACAGGATGTTCGACCTGGATGCGGGTGTTCATTTCAATAAAAAAAAACGCCCCGTCTTCATACAGAAATTCAAATGTGCCAACGCCCCGATAGCCAATTTGCCGACACGCTTCGGTGCAGCGCCTGCCAATATCATGACGCTGTTTCCCGGTAATTCCTGGAGCTGGCGCTTCCTCGATCACTTTTTGATGCCGCCTCTGCATGGAACAATCGCGGTCCCCCAAGTGAATGGCGTTGCCGAATGTATCCGCTAGCACCTGATACTCAACATGCCTCGGCTTTTCCAGAAATCGTTCCATGTACAGCACGCCGTTGCCAAATGCGGCCTCGGCTTCTTTGCGAGTGGTTTGAACCGAATCCAGCAATTCCGATTCCCTGCGCACCATCCGCATACCTTTACCACCGCCGCCGCCGCTGGCCTTCACCATCAACGGGTATCCAATCTGTCGGGCGATGTGGATAATCCGGTCGGGTTCCGCCGGAATAGGGCCATCCGACCCGGGAACACAGGGAACGCCAGCGGCACGCATCGCCGCGATTGCTGATATTTTGTCGCCCATGGTGCGAATCGTATCCGGAGTTGGGCCAACGAAAATGAATCCGCTTTGCTCGACCTGCTCGGCAAAATCCGCATTTTCCGATAGAAATCCATAACCGGGATGCACCGCACTCGCCTGGGTGACTTCCGCCGCCGCAATAACTGAAGCTATATTCAGATAGCTTTCTGATGCCGGGGCCGGGCCGATACAAACCGATTCATCTGCAAGACGAACATATTTGGCATCACGGTCCGCTTCCGAATGCAGTGCAACCGTTAAAATATCAAGCTGGCGACAGGCCCGTAATATGCGTAAAGCGATCTCGCCCCGGTTGGCAATTACCAGCTTGTGAATCCGCCTGGGCATGCGGGACATGGCGGTCAATCCGACCGGGCCAAGAGGAAAAGTGGCTCACCGAACTCCACAGGGTCGCCCGTGGATTTATAGATGGCTTTAATGGTACCGGAAACTTCAGCTTCCAGTTGGTTAAAGGTTTTCATCGCTTCGATAATACACAGGGTATCGCCTGGTTTAACTACAGACCCGACGGTTACATAGGGATCGTTATGCGGCGATGACGAGGCATAAAACGTGCCCACCATGGGGGATTCGATGGTTTTTTCGGCAGGATTTACATTGTCCCGGAAAGACGCCTGTTGTGCGACTGTGGTTGGCTGGGGTCCGGCGTGCACCGCCATGGGCGGGATATTGGTTGAACCGCGGCTCAATCGAATCGTGCTTTCCCCTTCGGTGATTTCCATTTCCACCAGCGCCGAGTCTTCCAGCAATTCGATGAGTTTTTTTACTTTTCTCAAATCCATACTTTTCTCCAGCGTTTGATTTTCAAATTAATCCGTCACCACGCGCACTACTCAGATGACACACCGCAGATCGATATGCGAATTCATATCCCGCAGGGCCGAGACCAGCAATCACCCCTTCGGCAATGTCTGAAAAATACGATTGCCGACGAAAGGGTTCCCGCGCATGTACATTGGACAGGTGAACTTCAATAAAGGGAATCTTTACCGCGGACAGGGCGTCTCGTATGGCCACACTGGTGTGGGTAAATGCTGCGGGGTTGATGATGATAAATTCAACACCCTGAACCACGGCTTGCTGGATCCAGTCAACCAATTGATTTTCAGCGTTGCTTTGTTTACAAACCATGCCATGATTATCGGCCTCAGCCAATTGCATGAGGCGACGGTTTATTTCTTTTAAGCGGACCCGACCATAGTATTCGGGTTCTCTGGTTCCCAGAAGATTCAGATTTGGTCCATGCAACACGAGAAAATTGGCCATTATATTTGTCCAGGCAAGAAATGGCCGAGATTATCGCAAATTTATATTTTATAGTCCAATTCGGCGAGGATCGGCGAATTTTTTGATTTTTAGCTATATTTATGCTCCGACATACAGAACAACGATGTCCCGGTTGTGATCAGCCCTGCCTGAGGACTGTTGCCTGAATATGGAAAAATCTCTTCAGTTTTTAAAAATTCGGATATCCTGATTACTCAAGTATTCGGCGAGCAATTGTGACAAATTCTGCAGCTCGGTCGGTGTTGTCAATTTCTCGTGTAACCATGCCGAGCGCGGTCTCAACGTCCACCCTCGCAGGCAGGTCGGACATTACCAGTGGCGCCACTGGACCAATAAAATCTATGAGCAATCCCTCAAGGCGCTGCCGGTCAGCGGGTGTGAGCAAATTCTCGGTAACCGCCGCGGACTCAGGCGGTGTTTCTACGCTTTGCGGCTGGGACTGATTTAATGTCGCCAGCACTTCATAGTTGGAACCAAGCAGTGCTCGTGATCGGACAATATCCGTATTCTGATGAAATTTAACCGTCAATATGTCCATTGATCTGCACATTTTTAATGCTTCCATACCCTCTTTATTACGGTATCTTGCGGATGTTGGCACACCCGCATTCAAGTAAATCCGCCCGAGACTGTTGTCCGAGAACACAATCATGGCGGTACCCGTATTTTCGGCCTGGATATACGGGTTGATCGCCTGCATGAGATCTCTGTCCGCCACTGTTTACCTTACATTTCAGTAATTACACCTACCTATGGTACACAAATAAACCAATATTGGTGAAACCGGGCAATATCAATACTACTATTGTGCGGGCCTGGTTAACCGGCGAATCGCAACTCGTAAACTGGATTGCATCTTGTTAAACGTGGTTGCCAGATATCCGATCTCATCCCGTGAGGTGATATCGAAGGTTTGATTCAGGTCGCCACGGCTTATTTTCTCCGCACCCGAGGCCAGCTTCATAAGGGGGGTTATCAGTACTTTGCCCAGTACCACCATCATGATTATGAAGATAACGATATTCAGAATAACTACCGTTGCCAGCACACCCTGGCCAAATGTTTTCAGGTCCTGGCGCATTAATTGTGGGGTAACAAATATACTCACCACGCCAATTTCATCTTCTCCATTCAATACCTTTCGGTCAACACTGATATAGTCTCCGGATACGCTGCCGATAGATTCTACCACCTGACCGCCGTTATTCCTCTCTTTGGCGGCAAACAGGGTACTGTTATCTTCATCCCGCACAATAATGGCAGCGACCCGCTGTTCCTGCATTTCTGCGGCCAGCAATTCACCTACTTGCTCCCGGTCCAGATTCCACATGGGAATAACCAGATGCTTGGAAAGTCGGTTGGCAGAGACCTCCGCTAACTGGGCGAGCCGGGTTTGTTCCAGATTCTCAATGTATTTGTATGCAGAGTATCCAGTCACACCGAGCACCAGGGATGTGGTCAGGACAAGAACCGCGATCAGTTTACTACGAATCGTTTGATGCCAGCGAATGTTACTTGAGATTGCCATAATGTTTCTCCGAAATTAAATCTGCCTATTTTCCTGACCGGGTTTGAAGATCACGGGATTCATCATGATGCTCAATTTAAATACGGCGCCAGTATCCGCCCGGCTTCGCCCGAAGCGGTTAGCTCGGCGATACCGTCATTGATAATCTGCCGCAAATCTTCGGCGTTTTCATAGTTTCTGGAAATCATCATGTAAAATTTATCCCCTGAAACCTCGGGTATTGGCGCAGTGCCCAGGTTATGAATTTTTATATAGTCTGTCCCGGTTCGGGCGAATCCTACAAATATTTCAAATCTTCCCAGAAACACATCGCAGCGCCGCCGCGCTGTTTTTTCGATAAGCTGGGGAAACACTTTTGTGCCCACGTCGATGGTTTCCACTGGAACACCAAAATTGGTGTAGTTATATCCGCGCAAGCCACAAACCCTGTAGCGATTAAATTCAGCCAGGGTGTTAATTTCTAGCCCATTGGGGAAATTCGCTATGGGATAAAAATAATGCGGCTGGACGGTGTAATAAGAATCGGTCATTATGTACTTTTGATCGCGTTCTTCACTGTACGCGACGCTGGATACCATCTTATAGGTTTCGCCGGTTTCCACTTCATGCAGGCAGCGGCTCCAGGCAATCAATTTCATGGTGAAATCAATCCCTTGTTTGGAAAATATTCTGGTGAGAATATCGAGGTCGTATCCAACCAATTCATTCGTGGCCTCGCCGTTATCGCGCCGGAAATAAAAATAGGGCGGCCATTCTCCGCTGTCATTGCAGGTTTTAACATGGGTGCCACGTGGAATTTCTGCCTGTGCACCGGACATAACTGCAAGGGAGCACAGACCTGCAAATATCACGGCATGAACCAAACTGGTTAATCTGGAAAAGCGCATATTAATCCCCCCTGAATTTTCATAATGCAGTGCTTAAGCAACAATTCAAACTGTTTCAGCGTTCACTGCCGAAATGCGGTAATCTTGCCAGGCCAGTTTCCATACTGACCGACTCTCCACTCCGTATATCACGGACAAATCATTTTTTTCAGAAGTTCTCGGAAAATAATCTCTGTTTTGCTGCTTTTGTATGAAAAGCATCACTTTCGCTCCGCTTTGTACCATAAATATACAGAAAAATTGATTTAATGTCTCTTCCAGTACGAAGTCAAGCATTTCTGTGACACGACATCGCATGGCACTGGCGGTGTCGAGTGCGGTGTGATTTGTTGTCCAGGCTTTTATGTCCAGCTGAAATACATTGATTTGATGTTTCCAAAGCAGTACATTTTCGTTGTCTGTTCCCAGCATCAAAAAATTATTACGCGACTATTATAGAGGTAATAATGGCTTTGTCATCCCACAGTATTTCTGAAAACTACGAGCGGGATGGTTATTGTTTTCCCTTCGATGCAATGACATCCAATCAGGCTGGCCAGTATCGACACCAGCTCGAAAGCATAGAAGCACGGGCCAGGCAAGAAAACCTGAATCAGACAATATGGTTTACCCATGCCAACTTTGTCTTGCCGTTTGTCGATGAAATGACCCGTTTGCCGGCTGTTCTCGAACCGGTCAAAGCCATTCTCGGCCCAAATTTACTGGTCTGGAATGCGAGTTTCTTCATTAAAGAACCCAATACCCCAGGCTTCGTCAGTTGGCATCAGGATTTAACCTATTGGGGTTTGAATGGGGCTGATGAGATTACCGCATGGATAGCGCTTTCGCCGGCCACCATGCGAAGCGGTTGTATGCGATTTGTTCCCGGCAGCCATACCCGCGATGTGGTTGCGCATCGAGACACTTTTGCCGATGCCAACATGTTGAGCAGAGGCCAGGAATTAGCGGTAGATGTGCATGAAGAAGACGCGGTTGAGGTGGAACTCAAACCGGGACAAATGTCATTGCATCATGGGCATATATTCCACGCCTCCGGCGCCAACCGGTCCGGCGACCGCAGAATAGGCTTGGCCATTCGTTATATTACGCCGACAATGAAACAGCGGGCTGGCGAAAAAACCTATGCCCATCTGGTTGCTGGCGAGGACAGCATTGGCAACTTCAATCTGTTGGATGCGCCGCAAGCAATAATGGTCAGGGAAGACGTGGAGGCTTCGATTCGTAATATCGAAATTGCAGAAAAATTTTTATATGCCGGTGTAAAAGGGCGGGGAAAGCCATTGCGCTAACCACGATAAAACGCCCCGCAGTCATGCCGACCAAGGCCGTCCTGGCAGGACCGCGAGTACAGGGTGACCGACGACGATGGAAACCGCATCACTCAAAATTTCGGTATGTTCATATACTGACCATGGCCTGGACAAGCAGCCAAACCTGCAAATCCAAAAGAATTTTCTGGACATTATAATAGCGGCTGCTCTGACAATTCGTCTCTGGTTGTAATCACCTCAGAAAATGCCGCCTTAAAACCATCAATTTCAGCATCGCCCACTGGAATCATTAATGCAATAAAACCCCGTCTGGCAATGTAGTAACCTTTCTCCAGCAAATCCAGAAATATCAACTCCACCTTGCGGTCATCGCAGCCACAAAGATCCGACGTGCTTGATATGGGATTTAAAGTGGTATGCATCCCCAGCAAGGATCCAAGTCCGGTGAATTGAATACAGCACTTGCCCTGCCTGGCAATTTGATTCAAATCAGCTCTGAGTTGATCGCCGCGTGCGTTAACCTGGTGCAGCGCCTCATCGGTCAGCACTTTTCCCATAGCGGCCACGCCCGCCGCCATAGTCAGAGAATTGTTGTTAAATGTGCCGGCATGGGGGATTGCGTCGGCTGACCTGGGGTCAAAAATTCCCATGATTCTTTCGCTTCCACCAAAGGCGCCAAATGACATACCGCCTCCGATATATTTTCCCAGAGTAGTCATATCTGGAATCACGCCGAATAACCCCTGCGCACCTGCCGGGGAAATTCGGGAAGTCATGACTTCGTCGAAAATCAGCACCGCACCCACACGAGTGCTTTGCTCGCGCAGCATTTTCAGAAACCCGCAAGACGCTGGGATACATCCAGCAGAGCCCTGCATGGGCTCAACCAGAATACAGGCGATCTCATCGGCATTTTGCGCGATTAATTCCCGGGTATTCTCTACGTCATTATAGTTTGAGACCACATAGTCGAATGGCGCATTGATTGGTATACCGCCGCGCTTGAAGTACAGCAATCCGCCGTGGTATCCGCCATTAAACACCAGCACTTTTTTACGGCCCGTCAAATAACACGCAGTCGAAATTGCCAGCAGGTTGGCTTCGGTTCCGGAGTTGGTAAACCGAACCTTGTCCAATGACGGAAATCGGCGGCAAACCAGTTCGGCCAGTTTAATTTCGTCCGGGTTGTGCCCACTCAAATTCAGGCCATGATCCAAAGCATGGTCGATTGCCTTTCTAATCACGGGATGATTGTGGCCAAACAGCCCGGCAGTATATTCCCCGAGCATATTCACATACACCATGCCGTCAGCATCCGTGACCCGACAGCCGTCCCCGGCCACAATGCGAAGTGGAAACGGGTGATGAAACAGCACGGTTCGGGTATTACCCCCGGGCATGTATTTCGCAGACAAATCAAAAGCGGCAGCGGATTGCGGCCGCTTTTTCACATAACGCTCCCGGGCCTGCGCCAGCGCATAGTCGAGCTCAGAATCCGCTGCACCGGGCTTGAACGAACAAGGGTTTTGGCTGGTAGTCATGCAGTTCTCGCTTAATTTTAGGAATAATCAGCAGCTATTATATGGAAAGATTGAGGACATTGGCGGATTGTCCTCTGTAATCAATGCACCCGATTCGCGGCCGCCACTGCAATCCACCACTATAAATCCAGACACTTGCCGGTTCCTAAGCGGACAGTTTGTTTAATGTGAACGCTCTCCAGCCTGTTTACTTGCCATTTGCTGTGAAATAACACTACACTCGCACTTCGGCAGGGAGTTCTGGCGACCACTAATTTATACGTCACGGCCTGAGCGGGTGGTAATAATGACGGTTATTACTTATTAACCATCATAATCAGTATGCCTTAGTCCAGATTTTTATTGCTGATACCAAAGCGTTTTAAACCAATCAATCCATTATTATCATGTAGGAGTTCTAAATGAAAAATGTAAATAAAAAGCTGGTCGGTGTGCTGGCTGCCGGTATCCTGGGTTTCGGCGGTACTGCCCAGGCGGCAGATATTGTAATCGGCGTTCCTAACTGGCCATCCGTGGCAGTTACAGCGGAAGTGGTCAAGGTCGTCCTTGAAGATAATCTGGGTCTGGAAGTGGAATTACAAAATGGCACCAATCCCATCATTTTCGAAGCGATGGATTCTGGCAGTATGCACGTTCACCCTGAAGTTTGGCTGCCTAATCAGTCTAACCTGAACAATACCTACGTTAAGGAAAAGGGCACCGTAGCGATGAACCCGAACGGTGTTCCTGCATTTCAGGGTATGTGTGTGACCAAAGGCACTGCAGACAGAACCGGCATCACAAAATTGTCCGAATTAACCAATCCCGATATGGCCGCGAACTTCGATACTGATGGCGATGGCCTGGGTGAAATCTGGATCGGCGCACCTGGTTGGGCATCCACCAATGTGGAGAAAATCAGGGGCAAGAGCTATGGATATGCCGAAACCATGACCTTGAAAGAAATGGATGAAACCCTGGCGCTGGCTGAAGTAGACAATGCCGTTGCGCAGGGTCAGAACATCGTATTTTTCTGTTATACCCCGCATCACATGTTCGCCCTGCATGAACTCGTGATTCTGAAAGAACCGACCTACGAGGCGGCCAAATGGAATGTCATTCAGCCTACGGACGATCCCGAATGGCTGGAAAAATCCGATGCGGCCGTGGCGTGGGATCTTGCCTATCTGCATATTCACTATGCCTCTGCGCTTGAAACCGACATGCCCGAGGTGGCATCCGTATTGTCCAAGATAAAACTTGATACGGATACGGTATCAAAAATGACCTTCGCGCTGGTGGTGGAAAAACAGGACCCCGCAGCGTTTGCCGCGAATTGGGTGGCTGAAAACTCTGGCACAGTTGAAAAGTGGCTGAAATAGGCACTTTATGCCGGATATGGGCCAGGTTTTTAACCAGGGCATGATCGCGAACGGGCAACATGTATACATACGGTGTTGCCCGTTTTATTTTATGGGTCTATGCCAACTTGATTTCCATGCTTGATTGACTACGAGGCCTGACTTGTATGCGGAGATTCAAGATTGAGTATGGTCTGGATGCGACTGCATCATTCCTGTTTACCCAAACATGGGAAGATGTTTCTGACCTAAGCAATTCGGCTTATCAAAAAACCATTTGGAGGATATTGACTTGAGTGAAACAGTCATAAAACTTGACGATGTGTGGAAAATATTTGGCGATCAAAGCCAGCAAGCGATGGCAGCGATAAAGGAAGAAGGCCTTACCAAACCACAGGTGCTGGAAAAATTCGGCTGTGTAGTGGGCGTGGCCGAATGCTCATTTGCAGTGGGGCGAGGCGAAATATTTTGTGTCATGGGGCTGTCCGGGTCGGGCAAATCCACCATGGTTCGCCATTTGAATCGACTTCTGGAGCCCACCGCCGGCCACATCAATGTCCTGGGCAAGGATGTGATGGCGCTGAACGAAAATGATCTGCGCGAATTGCGGGCCGCGCATATCGGCATGGTGTTTCAACACATGGCGTTATTCCCGCACAAAACAGTGCGCGATAACGTCGCATTCCCGCTGCAAGTGCAGGGTTTCCCGAAAAACAAACGCTGGGAAGAATCCCAACGCTGTCTGAGCCTGGTCAATCTGGATGGTTACGAAGACCGCTTCCCCAGCGAGCTGTCCGGCGGGATGCAGCAACGGGTTGGTCTTGCCCGGGCGCTGGCGTCTGACCCGGAAGTGTTATTAATGGATGAGCCATTTTCCGCACTGGATCCGCTAATCCGCAGACAGTTGCAGGAACAATTTATGGCGCTTTCTGCTGACCTGGATAAAACCACGGTGTTTATTACCCACGACCTTGATGAAGCGATCCGTATCGGCAACCGCATTGCGATTATGAAAGACGGCGTTATTGTACAAATCGGCACACCTGAAGAAATCGTCACCAATCCTATTGATGATTATGTCACTGATTTTGTCGAAGGCATCTCTACGCTTAAACTGATATTCGCCCATACCATCATGGAGAAAATTGATGAATACGCACTGCAGCATGGCGATGACCTGGCCACCGCACCCAGAGTTTCATCGCAAACAGATTTAAGCGGATTGATTGATATTTCTACCACCACCGATCAACCCATTGTGATTCAGAATACAGATGGCACAGATGTGGGCGTGGTCAACAAAACAACCCTTCTCAAAGGCATAAAAGGAGGAGACAGCTAATGCAAGAAACCGGCTTAAGCGCAGGGCCCAGCACCCTGAACAGTTCCATCGGCGAATTTGTTGGCGCGAACGATGAATATTACAACAAAGAGTTTGGCAAGATTCAATCTGCCACAAAATTCCCCTGGAGTTGGAACACCATGGCAGCCGTGGCCGGGCCATTCTGGGCCGCCTCTCGTGGTCTGTGGGGCCAATTCTGGACATTCCTGGTGCTTGAGCTGCTTGCCCTGGTTCAGATAGGCCGCGGGTTGTGGGGGGATTTGGGCGCGGACAAGCTGGCCCGGGCAGAGCGTCTGAATACCCGCTGGAAGGAATTGTACCAAAAAGCACAGGCGGCGCTGGAAGCTGGCGACGAGAATGCCCAGGGGCTGATTGAAACCGCAGGCAACCTCAAAATTGCCGCAGCCCGGGTCACTGCGGAAGCCGCAGCGGCAGCGGCAGAAGCGACCGGGATTTTGATTGCCGGCCTGATACTGATGGTGGTGATAAAAGTCTTTCAGGGCTTCTATGCGAATCTGCGCTACGAGCGACAGTATCTGAACTGGCGTGCGCAACCGGGTGCCACGCCCTCCGGGTTTAATTGGCCCTGGGTGGGTTTCGGCGGATTGCTCTGGTTGGTAGTGGTACCGCTGACAATGTACCGGTTTACCTTTACCAGGCCAGCGGAATGGATTAAAACCGTGCCGATCGGCAAGGAATATTTCACCCCGGTGTCAAGCTGGATGGACAGCGGGTTTAACTGGCTGTCGAAGCATGGCGCGGGCGCATTTAACAGTGTGGTGGAAGTGATTCGAAGTATTCTTGACGGACTGGAGACTATATTTGTGGACACGCCATGGCCGGTTGTGATGATGGTTATTCTGGTAACTGCATGGCGTTTGGCGGGACCGCGAACCGCCGTTTTTACTGCGGCCTGCCTGGCCTATCTTGCCTTGTTTGGATTGTGGGAAACCAGCATGCAAACGGTGGCCCTGCTCGGCGCTGCGGCATTTTTATGTGTTTTACTTGGTATTCCGCTGGGTATCTGGTTTGGCAAAAGTCAACGAGCCTATAATGCCGCTTTGCCCGTACTGGATTTTATGCAGACCATGCCCGCGTTCGTATACTTGATTCCTATCATCGCATTCTTCGGAACCGGCAAACCGCCAGGCGTACTGTCCACGATTATTTTTGGTATGCCGCCAGTGATTCGCCTCACGGCCCTGGGTATGAAAAGCGTACCCGAGCACACCAAAGAAGCGGCGATTGCCTTTGGCTGCACCAAATTCAGCCTGCTCAAGGACGTTGAGATTCCGCTGGCTATGCCATCGATAATGACCGGAATCAACCAGACCATCCTGATGTGTTTATCGATGGTGGTGATTGCCTCTTTGATAGGCGCGGGCGGTCTGGGCAAGAATGTTCTGGAAGCGCTGCAATATGCTGCAAAAGGTCAGGGAATGCTGGCCGGACTGGCCATTTTGTTTTGCGCCATGGTAATTGACCGGATAATTCAGGGCCACTACGCCAAGAAAACTGCACGGCAATAAGCAAGAGGCTGGCGCCATAGCTATTTTGCTGCGCAGCAAAATTGCTCATCAATAACCTGAAAATATCGTGTCCGAAACACCCGAAAAATCTTTCAACACTATCTGGTACCAGCCAACTGTAACCCGTACTCGCCGAGAAAGCCAAAACGGTCATCGCAGTGCCATCATCTGGTTTACCGGATTATCCGGTAGTGGAAAGTCAACCCTGGCCCACGCTGTGGAAGAAAGGCTGCATCAGCGTGGATGCCGAACCTTTGTTTTCGATGGTGATAATGTACGCCACGGTCTGTGCGGTGACCTGGGGTTTTCAGACACTGACCGGTGCGAAAATATCCGCCGCATCGGCCAGATGGCCAGGCTGTTTATCGAATCCGGAGTAATCGCTTTGACTGCCTTCATTTCGCCTTTTCGGGTGGATCGCCAGCGCGTAAAACTGATGGTTGATCAGGAGCATGATTTCCTGGAAGTGTATTGTAAATGCCCGTTGGAAGTTTGCGAAAACCGCGATGTCAAAGGGCTGTATCAAAGAGCCCGGAAAGGAGAGATCGCCGATTTCACCGGAATTTCTTCGCCCTACGAAGAACCACAAAATGCCGACCTTATGGTCAACACATCTGACCTGGAAGTAGAGGAATGCGTCGATAAGGTGATAGATCTGCTGGAGTCCAGGCAGCTATTTTCGACCGATAGTGTTAGAAGTAAATAGTCCTGCGGATTTATCGGATACAGATAGCCGTTTTGGTTTATTTGGGCATTCCCTTGATTAATTGTGATGGCGTGAGCAGATTTACCGTAGCCTGTGGTTTGGTAGATTCGATCATCTGGCTACGTGCATCATGGCGCACAAACCGTCGAGCGAACCGGGCCGGCGATGACGAGGCCGGCGGGTTATTGCCCTGCAATAATAAACAAATCAGTTAAAAATAATCGACAAAGTGTGACTCAGGTCACATTGTTATCATTGTGGAGACTGCACAATCGTCACACCTTGAGGATATGTCACTCGGGAGAGGATTAAAGAAGCGGGGTTGGTTTTTGGCATCATGGATTGATGATTCTCGACCCTAAGGAGACGTTTACATATTTCGGGGTGAGCCCAAGTCATTTCTGACTTGGGCTTTTTATTGTGCGCTTATAAAAAAAGGGGTTGACTCTCCCTTATAAATCAAGCTCTTATACACAACCCCCCTGGAAATGACTCAACACGCTGGAACATCGCGTTCCAGCGTATGAGCGCCAACTTATGTAGTAAATCAACTGTAACGATAGGGAACGCCTGCTTTTTGCATGACTTCGGAGTAATCTTTATAGGCCTGGACTACTTTGGCTGTTCTCGGGCTGATTGAAGCCAACTCATCCCAGAATTCTTCGGAATCTTTCACCACTTGATCCCATTCTTCTGCCGGAATAGTGGTTAGCTCCATTTTCTTGCCATTTACCCGCAAGTCGGCTTCACCACCCCAATACCACACTTGTCGATAGTAATGCGAGCTGTCTATGGATAACTTGAACAGCTCTTGCAGATGCGGCGGTACGGCCGCCCAGCTTTTTGAGTTTGCAAAATACGAACCACACCATGCGCCGGTTATATTGTTGAGCAGGGCATAGTTGCACACATCTGCCCAGCCGACTTCATACGCCTCGGTAAATCCACACCAGGCTACGCCGTCAAGTTCACCGGTCTGGATCGCCACTTCAATATCGTCCCAAGGCAGGGTGACAGGAACCAGTCCATAACGAGACAGGAATCTGCCGGCGGTGGGCACACCGAATACGCGCTTGCCTTTCATGTCCGCAAGGCTGTTAATCGGGTCTTTTGTGAAAATATGGCAGGGATCCCATGCGCCTGCGCTTATCCATTCCACGCCCTCAATCTCGCCATAGGCTTCAGCCCAGATTTCATTTAAGCCATAGTATTTAAACAGCACGGGCATATCCAGGCTGTATCGGGTAGAGAAAGGGAAATAACCGCCGAAGACGCTAATATCGACGGGCGACGCCATGGTGGCGTCATCGCTTTGCACCGCATCTATAGTGCCGTTCTGCATGGCGCGAAACAGTTCATCGGTGGCTACCAATTGATCCGCATAGTACAGTTCAATCTCCATTTCGCCGTGGGCGGCAATGTTAAACGCTTCAATTTGCGGCAAAATTACGTGTGCGCCAAGTGGCGCACCAGAATAAGTTTGCAGTCGCCATTTAATCGGGTTGGACTGCGCATAAACAAAAGGTGCCGATGCGGCTGCAACTGCGCCTGTAGTAGCCGCTGTGGCCTGCTTGATAAAGTTTCGGCGGCTGTTTTTCGTGGTTTGGATTTTGGGTTTGCTTGGTTTCATCTTGATTCTCCAGTGGTGTTGAAATTAATGAGTCGGGGACTTTTTCGCTGAATTTATCGCCATTCGATAAATGTTTCTACCGGCTGTACACATATTCGGGCAGCCAAAGCGCGATTTGTGGGAATACCATAACCAGTATCAGGGCAATTGTCATCACCATCACAAACGGAATGATCGAACGATAGATGTCGGTCAAGGTAATTTCCTTTGGTGCCATGGCTCGCATTAAGAATAAATTATAACCAAATGGCGGCGTCATATACGCTATCTGGCAGGTAATGGTGTACAAAACCCCATACCAGATCGGGTCGAATCCCAGCGCTTTGACCAGCGGCACATACAGCGGCGCGACGATAACCAGCATTGCAGTATCGTCGAGAAACATGCCCATCACGATATAGGACAGCTGCATCATGATCAGCACTTCCCAGGGCGTCAGATTCCATTTGGTAATGAACAGGGATTCGATGGCCCGCACCGCGCCAATGCCGTCGAAAACCGCGCCGAAGCATAATGCGGCTAATATAATCCACATGAACATACATGAAATGCCCAAGGTTTTTCTCATGGTTTCTTCCAGCACTTTCCTGGTCAGCCGCCGCTTGACCAGGGCCGCAACGGTCGCGGACGTCGCACCCACCGCAGAACTTTCCACCAGGCTGGTGATGCCCATGACGAATAATCCGGTCATGAAGAAGAATATCAAAAAGGGGATGATGCCCGCCCGCAGCAATTTTAATTTTTCCGGCAGCGGCATATCACGCTGTTCTTTACTCACCGTGGGGCCGAGGTGGGTCTGGATTTTGCATCGCACCACGATGTAAATGATGAACAGCCCGGCCATCATCAATCCGGGGATTGCACCGGCCAGCCACAGCTTTCCAACGGGCTGCCGTGCGATCATGCCATACAGCACCAGCACCACGCTGGGCGGCACCAGAATCCCCAGCGAACTGCCCGCTTGCACAACCCCGGTAATCATTATTTTGTCGTATCCACGGCGCAGCATTTCCGGCAATGCGATGGTGGCGCCGATGGCCATTCCCGCCACGCTCAGCCCATTCATGGCGGATATCACCACCATCAGCATAATCGTACCCACCGCTAATCCGCCTTTGAGCCCGCCAAACCAGACATGGAACATGCGGTACAAGTCGTCGGCGATGCCCGATTCGGAAAGGATATACCCCATGTAAACGAACAGCGGCAAGGTCAATAATGGATACCAGTTAAACAATTTGAAGGCGGCATTGAACGGCATTTCCACCGCGCCATTTCCATACAGTAGCAGCGCCGCCGCCGCAGATACAAATCCGATCGCCCCGAATACGCGCTGCCCGGTCAACAACATGGCCAGCATGGACGCGAACATCACGATTGCGATGGTTTCATAGCTCATGACAGAGTAATGCCTCTGGCTTTTGCCAGGTCCTTGAAAAAGGTGGATATGGTTTGTAACAACATCAGGACGATGCCAAATACCATGATTACTTTGATCGGAATCATCGATGGATTCCACTCGGAGAATTTTCGCTGACCGTATTCGATGGCATACAGAGTACTGGAAATCGAGCCGATCAACAGGCAAACCAGATAAACCAGCAGAAATATGACGGTGAAGCTGTCGATTTTTGCTCTGGTTTTTTCTGAATACCGGTCGTAAAGCAGATCCATCCTGACGTGATCGTTGAGCTGCATGGAGTATGCGCCGCCGACAAGATAGTAGGCAGTCATGGTGAACTGGGCCATTTCCACACACCATGACAATGGCAGATTAATGATATTTCGGGTCACCGACGACAGCAGCAGCGTACCGATCATGATAAATATGCCATACATGGCGATGCGGCCGAACTTGGTAGACGCCCAATCAACATATTTGACATAGGTCACTACAAAACCAGGCATACTTTCATTTTCCGTATCATTCAAATGTAAATACTAACAAATTGGTTTGACGATTTACCAGATTATTTTTTACCGGCGGTGCAGGTTCTTTATCTGGCGGATTTGACCAATCAGGATCCGGTAACCATCCGACCTATTCTTTTCCCGCCCAGCAAGTGCATGTGTAAATGGTAAACCTCCTGCCCGCCGTTATCGCCGCAATTAATGATCAGGCGATAACCCGCTGCGCTGATTCCCTGCTGTACGGCGAGGTTTCGCGCCACGATAAAAAGATAACCCAAAACCGCCTCATCTTCCGGCCTCACCTGGTTCACCGATGGAATCGGTTTGTTGGGAACGATCAGAATATGGCAGGGCGCCTGGGGATTGATGTCACGGAATGCCGTGACACGTTCATCCTGAAATAGAATATCTGCGGGAATTTGCCTGTTTACAATTTTCGTAAATAGTGTGTCTTCGCTCATGATTTTTATTTGCCGGATAATTTCGATGGTATATTTGGTATTGATCGGGTTAAAGCGCTGCTGCGATTTTATGTATTTCGGTATTCTGGATGCCCAGCGCATCGAGATATTGCACGGTGTTCAGCAGGTATTCCGTGTTGGTTCCTCTGGGCCCTTGCGCTTTGCGTATGAATTCCATGGCGCTGTGAGCGTCCATTTTAGGCGCGTATTGCGGGTGAGTGACGATGGAAACAAAGGTGAGTGCCTGTGCAATATCACCACTTTGCAGGTGAATGGGAGTCATAGTGGGCTTATACGAATTTGTGGCCAGTTCGCGTTCAAACAGGTAATCCAGCGTGGCATCAACATCAGCATCGCTGACCCGAAAGGCCATGCCTGTGCATGAACCACCCTGATCCAGCCCGGCCACTAATCCGGGGTTTTTTTCCGTGCCGCGATACCGTGTGGACCAAAGACAGAGTCGGCGATGAAAGCCGTACATTCGGGCGGATTGTGATTCAACGTGCGGGAAACCTGGATCCCACATGAGCGAACCATAGCCAAAAACCCACAAATTATTTTTCGGTATACGAAGTTTTGAGGCGGTCTGGCTGGACCGGCTTGAGGTAAAATCTGTATTTTTCATGGCAATGTATTCACTGATGATAGACCTATACTACTGGACAACCCCGAATGGGCACAAGGTAAGCATCATGCTCGAAGAGCTCGGTGCGGAATATAATATCGTGCCCATTGATATCGGCCAGGGCGACCAGTTTGCCCCGGAATTCCTGAAAATATCCCCCAACAACCGGATTCCTGCCATCGTGGACCATGCGCCGAAAGGTGCCGGGCAGCCCATTTCGATATTCGAATCCGGTGCGATATTATTGTATCTGGCGGAGAAAACCGGTCAATTGCTGCCCGCAGATCTGACCGGGCGAAACAAGGTATTGGAGTGGTTGTTTTGGCAAATGGGTGGATTTGGCCCGATGCTGGGGCAAAATCATCATTTCGGCTGTTATGCCAAAGAAAAAATTCCTTATGCGATTGATCGATATGTGAATGAAACTTCCAGACTGTATGCGGTGTTGAACCGGCAATTGGCGGGCAGAGCGTTTATTAACCATGAATACAGTATTGCAGATATCGCCTGCTATCCCTGGACGGTTTCTTTTCAACGGCAGCAGCAGGACCTGAATGATTTTCCCAATGTCCGGCGCTGGCACCTGGCGATAAAGCAAAGGGAGGCGGTGCAGCGGGCCTACGCTGTCCCGGATCAACTGCACATAAACACCGGCATAGATGACGAACAGGCGAAAATACTGTTTGGGCAGGACAAAAGTGTGGTCACTTGACCTGAAGCGCCTCAACCGGCAGATAATTCCGTCAATTCGATATGGGAACAGCCTCGGTCAATGCCGGATTTATCCGGTATGCCTGACCGAATCCCTGGATATAACGACCGGACAGGGGGGATAGTTTTACCAGTTTGAAATCGGCGAGTTCGGCAAGGGTGTTTATGATTTCGCCGTGTTTGTGTTTGAGCCCGGCTTTTCCCATTTCAAATTCAAAATTATCTGGCGGTATATGCACGGCGCTGCATTGAAAACACAGTCGCATCCGGGCATATATCTGGCGTATATTCTGCTCGTCTTCGATAATCAGAATGCTTGCGGCGGCGCTTTTCAGGTTTTCGGTGTGGGCCGCCAGCGTGCTTGCGAAAATATAGAAATCGCCGGTTTCACTGCGGTAGAAAGGCGCGTAACTGGCGAGCGGCTCACCCGCATTGTTTACCGTGGACAATGCCAGGGATTGCCGGGTTAAAACAAATTCTTGCGCGGCCCGGGCGACCTCTGATAATAACCGGGTCATCGCTGGCGCCGATAGCGCTTCAACCCGGCATCCAGGTCCGCGAGCAAATCATCAATGTCTTCCAGACCAGTGTGCACTCTTAACATGATGCCTTGTTGATTCCATGGTGTGGCGCTGCGCAGTTTTCGCGGATCAACTGGAAAGATCAGGCTTTCAAATGCACCCCAACTGGCGCCCATGGAAAATATTTGCAGGTTGTCGAGGAAATTTTCCAGGGCCTTTCTGGACCGCGGTTCAATTTCGAAAGAGAACAGGCCGGATGCACCGGAGTAATCCCGTTTCCAGAATGTGTGGCCCGGACAGTGCTCAAACGCGGGATATAAAACACGCATGACATCGGCTTGCTGGCATAACCAGTTGGCCAGTTCAAGGGCCTGCTGCTGGTGCTGTCGCATACGCAAAGGCAGGGTGCGCAGGCCCCTTAGGCCAAGGTATAAATCATCGGGTCCAACGCAATGCCCGATTGCTTCCTTGGTTTTTCTGAGCGGAAGATAATGTTCCCGGTCGGTTATGACCAGGCCCAACATGGCATCCGAGTGACCGACAATATATTTGGTCGCGGCATTAACCGATACATTGATTCCATGCTCCAGAGGGCGGAAAAAATAAGGAGAGGCCCATGTGTTGTCCAATATGGTGACAATATTTTTTTGCGCAGCGACTCTGGCAATTGCCGGGACATCCTGGACTTCAAATGTTAAAGAGCCTGGCGACTCAAGGTAAATACAGCGCGTGTTGGCCTGTATCAGATTTGCGATATCGCCGCCGACCAGCGGGTCATAATAGCTGATCTCTACGCCAAATGGCGCCAATACTCCGTCGCAGAAAGATCGGGTAGGCCCATATACGGTATCGGCGATGAGCAAATGATCACCGGATTTTAAAAAAGCCATTAACGCCGTGGTAATCGCGGCCAGACCGGATGAAACGGAAAAACAGGCGTAACCGTTTTCCAGATTTGCCATGGTGTTTTCCAGCGCGAATGCCGTGGGATTGCCGCGGCGTCCATAGCCGATGGTGTTCGGGATGTATAATTCCCGTCTGGATTTATCGAGGTCATCCAAAGTCGGGAAAATCACAGTGGAACCGTGATAGACCGGTGGATTTACAAAGCCGTATTGTTTTTTCGGGTCACGATTGTGATGCAGCGCACGAGTAGCAAACGCAGGGGGTTTTTTCACCTTTACAAATTATGCGTGATAATCAGTGGTCAAAATAAATAGCTAAATGGGGTCAAAATAAATAGCTAAATGGGGTCAAAATAAATAGCTAAATGGAAAGTTGCTTGATGGCGTGAGCATCACTTGAGTCGGTTCAATTCGCTAACCACCACCGACAGCATGGAAAAATCCAGACTGACTTCTTGTTTCAGGCTGTCAACTTTTTCCGCAAGATTTTTTATGCGCTGATTATTTTGTTCGGACCAGGCAGACAGGCGCTTGCCGACCGGCAGCCCGGATGCGCCGGATGCGATCAGACCGGTAATTTCTGCATGATGATTGCGCAGTTCATTTGCCAGGCTGAATCGGGAACGCTCGTCCCAGATATTTTTCACTTTCAGCCCTGCAATACTTCGTTCAATCCAGCCAAGCCCCAAAATGCCCGCGATGCCAAAATAGATTTGCGCCACGAATGATACCGGTTGATTTGCACGATGGGCAATGTCAACCATGTCCAAACCATTGACCAATGCTGATTTTCCAGCGATCTTTTGGGCCAGAGATCCGGGAATTCCCCGTTTTGACAATGCCGCCGCTTCTGCCTGGAATTGACTGCCGGGAATTGAATCTACCGCCTTTTCAAACTCTTCGGTCAGTTGCCGATAGCCCGCAGAATAATGGTCAACCGTTGATTTTATGTCCATTGGCTGGGATGTATTGCGCAATATCCAGATAATCGAACTTTCCAGGGCGCTGGTACTGTGGTGCAGGCATTGCATTTGCAGACTGGCCTCCGCCTGGTTGTCCAGGGTCTGGATTTCTTCGATAACAGTACGGATTTGCAGGATATCCCGGGCCGCAATAAACGCACTGGCGATATTGTCCGGCGAATCTCCAGTCAGGTCGGACAGCTTTATATGAAAAGTCGAACCCATCGTGCCGACCAGATTATTGGTGATCTGGGTGGAAATTATTTCCCGCTTTAATCTGTGGCTGTGAATTTGTTTCGAGTACCGGCCGGCAATCAGCGCGGGGAAGTATCCTGCAATTTCGGCATGCAGATATTTTTCATCGGGGAGGCTGGAATCCAGCAAACCCTGATACAGATCCATCTTGCTATAGGACAATAAAACCGCCAGCTCCGGGCGGGTCAAATAATCTCCGGTTTCAAAGCGGTCTTTAAGCGTGCCAGGGTCGGGCAGGAATTCCAGCGCGGGATTCAGCAGGCCTTTTTCTGCAAGCAACAGAATCGCCCTGGATTGCTGCGGCATTAATTCGCCACTGAAAGACGCCTCCAGACTCAAAATCTGGGTTTGCAGGTAATTGTTTGCCAGCACCAGGTCGGCAATATCCTGTTGCATTTCCGCCAGCAGGGAATTCCTGCTCTCAAGCGAAAGCCGTCCCTTCTGCATTTCCGCATTGAGTAAAATTTTAATATTCACTTCGTGGTCCGAAGTATCCACCCCCGCCGAATTGTCGATGGCATCGGTGTAGCACAGCCCCCCTTTTCGTGCATACTCGATCCGTGCCAGTTGGGTCATGCCGAGGTTTCCGCCTTCGCCAATCACTTTACATCGAAGTTCTGCTGCATCTGCGCGAACATCATCGTTGTTTCTATCCTGCGCATCATTATGCGTTTCCGATGAGGATTTTACATAGGTGCCGATGCCGCCATTCCACAATAATTCCACTGGAGATTTGAGAATTAGGTTGATCATCTCTGCCGGCGCACAGGCATCCTGGACTGCACCCAATACGGATTTCATTTCCGCAGACAGCCTGATCGACTTGGCCTGGCGAGAATAGATTCCGCCGCCTTTGGAAATTAATTCAGGGTTGTAATCCGACCAGGACGAGCGCGGCAGGTTGAACAGCCTTTTTCGTTCCTGATAGCTTGCGGCCGTATCTGGATTGGGGTCAATGAAAATATGCTGGTGGTTGAATGCGGCAACCAGCTGAATATGCTCGGACAACAACATCCCGTTTCCAAAGACATCTCCGGCCATGTCGCCGATGCCAGCCACTGTAAATGCTTCGGACTGAATGTCTTTGCCCAATTCGCGGAAGTGACGCTTGACTGACTCCCATGCGCCGCGGGCGGTGATCCCCATTTTTTTATGGTCATAACCCGCCGACCCACCCGAGGCAAACGCATCGCCGAGCCAGAAACCATAGTCTTGCGAGATGTCATTGGCAATATCCGAGAACGTGGCAGTGCCTTTATCCGCTGCGACAACCAGATAGGGGTCATCACCATCCAGTCGCCTGACGTTTGCGGGTGGAACGACTTTCGACCCGGACAGGTTATCGGTGATGTCCAGCAGGCTGCTGATAAATATTTTGTAACATGCAATGACTTCGTCAAGCACGGCATCGCGCCCGGTATGCGGTAATTGCTTGGCAACAAATCCGCCTTTTGATCCCACCGGTATGATTACCGCATTTTTCACCCGCTGGGCTTTCACCAGCCCCAGCACCTCAGTGCGAAAATCTTCCGGGCGTTCGGACCAGCGCAACCCGCCTCTGGCAATCATACCGCCTCTGAGGTGGACACCTTCGACCCGCGGCGAGTATACAAATATCTCGAATCTGGGAATGGGCTGCGGTATCCGCGGGATTGCTCCGGAATTTAATTTGAATGAGATATAAGGTTTTGGTGAACCGTCCTGCGCTGGCTGAAAGTAATTTGTTCTCAGCGTTGCAGCGATCACGTCCAGCAGTGCGCGGATGATACGTTCTTCATCCAATGTGCTGACTTGGCTGAGCAACTGCTTTACCCGGTCCGTGTGTTTGCCAATCTCTGCCGCATTTTTGCGCGGATCAAACTGCGCCGAAAACAGGCTGGATATGGCGATTATCAAGGGCGGGTTTTTGTTCAAGGCATCGATAATATAGCTTTCACTATAGCGCAGGCGGATTTGCCGCAGGTATCGATAATAGGCGCGCACCAGGCTGATTCGGCGCCAGCCAAGCCCGGCCACCAGCGTCAGTTGATTGAAGCCATCATTCTCCACCTGGTTGTCCCAGCATTTCACAAAGGTGGATTCAAACTTTTCCGCATTATTCTGAAAATCGAATAATTGCCCATCGTGCCGAACGATGTCGAAATCCAGGATTCTGTACCGATTGCCCAGGGTGGTGTTAATCCTGTATGGCCGACCGCCGATCACTCTGACGCCCATGTTCTCAAGAATGGGTAACACATCCGAAAGCGCGATGGCGCTGCCATGACAATACAGCTTGAAACTGGCGTGGCCGGAATCAGCGCCCGGGCTATTGGCATGGCTCAACACGGCGTGGATATTATCGCCCTGCAAGGATTCGAAAACAGCAGTATCGGCTATGGCATTGTCAATATTGAAATCCTGCTGGTAGGCCGAACCAAACCCGTCGCGAAATTTTTCGAGCAGGGTGCTGGCATGATCATGACCAGAAATCCGGTTCGCTGCCTCATACAGGTTGTCATTCCAGTCTCGTGATATTTGTTGAACTGATTTTTCCAGGCCAACCGGATCAATTTCAAGCGCTGGCTCCGGGTCGGTATGAATGGTGTAATGAATTCTGGTCAGGATTGAATCGGAAAAATAGACATCAAATTCAACCTCTTTTGCTTGCAGTTTTTCTGCCAGATAGTCCTGAATGCGCGACCGCAGTTGACTGTTGAACAAGTCTCTGGGCACATAGACCAGACAGGAATAATAGTGACCGCATATATTTTTATGCAAATGCAGGCGGGTTTTTCTTCTTTCTTGGTTCAACAGCGTCATACACAATGGGTACAGGCTTTTCATATCCATCTGAAACAGCTTTTCTCTGGGCAGTGTTTCCAGTACGGTTCGCAATTCCTTGTAGGAATAGCCGCCTTTACGCAGCGTACTGGATTCCAGTACATGCCGGGTTTTATTACGCAAATGAGGAATATCCGAGGTGGGCAGAGCCGCGGTTGATCCCCCGAGAAACCCCAGCAGGCAACTGACCTTGCGCCGGCCACGCCGGTTTTTTGCGCCGTGATCCAACAAAATGCAGTCCATGTACGCCGAACGATGAATATTGGCTCGCTGGCGGGTTTTGGTGAACACCACCGGGGCGGTTTTGGTAAAGACTATTTTGGGAAGAATATCCATCACCGCCCCGGAACCGTTTTTATCGCCATTATTTTCGTGAATGGTTCGTAAAGTTCCGAGCAATGAGGATTGATCGAGTTCCACAACGGTATTGCCGCCAGTGCCCGATACACTGAGTTCACAATACCCTAAAAATGCGAAATGATCCTCGGCCATCCATCGGAACAGCTCGCCATATTCAGCGAATGCCGGGCCTTGGTTCATCGACTCCACGGCGGCCGCATTTTCCAGTACATGCCGGCGCATGGATTTCCAGTCGGTTACCACACCGCAAACCTCAGAAATCACATTTTTGATTGCCGCAGCAATGGCCAGGTGTTCACTTTGCGGGGTGTAGTCGATAACAAACAGCATATAAGATTCAATAAAAGTGCTGCTGCCGTCCCTGTTCTTTGCGGATGGCTGGCTGGCAGCGCTGGACTTTTTATAGGAAACTGCCTGGCCATTTTTGTCGCGAATGACCTCGAATAATGGATACAGCGTTTGTGTGGGTGATTTTCGCATTCCATTGAGCTTCATCAATAATGAATTTATGACGAATGGTTGATCATCAACCACGATATTGATTATTGTTTTGTGCCGGTCATTGCTGGCTGTGTACTGCGCCGCCGGGATATTGTAGAGGGAGACGATGGTCTCGCCTGGTCGTCTTGAACCGGAAAGTCGGCGATGTTTCAGCGCCGCATGACGAAAGCCGGATGCTTTTGACGTTTCGAAATCCTGTCCGGATAAACGATGATAGTACGCGCGAAGAAAATCAATGTCTTTTTGCGAAATTCCGGGAGCGGCACGTTTTACGAGCGTGGAAATCAGCGTTTCAGTTACAGTATTTTTCATATTCCCGACGGGCAAATCGAAAGTTTCAGCCTGGCAGGCTGGAGGCGTATCAATATCCACAATATCCAGCGGTATCCGATGAGAATTATAGAATCTTCCTTTAAATATAGATACCGAAAATAATCCCGGGTTGAAATCCAGGCCGATGCGGCCTGAGCCGTATGCTGAAATCGTCGGGATTGGTTCAAATTGCTTTAATAAAAAATTTATGCAAGGCTATAAAGGTTATGTATTTTCACCATTTTCCCAATGTCACCAGGCTATGAAGATCCCCGCAACTATCGAATCCTGCGCGGCGTACATTTTAAAACATCGCTGGATGGCGCTTGCCATGAGCATGCTTTTGCTTGTGTTCACTGGCTGGGGCGGGCAGTTTTTAAAGTTTACCAACGACTACCGCGTATTCTTCAGCGAAGAAAACCCGGAACTGGCCGCGTTTGAAAACCTCCAGGACACCTATACCAAGAACGACAATGTCCTGTTTATGTTGCTGCCCGACAGCGGAAACGTGTTTACCCGGGAAGCGCTGGAAGCGGTTGTTTATCTGACCGAGCAATCCTGGACGATCCCGTATTCGATTCGGGTTGATTCCATTGCGAATTTTCAACATACCTATAGTGAAGGGGATGATTTGATAGTGCGCGATTTAATTGCACACCCAGGGCAGCTTTCCCTGGCTGAAATTGCCGCTATCCGGCATATCGCGACCAGCGAACCGTTGTTGGTAAACAATCTCGTTTCCGGCGATGGCCATGCTACCGGCATCAATATTACCGTTGAACTGCCCGGAATCAATCCGACTACGGAAGGCCCGGAAGTGTCCGAATACGTCAGACAAATCAGGACAGCGTTTGCGCAGCAATACCCGGATATTCAGATTTATGCAACCGGCATTGTGGAGATGAACAATGCCTTTGCCACGGCCAGTCAGAATGACATGATTCAATTGGTGCCGTTGGCGTTTCTGGTGATTATTCTCGGTATATTTGTTTTCACCAGAAGTATAAGTGCAACCATAGCCACCGCGTTTGTCGTCATCTTTTCGGTGATCATGGCTATGGGCACCGCAGGCTGGATGGGGATTGAATTAACCGGGCCGTCTGTTTCCGCACCCACCATGATATTAACCCTGGCGGTGGCGGACAGTGTTCACTTTTTGATTACGATGATATTGCTGGTGCGCACCGGAACCGATAAAAATTCCGCGATCAGGGAAAGCCTGCGGATCAATTTTATGCCGATTTTTCTGACTTCGGTTACCACCATTATTGGTTTTCTGAGTTTGAATTTTTCCGACTCGCCGCCATTCCGGGATCTTGGGAATATCACGGCCATGGGGGTCGGATATGCTTTCATATTGAGTGTGGTGTTTCTACCCGCGCTGATGTCTGTTCTGCTGCTGAAACGCGGGCAGCAAACCGGGCAAAAACAAGTTGACAAACCAATGCGGCTGGTCGGCGCCATAGCCGATTTTGTCATCAACCATCACAGGAAACTGTTTTTAGCCTTAGGCGCGTTTTCGGTGTTTTTTGTCGGCATGGTGGCGAAAAACGAGCTTAACGATGTGTTCGTTGAGTATTTTGACCAATCTGTGGAATTCCGGCGTCACACGGATATTGTCACCGCTCATCTCACCGGCATATATATTATTGATTTCTCTCTGGACAGTCAGAATGATGGCGGCATAAGCGACCCCGATTATCTAACCCGGGTAGATAAATTTGCCGGATGGCTAGCGCAGCAAGACGAAGTTCTGCACGTAAACGTGCTCACCGATGTTTTTAAACGGCTCAATAAAAATCTGCACGGCGATGATGAAAACTGGTATCGGATACCGCAGGAAAGAGATCTGGCAGCACAGTATTTGTTGCTTTATGAGATGTCGCTGCCCTATGGACTGGACCTTAATAACCAAATCAACGTTGACAAGTCGGCGACCAGAATGTCGGTAAAGTTGAAAACGCTGTCGACAACCCAGGTGCTTGGCTTCGAGGACAGAATTGCGGCATGGTTTGATGCGAATGCGCCGACACTGAAAGTCAGGGGTTCGAGTCCCACGGTGATATTTTCACACATCGGTATGCGCAATATTATCAGTATGCTGTCTGGCACCACCTTGGCGCTGGTGCTGATTTCTCTGGTCCTCGTATTTGCGTTGCGTTCGCTAAAAATTGGCGCGATCAGCCTGCTACCCAATCTACTGCCCATCGGCGTGGCATTTGGAATCTGGGGGCTCAGCGTCGGGCAGGTGGGGCTGGCATTGTCCGTGGTGGCCGGAATGACATTGGGCATTGTGGTCGATGATACGGTTCATTTTTTAAGCAAATATCTACGGGCGCGGCGTGAAAGATCGTTGAATGCCGAGCAGGCCATTCGCTACGCATTTTCTACTGTGGGTGTGGCATTGATTGTCAACACCCTCATCCTGGTGGCCGGATTTTTGGTACTATCGACATCAAGTTTCAAGATAAACAATGAAATGGGCCTGGTTACCGCCCTGACGCTGGCGCTGGCGCTGATTCTGGATTTTCTGCTTCTGCCGGCGGTGTTGTTAAAATTCGACGGGGAAAATCCGGGGAAAACGATCGAAGAAAAACGGGTACTGTCTGATGTTTAAAATTAAATTGTCTGTTCTGATGATTGCCGGTTTTATGGTTTCAACAGCTTGTGCCGAAACGGACCAGGAAAAAGGGCTGCGCATAGCCATTGAAGCAGATCAATACGATACCGGGTTCGGTGATTTCACCGCTGACATGAAAATGATTTTAAGAAATCGCAAGGGCCGGGAAAGCACCCGAAAAATACGTGTGCGCACACTGGAAGTTGCGGGCGATGGCGATAAAAGCCTGTCAATATTTGACCATCCTGCCGATGTTAAGGGAACCGCCATGCTGACATTTACCCATGGACTGGATGCGGATGATCAATGGCTGTATTTGCCGGCATTAAAACGGGTTAAAAGGATTTCATCCAATAACAAGTCCGGGCCTTTTATGGGGTCGGAATTCGCGTTTGAAGATTTAGGTTCCCAGGAGATCAAAAAATTCACCTACAGATTTGTCGGAGAAGAACCCTGCGGAGACTGGCAATGCCATATTATCGAACGGATTCCCGCCTATGCGCATTCCGGTTATACCCGTCAAATTGTCTGGATTGATAAAGAAAAATACCGGGTAACAAAAACCGAGTTTTATGACCGCAAGAACAGTTTGCTAAAAGTATTGACCATGACCGGCTATCGGGAATATCTCGGGCATTACTGGCGGCCTTCCAGCATGGAAATGCACAATCAAATCACCGGAAAATCCACTACCCTGAATTGGCTGGATTATCAATTCAAAACCGGTTTGACCGATAAGGATTTTCATCATAACAAGTTAAAAAACATCCTGTAAGCACCGCTTTCATGGTTTATTAATGACCCATGAATATTCTGGTATTTGATATAGAAACCATCCCGGATACGGCCACTGGCAGTCGCTTGTATGCCCTGCATGGTTTATCTGATGATGACATCGCCAAAGCCATGTTGGCCAGGCAGGTTCAGAAAACCGGAGGTTCCGAATTTCTGCCGCTGCACTTGCAGCGGATTGTGGCGATCTCCGCAGTTCTGCGTTCGGGCGACCGGTTGAAAGTGTGGTCGCTGGGCACAGCGGCCTCCTCGGAAAAAGAATTGATCACCCGGTTTTATGACGGCATCGACAAATACTCTCCGACCATCGTAAGCTGGAATGGGGGTGGTTTTGATTTACCGGTGCTGCATTATCGGTCTTTGTTAAACTATGTGGTGGCGCGGGGTTATTGGGATAATGGCGATAATAATCGGGAGTATAAATTCAATAACTATTTAAGCCGCTACCACTGGCGCCATATCGATTTGATGGATGTTCTGGCCAGTTTCAATTTGCGTGCGTCTGCGCCATTGGATCAGGTCGCGGTCATGCTCGGGTTTCCCGGGAAGTTGGGGATGAGCGGTGCCGGGGTTTGGTCCGCTTATCAAGCCGGTAAAATTGAAACCATCCGGCAGTATTGTGAAACCGATGTGCTAAATACCTATCTGGTTTATTTGCGGTGGGAGCTGGTTCGAGGGAGTTTTACCGAAAGCGTGCATGCCCGGGAATGTGACAGGGTGCGGGAATTGTTAAAAACATCGGATCAGCCGCATTTCGGTGAATTTCTGAATGCCTGGGATGCGGCTGCGGGTGCCACAACAGATTAATAGCGGACAGCCCGGGCCTGACCGGAACAACCATTGAAGATCTGACCCGCGCTGGCTGTGGTGTGGCTACAGTTAATGGCCGGGCGTATTTTATCGACAGGGTCTTGCCGGGGCAGTAGATTCGATTTCGACCGCGAAAAAACGCAAAGGCAGGTTTGTCGGTATACCAGAAATAATTTTACAGGGGTCCGACCAACGGGTTTCCGCGGATTGTGCGTATTTCGGTGTATGTAGCGGCTGTGCGCTGCAACACGCAACCCCCTGTCCAGCTAAAGTACAAGGAAAAAGTTCTTTTCGCCAACCTCGCGCGGATAGGAAAGGTCACAGCGAATAACATTATTCCGCCCGTCCAAGGGCGCTGTCTGGCAATATCGGCGCAAGGTGCGTCTCGGCGTCAAACTGGTGCCGCAGAAAGGGGGGATTCTGGTTGGTTTCAGAGAGCGCAACAGCCGTTTGTTAACGTCGTTGCACAGTTGCAAGACGCTGGATCAAAGAATTTCCGATTTGCTGCCCGGATTGCACCAGATGTTTGCGGGCATCCGTAACAATCACCGCATTCCACAGGTTGAAGTTGCTTCAGGAGATAACAATATTGGCATAGTGGGCAGGCACCTGGAACCACTTGATCCAGATGACATATCCCGCCTAACAAGTTATGCCCGGGAATTTGATCTGCACCTGTATTATCAATCCGGTGGAACTGAGACAGTGACCCCGTTGTGGCCCGCTTCCGCCGTGCTTTTGCAGTATGAGTTGCCTGAGTTTGATTTGCCCCTGGAGTTTGCTCCGCTGAATTTCATTCAGGTTAATGCCGCAGTCAATAAACTGGTGGTCGGGCAGGCTGTGCGCTATTTACAGCCGAATGAACGGACCATATTCTGGATTTGTGTTTTGGGGGCTGGGGAATTTTCCCTGCCCCATAGGTCAATCAGGCACCCACATAGTCGGAGTCGAAGGAGATGCGACTTTAGCAGGTTATTGAAAATCGCTTTGATTTTCGGGGCATTTGCCGATTTATCTTAAGAATCAGCGTGATTTTCTTCAAACTTTCTTGTACAAACCGCTTCAGTACCCTTTTCATGGGATTTTCCGCCCGTCAGGCGGGCTGCTCCTGTCAATTCTTTATCCGTATCAAATTCCAACCCATCATCGTCATCCTATACAGTACATTGACCTTGCCGATTCCCCGAACTTTTACCTGCCGTATCAGTCCTGTCGTCTTTCCACAACCTAAAGGTTCTTCCACTCAATATGCGACTGATCTGACTCGCCTGGTTCTTGGGTCAATTGCGAAACCTCCGGATTGATTATCGTTGCGGACAACATGCCGGAGCATCTTCAGCGCTCAACACGCAGCAACAAAATCGTGGGTGTCGTAATTCTTGTCGACGCCTGGTTCGCGTTTCTTGTTACCCGGCAACCTCCCGTTCTGCCCGACCAGTCCACTACTACGCCATTCCTGTTTTCCAGGACGGTATGACCCATGTTTTTACCCTTGGGGGCCAGGAGTGCGCCTCCATCCGTTTCCGATTCATGGGTCTGGTGACTGCGCTTTTCACGGATAAGTTCCTTTCAGCGTTGCGTCCCAAGACACCAACTGGCTTCAGCCTTTGGGCGATCACTTTTTTGGAATGCTCTGCGCTGGTATCAAGCTACCATCAACACTGCAATGCGCGTCAGATAACCAGTCTCTCCTGGGAGCAAGCTCCACTACTTCTTCAAACAATTCCGGGTTAATGTCATGATCCAATAGCCGATCACGATTGCGACTGAAGGTCAAATGGCTCTAAGCCTCCGCATCCATCCCAAGCCCAACCAACCAGCGATAAAGCAGGTTGTATTGAATTTGTTCAACCAATTGCCGCCTCACTGCGAATGCGGTATAAAACCTGCAGGAGCTGAGCTCAAATGAACCGTTCAGGCGGGATGAATTCCCGCCCTTTGTCGGAATAAATGGGGGCAAAGGGCCCCGGTTAAACCCAGCATCGCTTGATCGACAAGTTCGCGTATCCTGCGTAACGGGTGATGAACCGGTATAAACGATCCCGACCTGACTGTTGTGCAAAGTGATGCTTGAAAAACCTCTTCGCCGCGCATGACGCCCCCCCCCTCAAAATATTATCGATTTATACCGTGTATCTATCCCAATGTTCCAAAAGAAAAATCAACAGCCTGATAGGGCCAAGATGGATTTATTCAAAGCATCGCCTGCGGAGCGGGCTCCGAATGCGAATCCCCATGTTCATGTACACTTTGATTTTGTGAGTGGTGCTGGTCTGCACTCACCAAAAAATCCTGGTGAATAGTGGCACTCCGTAAGATCTCAAGCCCTACTCTACTGTTTGATCTATGCTCAGGTTCAACGAGGAGTTGTCCGTGGTTGTCACCATAACCGCGCCACTGGTCAGATCTCCGGGCCGGGCCGTCGGGCTGCCACTCTTCGATATGCGTGCTGTGACGGCCACTTGCTCTACACTGGTGATATTCTTTCCCGGCATCATGGCGCTGGAATTATCAAGCAATACCACAGCCGGTAGTGCCGCAGCGGTCAGGCGTACCGCCGCTAATGGAAACGGCGGGCCATCCGGCGCCCGTGCAAACACAAATACGCTGTCTTCCGGGCGCACCTGGTTTTGCAGTGCGGGCTTGAGGGAAACGGCGACCCGGATGGTTCTGGTCGCAGTGGGAACCGGTTCGTCCAAGGTGTTTGTGCCTAGTTGCTGCGGATTCAACTCTGGCGCCTGGCTGCGCACTGTCTGGATCATATTGTCCACCCGCTGCATTGCTTCAGGGTCGTTGGCAAGCATGGAGCGCAGACGCATCAGATAGTCCAGGGCCTGCTCGGTGTTGCCCATGCTGTTTTGGCCCATCGCCGCCATCCACAGGGCCCCCGGCCGGGCCGGGTCCAGTTCAAGCGCACGCTCGATTCTGGCCGCAATACGTTGATCGTATTGGTTGCCATTTGCCCTCAGACCGGCCTCGGCCCATGCGGTGAGAATATGGGCGTCATCACCGGCCAGAGCATGGACTCTTGCATACGCGCGCTCGGCTGCCTGGTATTGCCCTGTGGCCGTATAGGCTTGTGCCGCTGCCGTCCATCCCTCTACACTTTCAGGATTTTCCTGTAAGGCTTGCTCCAGTCGGCTTAACAGGGTTTGCATACTCGCAGCGGAATTGGCCTGAATTTCTGATTGTGTGGGCAACGCCATCTGTATTTGCCACTGGCGGTCTCCTAACCAGCCATAGAGCGCCGCTGCAATGGCAGGAATGGCCAGTATCACCAGCATTCCAGCCCATACGCCGGTGGGCCGGTTTTTACTAAGGTGGTAATCCGGGCCCTGAAGATCGTCCAGTAATGCGGCCTCAAGCTCCCATCGATCATCAGCATTTTCGTGCTGCGGTACAGCGACGGCGTGCAGGCGCTGCCTGGCAATTTCAAGGTTGACTTGTTCGAGATCGGTTTGATTTAAAGTTTTACGATTGAACAGTGCGGGTGCAAGCGAGCACAGCACAAGTGCCACCAAAACACCGGCGCAGAGTATAAACAGTAGCATGGCTATGGATAAGCTGTGCCGGGGAGTGGCTGCGGGTCTTCGGCCGGCCTTGTCTGGATTGCATATACGGGATCCAGGTCCATGGATATACGATTCATGCTGCCTGAACCAGGTCGCTGCTTTGCTCAGCCCTGCGCCGCCGGCGATAGCGAATATCGGTGGCGGCCAGCAAGCCACCCAGGCCCATCAGTAGAGCGCCGAGCCATATCCAGCGAATAAATGGTTTGAAATAGATTCGCACTGCCCAGGCGCCCTGATCGTCAAGCGGTTCACCCAGTGCGACGTAAAGGTCCCGGGTAAAACCGGCGTGGATGGCCGCTTCGGTCATGGGGTTTTGCTGTACCAGATAGATGCGTTTTTCCGGCCTCATGGTGGCCCTGGATTTGCCATTGTCAAGCACCTCAAAATGTCCCATGCGGGATTGATAATTGGGCCCTGGCGTGTCTGTGACGCCGTTGAACACGAACTCGTATCCGGCCATGGCATAACGTTCGCCGGGCGCCATGCGCAAGTCTTTTTCGATGCTGAATGCGGTTACCAGCGTGACACCGATAATAAACATACCCACTCCGATATGCGCCAGGGACATGCCATAAATGGCTCGTGGAATAGTATGCAGGGAGGTCAACTGGTGATTCACGCGGGTATGGGACAGCAATTGCCGCAGACTGACCAGAATCACCCAGCATCCCAGGGCCGTACCGAATGTCGCGCCAAATGAATAGTGACCCAGGGAATAATGCGTCATGGCAAGCGTAACCGCAAATCCTGTGCCCAGGGAAATCAGTGCTATGACCAGAAGATGACGGCCGCTTCGAGATAACCGGTCGCGCTTCCACCTCAACCCCATGCCCACCCCCATGATAATAATCAGGGGTACGCCGAGAATGCCAAACACCAGATCAAAATAGGGCGGGCCTACGGAAATCTTTTTTCCGTTGATGGCATCCAGGAACAGCGGATAAAGCGTGCCCAGCAGAACCGCAAAACAAAGGACGCCAAAGAATACGTTGTTGAGCAGGATCGCGGTCTCCCGGGACACCAGTTCAAAACGGACAAAACTGCGAATCCCCGCAGCACGCCAGGCGTACAGGATCAGAGAACTGCCGATGACTAGGCCCAGAAAAATCAAAATAAACAAGCCGCGTTCAGGATCATTGGCGAAGGCGTGAACCGAAGTGAGAACGCCGGAACGCACCAGGAAGGTGCCAAGCAGTGAAAGAGAAAAGGCCATGATAGCAAGCAGGATGGACCAGGCTTTGAAAACTCCCCGTTTCTCGGTGGCCGCCATCGAGTGAATTAACGCGGTTCCCACCAGCCAGGGCATGAACGAGGCGTTTTCCACCGGATCCCAGAACCACCATCCACCCCAGCCGAGCTCATAGTATGCCCACCAGGAACCCAGCGCGATACCAAAGGTGAGAAACATCCATGCCACGTTTGTCCAGGGGCGTGACCATCTCGCCCAGGCGGCATCCATTCGACCACCGATCATGGCGGCCACAGCGAAAGCGAAGGCCACGGAGAATCCCACGTATCCCAGATAAAGCATGGGCGGATGCACCGCCAGCCCAACATCCTGCAGCAGCGGGTTCAGGTCGCGGCCTTCCAGTGGTACCGGAAACAGGCGTTCAAACGGATTGGACGTGAGCAATAGAAACAGCAGGATACCCACAGCGATCAACCCCATCACCGACAGTACCCGAGCGGTTAGCAGATCGGGTAATTCGCGGGTATAAAGTGCCACGGCGCTGATCCAGGCCGAGAGAATTAACGCCCACAACAGCAGGGAACCCTCGTGTCCGCCCCATACGCCGGAAATACGATACAGCAGCGGCAAATGTGAATTTGAATTCGCTGCAATATAGGACACCGAAAAGTCACTGGTGATGGAGGCCCAGGTCAAACAGGCGTAGGAGACGGCCAGCATGGCAAACAAATTAAACGACAAGGGTCTTGCCATGGCCACCCAGTTGCCAATTCCACGCAGCGAACCGGTCAGCGGCAACAGACCCAGCAGCAAGGCAACCACCAGCGCGAGGATAAGTGCGAAATGACCAAGTTCAGGAATCACGGGAAATTATTACTCATTAAAAATGGTTCAGGCTGTCGGAGAAACGCTGCACAAATACGAACCAGCGGTATAGTAAACCATCTAATCACTTCAGTTCTATAAATTAAGGGCGTGTCTAATAATTCCTGGCTGGAATCTTTAGATACGCCCGTGCGCAAACACGGTTTGTGCACGGGCTCAAGCGCGACAAGCACGAAAAGCCCTGGATATCTACACGGGCCTGCGAGAGACAAAAAACGACCGTTGTCTATTACGGCCATATTTCGAATAACTTTCTGTGCAAAGAGGGCAAATGCTACGACCAGAGCCAGGATATTGATGACCGCAGGGAGTGTCTTGAGTACCTCAAGGCCTACCCGCCGGGAGGCGTTCCTGAATGCCTGGGGGAAAGAGCAACTACCAGGGTTTGAATGGCGCTTCACGACGGATGGAGAGGGTCACGGATATTTTTAGCGGATTTTTGACTTTTTTAGGCGTGCCAGACCGCTTACTCGCATATTCTTCAAGGACATCGGGCAATACTGGAACCCTGACGCCAAATTCGGTAGTGATGTGCGCCGGAAGCTAACCAAACCGCTGATCAAGGCCCTGTGTAACTTCTGCCCGAAATCTGGAGTATCGCAGAAGCTGAGCGAGGCTCTGTACGACGGCGACGATATCATGCTGGTCGCGCACAGTCTTGAGACAATGGTCGCCTACGATGTCCTGTGGAAATTCTCTTAATTATAGGGAATACCACGCTCTGCGCACCAAGGGGAAAAAACTGAATACGCTGGTTACCCTAGCAGGTTGTTGAAAATCGCTTTGATTTTCGGGGCATTTGCCGATTTATCTTAAGAATCAGCGTGATTTTCTTCAAACTTTCTTGTACAAACCGCTTCAGTACCCTTTTCATGGGATTTTCCGCCCGTCAGGCGGGCTGCTCCTGTCAATTCTTTATCCGTATCAAATTCCAACCCATCATCGTCATCCTATACAGTACATTGACCTTGCCGATTCCCCGAACTTTTACCTGCCGTATCAGTCCTGTCGTCTTTCCACAACCTAAAGGTTCTTCCACTCAATATGCGACTGATCTGACTCGCCTGGTTCTTGGGTCAATTGCGAAACCTCCGGATTGATTATCGTTGCGGACAACATGCCGGAGCATCTTCAGCGCTCAACACGCAGCAACAAAATCGTGGGTGTCGTAATTCTTGTCGACGCCTGGTTCGCGTTTCTTGTTACCCGGCAACCTCCCGTTCTGCCCGACCAGTCCACTACTACGCCATTCCTGTTTTCCAGGACGGTATGACCCATGTTTTTACCCTTGGGGGCCAGGAGTGCGCCTCCATCCGTTTCCGATTCATGGGTCTGGTGACTGCGCTTTTCACGGATAAGTTCCTTTCAGCGTTGCGTCCCAAGACACCAACTGGCTTCAGCCTTTGGGCGATCACTTTTTTGGAATGCTCTGCGCTGGTATCAAGCTACCATCAACACTGCAATGCGCGTCAGATAACCAGTCTCTCCTGGGAGCAAGCTCCACTACTTCTTCAAACAATTCCGGGTTAATGTCATGATCCAATAGCCGATCACGATTGCGACTGAAGGTCAAATGGCTCTAAGCCTCCGCATCCATCCCAAGCCCAACCAACCAGCGATAAAGCAGGTTGTATTGAATTTGTTCAACCAATTGCCGCCTCACTGCGAATGCGGTATAAAACCTGCAGGAGCTGAGCTCAAATGAACCGTTCAGGCGGGATGAATTCCCGCCCTTTGTCGGAATAAATGGGGGCAAAGGGCCCCGGTTAAACCCAGCATCGCTTGATCGACAAGTTCGCGTATCCTGCGTAACGGGTGATGAACCGGTATAAACGATCCCGACCTGACTGTTGTGCAAAGTGATGCTTGAAAAACCTCTTCGCCGCGCATGACGCCCCCCCCTCAAAATATTATCGATTTATACCGTGTATCTATCCCAATGTTCCAAAAGAAAAATCAACAGCCTGATAGTGGATGAATATGGCTGTACTTCGGGGTTACTGGCATGTCCTCTGTGCTGCGCGCCCAACCCGGTCATTCGGTTATTGTATAATTGAATGCTTGGTATTGATTAGTATGCGCAAATGACAAAGACAACAATGGCCTCTTCGCCGGAATCATTTCGGTCGGGGCCGGACGACCGCGGGCATTTCGGCATATTTGGCGGCCGATTTGTTGCCGAAACGCTAATGCCGCTTATTCTTGACGTAGAAGCGGCCTACAACAAATATAGAAATGACCCGGAATTCCTGGGAGAGCTGGCGTATTACGCCCGGGATTACATCGGCCGTCCCAGCCCGCTTTATTTTGCACAGCGGCTCACCGGTGAATTGGGCGGGGCCAGAATTTATTTCAAAAGAGATGAACTCAACCACACCGGCGCGCATAAAATAAATAATACCCTGGGCCAGATTTTACTCGCCAAACGCATGGGAAAGCGGCGTATTATCGCCGAGACAGGCGCTGGCCAGCATGGCGTCGCCGCCGCAACCGTGTGTGCATTGTTTGATCTGCCCTGCGTCGTATATATGGGTGAAACGGACATCAAACGTCAGGCGCCAAACGTGTTTCGGATGAAGCTTTTGGGCGCCGAGGTCATACCGGTAACCAGCGGAACGGCGACCTTAAAGGACGCGATGAATGACGCACTGCGCGATTGGGTGGCGAATGTTGAAGATACTTTTTACATAATCGGTACCGCCGCCGGGCCGCATCCCTACCCGGAAATGGTGCGGGATTTTCAATGCGTAATCGGTCTGGAGGCGCGACAACAAATTCTTGAAAAAGAAAATCGTTTGCCGGACACCATACTGGCCTGCATTGGCGGCGGTTCGAATGCTATCGGGCTGTTTCATCCGTTCCTCGACGATGCAGCCGTATCGCTCATCGGCGTTGAAGCGGCCGGGCATGGCATCGAAACCGGACAACACGCGGCTTCCCTGAGCGGCGGGCAGCCCGGCGTCCTGCATGGAAACCGTACCTATTTACTGCAAAATAACGATGGCCAGATTTGTGACGCGCACTCGATTTCTGCGGGTCTGGATTATCCGGGAATCGGGCCGGAGCATTCCTGGCTGCATCAAATCGGTCGCGTGGAATACGTATCCGTAACCGATCAGGAAGCCCTGGATGCGTTTCAATTATGCTGCCGTACCGAAGGCATTATCCCGGCTTTGGAACCTGCGCATGCGCTGGCCCATGTTGCAAAAATCGCGCCCAACATGGCCACACACCAGATCATTGTCATGAACCTTTGCGGCCGCGGAGATAAAGATGTGTTTACCGTTGCAGCAGCGCTGGGGGTGCAGCTATGAATAAAATCACGGGTGGCGCCAGCCAGCGCCTGGAAAAACGATTTGCCCAATTAAAAGCGCAGGGACGAGCGGGATTGGTAACCTTTATCACCGCTGGCGACCCGGACCCGCATACTGCACAAAAAATTCTTGACGGATTACCGCAGGCTGGAGCGGATATTATCGAGCTGGGCATGCCGTTTTCCGATCCCATGGCAGACGGCCCGGCGATCCAGTCGGCCAGTCTGCGTGCTTTGAAAAACGGCATGTCGGTGATAAAGACGCTGCAAATGGTGACAGAATTCAGAAAGCTTGATGATCAAACACCGCTGGTTTTGATGGGCTACTACAACCCAATCCACTACTATGGCAATCAAAAGTTTCTCGACCATGCCATAACCGCTGGCGTAGACGGTTTGATAATCGTTGATCTTCCACCAGAGGAGGATGACGAGCTGTGCCATCCCTGTCTCACTGCAGGACTAAACTGGATACGTTTAACCACGCCAACCAGCGATGAAAAGAGATTGGCAACTGTTTTGAAAAACAGCTCGGGATTCGTCTATCACGTTTCCATCGCTGGAATAACCGGAACGCAGTCGGCAAAGCAAGCCGAGGTAAAATCCGCATTAATCCGCATACGCAACCAGATATCTCTGCCTGTAGCCGTGGGGTTTGGAATCAAAACCACACAGCAGGTCAGGGAAATCGCATCCATTGCAGACGCCGCCGTGGTGGGGTCGGCTTTAGTCAATGTCATTGCCCAGGGTTTGGAGCAGCATCTGCACAGCGATCAGATCGTTGAGAATCTGCATGGCTTCGTGTCTGAACTCGCGTCTGGCACCCATCTATAGCGCCCGGGCGGCCGGCTGCCACGGTTACAAGGCATTCCATCTTTTGCCACCTAGCCGGCCAATTCCTTGATGAGTTTTTCTGCTTTGGCTCTTTGCTTATCGTTTCCCTGATTGATCACTTCTTCAATAAATCCTTTGGCAATATCTTTTTCGCCTAATTCCAGATAAGCCCTGGCAAGCTCAAAAGCCGTTTCAGATTCCTGCACGGAGCGTGCATCGGCTTCAGCAGGACCCGCTTCGCCAGGGTGAGCATCCTGGTCCGGCGCCTGCTCCACTGCCTGCACCTGGACAGATTCAACCGCATCATCTTCGGCTTCCGGCGGTTGGGTATCCTGGGTATCAATCCCGGCCAGTGCACTTACCAATTCGGAAATCCCTTCGCTATCCAGGCTATTTCCTTCACTGTCCCCGTCCAGATAAAATTCAAGCTCACTATCGCCAATTTCCTCTATCGGTACATCAAACGGTTGCTGGTCATCCTGCGCGGATTCTTGCTGCGACTGGAACGTCAATCCATGCTCATCCACGGGGGTTTTGACTGCCGTGTTCGCTGGGTAACTCCTGCCCAAATCCAATTCGCCATCATCCAGACCCGGCCCGGCGATGTCGGTTGCTAAAGATATATCTGCCATTGGCGCTGCCGGTTCCCGGCCTTGCTCCCAATCCAGGCCGGGCGGCGAATCCGGCAGTTCAGACATTTTCCGGTACAGATCATTGTCTGGACTGACTTCTTTGCCCATGGCAACTATTTTTGCCCAAACCGGGCCCTGGCTGGCACCTATGCGGGAATACAAATCCGATGCCAGGCGATCAAACGCCATTCGATCATCCTGCCGGTGATAGATTTCCAACAGTTTTTCGGCCAATTCGGACCTTTCCGGCACGGCCGCATAGGCCTCTTTAAGAACCTGGACAGCCTGCTCGTCCCGGTCATACGCAAGATAGACTTCGGCTTCTGCCATCGGGTCAATCCTGCCGTCCTGGATAATTTCATTTTCCTCTTCCGCAACGCCCGATATTCCGCTGCCGGTGAGATAGGACATGCTGCCCCCGATAGTCAGTTCAACCCCACTATCCCGACCCACCAAATCCATGTCAGACCCGGAGTTTAACGATTCAAACGATCCCGATTCGGTATCGGCCGCCATTTGTCCGCTTTCAATATCGAGTCTGTTTTTTTCAAACTCCCCCTGGGATTCTCTTGCGGATTTCCTTCTGCGATAGAAAATCAGCGCCGCAAGCACGGCCACGAGAACGGCCACAATTTTCAGCACATAATCCGAAAATGGACCCATTAGCCCGGTAAACGTATCCATAACCCTGGTTTGAGTTGCGCTCCATGCTTGGCTTATCTGCTCTTGAACCTTTTCCTTCGTTCCCGCCTGGGCGGTGCCCGCCACAGCTTGCGCATCGGATTCATCCGTGGACGCGGTGACAGGTATTCCAACCAATGCTGCATCCCCGGCGGTTTCGGCATTATCCGTTGTTTCAGACGTGGTTCCGGCTTCTACTATTGCGGTTTCACTGCTGTCATTTACCCGCCCGGTTTCATCAATAACGGCGGTGTCGTCATCTGCACCGTCATCAGAAGCGGCCCGATCCTGGCTAATCGCCAGATTGGCATCTTCAATTTCAAGCAGACTCGAAACCCGGTCAACCTGGTTCTGCATCTCTTGCAGTCGTTGTTTTGCTGCTTCGTTTTCGGCCCCGGAAGCCAGCAAACCTTCCTCCAATTCTGCCAATCGGGTGTTAAGCGCGCCCCTTCGGGCCACGTCACCCTCGCGGCCACTGAGTGCGCTGGCAAACTCTTCATCGCTGGTTTCCTGGCGGATGCTTAAACCCATTCCGCCCTCCTGCGGCGTTTCAGGGCTGACTTTGACTTTGCCTGAACCAGCTTCAGCGCCATCCGCTTCGGCAATCACCAGGTTGGCCGCAGAACCCACATCGGCATCTTCTTCGGGCTTGATTGCAGCAGCCGGCAATGCCGCGCTTTGCGGTATGAATTCACCGGTATCTTCAGCGCTGTCCGCATTCGATACCGGCCTGCCAATGCCGGCCACATACTGGCTGTACTCCGCGACCTGGTTTCGAAAATTCTGTAGTGCGACGCGTCGGTCAATTTGCGCCATGCTGGCAAAGCTGGGTATATGCAAACTGGCGCCGGCCATAAGCCGGTTCATATTGCCATGTATAAATGCGTGTGGATTGGCTTCCAGAATCGCTGTCAGCCCCTGATACATCGATACCGATCCTGGTATGTCCAGACTGATAACAATGCCGGAAAGCGTATCGCCGCGTTGCACCAATAACGTCCCCGCCCCGGCCGTCGCAGAACTGGTCGAACCCGCCGCAGTGACGGGCTCTGTGATCGGTGTGACGGCGTCTGCTACCGTCAAAATTTCGTCTGAATAAGTATGTTCACTCTCTCCAGTCCGGCCCGGAAGGTCAACCGCAACCGCAGCACCGCCGCTGTATAAAGGCGGGTCAAGCAGGGCGGTATATTCCCGAACGACTTTTCCGCCAGACCAATCTGCGGAAATCAATAAATGAAGAAAGGTATCGTTTAGCGGATTATCGGAGGTGATGGTTGCCAGATAGCGACCGCCGTGTCCTTCAACCACATTAAAATTCAATAATGCCGCGTTCTCGGGATACGGCACATCCGCTCGGGCAAAGTCCGAACGCGACGCCAGCCCCACCGACAGGGTGCTAATTTCAGCCGCAGAAACAGCGATGACATCAAGCTCAAGATTTAATGCTTCACCCAGTCTGGAATTCACCTGTAATTTCCCCAGGCCAACCGCAAAAGCAATCGGGGACGCCAGCAATAGCAGGATGATTGATCGACACAGGATGGAGAGGTATTCCTGGATTTTGAACATGTTGATGATTCTGTTTATGCAGAGCCTAAAATCAGCCTCTGGATGAACCGCCCACAAACAATCAGCGTTAAAAAGCGGTGCTCAATCAAACAGCCACGGCGCCTCAATTTTACGTCGTACTTCATATTCCTTGATCATCCCCTCTTTTTCAAGGGTTAACCCGATTTCATCCAGACCATTTAATAGCGCCTGCTTCTGAAAAGAGTCGGTATCAAAAGCAATTTCAGACCCGTCGGGTAGTTGTATAATCTGCTCCGGTAGATTAACCCTGATTTCATACCCAGGCTTTTTTTCAATCTGGACAAATAAATTTTCCACCACTTTTTCATTTAAAACAATAGGTAATATACCATTTTTAAAGCAATTATTGAAAAATATATCGGCATAGCTCGGAGCAATAATACAGCGAAACCCATAATCCAGCAGCGCCCAGGGAGCATGCTCCCGCGATGATCCACAGCCAAAATTCCCCCGGGCAAGAAGGATCTTTGCATTTTTATAGCGCGGGAAATTCAGTACAAAATCCGTATTTTTCCGCCGCTTGGAATTATCCATCCCCGGTTCGCCATGATCCAGATAGCGCCACTCATCGAAAAGATTGGCACCAAACCCGGTGCGTTGTAGCGATTTAAGAAACTGTTTCGGAATGATTGCATCGGTATCAACATTATTACGATCCAGCGGCACCACGATTCCTGTAAGTTCAGTAAACTTTTCCATGGCTACACCAGGCTCGGGTCGGTGAAATGACCAGCAATTGCAGCGGCAGCGGCCATTGCCGGCGAGACCAGATGGGTTCGACCGCCCTGCCCCTGCCGACCTTCAAAGTTTCTATTCGACGTTGACGCGCAGCGTTCGCCCGGCTGCAAGCGATCGGCGTTCATCGCCAGACACATGGAGCAGCCCGGATTGCGCCACTCAAATCCGGCGTCGATGAATAACTGATGCAGACCTTCGGATTCTGCCTGGCGTTTGACTGGCCCGGACCCGGGAACCACCAGCGCCTGTTTGATGTTCCCGGCAACCTGCTTGCCCCGGACCACCGCAGCGGCATCTCTTAGATCTTCGATTCGGCCATTGGTGCATGATCCGATAAAAACCAGATCAAGATTAATTTCACTAATCGGCGTACCCGGCGCAAGATCCATATACCTCAACGCATGTTCCATAGCTTCTTGATTAACCGGGTCAGCCTCGTTTTGCGGATTCGGCACCACTGCATCGATCCCGACCACCATTTGCGGCGATGTTCCCCAGGTTACCTGAGGCGGCAATGCCGATACATCAAGGCGGACTTCAAGGTCAAATTCTGCACCCTGGTCAGTGTGTAATTGCTGCCAGTGCTCTACCGCCTGGTTCCATAATTCTCCTTTTGGGGAATAAGGCCGCCCCGCCAGATAGTCCAGGGTAACTTGATCAACGGCGATCATTCCGGACCGGGCGCCGGCCTCAATAGCCATATTACACACGGTCATCCGCCCCTCCATGGACAAAGACTCAATGGCCGGGCCGGCAAATTCAATAGCGTGACCAGTGCCCCCTGCGGTACCAATTTCACCAATTATTGCCAGCACCAAATCCTTGGCGCCAACCCCGGGCCGCGGGCTGCCCTCAAGCCAGATGCGCATATTTTTCGACTTGCGCTGGACCAGGCATTGAGTGGCCATGACATGCTCAACCTCAGAGGTTCCTATGCCGAACGCCAAGGCACCGAATGCTCCATGAGTGGATGTATGCGAATCACCGCATACAATGGTCATACCCGGCAGGGTCGCGCCTTGTTCCGGGCCAATAACATGTACGATCCCCTGTCTGGGGTCGGCCATGCCAAATTCCGTAATGCCAAAATGCCGGCAGTTTTTATCCAGCGTGGCGACCTGAAGCCGGGATACCGGATCATCAATTGCAGAATTATCGACGGTGGTGGGGACATTGTGGTCCGGCACCGCGATCATGGAATCGGTGCGCCAGGGCTGACGCTCGGCCAGGTGCAGCCCTGCAAACGCCTGGGGCGAGGTTACTTCGTGCACCAGATGGCGATCGATATAGATAAGCGTAACGCCATCCTGCTGTGCATGGACGACGTGCTGCTGCCAGAGTTTATCGTAGAGAGTTTGTGGCTGCATTTGCCCGGGAAAAGATCGAAAAAAAGTCATCAGGAGACAAATATAGCATAACCGCAGGGATGCGGTTCTCCACGCAGTAGGACCCGGCCTGAATTCAATCCGGCCATGACCATGATTTAAACTACTTTAGGGATTTGCGCCCGGTTGCGCATCGCATGATCGATTAAAACCAGTGCCAGCATTGCCTCGGCGACAGGTACTGCCCGAATCCCCACACACGGATCATGCCGTCCGGCAGTGGCCACTTCAACCGCTTCATTTTCCAGGTTCACGGTGGCGCCCGGAACCCGGATACTGGAAGTCGGCTTGAATGCCACTTTCACGTGGATATCCTGCCCGCTTGAAATACCGCCCAGTGTTCCACCGGATCGATTGGATTTAAATCCATCCGGTGTTATTTCGTCGCGATGTTCAGAACCAAGCTGGGCGATTGCGTCAAAACCCGCGCCGATTTCCACCCCTTTCGCCGCATTGATACTCATCATCGCTTTGGCAATATCCGCATCCAGCCGATCAAAAACCGGTTCGCCCCACCCAACCGGCAAACCTGAGGCTTCCACCAAAACACCCGCGCCAACAGATTCCCCAGCTTTACGGATTTGCCTGATCAAATTTTCGAGCCCGGCCACAGCGCTGGAGTCGGCCACGAAAAACGCATTTTGCTCCACTTCAGCCCAATCCTTAGGATCAATTTTGATCCTCCCTATCTGGTAAACACATCCGCGAATTGCCACGCCATAGTGATCCTGCAAATATTTTTTCGCGATGCCGCCAGCGGCTACCCGCATGGTGGTTTCCCGCGCCGATGAGCGCCCCCCGCCACGATAATCGCGAAACCCATACTTTTTGGTATAGGTATAATCGGCATGACCCGGGCGAAAGCGGTCTTTGATTTTATCGTAATCCCGGGAACGCTGATCCTGATTTCTGATTAACAGGCCAATCGGCGTGCCGGTGGTCCTGCCCTGGAACACGCCGGAAAGGATTTCGACCCTGTCCGCTTCTTTTCGCTGGGTGGTATATTTTGATTTTCCCGGTTTTCTGCGATCCAGATCGCGCTGCAAATCATCTTCGCATAATGCCAGCCCCGGTGGACAACCATCAACCACCCCGCCCAGAGCGACACCATGGCTTTCACCGAATGTGGTGAGGGTAAATAACCTGCCAAAACTGTTACCAGACACTGGATAAATCAAACCAAAGTAAAGGGGATAATTGTAACTGATTCGATAGCATGGATCGCTTGCAGCCATCGGCTGTCCACAACAATATGGAAAATGTTTTCAATGCCGTGACAGAATGGGTTTGAGCACAGCATAAATCAATCCGGCGATTTCGGCCTGGCCCTCACGGTCACCGATCAAATCCTGGCGAATCTCCAACAACGCCAACTCCACGCCTCGGTTGCGCGCGTGCACCACCTGCGCATACCCCCGTGGGTGCCTGGCATGATAGGGTTGATTTTCGCCAGTCACCCGGCCGGGAATTTTCCGCAAATTTGCAATCAGCGCCCTGGCAAGCGCTTCATCTTCATCCCACAATACGCCAAAATCCCACGGCCGTTGCTTGCCATTCATACGCGGTGTAAAACTGTGTACCGAGAGGATAATCGGTTTCTGGTGTCTGGATTTGAGCAAACTCACCATTTCCCGATATTGATTGTGGTAGGGATGAAAAAATTTTTCTATGCGCGCACTGCGCTCCTGGCCGGTCAAATTCAAGTTGCCGGGAATCTCAACCCCGTCTGAGGCGACCGCGATCAACGATGGATCATGCAGATGCCGATTCAGATCAATCACCAATCGGGAGTATCTGGCCAACAGGCACGGCGCATCAAAAAGCGCCGCCAGTCGAGCCGCTACTTGCCTGGCGCCAATATCCCAGGCAATATGCCGGGTCAGATAACAGGCATCCAGCTCCAGGCCGGATAAAGACTCTGGAATATGGTTGCCGGCATGATCACATGCAATCAATACGGGCGCCGTACCATCGGGATTCAGCACTTCAAATGGCGCGGACTGACTGTCGAGCACTTTATTGGATTATTGGGTGACTGCTATTTCCGCCAATCACGCTTGACTGATTTTAGCTGAGGGAAGTTGTGTTTTTGTTCAATCAGTATTTTGCCCACTGATACCACCATGCGGGATAATATTACAGACTATGCCTTGTTGCTAATATTGGCCGGCATCTGGAGCATATCGTTTTTGTTGATTAAGATCGGCGTAGCAACGGTTCCACCATTCACCCTTACCGCCGCCAGACTGGTCATCGCGGCTATAATATTTTGCCTGTTCCTGGCATTTAAAGGCGAATGGATTCCCATGCACCCAAAAGCGCTGCTACTGTATACCGGTTCCGGCTTGATCGGAAACAGCCTGCCTTTCGTATTAATCAGCTGGGGAGAAACCAGCGTAAGCAGTTCGCTGGCGGCAATTTTGATGGGGATCATGCCAATCAGTACATTCGTACTGGCGCATTTTTTGATTTCCGGCGAACCGATGACTGGCAGAAAATCAGTGGGCGTAGCATTCGGTTTTGGCGGATTAATTACTCTGGTAGGATTATCCGCGTTGTCTGGATTCGGCAACCATATCCTGGGGCAGATCGCAGTGCTCGGCGGCGCGCTCAGCTATTCAATTGCAACCATATTCGTGCGCAGTCAGCCGAGCTTTGCCGGACACAAAATGGCAGCCGGCGTGAATATCTGCGCTGCGCTGATTAGTCTGCCCCTGGCATTTATGGTTGAAGACCCGCTCTGTCTAAATCCTTCGACCGAAAGTTTGTGGGCGGTATTGGCCCTGGCTGTTTTTCCTACCGCCGTCGCATCGCTCATTTACTTTCGGGTTTTAAAAAATCTCGGCGCGACCGTATTTGCGCAGATAAATTATTTGATCCCGGTGCTGGGTGGAATCTGGGGCGCATTGTTTCTGGGCGAAGTATTAAAATGGAACATCGTCGCGGCGCTGTTTCTGGTGCTTTGCGGAATCTATTTCATTCAATCAAAATCCGGCGGCTGATTTTTCACTCAGGAAAACGACCGGGACACCGCGATTAAATGTGCGAGTTTCTCCAGCCCTTTTCCACTGTTTAAAATCTCCCGGGCAAGCTGCACCCCTTCCGCAAGCGTAGTCGCCACATCACCCGCGTAAATCGTGGCGCCTGCATTGAGCGCCAGCATGTCACCGGCGGGCCCTGCTTCGCCGGATAATGCCCGGTTAATCATTGCCAGGCTCTGGCTGGAATCCGAAACCACCATCGTATCGAGGCTGGACCGACCAATACCAAATTGTTCCGGTTCAATTCCATATTCATAAAACGCGCCATTTTTATACTCGGCCACCCTGGTACCCGCAGCAATGGAAATTTCATCCAGCCCATCATCGGAACACACCACCACGGTGTGTTCGCTGCCCAGCTCGGCAAACACCCGGGCAATCGGGCGCAGCCAACGCTGGCTGAAAACCCCGACCAATTGAAATCTCGCGTTGGCCGGGTTGGTCAGTGGGCCGAGCAGATTAAATACGGTGCGAACGCCGATCTCTTTTCTCGGACCGATGGCATGGCGCATGGCGGAATGATGCGTGGGCGCGAACATGAAACCCACCCCGCATTGATCAATACACTGCCCCACCTGCGCAGGCGTAATAGCAATATTTACCCCGGCTGTTTCCAGCACATCCGCGCTGCCCGAGTTGCCGGTGGCGGCCCGGTTGCCGTGCTTGGCCATACTGGCGCCAGCGGCGGACGCCACCAGAGCGCTTGCGGTGGAGACGTTAAACAGCTTCGCGCCATCCCCGCCGGTTCCCACACAGTCTACAATTTTGTCCGATTTTGTTGGCACTTTCGCAGATAGCTGCCGCATGATAGTCGCGGCCCCGACAATTTCATCCACACTCTCGCCTTTGATCATCAGCGCGGTCAGGAACGCTCCGACCTGCGCATCAGTAGCCTCTCCCGACATGATCAACATCATCACGGACTGCATTTCTGCCCGGGTCAAATCTTCACCCGCAACAAGCCGACGATTCGCTGATTGTAGATCCATATTATTCTCCGGTTTCTATTTTATATTTGCGCAAACCAACGGTTGCGATTTGAGTATAACGCCGCCATGACGCAGCACCAGAAAAGAGCGGCAGAGCCAGGCCCCTTTCGCGCATGTTGTCTCGAAACTTATACCCTCGATTTGTCCTGCACGTCATGTTGAAACAAGCTCGACTGCACAGTAATCTCATCAATTCTATTTTGCGCCATTATCTGATATGCCTTTACCAGGTCGCAACCAATGAACTTTCTCTCATTTCTGATCGCAACCACGCCTGTTGTACCTGATCCCGCAAATGGATCCAAAACAACATCTCCTTTTCTGGTTGAAGCCAATAGACATGTTTCGACCAATGGTTCTGGATAAACGGCAAAATGTGCACCCCTGAATTTACCAAGAGGGATTCCCCAAACGGTTCTTTTATTCCTGCCTTTGGGATGAAATGCTTGATCCCACCGGCCGTTGTGTAAGTTCTGGCTTCCTGAATTCTTGCCATTTTCTGGCGTGCCGCTTCGCTTTCCCAAGTGATTCCTTCCGCCCCTCATTTTTGATTTTTCCGTAAATGTGATATGTGATTCTCTAATTGAATCCGCATCGTAATAGTAATCATTTGATTTGGAAAACAGGAAAATGTATTCATGATCTGTAGTGGGTCTGTTTTTCACTGAAGAAGGCATTGCATTGGATTTTTTCCAAATTATATCGCTCCGCAGAACCCAGCCTCTATCCTTGAGGGCAAATGCTACGCGCCAAGGTACACCCTGGAGCTCTTTGTTTCTATAAGTATCTCCCAGGTTGAGCCATAGCAACCCGTCTTCTTTGAGCTTTGGTTTTATTTTTTGAAAGCATGCGGCAATATTTTCAACATAGTCCTCCAGGCGGCTTTCTCTGCCTATCTCACATTTGTATTGATCTTTTTCGGAGTAATTTCTGTGTCCGAAATATGGCGGGCTGGTTATTATACTTTGAATGGAGTTATCGGGAATGCCCGGAGCAACAGTGCGAATATCGCCAAGCAGTACTGTGTTGTATAAATCGTTGATATTAACCATTGCCCAAAACCCTGTAGATATACTTGTTCAGTTGAATTTGTGAAGCGTCGTCAAAACCAATGAACTTATTTGGATTCATGTTGAAATGAAAAACCATATCAATCTGATCTCCAATATTGCCAAGTTCTGAAATAGACCAGTTAATTGCTACAATGATTGCAATCATGTGGTATCTGCTCTTATCTTCTTTTAGTTCACGGACAGCAGCAATTACATCTCTTGTGAATATATGTGCGTGTCCTCCGCCTTCTGTTTCTCTTGTCTTGATTGGAATGAGTAGTGTTTCTGTAGGGCCATTATTCAGAGGTGTCAGCTTCGCAGAAACATCAATGGTATGATTCCCAATCTTGATCTGTTTATCCGCTACAGCCAGTTTCTTATACTTTCCATAGTTTCCGTATATTGAAAAATAGTTTTGAAAGGCTGTAATTAAGGCTGTTCGCACTCTGGCCTCCAGATGATGCCCTTTGATACTACGCCGGGAACCTTCGAGACGGTCAATGACCACCTCTCGCACTGCCAGCCAACTAAAACTTCGGACACACGAACTGTATTCAAGTATCAATTCAACCAGAGTGTCGGTTTCAGCGGCCATTTTATCCAGGTTTTCCAGTTTTCTCATTCGGGCTGTCAGCGGTGCCAACCTTTGTTCGGGAGCATCCCTGATTATCCACGCAAAAAAGTAGAAACACGCCCTGGCGTGTGGGTAAACTCTACCGATTCCGTCAAACAGCAAAGGGCGTTTTTCTTCAACCTCTCTATAACGGGCACTGATAATTGAGGTGATTTCAGCTCTATTCGCTGACATCAGGATTCATTTAACTGTTTATGCGATCCAGTGAGTCTTTGCGCTTTTTTTTCAACCCATTCGTAGAAAGGCCTGGCCTGATCGGCAGGTTCTGCAAGTTCTACGAAACGGTAGTGAGCAATATCTATTTGATGAACTATGACTTCGTTCATTTCAGCATCTTGCCGTTGCATAAAATGATTACTTCAGGTAAGTCATCGGGTCCACAGGTTTTCCGTCTACCCGGATTTCGAAATGGAGCATGGTGGTTTTGGTGCCGCTGCGTCCCATTTTTGCAATCTGCTGGCCGGATTTGACCGCCTGGCCTTCCTTGACCAGAATGTCCCGATTGTGTGCATACGCGCTCAGATATTCAGCAGAATGCTTGACGATGACCAATTTGCCATAGCCGCGCAAACCTTCACCCACATACACAACCTCTCCTGCGGCGGTGGCCTTGATCGCGCTGCCGTCGGCCCCGGCAATTTGAATGCCGTTGCTGCCGTCCGATGGCGCATATTTTCCGATCAACCTGCCCTCGGCCGGCCAATTCCATTGGCCCGGCACTTTGGAAAAACCAACCGTGGGCGCCGCGGACAGATTAGCCCGGGGCTTTGCGGCGGGTTTAGTGGTGGGCAGGGTTTTGGCAACGGCCGGTTTCCTGACATTGGCAGAAGCGGGCTTCGGGGCTGCGGTTTTCGACGCCGGTTTGCGCAATCGAATTATCTGTTTCGGTCGAATGGCATAGGGTTTCTTCAAACCATTCCATTCGGCTATGTCGAGAAAATCCAGCCCCACACTCCAGGCAATGGTATAAATTGAATCCCCCGGCTTGACCTCATAGGCTTGCGGGATATGTCGGGAGGGTGATTTATTGATTACCGGCGCCGTGTGCGGTACGCAGGCGCTGATCAACGCCGATAAAATCGAAACGGTGAAAATCGGGACAATCAGCGGGTTTTTCATATTGCCTTTGCAATCAGGAAACCGGCGGCTGCGACCAGCACCCCCCAGCCTATCCATTCCATCCACTTTTCCAGCACCGGCTGGATTTTTTCCCCGCCCCACCACAACAGCCCGGATACCAGAAAAAACTGTGATGCCCGGCCGATTACCGAAGCAATAATAAACGGTATCAAGGCCATGCCCAGCATCCCCGATGTGATGGTGAATAATTTGTAGGGGATGGGTGTCAGCCCCGCTAACAACACCAGCCAGATGCCGTACCGGTCAAACCAGTGCTGCATTTTTATAAATTTGCCAGCCAGATGATAGAACTCCAGAATAGGCTGTCCCAACTGATCAAACAGAAAAAAGCCAATCATATAGCCAAATATTCCGCCGAATACCGAGGTCGCGGTGGCCAGGGATGCGAGCCGCCAGGCTCGGCTCCTGTTCGCCATCACCATGGGCGCCAGCATCAAGGAGGTGGGTATGGGGAAAAACCAGGATTCGATAAAACTCACCCCGCCAAGATATTTTTCGGCGTGAGGATGTCGGGACCATTGCATTACCTTACTATACAGTGGGCTGAATAGCTTCATAAATTTACTTTGCCATTCAGCATGGGCACGAATCGCACGGCCTGGCGCTGCTGCTGATCAAACCCCCAGGGCTTTCTGGTAATTATGCGTAGACGCTGATCTTCGCCGCCCACGGGAATAACCAGTCGGCCGCCCTGGGATAACTGCGCCATCAATGCCTGGGGAACCGCTTCTGGTGCTGCGGTAACGATGATGCCGTCGAAAGGTTGATTGCTTTCCCAGCCGAGAAATCCATCGCCATTCAAATAGCTGATATTGCGATAATCCAGGTCGGGCAGCCGCCGTTTGGATTCCTGCTGTAATACGGCGATGCGTTCTATGGTGAATACCCAGTTGACCAGTTGGGACAGAATTGCGGTTTGATAACCACAGCCGGTTCCGACCTCCAGTACGTTTTTTACCACGATATCGCTGTCCAGCATGAGTTCGGTCATCAAGCCGACGATGAATGGTTGCGATATGGTTTGATTTTGTCCAATGGGCAGGGCGATATCTTCATAGGCTTTATGGGACAACACCTCATCAATAAACAGATGCCTGGGTGTATCCAGCATGACCGACAATACGCGATGGCTGGAAATGCCCTGCTCGCGCAGTCGATCAATTAGCCTGCGGCGTGTTCGCATGGAGGTCATGCCGATGCCCTGACGCTGTCTGGACAGCCGCTCAGCCATATTGTTTTGCTCCTGATGCAGCAAGCCATTCACCCATATCTGTGATGTTTTTATAAGCAGTCATATCCACCGTCAATGGGGTAATCGACACTTTGTTGTTTTCGATTGCCTGAAAATCCGTAGCGCTAATCGTGTCAGGCCCTGGGTCTGGCGCGTCCTGCCGGGCTCCGGGAGGTCCGATGCGATAGATATCGAAACCATCAACCCGACCCTCATTGATGACTGGTGCGGATTGATGGCGCACCCCGAGTCGTGTCACCGCAAATCCGCGAATCTGCTCGTAGGGCAGGTCGGGGACATTGATATTCAGCAAAGAATTATTGGCTATCTGGCTGGAATTTATTCGTGCCAGCAACTCAACTATCACCCGGGCCGCCGCATCGTAATGGTTCAGTTTATATCCCGCCAAAGATATTGCTATGCCCGGAAGCGGTAAAAATCGCCCTTCAATCGCGGCCGCCACTGTACCGGAATAGATAACATCATCGCCCATATTCGGGCCGTTATTTATACCGGAAATCACTAGGTCCGGCTGAAAATCGAGCATACCGGTAATGGCCAGATGCACACAATCTGCGGGGGTTCCATCCACCGACATAAAGCCGTTTTCATGGGTGCGAACCTTGATGGGCTGTCTGAGAGATAATTTGCTGCTGCATCCGCTTTGATTGCTTTCGGGCGCAACCACGGTGACTTCGGCGATGCCTGATAGCGCCTCATGCAATGCCAGCAAACCCGGCGCATCGTAACCATCATCGTTGCTGAGCAAAATTTTCATGGCCGGTTTATACAGGGTTGAAAGTCAAAAGTCACATTTATTGCCCGTTCATCAGATCGAAAATCCGTTGGGCTGTCACATTTTTTCAAAACACGGTTATACCAGGGCGGCGTACCCAGGAATCCCAAATAATCGTATCATTGGGAAAAATAACCGTCCTGAGTGGAGCACTTGATTAACGCAATTTTTACCTGGTTCGAACAATACAACGACCCTTTTCCAGGGCAGACGCCGCCCAGGCCGCCCGCTACATTACTCGGCTTTGTTTCCCATTATGCCAAACCATTCTGGAAACTGATTGCGCTAAGCGCTCTGCTGTCCACCACAATCGCCCTGATCGAAGTCTACCTGTTTGCCTTCGTCGGCAACCTGGTCGACTGGCTGGCGGCCAGCGACCGCGGTTCTTTTTGGGCGCTGCACCGCACCCGGATCATCGTGATCGCAGGCATCACCCTGGTGATATTGCCGATACTAAAATTCTTTTACGAGGCCACGGTGCAGCAAGGCATGCTCGGCAATTTCGCCATGCGTACCCGCTGGCAATCCCATCGCTATCTGCTGCGCCAGAGCGTCGAGTTTTTCCAGAACGACTTTGCCGGAAGAATCGCGGCGAAGATGATGCAGACCTCGCTCGGGGTGCGCGACACCATTATCAAGGCAACTGAAGTGGTGCTGTACGTGGTTATCTACTTTACCGGCGCGGTCATATTATTTGCGGCCAGCGACGTGCGGCTGACGTTCCCCATGATTGCATGGTTAACGGGTTATATCCTGGTCATGTATTCCTATGTTCCGAAACTTCGCAAAGTCGCCATGGACCAGGCCGAAGCGCGCTCCATGGTCACCGGCCGGGTGGTGGACAGCTATACCAACATCACCACGGTCAAGATGTTCGCACATGCCAGCTACGAAGATGAGTATGCCAAACAGGGCATGCAGGATTTTCTCGTCCCGGTATATCTGCAAATGCGGCTGGCCACAAAATTATCGCTTTTGCTGAACCTGCTGAATGCGCTTTTACTGGCAGGTGTGGCTGGCAGTTCGCTGTGGTTATGGCATCTTGCAGCGGTCACACCGGGGGAAATTGCCTTTGCCATCGCCTTGGTTTTGCGACTCCAGGGAATGTCCCAATGGATTCTGTGGGAGATATCCACGGTGTTTGAGAATATCGGCGTTGTGCAGGATGGCATCGAAACGATTTCAAATGATATTTCCATCGTCGATAAAACCGGCGCAACCGGTCTGCATGTCACCCATGGGGCCATCGACTATCAAAATATTTCTTTCAACTATGGCAAAGATGATGGCAGGCGCGGCGTCATAGACGGCCTGAATTTATCCATTCGCGGCGGCGAGAAAATTGGCATCGTCGGGCGCTCCGGGGCAGGCAAGTCTACTTTGGTGAGCGTGCTGCTGCGTTTTTATGATTTGGGACAGGGAAAGATATTCATCGACGGTCAGGATATCAGAGCGGTTACCCAGGACAGCCTGCGCTCGCAAATCGGCATGGTCAGTCAGGATACGTCGCTGCTGCATCGTTCGGTATACGACAACATTCGTTATGGCAGCAAGCTGGCAACACCGGAAACCGTTATCGCCGCCGCAAAACAGGCCAAAGCACATGATTTTATTCAGGGCCTGGAAGATTCGTGGGGAAACGCCGGGTATCGGGCCCAGGTAGGCGAGCGCGGCGTGAAACTTTCCGGCGGCCAGCGGCAGCGTATCGCCATCGCCAGGGTGCTGTTGAAGAATGCGCCGATTTTAATCCTTGACGAAGCCACCAGTGCGCTGGATTCCGAAGTGGAAGCGGCCATCCAGGACAGCCTGTACAAATTGATGAAAGGCAAGACGGTCATCGCTATTGCGCATCGACTTTCAACGATTGCCCAAATGGATCGACTGATCATTATGGACGAAGGAAAAATCGTCGAGCAGGGCGTTCACAGCGACCTGCTGGATGGCGGCGGCCTGTACAGCGAATTATGGGCCAGGCAGTCTGGAGGATTTCTTGCCTGCGATTTGCAGGATCAGGTGAAAGGCCTGAACGGATAATGTATTAATCAGGGCGATCAGGGCGTCTCTGTGCAGGGCAAAAATCATACCTAAAATCCTAAAAAAGCGTTTGCAACTGCTTGAGCTCGGAGATCTTGTGTCGGGCAAATTCCGGCCATGGAAACAAACCCGATTGATCATAATGCACGGTATTAATTCCAGCATTAAAGCCGGCTTCGATATCCCAGCGGTAATCGCCAACGATAACCGTTTCCGACCTGGCTGCATTCCAGAACGATAACAAATGCAGTACGCCGTCCGGGCTGGGCTTGGGTGCGCAGGTGTCCCGCCCTATGATGGAATCCTTTTCGAAAAATGTGGACAATCCGGCGGCCTTTAATGTGGCATGGGTAATTTCTTCACCATTACGGGTAAGAATCCCCAGTTTTTTACCCCTGGCCAAAAGCGACTGCAGCAGGGCAGCTGCTTCGGGCTGGGGCCGGGCCTTATAGGCCAGTTCCATTTCTATATCGTGCAACAGTCCGGTTGCGCGCTGCGCCGCTGCTGTGGGCATTTTCGCAATGGCTTCCAATATGGGTTCGCCGGGTTCCAGCCCGAGCTGCTTTCGTATCGCGGCAAAATTATGCGCCGGCAGAGTCAGGGTGCCATCCATGTCGAAAATCCAGTAATTGCAGCCTGTTAATGGCATGGCAGCTATTTTTATGGCGCCGGTTTATGGAACTCGATGACATTTAAATCCGGATCCCTGATAAAAACAAACATCCCGCCATCCGGTAATTTGATCGGCCCTTCGGTGATTTGCATGTGCAGTTGTTCCAGCTTTTGTTGTACGGCATCCAGGTTGGTAACCTCCAGCGCGATATGGGTATAGCCGGTAAATTTTTCAGGCACATCCATCAGCATATTTGTGGTTGACTGGTCGGATGCGTTGAGGATGAAATTAATATTCACCCCGCTCGGATGCTCCATAATCGCAACCGGCTCAGGCCCGACCGGGCCGACCAGAAATCTGAACCCCAGCTTTTCGTAGAAAGGTCGGGAAACAGCCAGGCTTTTAACTCTTACTCCAACATGATTGATTCGGGTAATTTCTTTCATCATGGCACCTTCTGCATTGGCGTAAAATTCTTATGATACTCCGTTATCCACTGATTTTCCTGTCCTGTAAAACGTCACCCAGCATCAGGGAAAACATCTGCAAACGGATTAGGATCAAACTCGTCACATGCCGCATACCTGTGCCGGAAACAGTTTTGGCATCGATAATTTTCCCGGATCGGCCTTTGCTCCAGTCTCTAAAATAAATGCGCAACCACTTGCGCATAGCGAGTAACAAAATGCACCGAAACACCCCTGGTGATGTATTCGGGCAGTTCTTCGAAATCGCCGCGATTGGCTTCTGGCATGATCAGGTTGCGTATTTTCATCCGCCGGGCAGCGATTACTTTTTCCTTGATGCCGCCCACAGGCAAAATCTGACCCGTCAACGAGATTTCCCCGGTCATCGCCAACGATTTTCTGGCGGCCTGGCCTTTGGCCAATGAAATCAGCGCAGACGCAATCGCCACACCCGCACTTGGCCCATCCTTTGGCGTGGCGCCGGCCGGGACATGGAGATGGATCATGGCGTTTTCGAAAAACTTCTGCTTAATTGCAAGCGCTTCGGCGTTGCCAAGTACATAGCTGTAGGCAATCTCGGCAGACTCTTTCATTACCGCGCCGAGCTGCCCGGTCAATTTAAATCCCCGACTGAAGCTGTGGCTTCGGGTCGCTTCCACGTCCAGGGTGGCGCCCCCCATGGCGGTCCAGGCCAACCCGGTGACCACACCAACTCCAGCAATGCGATCTTCATCATTAAAAACCGGTTTGCCTATGAATTCCGGTAGATTGTTGACGGTAACGTGAATTGGTGCTTTTTCGCCTTTAAGCAATTTCATTACGGCCTTTCTGGCGATTGTGCCCAGCAATTTCTCCAGCCTACGCACCCCCGCTTCCCGGGCATAGTGCTCGGCAATCTGCCGGATAGCGGCGGTATCGATTCGAAGCTGGCCGCGTTGTTTCAGACCAGCCCGATTAATTTGCCTGGGCAGCAAATGCTTCCTCGCTATGGCCGCTTTTTCGGCCGCCAGATACCCGGACAACCAGATGGACTCCATGCGGTCGAGTAATGGTCCGGGAATCGTATCGAGTTGATTGGCAGTACAAATAAACAGCACCCTGGACAGGTTCACTCGCACATCAAGATAATGATCCAGAAAATCCCCGTTTTGTTCCGGGTCGAGCACTTCCAGTAGTGCAGAGGCCGGGTCGCCGCGAAATGATGCGCCAATCTTGTCGATTTCATCCAGCATTATTACCGGATTGGCGGTTTTGCACTCTCTTAATGCCTGAACAAATTTCCCCGGCATGGCGCCGATGTAGGTGCGGCGATGGCCTTTTATTTCAGCCTCATCGCGCATGCCGCCCAGGGAAAACCGGTAAAACTCCCGACCCAGAGCGCCCGCCACAGAGCGCCCGAGAGAGGTCTTGCCGACGCCGGGCGGCCCAACCAGCAGCATAATCGAACCGGCCACTTCGCCTTTCATCTTGCCCACTCCGATAAATTCGAGGATGCGCTGCTTTACTTCATCCAGTCCCTCATGATCCTTATCCAGCACCGTTGCCGCCTGTTCCAGATCCAGCGCGTCTGTACTGTGCCTGCCCCAGGGTATGCTGGTTAACCAGTCCAGATAGTTTCTTGTCACCGTGTATTCCGGCGAACCCCGTTCCAGCATCAACATCTTTTCCAGCTCCTGATCGATACGCCGCTGTGCCTGCTCCGGCACCATGCAATCTTCCAGCCGGCCCCGAAATGTTTCCACTTCGGATTCCCGATCGTCTTTGGAAATCCCCAGTTCTTTTTGAATAAACTTCAACTGTTCACGCAAAAATATTTCCCGCTGGTGCCGAGTTATTTCTCCTTCAATATGTGCGCGGATTTCTGTTTGTGCCCGGGCGACTTCCACCTCCTTCTGCAACAACACCAGGGTTTTTTCCATGCGCGGCAACAGTTCGACCGCTTCGAGTATCTCCTGCATTTCTTTTGCGTCAGCCGTGGTCAGACTCGCACCAAAGTCGGCTAGCCTGGATGGCTCGCCGGTACCAAAATAATTGAGAAACATTTTCAGCTCTTCGCCATACATGGGATTGAGCGGCAGCAACTCTTTGATAATGTTTACAATGGCGGTGGTATATGCTTTTATTTCGGTGGTTTTCCCGGGGTTCAGTTCAGGGAAGTAACTGACCTGGGCGGTGAATGGCCGCTTTTCTGAAACCCAGCTATTAATTTCGAAGCGCTGCAACCCCGCCAGAACCACGTGGTATTGATTTTCATGCTGCTCAATCTGGTGTATTTTGCATACCGTGCCCACAGACCTGAAATGCCTTGATTCCACGTCCCCGGATTTAACGCCGTCGGTAAAAACCACTCCTACGCTGCTGTGACCTGCCTTGTGTATGGATTTCAGTGTCTTGCCCCATCTGCGCACGTCAAGCACCAGGGGCAGAACCTGGCCCGGAAAAAAGGGTTTTTTCTCCAGCGGCAATAAATGCAGAACCCCGGGCAAGACGTCTTCCGGCCTGGCTATTTGTTTACCGGCTGCAAATATTTTGTCGCTCATTGATTGCGCGTACAATAATTCGTCAGGGAACCAATATATGGGGGCCCGGACAGGTTTGCCAAGAGTGGTTTCGAGCTGCCGGCAGGCATTCGGGATAGCATATTCCTGGCGCAATGCGCCGGTTGGCCGGGCAAGGAAAACCCGGCCAACCCGACCGTATTTACCATTTACAGGCTTTGGTCTTCGGCGTGCAGCCGGCCGTCCTCAATGCGGACAATGCGTCTGGTTTTGCGGGCCAGACTTGCATCATGGGTGACCACGATCAGGCTGGTTCCAATATCCTGATTCAGCTCCAGTAATAACTCGTGGATGGCGTCGGCGGTATGTGAATCCAGGTTGCCGGTGGGTTCATCCGCCATGATACATTTGGGCCTGGTCACCATCGCGCGTGCAATTGCCGCTCTTTGCCGTTCGCCGCCGGATAGTTCGCCTGGTTTATGTCCAAGCCGTTTTCCCAGCCCGACTCGGCGCAAAATATCTCGCGCTGTATCAAATGCCTGGTCCGAACCGGTTTTGCGAATCAGTAATGGCATCGCCACATTTTCAAGGGCGGTAAATTCCTGGAGCAAATGATGAAATTGATAAACAAAACCCAGCGCAGTATTGCGCAATTCACCCTGGACTTTGTGCGATAAATGACTGATATCCTGCCCGTCGATCAGCACTTTGCCGTTATCCGGCTCGGCCAGACCACCCAGAATATGCAGCAGCGTGCTTTTCCCCGACCCCGAAGCGCCGACAATCGCAACCTGCTCTGCGCGTTCAACCTGAAATTCGATATCCTTTAACACGGTCACTGCAACCGGGCCCTGGTGGAATGTTTTCGAGACATTCCGACAATCGATAACCGGCTTGTGCGGGGCGGCGGGGCTGGAATTCATTCGTACCGCAAGGCCTCGGCAGGCTGCACCCGGGACGCTCGCCAGGCCGGATAAATGGTCGCCACAAAGCTCATCAACAGCGCCGCAGATATAACCCGCACCACATCGCTCCAGCGCATTTGCGCCGGGAAATCGCTGATCAGATAAACGTCCAGCGGAAACAACTCGGTATTGAAAAAATTTTCCAGCGCGGGGATGAGGGTGTGCACGTTGAGCGCGGTAATCACGCCACACACGCCGCCCAGTAAAACCCCGATGGCGCCGATAATCGCTCCCTGAATCATAAACACTTGCATGATGCTGGCCGGACTCATGCCCAGCGTCATCAGGATGGCCACATCTGATCGTTTATCGGTGACGACCATCACCAGGGTTGAGACAATATTGAAAGCGGCTACCGCAATAATCAGCAATAAAACGATAAATACAACTCGTTTTTCGATTTCCAGTGCTCTAAAAAAGTTTGCATGCTCCATGGTCCAGTCCCGCACCCGGAATTGCCCTTGCAATTCCCGGGAAAGTTCCCGACCCACCTTTCTCGCATCTTCCACATTGTCCAGTTTCAAACGCAGACCGCTGACCTTGTCCCGCAAACTGAACAACTTTGCCGCGTCATCAATGTGAATCAACGCAATGCCGCTGTCATATTCGTACATATTGATTTCGAACAAACCGACAACCGTGAATCGTTTTAGCCTGGGCAGTAGTCCTGCCGGGGTAACCTTGCCCTTGGGTGCCACCAGTGTGACTTTGTCGCCAAGCCCCGCGCCCAGGGACCTGGCCAGATGTTTTCCCAAAATAATTCCAAAAGACCCGGACTGCAAGGCATCCGAATTGCCTGCGACAATATGATCCAGCACTTGTGAAACCTTGCGTTCGCTATGTGCATCAATACCGCGAATCAATGCACCCGAGACTTCACCCCCCCGGATTATCATTCCCTGCCCCAACACAAAGGGGGCCTGGGCTTCGACCTGAGGGTGCATGGCAATCCGGTTAAAAACCGATTGCCAGTCATCCAGATAGCTGCGGTGATTGCTGATGGTTACGTGGGAAACCACGAACAAAATTCGATCACGCAGGTCCTGATGAAACCCATTCATAATGGACATCACCGTTATCAATGCCCACACGCCAAGCACAATGCCCAGCATGGCAGTCATGGAGATGAACGAAATGAAATGATTACGCCGCCTGGCCCGGGTATAACGCAGACCAATCATTAGCTCCAAAGGCTTGATCACTATGGCAAATTCCGTGGTCAACCCTGGTGACGCATATGCGGAAACAACACCACATCGCGAATCGATGGGCTGTCGGTCAGTATCATTATCAGTCGGTCAATGCCAATACCTTCTCCTGCGGTGGGCGGCATGGCATATTCCAGCGCCCGAATATAGTCCGCATCAAAGTGCATGGCCTCGTCATCTCCCGCATCTTTTTCTTTAGCCTGCTGGTTGAATCTAGCGGCCTGGTCCTCCGCATCGTTTAATTCAGAAAAGCCGTTGGCAATCTCCTTGCCATCGATAAAAAACTCAAATCGATCACTGATTTCATGCTGATCATCGTTTCTCCTGGACAACGGCGACACCTCTACCGGATAAGCGGTTATGAAAGTTGGGTTGCGCAGTTTCTCTTCAACCAGTTTCTCGAATATCGCGGCCTGAAGTTTGCCCACGCCGAAGTTCAGCTTCACTTCGATTTTCAATTCTTCAGCCAATGCAGTGATCCCATCCAGGTCGGTGAGCCGGGATTGTGGTATATCTGGATTAAAATGCGAGATTGATTCCAGCAGGGTGAAACGCTCGAACGGTTTTGAAAAGTCGATAGTCCTTCCCTGGTACACCACTTTTGTGTCGCCCAGCACAGCCTGGCAGACACCGCGAATCATCTCTTCGGTCAGGTCAATGAGTTCGCGGTAATCCGCATAAGCCCAGTAGAATTCAAGCATGGTGAATTCCGGATTGTGGCGGGCGCTGACACCCTCATTCCTGAAGTTCCGATTTATTTCAAACACCCGTTCAAACCCACCGACCACCAGACGCTTGAGGTATAGCTCTGGCGCGATGCGCAGGAACAACTCCATATCCAGCGCATTGTGATAGGTGCTGAACGGGCGGGCCACGGCCCCGCCCGGGATGGGGTGCATCATCGGGGTTTCCACTTCGAGAAAAAGCCGCGCGGTCATGAAGTCCCGAATATACTGAATGGCTTTAGCGCGAATTTTAAAAACTGAGCGGGTCTGCGCATTCATAATCAAATCCACATAGCGCTGCCGGTAGCGGGTTTCCGCATCGGTCAGGCCATGGAATTTTTCGGGCAGCGGGCGCAGGGCCTTGGTCAACAAGCAGATTTGATCGACGCGAACGCTCAATTCGCCAGTTCTGGTGTGAAACAGCACCCCTTCTGCGGCAATAATGTCACCGATGTCATATTGCCTGAATTCTTCGTTATAGACATGATCCGGCAGATTGTCCGTCTGCACGAACAACTGCAATTTTCCACTCATATCCTGAATATCAGCAAAGCTGGCCTTGCCCATAACCCGGCGTGACATCAGCCGCCCGGCCACTTTTACCCGGATGGTTTGCTTTTCCACGGCATCAGTGTCCTGCGCGTATTTCCCGATGAGATCCCCGGCAAACGCATCTCTTCTGAAATCATTGGGGAAGGGATTTCCTCGGCTGCGCAGCGCGGTTAATTTGTCTCGTCGCTGCTGATTTTGCTCGCTCTCCTGGTTCATGCTATATGCCTGTTCGCCATCCGCTTGATTGACCATGGTTAATAATAGTCCAGATTACAGACCCGCCTTTAAACTGGCTTGTATAAACTGGTTGAGCGCTCCATCCAGCACCGCCTGGGTGTTGCCGGTTTCCACGCCAGTGCGCAAATCCTTGATGCGGGACTGGTCCAGAACATAGGAGCGAATCTGGCGGCCCCAGCCTATATCAGATTTACTGTCTTCTTCTGATTGCTGCTCCTGGCGGCGTTTTTGCAATTCTGCTTCGTATAATCTGGCTTTTAACATGGACATCGCCTCAGCGCGGTTACGATGCTGGGAACGATCATTCTGGCACTGTACCACGATTCCGGTTGGATTATGGGTGATGCGAACCGCCGAATCCGTGCGGTTTACGTGCTGTCCACCGGCACCGCTTGCCCGATAGGTATCCACGCGCAAATCAGCCGGATTGATCTCTATTGCAAAACTGTCATCAACTTGCGGATAGGCATAAACCGACGCGAAGGAAGTATGGCGTCGATTGCCGGAATCAAACGGGCTTTTACGCACCAGACGATGAACCCCGGTTTCGGTGCGCAAATAACCGTAGGCATATTCGCCGCACACCTTTATCGTCGCACTTTTAATGCCCGCAACCTCCCCGGGGGAGCGCTCCACCAGATCGGTTTTAAATCCCTGGGCTTCTGCCCAACGGGTATACATTCGCGACAACATTTCTGCCCAATCCTGCGCTTCGGTCCCGCCCGAGCCGGATTGAATATCCACAAAAGCATTGAAAGCATCCGCTTCACCGCCGAACATGCGGCGAAATTCGAGCCTGTCCAGTTGCGTCGCAATCACCCTGGCATCCTGCGCTACCGCTGCCATGGCCGCCGCATCATCTTCGGATTTGGCCAGGTCCAGCAATTCCTGGGTGTCGCTAACGTCTTGGTCCAGTTGATCCAACCCGTCAACGACCTGCCGCAGACGCGAACGTTCCTGCCCCAGCCGTCGCGCCTCTTCCGGCGCATCCCAAACTGCCGGATTTTCCAGAATTAATTCGACTTCCTGGAGCCGGTCCCGGTGGTTTTCATAGTCAAAGATACCCCCTTAGCGCGGCAATGCGCCGTGCGGAACCGGATAGGGATTCTGTCAATTCATTGGGCGTAAACATATCTATAACTATGGATTAATGGCTGATTCCGGGACTCGCGAGGATACATAATTTTGTGATTGAATAACATAGTCATGCCTGTGACTCCTGGATTCCTGATTCTCAATTTCAGCCAGTGTCGCAGATTACCAAGCTTGGCACATTATATTTCATGACTTATGGTAAGTTATGTCTTACGCAAAAGTATTTGCTGCATTGGCAAACCCGACCCGCCGACACCTATTCGAGGCGTTGCGCCAGCGACCCAACCGCAGGTGAGTTGGCGGCCGACCAGCCAGTGAGCCGCCCTGCGGTGTCGCAACACCTGAAAGTGCTGCAGTCCGCGGGGTTGGTCGGTGTGGAGCCACAGGGCAGTCGCCGCCTGTATTTTATCAAACACGACGGGTTGGATGATCTGCGGCGCTATCTGGAGAATTTCCAGTCAGATGCCGCGTCTGCTTAGGGCGCCGCATGAAAAACAAACAGGAGTAAACAATGCTTGATCCGATTATTAAGACGATTGAAGTGTCCTGCAGCCAGGAGAAGGCATTCAGGATATTTGTGAACGAGATGAGCAATTGGTGGCCGCTGGACAAACGCTCAATGTCCATCAAAGGGGGCAAGCCCGCCGGGGCGCTGCGCATGGAGCCGAAGCCGGGCAGCCAGATAGTGGAGACAGGCCACGATGACACGGAACATCTGTGGGGCACGATAAAGTCACTCCACCCCTATGATTTGTTTAGCATGGACTTTCACATGGGCCTGCCGGCGGGCGAGTCCGCCAGCCTTGTTGAAGTGCGCTTTACCAAACTTGGGAATGAACGCACCCAGGTCGAGCTCACCCAGAGTAACTGGGAAGCATTTGGCGAAATGGCTGAAATGCTGCGCGGCGCCTACGGCAGTGGCTGGGTGATTATTTTTGATCAGGCGTATAAATCGGCCTGCGACGGCTGACCTGTGCCAGCCAACGCCAGGGTTTTTGTATCCGGTTGCGGCCTGGCTAACCCAGGCTGGTACATGAGAATAATCATCCATTGGGCGAAACAAAATCGGGTGATTTTTAGCCTGGACCGCAAATTGACATGGAATGGCGCAATAGGTACAGTGCGCATCCACTCTCATGCCGGGGTGGCGGAATCGGTAGACGCGCCAGCTTCAGGTGCTGGTGGGCATTAGCCCGTGAAGGTTCAAATCCTTTCCTCGGTACCATTTTTTTCGGGTAATGGCGGCGGGCGAGTCCATCTGTTTTGATTGCTCATAACAAATGGGTCAAGGGAAAACTGCCCTGTTAGCTCGCCGCTTTTGCGGATTTCCCGCATCTCCCGGTAAATTCAGGGTTTGGCCTTGCCCGGGCTTTTTCCGGGTTTCCCTGCCATGCCCGGCGGGCATCTGCGCCGGATTGAGAGGAGCAAAAACACCGGCGTTTATCTGTTGCAGCGATACGCCGCGCTATTAAGGCGGCGAATATCCTCAATCCCTGGTCCTTTTTCAGGCCCCGCAGCCTTCGTGATTCAGCAACCACTCCTTCCTGTCTATCCCGCCAGCGTATCCTCTCATGGAGCCATCCTTGCCAATCACCCGGTGACAGGGCACGATGATTGCAATCGGGTTTCTGGCATTTGCACTGGCCACGGCACGCACCGCTTTTGGGTTGTTAATGGCGCGGGCCAGTTGGTGGTAACAAATCGTTTTGCCCACGGCGATGGTTTTTAAAGCCTCCCAGACCCTTTGCTGAAAATCTGTGCCATCAGATTTCATGTCCAGGCCATCAAACGCATTCCAGTCACCGCCAAAATATTTATCCATACGGGTTTGCAGGCCCAGCAGATTTGCTTTCGGAGTAATCTGGTATTTTCCGTATCTTGTTTTCAACAATTTTTCCATGCGCCCGTGGTTGTCATAAAAATCCAGAAAACACAGTTGGTGGCCATCAGCGAGCAGCACTATATCGCCGATGGGACTGGAATAGATATCACGGTGGAGTGGTTTCATGGATTTATACTGTGGATATTGAATGGCTGGATTTTCGTAGCTTGCTGGGCGGCACACCATACAATTTTTGGAAAGTTTGATTAAATTGCCGGATGCTGCCAAAACCGGCTTTATGCGCCACGGTGGTCATGGAATCCGCGCTGTCGGATATTAATCGTTTGGCCAGTAATACGCGCCGGGAGCGCGCGACCGCTTTAGGGCTGGCGCCAACATATCTGGAAAACAAACGCCTCAGATAACGATCGCTGACGCCTAATCGCTGGCATAGATGACTCACCGTATGGTTATCCAGCGCGCCCTGGTCAATCAGGGCCAGTGCTCTTTTTACCGTTGTCTTTACCCCATTCCAGGCCGGGCTGTTCGGTGCAGATTCGGGGCGGCACCGTAAACAGGGTCGGTATCCTGCAGCCATGGCCGCAGCGGATGACGGATAAAAATGACAATTCCAGGGCCTTGGCGTCATTGCCGGACAAATCGGGCGGCAGAAAATGCCGGTGCTGCTCACGCCAGTGAAAAATACGCCGTCGTATCGGGGTCGCCGATTCTTGATGGCGTCATAACAGGTGTCAAAATCCAGTTGCATGGCAATCAGTATAACGGTTTATTGCTCAGGCGCTGGCATAAAACGGGCCTGGACTTCGATCAAGTCCAGGAGACACAAGGTTGACGATTAAGCGGTAATAGTGCTTACACTATTGTCTCAACATCCTTGTATACCGGAAATCTTTTGCACAATTCAATAACTTTCGCCTTTATGGCCTGAATAACTGCATCATCGTCCAGGTTTTCCAGTACATCACAGATCCAGCCAGTCAGTTCTCTGGCTTCGGCGACGCCAAATCCCCGGGTAGTGATCGCCGGGGTTCCCAGCCGCAAACCGCTGGTAACGAACGGTGAACGCGGGTCGTTGGGTACTGTGTTTTTGTTTACTGTAATATTGGCACGCCCCAGGGCAGCGTCGGCGTCTTTACCGGTAATATTTTTGTCAATTAAATCCAGCAGGAACAAATGATTATCCGTGCCGGCCGATACAATGCGATAACTCCTGGCCTGGAAAACTTCAACCATGGCTTTCGCATTGTCCACTACTTGCTGCTGGTATTGTTTGAAAGACGGCTCCATCGCTTCTTTGAAAGCCACCGCTTTGCCGGCGATGACATGCATCAATGGGCCACCCTGGGTTCCCGGGAATACCATGGCACTCAGCTTCCTGGTCACTTCCCGGTTTTGCCGGGCAAGAATCATTCCGCCGCGAGGACCGCGCAGTGTTTTGTGGGTGGTGGTGGTGGTTACGTCTGCAATGGGTACCGGATTAGGATAGTGACCCGTCGCCACCAGCCCGGCGACGTGGGCCATATCCACAAACAGATAAGCGCCCACTCTGTCAGCAATACGGCGGAAACGCTGCCAATCCATTATTCTGGAATAGGCAGAAAAACCGGCGACAATCATCTCAGGCTGATGCGCTACAGCCAATGCCTCAACCTGGCGGTAGTCAACTTCCCCGGTGGCCTGATCCAGTCCATATTGAACGGCGTTATAAATTTTCCCGGAAAAACTGACCGGAGCACCATGGGTCAGGTGCCCACCATGGGCCAGACTCATGCCGAGTATGGTGTCACCGGGTTTGAGTAATGCCATATAGACTGCCGCGTTTGCGGAAGAACCTGAATGAGGCTGGACATTGACATAAGCTGCATCGAACAGCGTTTTGGCGCGCGCAATGGCGAGAGATTCGGCTACATCAACGAATTCGCAGCCGCCGTAATAGCGTTTACCCGGGTAGCCTTCTGCATACTTGTTGGTCAGCACGGAACCCTGTGCAGCCAATACACGCGGGCTGGTAAAATTCTCTGAAGCGATTAATTCAATATGCTCCTCCTGGCGGGCTTCCTCTTTGACCATGGCATCCCACAATTCCGGGTCCAGGTCAGCGATAGTTGCATTTTTTTTAAACATTTTGAGCTCCAGATAAAAAATTTGGCGGTAAATTGCACAGGTATTTCGACCCGCAGATTGTATAGAACGAGGGGGGCCAATTGCACATCAAGTTTATTGATTCCCTCAATATTAATGGTGCATTGATGTGCGCTGGTCGTACCAATCCGGTTGACACGACCAGTTTCAAGGCTGGAGTTGACTCATAGACGATCGAGTCAATCGGCAAAGGCATTGGCAAACTCCGTGAATTTATTGCACTTTATAGCCTGTCGAATTCTATCCATTAAATTTTGATAGTAGTGAATATTGTGCAGCGAACACAATCGCGCACCCAGGATTTCATTTTTCTTGTGAAGATGCTTTAAGTACGAGCGCGAATAATGCCGGCAGGTATAGCACTGGCAGGTGGAATCTATTGGATTGATATCCAGCTTATACCGGCTGTTGCGAATCCTGATGACACCGCCATCCGTATACAGCCATCCGTTCCTGGCATTGCGCGTGGGCAGCACGCAGTCAAACATATCCACCCCGCCTGAGACACATTCCACCAGATCTTTGGGCGTCCCCACCCCCATCAAATAACGTGGTTTATGCCCGGGCATCCGGTGCGCCACCGCATCCACGATTTTCATCATTTCCTGTTTGGGCTCACCCACCGACAAGCCGCCGATGGCATAGCCGTCGAAATCCAAATCGGTCAAATATCCGAGAGATTGCAGTCGCAGGTTTTCATACATTCCGCCCTGAATTATGCCAAACAACGCGCCCGGCCCGGCATAACACTGTTTGCATCGCCTGGCCCATCTTGCGGACAATTCCATGGAGCTGCGGGCTTCTTCTTCGCTGGCGGGCCAATGGGTGCATTCATCAAAAGCCATGACAATATCCGACCCCAGCGCTGTTTGAATCTCCATGGATTGCTCTGGCCCGAGGAAAATTCTGCTGCCGTCCACCGGCGACCGAAAGGTCACTCCGCGCTCTTCCAGTTTTCTGAGCTGCTTCAGGCTCCAGACCTGAAAGCCGCCGGAATCGGTGAGAATGGGGCGGTTCCAGTGCATGAAATCATGCAGCGTACCGTGTGCCTTGATCACTTCTATGCCGGGCTGCAACATCAAATGAAAGGTATTGCCCAATATTATTTCGGCGCCCGCAGACTCCACTTCTTCCGGGATTAATGATTTTACCGTGGCGCTGGTTCCAACCGGCATGAATGCGGGCGTGTTGATATTTCCTCTGGCGAAAGACAATTGGCCACATCGCGCTTTGCCGTCGGTGGAAGTTACCGTGAATTTCATTGCCGCAGCAGATACATGGCGTCTCCATAACTAAAAAACCGATAGCCTTTGTCAATCGCATACTGATAGGCCGCCCTGATTTTTTCATGGCCGGCAAATGCGCTGACCAGCATGAGCAGGGTTGATTTGGGCAAATGAAAATTGGTGATCAGTCCATCAACCACCTTGAATTTGTATCCGGGCAAAATAAACAATTCGGTTTCCCCGGCCCCGGCCACCAGGTTTCCGGATTGTGCCGCACTTTCAAGGGCGCGCACCACCGTCGTCCCTACCGCAATGATTTTTCCACCCCGGGCCCGGGTGCGGGCAATTCTGGTGCAAACAGCGTTATCAATCTGAAACCTTTCGCCATACATTCGGTGCAATTGAACGTCCTGGCATCGCACCGGCTGAAACGTACCGGCGCCGATGTGCAGCGTTATCGCGCCCCAGCCCACCCCTTGTCGTTTAATCCGGTCTATCAACGGCTTATCAAAATGCAATCCCGCTGTGGGCGCGGCGGCCGCACCCGGGTTTTTAGCGTATACGGTCTGGTAACGTTCTGTGTCATACCCGGTGGGTTGCCGGGTGATGTAAGGCGGCAAAGGCATGCATCCCCATTGCTGAAAAACCGCCTCGGCATTCTGATTGCCAGGGAACTGTAATCTGAAGAATTGATCCTTCCGGCCGCTGACAACCAGCCTGTAATCACCCACCATCAGCACCTGGCCATCCCGAATTGCCTTGTTTGAGCCCAATAGCACCCATGCACAACGATCATCAATCATCCGCTCCAACATAATTTCCACTTTTCCGCCAGTGGGTTTTTTCGCAATCATCCGGGCCGGAAGTACACGGGTATCGTTTACCACCAGCATATCGCCCGGACGCAATACATCCAGAATATTATTAAACAGCATGTCTTGATAACTAGCCGTCCGGCCTACCACCAATAACCGACTGGAAGAGCGATTATTATTCGGGTATTGCGCAATCAATGAGGCAGGCAATGCGTAGTTGTACTGATCAATATCCATAAGAGCAAATAAAACCAGGGAAATAAAGCGGAAAAAATCATGGCGAAAACTCCAGTATGCGGATTTTATAAAAAAATCACCCTGACGGTTGCATTATTAACAGGCCGGTTGCATCCCGGGTAAAAACATCTTATCTTCAGGCTGCGTGCCGGGGTGGCGAAATTGGTAGACGCGCCAGATTCAAAATCTGGTTGGGGCAACTCAGTGTCGGTTCGAGTCCGACCCTCGGTACCATTTTGTTTGAATTTCTCTCATTAGCGCCTGGTCTGCAGGGGTCACAAGCGCATGAAAATCAAACCGGAAAATATTCAGCATCCATTTAATTTAAAATATAAACCACTGGTGTTTGCGCCATGTATGGAGAATTATTCGGGGAGGCGTTAGACTATTCGCCAGAAAAAGTCAGCCAGGACACAACATAATGAATGAACAACCAGATCAACCCGAAAACCCGGGAAGCGAATCTCACACAAAAAGCCCCATGGCAACAATCGGTGAATCCATAATAATCGTGGGAGAGGTCAGCGGTAAAGAAGATATCCATATTAACGGCAATATTGATGGCGCTATCAACTTCAGGGAAAACAGCATCGTGGTCGGTGTAAAAGGTCGAGTAAATGCCAATGTGACCGCCAAGAATATTAGCGTTGAGGGGGAGGTAAAAGGCGAGTTGCGCGCCAGTGAACAGGTTACGATCAGACCCTCTGGTCGGGTTGCCGGGAATATACGCTCCCCCAGAGTGTCGCTGGATGATGGTTGCCAGTATAAAGGTTCGGTGGATATGGAAGAAACGCATATCCCGGCCGACAGCAGATCTTCCAAACTTCGGCTGACCAGAAATCAACCTCTGCCGGCTAAAAACATCAAAAATCCGGGCAAGCTATAGGGTTCGATTATTCGTCTTTTCCCGCGCTTGCGGCGTCGCTGGTTTTTGCCGCTGCGGGATGCGATTTTCGGCGCGATTGCCTCAGCGCTGACAAAAAAATCCTCGAAAAAATCCTGGTAATGTAGCCTAACTGGCTGTGACCAGCTTAACCGCCGAGGCTATTTGCCGGGTCAGTGTTTGCACCTGACTCGGGTTGCTGCCTTCGATCATTACCCGAAATACCGGCTCGGTGCCGGAGGGTCGCAGTACAACCCGACCGGTTCGCCCCAGGCTGTGTTCCGCCGCTGCAACCTCTTTTAGTACCTGCCTGTGATTTAGCAACTCCTTTGAATGCCCATTACCAATGGGCACATCAATCCTGTGTTGTGGAAAAATTTCCAGCCCGTGCATCAGTTGGGCCAGGGGTTTCCCGGTTTGAACCATCACTTCCAACACTTCCAGGGCGGCGACGATGCCATCCCCGGTTGAGGATTTGTCGCGGCAAATAATATGTCCCGATGCTTCGCCGCCCAACCACCAAGCGTTTGCCACTAGCGCCTCATGAACATAGCGATCACCTACTTTGGTCCGTTGAAATGGTATGGATTTATTTTCAAACGCCCGTTCCAGTCCGAGATTGGTCATCAATGTACCGACAACACCGCCTTGCAGCTTGTCCAGCGAGTGCCGGTGATTTGCAAGGATATAGAGAATCTGGTCGCCGTTAATTTCATTTCCCTTGTGGTCCACCAGAAAAACCCGATCTGCATCGCCGTCCAGAGCAATTCCGATGTCGGCGCCAGATTCCACCACTTCCTGTTTGAGTACTGTTAAATCCGTCGAGCCACAGCCGTCATTGATATTAAACCCGTCGGGTTGATTGGCAATAATGGTTGCATTTGCCCCAAGTTCGGTCAAAACCCGGGGAGCAACGTCATAAGCTGCGCCATTTGCACAGTCCACCACGATTTTCAAATCAGTTAAAGACTTCGATTCATCAAATGTGCTTTTACAATGCTCGATATAGCGCCCGCTTGCATCAGGAAATCTTTCCGCCCGGCCCAGATCGGCCGAGGCAACGCAGCACAATGGCTGCTCCATCATGGCATCAATTTCTGCCAGCAGGTCATCCTCCAGCTTGGTTCCTTCCGGCGAGAAGATTTTTATACCATTATCGTAGTAGAGATTGTGGGAAGCGCTGATCACGATACCCGCGCAAGCCCGGGCCGTCCGGGTCAGATAGGCAATGCCCGGTGAAGGCATGGGGCCGAGCAAGGAAACATTTACCCCGGCTGAAGAAAATCCTGCCTCCAGCGCGGATTCCAGCATGTACCCTGAAATCCGGGTATCCTTACCAATTAAAACCTTGTCGCCGCGGCCCACTTTGGAAAATACCCGGCCGGCGGCCCAGCCAAGCTTCAGGACGGTTTGCGGCGTTATCGGTTCTGCGCCAACTTTTCCCCGTACACCGTCGGTACCAAACAGCGAATCCAGCATCTGATTAACCGGGATTTATCAGTGCAAACGGGGCGTCGGGTCGGGCAAATCCAGATCAGATTCATCCAGCGAGGGCGCGTCGTCTGATGAGGACTGGTTTGTGGGCGCACCGCCTTTTGGTTTTTTGTCCTTGTGGTTTGTTTCGGGCTGCGGGGTCGGCTTCCTGCCTGCCATGATTTCATCAACCTGACTGGAATCCAGTGTTTCCCATTCAAGCAATGCTGCGGCCATCACTTTTATCTTGTCGCTGTTTTTCTCGATGATCTTCCGCGCACGGGCGTATTCCTGCTCGATAATCCGGCTGACTTCTTTTTCTACTTTTTCCGCAGTTTCCGGGCTGACATTACGGTGAGTGGACATTTCCCGCCCCAGAAACACTTCGCTTTGATTGTCACCGTATACCCGCGTACCCAGCGCATCACTCATTCCCCAGCGCGAAACCATGTTTTGCGCTAACTGCGTAGCCTGCTCAAAATCGTTTGAAGCCCCGGTGGTCATCTGATTCATGAACACTTCTTCCGCAATCCGCCCGCCCATTAATACGGCGATTCTGGCCAGCAGGTATTCGCGGTTATGACTGTATCGATCTTCAACCGGAAGCTGCATGGTTACTCCCAGCGCTCTTCCACGCGGAATGATGGTCACTTTATGCACCGGGTCGGTGTTTTCAGACAGTACCTTAGCCACCACGGTATGTCCGGACTCATGATATGCCGTGTTTCTTCGCTCTTCTTCGGGCATGACGATGGAACGTCGTTCCACGCCCATTAATACCTTGTCCTTGGCTTTTTCGAACTGCTTCATACTCACCACTTTTTTACCTTGCCGGGCCGCAAACAAGGCAGCTTCATTGATCAGATTGGCAAGGTCCGCGCCGGAAAATCCCGGCGTGCCGCGCGCGATTATGGCCGTATTGATGTCCTCATCCAGGGGTACTTTTCTCATGTGTACATTCAATATCGCCTCTCTGCCACGGATATCGGGCAATGGCACCGTAACTTGACGGTCAAATCGACCCGGCCGTAATAACGCCGGGTCCAGCACATCCGGCCGGTTGGTCGCGGCGATGACAATAACCCCTTCGCCAGCATCAAATCCATCCATTTCCACCAGCAGTTGATTCAGGGTTTGCTCGCGCTCATCGTGCCCACCGCCAAGGCCAGCCCCGCGTTGTCGGCCCACTGCGTCGATTTCATCGATAAATATGATACAGGGCGCGTGTTTTTTTGCCTGATCAAACATGTCTCGAACCCGGGATGCGCCGACACCGACAAACATTTCAACAAAGTCAGAACCGGAAATAGTAAAGAAGGGCACTTTTGCTTCGCCCGCAATGGCTTTTGCCAGTAACGTTTTACCCGTACCCGGATTTCCTGTCATCAATACTCCGCGAGGGATACGCCCGCCAAGTTTTCTGAAGCGCGAGGGATCTTTTAAAAATTCTACTAACTCTTCTACTTCTTCTTTGGCTTCATCCACCCCGGCCACATCTTCGAAGGTAATCTGGTTTTTATCTTCGGTGAGCATTCGGGCTTTGCTCTTGCCAAAACTCAACGCACCACCACGACCGCCGCCCTGCATCTGCTTCATAAAGAAAATCCACACGCCAATAAGCAACAATATGGGGAATGAACTGATCAACAAATGCACCAAAAGGGAAGTCTCTTCTTCTTTTTTAGCTTTGATATCGACCTGATTGGAAACCAGTTCATCCACCAGTTTTGGATCATCGGGGGCGTAAGTAATAAACGACCCGCCAGTATGCGTCCGGCCACGAATAATCTCATCATCAATCTCGACCGCCGAGACGCTGCCTTGTCGGACCTGGGCCAGAAATTCAGAATAGTTGATTTCGCTGTCCGTGCTGGCATCTGGATTAGTGAAATTGTTAAACACCGACATCAATACCATGGCGATAACCAGCCAGAGTAATATATTTTTTGTCAAATTAGGCAAATTGAATGCTCCAGGTAAAAACGATTAAAATCAAATGCTGATTATACGGTATCCAGCGAAAAAGGGCCTGCCCGGCAATGCCAGGCGTCAAGCAAGGTTAAATCCGCGCGCCAGCAGGTAAATTTCTTTGGATTCAGGTCGTGACGCATCGGGTTTAATCATTTGCACTTGGTCGAAATGATGACTGAACCGGTTGCGGGCAAGGTTTGCAAGCTCTCCTGCAAATAACTTGGTCAGCAAATTTCCGCGCAAATCCAGTGCGTTGAGACAAAATTCCAATATAGCATCCTGTAATTCCTGCGCTTTGGCTTGATCGGTGATACGTATACCCGTGATATTGGGGGCCATATCTGATAAAACAAGGTCAATTTTACCGCATCCGCAGCAATCGATGATCTGCTGTCGAATATGGGCATCCGTAAAATCGCCTTGTATAAACCGGACCTTGGCGATTGCCCGCATGGGCAGTAAATCCACGCTCACAATCTGATTTTCTCCTGAAACCCTGGCTGCCGCATATTGTGACCAACTGCCCGGGGTTGAGCCCAGATCAATTATGCTCGACTGCGGCTTGATCAGTCGAAATTTTTTATCTATCTGCGCAAGTTTGAATACGGACCGCGCCCTTAAACCCTGACTCTTCGCCTGTTTCACAAACGGGTCACGATTTTGTCTGACAACCCACTGATTCGACTTTTTGCCCTTTTTATTCGGACGGTTCCTGGACATGGGGTATGGAGTTAAACCCGGCGCATGAAGCTGAATAACAAGCAGATTAAATATTTAACAAGGATTGGCACATGCGAAAAAGCCCGTTGTGACTATCGGTAACCATGGGCTGTCTGTCCGAAAACAAGCGTTTGTCCGAGACATAATTTATGCGCAATATCTATAGTCACTAAATCAAGGCGTCCGTTATTTCCCGGGTGGTCACGTGGCCGCCTAAATCTGCGGCCAAACGATCACCGTCGGCAACCATTTGATTGATGCCATCTTCAATCAATTTTGCCTTTTCCGGCATATCCAGTTGATCAGGCATTTGAGGCAGCCAGTATCATGGCAAATGGGCTGGCTGTCCTCTTGTCGCCAATATCCGGCGCTGGGCCATGCACGGCTTCAAAAATTGCCGCCTGGTCGCCGATGTCTGGCCTGGGGCCACCAGTGCGCATGTTGATTTTTGCAGGGCTTGAATCTATCGCGCGGTTTCGACCTGGAATGGCAGTCTGACCTCATTGCCGGCTGCGGGCTCGTCGGGAACCAGCAAACACAGTATCAACGATAAAGAAGCAAACCCTGCGCCGCATAAAAACACGGCCGCAGGCGAAGATAACCAAACAACACCCAGTGTGACCGGCAAAATAACCGCTGCGATATGATTGATAGTGAAGGACACGCCCGCTGTGGAGGCAATGTCGGCTTGATCGGCAATCTTCTGAAAATAGGTTTTCATCGCAATAGCCAAGGCGAAAAAAAGGTGGTCAAGAACATACAACGCTGCGGCAATATTCTGGTCCCACACGAAGGCATAACTGACAAAAATGATTATCAAACCAATGTACTCAAAAGTGAGCGCATTGCGCTCGCCCCAGCTCGCTACCAACCTGCCGATTTGTGGCGCCAACCAGATATTGATTGCGCAGTTGACCAAAAACAACAGGGTTAAGGCGGCGGCGCTGTAGCCAAATTTCTCAACCATCATGAACCCTGCAAAAACCACGAAAATCTGTCGCCTGGCGCCGGACAGGAAAGTAAGTGCATAGTACAACCAGTAACGTTTTCTCAATACCAGCTTTTTATTCTGAACTGTGTTGCCCGGATAATGGGGATAACCGCTCCAGGCGATGATTGCGATCATCACTGTCAGCCCCCCGGCCAAAGTCAGTGTGGATGAATATTCAAGGCCCAACACTTTCAAACCCAGAAATATAAGCAAGTAGGCCACCAGCGATGTAAACGACCCCACCGCAATTAATTTTCCCAAAACGTAAGGCGTCCGCGCTTTCTCAATCCATTGCAGCGATAGCGAATTCTGGATGGTTTCAAAGTAGTGATAGCCCACAGACATCAGCAATGTGGTGCAAAACAGCCCCATCACGGTGGGGAAATACCCGGTAATCGCTGTGCCGATGCCCAGCATCAGCAGGGAGACTACTGCGATTTTCTGTTCGCGAAAATACAGCAGGAGAAATACCACCAGGAAGGCGAGGAATCCGGGGGCTTCCCTGATGCTCTGCAACATGCCAAATTCAGCGCCATTGAGTGCGGCTTTTTCCACTGCGAAGTTATTAATCAGCGCTGACCAGGTTGAAAATGACAATGGCACAGCGGCTGCCATCAGCATCAGCAGCATTTCAGGAGTTTTGAGTTTTGCCAGATATTGTTTCATAACCTTATGCGGTTATATCGCAGTCAACCATGCGGAAACCCAAGTCATCCCCATGCCATGCAGCGTGACCGGGCATAACGGGTATCGCCTGACTAATAATAAGGAAAAATGCCAGAACGCTTCCCTTAACCGTTACTTAAACATTACCTGGCCGAGGTATTTACAGGTGCCCTTAGATTAAACATGCTGAAGGCGCACAACAGCCGCCGGGTTAATCGTCTCCGGCTTTCTCACCCAAAGGCCGGTCAACTAATTGGACATAGGCCATCGGTGCGTTGTCCCCTGCACGAAATCCACATTTCAATATTCTAAGGTAACCACCCGGACGCTGTTTAAAGCGGGGTCCCAGTTCATCGAACAATTTCCCTACCGTGGCGCGGTTGCGAAGTCTGGCAAACGCCAGGCGGCGATTAGCCACGCTCGCAGTTTTCGATAACGTGATAAGCGGCTCGGCAAATCTTCTCAGCTCTTTGGCTTTTGGCAAAGTAGTTTTGATTTGCTCGTGTAAAAACAACGAATTAGCCATATTGCCAAACATGGCTTTTCGATGGGATGAGGTGCGGCCAAGTTTCCGCCCGGCAATTTTATGTCTCATTTTTCTTAAAGCATTCCCAGGGGCCGACTTCCATCATCCTTAACCAATGATGCAGGCGGCCAGTTTTCAAGTTTTATACCCAATTCCAGGTTTCTGTGTGCAAGCACGTCTTTAATCTCGGTAAGTGATTTTTTACCCAGATTAGGGGTTTTTAACAATTCGGTTTCGGTATGTTGAACCAAATCACCAATATAATAAATATTCTCGGCCTTCAGGCAATTTGCTGAGCGAACGGTCAGCTCAAGGTCATCAACCGGCTTCAACAAGGCCGGATCAATTTCCGGTTGTTCTTCGACCTTGTTTTGAACCATGGATTCTTCCAGATTAACGAAAACCGATATTTGGTCGTGTAACAATGTGGCCGCTCTTCGTACAGCGGCTTCCGGGTCAACCGAACCATTCGATTCGATTTCTATTACTAATCGATCCAAATCTGTTAATTGCGCAACCCGGGCATCTTCCACCGAATAAGAAATCCGGCTGATCGGGCTAAATGAAGCGTCCAGTTGAATAACACCGACCGCACGGGAGTCATCCGAATTTTTCATACGGCTTTCGGCGGTTTCATAGCCCCTGCCCCGGCGAATGACCAATTCCATATCGAGCTCTGCATCCTTTGAAAGTGTAGCAATGTGGTGAGCAGGGTTCACCAGTTCCACGTCGTCGGTCAATTCGATGTCCGCCGCAGTCACCACTCCGGCACCTTTTTTACGCAAGGTAACCACGGCTTGACTGCGGTTATGCATAATAACGGGGAGCGATTTTAAGTTCATTAAAATATCGATTACGTCTTCCTGCACACCTTCCAGGGTAGAGTATTCATGCAGTACGCCTCCAATTCGAACCTCAGTAACCGCGCATCCAGGCATGGAAGACAGCATTATTCTACGCAGCGCATTGCCAAGTGTATGACCAAATCCCCGTTCCAATGGCTCTATGGTAATTTTAGAATGTTGTTTATTGATGGTTTTCGCTTCCACCAGACGTGGCCTAAGAAATTCAACAGTTGGATCCTGCATCTGTGTTCCTCGTAATTTTAAGGAGAAGTTAAAAATAAAACCGGCCAGCAAAACCTGCCGAATAAAATGCCTGCTTTAAGTGACTATTTGGAATACAGCGCAACCACCAAAGCCTCATTTATATCCGGCGGCAAGTCTGAGCGCTCAGGCATGGATTTATAGCTTCCTTTGACACCGTTCACATCGACTTCAACCCAGGGGACAAATCCGATTTGCTCAGCGATTTCCAGTGCAGAAGTTATGCGTAACTGTTTTTTGCTTTTCTCTACTACCTCAATCGTGTCTCCAGGCTTGACCTGGTAGGACGCGATATTCACTTTTGTGCCGTTCACCATGATGCTCTTGTGGCTCACAAGCTGGCGGGATTCGGCGCGGGTAACGCCAAAACCCAATCGGTAAACCACGTTGTCCAGCCTGCTTTCCAGCAACTGCAATAAATTCAACCCGGTTGATCCCGGAATTTTGGCAGCCTTTTTATAGTAATTGCTGAACTGTTTTTCAAGCACGCCATAGATTCGGCGAAGCTTCTGCTTTTCTCGCAACTGTGTTCCATAAACGGTGCTGCGCGGACGCCGTCCCGCAGATTTTATACCAGGTGCGCGGTCAAACTTACACTTGTCATCAATGGTGCGTGTAGGGCTTTTTAAAAACAAATCCGTACCTTCCCGTCGTGCCAGTTTACAGGTTGGGCCTATATACCTTGCCATTTAGCAGTACCTTAATTCTGTTGTTTTAATTGAGTTTTGCAAAAATTGACCTATACACGACGCCGTTTAGGTGGACGGCAGCCATTGTGCGGGGTCGGCGTAATGTCAGAGATGGAATGGATTTCCAAACCCAGCGCATTTAAAGCGCGGACTGCGGATTCCCGCCCAGGCCCCGGCCCCTTGATCCTGACCTCGAGTTGCCTGACACCCATTTCCTGTGCACGTCTTCCACAGGTTTCAGCCGCTGTCTGGGCTGCAAACGGAGTGCTTTTTCTCGATCCTTTAAATCCCGAATTGCCGGCAGACGCCCAACACAACGTATCACCATGACGGTCCGAAATGGTAATAATTGTATTATTGAACGTCGCATGAACATGCGCCACACCTTCGGTGACGTTTTTTCTGACTTTCGCCTTTCCTTTACTGCGGGCTGTGCTTGGTTTGGCCATAATTTATCAAGATAATCCTATTGCATTTGCTGCTTTACTTTTTAACTGGGCGAGGCGGGCCTTTACGGGTGCGCGCATTGGTTTTTGTGCGCTGGCCGTTTACGGGCAAACCTCTTCGATGCCGTATACCTCTATAACAACCCAGATCCATGAGACGTTTGATGTTCATGGAAACTTCCCTTCTGAGGTCCCCTTCTACTTCATATCTGGAAACTTCAGCACGGAGTTTCTCCGCCTGGGCCTGGTCGATATCCTGCACCCTGGTGGACCGATTTATTCCGGCCGCATCGCATATCCGCTGTGCAGTATGCCGACCGACACCGTAAATGGCGGTCAACCCCAACTCAATATGCTTATGATTTGGTAAATTTATTCCAGCAATACGTGTCATATTTTCGTCTCTGTTTGTATTTGCCCAATGATATTTTCCGATACTTTCTCAGGCGGTTATCCAATAATTGAGGCGTGCCTAACCCTGGCGCTGCTTATGTCTCGGGTCGCTGCAAATCACCCGAACCGTGCGATTCCGGCGAACAATCTTGCAGTTCCGGCAGATTTTTTTAACCGATGCACGTACTTTCATTACCAACTCTCCAGTCCAATTTGACCAACTGATGTTTACCGAATACCCTGAGGTTTCGCAAACGGCGATTTTTTCATAATACTTTCATACTGACGCGACATCATGTGGGATTGCACCTGGGAAATCAGGTCCATGGTTACCACCACAATGATCAACAATGAAGTACCGCCAAAGTAGAAAGGCACACTCCATTTAACGATCAGAAATTCGGGTATCAGGCATACAAAGGTTATGTAAATGGCGCCCACCATGGTTAGCCTGGATACCACACCATCGATATACCTGGCACTTTGCGCCCCTGGTCGAATGCCCGGTATAAAAGCGCCCGACTTTTTTAAATTATCCGCAATCTCATTGGGATTAAAAACCAGAGCGGTGTAGAAAAAGCAGAAGAAAACGATCATACCGCCATAAAACAGGGTGTAAACCGGCTCACCCGGTTGTAGTTTAGTGGCAATATCTGACAACCAGCCCATGCCTTCTGCCTGCCCAAACCAACTACCGATACTTGCTGGAAACAAAATCAGGCTGGAGGCAAATATGGGTGGAATGACACCCGCCATGTTCAATTTAAACGGCAAATGACTGGCCTGACCCGCCATCATTTTTCGGCCTTGTTGACGCTTGGCATAATTGACCGTGATTCGACGCTGGCCGCGCTCCACAAATACCACAAAATACGTAACCGCAATCGCGCCCAGAAATAATACTAAAACCAGCCCGCCAGACAATGCGCCGGTTCGGGCAAGCTCCAATGTTCCGGCAACTGCGGAAGGCAGGCCTGCGACAATGGATGCAAAAATGATCAACGAAACTCCTTTTCCTATGCCGCGTTCGGTAATTTGATCGCCGAGCCAAACCAAAAACATGGTGCCGGCGCATAATGTCGCTGCGGTGACAATTTTAAACCCCAGCCCGGGAATAAGAATAACCGGGCTGCCGCTTACCTGCTGGCTCTCGATGGCAACCGATATGCCCAAGCCCTGGAACAGGGCTAACACCACAGTGAAATATCGCGTGTATTGTGTGATTTTTCTTCGTCCAGACTCACCCTCTTTTTTGATTTGCTCCAGTTTTGGAACCACTACGGTCATCACTTGCATGATGATTGAAGCCGATATATAGGGCATGACACCCAAAGCAAAGATGGACAATCTGCTCAGCGCACCACCAGAAAACATGTTAAAAATATCAACGATAGAGCCTTTGGTTTGTGCAAACAAGGCCGCTATTGCAACCGGGTCCACCCCAGGCACCGGGATATGCGTACCCAAACGGAACACCAACAGCGCACCGATTAAAAATAATATGCGCTGTTTAAGCTCGGACAAATTGCCGAACATCCCGGGAGCAGGTAATCTTGCTTTGGCCATAATATCTATTCTTCTATGGCGCCACCGGCTTGCTCGATGGCCTCTCGGGCACCTTTGGTTGCAGCGACCCCCCTGAGTGTAACGGCACGGGCAATTTCTCCAGAAAGAATGGCCCTGGCACGATTGATATGCAGTCCAATCACACCGACTTTCTGCAAGGATTGCATATCCACCACATCGCCTTCAACTTTAGCCAGTTCGTTTAGACGTATTTCCGCAGTATGAATATTCACTTTTGCGCGAAATCCGCGCTTCGGCAGGCGTTTTTGCAAAGGCATTTGTCCTCCTTCAAATCCAACCTTGCGGTATCCACCGGACCGGGATTTTTGCCCCTTTGAGCCGCGGCCGGCGGTCTTGCCATAACCCGAACCGGGTCCGCGCCCCACACGCCTGGCATCAGTTTTCGAGCCAGACGCCGGCTTAATGGTATTTAGTCTTAGTGATGACATAATTTTTAAAATACTGATTCCTAAACCAGCTTTTTTTGACTGAATTCAGCTTTGTTCACACTTCAGCATGTAGCTGACCTTATTGATCATGCCACGGTTTTCTGGTGTATCCAGCACCTCAACGGTGTGGTGCATACGACGCAACCCCAACCCACGGACACAGGCCTGGTGCTTTTTAAGACGGCCATGAATACTGCGGATGAGCGTTACTTTTAAAGTTTTCTGTTCAGCCATGGTTCTATGCTTTAAATATCCAGAAGAAATTTTTATCTGAGTCCCGCCGCTTCTTTGCCGCGCTTGGCCGCAACAAAACTGGCGCTGCGCATCCCTTTCAAAGCAGAAATGGTTGCCCGGGTGACATTGACCGGATTAGTGGTGCCAATCACCTTGGCCAGCACGTTTTGTACGCCCAAAACCTCAAATACGGCCCGCATGGTGCCGCCAGCGATTATCCCGGTACCATCGGCAGCAGGTCGTAGCACCACCCGCGCGGAACCATGTCGGCCGATCATCGGGTATTGCAAAGTATCGCCCTTGATGTTTACTTTAAACATATTTCGGCGAGCGTCATCCATGGCTTTTTGCACAGCCACTGGCACTTCACGCGCCTTGCCTCTACCCATTCCAACCCGGCCCTCTCCATCGCCGACCACGGTCAATGCAGAAAAACCAAATATTCGGCCGCCCTTGACCACTTTTGAAACACGCCTGACCTTTATCAGTTGTTCCTGATAATTGTCTTTGCGCACATTATCGCGTTCTCGTACTTTAGCCATTTAAAATTCAGCCGTTTTAAAAATGTAGTTATTAAAATTTGAGCCCATGCGCCCGGGCCGAATCGGCAAATGCCTTGACTCGACCATGATACAGATAACCTGATCGATCAAAGGCAACTTTTTCCACCCCGGCTGCAATGGCATTTTTGGCCAGCATCTCGCCGACGGCAATCGCAGCTTCACTGTTCCCGCCATTTTTCAATTTCCTGCGCAACCCGGCATTCAGGGTGGAAGCACAAGCCAATACCCTCTCTCCGTTTTGATCGAATACCTGGGCATAGAAATGTCGGGGGGTGCGGTATATCGATAAACGCACCGCTTCCAATCGGGCAATTTTACCTCTCGATTTTCGTGCTCTTCGCAGTCTCGCGCTGTTTTTGTTTACCATAGTCGTTTTCTTGTTCGGGCTATTTCTTCTTGGCCTGTTTTCGCAGGATATGTTCATCCGCGTAGCGCACACCTTTTCCCTTGTAAGGTTCAGGCGGCCGATATGCTCTGAGCTCGGCAGCGGCCTGCCCAACAACCTGTTTATTCGCGCCAGTCAGGATAATTTCGGTTTGCGTGGGTGTTTCAGCCTGGACACCCTGAGGAAGTTCATAAACCACCGGGTGAGAAAAACCCAGACTTAAATTCAGTTTATTGCCCTGCGCCTGAGCACGATAGCCAACGCCTGCTATACTGAGTTTCCTCGTAAATCCTGTGGCCACACCGACAACCAGATTATTGATCAATGCCCGGGTTGTGCCAGACATGGACGAGAGGTGCCTGCTGGTTTTTCGGGTACTTTCGGTGACGCGCACATTCAGCTTGCCGTCGCTCTCCACCAGCCCAATGCCGGGGGACAAATCCAGACTCATTTCGCCCTTGGGGCCTTTCACAGTCACTGTACCGTTGTCGATTTTTACTTCGACTCCAGATGGAACAACGATTGGTGCTTTTGCAATTCGTGACATTTTACGGTTCTAAATAATTAATTTTTTCCCGCTGTCAGCGGGTTATCCAAAGGTACATATTCGATTAGAAAACCGTGCAGATTATTTCACCGCCCACGCCTTGCTGGCGGGCAGATTTATCGGTCAAAACACCTTTAGAAGTAGAGACCAACGCCACGCCCAAACCATTTTTGATGGAAGGCAGGTCGTCTTTATTCGCATAAACCCGGCAGCTAGGCATACTGATTCTCCTGATTTCTTCAATAACCGGCTCGCCCTGAAAGTATTTCAATGCTATTGCAAGGCTCTTTTTGACACCGTCTCCGGCCACAGAAAAATCCGCGATATAGCCTTCATCCTTTAATACTTCGGCAATCGCAATTTTGCTTTTTGACGACGGCATTGCCACGGATATTTTGTTCGCTTGCAGGCCGTTACGGATTCGTGTCAGCATATCTGCGATAGGATCGGACATACTCATTTTTGCGATCTCTTATTTAGTGTGTTCGTGCTCAAATTTCCTGAAACTTGTTTGACTTACCAACTGGACTTGACCACACCTGGTGCTTCACCACGCATAATCACTTCTCTTAGTTTGTGTCTGCATAATCCGAATTTTCGGTAATTTCCTCTTGGGCGACCAGTAAGTGCACACCGGTTTCGTTTCCGGCTTGGACTGGAGTCCCGAGGCAGTTTCTGCAAATCCATCATCGCCTGAAACTGGTCGGCTCCGCTGGTGTCGGTGCTGGATATGATTCCGGCTAACTCTTTTCTTTTTTCAGCGTGAATCGCGACCAGTTTTTTGCGCTTCACCTCGCGGGCGATCATAGATTTTTTGGCCATAACCTAGCTCTTCATCGGGAAATTAAACGCGCCCAGCAAGGCACGAGCCTCATCATCGGTTTTTGCCGAGGTGGTAATACAAATATCCATCCCCCGCAACGCATCAACATTGTCATAATCAATCTCAGGAAACACAATTTGTTCTTTCAAGCCAAACGCATAGTTGCCACGCCCGTCGAATGATTTGTTTGACAACCCGCGAAAATCCCGCACCCTGGGTATCGCCACTGAAATCAAACGGTCGAGGAATTCATACATCCGGCTGCTGCGCAGGGTTACTTTCACACCAATCGGCCAGCCCTCGCGGATCTTAAAAGCCGCTTCAGATTTTCTGGCGCGGGTGACTACGGGTTTCTGACCAGTAATTTTTTCAAGGTCGGCCATGGCGCTTTGTAATACGTTTTTATTCGCAACGGCTTCGCCTAAACCCGTATTCAGGGTAATTTTTGTGATACGGGGAACCTGCATTGCGCTTTTGCAGGAGAGTGCTTGCTGGAGCTTCGGCGCAATTTCAGTTTTATACTTTTGGTGCAATCTGGCCATTTTCTTTTAAATATCCAATCTATACCCGGGTTTCAATCAGCCAAGGTCAATCACTTCGTTGTTTGATTTGAAATAGCGAACTTTGCGCCCATCTTCCAATACCTTGAATCCGACCCGCTCGCCTTTTTTGGTCACCGGGTTATACAGGGCAATGTTAGAAAGCTGGATGGGTGCTTCTTTTTCAATAATTCCTCCAACCTCACCCGTATTCGGATTACCCCGGGTATGGCGTTTGACCAGATTCACATTGTCCACCAGGGCACGACCGTCTTCGGTAACTTTCAATACGTTACCGCGTTTGCCTTTGTCCCGTCCGGCGGTCACGATTACATCGTCATTTTTTTTAATTCTTTGCATTTATTTTGTCTCTAAATTCAATTGGCCCGGCTTGTTTTTGACTATAAAACTTCAGGAGCCAAAGAAATAATCCGCATGAATTTCTCTGAACGCAACTCCCGTGTTACCGGACCGAAAATCCGCGTACCGACAGGTTGATGCGCAGCGTTCAACAAAACAGCCGAGTTTTTATCAAAACGAATCAAAGACCCATCTGGGCGCCGCACACCGCTTCGGGTTCTAACGATCACCGCGTCATAAACATCACCCTTTTTTACCCGACTATTGGGCAGCGCTTCTTTAACCGTAATTTTAATAATATCGCCAATGCCCGCGTACCTGCGCTTTGAACCGCCAAGCACCTTGATGCACATCACCTTTTTGGCGCCGCTATTATCGGCTACTGACATCATGGACTGCATTTGAATCATGATTTTTCTCCGGTATGCGACGTTCAGGTGACCCGGCCAATCACTTCGACCAAACGCCAGCATTTGGTTTTCGACACGGGTCGGCAGGCTTCAATTCGGACCGTATCCCCTGCCTTGCACGCATTATTTTCATCATGCGCATGGAGCCTGGTGGAGCGTCGTATATATTTTTTATATAATGGATGTTTCACCTTGCGCTCCACCAATACGGTAATACTCTTGTCGCCAGCCGCACTAATGACGCTACCCTGAATCAGTCGCGTGGACGTTTGTCCCGCTTTCGTGGTTTCTATGGTAGTTTCTGTAGTCATTATTGATTTCTGCTGTAATTATTTTGTGACATCTGCCATCTCGTTTAAGACCGTTTTAATCCGCGCAATATCTTTTTGCACAATTCCGAAACGCGCAGGGTTGGCGAGTTGACCCGCGCCGCGCTGCATTCGCAGATTGAACTGTTCTTTTCTAAGACCGATCAGCTCTTGCCGAAGGTCTTCTGCTTTTTTTAATCTGAGTTCTGCCGCTTTCATTATCAGCCCACCTGGCGTCGCGCAAACGTTGTTTGTACGGGCAATTTGGCGCTGGCCAGCCTGAAAGCTTCTCGTGCCAATCCCTCGGAAACGCCTTCAATTTCATATAGCATGGTGCCTGGTTGAACCAATGCCACCCAAAATTCCGGATTACCCTTTCCTTTTCCCATGCGCACTTCCAATGGCTTTTTCGAGACCGGTTTGTCTGGAAATATACGAATCCACATACGGCCGCCCCGTTTTACATGACGGGTAATAGCGCGACGAGCCGCTTCGATCTGTCTGGCGGTTAACCGACCTCTGCTGGAAGCCTGAAGCCCAAACTCGCCGAAACTAATGCGATTCCCACGGCTGGCCAGGCCGCGGTTGCGGCCTTTGTGCATTTTACGAAATTTTGTTCTTTTAGGCTGGAGCATGGAAATCAAGCAGTTTTTACAATGGATTCAGGGCCGGGCAGTCCAGCGGCCCGGGCGGCTGGCCGTTCCTGTGCAAAAATCTCACCCTTGAAGATCCAGACCTTAACGCCAATAATCCCGTAAGTGGTATGCGCTTCATGCACGCCGTAATCAATATCGGCACGTAACGTATGCAACGGAACCCGACCTTCCCGGTACCATTCGGTTCGGGCGATCTCCGCGCCATTCAAACGCCCTGCCAACATCACCTTGACGCCTTCCGCACCCAGACGCATGGAGTTTTGAACCGAGCGCTTCATGGCGCGCCGGAACATGATTCTTTTTTCGAGTTGCTGGCAAATATTTTCTGCTACGAGTTTTGCATCCAGTTCAGGCCGACGAATTTCTTCTACGGCCACTTGCACCGGGTTCCCGTTGATTCTGGTCAACTCAAATCGAAGACGCTCGATATCTTCGCCTTTTTTGCCGATGACGATACCGGGTCTTGCCGTATAAATGGTTATGTTCAGATTTTGCGCTGGCCGATCTATGGTAATCCTGCTCACCGACGCATTATTCAGGCGTTTGGTCAAAAACTCACGAATTTTCAGATCCTGTGCCAGGGTATCCGCATAAGTATGACTACTTGCATACCACGTCGCATTAAAGTCTTTAACTATGCCGAGTCGAATACCGTTTGGTTGTACTTTTTGACCCATTACCTGCTGCTCGATTTATTGCTCATTATTTTTCGCCCGTTAATTTTACGGGCGGGCTCGTCGCTCACGCTCAGTGTGATGTGACAATTCCGCTTAAGAATCCGGGTGCCGCGCCCTTTCGCCCGCGCCCGAAACCGTTTCATCGTCGGTGCTTCGTCAACCATCACCTGACTGACCCACAAATCATCAATATCAGCACCTTCGTTGTGCTCTGCATTGGCTATCGCCGAATCCAGCGCTTTTTTCATCGGCACTGCGCCTTTTTTAGGGCTGAACGACAGAATCTCCAACGCCTTTTCGACCGGAAGAGTTCTGATTTGATCGGCCACCAGGCGGCCTTTCTGCGCGGATAATCTGACGTATTTTGTTACTGATCTGACTTGCATCGTATTCTCTTGTTTTGCGCTTGTCTTGACAGGGTCTCAAGCCGGTTTACCTGGCTTTTTTACTGGCGACGTGTCCACGGTAAGTACGAGTAGGAGCAAACTCGCCCAGTTTATGACCCACCATGTTTTCATTGACCAGTACAGGCACATGCTGGCGGCCATTGTGTACAGCAATGGTTATACCCACAAATTCAGGCATGATCATTGAACGTCGTGACCATGTCTTAATCGGTCTGCGCGAATTTTCTTGTCTGGCTTTTTCGACTTTTGCCCACAAATGATGGTCAACAAAAGGACCTTTTTTAATCGAGCGTGGCATGCTTATTTTTTCCTTCTGCGGATAATCATGGAAGATGTTCGTTTGTTCAATCGCGTTCTATAGCCTTTTGTGGGCGTACCCCAGGGCGATACCGGGTCACGGCCACCCGAGGTACGACCTTCACCGCCACCATGGGGGTGATCCACCGGGTTCATGGCCACACCACGTACCGTGGGACGAATACCTCTCCAGCGTTTTGCGCCAGCTTTACCAATTTTGGCTAAACCCTGTTCCAAATTGCCGGCTTGTCCTATGGTAGCGCGACAATCCAAATGCACCTTTCTGATTTCGCCGGAACGCAATCGCAATTGCGCATAAGCGCCTTCTTTGCCGAGGAATTGCACCGCAGCACCCGCCGAACGGGCCACTTGGGCGCCTTTACCTGGTTTTAACTCAATACAATGCACCACCGTACCGACCGGTATGTTTCGTAACGGCATACTGTTACCAACATTATATCCGCCACCAGAACCGGAAACCACGGTATCACCTGCGGCCAAACCACGCGGGGCAATTATGTAACGATGCTCGCCATCTGCATAAACCAGTAAGGCGATATGCGCACTTCGGTTAGGGTCGTATTCAATACGCAAAACCGTTGCGGCAATACCGTCTTTATTGCGCTTGAAATCGATCACCCGATAATGACGCTTATGTCCACCACCACGATGCCGCACGGTAATACGGCCCTGGTTGTTTCTGCCGCTAATTGCCGTCTTCGGTTCGAGTAACGGCCCATAAGGCTTGCCCTTATGCAAATCCGGCGTTACAACTTTAACCTTACCTCTACGACCCGGGGTAGTCGGTTTTTGTTTTACTAATGCCATTTCAATTCTGAGTTTGCCGATTTGAATTTTGTCAAGTCCCGGTCATGCCGATAAAATCGATGTCATGTCCTGCCTGCAAACAAACATACGCTTTTTTCCAACTGCTGCGCATACCCTGGATTTGACCGAGTTTTTTGCGCTTTGCGGGTACGTTCACAACCTGAACGCTTTTCACTTTTACCTCAAATAATTTTTCCACTGCCTGGCGAATCTCATATTTGTTCGCATCGCCAGTCACCTGAAAAACCACCTGGCCATTTTTATCGGCGGCACGGGTGGTTTTTTCCGAAATCACCGGTTTAAGGATGATTTGATATAACCGTTCTCCATCCAGCACAGCGGGTTGCACTTTATTGGCTTTAAGCATACTTTTTCGTTTTTGCACCCTCATTGGAAGGCCTCATCTATATTTTTGGCGGCGTCCACCGTAATCACCACTTTTTCATGACGAATCAGACTTACCGGATCAATTTCACCGCTATTACAAACCGAAATCCATTTCAAATTTCGAGCTGAAAGCGCCGCATTTTGATTGTCCCGGGCAGTCACTATCAACGCCTGGGTCACGCCCAGTTTAAGAAGCACATCCTGAAGCAATCTGGTTTTAGGCGCTTCCATGGCGAAATCGTCGACCACCACCAATCTGTTCTGCCGCGCCAGCTCGGAAAGTATGGAGCGCATCGCGGCCCGATACATTTTCCTGTTCACTTTTTGTGAGAAGTCCCGGGTAGAGGCAGGAAAAGCACGACCGCCGCCAGTGAAAATCGGGCTGCGAATAGTACCTGCGCGTGCGCGCCCCGAACCTTTCTGTCTCCAGGGCTTTGCGCCGCCGCCACTCGCCGCTGAGCGGTTTTTCTGGGCCCGGGTGCCACTGCGACCACCCGCTTGATACGCTGTAACCACTTGATGTATAAGTGCTTCGTTATATTCCACACCGAAGCTGGTCTCAGACAGATCCAGGTTTTCCACCCCGCTACCTGCGATATTGTTTATTTTTAATTGCACGGTCATTCGCGTCTTCCCCTGGGTTGCTGTCTATCTGGCCTGGTCGGCTTCAGGCGCAGTTGATGCCGCATTCGTATTGGGCGCTGACCGGTCGTTTTCCTTTTTAACCACAATCAATCCCGGATTTGCAATCGAAAGCACCCCATCGGATTTAACCGCTGGGCGAATTATCACGTCCGAACCTTTAGCGCCCGGTATAGAGCCTGCAATCAAAATAAGATTCCGTTCACAATCCACTCGCACTACAACCAGATTTTGTTGAACCACTCGGGCAACACCCATATGGCCCGCCATCTTCTTGCCCTTAAATACTCGGCCAGGGTCCTGGGCATTACCAATTGAACCACCCAGTCTGTGGGCTTTGGAGTTGCCATGGGTTGCACGACCACCAGCGAAACCATGACGCTTCATAACACCGGCAAAACCCTTGCCGATTGACTGGCCGGTCACGTCCACTGTTTGACCTTGCTCAAACAAGCCAACGGTTAACTCGTTACCCGGTTCGGTATCAACCGGGGTGTCAAGTCGAAACTCCCAAACACCACGTCCCGGCTCCACACCCGCTTTAGCAAAATGACCCTGCATCGCCCTGGTTACCCGGCTGGCACGCCGCTCACCCGTGGTGAGCTGCAAACCGTCATATCCATCCACTGCCCGAGTTTTGATTTGTGTGATCCGGTTCGGCAAAACTTCTATGACCGTTACCGGTTGAGATCTACCCTGTTCGGTAAAAATCCGGGTCATACCTATTTTTTTTCCAACCAGTCCCAGTGACATTTTATTGACCTGCTGTTATTGACCTGCTGTTATTAGCTCGTAGCCTGGTTGCCGTCAGTTCAGTTTGATCTCAACGTCAACGCCGGCTGCCAGGTCCAGCTTCATCAGTGCATCCACGGTTTTATCGGTGGGTTGTACGATGTCAAGAATTCGTTTATGGGTTCTGATCTCAAACTGGTCTCGCGCCTTTTTATCAACATGGGGTGAGCGCAAAAGCGTGTACTTTTCGATCTTGGTAGGTAATGGAATGGGTCCCATCACCAGCGCACCGGTACGCCGGGCCGTATCCACGATCTCTAATGCCGAGCGATCAATTGACTTGTGGTCGAACGCTTTCAGGCTAATACGAATTTTTTGATTTTCAACCATTACCCGGGTTTTCTCTCTATTCTTTTATATTTGAAGAATATATTGAACCTTTTATTCGATGATTTCAGTCACCACCCCGGCGCCCACAGTGCGACCGCCCTCGCGTATGGCAAATCGCAAACCCTCCTCCATCGCGATCGCCGACCCTAACTCTACCCGCAACGATACATTGTCCCCAGGCATCACCATCTCTGTACCCGCCATTAACTCACACGTACCCGTTACATCCGTCGTGCGAAAATAAAACTGCGGCCGATATCCCTGGAAAAATGGCGTGTGACGACCCCCCTCCTCCTTCGATAATATGTATACCTCCGCCGCAAAACGCGTATGCGGCGTGATCGATCCCGGCTTCGCTAATACCTGCCCACGCTCTACTTCTTCACGCTTCGTCCCCCGCAACAGTATCCCTACATTGTCTCCCGCCTGACCTTCGTCCAATAACTTGCGAAACATCTCTACGCCCGTGCATACCGTGCTCATGGTCGCCCTGATACCTACCACCGCAACTCCTTCCCCTACCTTGATCACACCTCGCTCTATACGACCCGTCACCACTGTGCCACGACCCGATATGGAAAATACATCCTCTACCGGCATCAGAAAATCCCCCTCTACCTTGCGCTCCGGCTCAGGAATGTAGTGATCCAACGCTTCAGCTAACTTCAGTATCGATCCTTCGCCTATCTCGCTCTGCTCCCCTTCCAACGCCTTTAACGCGCTACCAATAATGACCGGGGTGTCATCCCCAGGAAACTCATAACTGTCCAGTAACTCTCTGATTTCCATCTCTACCAACTCCATTAACTCCTCATCGTCTACCATGTCGGCTTTGTTTAAATATACAACGATATACGGCACCCCTACCTGACGCGCCAACAGTATGTGCTCCCGGGTCTGCGGCATCGGACCATCCGCCGCTGAACATACCAAAATGGCTCCGTCCATCTGCGCCGCTCCTGTAATCATGTTCTTTACATAATCCGCATGCCCCGGACAATCTACGTGGGCGTAGTGACGCACCGCAGTTTCATATTCAACATGGGCGGTGGCGATGGTAATCCCACGCTCACGCTCCTCCGGCGCATTGTCAATCTCATCAAATGCCTTGACTTCCGTACCACCGTATTTCACCGATAATACTTTGGTCATCGCCGCTGTTAAGGTCGTCTTGCCATGATCTACATGACCTATGGTGCCTACGTTTACGTGCGGCTTGCTCCGACTAAATCTCGCTTTTACCATGGTTTATCTCCTGGGGGTCTCATTCTTTGCGTGTAAATTTTTTCTTCCGAATCAAATATCTACTGGCTAATAATTTCTGATTGCAGCGCTGACGTTTTCAGGAACCGGCGCATATTTTCTAAACTCCATGGTGTAGTTTGCCCGACCCTGGGTAGCTGACCGCAACGAGGTTGAATAACCAAACATTTCCGACAGCGGAACTTCTGCTTTTACAATTTTTCCGCCGGGTGAATCTTCCATTTCATGGATGATGCCGCGGCGCGAACTCAAATCACCGTTAACACCGCCCATGTATTCTTCTGGAGTAACAATTTCTACTGCCATCATCGGTTCAAGCAACTGTGGGTGCGCTTGCTTCGCACCTTCTCTGAAGGCCATAGACCCTGCCGCTTTAAACGCATGCTCGGACGAATCGACTTCGTGATAAGAACCGTAAAACAATGTGACTTTCACATCAATAACCGGGTAACCCGCTACTACACCGGATTGCATCGCGTCCTGTATTCCTTTATCTACTGACGGAATAAATGCCTTGGGAATGACGCCGCCTTTAATTTCGTCAACAAATTCGTAACCCGCGCCCATTTCCTGTGGCTGCAAACGTACATACACATGCCCGAACTGGCCGCGTCCACCGGTTTGCTTGGCGTACTTATGCTCAATTTCGATCATTTTCGTAATGGTCTCTCGATAAGCCACCTGCGGCTTGCCGATATTGGCGTCCACACTAAACTCTCTTTTCAAGCGATCAATGATGATTTCCAGATGCAGCTCACCCATACCGGAAATAATGGTCTGGCCGGATTCCGGGTCAGAGTGAACTCGAAATGAAGGATCCTCCTGCGCTAACTTGCCCAATGCAATACCGAGCTTCTCCTGATCGGTTCTGGTTTTGGGCTCTACCGCCTGGGAAATAACCGGATTGGGAAATTCCATTCTCTCCAGCACCACTTCCGAATCTGTGGCGCATAATGTATCGCCAGTGGTAATACTTTTCAGACCCACAGCCGCCGCAATATCACCCGCGCGAACTTCTTTAATATCTTTGCGGTGATTGGAGTGCATTTGCAGGATTCGACCGATACGTTCTTTTTTGCCCTTGACGGAATTCAATACCGTATCCCCGGCTTTGATTGCGCCGGAATAAACACGGAAGAATATGAGCTGACCGAAGAACGGATCGGACATGATTTTAAAAGCCAGGGCAGAAAATGGCTCATTATCGTCAGATTTTCGCAAAATTTCCGTCTCACCGTCTGCGGCAATACCACTGATGGCCGGCACATCTATGGGGCTCGGCAGGAAATCAACCACACCATCCAGCATGGTCTGCACACCCTTGTTTTTAAAAGCCGACCCGCAAAATACTGGAATGATTTCATTCCTGAGGGTGCGAATACGAATGCCCTGTTTAATTTCTTCCTGGCTCAGCTCACCCTGTTCGAAATATTTGTCCATCGTGGCGTCGTCTGCTTCTGCCGCCGCTTCCACCAGTTTTGCGCGGTATTCATCGCACAACCCAACCAGCCCTTCAGGAATGTCGAGATATGCAAACTCAACCCCCCGGTTATCTTCACTCCAGTAAATCGCCTTCATCCTGACCAGATCGACGACACCCTTAAAGTTTTCTTCGGAGCCAATATTCAGTTGCATAACAACCGGATTCGCGCCGAGACGGGATTTAACCTGGTCCACTACCCGCAAGAAATCAGCCCCGGTTCGGTCCATTTTATTAACGAATGCCATGCGCGGCACCTGATACTTATCCGCTTGTCGCCAAACTGTTTCTGACTGCGGCTCTACGCCACCCACTGCGCAAAAAACAGCCACTGCGCCGTCCAGTATTCGTAACGAGCGCTCTACTTCGATAGTGAAATCAACGTGACCAGGGGTGTCGATAATGTTAATTCGATGCGCTGCCAGACTTTTGTCCATACCGCTCCAAAAGCAGGTTGTGGCAGCGGAAGTAATCGTGATTCCCCTTTCCTGCTCCTGCTCCATCCAGTCCATTACCGCATTGCCGTCATGGACTTCGCCAATCTTATGGGAAAGACCGGTATAGAACAGCACGCGCTCGGTGGTCGTGGTTTTGCCGGCATCAATGTGCGCCATGATGCCAATATTGCGATAACGATGGAGAGGGGTCTTGCGCGTCATTGTAATAACGAGTCGTGCTAGAAGCGATAATGCGAAAATGCTTTATTGGCTTCGGCCATTTTCAGCGTGTCTTCACGCTTTTTCACTGCGCTTCCGCGAGCATCAGAAGCATCCATCAACTCACCTGCAAGGCGGGCAGTCATGGATTTTTCGCTGCGCTTACGCGCCGCACCCACCAGCCAACGCATGGCCAATGCCATTTGTCGATTTGGTCGTACTTCCACCGGCACCTGATAAGTGGCACCACCAACCCGTCGGCTTTTTACTTCCACACTGGGGCTGACTTTTTCCAACGCATTATTGAAAGTCTCTACAGGGTCATCCTGACCACGTTGTTTGATAATATCCAGCGCTCCATACATGATCTTTTCGGCAACAGATTTCTTGCCATCCAGCATCATGATGTTAATGAATTTTGCAATAGTTTGATCCTTGAATTTGGGATCCGGCAAAATTTTGCGCTTCGGCACTTCTCTTCTTCTTGGCATCGCTTAATCTTGTTTCACTAAATACACTGGCGTACTATCATCAAAAAAATAAATATAAAACCATTAAAAACCTGCTGGAAAATTGAGGCGAGTCATCCCGCCTAAACTTTCGCACAGGTGCAAATTTTCAATTCTGATCATTCCATAAAAATACGCTCTCCTGATCATTCAGAAGAACCAACCCCCTCAGGAATAACCAAAGGCTCGGGAGTTTAGGATTTGGCAGGAAAACCCTTGATTATTGCCAGGGTTTCACTACTCGGGGCTTAAACTCAGCCCATGTACAGGTTAAATATCCTGTGCTAAAAAATTTTCTTCTAAAAAATCGGACATCAGGACCTGGGTCGCTTTGCACCGTATTTCGAGCGACCCTGGCGTCTATCAGAAACACCTGATGTGTCCAGCGCACCACGAACCGTGTGGTAACGCACACCCGGTAAATCTTTAACCCGCCCACCCCGTAACAGCACTACCGAGTGCTCCTGAAGGTTATGGCCTTCACCGCCGATGTAGGTGGTCACTTCAAAACCATTGGTCAGCCGCACTCGGGCCACTTTACGCAGCGCGGAATTCGGTTTCTTCGGAGTAGTAGTATAAACGCGAGTACAAACACCACGTTTTTGCGGGCAAGCCTGCAATGCAGGAACATTGGTCTTCTTTACCTGCTTTTGTCGTGGTTTTCGAACCAGTTGGTTTAACGTCGGCATTCGCTTAACTTCACTATTAATGTATTCTTGACTCCAGAACCCTGTGGGCCAGCTCAAACCCAGGCAATTCAGCGAATATTTCTGGTCGCGCCCCGCACAAGGGCGGCGATTCTATGACGGGAGTCAATGACTGTCAAGGATATAGTCTGGTCCTGTTCAGAATCAATCGGACTTAAAAAGGCTGGATTTGAAAACAGGATGAGAGTGTGATCAGGTCAAGTGAAAGTGGACGACAAGTCCAATGATGACGGCCATTCCCGGGTTGCAGCGTAAAAAGATGGCCCAGTCGTTTCGTTCATGTCGAAATGCCAGGTTGAATGCAGCGGAAAATTCCCTGGCATCCCGGATCGTTCTACTTTCCCTCATTCACAGCGCGGGGGCCTGGGCTTTTATTTTTATGGCTTTAGGAGTCGAATAAAACCACGCTGCGGATGGAATCGCCAGAGTGCATCAAATCAAATGCCTGGTTAATTTTGTCCAGTGGCATGGTATGGGTAATTAAATCATCAATATTTATTTTCCCTTCCATATACCAATCTACAATTTTCGGCACATCCGTTCTTCCTCTCGCCCCACCGAAGGCGGTTCCACGCCAAACCCGGCCAGTAACCAGTTGAAATGGGCGAGTGCTGATTTCTTTCCCGGCACCGGCAACACCAATAATGACGCTTTCGCCCCAGCCTTTATGGCAGCACTCCAATGCCTGGCGCATCAAGTCGGTATTGCCGACGCATTCAAAACTGTAGTCCGCGCCGCCGCCGGTGATGTCAACGATACTGGCGACCAGATCATCTTCAATCTGCTGCGGATTGATAAAGTGCGTCATGCCGAATTTTTCTGCGAGCCGCTGGCGTTTGGGATTGATATCTACACCGACAATTTTATCTGCACCCGCCAATCTCGCACCCTGAATCACGTTCAAACCAATTCCGCCGAGACCAAATACCACGACGTTATCGCCAGGCCTCACTTTTGCCGTATTGATTACCGCGCCGATTCCGGTGGTTACGCCACAACCGATATAACATACCTTGTCGAATGGTGCGTCTTCACGGATTCTTGCCACTGCAATTTCTGGAAGCACGGTGTAATTGGAAAAAGTCGAAGTGCCCATGTAATGGAAAATTTTTTGCCTGCCCAAGGAAAATCGACTGGCTCCATCGGGCATTACGCCCTGGCCCTGGGTAACCCGAATCGCCTGGCACAGGTTGGTTTTGCCGCTGATACAGTAGTCGCACTGGCGACATTCCGGTGTGTATAAAGGAATGACGTGGTCGCCTTTTTTTACACTGCGGACATCCTCTCCAACTTCAACCACAATACCCGCGCCTTCATGGCCCAGAATCGCCGGAAACAACCCTTCCGGGTCTGCGCCGGACCGGGTGAATTCATCGGTATGACAAATTCCCGTGGCTTTTATTTCAACCAGTACTTCACCGGCCCTGGGGCCGTCAAGTTGAACCGTTTCAATTTCTAAAGGTTTGCCTGCTTCATAGGCCACCGCTGCTCTTGAGTCCATACGCTTAACCCCTGTCCCTTAATCCAGGTGGAATACGGATTTTTGTCCCGGGTAAATTTGTTGTTTGTATCGTCATCATCATCTCCAGATAAAAAACCAACTTTAACATCCCGAATCAATATTTTCTATCCGCGAAATTTCGGCGAAATTTCCTTGATCAATCAATTATTAAACGCTCCCTCAATATCTGGTCCAATGGATATCCTTAATCTCCATAACCCTTTGGCATCGCGCTTTTGCTGTAACCACCGATTATTCCACCCCCGACAATCAAAAACGAAGCTGCAAGTGATTGTAATTCCTGCGGTGCAGTCGCGTTGTTTTGCACATCTTTCCCCGCAAAAGGAGGTGAGGCTTTTCCCAGATACAGGCGAATCAAATCGCACATGTACTAATTGGGGAGCAATACGGGCAGTATGGATTGAAACCGGATTTTTCTCCGGCCGATTCCAGACTACGGCTGACTGCTCTTGTCGGCCGCTGCTATTTTGACTGTTGCAGTTTGTCAAACAAATCTTTGTTTTGTTACCAGTCGGACGCATAATCCGGCAACGAGTTATTACTTTCCAGTTTTCAGGCTAAATTATCGGGCACAGTTTTATGATCAGTAAATTCGATTTTATCGTGATTGGCGGCGGAAGCGGCGGCATTGCCTCCGCCAGGCGCGCCGCAGAATATGGTGCAAAGGTTCTGATTGTTGAATCCGGGCCGCTCGGCGGAACCTGCGTCAATGTGGGCTGTGTTCCAAAAAAAGTGATGTGGCTCACCGCACAAATTAACGAAACTCTGGCATTGGCAAAGGACTATGGCTGGCAAATCCAAGGGCAGGGATTCAACTGGTCAACCATCCAGCAATCACGTGATGGATATATTTCCCGTTTAAACAAAATTTACCAGACTAACCTCGAAAAATCCGGCGTCACCCTGGTGCGCGGTGTGGCCCGGTTCCGCGCCAAAAACTGCATCGAAGTGAATGGTGACCCATACCAGGCAGGTCACATTCTCATTGCCACCGGCGGGCAGCCAGTCGTTCCCGATATTGCCGGTGCGAACCTCGGCATTACCAGTAATGGGTTTTTCCAGCTAAAAGCGCAACCGAAGAGAGTTCTGGTTATTGGCGCCGGCTATATAGCAACGGAACTGGCCGGGCTGTTGCACGGGCTCAATAGCGAAGTCTCCATGCTATTGAGAAAGGACCGGCTGCTCAGAAGTTTCGATCATGATATCCATGAGCTCGTCATGCAGCAAATGCAAAACAGCGGAATTAATATTATGACAAATATCGCGCTGGATTCACTGCTAAAGCACTCTGACGGCCGTCTTGGCTATACGGACAGCGACGGTAATAAATCCGGCGGCTTCGATTGTATTATCTGGGCCATCGGGCGATACCCCAATATTGCCCATCTGAACCTGGAAGTCACCGGAGTAAAAACCAACGATCGAGGTCAGATTGATACGGATGAATTTCAAAATACTTCCGCCAGTGGTATTTATGCCGTGGGCGATGTCACTCCTGGTGCGCAACTCACGCCAGTTGCTATTGCGGCAGGACGCAAACTCTCCCGGCGATTATTCAACCATGAACCAGAGGCCAGACTGGACTACAATAACATCCCCACCGTGATATTTTCACACCCGCCAGCAGGCACCATCGGACTATCCGAAGTCGATGCCAAGAAGCAATACGGCGACGCCCGGATTAAAATTTACAAAAGCCAATTCATCAATATGCGCTACGCCGTGAGCGAGCACAAGTCACTTACCATGGTCAAACTGGTCGCGGCCGGCGCCTCAGAAAAAATCGTTGGCTGCCACATTGTTGGCGACAGCGCTGATGAAATGATACAGGGGTTTGCAGTGGCGATAAAAATGGGTGCGACCAAGCAGGATTTTGATAATACGGTGGCGGTGCATCCCACCGCTGCGGAGGAACTGGTCACGCTGAGGTGAAACCGCGGCGTTATCCGGCAAAAGTTCCAGTGCGGTCTATTCCAAACCCGAAATAATGGTTATGCCGCTCGCCGGATTTTCTTCAGATGAACCAGCAGCAGCGAGATTGCCGCAGGCGTCACTCCGGGGATGCGTGTTGCCTGACCTATGGTTTGCGGACGTGTCAGGCTGAATTTTTGCCGTACTTCTGTAGACAGACCATGAACCGAACCATAGTCCATGCTGTCCGGCAAAACCACATCGTCACTTTTCTTTTGCCGCTCGACCTCGGCCATTTGGCGTTCAATATATCCACTGTATCTGGCCTGAATTTCAAGTTGTCGAATACTTTGCGGATTTTCCAGTGGGGAATCCAGTTGGGCCAATTTCACCAAATCCTGATAGGTGACTTCAGGACGCCGCAGCAAGTCCATCAAACTGGCCTCGCGCTGCAATTCCTGACCAAGCATTTTCTCAATCAAATCCGTGTCTGTTTTATCCGGGTGAATCCAGATTTTTTCCAATCGGGCCTTTTCCTTTTCTATCTCGCTGCGTTTGCGCTCAAATACCGCCATCCGCTGGTCGCCAACCAGACCCAGTTGGCGGCCCTTTGCGGTCAATCTCAAATCGGCATTGTCTTCTCGAAGCTGCAATCGATACTCGGCGCGAGAGGTGAACATTCGATACGGCTCTGCGGTGCCATGGGTAACCAGATCATCGATCATCACGCCTATATAGGCTTCGTTTCTGGCCGGGCACCACGGCTCGCGCTGTTGGATTTTCAACGCCGCATTTAAACCCGCGATTAACCCCTGACCGGCTGCTTCCTCATAGCCTGTGGTTCCATTTATTTGTCCTGCGAAAAACAATCCCTGGATAGATTTGGTTTCCAATGAATTTTTTAATCCTCGCGGGTCAAAAAAATCGTATTCAATGGCATATCCAGGTCGGGTAATCAGCGCATTCCCGAATCCTTTAATTGATCTCAGAAAATCCAGTTGCACATCAAATGGTAAACTTGTTGAAATACCATTGGGATACACTTCGGTGGTATTCAGGCCTTCCGGCTCAATAAAAATCTGATGGCTGCTTTGTGCAGCGAATCGCACCACCTTGTCTTCAATTGATGGGCAATAACGCGGCCCCACTGAGTCAATGGCGCCGCCATACAGCGGCGAACGATCCAAAGCGCCGCTGATGATTTCATGGGTTGTGGGATTGGTATGGGTAATGTGGCAGGGAATTTGTTTTGGGTGCCGGGACGCATCCCCCAGAAAGGAAAACACGGGAACCGGATCATCACCCGGCTGCTGTTCGAGACCAGTATAGTCGATGGACTTGCCATCAATACGCGGCGGGGTCCCGGTTTTCAGTCGGCCAACTTTTAATGGTAACTGCCGCAATCGATCGGCCAGGGCAAGCGAAGGCGGATCCCCGGCCCGACCTCCTTTGGAATGATCCATGCCAACGTGAATCTTTCCGTTCAAAAACGTCCCGGTTGTCAACACCACCGCCGTAGATTCAAATTCAATGCCCAGTTGGGTGCGCACGCCTTTGACCACATCCCCCTCAACAATCAGGTCATCCACAGATTGTTGAAATACAGCCAGGTTTCGCTGGTGTTCCACTGCGCTGCGGACCGCCATTTTGTACAACCCACGATCAGCCTGGGCGCGGGTGGCCTGAACCGCCGCGCCTTTGCGGGCATTCAAAATCCGAAAATGGATACCCGCAGCGTCTATTGCGCAGGCCATGACCCCGCCCATGGCATCAATCTCTTTGACAATGTGCCCCTTGCCGATGCCGCCTATGGCCGGATTGCAGGACATCTGACCGATGGTTTCGATATTATGGGTGACCAACAGGGTTTTACACTGCATCCGTGCGCAGGCCAGCGCCGCTTCTACGCCAGCATGACCACCGCCAATAACGATGATATCGAACGAATCGGAGTATTTCATCTGGTCAATGACAATAATTTGTCGATAAATTTACTGGTGGTAATAATCGTATTTCTGCAGAATCTCCTGAGTAAAATTCCAGGCCTCATTGTGGGATAGCTGGTTGGTTTGCGGAATCACGATTCTGGTATAAAGCCTGCTTCCAAAGCGTTCTTTCAACTCCTGTAATTTCTGCTCCATTTGAGACTTTTGCACCGCCTGCGGCACATCTTCATCCGGTTGTTTCAATTTATACCTTATTTTCGAATTGATCTTTTCCACCCAGACTTCGACTACATACTTCCCCGCTGTACTTCTCGCCGGCCTGATTAACTCGCGGTATTTCGTATCCAGCAATTCATACTCGTCCTTGAGCGAACGGTATTGATTTACCGACGATCGTGCCTGAATCTGCAATGCAGCGTTTTCTGATTCGCGCAACCGGACCAGCTCCTTGAGGGCGAGAATTTCATCGCCGGCAATGCTGTATCGTTGTTCAACCTGCTGCTTCGATCCACCCAACTCAATGACTTCCTCAGTCAACGACTGATTTTCGCTTCGAGATTGCTGGAGTAATATCTTTACTTCCGCAAGCTGACCTGCTACCGCATCCAGCTTTTCATTCAGCGAACGCTTATCCGTGCTGAGCGACTCTATGGTCTCGGTGGATTCCATCTCCAGCGTGGCCAACTGCTCACTCAATACTGCAATCTGCTGATTCAACGAACGCTCGCTATCCGTCAACTTGCCAATCTCCGCCAACGCATCCTGCTGCTGCTGCCGCAGCCGGGCATTGTCCCGCTCCAGCTGCTGACGCTTCGCAACCAGGGTCGCAAGCTCTCCCTGCAACTCCTCCTGATCCGCTGTCAATGCCGCCAGCCGTTCCAGTTCCTCGCCCAGGGTAACTTGTAATGCATCCCGCTGAAGCTGTGTCTCCCCCAATAAACCTTCCACCCCTGACAACCGGGCCAACACCGCATCCAGCTTTTCATTCAGCGAACGCTTATCCGTGCTGAGCGACTCTATGGTCTCGGTGGATTCCATCTCCAGCGTGGCCAACTGCTCACTCAATACTGCAATCTGCTGATTCAACGAACGCTCGCTATCCGTCAACTTGCCAATCTCCGCCAACGCATCCTGCTGCTGCTGCCGCAGCCGGGCATTGTCCCGCTCCAGCTGCTGACGCTTCGCAACCAGGGTCGCAAGCTCTCCCTGCAACTCCTCCTGATCCGCTGTCAATGCCGCCAGCCGTTCCAGTTCCTCGCCCAGGGTAACTTGTAATGCATCCCGCTGAAGCTGTGTCTCCCCCAATAAACCTTCCACCCCTGACAACCGGGCCAACACCGCATCCAGCTTTTCATTCAGCGAACGCTTATCCGTGCTGAGCGACTCTATGGTCTCGGTGGATTCCATCTCCAGCGTGGCCAACTGCTCACTCAATACTGCAATCTGCTGATTCAACGAACGCTCGCTATCCGTCAACTTGCCAATCTCCGCCAACGCATCCTGCTGCTGCTGCCGCAGCCGGGCATTGTCCCGCTCCAGCTGCTGACGCTTCGCAACCAGGGTCGCAAGCTCTCCCTGCAACTCCTCCTGATCCGCTGTCAATGCCGCCAGCCGTTCCAGTTCCTCGCCCAGGGTAACTTGTAATGCATCCCGCTGAAGCTGTGTCTCCCCCAATAAACCTTCCACCCCTGACAACCGGGTTAGCAGATCCTGATTTGCCAATGTGGTCGCTTCCTTGGCGGTGATGGTTGACAACAATTTTCGGTCAAGCTCAAAATTGCGCACCATAATTACTACCAGCGCCATTAGAAAAATCATGACGATCACAGTCATAATGTCGGTAAATGACGGCCATATACTGTCATCGCCGACGCCGCCAGCGCCGCGACCGACTCTAAGATCAATGAATCCGTTGGAACCCGGCATTTAAGTCTGGTCGTTTCCGTTGCGCAAACGGAAGCCTCGTTTTAACAAGCCGACAACCTTGTCCATGCTTTCAGCATGTTGCCGGGAAGTGTGTTGATGCCGTTCGACAACTTCGCTCATCAACGCCAGTAATTCCTCGTTTACATTGGGTTTGTCATGCCAGGAGGTCACTTTATCCGCCAGTTTCTGCGTGGCTGACTCCAGCATGCCTGCCGAATCTGTATACTTCTGTTGTGATTGTTCCAGCTTCTGAATTAACTCGTTTGCTGCACGTATACTTTCGGAATAATCCCTGATCACTGTATCCTGATTTAATTGTAAATGCGGCATTAATGTTGTTGCAGTCACTTCTTCAATTTTACTGATCAGAAAAGTCTGGGTGTCGGTCAGCTTTATGTAGAAATAGCCAAAGAACAGGTAGGCGATGATTGCGGTAAGCGTGGTAGACAAGGCAGTGGACATCCCATAAATCATGGTGCCCAGCCCGGTCGCCTGTGCGGCTTCCCGTTCTCCCAGCAAACTGCCGGCCTGCCCACCGCTTTGCAGAATATCCGATGCACCCAGCAACGAAATAGACAGCGAGATAATGGTGCCAAATACACCAGTGAGAATTAAAACGTTGTGCACAAATTTCAGGAAGCTATTTCTGCTTGATTCGGATGCCAGCAATGTCGCGGCAAGGGCACTTTGGTCAATACTGGCACGGCGTCGATTCAAAGACTTCAAGGTCAGAAATCGTTCCGCTACCATGTCATCCTGACGTATGCCGAGCAAGGGTTCCCGGTTATCTTTTACATTGGCCTTGAATCGATTTATCGCCTGCTCCTGGTTTCGATACTCGAAAAATCGCTTTACTAACTGAATCAGACCGCAGACAAACAGCAACGCAATTCCACCATTTACTGCCCATCCAACGGTATTGACCTGATTGGCAACATATATCTGGTGCACGATATCCCATTGCCAGAGAGTAACAATGGCAAGCAGCGCTATTACCAAAATTATTTGCAGCAGGATACTTCGGGTGTAGTTGTGGGTGGGGTTTGTCGTAGTCATAGCAATTTATGCAGGGGAGAAATGCCGGGCCTGTTCATTGTTAAAGCCATATATTATCAGCATCCAATTGATATATATACCGTGGAATTGTCCGTGTGAATTATACATAACGAACAGGGTTCTGCTATTTTCCAATGCAGAATGAACGGAATATCATCCCCAGCAAATCATCGCTACTGACCGCACCGGTTATTTCTCCCAGCACGTTTTGACAAGACCTCAAATCATCCGCCAACAATTCTCCCGCTGTGAATTTTGTTTGCTGCTCCAGGCCATTTTTGAGAAATTGCTCTGCCCGCAATAACGCATCCACATGGCGCTCCCTGGCGAGAAACTGGCTGTCGTCGACCTGTCGAAATCCGGCAATTTGCTTAATTTCTTCCCTGATTAAAGGCAATCCCTGACCGGTCAAAGCGGAAACATAAATTTCATTTCCTCGCTTTACTGCGGTTCGATGGGTCAAATCAATCTTGTTTCTAAGGAGCAGCACCGGGATGGCGCCGCCCTGATCATGCAGCATTGACGCAATCTGATCTTCACTGGCACTGGTATCATCAATCACCAGGATAATGAGGTCCGCCTGTTGCTGCGCCTGTAAGGCGCGCCGAACGCCTTCTGCCTCAATTTCGCTGATGGTGTCACGTATCCCGGCGGTATCGACAATTTCCACGGGCAATCCATCAATTTCGATAATTTGCTCCAACACATCACGAGTGGTTCCAGGAACAGTGCTGACGATGGCCCGGTCTTGGCCGGAAAGCGCATTGAGCAGGCTGGATTTGCCAGCGTTGGGTAAGCCGGTCAATACAACTTTCAGGCCGTCGCGCAAAAGCCTCCCCTGCTTCACCAACGCCTTGAGCGATTTAAACCGCATGGCCAATTTTTCGAGCTGCGCAATCACATTGCTGTCCTGCAAAAAATCAATCTCTTCGTCGGGGAAATCTATGGCCGCTTCAACGAAAATTCTGAGACGGATCACTTCAGCGGCCAATTGGTTCACTCTTTCGGAGAAACCACCCTGTAAAGATTTTACTGCCGAACGTGCCGCAGATTCGGTGCTGCTTTGGATTAAATCGGCTACGGCTTCGGCCTGGGTCAAGTCCAGGCGCCCGTTGAAAAATGCCCGCTCGCTAAACTCGCCCGGCCTTGCCAACCTGGCGCCTGACTGCAAACAGCGTCGAACCAGCATTTGCATAACAACTGGACTACCATGCCCCTGTAATTCCAAAACGTGTTCGCCGGTGAAGCTGTGTGGCGCAGAAAAGAACAGCGCTATGCCGTTGTCGATTATGGAATTATCGCTATCCCTGAAATCCCTATGATGCGCATACCCTGGTTTCAGGTGCTGACCGAAAAATTCCTGCGTGATCATCGGCACATCCGGGCCGGATAGCCGGACAATGCTGATGCCCCCCCTCCCTGGCGGCGTCGCCACCGCTACGATATTGTCGAGCCGCCGACTTTGCGGATTTGCCACTGGTCAGAAATGGACTCAGGCGGCCTGGTATTTTTTTGAGATATAGTATTGCTGGGCGATGGAAAGCAGGTTATTTACCACCCAGTAAAGCACTAGCCCGGCGGGAAACCACAAGAAGAAAATGGTAAAGACAAACGGCAATGCCATCATTATTTTCTTCTGAAGGGGATCAACCGGCGCCGGATTGAGGAAATGCTGGGCGATCATGGATGCGCCCATAATAACCGGCAGGACAAAATAGGGGTCGGGCAGAGACAGATCATTCAGCCAAAACATAAAGTCCGCCTGTCGTAATTCCACACTTTCCAACAACACCCAGTACAACGCGATAAAAACCGGAATCTGCACCAGAACCGGCAAACAACCGCCCGCGGGGTTTACTTTTTCCGCCTTGTACAGCTTCATCATTTCCTGCTGAAATTTGGGCTTGTCGTCGGCATAACGCTCCTTTAGCGTAACCATGCGGGGCTGTAACTTTTTCATCTTCGCCATGGACTTGTAGCTGGCTGCAGACAGCGGGTAAAAAACACCTTTGACCAAAACGGTTAACAGAATAATCGACCAGCCCCAGTTTTGCACCAGCCCATGAATCTTGGTCAGCAGCCAAAACAGCGGACTGGCAATGGGGGTGAGCCAGCCATAGTCAACGGTCAGCTTCAAACCTTCCACATTCTGCCGGTCCAACCGAACCTGCTCCTTGGGGCCGACAAACAGCGCGGTGTGGATCTCTCCACTTGATCCGGCTGGGATGGTGACCGGTTGGGTGGTTTTGTATCCGATGCGATATTGCGGCTTTGCAGTGTTATGGCTTATGCCGGAATATAATTGATAGTTATCGGAGTCTGTCGGCAGCCAGGCCGCCACAAAATAATGCTGCAGCATGGCTACCCAGCCGACCGGGGTGGTCACATTCAAGGCACTTTCCCTGATTTCACCATAATCAATCTTTTCGTATTTTTCTTCCTGTGTATAAATCGCAGCGCCGTTATAGCTCGGCAGCCTGCCCAGAAACCCCATTGACCCGGGTTGCTCAATCTCGGTTTGCTTTAATTGCCCGTAAGCAAATCCAACCCAGTCCTGACCGCTGTGGTTGACGATGCGAAAATCCACGTCGATACGATAGCTGTCGCGCTTAAAGCGAAATACTTTTTCGTAGGCGACCCCATCTTGTGCAGTCCAGCTTAAAGTAACATCGAGATTTTCAGAATCTCCCAGTTGGTATTCAAGCCTGGAAGCAGAAAACAGGACGTTATGGTTTGGGTAGTCACGACCCTTTCCGATCAGGCCGCTTTGGGCAACAAATAATCCAGGATTATCGCGGTGCATGAGAACGAACGGCTGCTGCGGCGCATCCACGCTGACCGGATGCCTGATTAATTCAACGCGAACAAGATCGCCGCCCTGAGTATCTATTTGTGCATTGATCAGATCGGTCGAGATATTGATTATCTGTCCCGTGCTGGACACGGTCCGGGTTGCAGATTGAATATCCGCTGCGTTGTCATTTTCGGATGAGCGCACCTCCGGCGCATCCGGCACGTCTTCACTTAAATTGCTGCTCGCAGCATTGCCAGAATCCGTTTCAGCAGGGCTTTGGCCGGCCTGGCCGGCATTGGGTTGAGCGTAGTTGTGCTGAAATTCTCCCCAGGACTGCCAGATCATCACCAGCACCAAACCCAGCGCGACCAGCAGCATTATTCGTTGAAAGGGCATAGAGTTAAAGGTTGTCGATTGCTGTTTTATTCTGTACGAATTCTACAAATTAAACCCGCAAATGTTATCTTTTTTACCATTTGCCACAAATATTCACCGCAACATTTGTTTGCAATCCGGAACCGGGTCATAGCCACCTTCATGCCAGGGGTGGCAACGACCGATTCGTTTGAGTGTCAGCCAGCTTCCGCGCATTGACCCGTGTTTTTCTATAGCCTCCATGGCATAGCTGGCGCATCCCGGCTGGAACCGGCAGTTCTGCCCAAGAAACGGACTAAGCGTCACTTTATACGTCTTTATTAATCCAATCAGCAGTTTTCGCATTTTTCTCTCGCTCTGTTCCACAACTTGTCCAATTCAACACGCAGCACCGGGTTGATTTGATCCGCGCAGCCTGCCTTGGCCAAGACTACGAAATCGATATGTGATAAATCCACCGGACACAACCTGAAAGAGGCTCTGATCTGCCGCTTGATCCGATTGCGCTGAACTGCTTTTTTGCTGACTCGGCGCGACACGGCCAATCCCAAACGGGGGTAATCAAAAGCATTTCGTGCAACGTGGAAACTGAAGAATTTGCCGTGAACCGACTTTCTGTTATTAAAAACCGCGCTGAACTGGGTACTGTTCAGAAGCCTGTTTTGGCGTCCTGTGCGTGCCGCGGTTGGCGGCATGGGTCAGCCAGTCTCAGACGCTGTTTTAAGCACTCAGGTGAGCACGACCTTTGGCACGCCGGGCGTTGATCACCGCCCGCCCGCCACGGGTGCGCATTCTCGCGCGAAAACCGTGGGTTCTTTTACGTTTGATTTCACTGGGCTGAAATGTACGTTTCATGGCAGTATTTCGATGACCTTCAAGGGTTGCGCAATCTAACCCGATTGACGCGGAATTTCAAGCAAAATACCCTGAATGTGCGGCAAACCGCTGTTTTTCAGCGCACCAGCCGGCCAGAATAATTTCACACGCCCTCGCTCCCCGGACATTTGGCACAGGCTGATTCTGCATGATTGGAGGATAAGGATTTTGCCACACACAGCAGCCCACGACCGACTGCCGTGAAAATCATGCCGAAACGGACCTCAATACCGCCGGACCAGCCAGGTTGAATTATTGTAAAATCCCCTTCTCAGTAATATTTTTCGCTCCTGCCACAGCATGCCATTAGTCCCGGATTTTACCGATTCCGAGCTCCATAATATCCGCGAAATGCTAATGCAGCGATATAAAAAGGACGTGACCATTGAGCTTGCGGACTGCGAGCTCGTGCTGGATAAAAATTCTGCCGAAGTCACCCGCTGTCCCACCGTATTCTGGCACGCAAGAGGCGCAAATTTTGTCGTCTTCAAAGTCGGGATTTTCCATTACCGGACGCAATTTTTCTATACGCCGCATGACCAGTTTGGAACAGGAATTGACCAATACAGCGATCTTGCTGAATGCGTTGCTGCAGCACTCCAAACCCAGTCGGACCACGAACGAGAGCGCGAAGGCGTCGATTCCGGGGCAAACGGTGGAACTATAAAATCCTGAAATATAGACATGAACAAGTTAAAGCCTTAAGGCAAATGAAATCAAAAAAGAATGCTTTTTATGCGCAGTCCGGCGGCGTCACCGCAGTGATTAATGCCTCTGCGGCCGGGCTAATAGAAACCGCCCGGAACAACAAAGACGAGATTGGCAAGGTTTACGCGGGTCGAAATGGCATTATCGGCGCATTAACCGAAGACCTGATTGACACTTCCAGAGAATCGGCCACAGCAATCGCCAGGCTCAGACATACCCCCGCCGGGGCGTTCGGTTCCTGCCGTTATAAGCTGAAAAGTCTCGCAGAAAACCGGCGCGAGCATGAAAGATTAATCGCCGTATTCGCGGCGCACAACATCGGCTATTTTTTTTATAACGGCGGCGGCGATTCTGCCGATACCTGCCTGAAAATTTCCCGGCTCGCAAACACGCTGGGGTACCCGGTACAGGCAATCCATATTCCAAAAACTGTTGATAATGATCTGCCCGCCACCGACAACTGCCCGGGATTTGGTTCCGTCGCCAAATACATTGCGGTCTCTACCCGGGAAGCCAGCTTTGATGTCGCGTCCATGGCCAGCACCTCAACCAAAGTTTTTGTACTTGAAGTCATGGGGCGTCACGCCGGCTGGATCGCAGCAGCCGGGGCAATGGCTGCGGACAGCAAAACCGAGATCCCGATTATTGTGTTGTTTCCCGAAATTACTTTTAACCGCAGGAAATTCATGGCCGCGGTTAAACGCAAAGTACGCGAATACGGATATGTGTCCGTTGTGGTATCAGAAGGGGTGCGCGATCGAACGGGGAAATACCTTTCCGACCAGGGCTTGGTGGACGCATTCGGCCACGCCCAGCTGGGCGGCGTGGCCCCGGTTATTGCCAACATGATAAAACAGGATCTGGCCTATAAATTTCACTGGGCGGTAGCGGATTATATGCAGCGTTCTGCGCGGCACATCGCATCGAAAACCGACGTGGACCAGGCCTATGCCCTGGGAGAAGCGGCCGTTCAGTTGGCATTGCAGGGCGAGAATTCGGTGATGCCTGCCATAGTCCGGCTGAGCAGCAAACCGTATCGCTGGAAAATCGGCAAAGCTGATCTCAGCCACGTCGCCAATGTAGAAAAAATGATGCCCAGCGACTTTATCAGCGAAGACGGCTTCAGTATTACCCAAAAATGCCGAAACTATCTGGCGCCGCTTATGCTGGGTGAAGATTACCCGCCCTATAAAAACGGGCTGCCCGACTATGTTCGATTAAAAAATATCCCGGTCAGGAAGAAGTTAAACGGCAAATTCGTATTATGACCCTGGACAAGGCGCGAAAACTGATAAAAGTTCAGGCCGATTTTGGCGGATCATACAACCGGCATTCGGCCCAGCTGATCCTGACCGAAGTACAAAAACAACATGGACAAAAGGCAGTGGATCAATTGATAACGGAATTCAGGCTGGACCAAATATTCGATTTTGTCCCGGGGCAACGGTTCACTTAGACACCAGGACAATCCCAGCGATTGCCGGACCTGCTTGAAAACAGTATGACCGTTAAGGGATTACACTTCATCAAGAAACCAGGCTCATAAAGAAACCAAGCCTTCAGATAACGCAATCACAGCAGCGGCGCGATCACCAGGCTCACTATGGCCATGACGTTTATCAGGATATTCATTGATGGGCCGGAAGTGTCTTTGAACGGGTCGCCAACGGTGTCGCCGACCACCGTGGCGGCGTGAACGTCCGAGCCTTTACCGCCCAGATTGCCTTTCTCTACATGTTTTTTGGCGTTATCCCATGCACCACCGGCATTGGCCATGGTCAGCGCCATCAACACACAGCCAAGCAGCGCCCCCCCCAGCATCCCGCCCAGCGCTTCAGCGCCTAATGTAAATCCCACCACTGGCGGTACCGCAACCGCAATCACGCCAGGCAGAATCATGCGCTTCAATGCGGCACGGGTTGCAATATCCACACATCGATCCGAATCCGGCTCGGCGGTGCCTTCCATTAATCCCGGGATCTCACGGAATTGTCTGCGGATTTCGTGGATCATTTCAAACGCTGCCGCGCCCACCGCATTCATGGTAATACTGGAAACCAGAAACGGGAAAATACCGCCGAGAAAAATGCCTGCCAATACCTGCGGATTACTTAATTCCAGCGAAAATCCGGGCTTCAGTATGGATACCGTTTCGATAAATGCCGAGATGATGGCCAGCGCCGCGAGTGCCGCCGCACCGATGGCGAAACCTTTGCCGATAGCCGCAGTAGTATTGCCGAGCTCATCCAGAGAATCGGTAATTTCCCGTACCGCTTTTCCCATGCCGGACATTTCCGCAATACCGCCAGCGTTATCCGCCACCGGGCCGTAGGCATCGATAGCCATGGTAATACCCACGGTAGCCAGCATACCCACCGCCGCGATACCGACTCCATAAAGTCCGATTAATCCGGTTGAGATCCATATAATCGCTGCGATGATCAACAAAGGCACCACCACCGATTCCATGCCGACAGCCAGACCGGTGATCATCACTGTAGCTGGGCCGGTTTCGCCACTTTTGGCAATATCGCGAACCGGTTTGCCGCCAGTGTAGTATTCGGTAATTAATCCAATTCCAATGCCACCCAAAGCCCCCACGGCCACTGCACCCCAAACACTGGCGTTCACGTCGAGATACCTGATCACCGCATAAGCGACTGCCATAAACAGCAGGGTGGCACCGATGGTGCCAATGCGAAGCGCTGATTCTGGTGATCGGGCGGCATTCATTTTCACTATGACGATTCCAAGGACTGAACAGACTAATCCCGCAGCAGCCAGCCCAAGCGGTAAAAACATCAAGGTTGATTGCGCGCCCAATACCGCGAAAACCGTCGCCGGCAAAGTGGAGGCAATGGCGATGGTGGCAATGATAGAGCCGCAGTAAGATTCGAAAATATCCGATCCCATTCCGGCAACATCGCCCACGTTGTCCCCGACGTTGTCGGCTATGACGCCTGGATTACGGGGATCGTCTTCTGGAATCCCCGCTTCGACCTTGCCAACCAGATCGGCACCCACATCCGCACTTTTGGTAAAGATTCCACCGCCGACCCTTGAAAATAACGCCACAGAGGATGCGCCCATTCCAAAACCGTGGATGACATGCGCCGTTTCGGGGTCTGCGCCGTACAACAAATACAGAAAACCAATGCCCAGCAGGCCCATGGAAGCCACGCATAAACCCATGACCGAACCGCCGAAAAAAGCCACAGCCAATGCCTCTTCGGCGCCTTCTTGTTGTGCTGCTGTGGTGGTTCTTACGTTAGCGCGGGTGGCCGCGAACATGCCAATATATCCGGCAATGGCCGAACAGGCCGCGCCGACTAAAAAGGCGAGCGCGGTGTTTGCGCCCAGGTCCGAGAAAAAAAGCAGAATTGCCACTACCGCGACGAATCCCAGCAAATAACTGTATTCCCGGCGCATAAACACCATGGCACCCCGATGAATCTGCTCTGCAATGTCGGCAACCCTGCCTTCCCCGGCCGGGTATTTTAATACCATTATATAAACCGCGAGAGCGACGAGAAGCCCGGCTCCACCCGAAATCATTGGTAATGATTGAATCATTGAATTTGCTCCACTGTAACAGCGTTAATCTGTGAAAAAATTTGACGGCGAACTATATCCGCCACGCTGACTTATATCAATCGCCGGTCAGCCAAGAAAGTGCGGCTGTGTCCGGGCAAATCGGCCTGGCGGCACCGTGGACCGCGGGTTAATGACAGCAACATTATGTGCCCCGGGATGAATTACCCCACACCAGCCTTTCCGGTTCACGGGTGTCCGGTGGGCAGGTGGGAAACGGCCAAATCACTTAGGCGATTTTCGGGCTCTGGGGTGGGCGTTGTCGTAAACCCTGGCCAGATGCTGGAAGTCCAGATGCGTATAAATCTGGGTTGTTGCTATGTCTGAATGACCGAGCATTTCCTGCACGGCACGCAGGTCGCCGCTGGATTCAAGCATGTGGCTTGCGAATGAATGACGCAGCATGTGGGGATGGAGCCTGCGGCCAAGGCCTGTGCGTTTCGCCCATTGATTCAGTCTGTACTGGATTCCTCGAACACCCAGCCTGTTTCCGGCCCGGTTTACAAACAACGCGCTTTCATCCGGTTGCGCGAGCCGGGGCCGTATCCGCAGCCATGTTTGTATGGCTTCGCTGGCTTTTCGCCCCACCGGCACGATTCTTTGCTTGTTTCCTTTACCCATAACCCGTACCTGGGCCTGTTGAAAATCAATGGAGTTAGCCTGCAGCGCGGCCAGTTCAAACAAACGCAGCCCTGAAGAGTAAAACAACTCCAACATGGCGTGATCCCGAACGGACAGTATCGAGCCGTCATGCTGCCCAAGCAAGCCACTGAGTTCGTCCACGCTTAAAGTCGGCGGCAGTTTTTTCGATGACTTTGGTGCGCTAATCCCAGCAAAAGGATTTACCGCCGCTTCGCCCTGTTTCAGCAGATAGCGATAAAAACTCCGGCAGGCGGAAAGCATGCGCTGTATACTGTGACCAGACAGACCATGCTGATTCAATTTTGCCGGAAAAAAGCGCGCCTGCTGAATCGTCAGTGACGACCAGTCGGTGACGCCCTGGTCATTGGCAAACGCCACCAATTGCTGTAAGTCCCGCGCGTAGGCATGAATGGTGTTGGTTGAAAGCCGCCTTTCTCGCTCAAGCAAATCAAGAAATTGCGAAACCTGGCTGCGCAGTTCCGGCATAACTATTTGACTCCCTGAAAAAACCCGCCGAGCAAAAGCCCTAGCTGGTCCAGAAACATCACCCCGACTCCGGGTTGAAAACGCTCTGCCCTATCGGCACCAAGCACCATCAGTCCATTGATTTTTTCTGCATAAACCAACGGCACAAAGGCGCAGGACTTGATCGCCTGATATTTCGGGCCATACAAAGCCGCGCGCAATGTACTCGACACCCGGTCATCACAAACGCTGCTTTTGTGCACTACCCGCTGCCTGACCTGGTCGTATTGCGGGTGACGCGCATGGGCATCCTGATTATCCAGCAAAACCACAACACCACGCAGGTTAAACTGTCGCTTGACCAATGCAACAACGGCTGCACGCGGGTCCACCCCATTTTGCCGCTCGCCGAGCAATCGAATAGCCAGCGCGAGCAAGTCAGACGTCAATCGCTGATTATTTTTCGCGCTGTCAATGATTAAGTCAATTTTCGATTGTTGTTGGCTTTCCCGGTCTTTCAATACTTTTAACTGCCTGGCATAAAATGGAGTGTTTTGTGCAAACTCCAGTCCCAGTTCAACCATCAAGTCTTCATGTTCTTTGAAGAAAGACGGATGCTTTTTTAAATAATCGATGACTTCCCGGATTTCAGACATATCCTGCCTTCAGGATGAATGAACCTATATTCAGGTAGATTTTTTCATGCAGCGATTACAGCCTGCACGTGCTCGCGCTGGACTTCCAGGATGCCCTGATAAACCTTGTGCACCGGGCCGTTTAGGAATATCGGTGATGCCCCGCCCTGCCAGGATACCCGGGCGCTGCCCCCCGGCAACACCACCTCAACCTCGCTGTCGAGCAATCCATCACGAATACCCGTGGCAACGGCTGCGCAGGCGCCGCTGCCGCACCCCAGGGTTTCTCCGGCGCCGCGCTCATAAACCCGAAGCTTTATTTTTTGTCTCGAAATAATCTGCCGGAAACCTACGTTAATCCGTTCCGGAAACAATGGATTATTTTCCATGGCCGAGCCGATAATCTGGACATCCGCCGTGTCAACGCGACTCACTTGGATGACACAGTGCGGATTGCCCAGTCCCACCGCATAAAATTCGATGTCGCCGCACCCGGTATTTGCCTGATACCTAGACGCCGGCTCTGTAACCGCCAGGGGTATCTTTGCCGGAGCAAACTCCGGCACCCCCATATCCACCGTAACCGAACCATCCGGTTTAAGATGCAATTGCATTTTTGTGGTTTTGGTGCGGATATTTATACGCTGGTCACGGGTCAATCCCTGGTCGTGCAAATACCGTGCAAAACAACGCGCCCCATTTCCGCATTGCCCGACTTCGCTGCCGTCGCTATTGAATATTCTTAATCGATACCCACTTTTACCGCCGTCATTTCCATTTTTCTGGCCGGATTCGGCCACTAAAATTTGATCGCAGCCAATACCAAAACGGCGGTGGGCGATATGCCTGGCAATCTGTTCGGTCATTTCGATGCTTTCATTCACACCGTTGAGCATGACAAAATCATTGCCCAAGGACTGCATCTTGGTAAATTTCAAGTTCATCGGGTCAGGCCTGAAATTATTTTTATTCGCTGCTGGATTTTCTGGTAATTTCCCGGGCTTTATGGCATCTCCCGGGTACAAAATAGTCAGATTGGGCAATCCTCAGAAAGATCATAACGATATTCGGGCAGAATCGCCCCATGCGGCGCCAACCAGATTGAGTGCAAATCAGGTGCAAAACCACAAGGATCATACTTTTACTGTTTTATTGTAAAGACAACGATACCAACCCGTAAAATACGCAATGTTACTACACAAATGCGGTCTGGCTTTGTGCAGTATTCAGGCGGTAACTGTGACAAAATTCAATTGTGAATCGCCCCTTAAAACCAATTTTTGAACGCGTCCGGTCCATGCCGACGGTGCCGAGACAGATACTGGGTCTTTTGTTGCTGTTGGGCGGCATATTCTGGTTCCTGCCGGTTCTTGGCTTGTGGATGATACCACTGGGGCTGATGATTCTGGCGGTGGATTTTCAGTGGGCCCGACGTGGCAATCTGACGGTAATTTCGTGGCTGAGAAAGTGGCGCAAACGCAATAAAAAATAAAGCCAGACTAGAGTTGTGCGAATCTTTGGGTGGAAAGAATGCGAGGCAGGGTTGCGCAGAGGTGTTGACATCGTTAAACGGCTGTTGGATTTTTCTCCATTGTTCCCCAGGTTTCGCCTTCTTTTACTATTCCAGCGAGGAGAGTGTTCGCCATGCGTCCAGAGTTTTCTTTACGTTGCCGGGTAGAAGGTGGTGGCACACCGGTGCTATCGCAGTGGGGTGCGGATTGTGAGTATGGTGTGCTTCGGGATGTATTGCTGGGGCCGGCCGATCATTACCGATGGCTGGAAACCAGCTCGGTATCCAGGAAAAGTATTCGCCGCCATTTGCGATTTGATGGGGCGGTGGCCAGGCAGCAACATGCGGAAATGATTTGTGCATACCAGTCTGCTGGCGTAACCGTACATTTCCATCACCCGGACCCGGCTCTGCCCTATCAGATCTTTGCCAGAGACTCATCGGTGATGACGCCCTATGGCGCGATGATTACCAATATGGCGAACTGGTGGCGGCGTGGGGAGAATTTTCGTTGTATGGAAACCTACCAGCGTTTGGGCATTCCCATCTACGACTATGTTACCGCCGGAACGTTTGAAGGGGGTGACTTTAATGTGATTGAGCCGGGCAGCGTGTTGATCGGTTGGGCGGGTGAGGGCGGACGCAGCCAGGAATGCGCCGCCGCGCAGCTTAAAGCCTGGTTGGCCGCGGAAGGATGGGAGGTGAAGTTGACGGATATTGATCCGTTGGTGGTCATGCTTGCGCCGAAGCTGGCGGCGGTGTGTCTGGAATCCACCGACCCGGATGTGGTGGCCTGGCTGCAATCGAAGAGCATCGAAATCATTACGGTGCCTTTTCGGGACACCCTGGACCTGGGTTGCAATGTGGTGGCGTTGGGCCATGACCGCATTTTAATGCCGGAGAGCAGCACAACCCTGAAGGAAAAAGCACGGGCCCATGGCCTGACCGTCTTTGATCCGGATATGTCGATGATTACACCCGGCGGCGGCGGTGTGCACTGCATGTGTCAGGCATTGAAACGCGACCCCGGATAATCAACATCCGGGTGTTATGCGGCGCTGTGCGCCGTTCGTTTCTCTAGTCTTCCCGGCAAACACAAAGTACCGCATCAACCCCTTTGTAACGGAAATCAATGCTCTGCATCGTTTTATGCCGGACTGTTTTTGGGGTACACAGGCCGCGACAACACTACAATAAAAACTTCCAGCGTAAAAATATGCTGTGCTCGGTGGCGCCCTCCGCATTCTCTCGCCGCACCCCCTCCAGGCTTATATCCATCGATTTGTCTACCTCGGCCTGTGCACCCAGCCGGTAGCGCGTATCCTGATCAGTCGTCAATACCCCCCCGTACGGCGTCACCAACCAGCCGCGACCACGCGTTGTCATACCATAGCCAAGGTCAAACTTCATCCGCCCCGCCCCTCCGACTTCCCGGATGCCCTCGCTGTCCCACAGCTGCTCTACGCCACTGGCCGGGGCCCCCCACTGCGGCTCATACGATAACCACAGCCCATGCCCCCCAAGACCCTCTCCAATCTGCAACGCAAAACTGCCTCCCCAATCCGCAAATTCAGACTCCTCATGCGCCAGTAAATACCGACCCCGAACACCCAGACGCAAACCCAAACGACTCTGTACGTACGCTACCCCGCCGCTGATCTCTACCCCTATACCATTGTCCGCATCACCCTCGTCCCAACGCCCACTAAACTCTATATCCGGCCGCAGCAACGCATCCGGCGATAACACCCGCTCAGCACCCATCTCCAGCGCCAACCGCGCCCGCCGCGCATCCCCCGTCACCGCTTCAAGACCTGCCGCCGCGTCCGTCTTCAACTGTACCGCCAATACATCGGATTTCACCGCAAAATCTACCCCGCGCCACGTCTTCAACCGCTGACGAACACCCACAGCGGCCATCACCATCCGAACGTCCGTCTCTACACGCCCCCCTTGATCCTTGAGCTTGACCTCCCCCGAACCCGCTCCCGCTAATCCCCATATTCCCAAACCCAAACGCGGCGTGTAGTGCACATAGGGCAACACACTGGTCATGGCCAAATCCACCTCGCCCGTGATGCCCCCCCTCTCTCCATTAACGAGAAGAAAGTCCCCCGCTACCGCGTAGTCCACTTCCCCCGCACTGTGCGAAAACGCTACGCCCGCCAGGGCGTTGTGATTGCTTCCAAACCGGTAATCCAAACCCATGTATCCCGTGTGTAACTCACCATCAGTCTCAATTGCATTTGCCTCACCGGAAAATCTGCCGGCCGAACCCTGGCCCCAAAAGGTCCAGCCAGTCCTGACCCGATCCTCTTTTGTGCCTTGCAACGGCAACACAAAATCACTTCGCGAGAATAACTCCCTGGCCGAAACCCCCCGCCACGTAATTAACCCCGGATTTAAACCGTCTACTGTGGCACCACTTTCACCGCGCGCCTCAGCCAAACTCAATACGGCTGAGGCAGAACCGGAACCAACGGATGACAAGGCCGTGCCACCCAGCGTGATACCCGAACGCGCAACCGGGGCCGCAATGAAACGCCGACTAATGACGTCCACCGCCTCGGCGGCCGCGGTACGCCCGAACGACGCCAGGGCCACAGCGAGCGCACGGGAACGCTCCTTCACTTCAGCAGCCTGCACCGTGACCCTGAATTGCAACTGACCGGTATGACCGTCGGTGTCCCTGGCCGTGTAGGTGAACTCGGTCGTGGCGAACACTTCGTTCGGGGTGCCGGTGATGGTGCGAACCGGTGCCTCAAACTCAAGACCCGCCGGGAGAGCCGGACTCAGCCGGTAGGTGATCGGCCCGTCGCCACCCGTGGCCGCCGGCAGCTCCACGTCAACGGCCTCGCCAACCGTCCAGACGTAGTCGTCAACGAAGGCTGAACCGAAAACCGGCATGGGCGATCCTACTACAAAAACAGAAAAGTCTTTTGTCTTACCGCAGACATAACCGCTGGGCGCCAATGCGGGCAACAGTTTCTCCCACTTATTGGCCCCATCGGCAAGATGATACACAAACAGCGTACCCGACAGCCCGGCGGGCTCTTCCAGACAGACGCTGGCACTCGAGGATGACGGGAGCTGCGCGTCTATACGGATACCCACGTAAGCCGGTTCGTCCCCAAAGGTTACACCAGCCTGCGCAGACGGCCCGGAGCGGGGCACCGAGAACGCTACCTCGGTCACATCGTGCCCAGCCGGCAGCGTCAACTGCACATCCGTCCCGTCTACCTGTGTGGTGATGGTGTTGCCCTCTATCTTGGTAGTGCCCGGGGCGACACCGGTGATTTCAACGGATACCTTCACCTTCGAGGTGACGACCACGTCATCCGGATTGATGCCATTGTAGTTGCTGTCGTTACTGGCCGCGATACCCAGTTCTATTTTGTAAGACTGCTCGCCATCGTCCAAACGGTCATCCACCCCGGTGACCGTGATGGATTGTGCGGTGGCCCAGTTGTGGGGGGTGAAGACCAGGCTGCTCTTGTCAACCGTACCTTCGGTGGTGTCGGAACTGGTGACGGCGAGGGTGACCTCGGCCGTGGGCTGGCTGTCCAGTACTACGCTGATGCTGTCACTGCCGCCACTTTCGGTGGTGGCAGTGCTGCCATCGGTCTCGGACACGGTGACGCCGGCGACATCGTCATCAATGAGGGTGACGACCACGTCGGGAATGCGCACCGAGTCGTAGCCGCCGCCTGAAGCACTATGGGTGATGGCGGTGCTTCGGTCTCCCGCATCAACGTGGTCGTCCACTCCGGTGACCGCGATGCTTTGTGACTCGGCCCAGTTGTCGGCGGTGAAGGTGAGTGATGAGGGGGTGATGGTGGCTATGCCGGTATCACCACTGGTGGGGGTGACGGTGACGTCGCCACTCGGCTGGCTTTTCAGGACGATTTGGTAGTAGTTGCGGTGCATGGCGCCGTCGGCCTCGGTGACTTTCAGGGTGTCCCCAGCAAATCCGAATAGCAGTGCATCCACCGTGTCGTCGTCCACCAAGATGACGGCGACGTCGGGGATGCGCACCGAGTCGTAGCCACCCCCAGTGACGGTATGGGTAATGGTGGTGGTTCTATCGGCATCGGTGCGATCATCGACGACGCCAACGGTGACGATCTGCGGATCGGCCCAATTGGCGGGGGTGAAGGTCAGCGCGGTGACGTTGCCGTGGACTTTGGCCACCGAGGTGTCGCTACTGACTGGGGTGACGGTGACGTCTCCCGAGGGCCGGGTGTTGAGTTTTACGCTGTAGGTGGCAGTACGCCCGGCACCAAAGGCTTCGGTCAGCGTGACACTGGTTGTGGATAAGGTGACGCCGGCGGTGTCGTCGTCACGGGAGTGGGTGGCCCCCTCCACGGTTCGGGTACCGACGACAACCGGCGACCCACTCCGCATGCTGCCGCAGATGTATCCCGGTAGCCGTTGCTGATTGCCAGGGACAGCCAGTTCTTCCCATTCGCTGCCTTGATCGGCAAGGTGGTATACCGCCGCATTGTCTGACATCCCGGCCGGCCGTTGCAGACAGACCGTGGCCGGTGAGGCTGAGGGCAGCGGCGGGTCTATCTCAACGTTCACGTAGGCCGCCGCCGCTCCAAAGGTCACCCCGGCTTGTGGCGGGGGTAGTTGTTCAGGCGTCGGCCTGGAGAAGGTGGCTCGGGTGACGCGGTGTTCAGACGGCAGTTCCAGTTGTATACCAACACCAGTTACTCGGGCATTGATTTTGTCGCCGTCGACGCCAAGACTGCCAGGATCAGCACCTATGATGGTGAAACCACCAGCCGTAACCGCCCGGGTCCCTCTTGTGGCAGTGTCGGTGTCGGTGTTGGTAATGGCGATGTCAATCGGGTCAATGCCGTGGTAGTTGGTATCGGTGCTGACGGCCGCGGCCAGTATGATGGTGTAGTCCTGGTCGCCATCGGTAAGGGTGTCTGCCTGACCGGTTACGGTGACGGTCTGTGGGGTATTCCAGTTGGTGGTGGTGAAGACCAGGCTGTTCTTGTCAACCGTGCCTTCGGTGGTGTCGGAACTGGATACGGCGATGCTGACGTCCGCCGAGGGCTGGGTGTCGAGTACCACGGTGAAGCTGTAGCTGTCGCCGTCTTCGGTGGTGGGGACGACGCTGTCAACGGTTCTGGTGCCGGTATGGACGATACCCAAGGATATGGCGATGCTGTCGCCGACGCTGTCGCGTACGGCTACGGTGATGCTACCAGGTACGACCACAGGCGCGGCCGGTATTACGACGGCGGTGTAGGGGGATCGTGATCCGGTAACGCTGCCGGCGACCGCACGAATGCGGAAGCTGTATTTTACCCCGTTGGTCAGCCCGGGCACGGTGTAGTCGGTGGTGTCTTTGTCGCTGCCCGGGATGTCGCGCCAATCACCCCAGCTGCCGCGCTCTCCACCACCGGTCCATTGCAGTATCTGGTATCTGGTGATGTCGGGGTTGTTGGGGTTGTTCCAGGTTAATGTGACTTCGCTGTCGCCGGCCACCGCCTGAGGGCGGGCGGGACTTCTCGGCGGCCCCGCTAACGGGGTCGCCTGCACGAGGTTGGACTCGGTCGTTATAAAACCGTTGGTCAATCCACGAATGCGGAAGCTGTAGGTGGTGTTGTTGGTCAGCCCGGTGACGAGGTAGTAGACGTGTCTGGTGTTGATGGTGGCGGATATGTCGCGCCAGTCTCCAGTCTCGCTGTTGCCGCTCCAGTATTTGATCTGGTATTTGGTGATGGTGGTGTCGCGTTGATCTGTCAGGGTCGGATCACGCCAGATCAGCTCGACTTGTCTGTACCTGGCATGCGCACTGACTTTAATAGGCGCTGCCTGTGTCGGCGGTGTCGCCGGCGTGGCACTGGTGGAGCTGGATTTTACTCCGGCAATCCTGCCGATCATGGCCCGAATGCGGAAGTGGTATTTGGTGCCGTTGGTCAAACCGGTCACTACGTGGCTGGTGGTGTCTTTGTCACTGCCGGATATATCGATCCAGCGGCCGCTCTCGGGGCTGCCGGTCCAGTATTTGTATTGATAGCGGGTGATGGCAGGGTTGTTGGGGTGGTCCCAGGTTAAGGTGACTTGTCCGCTGTCGATTACCTTCGAAAGACCGGTGGGTTTGGGCGCCGGTGGCGCTGGCGCGGCCGGTATCGCCAGCCTGGCACCGGCGGCGCTGGACGCCTTCCCATAGGACGAGGTACCGGCTACCGCCCGAATGCGGAAGTTGTACTTCATGCCGTTGGTCAAACCGGTCACTGTATAGCCGGTGGTGTCTTTGCCACTGCCGGGGATGTCACTCCAATCACTCCAGTTCCCGCTGGTTTTACCCCCGTCGTGTGCAATCGTCACGTCCTGCCGCCGGATCTGATACCTGGTAATGAGAGCATTATTGGGATTGTCCCAGCTTAATGTCACTTGTCCGTCGCCGGCCACCGCGGTGACGGCAGCAGGCCTGGCGGGCACGTCCGGAGTGATCGACGGGGTCACGGTCATCACGTCGGACGGGGTCCCCGTCACACTGCCGGCTATCGCCCGAATGCGGAAGCGGTGCCAGATGTTGTTGGTCAAACCGGTCACTGTATAGCTGGTGGTGTCTTTGCCACTGCCCGAGATGTCGGCCCAATTACCCCAGTACTCTGATGCGACCTGCCGCCGGATCTGATACCTGGTAATGGCAGCATTATTCGGATTGTTCCAGCTTAACGTCACTTGTCCGTCGCCGGCCACCGCCGCAAGACCGGTGGGTTTGCTCGGCGGCGGAGACGGTGATGCCATCGGCCTGGCACTGACGTCACTGGACGCCAGCCCATAGAACGCGGTACTGGCTATCGCCCGAATGCGGAAGCGGTGCCAGATGTTGTTGGTCAAACCGGTCACTGTATAGCTGGTGGTGTCTTTGCCACTGCCCGGGATGTCGGCCCAATTACCCCAGTCCTCTGGTGCGACCTGCCGCCGGATCTGATACCTGGTAATGGCAGCATTATTGGGATTGTTCCAGCTTAACGTCACTTGTCCGTTGCCGGCCACCGCGGTGACGGCAGCAGGCCTGGCGGGCACGTCCGGAGTGATCGACGGGGTCACGGTAATAACGCCGGACGGGGTCCCCGTAACACTGCCGGCTATCGCCCGAATGCGGAAGTTGTATTCGGTGCCGTCGGTCAAACCTCGTACCGAGCGGTTCTGTGTAGTCGCAGACATTGCACCTGAAAAGTCTACCCAGGTGCCAGGACTGGGTTCGGTATTGCCAGTCCATTGTTTGTATTGATAGCCGGTGATGTCGGGGTTGTTGGGAATCTCCCAGCGGAACTTGATTTTGCCACTGCGCACAATCACTTTGAGCCCGGCAGGGGCCGCCGGTGGTGGTGTCACTGCAGATGTAGCAACAGAGGTAAGAGATTCCGCAGTGCCGCCCCCGTCGGTCCAACTCACGGTGACGGTGATGGCCTTCCCGACGTCGGCCTGCGTCAGAATGTAGGTTCTACGGGTGGCACTGCTGATGTCAGTGCTATCGCGTTTCCACTGATAACCGAACATTAAATTACTCGGGCCGTCCGGGTCGGAGATGCCAGAGGTGTCCGCGGTCAGCGTCTGGCCCTGGGTGACGGTGCCGGTGATGGTGACGGCGCCTGTCGGTGGGCTATTGTCGTCGTCGGTGAGGGTGACGACGACGCTGGCGGCACTGACTGAGGCGTAGTCGGCACCAGTTACTGTATGGCTGATGGTGGTACTTCGTTCCCCATCGCTGCTGTCGTCCACACCGGTGACGGTGACGGTCTGTACACTATTCCAGTTGGCTGTGGTGAAGATCAGCGATGCCGGGGAGACGGTGGCCACACTGGTATCACTACTGGTGGGGGTAACGGTGACGTTGCCCGAGGGTTGGATGCTAAGTTTTACGGTGTAGTTGGCGGTATTACTGCTGCCAGCGGCTTCGGTGACGGTGACCGCACTCGTGGACAATATGACACCGGCGTCGTCATCGGTGTTGGTCACCGACACGTCCGTTGGGTTAATGGCGTTGTAGACTGTGAGGCTGCCGCCGTAATGAACGTCGCCACTGACGGCCTTGGCCAGTACGATGTTATAGGATTGATCACCATCGGCCAGGTTGTCATCCTGACCGGTGACGGTAACGATCTGTGGGGTACTCCAGTTGGAAGCGGTGAAGACTAAGCTGCTCGTGTCAACCGTACCTTCAGTGGTGTCGGAGCTGGATACGGCGATGGTGACGTTCGCTGTCGGCTCGGTGTCCAGCACTACGCTGATGGTGTCGGCGCCACCGGCCTCGGTGGTGGCGGTGCTGCCACTGGTCTCGGTGACGGTGATGCCGGCGATGTCGTCGTCTAACACGTTGACAGATAAAAGAACCGTCTCCCTGTCGCCATAGCCGCGGCCGGATGGAGTATGATAAATCGTCACACTTTTAGAAACACCATGATCAATGTCCTCATCCTGACCGGTGACGGTGACGGTCTGTGGGGTATCCCAGTCGCCGGTGGTAAACGTCAGCGATGTCGGGGAGACGGTGGCAATACTGGTATCGCCACCGGTGATGGCGATGGTGACGGTGCCAGTCGGCTGGGTGTTGAGTACTACGGTGTAGGTGTCGGTATTACTGTCGCCACTGGCTTCGGTGACGGTGACACTGGTTTTGGATAAGGTGACGCCAGGGGAAGTCTGTGCAGCGACCGGCAGGACACAGATGATATAGAGGATCAGGCCGAGGGCAGCGGCGAGGTGCCGCAGGGGTTGACGAGGTTTCACGGCGTTGCTCCGCCGAACAGGAATTTCAGGGGGGGGGGGGGGGGGGTAGTAACGAAGGGTGCGGTGAGAACCCGCAGAACGGGGACGTGGTTCAATCTCTTCACAGGGTGAAAGTGTTTTGGTCGGTTCATCACGTCCCTCCGCGGAATTGTTCACTATCTGGCATATGTATCTTATGCCAGTCTTAATGCGCACGTCAACGTCATAAAGAATGAAAATATGGATGGGTAGGATAATCAGGAATCAGGAATTAGGGAAGAAAGAGCAGGAACATGGATGCACAGGATTTACAGGGTAGAAAGAAACAGATAGAGCAGGAATAAGCAAGATTCAGGGTTTGATTTTTACGATGGATTTTATGTGGACAGGCTATTAAAGGACGGGCACGGGGGGCGGTCCCTACGAGCTGGAAGGATTAGCGGTCAATAAGCAATGAGAACAAGCCAACAATGCCGCAGAACATGGCAAGACCCAATAACAAAAAGAAGACCATGAGGATATATACAAGGTTGCCGATGGCCAATACTACCATCGCCAGGATGCCCAAACTCACCTTAAATAAATCCCATATCATATATTGCGTATAGCATGGCCACGGCTCACTGCCGATGGCAAGGGGTTTGTGGGTGAGGTGCGCGTTGCGCAGCAGGGGCTGGACAATCTCACCGGCCACACGCCGCAGCGGTCGTTCCTTTCTGGCAGCGCATAGTCGGGCGGCGAAATACTTCGGTCTGCTGGGAGACGAAAGGCGTGCGAATCTTTGGGTGGAAAGAATGCGAGGCAGGGTTGCGCAGAGGTGTTGACATCGTCAAACGGTCGTTGGATTTTTCTCCCGGCCAGCCGTTGCGAACTGCCGAGAATAAAATACTGGATAGACCATGGCATCGCTTCTTCATCCAGGTGCGCCGTCGAATCCGCTCACGGTCGGCCGCCCTCTTGCCGCTGGACCGCCCGGGTCAATGCCCGCTGCATCCGGCTCTACCCGGGAGAAAGAGCGTACCAATACGGCCTCGCGCAACGTGATCGCAATCAATGCACACCCGGATTTACGTGTCTGGAAAACGCCGAACAACGCACCGGCTGTAACCCTGACTGGACGCGCAAGTCGATTCAATCCCCGACTGATGGCGTCCAGCCCCACATAATCTATCCGCCCCGCCGATGAAACCGATGACAAGAACCACTGAACGAAAAGCGGGCAAGCCCGATTCAGGAAGCCAAGAGGCGTAATTCATCCGGGTGACGGCCTCTCCATAATGCGGGCAATGGCCGAAGGCCGCGCTGATCGATGATTGTATGCCGCATGATGCGTATGTGGCGTGGCAGCGCGATTGCCTGACCGGGATGATGCGACTGCTCAAGGATGACGGCGCGATTTTCTACCAAGGCGGGCTTATCCAGGACCGCGCCGACATTATGGACGGATTTCCGGTAAGGCAAATCCTGATTTGGGAAAGGGCCGGCGGGATCAACTTCAACCGGGGAAAGATTGTGCCCGACGATGCGCTTATCTATCTAATCGCCAGGCCGAAGTTTCGGTTGGGGTGCGTGTGGCGGATCGCTTAAGAAACGGGCAATCCGCATCCCGCGCCGTTCCCGGCAGCACTCCCGATGCGCTGTATCGAGTCCGCCGGCGCCGATCCAGTCCCCGACCCCTTCATGGGCTCGGGCACGACCGCGATTGCGGCGCAGAATGCCAGCATTGAGAAGTCACCCGACTACGCGGCTATGGCGGGACCGGTGCGCCAGGGAAGATTCTGGCGGAACTTCTCGGCCTCGACGGCAGCCACTCCGACACGCCGGACGCGGGCCGGTGGGAGATCAAGTTCCATTCGCATAACGCCTTGTTGACGCTCCGAAGGCCATCGGCACCACATGCTGCGAGAGTTCGGCTGGCCGGATGACCAGGGCCGCCCACCAGAGGCATTCCAGCCTTGGCTTCTACATCGCCAACGCGAGCGGGCGCATTACTGTCCGCCACCCGCATGTGAGCGATATAGCTTGGCCACACTGGACGCATGACAGGCGGATCAATGCCTTCACGTCCAGGTTCCGCCGATTGATCGTGGTGAAGGTGCGCCATGCACTCAACCGATTGCTGCAATCAGGCAAGAATCTGTCGCCAGTGCTCAAGGACATCGGCGAGCACTTGCTGGATTCCACCCGACAGCGCTTTACCCAACAAACCGCGCCGGACGGTAGTTTGTGGCAAGCCCTTTCCCCACAATACAAGAGCGCCAAGAAACGCAACGCGAACAAGATTCTGATGCTGGATGGCCACTTGAGCGGCACTCTGCGCTGGCAGGTAAGCGGCAATACGCTGCTGTTCGGCTCCGACCGGGTGTACGCTGCGATTCACCAGTTCGGCGGCAAAACCCGGGCGCATACCATCCGACCACGCAGCAAGAAGGCCCTGGCCTGGCCCGGCGGCAAACATCCGGTGAAAAAGGTGGAGCATCCGGGTTCCGACATCCCCGCCCGCCCCTTCCTTGGTTTGTCCGCGGATGACGAACGCGATATCGTGGATATTGTCCATGACCATCTGCAAGATGCCTGGACTGGGCCGGGCGGTTAGCGAAAATGTTTGGGTTGGTTGAAGAACCGCTCCACCTTCTGACCCAGCTGGTACTTCTCCCGGTCATGGGGAAGCCGCTCGGTGCGGTTCGCCCTGGCGGGAATCACGGCTTCAATGCCCCGGTGTGCCGGCTGTGTGGCGTCGGTATCGCAGGCCTGGTCCATGACCACCGCAGTCGGTTCGGGGCCGTCTTTCAACTGCGCCCACAGCAGCTTGAAGCCCCTGGCGTCATGCTGCTCCCGTATTTGAGATTTTTCCGGGCATACCTTTCGATGTCCGATAACGACAATGCAGGGACAACCCCCTGTGGTTGTCCTTCATCCGGACAGGCACGGCCTGGACAGGCACGGGGGCCTGTCCCTACTGACTCCGCAAGATCAATTCAATCCGCGACCAGATCGCATCGGTGACCCGCAAGGCCGAAGTGCGCAGAATCGCTGAAAAACACCCCGAACAGATTGAACGGATAGCAGTATGGGAAGCCAAAGTATCTAAAGCCAGCAAGCATGACCTCAGTACGTTCTTCCCCGTGGCCGGACGGGTCGGTAGAATAAAAGACGTGCACCACTCCACCCACGGCATACATGACGTGGTGAAGTGGTCGAAAACCAGCCGCGGCGGACGACAATACAATCCTACGCCACAGGATGAATCAGAAGCCGAATTCGGCATGGCTTGCCATGAGTGGGGGGGTGTGAATGAATATGAAAAAACTGCCAAGGGGTGACAATTTTTTAGTGCTTATTGCTGTGGTTTATTGTGGGCCGGCGATGATTTTCGGGTAGATACTTACTTAAAGCTTGGGCAGCGGGGAGGCCGGCACCATGCGGGGCAAGTTCTTCCACATATTCGTTGTCAACGAACCAGCGAACCTCTCCGTACGCTAGGATCGTCATGCCTTCCCGGACCTCGATCCTTTCGGTCACGTTGAGGCCGTAGAACAGCATCACGTCGCAACCCTCGTCGAGATGGCCCAATACTCTGGCTGCTTCTTCGTCCCCGACCGGCGAAAGGAACGCATTCGGTTCGCAGGCGGCTGTCCGAAACCGGTCGCCGGACAGCTCCGCGGCGCGCGTCATCAGCCCCGCAATCAAGTGCCCGGCAGAGATCGACGAGCCGGAATTCAGGACCCGCATCCAGAAGTCGTTGTCGCCGATGAGGCGGCCCATCACCGCAACCCTCTCCAGCGTGGGATGAGACAGGAGCGCGTGACGCGCGGGATCCATAACCTTGCGAAGCGGGGCGTATCGCTCCTCCTCGCCGAACCGCCGGCTGTGGCGCGCCCTCTCGTAGACCATGCGCAGGTCGTCCAACGGAAATGGGGTCACGTCCTTTCTATCGACAATTTTGTGCGTGCGCGGATTGTGGCGCCAATATGCCTCAAGGTATGGCTCCCGCGCTTTCGACAAGGCAAGCAGAGCCGCAGCCAGCCGGTCAACCCAGTCGTCGACGTCGAATTCCCGATGGATCATCCGGATGTTCCGAGGCTGGCGAGGCTCTCCCACCCGTCTTCATCAGGTTTGCCGACTACGTTTGCGACCAGCTTCCGGGCCTCGCCCGACGGCTCTTTCTTCTGCAACACGATCGATGTGGCATCACCCTTCTTTCCGTTCGCTTCGACTTCCAGGAGATTCTCGACATAGATGAACCGGTTACAGACGTTACGGAACGCCTCGGGTGTCTTCCGCTCGCCGAAGCCTTAGACCATCATACCCTCCTCGCGCTGCGCCAACCGCGTAAAACCGCTGTCCAATCCAGGAGCAACTTATGGACCCGCGGGGCAAGGCGCACTCAGAGTGGAAATCGGTGGCGCGTTCGGATCTTCCAGACGCTTTCTGCGGGGCGTTCTTCCGTCACTGTCCTTGCCTCAATGCGCCCAGCCGGCCGACAGTGCCTCCGCCTGTTCGAGCACCGTCTGCGTCGCCTTCTCCTGCCTGTCCGGCGGGTAGCCGTGCCTGCGCAGGATGCGCCTGACCAGCCGGCGGAGATTGGCGCGCACATTCTCCCGCAGCGTCCAGTCGATGGCGACGTTGCCGCGCACGGTCTCGACGAGCTCGCGTGCGATGGTGCGCAGGGCCTGGTCGCCGAGCACCTGCACCGCGCTGTCGTTGGTCTCCAGCGCGTCGTAGAACGCGAGTTCGTCCTCCGTCAGTCCCAGCGTCTCGCCGCGCGCGTTCGCCGCGCGCAACTCGCGGGCGAGCCCGATCAGCTCCTCGATCACCTGCGCGGCCTCGACAGCGCGGTTCCGGTAGTGTCCGAGCGTACGCTCAAGCATCTCGGCGAAGGACCGCGCCTGCACCACGTTTTTACGCCGCCGGGCCGCGAGCTCGCCCTTCAACAGTTTCCGCAGCAGTTCGACGGCGAGATTGCGCTGTGGCATCCCCCGGATCTCGGCCAGGAACTCTTCCGACAGGATCGAGACATCGGGCTTTTCGATCCCCGCGGCCGCGAAGATATCGACCATTCCCTCCGGCGCGACCGCCCGTGAGACGATCTGCCGAACGGCGTGGTCCAGATCCTCGTTCGCCCGCGCCTCCCCCTCGGCGCGCTTGGCGAGCCCCGACCGGACCGCCTGGAAGAACGCAACATCGTCACGGATGGCGAGCGCGTCTTCGTGCGGGACCGCGAGCGCGAAGGCCCGGGAGAGTTCCCGCACCGCTTTCAGACAGCGCTCCTTGCCCTCCTCCTGCGCGAGGATGTGCTCCTGCGCCGCCGGCAACAGGCTCACACGTTCCGCCGGCGTCCCGTCGATCCATCCCGCATAGTCGAATCCGTGGAACAGGCCGCGGCAGATCTCGTACTTCTCCAGCATCGTCGCCACGGCCTGCGCCTGGCCCAACACGCTCCGACCCTTGCCGCCGCTTTCCGTATAGGTCGCGAGCGCCTGCCTGAGTTCGTGGGCGAGCCCGAGATAGTCGACCACCAGCCCACCGGGCTTGTCCCGGAAGACCCGGTTGACGCGGGCGATCGCCTGCATCAGCCCGTGGCCGCGCATCGGCTTGTCGATATACATCGTGTGCAGGCTCGGCGCATCGAAGCCCGTCAGCCACATGTCGCGCACCAGCACGATGCGGAGCGGATCGCTCGCGTCGCGGAACCGGTGGGCCAGCGCCTCCCTCCGGGACTTGTTGCCGATATGGCGCTGCCAGTCCGGCGGGTCGGAAGCCGACCCCGTCATTACGACCTTGATCCACCCCTTGTCGTCGTCTTCGTGCGCCCAGTCGGGGCGCAGACGCGCCAGCGCGCGATAGAGGTCGATGCAGATGCGCCGGCTCATGCAGACGATCATCGCCTTGCCGTCCATGGCTTCCAGGCGGTGCTCGAAATGATCGACGATATCCCGGGCGACGAGGGCGATGCGCCTCTCCGCGCCGACGATGGCTTCGAGCTGCGCCCACCGGGTCTTGAGCTTCTCCTTGCGCGCGATCTCCTCGCCCTCGGTCGCTTCCTCGAACCCGGGGTCGATATTGGGCTTCTCGCCCTCATCGAGCGCCAGCCCGGCGAGGCGGCTCTCGTAATAGATCGGCACCGTTGCGCCGTCCTCGACCGCGCGCTGGATGTCGTAGATGCTGATGTAGTCGCCGAACACGGCGCGGGTGTTGGCGTCCTGGAGTTCGATCGGCGTGCCGGTGAAGCCGACGAAGGATGCGTTGGGCAGCGCGTCGCGCATGTGACGGGCGAAGCCGTCGATGAAGTCGTACTGGCTGCGGTGCGCCTCGTCGGCGACCACCACGATGTTGCGGCGGTCCGACAGCAGCGGATGCCGGTCGCCCTTCTCCTCGGGGAAGAACTTCTGGATCGTGGTGAACACCACGCCGCCCGACTCGACCGCGAGCTTCGCACGCAGATCGGCGCGGCTCTCCGCCTGAGACGGCGGTTGCCGCAGCAGATCCTGGCAGCGGGCAAAGGCGCCGAAGAGCTGGTCGTCGAGGTCGTTGCGGTCGGTCAACACGACGACGGTGGGGTTCTCCATCGCCGGTTCGCGCACGATGCACCCGGCATAGAACGCCATGGTCAGGCTCTTGCCCGAGCCCTGGGTATGCCAGACGACCCCGATGCGCCGGTCGCCGGGAGCCCCGCCCGGCCTGCGGCCCGACTCGTAATGTCCGGCCTCGTCGCGGAGTGCGAAGACCCGTTGCAGTTCCGTCGCCCGCAGGGTTTCGGCGACCGCCGTCTCCACGGCGTGGAACTGGTGGTAGCCGGCCATCTTCTTGGCAAGCGCCCCGCTGCCGTCGTCCTCGAACACGATAAAATCGCGGACGAGCGCAAGGAAACGGCGCCGCTCAAACGCGCCCGCGAGCAGCACCTGAAGCTGCGGCAAGTTGGGATCGGCGAGAGACTCGCCCGTGATCGTGCGCCACGGCTTGAACCACTCCCACCCGGCGGTCAGCGTGCCGACGCGCGCCTCGGTCCCGTCCGAGACGACAAGCGCCGCGTTGAAGGCGAACAGCGACGGCAGTTCGGCCTTGTAGGTCCGGATCTGCCGCCACGCGGTCCGGATCGTCGCGTCCTCGTCCGCCGGGTTCTTGAGCTCGATCAGCCCGAGCGGCAGCCCGTTGACGAACAGCACGACATCCGGCCGCCGCTCCCGCTGGTTCTCGACGAAGGTGACCTGGTTCACGGCCAGCCAGTCGTTGCCGTCGGGATCGTCGAAACCGACGATCTTCGCCTGGGCACCCCGGATCGCCCCGTCGGCCGCGCGGTACTCGACTGTTGCGCCGTTCACCAACAGCCGGTGTATGGTCCGGTTGCGCGCCTCCAGCGTCACGCCCTCCGGCCGCAACAGCTTGCGGAAGGCGTCGTCGAGCGCGGAACCGGGAAGCGTGGGGTTGAGCCGGGCCAGCGCATCGCGCAGCCGCCGTTCCAGCACGACCGCGCCGTAGCCGGCCCGCTCGGCGCCCGGGGTATCGGGGGCGATGTCCGGGCCATGGGCGACCGTCCAGCCGAGACCTGCCAGCCACTCAAGAGCAGCTTCCTCGACATCGGACTCGGTAAGGGCCCGGAGCACCGTCATCGTCTCGCGAAATCCAACGCCCGCTGAACGAAGCCGGCTAGCTCTGCATCATTGCTCGCCTCGGTTTTCCATGCCGGATTAGCGTCATGGTGGAACCGATTTGCGTACTCTGTTAGTGCGCCTAGCTCCTGTGTTGTCGCGCAGTCCAGAATTTCTTCCGGCTTTCCGAGTTTCTGGCGACATTTCGGAATGAAATGACCCAGAATTGTGCCAGCTGGAAAGTGGTGCGGGCAAGCGACACGAAGAAACGCTTCCAAATGCGGTCGTATATCTCTCGCTATTTCTCGTGGTTCGCCCGCTCCATTATCAACAAACTTGCGCAACCGCGAGTCTCGCCGATCATGCTCCGTGACAGAGTCTTGGTCCACATCCCAAGGGCAGATGGTAGAGCCGTTGCCATCCCGCACGATTTTCAGTGCCGATCGCATCGTCGCATCGGCGCCATTCCATATCTTGCATAGGAAGCGTTTGTCATGCGAAAGCACGATCACCTGTCCGGCCCGCTCGGAAAGCCGTCGTATCTCCTGAGCAGTCGTTAGAGAGCGATGGTCGTCAAGGCTTGATACTGGGTCGTCGATGACGACAACTGCAGTGGCAAGGTCGGGATCCTGCTTCAACGAGGAGAAAAAGAATGCAAGGGCCAGAGTATTGCGGTCGCCGGAACTCAAGGTATTGCGGAAGGACGGCTCTCCCTGCTCCGGTGTGCCGCCACCGACCGCAATAGGCGTTGTGTTGATGACTACGTTGTAATTGCATGTCGGGCCACCCCTCGTAAAGGTAGACGTAACGCTATCAAGCTGAAAGCTCGCGTTGAACCTTCGAAGATAGTCGTTGATTGCTCTCTGCGATTCAGGAAAGGCGTTGGCTCTGTATTCGTCCAAGGTTCTTATGGCCTGCGCCCGTTCTTTCTCAGTCCGTGCCTTGGCTTTCTTTTCCTCCAAGTAAGCGGTGCAGAGTGCAGCGGTCTCCGGTGTGTGTCGATTCTTGGTGGCTCGGAGCCGAGCGAGTTCTTGTTTGATCATTTCCAGTTTCGCGCCTGCCGCCTGCTTCTGCACAGTGCGGATGTCATCGTTTGCCGCGATGAGGGCATCACTGAAGCTTGAGATTTCCCGTCTGAGTGCATCGTATTCCGCGATAGCGTGTCGGGCGTTCTGTTCGAGTGTGTACCGTTCCAGTGGCGCCGCCTGCTTGGTCTTCAGCGCTGCCATGACGGCTTCTCGTGCCGCGTTCCATTTGCTCACGACATGCGCGGTATCGACACGGACTTCCGGAACGTCACAGAATTTTAACCAGAATGCCCGACGTTCGCCAGCCACGCGGACAGCGCGCTCGAACTTGGTTTGCACATCCCCCGAATGTGTATCCCGAACGGAATCGAGCAAACTCGCGACCGCTGTCTTCAGGTCGCGATACGCAGCGCTGAAATACGCCCGATAATGAGCGATAAGCGTTGATCCGGTAAGTGCCTGGGCACAGAAAGGGCAAGTTTCTTCAGTGTCTTGTTGCGAGAGGTGCCGCATGCCATCAGCGAGCCACTGCTCTCCACCCACCTGCAACTTGGCGATGTGGTCACGGACTTGAGCCTCTGCGGTCGCGTCCAGATCAGACAGGGCTTGCTTAAGGATACGATCCATGGCGTCGGCGTCAAACGCCGGAAGTACAAGGGCTTCAAAGACATGAGAGGTCCGGACGGCATCCTGCTCCCGAGTCGCGGCCAGAGCCCGTTCTGTCGCCTCGATTTTTTCATCCAGCCCCTGAAGCTTGGGCAACGCACAGAAGTCGTCTACGGAGAAGCCATATCGAATCTCCTCGGGGACCGCGGCTTTCTTCTCCCGCAAGGCACTGTTATGGGCCTCGATGCGGGCGACCAAATTCTGGATTTTCCGGCTGAGATCGACACCCTGTGCGCCAAGGACAAGTTCGTGGAGATTCTTCCGGTGATCCGTATCAACAACCAAACCCGAATGGATGTTGGCGTCGACGAAATCATCGTCGAACAATATCAGACGTTGGGGGTTGCAGTTCCAGTTTCCATCTCGAAAGATCACCACGGACGGGCTGCCTTCGCAATTCAAGACAGCCTGCGGGGGATGCATTGCATTGAGCCTGCGCCGTTCTGTGATGGAAATGGAGTCGCCGGTTGCCAGTGATCTCAGAACGGCTGCAAGTGTTGTCTTTCCCCGTCCATTCTCGGCATGGATGAGCACAAGCCGGGCGAGGTCGATCTTCGCCGCCGCATCCACCGAGTCAAACTGGCCAATATTCCGGAGCAAGCGAATATGGCGAATCATTCGATCGTCCTCAATAAAACTGTGTTCGCGTCCGAGATGCGCAGTTTACCGGATACCAGCTTCGGCAGCAGCGTGTCGCGCATTGCAGCAAACGACTCCATCTCAGTGGCGCTTTTCACCAGCCGGCCCCGAAGAGTGCCGACGACCGTTGCAAACGCGCCTGCAACTGCGTTGGATGGAACCACGAAAGGAAACGAACTAAGCACCTTCGCATTCAAGCTTACCCGTGTTGTTCCGGCCGCGCGGCCTTGAGTTGCAGGTCGGACGCCGGGCGGTATGCGCCTCCTGCCTGGATCCGCAGATCCACGCTGTCCCGATCAGGTTGCGGCACGGAAACAGAGTAGCCTGCGCGAACCGCCAACGCCCTGGCATAAACGAGCGACAGGCCTTCCATTTGATCGGCGCCGGTCAGCAAGCCGTCGATCACGCCGTCTCTCCCATCAGCCGCTCGGCATCGCGAACGCGAATGTCGCCGGATATGAGCTTGGGTAGCAGTCTGCCCCGAATACCGGCGAGAACGCGGGATTCTGCGGCCCCCGCGGTAGCCTGTGCCATGAGAGATCGGACCTGATCCCGAAAGGCATCGGCGGCTTGGATCGCAGGCCCGGCCAAACCAGCTTGCGGAAGGCTGTCGTCGAAGGTCGAAGCGGGAAGCGCGAGATTGAGCCGGGCCAGCGCATCGCGAAGCCGCCGCTCCAGCACGACCGCGCCGTAGCCGGCCCGCTCGGCGCCCGGCGCATCGGGAGCGATGTTCGGGCCATGGGGCGACCGTCCAGCCGAGCCCTGCAAGCCATGCGAGAGCGGCGTCTTCCACCTCGCTTTCGACGAATTTGGCCATCAGGCCGCGGTCCCGCCCATTCCCAGGACGAATCTTGCGCGCTCACGGCGGAGCATCTCATAGAGATTCATGCTTCGGATACAGGCGATGAGGTACGAGCGCATTGGGCCCGAGAAACCGCGCGCCAGCCAGTAGCAAGGCACATGTCGTGCCGTCCGCGTTCCAAAAGACCATAGAATGGATGGTGACTGGCTACCGGCGCGCCTCATTCGACCCGTTCCGTCCAATCGAACTGCGCTCCCAACACTCGAAGCATGACGAATGTGTTTTGCCGAGGGACTTGAAACTCGTCGCAGACATCCGGCAGTTTCACGTCCTTTCTGGACGCCGGGGCAGGCTGCTCGTTCGTCACAACGGTGGCACCGCGCACCTGCGCGCAGGCTACGATCCAGCCGTCCGCACCTGTCGCGAATTTCGCCTTCGCATGGTCGAAGTAGTTTGGGTGGCGTTGAACCCACATCATGATTTCCGTATAGACGCGCGCCAGTTCATCGGTGTCCACTGGCAGGAAGAACTTTTCCGGGACATCGTTCTTCACCCATTGAAACAGATCCTCGTCACTGCGACCGGCGAGGAGTTCGTTTCGCACTCTGTCAACGCTGAAAATCCGACCCTCTCCGTGATAATGAAGCAAGCTTTTCCAAAATCCGGGGCATAGATCGAACGCATAATACAGATTCTTTGCGGTGATGAGGACGTCCGAGTCCACAAGATATGTCGTCCGATCCGCCATCAGGAAAGCGGGATGCCCAGTTTGTCGGCGTAGTCCTGGAACGTTCCACCCCGCAGGCCGGTCAGTTCATAGGCTTCTCTGAAACCGATTTCGCCCCCCATCGCCGCTCCCATCACATGGGCCGCGAAAAGCTTGCCGACACGCGCATTCTGGGTGTTGTAGAAATTGCCTCCGGACGGTGTCGCGCCGCCCCGGTGTTCCCGGTCGATGTAGCGCCCGTAGAATTTGAAGAAGGCGCTGCGCTCAATGAGCTTTAGGTCCATTGCTCGACGGGCGGCGACCACCGGGCTCACCTTGAACGACCGACCAAGAGCCTCGAAGGGATGCTGTTCCCGCCTGACCTGAATCCAGCGCTCCCGCAGTTCGCGCGATGGCACGAGGAATTCGGCCGCCGCCCGGTTGCACCAATCTTCCACCTCCGTGCCGCCGGGAAGCAGATTCTCGAAACCGGAAAGCCCTCCTTCGCCGAGCCATATGTGCGCCAACTCGTGAGCCAGCGTGAACATCTGGGCGGATTTCGCATCCGCGCCGTTCACGAAAATCAAGGGTGCGTAACGATCCGTCAGCGCGAACCCGCGAAACTCCGCCACGCTCAGCCGGCGGTGCGTGTTGTTGCCGACGATGCCGTTGATCACAGCCATCACGCCGAGCCGCTCGATCGCGCGGCGCAACTCATTCACGGCATCCTGCCAACTGCGTACTCCCGCCGCCCAACCCTCGTCCAGGCCGAGGGTACGCCGCATCTCGCGACCCACCGCAACGGGATCGTCGGCAAGGCGGGCGCTTGCCGAGAAGACCAATGGCTCCGCTTCGTTCTCTACAAGGTGCTCGCGCAGCCACGCCTGCCGCCGCTGCATGGCGTAGATCGTGTCGATCAGATCCGGGCTCGCTCTGGTTGTTGCCGTATCCGCAACGGTGCGGAAGTCGGCAATCGGGAGACGTTCGTCGGGAGGCTCGCGGAGAAACAGGTAGCCGAATGGTACATGGACGGCGCGGGCGAATGCTTCCAACTGTTTCAGGGCGGGCTGAGTATCGCCGCTCTCCCATTCCGGCAATTTCTTAAACTTTGCCGCAAGTTCTTCCTGCGCAACCCCGGCGCGCTCGCGCGCCCAACGCAGAAGATCGGGATTGACGGGCGCGCGGATCATGCGCCGCCCTCGCCGGATAGCACTTCCCAGACACGCTTATATCCGCTGCCAGAGAGTGCGGCGTTGTCCGGACAGGCGCGCTGCCAATCACGATCGCTCAGGTTCTTCAGGAATTGGCGTGCCTGTCCAACGGAGTAACGGCCATCGCTTTCTCCGATTGTCTCACGATACAAATCCCCAAGTCTCTCGGCCGCGCTGCGTGGCGAAGAATTCATGCGCATCAAAACCGCATCTTCTGTCCGAACACCATGATATATCATCGCCGGAAGCGCGTTGATCCTGCGGCGCTCGACTTCTGGCAGGCTGTCAAAGTCAAGGCCGGAAACGCGGCTCAACGCAGAAACACCCCAAGTTCCATTATTGACAATCGCGCGGTATATCGATCGGCAAGCATCCGTAATCGCCGCCGTTCCTCCTTCGTCGTCCTTCTCCCTGCTGAAATACTCTCTCGCTATGGCGTCAATTCCTTTGCCATTCACCCAGTCGCGCGTGATGTCGGATATGCGGGTTCGATCAAAGCCCTCGCCACCAATTTCTTCAAGGTGTCTCTTCAGTTGTGGAACTTTCAGCATCACGCCGTACAAATCGGCAATCTTGCCGCCGTCTCCGAAAAGACTATCTGGAGCCCAATCCGAGGGAGTGAGTTTGGTTTCGAGGGTACCAAGTCCTATCATTGCTCGCGTCACACCCTCTGGCGAAAAGCCCGTGGAGTCCGCAAGCTCGGCAACACCTTCAGGCATGCTGGCGAGTTTCCGCGCATAGTCATGCGTTGCATCCAACAATGCCTGCGCCTTGGCACTCTGAGAGGGATCGTTTCGCAACGATGTATAACCGTAAGTTTGCCGAAGAAGTTGCTCGGAATCCGACAGAACAGCATCAAGGTTCTTCTTCTCCGCCCATAAATGCGCAACGTAGCAGCGGAAATCCTCCCACTGATCCTGCCATAGAACTTCCGACAGATTCGCCAATTGTCCTTGCGCGGCAAGCTCGTCCAAAAGTGAGACAAGGCGCGAAACAAGAGCGCCTGTACTGCGACTGACAAATTCAATGAGAGAAGCGCGGTCCGAGCCTTCTGCAAGGCCGATGACCCCGACACTATCATGGTCGATGCGACCTGCTCGACCGGCAAGGTTCCAGAACTCGCGCGGTGACATCGCCTGTCCGTAGGGGTATTTGTGCGTTTGCAGGAAAACGGAGGAAACTGGAAAGTTGATTCCTTGCGCTATGGTGGTTGTAGCGCAGAGCGTCCGCAGGCTTCCGGTTTCAGCAAGCCACTCCATGAGGGCGCGCACCTCATCCGACAGACCGGCATGATGAACGCCAACCCCTTTTTCCAGCATTGCGACAAGCTGAAAGTTGCGGCCGATCTCAGTGCGCAGAAAATCCTGAACCAGTTCGATATCTGGTGGGATCGTCTCGAAATCCGGCAGGCATTGTGCAGATTTTGCCGCCATGTTCCACACAGTGCGGATACTATTGGCAACAGCAACACTCGTGCCTCGGGCAGACATGACGGTTGCTATGGCTGCCGTTTGGAGGCCGAGGCCCTTTTGCTGGCCTTTGGCGAGAACCTGACTCTTGGGGACATCTATCGGCCTAACGCCGTCGACGCGGTGTGTGCCACGAAGCGGCATAGCCCTCGGGGTTGCGGTCAAGGTTTCAAAATTGAGACGCCACCCGCCGCGCCGACTATCGTCCGGAGCGGCGCTATAGAAACCGATAATTCGCTCGTTGGGCTTCCAGGGTGTCGTGCCAAGGCTAATCGCTTGGCCGGCGCTTATATCTTGTGCGAGCCACCGTGCTACGGACTCCGATTCTTCAACATACGGCATTAGGAGAAGGAAATTCGCCTGTGAGCAATCCCTTTTTACAGTAGCAAGAAGCAGCTCGATGCGGAGGCCCCTGCCTTCCGTTTCTAGGTTATGCGCTTCGTCCATGACTACGAGGGCCAGTGGACGATCTTCGACTTTTTTGTTTCGGATGACAAAGGATAATTTTTCCGGTGTAGCCACAAGAACGTGAAACGGTTGATCGCTGCCAGCCAGAATCTCTTCCTCAAAGGCGTCAATCTCGACCGCTGCTGTCAGTTGTTCGACCCGAACGCCGATGGGCTCAAAGTCTTTTCTTAGCCGGCGAGTGATCTGCGCGGACAAAGCTCGCGTGGGTGCAACATAAGCGATCCAGCCGCTGTCGGCATCGAATTGATTCAATGCCTGAAGGATACGGAATTGCGCGAGGAGGGTCTTCCCACCCGAGGTGGGCATATCGACCACGATTGCCGTTTTGGCCTGGTCGAGTAACCCTTGTTCAAGAAGGGCCGCCCGTTGAGGTGGCAGCAGTTCGAACATCGCCTGATGTTCGCGATGCGTCAAAGAGCGAACAAAATCCGTTGTCCGTGAATTGACAGTACGTGTCGCCCACCAAAGGGAGTTGGTAACCATGATACGTGCGGTTGCATGCAACCAGCGCAGGATGATCTCGTGCTGCGCATCGCCGGAGGCCGTCGCCGCCCCAATGGCACCCTCAAAGTGCTTATCAATTAAGCCGAACGGATTTGCCGGCTGCCCCTGAAGCATGTAATGGGCAACAAGCTCCGTGCCCTTGGCCCAGTGGTAAAGCGCCGCGAGCCGCAGGGCAATCGCCCGGTCAGCCGCGTGTGAGCCATTCTGGAGTCGCGCTTCCTCAAACTTCGTTTGATCCTCGCGTAGTCCGGCTATGATCTCCCTGATCCGGTCAAGATCATCCCAGCCGTTCTTACGGAACAATCGGACCCAGCAGTGGAAAAGGCGATACAGCAGGCGACGATCCCACGAGCTTTCGGCGACGCTCGGCGCTCTCAGAGCCTCTGCGTTCTCCCTGTACCACCGGCGAAGATCGGACCAGCGATCGCCGCAATAGGAAACGGCAGAAAGTTCCAATACAAAGAAAAGGCGGTCATGCGTCTCGGTTGGAATAGGAAGCAAACGGCGTATATCGAAAGCGCGGAATGACGCGGCAGTTGCCTGATCGCGCAATAGCGCATTCTCGCCAGAAGGACGGCTCAACTCGTCCAGCCCTTCAATCGCGGCCATTTCAAATGCAAGCGCAACCCGTTCCAGGAAAGCGTCGTCACTTTCGTTTGATGAAAACGAAAAGGCTATCTGCCGGCCGACGGCGCGTCGGGCGAGGTGTTCGTTTATCAGCGTCTCGGCACGCGCAAGATCATCCGCGCCGATTGCGCTGACGGCCCAGTGATCTTTCAGAGCTTCGACAGCATTTGCGGACAAGGTCATGACGCCGCTCCCGCTCTTGTTGCAACAGCAGCGTTGCCAATCCGTTTGATGCTGTCTTCCGGGAGATATAGTGCGAGGAGTTCAATCCTCGTGCCCTCGGGGCAGTCCTTTCCGAGCTTTTCGACACGCACCCGCACGTCGTTTTTATGAGGATCGACATCGCGGACGAGAAAACCGTAAAGCTGTACATCAGACTTGTTGGTAAAATAGCGCTTCCCGGCCTGTTTGAATCGCTCTATCCAGGCAGCTCCCCTGGCGCGGTAGGCGAGATATTTGAAGAGGCCATCACGTATCGAAGCGCTATCCCGCAGGTCCTCAAGTTGCTGCTTCAACCCTGTCCGGCCATACATCGCTCCCGGTGGGTGCTTAGCTTCCGAGGACGTTTTGACTTCGCCGAAAGCCAGACAATCTCCTTGATCGTCAGCATGGAGACCGACAAGATCGGCCCCGGGAAGACTGGAACCGCTTTTGCGCTCGTCGCGTCCGTCGGGCCACGGGAAGCAGCAGTTGCGGTGATCGGTCAGATAAGTTTCGGCTATCGCCTCCCCGACGCGCCAGTCCTCAATGCTATCGGGACCGGAGAGAACGCGACGAAGCCCCTTCTGCTCAAACTCGGTCTCGGCAAGGCCAGTCAGAATGCCCTCGATGTCGGCCCTGCCTTCGTCATCAAACAAGACGGCTGCCACGGGGCCATTCATCGCGTCATTGAGGTCGTTCTCTGACCACGCAAGACCAACACCGGAACACGGAGCGCTACCTTCGTTGTACACAGTCTCTCCCTCGGCTACGGTCATGCAGTAGCTTCCACGGCCTTTTCGGCCTCACGGAGGCGGATTTCGCCAGACAGAAGTTTTGGTAGGAGAAGATCGCGGGTGTGAGTGAGAGCGGATGCTTCGTAAATGTTAGCACCGAGTCGATCGAAAAGCGGTCGTACGATACTTTGAAAGGCCCAGACAATTCGCCTCGGCGGTAAGCACAACTTATATTGTGCCATCGTCTTCCAGCTCGTGCGTGGCATTTTGGTGCCGGTCGATGTCCGGTCCGTGTAATCCACGAACTCATCCGAGGACAGGCACGCAAGTGTAAACGCTCCCCACTCCTGTGCCCGTGGAACCGCCACAACAATATCGGTCGAGCAAATGCCGTCTAGCGGGGCAATTCCGACCTTATGGAAGTATGGCCGCAGCTTTCCGAACAGGATCTCCCCTCTGTGGAATTGGGTCTTGTTGCTTTTGACCTTCCCCGCACCTTCCCATTCCGAAAGCGCAATCGATCGGCGCGGCATATGCTCCAAGCCGATATACGGTGTGTCATCGGATACGTCAGCAGGACGGATGCCGCGCCGCGGAGATTCCGCGACGTCCGCAAGGATTCCCCGATCCCACCCGACCGGCCTATCTTCGTCGTCGAGCGCGTCGGGGAACAGGACCCATATCTCGGAGGGCAGATAGGGTTCGCGCCCTTCCATCTTGGCCCGCACCGGGCCGAAATCGGCGAACCAGTTCTTGAAGATCGCCCGCGCCATCGCCTCCAGCGTCTCGTTCATCCGCCGGTTCAGCTCGATCTTGTCGTCCAGCGTGCCGAGGACGTGGGCGATGGCGCGTTGTTCGGGGAGGGGTGGCACTCGCAGTTCACGTACATGGGAGGCTTCGCGATTAAGCCCCGGCACAGCGGAATCTGCATTCATTGCTCCCAAGCCCAGTGTATTGAGAGCGTAGTATCTGAATCTCACCAACCCCGCCTCGTCACCAGAGATGAAAAACGTGGTGTCGATAGGCCAGCAAGGGACTGACGAATAATGAACCGCTCCCACCGTTCCTTTGCGTCCGACAATAACCGTTGGCCCATCCGTCAGCGCCTTGTCATGCCATCCAACATGGCCATTGGAACCGAATACAGGGATATGTCCTGCCGGGTTGCGCATGTCCTTCCGCAAGCCTTTTCCATAGGAGAACGGAGCGAACTCGCCAAGAGTTACCTTTGCCCAATCATCGCTTACAACTGCTGATTCCTTCCCCTCCATCAACACCACATACTCCCGCTCAACTTCCCGGTGAAACCGCTCGGGAAGACGCGCCCAATCGCGGGCCTCCACCAGGAAGGGGATGAGGGACTCGCGCAGCGCCTCCTCGAAATCCGCCAGCCGGCCTGCCGGAATTTCCTTCAATCCCGGCCCACGCAGCACCAGATCGAGGTCGCTGCCGTTGTGGCTGCGCCCGTTGATGCGGCTGCCGTAGGCCCACACCTCGACGCCTGGCAGGCACTTCTGCAGAAACGCCTCCAATACTTCGCGATGCTTCGGCTTGAGATGTAGCCGGTCAATCATCCGGTGCAGCCTCGATCATGTTCGCCAGAGCCTTGGCGTCAGCGATGAAGCAGGGAAGCAGCCTCAGCGTAGCCTCGGCGAAGCCTTCACCGTAGTCGTGCGTGGTATCGTTGCGGTTGTCGCGATAACCGAGCCACCGTTCCACCGCGTCGGCGTCGATCAGCCCGTGTCTGGCGGCGTGGCGGAAAAGATCCTTGAAGGTGAGACGGTCGGCCTGCCGGTTGCTGGCGAAGAAGTCAGCGAGCCGCTTGCGGAGCAGCTTGCCGCTCTGCTCCAGCACCAGTTCGAACTCCTTGACGCAGGCAGCGCGGAACACATCGTAGAGAAAATTATCCTCGTGGTGTTCGCCGATCTCGCCGAAAGCGCGCTCCAGGGCGCCGATACAGCGGCGCAGAAAGGCGGTGTCGATGCTCACGCCTTGCGCTCCCAAAACCCCAGCTTGCCGAGATTTTCGGCAATCGCCGCGTCGAGCCGCGCCCCTTCGGCCTGCTGCTCGCGCAGTTGCGCGACGAGCCGCTTCATCTTGTCCTCGAACGGCTCGCCGTCGTCCTCGCGCGGGGCCGCGCCGACATAGCGGCCGGGCGTCAGCACATGGCCGTGCTTGCGCACTTCGGCGAGCGGCGCGCTTCGGCAGAAGCCGGGGACATCCTCGTAACCGCTGCCGCCCCGCCAGGCATGGCAGGTGTCGGCGATGCGGGCGATGTCCTTGCCGGTCAGTTCGCGGTGAGTGCGGTCCACCATGCGGCCCATCCCGCGGGCATCGACGAACAGGATCTCGTCCGCGCGGCGGCGGTCCCGCGCCAGGAACCACAGGCAGGCCGGGATCTGGGTCGAGTAGAAGAGCTGGCCCGGCAGCGCCACCATGCAGTCCACGAGACCCGCCTCGATCAGGTTTTTCCGTATCGCGCCCTCGCCCGACTGGGCCGACGACATCGAGCCGTTGGCGAGCACGAAGCCGGCCGCGCCGCCGGGCGCCAGATGGTGCACCATGTGCTGCACCCAAGCGAAGTTGGCGTTGCCCTTCGGCGGGACGCCATACTTCCAACGCTTGTCGTCGGCGAGTCGCTCGCCGCCCCAATCGGAGACATTGAAGGGCGGGTTGGCGAGGATGAAGTCGGCCTTGAGGTCGGGATGGCGGTCGGCATGGAAGCTGTCGCCATGGGCGATTCGGCCCTCGATGCCGCGAATGGCGAGGTTCATCCTGGCGAGCCGCCACGTCGTATAGTTGGACTCTTGGCCCCAGATCGAGATGTCGCCACGCGCCTTGCCGCCATTGCCGTTGCCGGTCGCGTGCGCGCGGATGAACTCGACCGACTGCACGAACATGCCGGCGGAACCGCAACAGGGATCGTAGACCCGGCCCCGATACGGCTTCAGCATCTCGACCAGGAGCCGGACCACGCAGCGCGGGGTGTAGAACTCGCCCCCCTTCTTGCCTTCGGCGTTCGCGAACCGCGAGAGGAAATACTCGTAGACGCGGCCGAGCACGTCGCGCGAGCGGGCCTCCTCGTCGCCCACCCGGATATTGCCGATCATGTCGATGATCTGGCCGAGGCGCCGCTTGTCGAGGCCCTCGCGAGCGTAGTCCTTGGGCAGGACGTCCTTCAGACTCGGATTGTCGCGCTCAAGCGCCGCCATGGCGTTATCGACGATCTGGCCGATTGTCGACTGCCGAGCCTGCGCCTTCAGACGGCTCCAGCGGGCTTCCGGCGGGACCCAGAAGATGTTCTCCGCGACATACTCGTCACGGTCCTCGGCAGCGTCCGCGCCCCATTCGGCCATCACCGCCGCGCGACGTTCCCCGAAGGCGTCGGAAATATATTTCAGGAAGATCAGCCCGAGGACGACATGCTTGTATTCGGCTGCGTCCATCGAGCCGCGCAGCGCATCGGCCATCGCCCACAGCTCGGCCTCATGGCCGGTCGTAGCGCCGCCATCCGACCTTGCCGTCGTCACGTCACCTCGCCGTTTTTCGGGTCGTGCCCGCGCCATGCCGCGCGCCGCCGGCCTTCGCGATGGCGGCGTAATGCGCGCGGGGCTCCACGACATGGCCCGACTTGCTGGTGAGCGACGGAAACACCCAGTCCCGCAACTCCGCGTGCATCGCCGCGCCACCGGCCCGGCGGCGGGCGAGGATATCCCCGAGCTGGCGCGTGATCGGCAACTCCAGCGGCACCCCCGTCTTGGTCTCCTCGACCCGGAACAACCCCGCCTCCAGATCCACCCGCTCCCAGCGCAGGGGGAAGATCTCGCCCCGGCGCATACCGGTGTAGAGGCCGAACAGGAACACGTCCCGGTGCACCGGATTGCGCACCGCCGCATCGATGCCCGCACGCCATTTCGGCAGAACCTCCGCCGGAGAGGAAATCCGCTTCCGGGGCGTGCGGTGGTAGCGCCCGCCGCCGGCCAGCCACAGCTCGACCGGATTGCGCAGGCCCTCGTGGTCCACGCAGGGCCTGCGGAAGACCGAGCGCAGGAACGACATCGTCTGATTGGCCGGCACCGGGCCGCGCTGTTCGGTGACGAGATGGAAGCGGGCCTCGATGTCGCGACTGGCGATCGCATCGAGCGGACGCGATCGCCAGTCGCCCAGATAGAGATCGGTATAGCGGCGGTAGGACTTTTGCGTCGAATCGGCCCGCCCGCGGTCCGTCTCGATGTAGTCGTCGCAGGCCTCTCCCAATGTCGGCAGGGCGCGGGCATCGGCGCGCTTGCCGGCGGGGTCCTCGCCGCCGGCCACCCGCCCGAGCAGTTCCTGGGCCCGGCGCCGGGCCTGGTCGGGGGCGACGCGGCCGTAGCGTCCGACGACGACCCGCTTGTTGGGCGCGTTGCGCCCGCCTTCGCCGGCGCGGTAGTTGATGACGAAGGACTTGGTGCCGGAGGGCTGCACGCGGCAGCCGAAGCCGACCAGCCTGTCGTCCCATGCGATCCACGGCTTGTCGGCGGGCTCCAGCGCCTCGACGGTCCGCTTGGTGAGGGTGAGCTTCACCTTGGCAACGCGTTTTGCGGAGTGCTGATTCATGGAACGATCCTACCGCCTGCGCCCGAATAGTCAACCCTGAGGTCAACCCAAGAAAAAGAATTGGAGCGTAGCAGAGCCACCGTCTGGCGGCGTATGGCGACGATGACATCTCAGAAAGCATTATAAATACGCTGCTATTGTCACCTTCTGTCCACGCTTGGTTACGCATGCCTTCGATAGAACGAAGGGTTCTCGACGCGGCGGGCGGAGATCAAGGCGGCGATGGCGGAGCGGGACCTGGGCGGGACCGGGGACAACCCGCACCTCGCGGCGCGGGCCAACTTGATGACGCGAGCGAGGAAGCGCGACGTGGACAAGGGCGCGCTCCGCCATGCCTGGGAGCGTCAGGCGTCGGAACTCGGGTTCTCGGCGGAAGCACTGAGCGCGCACGCCATGCAGGCGGCGCCCGGTCCGTTCGCGGGTCCGGGCCACATCGCAGGGGAAGCCGCAAGCTGGGCGGTCGAACATTTCTCGGAGTGCCAGGCGGTGTTCTCTCATTCGGACCTGCTGGCGGCGACGTTGGCCCGCGAGCCGGGCGCGGTCAGGATCGAGGCGGTCGAACGGGCCATCGCAGCACTCGGACGCGACAGCGGCCTTCATGCCGCGACGGCCGCAAGCACTGGACCACCGACGTGGCCATGGTGCGCGAGTCGGAGACCATCGCTCTCATGCGTGCGGGGCTGGGTCGCGGAGACGAAGCTCCACCGGGGACGGCTGAATGAGAGCCAGAAACGAAAGGCGTGCGAATCTTTGGGTGGAAAGAATGCGAGGCAGGGTTGCGCAGAGGTGTTGACATCGTCAAACGGTCGTTGGATTTTTCTCCCGGCCAGCCGTTGCGAACTGCCGAGAATAAAATACTGGATAGACCATGGCATCGCTTCTTCATCCAGGTGCGCCGTCGAATCCGCTCACGGTCGGCCGCCCTCTTGCCGCTGGACCGCCCGGGTCAATGCCCGCTGCATCCGGCTCCACCCGGGAGAAAGAGCGTACCAATACGGCCTCGTGCAGCGTGATAGCAATCAAAGCAGCTGCCCGATGGCGTCTCTATCTCGCCCCCGAATCGCTGCACCTTCGCTGCGCTTAAATCCGCCGTCTTGGCCATCGCACCAATCCCTCCTCCATCTCGCTGTACCACCGCAATCAATAGCACACCCGGATTTACGTGTCTGGAAAACGCCGAACAACGCACCGGCTGTAACCCTGGCTGGACGCGCAAGTCGATTCAATCCCCGACTGATGGCGTCCAGCCCCACATAATCTATCCGCCCCGCCGATGAAACCGATGACAAGAACCATTGAACGAAAAGCGGGCAAGCCCGATTTAAGGAAGCCAAGAAGCGTAATTCATCCGGTGACGGCCTCGCCATAATGCGGGAAAGGGCCGAAGGCCGCGCTGATCGATGATTGTATGCCGCATGATGCGTATGTGGCGTGGCAGCGCGATTGCCTGACCGGGATGATGCGACTGCTCAAGGATGACGGCGCGATTTTCTACCAAGGCGGGCTTATCCAGGACCGCGCCGACATTATGGACGGATTTCCTGTGCGGCAAATCCTGATTTGGGAAAGGGCCGGCGGGATCAACTTCAACCGGGGAAAGATTGTGCCCAACGATGCGCTTATCTATCTAATCGCCAGGCCGAAGTTTCGGTTGGGGTGCGTGTGGCGGATCGCTCAAGAAACGGGCAATCCGCATCCCGCGCCGTTCCCGGTTGCGCTGGCCCAGACATGTATCGACGCCGTGGGCGCCGGTCCGGTCCCTGACCCCTTCATGGGCTCGGGCACGACCGCGATTGCGGCGCAGAATGCCGGCATTGAGAAGTCACCCGACTATCCCGGCAATGGCGGGACCGGTGCGCCAGGGAAGATTCTGGCGGAACTTCTCGGCCTCGACGGCAGCCACTCCGACACGCCGGACGCGGGCCGGTGGGAGATCAAGTTCCATTCGCGTAACGCCTTGTTGACGCTCCGAAGGCCATCGGCACCACATGCTGCGAGAGCTCGGCTGGCCGGATGATAAGGGCCGCCCACCAGAGGCATTCCAGCCTTGGCTTCTACATCGCCAACGCGAGCGGGCGCATTACTGTCCGCCACCCGCATGTGAGCGATATAGCTTGGCCACACTGGACGCATGACAGGCGGATCAATGCCTTCACGTCCAGGTTCCGCCGATTGATCGTGGTGAAGGTGCGCCATGCACTCAACCGATTGCTGCAATCTGGCAGGAATCTGTCGCCAGTGCTCAAGGACATCGGCGAGCACTTGCTGGATTCTACTCAACAACGATTCGCCCGGCAAACCGCGCCCGACGGTAGTTTGTGGCAAGCCCTTTCCCCGGCATACCAGAGCGCCAAGCAACGCAACGCGAACAAGATTCTGATGCTGGACGGCCATTTGAGCGGTACCCTGCGCTGGCAGGTAAGCGGCAATACGCTGCTGTTCGGCTCCGATCGGGTGTATGCGGCCACACACCAGTTCGGAGCGAAAAAGGGCACATTCGGTAAGACAAAAGGCGACAAATCTATCCCCTGGGGCGACATCCCGGCCCGGCCCTTCCTGGGATTGTCTGCGGCCGATGAACGCGATATCGTGGATATTGTCCATGACCATCTGCAAGATGCCTGGACTGGGCCGGGCGGTTAGCGAAAATGTTTGGGTTGGTTGAAGAACCGCTCCACCTTCTGACCCAGCTGGTACTTCTCCCGGTCATGGGGAAGCCGCTCGGTGCGGTTCGCCCTGGCGGGAATCACGGCTTCAATGCCCCGGTGTGCCGGCTGTGTGGCGTCGGTATCGCAGGCCTGGTCCATGACCACCGCAGTCGGTTCGGGGCCGTCTTTCAACTGCGCCCACAGCAGCTTGAAGCCCCTGGCGTCATGCTGCTCCCGTATTTGAGATTTTTCCGGGCATACCTTTCGATGTCCGATAACGACAATGCAGGGACAACCCCCCGTGGTTGTCCTTCATCCGGACAGGCACGGCCTGGACAGGCACGGGGGCCTGTCCCTACTGACTCCGCAAGATCAATTCAATCCGCGACCAGATCGCATCGGTGACCCGCAAGGCCGAAGTGCGCAGAATCGCTGAAAAACACCCCGAACAGATTGAACGGATAGCAGTATGGGAAGCCAAAGTATCTAAAACCAGCAAGCATGACCTCAGTACGTTCTTCCCCGTGGCCGGACGGGTCGGTAGAATAAAAGACGTGCACCACTCCACCCACGGCATACATGACGTGGTGAAGTGGTCGAAAACCAGCCGCGGCGGACGGCAATACACCCTTACGCCACAGGATGAATCAGAAGCCGAATTCGGCACCGCTTGCCATGAGTGGGGGGTGTGTGAATGAACAAAAGAAAACCGCCAAGGTTTCGCGTTGCTCCGAAAAGCACTAAGCGTGGCGGCTGTGTTACGCCTATTGTTGTTGGCGCCGGCTGGTCAATACTTTCTAATCAGTGCAATACAATACCCGCTCAGGACGTTTCAGGACGGTATCAGGACGCTTCAGGACGGTATTTCCCCCGTGTTGACATAGTCAAACGACTGTTGGGTTTTCCTCGCAGCAACATGAAATTGCGCACAAAGATTCGCACAACATTACTCCAGTGAACACAACCAGCCTTTCGATGCTAGATCACGACCAAGGATACGTCCTTATGCGATGTTGGTGTTCTAAAAATAAGACTAGGCTATCGGATATTATCGGGTATAATCAGGTGCAAGAATCGGGTATTACCCGTTGCAAATGAGGTATCAATGAAAGAGCCACTGATCACTGTTGGACAGGATATTTTGCAGCTTATCGCTGAAATCGATGAGTTCAAAGGCCGATGGCAGGCATTGAAAACACTCTCGCCAGAACGCTTACAGCAATTGCGCAAGGTGGCCACGATAGAAAGTGTTGGCTCATCTACGCGGATCGAGGGGGCAAAGCTCTCTGATGTTCAGGTGGAAACGCTGCTTTCCAACCTCAGCTCTACCTCTTTTAACACCCGCGATGAGCAGGAAGTGGCTGGATATGCCGAAGCGATGGACTTGGTGTTTCAAGCCCATGAAGACTTCCATCTTACCGAAAACCATATCCGGCAGTTACACCAGACCTTACTCCGTCACAGTACCAAGGATGATCGGCATCGCGGCTCTTATAAAACACTCGCCAACCATGTGGTGGCAAAGGACGCTGATGGGCGTGAAATCGGTGTGGTATTTGAAACAGCAACGCCATTTGATACCCCCAGAGAAATGGAAGAATTGGTGCGGTGGGCATCTAAAGCGTTTGATGAATCGGCCATGCATCCGCTTCTCATTATCGCTGTTTTCAATGTCGTATTTTTGGCCGTCCATCCGTTTCAAGATGGCAATGGCAGGCTCTCACGTATTTTAACCACGTTGCTGCTATTACGGGCAGGCTATGAATATGTGCCTTATGCTTCATTGGAAAGTATTGTTGAAGAGAATAAAGACCTTTACTACAAAGCGCTTCGGCGTACCCAAACGACGCTTAATAATGATGATCCTGATTGGGAGCCTTGGTTAGGCTTTTTCCTGCGTTGCTTGAAGAAACAAAAGGCTAATCTCGCCATTAAGGTCGAGCAAGAAAAAACCGCCAGTGATAGCTCATTACCACTACTCTCTGTTCAGGTGCTCAAACTCTTGAGAGAGCACGAGCGTTTAACCATTGCGCAGATGGTGGAGTTTACAGGTGCGAACCAGAATACGTTGAAAGTCAGGTTGCGTGAGCTAGTTAATGAGGGGCGTATTCAGCGACACGGGAAAGCACGGGCAACTTGGTACAACATGGCTAACGAATGAAACAATTATGGGTGAAAGATATTTGAACAAGCATTTAAAAGCATAGATGATGTCCTTCGACAAGAAGCAGGCTGCACAACCGAGCTTGATTACACCGAGCAAACCTCGTGGATGCTGTTCCTAAAATATCTGGATGATCTGGAACAGGAGCGTGCCATGGAGTCTGAATTGGTCGGCAAGTCTTACGCATTCATCATAGACAAGAATCATAGATGGTCGAGTTGGGCGGCCCCAAAAAAGAAAGATGGCTCATTCGATCACGATGCGGCACTGACCGGCGATGATCTCATTGAATATGTGAATGACAAGCTTTTCCCATACTTGAAAGGTTTCAAGCAGCGCGCAACCAGCTCCGATACGATTGAATATAAAATCGGAGAAATTTTCGGAGAGATTAAGAATAAGTTTCAGAGTGGCTACTCGCTTCGTGATGCGCTGAAATATATGGACGCCCTACGCTTCCGTTCACAAAAAGAAAAGCATGAGCTTTCCCACCTCTATGAAGCCAAGATAAAGAACATGGGTAATGCAGGGCGTAATGGTGGTGAATATTACACGCCGCGTCCGCTAATCCGCGCAATGGTTCAAGTAGTAAAGCCAAAGATAGGTGAACGTATTTATGATGGTGCAGTCGGTTCTGCTGGATTCCTGTGCGAGTCCCATGACTATCTGCGTCAAGATAAGTTGACTACCAGCCAACTCAAAACGCTTCAGACCAAGACGTTCTAAGGCGATAAGAAAAGTTTGGCCTATGTGATTGCGATCATGAATATGATCCTGCACAGAATCGACGCACCAAACATCATCCACACTAACTCGCTATCCGAAAACCTTGCGGATATTCAGGAGAAAGACCGTTTTGACGTGATCCTTGCCAATCCGCCGTTTGGTGGTAAAGAACGCAGGGAAGTGCAGCAAAACTTCCCAATCAAAACCGGAGAAACAGCCTTTCTATTCTTGCAGCACTTTATCAAGCACTTGAAAGCAGGAGGACGTGGAGCGGTTGTAATAAAGAACACTTTCCTATCAAACGCCGACAACACAGCAACGGCGCTACGCAAGGAACTATTGGAAAGCTGCAACTTGCACACCATATTGGATTGTCCTAGCGGCACATTCTTGGGCGCTGGAGTAAAAACGGTCGTGCTGTTTTTTAAAAAAGGCGCGCCAACAAGAAAAATCTGGTATTACCAGCTTGATCCGGGGCGTAATCTTGGTAAAACCAATTCGCTAAATGATGATGATCTAAAAGAATTTATTGAACTACAAGCAAGGTTTACCGATTCCAAGAAATCATGGACGCTCAAGATAGAAAATGTTGATCAGGATATTTTCGATTTATCGATAAAGAACCCCAATACGCCCGATGAAGCTCCGCTGCGCGAGCCCGAAGAGATTATAGCTGAGATGGTTGCGTTGGATACAGAGAGTGCAAAAATTCTCGAAGATATCGGAGATCTGTTATGAGGGAGGGGTAGCGCGCGGTAAAGCTTGAGGATGTTTGCTATTTGGACAAACAGTCTTTTAGGGACTCAGACCTACCATATATAGGAATGGAAGATATTTGAAGGTGGAACAGGTCGATTCCGCGGTTCTCTGGAGTCAAGAAACGTAAAAAGTAATACCTTTAATTTTAAACCTACACATCTTTTATATGGTCGCTTAAGGTCATATCTTAACAAGGTTTTATTGCCAGAATTTGAGAGGCACTGTCCACAGAAATATTCCCAATACAAACTAAAACTGAATTGCAAAATAAGTTTCTTTTCTATTGGCTTACAATCATCTTTGCAGTTGATAAAATCAACAGAACTTGCACAGGCGCAAGAATGCCGCGCGCAAACTTTAAGGAAGTTCTGAAATTCAGCTTTCCTTTACCGCCCCTTGTAGAACAAAAGCGTATTGTCGCCATTCTCTATGATGCGTTTGAGAGAATTGATAAGGCAGTTGCTAATGCCGAAAAGAACCTCGCTAATTCTCGTGATTTGTTTGAAAGCTACTTAAACAGTATCTTTATGCAAAAGAATGAAAAATGGGTGACCGAAGAACTCAATAAAAATGTTCGCTTTACTGATTACCGTGGAAAGACCCCACCGAAGGTAGAAGATGGTGTTCGCCTGATTACTGCAAAAAATGTAAAGATGGGATTTATACAGCGCGGACCAGAAGAGTTTGTCGACCTTGCTGTATACGATTCATGGATGATTCGTGGTTTACCAAAGAAGGGGGACATTCTTTTTACTACAGAAGCCCCTCTTGGAAATGTAGCTCAATTGGATACTGACGAAACAGTGGTCATTGGACAACGACTTATCACCGTGCAACCTAATAAGGATGTCTTGGATCGAGATTTTCTAAAATACGTTCTAATGTCACGTCCAATACAAGACGAAATTCATTCGCGTGGAACTGGGGCAACGGTTTTAGGAATTAAGGCAAAACTGCTGAAGCAAGTGCCCATCTGTTTTCCTGAAGATATTTCTGAGTAGCGTAAGATTGCTTAAGAACATTGGTGCGCTTTTAGAAGCTGTTAATAGGCTAGAAGAAATATATCGACAGAAACTTACAGCTCTTGCCGAACTGAAACAATCTTTCTTACAAAAATCCTTCGCTGGAGAGCTGACGGCAAATAATATCGTTGCCTTTTCGTCTACAAATTCGAAACAAGAGTATATCGACACAATAGCCCCAGAGTTCTCGGCGCACATTCTAGCCTTTGCCTATCATTGGCATAAATCTCAGAAAAGGGAAAAAACGTTCGGGCGAGTGAAGGCACAGAAGATTCTGCACTTAGTAACGGAAATCAATGCTCTGCATTGCCGGGCGACATGATCGTTTTATGCCGGACTGTTTTTGGGGTACACAGGCCGCGACAACACTACAATAAAAACTTCCAGCGTAAAAATATGCTGTGCTCGGTGGCGCCCTCCGCATTCTCTCGCCGCACCCCCTCCAGGCTTATATCCATCGATTTGTCTACCTCGGCCTGTGCACCCAGCCGGTAGCGCGTATCCTGCCCGGTCGTCAATACCCCCCCGTACGGCGTCACCAACCAGCCGCGACCACGCGTTGTCATACCATAGCCAAGGTCAAACTTCATCCGCCCCGCCCCCCCGACTTCCCCGATGCCCTCGCTGTCCCACAGCTGCTCTACGCCACTGGCCGGGGCGCCCCACTGCGGCTCATACGATAACCACAGCCCATGCCCCCCAAGACCCTCTCCGATCTGCAACGCAAAACTGCCTCCCCAATCCGCAAATTCAGACTCCTCATGCGCCAGTAAATACCGACCCCGAACCCCTAAACGCAAACCCAAACGACTCTGTACGTACGCTACCCCGCCGCTGATCTCCACCCCTATACCATTGTCCGCGTCACCATCGTCCCAACGACCACTAAACTCTATATCCGGCCGCAGCAACGAATCCGGCGACAACACCCGCTCAACACCCATCTCCAGCGCCAACCGCGCCCGCCGCGCATCCCCCGTCACCGCTTCAAGACCTGCCGCCGCGTCCGTCTTCAACTCTACCGCCAATACATCGGATTTCACCGCAAAATCTACCCCGCGCCACGTCTTCAACCGCTGACGAACACCCACAGCGGCCATCACCATCCGAACGTCCGTCTCTACGCTCCCCCCTTGATCCTTGAGCTTGACCTCCCCCGAACCCGCTCCCGCTAATCCCCATATTCCCAAACCCAAACGCGGCGTGTAGTGCACATAGGGCAACACACTGGTCATGGCCAAATCCACCTCGCCCGTGATGCCCCCCCTCTCTCCATTAACGAGAAGAAAGTCCCCCGCTACCGCGTAGTCCACTTCCCCCGCACTGTGCGAAAACGCTACGCCCGCCAGGGCGTTGTGATTGCTTCCAAACCGGTAATCCAAACCCATGTATCCCGTGTGTAACTCACCATCAGTCTCAATTGCATTTGCCTCACCGGAAAATCTGCCGGCCGAACCCTGGCCCCAAAAGGTCCAGCCAGTCCTGACCCGATCCTCTTTTGTGCCTTGCAACGGCAACACAAAATCACTTTGCGAGAATAACTCCCTGGCCGAAACCCCCCGCCACGTAATTAACCCCGGATTTAAACCGTCTACTGTGGCACCGCCGGCACCGCGCACCTCAGCCAAACTCAATACGGCTGAGGCAGAACGGGAACCAACGGATGACAAGGCCGTGCCACCCAGCGTGATACCCGAACGCGCAACCGGGGCCGCAATGAACCGCCGACCAATGACGTCCACCGCCTCGCCGGCCACCGTACGCCCGAACGACGCCAGGGCCACAGCGAGCGCACGGGAACGCTCCTTCACTTCAGCAGCCTGCACCGTGACCCTGAATTGCAACTGACCGGTATGACCGTCGGTGTCCCTGGCCGTGTAGGTGAACTCGGTCGTGGCGAACACCTCGTTCGGGGTGCCGGTGATGGTGCGAACCAGTGCCTCAAACTCAAGACCCGCCGGGAGAGCCGGACGCAGCCGGTAGGTGATCGTACCGTCGCCACCCGTGGCTGCCGGCAGCTCCACGTCAACGGCCTCGCCAACCGTCCAGACGTAGTCGTCAACGAAGGCTGAACCGAAAACCGGCGTTGGCGATCCTACTACAAAAACAGAAAAGTCTTTTGTCTTACCGCAGACATAACCGCTGGGCGCCGATGCGGGCAACAGTTTCTCCCACTTATTGGCCCCATCGGCAAGATGATACACAAACAGCGTACCCGACAGCCCGGCGGGCTCTTCCAGACAGACGCTGGCACTCGAGGATGACGGGAGCTGCGCGTCTATACGGATACCCACGTAAGCCGGTTCGTCCCCAAAGGTTACACCGGCCTGCGCAGCCGGCACGGAGCGGGGCACCGCAAACGCTACCTGGGCCACACCGTGCCCGGCAGGCAGCGTCAACTGCACCCCCGCCCCGCCGATCACCTCTGCGGTGATGGTGTTGCCCTCTATCTTGGTCTTGCCCACTACACCGGTGATTTTAACGGATACTTTCGAGGTGACGACCACGTCATCAGGATTGATACCATCATAGTTGCGGTCGCGACTTGCAACGACACCCAGTTCTATTTTGTAAGACTGCTCGCCATCGTCCAAACGGTCATCCACCCCGGTGACTGTGATGGATTGTGCGGTGGCCCAGTTGTTGGGGGTGAAGACCAGGCTGCTCTTGTCAACCGTACCTTCGGTGGTGTCGGAACTGGTGACGGTGAGGGTGACCTCGGCCGTGGGCTGGCTGTCCAGTACTACGCTGATGCTGTCACTGCCGCCACTTTCGGTGGTGGCAGTGCTGCCATCGGTCTCGGACACGGTGACGCCGGCGACATCGTCATCAATGAGGGTGACGACCACGTCGGGAATGCGCACCGAGTCGTAGCCGCCACCAGAGATTGTATGGGTGATGGCGGTGCGTCGGTCTCCTGCATCAACGTGGTCGTCCACTCCGGTGACCGCGATGCTTTGTGGCTTGGCCCAGTTGTCGGCGGTGAAGGTGAGTGATGAGGGGGTGATGGTGGCTATGCCGGTATCACCACTGGTGGGGGTGACGGTGACGTCGCCACTCGGCTGGCTTTTCAGGACGATTTTGTAGTAGTTGCGGTGCATGGCGCCGTCGGCCTCGGTGACTTTCAGGGTGTCCCCAGCAAATCCGAATAGCAGTGCATCCACCGTGTCGTCGTCCACCAAGATGACGGCGACGTCGGGGATGCGCACCGAGTCGTAGCCACCCCCAGTGACGGTATGGGTAATGGTGGTGGTTCTATCGGCATCGGTGCGATCATCGACGACGCCAACGGTGACGATCTGCGGATCGGCCCAATTGGCGGGGGTGAAGGTCAGCGCGGTGACGTTGCCGTGGACTTTGGCCACCGAGGTGTCGCTACTGACTGGGGTGACGGTGACGTCTCCCGAGGGCCGGGTGTTGAGTTTTACGCTGTAGGTGGCAGTACGCCCGGCACCAAAGGCTTCGGTCAGCGTGACACTGGTTGTGGATAAGGTGACGCCGGCGGTGTCGTCGTCACGGGAGTGGGTGGCCCCCTCCACGGTTCGGGTACCGACGACAACCGGCGACCCACTCCGCATGCTGCCGCAGATGTATCCCGGTAGCCGTTGCTGATTGCCAGGGACAGCCAGTTCTTCCCATTCGCTGCCTTGATCGGCAAGGTGGTATACCGCCGCATTGTCTGACATCCCGGCCGGCCGTTGCAGACAGACCGTGGCCGGTGAGGATGCCGGCAGCGGCGGGGCTAGCTCCACGTTCACGTAGGCCGGCGCCGCTCCAAAGGTCACCCCGGCCTGGGGCGGGGGTAGTTGTTCAGGCGTCGGCCTGGAGAAGGCGGCTCGGGTGACGCGGTGTTCAGATGGCAGTGCCAGTTGTATACCAACACCAGTTACCCGAGCATTGATTTTGTCGCCGTCGACGCCAAGACTGCCAGGGTCTGCACCTATGACGGTGAAACCACCCATGGTGACTGACCGGGTCCCTCTTGTGGCAGTGTCGGTGTCGGTGTTGGTAATGGCGATGTCAATCGGGTCAATGCCGTGGTAGTTGGTATCGGTGCTGACGGCCGCGGCCAGTATGATGGTGTAGTCCTGGTCGCCATCGGTAAGGGTGTCTGCCTGACCGGTTACGGTGACGGTCTGTGGGGTATTCCAGTTGGTGGTGGTGAAGACCAGGCTGTTCTTGTCAACCGTGCCTTCGGTGGTGTCGGAACTGGATACGGCGATGCTGACGTTCGCCGAGGGCTGGGTGTCGAGTACCACGGTGAAGCTGTAACTGCCGCCGTCTTCGGTGGTGGGGACGACGCTGTCAACGGTTCTGGTGCCGGTATGGATGATACCCACGGATATGGCGATGCTGTCGCCGACGCTGTCGCGTACGGCTACGGTGATGCCACCAGGTACGACTACTGGCGCGGCCGGTATTACGACGGCGGTGTAGGGGGATTGTGAGCCGGTAACGCTGCCGGCGACGGCGCGAATGCGGAAGCTGTATTTAACGCCGTTGGTGAGTGCGGGTACGGTGTAGTCGGTGGTGTCTTTGTCACTGCCGGGGATGTCGTTCCAATCACCCCAGCTGCCGCGCTCGCCACCACCGGTCCATTGCTTGATCTGGTATTTGGTGATGTCGCGGTTGTTGGGGTGGTCCCAGGTTAATGTGACTTCGCTGTCGCCGGCCACCGCCTGAGGGCGGGCGGGACTTCTCGGCGGCCCCGCTAACGGGGTCGCCTGCACGAGGTTGGACTCGGTCGTTATAAAACCGTTGGTCAAACCACGAATGCGGAAGCTGTAGGTGGTGTTGTTGGTCAGCCCGGTGACGAGGTAGTAGGCGTTTGTGGAGTTGATGGTGGCTGAAATGTCGCTCCAGTCTCCAGTCTCACTGTTGCCGCTCCAGTATTTGATTTGGTATTTGCTGATGGTGGTGTCGCGCTGATCTGTCAGGGTCGGATCACGCCAGATCAGCTCGACTTGTCTGTACCTGGCATGCGCACTGACTTTAATAGGCGCTGCCTGTGTCGGCGGTGTCGCCGGCGTGGCACTGGTGGAGCTGGATTTTACTCCGGCAATCCTGCCGATCATGGCCCGAATGCGGAAGTGGTATTTGGTGCCGTTGGTCAAACCGGTCACTACGTGGCTGGTGGTGTCTTTGTCACTGCCGGATATATCGATCCAGCGGCCGCTCTCGGGGCTGCCGGTCCAGTATTTGTATTGATAGCGGGTGATGGCAGGGTTGTTGGGGTGGTCCCAGGTTAAGGTGACTTGTCCGCTGTCGATTACCTTCGAAAGACCGGTGGGTTTGGGCGCCGGTGGCGCTGGCGCGGCCGGTATCGCCAGCCTGGCACCGGCGGCGCTGGACGCCTTCCCATAGGACGAGGTACCGGCTACCGCCCGAATGCGGAAGTTGTACTTCATGCCGTTGGTCAAACCGGTCACTGTATAGCCGGTGGTGTCTTTGCCACTGCCGGGGATGTCACTCCAATCACTCCAGTTCCCGCTGGTTTTACCCCCGTCGTGTGCAATCGTCACGTCCTGCCGCCGGATCTGATACCTGGTAATGAGAGCATTATTGGGATTGTCCCAGCTTAATGTCACTTGTCCGTCGCCGGCCACCGCGGTGACGGCAGCAGGCCTGGCGGGCACGTCCGGAGTGATCGACGGGGTCACGGTCATCACGTCGGACGGGGTCCCCGTCACACTGCCGGCTATCGCCCGAATGCGGAAGCGGTGCCAGATGTTGTTGGTCAAACCGGTCACTGTATAGCTGGTGGTGTCTTTGCCACTGCCCGAGATGTCGGCCCAATTACCCCAGTACTCTGATGCGACCTGCCGCCGGATCCGATACCTGGTAATGGCAGCATTATTGGGATTGTTCCAGCTTAACGTCACTTGTCCGTCGCCGGCCACCGCCGCAAGACCGGTGGGTTTGCTCGGCGGCGGAGACGGTGATGCCATCGGCCTGGCACTGACGTCACTGGACGCCAGCCCATAGACCGCGGTACTGGCTATCGCCCGAATGCGGAAGCGGTGCCAGATGTTGTTGGTCAAACCGGTCACTGTATAGCTGGTGGTGTCTTTGCCACTGCCCGAGATGTCGGCCCAATTACCCCAGTCCTCTGGTGCGACCTGCCGCCGGATCTGATACCTGGTAATGGCAGCATTATTGGGATTGTCCCAGCTTAATGTCACTTGTCCGTTGCCGGCCACCGCGGTGACGGCAGCAGGCCTGGCGGGCACGTCCGGAGTGATCGACGGGGTCACGGTAATAACGCCGGACGGGGTCCCCGTAACACTGCCGGTGGTCACCACCCGAATGCGGAATTTATACTCGGTGCCGTCGGTCAAACCGGTCACTACGTGGCTGGTGGTGTCTTTGTCACTGCCCGATATATCGGCCCAGCTGCCGCTCTCGGGGGTGCCTGTCCAGTATTTGTATTGATAGCGGGTGATGGCAGGATTGTTGGGAATCTCCCAGCGGAACTTGATTTTGCCACTGCGCACAATCACTTTGAGACCAGCAGGGGCCGCCGGCACTGTCACCCCAGAGGGAAGAACTGCCACCGCAGTAAGGGATTCGGCAGTGTTGCCAGCATCGGTCCAGCTCACGGTGACGGTGATGGCCGCCCCGACGTCGGCTTGCGTCAGGACGTAGGTGCTACTGGTGGCGCCGCTGATGGCAGCGCCATCGCGCTTCCACTGATAACCGAACATTAAATTACTCGGGCCGTCCGGGTCGGAGATGCCAGAGGTGTCCGCGGTCAACGTCTGTCCCTGGGTAGCGGTGCCGGTGATGGTGACGGCGCCGGCCGGTGGGCCATTGTCGTCGTCGGTGAGGGTGACGACGACGCTGGCGGCACTGACTGAGGCGTAGTCGGCACCAGTTACTGTATGGCTGATGGTGGTACTTCGTTCCCCATCGCTGCTGTCGTCCACACCGGTGACGGTGACGGTCTGTACACTATTCCAGTTGGCTGTGGTGAAGATCAGCGATGCCGGGGAGACGGTGGCCACACTGGTATCACTACTGGTGGGGGTAACGGTGACGTTGCCCGAGGGTTGGATGCTAAGTTTTACGGTGTAGTTGGCGGTATTACTGCTGCCAGCGGCTTCGGTGACGGTGACCGCACTCGTGGACAATATGACACCGGCGTCGTCATCGGTGTTGGTCACCGACACGTCCGTTGGGTTAATGGCGTTGTAGACTGTGAGGCTGCCGCCGTAATGAACGTCGCCACTGACGGCCTTGGCCAGTACGATGTTATAGGATTGATCACCATCGGCCAGGTTGTCATCCTGACCGGTGACGGTAACGATCTGTGGGGTACTCCAGTTGGAAGCGGTGAAGACTAAGCTGCTCGTGTCAACCGTACCTTCAGTGGTGTCGGAGCTGGATACGGCGATGGTGACGTTCGCTGTCGGCTCGGTGTCCAGCACTACGCTGATGGTGTCGGCGCCACCGGCCTCGGTGGTGGCGGTGCTGCCACTGGTCTCGGTGACGGTGATGCCGGCGATGTCGGGGAGACGGTGGCAATACTGGTATCGCCACCGGTGATGGCGATGGTGACGTTGCCACTCGGCCGGGTGTTGAGTTTTACGGTGTAGGTATTGGTATTACTGCTGCCACTGGCTTCGGTGACGGTGACCGTACTCTTGGACACCGTGACGCCGACGACATTCTGTGCAGCGACCGGCAAGACACAGATGATAGAGAGGATCAGGCCGAGGGCAGCGGCGAGGTGCCGCCGGGGTTGACGAGGTTTCACGACGTTGGCCTGCCGGACAGGAATTTCGGGGAGGGGGGCGATGAAGGGTGCGGTGAGAACCCGAAGAATGGGGACGTGGTTCAATGTATTAAAGAAGTTTCGTGGTTGGTTCATCGCGTCCCTCCGCAAGATTGTTCACTAATATGGCATACTCAAATCTTAATGCCAGTCTTAATGCGCACGTCAACGTCATAAAGAATGAAAATATGGATGGGTAGGATAATCAAGAATTGGGAATTAGGGAAGAAAGAGCAGGAATAAGCAAGATTCAGGGTTTGATTTTTACGATGGATTTTATGTGGACAGGCTATTTAAAGGACGGGCACGGGGGGCGGTCCCTACGAGCTGGAAGGATTAGCGGTCAATAAGCAATGAGAACAAGCCAACAATGCCGCAGAACATGGCAAGACCCAATAACAAAAAGAAGACCATGAGGATATATACAAGGTTGCCGATGGCCAATACTACCATCGCCAGGATGCCCAAACTCACCTTAAATAAATCCCATATCATATATTGCGTATAGCATGGCCAAAGACATACGGTTCGGTATACGGCTCGCCGCCGATGGCAAGGGGTTTGTGGGTGAGGTGCGCCTGGCGAAGCAGGGGCTGGACAATCTCACCGGCCACACGCCGCAGCGGTCGTTCCTTTCTGGCAGCGCATAGTCGGGCGGCGAAATACTTCGGTTTGCTGGGAGACGAAAGGCGTGCGAATCTTTGGGTGGAAAGAATGCGAGGCATGGTTGCGCAGAGGTGTTGACATCGTCAAACGGTCGTTGGATTTTTCTCCCGGCCAGCCGTTGCGAACTGCCGAGAATAAAATACTGGATAGACCATGGCATTGCTTCTTCATCCAGGTGCGCCGTCGAATCCGCTCACGGTCGGCCGCCTCTTGCCGCTGGACCGCCCGGGTCAATGCCCGCTGCATCCGGCTCTACCCGGGAGAAAGAGCGTACCAATACGGCCTCGCGCAACGTGATCGCAATCAATGCACACCCGGATTTACGTGTCTGGAAAACGCCGAACAACGCACCGGCTGTAACCCTGACTGGACGCGCAAGTCGATTCAATCCCCGACTGATGGCGTCCAGCCCCACATAATCTATCCGCCCCGCCGATGCAACCGATGACAAGAACCACTGAACGAAAAGCGGGCAAGCCCGATTCAGGAAGCCAAGAGGCGTAATTCATCCGGGTGACGGCCTCTCCATAATGCGGGCAATGGCCGAAGGCCGCGCTGATCGATGATTGTATGCCGCATGATGCGTATGTGGCGTGGCAGCGCGATTGCCTGACCGGGATGATGCGACTGCTCAAGGATGACGGCGCGATTTTCTACAACCACAAGTGGCGCGTTCAAGGCGGGCTTATCCAGGACCGCGCCGACATTATGGACGGATTTCCGGTAAGGCAAATCCTGATTTGGGAAAGGGCCGGCGGGATCAACTTCAACCGGGGAAAGATTGTGCCCGACGATGCGCTTATCTATCTAATCGCCAGGCCGAAGTTTCGGTTGGGGTGCGTGTGGCGGATCGCTTAAGAAACGGGCAATCCGCATCCCGCGCCGTTCCCGGCAGCACTCCCGATGCGCTGTATCGAGTCCGCCGGCGCCGATCCAGTCCCCGACCCCTTCATGGGCTCGGGCACGACCGCGATTGCGGCGCAGAATGCCAGCATTGAGAAGTCACCCGACTACGCGGCTATGGCGGGACCGGTGCGCCAGGGAAGATTCTGGCGGAACTTCTCGGCCTCGACGGCAGCCACTCCGACACGCCGGACGCGGGCCGGTGGGAGATCAAGTTCCATTCGCGTAACGCCTTGTTGACGCTCCGAAGGCCATCGGCACCACATGCTGCGAGAGCTCGGCTGGCCGGATGATAAGGGCCGCCCACCAGAGGCATTCCAGCCTTGGCTTCTACATCGCCAACGCGAGCGGGCGCATTACTGTCCGCCACCCGCATGTGAGCGATATAGCCTGGCCACACCGGACGCATGACAGGCGGATCAATGCCTTCACGTCCAGGTTCCGCCGATTGATCGTGGTGAAGATGCGCCATGCACTCAACCGATTGCTGCAATCTGGCAGGAATCTGTCGCCGGTACTCAAGGACATTGGCGAGCACTTGCTGGATTCTACTCAGCAACGATTCGCCCGACAAACCGCGCCCGACGGTAGTTTGTGGCAAGCCCTTTCCCCGCAATACCAGAGCGCCAAGAAACGCAACGCGAACAAGATTCTGATGCTGGACGGCCATTTGAGCGGCACTCTGCGCTGGCAGGTAAGCGGCAATACGCTGCTGTTCGGCTCCGATCGGGTGTATGCGGCCACACACCAGTTCGGAGCGAAAAAGGGCACATTCGGTAAGACAAAAGGCGACAAATCTATCCCCTGGGGCGACATCCCGGCCCGGCCCTTCCTGGGATTGTCTGCGGCCGATGAACGCGATATCGTGGATATTGTCCATGACCATCTGCAAGATGCCTGGACCGGGCCGGGCGGTTAGCGCAGGGTGCCACGCCACGTCCTAAGCATATCCGGCGGCAAGGACTCCACCGCGAGCGCGGCAAGTCCTTTCTGGCCGTATTCGCCGACACCGGAAACGAAGCCCCGGAGACGTACGACTATATTTATTTGAGATTTTTCCGGGCATACCTTTCGATGTCCGATAACGACAATGTAGGGACAACCCCCCGTGGTTGTCCTTCATCTGGACAGGCACGGGGCCTGTCCCTACTGACGCCGGGGCGGGGTGCCGGCCGGGTGCTTGATGTCCTGCAAGATCAATTCAATCCGCGACCAGATCGCATCGGTGACCCGTATACTCATGACGACCCTCCTCAAAACTGTTGCGGGATACAATTATTAATAATTTGATAATTCGTCAACACGAGCTAGTACAATGCTACTTGGCATGGACGGGGCGGTTAGCGAAAGGGCAGGATGCCGCGCCACATCTTAAGCATATCCGGCGGCAAGGACTCCACCGCGAGCGCGGCAAGTCCTTTCTGGCCGTATTCGCCGATACCGGAAACGAAGCCCCAGAGACCTACGACTATATTTATTTGAGATTTTTCCGGGCATACCTTTCGATGTCCGATAACGACAATGCAGGGACAACCCCCCCCCCGTGGTTGTCCTTCATCTGGACAGGCACGGGGCCTGTCCCTACTGACGCCGGGGCGGGGTGCCGGCCGGGTGCTTGATGTCCTGCAAGATCAATTCAATCCGCGACCAGATCGCATCGGTGACCCGTATACTCATGACGACCCTCCTCAAAACTGTTGCGGGATACAATTATTAATAATTTGATAATTCGTCAACACGAGCTAGTACAATGCTACTTGGCATGGACGGGGCGGTTAGCGAAAGGGCAGGATGCCGCGCCACATCTTAAGCATATCCGGCGGCAAGGACTCCACCGCGAGCGCGGCAAGTCCTTTCTGGCCGTATTCGCCGATACCGGAAACGAAGCCCCAGAGACCTACGACTATATTTATTTGAGATTTTTCCGGGCATACCTTTTGATGTCCGATAACGACAATGCAGGGACAACCCCCCGTGGTTGTCCTTCATCTGGACAGGCACGGGGGCCTGTCCCTACTGACGCCGGGGCGAGAGCGACCCAGAGCCTACCGCCTTGATTTGCGGGTCGTTGCCCTGGCTGAGCCGTTGCCAAAGCCGCGCCCGGGCCCCGCGCTGCTCCCAGCTTTGATAACGCTGGTACACAGCGTTCCAGTCGCCGAACTCCCTTGGCAAGTCGCGCCCGGGGACGCCGGTGCGAGCCTGATGAAGCACCGCCTTTAGGCCTGGACAGGCACGGGGGCCTGTCCCTACTGACGCCGGGGCGGGGTGCCGGCCGGGTGCTTGATGTCCTGCAAGATCAATTCAATCCGCGACCAGGTCGCATCGGTGACCCGCAAGGCTGAAGTGCGCAGAATCGCTGAAAAACACCCGGAACAGATTGAACGGATAGCCGTATGGGAAGCCAAGGTATCTAAAGCCAGCAAGAAGAACATCAGCACGTTCTTCCCCGTGGCCGGGCGGCTCGATAATATAAAAGACGTGCACCACTCCACCCACGGCATACATGAAGTGGTAGCCTGGTCAAAGACCAGCCGCGGCGGACGGCAAGCAGGAAAGAAAGCCGCCAGGGTTTCGCGTTGCTCCGACCTGCCTGCAGCAGGCAGGAGAGTACTAAGCGCGGCAGTTGTGTTGCGCACATTTTCCTTTTATTGACGCTGGCTTGTCAATACTTTAACCCGCTCAGGACGCTTCAGGACGGTATTTCCCCGTGTTGACATCGTCAAACGACCGTTTGATTTTTCTCGCGGCGACATGAAATTTCGCACACATGATTCGCAATAATTTCAACCAAAGATTCGTAATGCTCTAGTCACCCTTCTTTCCGTTCGCTTCGACTTCCAGGAGATTCTCGACATAGATGAACCGGTTACAGACGTTACGGAACGCCTCGGGTGTCTTCCGCTCGCCGAAGCCTTAGACCATCATACCCTCCTCGCGCTGCGCCAACCGCGTAAAACCGCTGTCCAATCCAGGAGCAGCTTATGGACCCGCGGGGCAAGGCGCACTCAGAGTGGAAATCGGTGGCGCGTTCGGATCTTCCAGACGCTTTCTGCGGGGCGTTCTTCCGTCACTGTCCTTGCCTCAATGCGCCCAGCCGGCCGACAGTGCCTCCGCCTGTTCGAGCACCGTCTGCGTCGCCTTCTCCTGCCTGTCGGGCGGGTAGCCGTGCCTGCGCAGGATGCGCCTGACCAGCCGGCGGAGATTGGCGCGCACATTCTCCCGCAGCGTCCAGTCGATGGCGACGTTGCCGCGCACCGTCTCGACGAGCTCGCGTGCGATGGTGCGCAGGGCCTCGTCGCCGAGCACCCGGACCGCGCTGTCGTTGGTTTCCAGCGCGTCGTAGAAGGCGAGTTCGTCTTCGGTGAGTCCAAGTTTCTCGCCGCGGGCGTTGGCCGCGCGCAGGTCGCGGGCAAGTTGAATCAGCTCCTCGACCACCTGTGCGGCCTCGATGGCGCGGTTGCGGTAGCGCTTGAGCGTCTGCTCCAGCATCTCGGCGAAGGAACGCGCCTGGACGAGGTTCTTGCGCCGGCGGGCCGCGAGCTCGCCCTTCAACAGTTTCCGCAGCAGCTCGACGGCGAGATTGCGCTGTGGCATCCCCCGGATCTCGGCCAGGAACTCTTCCGACAGGATCGAGACATCGGGCTTTTCGATCCCGGCGGCGGCGAAGATATCGACCATTCCCTCCGGCGCGACCGCCCGCGAGACGATCTGCCGAATGGCGTGGTCCAGATCCTCATCCGGCCGTGCGTCTCCCTCGGCGCGCTTGGCGAGCCCCGACCGGACGGCCTGGAAGAACGCAACATCGTCCCGGATGGCGATCGCGTCCTTGTGTGGGACCGCGAGCGCGAAGGCCCGGGACAGTTCCCGCACCGCCTGGAGGCAGCGGTCCTTGCCGTTCTCCTGCGCGAGGATGTGCTCCTGCGCAGCCGGCAACAGGCCGATGCGTTCCGCCGGCGTCCCCTCGATCCATCGCGCATAGTCGAATCCGTGGAACAGGCCGCGGCAGATCTCGTACTTCTCCCGCATCGCCGCCACGGCGTCCGACTGGTCTAGCGCCGCCCGCCCCCGACCACCGCTTTCCGTATAGGTCGCGAGCGCCTGCCTGAGTTCGCGGTCAAGGCCGAGATAGTCGACCACCAGACCGCCCGGCTTGTCCCGGAAGACGCGGTTGACGCGGGCGATGGCCTGCATCAGCCCGTGGCCGCGCATCTGCTTGTCGACATACATGGTGTGCAGGCTCGGCGCATCGAAGCCGGTCAGCCACATGTCGCGCACCAGCACGATGCGGAGCGGGTCGCTCGCGTCGCGGAACCGGTGGGCCAGCGCCTCGCGGCGCGGCTTGCCGCCGATATGGCGCTGCCAGTCCGGCGGGTCGGAGGCCGACCCCGTCATCACAACCTTGATCCGCCCCTTGTCGTCGTCTTCGTGCTCCCAGTCCGGGCGCAGACGCACCAGCGCGCGATAGAGTTCGATGCAGATGCGCCGGCTCATGCAGACGACCATGGCCTTGCCGTCCAGGGCCTCCAGGCGGCGCTCGAAATGCTCGACGATATCCTGCGCAACAAGGGCGATGCGCTTCTCAGCGCCGACAACCGCTTCGAGCTGCGCCCACCGGGTCTTGAGCTTCTCCTTGCGCTCGACTTCCTCGCCCTCGGTCGCCTCCTCGAAGCCGGGGTCGATGTTGGGCTTCTCGCCTTCGTCGAGCGCCAGCCCGGCGAGGCGGCTTTCGTAATAGATCGGCACCGTTGCGCCGTCCTCGACCGCGCGCTGGATGTCGTAGATGCTGATATAGTCGCCGAACACGGCGCGGGTGTTGGCGTCGGCAAGCTCGATGGGCGTGCCGGTGAAACCGACGAACGAGGCGTTGGGCAAGGCGTCGCGCATGTGGCGGGCGAAGCCGTCGATGAAGTCGTACTGGCTGCGGTGCGCCTCGTCGGCAATGACGACGATGTTGCGCCGGTTCGACAAGAGCAGATGCCGGTCGCCCGGCTGTTTCCTGTGCGCAGCGGCCCCCTCGCGCTCCCCGGCCGCGGGTGCGTCGGGAAAGAACTTCTGGATGGTGGTGAACACCACGCCGCCGGATTGGACGGCGAGTTTCCGGCGCAGGTCCGCCCGGCTTGTGGCCTGCGCCGGTGGTTGCCGCAGCAGGTCGGCGCAGCGCGAGAAGGTGGCGAAGAGCTGGTCGTCCAGATCGTTGCGGTCGGTGAGTACGACGATAGTGGGGTTGGCCATCGCCGGCTCGCGGATGATGCGCCCGGCGTAGAAGGCCATGGTCAGGCTCTTGCCGGAGCCTTGGGTGTGCCATACCACGCCGATGCGCCGGTCGCCGGGTTCTCCGCTGGGGCTGTGGCCCGACTCGTAGCGTCCGCGTTCCCGAGCGACGCCCGCAGCCTGGCGCTGCAACTGTGCGGCGCGCAGGGTTTCGGCCACCGCGGTTTCGACGGCGTGGAACTGGTGGTAGCCGGCCATCTTCTTGGCGAGATGGCCGCCGCCATCGTCCTCGAACACGATGAAATCGCGCAGCAGCGACAGAAAGCGGCGTTTGTCGAATACGCCCTCGATCAGCACCTGTATCTCCGTGTAGAACGTTGGCGCCAGTTCCTCGCCCTCGATCGTGCGCCAGGGCTTGAACCACTCCCGACCGGCGGTCAGCGTGCCGATGCGGGCCTGCAAACCGTCCGAGACGACAAGCGCCGCATTGCAGGCGAACAGGGAAGGCAGCTCGGTCTTGTAGGTCTGTAACTGCTGCCAAGCGGTCCAGATGGTCGCGTCCTCGTCCGCCGGGTTCTTCAGTTCGATGACGGCCAGCGGCAGACCGTTGACGAACAGCACGATGTCGGGCCGACGCCTATGCTCGCCTGCTTGCGCCCCATCCGTCGCGACAGGCAGATTTTCGGCCACAGTGAACTGGTTGACCGCCAGCCAGTCGTTGTTGGCGGGTTCGTCGAAGTCGAGCACGCGCACCTGGGCGCCGCGAATCGCGCCTTCGTCGGTGCGGTACTCCACCGTCACGCCATCCACCAGCATCCGGTGCAAGGCGCGATTGCGGGTTTCCAGGGTTGATCCTTCGGGGTGCGTCAGCTTGCGAAAGGCGTCGTCAAGAGCATCCTGCGGCAAATCCGGGTTGAGCCGGGCGAGAGCGTCGCGTAGAACCGGCGCAAGCACAACATCCGCATAGTCTTCTCGGAGGGACGCCCGCCCCGGCATCGTGTCCGTGCCCGCAAGCAACGTGTAGCCCAAGGCGCGGAACCAGTTCAGGGCCGCTTCCTCGACAACTGATTCTGAAATTGATGGCATAACTCTAGTTGTCCTTGCGCAGCGGAGGAAGTTCTTCCAACCGGGCCAGCCATCGCCCGAAATGACGGCACTCGGCGCGAATGTGCTTGAGGCCGATTTGGGACGATACGGCGGTGCCGTGCAATATTTTCTGGTATGAAGCGCCCAACACTTGCCTTAAACGAGCCGAAGGGTGCGTATCCTGACCGTCGTTGATGTGTTCCGGGCTTTGGGCCGTTTGTTGGATATTCCGCAATACGCCCAAGAAGGACTGCCAGTCCGGTTCCACTTCCGCGAATTGTGCGACGTCGGAAAAGAGAAGGGATTCGAACTCGTGGGGCTGAATGTGGGGCAGAAATCGGTCTGGTCGGCATTTGGCGCTCTGCACCACGATTTTACGCAACTCCTGCTCGATGGATGCCGCGCGTTTGATGGGGTCGGCCTTTCCGGCGGCGCTGCTTTGTCCCGGAAAATGGCCAGGCAAGCCGTACAGATCGAACAGCGTGGTGACGTAGATATCCTGGCGTTCTCGCAATGTGTTGCGCAGATACCGAACGACCCGGTCGCGGCTGAGCGCCCCGCCGCGATGCCCCGGGGAGGTCGTCATCAATCGCGGCTGGAGAAACACACTCCGGTGCGCAAGCTCTGGGCCCAGCACCTCGCGCACGAAGGTCTCCTCGGTCTGGCCTTCGCAGACGACGATTACTTCAACCATCGCGCCTTGGCCTCCCGCCGAGAATATTCATCTTCCACAGATCGCCCAGCGCGTAATCCTTCAGCCATTCGCCCAAACGTTCCGAATCCAGCCGTTCGAACACGGACGTGCCGTTTTCGCGATCGACCACCACCACATCCTCCGGTGCCAACTCATGGACCAGTTCCACCGATTGCGTGGCGACGATGAGCTGCTTCGTTTCGCTGGCCTGCCGTAACAAGGCACCCAGCACGGTTAGCGCGTAGGGGTGCAGCCCGAGCTCGGGTTCGTCGATGAGGATGGTATCCGGCTGCAGATGGGCCGGTTGCAGAAGCAGCGTCGTCAGGCAGATGAAGCGCAGGGTGCCGTCGGAGATCTGGCGCGGGCCGCGCACGGTATCCGGGTCGCTCGCTTCCGACCACTCGAGTTCGATACGCTCCCCCGGTTCCTTGCGGTAGAAAAAGTCTCCGAAGAAAGGTGCCACCATGCGTACCGTACGGACAATACGTTGGAATTCCGCCTCATGCCGTTCCCGAAGGCAACGCAGGAACGGCGCTAGATTGCCTGCGTCCGGTTTCAAGCGACGATTGTCCCGCACCGCCGCTGCTTGTCGCGCGGGCGCCGTTGCGCTGGTGTCGTGAAAGTGGTAGAGACGCCAGCCTTGAATGGCAGGCAGGACATACGGGGCGAAGGTGTCGTCGTCGACCATTTCCGGCAGAAGCGCTTCCCGATGGCTGCCGCTACCCAGGGAGTGGACTACTCGTGGCCACAAATCGCCGAAAAAAATCGTCTCCTCCCGATCAAAGATCAGGCCGTCGCCGGCTGGCACGAGGGAGAAGCCGTAGCCGTTTCTCCCGAAGACGAATTCCGCATCCAGACTGGCCGTTTGCCTGCGTCCGCCGAACAGCAGCGCGTCCGGGCCGTCCTGCTCGGCGACGAATCGTTGCAGGCGCTGTTCGGTCAACTCGGCCAGCATGCGGAACAGACCGATGAAGTTGCTCTTGCCGGCCCCGTTGGCTCCGATCAGCACATTCAAGCGCCGCAACTCGAAGTCTTTGAGCGCACGGATGGACTTGAAACCGCGTACGGTAAGGCGCTCTAGCTGGGGCATGGGTTAAACACTTCCGGATACATTAATTTGCGGAAAGATTGGTCCAAAGTCGAGACGCGGACGGTCATCCAGTTAGGACTAACTACTTCAACGTCGGATTCGGTAATTGGAATCCTCAATAATAGGTTGAGGAAAACAGTTCAACTTCTTCAATGAAGATAACGGGAGGGGTATCATGAAGTATCTCTCGGTCTATTATCTTATGCGCATCAATTGCTTGCCGTAAATCTGACGGCCCTATCCATTCATTATTCCATATCTGCACATCTTCGTTCTGCTGGCATATCAAGCGACAAAGAGACTCGCTAAAATTCACATCATAGGCAAACTTTAATCCGATTCTCTGAAGCCAGATTTCCATATGACCGGTATTTGGAATCAAAGAAAATTTATTAATTATTCTTCCAAAAATTTCTTTCTTAACACCTTCATCCTCAAGGAAGCTAATAAGTTTACTTAGGATTGCAGCGGAGATAGGATAGGTTCTCGGGCTACGATATGCAATATCAGCCACGATACTAATTAATGGCATGGGAGAGTCACGCTTTTTCTTGCCAAGAATACGATTTTTGTTAAGACCTCTTCTATAAAGCTCCTGCATAGCATGCTCCACACTTCCAGAATTAGGATACTCCATATTGTGTTCGTGAATAATCAATAGCTGCTTTTGCAGCATCCTATTTTTCTGTTTTCGAGACATCCAGACTAGTTTGTCCGTTTTTATAGATGAGCGTATTACCTCATTGCTAATCTCAGTCTTAGGAGGACTGAGCTTAAGTCCTAAATTAATCATAGTCTCCGTAAGGTGTTTCAAAATACGTTCCCCATCCTGTGGATTATTCACAAAGATACGGTAGTCGTCTCGATATCGAAGAATCTGATAGCCTTCCATATTATTGATTTTCTTCATCAGCTCCGTATCCGCATAACCGAGCACCATCTCTGCGATAAAGTCCATTAACACGGAACCCTGAGGAATACCGTTAGTTTGCCCTTGCCTCATGTACCGAATATGCTTGTCAATGACATTCCCGATTAAATCATTATTATTACGACATCTCTTTGCTTTTTCTTTTGTGTGAAGCGCCCAAGGGATTGAGTGAGTGTAAATAGCAGAATAACAATCCTCAATATCTGTGCGGACTAGGAATTCATAATCTAAGGATAATTCGATAGATTTCTGTTCGAGATCACGCCACCATTGACTTACTTGTTCGGCTTTATCTTTTTCATTTGTTAATGATTCAACAGGTATACTCAGACACTCGATCTTGGGACTTTTTGTTTTAAATTCGTCAAATCTTCGGCGTATATGGTCCCATTTCCCTTGTTCAGTCATTTGATTGACGAGCGAGATGTACAAGGCAGGATGAAGTATCTCAAGAGGCCGCCATGCGTAGCGCCCATCCTTGTTGGTTAGAATCCGATAGTTGACCCCTTCATGATCTTGCGGTTTTTCTATATCACTACTCTTCCTAAGCAGTGATTTTTCCGGGATTACGTTGGCGACACATTTGAGAAGATTGTTGAAACAGAAATACTGAGGTAACGGAATCGTGCAATAGCTCTCTTGTTTTAGAAAGAATTTCCTCGCGTCATAAGAAGATAATTCAAGGATAGAACGACTATTTGGGTTATTCTTTTCTTTTTCCATCAAAGTATGTTTCCCGAGTATTTTCAGCATCTTTCACGCGCAATTCTCCTGACACCAGCTTCGGCAGCAGTGCGTCGCGGAGAGTAATTAGTGTGCGACTTGTCAATTCGTTTACCACTTGTTGCTCCAGCAATCCTCCGAGCATATCCGAAATCCGGGCGACCACCCTGTCGGGAGGTACAACGCATAGGGCGTTCGCTAAATGGTGCCGTCTGATATGTCCCATTGTCGTCGCTTTATCCTTGGCAATCCGCTGGAACTCTGGAAAATGCAACAAGATGCTGTGCAAGTAGAACCACTTGGGATATCTCTCTGACGTCACCTTGAAGAGATGTTGATTCAAGGCTGCGCGCCCGCCACACCACGTCTTGACCAGCAGGCTGCCTGACCAAGAAAACACGACGTCACCGTTTTCAATGATGCAACCTGGCTTGATGGTCGCGCTCGCCCACTCTCCGCTGTTCGCTTCACCGGTGCGAAGTTGAGTGATCTTGACTACGGGCAGGCGTGCTTCGTTCTGCGACGGACGGAACTTCTGAAGGGCAAGCCCGTTCTGGAAGGAAGCAACCGAATCGAGCGGCTTCACCTCCCATCCCGCCGGTATCTTGCCCAATTCCGAATCGACGAAGCGGTCGGGGAACAGAGCCGCAATCTCTGGGTCCATCCTGTCGAGATAGGCGCGGGCGCGCTCGGCGGTCCAATCCGCCTTGTCTGTGCCATCACTCACCTTAGGGGGAGAGGATGTGCGCTTGGCTGGCCGCAGGGCGGCTTTGGCGCGGACGGGGTCGAAATCGACGAACCAGGACTTGAACAGGGCGCGGGCCATCGCCTCCAGCGTCTCGTTCATGCGGCGGTTCAGTTCGATCTTGTCGTCCAGGGTGCCGAGGATGTGGGCGATGGCGCGTTGTTCGGGGAGGGGCGGAACTGCGATTGCAAGGTGCCCCAAGGAGCCTGCGGGCACTCTCTGACGCCCGGAAGTGCCGGTCATCTGGCTGACCGCGTAGCTGCGGACTTCCTCCCACTGCGTCAGATAATAGGCGAACTCGGTATCCGTGACGCCGGGGCGACCGCGGATAACGATGAATTCCGTCGATCCGTGGGCAGCTTCCGAACTGTCCGATGTGCAATAGCGGGCAATCTTGCCGTTTTCCAGGCAGGGCGTAATGCGAGCCATGAGCGTGTCGCCGTTCTGGAAGCGCGACCCGCCGCCGGAATACTCACGCCGCTCGGCCTCATATGCACACCGGGAGCCGGCAGTGACCGCAGCCATATCGACAAATGGATACGCCTTGCCGCGTTCAAGACGAACCGTTGGATTGACCAGAACCGCATCAGCAAAAGACATGTCGCCCCATCCATCAAGGGCACCTTTCTCTGCCTCCCCCACCAACACCACATGCTCCCGCTCGATCTCACGCTGAAAGCTCTCCGGCAGCCGCGCCCAATCCCGCGCTTCTATGAGAAAGGGGACGGTGGACTCCTGTACGGCTTCGTTGAGTTCGGCGAGTTGCGAGAGGTCAATTTTGACGAGACCGGGGCTGCGTAATACCAGGTCGAGGTCGCTGTCGTCGTGGCTGCGCCCGTTCACTCGGCTGCCATAGGCCCAGACCTCGACATCGGGCAGATGCTTACGCAGCAGTGCCTCCAGCGCCCGACGGTACCTTGGCAGCAGATGCAGCCGGTCCGTTTTCTCGCTGCCGCGCCGGCGGTGCCACACCACGCCATGCGCCCGGATATGGTCGAGAAGGGCCGAGTTGTCTATGAAGCGATACAGGATCAGATCGACCGACTGAGCCATCGGGATGTCGTCGATGATGGCACCGAGGCGGGCCTGATCGGTGAGCGTGAGGCCGTCTCCGAACAGCGCGATGTCCACGTCCGAGTCCGCCGTATAGGTGCCCGTGGCCCTGGACCCGAACAGCACCGCACGCTCCACCCGGGGGTTAGCGGCGATGGCGGCGATGATCGCTGCGCGATGCCTGTCCTTGAGTCCGTCGATCATTGCTCCGCCTTCGTGCGCAGCGTCGCATGGAGCCGCAACAGAACGGGGTGATAGCGATCCTTAATCAACGCTTCCGCTTCAAGCGCGGCGCTTTGCCGGCAGGCATGGCTGAGAACATTGCGCTTGTCGAGGGCGTCGAGCAGGGTTTCGCAATCTTGTTCGTCGATGTAGTCGACCTCAAAGCTCTTGCGGATAGCCGCGCGAGGGACTTTCACTTCGTATCCTTCGTAGAAGAGCAGGTCCTTCAGCACGTTCCATGACAACTCGAAACAGAACTCGAACGTTTTGATCAAGCCGGCGCGTTCGAGATCGTTGTAGCGGTCGTGTTCGCACGCCTCAGTCAGTCGAGACAACGCATTGCCGAAATTCTCCAGTCGCTGCATCCAGCGGATTTCGTCGGAATTGCTCATTGTTGGCTGTTCCGGAATCCCAGCGCCTGGAGATTTGCCTCGATGGCCTTGTCCAGCCGTGCGGCCTCGGCCTGCTGCTCGCGCAGCTGCGCGACGAGTCGCTGCATCTTGTCCTCGAACGGATTGCCGTCGTCCCTGCGCGGCGCCACGCCGGCAAAACGACTGGGAGTCGGCACATCGCCCACCGGTTTGTTGCGCGTCTGTGAGCACCAAAACAGATTGCGGCTCACTTTCTCTGTCAAAACGAGACACAAAATTGGTACTGGCTCGCTGACGAGCATCAAAAGACCTTCTTCCCTTCCGCGATATTCAGAAGAGCCGGATACACGAACACCGCCGCCCGCCGCCCACTTGCGGGTAGGACCACGCGCAAAATCCCGCCCTCGCGCAACACATCCAGCAGCCGCCGCGCCGTGGGCCTCGGGATGCCCGCCGCAGCCACAAAATCGCTGCTCTTGAAGATCGGCCGCGCAAAGATCCAATCCAGGGTGCGGATGGCGTACTGGGAGCGGGTCATGCTCACGACTTGGCCTTTCATGCCTTCGTACAGGCCAAGAATGTCGTGGGTCTTTGTCAGATTCTCCTCGGCCTGCTCCCTGACCGCCTCAAGAAAGAACAGGCACCAGCCAGTCCAGTCGTCGTCGCGGGAGACGGCGAGCAGGCGCTCGTAGTAGTCGTCCCGCCGGGCCTCGAAATAGGCGCTGATGTAGAACATCGGCGCCCGGATGAGGCCGGTTTGCCACAGGAATAGGGGCACGAACATGCGTCCTAGGCGACCGTTGCCGTCCAGGAACGGGTGTAGCGCCTCGAATTCGGCGTGCAGGACGGCCAGTTGCACCAGCCGGTCGGGGGCGTCCTCGTGGATGTAGCGTTCCCATATGCTCATCGCGCTCGGGAGCTTGTCCGCCCCGATGGGCACGAATGTGGCGTCATCGATGGTGCAGCCAGATGGTCCGATCCAGTTGGGAATGCGCCGAAATTCGCCGGGGGACTTGCCTTCGCCGCGCACTCCCGCGAGCAGAACCGTGTGGACCTCGCGGATAACGCGCTGAGACAACTGTAGGTCTTCCAATAATTTTTCCGCCTGCCGCATGGCGCTACGGTAGTTCAGCACCTCCTGGATGTCCTCGCGGCGCGCGGGCGAGTCGGGTTCCCGTCCTGCCTCGAACTCCAGCACCTCGCCCATGGTGGCCTGAGTGCCTTCAATTCGCGAGGAAAGCACGGCTTCCTGGGTGGATAGCGGCGCCAGCAGAACACCGGGGTTGGGAATGGCCGCCAGCATCCCGTCGTAGCGGGCGACTGCTGCCGCTGCCGGACCGAGCAACGGGATCAGTCTGGACCAATCGATCCGCTCGTTGGGCGGAAACTTCCCTTCGTGGTAGCGGACGGGCGCCATCAATCCCCCCCGAATCCCAGTCTTTTCAGATTGGCTTTGATGGCGGCGTCGAGCTGGGTGGCCTCGGCCTGCTGCTCGCGTAGTTGCGCGACGAGCCGCTTCATCTTGTCCTCGAACGGTTCGCCGTCGTCCTCGCGCGGGGCGGCGCCGACATAGCGGCCGGGCGTCAGCACATGGCCGTGCTTGCGCACTTCGGCGAGCGGCGCGCTCCGGCAGAAGCCGGGGACATCCTCGTAACCGCTGCCGCCCCGCCAGGCGTGGCAGGTATCGGCGATGCGGGCGATGTCCTCGTCGGTCAGTTCGCGGTGAGTGCGGTCCACCATGCGGCCCATCCCGCGGGCATCGACGAACAGGATCTCGTCCGCGCGGCTGCGGTCCCGCGCCAGGAACCACAGGCAGGCCGGGATCTGGGTCGAGTAGAAGAGCTGGCCCGGCAGCGCCACCATGCACTCCACGAGACCCGCCTCGATCAGGTTTTTCCGTATCGCGCCCTCACCCGACTGGGCGGACGACATCGAGCCGTTGGCGAGCACGAAGCCGGCCGCGCCGCCGGGCGCCAGATGGTGCACCATGTGCTGCACCCAAGCGAAGTTGGCGTTGCCCTTCGGCGGGACGCCATACTTCCAACGCTTGTCGTCGGCGAGTCGCTCGCCGCCCCAATCGGAGACATTGAAGGGCGGGTTGGCGAGGATGAAGTCGGCCTTGAGGTCGGGATGGCGGTCGGCATGGAAGCTGTCGCCATGGGCGATTCGGCCCTCGATGCCGCGAATGGCGAGGTTCATCCTGGCGAGCCGCCACGTCGTATAGTTGGACTCTTGGCCCCAGATCGAGATGTCGCCACGCGCCTTGCCGCCATTGCCGTTGCCGGTCGCGTGCGCCCGGATGAATTCGACCGACTGAACGAACATGCCGGCGGAACCGCAGCAGGGATCGTAGACCCGGCCTCGATACGGCTTCAGCATCTCGACCAGGAGCCGGACCACGCAGCGCGGGGTGTAGAACTCACCGCCCGTCTTGCCTTCCGCGCTCGCGAACCGCGACAGAAAGTACTCGTAGACGCGGCCGAGCACGTCCCGCGAGCGGGCATCCTCGTCGCCCACCCGGACATTGCCGATCATGTCGATGATCTGGCCGAGGCGCCGCTTGTCGAGGCCCTCGCGAGCGTAGTCCTTGGGCAGGACGTCCTTCAGACTCGGATTGTCGCGCTCGAGCGCCGCCATGGCGTTATCGACGATCTGGCCGATTGTCGACTGCCGAGCCTGCGCCTTCAGACGGCTCCAGCGGGCTTCCGGCGGGACCCAGAAGATGTTCTCCGCGACATACTCGTCACGGTCCTCGGCAGCGTCCGCGCCCCATTCGGCCATCACCGCCGCGCGACGCTCCTCGAAGGCGTCGGAAATATATTTCAGGAAGATCAGCCCGAGGACGACATGCTTGTATTCGGCCGCGTCCATCGAGCCGCGCAGCGCATCGGCCATCGCCCACAGCTCGGCCTCATGGCCGGTCGTAGCGCCGCCATCCGACCTTGCCGTCGTCACGTCACCTCGCCGTTTTTCGGGTCGTGCCCGCGCCATGCCGCGCGCCGCCGGCCTTCGCGATGGCGGCGTAATGCGCGCGGGGCTCCACGACATGGCCCGACTTGCTGGTGAGCGACGGAAACACCCAGTCCCGCAACTCCGCGTGCATCGCCGCGCCACCGGCCCGGCGGCGGGCGAGGATATCCCCGAGCTGGCGCGTGATCGGCAACTCCAGCGGCACCCCCGTCTTGGTCTCCTCGACCCGGAACAACCCCGCCTCCAGATCCACCCGCTCCCAGCGTAGGGGGAAGATCTCGCCCCGGCGCATACCGGTGTAGAGGCCGAACAGGAACACGTCCCGGTGCACCGGATTGCGCACCGCCGCATCGATGCCCGCACGCCATTTCGGCAGAACCTCCGCCGGAGAGGAAATCCGCTTCCGGGGCGTGCGGTGGTAGCGCCCGCCGCCGGCCAGCCACAGCTCGACCGGATTGCGCAGGCCCTCGTGGTCCACGCAGGGCCTGCGGAAGACCGAGCGCAGGAACGACATCGTCTGATTGGCCGGCACCGGGCCGCGCTGTTCGGTGACGAGATGGAAGCGGGCCTCGATGTCGCGACTGGCGATCGCATCGAGCGGACGCGATCGCCAGTCGCCCAGATAGAGATCGGTATAGCGGCGGTAGGACTTTTGCGTCGAATCGGCCCGCCCGTGGCCAGTTTCGATGTAGTCGTCGCAGGCCTCGCCCAATGTGGGCAGTGTCCGCGCATCGGCGCGCTTGCCTGCGGGGTCCTCGCCGCCGGCGAAGCGCCCGAGCAGTTCCTGCGCGCAGCGCCGGGCCTGGTCGGGGGTGATGTGGCCGTAGCGCCCGACGACCCGCTTGTTGGGCGCGTTGCGCCCGCCTTCGCCGGCGCGGTAGTTGATGACGAAGAACTTGGTTCCCGAAGGTTGGACGCGGCGGCCGAAGCTGACCAGCCTGTCGTCCCATGCGAGCCATGGCTTGCCGGCGGGCTCAAGCGCCTCGACGGTGCGCTTGGTGAGCGTGAGCTTCACCTTGGCGACCCGTTTTGCGGAGTGCTGACTCATGGAACGATCCTACCGCCTGCGCCCGAATAGTCAACCCTGAGGTCAACCCAAGAAAAAGAATTGGAGCGTAGCAGAGCCACCGTCTGGCGGCGTATGGCGACGATGACATCTCAGAAAGCATTATAAATACGCTGCTATTGTCACCTTCTGTCCACGCTTGGTTACGCATGCCTTCGATAGAACGAAGGGTTCTCGACGCGGCGGGCGGAGATCAAGGCGGCGATGGCGGAGCGGGACCTGGGCGGGACCGGGGACAACCCGCACCTCGCGGCGCGGGCCAACTTGATGACGCGAGCGAGGAAGCGCGACGTGGACAAGGGCGCGCTCCGCCATGCCTGGGAGCGTCAGGCGTCGGAACTCGGGTTCTCGGCGGAAGCACTGAGCGCGCACGCCATGCAGGCGGCGCCCGGTCCGTTCGCGGGTCCGGGCCACATCGCAGGGGAAGCCGCAAGCTGGGCGGTCGAACATTTCTCGGAGTGCCAGGCGGTGTTCTCTCATTCGGACCTGCTGGCGGCGACGTTGGCCCGCGAGCCGGGCGCGGTCAGGATCGAGGCGGTCGAACGGGCCATCGCAGCACTCGGACGCGACAGCGGCCTTCATGCCGCGACGGCCGCAAGCACTGGACCACCGACGTGACCATGGTGCGCGAGTCGGAGACCATCGCTCTCATGCGTGCGGGGCTGGATCGCGGAGACGAAGCTCCACCGGGGACGGCTGAATGAGAGCCAGAAACGAAAGGCGTGCGAATCTTTGGGTGGAAAGAATGCGAGGCAGGGTTGCGCAGAGGTGTTGATATCGTCAAACGACCGTTTGATTTTTCTCGCGGCGACATGAAATTGCGCACAACATTACTCCTCGATGCTAGATCACGACCAAGGATACGTCCTTATGCGATGTTGGTGTTCTAAAAATAAGACTAGGCTATCGGATATTATCGGGTATAATCAGGTGCAAGAATCGGGTATTACCCGTTGCAAATGAGGTATGAATGAAAGAGCCACTGATCACTGTTGGACAGGATATTTTGCAGCTTATCGCTGAAATCGATGAGTTCAAAGGCCGATGGCAGGCATTGAAAACACTCTCGCCAGAACGCTTACAGCAATTGCGCAAGGTGGCCACGATAGAAAGTGTTGGCTCATCTACGCGGATCGAGGGGGCAAAGCTCTCTGATGTTCAGGTGGAAACGCTGCTTTCCAACCTCAGCTCTACCTCTTTTAACACCCGCGATGAGCAGGAAGTGGCTGGATATGCCGAAGCGATGGACTTGGTGTTTCAAGCCCATGAAGACTTCCATCTTACCGAAAACCATATCCGGCAGTTACACCAGACCTTACTCCGTCACAGTACCAAGGATGATCGGCATCGCGGCTCTTATAAAACACTCGCCAACCATGTGGTGGCAAAGGACGCTGATGGGCGTGAAATCGGTGTGGTATTTGAAACAGCAACGCCATTTGATACCCCCAGAGAAATGGAAGAATTGGTGCGGTGGGCATCTAAAGCGTTTGATGAATCGGCCATGCATCCGCTTCTCATTATCGCTGTTTTCAATGTCGTATTTTTGGCCGTCCATCCGTTTCAAGATGGCAATGGCAGGCTCTCACGTATTTTAACCACGTTGCTGCTATTACGGGCAGGCTATGAATATGTGCCTTATGCTTCATTGGAAAGTATTGTTGAAGAGAATAAAGACCTTTACTACAAAGCGCTTCGGCGTACCCAAACGACGCTTAATAATGATGATCCTGATTGGGAGCCTTGGTTAGGCTTTTTCCTGCGTTGCTTGAAGAAACAAAAGGCTAATCTCGCCATTAAGGTCGAGCAAGAAAAAACCGCCAGTGATAGCTCATTACCACTACTCTCTGTTCAGGTGCTCAAACTCTTGAGAGAGCACGAGCGTTTAACCATTGCGCAGATGGTGGAGTTTACAGGTGCGAACCAGAATACGTTGAAAGTCAGGTTGCGTGAGCTAGTTAATGAGGGGCGTATTCAGCGACACGGGAAAGCACGGGCAACTTGGTACAACATGGCTAACGAATGAAACAATTATGGGTGAAAGATATTTGAACAAGCATTTAAAAGCATAGATGATGTCCTTCGACAAGAAGCAGGCTGCACAACCGAGCTTGATTACACCGAGCAAACCTCGTGGATGCTGTTCCTAAAATATCTGGATGATCTGGAACAGGAGCGTGCCATGGAGTCTGAATTGGTCGGCAAGTCTTACGCATTCATCATAGACAAGAATCATAGATGGTCGAGTTGGGCGGCCCCAAAAAAGAAAGATGGCTCATTCGATCACGATGCGGCACTGACCGGCGATGATCTCATTGAATATGTGAATGACAAGCTTTTCCCATACTTGAAAGGTTTCAAGCAGCGCGCAACCAGCTCCGATACGATTGAATATAAAATCGGAGAAATTTTCGGAGAGATTAAGAATAAGTTTCAGAGTGGCTACTCGCTTCGTGATGCGCTGAAATATATGGACGCCCTACGCTTCCGTTCACAAAAAGAAAAGCATGAGCTTTCCCACCTCTATGAAGCCAAGATAAAGAACATGGGTAATGCAGGGCGTAATGGTGGTGAATATTACACGCCGCGTCCGCTAATCCGCGCAATGGTTCAAGTAGTAAAGCCAAAGATAGGTGAACGTATTTATGATGGTGCAGTCGGTTCTGCTGGATTCCTGTGCGAGTCCCATGACTATCTGCGTCAAGATAAGTTGACTACCAGCCAACTCAAAACGCTTCAGACCAAGACGTTCTAAGGCGATAAGAAAAGTTTGGCCTATGTGATTGCGATCATGAATATGATCCTGCACAGAATCGACGCACCAAACATCATCCACACTAACTCGCTATCCGAAAACCTTGCGGATATTCAGGAGAAAGACCGTTTTGACGTGATCCTTGCCAATCCGCCGTTTGGTGGTAAAGAACGCAGGGAAGTGCAGCAAAACTTCCCAATCAAAACCGGAGAAACAGCCTTTCTATTCTTGCAGCACTTTATCAAGCACTTGAAAGCAGGAGGACGTGGAGCGGTTGTAATAAAGAACACTTTCCTATCAAACGCCGACAACACAGCAACGGCGCTACGCAAGGAACTATTGGAAAGCTGCAACTTGCACACCATATTGGATTGTCCTAGCGGCACATTCTTGGGCGCTGGAGTAAAAACGGTCGTGCTGTTTTTTAAAAAAGGCGCGCCAACAAGAAAAATCTGGTATTACCAGCTTGATCCGGGGCGTAATCTTGGTAAAACCAATTCGCTAAATGATGATGATCTAAAAGAATTTATTGAACTACAAGCAAGGTTTACCGATTCCAAGAAATCATGGACGCTCAAGATAGAAAATGTTGATCAGGATATTTTCGATTTATCGATAAAGAACCCCAATACGCCCGATGAAGCTCCGCTGCGCGAGCCCGAAGAGATTATAGCTGAGATGGTTGCGTTGGATACAGAGAGTGCAAAAATTCTCGAAGATATCGGAGATCTGTTATGAGGGAGGGGTAGCGCGCGGTAAAGCTTGAGGATGTTTGCTATTTGGACAAACAGTCTTTTAGGGACTCAGACCTACCATATATAGGAATGGAAGATATTTGAAGGTGGAACAGGTCGATTCCGCGGTTCTCTGGAGTCAAGAAACGTAAAAAGTAATACCTTTAATTTTAAACCTACACATCTTTTATATGGTCGCTTAAGGTCATATCTTAACAAGGTTTTATTGCCAGAATTTGAGAGGCACTGTCCACAGAAATATTCCCAATACAAACTAAAACTGAATTGCAAAATAAGTTTCTTTTCTATTGGCTTACAATCATCTTTGCAGTTGATAAAATCAACAGAACTTGCACAGGCGCAAGAATGCCGCGCGCAAACTTTAAGGAAGTTCTGAAATTCAGCTTTCCTTTACCGCCCCTTGTAGAACAAAAGCGTATTGTCGCCATTCTCTATGATGCGTTTGAGAGAATTGATAAGGCAGTTGCTAATGCCGAAAAGAACCTCGCTAATTCTCGTGATTTGTTTGAAAGCTACTTAAACAGTATCTTTATGCAAAAGAATGAAAAATGGGTGACCGAAGAACTCAATAAAAATGTTCGCTTTACTGATTACCGTGGAAAGACCCCACCGAAGGTAGAAGATGGTGTTCGCCTGATTACTGCAAAAAATGTAAAGATGGGATTTATACAGCGCGGACCAGAAGAGTTTGTCGACCTTGCTGTATACGATTCATGGATGATTCGTGGTTTACCAAAGAAGGGGGACATTCTTTTTACTACAGAAGCCCCTCTTGGAAATGTAGCTCAATTGGATACTGACGAAACAGTGGTCATTGGACAACGACTTATCACCGTGCAACCTAATAAGGATGTCTTGGATCGAGATTTTCTAAAATACGTTCTAATGTCACGTCCAATACAAGACGAAATTCATTCGCGTGGAACTGGGGCAACGGTTTTAGGAATTAAGGCAAAACTGCTGAAGCAAGTGCCCATCTGTTTTCCTGAAGATATTTCTGAGTAGCGTAAGATTGCTTAAGAACATTGGTGCGCTTTTAGAAGCTGTTAATAGGCTAGAAGAAATATATCGACAGAAACTTACAGCTCTTGCCGAACTGAAACAATCTTTCTTACAAAAATCCTTCGCTGGAGAGCTGACGGCAAATAATATCGTTGCCTTTTCGTCTACAAATTCGAAACAAGAGTATATCGACACAATAGCCCCAGAGTTCTCGGCGCACATTCTAGCCTTTGCCTATCATTGGCATAAATCTCAGAAAAGGGAAAAAACGTTCGGGCGAGTGAAGGCACAGAAGATTCTGCACTTAGTAACGGAAATCAATGCTCTGCATTGCCGGGCGACATGATCGTTTTATGCCGGACTGTTTTTGGGGTACACAGGCCGCGACAACACTACAATAAAAACTTCCAGCGTAAAAATATGCTGTGCTCGGTGGCGCCCTCCGCATTCTCTCGCCGCACCCCCTCCAGGCTTATATCCATCGATTTGTCTACCTCGGCCTGTGCACCCAGCCGGTAGCGCGTATCCTGCCCGGTCGTCAATACCCCCCCGTACGGCGTCACCAACCAGCCGCGACCACGCGTTGTCATACCATAGCCAAGGTCAAACTTCATCCGCCCCGCCCCCCCGACTTCCCCGATGCCCTCGCCGTCCCACAGCTGCTCTACGCCACTGGCCGGGGCGCCCCACTGCGGCTCATACGATAACCACAGCCCATGCCCCCCAAGACCCTCTCCGATCTGCAACGCAAAACTGCCTCCCCAATCCGCAAATTCAGACTCCTCATGCGCCAGTAAATACCGACCCCGAACCCCTAAACGCAAACCCAAACGACTCTGTACGTACGCTACCCCGCCGCTGATCTCCACCCCTATACCATTGTCCGCGTCACCATCGTCCCAACGACCACTAAACTCTATATCCGGCCGCAGCAACGAATCCGGCGACAACACCCGCTCAACACCCATCTCCAGCGCCAACCGCGCCCGCCGCGCATCCCCCGTCACCGCTTCAAGACCTGCCGCCGCGTCCGTCTTCAACTCTACCGCCAATACATCGGATTTCACCGCAAAATCTACCCCGCGCCACGTCTTCAACCGCTGACGAACACCCACAGCGGCCATCACCATCCGAACGTCCGTCTCTACGCTCCCCCCTTGATCCTTGAGCTTGACCTCCCCCGAACCCGCTCCCGCTAATCCCCATATTCCCAAACCCAAACGCGGCGTGTAGTGCACATAGGGCAATACACTGGTCATGGCCAAATCCACCTCGCCCGTGATGCCCCCCCTCTCTCCATTAACGAGAAGAAAGTCCCCCGCTACCGCGTAGTCCACTTCCCCCGCACTGTGCGAAAACGCTACGCCCGCCAGGGCGTTGTGATTGCTTCCAAACCGGTAATCCAAACCCATGTATCCCGTGTGTAACTCACCATCAGTCTCAATTGCATTTGCCTCACCGGAAAATCTGCCGGCCGAACCCTGGCCCCAAAAGGTCCAGCCAGTCCTGACCCGATCCTCTTCTGGGCCTTGCAACGGCAACACAAAATCACTTTGCGAGAATAACTCCCTGGCCGAAACCCCCCGCCACGTAATTAACCCCGGATTTAAACCGTCTACTGTGGCACCGCCGGCACCGCGCACCTCAGCCAAACTCAATACGGCTGAGGCAGAACGGGAACCAACGGATGACAAGGCCGTGCCACCCAGCGTGATACCCGAACGCGCAACCGGGGCCGCAATGAAACGCCGACTAATGACGTCCACCGCCTCGGCGGCCGCGGTACGCCCGAACGACGCCAGGGCCACAGCGAGCGCACGGGAACGCTCCTTCACTTCAGCAGCCTGCACCGTGACCCTGAATTGCAACTGACCGGTATGACCGTCGGTGTCCCTGGCCGTGTAGGTGAACTCGGTCGTGGCGAACACCTCGTTCGGGGTGCCGGTGATGGTGCGCGCCTTTGCATTAAACGTGAGCCCCGCCGGGAGAGCCGGACGCAGCCGGTAGGTGATCGTACCGTCGCCACCCGTGGCTGCCGGCAGCTCCACGTCAACGGCCTCGCCAACCGTCCAGACGTAGTCGTCAACGAAGGCTGAACCGAAAACCGGCGTTGGCGATCCTACTACAAAAACAGAAAAGTCTTTTGTCTTACCGCAGACATAACCGCTGGGCGCCGATGCGGGCAACAGTTTCTCCCACTTATTGGCCCCATCGGCAAGATGATACACAAACAGCGTACCCGACAGCCCGGCGGGCTCTTTCAGACAGACGCTGGCACTCGAGGATGACGGGAGCTGCGCGTCTATACGGATACCCACGTAAGCCGGTTCGTCCCCAAAGGTTACACCGGCCTGCGCAGCCGGCACGGAGCGGGGCACCGCAAACGCTACCTGGGCCACACCGTGCCCGGCAGGCAGCGTCAACTGCACCCCCGCCCCGCCGATCACCTCTGCGGTGATGGTGTTGCCCTCTATCTTGGTCTTGCCCACTACACCGGTGATTTTAACGGATACTTTCGAGGTGACGACCACGTCATCAGGATTGATACCATCATAGTTGCGGTCGCGACTTGCAACGACACCCAGTTCTATTTTGTAAGACTGCTCGCCATCGTCCAAACGGTCATCCACCCCGGTGACTGTGACAACCTGCGCGGTGGCCCAGTTGTTGGGGGTGAAGACCAGGCTGCTCTTGTCAACCGTACCTTCGGTGGTGTCGGAACTGGTGACGGTGAGGGTGACCTCGGCCGTGGGCTGGCTGTCCAGTACTACGCTGATGCTGTCACTGCCGCCACTTTCGGTGGTGGCAGTGCTGCCATCGGTCTCGGACACGGTGACGCCGGCGACATCGTCATCAATGAGGGTGACGACCACGTCGGGAATGCGCACCGAGTCGTAGCCGCCACCAGAGATTGTATGGGTGATGGCGGTGCGTCGGTCTCCTGCATCAACGTGGTCGTCCACTCCGGTGACCGCGATGCTTTGTGGCTTGGCCCAGTTGTCGGCGGTGAAGGTGAGTGATGAGGGGGTGATGGTGGCTATGCCGGTATCACCACTGGTGGGGGTGACGGTGACGTCGCCACTCGGCTGGCTTTTCAGGACGATTTGGTAGTAGTTGCGGTGCATGGCGCCGTCGGCCTCGGTGACTTTCAGGGTGTCCCCGGCAAAGCCGAACATCGTCACTTCCACCGTGTCGTCATCCGTCAGCGTGACGGCTACGTCGGAGATGCGCACGGCATCGTAGCCACCCCCGGTGACGGTATGGGTGATGGTCGTACTGCGATCCGCATCAACGCGGTCGTCCACGCCGGTGACGGTGACGGGCTGTGCCGTATCCCAGTTGGCGCTGGTGAAGGTCAGCGTATTGGAGGAGGCGGCCGTGGACACGGTCGCCACGCCGGGCTCGCCGCTGCTCGGGGTGATGGTCACGGCGCCAGTCGGCTGGGCCGTGAGCACCACGGTGTAAGTAGCGGTGCGCCCGGCGCCGCTGGCTTCGGTGACGGTGACGCGGGTTGCGGATAACGTGACGCCCCGGGTATCGTCGTCACGGGAGTGTGTGGCCCCCCCCAAGGTTCGGGTCCCGACGACCACCGGCGACCCACTTCGCATGCTGCCGCAGATGTACCCCGGTCGCCGTTCCTGATGGTCGGCCCCGGCCAGTGCTTCCCACTCACGGCCCTGCTCGGCCAGGTGATAGACCGCCGCATGGCTCAACATCCCGGCCGGCCGTTGCAGACAGACCGTGGCCGGTGAGGATGCCGGCAGCGGCGGGGCTAGCTCCACGTTCACGTAGGCCGGCGCCGCTCCAAAGGTCACCCCGGCCTGGGGCGGGGGTAGTTGTTCAGGCGTCGGCCTGGAGAAGGCGGCTCGGGTGACGCGGTGTTCAGATGGCAGTGCCAGTTGTATACCAACACCAGTTACCCGAGCATTGATTTTGTCGCCGTCGACGCCAAGACTGCCAGGGTCTGCACCTATGACGGTGAAACCACCCATGGTGACTGACCGGGTCCCTCTTGTGGCAGTGTCGGTGTCGGTGTTGGTAATGGCGATGTCAATCGGGTCAATGCCGTGGTAGTTGGTATCGGTGCTGACGGCCGCGGCCAGTATGATGGTGTAGTCCTGGTCGCCATCGGTAAGGGTGTCTGCCTGACCGGTTACGGTGACGGTCTGTGGGGTATTCCAGTTGGTGGTGGTGAAGACCAGGCTGTTCTTGTCAACCGTGCCTTCGGTGGTGTCGGAACTGGATACGGCGATGCTGACGTTCGCCGAGGGCTGGGTGTCGAGTACCACGGTGAAGCTGTAACTGCCGCCGTCTTCGGTGGTGGGGACGACGCTGTCAACGGTTCTGGTGCCGGTATGGATGATACCCACGGATATGGCGATGCTGTCGCCGACGCTGTCGCGTACGGCTACGGTGATGCCACCAGGTACGACTACTGGCGCGGCCGGTATTACGACGGCGGTGTAGGGGGATTGTGAGCCGGTAACGCTGCCGGCGACGGCGCGAATGCGGAAGCTGTATTTAACGCCGTTGGTGAGTGCGGGTACGGTGTAGTCGGTGGTGTCTTTGTCACTGCCGGGGATGTCGTTCCAATCACCCCAGCTGCCGCGCTCGCCACCACCGGTCCATTGCTTGATCTGGTATTTGGTGATGTCGCGGTTGTTGGGGTGGTCCCAGGTTAATGTGACTTCGCTGTCGCCGGCTACTGCCTGAGGGCGGGACGGGGTTCTCGGCGGCCCCGCCAACGGTGTCGCTTGCACGAGGTTGGACTCGGTCGTTATAAAACCGTTGGTCAAACCACGAATGCGGAAGCTGTAGGTGGTGTTGTTGGTCAGCCCGGTGACGAGGTAGTAGGCGTTTGTGGAGTTGATGGTGGCTGAAATGTCGCTCCAGTCTCCAGTCTCACTGTTGCCGCTCCAGTATTTGATTTGGTATTTGCTGATGGTGGTGTCGCGCTGATCTGTCAGGGTCGGATCACGCCAGATCAGCTCGACTTGTCTGTACCTGGCATGCGCACTGACTTTAATAGGCGCTGCCTGTGTCGGCGGTGTCGCCGGCGTGGCACTGGTGGAGCTGGATTTTACTCCGGCAATCCTGCCGATCATGGCCCGAATGCGGAAGTGGTATTTGGTGCCGTTGGTCAAACCGGTCACTACGTGGCTGGTGGTGTCTTTGTCACTGCCGGATATATCGATCCAGCGGCCGCTCTCGGGGCTGCCGGTCCAGTATTTGTATTGATAGCGGGTGATGGCAGGGTTGTTGGGGTGGTCCCAGGTTAAGGTGACTTGTCCGCTGTCGATTACCTTCGAAAGACCGGTGGGTTTGGGCGCCGGTGGCGCTGGCGCGGCCGGTATCGCCAGCCTGGCACCGGCGGCGCTGGACGCCTTCCCATAGGACGAGGTACCGGCTACCGCCCGAATGCGGAAGTTGTACTTCATGCCGTTGGTCAAACCGGTCACTGTATAGCCGGTGGTGTCTTTGCCACTGCCGGGGATGTCACTCCAATCACTCCAGTTCCCGCTGGTTTTACCCCCGTCGTGTGCAATCGTCACGTCCTGCCGCCGGATCTGATACCTGGTAATGAGAGCATTATTGGGATTGTCCCAGCTTAATGTCACTTGTCCGTCGCCGGCCACCGCGGTGACGGCAGCAGGCCTGGCGGGCACGTCCGGAGTGATCGACGGGGTCACGGTCATCACGTCGGACGGGGTCCCCGTCACACTGCCGGCTATCGCCCGAATGCGGAAGCGGTGCCAGATGTTGTTGGTCAAACCGGTCACTGTATAGCTGGTGGTGTCTTTGCCACTGCCCGAGATGTCGGCCCAATTACCCCAGTACTCTGATGCGACCTGCCGCCGGATCTGATACCTGGTAATGGCAGCATTATTGGGATTGTCCCAGCTTAACGTCACTTGTCCGTTGCCGACCACCGCCGCAAGACCGGTGGGTTTGCTCGGCGGCGGAGACGGTGATGCCATCGGCCTGGCACTGACGTCACTGGACGCCAGCCCATAGACCGCGGTACTGGCTATCGCCCGAATGCGGAAGCGGTGCCAGATGTTGTTGGTCAAACCGGTCACTGTATAGCTGGTGGTGTCTTTGCCACTGCCCGAGATGTCGGCCCAATTACCCCAGTCCTCTGGTGCGACCTGCCGCCGGATCTGATACCTGGTAATGGCAGCATTATTGGGATTGTTCCAGCTTAACGTCACTTGTCCGTTGCCGGCCACCGCGGTGACGGCAGCAGGCCTGGCGGGCACGTCCGGAGTGATCGACGGGGTCACGGTAATAACGCCGGACGGGGTCCCCGTAACACTGCCGGCTATCGCCCGAATGCGGAAGTTGTATTCGGTGCCGTCGGTCAAACCTCGTACCGAGCGGTTCTGTGTAGTCGCAGACATTGCACCTGAAAAGTCTACCCAGGTGCCAGGACTGGGTTCGGTATTGCCAGTCCATTGTTTGTATTGATAGCCGGTGATGTCGGGGTTGTTGGGAATCTCCCAGCGGAACTTGATTTTGCCACTGCGCACAATCACTTTGAGCCCGGCAGGGGCCGCCGGTGGTGGTGTCACTGCAGATGTAGCAACAGAGGTAAGAGATTCCGCAGTGCCGCCCCCGTCGGTCCAGCTCACGGTGACGGTGATGGCCTTGCCGACGTCGGCTTGTTTCAGTACGTAGGTGTTGCCGGTGGCGCCGCTGATGTCAGTGCCATCGCGCTCCCACTGGTAGGTGAATATCAAATTACTCGGGCCGTCGGGGTCGACGATGGTGCTGGTCACCGCGGTCAGCGTCTGGCCCTGGGTGACGGTGCCGGTGATGGTGACGGCGCCTGTCGGTGGGCTATTGTCGTCGTCGGTGAGGGTGACGACGACGCTGGCGGCACTGACTGAGGCGTAGTCGGCACCAGTTACTGTATGGGTGATGGTGGTGCTGCGGTCCCCATCGGTGCTGTCGTCGACGCCGGTGACGGTGATGGGCTGTGCGGTATTCCAGTTGGAAGTGGTGAAGATCAGGGAGGCCGGGGAGACGGTGGCCACACTGGTATCACTACTGGTGGGGGTAACGGTGACGTTGCCCGAGGGTTGGATGCTGAGTTTTACGGTGTAGGTAGCGGTATTACTGCTGCCACTGGCTTCGGTGACGGTGACCGCGCTCGTGGACAACATGACACCGGCGTCGTCATCGGTGTTGGTCACCGTCACGTCCGCTGGGTTAATGGCGTTGTAGCGTGTGAGGCTGCCGCCGTAATGAACGTCGCCACTGACGGCCTTGGCCAGGACGATGGTGTAGTTCTGATCACCATCGGCCAGGTTGTCATCCTGACCGGTGACGGTAACGATCTGTGGGGTACTCCAGTTGGAAGCGATGAAGACTAAGCTGCTCTTGTCAACCATACCTTCAGTGGTGTCGGAGCTGGATACGGCGATGGTGACGTCCGCTGTCGGCTCGGTGTCCAGCACTACGCTGATGGTGTCGGCGCCACCGGCCTCGGTGGTGGCGGTGCTGCCACTGGTCTCGGTGACGGTGATGCCAGCGATGTCGTCGTCTAACACGTTGACAAATAAAAGAACCGTATCCCTGTCGCCATAGCCGCGGCCGGATGGAGTATGATAAATCGACACACTTTTAGAAACACCATTATCAATGTCCTCATCCTGACCGGTGACGGTAACGATCTGTGGGGTACTCCAGTTGGCTGTGGTGAAGGTCAGCGATGCCGGGGAGACGGTGGCAATACTGGTATCGCCACCAGTGATGGCGATGGTGACGTTCGCTGTCGGCTCGGTGCCCAGTACCACGGTGTAGGTGGCGGTGCGCCCAGTGCCAGTGGCTTCGGTGACGGTGACCGCACTCGTGGATAAGATGACGCCGGCGGTGTCGTTGTCAGTGTTGGTCACCGATACGTCCGCTGGGTCAACGCCGTTGTAGTTGCCGTCGCTGCTGACGGCCGCGGCCAGTACGATGTCATAGGGTTGATCCCCGTCGACCAGGCTGTCATCCTGACCGGTGACGGTGACGGTCTGCGGGGTATCCCAGTTGGAATCGGTGAAGACCAGGCTGCGCTTGTCAACCGTACCTTCAGTGGTGTCGGAACTGGATACGGCGATAGTGACGTTAGATCCCGGTTGGGTGTCCAGTACGACGTTGATGGTGTCGGTGCCGCCGGCTTCGGTGGTGGCGGTGCTGCCATCGGTCTCGGTGACGGTGATGCCGGCGGAAGTCTGTGCAGCGACCGGCAAGACACAGATGATAGAGAGGATCAGGCCGAGGGCAGCGGCGAGGTGCCGCCGGGGTTGACGAGGTTTCACGACGTTGGCCTGCCGGACAGGAATTTCGGGGAGGGGGGCGATGAAGGGTGCGGTGAGAACCCGAAGAATGGGGACGTGGTTCAATGTATTAAAGAAGTTTCGTGGTTGGTTCATCGCGTCCCTCCGCAAGATTGTTCACTAATATGGCATACTCAAATCTTATGCCAGTCTTAATGCGCACGTCAACGTCATAAAGAATGAAAATATGGATGGGTAGGATAATCAAGAATTGGGAATTAGGGAAGAAAGAGCAGGAACATGGATGCACAGGATTTACAGGGTAGAAAGAAACAGATAGAGCAGGAATAAGCAAGATTCAGGGTTTGATTTTTACGATGGATTTTATGTAGACAGGCTATTTAAAGGACGGGCACGGGGGGCGGTCCCTACGAGCTGGAAGGATTAGCGGTCAATAAGCAGTGAGAACAAGCCAACAATGCCGCAGAACATGGCAAGACCCAATAACAAAAAGAAGACCATGAGGATATATACAGGGTTGCCGATGGCCAAACTCGCCTTAAATAGATCCCATATCATATATTGCGTATAGCATGGCCACGGCTCACTGCCGATGGCAAGGGGTTTGTGGGTGAGGTGCGCGTTGCGCAGCAGGGGCTGGACAATCTCACCGGCCACACGCCGCAGCGGTCGTTCCTTTCTGGCAGCGCATAGTCGGGCGGCGAAATACTTCGGTCTGCTGGGAGACGAAAGGCGTGCGAATCTTTGGGTGGAAAGAATGCGAGGCAGGGTTGCGCAGAGGTGTTGACATCGTCAAACGGTCGTTGGATTTTTCTCCCGGCCAGCCGTTGCGAACTGCCGAGAATAAAATACTGGATAGACCATGGCATCGCTTCTTCATCCAGGTGCGCCGTCGAATCCGCTCACGGTCGGCCGCCCTCTTGCCGCTGGACCGCCCGGGTCAATGCCCGCTGCATCCGGCTCTACCCGGGAGAAAGAGCGTACCAATACGGCCTCGTGCAGCGTGATAGCAATCAAAGCAGCTGCCCGATGGCGTCTCTATCTCGCCCCCGAATCGCTGCACCTTCGCTGCGCTTAAATCCGCCGTCTTGGCCATCGCACCAATCCCTCCTCCATCTCGCTGTACCACCGCAATCAATAGCACACCCGGATTTACGTGTCTGGAAAACGCCGAACAACGCACCGGCTGTAACCCTGGCTGGACGCGCAAGTCGATTCAATCCCCGACTGATGGCGTCCAGCCCCACATAATCTATCCGCCCCGCCGATGAAACCGATGACAAGAACCATTGAACGAAAAGCGGGCAAGCCCGATTTAAGGAAGCCAAGAAGCGTAATTCATCCGGTGACGGCCTCGCCATAATGCGGGAAAGGGCCGAAGGCCGCGCTGATCGATGATTGTATGCCGCATGATGCGTATGTGGCGTGGCAGCGCGATTGCCTGACCGGGATGATGCGACTGCTCAAGGATGACGGCGCGATTTTCTACCAAGGCGGGCTTATCCAGGACCGCGCCGACATTATGGACGGATTTCCGGTAAGGCAAATCCTGATTTGGGAAAGGGCCGGCGGGATCAACTTCAACCGGGGAAAGATTGTGCCCGACGATGCGCTTATCTATCTAATCGCCAGGCCGAAGTTTCGGTTGGGGTGCGTGTGGCGGATCGCTTAAGAAACGGGCAATCCGCATCCCGCGCCGTTCCCGGCAGCACTCCCGATGCGCTGTATCGAGTCCGCCGGCGCCGATCCAGTCCCCGACCCCTTCATGGGCTCGGGCACGACCGCGATTGCGGCGCAGAATGCCAGCATTGAGAAGTCACCCGACTACGCGGCTATGGCGGGACCGGTGCGCCAGGGAAGATTCTGGCGGAACTTCTCGGCCTCGACGGCAGCCACTCCGACACGCCGGACGCGGGCCGGTGGGAGATCAAGTTCCATTCGCATAACGCCTTGTTGACGCTCCGAAGGCCATCGGCACCACATGCTGCGAGAGTTCGGCTGGCCGGATGACCAGGGCCGCCCACCAGAGGCATTCCAGCCTTGGCTTCTACATCGCCAACGCGAGCGGGCGCATTACTGTCCGCCACCCGCATGTGAGCGATATAGCTTGGCCACACTGGACGCATGACAGGCGGATCAATGCCTTCACGTCCAGGTTCCGCCGATTGATCGTGGTGAAGGTGCGCCATGCACTCAACCGATTGCTGCAATCTGGCAGGAATCTGTCGCCAGTGCTCAAGGACATCGGCGAGCACTTGCTGGATTCTACTCAACAACGATTCGCCCGGCAAACCGCGCCCGACGGTAGTTTGTGGCAAGCCCTTTCCCCGGCATACCAGAGCGCCAAGCAACGCAACGCGAACAAGATTCTGATGCTGGACGGCCATTTGAGCGGTACCCTGCGCTGGCAGGTAAGCGGCAATACGCTGCTGCTCGGCTCCGACCGGGTGTATGCGGCCATTCATCAGTTCGGCGGCAAAACCCGGGCGCATACCATCCGACCACGCAGCAAGAAGGCCCTGGCCTGGCCCGGCGGCAAACATCCGGTGAAAAAGGTGGCGCATCCGGGTTCCGACATCCCCGCCCGCCCCTTCCTGGGATTGTCCGCGGATGACGAACGCGATATCGTGGATATTGTCCATGACCATCTGCAACATGCCTGGACCGGGCCGGGCGGTTAGCGAAAATGTTTGGGTTGGTTGAAGAACCGCTCCACCTTCTGACCCAGCTGGTACTTCTCCCGGTCATGGGGAAGCCGCTCGGTGCGGTTCGCCCTGGCGGGAATCACGGCTTCAATGCCCCGGTGTGCCGGCTGTGTGGCGTCGGTATCGCAGGCCTGGTCCATGACCACCGCAGTCGGTTCGGGGCCGTCTTTCAACTGCGCCCACAGCAGCTTGAAGCCCCTGGCGTCATGCTGCTCCCGTATTTGAGATTTTTCCGGGCATACCTTTCGATGTCCGATAACGACAATGCAGGGACAACCCCCCGTGGTTGTCCTTCATCCGGACAGGCACGGCCTGGACAGGCACGGGGGCCTGTCCCTACTGACTCCGCAAGATCAATTCAATCCGCGACCAGATCGCATCGGTGACCCGCAAGGCCGAAGTGCGCAGAATCGCTGAAAAACACCCCGAACAGATTGAACGGATAGCAGTATGGGAAGCCAAAGTATCTAAAACCAGCAAGCATGACCTCAGTACGTTCTTCCCCGTGGCCGGACGGGTCGGTAGAATAAAAGACGTGCACCACTCCACCCACGGCATACATGACGTGGTGAAGTGGTCGAAAACCAGCCGCGGCGGACGGCAATACACCCTTACGCCACAGGATGAATCAGAAGCCGAATTCGGCACCGCTTGCCATGAGTGGGGGGTGTGTGAATGAACACCTGCCTGCCCCTGTCTGCAACAGGCAGGCGGGCGGCAAGCAGGAAAGAAAACCGCCAAGGTTTCGCGTTGCTCCGACCTGCCTGCAACAGGCAGGAGAGTACTAAGCGCGGCGGTTGTGTTGCGCACATTTTCCTTTTATTGACGCTGGCTTGTCAATACTTTAACCCGCTCAGGACGACTCAGGACGGTATTTCCCCGTGTTGACGTCGTCAAACGACCGTTTGATTTTCCTCGCAGCAACATGAAATTGCGCACAAAGATTCGCACAACATTACTCCTAAAGATTCGCAATGCTCTAGTCTGAAGCAATGCAGTCAGCCCGAAGGAACATGCGCCAGCTTCATCCGCTGTTTCACCAGCCACATCCCCTTTAACAGATTCAATGCCTCGCGAAGCTGGTGATCCTTGTCGATTCGCGCGGATTTGTCCAGCCTGCCCGCATCCCCGGTCGCATCCGGGAACTCATCGTTCTGCAAATGCCCCGCCAGATCTGATTCGCTGACCTGGCGCTGTTTGCCCAGGGTCGCTGAATATTCCACCTGCTCAGTGATGATGTCGGGAATAATGCCTTTGGCTTGAATGGAGCGCTCTGACGGGGTGTAATATCGTGCAGTAGTGAGTTTCAGTGCACCACCATTATTCATCGGAATAACGGTTTGCACCGATCCCTTGCCGAACGTCCTGGTGCCCATGATCAGCGCTCGCTTGTGGTCCTGTAGTGCGCCCGCGACAATCTCCGATGCCGATGCCGAACCGCCGTTTACCAGCACCACCATGGGCGCATCGTCGATAATATCATCGGGTTTTGCAGTAAAACTTTGTCCTGAAGTCGCCGCCCTACCTCGGGTGGAAACAATCTCCCCGGCGCTGATAAACATATCGCTGACCGCAACGGCCCCGCTCAACACGCCGCCAGGGTTATTACGCAAATCCAGCACCAACCCTTTTAGGGGTGCATCATCCATACTGTTCAGTTTATTGATTTTTACCCGCAAACTTTGCGCGGTCCCACTTTGAAAGCCAGATAATCTTACGTAGCCAAAACCGTCTTCCAGAATCTCGGCTTTAACGCTTGTCATTTTTATGACCGCCCGCACCAGGGTCATTTCCAGCGGCTCGCTTTCTCCCTCTCTGAGAATACTTAACTTGATTTTCGACCCCGGTTCGCCGCGCATTTTGTCCACAGCCTGCTGTAGATTCATACCGCGCACCGGCACATCATCCAGCATCAGGATGAAGTCGCCAGACATTATGCCGGCATCAAACGCGGGTGTACCGTCAATCGGTGTGACCACTTTGATCAGTCCATCCTGGGTAGTCACTTCAATACCGAGACCGCCAAATTTGCCATCCGTGGTGATTTTTATTTCTTCAAAGTCTTCCGGCTCCAGGAATGTAGAATGTGGGTCCAGCCCGTCCAGCATACCCCGGATGGCATCGCGCAACAGCGTGGTGTCATCCACTTCATCCACATATTCACTTTTGATCTTGCCAAACACCTCAGAAAAAATCTGCAGGTCTTCAAGAGGCAGGGTTGTTTGCCCCTGGCCCTGGGTGGACCACAATAAAACGCCGCTCGCTGCCAGTGCCAGCAGGGATGGCCTGCCCAATCTATATATTTTCTCAACCGTCATTACCATTCAGCCTCTGGTTTGTTGTTAACCCGTATTTATTCACACATTTTCGTTTACTGACACCAAGAATTATCTCCGTATCAATACTAGACTCTGTTCTACATGCAATAACCGGTTATGTCCATATGAACTCATATAACCCTCACCAATTAAGCAAAGCACCGGCAGACAATATCAAAATCCATTGAGGCCGCTAAAATACTGAGGCCCTGGCTCCCGTCTCTGGGGTAGAATCCCCCGTTAATAATTATCTGGTTTCAATAATGTACATCGAATTTATAAGCCAATACTGGTATTTGTTTGCCACACTGTTCGTGATCGTATTACTGCTGAGTTTTGATGTTCCCGGTGGCGGCGCAGGCGGGTCCAAAGCGATTACCCCGGCCCAGCTTCCCCAATTGCAATCCCGGGAAAACGCCGTGATTGTGGATGTCAATGAAGCGGCACAATTTAAAGCGGGGCACATTTCCCAGGCTATAAATATCCCTCTGGCGAGCCTCGGCAACTCCATCGGCAAGCTGCGCAGGCATCAAAAGAAACCCATCGTTCTAACCTGCACCAACGGCGCCAGCTCCAAAAAAGCGGCCGCCGTGCTGCGCAAGAATGAGATTGCGGATATCTATGTGCTCACGGGCGGCTTGACCGCCTGGAAAAAAGACAACCTGCCACTGGAAAAAACCGGTCGTTCAAAAAAAGCCGGCTAAAGAACACTGGCATTGTATTGGAATCAATATGGCAAACAATGAAAATCAATCAGGCGCAGCGGCGGCTGTCAGCGACGCACCCCAGGCAGTCAGGTTTGAAGCAAAAAAAGCCTACCTCAAGGATGTCTCTTTCGAATCGCCGTCGACCCCGGGAGTGTTTACGCAAAAGTGGGCAGACCCGAAGATTGATGTCCAGGCCGCCATCTCCTACCGGGTCATTGAGGAGAATTTCGGGATATTTGATGTCAATTTGAAAGTGACTGTTACCGCCCGGCGTGAAGAGAATGTCCTGTACCTGGCCGAAGTTCAGCAAGCCGGGGTGTTCCAGATCCAGCACCCAGATGCCGATGCGCGTCAACTGGTGTGCGAGGTTACCTGTCCGACCATTCTTCTGCCATTCGCTCGTGAAGAACTGAACAGCCTGATCACCAAAGGTGGATTTGACCCGTTTTTGTTAGCGCCGATAAATTTCGAAGCACTGTATCGAACGAAAAAAAATCAGGAAAAGGAGCAGGCCGGCAGGGCCGACGAAACGGGCAGACCTAACTGAATGGAGATTTGCCTCCCCGGTCAGGATAATTCCGGCTGCCGGGTTGATGTAGACAGGTTATTGCAGATATGCTGCCCGAGCGCGTTACGGTAGTTGGCGCGGGTTCATGGGGTACGGCGCTGGCCATACTGCTTTGCGCAAATATCAGCCATGTGCGGTTATGGGGAAGAAATCGGTTTGCGCTGCAGAAGATGGCAAAGGAACGATGCAATATCCGCTATCTGCCGGGCGTGGCATTCCCTGAAAACCTCCAAATTACCACCGATTTCCAACAAATCATTAACCATGATCTTTGTTTTGTCATCGCTGTGCCCAGCCATGGATTCAGGCAATGTCTGAAACAATTGAAAAACCAGATTATCGACCAAGGCAATGAATTGGAAGATGTGACGATTATCTGGGGTACAAAGGGATTGGATACACACGGGAAGCTTTTGAGCGAAGTTGCCAGGGAAGTGCTGGGCCGGTCCAAGCAGCACGGGGTTGTTTCCGGGCCCAGTTTTGCCAGAGAAACGGCGCGATTATTGCCCACGGCACTAACCCTGGCCAGCGCTTCGAGCGACGATGCGCAATCCATGGCAAACTGGTTCCGAACTGCGGCCACCCGGGTCTATTTCAGCGACGACATTATCGGCGTACAACTGGGCGGTGCGATCAAAAATGTCATGGCAATTGCGGCGGGCATAAGCGACGGACTCGGCTATGGCGCAAATGCCCGGGCCGCACTGATAACACGCGGTTTGTCCGAACTTGCCCGTCTGGGGACGGCGCTCGGCGGCCGCACCGAAACGTTCATGGGGCTGACCGGGGTGGGCGATTTGATACTGACCTGTACGGACAACCAATCCCGAAACCGGCGGTTTGGCCTGGGGCTGGGGGCGGGCAAAACAAAGTCTGCAGTAATCGCCGAAATTGGCGAGGAAATAGAAGGCATCCATACCGCACGGGAATTGTTTGGAATCAGTCAAAAGCTGAAGGTCGATATGCCGATCACCGAGCAGGTTTACCACATTATCCACCAGCACACCGACCCCGCCAGGGCGGTGCAGCATCTATTGCAACGCAACCCCAGGGCGGAATCACAATAATGCCCGGATCAGGTCACCCCTCAGGGATTTGATTTTTCATGGAAAACCCTTGGAAAAACCCATGTTGCCGCCAGGCTTCATACACCACTATGGCAACACTATTGGCCAGGTTCAGGCTTCGACTGTTTTCCCGCATGGGAATGGTGAGTCGATTGCCGGCATCTACCTGCTCTCGAATGAACCGGGGGAGTCCTTTGGTTTCTGACCCGAATAACAGAATGTCGCCCGGCCGATATTCAAAGTCACTATAGTTTTGCCGGTTTCTGGTGGAAAATGACACTAGGCGATGGCTGATTTTATGGTGAAATTGCTGCCAGTTTTCCCAGACGTTGACCTCGCTGTACTGGTGGTAGTCCAGGCCGGCTCTGCGCAGTTTTTTATCATCTATGCCAAATCCCAACGGGCCTACCAGATTTAGATGACACCCGGTATTGGCGCATAAACGAATAATATTACCGGTATTCGGCGGGATTCGGGGCTGGTACAGTGCGACAGAAAACATCTAGACGGGTTTCACCACCACCAGTACCACAATCCCGAACAAGAGCAGCACTGGGAGCTCATTCATCCATCGATAGAATACGTGGCTGCGCGTGTTTACGTCTTTTTTGAACGCCACCAGCGCCCGGTAGCAGCCTATATGGTGCAAAACCAGCAATGCCGCCAAAACCAGCTTGATGTTTAACCAGATACCAGAAAATCCATATCCCAGCCATAGCCACGCGCCGGAAACCAGGGTGAGAATTGCGCTGGGTGTCATGATGCCGAAGAACAGCTTGCGCTCCATTATTTTAAATCGATCCATACTGATTTTATCCGTGGCTTGGGCATGGTAGACGTAGAGTCGGGGTAAATACAAAATCCCGGCCATCCAGGAGATCATGAAAAACAGGTGGAAGGATTTTATCCAGAGCATTTCGAGGAAAGTTCAGGCGATGGCAGCCGGAATTTTAGCAGGGTTTGATTGCGGGCGGCGATTGCGGGATTGCACGATTTAACTCGGAATCATGCGTGCTGCTGGCCTGTACGGTTTGGAGATTTTGCTCCGTACGGGTCTGGTCAGCGCGGCCTGTGCATAAAAAAAGGCATTCATAATGAATGCCTTAAATGGTGATAAACACCAATGGAGAAAAATGTTATGCCGCGCGGCGCAGTCGTGCGGAAAGTTCGGGTCGGCTGGTTGGCCGAGTAATGTGGTGTGCGCATAAACCCGGGGTTTTGACCGCGGCAGAAATATGAAATCGATCGATACCGATGTCATCAAGCATTCTGTCCGACAGTGAATTTAATTGACGAATAGCTATTCTGTGCTGATGCAGATCCTGATTCGGGCAATGGCTCGGGCCAAAAGGCTGAGACGGAATTCACCATGTACAACATTTGTACAATTTGTCCGACTGCTGATAGTTTCAATATTTTTCATGTCCGCGCCTACTAATTGACCAGGATCATAATCAAGGTTAATAATACCAGTGCACCGACATACGCCGCGCCTACTTTGATGAATTGATTGTTTATCATTTGTCTGTACTCCCGAATAAGTTAGTGATAAGTTAAATTGCCATGTATTAGCTGATGGTGTGAATATAGGGCTTGAATCCCTTGCTTACAAACGAAATTTTTTCATCAAATACATGAATAAATATTCATGTATAAAAATTGCACTGCTTTCAATATGGCAATAAGATTTCCACCCATGGCGGCGCTGCGGGCGCTTGAGGCGGCGGCGCGGCATCTCAACTATACCCGGGCGGCTGAGGAGCTGTTCGTTACCCAGAGCGCGATCAGTCATCAGATTAAACACATCGAAGAAATGTGGGGAATAAAGCTGTTTGCGCGTACAGGGCGCCGATTGTTGTTAACCGAAGCCGGGCATGCGCTGGTGCCGGTAATCAGGGATTTCATTCGCCGTATCACTTCGACTGTGGAAGATCTCAGCGAAACCGGGGACAGTCCCGCCGCCCTCAGGGTGACGCTGTTGCAATCTTTTGCATTTAAATGGCTGGTGCCGCGACTCGGGCACTTTAACCACGAATACCCGGATATCAATGTATGGATTTCCACTTCGGACGAACTGGTTTCTTTCGATTCAGAAAATGCCGATCTGGGGATTCGCCTGGGTTATGGAAACTGGGGGAATCTATTCGAGGAGCCGCTGTTGCAGGAATATGTGTTCCCGGTTTGCAGCCCGCACTTCCTGGAAGAGTACGGGGCGCCCGAAAAACCTGAAGACCTGCTGACCCTGCCCCTGCTGCGCCGCAGTGCTGTCGATATCCTGCAGCGCTGGCGTGACTGGTTCAAAGATGCCGGGGTGGTGATCAAAAAAATGCCCAAGGGCACGCAGTTTCCCCAGACCAGCCTGGCCGTACAAGCCGCTATCGATGATCAGGGCGTGGCCCTGGCACGCAGCGCCCACGTACTCGATGATGTCAAGGCCGGGCGGTTGGTCAGACTATTCCCTGAAGTAAAAAGTAAATCGAACGTGGCTTACTTTTTAGTATGCACCCATGGACGGGAAAATGAACCGCAAATCGCCGCATTTCGCGGCTGGCTCAAGCGCGAAGCGGCTGAATCCGCGAAAGAATTCGAACAGATGTTGAGCTAATGGCGCACAAATTCATGTATGGCCCGGATAACTTCAGCCGGATTCAGTCGTGACAGACAATAGTGCGGACAATGCTTTCTATAGCAAACATGGCAGTCTGGTGCGCGTATGACCCGGCCACGATTTTCGGGTCTATCCCCCAAAGGACCGACTTTCGCTTCATTGGTCGGTCCGAATAATGCAATCACCGGGGTTTTTTTTGCGCTCGCGACGTGCATCGGAAAACTGTCACCGGTCAACATCAGGCTGGCGCGACCGGTGAGTTCAGCAAATTCAGGCAGGGATAACTCTCCCGCCACGCTAACCGATTCTTCGCACCGAGCGCTTGTCAGCGCCTGGTCAATGTCTTGTTTGCGCTCGGGCGAGCCGGTAAACACCACTTGATAAATATCCGATACGGCATTGCCCACCTGCATGTAATTATCTATGGGCCAGTCTTTTGCAGGCCATCGCGAATACGGGCTGATGAGCAAAACCGGTTTGCTGCGGGGGTTTATTTCCAAAAGCAAATCGTCTATGACCGCGGCGGCGTATTCACCGGCGGGAAACTCCATTGAAGTATCACCCACCGCAATGCCGGCGACTGATAACACATTATCCATCTCTTTAATGGCGTGCAATTGTTTGTTTCTATAACTCTGCAACCCCCACCAGCGACCCTTCACCACCTTGCGCTCCGCCCGTGCGCCGTACAGAAACAATACCGACCTGCCCAGCCCCTGCAAATCAATCGCCAGCTCGAACTTGCGTTTTCGAACGCGGGTCAGCGCATTCTTCATTTTGTTTACTGCCCAGAGCGGCTTTCTGTACCAGTTTTGCTTGAATCCATACCAGTCCACCAGAATCAGCTCATCAACCCGGGGGTTGTGTCGATAAATATCCGCAGAAGTGGTGGCGGTCAGCAGCACCAGATGGCTGTCGGGATACTGGTTTTTAATCGCACGAATATGCCCGCTGGCATGCAGCACATCGCCCAGCGAGGTTTGTTTTATCACCAGAATATTCATCCCGAAGTATATGCACCCACCTGATTACCACTCATAGGGGTCAGGTTTTCCATCCGCCCGGGTGCGGAACCATCTGAATGTCCAAAGATATTGCTCGGGCATCTCCAAAATCAATTTTTCCATCGCCTGGTTCATCCTGGCTGCATCTTGCGCATAATCGCCCGAAGGAAAATTATCCAGCGCAGGCAGCACAGTGGTGCAATATCGACCCGTTTGCCGATTCAACCTGCAAATACCGGGCAGAATCACCGCGCCCGATATTTTTGCGATTCGACTGACGGTGTTCAACGTAGCGCGCTGCTGCCCGAAAAAAGGCGCGAATACCGTATGCCTGCCCACCCCGAAATCCTCGTCAGGCAGAAAATAACAGACCCGCCCCTGGTTTATGCCCGCAATTATCCCGCGCAAACCCTGTTCGCGCATCAGCATGTTTATTCTTTTATAGCGTGTTCTGGACCGATATATAAACCAGTTCAGCAATGGGTTTTTATCCCGCTTCATCATCGACACCAGATCAACTCCACTCAGCAACGAGATGCCGCACATATCCTGGGTGGTGGTGTGATAGGTAATCACAATGCCTTTTCTGGAACCGGACAATGCCTCAATATGTTCAAATCCCCGAATCTCGCAATACTTCGCGATGCGTGTCCGGGTTCCCATCATGATCAAGCCCATGTCCACCAGCCCGCAGCCGTAACATCTAAAATGGTCAATTACCATTTGCGCTCGCTGCGCCGCCGGCAAATCCGGAAAACACAATCGAATATTCACTTCAGCAATGTGCCGGCGCTTGGCATTGCGCATTCTGATTTGATCTCCGACCAGCGCCCCCAACTTCATTATCCACTTTCTCGGCAACCACATGACCGCCCACAACAATGCGAACAAACTCCATGTGCCCCAATACTTCCAGTGTAAAAACTGCAGACGAAAAGGCTCGGTTGATGGATGATGTTTGCGCATAAATCTGATTGCGGGCGCAGGATTATGGCGGCTCAGTGAACAAAGTCCTGGTACTTTTTATCCTGCCGGGCCAGCCAGATCAAATCCTCCTGACGATCAATATCCCTTAATTCGGCGAGGTAATGCAACGACATATCCAGGTATTGAAAATTTTCACACACCCGGGACAACACCGCGCTTCCCCCCCAGACAACCCGATCAAAAATTTTGTCATTGAAACGAGTCAACCCCAATATATAAAACCCGCCATCGCTGGCCGGGCCAATCACATTGACGCCCTGTACAATGCAGCGATGCGCTGCGGTTAAAATCTCCCGGGTTATCTGCGGCACATCGCAACCCATTACCGCCGCACCACCATACTGTTCAACGCCATTGCGAAGGACGTATAACAACCGCTGGCCAAGGTCTCCCGCAGTCTGCTCGCGCAATGCCAGATCATTTTCCCGGGCCAGTGCCTGGAACCCGGTATGCGCAACGCCGGGGGTCACCGTCAATACCAGCCTGCCGGGCCAGAACCGGCGCACTTTATCCACCGATTGTTCCAGCATCAGCGCGGCAAGCCGTGCCGACTGGTCAGGACTCAGGTGGGGCTGCATCCGGGTTTTCACTGCACCGGCAACCGGCGCTTTGGTAAACAGGTACAACGGCAGCGGTGATTCAGCGCTCATTGCCATACATGCGCGCCAGCCGGGTGGCATCCACCCCCAACCAAAACAGCAAACGCAACTTCCACATTAGCCATATGGTTTTAAGTGCGCCGACGTTTCGCCAGCGCCGCGCCGATGTCATCACATTTTCAGTGATCAAACCGGGTCTTGAGTACCGGTTGAACCGTTTACAAATTGCAATATCTTCCATCAGCGCTATTTGCGGATACCCTCCGCATTTTTTGAATAGCCCGGTGGTCACAAACAAAGCCTGATCGCCGGTCGCAATTGGACGAATTCTCGAACGCAGATTGATCATCCGCTCAATCAGCCGATAAATCAGCCCTTTGGCATCCACCGACAGGTCGAATCGACCCCAGTCTTTACCGCGGCCGATGGACTGCCGAATCAGGTTCATGGCGTCCACAGGCAAGCGGGTATCGCAGTGCAGGAAAACCAGTATCTCGCCCCTGGCATATTTTGCCCCCAGATTCATTTGCAGCCCGCGCCCCGCCTGATTGCTGGAAATATACCGAATACTGGCTGAATGCTGAACAGCCTGTATGGATTCGGCGGCTATGGATTTCGACTCTGGCTGATTGCCGGCATCCACTAAAATTGCCTCATGCAGCCCTTCCAGCGAATGCAAATGTGCAACCAGCTCAACCATGTTGCGTCCCTCGTTGTATAGCGGAACGATAATCGAGATCAACGAGGCGGCTGTCATAATAATCTGGCAAGGTGATCAAGCCGGATAATCATTCAGGTCCGAATTTCTTATCCGTTTTTACGGGTGGCTGCAATACGCAGACGCAGCGCATTGAGCCGAATAAATCCAGTGGCATCGGATTGATCGTAGGCGCCCGCATCCTCTTCAAAGGTGACGATTTTTTCATCAAATAATGAATCCGTTGCGGACTGCCGACCCAAAACATCCACATTGCCCTTGTACAGGCGCAATTTTACTTCGCCGTTGACCGACTCTTGGGAGGCATCGATCATGGTTTGCATCATCAGTCGTTCCGGGCTGAACCAATAGCCATTATAAATCAGCTTTGCATAGCGGGGCATGAGTTCATCTTTCAGATGCCCGACTTCCCTGTCCAGGGTCAGCGATTCCATGGCGCGGTGCGCTTTCAGCATAATTGTTCCGCCAGGGGTTTCGTAGCAGCCTCTGTTTTTCATGCCCACATATCGATTCTCGACAATATCTGCGCGACCGATGCCATGCCTTGAACCCAGCCGGTTGAGTGTGGTAATGACCTCAGCCGGCGATAAATTCTTGCCGTCAATGGCGCTGACATCGCCTTTGGTAAATCCCAGCACCAGTTCCTGCGGCGCATCCGGCGCATCCATCGGCGAGACGGTCCAGCTCCAGGCCTGGTCGTCCGGGATATTCCAGGGATTCTCCAATTCGCCGCCTTCATGGGAAATATGCAGCAGGTTGGCATCTATCGAATAGGGCGAACCGCCATCGCGTTTCTTTTCGACTGCAATGCCATGGGTTTGCGCATAGGCCATCAGCTTTTCCCGAGAATCAAGCTCCCATTCCCGCCAGGGTGCGATGATTTTAATCCCGGGATTTAACGCATAGGCCGACAGTTCAAAGCGCACCTGGTCATTGCCTTTTCCGGTGGCGCCGTGGGCGATGGCGTCGGCACCGGTTTTATTCGCGGTTTCTACCAGATACTTTGCGATCAAAGGGCGCGCAATGGCCGTCCCCAGCAAATATTCTCCTTCATACAGCGTATTGGCGCGAAACATCGGGAACACATAGTCGCTGGCAAATTCCTCTTTTAAATCTTCGATAAATATTTGCCTGATGCCATATTTTTGCGCTTTTATTCGAGCGGATTCAAGGTCTTCGCCCTGCCCAATATCTGCGGTGAAGGTAACCACTTCGCAATTATATTGATCCTGCAGCCATTTCATAATAATCGAGGTGTCCAGTCCGCCGGAATAGGCCAGCACCGCTTTTTTTATCTCGGACATTTTCAGTTCGCTTAATGAGTAAGTGAGTGTAAAAGGTAGTTGGCAGGGGAACGTACAAATTATATCACTGGAAATTTTTCATCGTTTAAGTAAACTAACCGTCCAACTGGCGCCAACCCATTCGGCGCCTTTTTATTTTACCGGCGTCTTGTTTCACTAACATCCGGCCAGATGCAATGGCAATTCGACATTTTCTGACATTAATGGATTTAACCCCCGATGAACTTCGGGTGATCATTGCGCGCGCCATGGAATTGAAGGCCGAACTGCGCTCAGGCATAGCGTCAACACTGATGCAAAATCGCTGCGCCGTACTGGTTTTCGAAAAATCTTCCACCCGCACCCGGGTGTCTTTCGAGACCGGCGTTGCCCAATTCGGCGGACATTCGATTTTTCTTGCGCCATCGGATACCCATATTGGTCGGGGGGAATCGCTGGAAGATACGGCTCGGGTGCTGTCGCGCATGGCCAGCCTGATCATCATGCGAACCAGTCGGCATGAGCGTATAGAAAAGATGGCGCAGTATGCTTCCATTCCGGTCATAAACGGCCTGTCAGATTTCAACCATCCCTGCCAGCTACTGGCTGACATACAGACATTTACCGAACACCGCGGCGACATTGCGGGCAAGAAAATTGCCTGGATTGGCGACGGCAATAACGTTTGTCATTCCTGGATGAATGCCGCACGGCAACTGGACTTCCATCTGCATATCGCCACACCGAAAGATCATCGGCCAGAAAAAAATCTGACCGAAGACTGCGCAGACAATATTGTGCTTACCGACGACCCCAAAGCGGCGGCGAACGGTGCGGCCCTGGTGGTAACCGATACCTGGTCGGGCATGGGCTTTGAAAAAGACCAACAAAGCCGGGCGAAAATTTTCGGCGATTATCGCGTGGACCAGAACCTGATGAATCATGCGGCGCATGATGCTGTTTTCATGCACTGCCTGCCCGCGTATCGAGGCAGCGAGGTGACGGCCGAAGTGATCGATGGTGCGCAAAGCCTTATCTGGGATGAAGCCGAAAATCGCTTGCACGGGCAAAAGGCATTAATGGAATTCCTGCTGCTGAACAACCAGTGAACAGGATACTGATTCTGTATTACAGTCGCCACGGCTCGGTCACCGGGCTGGCAAAACACGTTGGCCGGGGAGTGGAGAGCGTGGCTCAGTGCGAGGCGGTAATGCGCACAGTGCCGACGGTGTCCACGGTCTGTGAAGCAACCGCCAGCGACATTGCCGAAAGCGGCGATATATATGCCGTGCCAGAGGATCTTGAAAACTGCGCCGGATTAATCCTCGGCAGCCCGACACGATTCGGCACGATCGCATCACCATTGAAATATTTTTTCGATCAAACCGCACCGCAGTGGCTAAGCGGCACGCTGATGGACAAGCCGGCCGGCGTATTCACATCATCCTCCAGCATGCACGGCGGCCAGGAAAGCACCTTGCTGTCCATGATGCTGCCTCTCATCCATCATGGCATGATCATGGTCGGCATTCCGTTCAGTAACACGCCATTAAGCCACACCGATTCCGGCGGCACACCCTATGGTGCGAGTCATGTCGCCGGCGGCGAAAATAACAATCCAATTTCAACCACAGAAAAAACGCTGGCGGAAATCCTTGGGCGCCGGGTGGCGAATTGCGCACACGCCCTGCGGAATAAACCGCTATAGTAAAGAGCTTACGAAGGGAATAGTGATTTTGCGCTGGGCCTGCAATGAAGCACCGTCCAGTTTGTCGAGCAGCCCGAATAAAGATCGGGTGTCGCGCCGACAATGGGACATGATAAATTCAACCACATTATCCTCCAGCGAAAAGCCGCGCTGTTTGGCCCGTAGTTTTAATGCGATGCGTTTTTCATCGTCATTCAGCATACCTAGATTAAATATGCCGCCGCTTGCCAATCGGGATTCGAGATCTTTCAGCGCCAGGCCGATTGCCACAAGGGGTGCATTTCCACTGACAATAATCCCACCTCCTGCATTCATGACATTTTCATACAGCGAAAATATTTGCTTTTGTGTTCGGGCGCATCCCCGCGCCTGGTGCAAATCATCGATGCAAATCAATGTATCGCGGTGGACCACCAGTCCGCCAAGCTGCGCATGACCCTGTTTAAGCGCAATGTAAAAATTCTTACGTCCGGTGTCCCGCGCTGCAATGCAGCAGGCATCCAGCAGATGGGTCTTGCCACAGCCGCTTTCCCCCCAGAGATAAAGCACCGGTCTGGCCCGCTTGCCACACAGCAGTCGTCTCAGCTCCCCGAGTAACAACTGATTCTGTGCGCCATAAAAACTGTCCAGACCAGCGCCATCGTCCACCGCAACGGGAATAACGGTTTGCCGCGCCATTACTTTACGCTGCCGTCAAATTCCTGGCGAATGCCCCATTGCCAGACATACTGGATGCCGCTGATAACGGTAGTGACGAGTACGCCGATAATCAATCCGTTGAGGACCAGCGAAATATGCAGAGCCGAAGCCTTCTCCAACAGCACCGCCACCACCAGTGAAATCTGCACGAAAGTATTTACCTTGCTGCTGTAGGTGGGGCGCATGGGAACCTCAGCCCCCATCATCACAAATATAAAATACCCCACCACAATCACCAGGTCCCGGAACATGACTACGATCAGCAGCCAGAAAGGGAGGTCTCCAAGCACCGCCAGCATGATATAAGCGCTGCCGATGAGCAGCTTGTCCGCCACCGGGTCCAACACGGCACCAAAATTGGAGGTGCAATCAAAGCGCTTGGCAATATAACCATCCAGGCCATCGGTGATGCCGGCCGCAACAAACAGCACCAAAGCCATTGCATAATTGCCGTTGTGCAGCAGCAAAACCAGAATGGGGCAGGCCGCTATACGGGCCAGGGTAAGAAAGTTAGGGATTTGGGACAGCATGGCAGGCGATTGTACGTCCTTTTTGATTCAGGTCATCCAGCGGATTTATGGATGTTGGCATTATGAGCGGGCCGCTGGGGAATTTGCCAGCAAACCTGTGCCCGGCACAACCTGGTTTCATGCGCCCGCTCTAGGCAGTTATGTATTTTTCGCGCCACCCCCGCTATCCGGCAACAACCTGTCGACCGCATCAGGGTTAACCCTGTTCGGTAGCTGAACCGGCGCCTTTGCTGCCATCGACATGCTGTTGTACCTGGCCTGCATTTTCATCAATCAACACTGTGGCGTGGGCGGCAATGCCTTTTTCATTGCCGATAAAACCCAGGCCGTCGGTGGTCGTGGCTTTGATATTGATTTGCTCCAGCGGGATTTTCAAGTCAGAAGAGATGTTTTTGCGCATTGCCAGTGTATGGGGCGATAACCGTGGCTTTTCCGCCATGATAGTGCAATCAATATTGGCAATACACCAGCCGCCATCCATTAACATTCGGCAGACTTTTCTCAACAAAACCCGGCTGTCCATATCCCTGAACCGGTTATCGCCAGGCGGAAAATGATGACCCATATCGCCCAGCGCGGCGGCACCCAGACAGGCGTCGCAAATGGCGTGTATCAGAACATCGGCATCAGAATGGCCCTGTAATCCGTAGTGCCAGTCTATTTCAACACCACCCAGAACAAGTCTGCGGCCTTCGACCAGAGCGTGGACATCGTAGCCGCTGCCTATGCGCATCACTTGAACCGGGTTAGCCATAAATCCATCAGATCCAGGTCTGGGCCGGCAGTGATTTTTATATTGCCGCAATGACCCGCAACCATGTCGGGGAAAATTCCCGCATTTTCCATCGCCATCGACTCATCGGTGGCCAACACGCCGTCCGCCATTGATTTCTCGATACCCCGAATTAAATCCCCGATTCGGAAAATTTGTGGGGTAAGTGCCCGCCATATTTTATCGTTACGTTTGTAGACGCCTGTGGTTTGCCGAACCAGCCCGCTTTGATCGGTAATTTTCAGTGTATCCACCAGTTTATTACCCAGCACTGCCCCGATTCGATTGCGGCTGGCCTGCATGACGACATTTTCTATATCCTGTTGCATTATGCAAGGACGTACCGCGTCATGCACCAAAGCCCAGTCCGTATGCGCAATATTATCCAGACAACCCAGATATTTTAAACCGTTCAGCACCGTATTGGCGCGCTCCGGGCCGCTATGGAATGTACCCAGTAATTTTGCATGGGAAAATCGCTCCCGGGACCACCACGGATCTGCTTTGCGAATGCCGACGACAACGCCATCAATTACCGGACTGGCGCAGATTCTGGACAGGGTATGGTGCAGCACTGGTCTGCCATGCAGTCGCAAATACTGTTTTGGCCGGTCTGCGAACATCCTCGCACCGATCCCGCCGGCCGGAATAATAGCCCAGACTTTATGCGGCCGCGTCATGGCAATCGGCTGTGAATTTTTACGTGTTTTGAATGCTTGCTGACCATCGCAGGGTTAAAATCCGCCGCCCCATTTATATAATTACAATCGTCTCCGCCGTGTCAAATACCCGTTTTCTTGCGCTGCTGAATCCCGTTCTGCCTGCTCAGGGGCAGCATATCTCATGGTCAAACCTGCATGGCGCTGCATTGGGTATGGCCATAGCACAAGCCGCCCGTCAATTCCATGGAATCATGGTAATTGTACTGGAAGACCAGCGCCAACTTCAGATTTTAGAGACCGAGATCAACTATTTTTTGTCAGCATCAGATCGCATTCCACTATTTAACTTTCCAGGCTGGGAATGTCTGCCCTATGATATTTTCTCGCCGCACCAGGATATTATTTCGGAGCGCCTGCGCCTGCTTGGCAGGTTGTCCGGGTTGCAGCGGGGGATTTTGCTGATTCAAACCGCCGACCTGATGCAGCGACTTCCCCCGCCGGACTATGTGCTGGGTCATACGTTTTCGTTACAACAATCCCAACGGATCAATCTGGATTGTTTAAAAGCCCGGCTGGCAGACGCGCACTATTGTTCGGTAAACCAGGTCATGTCGCCAGGCGAGTTTGCTATTCGCGGTGGGCTGGTAGATGTCTATCCCATGGGTGCGCAGTGGCCATTTCGACTGGATTTGTTCGATGACGAACTCGAATCCATTCGATTGTTTGACCCGGATAGCCAGCGCTCCAAAGAGCGGGTAGCCACCATTGAACTCCTGCCTGCAAGGGAGTTTCCGATGACCGCAGCCGGCATTAGGCAGTTTCGCTCATCGTTTCGCCGATGCTTCGAAGGCGACCCGAGGAAACAACCCGTTTATAACGAAGTCACCCTGGGTAATACACCGCCGGGTATCGAGTTTTTCTTTCCGTTGTTTTTTGCGCATACCGCTACTTTCTTTGATTATATTCAGGACAGCGCAGTATTTATCAAAACCCGGGAATTTACCGCCTCTACCCAAACCTGTTGGGCAGAAATAAATGATCGGTACGCGAATGCCGGCTATGACCCGGCCAGAAAAGTTTTGCCGCCGTCCCGGCTTTATATCGAACCCGAAGAAATAGACCGCCGCATCCGTGATTACGCCAGCATTGAAAACACCCATACAGACGATCCCGCCGCCACCTGGTGCGCCAGCACCAATCACAATAAACAATTCCCCGTTGACTCCAGAAAGGCGGCGCCCCATGCGGAATTGATTGCCCATCTGAAGCGCAGTGACAATAAAAAATTAATCATGGCGGAGACAGCCGGGCGCAGCGAGGCGCTGGCCGGCGTACTTCGCAATAACGGTTTGGCGGTCAGGCAGGTTGATGGCTTCGGGGCGTTTGTTACGCAGCAAATCGAACTGGCGCTCGCTGTTGGCCCGCTTGAGCGTGGGTTTACCTCGAATTCATGCGGGATTGAAATCATCAGTGAAAGCCAGTTATATGGCGAGAAAGTGTATCAGCGCAGACGGCGCAGCCAGCAATCCCGCAACCCGGAAGCCGTCATCAAGTCGCTGGCCGAGCTGAATGCGGGTGACCCGGTGGTGCATATCGAACACGGCGTTGGGCGCTACAAAGGGCTGCAAATACTGGATATAGGGGGCGAAAAAGGCGAGTTCCTGACACTGAAATATCAGGGTGGTGACAAGCTGTATGTTCCGGTTTTATCGCTGAATTTAATCAGCCGTTTTGTCGGCGGGTCGGCCGACCTGGCGCCATTGCACCGACTGGGCGGAGAGGCCTGGGGGAAATCAAAGAAACACGCCCGGGACAAAGCCTGGGACGTGGCCGCTGAATTGCTGGAAATGGAAGCATTCAGAAATGCGCGCCCAGGCCATACCTTTGCAGCCAACGCCATTGAACTTGAGCGTTTTGTCAGCCAGTTCCCCTTTGAAGAGACGCCAGATCAGCAGCGGGCCATCAGCGAAGTGATCGACGATCTCAATTCACCCGAACCGATGGACAGACTGGTTTGCGGCGATGTCGGATTCGGCAAAACGGAAGTCGCACTCAGGGCGGCCTTTGTGGTCGCCATGAATGGAAAGCAAGTTGCCATACTGGCGCCCACTACGCTGCTTGCACAACAACACTACCAGACCTTTGTCGAGAGGTTTACAGACTGGCCGGTGAACGTGGCAATGCTTTCACGGTTTAATACCAGGCAGCAGTCTGCCCAGATTGTCGATAAGCTGGCCAGTGGCCAGGTGGATATCCTGATCGGCACTCACAGGCTGCTGCAGGACGACATTAAATTCAGCGATTTGGGTTTGTTGATCATTGACGAAGAGCATCGGTTCGGGGTTAGACAAAAGGAACGCATCAAGCGTTTACGCAGCCAGGTGGATATTTTGACCTTAACCGCGACCCCGATACCACGCACATTGAATATCACCATGGCGGGATTGCGAGCAATATCGATTATCGCCACGCCGCCGCTTAACCGGCTGTCGATTAAAACATTTGTACGCCAGTGGAATCGCGGGCTGATTCGGGAAGCCTGCCTCCGCGAAATCCGGCGCGGGGGGCAGGTTTACTTTCTACATAATGAGGTCCGATCCATAGAGCGCATGGCCCGGGAACTGGCAGAGCTGGTTCCCGAAGCACAGATTAATATCGGCCACGGACAAATGCGGGAAATGCAGCTCGAACGCATCATGCAGGACTTTTACCATCAGCGGTTCAACCTGCTGGTTTGCTCCACCATAATTGAAAGCGGCATCGATGTGCCTTCGGCGAATACCATCATTATTAATCGGGCTGACCGCTTTGGGCTGGCGCAATTACATCAGCTCAGGGGTCGGGTTGGCCGCTCCCATCATCAGGCCTTCGCCTACTTGTTGATCCCGGATAAAAAACATATTACCAGCGACGCCAGAAAACGCCTGGATGCCATTGATTCAATGGAAGATCTGGGCGCAGGGTTCGCACTGGCGTCCCATGATTTGGAAATTCGCGGCGCCGGCGAATTATTAGGCGAGGTACAAAGCGGGTCAATTGACGATGTGGGGTTCTCGCTGTACAGCGAATATCTCACACAGGCGGTCAGGGCCATCAAGGATGGCAGCCTGCCCGAGCCCGATAGCCCGCTTGTATCTGAAAAATCAACACTGATTGACTTGCACGCCCGGGCGTTATTCCCGACCGATTATCTACCCAATACCCATACCCGGTTGATATTGTATAAAAGAATATCCAGCGCTGTGGATGTGGAGCAACTTCAGGAACTGCAAATTGAAACCATCGACCGGTTTGGATTGCTGCCGGCGCAGGGCAAAAACCTGTTCCGGTTGACCGCGCTGCGCTTGCAGGCCGAGCAGCTCGACATCCGCAAAATAGATATTGGGGAGTCCGGTGGATTGATCGAATTCCATGACCATCCGGCGGTTGATTCCGAGGTGATTTTTTCATTGATTCAAGGCCAGCCCCAGATCTACCGACTGGTCGGCCCGAATGGATTCAGGATTAGAGATGATCTTTCCGCGGAAGATGTGCGCATAACCAGAATTGAAAAATTACTGGACACGCTGAAAGATTCGCTGCAATAGCATCCCAATCAGGCGGCGCTATTGCTTCAATGGTTCCGGTCTGGTTATTTATGGTCGTAATTTTCCACCTCAATCTGCTAGACTGGCTGTTTGGAATCCATAAAAATCACGTGATAAAACCTGTCTGAAAAATTTTATGCGGAATAAATCTGACTTTTTCATCATTGGCCTGTTACTGTTTATCCCCTTACTTTTTAGCCCTGACCAGGCCGCCCATGCGCGCGATTATGCGGTTGAGGTCATCATCTTTGCACACCCCGAAACGGACACGGGACCCCCGGAATCCCGGGATTTTTCCATTGAGCATATCTCCATTGAACATATCGCGGAAAAGCGGCAAAACCTGCAAGCCTTGGCCACAAAATCTGTGGCAATGGAAACTTCTACGGCATTGGAAAACCTGGCGTCGGTCAGACGAAATCTTGTGGCTTCCGGCTACCGTGTTCTGCGGGCCGCGAAATGGGTGCAACCCGCCCTGGTATACCAGAATGCTCCGGTGATCGATTTGGGGATTGCCGGCAGCACCTTGCCCAACGGCTTTATTCGCGTTTATAAAACGGCGTTGATATTTGTGGACATCAATCTCCACCTGATTCCGTCCGTCCCTTCAGCGACAGGTTCCGCCCTGGCTGGCCCTGCGGATATAACCCGGGAAACCCCTAATCAAAGCCACAATCGATTCATCACCGATATTGAAAATCGGCCATATCAGCAGCCGCAATATTTTCTGTCCGAAAAGCGGCGGCTCAAATTCACGCAGATACATTACTTTGACCATCCCCGATTCGGCGTGATCATGGGAGTATGGCCCGCAGCCTGACGCACCTCACTCAAACCGTTGCAACAGGGACTGCACCTTGTCCGTGGCCACTGCCAGATGCGCATACATCGTGCCCATGGTTAAATCCCCGCCGCCGCGTCCGGCTGCGGCATTGACTACCAACGCAACACAGGCGTAAGGCAAATCCAGTTCTTTGGCCAGAGCCGCTTCCGGCATGGTTGTCATGCCGACCAAATCGGCGCCATCCATTTCCAGGCGGTCTATTTCCGCTGCAGTTTCCAGTCTGGGCCCCTGGGTCACCGCATAAACCCCGTGGGGCTGGTAATCAATTGCCGACTTCTCCGCCGCCCGAATCAGCCGTGACCGCAGATACTCATTGTAGGGTCTGGAAAAATCAATGTGCATTGATTGTCCGCTTGCATACTCGTTTTGTATATTCTCACCATCGTAATATGTATGCTTCCGACCCCAGGTGTAATCGATAACCTGGGCAGGAACAGCGATGGACCCGGGAGCGTGTTCGGGGGTAATGCCGCCTACCGCCGCCAGCCCGATGACCTCCCTGACGCCCAGATGTTTGAGCGCATACAGGTTGGCCCGATAATTGATTTTATGCGGTGGCAGCGAATGCGCCGCCCCGTGTCGAGGCAGAAACACCAGCTCAAGGCCGCGAAACTCGCCTATCCCAAGCATAGCAGATGGTTCACCATAGGGTGTGGATACTGATTTTTGCTGGCGTACAACCAGCCCCGGGAGTTGATCAAATCCGCTGCCACCAATCACTGCAAGGTCGGTCATGTTACGTATACGTTTATGGTTTGAGCTTTCGCGGGCCAGCGCCTGACCATGCGCCCAGTCATTTCTGCTTTGAGAAATCCGAAGTCCGGGTATTCAGTTATATCCCCGTTATATTCGTTTGGCGGGATTCGGCGGTTTTGTACCAACATCCGCTACTCTTTCAGCAACCGTTGCAGGTACCGGCCGTATTCATTTTGCTTCAGTTCTGCGGACAAGGATGCTAACTGCTCATCGTCAATATGCCCCATTCGCCAGCAAATTTCTTCCGGGCAGGATATTTTCATTCCCTGGCGTTTTTCGATGGTTTCGATAAATTTCGCCGCATCGAGAAGCGAATCATAGGTGCCGGCGTCCAGCCAGGCCATTCCCCGGGTCAGTACTTCTACACCCAAGCTGCCGTCATCCAGATAAGTTTGATTGAGCTCGGTGATCTCCAGTTCACCCCGGGCAGACGGCTTGAGCGACCGCGCTCTTTCGGCAACTGTTGCATCGTAAAAATATAGCCCGGTCACCGCATACCTGGATTTCGGTGACGGCGGTTTCTCTTGCAGATTATATGCCTTGCCTCGTTCATCGAATGCAACCACGCCGTATTTTTGCGGATGGCTCACCTGGCAGGCAAATACCCGGGCACCTTTTTTTATTGCCGCCGCATTCTGCATGCGTTCACTCAAACCATGTCCATAGAAAATGTTATCGCCCAGAACCAGGGCGCTGCTCTGATTGCCGATAAATTCCGAACCGAGGATAAACGCCTGGGGCAAACCTTCCGGCGCCGGCTGCACCGCGTAGGATAAATTTATTCCCCATTTTGCGCCATCACCGAGCAACTGTTGAAATCTTGGCGTATCCCGGGGTGTGGAGATGATCAATATATCTTTCAAGCCGGCCAGCAATAATGTAGACAAAGGGTAGTAAATCATCGGCTTGTCGTACACCGGAATGAGCTGCTTCGATACCGCAATGGTCACCGGCCATAACCGCGAACCCGAGCCGCCAGCCAGAATTATGCCTCGCATCCGGTTCCTCCAATCCGCTTTACGACCCCGGCGCACTGACCTTTGCGGGAATTTTTTTGCTGTACTTCCTCCACCCACTGCCGATTATGCAAATACCACGCCACGGTTTTTATCATGCCGGACTCAAAACTTTCCCGGGGCGCCCAGCCAAGCTCATTCCTAACCCGCGAGGCATTGATGGCATAACGCTGATCGTGACCGGGTCGGTCGGCGACTAGCTTGATCAATGATTCATAGGGCTTGCCCATGGCGCCGGAGCATTCCCGGTCGAGAATACCGCATACCGTTTTAACCACCTGCAGATTGGTGCGTTGTGCATGACCACCCACATTGTAGCTGCGCCCCAGTACGCCATGCTGCATGATTTTCACCAACGCCGCAGCATGATCATCCACATACAACCAGTCACGTACATTGTCGCCTGTTCCATAAACCGGAATGGACTGCATGGAAACCGCCCTGGAAATAATCATCGGCACGAATTTTTCCGGGTGTTGGCAGGGGCCATAGTTATTGCAGCAATTGGAAAGCACAACGGGTAATCCAAATGTTTCATGCCATGCCCGTACCAGATGATCCGCAGCGGCCTTGCTCGCCGCATAGGGCGAGTTGGGCTGGTAGGAAGAATCTTCGGTAAACAGGCCTTCATCCCCAAGCGTACCAAAAACTTCGTCCGTGGAAACATGATGGAACCTGAACCCGGATGCGGTCGCATCCCTGCTGGCGGCAATAAAGTCCCGGGCAGTTTCCAATAAATTATATGTACCCACTATATTGGTTTGAATAAACGCCCGGGGGTCATCGATAGATCGGTCCACGTGGGATTCCGCGGCAAGGTGCATGATCGCCTTTGGCTGATATTTTTTGAACAGCCCGGCCATGGCCGGCCGGTCACAAACATCGCTCCATTCAAAATGATACTTCGGGTTTGTCTGAAATGGCGCGGTTGTGGCCAGATTACCGGCATAGGTAAGTTTGTCGATGTTGACCACCTGGCAATCATGGCTATGGAGAAGATGCCTGATCACCGCAGAGCCGATGAAGCCAGCGCCGCCGGTTACCATGACCGCGTTATTCACTCGTCAAACGGGCGATATATTTACTGACGCCGCAGGCAACATCGTCGAATTTTCCATGATAGCCGGCTGCATTCAATTTGCTCAAATCCGCCTGTGTATAGCTTTGATACCGATCAATCAGGGTGTCAGGCACCGGGATGTAAATTATCTCGCCATTTGCAACCGCCCGATCAAGGTGGATTGTCTGCCTGTGCTGATTCTGCCGGCAGCAATTTATCACCGCCAGCGCCACCGCGTTAAAACTTTGGCAATGACCGGTGCCCACATTAAAAATCCCGCTGATTTGAGGATTCTTCAACAGGAATAAATTCACATTGACCACATCATCGATAAATACAAAATCCCGCAACTGTTCGCCGCAGCCATAGCCGTGCGTAGCCGAAAATAACTTTACCCTGCCGGTCTCCTGGTATTGGTGGTAAAAATGCCAGGCAACCGATGCCATGCGGCCCTTATGCTGCTCGCGCGGTCCGTAAACATTGAAATAGCGCAGGCCGGCGCATTGAATGCGAATATTTTGCTGACCGCGTATGTAGTTATCAAACATTAATTTCGACCGGGCGTAGGCGTTGAGCGCCGCTTCATTTTCCGGCTGCTCGGCAAAAACCCGGCCACTGCCATAAACCGAGGCGGACGAGGCATAGATGTATTGCGCATTCCGGCTTGCGCAAAAGTGCAGCAATTCCCTGGAATAGACAAAATTATTTTGCAGAATATATTCTTCATCGATTTCCATGGTGTCGGAGCAGGCACCCTGGTGAAATACCGCAGTTAGGGCATCAAGCCCCGGGGCATAATTCGCCGCACCCGTGGTAATCAGTTCAAACAATTCGTGTTTGTCCAGATAATCGACAAATTTAAGGTCAGCAAGATTCTGTTCTTTTTGCGGGCTGGAAAGGTTGTCGGCAATGAGAATATCTTCTCGCCCGCAATCATTCAGCGCCTTGACCAGATTGGAACCGATGAATCCGGCGCCGCCGGTAACCATGATCATGCCCGGTAATCCTGTTTAATTGCCGCCCTTAATTCTTCCCGGTCAATGGCCGCAGTGCCCAGTTTTGCAATAACCACGCCCGCCGCACTATTAGCCAATGCCATGCCGGCCGGTCTGGACAGGCCAGCGGATAACGCCATGGCCATCACCGCTATCACGGTATCCCCGGCGCCGCTGACATCATAAACCTCGCGGCTCCTGGCGGGCATATAAACCGGCTTGCCATGCCGTTGAAATAATTGCATACCTTTATCACTCAGGGTAATCAATAAACTGTCCAGCCCATGTCTGGCAATCAGCGACTGCGCCCGCCCTGCCAGAGCATCTGCCGGTCCGACTCCGGCAGCCGCTTCAAATTCCGCCAGATTCGGCGTTATCATGGTTGCGCCGTGGTATCGGGAATAATCATTGCCCTTCGGGTCAATCAATATCGGCCTACCATGGCTTTTGGCAATCTGCATCCATTGCGCGATTTCCCCCAGCCCGCCTTTTCCGTAATCCGACAGAATGACAACATCATGCGCCGGAATCAGGCGCTCATACTTCACCAATAACTTTTCGATAACCGATGGGTCGGGTTTGTTTTCAAAATCGGCACGCAACAATTGCTGATTTTTGCAAACCACGCGCAGCTTGATTGTGGTTTTTATGGTGCGGTCTGTTTCGAGCGCCGCGATAACCTGAGAATCCCTGGAAATTGCGGCCACACTTCGACCTGCTTCGTCATCGCCTATGACTCCGAGCAAAGTGCATACCCCACCCAGCGCGGTGATATTTCGCGCCACATTGCCGGCGCCCCCCAGCCTTTCGCTGGTTGCAGTCACCGACACAACGGGCACCGGCGCTTCTGGTGATATGCGCCTGACATCGCCAAACCAGTACCGGTCCAGCATCACATCTCCCACCACCAGAACCCTGGCGCTGGACAATTTTTCAATATTGCGGTCGACCGATTCCATAATAGATAAAGCCGGATTCCGTCACCGCTTCAGGAGGAAAAATATTGCGGCCATCAACGATGACGTTGCCGCGCATCACCGACCTTATTTTGTTCATGTCCGCGCCACGAAACAATCGCCACTCGGTCACCACTACAAGGCAATCCACGCCCTGCAATGCACGGTACGGGCTGTCATTAAATAATGTCAGGTCCGCACGCGCACCATAAATGCGCTTTGCCTCGTCGGTGGCCACCGGGTCGAAGGCCTGAACCCTCGCTCCCCGATGCCATAACGCCTCGATAATCACCCGGCTTGGCGCGTTACGCATGTCATCCGTATCCGGTTTATAGGAAAGCCCCCAGATCGCAAACTTCATGCCGTTCAGGTTCTCGCCAAAATGATCAACGATTTTATTTATGGGTACGCATTTTTGATCCTCGTTCACCGCTTCCACAGCGCCCAGAATTCTCGCGTCATAGTGCACAGATTTTGCGGTGCGGCGCAAGGACTGCACATCTTTTGGAAAACATGAACCGCCATAGCCGCAGCCTGGATAAATAAAGTCGTAACCGATCCGGCTGTCCGCGCCAATGCCGCGTCGTACCGCTTCGATATCCGCACCCAGCCGGTCGGCCAGGTTCGACATTTCATTCATGAATGAAATTTTTGTCGCCAGCATTGCATTGGCGGCATATTTGGTCAATTCAGCCGAAGGAATATCCATCACTATCAGGCGTTCATGGTTGCGATTAAACGGCGCATACAATGTGCGCAGAATTTCCAGCGCCTTGTCGTCCTCAACACCAATAACAATACGATCCGGCTTCATAAAGTCTCCAACCGCCGCACCCTCTTTTAAAAACTCGGGGTTGAACGCCACGCTAAACTCCACATCGGCGCCTCTTTTTTCCAGAGCCTGGTTAATCCTGGCCTTGACCATCGCCGCTGTTCCGACTGGCACCGTGGACTTGGTCACTACCACGCGAAAATCGCGGATTGCTTCGCCGATGGATTGTGCAACCTGCATCACGTACTGCAAATCCGCCGACCCATCCTCATCCGGTGGCGTGCCCACGGCGATAAATATCACTTCGCCATGTGCAACACCCTGCTCAATGGAGGTGGTAAAACCCAATCGACCTGCGGCGATATTGCCGGATACCAAGGTTTCCAGCCCGGGCTCGTAGATCGGTATAACGCCATTTCCTAACCGCTCAATCTTGTTTTGATTCGTATCCACACACAGCACGTTGTTACCCACTTCTGACAAACACGCACCCGAAACCAGACCAACATACCCGGTGCCCACCACGGTAATATTGATCGCTGAATATTTTTTCATACCAGAATGTTTTTAGCTGCCAACCGGTTCGGCAAGACCAAAGCCGGCTAACCGGCTGGGTGGAGCTTTTGCGACAGGCTGGATTTACTCCCTGAATGTCGCTGAACAGTTCCCCAGCCCTTGCAGCCAGGACATTGCCAATGCAGTGAATTGCTTTGGAATCCGCATTGCCGACAATGGTAATTTCGCCCGGTTTGGATGACATCTGACAATAAATCAGCCAGCAATAAAAAGTCTTTGTCCTGTTTATTCAAAACCGGTTCCCGGGTTCGACTCTTGATCAACTGGTATACGCTTTCCAGACTGGGGTGCCTTCGCACCAAATCCAGCAACAGCGATTGACCTGCTTGTTTGCCTTGATCCCGGCCGGTCAAATTCACCAGCATGGCAATGATCCGCGGGTCAGGGTTCTTGTCCAAAGCGGATTCGAGAAATTTTTTAAACGAACGATGGTCGTTTAAAACATCATAACTATTGGAAATATGGCCGACCACCTCTCCCAGGGCCTCCGGCGCCCAATACTCCAGTCCGCGCCATATCATCACGGCATTGGCATGGTTGCCGCGCGTTGCCGCGAGCCGCCCGGATTGAATCACGGCGCGAATACAATGCGCATCATTGCGCAGGGCGGATTCCAGGTATTTCTCTGCGGTCTGGTTGTCGCCCCCGGTGATTGCGAGCTCTGCGAGTTCACAATAATAGTGCGCGATGGTTTTGGAAAAATCCTGATCGCACAGGCGGTCAAGTTGCTCAGCAGCAAGAATCGCCTTTTGCCATTCTTTCTCCTGGTCATATACTTGCAACAGAAACTGATTGGCCTGCTCCTCGTATTCCGGGACCTGCTGCAGCGACTGAAACAGATTCTCGGCCCGGTCCAGCAACCCGGCTTTAAAGTAATCCTGCGCCAGTTCAAACAAGGCCAGCGAGCGTAAACTTTCATCCAGGTCTGGCCGTGCCACCAGGTTCTGGTGGATGTGGGTGGCACGCTCCACTTCCCCGCGACGCCGAAACAGATTGCCCAAAGCCATGTGCATCTCTATGGTTTCCTGGTCCACTTCGACTACTTCGAGAAATACACGCAACGCTTTGTCGGGTTGTTCATTGAGCAAAAAACTCAGGCCCTTAAAATAGGCCTCAGGCAAATCATCCGCTCTGGAAGCCCCGGACTTGTCATAGGCAGCCATTAACCACCCGCCTGCGGCGGCAATTGGCAATAGCAGCAATAACCAGACTGGATCCATAACGAATGTAAGTAATAGTTAGCGGGGCCGGCCCGAATCTGTCAGCATACTGCCATCCAATTGATTATGCGATCCATATACAAAGCCTGGCGATAATGACTTGCGCGCGAACAAAATTTTCCAGCCCGGGCTACAGATCACCGGATTCCAGATCCTTGAGGTGTTTTTTAGCTCGCCACAGATTTCGTCGTACTTTCAACGATGACCATATACTGGCCAAAAATCCTGCAAATACGCCCAGCACCAGCGTGCATAACAGCAGCAAAGGCAAATTTATTACGGCACGACCAGAAAAATAGTGCAATTCCACCGCCTGGTTGTTCATATAGGTAAAGGTAAGTCCCAGAAAAACTGTTATGACAACGACCAGAGCATAGAGAAACTTCATCATCTTATTGGTGGTAAATTTCCGGTATTTACACGCCTGCGCAGATCTGCACCGGGTTTGAAATGGGGCACGTACTTCTCGGGAACATAAACCTGCTCACCGGTTTTTGGATTGCGGCCTACCCGTGGCGGCCGATAGTGCAAAGTCATGCTGCCGAATCCCCGAATTTCAATCCGCTCACCATGGGCAAGTGCGTTTACCATTCGCTCCAGAATGCTGTTGACCGCGAACTCCACATCAGTTTCAGAAAGCCGGGGTTGATCAGAACTGATATAAGCGATCAGTTCCGACTTGGTCAACGTTGGTGGTGCAAACTGGTTTTCATCCTCTGACGACATATCAGGAAGATTGTTTTTTCAATTCCTCTTTCAATTTATCGCCCAGCGTGGTGCCGCTGATATTGGATTCCCGGGAATATTCCTGCGCCGCCTGTTCCTCAACTTCCATATCGCGCATTTTGACAGATAACGATATTTTACGATCTTTGCGTTCAATACTGGTTATTTTAGCTTTAATTGCATCCCCTTCATTGAGTGCCCTGGTGGCGTCTTCGATACGCTCCCGGGAAATTTCCGCAACACGCAGATAGCCCTCAACGCCCGGCATGAGTTCAATCGTGGCACCTTTGGCGGTCACTTCTTTCACCACTCCCGACACCAGGCTGCCCTTGCCATTTTCCGCAACATAGGTCAGGAACGGGTCCTCTGTAACCTGTTTGAGACTTAATGAAATTCTTTCCCGTGCGGCATCCACAGCCAGAACCACCACGGTGAGCTCGTCGCCTTTTTTATAGTCGGTAATAACTTCTCCGCCGGTTTTTTGCCAGGAAAGATCAGAAAGATGAACCAGCCCGTCGATGCCGCCATCAACCCCGACGAACACACCAAAATCGGTTACCGATCGAATATTGCCGGTCAGGGTGTCGCCTTTTTTGTAGGTTAATGCAAACTCTTCCCAGGGGTTGGGACGACATTGTTTGATGCCCAGGGAAATACGGCGTCTGCCTGAATCAATGTCCAGCACCATGATCTCAACTTCATCACCAACATGGCAAATTTTGCCAGGATGAATATTTTTGTTGGTCCAGTCCATTTCCGATAAATGCACCAGCCCTTCCACCCCTTCTTCCAGCTCGACAAACGCACCATAGTCGGTCAGGTTGGTTACCTTTCCGAAAACCCGGGCACCGACAGGGTAGCGACGCACCAAATCCAGCCATGGATCCTGGCCCAGTTGTTTAAGTCCGAGGGAAACGCGGCATTGCTCTTTGTCAAATTTAAGTACTCTGGCTTCAATTTCATCGCCGACAGTCAATACTTCCGAAGGATGCTTGACTCTTTTCCAGGCCAAATCAGTAATATGCAGCAATCCATCCAGTCCGCCGAGATTTACGAATGCACCGTATTCGGTCAAATTCTTGACCACGCCCTTGACCACCTGGCCTTCTTCAAGGGTATCGAGTAATTTATCCCGTTCTTCGCTGAGTTCGTTTTCAACGATGGCGCGCCTTGAAACCACTATATTGTTGCGCGCCTGATCAAGTTTGATAATCTTGAAGTCCAGTTCACGGCCTTCGATACAGGCAGAATCCTTGACCGGACGCACGTCCACCAGCGAACCCGGCAGGAAAGCCCGCAATCCGCTTACATCAACGGTAAATCCGCCCTTGACCCGGCCTGTAATCACACCGCTGACAATGTCGCCATTCTCCTCGGCTGCGGCAAGCTCACTCCAGGCCCGGATGCGCATGGCGCGTTCCCGGGATACTTTCGTGCAGCCGGTTCCATCATCCACGGCGACCAGACTCACCTCAACCTGGTCGCCGGCCTTGACAGTCAGTTCTCCCGCCGGATTTTTGAATTCGTCTGCGGGGATCTCGGCATCAGATTTCAGGCCGACGTCAACGTTGACATAGTCATCATTGGCCTCGATCACATAGGCCATAATCAATTCATCAGGACGCATAACCACCCGCGCCTGGCGCTCTGTTTCTTCTAGTAATTCCGCAAAATTTTCAGTCATCAGTCATAATAAATAATTCACGCCTGTTCCCTAATGACCCCGTCCGCAACCGCCACCCGATAACGCCTGCCGTAATATGTATAGTCCGAGGGATTATCTTGAGGGGTATGATGGCAAGACTGCCGACAATAACGACAGGCGCTTTCGTAAAAAACGATAAATAGTTAAATACAAAATAATCCCGGGGGATTATTCACCTTATGCTTTTCGACCGGTTGTTGAATCAACTACGCATTCCCGGTTAATCCGACTGCGGCTTTGATCGCCTGGTGCACCAGCCTCATTACTGCCGCGACAACATCTTCAATATGCAAATTTGTTGTATCCAGCACAATCGCATCCTCAGCCGGTTTTAAAGGGGATACGGTTCGATTCGCATCACGCGCATCGCGCTCGCATATCTCCCTGAAAAGCTGTGGGATACTAACATCAAAACCCTTGTCTCTCAACTGCTTAAAGCGCCTTTTCGCCCGCGCCTCGGCGCTGGCAATGAGGAATATTTTGCAGCATGCACCGGGAAATACCACCGTTCCCATATCACGACCATCCGCCACCAAACCTGGCAATTGCGCTCTGCTTCTTTGCCAGACCAGTAGTTTTTCCCGGACACTGCGAATCGGCGCCACCATGGAAGCCCTTTTCCCCGCCTCTTCGGTGCGAATTTCGTCGCCGATTTCTTCACCGCATAACCAGACCGCGCCATTGCGAAATTCAATATCCAGATTCCCGGTCAGGTCTATTAAAGCCGGTTCATCGGATAATTCAATATTGTTTTTACCGGCCGCCAGCGCCAGCGCTCTATAAATAGCGCCGCTGTCCAGATAATGCCAGCCCAGTTGCCGCGCCATCGACAATGACACCGTGCCCTTGCCCGACCCACTCGGGCCGTCGATGGCAATAACCGGCACTGAATTTATCGGCGGGCTTGTTCTGGCTTCAATTAACGACAATATTTATGCCCGATCGACTCGCGAGTTGGTGAAAGTCTGGAAACGATGTTGCGACATTATTACAATCCAGCACCTCAACTGGCCCACTGGCTGCGGCCCCTGCCATGGAAAATGCCATGACAATCCGGTGATCATCAAAACTATGCACCCGGCCCTCGGTCAGTTTCCCGCCGGCAATGATCATCCCGTCGGCCTGCTCTTCTACCCTGACGCCCAACGCCTTAAGGCCATGTACCATGCTGTGGATACGGTCGCTTTCCTTGACCCGTAATTCCTGTGCGTCGGCAATGCGTGTGATGCCCCGGGCGCAGGCGGCCGCCACGGCGATGACCGGAATTTCATCGATGGCCCGGGCAATATCGTCCCCGCACACATCACAGCCGGTTAATTCAGAGGTTTTTGCCACGATGTCTGCAACCGGCTCGCCACCCGCCCGGGATGGATTTACCAGCTCAATCTGTGCTCCCATCCGTTTCAGTATGGTCAACACACCATCGCGACTCGGGTTTACCCCGACTTTTTTTAACACCAGCTCGCTGTCGGGCGTTATCAGCGCTGCCAGAATAAAAAACGCCGCTGAAGATAAATCAGCCGGCACCGTCAGTTGCCGGGCCGTTAATTCGCCACCGCCCTTGATCGAAACCGTCCGCCCCTCAATTTCCACGGCATATCCAAACCCGGCCAGCATGCGTTCGGTATGATCCCGGGTCGTGGTCGGTTCGGTCACCGATGTGATGCCGTCGGCATACATCCCGGCCAGCAGCAGCGCCGATTTGACCTGAGCGGAGGCCATCGGCGTGGTATACCGAATGCCCTTCAGGCGCCCGACGGGGTTAATTTGCACAGGGGGGTTGCCCTGCGCTGATGCAATATTCGCACCCATTAACCTGAGCGGATCGATAATTCTACCCATGGGCCTTTGATTGAGGGAGGCGTCGCCAGACAGCCGACTGCTCCAGGGTTGGGCGCTCAATAGTCCGGTCAGCAGCCGCAACGCGGTACCCGAGTTGCCCATATCAAGGCTCAGCCCGGGCGGGCGAAGTCCGTACAGGCCTTTGCCCTGTATTTCATAGTCATTGTCAGCGGGGTCACCGCCGACCCGGATAATGTTAATTCCCATGGCACGAAAAGCAGCCATGGTTGCCAATACATCTTCGCCTTGCAGAATTTGCGAGACCCGAGTGGTTCCGTTTGCGATGGCGCCGAAAATAACCGCGCGATGCGAAATTGATTTATCCCCTGCCACTTGCAGTTGACCTGCAAGGCCGGAAGAGGGGGAAATCAAAAATTTCATTGGCTGGAAATGTTCTTGGGCAACAGGCGCAAAACCTTTTACCACAGGTTCGCTTCGGGGCATAGGCCATGGATTAAACTGGTAAAAAAATATACCCAATCGGGCGATCGGGCCGCATCATCTGGGGAATCTCTGATTAATTCAGGAGTTCCTGCGGTACCGGAACATACCACCAGAATTAATGGCGCCAGACCATTGATTTTGTAGCCTGGAAATTCCAGCAGGAAATTATTCAGACCTTCGCTTAAGTATCAAAACAGGTATCAGGGATTCGAATCCTGTCCGGCTTCGGTCAAGAGCCAGTCGTAAAAGGCCTTGATTTTTGGCCGTTCCAGCGCGCCTGGCTTAAACAGGATGTAGTAGGCATACTGCATGGACATGGCGGGGTCAAAAGGCATGATCAACCGTCCTGATGCCAGCTCATCGTGCAGCAGAATATCTGCGCCCAAGGCGATGCCCTGTCCATCAATGGCTGCCTGTAAAATTACGTTTGCATCGTCCATGGTAGAGCCCCGTTTTACATTGACGTTTTGTACGCCTGCGCGTTTTAGCCATGCCCGCCAAAAGGTGTAGTCGTTTTCATGCAGCAGGATGTGGCGATACAGATCAGCCACACTGGCCAAAGGGTTTTCTGCGGTTATCAGTTTTGGGCTGCACACCGGCACGACCCGGGCAGCCAGCAATAATCGGGTGTCCAGCTCAGACCAGTTGTCCTGGCCCCAGCTTATTGCGATGTCCACACCGGCCTGATCAAAGTTTCCCGGTTGCGCGGTATGCAGCAGCCGCAGATCATAGTTCGGGTGCAGTGCCCAGAATCGACTCAGCCGGACGGTCAACCACTTGGCAGAAAAGTGTGGTGTCAAACTGACGTTCAGGATTTCATCTCCTGCTCCGCTGCGCAGCCGCTCGCTTATTTCTTCAATGTTATTGAGCGATTCGCTGACGATGGAATAAAGCGACTGGCCTTCATTGGTCAGTAACAGCTTGCGGGTCATGCGCACAAACAATGCGCTGCGCAGATATTCCTCCAACGCCTTGATCTGGTGGCTGATCGCGGCCTGGGTGACGTTTAACTCATTGGCCGCACGGGTAAAACTCAGGTGTCTGGCGGCAGCTTCAAATGCGCGCAGCGCGACAGGTGGCGGCAGGTTTCGACCCATCGGTTTATGGATTAGTTTAAATAATCCATATTATAAATATAAATCGCTTGTCAACTTGCAATTTAAGGCGTATCTATCCATCTCTCATTAGTTTCGCTAACGCAAAAACAATAATATCCGACAATTTTTCAGACTGAAATTACCCTGGTTTACGCCGATGAAACGAGTCTTTGTCCGTATATTATTTCTGCTGCTGATCCCGGTCATCTGCCTGAGTATGGCCGCATATTATTATTTTACTGGCGGTCGTTACGTGGTTACCAGGAACGCTTATGTGAAGGCACACCTGGTAAACATCAGCAGCGATCTAGATGGTCGTGTGATTGCGGTTAAAGTTAAAAATAATCAGCGCGTCAGGCAGGGTGACTTATTATTCCGCATAGACTCAAAGCCCGCAGAAATCGAGCTGACCAGCGCCCGGGCAGAAACCAGCAATGTCCGGCAACGAATTGATTCGTTAAAATCCCGATACCGACAGGCCTTGCTGGAAATTGACGATGCCCGGGAACAAATCCGCTACCTGGAATCCCGGCTGCAACGCCAGCAAAAATTAAAACAACAGGGGCTGGGGACCGAGAGTGATTACGACAGCGCGAAACATGAATTGGAAATGGGCCGCCGCGCATTGGCCTCGGCTAATCAGCGCAGCGTCATCGCGCTTGCAGACCTGGGCGGTGACCCGAAAATGCCTGCCGAAAAACATGCACTGTTTCTTTCCGCGCAGTCCAAAGTGGATAGAGCCCTGCATGACCTGGATGCAACCCGAGTGACCGCCCCGGCGGACGGCATTTTGAGCAATGTGGCATTACAGGCGGGGGAATACGTTGAATCCGGTGCTCCGGTCTTCTCCATAGTAGGAACCGGCGAGCTATGGGTTGAAGCCAATTTCAAGGAATCCCAGTTGACCCATTTACGAGCAGGACAAAAGGCGACCATCGTAGTGGACGCCTTCCCCGACATAGTACTGTCGGCCACCGTATCTAGTCTCAGCCCGGCCACTGGCGCAGAGTTCGCCGTTCTGCCGCCGCAAAATGCAACCGGCAACTGGGTTAAAGTGGTGCAGCGCATTCCGGTTCGGCTGGATCTGGATGAACCGCTTGCCGGGCCCTCGCTGCGCGCCGGAATGACCTCTACGGTCAGCATTGACACTGGTCATCAACGCCAAATCCCAGTCATTTTTCAGTCCGTACTGGCCAGCATCAGCGCGAACAGATGAGCCGAGCTGTAACCCCGGCGACCGGGGCTGCCAAGTGGTTACTGGTCATATCCGCTATCGTCGGCTCCACTGTTTTTGAATTCGCCTGGACTATCGTCGGGGTTGCATTGCCCCATATGCAGGGCGAATTTTCTGCCACATCCGATCAAATAGCCTGGGTAATGACCGCTTATGTCATGGGCAGTGCGGTGGCCATCGCCTGCGTTGGCTGGTTGAGCGATCGATTTGGACGCAAACGAATGTTTGCATTCTCCATTGCCGGATTCACCTTTACCCTGGTGATGTGCGCCTTGTCTGCTACTTTGCTGGAAGAAACGATCTGGCGGTTTATGCAGGGAGTGTTGGGGGCCGGACTTATTCCTCTGGGTCAGGCGATAACCATCGACGCATTCCCCGGGGACAAACAAGGCCAGGCCACCGCCTTGTGGGGCAGTGGCGTGGTGTTGGGCGGGATTATGGGACCGGTAATTGGCGGCGTAATTGTGGAGTATTACAGTTGGCCATGGATATTCTGGCTGAATGTGCCAATCGGTATTATCGCCCTGGTGGGGGTGGTGTTTTTTATTCCCGAGATTGAGTCAGAACCGGACAGAGCGATGGACTGGTTCGGATTGATTCTGCTGATAACCGGTTTGGGGGCGTTGCAGGTAATGCTGAATCGTGGAGAAAGGCTGGACTGGTTTGAATCACCGGAAATTATCCTGGAAGCCGTAATTGCCGTCACCACATTATATTTATTTGTTGCCCGGAGCTATACCACACACACCCCATTTTTCAGGCCACAGTTATTTTCTGACCGGAATTTTATCGTGGGGCAGTTGTTTATTGCTGGTAACGGCGCATTGTCCATTCTGCCTCTGGTGCTTTTACCCCTGTTGTTACAAAACGTGGGCGGCTATCCGGCCATATCCGCAGGCGGACTGATAATTTATCGTGGCATCGGGTTAATTATCGGGCTTACCCTAGTTGGCCGGATTACCAGTTTAATCGATCCCCGCCATATCCTGGCCACAGGATTTCTGGTCATGGCACTGTCCGGCTGGGGCATGTCACAATGGACGGTGGAAGTATCCGCATGGGAGGTAATCTGGACCAACACGCTACAGGGCTTCGCTTCGGGATTTATCTATGTACAAATCACCGCTCTGACATTTTCAACTCTGCCGCCAAAATTCCGCACCGAAGGTTTCGCGGTATTTCACACGGTATTTTTCAGCGGCAGCGCTTTCGGGGTGGCCGGGATTGTGTTCGTTCATACCCGCTCGGCGCAAACCAGTCATGCCGTGCTTAGTGAATATGTCACACCATTTCGGGAACTGTTCAACTATGCATTTATACCTGAACAATGGGATATCAACACCCTGTCGGGATTAGCCTCGGTGCAGGCTGAATTAGCCCGGCAGGCAGCCATGATCGCATACAACCATACATTTTTCATCATATCGCTGATGTCGCTGCTGATCATTCCGCTGGTATTTCTTTATACAAACCCCAATAAAACCGAAGGCGGCAAGCCCCGAAGACAGTCTAAAGATGCAGGCGGCATACGTACCGCTTGACAGGCTGTTCCAGCCGCGCCCTATAACTTTCTTTTTTCAGTAACCAAAGAACGGGCCTGTTTGGCAGATGCGTATAAATCCTCTATCGCCTTTTCATCTTCAGATGCAATCATCCCGGCCACATCGGCAAGTCGCTGCTGGAATTCAGCAATATGCCCAAGCAGTCCGGGACCATTCATCAGCGAGATGTCCCGCCACATTTCCGGGTCACTGGATGCGGTTCGGGTGAAATCATAAAATCCGCCTGCGGCCATTTCATAACAGCTTTGCCGGTCTGGCGAGGTAGATAAAAAATCCATCATCACATAGGCAAGCACGTGGGGAAGATGGCTGGTAACCGATAATACCCGGTCATGATCGTCCACATTCATGCGCTTTACCTGCGCACCGGTTGCCTCCCACATGGTTGTAATCGCCGCGCAGGCATTGCAATCCGTCTCCGGTGTGGGCGTGAGGATAACTTTGTGGCAGGCAAACAAATCCGCTGTGGCCGCGCCAATCCCCGATTTTTCTTTGCCCGCAACCGGATGGCCGGGAACAAACCGATTAAAGCGCCTACCCAGCGACTGCCGCGCCGCATGGACTATTCCGCCTTTAACACTGCCCACGTCAGTAATCACTTTGCTGTCGGTTACCGCCGGGGCAATGGATTTGAACAAATCGGCGATGGTATTCACGGGTGTTGCCAGCACGGTAATATCCGCCTCCTCAACCGCCCGGGCGGGGCTGGCTTGAATTGCGTCAATTGCACCCAGTTCCAATGCGGTTTGCAGATTTTTCTGCACACGACCGACACCGATGACCCGGTCAACTTTGCCCGCCTGCTTTAATGCACCGGCAAGCGATCCGCCAATCAACCCGACACCAATGATGGCAAGGGTGCGGATATGAAACGTGGATTGATCCATCAAACCGGTTGACGAAGATAAATATAATTTATCAGCAAGGCACTAAACCGAAACCGGATAGGAACCCAGATTTTTAAACAGGCCGGCCTCGACTTTTAACTGGGCCAGCGCCTTTACAACGTGTTTTTCATCCTGGTGCCCGCAGATATCAATAAAAAACACGTACTCCCACAGGCCAATCCTCGAAGGTCGTGATTCTATTTTGGTCATATCAATTTTCGCATCCAGAAGCGGTTGCAATAAATGCAGCAATGCGCCCGGGCGGCTGCGACAGGATAATAACAAACTGGTTTTATCATTGCCGCTGGGCGGCGTAGCGCGATTGGACAACACCAGGAAGCGGGTTGTATTACCGGGTTCATCTTCAATATTCCCCGCAATGATTCTCAATTTGTACCGGTCTGCGGCCACTGCGCTGGCGATGGCCGCAGCGGATTTTTCCGATGCCACTTTCTGCGCCGCATCGGCGTTGCTGCTGGACGGAATCAACTCCGCACCCGCGCAATTTTTGTCGATCCAGCGTTTACACTGCCCCAGAGACTGGGTATGTGCGTAGATCTTTTTGATTCCACCCAGCTTGTTCACCGCACTATCCGGGGCCTCATTATCCACAGCGATCAATAAATTGTGATGCACCGGCAGGTTTATTTCAGCGCAAATGGTCAGCGGCGTATTCACCAGGCGGTCCAGGGTTCCGGTCACCCCGCCTTCGGTGGAGTTTTCCACCGGCACCACGGAAAAATGAGTATGGCCTGTTTCCGTGGCCCGAAATATTTCGTCGATGGTAGGAAAATCGACGATAGTTATACTGCTGCCAAAATGGTGGCGGGCGGCCGCTTCGGTATAGGTGCCGGGCGGACCCAGCACGGATGCCGACAACCCCGCTTCCGTACCTCTGGTAATGGACATTATTTCCCTGAACAGGGACTCCAGTGCGCGGTTCTGAAGCAATCCGTCATTCAGGTTTTGCAGGCGGGTCAGAATCTGCGCTTCCCGTTCGGGCCGATAAAATGCCGGTTCCCGCAAAGTGGCCTTGATCCGGGCGATGGATTGCGCAGCGCTCAACCGCCGGTTCATTAATCGCAGAATATCAACATCTATCTGGTCGATTTCATCGCGAAATGCTTTCAGTTTTTTATCGGTTCTCAGGATCACAGTACTCGCCTAGTGGATGATCGGGGCTTGTGGTTTGCCCTGTTTGTCGCCATCACCGCCCGAATCTTCATCCGGGTCGGTGTGGTTATCCTCAACTTTGCCTACACTCACCAGTCTTTCACCATTCTTCAAAGAAATAAGTCGTACACCCTGGGTGTTTCTTCCCTGGGTTGAAATTTCTGCAATCCGGGTTCTGATGAGGATGCCGCCGTCGGTAATTAACACGACTTCATCCGTTTCATTGACAATGTGCGCACTCACAACCTTACCATTGCGACTGGAAGTTTTGATTGCAATCACGCCCTTGCCTCCCCTGTTTTTACGGGGAAAATCTGAAATCGGCGTGCGCTTTCCATAACCGTGGACCGTAGAAGTCAGGATGCCCGGTTCCGGCAATGCCGCTTCGCCCTGCGCACTGGTTTCATCGGCAAGCGCATCGGCCGCAGGAAGCACCATCAATGAAATAACATGCTGATCTTTATCGAGGCGAATCCCGCGCACCCCTCTTGCCGTGCGCCCCACCATGCGAATATCTTTTTCCGAGAACCTTACGGCCTTTCCGGCATCGCTGATTAACAGGATATCTTCGGTGCCAGTGGTTAAGTCAACCCCGATCAGGTGATCACCCTGTCGCAGATTTACTGCAATGATTCCATTGCGCCTGGGTCGGGAAAAATCATCCAGGCGGCATTTTTTAATAACGCCCAGGGCCGTGGCCATGAGAATATTGGTGCCCTCTGCATAGCCTTTAACGGGCAGTATTGCCGTTACCTGTTCATCGGCATCCAATGGCAACAGATTCACCAATGGCCGGCCCCTGGCCTGACGCCCCGCCTGGGGAAGTTGAAATACTCTTAACCAGTAGACCTTCCCCATGTCGGAAAAACACAATATGGTATGGTGCGAATTGGCGACAAACATCCGGCTGACAAAATCTTCCTCCTTGGTGCGGGTGGCAATACGTCCTTTTCCGCCGCGTTTTTGCGCGCTGTAATCTGATACCGGCTGGGACTTGGCATAACCCTCGTGAGAAATCGTCACCACCAATTCTGCTTCAGGAATCAAATCCTCCATCGACAAATCAATCTCACCAGCGATAATTTCAGTGCGCCGCGGGTCACTATAGCGAGCGCGGATATCCTGAAGCTCTTGCCGAATCACCTGCATCAAACGATCCGGGTTTCTGAGTATTTTCAGCAGCGCCCGAATCTCTTCGATTATCTGCGCATATTCCGTATGAATTTTTTCCTGTTCGAGTCCGGTTAATCGATGCAGTCGCATCTCCAGGATGGCCTGGGCCTGTTCCGGCGACATCCGGTAGCCCTGTTCTGACATGCCGTAGTTGCGGTCCAGCCGCTCCGGCCAGGAAAGGCCAGCATCGCTTCGCGCCAACATTTCCCCAACCGTGCCAGGCGCCCAGGTTCCATCCAAAAGACCCTGCTTTGCTGCAGCAGCGGTCCGCGCCGCCTTGATCAATGCGATTATCGGATCGATATTAGCTAGCGCCACCGCAAGCCCTTCAAGCAGATGGGCGCGCTCCCGGGCCTTGTTCAGCTCAAATACCGTTCTGCGGGTGACCACCTCTCTACGATGTTTGATGAATTCATCCAGCGCCTCCCTGAGGTTGAAAACTTTCGGCTGGTTCCTGCTCAGCGCCACCATATTGATACCAAATACGGTCTGTAACTGGGTTTGCTTGTATAAATTATTCAGTATCACTTCGCACTGTTCGCCCCGTTTGATTTCCACCACCATGCGCATGCCGGATTTATCCGATTCATCGCGAATGGCGGAAATGCCCGCAATCTTTTTGTGCCGGACCAGCTCGGCAATTTTCTCCATTAATCGCGCTTTGTTCACCTGATAGGGCAGCTCATGGACAATGATCGACTGACGACCGCTGCCGCTGGTTTCGATTGCGGTACGCGCCCGAACATAGATTCGGCCTCGCCCGGTTTCATAGGCCTGACGGATGCCGCCATGACCGTTAATAATGCCGGCAGTCGGAAAATCCGGCCCCGGAATATGCTCCATTAACCGGGCAATACTGATCTCGCTGTTATCCATCAACGCCAAACAGGCATCAATGGTTTCTCCGAGATTGTGCGGCGGGATATTGGTGGCCATACCCACGGCTATGCCGGCGGCGCCATTAACCAGTAAATTCGGATAACGGCTGGGCAGCACCAACGGCTGGGTTTCGGTTTCATCGTAGTTCGGGCCAAAATCCACCGTCTCTTTATCCAGGTCGGCGAGCAGTTCGTGGGCAATCCGTGCCAGTCGAATTTCCGTGTAGCGCATTGCCGCAGGCGAATCGCCATCAACGGACCCGAAGTTGCCCTGGCCATCCACAAGCATATAACGCAGGGAAAAGTTTTGCGCCATGCGCACGATGGTATCGTAAACTGCGGTGTCGCCATGGGGATGATACTTGCCGATCACGTCGCCGACCACCCGGGCAGATTTCTTATAGGCCTTGTTCCAGTCGTTTCCGAGTACGGACATCGCGTATAGCACACGGCGATGAACCGGTTTTAATCCATCGCGAATATCGGGCAAGGCGCGCCCGACGATTACGCTCATTGCATAGTCGAGATAGGATTGCCGCATCTCCTTTTCCAGATTGGCTGGAAGCATTTCTTTTGCGAAAGACGTTTTTGTCATTGCGGCGAAACCGGGGGCTTTGCGCTGATTGCAGCGGCGAATAAAAAGCGGTACAACTTATTGATTTTAATAAATAAAATTAGGCAGAATAGCGGTCGGCATCACGCCAGGGGAATTTGCAAAATAAAGCCCCGATTCTAGCACAGACCAGGTACCAAACGGACTTGACCGGATGATCGGGATAGAGAAACTTTCAGGAGATCGTCTGTACCGGAATTGTGGGCTACCGGTTTCCCTAATCTGGTGGAAAACTGCCTTCCACGGACGTTTTAACGGAAATTTCATCCCACAAACCGGCGAATTGCTGCTGGGAATCCAGCCAGCCCCGGGCCGCTGGCGCCATTTTTACCTGCATGGTGATGGCGCCAGTATCGTCTACCTGTTCGTTGATGACTTCGCAGCGCTGAAACAGTTTGGAGCGCAGCGCACCGGCCTGCGGCTTGAGATTTAACCGGTAATAACGATGTTCTTTACCCAGCAGGCTGGCCAATGCCTGCAACACAAACTCAACGCCGTTTCCGGTCCAGGCGGACAGCCATATTCGAGCAATCACCGGTCCTGCGCCGGCGCTGGTTCTCGCTCTGTCGCCGGTTAAATCAATTTTGTTGTAAATCTGGATAACCGGGATACCGCTCACACCGATTTCTTCCAGAACCTGCTCGACGTGGCGGCGTAGTTGTGGGTGCGCGGTATCCGATACGTCACTGACCAGCAGCAAACAATCGGCGTCCACCACTTCTTCCAGTGTGGAATGAAATGCGGCCACCAGGGTGTGGGGCAAATCCCTGACGAATCCAACGGTATCTGAAACAACCACGGGTCCGAATCCAGGCAATTCCACTCGCCGCATGGTGGGGTCCAGCGTGGTGAACAATTTATCCTGGGCGAGGACGTTAGACCCGGTCAGTGCGTTGAATAAAGAAGATTTGCCCGCGTTGGTGTATCCGACCAGAGAAACCGTGGGTATTGGCGTGCGGTGACGGGCCTGACGTCGCAATAATCGTTGCCCCTCAACCTTTTGCAGGCGGCGTGACAGGGTTTTTATGCGGATGCTGATCAATCGCCGGTCGGTTTCCAACTGAGATTCACCGGGACCACGCAAGCCGATACCGCCTTTTTGCCGCTCCAAATGCGTCCAGCCCCGCACCAGACGGGTGGAAAGGTGTTTTAACTGTGCCAGCTCTACCTGGAGTTTGCCCTCGCTTGAGGTTGCTCTTTGCGCGAAAATATCGAGAATGAGCCCGGAACGATCCAGCACCCGGCATTTTACCCTGCGCTCTATATTGCGCTCCTGAACAGGGGTAATAGCATGATCGAATATCACCAGCGTGGCTGCATGATTTTCTACCATTTCACTCAATTCTTCGGTTTTGCCCTTGCCGATGAAGGTGGCCGCTACTGGCTTGTCGCGCACGGCAATTAATTTCGCGCAAACTTGTGCACCTGCGGCTCTGGCGAGCTCACCGAGTTCGACCAGCGGGTCACTGTAACTTGAATCGGACCCTTGGGCTGGACCCTGTTCAATGTCGCCGCCGCTGCACGGACGCTGCAATTGAGTCACCAGTATGGCGCGCTGCTCTGCGCCGAACTGTTTGCCTGCTTCGTCTATGTGCCTAAACAAAACGCACTGTCGCCAAAACAACCCGCAAAAGAGGAGCGCACGACAATTCAGCCGTTGCCTGGATTGCCCCAGGGGTCAGAATTAAAGTCGTTTTCATCGTCTTCGGATGCCACACGCACCACCCGGGCCGGTACGATTGTGGAAATCGCATGCTTGTAAATCATCTGGTTCACCGTATTGCGCAGTAAAACTACAAACTGATCAAATGATTCGACTTGTCCTTGCAGCTTGATTCCATTTATCAAAAATATTGATACTGGAATTCGCTCTTTTCTCAAGGTATTTAAAAATGGATCCTGTAAAGCTATTCCTCTTGATTGTGCCATGTTGATTACCTTCTTTCTTTTAAACAGTTTTAACGTATTGTCGTTTTAGCCTGTAGATGCCATGAAGCAGGCCATCCTCAATTGATGATATACAGGAATTCATGCGTGGTTTACATAAACCCCATCCCCGAATCACTCCATAACCTGTCCTGCCGTCAATCCCCCTCAAACCGCCGTCTTGCCTCCCCTAATTTCATCATCCAATACCGCAAATCCAGTCATACATGAATTGCTTCCTGAGAATGATCCTGATTCAGCCACCGATCAATTGTGCCTGATTTTAAACACATTATTCGAGAATTATTTTACCAAAAAGTCAAATTTATCGGCCCTTGTCCAACCTTGGGATTATTGTTTCAAGTTTGATGCAAGAGCAACAGCGAGTGCACTCGCAATGACTTTGAAAACCAGATTGATTCTAAGGTCAGATGGTTTCGGGTTTAAAATATTTCATCTATAAACCTGAGCCATGATCAATCCGGCATAATCATGCCAATCAGGGCAACGCAATCTCCCGGGCGGACCAGGCCCGGGAAATGTCGTCCGACCAGTATTCCAGACAGCGGTGCATGATGGCGCACCGGCTCCACCCCGGTGCGTTCGATATTATGAATTTTCGCAACCAGTTGTCCCTGCGCAACCGGCGCGCCCAATTCCAGCGCCAGTTCCAGCAACCCGCCATATTCCGCCGTAATAAAGCAGTTCTCATCGGCTGTATCGATATTTATGGTTGGCCGCACCACCGGCTCACCACGGAGCGCACCGGCATGTATACAGAAGTTCCGCACGCCTGATCGGGTTATTTCATTTGTGGTCGGCGTGGTTGAACCGCCTCCGCCGACTTCTGTTGAAACAAATATCCTGCCTTGTTTTTCTGCGGCGGTATCGTACATTGCAGCCGCATCCAATTCTAACAGCATCACGCTGTACGGGGCGGCAAACGCACGCATTGCGGCTGCGCATTTTCCTTGCTGTGGTTTGTCATCCAGCCTGTGTGCCGCAGCAAAGGGAACAAAATCCAGAGTTTTGCCGCCTGCGTGGATATCCAGCACGAAATCTGCCAGGGGCAGCAGGTAACGATTGAAATAGTCGGCCATTTTTTCCGTGGCGGTTCCATCCGGCCTGCCCGGAAACGAACGATTCATATTGCCATGGTCGATGGGCGAGGTTCGCCTGCCGGCACAAAATGCCGGGTAGTTCATCATCGGCACCATGATTATGCGGCCGGTCACATCCTCCGGGTTTATTTCATTGGCAAGATTCAGCAACGCCACCGGCCCTTCGTATTCATCGCCATGATTGGCGCCGGTGATCAACACGGTTGGCCCGTCGCCATTGCGGATGACGGTGACTGGCGTCATTATGGCGCCCCATGCCGAGCGGTCATCCGAGTGCGGCTGCTTTAAATGACCGTGTTGTACGCCATCCGCGGCAAAATCCACGGTGGCGGAGATGGGATTACTTTTCACGGATGGCTATTTTTCTGACAATGGTTGGGTTCGCAAATACTCTAAAAGAGCATTAATGGCTCTGGCGTGGCTGAGGTCAAACCACACCAGATTGGATTGATTCCGCATCCAGGTTAGCTGGCGCTTGGCCAGTTGTCGGGTCGCCGCAGCGCCATTGTCCAGCATTTTCTGATAATCCACTTTATCGTATAAAAACTCCAGCACCTGGCGGTATCCAATGGCGCGCATTGATGTCAATTGTCGGGGATTATCCTGGTCCCGAATGATGGCTTTTACTTCGTTTATCAACCCCGCTTCCAGCATCTGCATGAAGCGATGTTCGATTTGTCGGTGCAGAGTTTTTCTATCGCTGGTAAACAGGGCAATTTTAATAATCGGGTTAGTCAGTGCGGGCATGTTTGATCGAGTCATCAATTCGGAAGGCGGGACACGCGTTAATCGATACAATTCGACAGCGCGCTGAATCCGCTGCGAGTCGAATGGTGAAATTCGCCGAGCAGACCGGGGGTCAACATCGGATAATTCCTGATACAGTGCGCTGATTCCTTTTTCCCTGATTTCCATATCGATCACCGAGCGCAAATTCATATCGGCGGATGGCAGGTTTGACAGCCCGTTCTCGAGGGCGGAAAAATAGAACATGGTGCCACCGACCAATACCGGCGTATTGCCTCTTTGATGAATTTCAGCAATCAGACCAGACGCATCCGCACAAAACGCGGCCGCCGAATATTTTTCATCCATGTGCCGTATATCAATCAAGTGATGGGGATAGCGATGCAAAAATGCCTGGTCCGGCTTGGCCGTGCCGATATTCATATTTCGATAAACCTGGGCCGCATCCACGCTGATCAATTCGCAGCGAAATTCATCATATATTCTGCATGCGCACCGGGTTTTCCCCGATGCGGTCGGCCCCATCAGAAAAACCACCCCGGGCTGATGCTCCGACAGCTTGCCTGATTCCCTGTGAGGCCGAGGATTAGCGTCCACGCATGAACCACTTGTCAATTTCGTCCAGAGAAACACTCATCCAGGTGGGGCGACCGTGGTTACACTGGCCGGAACGTTCGACTTGCTCCATCTGTCGCAATAGTGCATTCATTTCTTCGATTTCGAGTTTTCGGTTGGCCCGCACCGAGCCGTGGCAAGCCACGCTGGACAGGATTTCATGTTGGGCATCGACAATGCGATCACTGCTTCCGTGTGCAATCAAATCCGCCAATACATCTCTGACCAGCGTATCGAGGTCCGCCCTGACCAATAATGCGGGTACGCAGCGAACCACTATTTTCTCCTCGCCCAACCGATCAATTTCAAACCCCAGCGATTCAAACCGCTGATTAAACCATTCAGCGGCATTGGCTTCCGTTGTGCTCACATTGATTTGCAAAGGCACCAGCAAGGGCTGGCGGCTCACCTGGTTTTCTTCCATCTGCCGCTTAAGCGTTTCATAGGTAATTCTTTCATGGGCCGCGTGCATGTCCACCAGGATTAACCCGGTCGCGTTTTCCGCCAGTATGTACACCCCTTTCAACTGGGCAATGGCATAGCCCAAAACCGGGATATTGCCGTCGTGCTGGCTGGTATGATGCGGGACATGCGCCAATTCAGCCGATGCGGCATCAAGCGGGGATTCTTCCCGGGCAATATGTTGATTTCCCGGGCGGGCGCCACTGTCCATCATGGACTGGTAGGCCTGCAACTGTTCCTGTACCAGCATTTTTATATTTTGCCGGGCGGGCAGCGAACCATATCCACCCTTGCGGTTCAATCCGGTCGCTATATTTGCCTGTACCGCATTGGCCGGTGTCGGCAGCGGAACTTCACTGCTGTGCGGGGTAAGGCCGGCGATGGCGCGATGCAGGCTGCGATAAATATAATCATGCACCGACCGGCTTTCCCTGAAGCGAACTTCGCTCTTGGCCGGATGCACATTCACATCTACTAAACCGGGTTCAATGGAAAAGAACAGGACGAATGCCGGATGTCGACCATGATAAAGGACATCGCTGTAGGCGCGCCGAACCGCATGAGCAATCAGGTTGTCGCTGACCGGGCGGCCATTCACAAAAAAATACTGCAAATCCCGTTGACTGCGGGAAAATGTCGGCAAGCCCATCCAGCCGGATAATGCCATCACTTCTACGCCGTCTTCAAAATAAACGCATTGACTGGCAAATGGCCGACCACAAATGCTGGCAATTCGCCTGTCCTTTTGCATTGCATTATCGGCCGGCAATACATGAAACACCTGTCTGCCGTCGTGAACAAAACTTATCTCCACATGGAAATGGCTCAATGCAATTTTACGAATAACGCCATGGCAGTGATTCAGCTCGGTTTTTTCTGTGCGCAAAAACTTCCGACGCGCCGGGGTGTTATAAAACAAGTCTTCGACTTCAACGCTGGTTCCCCGGGGGTGAGGGACGGGTTTGGGTGACGACATCAGCTTTCCACCCTGGACTGTAACCGCGTAGCCGCTGTCCTGTTCGGCCACTCTGGATTGCAGTGTCAGTCGGGAAACTGCCGCAATACTCGGCAGCGCTTCTCCGCGGAAACCCAGCGTGGCGACGCGAAACAAATCTTCGATTGCGGTGAGCTTGCTGGTGGCATGCCTCGACAATGCCAGTGACAACTGTTCGCGAGGGATTCCACAGCCATTGTCCCGCACCGATATCCTTTTCAGACCACCACGTTCTGCCTGAATTTCAATTCGGGCAGCGCCCGCATCCATACTGTTTTCCAGCAATTCCTTAAGCAGCGAAGCCGGCCTTTCCACCACCTCGCCCGCCGCAATCTGGTTGATTAATTTATCATCAAGCTGGGTAATCTTTGGCCGCAGATGGGCGCCATTGGTCATATCAACACACGGCAGATCAATATACGGCGTAGAGACCGCCGTTTTTATCCAAATAACGTTTTATGCCGGCGACCACGGCGCTGGCTATTCGCTTCTGATGCGCCGCACTGCGCAACAGTTTTTCCTCCTGTGGATTGGTGATGTACGCCGTCTCGATCAATATGGACGGAATATCAGGGGATTTTAACACCGCAAATCCCGCCTGCTCCACGCGCCTACTGTGTACTCTTCCTATTTTTCCCAGTTCATCCAATACTTCACGACCAAAGCTGATACTTTCGTTCACGGTTTTTGTCATCGACAAATCCAGCAGCACTTCTACCAGCGTATCATCTTTATCCGCCAGACTCACGCCGCCAATCAAGTCAGAGGAATTTTCCTTATCCGCCAGCCATCTCGCTGTCTCACTGGATGCCCCGCTTTGAGACAACGCATAGACAGACGCACCCCGGGCAGATTTATTCTTGAACGCATCCGCATGAATCGAAACAAAAATATCCGCCTCAAGATCCCGCGCAATCCGGGTGCGCTTGCGCAGGCCGACGTAATAGTCACCCGTTCGGGTTAGTACTGCCTGCATACCGGGTTGCTGGTCAATTTTCGCTTTTAGCCGCCTGGCAATTTGCAACACCACATTCTTCTCCCGGGTTCTGCGCCCACTTGCACCGGGGTCTTCGCCACCATGCCCGGGGTCAATCAACACCAATAACTTTTGGCCAGGCTTGCGGCGCTTTCCGGACGATGCGGGTTTGGCTGGTCGGGCAGGCTGCACCACATCTGCGACCGTGTCCTGATTGTAGTAGTCAACCACCAGCCGATACTGGTAATTATCAACCGGTGCCAGCATCTGAATCAAATAACGCACCGGTTTGGTTACATCAAAAACCAGGCGCATGGTATCGGGTTTTGGATACCCCAGACGAATTTGTTTGATGAATTGCCCGGTGGTGCCTGGGGCCGGAACCGTCCCTTTCAATTTCGTTCTGGCCAGATCAATCACTACCCGGTCAGGTTTCTGGAGTGTAAATACGTTAAATTTCGCGCCCGCGTCCATATCAAAAACGATGCGGGAGCGGTCCGGCGCATGCCACATCCGAATGTCATTGACTACCGCCGCCTGTACCGGCTTCAACCAGAATAACAGCGCACAAAACAGGACAAACCCGGCAGTCAATGCCGGAGACCGCTTATTCACAAATCACCCATAGGCTGTTCAATATTTACTCATGCGCCCCGGCACAATATTTACTTTGCGCCCGGACCGCAAGTATTCAATTTGGATTTTACAATCTGCGGTCGGCAACAGGCCCGCACCGCGGTCCGGCCATTCAATCAGGCTGATGGTATCTGGCCCGATCATGTCGCGCACGCCAATCATTTCCAGTTCTCCGGCAGATTTCAATCGATATAAATCGAAATGATATATCGATCTTTGATTCACGGTATAGGGCTCAACCAGGGTATAGGTGGGGCTGGTTACCATTCCATCAAAGCCAAATCCCCAAAGCAGCCCTGTGATCAGGGTGGTTTTGCCGGCGCCCAGCTCCCCGGCAAAAAAAATAACGCTGCCATCCGGGATTTTACCTGCCCAGGAACGACCCAGATTCAGCATTGCGGTTTCATCGGGAACCTGGATGCTGTACATGGCGCGATACGGTTAATGGTCAGGAGTCAATAAATCTTTCGGGGTATGTATTTCACCAAAATTACATGAGATTTCAAACCGATAGTACCACGCAGGAATAACCGTCACGGTTGGCAGACAGTCATCCAGCGCTTCCACCGCCCGGGAAATACAGCTCAGCCTGCACTCCGGGGCAGTCAGCAATTAATCGAAGTCAATACTGCGGGCAATGCGTCGATTACATCACCGGCCAGCAAGCTGGCCATGCCCATCTGCTGCGCGGTTTTATCGGCGCATTGTGCATGCAGCCATACTCCCGCTTCAGCCGCTTCAAACGGCGCAAGACCCTGCCCCATAAGCGAGCCGACAATACCCGACAGCACGTCTCCCATCCCCGCCGTGGCCATACCCGGATTGCCGCCGTCACAGATTTTTACGGCCCCTGCCCGCTCTGCAATCACGGTGCCCATGCCTTTCAACACACACACGCCGCCGTATTTTTCACAAATCGCATTGGCCGCGTCAAGTCTGTGGTTCTGGATATGCGTGATGGTGGTTCCAAGCAGCCTCGCGGCCTCTCCGGGGTGCGGGGTAAGCACCCAATCGTCACGCCTCGCATCGCCCCCGGTCCCGGTGCGGGCAGCAGAAAGTAAATTCAATCCATCTGCATCAACCACCATGGGTTTTGCAAATGCCATCAAGGTATCAAAGACTTTTTTGCTCCATGGGCTTTGCCCAAGCCCGGGCCCCAGAATCAGCACATCGCTGTCTTTACAAATTCGCGTGGTGCTGTCCATGTTTTCCATACACTGGCTCATCAATTCCGCACAATACAGCGCCGGCACGTCCAGATGCTGCATGGTACTCAATACCGTGACCAACCCGCTCCCGCAGCGCAAGGCGGCCCGGCCGCACAATAGCGATGCGCCCAGCATCCCGGCTTCGCCGCCAGCGACCACCAATTTTCCATAATCCCCTTTATGGCTGTCCCGTTTCCGTACAAGTTTAGCGGGCAGATGCGCCGGTGGCTGCACAAGCCGGGCAATTGGCGTTACCCTTTGTAACAACGCCTCGGGGAGGTTCAGATTTTCCAGTATCACCTGTCCCCGATAGTTTTTTCCTGCTGCACAATACAGCCCCAGTTTCCGGCCGATAAACGTGATCGTGATCGCAGCGTTGATGCACGGGTCATAGGCCAGGCCGGTATCGCTGTTTAATCCAGACGCAATATCCAGCGAAACCACAGGGGCATTGCATTGATTTGCGGTGCGTATCAATGCGGCATACGCGCCCATCGGCGGACGATTCAGTCCAATCCCGAACAGCGCGTCCACCACAAGCCCCGCACCCCGAATCGCCTCAAAATGAGTGCTGTGGCGGTTGCTGACCCGGCCGCCATTATCCATAAAGTTCTGACAAGCCTGGGTTGCCGCTTTGCTGGTCGGGCTGGCGGCGGAAACCACCACCACATCCAGGCCTTTGGATCGGGCAAGGTCAGCCACCACATAGCCATCCCCGCCATTGTTTCCTGACCCACACAACACCACCAGGGGTTCAACCTGCTGGCAGTGCTGCATTATCTGTGAAAATGCAGCCGCTCCAGCGGCATTCATCAGTTGCAGGCCGGTGAAACCATATTGATCAATGGCCATTTGATCAATTTTTCTGAGTTGCCCGGAGGTGTAGAGATTTCCCTGCAAAATCCTGTCATCTGATTGTTGTGTACCTTGCCCGGGTGGTGCGGTCATATTCAGCGCCCATGAACCAGGCTGCGTTTTTAAAAACCGTTCAAACAACACCGCGCATCAATATTGATCATCCCAGATTCTCCCTGAAAAATTGCGTCGTTCGCTGCCAAGCAAGCGCCGCGTCATCGGCGTCGTATCTGGCGCTGGTGGGGTTTGCGAAGGCATGGTCTGCTTCATACCAATGCACGTTGAGCGCATCACCTTTATCGGCATCGGACATCGCCATTACAAATCCATCCACCATTTGTTGGTTTATCCAGTCATCCCGGGTGGCGAAGTGGGCTAAAACCGGCCCATGCAGCGTTGCAAGCTCCCCAGCGGTCTTTTTCACATTGCCGTAATAAATAACCGTGGCATCCACCGGACTCGCTATGGATGCGTTTAACGACCAGCCTCCACCAAAACACCAGCCAACCGTACCCACTTTGCCATTGGTGTCGGGATGGCTGCGCAGCCAGGCGATCCAGCCAGCCAACGTATCCATCGCTTCATTTGCGTCCACCGCCTGCATATATGCCCTGGCATCATCCGCGACTGTGGCGACCTTTTCATCATACAAATCCACTGCCAGGGCAACATACCCCAGATTGGCAAATTCGCTGGCAACGGATTTAATCTGATCGTTCAATCCCCACCACTCGTGGATCAACAATACGGCCGGCGCATCCTTAGCGTCAGGCCAGGCAACTGCGGCGGAAACTGATTTTCCACTCCCGGTGGTCAAGCTGATATTTTCGACTCTGTCTGCTGCGGCCCGGGTTAATTCCGGTATGGCCAATACCGTTGCCAGCGGCAGGCTGAGCAGTCCTTTTACAAACTGGCGGCGTGTACTTGCAGACACCACGATGGCGGGAAGGTTTGACAGGGTTTCGCACCCGGTAATTTCACACATGATTTTTCTCCTGTAGCAGTTGAATTCCTGAACGTCAATTCTTGAACCGACGCCTGGACGCAAAATGATTGTATCAGGTTCAATCCTGCCGGGATTTTATAATTTAATCGGCGCCATACTCTTCCCGCCTGATTTGGTGCCGGGCATCCATATAAGCCTGGACAATGGTCGCTTCATAAACCACTGCGAGCATGATGCCGCTGTGGTGGTCAGCGATGACCGGGATACTTTCACCCACAAACCCCTGTACTTTTTCCATGGCGGACCAGATTGTGGTATCCGGGGTCAAAACAACCTGCTCCCGGGTGGCGTAATTTCCACATTGCTGATCCAGCGACACCCCATTGTTCAGCAGTTCCATAAACTGAATCAGATGAACGGTTCCAATGTACCGGCTATTCTCGTCCAGCACATAACCTGCACTTTTTCCATTGCCGACCAGCCGGTCCCGAAGTTCCAGGAGCGATACATGCGGTGCAGCCGAGACAAAATCTTCAGTCAAATAACCGGAAATATCCCGGCTGTCCATCACCGCTTTATCCCTCCCCATACTCAAATCAAATCCGGCATTTTTTAGCTGAACATCAAAAATTGATCGTCCCACAAGCTGATACCCGACCCCGCTGGCAAAGACCACACTTATCATGGCGGCAATGGTCAAATCATAGTTTCGGGTCAGTTCAAATATGATGAGAATGGCGGTCAATGGCGCGCCCATCACCGGGCTGGCAACCGCAACCATTCCACAGATGGCGTAAACCACGGTGGACGAGTAGTAGTCAATCATATAAACAGCCATCAAATCACCCACCAATGCACCAAACGAGATGCCGATGACCAATGACGGGCTGAAAATTCCCCCGGCAAAGCCGAAGCCCAGGCAAAGCGCCGTCAGGAGTAATTTTGCCGCGAAAATCAATGACATTTCAGTGCTCGTATACCGGGATATCAAGGTATTGCGAATTACCTCATCGCCCAGCCCCAAAACCTCCGGGATACGCATGGCCACCAGCCCCAGCACCACTCCGGCTATTGCCGGTTTTAGATATTGAGGGAGGGTTAATTTCGCCGCCAGCATCGCCGCGGCCAGCACCGCCCGCATGAACAGGGCCGCAATATAGGCGCCGCCAATGCCGATAACGATAAAAACCACAAACTCGAGGGGCTGGATGGGGGTAAGAAACTGGATGCGAAAAAGCGGCGGCAACTGAAAGATCTGATTTGCAAATATATAACCGGTGACAGCAGAAACGGTGACCGGCGCAAACGCTTTTAAAGAATAGTGACGCAGGATAACTTCATGCGCAAATAATATACCGGCTATGGGCGCATTAAACGCGGTTGCAATTGCAGCTGCGGTGCCGCAGCCAATGCCCATGGAAGCGGTAAAACCAGTGGCACGAGTGAAACCGCTGATAGTCGCACCCAGGGTTGCCCCAAGATGCGCCAGCGGCCCGTATTGACCCACTGATGCACCGCTGCTTAATGCGACAATGCTGGCCAGGGCGGTGGTCAATCCGCTCTTTAACGATGCCGAAAAGCGCATGGATTGCGCAGATTTAATGGTGTCAGTCAGTGTCAATGGTCTCTTTTCCCTATTGGTCATGCACAACAGACCGACCACCAGTCCCCCCAGCCCAGGCACCAGCACCACAGTAAGCATGGCCCAGGGCCGGGATAAAGAATTTCCGCTTCGACCGACCATAGCCCGGATAATTTCATAGCCGTACTGGACGGCTTCAACGAACAGTATGGAAGCCAGCGACGCAATCGCCCCGGTCAGGGTTCCGAATACCGCAATTGAAATTATTCTCTTGAACATGAACAAAATCTTACCATCAATGCGTCCCGGCTCGCCGATGCCGGGATAGTCAACGTCAGATTATTCAGCATTTTTTTCGCAATCCCGGACAACAATTTTGCGCAACAGTTATACGGACATTCTGTCAAGGTGCCATTAGCGTATCATCTATCGTATTATCGGCTGGCCATGCAAGACCATAACCCTGCGCAATTAGCGCAGCAAATCAAGACCTGGGGAGCCGCGCTGGGTTTCGCACATACGGCAATTGCCGATATTGACCTATCCCAGTGTGAGCGGCGTTTGGCCCGGTGGCTGGATAATAAATTTCATGGAGAAATGGGTTATATGTCAATTCATGGAACGAGGCGAACCCGGCCGGCGGAATTGATCCAGGGGACGATCAGAGTGATTACCGTGCGCATGAATTATTTGCACGAAACAATGGTGGATGCTGAACAGGTTTTGCAGCAGCCGGACAAAGGTTATATCTCCCGATATGCGCTGGGCCGGGACTATCACAAAGTGATTCGCCAGCGTTTACAAAAGCTCGCGGACCAGATATCCGCGCTGGTGGGCCCATTCGGTTACCGTGCTTTTTGCGACAGCGCTCCGGTCATGGAAAAGGCCCTGGCAGAAAAGTCCGGGCAGGGCTGGTTAGGCAAGCATACCAATATCATCGATCGCGAACAGGGCTCATGGTTTTTTTTGGGAGAACTGTATACCGATCTGCCTTTACCCGTTGATCAACCAGCCACCGCGCATTGCGGCAGTTGCCGCGCCTGCATGGACATTTGCCCTACCGATGCAATCGTTGCGCCCTACCAGCTTGACGCCCGTCGCTGTCTGTCCTATTTAACCATCGAACTGGACGGCTCCATACCGGTCCAGTTCAGAAAAGCCATGGGCAATCGAATTTATGGCTGCGATGACTGCCAACTGGCATGCCCCTGGAATCGCTATGCCAGACTATCCGTCGAGCCGGATTTCAAAACCCGCCACGGACTGAATGATACCTCTCTGGTTGAATTGTTTGATTGGGATGAAGGCACTTTTCGCAAAAAAACAGAAGGCTCTGCAATTCGGCGCATCGGCCACCTTCGCTGGCTGAGAAATATTGCCATTGCACTTGGCAACGCCCCCGGTTCCGGCCTGGTCATCGCCGCACTCAGGAAGCGGCAAAACCATCCTTCGCAAATGCTTGGCGAGCACGTGTCCTGGGCATTGTCCTGCCAGCAACGGCAGGCAAACACAGCACAAAAGTCAGCACCCGTCCATGAACAAACCTGATCAAAAATCACTCAATACACCCGAGTCCCTGAACCGCGCCTATATTGCGCCGGAGATCGTTCGCCAACGACAACGCATCATCGAATCCCTGGATATTCAGGCCGGGGAACAGATTCTGGATATTGGCTGCGGAACCGGATTCCTGACCTGCGATATGGCCATTGCAGTGGGTCATCAGGGCAGTGTATTGGGGATTGACCCGGACACCCGCATGGTTGAAAGCACCCTGAAACGCTGCCGCGGGATGGATTATGTGCGCGCCAGAAGCGGCGACGTTTGCAAATTGCCGGCCGCGGATGATTGCTGTGACGTGGTTACCTGTACCCAGGTACTGCTGTATGTGGCAGAGGTTAAAACTGCAATCCGGGAGATGCACCGGGTGCTCAACGCTGGAGGCCGAATAGCGATACTGGAGACAGACTGGCGCGGCGTAGTGATGTGCGGCAATTACCCTGAATTGAGCCGAACAATTATCGATGCCTGGGATAACACCGTGGCCAGCCCTAATTTGCCGCCGAAACTGCCCTCTTTATTGCGCAGTCAGGGGTTTAAGGCGGTTAAAAGCGAAGCCATTCCATTGCTGAATACAAGTTATGCCGCCAATTCATTTTCTGTCAACTCCATCGACTGGCTGATAAAAAACGCCTATCGAAGCAATGCGATCAGTAAGCAGGAGGGTAAAAAATGGCGTGATGACCTCCTGAAACTGGGCGAAAACGGCGCGTACTTTTTTTGCCTGAACCGCTTTTTATTTACCGCCGTTAAATAATACTCCCGAAAACCGCAGATCCGGTCATCTCAATCGCTACGGGGCCGGACGGCGGCGCAAATGCCTGGTCAATCTGCTGTAAATCCTGTTCACTGAGTCGAATGTCAAGGGCCGCATGGTTTTGGTCGAGGTGTGAAATTTTTGACGACTTGGGAATCGCAATCACCTGGTGCTGATGCAGCACCCAGGCCAGAGCGACCTGGAACCGGGTGGCGTTATGCCGTTCAGCGATTTGATCCAGGACTGCGGAATCAAGGCGGCCCTGGTTCAATGGCGAATATGCCATCACCGGCAGCCGTTTCTGTCTGCACCAGGGAAGCAAATCCCACTCTATGGCGCGGTGCTGCAAATTATAAAATAGCTGATTGGTGGCTATTTTGTCACCGCCGGTGGTGGTCCAGGCATCCTGCATCTCGGCTATATCAAAATTGCTTACACCATAACCCCCGATCTTGCCCTGCTCGACCAGCGCCTGAAATGCGCCCAGGGTTTCCCGCAATGGATAACTGCCGGGCCAATGCAGCAAATATAAATCGATACACTCTATATCCAGCCGTTTCAGGCTGGTTTCACAGGCTGCGACCGTTGCCGTAAAGGACGCATTAGCGGGCAGTACCTTGCTCACTACCCAGGCTTCATGCCGTCTGCCCTTCAGTGCTTCAGCCACCACAAGCTCCGCATCATGATACATCTCGGCGGTGTCAATCAAAGTCATGCCCAAATCCATACCATGGCGCAGCGCGTCCGCTTCCTCTTTTCGAGCGGTGGAATCCCTGCCCATATGCCAGGTGCCCTGGCCCAGAGCCGGGACAGTTTTGCCGTTGGGAAACTGAATTTGTTTCATAAAATATCCCAAGTGTCAGGATGTATAGAATATCATGCAATGCCCGGAAATTCTAAATCCGGCACAGCCCCATACCGGCGGCCCCGGATTACAGGCGTGCAGGTTTGGTTTTTTTTCGGTCTTTATTTTTTCTGGCTTTACCCGTTGTTTTGACTCCGGCTTTGCCCGTTGTTCTGGCTGTGCTTTTGTCTTTTCTGCTGTGGCCGCCATTCTTCCCGGGTTTGCGAGCGCTTTGCTTGCCCTGAAGAGGAATGGGAGCAATTTGCAACTGCTGCCCGCACACCCAGACCTTTTTCAACTTTTTGAGAATTTCCCCGGGCATACCTGCCGGTAAATCTATGGTGCTGTAATCATCCTGAATATCGATCTGTCCAATATTCCGGCTTTCAACACCCGCCTCATTGGCGACGGCGCCAACAATATTTCCCGGGCGCACCGCATGATTGCGGCCCACTTCAATCCGATACCGCGTCATACCCGCCTCAGAGGAATCCCTTTTGCCCGAACGTTTATGCCCGTTTCGACCCGGGTCATTTGGTCCCGGTCCGTTTCGATTCCGGTGGTTTCGGCCCCGCTCCCCACGCCCCTGACGAGTATCATTTTTCCAATCATTTCTCACCTCCCTAACCGGTTTATGCTGCAATAATAACGGTGTATTTCCTTGCAGAAGATGCGCCAGCGCCGCCGCAATTTCCAGTGACGATACGTTGTGCTCCTGCTGGAACTGCTCAATCATGCGGCAGAACATGCCGAGCTCTTCGGTGGCCAGGGCATCGGCTATGCGCTGCTTGAAACCGGCGATACGCCGGTTGTTAATCAATTCCGTTGAAGGCAGTTCCATCAGCTCAATTTTTTGCCTGGTGGCCTGCTCAATGGCGTTGAGCATACGCTTTTCGCGGGGTGCCACAAATAAAATTGCATCGCCGGCCTTGCCCGCACGACCGGTTCTGCCGATTCGATGGATGTAGGCTTCGGTATCGTGGGGAATGTCGTAGTTCACCACATGACTGATACGCCCGACATCGAGACCACGGGCGGCAACATCCGTTGCAACCAGAATATCGAGCTTGCCCTGCTTCAGCCGTTCAATGGCTCGTTCACGATTGGGTTGGGGAATATCACCGTTCAAGGGGGTCGAGGCATGACCCCGCGCTTCCAGCTTTTCTGACAAATCCACCGTTGCCGTCCTGGTGCGGACAAAAATCAACATGGCGTCAAAGGGTTCTGCTTCAAGAATTCGGGTGAGCGCATCCAGTTTATGTACACCGCTCACCGGCCAAAAGCGTTGACGAATGGTATCAGCGGCAATCGTTTTAAACTTCACCGTTATGTTTTCCGGCCGCACCAGATGATCGGCGGCAATGCGCCGAATCTGTTGGGGCATGGTGGCCGAGAACAAGGCAATCTGCCTTCGCGCGGGGATTTGCTGCAACACCCATTCCACGTCATCGATAAACCCCATGCGCAGCATTTCGTCGGCCTCGTCCAGCACCAGCGTGGTGAGTTTATCCAGCTTCAATGTGCCCCGGCGCATATGGTCCATCACTCGCCCGGGCGTACCTACAACCACGTGCACACCCCGTTGCAATGAGCGAATCTGCCCCTTGTAGTCCTGGCCGCCGTAGACAGGCAGTACGTGGAATCCTTTGCGGCGGGCTGCATATTTTTGAAATGCCTCGGCCACCTGGATGGCCAGCTCGCGAGTCGGCGTTAACACCAATACCTGCGGGGTTTTCTGCGTTAAATCAAGCCCGGACAATATGGGGAGTGCAAAAGCCGCTGTTTTACCCGTCCCGGTTTGTGCCTGGCCGATGATATCTTTACCTGCCAGCAGCAATGGAATCGCTTGTGCCTGAATAGGCGTTGGCGTTTCATATCCCACCTCATCCAGTGCTTTGAGGATGGATTTGTCGAGGGGTAATTGATTAAACGCGGTTATTTCAACCGTAGTCATGGGTGTTGCCTGAAATGGGGTACATAGTGGTTCGCCGGGATGACAATGCGGGCGTTCGGACTGCCCGGCACTTTTGCGGCGATAAGTTGAAGGGGCGCGGAGTGTAACGGTTTATTGGGTAGATTGCATGGGATTTATGACGCCTGTGACCGGGTTCAGGCGAAGTGGATTGTGATTCAAAATATGCACCATTGACAGCCCTTCCCAATACCGGCTATTCCCTGCAACCCACGCCGATTTTTCCACCCGAAAAAGGTTCAAAAGAATAATAATGCAATGGCATTTTGGATAATTTACGGTATAAGCTGCGCCCGCCCTTCGCCTCTTCCATCCGATGCAGCGGTAATTTCTCCGCTTTTCCTGTCCAGTATTACCACCTGCATATTGCCCCACCTGCGATTCACCGGCGTCAGGTCGTGCCCTCTTTGCCTGAGCGCTGAAACCGTTTCTTCAGCCAGCCCGCCCGGCTCGTATTGAATCGAATCAGGCAAATATTGATGATGATATCTGGGTCGATCGACCACGGACTGTGCATCCGCCCCGCGATGAAATTCCAGCGCGCCGAGCAATACCATGGAAATTATCCGGCTGCCGCCCGGCGTGCCCAGCACAGCAATTCTTTCTTCGGTTTGCAAAAATGTCGGGCTCATGCTGGACAACATGCGCTTGCCCGGTTCAATGGCATTGGCGCGTGCACCGATCAACCCATAGGCATTCGGCGAACCGGGTTTGACCGAAAAATCGTCCATTTCGTTGTTCAACAGTACGCCGGTTCCCGGCGGCACCACTGCCGAACCAAATGGATAGTTTATCGAAAGCGTTGCGGCCACCCGGTTGCCGTGGCTGTCAATCACCGAAAAATGCGTGGTGTCTTCGCCTTCGCCGCCATTGACCCGGGTCGGCGCCAGATCATGGCTGTTTGTCGCCCTGTCCATGCGCACAGATTGACTCAATTCGTGCGCATGGTCATGGCCCAGCAGCAATCGGGTCGGCACTGCCACGAAATCGGTATCTCCCATGAATGCTGCGCGGTCACGATAGGCGCGGCGCATCGCTTCCACGGTGACATGGGTAAAATCCACATCGTTCATGGAATGCAGGTCGTAATTCGACAAAATATTCAAACTTTCCGCCAGCACCAATCCGCCAGATGAGGGTAATGCGGCGGAGGTGAGCGTCATTCCCTTGTAATCCACTACCACCGGCTGCCGTACCGCTACCTGGTATTCGGACAAATCCTGCAGCGTCCAGATTCCCCCGGCCTGCCGAACACCGTCCACCAGTTTTTTCGCTGTCTGGCCGGAATAAAAACCATCGTGCCCCTCAACCGCCAGTATCTGGAGCGTATTGGCCAGATCCGGCTGTATAATCCGTGCGCCGATGCCCGGCAGCCGTCCATTAACCAGAAACAACCTTGCCGCCTCGGCACTGGATTTTATCGCATCAATTCTCCATTCAATTGACTGCCGATATTTATTACCCACCGCAAAGCCATTTGCGGCCGCTTCAATCGCGGGCAAAAGCGCAACCGCCAGCGGCAGCGAACCGTAATTTTTTGCCAGCCAGACCAGCGCTGCCGGCTCTCCCGGAATACCCGCCGACAAGGCGCCGGCAGTGGACAGGTTCGCCACCACTTCGCCATTTTCATCCAGATACATATCATGGGTGGCGGCCAGTGGCGCCTTTTCCCGGCCATCGAGCATGATGGATTTATCGTTGTCGGCATCGTAGAGCAACCAGAACCCGCCTCCACCCAGGCCGGAACCCGCGGGTTCCACCACCGCGAGCGTAGCGGTTATAGCGACTGCGGCATCAAACGCGTTTCCTCCCATTTCCAGCATTCTTATACCGGCTGCGGTGGCCAGCGGGTGCGCCGATGCCACCCCGGCCGCACCGTATGCGCCGTGGCATAGTGAAAAAAACAGAACAACGGTCAGAATTGATTTGTATTTCATCAGGTTTTTCAGCGGATCCAGTCGCGGGGCATTATTTCCCGCCGTTATGCTTTCAGCCAGGCGCCATTCAAGATTTGGGCGCGTTAATAAAAGTCTTGCGATAATACTTCAGCTCCTGGATGGATTCGCGAATATCATCCATGGCTTGATGGGTATTTCGCTTGGAAAACCCGTTCAGCAGTTCCGGTCGCCAACGCACCACCAATTCTTTTATCGAGGTCACGTCCAGATTCCGGTAATGTAAATAGGATTCCAGTCTGGGCATATAGTTGGCCAGGAAACGCCGGTCCTGGCAGATGGAATTTCCACACAGCGGGGAATGATTCCCGGCCACGTATTTTGCAATAAAATTCATGGTTGCCTGCTCTGCCCGCTTTTCATCAAATTCGGATTGCCGAACCCGATTCACCAAGCCGCTTTCGGTATGGGTTCGGGTATTCCATTCATCCATCCTGGCCAGACGCGCAAGCGACTGATGAATAGCGATTACCGGCCCTTCTTCCAGAACGTTCAATTGCGCATCCGTCACGATGGTCGCAATTTCGATAATTCGATCCTTCTCGGGCGACAGACCAGTCATTTCCAGGTCCATCCAAACCAGGTTTTGCGGGTGCATTTTAATTCCTGAAATATTCGCTGCGCCGAGACGACTGCGCCCGGGAAAACTGCCGCCGTTCGGTTCTCGAGACTGGATTACGCAAGTACAATTCCGGCACGGTTTCAGGACGTTTTGCCGAGGGGACCGCCTTTGGCGCCATCAACATAACAAGCGACATAACGGGCGACATAAAAATCAGACGGGGAATCAATCATGCGCATCAACGACTATCTGGCCTGTAAATATCAAAGCGCACTGACTTGGTGCGGGTTTCCCCGGTTTTCCCAGGCGCGATCGGAGCGGCATAGTGCGGCCGTTTTACCACCACCCGCCTGCGCGCCGCCTGCATCGCCCGATCAAATAAACCTGCGTCATTGCCGCCGGGCCCGAGGATTTGCTGCAACACTGCGAGTTCTTTTTTAACCGCCGCTGACTTGTTTTTTTCGGGGTACATGGGATCAAGATAAACCACGTCTGGGAATTGTGCAAGCCTCTCCAGCACCGTGATGCTGTTGCCCTGCAACAGGGTAAAGCGCGCTTTCAGGTCGGCATCAGAAATATGCCGCCTGGCACACATACTCAAAGCGGCGACCATTTTATTTTGCTCAATGGCAACCACGTTCAATCCGTGTCGCGCCAGATGGACGGCGTCGCTGCACCATCCTGCCGTGGCATCGATCACGGAATTGGTCGCTGCACCAATTGCACGCAGCAACGGGTCCTTGCCGGTATTTTTTCGCGCATGACTAAAATCCACAATGATCGGTTTCAAGTCGGGCCGGGAAACCACCTTCAGACCGGGTTTGCCGAGTTTTACCTCGATCAGATATTCGGTTTGCGGCAATTGTGCGGCGGTAATGATTGCGGCATCAAGCAATGCTGCCAACTCACCGGCCAGTGCCTGGCCAGATTGGTCGTGGGTAATCGAAACCAGTCCCTGCTGCATCAGAATTTTTTAAGTCCGGGATAACTGTTAGAATTATCGCTGCAAAAATAACTTTTCATCCTGGGCAGTGTAACAAACGAGGCTATAAATGGGATTCCTATCCGGTAAACGAGTATTGATCGCGGGCGTGGCCAGTAATCGGTCAATCGCTTGGGGGGTGGCGCAGGCCATGCACCGTGAAGGTGCCGAGCTGGCGTTCGCCTATCCTGACGACAAGATGAAACCGCGTGTCGAGAAACTGGCGAATGCGCTGCACTCAAGCCTGGTTTTGCCATGCGATGTTGCCAGTGATGCGGAAATAAATGATCTGTTTACCCAACTCGGAAAATCCTGGGATGGGCTGGATGCCTTGATTCATTCCATCGCATTTGCGCCCCGTGAAGAACTGGAAGGCCTGTATCTGGACGCGGTAACCCGGCAGGGTTTTAATACCGCGCACGAAATCAGTTCATACAGTTTTGCCGCGATGGCCAAAGCTGCCATGCCGCTGATGCAGGGTCGCAATGCTTCAATGTTAACGCTCACCTACATCGGGGCGGTTCGGTCCATGCCGGGATACAATGTGATGGGGCTGGCCAAGGCCAGCCTGGAGGCCAATGTACGCTATATGGCGCAGTCTTTGGGCCGCAAAGGGATTCGCGTCAATGGCATATCCGCCGGCCCCATTCGCACACTGGCCGCCGCCGGCATCAAGAATTTCAGAAAAATGCTTGGGTATTTTGAAAAGGTCGCACCACTGGGTCGGGCGGTGACCATAGAAGAAGTTGGCAACACCGCCGCTTTTTTATGCTCGGACCTGGCGTCCGGCATTACCGGCGAGATCACCTATGTGGACGGTGGATTTAACACCGTGGGAATCAGCGAGAATTTTGTATAAAGAAGATTCGGCAGGGTAAAATCCCGGGCGATTGTCCACCCCCGGCAGCTCCCGGGTCAATTTTTGCGATGCGGCCCACGGCCGATGGTGCAGCCGAAACACGCGGCATTGCGAACCAGATTTATCCAGAACTAAATCAGAGCCTGAATATTCAAGGAATCCAGTTTCTGTTTTGACGGTATCCCCTGTTCCGACCAACCGCGCACATTGTAATACTGCGGCACCATCACCGCTATTTGCGCAACGCCCCCTTTGTTAAATCCCGCAGGCGCAGGGTCTTGCAGCATTCTCGGCGGCAGCGTGTCATCCTGCATGGTCAATCCGGCCTGCAAATTAAACAGCTTCTCCAGATTCCAGATCCGCTCTCCCGTTCGGCGCAATCGTTCCACGTCCCAATCACCCGGCAAATCAGCGTCAATCATTTTGGCAAAGTCTTCGTAACCCCAGGTTCCAGTGGTGAATAAACACAGTCCAGAGGAATCCACCATGGCCACAAAATCCTGGGACGTGGCGCAGGCCCGGGCCTTGCCCGTGGTGCCTGGTTCCTGGTAGTCCTCGGTAAAGGTATCGTGGCGTAAATGGCAGGCACCGCGATTGCTGGTCGCATAACCCAGCCCCATTCCCTGCATGGAACGCCCGTCATACCCTGCAAACTCTTGACCCTTGGCGACCATGGCCAACTCCGGGTGGCCGTATTTTTCGCACAGCAATCTGGACCCCAGTCCAAGCTCCCGGCCAAATCCCTGGTGTTTTCCGGTTTTTTCAGACATGACCACCAATGCTTCCGCGCTGCCGAAACTCAAATCAATGCCATCCGTTTGTTGTTTGCCAATCACCCCCATCTCATAAAGCTCCATGGCCGCGGCCAGTGTAACGCCGAAGGAAATCGGGTCCATGCCGTGTTCATTCATCATAAACCCGGCAAAAGTCATGGCGTCCAGATCATCCACTCCCACCGCCGGACCGAAGGCAAACGCCGTTTCATACTCCAGCCCGCCCGAGGCAATCCAGTATTCAGGGCGATCTTTAACGCTGAAATGCTTCGGGTCAATTTTTGCGATGCGGCCACAGCCGATGGTACAGCCGAAACACGCGGCATTGCGCACCAGATTGGTATGCCCGTTTCGGTTTTTTATGGTTACAGATCTATGATTGATTTTCTCTGCGCCAGCGAAAGTAACTTGCCGGAAATTGTGGGTGGGTAATCCGCCAAACTCCTGCATACTGTCCAGCATGGCATGGGTGCCGTAGCGCATCAGGCCGCGCCGATTGCTGCTGCCGTGCAGCACCTTGTTCACTTCCTGTACCACAGACATAAATGCGCCGGGATTATGGTCTTTCAGGCCAACCGTTCCCCGCACACAAATTGCCTTCAGGTTCTTGCTGCCCATTACTGCGCCAACGCCAGAGCGGCCGGCCGCGCGATGCAGGTCGTTGACCACACAGGCAAAACGCGCCAGGTTTTCGCCAGCCTCGCCGATAGCCGCAATCCTGACCTGCGGGTCCTGATGTTTTTTGCGAATCCATTCATCCGCATACCAGACCGATTGCCCCCAGATTTCATCCGCTGGCAGCAATTCTGCTTTGTGGTCACGGATGTTCAGATAAACCGGACTCTTTGACTGCCCTTTTATGATCAACATGTCGTAACCCGCAAACTTCAGTTCCGCCCCAAATTTTCCACCGGAATTGGAACAGGCGATGGCGTTGGTTAATGGCCCCTTGGTGACCACACCATATCGGCCGCTGGTCGATGCCATGGTGCCACTTAGCGGGCCGGTAGAAAATATCAGAACGTTGTCCGGCCCCAGCGCATCGGCTTTGGGGTCCATTTCCTCGTATAAATACTTTGTTCCCAGCCCCCGGCTGCCGAGATATTCACCGGCCCATTCCAGGTTCAATGGTTCAATAGACGTGGTGCCCGCCGTCAGGTCAATGCGTAATATTTTCTTTTGCCAGGTCATCAGATTGCTCTCTTTAGAATCAGGTTATATGTAATCGGCGGGCAGGATGAGAATCTCATTTCCAGCTCATGCTCCCGGCCCATACTTGCGGTTTATCTTACCACTATTGACCAATCCGGCACTATCCTTGATCGGCATGATCGGCAATGCGCACTCATGCCCGGTGCAGACCAGCATCGTGTCTAGTGCATTTTCAACTGGCATTGCTTTCCCGTCATATTGATCCAAACGGGAAAAATACGCCGGCGCTGAAAACCCCGACCGAATTCACACCCGCATGGGGATGCGGGGCAGGTTGCAGAAACTCAACCAGTTGATAGAACACCGATCGGGTTATTTTGGCTTTTAATCCATCGCGCACTGCAATATAAGGCGAAGGTTCACCGCTGAGCGCATCGGTAACGATGCTCAGGGGATGCGCCTCATCAGCGACCACCACCTCATCCATATTGGTGCGAAAGTACAGGCGCTGCTGACCCTGGTTGTTGCGGCGATTTAATTCGACCGCGACAAATGGCGCGTCGTCAACCTGAATTTGATATTTGAGCGGCGGTGTGACCAGAAAATACTGCTGACCTTCAAATCGCAATACGGTAGAAAACAGCTTGACCATACGACGCCGCCCAATACGCGATCCCTGATATAACCAATTTCCATTGGCATCAATTCGAATATCAATGCCGACGGTTTTTTCGGGATGCCAGTCTGCTATGGGCGCCAGCCTGAAAGCGGCTGCCTGATCAAAAACCGCATCCAGATCTGCCATGCAATCAATCGCCAGGCACCAGGCGAAAGAATATTACAGGACGCCGTGGGCGCTCAATGCGCTACCCATCAGTTTTGCCGTGACGTCAACTGCGGATATAACCTCGTCATACTGCATTCGGGTTGGCCCGATTACGCCGAGTACGCCGACCCGCTTGTTATCGACCCGATAGGGCGAGGCAATCACGCTGCAATCTTCAAACGGTTCATACCCCGATTCTTCGCCGATGAATATGTTCACCCCTTCGGTAAACATACTCTTTTGCAAAAGATCAAAAAGCACCTGTTTGGTTTTAAACGTATCAAAAAGCCGGCGCAGTTTGTTGAGCTCGGTAAACTCGGGAACCGCGAGCAGGTTATTTTCGCCGCTCACCAATACCTGGTCGCCGGATTGCATGTCCTCTGCGTCAAATAGCTGGCCCGCCATTTTTATGGCGGTGCGCATTTCCCGGTGCATGCTTTTGTGATCCTGTTTCATGCGGACAAATAACTGCTCTCTGACCCCGTGCAGCGATTGTGCGCTGTATTTGGCATTAAAATAGTTTGCCGCTTCCACCAGTTCCGAGGCGGAATATTCACGGTGCGCGGCCAGCACTTTGTTTTGTACCTGCCCATCGTCCGTGATGAGTATGGCCAGCACGCGCTGTTCGGATAAATTTAAAAACTCGAGCTGGCGGATTTGTGCGTTGCTGTTGCCCGGCGCATAAACGATTCCGGCAAAGGATGTAATCTGTGAAAGCATTTCCGTTGCGCCCTTCAATATACTGTTCTGGTCAGAAATCCCGCTGAATCTTTCCGCTATCTCTCCCAGGGATTGGGAATTGATCGGCCCGACTTTTAACAGGCTGTTTATAAAAAATCGATAGCCTTTCACGGTTGGAATTCGCCCCGCCGAAGTGTGCGGTGCATAAATCAATCCATAATCCTCAAGGTCCGCCATTACATTGCGAATTGTCGCCGGGCTAAGGGACAGGTCGGTCTCTTTGGCAAGGGTGCGGGAACCCACTGGAGCGCCGTCAGCAACATAGCGGCGGATCAATCCTTTCAATACGGATTGCGCACGTTCACTGAGGTCAAAAACTTCGGATTGGGGCATGAATTATATCTGGTCCAGGATTCACCTAAACCATGAGTTGATCATTAACTGGTCGTCAATTTAAGGCATTACCGATTTATTGTCCAATAATTAACGACAGCATTATATGCCAATATTGTGCAAGTCAAGGCTCGTGTGCACCAGGCCCGGCCCGCAAAGACAACGAATATGGATGCGAAGATTATGCGCTGTTTCTTCCAATGGCCCTTGCCGGCGTCCGGTGAGTGCCACCGCATACCCGTTTTGTAACAACGTAATGGTTACCGCTCGACCGATTCCCGTGCCGGCATCAGTAACCAGGGCGATTTTTGATTTTGAACCGGGCATTATCCGGCCGGAATCCGCTGGCTGATTTTTCGTTTATTACCGGGCGCCGGGTGTCTCATCGCAGTTTTCCGCGCCAAGCTGTGCACGCACGAAAAAATCCTGATTTATTTACAGGCGTCATTCAGTATCGATAATGATCCGGCTTGTACGGGCCTGCCACCGGGACGTTGATATAATCCGCCTGCTGGCGGGTAAGCCGGGTAAGGCTGGCGCCGATCTTGTCCAGGTGTAATCGCGCCACTTCTTCATCCAGATGTTTGGGCAGGACATGCACCTGGTTATCATAATTGTCGCCGTCTTTCCACAATTCAATCTGCGCCAGAACCTGGTTGGTAAAACTATTGGACATGACAAAGCTCGGATGACCCGTGGCACAGCCCAGATTCACCAGCCGCCCTTCTGCAAGCAGGGTTATGCGGTTGCCATTGGGCAGGATAATCTGATCCACCTGGGGTTTGATATTTTCCCACGGATATTGCTTCATCGAGGCGATATCAATTTCGTTATCGAAGTGTCCGATATTGCACAGGATCGATTGATTTTTCATTTGCACCATATGGTCATGATTAATCACATTGAAATTTCCGGTGGCGGTAACAAAAATATCTGCCTGGGAGCACGCATCATCCATATTCATTACCCGAAAACCTTCCATCGCCGCCTGCAGCGCACATATCGGGTCGATTTCCGACACCCAGACAGTGGCACCCAGACCGCGTAATGATTGCGCACAGCCTTTGCCAACATCGCCATAACCCAGAACCATGGCGATTTTTCCGGCAATCATCACATCCGTGGCGCGTTTGATGCCATCTACGAGTGATTCGCGACAGCCATAAAGATTATCAAATTTGGATTTGGTGACGGAATCATTGACATTGATAGCCGGGAATGGCAGCCCGCCGGTGGCGGCCATTTGGTACAGCCTGTGTACACCTGTTGTGGTTTCTTCGGTCACCCCCTGAATATTTGCCAGGCGGGTGCTGTACCAGCCTGCATTCTCCCGCAGTCTTGCCCTGATGCTTTTGAACAGAACCACTTCTTCTTCACTGGACGGTGTATCCAGCACCGCAACATCCTGCTCCGCCCTGGCGCCCAGCATCAGCAGCATGGTTGCATCGCCGCCATCATCGAGAATCATATTCGGGCCGCCGCCGTCAGACCACTCCATGATGCGATGGCTGAATGCCCAGTATTGCTCCAGGGATTCGCCTTTAAATGCGAATACCGGCACACCCGTGGCGGCAATCGCGGCGGCGGCGTGGTCCTGGGTTGAAAAAATATTACAGGATGCCCAGCGCACCTCCGCGCCCAGCGCCACCAGGGATTCAATCAGCACGGCAGTCTGAATAGTCATATGTAATGACCCGGCGATGCGTGCGCCTTGCAACGGCTGCTCCTGTGCATACTTGCTGCGCACCGCTGCCAGACCCGGCATTTCGGTTTCTGCGATGCGCATTTCTTTTCTTCCCCATGCGGCCAGACGCATGTCGGCAACGTGGCAATCCTGTTGAATATTTTCAACGGCTGGTGCCGGGACAGTAGACGTAGACATAATACATTCCAGACAAATAATCGTTACAAAATAAATACCATTCACTTCAGCGCTGGAATCAAACCCCGGCCGCCGCTTTCAGTGCATCGGCCCGGTCGGTTTTCTCCCAGCAGAATTCAGGTTCGGTGCGGCCGAAGTGACCATAAGCCGCGGTTTTACGGTAAATCGGCCGCTGCAAATCCAGGCTTTGCACGATGGCCTTGGGGCGTAAATCAAAATGCGCATTGATCAAGGCGCTGATTCTGGCGTCGTCAATCTTGCCGGTGCCAAAGGTATGCACCGTCACCGAAACCGGCTGTGCTACGCCTATTGCATAGGCAACCTGGACTTCACAGCGCTCGGCCAGGCCGGCGGCCACCACGTTTTTCGCCACATGGCGGATTGCGTAAGCGGCAGAGCGGTCCACTTTGGACGGGTCTTTACCGGAAAAGGCCCCGCCGCCGTGGTGCGCCGACCCGCCGTAGGTATCGACAATAATTTTACGGCCGGTCAATCCGCAATCCCCGACCGGGCCGCCGATAACGAACCGACCGGTCGGGTTCACCAGGAATCGAGTGTCTCTGGTAACCATGCCTTCGGGCAATACCGGCTTTATGATTTCCTCAATCACCGCTTCGGATAATCTGTCGTGGCTGATGTCGCCATCGTGCTGGGTTGATAGCACTACGGTATCGATGGCGACCGGATTACTGTTTTCATAACGCACGGTAACCTGGGATTTTGCATCCGGGCGCAGCCAGGGCAGTACGCCTGCTTTTCGAACTTCTGCCTGTTTTGCCACCAGGCGATGGGAGTAAGTTATCGGAAACGGCATCAAAACATCGGTTTCATTGCAGGCGTATCCAAACATTAATCCCTGATCCCCCGCACCCTGATCAAGGTCAATGCCTTCGCCTTCGTTAACCCCCCGGGCGATGTCCACAGACTGTTTGTCCAGCGATACCAGAACGGCACAACTGTCGTAGTCAAAGCCCATTGCAGACGAGTTGTAACCTATTTCCCGGATGGTGTCGCGCGCCACCTGCTGAAAATCTACCACGGCATCGGTGGTTATTTCTCCGGCAATCACCACCATTCCGGTGGTGACCATGGTTTCACAGCCCACTCGTGATTGCGCATCCCGGCCCAGCAGCGCATCAAGTACGGCGTCTGAAATTTGATCCGCAATTTTGTCTGGATGTCCTTCTGAAACGGATTCGGATGTGAATAGATAAGATTCTGACATTATGGTTTTACTTAATATACATTGCACCGCTCGTGCATATTCGATTATTGCTGCGCGCAGCGCCAGACTGATGAATATCGGATTGCTTCAATTTGCTCCAGAACCGATATAATGATGAGTTGATATAAAGGTTTCTTTATACGACCAGAGGGTAGCATACTCGCCAGGCCAGACATAGACGCCGGTGCAGCAAATTTATAGTGGCAAATTCATAATGGCCGAAGTTTTTTTCAGGAGCTTTGGGTTAGAATTCCCGCTCGTTTATTGCGATTATTCCGAGCACTTTGATCAATCACTGCGGCCCGATAATGTGAACCAGAATAGCAGGAAATCCCATAAAGTCGCCCAAATCCTGACAGAGGCATTGCCGTATATCCGTCAATTCCAAGGCCGGACCATTGTCATCAAGTATGGCGGCAATGCCATGGTGGATGAGGGTTTGAAACACAGCTTCGCCCGGGATGTAATATTGATGAAACTGGTGGGGATGAATCCGGTGGTAGTGCACGGCGGCGGACCGAAGATAAGCGAGGTTTTGGCAAAAATCGGCAAAGAATCCACATTTATCGACGGAATGCGGATCACGGACAGCGAGACCATGGACGTGGTGGAAATGGTTTTAGGTGGTCTGGTCAACAAGGAAATCGTCAGTTTGATCAACTCCCTGGGCGGGCGGGCGGTAGGACTTACCGGCAAGGATGGCAATCTGATCCGCGCCCGCAAACTCAATGTGAAGAAGAACGATCCGGTGCTGGAGCGCCCGGAAATAATCGATTACGGACACGTGGGGGAAGTGGAATTTGTGGATGCCCGCATTGTGCAATTGCTCGAAACCCAATCGTTTATCCCGGTTATTGCACCGATTGGCGTCGGCGCAGACGGCCAGACCTATAATATCAATGCGGATCTGGTGGCCGGGGAAATCGCCGCCACACTGGAAGCTGAAAAACTGATGTTATTGACCAATACCCCCGGCGTCCTGGACCGCGATGGCCGGTTGCTTGCCGACCTGAAAGCAGCGGCAGTTTCTGATCTAATCACCAGCAAAACCATAGTTGGCGGCATGATTCCCAAAGTGCAGTGTGCGCTGAACGCGGTTGAAAACGGTGTCAACACTGCGTTGATCCTGGATGGGCGGGTGCAGCATGCCTTGTTGCTGGAGCTGTTCACCGATTCTGGAATCGGCACACAGATCAAAGCCTAGTCACCGCATTGCCGTCAAACAGCCATGCCCATACCACCGCCCACTTATTTCGGCATGCCATTGGAGCGCAATTGCGCCTTGCGTGAAAATCCGCAATGGATAGAACGGCAGGTAAATTCTGCAAACCGCATGGTGACCACCGTTTATGCGGATGCGAACCTGACCTCCGGGTCCGGCCTGAACTTTGTGCCATTGATGGCGAAAGACGAGCAGGCCAGGATATTAATCGATCATGCCCAACCGATTATCTACCTCGGGCATCAACTGGATTGCCCGGTATTTGCGGTGGACCTGAGCCATGTAAACCGGCAATCCGTAGACCGCCTGGCAGCAGATATTGACCCGGCTGCGGAATTTGTTGATCTGCGCAAGTCGGGCCCGATTCTGCCGCCGGACGCTGCGGCCATATTCGCCTACGCGCGGGGCGTGTGTTTCTGGCATCGACACAACCGGTTTTGCAGCCAGTGCGGCAATCGTCACCAGGTGCGCCATGGCGGACATATGCTCAAATGCACCGATGCAAGCTGTGCAAAAGAAGTTTTTCCACGGCTTGACCCTGCGGTTATCATGATCGTTGAATTAATGAATCCGGCGGATGGTGTGCCCAAATGCCTGCTGGGACGCCATAAGGGCCTGCCCGCTGGCGTCTATTCCACGTTGGCCGGTTACGTTGAAATCGGCGAAACACTCGAAGAAGCCGTGGCCCGGGAGGTGCTGGAAGAAGCCGGCGTAAAAATTTCCGGCGCACAATACATAAGCTCCCAGCCCTGGCCGTTTCCGGCATCGCTGATGCTGGGGTATCGGGCGCAATCGGCCCAGGATAAATTGCATGTGGATTATGCTGAGCTGGAAGACGCCCGATGGTTCAGCGCCGACCAGATAAGGCGATTTGGCGAATACCCGAAAAATCAAACCATGGCGCTGCCCAGGAAAGATTCGATTGCGCGCACCCTGATTGAATCCTGGCTGGCTGAGCAGGCATAATTCCAAATCCACTGCCTTTTAAAAGCAAATGGCCAAAGCACATACCGAAACGGTTATCGATGTCCACCACTGGTCGGACCGGTTATTTACCATCAAAACCACCCGGGATTCGTCTTTGCGTTTTCGCAATGGCGAGTTCGCGATGATGGGAATGGAAGTGGATGGCAAACCATTATTACGCGCCTACAGTATGGCCAGCTCAAACCATGAAGATTATCTTGAATTCTATAGCATCAAAGTACAGGACGGCCCATTAACCTCACGATTACAGCATGTCAGGGTCGGCGACAAGCTACTGGTAAGCAAAAAACCAACGGGGACACTGTTGTGGGATCACCTGCGCCCGGGCAAACATCTTTATATGCTGAGTACCGGCACCGGACTGGCGCCTTTCCTGTCCATCATAAAAGACCCGGAGGTTTACGACAACTTTTCCAGGGTTATCCTGGTGCATGGCTGCCGCTTTATCAACGAATTAACCTACCAGCAATTGATTGAACACGAGCTGAAGGATAATGAATTTTTCGGTCAGAGTGTCAAAGACAAGCTGATGTACTATCCGGCTGTCACCCGCGAACCGTATAAAAACTATGGGCGAATTACCACGTTATTGGAAAGTGGAAAATTAATCGAAGATATGGACCTACCGCCCCTGAATGTAGGGGATGATCGATTTATGCTGTGCGGCAGCCCCGGTATGCTGAAAAGCCTGAGCACAATACTGGATAAAAAAGGCTTCGCTGAAACGCGCAAAAGCGATTTTCGGGAATACGTGGTTGAACGCGCATTTGTTGAGAAATAATTCGGATTTACTTCAAAAAACCATTAAAAATGGGCAAAACCAACCAGCTCTGGGGCAGTCGTTTCTCCAGTTCCACCAGCGGCCTGATGCAGCGATTTTCGGCGTCGGTCAGTTTCGACTGTCGTCTGTATCGGCACGATATATCGGCGTCAATCGCCCACGCACGTATGCTCAGCAGCAAGGGTATTATTCCCCGCAACGACTTCGATTCCATAGAAAAAGGATTGCTGGAAATTCAAAGGGAAATCGAAAACCATACCTTTGTATGGTGCGAATCTCTGGAAGACGTGCACATGAATATCGAAGCGGCATTAACCGCAAAAATTGGCGAGGCGGGCAAAAAACTACATACCGGCCGCTCGCGCAACGATCAGGTGGTTACCGATATGCGCCTGTATCTGCGTGCAGAACTGGACCGGATTTGTACGCAGTTGACCCGCCTGCAATCCGCTTTGGTTGATCTGGCAAAAGCCGAGGCGGACACCATTATGCCCGGTTATACCCATATGCAATCCGCCCAGCCAGTCACTCTGGGGCACCATATCCTGGCCTGGAACGAAATGCTGCAACGGGATTTTGAACGGTTTCAGGAATGTCGGCAAAGAATAAATATTTGTCCCCTGGGCAGCGCGGCGCTGGCTGGAACCAGCTACCCCATTGATCGGGAAATGACCGCTCGGGAGCTCGGTTTCCATGGTGTCAGCCTGAATTCTCTGGATGCCGTATCAGACCGTGATTTTGTTATCGAGTTCACCGCCCACGCCGCCCTGGTGATGATCCACTTGTCCCGGGTATCTGAAGAATTGGTGCTGTGGTCATCGGATGCCTTTGGCTTTGTGGATCTGGGCGATGGATTTTGTACCGGCTCCAGCATCATGCCGCAGAAAAAAAACCCGGATGCGGCGGAATTGACCCGGGGGAAAAGCGGGCGGGTCAGCGGGAATTTGATGTCTCTGTTAATGCTGATGAAAGGGCAGCCCCTTGCCTATAACCGCGACAATCAGGAAGACAAGGAACCATTGTTTGACGCGGTGGATACGGTGCAATTGTGTCTGGGGGTTTTTGCCGGGATGTTTCCCGGGGTTAAATTCAACCGTGACAGAATGAAAATCGTGGCTGAAAATGGCTACGCCACGGCCACGGACCTGGCAGATTATCTGGTAAATAAAAACATTCCTTTTCGGGATGCCCATAATATTGCAGGTCAGATTGTGGGTTATGCCATTACACGAGGTATGGCCCTGGCGGATATGACGCTTGAACAGTTACACTCTTTTTGTCCGGCGATTGATCAGGATGTATACGATGTTTTGCACTTGCCGGGTTCGATAAACGCCAGGGATCATATTGGCGGTACGGCGCCGAAAAGGGTCCGGCAGGCGGCAGCAGCAGCGCGAAAACTGCTGGATGCAAGAAATGCAGGAAATTCCGGTTCAGGATAAAATCACGGCCTGGTTCACCTCGCCCGAATAAAGCCAATGACGAATCCTGTAACTGAATCCCCGATAACTGGATCAATACGAAGCGCTCTGCTCCTACTGGCGGCAGGTTTTTTGTTGTCTGCCTGTGGACAGAAAGGCCCGTTGTATTTGCCGCGGGAGCAGTCTGAAGCGCAGCACACCGGGCAGCCACAAACACAATCACGAAAACAGCCGGCAGCGGAAGAGACCGCGGATTAGAGGATCGTTTTCAGGTATGGCTTAAGTGAATCACGGCGATGGATCTGGACGCAATTTCCAGATTGTTCGGCAGCATTTACATCCTTTTCTGAACTACGCTACGCTCAAATGGACTATTTCGAGTATAAAAACGGGCAATTGTATGCGGAGCAGGTTGCGCTGACCGATATTGCAAGGCACGTGGATACGCCCGGTTTTGTATACTCCCGCGCCACCCTTGAGCGGCACTGGAATGCCTTCAACAACGCATTCGCAGACTATCCCCATGAAATCTGCTACGCCGTAAAAGCCAATGGCAATCTGGCAATTCTGAACCTGCTGGCCAGATTGGGATCAGGTTTTGATATCGTATCGGCCGGGGAACTGAGGCGCGTCATCGCGGCAGGAGGCGACCCGGCGAAGACCGTTTTCTCCGGAGTATGCAAACAAAACCGGGAGATTCGCCAGGCATTGGAAGCCGGGATTTGGTGCTTTAATATCGAATCCGAAGGAGAATTGCAGCGCATCAGCCAGATTGCACAAAACCTGGGGGTTCAGGCCCGAATCTCGGTGCGGATCAATCCAGACGTGGATGCGAAAACCCATCCATACATCTCCACCGGCCTGCGCGACAATAAATTTGGCCTGGCGCCCAGCAGCGCATTGAAGGTATACAAAATGGCGGCCAGAGACGATCATATTATAATCAATGGCATCGCCTGCCACATTGGTTCCCAGTTGACGGATTTATCGCCCTACAAAGCGGCGATGAATCAAATTCTGCATTTCATCGATCAGCTCGATGCGCTCCATATCCCGGTAAATCATATCGATTTTGGCGGCGGTCTGGGGGTGCGCTACCGCGATGAACAGCCACCCGGGCCTGACGCGTATTGGCGGATTATGCGAGATCAGTTGACCGCTCGAAAAAAGCAAATCCCCATTGCCATCGAACCCGGGCGGGCGATTATCGCCAATGCCGGAATTCTGCTGACCAGGGTGCACGATATAAAGCAGGGCGAAACATCGAATTTTTGCATCGTTGACGCCGGCATGAATGATTTTATTCGACCTGCCCTGTATCAGGCGTACCAGGAAATTGTTGAGGTTGATCGATCCGGCAACCGGGCCCGGGCTGCAATCTATGACATTGTGGGGCCGGTTTGTGAAAGTAGTGATTTCCTCGGCAAACATCGGCAATTGCAGGTCAGGGAAGGCGATCTGCTTGCAGTGCGCACCGCTGGCGCCTATGGTTCCGTGATGAGTTCAAATTACAATGCCCGGCCGCGACCCGTTGAGGTCATGGTTGATGGCCGTAATTTTCATATTATTAAACCGAGGGAGACGCTGGAATCACTGTATGCAGACGAACAAGTCCTGCCCTGGTAGTTGTGGGGGGTGATATGAGTATATTAACCCGGCGCCGTTTTTCGCCTGTGGTGACGGCAGCTTGGTTATTGTTGAGCACATTTCCCGCCCGGGCTGATTCCCCGGTCACCGTCTCCGGGTCAATCGGTCTGGAACTCCGGGGGTTCGTCGATTCCCCCGCATTTCCAGGCCAGCTCAATGGCATCCAGAGATCCATCCACAGCGAAATTTCATTTCAATGGCAAAACCCGGCGGGGAATAACCAGGTATCGTTTACCCCCTGGTACCGAAAAGACGCGGCTGATGACGGACGTTCTCACTTCGATGTGCGAGAAGGATTCTGGCGGCACTTGTCCGGCGACGGGGAATTGCTGATCGGCATTGATCGGGTTTTTTGGGGGGTGACAGAATCCAGACATCTGGTCAATATCATCAACCAGGTCGATGCGGCCGAGAACATCGACGAAGAGGATTATCTGGGCCAGCCCATGATAAATTTCGGCTTGCACAAAGCCTATGGCCGGTTCGATTTCTACTTGCTGCCGTATTTTCGGGAACGAACGTTTGCCGGTGTGAAGGGCCGGTTGAGAGGACCACAGGCAGTCGATACGGACGGCGTTCAATACCAGTCCGGCGACCGGGAAAACCATATTGATTTTGCCTTGCGCTATTCACATTATATCGGCAACTGGGATGTTGGATTGTCGTTGTTCCACGGCACAGGCCGCGAACCTACCCTGCTGCCGAGTCAACCACCGGGCAAACTGGTACCGCTGTACAGCCTGATTACCCAGGCGGGCATTGACCTGCAATATACCGGCGACAGTTGGCTATGGAAACTGGAATCCATCTATAGAGAGGGGCATGGCAGTGCATTCCTTGGCGCAGTGGGTGGATTCGAATATACCCGGTACCAGGTATTCGGCAGCGACCGTGATCTGGGCTGGCTGGTAGAGTATCAATACGACGGTCGCGATGAATCTGCGCCGACCAGCCCGGCACAAAACGATCTTTTTATTGGTTCGCGTATTGCATTCAACGATGTGCAGGACACCGCCTTTCTGACTGGCGTTATATTTGATACCAGGGACCATTCTCTGGGAGTTCGAGTGGAAGGGCAGCGTAGAGTGGGGGACAGCTGGCGGCTGGAGCTGGAATCCCAATGGTTTACCCGCGCCGATGCCAGTCCGTTGGCCGCCGACGATTTCATTCAACTGAATATAAAAAAATTCTTCTGAAAGCTGGCCGCAAGGCTATTTACTAGCAACGCCGTTTGGCACATGCCCGGTTGGAACGTGCTGGCAGGCCGATTCACAATGCCCGCGCTGATCGTCGAAGAAAATATCCGCATCGAAGCTGCGCAAAAACTGGCCTTTATCCATGCCGCCCAGAAAAAAACTTTCGTCAATGCGTATGTCCCAGGCACGCAGGGTTTTGATCACACGCTCATGGGCCGGCGCACCGCGGGCGGTAATCAATGCGGTGCGAATGAGCGGGTGCTGGTGGTTTTGCTGAATCCGGTGCAGCGCAGCCAGCACTTTTTTGAATGGCCCGCCGGGTAGTGGCTGGTTTGCTGCCTGCTTTTCATTTTCACTGAATGCCGCCAGTCCCTGAGCCTGGAACACCCGCTCGGCTTCGTCAGAAAACAATACTGCGTCGCCATCGAAGGCAATTTTCAACTGCTCGGTGTCGCCGCTGTCCCGATGGGAGGGCAGAATGGTCGCCGCTGCGTATCCTGCTGCCAAGGCTTGGCTGACGTCATCCGGGTCAGCGGACAAAAACAGGTCCGCGCCGAATGGTTCAATGTATTGATAGGGGGATTGTCCACCGGTAAATACCGCCCGGGTGATGTCCAGGCCGTAATGCTGAATAGAATTGAAAACACGCAGGCCGGTGTCGGCGCTGTTTCTGGAGATTAGAACAATTTCAACCTGCTGGTTCGTGGCGGTGGCGGCTTCGGTCAGATTGTCGCTGCTGGTTTGGTTCAGCGCTAAAAATTTTCTGACCATGGAAAAAGCCACGCCGGGATTCAGAGATTCATTTTCATGCTCAATCTGATACCGGCAGTACGCATCAATGCCCTGCTCGGTATACACCCCATGGCTTGCGCTCAGGTCAAACAACGCCCGGGATGAGATCGCAATCACCAGCGAGTTTTCGAAGGTTTGTGCCATTACAAAGTCGTGCAATACAGATTAATATTTTCGCAGCGCCCGAATCACCGACTGGCTGTCCGGGCGCCGCTGGTGCCACAGCGCGAACGACTCCGCCGCCTGCTCCACCAGCATTCCCAAACCATCGTGACATCGGGCGGCGCCATGCGCCAGTGCCCACTGCATAAATATCGTGGGCTGGGACCCATACATCATATCGTAGACCAGCGTATCGACAGAAATACATTTTTCGCCAATGCCCGGAAGCCGGTTGTCCAGGCTGGCTGCTGTGGCGTTTATAATCAGATCAAAGCTGGCATCTGCGGCGCGGTCAAGGCCGACCGCCTGTATACCCGGGCCAAATCTTTCGCCTAAAGCGGCTGCTTTGGCAACGGTGCGGTTCGCGATGGTGATGATCTTTGGATCATATTCCAGCAGCGACCCGATTACGCCACGCACCGCACCCCCTGCACCCACCACAAGGATGGATTTACCATGCAGGTCAAAGCCAATATTATTTTGCAGATCTGCCACCAGACCGGCGCCATCGGTATTGTCCCCCCATACAGACCCGTCTTTTTCCAATTGAAGAGTATTCACCGCCTGGGCCAGCTCAGCCCGGATGCTGAGTGTATTGCCGCTTTGCCGGCAAAGTTGCCAGGCCTCGACTTTATAAGGCAGGGTGATATTCAAACCGGCGCCATCGTGGGCAAAAAAATGACTCACCGCCTGCTTGAACCCTCCCGGGTCAACCTGAATCCGGTCATAGCTCATCAGAATTTCGCATTGCCGGGCAAACAAGCCATGAATTTCGGGGGACTGGCTGTGTTTCACCGGATTACCCATAACCGCGAAACGGGTGGGTTTTGCCTTGAAGTCGAATAAATCAGACATGAATCAGCGATCAAATTAAACAAGCGGGCAGCCCTGTCATGCCTCATCAAACAGAATAAAAACAGGACCTTCACATTCTATGCTGACAGTGCCGCTGCCCTGGTTGCTCAGGCCCAGAGAGCTGACCGGGGTAAATATGGTTTTATCCGGGCAGGTGTACAGACAATCCCCGGTAAGCGCCACTGCGGTTTGTTCTATCACCGCAATGCTGAACAGCCCAAGGCGCTCGAATTGCCATGCGCCAGCCGAATAACCGATTATTTCGTCATCGAAGCTCACGCGGGTGGGCGACAATCTTGCGCGCAGGAAATGGTGGGCTTCACCGATATTAAACAGCTCATGATCCCGACGGCCACCCAGAAATCCGCACAAAATCACTTCGCAGAAGTGTGCGGGAATCTGACCCAGCGCAAACGCCAGATCAGAAAAATCTTTTTGCGGATCAAGTTCAACGTCGATTTTTCCGGCAAAAGAATCTCCGTCACCAACGGATATACCTTCTCCGGCGATGCGAAATGCCGAGCCGCCGTCGACGAAAATGGTCGGTTCCTCATGCTTACAGTGGTACACGCACAGCGGCCCGACCAGGGAGATTCGGCGGTGATTTTCAAATTTGCGCAAATATTTTTGCAGCGCCATCGGTGTCTGTATTTTCCTGATCTATGGGGTTAGGGAATCTCTGATTTCTATTCAGGGGTTTCTGCAGCACCGGAACGCACCGCCAGAATCAATGACGCCAGATCATTGATTCTGAAGCCATACGCAAACACAGTTTGCGCATAGGCGTGTCTGAAAATTCCAAGCGAGAATTATGCAGCCCTTCCCTGAATATAAACACACTGCCCGGCAAATAAAAGCCGCGCCACCGTATTCAGCCAATTACCAGCAATCACCGCTGCGGACATAATCCGAACACATTATTTGTGGAACGCTGGGCGCAAAAGCAGCCGATAGACTGGTTCGGGACTGCCTTGAGAACGTTTTATCGGTGTATGCACTTATTGGCAATGTGCAGTTTACCCGGCGCAGATGCGGCGGATGTATGAATGCCGGACGCAGGGAGGAATCCTGTCCTGCTTTGGACATGACAACCTCTCTGGATAATTCTTACCCGCATGTTGTTAAGAATACCCTTTCCAGTATTGTTTCGGCGCCTGATGCGGGCATAATCACTGGATCCCGAGGAATTATTTTGCCAGATTCAAATCAACCCCGAAATCAGCCCGTCAATTGACCCGGGCCAAAGCGCAAGGGCGGGCGTAAACAGAAAAAGCTGGATATAAAAAATGCACCCATCGTGCATCACCCCACATTACAGCGAAACATTCCCCTGTACGATGTGATTGATGACGCAGGCGTGGAGCGCATACACGGGTTGGCCATGCGCATTGTCGAGCAGATTGGCTGCGAGTTCAAAGACCAGGAGTCGCTGGATTTCTGGCGCAGGACTGGCGCACAGATCGATGGAGAACGAGTGCGGATTGGCCGTGAAGAATTAATGTCCCTGATCAGTACGGCACCCCCATCATACTTCCACCACGCCCGCAACCCCCGCCGAACAGTACGGGTGGACGACGGCCATGCGGTTATCTCGCCTCCTATGGCCCGCCTTTTGTGCTGGATATGGACGGCCGGCGCCGCTATGCGACGCTTGCAGATCTACATAATTTTCAGAAGCTCAACCACATGGCCTCATCGGTGCATATCGCGGGCGGCCCGATTGTGGAACCGGTGGACGTTCCAGTGCCCCATCGTCACCTACACCTGGCGTACAGCGGACTCAAATACTCCGACAAACCGATCATGGGAAACGTCACTGCACCGGGTCGGGCCCGGGACACCATGGAGATGATGAAGATTGTTTTCGGCGAACAATTCGTCGTCAACAACGCCGTGACCACATCATTGTTAAACTGCAATTCTCCATTGGTATGGGATCAAACCATGCTCGGCGCCCTGAAGGTGTATGCGGCGAACAATCAGGCGGTGCTGATTTCGCCATTCTCAATGGCTGCCGCCAGCACCCCGGCGAGCACGGTGGGCACCATGGGCGTGATTACCGCAGAAGCCCTTATGGCCGTGGCCCTGGCCCAACTGGTGCGGCCCGAGTGCCCATGGTATTCGGCGTGCCGGCCATGACGGTTGCGCTCAACACCGGCGCCCCGGTGCACGGCACACCGGATTCCGCCATGGTGCAGCTATTGACCAGCAAAATGGCGCGTTTTTATAAAATCCCGCATCGCGGAATCATGAACGTGGCGACTTCCAAATGCGTGGATATTCAGGCCGGGTACGATTCCATGTGGGGCATGTTTCCGTGTTTTTTGTCCGATTCAAACTGGCTGACCATGTCGGGCGGGCTGATGGAAGGGTCGCTTACCCAGAGCTATGGCAAGGCGATGATCGATTTTGAACAAGTGGATGCGTTCTATCATTTTGCCCAGGGGGTATGTTTCGATGACCTTGACGAGATATTCTCAGCGGTAAAAGAGGTGGGGCCCGGCGGCCATTTTCTCGGCACGGCGCATACGCGCAAAAGTAATTTGTTCATTTTCCCGTCGCAAAACAACGTGACCTACGAACAATGGCGGGCCGATGGCAGTAAAGATGCGTATCAGACCGGCGTGGAAAAAGCCAGAACCTGTCTGGCGAAATACCAGGAACCCGCATTGGACTCAAGTTTAAATCAGGCGTTACTGGAATTTATCGAACAGCGCTGTGCAGAAATTCCAACATCGCTGGCAATTTGACGGGCTTATGGCCGGATAGAATTCACCGGGTTTCAGGCAAGCTGATCAAGCTGATGCCGCAATGCCGCGGTATCAACGATCCGGCTGCCCGGCGCGGCGCGCATTAACTCAAGGCGCGGCTGGTTGACCGGCCAGCAATCCCCCAGGGTGTGCGCCACTCGGACCGCGCTGTCAGGATCATTGCATATCAACACCATGTCGCACCCGGCATTTAGAGCGCGGGTGGTTCTTTGCACTGCGTCACCCGCAACCTGCGCCCCTTTCATGGATAGATCATCGCTGAAAATCATGCCTTTAAAAGCCATTTCCCGGCGCACAATCTGATACAGCCAAAACCGCGAAAACGCCGGAATATCCCTGTCTATTTCGGCATACTGCACATGGGCGGTCATCATGCCGCCCACCAGGGCCGCCAGTTTTTTGAATGGAATCAGGTCCGCGCCTGCTAATTGTTGCAGCGACCGGCGATCAACCGGCAGGGTGTGATGCGAATCATCGACCACCCCGCCATGCCCGGGGAAGTGCTTGCTGGTGGCGGCCATGCCCGCCTGCGCCATGCCTTGAATAAATGCACCCGCCAGGGCGGCGATTATGGCTGGCTGTACGTGAAAGCCACGGTCGCCGATCACCTGGCTGGCCAGGTTCGCACGATCCAGTACTGGCGCAAAGCTGAAGTCCACGCCAATCTGCATCAACTCGGCGGCCATCAGGCAGCCCGCAGATTTGGACAATTTTACCGCCGATTCCGGATCATTGTCGTAGTGTCGGCCCAAGCGGTGCGCTGCGGGCAACCGGTAAAAACCCCGTTTGAATCGCTGCACCCGGCCGCCTTCCTGGTCCACGGCGATGAGCAATGACGGCGTGCGCACGGATTTAATTTCCTCGATCAGCCCGGTCACCTGGGAGCGACTGTGAAAATTCCGGCTGAACAGAATCACCGCGCCGATGGCGGGGCGGGATAACAAACGCTTTTCAGCGGCGCCGAGACGAGTTCCGCAGACATCAACCATTAGCGGCCCCAGCGGTAATTCAGGCATTGATTTCTACCCGGGTGCCTGGCACAACCATATCGAACAGGGCCAGCACATCCTGATTTCCCATGCGGATGCAACCTGCGGACCCGGGTCTGCCCAATTCCATTTCGTCCGGGGCGCCGTGGATATAGATATATCTGCGCATGGTATCCACGTTTCCCAGTCGATTGAATCCGGGCTGGCAGCCGCTTAACCAGATGATGCGGGTCAGGATCCAGTCACGTCGCGGATATGCCTGCCGCATTGTGGGCTGATAAATTTCACCCGTGGGCCGCCGCCCGATGAATACGGTATTCATCGGGCGGTGGCTGCCGATTTTTGCCCGCACGATGTGCTTCCCGGTGGGTGTGCAGCCGCTGTTGTTTGCCTGCCCCGGGCCGTTTGCTGCGGTGGAAACCATAAACCGGCGGATGCGGTGACCGCGGTCATCAAGTACGTCCAGGGTTTGTTCAGCAATTTCAATTATCAGGCTGACTGCGCGATTCATTAATCTATCGAATTATTATCGCCGCATTAATTGGTTGAGCAGGTTTTCGCAGCCATGTTCGATCAAATCCAGTACCGCATCAAAACCATTGTCCCCGCCGTAGTATGGGTCCGGGACTTCTCTGCCCGCCGACTCAGCGGTGTACTCCAGCAACAGATGAATCTTGTGATGCAGGGACTCCGGCGCGAGGTTCTGAAGTTGGGTCATGTTGCGGCAATCCATGGCAATTATGGTGTCGAAACGGGAGAAATCCTCCACCCTGACCTGCCGGGCGCGAAGCGTGGACAGGTCTATATGCCGCGCCCTGGCAGCCTGCTGGGCGCGCCGGTCCGGCGCAGAGCCGATATGCCAGTCCCCGGTGCCAGCGGAATCAATCTCAAAAAGATCTTCCACACCGCGATCAATTGTTAATTGCCGCAATACGCCCTGGGCAGTGGGCGAGCGACAAATATTCCCCATACATACAAAGAGAATGCGGTGCGCTGCCAAACGGTTTAACCCCGCGCCAGTTTGATCACGGTTGACTCTGCATGAAGCTGGCGCATGATTTTAGCCAGGTGTTTACGGTGGACAACTTCGATAATAAAAGCCATGGTCGAGATGTGCAGATGCTTTTGCTCGACGTTGACGTTGTTGATATTGGCATTATTGCGGGCGATGATATTGCTGACGGTGGCGAGCACGCCGGGCCGGTTTTTAGCCTCCACCGTTACCAGAACCTGAAATTTTCCCTGGGTGGTTTCGGACCAGTTGAGGTGAAAGTAGTTGTCAGGATGCCGCATGATAACTTTGCAGTTTTTGCAGTTGGACTGATGCACCACCAGGCCTTTGCCGCTGGTTGTGGTACCGATAATTTTATCGCCCGGAATCGGATGGCAGCAATTCGCATAGGTTATTAACAGTCGTTCGGTACCTTCAATGGTTAAAGCGGAATACTGCTGGTTTTCGGGCCCAGGGGGGTGCGGCGGCATCATCCCGGATTCCGCAATCAATTGTTTGGCCACCAGTGTGGGCAGCCGTCGGCCGTAACCAATATCGACCAGTAATTGCGGCCAGTCATCCAGTTCAAGATGCTTGAGCAGGCTGACTTTGTCGGCGCTGGGTATGCGTACCCGACGATAACCCTGATCGTTTAATGCGCCACGCAGTAATTTTTTTCCGAGGCGCAGGGATTCTCTGGCTTTTTGCTGGTTAAGGTAATGGCGAATCGAAGCGCGCGCTTTGGACGTTACCGCGAAGTCGAGCCATTGCGGGATGGGCTTGGCGTTGCGACTGGTTTTAATCTCGACGTGATCGCCATTGGATAATCGTTCATGCAGCGGCACCGCAACCTGATTGTTTACTGCCCCGATGCAGCGGTCACCTACATCCGAATGCACGGCATAGGCGAAATCAAGCGCGGTGGCGCCGCGCGGCAGTCTTTTTATCGCGCCTTTGGGGGTAAACACATACACCTCGTCAGGAAACAGGTCGGCCTTCAAATATTCCAGATACTCCCCGGAATCCCTGGACATGTGCTGGGATGCCAGAAAACTGTCCAGCCATTGTTGCGCCAGTTGCTGGGGGGCGTGTTCACCAGTGGTTGCGGTTTTGTATAACCAATGTGACGCCACCCCTTTTTCCGCAGTCCGGTGCATGGACTGGCTGCGAATCTGCACTTCCACTGCCTGGCCAAATGGGCCGACGATAACGGTATGCAGCGATTGATAGCCGTTCACTTTCGGGATGGCGATATAGTCTTTGAAACTCTCGGGACGCGGGTTATAGAGCTGATGGATAACGCCCAGTGCCTGATAACAATCCGGGCGTTTTTCGGTGACGACCCTGATCGCATTGATGTCTTTTACATCTTTGAGCATGAGCTTCTTTTGCCGCATCTTGCGATAGATGTTAAAAATACTTTTCTCCCTGCCGTACACTTCTGCCTTGAGACCGACCTGTTGCAGTTTTTCGCCGATGTTTTTACATACCACATTGATCACCGGCTTGCGTCCGCGCTTGGACGCTTTGACCTTCCTGGCAATGGTGCTGTATCGTTTGGGGTAGAGGTTAAGCAGACACAGATCCTCAAGCTGCCGGGCCAGTTCCTGCATACCCAGTCGATTGGCTATCGGCGCATAGATATCCAGGGTCTGCCTGGCGATTCGACGCTTACGCACATCGTCCAGTGAGTCCAGCGTACGCATGTTGTGCAACCGGTCGGCAAGTTTGATGATGATGACACGAATATCCCTGGCCATGGCCATAAACATTTTACGAAAGGACTCGGCCTCTGCCTGTTGTCGGGACTCCAGTTCCAACTGGCTGACTTTACTTACGCCATCTACCAGTGCGGCGACATCTTCACCAAATTTTTCACCCAGTTGGGTCAGGGTGACCGGCGTGTCTTCCACCACATCGTGCAAAATCGCCGCAATGATGGTGCGGCTGTCCATGCGCATTTCACCCAGAAACCGGGCAACCGCAATGGGATGATCGATATAATCTTCGCCGCTGGCACGCTTTTGGCCCTTATGGGCCTCGGCGCCGTATAACGTGGCGTTGTAAATATCCGCTACTGCGGCCTGGTCCAGATAGCTTTCCAGCACCCCGCTCAGCTCGGCGAAGCCGGCTTTCTGATCCAGAGCTGCATTCCCCGGCAACTCCAGCAGCTCACTCAGGCTTTTCTTCCACCTCTTTGCCAGGGTGATTTTGTGCACTTTGGTGATTCTCCAGGGCCTGTTTAATCGCTTCCTCAACCGCGGTATCGTCCATTTCTATCACCTCGCCGTGCTCATCAAATTCAAGACCTGGCAAAGTCACCTCCTCATCAAGAATAGCAGGCCCGATCAATCCTTCGGCGATTTCACGCAGGGCCACCACGGTGGGTTTGTCATTTTCGACTTCCACCCGGGGCGCAGCCCCAAGGATCAGTTGTCGTGCGCGTTTGGTCGCGACCAGGACCAATTCAAATCGATTGTCTACATTTTCCAGACAATCGGTAACAGTTATACGTGCCATCTCAAAGCCTCAAAATAAAAAATAATGTTGGTTCATCCAGCCCCTTGGACAGCCGGTCCAAGGCCATTCAGGACTGCTTCAAGTTCAGTCAGGGCCCGATCAAAACCATCATTGAGGATGACCTTGTGAAATTCGTCTTTGTGACTCATTTCATTCTTCGCTTTCATCATGCGGTGTGCGATGATATCTTCGCTGTCCTGTCTGCGTTGTTTCAAGCGCTTCTCAAGCGCTTGCATGGAAGGCGGCATGACAAAAACTGAAGTGGCCAGCGGATATTTGCTACGAATATTCCGGGCACCTTGCCAGTCAATGTCCAGAATAGCATGTCTGCCGTTTAAAATCAGTTTTTCCATGGCTGCAATGGAGGTGCCGTAGCAGTGATCAAACACTGTGGCAAACTCGATAAATTGATTATTCGCGATCATTTTTTCAAATGCTGATTTGTCCACAAAATGATAATCAGCCCCGTCCACTTCGCCGGGCCGCTGCGGTCGTGTGGTATGGGAAACGGCAATCCCGGCATCATCCCGCGCCGCCACCAATGCCCTGGCTAAACTGCTCTTGCCCCCACCGGAAGGCGCCGAAAGAATGAGAATGCCGGGCGATGACACCGTGTGATTATTCACAGCCATCATTCAATATTCTGCACCTGCTCGCGCATTTGATCAATCAGGACTTTTAACTCCATAGCGGCACTGGTCATTTCCAGGTCCACCGACTTTGACCCCAGCGTATTGGCTTCGCGATTTAATTCCTGCATTAAAAAGTCCAGATTCCGCCCGCTTGGTGCGGTGGATTTCAAATACTGTTCAACCGCGTCAAAGTGGCTGTGCAATCGATCAAGCTCTTCGCTGACATCGCTTTTGGTGAGCAGGATGGCAATTTCCTGCGCGACCCGCTCCTGGTCTACATTTTGCACAATTTCCCCGACACGGCTGCACCATTTATGTCTGAGTTTTTGTTGAATACCCGCCATATTGCCAACAAGCTGATCCACAATATCCCGGCATCGTGTAATACGACCCGCCAGCATGACCGCCAGACCAGCGCCTTCACGCCGGCGATGCTCAATCAATCGGGCCAGCCCCTGTGCTAGGGCCTCCAGCGCATTTTCACCAAGCGTTTCGGAATCAATACGGCTGTGGGTAATGACGCCGGGCCAGCGCAGGATGTCCATGGTTGTGGCTGGCACCAGTTTCGGGTGAACCTGCTCAATCCGGGTCAGCATATCGATCAACGCCTTCACTGCGCCGGAATCAACTGCGGTCCGGGCGGACACACTACCGGATTTTTCGAATTTAAGCTGGGCATCAATCCTTCCCCGATTCAGTGCATGGCTAATCTGTGCCCGGGATGGAGCATCCAGGGCTCTCAGCTCTTCGGGCAGCTTGAGATTGATATCGAGATAGCGGTGATTGACGCTGCGAATTTCCCAGATCAACTGGCCCCCTTCCAGCTCCCTCGCGGCTCTGGCAAATGCGGTCATGCTGGTGGTCATCGGCGCTGGTTCTGTAATTTCTGGCTAAAATGCGTGGGATGCCGGTTGATGCTCCAGGTAAATCCCTCGCTAAATCGCGCATTGAATCGTTCTGATATGGGGGCAAAACTGGTGCATTGATTGTATTTTAGTTGGAGTGGACGCTGCAATTGTTATCGTCGGGGAATCGCCTGGAAACCGACTTCGCAGGCGCAGAAATCGGCGACCACACAACCACAGTGTGCGAAAAAGACAATTAAATCAGGAGCGCCCTTGCAAGATTCCAGTTTTTGTCGAATACTTGGCCTACGCGTTCCCGGCACCAAACAGATGCGCTAAAAAACAAGCTATAGGGGAAACAGCTATACGAAAATTGTAATAGCTACTCTCAGAAAGTAGGGTATATCACCCCAGTTGAGGTGTTGTATCGGCAGTGTAAGCGTACATAGCCCGCTTGTCCCGACTGGATTATTTCTTTTAATTATTAAGAGATGGGATTATTTAGTAAACGCATAACCGGGCAAGAATCAAGGAAATCACCTGGCGCAAAGTCCGAGAATGTCTCTGGAGGTGCCTGTGTTAAACGCCAGCCCCTTGAAATCGGCACCACAGTAGATCAATATCTGGTAGAAAGCGTTCTCGGCGGTGGCGGTTTTAGCGTTGTTTATCGTTGTTTTGACACCCGCATAAATGCAAGCGTAGTTTTAAAGGAATACTTCCCTAACCAGCTTTCCCGGCGGGTCGACAAGGATGTTGAGCCCATTGGCGAACGCAAAGCCAAAGCCTTTCAAATCGGCCTGTCGCAGTTTTTTGCAGAGGCCCTGGCGTTATCACAAATAGACCACCCCCATGTGATCAACATCATTGACGTGTTTAGAGCCAACAACACGGCGTACATGGTATCCAAGTTACAGGAAGGGAAGGATCTACGCTGGTTTATTAAACAATCGCATGGTGACCTCAATCAGGCATTTCTACAAAAAGTGGTGCCACCCATCATGTCTGGAATTCACGCACTGCACCGAAACACGTTGCTGCATCTGGATATCAAACCCGCAAATATATTCCTGCGCATCCATGGCGGGCCCTTGTTGCTGGACTTCGGTGCATCTAAAACCATGGACAAAGAACAACGGTTTACCAGTTTTCAGACACTCACACCCGGATTTGCGCCGCCGGAGCAGCACCGCCAGAAACAACTCGGGGCCGGGTCGGATATTTATGCCCTGGGCGCTACTATTTATTGCTGTATTACCGGGCGCCCGCCACCTACTTCATTGCGGCGTGAAGAGAAAAACCGGGAACTTCAGTTGAAAGGAGTGGAAAAGAAGATCAGCCACTCGGTAATTTATGCGCTTAAATGGGCGCTGGAACTGGACATTGCTAAAAGACCCCGCAGCATTCATGAATTTGCCGATCAATTTATGCAGGATTCGCAGTGGCCGTCCTTTGCGGCCTATGAAGCGGATTTGCTCGATAACCAGCCCGAGTAATTTCCGCACTGATTTTTATCCCGTCGATAGCCGCGGGCTTCAAGCGGTCGGATTCAAACCGGGACTCAGCAGTTGGCTGACGGGTCGAGCAACGTCAGGGAACGATAGTCAAATCCCTTTTCCACCGTCGGTTTGAGTATTTTGAAATAGGGCGATACGTCGAAATCACGCGGCGTAAACAAACTGTAGTGGCGGATGTGGTAAATCTCCTTGACGCTGTAATAATAGGGTGACAATTCCGTTTTCTGCTGCACGGTTGGCAGGATGGGATAGTTGATCCGCTGAAAGGCTTCGGCGATCAGGCTTGAGCAGATTGCCCGGGAAGGGTCGCCGCTGCCAAGGGCAAGCATTTTTCGTCTGAATCTCACCGGCACTGGCGGTATGGGAAGCAAATAGCGCAACATATCAAAAACATGCTTCAAGTCGTATTGCAGACCCAGGCTGTTTACCATGAAATTGACGGCACTTTTCCGATCTTCCTGCAATAATCCCACCGGGCGACAAATCCTGATATTAAAATTTCGATACTTGGACAGCGGTGAGGCGATAACCCCTTCATTCAATTCAGCCTCAATCAACGGACATGCCTCACCGGACGCCGTGAACCGGGTGCTGGCCGCCCCGGCGTAAAAAGCTGCGTGTGACCAGGTGGACTGGGTCAGGTATTTGATCGCCGTGCTGATTCGGGTGTTGCCCTCTACCAGCAAAATATCACCCGGCTGCATGATTTCCTCAAGCAGCGAAATTTCGTAGGTGGCAAAGGTCTGGTAGCAGGGAATGGGGCTGCTCAAATACCGCGCAATCCGCCTGCCGATTTGCGACCGTATGGCGTTGAACATGGTCAATGTGCTGTCGCTACACGGCAATACATGCTGTATCCGGCGCCGGACATGAAATTACCGGTTTGACGATGAGTTTTCGCACGCCTGACCCATAGCTTTGTTATGGTCGTCATCCGACTTATTCTGGAAGTTTTTTGGTGTTCGGCTGCCTGATTTTTTCTTTTAGTCCGCGCAACCCCCAGCCAAGCGCAAAAGCGACAAGGGCGACCACAACCAGCGAACCCAAAATTTCCGAGAACAGGTATGCCATAGGTTTCAAGATACTCTTTTTAGGGTGAATTATTTATTATTTTCGATGCAGTCATCCAGTTCAATCTGTTTTGATTCGGCAAAAGTTTATCCAGTCGCCGGTCGATTTGCGCCAGTTGGTCTGCGCTTTGCGTATGGCCCGTGACCAACAGCGAATTATCATCAATGCTAATTCCAATCACGGTTTGCGGCAGATTCGCCAATAATTCGGGCCACTTTATCAGCCAGTCACCATGCGCAATATTGGGCTCGATACTGACCAAGTCCACCACATCATGCACACCCAGACTGTCTTTTATATCGGCAACCAATTGTTGTTTTGATTTCATAGTCGGCAGCACGCCGCTCACTATGGCGCGGCTCTGGTCGCTGAACAACGTCACTGCGGCCGATTTATCCGCCCTGGCGATAAAAATTTCATTGCGCACCGTTTGCGCCAGACCCAGGGCATTGCGGGTTGCCAGAAAATCACCCAATTGAAATGGATCATCCACCCGGCCCCAAACCACGAATCCTTTTCCCGTGCTTTCCAGGCGCAAATCTCTGACCTGACCCAGGCTGGGCAGCAGCGCACTCAACAACCGCAGTTGACCGGCACCGGAAAGGTTGTCCTGCACCTGCAGCATCGAATCAACCGGTTCTACGCCGAAGGCATGGAGTGCGGCAGTTACCAATTGATCGCGTATTTCCGCCGATGGCACCACTCCTTCGATAGACAAACCGCGCCAATCGGAAATCAAGGTAATCGCGGGGAAATTCTCCGCCACTTTCTGTTTCAGCCGATTGATCACTTTGACCTGACTGATTAATGAGGCGGGCACGGCGTAACCTATTCGACGCCGCTGCAAATCATCGTCCACCGACCCGGTAATTTCAATCTGGTCGCGCCAGCCGTTAAGCGTAAAATCATCCAGCGCGGACAGATGCGACAGGCTTTGATCAAAGCCTTCCAGCCACAACGGCCGACCGAGTCGATCATCAATTTTTAATCGGTCCACTATGCGCTGGCCGGGAAAACTGGCGGCCACCCGGGAAATAACCGGTGCAAGAAACTCCCCGCGCAATCGTCCGCTCACCACCAATTGCTGCCCGGATTTTTCAAGATTTAAATGCGGCGATGGTTTTGGCAATTCATCCAGAACATTACGCACCCGGGCCACGCCGGGCACATCGGCAATTCCGGCAATTTCGTTTTCCAGTCCGGAATCAGGTTCAACTTCACCTCTGAGATAAACATATCGCCCGTCTGCCACGACCAGCTCCCGCACCCAGCGGCGATTGTCCAGTGCGCCGTGAATACCGGCCATGATTTTTTCGGGAATTGCCTGGATATGATAACCAGTGAACCCCAGTATCAGCACGGCCAGGATGATCACGCTCCAGAATATTCCCAGTCGGTACTGCTCCCTCGGGGCGGTGGCCACGAGGAATTGCCGGGCCTGTTGTTTGAACGGGAATTTGCTCAGCATGGGCGATGCTCCGCATGGTAGGGGGAATGCGCGGCCAGTGCCTCTATATAGCGCTGTACGTCGGTTTGTTCGCGTTCAACAAATTGAGCGATGGCCTGGCTGAATGGGCTGTCGGCCATCCAGTGCAGCGACCGGGTTCGGGTCGGCACAAATCCGCGCGGGATTTTATGCTCCCCCTGTGCCCCAGGGTCGAAACGCTTCAGGCCTTTTTCGATGCAAAACTCGATACCCTGATAATAGCAGACCTCAAAGTGCAGACAGTCGATATACCGGTCACACCCCCAATGGCGGCCATACAGTGTGGTGTCATCGCAGTACATCAATGCACCGGCCAGACAGACTCGACCCCGAACCGCCAGAACAAGCTGAATCTGAGCGGGCATGGCGCGGGCAATATCCATAAAAAACGCCTGGTTGAATGCCGGCATACCATACTTTCGCTCATAAATCCTGCGGTACAGTCGGGTGAAATCAGACCAGTCTTTTTCACTGGCCGTATGCCCGTCCAGCCTGCGAATTTTAACCCCGGATTCCGCCACTTTTCGACGCTCCTGCTTTATGTTCTTGCGCTTTTTTGACTTTAACGCGCCCAGAAAATCGTCGAAGTGGTTGTACTGCTGGTTATGCCAGTGAAACTGACAGTCACTTCTGCATACCGCATGGTACTGATTTAAATTATTGAAATCGGCATTCGACGGAAACAGGCAATGAACCCCGCTGTATCCCCCGTCCTTAGCCAATGTATTTGCGGCGCTCACCAATACGCCGGCGGTTGCCTTTTGGTTATCGCCGCCTGATAAAATACGTTGGCCGCTGGCCGGTGTGAACGGAATCGCGTTAAGCAGTTTGGGATAGTAGTCCATGCCGGCTCGTTGATAAGCACTGGCCCAGGCATGATCAAAAACAAACTCCCCCCAGGAGTTATGTTTCTCGTACAGCGGCATGGCGGCAATCAGTCGACCGTTGTGCATATAGCCAAGGTGCCGGGGTATCCAGCCGGCATGCGCCCCGACGCAACCATGCTTTTCCAGCGCCGACAGAAAAGTGTGTTGCAGAAACGGATATTTGTCTTTAACCAGTCGGTTCCATTGCCGCCCGGGAATATCATCAATATTCGATTGGACACGAATGTTTATGGGGCCTCGGGTCATATGCTGATTATAGGCAGAACAGGCGGGGCTATCGTGTTGAAAATGCGCCGTGAACAAATGGCAAACCGGCGGCCAGCGCAAGGTACCGAATCTGGTTTTTCACCCTGGGTCAACAGCGTACAATCGTATTCGAAAGCGGCCGGACTGGAATATCATATCCATGCTAATCAACAAACAAGGCACAGGTCCTGGCTGACTCCTTCAGATCTACCATGAAATCCTTGAATTCTGATCATTGCCAGTTGCCGGCTGCGCCACCAATCCGGTGAGCGGTAAACGGGAAGTGGTGCTGATGTCCGAGCAGCAGGAAATTGCATTGAGCCGCCAGCAACATCACCAATCGGCTCTGCAGCAGTATCAAGTATACGATCACCCCCGATTGCCGGCCTGTGCAGCAACCGGGACAAAAATTGCCAGCCGAAGCCACCGCCGTCATCTGAATTTCACCTTACCCTGCCGGACTCCCCCCAGGTCAACGCTTTTGCCCTGCCCGGTGGATACATCTATGTCACTCGGGGCATCATGGCTTAACATGAATAATGAAGAACAACTGGCCGGGGTTCCGGGGCATGAGATCGGCCATGTCACCGCCCGGCATGGGGTTCGCCAGCACCGCAATCAAACGGTCACCAGTATTGGTGGCTTGTTGATTGCGGCGGCAACGGGCAGTCAACAGATAACCCCGGACCACCTCTCAGGCTACCGGGGCCGGGATGATTATGAATATCGATCAGTTGACAGGCGGCGGATCAATGGCGCAGTTCCTCGGCCGAAAATTTGGCAGTTTACAAAATGGCCGAGCCATTGACGGCGGTGGATACACCGGCATCGCTGCGGGCAAACATCCCTTCGGCGACGGTGCTTTTCGCGTGATCACCGTGCCACACGGCAAAAATATCTTTGACAACAATATCTTTGTGACCGCCGGTTCGCAGAATCACAGCGCCCCGACCAACTGTTCATCGATACTGCCGCATCCATACGAAAATTAAAAAACAGTGAGCACCGGCTCGCCGAGGCACAAAAAATCAAACTGGTGCGGGCAAAATCCGGCGACACATTTGCCCGGTTCGGGCAGGAATCCGCTCCGGGCAGATTTGCCGAAGAAAAATCAAGACTGTTGAACGGGTTATATCCCGACGGCGAACCATCCCCGGGCCAGTTGACAAAAATCATTCAATAGGCGGAATTCTGCTGATATTTCTACCCTGACAAACAGCCCGGTAATCATGTCCTGCCCCCCCCATACCTGTATCAGCAGACCACAATTGCTCTGCGAGCTGAGCAAAAGCGGCGATCTGGACACGCCCTACCCGCCCGGCGAACTAATTTACAGAATCATCCAATCCTCCGCTGACTGCGCAGACGAAGCATCCCTGCACGCCCGATTACGGCAAATCCGGCAAAGAGAAATGGTGCGCCTGGCCTGGCGCGAGCTGAGCGGGGCGGGAAATCTTGCGGAAACCATGGCATGTGTTTCCGAATTAGCCGAGGGTTGCATTCGCCAGGCATTGCAGTACCACCACCTCTGGTTATCCCGGCGTTATGGCAAACATGATTGTGCTGGGACCAGGCAAGCTGAGCGGGCGCGAGCTTAACTATTCATCCGACGTGGATTTGATCTTTGCCTACGACAGGCCGGGCCACACCGTGCATTCGGGCAGTGACCGGCCGGGCATGGACAATCAGCAATATTTTATCAAGCTAGGCAGAAAAATTGTCGCGGCGCTGGACAGCGTCAGCCGGGATGGTTTTGTATTTCGAACCGATATGCGCCTGCGGCCGAATGGAGCGAGTGGCGCTCTGGTGTTGTCTTTCGCAGCAATGGAACATTATTACCAGACCCATGGCCGGGACTGGGAGCGCTATGCCTTGATCAAAGCCCGGCGCATAGCCGGCAATCAGGCCGCCGGAGACGAACTGCTGGCGATGTTGAAACCTTTCATCTACCGCAAATACCTGGACTTCGGGGCATTCGATTCGATCCGGGAAATGAAGGGCATGATCGCACGCGAGTTAAAGCCAAAGGATTCAAAACAGGACATCAAATCCGGTTGGGGCGGCATCAGGGAGATCGAATTTCTGGTGCAAAGTCATCAACTCATCCGTGGCGGCCGGGAAAAATTTACAAACCCCGTCATTGCACCAGGCGCTCTCCGGCCTTTTGGTGCTCGGGGTTATTGATGACTAGGCACTGCAGCAGTTGCTGGACGGCTATGGCTTTTTACGCAATACCGAGCATCGATTGCAGATGGTGGCGGACCGCCAGACCCAGCGACTGCCCGCGTCCGAATTTGAGCGGCAGCGTCTGGCCTGGAGCATGGGTTTCCATAGCTGGGCCAGCTATCGCGCCCAATTGCACCGGCATCGCACCAATATCCATAATCAATTCAGAACCATACTGGATGCAGAAACGTCTCGACCCGGTGATGCTGAAGCTGCGGGTTTGCGGCTGGCAGACCTGTGGAAAGGCAAGCTGACTCAATCCGATGCGGTGAAAATGCTGCATACCATGGGCTTTGCCAAAGCCCAGTCCACGCCGCAGTTGCTGCGTGGTTTTCGGCAGGGGCGGTTGTATCAGGCTTTCTCCGGGGTGGAGCGCGACCGGCTTGACCGACTCATGCCCCGGGCCTTGCAGCAGGCCGCCGAACATGCTGAAGCGGAACGGGCCATGGCCGCTTTTATCGGCCTGATTGAAGCCATCGGCCGGCGCTCGGTTTACCCGAGCCTGTTAATCGAAAATCCTGTGGCATTGAAACAACTTCTGCATTTATGCGCTGCCAGCCCCTGGATATCCCGTCACATCGGCCAACATCCGGTGATTCTGGACGAATTGCTGAACCCGTCGGTGGATATCCGCACTCGCACCCAGCGGGATTTACGCATTGAACTGGAACAGCAGACTGGCCCAGGGTGGAAATAATGCAGAGGAGCGCATGAACACCTTGCGGGAATTTCACCAGGCCCAGGTACTGAAAATTGCTGCGGCCGATGTTTGCGGGGTGTTGCAGGCGGACGATGTGCATCGGGCACAAACCCGGCTGGCGGAAGTTTTGCTGCAACATGTTTTTCACCAGGCGATACAATTCGTCGAGCAGAAACTCGGCAGACCGCCCGGAGACGCCGGGATAATCGCCTACGGCAAGTTTGCCAGCGGCGAGCTCGGTTACAATTCGGACCTGGATATGATTATGTGCTATGAAAAACCCCGACAGGATGGAGATTCAGCCCAGGTCAGCCCGGAGAATTTCTACAGTCGGGTTGGTCGCAGGCTTATCCATTTGCTCACCACCAGAACGGCGGCGGGAGTTTTATACCGGCTTGACATGCGGCTGCGGCGAGCAGACGCAGCGGCACATTGGTGACATCGCTCGCCGGGTTCTTCGCATATCAGAAAAACCATGCCTGGACCTGGGAGCATCAGGCCCTGGTGCGCGCCCGGGTGGTTGCTGGCAGCGCCGGGTTTCGACACCAGTTTGAAAGGGCGAGAAAATCCATATTGTGTCTGCATCGGGAAAAACTGTCGCTGCAAACAGATGTAATCGCAATGCGCCAGAAAATGAACGACGAAAATTGCCGGTCCAGCGCCCAGGAATACGATATTAAACTCGACAAAGGCGGGATAGTGGACATTGAGCTTTTGATCCAGTACTGGGTTTGCCGCATGCTGAAAATCATCCGAAACTGGCAGAGCCGCGAACCACGGCGGATTCTATCGCCGCTCTGGTCCGGCCATTTGATCATCGATAAAAAGTCGAGAGAAACGCTGTTGCGCTGTTATCAGACCTACATGCGCCACTTGTTGAATCTGAAATTGATGGAGCGCCCGGTGCGGGTCCGATAAAGCGAACGGTTGGCCGAACGCGGCGCGGTCGCGGCAATATGGAATGGCACTTACAGTTGACAATGAGGAAATTGTGATTTACCTAGTACAACTTGCCCGGTAATATTGCGGCCAGCAGAAAACTGGTTTGGCACGGCGTGACAAATGAAACAGTATCAATTAGTGGGGAGCGTAGACAATGTCATTTAGTGATCGAGACGGTGTGATATGGATGGATGGGAAAATGATTCCCTGGCGCGAGGCCAATGTCCACGTTCTCACCCATACCCTGCATTATGGCATGGGGGTATTCGAAGGGGTGCGCGCCTATAAGGCTGAAAAGGGCACGGCCATTTTTCGTTTGCATGATCATACCCGGCGATTGTTTCGTTCGGCCCATATTCTCGGCATGAAAATTCCATTCGACGCTGATACGGTGGCCCGCGCCCAAGTCGATTCGATAAAACAGAATAATCTGCAATCCGGCTATTTGCGGCCCATGGCGTTCTACGGTTCCGAAAACATGGGCATTCGGGCAGACAACCTGAAAGTGCATCTGATCGTCGCGGCCTGGGAATGGGGCTCCTATCTGGGCGAAGAAAATCTCAAAAACGGTATTCGGGTGCGGGTGTCTTCCTATGCCCGGCATCATGTCAATGTCAGCATGTGCCGGGCCAAGGCCAATGGCCATTACATCAATTCCATGCTGGCGCTGCAGGAAGCGGTTGAAACCGGTTATGACGAAGCCCTGCTGCTCGATACCAGTGGTTTTGTCATGGAAGGCAGTGGTGAAAATCTCTTTATAATTCGCGACAACATTGTCTACACGCCGGACCTGACCTCGGCACTCGACGGCATTACCCGTGCCACAGCAACAAAAATCATCGCAGACCTGGGGTTGGATCTGGTTGAAAAACGCATTACCCGGGATGAAGTTTATATCTGCGACGAAGCCTTCTTTACCGGCACTGCGGCGGAAGTGACCCCTATCCGGGAACTCGATAATCGACCGCTCGGCAACGGCGGGCGGGGGCCGATAACGAAGAAAATACAGCGCCGTTTCTTCAATGCGGTGCATGGCCGCATAGCACAATACGAGGACTGGCTGACCTATGTCTGAGCACCTGAATACACCAGAGGCCGATACGCCCAATGCCAGTCAGCGGGTCGAAGTCGCGGCAAAAGATTTGCCATTACACTGCCCGATGCCAGGCAAACGATTGTGGGACTCACACCCCAAAGTGTATCTGCCCGTTGAGGACAGCGGTGAACAGATTTGCCCCTATTGCGGCACACGCTATGTCTTGACCGGACCGACCCGACCTTCGCATTAGCGCCTGGCGCTGCCGGACGGTCCGTAACTGCACTGCAACCAGGTCGGGAATGGGTCAAGTCCTCATCATCGGGCCGTCCTGGATAGGGGATATGATGATGGCCCAGAGTCTGTTCAAGGCGGTCAAGGCGCGCTCAGCCGATACGCAAATCTCGGTGCTCGCACCGCAATGGAGCGCACCTCTTCTACACCGAATGCCCGAGGTCAGCAATCCCATGGAAATGCCGGTCGGACACGGTGCGTTGCAGCTTGGGGTGCGGCGAAAACTGGCAAAAACCATCCGCCATCACCGATTCGACCAGGCCATTGTCCTGCCCGGTTCTTTCAAGTCAGCGCTCATCCCCTGGTTTGCGGGCATTCCCAAACGCACGGGATTTATCGGTGAACAACGCTGGGGCCTGTTGAATGATATTCGCAAGCTGGACAAACCGGCCATGCCGCAGAATGTACAGCGTTATGTGGCGCTGGCCATGAATAAAAACGAAGGCATCAATAACACCGTGATTGAGAACATCTATAAACCGAAACTGGCCATCGACGACCAGGCCGTAGAGCGGGCTTTGACCAGGTTTGGCCTGCACCGGGACAAGCCCGTTCTGGCGCTGTGCCCCGGAGCGGAATTTGGCCCGGCAAAACGCTGGCCAGCGCGACACTTTGCCCAGGTGGCCAAATCCAGAAAATCCAGAGGCTGGCAGGTGTGGCTGTTCGGGTCGGGAAAAGACCGGGCCATTACCGCCAGTCTAAACGCCATGAGTGGCGATAGCTGCATTGATCTTGCGGGCCGCACTTCGCTTGGAGAGGCGGCTGACCTGATGTCCTGTGCCAGGTTTGTGGTCACTAATGATTCTGGATTGATGCACATCGCCGCCGCATTGGATTGTCACGTCATTGCGATTTACGGTTCGTCCAGCGATCAATTTACACCGCCGCTTACAAAGCGGTGCGATCGGCTGAATCTGCATTTATCCTGCAGCCCCTGTTTTAAACGCGAATGCCCACTGGGACATTTGAACTGTTTAAATCAATTATTACCGCAGCAGATTATCCGGTTGATACCGGACTGCCCGGGCTTGTAAGCAGATACAGACCACGCCGGGACAATGCCGCTGAACCATCATCTGCGCGGGCATCTTTGGTTCGCAGCCAAGTCGTTGAAATTATTGAAACAGAAAAATAACTTTGACCAAGCCTACATATTGGGATTAATATTGGAGTTTCGCCACTACATATAGTTTTATGCCCGAATTGCAAAAAAACAGGCTAAATCAGCAGGTTGGCAGGTAAAGCCAGAAAGTTTCCAGCTTTAACCGTGGAGAGATTAACCTTACAGGGATAAAATTTATTTACAGTGACTGCTGGCGTTATTCTTATGGTCAATGCGCCGGAAATGAGGAGTGAGAAAAATAACGATGAGAGTGGCCAGCCTGACCGATACCTGTCCATGCCAGGACCGAAATGCCCTCGGCGGCACATCCTTGAGTGATATTGCGCTTCAGCCTGCTTCCCTCGATATCTGGGACCGGAAATATCGACTAAAAAGCATGAATGGCGATCCTGTGGATGCGGATATCGATGCCACGTACAACCGCGTTGCCAAATCACTGGCTGAAGTTGAGGTGACCCGGCCCAAACAGCAGGAATGGCATGAAAAATTCCTGTGGGCGCTGCAAAACGGCGCCATCCCGGCCGGGCGAATAACCTCCAACGCCGGTGCGTTGGAGCATAAGCCGACTACCAGCACGATTAACTGTACCGTATCGGCCACCATTCCAGATTCCATGGACGGTGTGTTGCGGTCCGTTCACGAAGCCGGGATGACGTTGAAGGCCGGTTGCGGCATTGGATATGACTTCTCCACCCTGCGTCCCAAGGGCGCCTTCGTCAGCGGGGCCGGCGCATATACCTCCGGCCCGCTGTCTTTCATGGATATATTTGACTCCATGTGTTTTACCGTTTCCTCAGCGGGGGGGCGGCGGGGAGCGCAAATGGGAACTTTTGATATTTCCCATCCGGATATTCTCGAGTTTATCCATGCCAAACGGGAAAATCGGCGTCTCCGGCAATTTAATTTGTCGTGTCTGATAACCGATGAATTTATGAATGCGGTCAGAGACGATGCCCGGTGGAAGCTGTATTTCCCGGCGACAACAGCAGAAATAAAAGGGGGCGAACATGAAATCATCTGGCGCCCCTGGCCAAATACCACGGGTTACACCACCGATGACCTCGGGCAAGTCGCTTGCCGCGTATACAACACTCTGTCCGCCAGGCGGTTATGGGACCTGATAATGCAGGCCACTTATGATTATGCCGAGCCCGGTTTTATTCTGATAGACAGAATTAATGAAATGAACAACAACTGGTTTTGCGAAAACATTCGCGCCACCAATCCATGTGGTGAGCAGCCATTGCCACCCTATGGCGCCTGCCTGCTCGGCTCTATCAATTTAACCAGGTTTGTCAACCATCCGTTCACACCGGACGCGCAATTTGACTGGGATAAATATCGCCAAGTTGTGACTATTTTCTGCCGCATGCTGGATAACGTTGTAGAAATAAATGGTTTGCCGCTGAAAAAACAAAGCGATGAAATTTTATCCAAACGCCGTCATGGTATGGGATTCCTCGGATTGGGCTCCACCGTCACCATGCTGCGAATGAAATACGGCGATGCGGCGTCATTGCGGTTTACCGGGCGTGTCGCCGCAGAAATGGCGACGGTGGGCTGGGAAGCAGGCATTGAACTGGCAGAAGAAAAAGGCGCGGCGCCAGTGCTGCAACAGGAATATGCAATAACCAACCAGATGCTGGCTGCCCGACCGGAAATGAAGGAAGACGGCTATGGCGTGGGAGACACGGTCAAGGGCTCCGTTTTGATGGGTAAATACAGCCGATATATGCAGCAATTCCCGAAAAAGCTGCAGAACGAGATCGCAGCCAAAGGCTGTCGTTATACCCACCACACCTCAATCGCGCCTACCGGTACGATCAGTTTGTCGCTGGCAAATAATGCCAGCAACGGTATCGAGCCTACTTTTGCACATATCTACAACCGCAATGTCATCCGCGAGGGCAAAAAATCCAAAGAAAAAGTGGATGTCCTGTCTTATGAGTTATTGGCCTATCGTTGTCTGGTGAATGCAAATGCCGCGCCGGCCGGCCACGTCCGTCCCGGGCAGACGGCCCGGGACGAAGCGGACAAACTGCCGGATTATTTCATTACCGCTGATGATATTTCGCCAAAACAACACGTGGATATCCAGGCCGCCGCGCAAAAATGGATTGATTCGTCGATTTCAAAAACGGCCAACGTACCCACGGCATTCCCCTTCGATGCGTTTCAGGATATCTATCAATATGCCTGGGAAAAGGGGCTGAAGGGCTGCACCACCTTCAGATTCAATCCTGAGGTGTTCCAGGGTGTGTTGGTAAAACAGGCTGACCTGGAAACAACCCGGTACCGGTTTACCCTGGAAAATGGCGAGGTAGTCGAAGCCAAAGGCAGCGACGAAATCGAATATGACGGCGAAACCCACACCGCAGCCAATCTTTTCGATGCACTGAAAGAAGGCTATTACGGGCGGTTTTAAATAATTTTAATTCAGGTACATGGATACAGTGGAAAACCGGAATAAAAGACACGCCAGCCTTGCCCGCAATAGCGAACGCAATAGAAGAATACAGTTTAATATAAACAATGACCGACAGACTCCCATGTCATATCATCCCCAGTTGTCTCTGTTTGAAAAGCGCGGGGACCGGATAACCCCGGCGATGGCACCAATAAACCGGATCAATAAACAAGGTCTCCAGAATCAGCCGGGGACGGATTGGCAAAAAATTATGGCGATAAAAAATGACCATAAAAATTGACAAGAAAATCGTTGATTACAACGTGGTTAAACCGCAAGGCGCGGCACCGGACGCCCAACCCCCCCGGGCCTCATCCGCAAAACCCACCCCCCGGATAAACGAATCCCTGGATGTCGGTCATCCGGGACCGGCAAAGATCGTGCAAATGCACGAAAAAGTAGTGCGGCCAGACAGATTGATCGGCAATACCTATAAAATCAAAACACCGGTTTCAGAACATGCCTTTTACATCACGATTAACGACATTTTATTGAATCCAGGCACCCCATACGAAAAAAGAAGGCCTTTTGAGATTTTCATCAACTCGAAAAACATGGATCACTATCAATGGATTTCTGCACTGACGTTAATTATTTCCGCCGTATTCAGGAAAGGCGGCGACGTCACCTTTCTGGTCAATGAATTACAAAGTGTATTCGACCCTAAGGGCGGCTACTTTAAACGCGGCGGCAAATTTATGCCCTCGCTGGTGGCCGAGATTGGTGATGCCATAGAGTCCCATTTGAAAATGATTGGCATGATGGTTGACCAAGGGCTTGATCAACACCAGCAGACCCTGGTCGAGCAGAAACGCAAGGAATACGAAGACCGGCAGGCACCTCCCAGCATCGCGGATGCCGGCTCCAGCGATTTTCCAGCGGGCTCAATCCTGTGTCACAAGTGTAATATTGCCGCCACGGTGCTGATGGATGGCTGCATGACCTGCCTGAACTGCGGCGAGAGTAGGTGCAGTTAATGAAAATAATCATTGTTGGCGCCAGCGGCGCGGTGGGTAAAACGGCGGTAGACGCCCTGTCCGACCGACATGAAATCATAGCCGTCGGTAAAACCAGCGGCGATATTCGGGCGGATATCGAAAACATCCACAGCATCCGCCGGATGTATCGACAGGTGGGCAGGGTTGATTCGGTGATGAGCGCGGTCGGGCATGGCCATTTTGGCGTTGTGCATGATATGACCAGTGCGCAATTCATGCAGGGCATCCATCACAAGCTCCTGCCCCAGGTAAATCTGGTGCTGGAAGGATTCGACTATGTCAACGATGGTGGGTCTTTCACCCTGACCAGCGGCGTTTTAAACCGCGACCCCATCCCCGGCGGCGCCAGTGCAGCGGCGGCCAATGGCGCTATCGATGGTTTTGTGGTGGGTGCTGCGGTTGATATGCCCAGAGGCATCCGTATCAATGCGGTCAGCCCCGAGGTGCTGGAAGTTTCCCGGGAAAAATATGACGGCTTCTTTCCCGGTCACGTCCACGTATCAAACCAGGCAGTGGGGCTGGCATACAGCAAGGCAATTGAAGGCTGTCTGAACGGGCAGGTGTTGATCGTGGATTAGGGCCTGCCGGAGTCATTATGCGGACAATAATTGAAAATATATTAAACCCTGGTGACCGCAGCGTAATCGATACCAACACGGTTGGTTTTACACCCTATAACCGATATGGCGCACCCAGCCCGGGTATGGACTGGATTCCATTGAGCGGCAGGGCCGATGATGGCTTTGAAACCTTCCTGCTGAAAATGCGTCCTGGTGCGCAGTCAACCCCGCATCAGCATACCCGGAGAGAGGAATTTCTGGTTCTCGATGGCAGCATTACGGATTGTGACGGCACGACTTTTTCTGATGGGCAGTACGTCAAGTTCAAACCCGGATCAACTCATTATTCCCATTCAATCAACGGCTGCACCCTGCTGGTAATCCTGACCGGCCAGAATAAACCGCTGACAAATCTGCATGGCGGTGATTAAATGAAAATAGCGAGATTAAAATCAGCCGACGGCTCAATCAGCTATGCCATAGCGCATGGCAATGGGCACTATTGTCGTGCCGAAGGCGATCCGTATCAGGGGATTAGGGATACCGGCGAACCGATCAGCGGCGCGTTACTGGCGCCGATTGAACCCACAGACATTCTCTGCATTGGCTTGAATTATCGTCGGCATGCGCAAGAAGGCGGCGCCGGGCTGCCCGAAAATCCGGTACTGTTTTTAAAAACCACCACCTCTCTCCAGCATCCCGGTAGCCCGATCATGCTACCGAGAAAACTGCGCAGTGATAAAGTGGATTACGAGGCGGAGCTGGCGGTTGTGATTGGCAGAACCTGCTACAACGCGGCCAAAGAAAATGCGTTGGATTATGTGCTTGGTTATACCTGCGCCAACGATGTAAGTGCGCGGGACTGGCAGCGCAATGGCGGCGGCGGGCAATGGTGTCGCGGCAAAACCTTTGCGACATTCTGCCCGCTCGGGCCCGTACTGGTCACCCCGGATGAAATCACCGATCCCAATCAATTGCAGGTCCGCAGCATCCTCAACGGCCAGACCATGCAAGACTGGAATACCAATGACATGATTTTCGATGTGCCCACACTGCTGGCGTTTTTAAGCAGCAGCACCATACTTGCACCCGGGACGGTGGTTCTGACCGGCACTCCCCATGGGGTGGGCTTTGCCCGCAGGCCGCCCGTATGGATGAATGCAGGCGATGAGATTACTATCGAAATTGAAGGCATCGGATCGCTGACAAATCCGGTGGTCGAGGAAATGATTTAATTCATGGTTCACTATTAGGGCTTTTTCAGGCTGCGGATTCGCCCGCGCCTAAATCAGCCCCCGGCTGGATTATCATCCGCAAATTTTCAAACTGTACAGACGGCGTAAAAATGAAAAACAGCGCACGGGTTGTGGTGATTGGCGGCGGGATTGCCGGATGCTCCACTTTGTATCATTTGACCCGACACGGATGGCGCGATGTGGTGCTGGTGGAACGGGATGAACTGACTTCAGGGTCAACCTGGCACGCGGCGGCCCAAGTAACCCGGTTTGGCGCCAACCAAACCATGGTGGCATTGAAAAAACACAGTATCAATCTATACCGAGAGCTTGCCGCTGACCAGGATTTTCCCATTGACTATCACATCACTGGCGGTATGCGTCTGGCCCATACTCCGGCGCAGGTTGACACCTATAAACATTTCACCGGCATGGCCAAAGGCGTCGATGTGGAGTTTGAATATATCGATGGCGCCGAAGCGGGGAAACGTCATCCCTTGATGGACACCCGGGGTTTGCTGGGGGCGTGGTGGGATCCGCTGGACGGCGATATTGATCCGGCGCAATTAACATTTGCCCTGGCGCGACAGGCGCGAAAAGCCGGAGCAGAAGTCTATCGGTTCAACCCGGTCGAAGACATCACCATCAAAACCGGCGGCGAATTCATCGTGCATACAAAAGATGGCGATATCGCCTGCGAAATCATCGTGAACGCCTGCGGATATCGTGTAAACGAAGTTGGCGGTATGCTCGGGGTGAGTCATCCGGTGGCTTCGATGGAGCATATGTACTTCCTGACCGAGCCGATCGAACAAATCGCAGCGCTGGATTTTCGTGTCCCCATCATCCGCGACCCGGGCGATGATTTCTACAGTCGCCAGGAGAAAACGGGCTTGCTGGTGGGAGTATACGAACAAAGATGCAAGCCATTTGGTATGGATGGAATTGATCCACACTTCAGCAAATCCTTATGCCCGTCGGATTTGCACCGCTGCCTGGACAATATGGAGCGGATTTTTCAACGGCTGCCCTGTTTGACCCAGGCCGGGATTCGCAGCGTGGTGAACGGACCAATCACCTATACCATTGATGGCGCCCCATTGGTGGGGCCGATTCCAGGGGTGCCCAATGCGTTTGCATGTGTTGGGCTGCGGGCCGGTATTGGCGAAGGCGGCGGTCATGGAAAAGTGCTGGCCGAGCTGATTATCGATGGCGAATGTGAATGGGATGCGTGGTTTCTGGACCCTCGGCGGTTCACTCAATACGCCAATACCCGACACACCTCACTCAAGGCCATAGAGGATTACCAAAACGAGTTCCATTATCCCATGCCCCGGGAATATCGGCCTGCATCCAGGTTGGCGCGCACCACACCGCTGTATGCGGTACTGGACAAACTGGACTGTGCCTGGGGCGTGGTTGCGGGATGGGAAAGAGCGTTGTTCTTTAAGCCCCGCGCGGATTTTATCGATGCCCACAGCTATCGATTCACCCCCACCGAAGCGGTGGTGGCGAAGGAAGTTCAGGGTGTTGTCGACGGCGTCGGCATGATGGAAGTGTCGGGTTTTAATCGATACGGGATTCAGGGCGAAGGCGCCGGAGCGTTTTTGGACAGGATGATTTGCGGCGCCATGCCAAAGGCAGTGGGCAAAGTGAATCTATGCTATTTGCTCACCGAAAAAGGCAGTGTATTAACCGAAGCCACCATTGCGAAACTGGCGGATGAGCATTATTGGTATGGTTCGGCAGCCGCCGCGGAATGGCATGACCGGGACTGGTTGAATCAACACAAACCCGATTCGGTCAGGCTAACCGAGTTGGCCGGCAGCTATACAATTCTGGTCATAGCCGGCCCGGAATCCAGGGCATTACTGCAATCCGTTTCGCCCGGATGCGACTGGTCAAGGCAGGCATTTCCGCAGATGCGGGCCAGACACATGTTCATCGGATACGCGCAGACTCTGGTCATGCGTGTGAGTTTTTCCGGCGAGCTGGCCTACGAGCTGCACGTTCCGAATGAGCAGCTTTATCTGGTCTGGAATATATTGAACCACGCCGGCAAAGACTTTGGTTTAATTCATTTTGGTCTGTACGCGGTCGAATCAATGCGCGTGGAAAAGGGCTACCTGCAATGGAAAACCGATTTGATCTATGAACGCAATCCAATGGAAACTGGATTGCGTCGTTTCGTAAAACTGGACAAACCCGATTTTATCGGCAGGCAAGCCCTGTTGAAGCAACTCGAACGGGGGCCTGCCACCGTGCTGGTTTCTCTGGTCGTAGACTGCCCTATTGCCGTCGCCCGGGGCGGTGACCCGGTCTATCGCGGCAACTCCCTGGTGGGTTCGGTTTCATCCGCCGGCTATGGTCATCGAATCGATAAAAATATCGCATTTGCCTTTGTTAATCCTGATCAATGCGAAATTGGCAATGAACTGGAAATCGGTATTCTGGGGGACAACTACCCGGCCACTGTGGTCGCGCCCTGTCTGTACGACCCGGAAAATGCCCGCGTGTCTGCATAACCGGAAAATGTCGAATTCAAAACCCAGAAAAAGAACCCGGCGGGGCAAAACCAGCAGCCGCGAAGCGATGCACGCCCTGCGCAGCAAACCACCGGTGTTTGACCCCTGTCCGCCCGGCCAGGTCGGCGGGCAATACAAACCACTTGACGAAGCGCAAATAAAATCCATTTATGACACCGCGATTCGAATCCTGGCAGAATTAGGTATGGCCGAGTCACCCCGGGCCCTGACCGAGCAGGCATTGGCCCGCGGCGCAACGATTAACCACTGGGGTCGGCTGTGTTTCCCCGGAACCATGGTGGAAGACATTATCGCCAAGGCCGCAAAAACCATCCCGTTTTATGGCCGGGATTCCCGACATGACTTTGAAATCGGCGGTGACAGCGTCTACTATGGCACGGGCGGTGCCGCCGTGCAGACATTGGACCTGGATACGAAAATTTATCGGCCTTCGACGTTGCGGGATTTATACGATTTTACCCGCCTGATCGATACCCTGAATAATGTTGCTTGGTTTACCCGCTGCTGCGTTGCCACAGACATAGCGGATAATTTTGCGCTGGATGTGAATACCGCCTATGCGCTTTTAAAAGGGACGAAAAAACCACTGGGCACCAGCTTTTTTGTCGCCGATCATGTCGCCCCCGTGGTCGATATGTTCGATCTGGTTTTGGGCGGAACAGGAAAATTCCGGCAGCGCCCCTTTTGCAAGGCGCATATCAGCCCGGTGATATCGCCGCTGCGCTACGGCGCAGATGCAGTGGAAGTGGCTGTGGCGGCCATGGCGCACGGCATGCCGTTGAACAATATTGTTGCCGCACAGTCTGGCGCAACCTCGCCCGCCAGCATTGCCGGTATGCTGGCCTCAACCCTGGCCGAAACGCTGGCCGCCCTGGTCATGGTCAATGTGTTTAATCCGGGTTATCCCATGATTTTTTCCAACTGGCCGTTTGTTATCGACCTGCGAACGGGCGCATTTTGCGGCAGCGGCGGAGAAATAACCCTGCTCAATGCGGCCTCTGCCCAATTATCAAACTGGCTGGGGCTGCCTTCCGGCGTGGCTTGCAGTATGGCGGACTCCAAAGCGGTTGACGCACAAATGGGAGCGGAAAAAGCCTTGTCGTCTTTGGCCACCGGGCTGGCCGGTGCAAATATGATTTATGAATCTTCCGGGATGATGGCGAGCCTGCTGGGCGTATCCTTTGAGGCGTTTTTGATTGATGATGAAATGCTGTCCCACGTATATCGCGTATTGCGCGGCGTAGAAGTGAATGAGGAAACCCTGGGCTTTGAAGCAATCCGCGAGGCCGTCACTGGCGAGGGGCACTTTCTCGGCGGAAGTCATACCATGAATGCGATGGAACGGGATCATTATTATCCAAAACTGGCGGACCGGGATGAACCTCGAACCTGGGCCCGGCTCGGCGCAAAGGACCTGTGGCAGCGCGCCCATGAAAAAGTGAAACAAATCCTGCATGAACATCATCCAGAGTATATTCAACCCACAGTGGATGAAAAAATCCGGCGTAGATTTAATATTTTACTGGACGTTTAGGATTCGCCGTTGCGGATTGATCGGCACGACCGGCGTGGAAATCTGAATTTGTTGTGCTACTCTTGTTCATCATCAGGGCGGGGCCAGAGATAAAATTCAGACATGAAACATCAGAATATTCTTGAAACCATCGGCAATACACCCGTTGTAAAACTGAATCATATTGGCGCCGATTGCGGAGCTGAGTTATGGGTGAAGCTGGAGAGTTTTAACCCGGGCGGGTCGGTAAAAGATCGCCCTGCACTCAAAATGATTGAGGACGCGGAATGCCAGGGCAGGCTGAAATCCGGCGACACTATTATTGAACCCACCTCGGGTAATACCGGAATCGGCCTGGCCATGGTAGCGGCCGTGAAGGGTTATCGTTCCATATTCGTTATGGCAGAGGACATGAGCGAAGAGCGAAAGCTGATTTTGCAGGCCTACGGCGGGCAGGTGGTGCTCACGCCGGCAGAAAAAGGCACTGCCGGCGCTATCGAAGAAGCAAAACGTCTGGCGGCAGACCGGGGTTACTTTTTCGTCGGCCAGCACTTCAATCCATCCAATACGGCATCGCATAAACAAACTGCGGATGAAATATGGAATGATTTTGGCAAAACCCTGTCCGCCATCGTTTGCACTACCGGAACCGGGGGTACAATTTCAGGGTTGTCAAAATATCTCAGGCAAAGGCATTCGGCCATCAGGATTATCGCCACCGAACCGGCCGATTCGCCGATCCTGAGCCAGGGCATTGCCTGTAAACATAAAATTATGGGCACCGCACCCGGGTTTATTCCACAGATACTGGACACAAATGCCTATGAAGATATTATCGCCATCACCACCCGGGAAGCCTATTCCACAACCACAGCGCTGGCAGAAAAAGAAGGGATTTTCTGTGGAATATCCTGTGGTGCAGCGGTGTCCGGAATGATTAAACTGGCCAGTGGTGGAAAATTTAAAGGCAAATCTATTCTGGCCATTCTGGCAGATACCGGCGAGCGCTACCTGAGTACGGATGTCTGGCAGGATTCTGCTGGCTGACAGCCCAACCTCTTATGCACGAACAATGCTTCGTGCCCCTCAGGGACAATCAATGCCCTCTCGTCACCGAAAATTCCGCCAGCAGTCCCAGGGCCGCTTTAAACGGGTTATCCGGCAAAGGCGCCAGAGCGGATGCAGCCAGCCTGGCCTGCTGTTTCGCCTTGTCGAATGTATATTGCAGCGCTTTGGTGGCCTGCACAATTTCCAGAATTTCAGCAATTTTTTCGCGCTCACCGTTTTCAATTGCCTGGATAATTACCCGCTTCTGTTCGGCGTTTCCACGTTTCAGCGCCGTGATTAAAGGCAGCGTGGGTTTGCCTTCGGCCAGATCATCGCCAATATCCTTGCCGATTGCCGCGCTGTCAGCGCTGTAATCCAGAATGTCATCTACCAGTTGAAAGGCGGTGCCGAGATATATCCCATAGTTCGACAAGCCCGTACAGACTGCGGCATTTTGCCCGGCGATCATGCCGCCGAGCCCGGACGCGGATTCAAATAACTTCGCCGTTTTGCGATGAATCGCGTCCATATACTGCAACTCCGAAGTGTCTGGCGAATGCGCGTTAAGAAGTTGCAGCACTTCGCCTTCGGCAATGGCGTTGGTCGTGCCGGCGAGAATTCGCATGACGTCCATATTCCCGGTTTCCACCATCATTTCGAACGCGCGGGAATATAAAAAATCGCCAACCAGCACGCTGGCCTCGTTGCCCCACACGGTGTTTACGCTGGGCTGCCCCCGCCGGGTCGCCGACCCGTCTACGACATCGTCGTGCAATAACGTAGCGGTATGGATAAATTCAATCACCGCCGCCAGCAGGATGTGTTCGTTGCCCTGATACCCGCAGCAACGGGCGCACAGCAACAGAATCAACGGGCGTAATCGCTTGCCGCCGCTTTTGACGATATACGCGCCCAGCGTATTGATCAAGGCAATATCCGATGCCAGGCGTTGCCGGATGGTATTGTTTACTGCATCCAGATCATCTTCTACCAATGCGATGGCCGAGTCCAGCAATCGTTTTGGATCAACACCGGGACTTCCGAAACTTTCCGGGGCGCATTGTATTTGCGGTTCAGGCATATTTTCTTGTTTTTGGCTTGGGCTTTTAGCCGGGAATAAGGTTGATTTTCTTTCAAGTGTGGGGATTTTTCCAGTTTTAATACAGCCCTTTGCCCACGGTAACAGGGCAATGACCTGCATTCATTGAATTTTCCCGGTTTTCAACAGCGTTGACGACAGGGGCGTGGGCGGATACAATCCGCCGTCCTTGAAAATTCAGCAAATTGCCCGTTAATTCTCGCCAGGGCGAAGGTAAATTACTACAGAATCAATCCGTTAAGTTAGTCTGGTCAAACGCTGACCGAACTGTCCACTCAAGAGTTTATGAAATGTACGCAGTAATCGAAACCGGTGGCAAGCAATATAAAGTAGCCGTCGGTGACAAGTTAAAGGTGGAAAAGCTGAGCGCGGCCGCAGGAGATTCGGTCAATCTGGAGCGTGTTTTAATGATCGCGGACGGCGAAAGCATCACTGTGGGCGCACCCATAGTCGCAAGCCCGGTTACCGCCACGGTGGTTTCCCACGGCAAAGCCAGGAAGATCAAGGTCTTCAAAATGAAACGACGCAAAAATTATCGTCGTACCCAGGGACACCGTCAGCAATTTACAGAAATCGAAATTACTGGAATTGGCGAAGCCGGCGGAACAGCCCCTGCCACATAAAGAAAAAGTTGGCTGAACAGCGGCAAAATTCCGGGCGGCAGGTTCAAATTTAAATTAAAAAAGACCGAGGCATCTCATGGCGCATAAAAAAGCAGGCGGCAGCTCCAGAAACGGTCGCGATTCCGTATCCAAACGGCTGGGTGTTAAAAAGTATGGCGGCGAGCAAGTGCTGGCGGGCAATATCATCATACGACAACGCGGCAGTTCGTTCCATCCCGGGAAAAATACCCGACTTGGAAAAGATTTCACCCTGTTCGCAACCGCACCCGGTAAAGTGCTGTTTTCAGTCAAGGGCCCTAAAAAGCGCAGAACAGTGAGTGTCGTTACCGGGTAAATTATCCCGGATAACAGAAAAAAACACCCCCCGCTTTGGCTGCAAGGCGGGGGTTTTTGTTTGTGGGATGTACGAAAACGGCCAGGCGTTGGCTATACTTCATTAGACTGGATTAAAAACAGACAAATGAAATTCGTTGACGAAGTCACAATTCGCGTAATCGCCGGCAAAGGCGGCAATGGCGGCATGAGCTTTCTGCGTGAGAAATTTCGCCCAAAGGGTGGTCCTGATGGCGGCAATGGCGGCAATGGCGGCAGCATTTACCTGGTTGCCAAAAGCGGCTTGAATACGCTGGCAGATTTCAGGTTTATCCGACAGTATCGCGCCAAAAGCGGACAAAGCGGCGCGGGCCGTGACCGGTTTGGCAGGGATGGCGCGGATCTCATCATCGACGTACCGCTCGGCACTATGGTCACCGATGCCGAAACCAATGAACTGATTGGCGATGTCACCAAACACGGTGATCGGTTATTGGTGGCCGCCGGGGGAAGGCGCGGGCTGGGCAATGTAAACTTCAAATCCAGTACAAACCGCGCACCGCGCCGTACAACCGATGGCAGGCCGGGGGATGAAAGGCGGCTGAGGCTGGAATTAAAGGTTCTGGCCGATGTGGGACTGCTTGGATTACCCAATGCAGGGAAATCGACCTTACTAAGCGCCGTTTCCCATGCTCGCCCGAAAATTGCGGATTATCCGTTTACCACGCTGCACCCGCAGTTAGGGGTGGTGGATATCGGCCATTCATCCGGTTTTGTGATTGCCGATATCCCCGGCTTGATTGCAGGCGCCGCCCAGGGGGCTGGACTTGGCATCCGGTTTTTAAAGCATTTACAACGCACCAGGATATTGCTTCATATAGTCGATATCGCGCCCGTTGATGAAACAGATGTTGCGCTGGGAGTGCGACAGATTGAACGGGAATTAAGCAGCTTTGCGCAATCTCTGGCGGATAGGGAACGCTGGCTGATACTCAACAAGGTTGACACTGTGGAACGGCAAATGGCCATGGAAATTGAATCCCGGTTGAAGAAGAAGTTGTCGTGGAGTGGTGCGGTTTATCGCATATCGGCGGCAACCGGAGAAGGCTGTGCTCGGCTGACTGGCGATTTGATGAATCGTTTAATGCAGATAGACCAGGCACTCCAGCCCGGGCTGGAGAACCCGGGGCCGTTTGCGGGTCAGGTGTCGGTGCAATGACATCGCGAACGGCATTAACCGAATCGACTCGATGGGTGATCAAAATCGGCACGTCGTTGTTGACGGACGCGGAATTCGGCCTCAATCGCAGCGCCATCAATTCGCTGGTACGGCAAATTACCCGGCTGAAAAATCAGGGTGTGGATATTGTGCTGGTATCATCCGGGTCCATAGGAGAAGGAATGCGCAGACTGGGCTGGCTGGACCGACCGGGGGATGTGCACAAATTACAAGCCGCTGCGGCGGTTGGCCAGATGGGGCTAATCCAAAGCTATGAGACGGCTTTCCAAAAACATCGCATATTGACCGCACAGATTCTGCTGACCCATGCCGACCTGGCGAATCGACAGCGATACCTCAACGCCAGAAGCACATTGCGCGAGTTATTGGGTCTGAACGTGGTTGCCATTGTTAATGAGAATGATGCCGTGGTAAACGAAGAGATTCGGTTTGGTGATAATGACACGTTGGCGGCATTAACCACCAATCTGGTGGAAGCAGAATGCCTGGTGCTGCTGACCGACCAGGCCGGACTCTACGACCAGGACCCCAGAAATGCACAACCGGCCAATCTGATTGCCTATGGAAAAGCAGATGACCCCGGGTTACTGGCCGTAGCGGGTTGTGCCGGGGTATCTGGAAGCGGTGGCATGGTAACTAAAATTAAAGCGGCACGGAAAGCGTCGGGCTCCGGGGCAACGACAATCATTGCCTCTGGCCAGGAAAAGAACATCCTGTTGAAGCTACGCGCAGGGGACGAACTGGGCACCATGTTATTTCCAGGTCGCGGCCGTATTGCGGCAAAAAAGCAATGGCTTGCCGGTCAGTTGCGGGGAAACGGAAAACTGGTGCTCGATAACGGCGCGGTCAGCGTATTGAAGGAGTCAGGGCGAAGCTTGCTGGCCATTGGTGTCACCGCAGTGGAGGGCGCATTTACGCGGGGCGAACTGGTTATTTGCGTCGATCAAAAGGGCTGCGAAATTGCCCGGGGCCTGGTCAACTACAACGCCGATGAAGCCAGTAAAATCATCGGCATTCCCAGCGGTAAAATTGCAGCCGTTTTGGGGTATCGCGGTGAGAGTGAATTAATTCACCGCGACAATATTGCCATAACAATATGATTGCACATGAAAAATATGCCGGCCCAAACTAAGTATATCAGTGCTGATTATGCCAGCGCTCTTAGTCTATTGTTCAGGCGGCGCTTCAGGCGGGCCGCACGGTTTTTGTGGTGGAGACCTTTTGCGGCGGCGCGATCAATGTTAGAGACGGCCGCTTTGTACGCAGTGGCCGCGCCTTCCTTATTGTTCTCGGCCACAAGCTTCAAAAGTTTTTTGATGGACGAGCGCAATGAGGAGCGCTGACTCGTATTACGCGCTCGGCGTGTTACATTTTGTCGGGCGCGTTTCCGTGCCTGGGGTGAATTAGCCAAAGGTCATCCTCAATTTTCAGAATCAATGAATCGGTCAAACAACGGACGCGGAATATGGTCAATTTGGGCGCGAAAGTCAAGCCTGTTCAGGCGGCCACGTGGGTCCGCCGCATTCAGGTCTGGAATTTACTGCTGCATAATCCGGTGTTTTTGACGATCCCAATCCCGTTGTTTGATGGACTGGCGTTTGTCGTATAGCTTCTTGCCTTTGGCCAGCGCAATTTTTACCTTTACTTTCCCTCTTTGCCAATACAGACTGAGTGGGACGATGGTATAGCCGTCCCGTTCAGTGGCGCCGACAAGTTTGCTGATTTCCCGGTTGTGCAGCAACAACTTCCTGTTGCGGGTCGGGTTGGGGTGACTATGCGTGGAGGCGGTGGACAGGGGCGAGAAATGCGCACCGACCAGAAACATCTCGCCTTTGTAGATCATGGCATAACTCTCTTTTAGCTGGGCACGGCCGTCCCGTAAACTCTTCACCTCCCAGCCTTCCAGCACCAGACCTGCCTCGAATTGCTCTTTGATGGCATAATCATACCTTGCCCTGGGATTAAGCGCGATGGTATTGGAATGCTTCTGTTTTTTCTTTTTTGCCATTTTAAAATGCGCCGTATGACACGTAATCTGAATGCAATGCGCAGGTCTTAAGTATAATCCAGATGTCAAAATCAGTGGGGTAACAGTCCTGCCCGATGTATACGGTTAAACGATCAGCGCTGGTCATGCACAGTGCGCAGAATATGTTTACACTGGTCAACGATGTGAACAGGTATGCGGAATTTCTGCCATGGTGCGGCGGGGCCAGAGAGTTGAGTCGTACAGAAGATGAGGTTGTGGCCTCGGTAACAATCGCATTTAAAGGGATAAACAAAACTTTCACCACAAAAAATCAATTGATCGGGCATGAAAAAACCATCCTTACATTGGTGGACGGCCCGTTTAGCACGTTATCCGGCTGCTGGCAGTTTACCGCGCTGGAACCCAATGTCTCAAAAGTCGCCTTGAACCTGGAATTTGGTTTTTCCAATAGATTAATCGGAAAAATTGTCGGGCCGGTATTCAGGATGATTGCCGACTCCATGATTGATTCATTCTCCAAACGGGCCGACGAAATTTACCGTAAGCCAGATTATGAACGAGATTAGCATCACCGTGGTATACGCATTGGCCGAACATCAGGAGATGATCCGGGTACGCTGCCCATCCGGCACATCCATAAAATCGGCGATCAATCAATCCGGGATCTGCGAAAAATATCCTGAAATTGATCTGAAAACCCAGCAAGTCGGGGTTTATGGGCTGAGACAGAATCTGGAGTTTGAACTCGCCGACAACGACCGAGTCGAGATTTACCGGCCGTTGTCAATTTCACCCACGGCGGCGCGGCGGCGGCGGGCGAAATCGCGCCAGGCGGTATAAGAAATGGTATTGCCGGGGTATTTATTGGCGCCGTAAATGGCAATGCCAAGTTAATTGGATCACGGGCTAATCACCAGCACCACCTGCCAGACGTTTACCCAAAATTCGCGGGGCATGATGCCCTGCCTGATCAGGCGGAAGCAATAAGCTCAAGAATAATCCACAATTGCAGATAAACACTCTCAACGCATTACGTGCTTGAATACCTCTGTTTTCGCATATCACAAATCCTCCTTTGATTTCATGCGCCACTTGATTGCGCGATTCACGCCATATAGAAATTAATCCCTTCCTCGATTTGCGAATCAACACTATGGCTGTTGTCGGTCATCGTATTCCTTTCGTTATCGACCGGTATCTTGATCAGGGATGTGCGATAAGCAGGATAGCGTACCTGTTCAGGCCCTGGAGCAGCCTGCATGGCGCGAATATCCCGGAAAATCGCTGCGACGGTAACGGTAGTTGAAGCGCGCCGTATGTTCATCCCGTGAGAAAGTGCGCTCGACGGCCACGAGGCGGAATGGCCCGAGGCAGTCGCCGCGATCCGGTTGCTGGCGCAGCGAAGTGCTCGACCTGCGCTGGCGCGATATCGGCAAGAACGTCATCAGCCTTCGGGATTCGAAGACCGGCCCGCGCGGCGCCGCTCGGCAGCCTGCGTCTGCACGACCTGCGCCATACCGCCGCAAGCCAGGCGGTCATGTCGGGCGAGAATCTGCCCCTGGTCGGCAGGCTTCTCGGGCACCGGCGGCGCCGCACCACGGCCGGCTACGCCCATCTTGACGATGCGCACCTGGTCGAAGCGGCGGAAAAGGTCGGAGCCGCCATCGCGGCGGCTATGGCAACAACGGTGTAAACGACTTGACGCAACCGCTAAAGGCGCCCGGCGACAGGACGTCCACACAATCCCCTTGGGGTGCGGCTAATTTTCCTCATCCTGCCGCCACTCCGTTTCGATCGCCTCAGGGTCACGAAGACCGAGCTCGGACTTGCGGCGTTCGGCCGCTTCCGATTCCCCGCCCTGCCAGGTCACCCAAATTCTGTTATCAAGACATTGTTGCCAGATTTCGACACGCCATTCTTCCCCTTGATCCGTATGTTTGACGGCCGAGACCGTGCGCGTCCATAGTCCTGTTTTCGTGGGCTGAGCCTGTTCTCTCACGCTGAAGTCCCGGTAAAGCTCCCTCACCAGATCCCGGCGGGTGGTGCTGCAATCAAGTTGGATCGCGTCTTTTTCGATTGCGTCTTCGGGACAATTGTCAGAGGTCATGGGACACAGGTTCCAGGGCACCTTCTCGAACCTGCCCGATGTATCGTTCCAGCGAATGGACAGCCCCAGCGGGGAGTAGCCGCGCGCACGCTGAATGAAAAACAAGGTGTCGTCGCTCAGTTTCTCCTCGTCCAGCGCTTCCAGCCGGCGTCCGAGCGCTTCCCGAACTTCTTGAGGAGCACCCCCGAAGGTATCGGGGCGTCCTCGCTCGTGGTTCCATATAAATTTCGCAAACGTGTTGAGGCTTCCACCTGGGCGCACGCGCCATATGCAGCGACGTTGGATGGATTGGGATCTGGATCTGTCAAGAAATCTGTTCAACCGATCAAGGATCTCCTTTTTGATTTCATCTTCGAGCATCCTTGGCAGAGTTTTTGGACACTCCTTGCGTTCAGCAATTCGCACGGCCACGCTCCAGATGGACAACATGGCTTCCGCACTATTCCGGGGAATAGATTTTTCCTCGATGAGCAGGTAGCGCCACCGTTCGTAGCCCGTAACTATGCCGTCTTTTTCATTTGGTGCCCTGGATACGTCGCAGAGGAATTCATCCAATGTCGGCATCTCAATGTAGGAATGGAGTGACTGATAGACAGCGTAGTGTTCTCGCAAGGTCTCCTTGGTATCCTCTTCGAGGCAACCGAAGATCTTGAAGAGATCGTGTCCATCCTTTTTGAGTGACTTGCGGACGCCCTCTATGGTCTTCCCTCGCTCCACAGCCACGAGGTATTTCAGCGTTTGTTCAAGACCGGAGTAGCTCAGCGTGATGGCTCCCCATTGGATCGCCATATTCGTGCCGGGATGCAAATCCCGTTTGCTCCCGACAAGGCGATGACTCTTGGCGGTCGTGCACAGTGCAGTCTGTAATCTGAGGACCGTTTCCTGTCGCTGTTCGTTCGTTAACATCGCTTCTTCCTGTATGAATATTCGAATTTGGGTGCTTCGCCGGATCCGGGTCGTGAAGCCGTCTTCAGGATCGCAGCGACCCACCACGCCGTATCGGTGAAGTACTGCACTTCCTCCGGCTGGAGCGGGCGGCCGATAATAGTGCTTTCCCGATAGGAAAGCCACTTCTTCAACACCTGACAACCACCGAGCCTGTAGCGCCAGACTGCCGCCGGGACGTTGCGCCAACAGGCGTCGGCGTTAAGGTGGATGTCGAAGGTGGTGTCGCCGAGCACAGGCAGGGCGTCCCCCAGGGCGGCGCCCGCGCCGTAGTGCCCCCGATACCGTGAAAGTATTGAACCTTCACGGTCTCCGGAGCGGGCGCAGGCCAGCCACCGTCTTCGACCAGGGTAGTTACTACACCGCAGAACCGGGAGAGAAACGTCTCGGGGGCGCGCCATGCAGTCGACACAGTGATGACGTCCGATCCGGCCTCTGTCAATCTGCAGGCCTATACGATCAGTGGTTGCCCGGGCGTTTGCCGCGCCAGACCAGCGGCTTGCCGGTCTCGGCGTCGATCACGGCGGGATCCAGCCTTGGAGGGTTGTCGGGGTCGGCGACGGCCTTATCGAATTCGGCCTGGGTCAGGCCGGTCGCCGGTATTTTTTCGCCGGAAGACATATCCTCGACAACCAATTTTACCCCCGAGAGATTTGCGTCTAAAAGATATGCGCCAGTCAGATCCGCCTTATAGAGTGTTGCATCGGAGAGATTCGCGCCCCCAAGTCGGGCGCATTTCAGGTTTGCATAAGACAGGTCGGCATGGGGCAACTTCGCATTGAGGAGAGACGACTTGGACAATGTTGCGTGGAACAAAATTGCGCCGGACATATCCGCATCCAAAAGATACGCACCGTGCAGCTTCGCATCCGTAAGCTTCGCGCCGGACAGGTTCGTTTTCCCAAGGATTGCACCGGCAAGGTTCATACCACGAAGGTTGTATTTTCTCAGATCGGCTGCACTCAGATCGATCTGGAAGCGTTCTTCCCAGCGGGCATTTTTTTCGAGCGATATCCCCTTTTTGCCGCGAAAGCCGATCGCATCCATGACGGCTTGAATGTCCTCGCGGATTATCGGCTCGGTGCCGGTGTCTTCTTCGCTCTCGGTCGTCTGGCGCACGAACGCGCAGAACAGCCGCATGATCTGGATATGATACAGCTCGGGATGTTCCCCGGCCAGACTCTGCAGCGCGTAGATGCCGCCCAGGCGAACCGAAAGATTGCTATTGCCGAGCATCTCGGCGCCTCGCTGGTAGCGCTCGTTCACTAAACTTTGTTGCGCCGTGTCTGCCTGACGCTGAGCTACCCAACTGCGCCATAACGCCAACGGCAAAGCGATTAAGGCCGCAATGATCAAGCCTATATTGCGTAGCGTGGCGCTGTTGGATTCTCCGGCGCCTTGCAGCCAATCCCAGCAGTAGACAGTCGTCGCTATTGCGACAAGAGGGACAGCCGCTATCGCGACAAGCAGGGCAAGAGAACTGAGCGGGCCAAGTCGCAATTTGGGGCGCCTGAACCGGGAACGGATACTCCGGGCTTTATTCAGGATGGTTTTTCGGAGACGTCCGATCCAATCGGGAGGCTGCATTGTCGGACTCATCGGGTCGTCTTGGTCATTGCGATCAGAATCGCGGCGATCCTTCTTGCCGTGTCGGTGAAGTGCTGCACTTCCTCGGGGTGGAGCGGGCGGCCGAGGATGGCGCGTTCGCGGTAGGAGAGCCACTTCTTGAGGACCTGATAGCCGCCGAGTTTGTAGTGCCAGACGGCGGCGGGGATGTTGCGCCAGAAGGCGCGGGCGTTCAGGTGGATGTCGAAGGTCGTCTCGCCGAGGACGGACAAGATATCGCCGAGGACTCCGCGTTCCTCCGACGTGTATGCGCGTTCGACAGCGCGGCCCTGGCCGGGCATGACGACATTGCCTTGCCCGAAATGCCCCCAGCCGGCGGTTACTGCGAAGTCGCTGCCTGCCATATTGCGCCCGTCCTGGGTGGCGGGGACGGCGATGGCGGCGATCTCCGGGCGCAGGGCGCCTTGGGTGACACCCGGTACGGGCGTGTCGGGGTCAAGCAGGGCGGCGAGTTCACGGCCTCGGGCCGCCGACCGGGCAAGTTCTGCCGCCGCGCCTTCGGCCGCGCCGTCGGGCCAGCCGGGGAGCGGGATGCGCGGCCACTCCATGCGCAGCGCTCCGGCGTTGGCCTCGCGGTAGGCAGGGTCGTGCAGGGTGGCGAGGATGTAGTGGAACAGGTCTTCGACGCCCAGGCCGATGCGTTCGAGATAACGCTCGGCTGTGCCCGACAGGTTAGGGCGGCGGATGCCGTCTGCCGTGGCGTTGGTGTCCGCGGTGGCGTCAGGCAAAGGGAGGTTCCTGTCATTGCCGATACCATCGTCGCGAAGCCACGCGGGGAAGAAACTTGACAACCCGTTGCCAAAATTATCGGCAAGGTGACGAACCAAAGTGCCTCGTGAAAAGTCTTCTTTGGCTTCGCGTTTACGCACTTCGACCCATAGATTCCCCGCGAAGACATGCGGCATGTAGTCGGTGCGCTTCTCGTCGAGCAGCTTCGTGTCCTTCTCCCAGTAGAGCCAGCGGATGTCGAAGGGCCGGTAGGCGTAACGGATAAAACCGGCTTCATCCGGGCCGCCGCGCCTGAGCAGCACCTCGCGCACTTTGCGGGCGTCGAACCGCGCCGTGGTCTTCATGACCGCCGGATAACGCCGGGCGATGTCCTCATGGCTCAACCCGACATCGAAATAGTCGCCGATGCACGCCTTGAGTCGGTCGATGTCGGTATCGACGAGGAACCCGTCGCGGCTGGTCTTCACGCCGGGAAACGACACCGGGAACAGCTCGGGCAGCGAAGGCCAGCCGAACCAACCCTCGCTGACCGCCGTCCGCAGGAAGGGCAGACCGAGCGACAATACCGGTTCGATCCCCTGGTAGAGCGCCTCCGGCGCCGCTTCCGCTGTCGCGGTCAATTCCGCCCGCTTGGCCTGCCCCCACAGATGCCGGAACCCGATTTTGCCGGCGGGCGCGTGACCGGCCTTGCGCACCAGGGTCGCAATGGCAGTCCCTACTTGTATGCCAACCGAGCCACCAGGAACCGTGAAAATGCTTGAGTCCGGCTGACCATCAGGCGTCTTTCCGCTCTTGCGCACGTCGCCGTTCAGACAATCGATACGAACCGCGTCAAATGCTTCGAGATAGCGCTCCCGCATGCCGGTGAACGACAGCCCGTCCAGCCAGGAATAGTTGGAGATGAAGCAGACCACGCCGCGGCCCGTCTTCTCGGCGATGCGCCGTTCCGCCATGCGGAAGAAACGCACGTAGAGATCGTTCAGGCCCTGGCCCTCGGGCCGGCGCACCCGCTTGGTCGCGCGGTAGGCGTCGGACAGTTCCCGCTCTTCGTCCACCGCCATGCCGGCGAAGCCGTTATAGGGCGGGTTGCCGAGGATGACCAGAATCGGCTTCTCCCGCTTCACCCGCTCCGCCCGGTCGCGCTCCTCTTCCAGTTCGGGAAACGGCAGCGGCTTCTGCACCTTCGGTTCCCAGCCGGTCAGCGCGTTGGTGAGGAAGACGCCAGGGCGTTCTTCGCCGTTGTCGGCAAACGGCGCGCCGAGTTCCTGCATGGTCAACCCGACCTGTAAGTGGGCGACGACGAAGGGCGCAGGCATGATCTCAAAGCCGAACACGCGCTCGGTCGCCGCCTGCTTCACCCGTGCGCCGGCGAGTGCACCGAGGCCCCGCCCTTCGAGATTGGCCGCGATACGACGCAGCACTTCGGCCAGATACGCACCGGTGCCGCAGCACGGATCGAGTACGTAGACGTTCTCTGCCGCGAGTCCGTCCGCGATGCCGAGGTCGTCCTTCAGCGCCCGGTCCACGCGGGCGACCATGTAGCGCACGACTTCCGTCGGCGTGTACCAGACGCCAAGCTGCTTGCGCAGTTCCGGATCGAAGGCCTCCAGGAACGGCTCGTAGAAATACGGCACCGCCTCGCCCTGGTCGAGCCGGCTGAAGAACGCGGCGTGGTCCACCCGTTCAAGCGTGGCGGCGGTCCAGTCCAGCACTTCGACCAGGCCCAGCGGCTGCAGACGGCCGGGGTCGGATAGCTGCTGGAACAGCGCCCGCAGCACCGGCGCGCGCAGATGCCAGACCGCCTCGCGCCAGTTGAACCCGCCGGCTGGAGACGGGCGCTGCCGCGCCCACAGCACCCAGGCGGAGAAGACGCCGTAGAACAGCGTCTGCACCAGGGTCGAGCGGAAGAAGGCCGCGCCCCGCTCGCCCTCAAAGCGAACGCCGAGCGCTTCTTCCAGAGCGGTACGAAGGGTCACCAGTTGTGGGACATTACTCGCTGCTGCAACCCGAAACAGGCCGTCGCGGGCATAGGATGCAAGCAGCCAGGCCAGGTCTTTGGGCTCGGCCAGCGCCGCGCGGTACAGCAGCGCACGGACGAGATACTCTCCAAGGCCGGCGCTGACCTCGCGGGCGAAAGCGCGGGGCTTCTCCAGCTTGCGCCGGAAGTCGTCCGCGCTGTCCGCCAACCGGAAGGTTTCGAGTGTGACCGCGCAGCCCGCCGCATCCGCTCCGACCAGCACGAAGTCGCGCGTGTTGGTCACCAGAACCAAGCGGTAGCGGTTCCAGTAACGGCTCACTTGACCGCTCTCCGCCGTCAACCATGCATCATCATGCACGGCCTTGACCTCGACCACGCCGCGCTCCGGGACCTGCCCTTCATGCGGCCGGCCCCGCTGCACCTGTTTCGCTGCGTACAAGCCGAAATCGGGATGACCCGCGCCCTGGTCGGCAAGCTCCTGAACACAGAACACCTTGGGCTTGAGCGTTGCGCCGACCGCGTTCAGCAGGTTGACGAGCGGCCCGTAGCTGGGTCGCTCCCCGGTCCCGCCGCCAGAGGCGCGCACCCGCCGCAGACCGGCGAAGTATGCCTCGACCGCTGGGGCCAGTTTCGTGTTCGTTCCTGTCATCGCATCTATTGTCACCGAGCGCAGCGCGGTATGCAAACTCCGCCACTGTGATAACAATTATGTCGCGCGTCGTCACCGATGGTGACCGGACCGAGGCCCATTATGTGACAGAGAATGAAGTCGTACGAAGTTTGAGGCGAAAAAATGCAGAACTTGCGCGCACAATGGCGTTGGCTATGGCAAATAGCGTTTGATTTTTCCTCCGGCAACATAAAATTGCGCAGCATCTTTCGCATTCGTCCAGTTGCTGAAATTTTTCGACCGTTGTTAACTGAAATACATTTTTTCAGGTGGTAATTGCAGCATTGCAATGCCCCATCGCATTTGGTATAACGCCGCCCCTGATTTTGTTTCCAGTGTTGATTAAAAGCACTAAAATGAACAATAACCCGTTGTTTTAAATATATAAACCTGCACCATCATGGCAAAGAGAAAACCTGAATTACTGATTCACGGCGTGAAACCCTATAAGCTGAAAAAATCCGAAAAATACATGTGCCAAGCCCAATTAGCGCATTTCGAATCCATTCTCACGGCATGGCGTGGAGAGCTCACCGACGAGACTTCCCGCACTGTGAATAATATCCAGGATGAAACCGCTAATCATCCAGACCCTGCGGACCGGGCGAGTCAGGAAACGGATATAACCCTGGAATTGCGCGGCCGGGACCGCGACCGGAAACTCATCAAAAAAATAGAAAGCTCAATGGCCGAATTAAAATCAGGCGACTTCGGATATTGTGAAAATTGCGGAGAAGAAATAGGATTAAAACGCCTGGAAGCGCGCCCTACCGCAAAGCTGTGTATTGACTGTAAAACCCTGGACGAGATTCGCGAAAAGCAGTTGTTCTGATTAGCCCGCTGGTTATCCTTTCCCACTTTGCCCCAAATCATTGACTAATCATTCAGCGTCAATGGTTCCCTGCTGACCAGTATCCCATCCTCATCGGCATAGATGTGGTTTCCCGGTTCAATGCTGACGCCAGCGAAGCTGACCGGGACATCCGTTTCACCCAATCCTGCTTTTTTACTGCGTATCGGTATGGTGCCCAGCGCCCTTACCCCGATCGGCATTTTATTGATTTGTGCGCTGTCACGAATCAGGCCGTGGATAATAACGCCCACGTAACCATTGTCTACGGCCTTTTGCGCCAGCATATCGCCCAGCATGGCGCACCGGGTTGAGCCGCCACCATCTATAACCAGCACCGCAGCGTTCACTTTTTCCCCAACCGCCTGGCGAACAAAAGTATTGTCTTCAAATGCTTTTACGATTCGGGCCGGGCCGCTGAACGCCGGATGGCCGCCATAGGACTTAAAAATGGGATCGCATAGCTGGTAGCTGGAATTTTCATCGGTTAAATCGGCTGTTTTCATGGTCAGGCTGTCTCTTTGTGGGTTGAACAGACACAAGGGAATGGATATCTGTGCGGGTATTGATTGCGAAATCGCCGCTCCTGGCGATAAGGGAATACGTCGTGACGTTTGTTTTGAACCACATCGTCCTGGATTTTTTTCCAGTAGGCCGGGTCCAACAGTTCGCGATGATAGAACATGAAACGCGCTCGTACTTTTGGATGATTGACTACAAAATGTTCAAATTGCTCGGGGAAAAAATCGTTTTCGCCGACATGAAACCAGGGGTCCGGCCACAGCGCTTCCTGTTCGCACCTGGCTTTCGGAATGGCACGGATTTTTATCTCGGTCATGTGGCAAATTTCATCGTAGTCATAAAATATTACCCGGCCATGACGGGTAACGCCAAAATTCTTGAATAACATATCTCCTGGAAAAATATTTGCAGCGATCATTTCCTTGATCGCATTGCCGTAGCTCTTTACCCCGCGGTCAATCATCTCATCGTCGGCGTTATCCAGGTAGATGTTCAACGGCACCATCCTGCGCTCAATATATAGATGCCGTATGATGATGAAGCCCTCTTCAATAATCATGCTGGACGGTATCATTTTTTTTAATTCTTCAAGCAGCTCATCAGAAAAGCGTTCGATGGGAAAGGCGACATGGGAATATTCGAGAGTATCCGCCATTCTGCCGACCCGGTCGTGCATTTTCACCAGCCGGTATTTTTCCTTGACGGTCGCCCGGTCAATATTTTTGGGCGGCGGAAATTTGTCCTTTATCACTTTAAAAACAAAGGGATAGGAAGGCAGGGTAAACACGCTCATTACCATGCCGCGGATCCCTGGGGCGATAATGAGTTTGTCGCTGGAGTGCTCCAGGTGGTGCAGGAATTCGCGGTAATACAGTGTTTTGCCCTGCTTTTGAAATCCGATGGCGGTATAGATATCGCCCCGGCTTCGGGTAGGCAGTATTTTTTGCAGAAAACTTACCAGGCCAGCCGGCACCCGGGTGTTCACCATGAAGTACGCCCGTGTAAAGCTGAAGATCAAGGCAACCTCGTCCGGGTCGGTAATCACCGTATCAACGTAGAGTTCTCGCGCCCCGGTCAACAGCAGCGGTATCACGAAGGGTCGTCGTTCAAAGCCGATCAGGGCGCGCCCTACAATGTACGCGGCCTTGTTTCGGTAGAACAGGGAAGAGATAACCTGTAATTGTCGATGGGGTTGGGGTTTTATATCGGTGCGTAAATAGGGCGCAAGATTTTCTGTCACCAGATCCAGGTCGCGTTGCAGATTCTGCCACGGGCATTTTAAATCGAAGCTGTTTAATATGCGGTTAATGGTATCGCGCATCCCCGTCTCGTCCGGGTAATAGCCGCCATAGACCGGATCTTCTATATCCAGCAGACCGACCGCGGTACCGGGTTTGACGAATATGTGACGATTGTTGAAATAGCGCCGGTCAAACAACCGGCAAAAAACCGAATTGTAAAAACTCTCGGCCAGTTCCGGCTGTTTGTGTTCGTACAAAAGCCACATATACTGGCGTTTTATATCCTGCCAGTGCGACTTGTTCAGCTTCTCCATGCGCAGATTATTCTGAACATATTCAACGGTTTCATGGACCCGCAGGTCGTAAAAATCGATGCGCTCTTTGCGCGCCTGTATCTCGCCTTGCCAGTCTGCGGTTTCGAATCGTTTTTTTGCGTCCCGGGTTATTTCCTGAAATCGGCTGTAGTGGCGATCAAAGCCATACAAAATGGTTTCCGCAACTTGCTTGACCAGGTCGGCGTTCATGGTGAAAACTTACAATAGTCCTGCGCCGGGTTGTAGTGGATGATCGATGCCCGCATAACAGCGGAGGACAGCCACGTCCGGTTTGGTTGGGACAGAATTTGAGGCTGCCCGGATAGCAGCCAGCGACATCCGAGGCCTAGAACTGATCTTCTTCGGTGGAGCCGGCCAATGCGGTGACCGACGAACGGCCGCCCTGGATGGTTGTGGTGACGTCGTCAAAGTAACCCGCGCCGACTTCCTGCTGATGAGCCACAAAGGTATAGCCTTTATCAGCGGCCGCAAATTCAGGCTGCTGCACCTTTTCAACGTAATGGCGCATGCCTTCACCCCGGGCATATTCATGGGACAGGTCGTACATGTTGTACCACATATTATGAATGCCGGCCAAAGTGATAAACTGGTACTTGTAACCCATCGCCGCAATATCGTCCTGGAATGAAGCAATTTGCCTGTCATCAAGGTTTTTTTTCCAGTTGAACGAAGGAGAACAATTGTACGCGAGGAGCTGCTCCGGGTATTCTGCCCGCACTGCGTCGGCAAACTCCCGGGCAAAACCAAGATCGGGCGTTGCGGTTTCACACCATAGCAAATCCGCATAGGGGGCATAGGAAATACCCCGGGAAATGGCTTGCTCCAGCCCATTCCTGACACGATAGAAACCTTCGGATGTACGTTCACCGGTCAAGAATGGCTGATCGCGAGGGTCGAAATCCGCAGTAAGCAGATTGGCCGCTTCCGCGTCGGTGCGCGCCAGGATACAGGTGGGGACGCCAAGTATATCCGCCGCCAGGCGAGCCGATACCAGTTTTTGACAAGCCTCTTCGGTCGGCACCAGTACCTTGCCGCCCATGTGACCGCATTTTTTTACCGCGGCCAGTTGATCTTCAAAGTGCACCCCGGCCGCGCCGCTTGCGATCATGTTTTTTGCTAATTCAAATGCGTTTAAAACGCCGCCAAATCCGGCTTCCGCATCCGCGACAATGGGCAAAAAATAATCGATAAATTCATCGCTGCCCTGGTCTATTCCACGACACCATTGAATCTGGTCGGCCCGGACAAATGCGTTATTTATGCGGCGAACGACGGCCGGAACCGAGTCGTATGAATACAGCGACTGGTCCGGGTACATCGTCTCGGAGCTGTTGTTGTCCGCTGCAACCTGCCAGCCGGAAAGATAAATCGCTTCAATGCCTGCTTTGGCCTGCTGTACCGCCTGGCCCGCAGTGAGTGCGCCAAGACAATTTACATAGCCCTTTTTCGCGGCACCGTTGACCAGCTGCCACAATATTTCCGCACCGCGTCGGGCGTATGTGAGTTCGGGCTGGATGGAGCCGCGCAGTCGCACCACGTCCTGGGCCGAGTATCCACGTTTAACATTCGCCCAGCGGGGATTGGTTGCCCAGTCCTGCTCAAGCGCCTTGATTTGATCCGCTCTTGTCATGCTTTGTACCTGAAACTTAAGTTAAAATTGTGACGAGACCATGACAATCAGCACTGGTTTTCCCGGGCTTTGATGCGCCAACCCGTGGGCCGGCCAAAGTACAATACTCGTCAGGCTCATCCGCTATAAACATTCGGCCGGGTTTTGGTCATGCCGGAAAATATACTTGATTTAAAGCAAAGGTCTCATAAAAAACAGAGCGAATCATCTGGTATCACAGCGGTATTTACAATGGTATAAATCATGTCTTTTTCAATTTGAAGCATTGAAAATTTAAATGATATTTAACTTTATATGCCAACAATATTAATAATAGAGTCGAGGTTTTGTATATTAATGGAATGTTCAAAGTATTCAACCCGGAAATAATTCCTGAAACAATCAAAACCATCGATTAGCCATGGGAGTTCCGGTAAAAGCAAGTGTGGCTGCAAACTGGTCTTTTGATCGGCTGCATTCCCTTGAACAACTGAATTTTGATAATGTGTATGCAGCCCTGCCGCCAATTTTCCACTCCAGGCACAGCCCGGAGGCTCTGGAAAACCAGTTTCTTATCCATTTCAACCACGAGGCAGCCAGGTTAATCGAGCTGGACCCGGACCAGGGGCGGCGTACAGATTTTCTGGATTTGATTACCGGACTGAAACCATGGCCGGGCACCGACCCGTTGGCGATGTGCTATGCCGGTCATCAATTCGGGCAATTTGTGCCGAGACTGGGGGATGGCCGCGCCTTGCTGCTGGGGCAGATCAAAACCCGCGCGGCACAACGCTGGGATTTACAGTTAAAAGGCAGCGGATTAACCCGGTATTCCCGGCAGGGCGATGGTAAAGCCGTGCTGCGCTCTACCATCCGAGAATATCTGTGCAGCGCCGCTATGCACGGGCTGGGTATTCCGACCACCCATGCCCTGACGATTTTCGGCAGCGACCAGCCGGTTTATCGTGAACGCATCGAGACTGGTGCAATGATTATGCGTATGGCGCCCAGTCATATTCGTTTTGGCACCTTTGAATACTATTTCTACCAGAATCGATACCGTGACCTGGCCAAACTGGGGGCGTTTACGGTAGCGCATTATTTTCCACATCTCAAACAGCACAAACATCCGGTTTTGGCGATGTTTTCAGAGGTGGTGAAAAGTACTGCGGAATTGATTGCCAAATGGCAGTCTGTGGGATTCTGCCATGGGGTGATGAATTCGGACAATATGTCGATTCATGGCATCACCATTGACTATGGGCCATTTGGATTCCTGGATGCCTACCGCGCCGGTCATGTTTGTAATCATTCAGACCATGGCGGTCGCTACGCATTCGATCAGCAGCCGCGCATGGGGCTGTTTAACCTGAGCTGTCTGGCCCAGGCGCTGCTGCCGCTATTCGATGACCAGCCTGAGCGGGCGGTGGCCCAAGCGACCCATGCGCTGGAGCAATACCCGGCGTTGTTTGACCAGGCCTGTCTTGACCTGAAACGTAAAAAACTGGGGTTTGAAAAACCGCTGGACGGCGATGACGAAATTTACGATGAATTACTGGTATTGATGGAAGCGACCCAATCCGACTTTACCAATACCTTTCGACTGCTTAGCGAGCCCGGGGATAAACGTGCTGCGTTGCGTGACCAACATCTTAATATCGACGCCTTTGACCAGTGGTTTGGGCGATACCTGGGTCGATTGGAGAGCGAAGGCTATGATAATGACAAGCGCGATCAAACCAGATCAAATAAAATGAAAACGGTAAATCCCAAGTATATATTGAGAAACTATATGGCGGAAAATGCCATAAGGGCCGCGCGGGATGAGCAGGATTTCAGCGAGATTGACCGATTAATGAAATTACTTGAATCCCCCTTTGATGAGCAGCCTGGCAATGAAAAATACGCTGCCAATCCGCCGGGTTGGGCCGAACGGTTGTCGGTGAGCTGCTCTTCCTGATTTTATCCGGGGAATAATCCTGAGGCATGATTAAAATGACAAAAACATTAAACCGGTTTTCCACGCTGACTTTTGATTGCTACGGCACGCTTATCGATTGGGAGTCGGGAATCTGGGATGCGCTGCAACCGTTGATCGCAGCCAGCAACCGTAATGACATTACCCGGGAAGTCGGGCTTATGGCCTTTGCCCGCGCAGAAAGCGCCCGGCAAAAAGCAACACCGGGCCTGGCCTATCCCGAATTATTAAGCCAGGTGCACAACACCATTGCCCGGGACCTTGGCCTTGATTCGTCGCCCGCTCAGGATGAAGGGTTCGGGCAATCCGTTGCACACTGGCCAGCGTTTGCCGATACGGCCGATGCGCTGAGGGTATTGAAGCAGCACTTCAGGCTGGTCATTCTTTCCAATGTAAACAATCAGGGTTTCGCCTATTCGAATAAAAAACTCGGAGTGGAATTCGATGCAGTTTACACCGCCGAGATGATTGGAACCTATAAACCGCACGCTGACAATTTTGCCTATATGCTGAATCGTTTAAAAAACGATTTCGGGGTAGCGCAAGACCACGTTCTCCATACCGCACAAAGCCTGTTTCATGATCACGCCCAGGCCAATAATTTTGGGCTATCCAGTGCATGGATAGACAGGCAATACCTGAATCAAAGCAAAAGCTGGGGCGCGACGGCAAAAATGGAAATTCGCCCGCACTACGATTTTTATTTCAATTCGATGGCGGAGATGGCGGACGCGGTTCAAAATGCGATGGCGTGACGGGCTGGACGGCACGGAAATCACGGTATAAAAAATCAAACCCGGTGGCGCGGATTTGTTCAGGTAAAGTCCGGGAATTTACGCAATGTGCCGGTTTACGTGCTCAAGTAATAAATTGAGCATGTTCGCGGCTTCGCCGATATGCGGGACGGTTTTGACGACCAGATCCGGGAACTGCCTTTGTGCATTCAGGATTTTTCCCGGTACGTCGCGGATAATATGATTTCCTTTTGCCAGGAAATAGGGCAGTACGGTAATTTCGGTTGCACCCTGTCGAACCAGATCGCCAATAGCGGATTCGATATCGGGTTCGGCCAATTCCAGGAATGCACAATCAATTATTTCGAACCGCCGTTGCGATGCATTTTCCGCCAGCCTCCTCAATGCGCCAGTCAGCGCATGAATTTCATCGTTGGAACCGGGGTTTCTGCTGCCGTGGGCGACCAGTAATAACGCTTTCATTTCAGGTGTTCGAGTATCTGGCTGATTATCATCCTTACCTGATCTTCGGAATCATTCAGGCAGGGAATATAATGGTATTTATCACCCCCCGCCCGCATGAAAATATTTCGATTCTCCATGGCAATTTCTTCCAGTGTTTCGAGACAATCGACGCTAAAACCCGGGCATATCACTTGCACTGACCGAATGCCATGGTTTGCGAGTTTTTGCAACACCCGGTCGGTATAGGGTTCCAACCATTTTTTCGGGCCGAGACGGGATTGAAAACTGAGCCGCCACTGATGCGGACCCAGTTTTAACGCCTGCGCCAGCAGGTTCGCGGTTTGTATACATTGCCCCTGATACGGATCGCCATCCACAGAATATGCCCGGGGGATGCCGTGGAAGGACATCAACAGGATTTCTGCCTGTCCATTTTTATGCCAGTATTTTTTGACCGAGTTTGCCAACGCCGCGATGTAATCCGGGCAATCAAAATAGTTCTTGTTGACGGTAAAGTCCTGGTACGGCAAATCACCCAGTATTCGCGCCACCTCATCTTCTACGGATGCGGTGGTGGTATAGGAAAATTGGGGATACAGCGGCAGGATTAAAAATCTGCCTGCACCGGCCTGCTGCAATTTTCTCAGCCCCTGTTCAATGGAGGGCATGCCGTAACGCATACCCATTTCAACCAGTGAATCAACGGAATTTTTTTTCAGGTAATCCTGTAGACGGCCGGTCAGCTTGCGGGTAATTGAAAGCAATGGTGAACCGTCATCGGTCCATATTTTCCGGTACGCCGCCGCAGATCTTTTCGGCCGGGTGTTTAATATTATGACGTTCAGCACCAGCCACCAGATGGGTCGAGACATTTTCACCACCCTCGGGTCCCACAGAAATTCCTTTAGAAATGCCCTGACGTCTTCAACCCGGTATGATTCCGGGGTGCCGAGATTGTTAATCAATACGCCCAGAATCTTCTTTTGGCCAGATTGCGTCATACCGGTCTCCAAGCGCTAACCTGCCAGCTTGTTTTGTCCAACGCCATAAAACAAAATCGCAGCCACCGCCAGCAGCCCGGAAACCACGTGGTACTGGTTAAAGGGTTCTCTGAAATAATCAGTCCGACCCCAATGGAAGTAGTGAGTATGGAAAGCTTGGTTGCGCCCTGTTCACTGTATAACCAGTAGAATCCGATAAACGTAACAAAGAACCCGATTCCGCTGAGGAGAATATATTTTGCGTTGCCGGCCAAATAGGAGGATTCCATGGGCGCTTTACTGGTCAGCGCACAGACTGTAAAAATTGCACTGCATACCACCAGGGTCGAGAGCAAAAAGAAATAGGGATTATCCGAGCTTTGGGAACCGCGCTGTCCATAAACGAATAATGCGTTTCCGACCGCCGCAATAAAGGCGAATAAAAATACTTTCATAGTGTGAATTGTGGCGTTTTTGAACCGCCGAGTATATAGGGCTGCGGGTGCCGAATCTGATAGTTTTACGCCGCCTGGGATAGTTTACTAAAATACGGCGGCGATGATGAAAGTATGCAGATTCCCGGTTGCAATGATTGAACCGTGCGCCGGCTGTCAAGCTGCATGTGGTCGCCGAAAGTCGCTACAATCCTGCCTTTTCCGCTACCAGTGAAATCACAACAGTTATGACCATATACAATTCACAGCCCGATACACTGCACAGGCTGCCAGACGCAATGGTATCGGTCAGGTCGGTATTTGGCATCGATAGTGACCTCGAAGTCCCCGGTTTCAGCGAACCGGATGCGCATGTTCCTGAGATTGATCCAGCGTATTGTTTTAATCATGATGTGACCATGGCGCTGCTGGCGGGCTTCGCCAATAACCGCCGTGTTCTGGTGCAGGGGTTTCACGGCACAGGCAAATCCACCCATATTGAACAAGTGGCCGCACGATTAAACTGGTCCTGTATCCGGGTAAACCTTGACGGCCATATCAGTCGCCTGGACCTGGTCGGTCGGGATGCCATCGTAGTGCGTGATGGCAAACAGGTTACCGCCTTTCAGGAAGGGATTGTTCCCTGGGCATTGCAGCGGCCAATGGCCATCATATTCGACGAGTTTGATGCGGGCCGCCCGGATGTCATGTTTGTCATTCATCGTATTCTTGAGCGCGATGGCAAATTTACCCTGCTTGATCAGAACCGGGTGATTCACCCTCACCCGGCGTTTCGATTATTCGCCACGGCGAATACGGTGGGGCTCGGGAACTTGAATGGACTTTATCACGGCGCGCAGGTTTTGAATCAGGCCCAGGTTGATCGATGGAATATCGTCTCTACATTGAACTATTTGCCCCTCAGCGATGAAGTCTCCATGGTCACCGCCCAGGTGCCGTGTTTTGCAGACAGGCGATCCACCGTGGAAGCCATGGTCACCGTGGCCAATCTGACGCGCCAGGGCTTTGCCTGTGGTGATATTTCCACGGTGATGTCACCCAGAACGGTGATTACCTGGGCGGAAAATACCGGGATATTCAAGGACATCGCCATGTCGTTCAGGCTTTCTTTTCTGAATAAATGCGATGATGCAGAACGCTCGATTATTGCGGAATATTATCAACGTGCTTTCGACCGGGAACTTGAGTATTCCCTCGCTTCGGCAATTGATTCTGCGGCTATCCCCACGGAAAATTGCAGCAATGGGTAAATTGCAATGAATGAACAGGTCCGGCGCCGGCGCATTGAACGTCACTGCGCCGCGACTATTCGGGCAATTTCCGCCCATTCGCAAGCAGAATATCGCCAGCAGCAACTATTCTTGCAGGGCCGGGCGGTCAGGCTGCACGTTCCCCACCTTGCCTTCGACATACTGGCGGATTCAATCGAACGCTGCCGCGGTGTGGCCGATGCGCTGGCATTGCGCCTGACCCACAGTGACAGACAATGGCATCACCGCCTGATGCCGTCAGAGGCCATTGCCGGCCTGGTGTTCGACATCTTGGAGCAGCTTCGCACCGAATCATTGGTAAGCGAACCACTGCGCGGCATAAAATCTAATCTGGACCGCTCGTTTGATCATTGGTGTCGGCAATGTCAGGACAACGGTTTGATCGAAAACGAATTGGGACTGCTGATTTACAGCGTCACCCAGCTCGTTCGTGCACGCTTCAATAATCGCGCGCTCGGGGAGGAAGTTGAAACCAGCATAGAATCCGTGCGGTTTCGTCTGGCGCCGATTATCGGCCATGATCTGGCGCTGCTGGGAAAATTGCGCGGCGATCAGGCTAAGTTTGCAAAACCTGCTCTGCGCCTGGCCGAAACGATAGGCAGGATTGCCGGGTTGATGGGCAGCGAACTCATCCACAGGCATTTGGCCGCGCTGCGCAGCCAGAATCTGCTGCCGCCGGCCGCACAGCAGGATGACCGGTATGTGCGGGCAGAAGCAGCCGGGGGTGCGCGGATTGACCAGGAAAACAACCCGGCGAGGGACTATCATGTGTACTGTGGTGATTTTGATAAACAAGTCATGGCCAGTGCGCTTTATCGTCAGCAGCAGCGGCATGCATTGCGCATAAAACTTGATCAAATGATTGCCGCCCAGGCCATCAGCATTCCAGGGTTGGCCCGGCGTTTGCAGCAATTATTCGCCATCAAACAATACGCCGGGTGGCGCGATGGTGAAGAACAGGGTTATATCGACGGCCGCCGCCTGAGCCAGATTGTGTCCAGGCCCGGGTACCGCCGGATTTTCAAACAGCAAAAACAGGCGCCTTGTTGCGACACTGCGCTGACATTTCTTATCGATAACTCCGGTTCAATGAAACGCCAGCGATTCGAAGCGGTGACAATTTTAGTGGATATATTTTGTCGCGCCCTGGAGTTGGCCGGGGTCACCACCGAAATACTTGGGTTTACCACACGAGGCTGGGCGGGTGGGGAATCAATCAAGGCGTGGCGCAGTGCGGGGTCGCCAGATTGGCCGGGCAGACTGAATGACCGACTGCATATTGTTTATAAAGATTCCACGTCCAGTTGGCGGCGGTCACGAAACGCTATTTCTTCGTTAATGAATCCCACGCATTTCAGGGAAGGGCTGGATGGTGAGGCGCTACAATGGGCGAGTCAGCGATTACGCAGCCGGGTTGAATCGCGAAAATGCCTGGTGATGATTTCTGATGGTGCGCCCATGGACAGCGCAACCTGTAATTATAACAGCCCGTACTTTCTTGAACGTCATTTGCAGAATGTCGTGAATTCCATCGAACGCGCTGGCGATATCGAGCTGAAGGCAATCGGCATCGGCCTGGATATGGAAGCGTTTTTCAGCCAGGCAATAACGCTGGACTTGACCGGAACATTGACAAACCGGGCGTTTAAAGCACTGGAGTTGTTATTTTCGCCTGGATCATCTGGCCGGCGGACCGACCGGTAATGATCAACCGTAGCAGTTCAGACTTGAAATCGCACAGTTACCGGCTTTTCAGTCGCCGACCATCGGGGGAGCCTGCACGGACAGGTTTATTTCCCCATTCAGGCCTCATATACTGGCTGTCCTGATGGAAAACTGCAAACATGTTTAATCAGCGGCAAATCGACCAGTTCAAACAACAGGGTTTTATCATCGTCCGCAACCTCGCCAGCGCCGATATTTGCCGAACCATGTTGGAGGTCATTCACAATTCCATTGACCCGCCCCTGGCACCGATTGAATTTGAAACCGATGTGCACTACCCCGGCTCGCCGTCCGACCGGCTCTCGCCGGGCGGCGACACGCCGCGCAGGTTGCTGCATGCCTATACCCGGGACGCCGTCTTCAGAGAATGGGCAACCTCCGCGGCCATCACCGGGCGGGTTAAGCGTTTACTGGATGCGAAAGCAGTTTCGGTTTCCCAGAATCATCACAACTGCATAATGACCAAATACCCGGGATTCAGCAGCGCCACTTCGTGGCACCAGGATATTCGATTCTGGCTGTTTGATCAGCCCAACCTGATCAGTGTGTGGCTGGCCCTTGGAAACGAACAGCATGAAAATGGCGGCATGAAATTAATTCCCACCTCCCATCTTGCGGAATTGGGTCGTGGTCGATTCGATGCCGCATTTTTCCTGCGTCAGGACCTGCCCGAAAACATTACTTTAATCGAAAGCGCGGTATGCGCTGACCTGTCCCGGGGAGATGTTTTGTTTTTTCACAGCGGCACATTTCATGCTGCCGGGCAAAACAAGACCGACCAGATAAAAATTTCCGTGGTATTTACTTATCACGACCGCGAAAATCAGCCGCTGGCCGGTACGCGGTCAGCCAGTTTTCCAGATATTCCCTGCTAGGGCATCCGCATTCGGGCTGTCTTGCAGATTATAGTCCCGCTCGATTCGACAAACTCGGGTTTTATAATCGGCATACCATTTGCGGCGGCCCATTTTCTGGGCGAACTGGTGATGGACGTTTTGCTTCCATGCGCGGATTGCGTGCTCATCCCGCCAGTATGAGACGGTAATTCCAAGGCCTTCTCTGGCGGATTCGAATCCAAGATAACCCGGCTGCTGCGCCGCCAAAGCCTGCATTTTATCTGCCATTTCGTCGTATCCCTTGAAATCATCCGAATCACTGGTTTGCAGGCTGGTAAAAATCACGGCGTAATACGGGGGTTTCGGGGTGTTGGCGATCATTTTTCGACCCTTGCAAACCGTTTATATGCGAATGATGACGCAGCCATTTTTCTGACCTTGCTCGATAGATTGATGGGCCCGGGCGGTTTGGCTGAGCGGCCATGATTCCGCAATTCTATGCCGTAGTCGATCTTTGGCGAGCGCTTGATTGATGTCCAGAATTGCCTGTTGTTTGGCGGACTCGGGCATGTTGTAAACCAATACCATGTTCACGGTTACGTTTTTGAACATCATCGCATAAAACGGAATAGCGGGCTGTGGTGCCAGGGAAGAGGAGTAGGTGCAAATACGCCCACCATTTTTCAGCACGGCCGCGCTGACCGGTGCGTTGACGCCAAATTCCACGTCAACGATATGATCCACGCCTGCACCATTGGTAAGATCATTCACCGCACCCGCCAAATCGTCGCATCGATAATTCAAAACTTCATCCGCACCGGATTGCCGGGCTATTGCGCAGCGTGCATCGCTGCCGGCTGTGGCAATAACCCGTGCACCTGCGGATTTTGCCAATTGCGCCGCATAGTATCCCACCCGCCCGGATGCGCCGGTGACCAATAGCGTCAGCCCGCGAACCGGGCCATGGATAAACACGCTGCGATGAGCCGTCATCATGGGAATGCCGATACAAGCGCCCACATCAAAACCAATGTTGTCAGGCAAAACTGGCGCCATACCCGACGGCACTGCAACATACCAGGCGGCTGTGCCCCGGTGCCGTCCATACTGTGCCTGATACACCCATACGCGCTGGCCGACTCGGCTTTCAGGCACTCCTTTGCCCACCGCTTCAATCACCCCGGCGCCATCACTATGGGGAATCACGAAACCAGACTGAAATCCTGCCGGTTGGGCACCGCCGCGCTTTTTAACATCCGAGGGGTTCACCGCAGATGCCCGCAGCCGGACTAAAACCTCGCCCGCGCCTGTTGCGGGTTTTTCCCGCTCACCCACTTTCAGAACATCGCTGGCGCTGCCTTGCTGTTCATACCATACGGCTTGCATGGTCGCTGCTTTCATAGAGATTCAGAACCCTTCGCCTGTTGTTTCAATTTGCTGAACCGATCAATACTGGACCGGGGCCAGAGGTCGTATAACCTGTAAAATCCTGCAAACTGCGGTTTATGGTCGGTGATTTCCAGCCATTTCTGTTTTGACCGGGTAAAAATATGCGCCATGGGTTCAACTTCATCCGGGTTGTCCAATGTACTCGCCCGCACCATTAAATCATTTCCCAATGACGCATGATATTTACTCCAGACCGCCGTTCCACACTTTGCACACATGAATACTTCATGTTTCCGGCCGCTGCCGGCGACGTGCGTATACGCAATTGGAGATTCATTCAGCATCATAACAATCGCCTCTTCAACCCACATATTTATCACGAAAGCACTGCCGGATATGCGCTGGCAGTCGCGACAATGACAGGCCTGAACGAACATGGGCTCCTGTGTTAATCCATATCGAACCCGGCCGCACAGACAACCCCCCTGTTTTTCCCTGGGCGGTATCATGGCGGGCGATGTCATTATGCGTATGGTGCCTGCCTATACAGCACAATAACCGCCATCCACAACCAGGCTGTGCCCACTCACAAAGCTGGCAGCATCCGAGCATAGAAATACCACCGGGCCGACAAAATCCTCCGGGTTGCCGCGTCTTTGCAACGGCGTCCTGTGTTTGATTTCCTGCTCCAGTTCGGCTGTGGTCGTGGTCTCGTAGCGACCACTCATTGGATTGGTGGTATAGCCGGGATTCACCGTATTAACCCGAATAGCGTATCGTCCCCATTCTACCGCCAATTGCCGGCACAACTGGTCAACGCCGCCTTTGGATGCTCCATACGCGGACAGTCCTTCAAACCCGACCAAGCTGCCGTTGGAAGAAATCATCACCAATGATCCGCCGGAATTCTGCCTGATCATTTGTTTGCCCACCGCCTGCGCACAGTAAAAACACCCGCTCAGGTTGGTGCTGATGACTTCGTTCCAGCATTCTTCGGGCAGGTCTTGCGGGGCGGATACCGCGATCACCCCGTGATTTATTACCATGGCGTCGAGTTGCCCGTATTGACTCACCGCCGCCTCTACCAATGCCGCGCACTGGCTGCGGCGAGTCGCGTCAAAACAATGCGCCATCGCCTGCCCCCCCGCAGCAGATATTTCAGCAACCGTTTGCTCCAGCCTGGAAACCGTTCGACCGGCGACCACGACATTTGCTCCGGCCCGGGCCAAACCGAATGCCATTGCCCTGCCCAGACCATATCCTCCGCCAGTGACGACCACGGATTTCCCGGCCAGCGCAAATTTTTTCAGACTACAGGGCTGGTTTGTTGTCATTTTTTATTTGCGCTGGTTACGGGTTGTGAAAAATGCGGGGTATATAACATATAACCGGTGTCTGTCAGGGGTTGTCGGATAATACTCCAAAAGGGAAATTGGAAACGGTATTCTTCAATGTAAAGCGGTCTGAATAATAGCAGCGGATGAGATGCAATCCCGATATTTTCGCGGCAAAATTCAGGTTCACAGACATTCTACGGGCGGCAATGCTGACGCAAAAAAGGGCGAAATAGGAGTTCGCTGTCATTCCATACCCGACCAGCGCACAAGGCGCGGTGATCACCCGAAACACAATTTTGCTTTGCAATGTTAGAATTACAGTGATTTATCATCACGCTGGAAGAACATTGCAAGCATATTTCAGAGAAAAGAACGTCAGGCTGTATCTCGGCGACGTGGTTGACACCTTAAATCAACTGCCGGATGCAAGCATTGATGTCGTCTTTGCCGACCCTCCTTATAATCTGTCAAACGGCGGATTCACCTGTCATGCCGGGAAACGGGTGACTTTTCGCTTCGTATGTTTTGTCAATTAAAATGAACCAAAGAAAAAATCTCTTGAATCTGATTATAGATTTTTGTCAACAGCGAGGCAGCAGGACATTTACGTTACAAGAGCTAAACAACACTTATCAGGATTATGAATGTATTAATATCGGCGGGGAAACACCACAGGCTACCGTCAGGCGGTTATTGCAGGAATTAAGAGATAGTAATGACGTTTCATTTCTTGAAACAAGAGGTGCGTATTGCTTGAGAGGTGTTGAAATACTGAATGGAGAAGTGGAGGAAAACAGCATTGGGTTGATTTCAGCAACATCTGACCCGGAAAAAAAAGAATATATTGTTGAAACCCATGCTCGTAATCGCGGCTGGGTAAAACAGGCCAAACAAACTTTAGGCTGGTATTGCCTTTACCCTGGATGCAGTAATTCGTTCACAAAAGAAGATGGAATGCCCTATATAGAAGTACATCATATTATCCCTCTTTATCAGGGCGGAGATGATGGCATCTGGAATTTATCCATTGTCTGCGCTCATCATCACAGGATGGCGCATTATGCGGATGCCGGAACTCATCTGGCCGTGCAATCACTATTATCAGGAGAAACAGAATGTCGGATTTAGACGATTATGCAAAAGCAATCGCAATTCGTATTGCAGATGAGTGGAATGGCAGAGAGGACTTTCCTGAAGATGCTGTTCTTTTGGAAGAGGTATTAACCAGATTGTTTTTACAGCACCCGGAAGAATGTGAACGACTCATAGGAACAGGGATTATCGAAGAGGATTATTTTGACCCTTTATAAGAAATAAAAGGCTGAACAGTCCATACTGGAGCAGGCCAAACCATTTTCGGTCATGCCCAAAGGGCTTCCACTGCGGGTCGACGATACCGAAACCTCATCCATTCCAACTAAAAATCAGCCGCTATGCTTCCTGTTGCAAGGCCCACATTTGGGAATACAACCCGGCTGCATTGACCAATTCAGGGTGAGTGCCGCGCTCAACGATTTCACCCTTGTCCAAAACAATTATTTCATCCGCATGGACCACTGTGGACAGGCGATGCGCGATCACCAGCGTGGTGCTGTTTCTGGAAACATTCTTTAGCGCTTGCTGGATGGCCTTCTCCGACCGGCTGTCCAGCGATGACGTGGCTTCATCAAATATCAAAACCCTTGCGCCTTTCAAGGCTACCCGGGCAATCGCCACCCGCTGCTTTTCTCCGCCCGATAATTTCAGGCCGCGCTCGCCCACCAGTATTTCATACCCTTGGGGGTGCTGGTTTATAAAGTCATGAATCTGGGCGGTTTTCGCCGCCTGGATTATCTCCGGCTGCTTCGCTCCGGGACGACCATAGGCGATATTGAATCCCACCGTTTCGTTGAGCAACACCGTATCCTGCGGCACCACGCCCATGACCCCCCTCAGGCTCTCCAGGGTCAGGGTTTTAATGTCCTGGTCGTCGATGGATATGACCCCGCAATCAGGGTCATAAAATCGCAGCAAAAGACGCGACAGCGTGGACTTTCCCGAACCGGATGGCCCGGCTACGGCCAGCATACCGCCGCCGGGGATTTCAAAACTGATGTTTTTGAGGATTGGATGGTCAGGCTGGTAGGCAAAATTCACATGATCAAAACGCACCACGCCTTTGTCCAGATCAAGTTTTGCGGCATTGCCGTGCTCGACAATTTGTGGTTTTTCATCCATCAGCTCAAACAGTTTTTCCATGTCCACCAGGGAATGATTTATATCCCGATAAACCGACCCGAGAAAATTCAGGGGGATATAAAGCTGAATCAGAAATGCGTTGATCATGACAAAATCACCCATGGAAAGTGACTCGTCAACTACGCCGTTGGCGGCCAGAATCATCAACACGGTCAGGCCGGCGGCGATGATCAAACCCTGCCCGGCGTTCAGGTATGACAGCGACAGGTTGTTCTTCAGCGAGGCACGCACCCAGCCTCGCAGTGAACTGTCGTAGCGTTCGATTTCCAGGCGCTCATTGCCAAAAACCTTTACGGTTTCGTAATTCAATAACGAATCCACTGCTTTTGTATTGGCCGAAGAATCCGATTCGTTCATCTGTATGCGATAGCGAATTCGCCAGTTCGTCACGGTAAAAGTAAAAATACAATAGAGCAGGATCATGGCCATGGTGATCAGAACGAAACGAATATCCAGTTGGCGCCATAATATAAGCAGCACCATGATAATCTCGATTACCACCGGGAATATGTTGAATACAATGATTCGCAGGAAATTCGTGATGGCCATATTGCCCCGCTCCATATCCCGGGACAGGCCGCCGGTTTTGCGGTCCAGATGGAAACCCAATGACAGGTTATGCAAATGCGCGAATACCAGCATGGAAATATGATGGAGAATTTCGATGCCCACCCGGGAGAACACGACGTTGCGTATTTCATTAAATAAAATGGCGCTGAACCGTAAAACACCATAGGCCACCAGCAACGTCATGGGCACAACCAGAACCGGATTGGCAGCATCGCCGAAATGATCGACGATGCTTTTTAATGCAATGGGAACGGACACATTGGCAACTCTGGCCAGTACCAAAAACACCAGTGCAAGGGCCACTGTGTAACGATATTTCCACAGGTAGGGCAATAATCGGCCGGCAATCCGCCAGCTTCCATTTTTATCCGTCGCTATGAGGAATCGGGGAGACATTATGCGAGCTTATGTAAAGAATCAGAGCGACTGATCAGGAAAATCAACGAAACGGTTAAAAGGTTTCCCTGGTCTTTGGCCACTGTGCTTTTGATTTTACGGGCTTTTGGTTTAGATGCCGCAGTCTGACTTTAGCCGTTCAACCCGGGATTTCAGCGTTATGAATCGCAAAATCATCGCGGTCCAAAGCGGCCGGGAAATGCGCACGAAAATCTTCTAATGCCTGAAACGAAAGATCGGCACTGGCCACCATCCGGGTCGCCCGGCAATTTTCCATGGGCTGGCCCAGATAATCCAGAATCACGCTGCCGCCGGAATATTCATCGCCGAGCGGATTGCTGCCCAGCCGGTTCACCGCCACCACATAGACCTGATTCTCGATGGCCCGGGCCGGTAACAGCGAGTCCCAGGCGTATTGTCTGGGGCTCGGCCAATTGGCAACATAGATACCCACGTCATAATCATCCCGGTTTCGACTCCATACCGGAAAGCGCAGGTCATAACAAATAAACACGGCAACCCGCCAGCCGTTAATTTCGAACACAGCCCGCCTGTTTCCGGCATGGTAGTGATGATGTTCGCCGCTAAATCGAAACAGATGCCGCTTGTCATACCAGCGCAACTCGCCGTCGGGAGTAGCCCAGATCATTCGGTTCACGAACCGGTCTTGCAGCTTCATAATCAGGCTGCCGGTAAGGACCACGCCGTGTTTTCTGGCGTTTTCTAACATCCAGGCCACCGTCTTTCCCTCCATTGTTTCAAATTTTTCCCGGGGCTGCATGGAAAAGCCGGTACTGAACATTTCCGGCAATACGATCAGATCGGTATTGCTGACCGACTCGATATGGCCTTGATAACGCCGTCGATTCGCTGCGGGGTCCTGCCAGCTAATTTCATCCTGGATGAGTGTGACGTTTAAATCGCGCATAGTATTTCAGCCGCCTGCCTGAGGGTGTCATCCTGCTTGGCGAAGCAGAATCTGATGATCCTGGTATGCGGCGCATATTCATAAAAAGGCGACAGCGGAATCACCGCAACACCCCTGTCCGTGGTCAACCAATTGGCAAAATCCGTATCCTGTTTATCCGCAATATCGCTGTAGTCGGCAAGCTGGAAATAGGTGCCCCGGGACGGCAGCAGCCTGAATCGTGACGGCTCCATCAATGCGGCAAACAAATCCCGTTTCTGCTGATAAAAACCACTGAGTTGTAGATAGCTTTGCGGGCTGTCATTGACAAAATCCGCTATGGCCCACTGCATGGGCGTCGGAGTTGTGAACACGTTGAACTGATGGATTTTACGAAACTCTGCGGTGAGTTCCCGGGGCGCGATGCAATAGCCGATCTTCCATCCAGTGACGTGATAGGTTTTGCCAAAGGAAAATACGGCGAACGACTTGGGCCGCAACTCCGGGTGTTGAAGTACGCTGGCGTGCGCTTCGCCGTCATAAATAATGTGCTCATATACTTCGTCACTGATCACAAAGCAATCGAACCGGCGAATGGTCTCGGCGAGTTTGTCCAGGTCGGAGGTTTTTAAAATGCTGCTGGATGGATTATGCGGCGAATTTATGATGATCAATCGGGTTTTGTCATTCATGCTGTGCCGCAAAACATCCCAGTCGATCGTGTAGTCCGGCACCACCAATGGAATATGAATCGTCTTGCCGCCGCACAGCGAAATCACCGGCTGATAAGAATCATAGGCCGGATCAAATACAATCACTTCATCGCCCGAATGCACCATTGACTGAATTGCACAAAACAAGGCCTCAGTGGCACCGCTGGTTATGGTTATCTCGGATTCGCTGTCAATATCCACTGCGCTGGTTCGTTTCAGCTTGCGGGAAATCGCCAGTCGCAACGGGGCAATGCCGATCATCGGCGGGTATTGATTTTTCCCTGATCGCAGATGGTGATTAACCCGATCAAGCAAGCCCGGGTCGGGTTCAAAATCCGGGAAACCCTGGGAAAGATTGATGGCGCCATGCTCCTGGGCCAGCCTGGACATCAGCGTAAATATGGTGGTGCCCACATCGGGTAATTTGCTTGTTATGGTATTTGCCATGGTCAACGATGAATAAAAGAACCAGCCTGACTGCCCGGGCCAATCCGATTGCAGATTTTCACCAGTTTAATTTTCTGTCCGCATATCTGCCCGGTTGTGTAAAATGTGCGCTAATCCTGAGCGTAAATCAACTACTTTTGGTTATCTCTTTAAAAACCCAAAAAACCTGTCGATGAAAATTATTACCTGGAATGTCAATGGAATCCGTGCTGTAGAACGAAAAGGTGAAATCCACAATTGTGTAACCAGGCACAACCCGGATGTCTTCATGATCCAGGAAATCAAGGGCACAGTGGATCAATTTGGTGCGTATTTAACCCGTCACGGTGAGTATCAGCAGCATTACAGCAGCGCCAGGAAGAAAGGTTACGCGGGAACCTCAATCTGGATGAAAAAATCTGTTGCGAAAAAACTTGATAACGTTCAATTCAAAACGGAAATACCCGGCGCCCCCAATGCAGACGAAGGCCGACTGTCCCAGTTGCGCTTTGTCAGCAGAAAACAACAGTGGGATTTGTTATCCATCTACTTTCCCAATGGCGGTAAAAGCAACCAGGCCTGGGTGGAAAAACTCCAGTTCTATGACTGCGTTCACGACTACATGAAAAAATTGCGCAGGCAGGGTAGCCTTGTGCTGGTCGGCGGCGATATGAATGTGGCGCATACCGAAATTGACATTGCGCGACCGCAAGCCAATGAGGGCAAAATTGGCTTTCACCCCAAAGAACGCGCCTGGATGGATAGACTGGTTGCGGATGGCTGGGCAGATGTATGGCGCACCCGCAACCCGGGCGTGACCGATGTCTATTCCTGGTGGCATATGATCAGCCGGGGTCGGGAGCGCAATGTGGGATGGCGCATTGATTATTTCCTGATGGATAGTGCGCACCTGGATAGGGTAACGGATGTCAAATATTTGCCCGATCAAATGGGATCGGACCATTGTCCGCTGTCTGTGACCCTGCAATAAAGCGGGGTTTCGTTCAGCCCAGGCGTGGCGTTGTTTCCCGTGACCGCCAGGGAACTGCTGACTTGTTCAAGTTCCTTGAAACAGTGGCGCCCATAATTCTAAACTAATGCAGAATTTAGTAAGTATGAACTGGCATTATCCCACTGCCATGCGCGTTGGCGTGGGTCGTGTCGCAGAGATTGACCGGGTCTGCCGGCAATACAAAATTACCGCGCCGTTATTGGTGACTGACCCGGGCGTTGCGGCGCTGCCCATGGTGGCAAACATGGTGGACTGCTGCCAGCGCGGGGGCCTGAACATCCGGGTATTTTGTGAAATCAAACCCAATCCCACCGGAGCAAATGTGAACCATGGCATCCGGGCATACCGGCAAGGGCGGCACGACGGGGTAATCGCGCTCGGCGGCGGCAGCGGGCTGGATGCGGGTAAAGCCATCGCTGTTGCGGTGAATCAGGATTGTTCGATATGGGATTTGGAAGATGTGGGGGATAACTGGCTGCGGGCCGACGCAGCGAAAGTTCCGCCCATCATCGCGGTTCCAACCACTGCGGGCACAGGTTCCGAGGTTGGGCGTGCGGCGCTGATTGTGCATGAACAAGAGCGCCGCAAAGTGATTGTTTTTCATCCGGCCATGTCGCCGGATTGTGTCATCCTGGACCCTGAACTTACCATTGGATTACCTGCGCCGCTGACCGCCGCTACCGGCATGGATGCGTTGTCGCACAATCTGGAAGCATTCTGCTCGCCGGTTTTTCATCCCATGGCGGCAGGGATTGCGCTGGAAGGTATTCGCCTGGTCAAACAATATTTGCCCGCCGCGGTTGCCAATGGCAAGGATATTGAAGCGCGAACCCAAATGCTGGTGGCCTCTTCCATGGGGGCCACCGCGTTTCAAAGAGGATTGGGAGCAATGCACGCCCTGGCCCATCCTCTGGGCGCAATTTACGATGCCCACCACGGCACCCTGAACGCAATTTTAATGCCATACGTGTTGGTCGCTAACCGCAAGGCCATCGAAGAGCCGATCACCCGCCTCGGTCGCTATCTCAACCTCGATGCCGGATTTGATCCATTTCTGCAATGGATTATTGAGTTGCGCACTGCCATCAACATACCAGATACGCTACAGGACATCGGTATTGGTGATGACCGGCTCGAACAGATTGGCATTATGGCTGTACAGGACCCCTCGTCCGCCACAAACCCGATTGCTCACGACGCGACTGCTTATACCCGAATCGCCAGAAATGCGGTGCGCGGAAACCTGTAGTGCTGGAATTTGTGCAGAGGCCCCGTGGCTGCTGTATCCTGGGGCAATACAAGAAGCAAGCCGCGTCTCGCTGGATTCCATAAAGGCCAAAACCCTGATTCCCACCGCCTGGTCGGAATATAAACCCGGAATATAACAAGATGAAATTCCCGCCAGCGGCGGACGCGGACCAAGGCGGATAGCACATCCGGCCATTGGGCAATATTCAAAAAATATCTTTGTCGCAGACTTGGATTTTGTCCAGCTCGACCAGATACGGACTGAAATCTTCGACCTGGCCGTATCTCGGGTAATAGTGCATTTTTATATAGGGCCGGGAATTTACTTCGATAAATATGCACTTTTGCCGGCTGTGGCTGATTTCAATTCCTTTTTCGCAAATCACATCAATACCGAGAATATTTGCACCAAACATTTTGACCACTTCCATCAATAATGTTTTGTTGTCCCCGGCAATCGTATCCTGATCAATGGTTTCTACCACACCGCCAGGTGCCAGGGCGACTCGATGAAACAACTCGACATACTGCCCGTCCCGGGCAACCGATTTTAGTGTCATCTGTTGTTTTTCAAGATAACGGGTTATCCTGCCGCTTTTGGCAATGGGAAAGATTACCGGGTGTAATTTCATTTCTCCCCTGAGCCGATTCTCCGCATCAATCAGTGTGTCAATTGTGTCTTTTCCATTTCCCGTTACAAACGGCGGGTAGCGGCGTATTACCGAGACCAGGCCGGTGGGCATCGCCAATACCCGATAGTTGGCTCCCGGTAAATATTGCTCGATAACGGTCGTCGGCCACCAGACTTTAGCCCGGAAAATGGCTTTGTATAGTTCAGCAAAATTGTTTATCGGAAAATAACTGCCACGGGAATACCCGCTGACGTTGGGCTTTATTACCAATGGAAACCCATGCTGTCTGGCAAATCGATGCGCCTGCCAGGGCCAAAGAAATACCATCCCCGGGGCATGCGGCACACCATTGCCTGCAAAAATCGCTCTGCCCTGTGCCTTGGAGCGACAGCCCTTTCTTACCGCAAGGGAATTGTAATGGCTGCAACCCTGCATATAACGTTCGCTGATCCACGCATAAATCAGCGACTTGAGTTTCCTCATATTTTTTCTGTTATAAAGTTCAGGACCGGGTTTTCGCGGTTGTACAGCATACTTTTTATAAACACGGGTTTTTCTTCCAGGGTTTTATCGCGATACCTGGTAAGCATGGCCAGGGCTGACATATAGCGCCGGATCATCTGCCACAATTCACTATTGCCGTATTTCGGGTCGCGCAGGTTGATCGGCAGGGGTGTAAACAAATTCACCTCTATGACATGCAAGTTTCCATCCAGCATGGCCTCGATGGAATCCGCGCGTACGCCCACTCTTGAAATGCTGAATCGCCCGATTTGGCCGATCAATCGCCACAAGGCTTGTTTCTGTGCCCCGGAAAAACAATCCGTGATTTCCCGGTATGCGGTGCTGGAATTGTAAATGCTGTTAACCGGATTGGCTTCATGGCGATTGACTGCCTCTGTCACGGTCAGCACCGCATATCGGCTGTTATCGGCGTGATGCAATATGGAAAATAATTCGAATTCACGTTTTTCAGCGGCGCCTTGCTGGATCAGGTATCTGACCCGCGCACGAGCAGTGATATTTCTGATCCTGGCCAGGGATTGCGGGTCATCTGCGCGAAACACCCCGCTGGCATTTTGCCCCCATTCAGGTTTTAGAAAAACCGGAAAACTGCCCGGTTGGTATTCATCCGTATCATATTTCTGGGGCAGCCGCCACTTTTCGGGTATTAACCGGTCGATCTGTTTTTTGGAAAAAATTCCCTGATCACGGTCGAAATACGGCGAATTCAACTGAAAGTATTTGCACGGCCTGGTGCACATCCTGAGGCAATTGAGAATATAGGCGAGCACCTGAAGCCCAGTGATTTTCACAGGTTTTCAGGAGCTTTCAGGGGAGTTCCTGACTTTTTATTTTGCGGCGAACGCTGTCCACCTTGTCCTGCATGGATTGCGCCCGGTCAATTCTTGTACCCAGCCTGATCGTGGTGCCGATTCGGGGTGCGCCCATCGCATGGACGCGCTGGTGGCAACGTTTGATCGCCGCCATCACATCATCCCATTCGCCTTCGACGTTGGTGCCATACGCGTGCAGGTGGGTATCCAGACCCGCCTCGATAAATATCTCTGCGCAGGCGGCCACATATTCTGAAACCGAAACGCCCACTCCCATGGGGACAATACATACATCTGCCAGTGCTTTCAAAATTCTTTCCTCCTGGTCAAATTTTCAGTACCTAAAACAAACTCAAATCGTGCCATACCTCGCCTCTTACCATAATCGGCGGTTCTCCGTTTTTCCTGAACCAGGAATCAACAACATAATGTTGATCAGTCCCTGTTTCGACGATTTGCGCAGCCCAATGCTGTGAGAACAGGGAACGCCGATAGGCGCGGTCGAGTACTTTATGAAACTTCAGCAACCCCGCACTGGCTAATAAATTAAGGTATGTGGTGGTGTTTATAGACTCGTCGATGCAATCCATCTGACCTGAATCTGAGCCGACACTGCGGCGACCCGGGGGCCAGTTCAAGCCCACGTCCCGATAGGTTGGCGTGTAGGTTCCAACAATTTTTTCCATCACCGCGATGGCCTGGCGTAGTCGTCTGCGCTCCTGCGCTGCATCGGTATTCTGGTAAAACAACCCTTTAACCTGATCCCAATCCTGCTCGGTAAACTGCACCAACGCACTGGTTTTGCAGGAAAAGTCGTAACACACCGGGATATTTCCCGGCACATCTGCACTGTAACCATACCCGGCACCGCATAAACCCGCCAGAAACACGGCCAAACCCGAAATTTTTTTCAACCGGCTCATCAGATTAATACAAGACCAGACAAAACAGGGATAAAATAAACTGTGCAATTGAAGCGAGTATCATAATTGATTTCAATTAAATTGACGTTATGTCTGCCAGACAATGGCAACTGAAACCCGTTCACCGTGATGCCGCCGTATCAGATAATCAGCCTGATGCCGGCTGCCATAGAGGTGTTGTTCCTGTTGCGAATTCAGCCAGGGAAAGAGCTCACGAATCGCATCGCCAGGCAGTTTTGCAGACAAAACAATTTACAGTTTCTGGATGATACCGCAGCATTTCGGTGGAGTACACTTTGAAAAGTCGTCTGTTTCGCTGGTATTTCGCTTCTGCTTCGAAATACTCGGCAAACCACATTGACAGATATTCGGCCGCCACGTTCGGCATGTTTTTGCAAACCCGGAACATGTGATTCCGCTGAATTCAATACAGGAGGATATAGACCCTGAAAACCACACTAGCACCAACAGCAGCGAAATTGAGAAAAACCAAGGTCATCGCCACCATCGGCCCGGCTTGCGATAATGTTGAAACATTAACCGCTATGATTGAAGCGGGAATGAACGTGGCCCGATTAAATATGTCCCATGGCGATGCGCAGTCCCACGCCGACACCCTGAATCGGGTGCGGCAGGCTGAAAAACGCACTGGTCACACGGTTGCGGTCATGATTGATACCCGGGGCCGGGAAATTCGCACTGGCGCCCTCAAGTCCGACAGTATCATGCTGGAACGCAACCAGAATTTTCAAATTTATGGGGATGGGCGAACGGGCAGCGGACGCGGCGTGTCGGTTTCGTATACAAGTCTGCACAGGCATGTAAAAAGGGATGATCGAATTTTGCTGGATGATGGCCAGATTGAGCTAATCGTCACCGATGTAATGGATCAGGTGATTAACTGTCGTATCGAATGCGGCGGCGTGCTGCGCGACAACAAGGGGGTTAATCTGCCGGACAATAAAACCGTGTTTAACGATATTCCCTGCAACGATCTTGGAGAAATTGATTTCGCCGCCGGCCACGACGTGCAATACATCGCGGCGTCGTTTATTCGCAATGCCGGCGAGGTGGTCAGCCTGCGAAATGAACTGAAAAAACGCGGCGTCAATATTCCCATTATCGCCAAGATCGAAAACCGCGAAGGCGTGGAGAATCTCAACAGCATCATTGCCGCAGCAAATGGGATAATGGTCGCCCGGGGAGATCTTGGGGTTGAATTGGAGATGGGCGAAGGCCCCACCATTCAAAAACAAATAATCCGCGCCACCGTATCCCGGGGCAAGCCGGTAATCACCGCCACCCAAATGCTGGATTCCATGGAACGCAACCCGCGACCCACCCGGGCAGAAGTGAGCGACGTGGCCAATGCCATTTTTGACGGCACGTCGGCGGTGATGTTATCCGGTGAAACCGCAGTGGGTAGAAGACCAGTGGAAACCGTCCTGACCATGGTGCGGTTAGCCAAGGAAGCGGAAGCAGGATTAAGACAATATGGCTATTTGCAGCAAATTGAACCCAATCCTTCCAACGAAGTCACCGAAGCGGTGGCCCAGGCATCTATCACCATGGCCAATCATTTGAATGCCACCGCAATAATTGCCCTGACCGAGACCGGATTTACTTCCAGGCTGATTTCGAAATATCGACCGGACTGCCCGATTTTGGCGATAACCACTTCAAAGCAAGTGGTCACCCAACTGGCGATGAATTGGGGGGTGCTGGCCATACATTACGCAGGGGACGGCACCGATGACGATAAAATCGCCTTCGCCACTAACCGGGCGAAACAGCTCGGCTATGTCAAGGATAACGATTTGTTGATTATGACAATGGGCAGTTCAAGACAGGCGGGGAGTACGGATTTAATCCGCGTGCTGACAGTAAAATAACCGGCCGTGAATTGATCGGCTTTGCCGAACCTGCATTCCTGAATTTATTTGGTGCAGAAATATTATGCCGTACCCACCGCAATCAAGGCATCCAGACCGGTATAATTCCTGCCGAAAAAAAATCATTCCCCGATCATTAAAAAGCCACCCGGCGCAGGACTCCGCCTTGTTTTCACTCTGAATTTTCTGGACAATACCGCGCATTCCGATTCCACATATTATCCACACTTAATTGCTTGAAAGCCATGACCCCATCAGTTGCACAACTCGAAAAAGTAAAAAACTCCAGCGGATTTATCGCGGCGCTGGACCAAAGCGGCGGCAGCACCCCAAAAGCACTGAAAATGTATGGCGTGGATGAAAGTGAATATTCCGGCGAAGAGGAAATGTATGAAAAAGTGCATGCAATGCGCACACGCATTATGACCAATGAAAACTTCACCGGGGATAAAATTCTGGGCGCGATATTGTTTGAAAACACCATGCACCGGGAAGTCCGGGGCAAACCCACTGCGCGCTATCTGTGGGAGCAAAAGAATGTTGTTCCCATCCTGAAAATAGACAAAGGATTGGCCAACGAACAAAACGGCGTACAAGTCATGCAGCCCAACCCTGGGCTGGATGCGCTGCTGGACAGCGCCATCGCCCACGGAATTTTCGGGACAAAAATGCGCTCGCTGATTAAGCTGGCCAATGCCGCGGGCATTAAAGCAGTCGTCGACCAACAATTTGCAGCAGGCAAACGAATCATCGCCAAAAGTCTTGTACCTATGATTGAACCCGAAGTGGATATTCATTGTGCCGAAAAAGCCGCAGCAGAAAACCTGCTGCGGGATGAATTGCTGGCTGGTCTGGATGGATTAAACCCGAACCAGAAGATAATATTGAAACTAACCCTGCCAGAGACCGCCAACTTTTACCAACCCTGTATCCAGCATCCAAACGTATTGAAAGTGGCCGCACTTTCCGGCGGCTACAGTCGGCAATACGCCAATCAAAAACTCTCGGAAAATTGCGACATGATCGCCAGCTTCTCCAGGGCGCTGTCCGAAGGCTTGTCGGCCCGGCAATCAGACGCTCAATTCAGCAGCACACTGGCCGCATCGATTGACGCCATTGCCGCAGCGTCCCGCACCTAGGCAAAAGAAACCGCCGACCAGGGCCGCAAATTCGGCCTTGGATGTCCAGCAATATGCGTACCGGATTGGAATGTCTTGTGAGGGGGATTAATTTCATATCATTGCCGTGGAATAACAGTTTTATTTAGCATTTGTAGTAAAAATTGATAGCGGCTCTGCTTCGTATTCAAATCTAAATAACCTGTTGATGCCCAGAGGTAAAAACCCATGAGTGATAAAAAACCTAAAGCTGGGAAAGTCGCAGAGCATAACAAACACCGCAAAAGTTCCGGTCCGAACAAGTTGCCTAGGTCTGGGGTGCGCCCCACGCTCCTCCCGACCGATTAGAAGTGAGAGACACCCGCCGCCCTCCCGGCCACGAGAAGAAGTATGAAAAACAAAAGAATAAAGGATGAACTGGAAACATGTGCAGAAAAACATAGCGAAGGCCTACCGCAACCTGCTGTTCGGTGTACGCTGCTCAGTACGCTATCACAGTCGGCGGGGGGGGGGGGGGGTTAGCTGGCATGATTTACGACGTTTGCAGCAGTAGTACTGGAATCGGCCACTGTGGTTGCTTTTAGCACGGCGACCACAGCCAACCGCCGCCGTGGACGAAGCTCTTGCCAGCCGCGCTGATAACCGTACTCTCCGGCGCGACTCTGGTGGTGGGCACGGTGCGAAAGGCGCAGTTGCATGCCGACCTGATGCGCCAGTTTGTGGAGTTGGAGCGTCAATTGGAGATTGGTCGTTCAACGCCGAGTAAAGCGCTGATTACGCAGATCACGGACGAGCGCCTGGCGATTGAGGCCACCGAGCCACAAGTCCTGAAAGTACTGGATACCCTCTGCCACAACAAGCTGTTACGGGCGACTGATTCCAGTGGGTTTCTGGCAACGCCGGTTTGCGCCGTTCTCTGACTTATCCGAGCATCGGTTGCATGTGGATTCGTAATTGCGGATTTATTCATTCAGCGCGGTCAATACCGCTATAAACCCAGTCCCCCGCATTTCCTTATTTCAGGGTTTGAGCGCCCGCTCCTGTTCCGCACCAGCGCCGTGCTGACTTGTGGAAAATCTTCCGATCAACTCTTGTTCAAGCAGCCTTTGTGCGGCTTTTTTCATGTTTATACGCCGATAAAATAGTGACATAGCTTAACCATCATGTCACGTCCTGTCAGGCAAATTGCCTGCATGAAAACTCGTAACTCGCTGATTGGTATTTGTGCGTTTGGGGCGAGTGCTGCGCCAGCGGTACAGATATTGCCGGACAGTGTATTTCGCGCGAGTGATGGTCGTCGGGAGGTGTCCGGCTGGCGGCTGTGATTACGCACCCCAAAGCGCACACGCGCGACACGTGATTGATTACGAGTACCAGACGATGTTGGCCGGATCCGACGTCAAAGCCATTGCCAATGTGCGCCTGGACGGCAGCGGCCGGGCAGTACATTGAAGCGGGCGAATATCGTTAGGCATCTCCTGTATTTGCCCACGGTTCTGATACTGATACGATAGTGCGCATTTTGCATACTGGATTAACCAATTACCCGGCGTGGAGTACCTGCCCCATATCGCAGTACCCCGCCGCAGGTCGTGCCGGTGGTTACTCTACGGTTTCACTCGCAACAATCGGCTCTTCATTTTTTATGCCAGGTCCGCCAAGAAACGATTCGAGATCTTGGGTTTTATGCGTATTTTCAAGTTTGTTGCGCTTGCGCTCGCTATGGAAAGCGAGTCCTGTTCCCGCTGGGATCAATCGTCCAACAATAACGTTCTCTTTCAAGCCGCGCAGTCGATCAATTTTGCCGTTTACTGAGGCGTTGGTCAGTACCCGGGTGGTTTCCTGGAACGATGCAGCGGAAATAAACGACTCTGTGGTCAAGGACGCTTTTGTGATCCCCAGTAACACCGGGTCGAAAGTGGCAGGTTTTTTCCCTTCGGCCATGAGCTTCTCATTTTCATCCAGCAAAAGCGCTTTTTCGGCCTGTTCACCAGGCAAATAGCTGCTGTCACCAATATCCACTAACTTGGCTTTGCGCAGCATCTGGCGGACGATTACTTCGATATGCTTGTCGTTGATTTTTACACCCTGCAATTGATATACCTCCTGCACTTCATTGACGATGTAGTCCGCCAGCGCTTCAACACCCCGATATTCAAGAATGTCGCTGGCCAGCGGTGGCCCTTCAACCACGACTTCGCCTCTTTCAACCGTCTCCCCTTCAAAAACAATAATTCTTCGGGTTTTGGGAATCAAAGTGCTGTGAGTTTCGCCATCTTTCCTGGTAATAACCAGGCGGCGTTTACTTTTGGTCTCTTTGCCAAATGAGATGATACCGGCTGCCTTCGCCAAAATGGCCGGCTCTTTCGGTTTGCGCGCTTCGAACAGTTCCGCTACTCGCGGTAAACCACCGGTGATGTCCCGATTTTTTGATGACTCCTGGGGTATCCGTGCGATAACGTCACCACTGTTCACCTGCTGCCCGTCTTCAAGCATGACAATCGAATCGGGTGGCAAGTGATAGCGTGCGTCCACATCGGTGCCCGGAATCTTCACCGGTTTGCCGTCTGCATCCACCAGGCCAATGATGGGCACAATGTCGTGCGCACTGCCTCGACGACGTTTCGGGTCCAGTATGACATAGGTGCTTTTGCCGGTCAGTTCGTCAGTTTGCATATTGGCCGTCACCCCTTGCTCAAGGTCGGTAAACACGACGGTGCCCGATACTTCGGTAATGATGGGGTGGGTATGCGGGTCCCAGCGCACCACGATGTCTCCGATATTGACTTCCGAACCTTCTTCAACGGTTAACACCGCGCCGTAAGGCAGTTTGTGACGTTCACGATCCCGGCCCTGTTCATCCTGGACGATGAGCTCGCTGGCCCGGGTGACTACCACGTGGTCGCCATCGGTGTTCTTAACCAGTTTAATGCTTTTCAAATGTATCCTGCCCCGGTTCTTGCACTCCACGTGGTTATCCACCACAGAACCGGAGGCCGCGCCACCAACATGGAAGGTGCGCATGGTCAACTGGGTGCCAGGCTCGCCGATTGATTGTGCGGCAATCACGCCGACCGCCTCACCAATATTGATGGTGTGTCCACGACCCAGGTCGCGCCCATAGCATTTCGCACAGATGCCGTATCGGGTCTGGCAGGTAACCGCTGAGCGCACAATCATTTCATGCACGTTTGCCTGCTCGACTTCATGTATGGTTTTCTCATCAATCATTTCATCTTTTGAAATAACCACCTGGCCGGTAGCCGGATCAATTATATCCCCGGTGGCATAACGACCCAGAATCCGGTCACCAAGAGGAACAATGATCTCACCGCCCCGCACCTGTGCTTCACGCAATAATCCGCGTTCGGTTCCACAATCCACTTCGGTCACTACCAGGTCCTGGCACACATCAACCAGTCGTCGAGTCAGGTATCCCGAATTCGCGGTTTTCAATGCGGTATCGGCAAGGCCCTTGCGTGCACCGTGGGTGGAGATAAAGTACTGCAATACGTTCAGGCCTTCTCTGAAATTGGCGGTAATTGGCGTTTCGATGATGGAGCCGTCCGGGGTTGCCATCAAACCCCGCATGCCCGCCAACTGTCGAATCTGGGCATGGGAGCCCCGTGCGCCAGAGTCGGCCATCATATATATGGAGTTAAATGAATCCTGGGTAACGATTTCTCCATCTTTGCTGGTCACTTTCTCCACACCCAGTTCGGACATCATGGAATCTGCCACCAATTCACTGGTTCGACTCCAGATATCGATAACCTTGTTATAACGTTCCCCATCGGTAAGCAAGCCGGTGCTGTATTGCTGCTGAATTTCCACGACTTCTTTTTGCGCAATAGCAAGAATTTTCGCCTTGTTTTCAGGTATCACCATATCATCCACGCCAATGGAAACACCGGCCAGGGCGGCCATCTTGAATCCGGTATACATCAACTGATCAGCAAAGATTACGGTTTCTTTCAAACCCGCTTCACGATAGGAAACATTGATCAATTCAGATATGGTTTTCTTTTTCATCGGCCGATCAATCAGGCTGAAGTCCAACCCTTTGGGCAGTATCTCGGACAGCAGGGCACGACCAACGGTGGTATCAATAACTTTAGTCCGACCGGCGGGTTCACCGGTTTTTGCATAGACGGGCAAACGCACCTTGATGCGTGCATGCAGATGCGCTTGGTGAGTTTCATTCGCTCTGCGTACTTCATTAACGTCAGAAAAATAACTGCCCGTGCCAATCCCATCGGCGCTTTCACGGGTCATATAGTACAAACCAAGCACGATATCCTGGGAAGGCACAATAATCGGCTCGCCGTTGGCCGGCGACAGCACGTTGTTGGTGGACATCATCAGCGCCCTGGCTTCAAGCTGCGCCTCAATGGAAAGCGGCACGTGGACCGCCATCTGGTCGCCGTCGAAGTCGGCGTTGTAAGGAGTACAAACCAGCGGATGGAGCTGAATCGCCTTGCCTTCGATTAAAACCGGTTCAAATGCCTGGATACCGAGTCTGTGCAGGGTTGGCGCACGGTTAAGCATGACCGGATGCTCGCGAATCACTTCTTCGAGGATATCCCACACTTCCGGGCTTTCGGTGTCCACCATTTTCTTGGCCTGCTTGATATTCGCCGCCAATCCGCGCAGCTCCAGTTTGCTGAAAATGAATGGCTTGAACAATTCCAGCGCCATTTTCTTCGGCAAACCGCATTCATGCAATTTTAAAGTGGGGCCGACCACAATCACGGACCGACCCGAGTAATCCACCCGTTTACCCAGCAGATTCTGGCGAAAACGTCCCTGCTTGCCCTTGATCATGTCCGAGATAGACTTTAGCTGTCGCTTGTTCGCGCCGGTAATCGCTTTTCCGCGACGACCGTTATCCAGCATGGCATCGACAGCTTCCTGCAACATGCGCTTTTCGTTGCGCACGATCAGGTCGGGGGCATTCAAATCCAGCAGCCTTTTTAGTCGGTTGTTACGGTTAATAACCCGACGATACAAGTCATTCAGGTCAGACGTGGCAAAACGCCCGCCTTCCAAAGGCACCAGCGGACGCAGGTCCGGCGGTAATACCGGCAGCACATCCATAATCATCCATATCGGGTTATTTCCTGAATTGATAAACGCTTCGATTACTTTAAGTCGGCTGGTGAATTTTTTGATCTTGGTTTCCGATTTAGTCGCCGCCAATTCTTCGCGCAATAACAAGGCTTCCTCTTGCAGATCAATTTCCTTAAGCAGCGCCCGAATTGATTCTGCACCCATGCCGACTTCAAATTGATCGCCGTAGGTTTCGATGGCTTCGAGATAAGACTCTTCGGTGAGCAGGTCACCGCGTTCAAAATCCGTGACACCCGGATCAATAATGACATAGGCTTCAAAATACAAAACCCGCTCCATTTCCCGAACCGTCATGTCCAGCAGCAGCCCAAGTCGTGAAGGCAGGGATTTAAGGAACCAGATATGGGCGCAGGGCGCCGCCAGTTCGATATGCCCCATTCTTTCTCTGCGCACTTTGGACAGGGTCACCTCAACGCCGCATTTCTCACAAATAACGCCGCGATGTTTTAAGCGCTTGTACTTGCCGCACAAGCATTCGTAATCGCTGACCGGTCCGAATAGTTTCGCGCAAAACAGCCCGTCGCGCTCGGGTCTGAATGTTCGATAATTAATCGTCTCCGGCTTCTTTACTTCGCCAAATGACCAGGAGCGGATTTTTTCCGGCGATGCAATACTCACTCGAATGGTATCGAAGTCTTCAATCGTATCGGCCTGTTTAAACAGATTAAAAATATCTTTCATGTTGTGCTGCCTCTATAGCTGCCATATTTTTTCAGCGGGGAAATCAGTGATGATCCTGCTTGAGTTCAATGTTCAGGCCCAATGCCCGAATTTCTTTAACCAAAACGTTAAACGATTCGGGCATACCCGCATCCATGCCATAGTCACCGCGAACGATATTTTCATAGATTTTAGAGCGCCCCGCCACGTCATCAGATTTAACCGTTAACATTTCCTGCAGGGTATAGGCCGCACCATAGGCTTCCAGTGCCCACACCTCCATTTCTCCGAAACGTTGCCCGCCAAACTGCGCTTTGCCGCCCAACGGCTGCTGAGTGATCAAACTATAGGGTCCGGTGGAACGGGCATGCATTTTGTCATCCACCAGATGGTTCAATTTCAGAATATACATGTAACCGCAAGTGATCGGGCGATCAAACGCTTCGCCGGTTCGGCCGTCATACAAAGCGGTCTGGCCGCTGACCGGAAGCCCTGCCAGTTTCAGCATGCCTTTGATCTCACTCTCATTGGCACCATCAAATACGGGAGTCGCCATGGGCACGCCCGCTCGCAAGTTTTTGGCAAGTGAAAAAATCTCGGTTTCAGAGAGATCATCCAGAGATTCTTTCTGGCCGCTGGTGTTATAGACCTTCCCGAGAAATTTGCGAATTTGCCCGGCCTTCCTGTTTTTGCGCAGCATATCATTGATTTGTATACCGATCTTCCTGGCCGCCCAGCCTAAATGGGTTTCCAGAACCTGACCCACATTCATCCTGGATGGTACACCCAGCGGATTCAAACACATATCCACTGCGGTTCCGTCATCCATGTATGGCATATCTTCAACCGGGACAATTTTTGAGATAACTCCTTTGTTACCATGCCGGCCGGCCATTTTATCGCCCGGTTGCAGGCGCCTCTTTACCGCTACAAACACCTTGACGATTTTCAATACGCCCGGTGCCAGATCGTCGCCCATTTCGATTTTTTCGCGTTTTTCTTCAAAGCGGCGAGCGAATTCATCGCGCTGCTCTGCCAGTTGATCACGAATTTTTTCGATCGCCTGATTGGCTTCTTCGTCGCGCAAGCGAATTTCGAACCATCGTTTACGGCCCAGTTCTGCCAGATAATCATGGGTCACCTTTTCACCCGCCGGCAAGTTGCCGGGTCCGCCTTCGGCGATATGATTGTGCAGCAGCCTTGCGATTCTCGCATACGCATCGTCTTCAACGATGCGCAATTGATCGGCCAGATCTTTGCGCACTGTCGCCAGTTCATCTTCATCATTCGCCGTGGCACGCGCATCTTTGGCAAGACCCTCTCGTGTGAACACCTGCACATCGATAACCGTGCCTTTCACACCCGCCGGCATGCGCAGCGAGGTGTCTTTGACGTCGGAAGCCTTGTCACCAAATATTGCCCGCAGGAGTTTTTCTTCCGGGGTCAATTGGGTATCGCCTTTTGGCGTAATCTTGCCCACCAGGATGTCTCCGGGTTCGGCTGCAGCACCGATATATACGATACCGGATTCATCCAGTTTGGACAGCGCCCCTTCACCCACATTCGGGATATCCCGGCTGATTTCCTCGCACCCCAGCTTGGTGTCCCGGGCAATGCAGGACAGCTCTTCAATGTGAATGGAGGTATAGATTTCGTCTTTCACCAGTCTTTCTGAAATCAGAATGGAATCTTCAAAGTTATATCCATTCCAAGGCATAAAGGCGATCAGGATATTGCGGCCCAGAGCCAGTTCACCTATGTCCGTTGCCGGGCCATCGGCCAGCACATCACCCCGTTCAACAGTGTCCGCCAGTTTCACCAGCGGGCGCTGATTAATTGTGGTGTTCTGGTTTGATCGCCTGTACTTGGTGAGATTGTAAATATCCACCCCGGCTTCCCCCTCAATACTTTCGTCATCGTTTGCCCGAACCACAATTCGTGACGCATCCACAGAATCAACAATCCCGCCGCGTTTGGCGATTACTGTTACCCCGGAGTCCACCGCCACGGTACGTTCCATACCGGTTCCCACCAATGGTTTCTCGCTGCGTATAACCGGCACAGCCTGACGCTGCATGTTGGCACCCATCAATGCTCTGTTTGCATCATCGTGCTCAAGGAATGGCACTAATGAGGCAGCCACCGATACGATTTGCTGGAGTGCAACGTCGATATAGTCGATTTGCTGCGGGGTTGACAATGAAACCTCATTTTTGTGTCGGCATGAAATCAACTCATCGGTAAATTTACCCTGCGCATCCACTGCAACATTTGCCTGGGCGATAACAAATTTATGCTCTTCGATAGCGGATAAATAATCCACTTTGTCGGTGGCCTTGCCATCAACCACTTTTCGATAGGGGGTTTCAAGAAAACCATATTCATTGGTTTTGGCGAAACAGGCCAGCGAGTTGATCAGGCCGATATTCGGGCCTTCGGGCGTTTCAATCGGGCATACCCGGCCATAGTGGGTAGGATGCACGTCCCGCACTTCAAACCCGGCCCGCTCCCGGGTCAGGCCGCCGGGCCCCAATGCAGATACTCGGCGCTTATGGGTGACTTCGGATAGCGGATTGGTTTGATCCATAAATTGCGACAACTGGCTGGAACCGAAAAATTCGCGCACCACCGCCGCCACCGGTTTGGCATTGATCAAATCCTGCGGTGTCAGGTTCTCGCTTTCCACCAGGTTCAGGCGCTCCTTAACGGCGCGTTCGACCCGAACCAAACCGATTCTGAACTGATTTTCCACCAATTCACCAACCGACCGCACACGCCGGTTGCCCAGGTTGTCGATATCATCAATTTCACCCTTGCCATTCTTGAGCGAAACGATCTTGCGCATCACATCAACGATGTCCTGCTTGCTCAATATGCCCGGGCCTTCGTCAGAAACCCGGCCCAATCGGCGATTAAGCTTCATTCTGCCTACCGCAGAAAGATCATAACGTTCGTGGTTAAAAAACAAATTGGTAAACAGGGCCGCTGAAGCTTCCTTTGTGGGCGGCTCACCCGGTCGCATCATTCGGTAGATTTCTACCTGGGCATCTTCTGCGGAACGAGTCGGGTCGATTCGAAGCGTTTCAGAAATAAAAGGCCCGCAGTCAATGTCGTTGGTATAAATTGTTTCGATACCCCAGGGCGCACTTGCGCGCAGCTTTTCGATAATCCCGGCGGTAATCTTCTCATTCGCTTCAGCCAGCAATTCACCCGATTCGGTATCCACAATATCTTTCGCCAGGGTGCGACCGAGCAAATATTCATCAGGCACCTGGATTTCATTAATGCCGGCCTGGTTCAATTCGTTGATATGGCGGGCGGCAATTCTTTTATCCGCTTCGACAATAACCTTGCCTTTTGCGCCTTTCAGATCAAACTCCAGGCGCTGGCCGCGCATCCGCTCTGGAACGAGTTCCAAAGTTGCTCCGGATTCGGTGATGGTGATATTGTCGTTCTCGAAGAACATATCCAGTATCTGCTCGGTGCCGTATCCCAGCGCACGCAGCATAATCGTCGCGGGGAGCTTCCTGCGCCGGTCAATACGGATATACAGCAAATCTTTTGGGTCGAATTCCATATCGAACCAGGAACCACGGTAGGGAATAATGCGCGCAGTGAACAGCAGTTTGCCCGAGGCATGGGTTTTGCCGCCATCGTGATCAAAAATTACCCCGGGGGAGCGGTGTAATTGCGAGACGATAACCCGCTCGGTTCCATTAATAACGAATGTTCCGTTATCCGTCATCAACGGCATATCGCCGAGATAAACTTCCTGTTCGATTATGTCTTTGGGTTTTTTGCCGCTGCCACTTTTATTGAAAATGACCAGGCGCATAACCACACGCAGCGGGCAGGAATAAATCAGACTGCGTTGCTGGCATTCAACCACGTCGAATCTGGGCTTTTCCAGACGGTAGCTGACGAAATCCAGAATAACGCTGCCGTTATAACTTTCAATGGGGAAAACTGACTTGAACGCCGCCTGGATACCTTGATCGATACGCTGATCAGGCGGTGTGAATTCCTGTAGATACCTGCGGTAAGACTCTTTCTGGGTGGCTAGCAGGTATGGCACCTGGAAGTCATCAGAACGTTTACTAAAATTCTTTCGAATGCGTTTTTTTTCAGTAAATGAATAGCCCATAGTTACCCCTTAATAACAGATATGATCAACATACATCCAAACTTTCAATCATGGGCTGGAATGCAGCCCCGGCCCATGATAATCAAGAACCAGAATTACTTGAGCTCGCAGCTACCGCCAGCTTCCTCAAGTTGTTTTTTCAATTCTTCTGCTTCGGCTTTGGCCACCCCTTCTTTAACCGGCACAGGCGCGCTTTCAACTCGGTCTTTGGCCTCTTTCAGGCCCAGACCAGTGATCGCACGCACCGTCTTGATAACCGCGACTTTTTTGTCGCCGAACCCGGTCAGAATCACATCAAACTCATTTTTCTCTTCCACTTCGACTGCCGCTTCACCTCCACCTGCCGGGGCCGCGACGGCCACGGCGGCGGCGGATACGCCGAATTTCTCTTCCATATCCTTGATTAATTCGGACAGGTCGAGAACGGACATTGCGGCAATCGCGTCGAGAACTTCTTCTTTACTTAAAGCCATGGTATTACTCCTGATAGCTAAACAACATTAATATTTTTGAACTCGGAAAACAGTGTTTAAGCCGCTTCTTTCGCCTCGGCTACAGCACAAAGCGTGCGCACACATTTACTCGGCACTTCGTTGAGTGTTGAAACCAATTTCTGCACAGGCGCGCGCATGGTCGCCATCAGTTTCGCGATCAATTCATCCCGGCCAAGTAGTTTGGACAGACTTTGAATCATGGCAAAATCAATCAGGTCGCCATTCATCGCGCCCATGGTGATTTTCAAATCATCATTATCTTTGGCAAACGCGGTCATAACCCTGGCAACTGCAACCGGGTCTTCGGCTACTGAAAAAATCACCGGCCCGGTAAAATGATCGATTAAACACTCGAAGTCGGAACCCTGAATGGCGCGCCTGGCAAGATTGTTTTTAACAACCCTGATCCACACGCCAGCGTTCCGCGCTTCGTTGCGAAGTGCGGTTATTTGTGCAACATTGAGTCCACGATACTCAGCCAATACACCCGCCTGGGCCGCAACAATTGCTTCGGTCACCTCACGGATTACCGCCTTTTTCTGATCAAGACTTAGGCTCATACGAGCATCCTCCCACTTGAATAATGGTGTCCTGCATCAGGCCAATTCCTGACTTCGGGCCACCGTCTACGCTGGCTGCCTTTAAAAATAATTTTCAAGCTGAAAATAAATTTATCAACATTTAAGAACCTGGACCCACCTGCGGTCTTTGACGACCCTGCAAACGATGCACGTTTTCAAATCGTTCACAATGCCCCAAATTTTTACCTGATCGCTGAAATACTTGAGCGATCAACCTTAATCCCCGGCCCCATTGTGCTGGACAATGAAACCCGCTGAATATACTGCCCCTTGGCAGATGCCGGTTTTGCCTTTATCAATGCTGAAACCAGGGCATTTAAATTTTCTTCCAGATCACTCGGCGCAAACGATGCCTTGCCAATCGGGCAGTGGATCACACCGGCTTTGTCGATGCGAAATTGAATCTGGCCGGATTTGGCGTCTTTAACCGCTTTGGTCACATCCGCCGTCACCGTGCCAACTTTCGGGTTTGGCATGATGCCTCTCGGTCCTAGAATCTGCCCCAGTTGACCCACTACGCGCATGGTCTCCGGCGTGGCGATGCAGACATCAAAATCTATCTCGCCCTGCTTTATTTTTGCGGCCAGATCTTCCAGACCGACAATATCCGCGCCCGCCGCTTTGGCCGCCCGGGCATTATCGCCATCGGCAAAAACAGCCACTCGAACTGTTTTTCCGGTACCGTTTGGCAATACCGTGGCACCGCGTACATTTTGATCCGATTTCCTGGCGTTAATACCAAGAATGACCGCGACCTCTACAGTTTCGTCGAATTTGGCCGTGCATAAATCTTTTACCAGAGATAATGCCGCATTAACCGGATAGTGTTTTGTACGATCAACTTCTGCATTGGCCGCACGCACCCGTTTACTTGATGCCATGTCATGCCCCCTCGGTTTCGATGCCCATGCTGCGTGCACTGCCCGCTATAATGCGCACCGCCATATCCATATCATACGAACTCAAATCCGGCTCTTTCATCCTGGCGATCTCTTCCAACTGCGCCCGGGTAACTTTTGCTACTTTATCGCGGTTAGGAACAGCGCTCCCCTTTTGTATTCCTACTGCTTTCCTAAGCAAAACTGAGGCGGGCGGGGTTTTCCTGACATACGTAAAACTTTTATCGTCATAGATGGTGATGACCACCGGAATCAGCAGACCTTTTTCCATATCCTGGGTGCCGGCATTAAATGCCTTGCAGAACTCCATGATATTGACACCATGCTGCCCCAGTGCCGGGCCTACTGGCGGACCGGGTTTGGCATCGCCCGCGGGAACCTGTAACTTGACCAACGCCTTTATCTTCTTAGCCATAATATGTAAACCTCTGGTGGGTGCAAACACCTGGGATTGCCAGGCTCCCCATTAAAAATTATTGTTGAAATTAGTGTGTCATTTCGACTGGAGGGGGAAATCTCCATGAAGAAATTTCTTTCGCCCCCGCATGGTCGAGACTGTCGCCTAGCCTTTTTCCACCTGTGTGAAATCCAGTTCCACCGGAGTGGAACGGCCAAAAATGGTTACCGATACCTTCAACTTCGCTTTCTCAAAGTTTGCCTCTTCCACAGTGCCATTAAAATCCTGGAACGGCCCATCAATTATTCTGACCATCTCGCCCGGCGCAAAAGTGAATTTCATTTTCGGCTTGTCCACACTATCCGAGACCTGCTGGATAATTTCTTCCGCTTCTTTGTTGGTAATCGGCACCGGACGATTGTCCGTTCCACCAATGAAGCCGGCCACTCTGGGAACGCTCCTGATCAGATGCCAGGTATCGTTTGTCATCTCCATCTGCACCAGCACATAGCCCGGAAAAAACTTTCTCTCACTGGCGCGCTTCTGGCCGCCTTTCATTTCGACGACTTCTTCGGTGGGCACCAGAATCCTGCCAAAATAACGCTCCATCCCGGTTCGTGCAATGTGGTCAATCATTGACTTCCTGGCCTGCTTTTCGAATCCAGAGAAAGCCTGCACCACATACCAGCGCATATTCGGGTTGTCGTTCACCGCTGCAGTTTGCTCTAAAACTTTGTCATTCATACTTATGTACCCCGTACCCTGAGAATGACATCGTAAATGGTGTAAAACGACAAGGCATCAAAGGCCCACATCATCAGGCCGATGATAATGACCAAAATGAGGACAAATAACGTCACCTGCATCGCTTCCTGTCGAGCCGGCCAAACCACTTTCTGGCGTTCAACATTTGCGCCTTTAATAAAAGACCAGGCTGATTGACCGGCCGCTGTGGTCAGAACCAGGGCCACAGCCAATGCTGCCCCGGCAAGAACAATGCCGATACGCCCCAGTTGCATGAGATCGCCGAACTGGTAGTAGAGGGCGATAGCTGCGACCAGGATCAGTATTGCTACGATGATTTTGACTTTATCGAACACTATATTTAATTTGTACGTCCAATCTCATGTTAAATTGACCTGGTTTCAATGACATTTCACGGCCAGGTTCGATGGCAGGCCAGGAGGGAATCGAACCCCCAACCTGCGGTTTTGGAGACCGCCGCTCTGCCAATTGAGCTACTGGCCTTCGAACCGATATAAAGCTATGCACACCCTGTGCAAAACTGTTTCAGGACAAAACACCTGGAAGCATATAAACCGGATATTGGCGAAATATCTATTTTTCCACTTGAACTTTTTCGGTTGAGTTCTCTAATTCCTGTCTTTTTTCTCAAAGGCGTTATTCGATGATTTCGGTCACCACCCCGGCGCCCACAGTGCGACCGCCCTCGCGTATGGCAAATCGCAAACCCTCCTCCATCGCGATCGCCGACCCTAACTCTACCCGCAACGATACATTGTCCCCAGGCATCACCATCTCTGTACCCGCCATTAACTCACACGTACCCGTTACATCCGTCGTGCGAAAATAAAACTGCGGCCGATATCCCTGGAAAAATGGCGTGTGACGACCCCCCTCCTCCTTCGATAATATGTATACCTCCGCCGCAAAACGCGTATGCGGCGTGATCGATCCCGGCTTCGCTAATACCTGCCCACGCTCTACTTCTTCACGCTTCGTCCCCCGCAACAGTATCCCTACATTGTCTCCCGCCTGACCTTCGTCCAATAACTTGCGAAACATCTCTACGCCCGTGCATACCGTGCTCATGGTCGCCCTGATACCTACCACCGCAACTCCTTCCCCTACCTTGATCACACCTCGCTCTATACGACCCGTCACCACTGTGCCACGACCCGATATGGAAAATACATCCTCTACCGGCATCAGAAAATCCCCCTCTACCTTGCGCTCCGGCTCAGGAATGTAGTGATCCAACGCTTCAGCTAACTTCAGTATCGATCCTTCGCCTATCTCGCTCTGCTCCCCTTCCAACGCCTTTAACGCGCTACCAATAATGACCGGGGTGTCATCCCCAGGAAACTCATAACTGTCCAGTAACTCTCTGATTTCCATCTCTACCAACTCCATTAACTCCTCATCGTCTACCATGTCGGCTTTGTTTAAATATACAACGATATACGGCACCCCTACCTGACGCGCCAACAGTATGTGCTCCCGGGTCTGCGGCATCGGACCATCCGCCGCTGAACATACCAAAATGGCTCCGTCCATCTGCGCCGCTCCTGTAATCATGTTCTTTACATAATCCGCATGCCCCGGACAATCTACGTGGGCGTAGTGACGCACCGCAGTTTCATATTCAACATGGGCGGTGGCGATGGTAATCCCACGCTCACGCTCCTCCGGCGCATTGTCAATCTCATCAAATGCCTTGACTTCCGTACCACCGTATTTCACCGATAATACTTTGGTCATCGCCGCTGTTAAGGTCGTCTTGCCATGATCTACATGACCTATGGTGCCTACGTTTACGTGCGGCTTGCTCCGACTAAATCTCGCTTTTACCATGGTTTAATTCTCGAAAATTTCAAATAATCAAACTTTACTTCTAAATTTCAGCCAGTCTACGCCGTTTGGCGCATCGGTTTATATTGTTGGACTTGCGCTGGAGCCCACAACCGGATTTGAACCGGTGACCTCTTCCTTACCAAGGAAGTGCTCTACCGACTGAGCTATGCGGGCATTTATCAGGACGGCAAATCCACCGCTACATCATAAACGGGCTACCCAGCAGCCAGCCCTTATGGAGCGGGTGATGGGAATCGAACCCACATCATCAGCTTGGAAGGCTGAGGTTCTAGCCTTTGAACTACACCCGCAAAATTTTCTAAACGCTGGTTAATCTCACCACCAGCCAGCAAACTACCCATTTTTTTCACCTTTCAGATTCGACTTTTACAAATCCCGGGTTTATTAAACACATTCATTAAAAAACCAAGCATTTCCACCACCGCTAATCCAGTCATAAACACCGAAAACGTGGTGGAGGGGGGAGGATTCGAACCTCCGAAGGCTGAGCCAGCAGATTTACAGTCTGCCCCCTTTGGCCGCTCGGGAACCCCTCCTGCAAAAAATTTTGCGCAAACCATCAGCTTTCGTTCAATACATGAAATCCACCAACAACCCGCACTGGCAAAACCCTATACTTTCAATATGTTCCGGCAGTATTTTCTGGCCGGGCCTGAAGACAAGGATTGCTGCTTGACTCTTGTATCTGTAAAAACTCACTTTAAAATGGAGCCCGCAGAGGGACTCGAACCCACGACCTGCTGATTCTTACCCACTACCGCTTTCACGGCCTCTACAAGTCATGCCCGTATAGATCATGAATGGACACGAACCAGACAAAGTTTGGGGTCTGGACTTTCTCTTCACCATCGTCATCAAACCGACCACGAATCAGGTGGGTGGTGTAAAGTCTCTACACTCCATCCCGGGTTAAATACCCAAATACCCGGGACATAGCACGGGATTGCCATTTTAATGTTGCTAAAAACCGCCAAAAGTTGTGGATAACCCTAAGTAGCAGGCCCAGCAAAAATTCAAGAAGGTTTCCCCGTTTTAGCCACCTCCACTTCACAAGTTTCCTCATGAAGGTGCAATCATTTACAAATCAGCTGCTCTGGCCAACTGAGCTATGCGGGCGTACACCACAAATCAAATCATTATCAATAAATAATTAAAATGCCATAGCCGCCATTTTTTAAAATTCTCACCATGCCATACAGACACAAATTCGAAATCAAAAATGGAGCGCGATTTTACGCAAATTGACCCGTTAATTGCAATGGCAAATCGGCCTGATTGTCACCATACAATCCATCCTTCCGAAACCGGCAATTTCGCGGTGGTGCTCAGGGTTCTGCGAAGCAGTGATGGCGTATTTGTCCTTAGGTATTTATCTTCATGTGGAGTAGCGCTGGTTTTCCCCGGCATTCAATCCGGGACAGCCGGACTGCAGGTTCCTGCCAGTCATGCGCGGCCAGTATGCTCTGCTCTATATTTTCCACCGGTATCTCCATCCAGTTAAAGGGCCCGAGCAATTGATACTCTGACAGGGACCTGGCCGCTACACCGATAGCCTGCAAGTGGTCTAAAAATTTAGCTGCGAGCGGTTCCTGGGTAAAATAGCCCAGGGATATGCGGGCAAGCCCGTTCTCAAGCAAATAGGGGAAATGCTCAAGATTTTTTTCTTTCAGCTCTTGCATAACCGGCGCGGCGGCGGAGATTGAATCATACGGCCCCAGAAATATCCGCACCGCGCGCAGCTCCCGGCTTTGGCTGGTGACTTGCTGAAATTCAGCATTATTTCGGGTCATCCATTCCCTCGCGGACAACCAGGACTGCTGCTGCTTGAACGGGCCCACCCGGTAACAGGCCGGTATTGTTTTTTGGAGCAATTCTGGTTGTTCCGGGTTTTCATCCGGTGCGGCGACAGCAACTTCAACCTGGACCAACTGGCTGGCTGGCGGCGATTCCACCGATTGTGCAGAATCCGGCCCGGATTCATCCAGACCGGGAGTCACAATGGCGAAATCCGGGTTCTGGCTGTCCGTCTCTTGCAGCAGCAGCATTGCGGCCTTGTTGACATCCGGTTTTGATCCGCGGGCAATTTCATCTACGCTGACCTGGCCGCCACTCGCCCACAAATAAACCGCGACATTGACAATCATCAGTAATGCCGCTATCCACTTCATCGGTTCGCTGCCTCGCTCAGGAGCAATATTCCCGCCAACACCAGATTCGGCTCTGCGTGCATTTTATGTCTGGACAACCTGGCGATCCATGGCGCATCGCCGCCAGTAATGATAATTTTGAAATTTTCATCCTCTGCGAACGGATGATGCTCAACCGCTTGATCCACCCCTGCAATTATCGATAACATCACACCATTTTCAACCGCAGATCGGGTATTTGTATTCGCTAATCGTGGTTGATTTTCATGTTCAGGCGGCCTGACACCTTTGATCCGGCCGGTTCGGGCATTGAGTGATTCAATCATGGTCGCCATACCCGGGAAAATCACCCCGCCGGCAAACTGACCACCGCCATCCAGATAATCCACGGTAACTGCCGTCCCGGCGTCGATTATGAGCGTTGGTTTTGCGCCAGTCAGATGTCTGGCGGCGACCAGCGCCGCCCAGCGGTCGGCCCCCAGCGATGCGGGGGGCTCATAGCCGTTATTCACCCCCGCAGCATGGGCGCTGGCCTGTATATAATCTGGCCTGATACCCCATAGAGCGCGACAAACCCGGTTCATTGCTGTTTTTGCAAAATCTTTACATACACAGGAAATCCAAATCGAATCCGCCGCCGGGACTTTCCCGAACCGACGAAAAAGGGTTTCAACCAGGCTGATTGAACGGGTATCCATAGTTTGTCCGCTGATTATTCGCCCAAACCTGGGCCGGTCAACTGCCGGACTGTTATTTAAACCATTGATTTGATCAGAAGTTGCCCACTTTATACGCCGATTGCCTGTATCGATTAATATTTTCATTTGCTATCCGGCTGGTCGAGCAGAAACTTCACCCGACGTTATACGATGAATGCTTCCATCCCTTGCGATCAACAGCGCACCCGATTTATCCACCCCCAGGGCCATCCCAGTTGACCGCCCGCCAGCAGAAAAAATATCAACCATCCGGTTTTGGTAGGCGTGCAGCGCATTCCACTTATCCGCAAAGCCGGAGAATCCGCCCGACCGGTATCGGCCAAGCAAGCGCTCATGGTTGAGTATTATTTGGGCAGCCAGTCGGTCCCGATCAATTTGATAACCGAGTGAGGATATATCCACCCAGGGCTGATTGACCGGCAACGCAAATCCAGCCGGGATGTGAACATTGATACCGATTCCGATGACGCATTGAAAATCGGCAATTTCCACCAGAATACCGCCGAGTTTTGCGCCGTCTGCGACAATATCGTTAGGCCATTTCAATTTGATATTTTTTACCCCCAGCTCCTGCAAGGAGCGCACCACGGCTAACCCGGAAACCAAAGACAACCCTTGCGGATTTTTATTCTCCAGACGCCAGCCGATAGACATGGCGACAGCGCCGGAGGGCGGCGTCACCCAGGTGCTGCCGTATCGGCCTCTGCCAGCGGTTTGGGTTTCTGCCAGACAGATAATGCCATCAATCGGGCGGCCGGATTGAATTTGACCAAGCATCCAGGAATTGGTCGATTCGATTTCCTCAAAACAGCGAATGCGCCCACCGCAATATTTTTGCGATGCCCCCAGCATTGCAGCAATATTATTGATGTTATGCTTCATGATGAATAAGGTTACGATGAATAAAGCATGATGAATTAAATTGTTTGTTCTGAAAAAACAGCATACCCGTATCCGTCAGGGTATACACCTCATACCCACCCGCCACAAGCATGATAGAAAGAAATCAAACCCGAACCGTAAAAATCGGCAATATTACCATCGGAAATGGCCACCCCATCGCAGTACAAAGTATGTGTGCCACGCCAACCACCGATATTCCCGCCACTTTAAAGCAACTCAGATCCCTTGAGGCTGCGGGTGCGGATGTCATACGCATAGCGGCAGACAATAAAAAAGATGCCCAGGCCCTGATTGAATTGCGCCAGCAATCCCGGGCCGTATTAAGCGTGGATTTGCAGGAAAACTATCGTCTGGCAGAAATGCTGGCGCCCCATGTGGATAAAATTCGTTACAACCCCGGCCACCTGTATCACCACGAACGCAAAAAACCCTGGAAAGACAAAGTACAGTATTTAGTCGAGATAGCCGACAAGCATGGTTGCGCGATGCGGGTCGGTGTCAATGCGGGCTCGGTTGATCCCGACAAGCTGGGCCGATATGCCAGGCATGACTCAATCGCGCCCATGGTGGAAAGTGCGCTGGAACACAGCGAATGGCTGGATACGGTCGGGTTTACCCGGTATTGTGTTTCGCTGAAAGACTCGGACCCGCGAAAAACGATTGCCGCCTGTCAGCAATTCGCCCAGGTTCGACCGGATATCCCCTTGCATCTGGGTGTCACCGAAGCGGGCATGCCGCCGGAAGGCATCGAAAAAACCAGAATTGCGTTTGAACAGCTCATCGGTAAAGGTATCGGCGACACGATTCGGGTTTCGCTGACCCTGCCCTATGACCACAAGCACGAGGAAATCCGCGCCGGCCGTCAAATTTTAAAAGACATCTCCGCAGGACGGGTCAAAACCGTTGTCCACTTTGATGCAGACAAATTGAATCTGATTAGCTGCCCGAGCTGCTCCCGGGTAGAAAATGCGGCTTTCATCGACCTGGCGCAAAAAGTCAAATCAAGAACCCGGTATGCGCAGGATCACGCCATTACCATCGCCGTAATGGGCTGCCGGGTGAATGGGCCCGGGGAAACCGATGATGCAGACCTGGGGCTGTGGTGTGGTCCAAACTATGTCAACCTGAAAAAACGCGGAGAAAAAGTCGGGGCTTTCAAATACCACGAAATTCTGGACCGGCTGGACGTTGAATTGCAGACATTAATCGCTTCAACCGGATAGCGCTGTTTTGATAGCCAGGGTTCCTGGTGCAACATTGGAAAAGACTGGAAAATCCGTGGTGTCGGTCGGGGCGGTGAACCGGAATTGACCGCCGAATCGATGACCTCGCCCGGCTAAGGAAACTTTTGCCTGGGTCGCGGTTCGCGCTGCTGCGGGTGGCCGGGGATGAGCGGCGCAATCTGACCTGTTACACCAAATACACTGTATCGGCATAGGATTGAAAACTCCTGTCAGTTATTATCCGGCTGCCTGATTTGTCTCGTATACTGGCGCAAAAGCACCTGCTTCTCAAATTTATGAATTTTTAGTTTATTATGAAATGGCCACAAACCACCCAAGACTGGGCGTTGACATAGGCGGCACATTTACCGACTTGGCATTGCAAACTGAGCAGGGGCTCTTTTCCGAGAAGTTACTGACCACCGAACACGCTCCAGAACAAGCCATTTTGCAAGGCATTACCAAAATCACCGAAAATGCGGGCATCGCGGTATCGGAAATTTCCATGATCATTCATGGCACCACGCTGGCAACCAACGCATTGATTCAACGCAGCGGCGCGAAAACCGCGTTGATCACCACCGATGGTTTTCGGGATGTCATCGAAATGCGCACCGAGAACCGTTTCGAGCAGTACGACATTAATCTGACTTTACCCACGCCACTGATCGAGCGCCAACATCGTTACACCGTCTGCGAACGCTTGAGCGCCACCGGCGAGGTGCTGATCGCACTCGACCCGGATCAACTCAAACCGCTGATCGGGAAATTAAAAGCCCGGGCATACCAAAGCATTGCCATAGGGCTGATTCATTCTTATGTGGATGGCCGGCACGAGCGGTTGATCCGGTATGAGCTGGCAAGACAATTACCCGAAGTCTCGGTCTCGCTATCCAGCGAAGTATCACCGTTGATGCGTGAATACGAGCGATTCAATACGGTTTGCGCGAATGCCTACATCAAACCCATGATCAAATCCTACATGGACAGGCTGATACAGAAATTATCAGATCTGGGCGCTTGCTGTCCGGTGTACCTGATGCACTCTGGAGGCGGCCTGATTTCGGTGGATGATGCGGTGGCATTTCCGGTGCGGCTGGTGGAATCCGGGCCGGCCGGCGGCGTCATTTTCGCCGCATATATCGCCAGGTCGCACGGCATAACCCGGGCCTTGTCCTTCGATATGGGCGGCACCACCGCAAAGATCTGCATGATAAAAGACGCCACGCCGAACACCGCCACCTCTTTTGAGGTCGCCCGCAGCTATCGATTCAAGCAAGGCAGCGGCATGCCGGTTTCCATTCCCGTCATCGAAATGGTGGAAATCGGTGCCGGCGGCGGCTCGATCGCACAGGTTGATGATATGCGGCAAATTCGGGTCGGCCCGCACAGCGCCGGGGCCAGCCCGGGGCCAGCCTGTTATAACCGCGGCGGCGAATACCCGACGGTGACAGATGGCGATCTAATCCTGGGAAAACTCGACCCGGATAATTTTGCCGGCGGGTCGATGAAACTCTGTCGGCAAAATGCAGAAGCGGCGGCAGTGGCGCAAATTGGCGAGGTGCTCGGCATGAGCGCCAACGACTCCGCCTTCGGCATCTGTGAGGTGATTGATGAAAATATGGCGAATGCGGCCCGCATGCACGCGGTGGAAAATGGCGAAGACCTGAGCGAATACGCCATGATTGCTTTCGGCGGTGCGGCACCGCTGCACGCCGGCCGGCTGTGCGAAAAATTGAATATTGAAAAACTTCTGGTACCGCCCGGCGCGGGTGTCGGTTCGGCAATCGGGTTCCTGATTGCGCCGTTCAGTTTTGAAGCCCTGCGCAGTGATTACCAACCAATGGCGAAGCTGGATATAGAACATGTTCGCGTCCTGGTCAACGACCTTGCCAGACAGTCCGGGCAATATGTGACGCATACCAGGGCTAAACAAAATCGGCTGCATCAGTGCAAAGCGATGATGCGGTATATGGGCCAGGGCTGGGAAATTCCGGTCAGCCTGGATATAAACCAGATGGAAAACTGGAATAAACCGTATTTAACCAGCCGATTCGAATCAGCCTACCAGGCGCTGTTTGGTCGCACGGTGGGTGATCTTGCGATTGAAATTACCGGTTGGTCGGTGCGCACCAGCACCACAACTGATGCACCAAAACTCCTTGAAGACAAAATCCGGGGCCAGCAACACAGTGCCATCAGCAGCGCGCCACCGCAGGAAAATACGCGATCATTATTCGACCCGGCCAGAAAATCTTTCGTCGATGCCGCCACAATCAATCGCAGCGACATCCAGGCCAGCATGGCCATTCACGGCCCGGCGATAATCGTAGAAGACGAAACCACCGGCATCATCCCGCACGGATTTACCGCGAAAATGATGATGGACGGCTGTTTGATCATCACTAAAAACCTTTCGGCAGGCGCACCGGCATGAACACACAAACCACCGCATCAATCGAACATCAGGTCATGTGGAATCGATTGATTTCCATCGTCGAAGAGCAGGCTCGGGCGTTGGTCCGAACCGCATTTTCGACCAGTGTGCGCGAAGCCGGCGATTTGTCCGCCGGGATATTCAACCGCCTGGGCCAGATGCTGGCCCAGGCGGTGACCGGTACGCCGGGACATGTCAACGCCATGGCGGACGCGGTTCCACATTTCATCAACGATATTGGAGCAGATAATATATTTGAAGGCGATGTATACGTCACCAATGACCCCTGGAAAGGCACCGGGCATTTACACGATTTCACTTTTGTATCTCCTGCGTTTTACAAACATGATCTGATCGGATTTTTTGCCTGTACCGCCCATGTAGTGGATATCGGCGGACGCGGGTTCGGCGCCGATGCCGACTCTGTTTACGAAGAAGGTCTGTGCGTGCCCATCATCAAGTTTGCCGAACGCGGCCAGGTGAACCGGTTATTGCTCAACATCATTCGCCACAACGTCCGGGTTGCCGATCAGGTGATTGGCGACCTGTTTTCGCTGGCGGGCTGTAATCAAACCGGTTACAAGCGGCTGGTGGCCATGCTGGAGGAATTCAGGCTGGACAATATTGATCAGTTATCCCGGTTTATTCTTGAGCATAGTTATCAGGCAACCCTGGCCTGCATTAGTCAACTGCCCCGGGGCGAAGCGCGCAGCGACCTGATGGTGGATGGCTATTTTGACTGCATAAATCTTAGCGTCAAAGTTTCATTTGAAGAAAACCGGATCGTCGCGGACTTCGGCGGTACAGGACCGATCAGCCCGAGAGGGATAAACGTGCCCCTAGTATATACCAGGGCCTATGCCTGCTATGGTATCAAGTGCATCGTCGCCCCCGAAATCCCCAATAACACAGGCTCTCTCGCCCCGTTTTATGTGACCGCGCCGGAAAATTGCATCCTCAATGCCAGACACCCTGCTCCGGTATCAGCGCGTCATGTCATTGGCCATTTCGTTCCAGACCTGGTTATGGGGGCGATGCACCGGTTGCTGCCAGGACAGATTCCTGCCGAAGGTGCCTCGGCACTGTGGAACATCCATATCAACACCCGCCCCATCGCAGAACGGCGTGCAAACCACCCGGGCGATACCGCAGAAATCCTGATGTTCAACAGCGGCGGAACCGGTGCCCGCCCCACTCTGGACGGATTGAGCGCCACCGCATTTCCCAGCGGAGTGCATACCATGCCCATTGAAGCCACGGAACAGGTCGGGCCGATTATTGTGTGGAAGAAGCAGCTTCGGCCCGATTCCGGCGGTGCTGGGCAGTATCGCGGCGGTCTGGGCCAGTCTATGGTCATCGGCGCGGCCGAAGGTTATGAATTTCATTTCAGCGCCATGTTTGATCGGGTTAAAAACCCGGCCCGTGGTCGCGAAGGGGGTTTAAACGGCAGTGGTGGCTCGGTAACGCTGGATGACGGTACGGTTTTAAAAACCAAAGGCAAACAGTTCGTGCCCACCTATAACAAACTATTATTGGAACTGCCCGGCGGCGGCGGATACGGCCGGCCGTGGTTACGCCGGGCGGATAGTGTGGAGCAGGATTTACAGCGCGGATACATCTCGCCTGAAAATGCGCAGGCGCATTACAATTATAAACCCTGAACCATGTATTTGACCCAGGCGGGCGCGGCAGTCTGCACACCCGGGATAAATAAACGTTTTTACCGACAACCGGATTAATTTTTGCAAACAATCGACCGCAGCGGTGGCGAGGTATTGATCGACGGATTGATCAAATACGGCGTAGACACGCTGTTCTGCGTCCCCGGAGAAAGTTATCTGGCGGCGCTGGATGCGCTGTACGACAGGCAGGATCGTATGCAAATCATCACTTGCCGGCAGGAAGGCGGTGCGGCGTATGCGGCAGAAGCCCATGGAAAACTGACCAATCGCCCCGGCGTATGTTTCGTATCCCGCGGCCCGGGCGCCTGCAACGCCATGATCGCTGTCCATACCGCGTTCCAGGATTCCACTCCGCTACTCTTGTTTATTGGACAGATTTCCCGGGGCGATGCAGGCAGGGAGGCTTTTCAGGAACTGGATTTCCATCAGGTCTATGGCGGTGTGGCCAAAAGAGTAATCACCTTCAACCACGCTGACCGCATTCCCGAACAACTGGGCCAGGCCTGGCAAACGGCCACGAGCGGTCGGCCTGGCCCGGTGGTGATCGAGTTGCCCGAGGATATGCTCAGGGACGTGGTCACCGTCGCCGACCGGGAACCGGCCGCGTCCTGCCCGGCATCGCCTTCACCCCAGTCCATTACCCAACTGGCGCAGCATCTGGGACAGGCCCGTCGGGCCATTGTGATTTGCGGCGGGGCTGGCTGGACGCCGAAAGCATCCGAATATTTACCGCAATTTGCAGCGCATCAAAGCCTGCCGGTGGTCACCGCATTTCGCCGCACTGACAGTTTTGACAATACCCACCCGCACTATATCGGCGAAATGGGGCTGGCGCCAAATCCCCGGTTGCTTGAACGCATTCGAGCGGCAGATCTCCTTATCGCCATCGGCCCCCGTCTCGGCGACATAACCACTTCCGGCTATACCGCGCTGGCGGTATCCGGCGGCGGCAACGCCACGCAAAAATTGATCCATATTCATGTGGGCGCCGAACAGATAAACGCCGTCTATCGAGCCGACCTGGGTATCATCAGCCACCCGGAATCTTTCCTGCGCGCCGCCTGTGAAATCCCGGCCTGCGGCATTGATCGAAACGATTATATTAGACAGGGCCATCAGGATTATCTGGATTATCTGCACGCACCCAGAAACATCGGCGCGGCGCTGCGCATGGACCGGGTGGCCGCGGTGATACGCAGCCGGCTGCCGGCGGATGCCATCATTACCAACGGCGCCGGCAACTACACCACCTGGGCGCAGCGGCATTATCAATTCCGTCAACCCAACACCCAACTGGCATCCACCAATGGCTCCATGGGTTATGGCGTACCGGCGGCAATAGCGGCCAAAGTCGCCCGGCCGGATGCCGTGGTGGTTTGCCATTCTGGTGACGGCTGTTTTCTGATGAACGGGCAGGAATTGGCCACCGCCGTTCAATACCGGCTCAATGCGGTATTTTTAATCATCAATAATAGAAGTTACGGTACCATACGCAGTCATCAGCAGCACCATTACCCCGGCCGTCCGGTGGCAACGGCGCTGGAAAACCCGGATTTTGCGGCACTAGCCCGGGCCTATGGCGCATTCGGTGCGGTGGTTGCAGAAACCGAAGCGTTTGAATCCGTATTTGAAAATGCACTCAACGCCGGGCGGCCAGCGGTGATTGAATTACAGACTGACTATTAACCCTAAAAAGAACGAGGCAAAGATGCTTGAAAACAAGACTGCGGTGATTACCGGCGCTGCCCGGGGCATTGGCTATGCCTGTGCAGAACGATTTGTAAAAGAAGGCGCCAGGGTTGTGCTTTGTGATGTTGACCACGAGCCGGGCTGGCAGTCGGCGCAAAAATTACGCGACCAGGGCGGCGACGCCCACTATACACATTGTGACGTGCGCAAAAAATCGGATATCGAAGCAGTATTCGACTTTGCGATGGAAAAATACAATCGCGTGGATACGGTCATCGCCAATGCAGGGATCGCTTTGCCGGCCGATATTCTGGAAGTGGAAGAAGCCGATTTTGACCGCGTCATCGCGGTTAATTTGAAAGGCGTTTTTCTGACCGGGCAGATTGCCGCCCAACGCATGATAAAACAACCCGCCGATGAACAGGGTTGCCGTGGAACAATTATAAATATGTCTTCACTGAATGCGGTGCTGGCTATTCCGGCCATCGCGTCGTATGTCATCGCCAAAGGCGGCGTAAATCAGTGGACAAAGTGTCTGGGCATTCGCATGGCCAGTGAAGGCGTGCGCGTCAACGGCATCGGGCCGGGGTCAATCAATACGGAATTATTCCAGTCAATTGCGGACAATCCGCAAAAGATGCAAGAGGTCATGTCCAGAACCCCCATGCAGCGGCCAGGCGAACCGGATGAAGTCGCCAAGGTCGCGGTATTTCTCGCCAGCGATTATGCGAGTTACATCACCGGGGAAACCGTATACGTTGATGGCGGTCGGCAAGGTTTGAACTACGTGGTGTCGGTGGCATAATTTTTTGCATAAACCCGGCGCCGGGAAACCGCCCGGGCCGCTGCGCCGGGACATTGGAGAAGCCGATTGACTGATTATCAGGAATCCGAACATATTCAGGCAATCCGCGCTGGCGTTCGCGCCCTGTGTCAGGATTTTAGCGAGCAGTACTGGCTGAAACTGGATGCCGAACGCGGCTACCCCACAGAATTTGTCAAGGCATTGAGCCGGGCCGGCTATCTGTCCGCCTTGATTCCAGAACAATACGGCGGCTCCGGACTGGGCGTGCAGGAAGCCTGTGTAATACTGGAAGAAATCAGTTTCTCCGGCGGTCATCCCGGCGCCTGCCACGCGCAGATGTATGTCATGGGTTCGCTGTTGCGGCATGGCTCTGCACAGCAGAAACAAAAGTATTTGCCCGGCATTGCGGATGGCTCGCTGCGATTGCAGAGTTTTGCCGTGACCGAGCCGAATACGGGCACGGACACCACCCGCCTTAACACAACGGCCGTGAAAAAGGGCGACAGATATGTCATAAACGGCCAGAAAGTCTGGATCAGCCGGGTGCAGCATTCGGATTTGATGCTGCTGCTGGCGCGCACCACCGCCGTCGATGAAGTACACAAAAAGACCGCAGGATTATCCACATTTATTGTCGACCTGAACCAAGCGGCAAATAATGGCCTCACGGTCAGGCCCATTGACTCGATGATCAATCATCACAGTTGCGAACTTTTTTTCGACAATCTGGAAATTCCTGCGGAAAATTTGCTCGGCGAGGAGAACAACGGTTTTCGGGTCATTCTTGACAGCATGAATGCGGAGCGGATTCTGATTGCATCGGAATGTATTGGTGACGGTCGTTTTTTCGTGGACAGAGCACGCTACTACGCCAGTGAGCGGAAAGTATTCAACCGGCCCATCGGACAAAATCAGGGCGTACAGTTCCCGATTGCCCGCTGTCATATCAATATTGAAGCGGCCAGCCTCATGGTGAAAAAAGGCGCCGGATTATTTGACCAGAATCAACCATGCGGCAGTGAAGCGAATATGGCGAAATTGCTGGCGTCGGAAGCCAGTTGGCAGGCGGCGGATATGTGCATGGAAATACACGGCGGTTTTGCCTTCGCCCGGGAGTTTCACATTGAACGCAAATTCAGGGAGACCCGGTTGTATCGCACTGCACCAGTATCGACCAATTTCATCCTGGCCTATGTCGCTGAACATGTGCTGGGGCTGCCCCGGAGTTATTAGTGAAACCCCTTGCCGACATCCTCGTGGTGGCCATTGAACAAGCGGTGGCCGCACCGGTTTGCACCGCCAGGCTGTGCCAGGCCGGCGCCCGGGTAATTAAAATTGAGCGTGAAACCGGTGACTTCGCCCGGGGTTATGATGATGTGGCCGGCGGCGACAGCTCGTACTTTTTTTGGAACAACTGCGGCAAGGAATCGCTGATACTGGACTTTAAAAATCAGGATGACGCGGCATTGCTGCATCGAATTTTGCAAAAGGCCGATGTGTTTGTGCAGAATCTGACGCCCGGGGCGCTGGAGCGGGCCGGATTCGGCAGCGCCTGGCTGCGCGATAAATACGCACAGCTTGTTACCTGCGACATAACCGGCTATGGCAGCGATCCATCGGTTGCCAGCATGAAGGCCTATGATTTTCTGGTGCAGGCGGAAAGCGGGCTGATAAGCATCAGCGGCGGCCAGACCGGGTTCGGGCGAATAGGCGTTTCCATCTGCGACATCAGTGCGGGCATGAATGCCCATGCCGGGGTATTGGAGGCGTTGATGATCCGACAAAAAACCGGCCGGGGGTGCGGGGTCCAGGTATCCCTGTTCGACACGGCAGCGGACTGGATGACCGTGCCATTACTGCATCAGGACTATGGCCGCACAGCGCCGACCCGGGCCGGACTACATCATCCCTCTATCGCGCCCTATGGTGGATATGCCACTGCGGACCAGGAAGTCATCATTATTGCCATTCAGAATGAACGTGAGTGGGCGCGGTTTTGCAAAACCTTTCTGCGGCAGCCTGAAGTCGCCAGCGATGCGCGATTTGACAGCAACAACAATCGGGTAAAAAACCGGGCGGCGATGGATGCGATCATCCTCGGCGTCACCCGCGCAATCAATCGCAGCGAAGCCATCCACAGATTGACGTCCGCGGACGTTGCATTCGGCTCGGTCAACCGCGTTAAAGACCTGTCCGAACATCCTGGGATACAGCGCAGAAGCGGGATTTCATCCACCGGCCGATGGATAAATTTTCCTGCCAGCCCGATCACCCACGTCGACGTGGGTTTGGCAGTCGGCGACCCGGCCGCTGCCAAAGTGCCCGCACTGGGCGAGCATTCTCAATCTATCAGAGCTGAATTTTCCTGATTTGCAAATGAACCAGGCCATTGACCTCACCCTGGATGAAGCAACCCTGAAGCAGTGGATTGGCCGGCGCGAACAGAAGCAGGACACCATTGCAGCGAAACCGGCCAATTTTTTAAAAGCCACGCTCAATCAGCACGGACGGGATTACAAAACCGGCGACCCCCTGCCGCCGGGCTGGCACTGGATGTATTTTTTGCAGGCACCTGCACCGGGCCAGCTTGGCCGGGATGGACATATCAGGCTGGGCGGTTTTCTGCCTCCCGTAGCGCTGCCCAAAAGAATGTGGGCCGGAACCAGACTGAAATTTCACAACCCCGTTATCATCGGCGATAAATTAGTAAAAATTTCCGTCATCAAGCATGTACAGAGAAAATCCGGACGCAGCGGTGAATTGTGTTTTGTAACGATAAATCATCGCTATTTTTCTGGCTGCGAATTAACCCTGGAAGAAAACCAGGATATTGTGTATCGCAGCAAATCGCCGGCTTCACCACCCGGCCCGTTGCAACCGGCTCCCGTTGCGGCCAGTATTTCTGCCACCATAATGCCCTCAACAACCCTGCTGTTTCGATATTCCGCCCTGACTTTCAATGGTCATCGCATTCACTACGATCTGGATTTTTGTAAAGACGTTGAAGGGTATCCGGGGCTGGTAGTGCATGCGCCTCTGACGGCAACATTGATGCTTGCGCTGGCCGGCAAATATTTTGTCGGTCAGCTGTCGCGCCATTGTGTCAAGGAATTCCAATTTCGGGCAGTCCGGCCTTTGTATCACAACCAGCCATTTACCCTGTATCTGCAAGATCATGCCGGGCATAAAAATGGCAACTGCGAAATTTGGGCAGCTGCGCCGGATGGAAGCCTTGCCATGAGCGCCACTTTGGTATTGGCTACCTGACCCGGGGGCTGCCTGACCCGGGTTTGGAAAACATCAGGCGCACTGCGCCATAAAGTTTTTATACAACTGACGGGTATTGTCCAGAAACTGCACCATATTCGCCTCTGCGGCGGCCCGCATATCATCCAGTCCGGTGGGGCCGAGCGCCGCTTCCAGAGCTGTTTTATACGCCGGAACAGCGCCCCAATTCTCCACCGTATCCGGCTCCAGCTCGACATGATACTGCACTGACCAGGCTTTATCACCAATCCGCATCGCCTGCACCCGGCACAAATCAGACGAAGCAAGAACGACTGCATTGTCCGGGAGCTGAGTAACCTGAACGGAATGCCACTGCAAACCCTGTTGGCAGCGGGACATGCCGGTAAAAATCGGATCCTGCATCCCGGCGTCGTTCAGTTGCACCCCAAGAATGCCGATTTCAGCCGGTTTTTGCGGCCCGCAGGCGCCACCCAGGGCATCGGCCAGCAACTGGTGCCCCAGACAGACGCCGAGAAAGGGCTTGTCAATTTCGTTCACCCAACGGCGAATCGCTTTTTTCTCCGGCGCCAGCCAGGGGTGTTCAGCCAGGTCCCATACATCCATCGGCCCACCCATCACCCATAAGGCATCATAGTTTTCCAATGCAGGAATCGGGTCGCCCCGGTTCAGTTCCACCGCATCCCATGGGATGCCGTCTGCGGTTAAAAACCGTCGAAACGCCCCCGGATGTTCGCATTCAATGTGCTGAAATACCAGTAATCGCATAATTGGTTCCTGCCTGAAATTTTCAATCCGGCAGAGTATACCGTGGTAAACGGGTAATTTCTCATACTCCATCTGCGCCCAAACGGGCCGGATTTATCACTGCCAGGGTTATTCAATCCTGTTCCACGAAACAGGGTTGGCGAGATTGTCAGTCTGGTCTTTCCCCAGCGATTCATGCTCGCCGAACGGCCTCGCCTGCGGAATTTTACGCCGCCAGGATGACCCGCAAGGCATCCAGCCGCAAGTCTGATTCTTCAAGTTTTTTGGTAATAATTGATAACTGGCTGCGGTAATAGTCGATTTCTGCCTGACGAACATTGGGATTCACCGCGCGCAGCGCTTCGAGCCGCTCAATCTCCGATGTCAGCATGCTTGTGGATTTTTCCTGGGCGGCGTGCCGTACTGCGCAGGAAAGCTGGCTGGCAATATTTTCACTGGCGGCCACCATTTTTCTCAGCAGACTTTGCCTGGCTTTCAGGATTCGTTTGACCATATCAGGTTCAAGTTTTGCGCCGCGCCGGTTTTTCCCCTGGCTGTCAATGCACCGACAGCCTGCATGGTGATCCAGTCGCTTGCCGGTTTGATCAATCATAACGCCCAGCGTGGTTGGCGGCAGGAACCGGCTGCTGTGCTGCGTCTCGGTAGAGGCGGATTCCAGAATAAAGATCGACTCCAGCACAATACTGCCGCGTTTCACTCCCGCGATGCCAGCGGCCACCACCGCTGTATTGCCCAGTTCCCCGGCCTGGATCAAATCCATCGCGCCTGCAACCAGCGGATGATCCCAGGTTAAATAGTCGATATCTTCATTAGCCAGGGCAATCTCCCGGTCGTAGGTCACGGTCAATCCGTGGTCGGGCAAATTCGGCAATGGCGCCATCGTATGGGTGCCGGCATTAACCGCATAGCACCCTTCGCTGTGGATTTCATAGTCAATGTCGAAGCAGTCAAAAACCGTTTCCATATATTGCTGTAGACAAGATTCGCGGTCCTGCCTGCGCGCCTCAGATTGCAGCTTGCTGGCAATCGCCGGGCGACAGGAATTAAACTCCAGCAATCGGTCCCGCCCTTGTTGCAGCGCTTTAAGATGCCAGGCATGTAAATCTGCGGTTTTGTCAATCACTCGGGAATAATCTTTGCCGGGCTGATGCAAATTATCTACAAGCTCTGATTCAAGCTGGCTAAAAACCGGATAACCCGTCGGGCAGGTTTTTGCAAATGCGTTTAATCCTTTGTGATACCACTCGAACATGATTTGCTGGGCGGTATGATTTAAACAGGTAACATGAATATTTACCGTTCTGGTTTGCCCGATTCGATCCAGTCGACCGATTCGCTGCTCAAGTAAATCCGGGTTAAGGGGCAAGTCAAACAACACCAAGTGATGGGCGAACTGAAAATTCTGGCCTTCGCTGCCGATTTCTGAGCAGATCAATACCCGGGTCCCGGAAATCCGGTCTGCGAACCAGGCGGCGGCGCGGTCTCGTTCGGTCAGGTTCATGTTTTCGTGAAAAACTGCCGCATCCATGCCCTGTTTCACCCGGAGTGCTTCTGCCAAGTCCAGAGCAGTAGTCGCACTGGCGGCAATAACCAGTACTTTTCGGGGGCTTAATTCTTTCAATAGCAGGCACAGCCTGTGCACCCGGGGATCAATTGCCGTCCAGTCCGGCCCGTTTGTTTCATCAACCGCCTGAAACAACAATTCCGGGCACAGGAGTAACTGCGCATCGGACAATCGGGTTTGCCCGAATCTTTGCAGCATATTCTGGTAGGCGTCCGGGATATCCAGCGGATACGCGGTGACCACCCTATCGGGAAAGCCTTTTACCGCAGCCCGGGTATTTCGGAACAACACCCGCCCCGTGCCATGCCGGTCCAACAGCATTTCCACTAAAGACGCCCGGGCCTGTTCCTTTTCTGCCGGGGCGGCTGACAAATCCTGCAAAATACCCAATTTATCATCAACCAGCTCTTTACCCAGGGTTTCATACAGCGTATTTTCGGTGGCATCATCCATGCCCGAACCTGACATTATTATTTCGACCGCATCCGCTATGGGGCGGTATTTCTCTTCTTCCCGGATGAAATCGGCATAACCCGGAAATCGCACCGGGTCGAGTAATCGCAGCCGGGCATAATGACCGGATTTGCCCAATTGCTCCGGTGTGGCTGTCAACAGTAAAACACCGCGCGTATTCTGTGCCAACTGATCGATCAATTGATATGCAAATCCGGGGCTGTGCTCGCACCATTGCAAATGGTGGGCTTCGTCAACCACCATTAAATCCCAGTTGCCCGCCGCACATTGTTTAAATATTTGCGCACGGGAAGATAAAAACTCCAGGGCGCACAATACCAGTTGCGCGGTATGGAACGGGTTCTCTGCACTGCCTGCGTCCGAGTCAATCCCGCCACGGGCAGCAAATTGATCCGCATCAAATATTGTGAATTGCAGATTGAAACGCCGCAGCATTTCGACCAGCCATTGGTGAACCAGGTTTTCCGGCACGACGATGAGAACTCGCCGCGCGCGCCCGGTCACCAACTGCTGGTGCACGATCATTCCAGCCTCAATGGTTTTGCCCAGCCCAACCTCATCGGCCAGCAAAACCCGGGGAGCGAAGCGATTCGCCACCGTATGGGCGATATAGAGTTGATGGGGAATCAGGCTGATACGGCCGCCGATTAATCCTCGCAACGGGTTACAGGCAATTTGCGTTTGCAGCCGCCGGGTCTGGCCGCGCAGCACAAACCACGCATGGGTGACGATGTGGTCGCCCACCACGAATCGAACCCGGGTCAAGGGAACGGATTTTTGGGCATAAACAAAGGTTTCCCCAGTGGCCGGAAACCGGATGGTGACGGTGCGAAAATCCGCCTTCAGGACACATCCCAGCCCCATTTGAAGCTGGGCGTCATTAATCCATCTTTGACCGGGAACAAAATCCTGCATACGGGCAAGCGGCTGTGGTTATCGAGGGGCGGTATTGTATATAAAACCACAGCTCTGTATTGAACCGGCCAATGAAATTAATTTTCAGGATATGGATAATCGGTTTTCGGGTTGCATAAAAGAGTATGCAGTGACCCGCTGCACGATTTATTTTATTTGCATAAATGAACAGAATGGATTAAACAAATTTTTGAAAGAGGCCGTTGGAGATGGTTTTATATCGGGGAAGGATTGCTTTTGCTGACGGCCACGAATGGCGATAGTTCATTTCGGACCAATTCAGCTATTCTTAATTTACTTTTATTGCCGGTTGGTCACGATATGCCGGATCAGGCATGGGCGACCGCCTGTACGGGTTGTTCACTGTTTTGTCAATCTGCCTGGCAGGCAGGGCGAGGCAGGAAGGCTTGTTTTAATACTGCCGGCATCAGTTGTTCGGCATGGATTTTATTTTGCCTGAGCCGGGTTTGCAGTTGATCACACAGGGCAAGCAGTTTGTCCACTTTGGCAACGATGGCTTTTTGTTCGGGGAGTGGGGGGAGGGGAATTAATGCCTTTCTACCACTTTCTGTTTTCAATCTCGGCATTCTCATTCCAGAAACCTGATAATTAACATAGCTCAAGAATTCTTCTGTTTTTAAAGAATATTTAATGAACCAGGGGTTTAAGGAGTTCGTTAGGCTAATGGGCACAATTTCTGTTGTGCAAACCCCGCTTTGATCAGCCACTATTACTTTATCTAAATATGGTCGTAGTTTCCCGTATAAAACATCATCTTTCATAAATATAGTTTTTGTAGATTTTGACTTCCTTTCTATAAATTTAATTTTTCGCAAAAGTTTTGAAGATGTTTTTTCAATATCTTCGAGTTCTAATATCCAGGTATTATTTTTAATATCTTTAGGCTCAATTTTTAAACTTTTCCCATAATTTGATATATCCCCCAACCGACACCACACCCACCCCTCTGGCAATACAAACGGCTTCTCTTCCTCACTAATCGGCGGCAGTGGTTTTTGCGGTTTGATTTTCCCGTCTTTAATCAGCCGTTCCTTTTCTGCCCGTATACGCGCCAGCAGCTCCCCGACCCCCTCAAAATTCCCCTCCTTCGGAGGGGTGGCAGACGAAGTCTGACGGGGTGGTTGAAAAACACCATGCCCACTCAACCACTGCATCACTCCCGCTAAATTCTTCTTGATATCCGTATCGGAAATACGGATAACACCCAACCCCAGCCCCTGTAAGTAAGCATCTCTTTTACAGTCATAGTCTTGCTTGTCAGCATGGCTACTGCCATCAATTTCAATAACAATCTGGAAATTCGCACAGTAAAAATCGACAATATAGTTGCCGATAATTTTTTGGCGATCAAAATCCAACCCTTTAAATTGCCTGTTTTTTATTTGCTGCCATAGCAGTACTTCCGACAAATTACCCGCTTTTCTTAATTCTTTGGCGCGTTGTTTCAAATTCGGATTAAAGGGCAGAGAAAAATAGTTTTGTGTGTGGCGTTTTACTGATTCTTGCTGGCACCCCTCCAAAGTAGGGCTAACCACCCCGCCCTTCGGGCACCCCTCCAAAGGAGGACTAACCACCCCGCCCTTCGGGCACCCCTCCAAAGGAGGGGAATTTTGGGTTAGGTTACCTTTGATGGCTTCTTGCAATATCTGTTGACGGAGTTTTTTGAGCAGGGTTTGCTGGTGGATGAGTTCTGATTTAAGTTCCTGATCCTGTGCTTCGACACTTCTTAAATGTGAAAGAATTTCTTTCTGTTCGGCCAGTTCAGGCAGATTGATTGCAAGCGGTAAGATATGCTTTGGTTTTATTTCTGTCTTTATCCCGCCTTTGACTTGCGCTTGAAGAAGCCGGACGAATTCCGGGCTTTTCAGAAAACGCTTGAAATATCCGACATTAATTCTCTTCGTATCAAAGGTATATGAGGAATAGTGAATGGTGGCCGTTATATCTTCCCTGCCGTTGTAGATACCTATGGCGCCTTTCGAGACATTGATGCCGGAAACAACCAGATCGCCGGGACGAATCAGGATCATATTCGTTTTGCTGGGCTTTTGTACGATATGAAAATTACCCAGGAAATCAATTTTCTCAAGGCGTCTCAAACCGGCAACCGTCCTGTTATCCGGTTTATACTTCCCTTTCCGTTCAAACAGGAATGACCCTACCCTGGTTTTTTTCCTATTTCCCACTACCCAACTCCTTGCGCAACTGCTTTAGCAGTTCATCACCCCGGGCAAAAGAGCAGTGCAATAAATCCAGCAGTTCGCCGCTGTTGTATTGCTTTTCCTGCTCGGGCTGGTGCGGGTTCTTGATGTCGAGGTTGTAGCCGCTGGCTTTGATGGTCTTTATATCAACCTGCCATGCCTGTTCGCTGCGCTTGCGCTGGTGCCACCATGCTTTCAGACCATCGAATTCGGCTAACTGTATCGGCCTGGTTTTGGAGTAGGATTTATAGCCTTCGGGTAGTTTGTGCTGGTAATACCATACACTTTTGGTCGGTTCGCCTTTGGTGAAAAACAGCAGGTTGGTGGACACCGAGGCATAGGGTTGAAACACCGAGTTGGGCAGGCGGACGATAGTGTGCAGATTGCAGTCTTCCAGCAGTTTTTTGCGAATGCGTTGTTTTACGCCATCGCCTGTGAGCGAACCATCGGGCAGGACGATCGCCGCCCGGCCACCGTCCTTGAGCAAATGAATCATCAATATCAGGAACAGGTCTGCCGATTCTTTGGTGCGGTAAATTTGTGGGAAGTTGTTTTCGTTGTTGTTCGACACCACGCCACCAAAGGGCGGATTGGCCAGAATCACGTCAACCCGGTCTTTTTGCCGATACTCGCTTAAAGGTTTTGCCAGTGAGTCGCCGTAACGAATATTGGGCAGGTTGATGTCGTGCAGAATCAGGTTGGTATTGCCCAGCAGATAAGGCAGCGGCTTGTATTCCCAACCCATTACATTGTGCTGGATGGCTTCGCGCTGGTCTACGGTGCGGGCCCTGGCTTTGAGGTGTTCCAGCGCGGCGGTCAGGTAACCGCCAGTGCCGCAGGCCGGGTCCAGCACTTTTTCATCGGTTTTGGGGGCGGTCAGTTCGGCCAGCAGTTCGGTAATGGCGCGTGGAGTATAAAATTCGCCCAGGGTGCCGGCACTTTGCAATTCGCCCAGGAAGGTTTCGTAAATCTGCCCGAATACCTGCTTGTCTTTGCTGTTGTTGAAATCAATCCTGTTGAGTTTGTTGATCACCTGCCGCAGATGGATACCCGATTTCATGTAGTTGTAGTGATTGGCAAACACTTCATGCATCAGCAGGGCGCGTTTGTTACCAGTGGAAAGGTCGAGATTTGCCAGCGCCGGGAAAAGCTTCTGGTCGACAAATTTCAGCAATTCATCACCAGTCATGCCCTCGTCATCACCGGCCCATTGGTCCCAGTGCAAGCCTTCGGGAACGGGGGAAATATAATCGTCCTGTAGCAATTCCAGTTCCTTGTCCTTGTCGCTGAATATTTTAAGAAATAACATCCAGCCCAGTTGCAGGATGCGCAGTTCATCACTGCCGGTACCGGTATCCTGCCGCATGATGTCCCGGGCAGATTTAACGATGGAGGGGACGTTGGTCACCTTTTAATCCTACTTACAACCCGATCATCAGGTAAGTGATGATAGTCCAGTGGTGTTTTGGAGATTGCATTTCTTATTGAGATAATAAATTTTTCAATCTACCTTTGATATTTTCATAGACAGAGGTTAATTTTTGTTTTGCTGGTGTGGTTAAACGTGCAGTATGCGCCATTGCATTTCTCATGGGCTTATATTCCATTGCATCTCTTGATAATGAAGATTTAGTATGATCACTTCTACTGTTATCTACTAAATCAGCAAGAGAATCCATAGACAAATAATCCAAATCATTATCACCTTCTATCACATCTATACTGATATTGCCTTTATTTTTATCAGCATGCTGATTAGCTCTCCATTTTTTAACTTTTTCCGTTGCCTTACATGTCAAGCTTATTCCTTTATGATCTATATATCTTCTTATTAAATTTTCTGACATAAAGCAATCTATATAAGCTGTTACATTAAACTGCGCGTCGCTGTGGAGATTGTCTATCCATCCATCCACTTCGTTTTTATTTAAGGATGTTTCTGGAAGAGAAAATTCACTGCTTACTTCATTTACAAGTGATTTTGCTTTTCTTTCCTTTCGAGTAAGTCTAGTATTTTCAATATCACCATCTTCTTTGTTTCCGACCCGCCATTCATCCCATTGTTTAGAAATATTTTCCAGGATATCCTTTAGTTCTTCTAATAATTTTTTATACACAGCATCTCCTTCTTTTACTCCCTCTCTATTGCTAGTAAATCTATCATCGCCACTGCCATCATCTAATTTGTTAAAATGAATTTGCCCATACAGATAACTAGCAACCACTCGTGTAGAAAAGTCCGAAAAATGACTCAATATATTCTTCTCTCTTAGTCTCCCATTAACAAACAGATCAATGCCTACTTTTTCATCTGCGGTTCGAATTTTTAAACTACTTGGTTTGTCAACTGACGCAATAAAGCCTTTCACCGGTAATGATGAATCAAGGGTTTTCTGTTTCTTTAATTTTTTTAATGTGGAAATATAAACATCTTCTAACTCATTTATTTTCCATAAAAACTGAGTGTTATTAGCTAGTGATTCAAGTTGAATTTCTGTTATTTTTTCATCGTTAACAAAAATATTGAATGATTTGTCAATAAGAGAAAATCTGAAATACGTAGCTGTCAATTCTTTTATATATTGTAATTTATTTCTAATACCGTCATTAATATTTTCAAAATATATGATAGTTCCCTGCTTATGTTCATCCATATAATTAGAGAACATATCATCATCGGTTATTTTTTCAAGAGTATAGTCTTGAGCGGTAACATCATTATCTATAGCATCATCAAGCCCTGAATTATCAATTACTCCACCAATGTAGTCGGTACTATTAGTTTTAGTCTTAATGCTGATTTTTTCAGCACATGATAATAGAGCTAATTTCCCAATGCCTTTCCGGCCAATGTAGGGTCTACCTTTTGTTGATGTTGAAATATCATTTTTTCTCTTTGTATAGCCTATTTTTAAAAATTTTTTTTGAAAATCATTTTCAGACATTCCTATGCCATCATCTTTGATGACAAAATTATTATTATTCAGATCAATATAGATCCAAACATTTTCAGCATCAGCATCCCATGAATTAGAAATTGCTTCACCAATTACTGTAATAAAACTACGATATAAATTGCGACCTAAATGATCCAAAACACTTAGCGATATTTCAAAATTAAATTCAGTCATATTTTTAATTATCATGAGTATTATTTATGTGTTTTAAAATTGAATTCCCTATCACAAAACCCAGACGGGGAGGCACCGCATTACCAATATGCCGACCAGTTTTTGCTAATGAAGTTAATTCACCAAAATCATAATCTTGAGGAAATGTTTGTAATAAAGCACCTTCTCGTACTGAAAACGCTCTATCTTGTTGGGGATGGCCAAAACGACCAGAACCATAATTATAAAATTGCGTTGTAATTGTTGGGGAAACATTACACCAACTCGCTCTACCATATACTGAAGTATAAGTTTGGCCACTTTCTTTTTTGTAGCAATCAGGCAACAGCCTTTCATCCCAATCACGCCATGAACCACCGGGTTTTGATTGTTGTATTCTTTGTAAGTTAGTGGGGAGAAGGGTCTTTGCCCGATGCAAATGATCATAAATGCAGACCTCGCCTCCTTTTATTGCAGGCAAGTGTTTTATTGTATCGGATAAAGTAAGATATTTTTCTTTTGTATGTGTTTGTTTCGGTATTTCTATTTTACCTAGTCTTGAACCAAGTAAAACTAATCGCTTTCTACCTTGCGGAATACCATAATCTGGACAATAAAGAACCTTATAGTCAATTTGATAGCCTAAACAGGTGAGACTAGATATAAAATTTTGAAAAACATCTGTTTTTCTAATACCTCGCACATTCTCCATAGAAACTATATGCGGCATTATTTTTCTTATTGCTTCAGCAAAATAGTCAATTAAATTCCAACGAGTATCAACTTTTGTCTTTTTTACTTTGTATGTATGGGAAGAAAAAGGCTGACATGGCGTACAACCTACCAAAACTCTAATACTATCGTTTGAGTACAAGCTGGATAGCTGATTAAAATTATAATTCGATATATCTGCACTTATAAATTTAGCCTGATTGTTTACCTCAAAAGCATATTTACAAGAACTATCGCTGTCTAGTCCTGCCTTGACATCTATGCCTGCCTGCCGTAAGCCATAAGTGAGCCCCCCTACCCCACAAAATAAATCTATCGCTTGTATTTTTTTCATATCACGCAATCTTTCTATAAATCTCTTGTTCCAATTCTACCAGTGCTTGCTGATACTGTTCTTTACCACCAAAAAGTTGGACAATTTCCAGCGGCGAACCAAATCGGTTCAGCGGATTAACCTGCAATATTTTCATATCCTCAATGTTTTCATATCCTCAATGTTTTCAATACCTTCGTCGGCGTACTTGTCCAGCAGCGCTTCCAGCACCTTGCGGGCCCGCTCACCGTATCTGGTGAAGTAATCCCGCTTTTTGACATTGTTTGCGCGCTCAGCGCGGGTGAGTGGCGGCCGGTCAAATGCAGTGTGGCAAATAAGGTCAAATATATCCATCTCTTTGTTGATGGCTTCCTTGATGTTTGCAAAGACAACGCCCTGTTTGGTGAGTTCTTTAATGATGACGTGCTTTTTATCCACCTTGTTCCACTTGTTGAGAAAGTCATTGAGTGACTGGTACCGCTCGCGAACTTTCTGTCTGGTGTAGTCCTTGAGGCGGCCGGTAATCAGTTTACCATTGCCGTCCATGTATTGAATGCGTTCATTGAGTATGGCGACATTGACACCGTTGACGTAGTATTTTGCCCTGGGCTCGGCAATGATGTCGCCGCCGCTGATAATATCAGGCGGGCCAGTTGGGTTAAAAATAATTTCTTCGCCGTCATCACCAATGATGGGGTCAGCCGACCCGGCTTCATCTTCGGGCGTCTCAAACTCATCATCCTCGCCCAGCTCTTTTACCCTGACCGGGTCCCCGTCAAAGCCCGGGTCCGCAAACAGGTCGGTGACATTGCGAAAATCCATAATGGTGAAAAAGGTTTTACCAAATGCTTGGTTGATGCGCGTACCGCGCCCGATGATTTGTTTGAACTCGGTCATGGAGCCAATATTGCTGTCCAGCACAATGAGCTTGCAGGTTTGGGCGTCAATACCGGTGGTCATCAATTTTGACGTGGTCGCAATGACCGGATATTTTTCTTCGGGGTTGATAAAGTTATCCAGCTCCATTTTGCCTGCGTCATTGTCGCCGGTAATCTGCATCACGAATTTGCTGTTCCGGGCTATCAGGTCGCTGTTTGCATTGGCGATAGCGGCCCGCATTCGCCGGGCGTGGTCAATGTCCGCACAGAAGATGATAGTCTTGTCAAAGCGGCTGGTCTTTTTGAGAAATTCGCTCACCTTGCGAGCGACCGTTTCCGTGCGTTCGTCAATGACCAGGTTTTGGTCAAAGTCTTTGCGATTGTAAATGCGGTCATCGACAAGCCGCCCTTGTTTATCGGTTTTCCCTTGTGCGGGTCGCCAGCCTTCAAGATCAACATTCAAACCAATTCGCAGCACTTTGTACGGAGCCAGAAAACCATCCTGTATGCCCTGCCTGAGGGAATAGATATAAATCGGCTCGCCGAAATAGTCGGTGCTGGAAACGATTGCGGTTTCTTTTGGTGTAGCAGTTAAACCGATATGGGTTGCGCTGCTAAAGTATTTAAGGATTTCATGCCATGCGCTGTCTTCGGCGGCGCTGCCGCGATGACACTCATCAATGACAATCAGATCAAAGAAATCCCGGCTGAACTCACGATAGGCGTCTTTATCTTCATCGTAGTTGGTTAAACCCTGATAAAGGGCAAGATAGATTTCGTAGGATTTGTCTATTGTTTTCTTTCTGACCACCGTCATTTTGTCTTTGAAATGACGAAAATCCCCGCGCCTGGTCTGGTCAATCAATGCGTTTCTATCAGCCAGAAACAAAATGCGCTTTTTGGTGTTGCTCTTCCACAGGCGGTGGATGATCTGAAATGCCGCATAGGTTTTGCCTGTACCGGTTGCCATAGTGAGCAATATACGGTTTTGCCCTTTGGCAATGGCTTCTACGGCACGATTGACGGCGATTTGTTGATAGTAACGCGGGGCTCTGCCTGTGCCATCAAAGAAATAGTCCTGTGTTGCGATACGTTCCTGCTCAATGGTTTCGATACCTTTGTATTTTTTATAACGCTGCCAAAGGGTTTCAGGCGAGGGGAACTGCTCCAGGCCAAGTTCGCTTTCTATCTCGCCCTCGCTACAAGTGCGGTCATGTTGGAAAAATCCATCGCCGTTGCTACTGTAAACCGAGGGAATATCGAGAATATCTGCGTAATCCAGGGCCTGTTGAATACCCGCGTCCACTGAGTGCCTACCATCTTTCGCTTCGATGATTGCGACAGGGATATTGGGTTTGTAATAGAGGATATAGTCGGCTCTTTTGCGTTTTCCCCGACTTGCGAGATTGCCCTTGACGTAGATGCGGCCAGCGGTAAAGGTAACTTCTTCGCGAATTTGGGTGTACGGATTCCAGCCCGCTCTTTCCAAAGCCGGTTGAATGTACTTTGTGCAGATGTCTCTTTCCGACAGATCTTTTTTGGATGTCATTGGTGAGTGACTGGCTTTTATCTTTAAGGCTTAAGTGGGGATGGATTTGCGAGTAAGCTAAGCGCAACCCATAGGGGAACTCCCGTGCCGGCACCCGCCAACATAATGTCAGACGCCATAACCTGCTTTTGTTTCTAACAGCATTAATTGCTCTTGCCGTTTCTGTTCCCGGTTGTTACGAATGGACGTATCATAATTTGTAATGATCGCCTCAGTCACAGGGTTTCTGTTTTTCTCATTACCGCCGATATGATAAAAGTGCGCTCTTGTCAGAACATTAAAATCTTTCCATAACGAACCAATATATCGGTTTTCCCGATAATCGTTGTGATGCCAGGTTGACAGGATAAACCTGCTTTTTGACTGGGACAGCAGTTTAAACAAAAGCTTTTCATTCTCTTCTTTCCATCCATTAAAATAGTCCGTATGCCTGCCTATGTATGGAGGGTCACAATATATAATGTCTTCAGCGCAAGCATCGGAGATAGTTTCTTCAAACGACTGGCACTTAAATATAAAATCATTAACCGTGAACAGGTGGCTGACATAAGAAACCTGATTGATTATTTTAGTTATATAGGCCTGGGTGAATCGATATGGTTTTTTGCAAAATGGAGTATTAAACCCGCCTTTTTTATTAAATCGAATCATGCCGTTAAACCCGGCCCGATTAAGAAATAAAAAATCCAGCGGACTATAATATTTATTGAATCTTTCCCTCAGCTCGTAATAGTGCGATTCCCCTTTTTCCAATAGCCTTGCGCCCTCTTTCTCCAGATGGTTTTTGACGATTTCTGTGGTGATTTCGCCATCCGAAATTCCTTGGTAGAAATTAACCAGGTGCGGATTGGTGTCGCATAAAAGAGCATGTTTAGGTGCAATGTTAAAGGCAACAACCCCTGTGCCGGTAAAAGGCTCTATCCATCTGCCTGCAAATTCACGGGGAGCGATACTGTGGATCCAGGGGACAAGTTTTGTCTTGATGCCCTGGGACTTGATCGGTGGAACATTTATCTTCATTCTTTAACCTTATTGGGTGCCAGGTTACGTTTTTGGACAATAAGTGAAATATCGCCATTCCTGTAGTCAACAAAGTCTTTTAGCGCTGTGATTTTCTTTGTCCCCGCACCGCCTTTTCCATCAGGAATAGTAATTTTGCTATAGTTCATCCAATAATCATCAAACCAGGATTCTCCAAGTTTTGAAAACATCCCGTTTCCAGCGAGAATATCATCATTAACACATTCTACCGCCAAACAATCCGACAATCCTAAGCGGCAAACCCAATCAATAAACTGGCGTCTGCGCGCCGGGCATCTGCTGTTCCATTGGTTCGTTCATCCCGCCATTCCCGGGCGCGGGTCAAACCGCATCGGGGTCGGGGTCTCGGCCTTTGCCATGCACCTCGCCATTGCGCCCTGGTGCGGCTTTAGGCTACGCTTCGCAGCCGGGCATGGTTGACCTGGCAGGGATTAAATTATGGACATAATAATGGCTATTGACAAAGTGAAAACGGTATTTCGCGGCTTCAGCTTCGGCATTGTATTGGCGGCGCTGGCTGCCGGGTTTTCCAATACCGGGTGCGCCGATGCGCAGTTCGATTTTTTACTCGCCAACAGCTACGACAAAGAACGCATCGTGCTGGCCGATTATTATGTCAGTGAAAAGCTCGATGGTGTGCGTGCCTATTGGGATGGCAGACAATTGCATTCACGCGGCGGCAAAGTGTTTGCGGCCCCTGCCTGGTTTCTGGCGGCCCTGCCCGGGGTGCCGCTGGACGGCGAATTGTGGGGCGGGCGCAATACCTTTGACCGGATTTCCGGTATTGTGCGCCGTCGCCAGGCCCATGAGGGTTGGCGCCAGGTGCGGTTTATGGTGTTTGACATGCCCCGGGCCGCCGGGGATTTCAGCGCCCGCTTGCAGCAGCTGCATGAACTGGAAGCCCGGGCGGGCAGCGCCTTCTGGTCGGTGGTGGCCCATACTCCAGCGCCTGCGGATGACGTCCTGCTGCTGGCCCGATTGGAGCAGGTGGCGGCGGCCGGCGGCGAGGGATTGATGCTGCGGCGCAGGCATTCGCTCTATCGGGGCGGGCGCAGCGATGATCTGGTCAAGTTGAAATCGTTTGAAGATGCCGAAGCTGTGGTGATGGCGCATCATACCGGCAAGGGCAAATACGCCGGGCAAATGGGCAGCATCAGCGTGCGGCGTATTGATGGTCTGGTATTTAAAATCGGCAGCGGTTTTAGCGACGAAGATCGGCTGAATCCGCCACCCATCGGCGCAACCATCAGTTTTCGCTTTACCGGTCTGACCCGGTCGGGCAAGCCGCGCTTTCCGGTTTTCCTGCGGGTTCGTCATGATGAGCCCGAATAGGGCCGGGCAGGATTACCTGAATTTATAGTCCAGCAAGGCGGGGCAAGCGATAACGCCACTGGGCGAAAGACGGGATTGACCTCCGGGGTTGGATTCCTGAGGTACATCGGCATTGCTAATTGTTGATTCCGGTCCCACTGCCCCTGATTGCGCCGCAGGCCCCACGGAGCCGATTCAAATGTTTACAAACCCTGGTCTGACCGCAGCCTTTTGACTACTTTCCTCCCGTCGGCCGGTCAAGAGATAGTCCGGCCAAAGCGCATCAGTTCCGTAACGGCCTGCCCTGGGCCAACATATACTCAATTCGCGCAACCGTAGCCGGGGTATCACACAGCGCGATGAAGGCTTCGCGCTCCAGTTTCAGCAAATCGTCTTCGCTCATCGGCTCGCCAGACGCCCGATCGCCGCCGCCCAGAATCCAGGCCAGTTTGTCGGCAACCACCAAATCATGAGGTGTAGTGATTCCCTGCGCATCCAATCGATCCAGTATTTCCTGCATGGCCTGTTTGGCGCCTGGCCCCAGGGCAGTGAAAGCCGTCTCCACGGGTGGCGTGTAGTCATTTGCCAGTTCAAGCGCCCGTGCTTTGCCGACCGCCAGCAACCTGTCCCGGTTCATGCAGTATCGATCGCATTCAAGGAACATGCGCAAGGGCCGAGCCAGAATTGGAGAAGAAGCCGTTTTCGCCATGCCAATGGTTTCGAAAACTTTCAGGGTGCCATGCAATCTTGCATTGTCATCGGTCTCAGCTTCAGTCCAGCGACGCAGCATCTCCTTGCACCCGCCGCCAGAAGGGACCAACCCCACCAGAGTCTCGACCAGACCCACATTGATGTTGGCATGGGCCACCAGCGCATCGCACTGCACCAATACTTCAAATCCCCCGCCGACGCTCATACCCGCAGGCGCGCCGACTACCGGAAACGGAGCATATCTGGCGGCTTTGCACGTGGCCTGAAACGCGGCCAGCGCCGCATCCAGGCGAGACCAGGCTTTTTCCTTTGCGGCAGCCAGCGCGAAATCCAGACTGAAGCCCACCGAAAAATGTGCGGCATCGTTATGAATTAACAATGCCGTAAAATCACGATCGACGACTTCCAGTGACTGCGCCATCAATGCCATTGAATCCGGGCTCAGGGCATTGGCTTTACTATGAAATTCAAGGCAGGCAACCCCGTCATCCACATCCCACAGGCTCGCGGCTTTATTCGCAATAAGCGGATTTCTGGTTTTGGTTTTATCGGTCAGTCGGGCCACGCTGGAGGCGCGTTCTACTATTCGATAGGTATTGGTAAAAATTCGTCTCTGGTATTGACCATGCCCGGTTCGATAGAAGGTGTCATCACCGATATTCGCAAGCACTTCAGGAACACGCATCCCCGCACTCTCCAGGCGGCTTTTGAACCACGCCGGCCCGAGTTCATCAATCATTTCAAACGGGCCCTTGCTCCAGCTATAGCCAAGCTTCATGGCTTCATCCACCGCTAATGGGTCGTCCGTCACCCGGGGTATAAGTGAGGCGGCATAAGACAATGTTTTGGCCAGCACACGCCAGGCAAATTGGCCAAACTTGTGGTCAACTTCAACTAAGGCCCGCAGGCCGTCGGCCTCACCCGCTGTGGCGGCCGCAAGGGAAAACCGGTCAGCTCGTGCGTATTCCCCTGTTTGCAGGTTCACTGCCTCCCTGACCACGTCGCCAGCGGATTTTTTCATGCGATAAAAACCGCCCTTGCCCTTGTTGCCGGAATATCCTTTTGCGATCAGCTCGCACACCAGGGGTATGCCATCCGCCACGTTTTGAAAAGCATCATCTGCCGGAAGTACGGCGCTCAAACTGGCGGCGGCATCCACCATCAGATCAAGGCCAATCAGATCATACAATCCAAACACACCGGTTTTTGGAATGCCCATCGGTCGGCCCATGATTGCATCCGCCTGCTCCACGGTTAAACCCAGGTGCGCCGCTGCGGTGATGCCAACCTGCAAGGCATACACCCCCACTCTATTGCCCAGAAACCCCGGCGTGTCACGGCAGGCAACCACGCCTTTGCCGAGCCGTGCTTCGGAAAATGCGGACAATGTTTCAATGACCTCGGGGCGTGTGTGCGGCCCGGCGACAATTTCCAGCAATCGCATATAGCGTACCGGGTTAAAAAAATGGGTGATGCAGAAATCCCGCTGGAATGATTCGGGCATTGCATGGCCCAGCGTTTTTAAAGGAATGGTTGAGGTATTTGAAGACACCATCGCACCGGGTTTTCGAACCTGGTCAATGATTTTATACAGCCGGCGTTTGATGTCCAGACGTTCAACCACCGCCTCGACAATCCAGTCGGCATCCGCGACAAGATCCATATTGTCTTCTATATTGCCTATGGTAATCAGCCCGGCATTGGCATTGTCCATGAATGCAGGCGGGGACGATGCAAGCAGGCGTTCAACCGCGCCTTGCGCAATGGCGTTACGGTTGCTGCCTTTATCCGCCGCAATATCCAGCAAAACCACCGGGGTGCCGGCATTGGCAAGATGACTGGCGATACCCGAACCCATGGTTCCCGCGCCAATGACGGCGACTTTGTTGATTTCAATCATGCTTTCATTCCCGTCAGGTTTTGTCATTGCGGACAATGGTTCCGGTGTTGCTGAACAATCGGAGCCAGATCAAAACAACCCTTCCACTGTACCCTGAGCATTAAGGCGAATCCGGTTCGCCGCGGGTTCCCTGGGCAGTCCGGGCATGGTCATGATGTCCCCGCAAACCGCGACAATAAAGCCTGCGCCGGCGGATAACCGCACTTCCCGCACCGGCAGGATATGCCCGGTTGGTGCGCCCTTCGCATTTGGGTCCGTTGAGAAGCTGTACTGGGTTTTGGCGATGCAGACCGGCAAGTCGCCGAATCCTCCAGCCTGCAGCGCCTGGATGTCATTGCGGGTTTTTTGATCCGCTGCGATGTCATGCGCCCGATAAATTTTCGTTGCGATGGTTCTGATCTTGTCCCACAGCGGCATATCATCTGCATAGGCCAGGGTAAATTCGCTTGCTCCGCTGTCGGCCACATTGGCGACTTCTTGTGCCAGCCCGGTGGTGCCTGCGCCGCCTTCGGCCCAGTGATTGGCGTCAATGGCCTTGACGCCGCAGCTGCCGGTCACCTCTCTTACGGCGGCCATTTCGACATCCGTATCTGCGCTGAACCGATTTACCGCAACCACCACCGGCACGCCATAGGATTTGATATTTTCAATATGGCGCGCCAGATTCACACAGCCATCTTTAACCGCCCGAACGTTTTCATCGCCTAACTGGTCTTTGGCCACACCGCCGTGCATTTTCAGCGCCCGCACTGTGGCCACCAGCACCACCACATCCGGCGCCAGCCCAGCGCTGCGGCATTTAATATCAAAGAATTTTTCGGCCCCGAGGTCCGCGCCGAATCCGGCTTCCGTGACCACGTACGGCACCAGCTTCAGCGCCGCACGGGTGGCAATAACCGAGTTACAGCCATGCGCGATGTTGGCAAACGGCCCGCCATGAACAAATGCCGGATTGTGCTCCAGGGTCTGCACCAGATTCGGCGCGATGGCGTCTTTGAGTAAAACCGACATGGGGCCGGGTGCATTGATCGCTGCTGCCCGCACCGGTTTGCGCTCCCGGGTATAGCCGATTACGATTTTACCCAGGCGCGCGTGCAGGTCTTCAGCATCTTTCGCCAGACAAAAAATCGCCATGACTTCGGATGCCACGGTAATATCAAAACCGTCCTCGCGGGGATAGCCATTCGCTGGGCCGCCAAGCGAACTGGTGATCTGGCGTAATGAACGATCATTCATATCCACCACCCGCCTCCAGCTCACGCGCCGGGTATCGATTCCGGCCGGGTTCCCCCAATAGATATGGTTGTCGATAAGCGCGGATAACAAACTGTGGGCGGCAGTGATAGCATGAAAATCACCGGTGAAATGCAGGTTAATATCTTCCATCGGGATCACCTGGGCGTATCCACCTCCAGCCGCGCCGCCTTTCATTCCGAAGCATGGGCCGAGGGACGGCTCACGCAGGCACACCATGGCCTGTTTGCCAATCCTGTTCAGTCCGTCGGTCAGCCCGACGGATGTAGTGGTTTTTCCTTCTCCTGCGGGCGTCGGCGTAATCGCCGTTACCAGGATTAACCTGCCATCCGGTTTGTGGCGCAATGACTTGATGAAATCCAGGCTGACTTTTGCTTTGGTATGACCAAATGGCACCAGCGCCTGGTCTGGGATGTTCAACCTGGCTGCAATTTCAGAAATCGGCTTGATTGGCGCTTGTTGCGCAATTTCAATATCACTCATCAGAATTTTCGTCTACTCAATTGATTGGCTTTGGTTTGGTCTGGTTGAACGGCTTCGGCAATTTTCCCAATCCGGGAAAGATAATAATGACGGCGTGGATTTTAACCCGCTGCTTCGGATAGACAGCCTGGTTCACAGCAGGCCCAGTACCGCCTGCGCAGCGAACCGCAGCCATACTGTATTGTCATAATCACCGGCCATAACCGGGCGTTCTTAACTGGTTTCAATCGCTGCACACCTGTCAACCCGGCAGCCGGAAAGGTCATCATCTGCACAGCCAACTAGCCTGCCGCCTCCACCCGGGCGGCACAAAATTTGAATTCAGGTATTTTACCCACCGGATCCAAAGCAGGGTTGGTCAGGGCATTGGCCGCCGCTTCGGCATAACAAAACGGGATAAAAATCATGTCCTCGGGCAATGCGGTATCTGCCCGAGCAATCATTTCAATCGCTCCTCTTCGAGTCGAAACCTTGATTTTGTCCCCGGGCGCCACCTTCAGGTCCCGCAGCGCCTGCGGCGATACAGCGGCTATTGCTTCGGGTTCCAGTTGATCCAGCACCACTGTGCGGCGCGTCATGGAGCCGGTATGCCAATGCTCCAGTTGACGCCCGGTGGACAGGATCATGGGGTATTCATCATCCGGCAATTCGTCCGGCGGAACCAGGTTTGCGGGCACCAATTTTGCGCGTTTACTGGCCGTGGGGAAGCCATTTTTAAATACGATGTCCTCGCCTGGCGCATCCACCGCTGCGCATGGATAGGTAACCGCGCTTTGTGCCTGCAAACGCTGCCAGGATATATTGTCCAACGACGGCATTAGCCGGGCCATTTCTGCGTAAATATCCCCTGGATGGGAATAGTCCCAGTCCAGGCCAAGACGTTTTGCAATCTCCTGGGTAATCCACCAGTCCTGCCGCGCCTCTCCCGGGAGTTGCAGCGCAGCGCGACCCATCTGCACCTGGCGGTTGGTATTGGTCACCGTGCCATCTTTCTCGGGCCAGGCCGATGCCGGCAGGATAACATCCGCATGGAATGCAGTTTCCGTCAGGAACAAATCCTGCACCACCAGATGATCGAGTTTTGCCAGTGCCGCACGGGCATGCTGCACATCGGGATCGGACATAGCCGGATTTTCGCCCATGATGTACATGCCCGATAACTCGTCATTATGGACAGCATCCATAATTTCCACCACCGTCAAACCGCGTTGGGGCTCCAGCTTTGCGCCCCAGGCGTGTTCGAACCGGGCGCGCAGATTATCTTCCTCGACCAATTGATAATCCGGCAGCATCATCGGAATCAATCCCGCATCCGAAGCGCCCTGGACATTGTTTTGACCGCGCAGCGGGTGTAATCCGGTACCCGGTCGACCCACCTGGCCGGTAATCAGCGCCAGGGCGATGAGGCATCTTGCGTTATCGGTGCCATGCACATGCTGCGATATACCCATTCCCCAGAAAATAATTGACGCTTCAGCCGTGGCAAATGTGCGCGCTACCGTTCGCAGGGTTGCGGCATCAATTGCGCAAATGGACTGCATTTTCTCGGGAGAAAAATCTGCTATATGCTGCTTCAGGTTTGCAAAACCTTCGGTATGCTGTTCAACATAACTTTGGTCGTACAGCTTTTCTTCAATGATGGTATGGAGAATGCCGTTCAGCATGGCCACGTCCGTTCCAGGGGCAAACTGCAACATATGCGTGGCGTGTCGCTTCAGGGCGGTGCCGCGCGGGTCCATGACAATCAACGTGCCTTTTTTTGCCGCCTGCTTAAAAAATGTCGCGGCCACCGGATGGTTGCCGGTGGGATTGGCGCCGATGACCATGACGCAATCCGCATCTTCAACCGCGTTGAAAGGCGCCGACACCGCCCCGGACCCAACCCCTTCCAACAGCGCCGCCACGGAGGACGCATGGCACAGTCGGGTACAGTGGTCAACGTTGTTTGTGCCAAAACCGGTACGCACCAGCTTCTGAAAAATATACGCCTCTTCGTTTGAGCATTTGGCAGAGCCGAAGCCAGCCAGCGCATTCCCGCCGTGCTCATCACGAATTTTTTTCAAGCCGCTGGCGGCGAAATCCAGCGCTTCCTGCCAACTCACCTCGCGGAAATGGCTTAGCGGATTGGACGGATTAAGATCAATATTTCCCGCCTTAGTATTTTTATCAATGCGTATTAATGGCCGGGTTAATCGATGCGGATGTTTTACATAATCAAAACCAAATCGCCCTTTAACGCATAATCTGTTTCGATTAGCCGGCCCTTGCCTGCCCTGCACGGCCACTATTTCATTGTCTTTGACCTGGTAGGTAATCTGGCAGCCCACACCGCAATAAGGACAGACGCTGTCGGTCTCGGTGAGCGGGTCAGTTTTACCAATCCCCTGCTCGTCAACCAAAGCAGCTTCCATGAGTGCGCCGGTTGGACAGGCCTGAACACATTCACCGCAGGCCACGCAGGTACTCTCACCCATGGGGTCATCAAAATCGAATACTATTTTCGCGCCGTGACCCCGGTAAGCCATACCGATTACGTCGTTGACCTGAACTTCGCGGCACGCCCGCACACATAAATTGCACTGAATGCAAGCGTCCAATGCCACGTGCATGGCCGGGTGGCTGACATCGGCCCGGGGCGTTTCCCGCCTGGGGAAACGACTTGCGGACACGGATAATTTATCCGCCCACTGCCAAAGATGCGAATCCTGCTGATGCGTCACATCGCGGGCCGGCTGATCGGCCAACAACAGCTCCATGACCAGTTTTTGCGCGGTAACGGCCTTGTCAGTATCGGTTTTGACCACCATGCCGACGCTCGGCCTGCGTATGCACGACGCCGCCAATACCCGCTCTCCCTCGATTTCCACCATACATGCCCGGCAATTCCCGTCCGGGCGATAGTCCGGTTTGGGCGAATGGCAAAGATGCGGTATTTCAATATGCTGGCGTTTTGCAACCTGCCAGATGGTTTCATCCACTTCGGCTTGCACCGATTTTCCATTCAAGGTGAAATTTATCTGGTCTGACATTACAGATCCTCTGGAAAATATTTCAAAACACTGTTAATGGGATTGCCCGCAGCCTGTCCCAATCCACAAATCGAAGCGTCGGTCATCACTGTGCTCAAATCCTGCAGCAAGGCCACATCCCACTTTGACCGGACCATCACTTTCACCGCCTTCTCCGTGCCCACCCGGCAAGGCGTACATTGACCGCAGCTTTCATCCCGAAAAAACCGCATCAGGTTCAACGCCACATCTTTCATATTGTCCCGATGGCTGAATACCACTACCGCAGCCGAGCCGATAAAGCATCCATATTCCTGCAAGGTGCCAAAGTCCAATGGCACTTGATCCAGCGTCGCCGGCATTATTCCACCGGATGCGCCGCCAGGCAAATAGGCTTTAAACCTGTGCCCCGCCTGCATACCGCCGCAATATTCACGGATCAGGTCGCGTATGGTTATGCCGGCGGGCGCCAGTTTTACCCCGGGCTGCCTGACCCGGCCCGACACCGAGTAACTGCGCCAGCCTTTGCAACCATTTGTTCCGGCATTGGCATACCATTGCGGCCCTTTTTCAACGATGTCTCGCACCCAAAACAGGGTTTCCACATTATTTTCCAGGGTCGGCCGACCGAATAATCCGACTTCCGCCACATAGGGCGGGCGATTGCGCGGCAGGCCGCGCTTGCCTTCAATGGATTCGATCATGGCCGATTCTTCGCCGCAAATATACGCGCCGGCGCCGCGTCGAACTTCCACCCCGACATGGTCGGCCAGCCCGGCTTGCTGAACTTTGCCAATTTCAGTTTTCAGTAATGCGATGATGGCCGGATATTCATCGCGGATATAAACGTAGCTGGTTTGGGTGCCAACCGCCCAGGCCGCGATGAGCATACCTTCGATAAAGCGATGCGGATCGGTTTCCAGATAATGACGATCCTTGAATGTCCCCGGCTCTCCTTCATCGCCGTTGACCGCCATCGTGCGCGGCCCGGTGAACCCGCGCACGATATTCCATTTCCGACCGGTTGGAAATCCGGCGCCGCCCAATCCTTTCAACCCGGAAGCATCCAGCCTGGCGATGATCGCCTGGGGGCTGAAGTCTCCGGCGAGGCAGGCCTTGAGCAGCGTATATCCACCGCCTTTCAGATAACGCGCGTAATGAATATATTCGGGGGCCCGAGCATGAACATGCCCGTTATCGGCGGCTTCCAGCAGTTGTTCAGCGGTGGCGCTGCCAATATGGTTATGCCCGACTTCGGCCACTGGCGCCATTTCGCATCGACCCATGCACGGTGCGCACAGAACGCGAATGTCGGATGCGGCGGATTTTTTCAGCGCGGCAATTAAAGATTCCGCGCCGGCAAGCTGGCAGGCAATGCTGTCACAAACCCGGATAGTGGTCGCCGGCGGCGGCGTTTCGCCCTCCTTGACAATATCGAAATGGGCATAAAACGTCGCCACTTCATACACCTCGGTCATGGACAATTTCATGATGTCGGCAAGGGCGGCGAGATGCTGACTGGACAAGCAGCGGTAGTAATCCTGGATCAGGTGTAAATACTCAATCAGCAAATCCCGCCGCACCGGTCCCTCGCCAAGCAGCCCCCGAACCCGCGCCAGCGCATCCGCATCAACCTGCCGACCTTTGGGAACAGCCCGAGATTTCCGGCTGCTGCCGCCGGGGTGACCACGTTTCATCACCACTTCTTTAACAACACTCATATATCCCGATTTCTCTGCCCCACTTCGATCTGTGGCGCGTGGCTTAAAGTAAGGTAACTAATCATTTAAAAACTGATTTTGGGGGCAAATTTCCAGCAACGAATTTTATTCTGAATTCAAATAACAAATGTATTGTTTATCGCTATTCATTGATTTTGGCCAGTTTTCAGCTTATGTTTATTGGGTTACTTTGAATCTATATTTCAAGATAATCGTAGAATTCCATACCTGCCTCGCCCAGCCGCGCCCGCAAGATATTCGCCGCCACGCAATATCCTCGTCAATATCCTCGTAGTAAAAAATTTGTTTGTTATATTGGCCAACTCCGCTACATTTTTTGGCGGTCAGGTAGAAAATCTTCATTATAGCCGCTCAAAATCTGCGAAGGATAAGGGAACCAATCCGTTTGGATGTTTGAATCGAGTACTCTTCTTTGCCAGACATTGTCCAGCTTTGGCAGTCAGCCTACGTAGTTGATGTCTACGATGCTCTTTGCTTTCTTCTGCTATTGACCGGGGAGCAGGTGCGGATTCTGCACCATTCACCAGAAGTGGTACGATAAAGGACGGGTTAGTCTCAACTTTACCTTCTTTATCAACGAACAAGGTAATAAATTCTTCTGTCCGTGGCTCGCCCTGGTCGTTTTGCCATCGCAATTTAAAAGCACCGAGAACACCTTCCTCTCCAGTTAGAGAACGAATTGACGCATAAATGCCGTCAAACTTTTGTGATTTAGCAGTATCCACCAGATACTTGAAAAAAGGAGTTTCAAAATCCAGTAGAACTAAATCCTTTGAGCGTAATACCCGTCTTCGATCAGTTGTAACTTTTACTAATGTACGATTAGCAAACTCCAGGAATTTCCCTCGTAGCCGATCTGGGATTCTAATCTCTACACTGGCCATATCGTCCATTCCATGTTCAATCTTTGCCCCAATTAGTGGCAACATATTGATAACGAAAGCGTTGACATGTTGCATGGTAAATCCCAAAGTGCCTTGCAGAGCATTTGGGTTGTAGCCGGAAACATGAGTAAATATCTCGTCTTGTAGCTTTTTGGCTTTTTTTGCCTGGGTGACCGCCCTTTCTATTTCCTCTTCCGTATGTTTCATTTCCATTGAAACTGATGAGTGCAAGATAGCCGCAAAGTCTAGTTGTTCCAGAATATTGCCAAGTATCTCTGAATAAAGTCGGTCGTTAAACTCTGGCCCTACGGGTGCCATTGTTGAAGCTATTGTTGTAACTCGCTGTAGCATGAGATCAATCGCGGCATTATCAAAGCTATCCCGTGCATGGAGATTGACCACTATAACCAGCTCAGTTTGTCCATAACGATAAAGTCGGCCCATACGCTGAACCAGACGAGCAGGGTTCCACGGTAAATCATAATTAACCATAGTATGACAAGAGTGATGAAGGTTTAGACCTTCACCGCCTGCTTCAGTAGAGATAAGGAGACGATTGGTGCCGTTATTAAAAGCGTCAATAGCTTTCAGTTTTTCATCCAGGTTCATAGACCCGTTGAACAACAATACTTCACCGGCTCTTGGGAAGACTCGCTCCAGATTTTCTTTGAGGTAGATTTGGGTAGCTCTATATTCGGTAAATACGAGTAATTTTTTATTGCTGTCTAATATGTGTTTCGCAACTTTTTCAATAAGAATGTTTAGTTTTTCATCTTTTCCATGAACTGCACCTGCCTTATCCAGAAGTTTATCAATCAAATCTTTTTCTAACTTGAAAAATTCTTTCGGTTGAGTTTTTGATGTGCTATTTGTCAAGTCATCCTGATCATCTCCTCCTTCGAAAATATCTTCATCATCAAAGTCTATTTGTGAATATGGTATTGAAGAATCGTTACTCAGGGTTTCCTGAATTTCCAGACGCTCACGCCGAAGTTTGAGTGCGGATTCTATTGCTGATATGCTGGACGATGCGAGCTTTCGATATATTGTCATAACAAACCCTATTGCCCTGCGCCCATCTTTTTCACCCGCTTTGTAACCTTGCGTTAAATACCTTCTAAGCAACGACTGAAAATCCAGGGTTTCTTTCGACGGTTTCACTGGAACTCGTTCGACACGGTGTCCCTTAAAAATAAAATTACCATCAACATCAGTAACTTCTGCTTTTTGGTTACGTAATATTATTTCACTTACTACTTCGGGATGAAAATAAAGCGAATCAATCTGTTTTTTCAAATCCGGGCGTACCAGTTCAAGTAGTGCGCAGAAGCGATCTTCATATCGTTGATGTGGCGTTCCACTGAGCAAAAAGAAAGAATCTGATTTTCTCCTTATCATTTCGGCAAGCCGGTATCGGTCGCTGCGCATACCCGTTTCATAACGAGTAAGCTTGTGACCCTCATCAAAAACAACGACATCCCAGTTGTCCGCCTGAGAAAAAACAGCCATTCTTTCAGGACGTTTAGCCATATCTATTGACGTTATGACATGATCGTAAAGTTTCCACTGATTTGGGTTGTTGACTTGAACATCATGGCCATAAATTAGATAATGTTGTTGAAACTTAGACTTCAGTTCATCCTGCCATTGTCGGGTCAGTCCTGCGGGAGCTACAACCAACACACGGCGTGCTTGCCCCTTGCGTTTTAATGCCGCCAACAGCAAGCCAATTTCAATTGTTTTGCCTAGCCCTACATCATCAGCAATTAGCCAGTTATAGTTACCTGAACTTAATATACGATGAACCAGTTGAATTTGGTGTGGTAATGGATCAACATCTAATCGGTCTAAAGAACCGGTTAGATAATTCCAGTTTTCCAGTGCATGAGCCAGCAACTTTAGTCTGAATCTTTGTGAGTGATCGTCTGCTTTTGTTTCGGCCCGGATATACCGCATTCGTGTATCTTTGATTCTGATAAGATTTTCATAAGCCAACCATACCGAATTGCCATCTTTGTGAAGTTGCACAAGTACTTGTTGTCGATCTCCCAGCTCACGCTTTCCAATAACCTGTCCTTCACCAAGTGGCTGGCGGGTGTTTGAAAGAGGGACATCTTGTACCGTCCAACCGGGCTGGAATCCTGATCTTAGTTTCTCAAGGGAAATCCACTCTGAGGTATTGGGGTTCCATTCAACATAAATTTCGATTTTATGTTCTGTGCTGCGGTGTTCCTTGACGCAGCCGAGTCGTTTTTTGTCGTCATGCTTGACAACCCAACAGCCTTTGCCCGGAATTAATCTATCAGATTCCACGACTACAAGTTTAGAAGCTGTTTTTTCATACTTATTCAGCTTGTCCCAATTCTACCAATTCAGTATGTAGCCTTTTCATATCGGAATTTCTGATTTCATCAAAAAAATAGTCATGATCTTTTTTTATGACCAAGCCAGTATTAAGCATTGCTACTTCTGGAGCATTGAACTTCTCTTCTAGAAAGCGGGCAAAACTCCAGCTAATATCGCTGGACCAGAGTTTATAGCCATATCTCCAGGATTGCGAAAGGTCTGATGCATACCATTGGGGATAACGTAATACCTTCCACTCAAGAAACCAATTTTCATCCACCATGCAGTCTAACGGGTAGTCTTGTCGGTTTTTGCAGATAGTATAAGCAAGCACCCATGAAATATAATGGCTATCCCGCCACATTTCTCGTAGTTCTACCACTTGTTTAAATGCCTCCAGATCTATTCCAGCTTCAGCGAGTTTTCGGACACGATTCAATGTTGAGCTACTGGGATTTTCGCCGAAGAAAATCAGAAAATAATCGTATGCCTGTTCCAATTCTCTATCGTTTCGGCAATCCAGCATATCTGAAACCTCCTTGGCTCTGGATTTGGCGAAATGGGAAATTTGCCCGGATTCAATTGTTACAGCATCCGCTATTTCCCCCCACGGCGAGCGTTGCGCCTCTCCATCATAATCTGGCAGAATAAGGTCGTCGTATTCGTCATAGCTATCATACCTAGGGGTGTGATAGCTTTCGTTTCCATAACCCACATCATCGAAAAACTCATCTGAGGCATTACTAAAGATATCATTGTCCAGAGATCTTGGAACTTGGTCGCGTGGCCAGTCAATATTATTCTGTATTAAAGAAATTTGCGCGGCAGATTGTGAGTCCGTTTCCCACGGGTCTAGAACCTCGTCTATTGATTCAGGCAAAGGCTGATAATCTTCATCAATCCATTCAGAGTTAACACCACCGATCGTTTGATCGTACCGTATTGGTATTTTTTTATAAGATGACTTGAAACGCATTTGGGTCAAGATAATTTATCTGGATTACTGGTTCGTATGAAGGCATAGTAGCCTGAGATAAACACAAGTAAATTTACCAAAAATCATGATAAACCCCTGAATTAAGCGGCAGAAAAAGCGCATTTATTTGTGCCTCTGGCTGAAACGCCGGGCGCACTAGCCGATTAAGGTTTTCAGCGTGCTGCCCAGGGATGCGGGGGAATCCGCTACGGCAATCCCCGCGCTTTTCAGTGCTTCAATCTTGTCGCCGGCGCTGCCTTTTCCGCCGGCAATGATCGCACCGGCATGGCCCATGCGTCGGCCGGGCGGGGCGGTTGCACCGGCAATAAACCCACAGGTCGGTTTTTTCACGGTATTTTGCTTAATAAAGTCTGCGGCTTCTTCTTCCGCCGTGCCGCCAATCTCGCCAATCATAATGATGGATTCGGTTTGCGGGTCGGCCAGAAACATCTCCAAGCAATCAATAAAACTGGTGCCGTTGACCGGGTCTCCGCCGATGCCGATGCAGGTGCTTTGACCGAGTCCTGCTGCGGTCGTCTGCGCCACGGCTTCGTAGGTTAATGTGCCCGACCGGGAAACGATGCCCACTTTGCCCGGCGTATGAATATGGCCGGGCATGATGCCAATCTTGCATTGACCCGGGGTGATCACACCGGGACAGTTTGGCCCGATCAAACGGGTCGCGGAATTTTCCAGCATTCTTTTGACCCTGACCATGTCCATCACCGGCACGCCTTCGGTGATACATACCACCAACGCAATGCAGGCATCAATGGCTTCAAGCATGGCATCTCCAGCAAATGCCGGCGGCACGTAGATTACGGAAGCATTGGCGCCGGTGCGCTCCATGGCTTCGCCCAGGGTGTTAAAAACCGGCAAATCAAGATGGTGCATTCCGCCCTTACCCGGCGTCACCCCGCCCACCATGCGGGTGCCATATTCAATCGCCTGCCGACTATGAAAAGTAGCGGTGGCACCAGTGAAGCCCTGACAAATCAGGCGGGTGTTTTGATCGACCAATACTGACATTATGCCGCCTCCGCCACAGCCTGAACCGCCTTTTGCGCCGCCTCTGCCAGATTATCCGCCGACAGGATGGGCAGTCCTGAATCCGCCAGAATGGTTTTTCCCCGGGCAACATTGGTGCCCTCCAGCCGCACCACCAGGGGCACATCAAGCTCCACTTCTCTGGCCGCCAGGACGATGCCTTCGGCAATCACATCGCATTTCATTATGCCGCCAAAAATGTTGACCAGAATGCCCTTGACGTTGCTGTCCGCCAAAATTATTTTAAATGCGGCGGTTACCCGCTCGGTGGTGGCGCCGCCGCCCACATCAAGAAAATTGGCCGGGGAGCTGCCGTATAGTTTAATGATATCCATGGTGGCCATGGCCAGCCCGGCGCCATTCACCATGCAGCCAATTGAACCATCCAGCTTGATGTAGTTCAATTCATGTTTGCCGGCTTCAACCTCTGCCGGATCTTCTTCGTCCAGGTCGCGCAACGCTTCAATATCCGGGTGGCGATACAGGCCATTACTGTCAAAATTCATCTTCGCGTCCAGCGCCAGCAAGTTTCCGGCCAGGGTGACAACCAGCGGATTAATTTCCACCATACTGGCATCCAGTGCGGTAAATGCCTGGTACATCGCGCCCAGGAATTTGACCGCCGAGCGTACCTGACTGCCACTCAAACCCAGGCCAAAAGCCAGTTTCCGTGCATGAAAAGGCTGCAAGCCAATGGCCGGATCAATCACTACCCTGATAATTTCCCCAGGCGTACTGGCGGCCACCTGTTCTATATCCATGCCACCTTGTGTGGAGGCAATCAGGGTGACCCGGCCGCTGCCACGGTCCACCAGTATCCCCAGGTACAGCTCCCGTGCGATATCGCATCCCTGCTCTACATACAGTCGCTTGACTTGCCGGCCCTGGGGACCGGTCTGATGAGTGATCAACTGCATACCGAGGATATCACGGGCCGCCTGCCCGACTTTTTCCAGGGAATCCACCACTTTTACGCCACCGCCTTTGCCTCGGCCGCCAGCATGAATCTGCGCCTTGACCACCCAGACTGGCCCGCCCAATTGTTCCGCTGCGCGCCTGGCCTGATCAATTGTAAATGCCACTTTACCCTGCGGCACGGCGACGCCATAGCCCTGCAACAGTGCCTTGGCTTGATATTCATGAATATTCACGGTTGGTTTTTACCGGCGTCTTGAGGTTGGTATACAGTATACACAAATGGGTTTCGCCACAACAGTCTGGAAATTAAAGGGCTTTGCGCAGGCTCCACTGATTTTAACAACCGTGATTTTAGCTAATCAATCCAGGCGATGTGCAGCATATTGGTGGTGCCCGAGGCGCCAAATGGCAGCCCGGCTGCAATCACCACTGCCTGCCCGGGCCGGGCGAATTTTTCTTTCACGGCAATATCTTTCGCCGCTTTAATCACATCGATCAAATTCGCATCCTGATGAGCCACGTCAACAGTAACTGCATGAACCCCCCAGGCCATGGCGAGATAGCGCGCCGTCCCGAGCGAAGGGGTAAGACTGAGTATAGATGCGTGGGGCCGTTCGCGAGCGGCGCGCAAACTGGTGCTGCCGGAGGCCGTATAGGTTACCGTCGCGGTGGACGAGAGGATGTCGGTCACGCTTTGCAAGGCATGACAAATGGCGTCCGCCGTGGTCGGGTCGGGAGCCGGTCGCTGGGCGTCAACAATTTTCGAGTATTCGGGGTCAAGCTCAACTTCATTGATAATATTATTCATCATTTTCACCGACTGGACCGGATAATCCCCGGCGGCCGATTCCGCAGACAGCATGACCGCATCCACGCCGTCATAAATTGCGGTGGCCACGTCCGACGCTTCTGCGCGGGTAGGAACGGGTGCAGTAACCATGGAATCCAGCATGTGCGTTGCAACCACTACCGGTTTCCCGAACTGCCTGCAGCGGCGAATAATTTTTTTCTGGGCGACGGGTACCTGTTCGGGCGGCAGCTCAACCCCCAAGTCACCCCGGGCAACCATCACCCCGTCACAGATTTCCAGTATGGCATCCAGCTTATCCAGCGCGGAAGGCTTCTCCAGCTTTACCATGAGCCTGGCCCTTCCCTGCACCAACGCCTTTAGCTCCGCAACATCTTCGGGCTGTTGGACAAATGATTGCGCAACCCAATCCAGGTTCAATTCCAGTGCGTATTTTAAATCTGCACGATCTTTTTCGGTTATCACTGAAATTGGCAAAATCACCCCGGGAACATTGACGCCTTTGCCATCGCTGACCGCGCCGCCGACGATCACTTCGGTATCGGCATAGTCCGGGCCGCAGGCTGTTACCTGCAACCGCACCCGGCCATCGTCAATCATCAATTCCCTGCCCACAGCCAGCGCGGCGAAAATCTCGGGATGGGGCAGCGGTGCGCGGGTTTTATGGCCCGCATCGGCATTCAGGTCCAGCCGAAACCAGCCGCCCTTTTTCAAAACTGCGGTGCCCTTTTTAAATTTACCCAGGCGCAGCTTCGGGCCCTGGATGTCCATCAAAATGCTGATGGGCCGCCCCACGCGCGCCTCAATTCTACGAATTATCTCCACCCGTTGTTTATGCTGCGCATGGCTGCCATGGCTGAAGTTAAGACGAAACACATCTACACCGGAATCGAATAATTGCGCGACGATGGATTCGGTGGAACTCGCTGGCCCAAGGGTCGCTACAATTTTCGCTTTTCTGTTTCGTCGCATTTTTTATGCCGGTAATTTACTTTATTATAACCGTCTGCCATGTAAACCCTGAGGCAAAATTCGCAGGTTATTGATCTTTGAGCTTCCATGGCGTAATTTCATATTCCCAGCTACATTAAAAACATACAATGACAAATTCTGAAACACACTGGCACGAGACCGTTTTGTTCCTGGAACTGGATGAAGAAGAGCCGACCCAGGTAAAAATAGCCGACAAGGTTATCGCCCTCTGCAAAGTCGCCGATGCAGTGTTCGCGATCGATGATATTTGCACCCATGAACACGCCTTCCTGTCAGATGGCATCATCGCCGATGGCTGCGTTGAATGCCCGCTTCACCAGGCTTTGTTCGACGTGAAAACCGGAAAAGCGCTCACTCCTCCGGCCCTGACCGACCTCAAGACCTATTCAACCAGGATTGAAAATGGCCGGGTATGGGTAGCAATATAAATATAGTTACAGGCAATACGGCAATGCAGAGCAGAGACAATTTTGGCCCTTATTGTGGATATGACCAAAACTGGCGGGGCGATTATGACCACGAAATCGCCGAAACCGGGGCGGGTACGCCCTGCGGAGAATATTTACGCCGATACTGGCATCCGGTAGCGCTGGCCCGGGAATTGGGCGAACGGCCGAAACTCATCAAGATTCTGGGGGAGGCGCTGGTATTATTTCGCGATAAAAGCAATCGCATCGGTCTAGTGCATAAAAACTGCCCGCACAGACGCGCCTCGCTGGAGTATGGGAGATGTGAAACCCGGGGCATCCGCTGCTGCTACCATGGCTGGCTGTTCGATGTGGATGGCACCATCCTGGAGATTCCCGCCGACCCGGAAGATTCGCAGCCGGCCATCAAAGTAAAACAAACCCGCAGACTCGGCGCTTATCCGGTCAAAGAGTTTCGCGGTCTGGTTTTTGCCTATATGGGACCTTCCGGCGAACAACCGCCTTTTCCGATTTACGATGCCTATGAAATACCCGACATGGTGATGTCGCCGTATGCAGCGCCGTTCAAGTGCAACTGGATTCAGGTTCTGGATGCCATTTTGGATCCGGTGCACACCGCGTTCCTGCACCACAACCAGTTTAGCGAAGGCTTCGGGCTGTGCGGTGAAATCCAGTTTTACCAACGCGATAAAATTCGTTTTCTGGGCACCGCCACGCGCAGGGTGAACGATAATGTATGGGTTCGCGTAAACGAATTGATACTGCCCAACTTTACCCAGTCCGGCGCGGCGTTTTCCACGGACGGCACGCAACTGCGGTGGTTTGGCCGCAGCGCATTTACCCGCTGGGTGGTGCCCGTCGATGACGAGAACTGCATCGCTTTTGCCTGGGGGAATTTCGGCGAACGCGGCGACCCGGTCAAATGGAATACCAAGGCAGGGATGGAGCGAATGGAGCAGGGAGAAATTATCGATCGCAGCTATTGGCAGCGACAGCAAAGTCCGGGGGACGTAGAAGCCACCGAAGGCATGGGCGCTATATCCGAACATGAAAAGGAATATCTGGTGGCCGGGGACCGTGGCATTGCATTGTATCGACGGCGCATTCGCCGCCTGTGCAGGGATCTGGCCAAAGGAAAAAAGCCGCCCCAACCTGGCGATCTTGCCGAGGGAACCATCCCTACCCATGGCAGCGACAACGTAATTTATTCGCCCGGTGTGGATCAGGATGATGATAAAAAGCAGCTCCGCCGAGTCAACGATCAGGTAATGGACATTATATTTTCCGCGGATAAAAAAACCGGTCGCGAACGGGATGAATATATTATGCATCAACTCGGGAAACTCTCAGTACAATGAATGTAACCCCGATCAACCCCGCGCCAGGCAATTCCAGGGCAAAGATCAAGGTTCATATCAAGAACAACCATTATTCTGCCGCGACTTTTCCCAATACGCCGCAAGGCGAAGAAGTTTTTACCATTACCCGGGAGCGGTTCGAACAGGCCGCGAAACACTTTCCCGAGGTCGCCGCAAAACTCGATGTGTTTATCGACTGGGACACCGATAATTTTTCCGGTTCCATGGCGGATGCCGAAGTTTTCGTTGGCTGGGATCTGCCCACCGACAATTTGATCTCGGTCGCGCCAAAACTGAAATGGATTCATATCATCGGCGCCGGCGTAGAGCATTTAACCCCGATGGACTGGCTGCCTGCAAATGTCAAATTAACCAATAACAAAGGGGTGCATGGAATCAAGGGCGGGGAATTTGGACTGATGTCCATCTTGATGCTGCACAACGCCATACCGGCCATTGTCACCAACCAGCGCAACGCAACCTATGATTCGATTTACGCCACACCCATCGCCGGCAAGACGCTGCTGGTAATAGGCGTTGGCAGTATCGGCAAATCCGTGGCCGCCCATGCCAAAGCGATCGGGCTGCATGTCATCGGCGTCACCCGCCACGGCAAGCCGCTGCCCGAGGTGGATGAAATGGTGCCTGCGGAACAGCTTGATGACGTTTTGCCCCGGGCCGATTATGTGTTTGTAGTCACACCGTTGACCGCCGAAACCCTAAACCTGCTGAATCGCCGCCGACTCGGATTAATGAAGCACGGTGCTGGCTTGGTCAACATTGGCCGTGCGGCGGTGATAGATTACGACGCACTGGTTGATAAACTCGAAGACGGCTCGATCAGCGGCGCCATTGTTGATGTCTTCGACCAGGAACCATTGCCAAAAGAATCCAGGTTCTGGCAGGTCCCCAACCTGATTGTTACACCACACGTTTCCGCCGATGATGGTAATGCCTATGTGGCGATGACCTTGTCGGTGTTGTTTGAAAATATGCAGCGCTATATCCATGGCAAACAACTTCAGAACCGGGTAAACCCGCGGTTGGGATATTAAGCAGGCAGGACGACAACCTCTGTGCTGAACCGCGCTAAAATCTGCGTCTCTTAAATGAACCGCGGGTTTTTCGGCTAACGGAAATTGTGACCGGGTCAGCCCAGTATAATATCCGCCGCTTTCTCCGCAACCATGATAGTCGGCGCATTGGTGTTGCCGGAAGTGACGGTCGGGAAAACCGAAGCATCAACCACACGCAATCCATCCACGCCGTGCACTTGCAGTTTTGCATTAACCACATTGGTGTTTTTATCATCCCCCATTCTACAGGTGCCCGACGGGTGGAACACCGTGGTGCAGGTTCGCCGAAAATGGTCCATCAATTGCTCATCGCTGGACACCGCCGGACCCGGCATCAATTCCTTTGCGATCACACGCGAAAGTGCGCTGGTTTGCGCAAACTTGCGGATGAATTTAACCCCCTCCAGCATTTCGCTCAGGTCTTTTGCGCTGGACAAATAATTGGGATAAATTTTCGGCGGCCTGGCCGGGTCGGCCGAGTCAATAGTGAGATGACCCCGGCTGGCCGGCTGCAATGGCTGAATACCCAGACTAAAACCGGAATAGGGATCCGGGTTGATGAGCGGCCGTGTTCCCGCCGGCGCCTGCAGATAGCTCAGCGGCCAGAAAAACAACTGCATATTGGGTCGGGCCAAATCCTGCCGAGTCCTGAAAAACCCGCCGGCCTGATTAATCCCCAACGACAAGGGGCCCGATCCGGCAAAAACATATTTCATCCCGGCCCAAAGCTTTCCATACCAGTGGTGCAGTGCATCGTTCAGGGTTGGAACCCGGGATAAATAAACATAATCCACGCCAAGGTGATCCTGCATATTTTGCCCGACCATCCGGTTTGCATACACCACCTCAACCCCCAAACCGGACAGCAGTGCGGGGTCAGCGATTCCCGACAACTGCAGCAACTGCGGCGAATTGATTGCGCCTGCGCTCAAGATGACTTCCCGGCTCGCCCTGGCGCTGCGCAGCCTGCCTTTAAAATTAAATTCGACCCCCACCGCATGCTTATTCTCAAACAGGATGCGGGTGGCCAGCGCATGGCTAATCACGTCCAGATTGCTGCGCCCCATGGCCGGGCGCAAATAGGCCCGGGCAGCAGACATGCGTCTTGCCCGGGACATGGTAACCTGGTAATAGCCAACTCCTTCCTGCTGTGCGCCATTGAAATCCGCGTTAAACGGAATACCTAACTCCACGCCCGCCGCCAGAAAATGCCGGCAAATCGGATGGGTGCGGCCAGAAACATCTGCGACCTTGAGCGGGCCATCAATTCCCTGCAGGCCTGGGTCGCCGTGTTTCATCCCCTCCAGCTTCTTGAAGTAGGGCAGCACCCCTGACCAGTCCCAGCCCGGATTGCCATGGCGCGCCCAGCCGTCAAAATCCTGTTTTTGCCCACGGATATAAACCATGGCATTGATGCTGCTCGACCCACCCAATACCTTTCCCCGCGGCCAATAGCCCTGACGGTTATGGGTTCCCGGGTCCGGTTCGGTCAAATATTTCCAGTTCACCCGTTCATCAAAGAAGGTGCGCCCGTATCCTATGGGCGCATGAATCCAGAAACGCCGGTCGCTGCCGCCTGCTTCAAGAACCAGCACCGTGTGCCGGCCCGACTGCGACAGGCGGTTGGCCAGAACGCAGCCCGCAGAGCCCGCACCGACAATGATGTAATCGTAGTTCAAAGCTTATTATCCATTGCAACGCCTTATAATCAGGGCGCATTTATAACATTCCCGACGCCATCGGCACAGCCGCCCATGGCAAACCGAGCATGAAAATAAAAAGCATAGAAACCTTTTGCACCGAATACCTGGGCATATTGAAAGTAACCGCGGACACCGGAGATTTTGGCTGGGGCCAGGTATCCACCTACAACGCTGACATTTCCTGTCTGGTGGTGCATCGGCAAATCGCCCCGCACAGCCTGGACAAGGATGCCCTGGACATCGACACTCTGGTGACCCGGATTCCGGAGCTTGAACATAAATTTCCCGGGTCGTATTTACGCCGTGCACTCGGCGGGCTGGACACGGCGCTGTGGGATCTGCGCGGTCGGTTCGAACAAAAACCGGTGTGCAGCCTGATCGGCGGCAGTCCGGGCCGTATTCGCGCCTATGCCTCATCCATGAAACGCGACATTACCGGCGCCCAGGAAGCACAGCGGTTATCCCGGCTGCGTGACCAATTCGGCTTCGACGCGTTCAAATTCCGCATCGCCGCAGAATGCAACCACGACGTCGATGTCTGGCCGGGCAGAACGGAAGAGATTGTCCGCGCCATGCGCACCGCAATGGACGACAATATCGCCTTGCTGGTGGACGCCAATTCCGGCTACTCTCCGACCAAAGCCATCGCCGTGGGAAAGTTTCTTGAAGACCACGGCATCGTACATTTCGAAGAACCCTGCCCATACTGGGAACTGGAGCAAACCCGACAGGTCACCGCGGCGCTGTCCATTGATGTCACTGGGGGTGAGCAGGATTGCGAGTTGCCGACCTGGCGGCGGATAATAGATGACGGCGTGGTAGACATCATCCAACCCGATATCTGCTACGTGGGCGGCCTGACCCGGGCATTGCAGGTGGCCAAAATGGCCAGGCAGCGCGGATTGCCCTGTACGCCGCATTGTGCCAATCTGTCGCTGGTGACGCTGTTCACCATGCACCTGCTGCGGGCCATTCCCAACGCCGGAAATTATCTGGAGTTTTCAATTGAAGGCAAAGACTATTATCCCTGGCAGGAAGGGCTGTATGTCGAGAATCCGTACCGCATTGTCGATGGACATGCCACCGTAACCAACAAACCCGGCTGGGGCGTGGAGATCAATCCAGGCTGGCTGGATAAAGCGCATTATCAGGCCAGCGCAATATGAAGGCATCCATTTTCAGCGATGATTTCAAGGCATCGCCCTATTGGTGGGAACGGTCGCCGCGCCCGCAAACCGGCAGCGATTCTCTGCCTGCAAGTGCGGACGTGGTCATCATCGGTTCCGGCTATACCGGCCTGTGTGCAGCGATTCAGACTGCCGGGCATGGCCGGCACACCATTGTGGTTGACGCGCAAGACGCAGGTTGGGGCTGTAGTTCACGCAACGGCGGCCAGATAAGCACCAGCATCAAGCCGACGTATCCGCAGTTAGCGAAAAAGTACGGGGCGGATGCGGCCATGGACCTATTGCGGGAAGGGAACCATGCCTTGAATTGGGTGGAATCGGTGGTCAGGGATAATCATATTGATTGTGACTTCAGGCGGGTCGGCCGGTTTTATGGTGCGCACAGCAAAACGGCGTTTGCGGCCTTGCAAGATCGCGTCCGGCGTATTCCAGAGGCGCTGAATGCTGCTCCGCGGATTATCCAGCCCGGGGAGCAGCATACAGAAATCGGGTCGGATTATTATCACGGCGGCGTGGTATTCCCCCATCACGCCTCACTGGATCCGGGGCGTTATCATCGGGGTTTGCTGGAATGCGCAATTTCTGCCGGCGCAGAAGTGGTCAGCCACTGCAAAGTCGGGAATATTCAGACCAGCCGAGGCCAAAACCGCAGAGAGTCATTCACGGTCACCACGGCAAAAGGCGTCATAGCCGCCAGGGACGTCATCGTCGCCACCAGCGGCTATACCAGCGGAGTCACGCCATGGCAGCGCCGACGAATCATCCCCATCGGTTCGTACGTCATCGCAACCGAACCATTGCCCCAGGGTCTGGCGGAAAAGCTCATCCCCAACCAACGAGTGGTGACCGACACGTTGAAGCTGGTGGTGTATTACCGCACCTGCCCGCAGCGCAAGCGCCTCCTGTTTGGCGGCAGAGTGTCCTTGAATGAAACCGATTGCCGGGTCAGCGCATCGCGACTGCATGAATTAATGGTGTGCCGTTTTCCCGAACTTGAGTCGGTGAAAATCAGCCACTCCTGGATGGGGATAGTCGGCTATACCTTTGATCAGATGCCCCACCTGGGGCAAAACCGCGGTATTTACTACAGTATGGGGTATTGCGGGTCGGGAATTGCTCTGGCCAGCTATTTCGGCATGAAGACCGGCTTGAAAGTGGTGGGACACCCGCATGGCGAAACCGCTTTTGACGGCCTGGCCTTTCCCGGCCGTATTTACTACCGCCGCAAACCCTGGTTTCTGGCGCCGTCGATTGCCTGTTATCGATACATCGATAAACGCAGATAATATCCTCGGCCGGACCGGGCAGGCGGTATGGGGATACTATTTATCTATCGGCAATTTCACACCGGGCCGCATGGTCATAACCGAATGTATCGCCAGGGTAAGGAGGATCAGTGTGCCGCCCGCAAGGGCATGGTTTCCGGGGTGCTCCTGCAATACCAGCCATACCCACAATGGCCCGAAAATGGATTCCAGCAGCAGCATCAAACTCACTTCCGGCGCAGAAATATATTTTGGCCCGATAAACATCAGGGTTGAGGCAACGGGTATGAGGAAAAAACCCATTATGAACAAATAAAAAAGATCGCTGTCGGTGGTTCGCGATGGCATGACGAAAGGTTCCAGCATCAGCGCCATCAGAAATCCGCTCAATACAAAAGAAGGCAGCAGGTCCCGGTCACGATTTTTAGCGACAATCGTGAAACTCGTCGCCAGTGACAAGGCCGCCAACAGACCGGCCAGGTTGCCCACCGCGGCATCCGGCATAATGCTGGGGCCGTCGCAAATAATATAAATCCCGATGGCCGTGACAATGATGGCAACCCACGTGCGCACGGCAACCTGCTCTTTAAAGAACAACCACGAGATCAGGGCGGCAAACAGCGGCGTAGTGCTGATGATGAACAGGGTGTTTGCAACGGTGGTGTGGGTAATGGAATAAATGAAACTCAGATTGCCCACGGCGTATAAAATCACCATGCACAGCCCGGGCAGACCGATTGCAAAAAACGCATCCATGATGTTTTTACGGTAGTACGCGGTCAGTATAAACAGCATCCCGACGCTGTAAAACAGGCCTCGCCAAAACGTAATGGTCAGCGCATCTGCCGTGATCAGGCGGGTAAGCAGGCCATCCGGGCTGATCACCAAAACACCCAGCGCGGTGATAATCAGCCCCTTTGTATGATTGGACATGGCATAGCCTGAAACCCTATTTGAATCGCTTGCCGAGTGACTGCCGGACGTACTGGTCGGACACGCGGCCGATAACCAGCTCGCGGCAATCATTGAAAACCATAAACCGGCGCAATTCTTTTTCCAGGGCATGGGTAAAACCATCAAGGTTTTCAAGCCGGGGCTCCAACACCAAATTTTTGATTATGAACGTACTGGATTTTCTGTCTGCCTTGCAGTCCATGCGCGCCGACAACGCTGCGTTCCAGATTATGGGCAGACAAAAATAACCGTATTTGCGCCTGGCTTCCGGCACATAGCATTCGATTTGATAATCGAAATCGAAAAGCCGGCTTAACCGCCTGCGCTGGATGACAAAATTATCGAAGGGCGAAAGCAATTTCAGTTTTGCCCTGGGGACAGGCTTTGATATCCACTCCAACATCGCGGGAATGGCATAGAAAAACTCGTCTGCAACCCGCACCCGAACCAGCCTGCCTTCCTCCTGCATAAGGTTCAGTTGATGCTGCACGACTGGTTTCCTGCCCGGGCGAAGATAGGCAATTTCAGCGGCCTGCCCCAGCCCGTGCGCACGCAGATAGCGCTCAATCAGGAATCGATACCACTGTTCGGTTGACGGCATCGTGGTATTCACACCGTGCGGCAGTACCCGGCAAGCCAGATCGTAAACTTTTTGAAAACCCTGACGCCTGGCCACCATCAAGCGGCCTTCCATGAACAATTGCTCCAGCGCATATTTGGCCGGCTTCCATTCCCACATGGCCAGCCTGCCGCGTTCCTTTCGTTCAAAATCCTTTGCCTGCAATGGGCCTTCGGCGGTTATTCGCCGCAGTACCTGCTGTTTGACTTTCGGGTCGCATTCATACCACAGCTTCCGCCCCCGGGCGATTTCATTTTTATGCGGCTGATAAAACCGATAGTCAGCCATGGGCAGACAGGCCGCAGCATGGGACCAGTATTCGAATATTTTTCCCTGCTGCTGCAAATCATCCAGATGGATGTTCTTGTAGCGCGGGTTTCTATTCCACAAGGTGTGGTGGTGCGCCCGCTGAATCACGGAGATGGTATCAATCTGGATATAGCCCAGGTGTTCAATCACGCCAAGGGTGGCATGAATCGCCCTGCCCGACTTTTCCGAGGTCAAAACCCGTTGACTATGCAGAATCAATTTTCTGGCTTCCTGGATGGAAAGCGAATTTGAGACGGAATTCATCATCAATCAGGACAGCGCGATTTTCACAGGTCTTTTCCGTCCAAAGTGATTGCAGGAATTCCAGGCGGTCTCTCATACCAGCCCGACCCCGCAGGACCTGCCGGGAATTTCGCCGCAGCAGGCCGCATAAAATCTATCATCGGGCGATGGTCAGATTAAAAACTGCTGGTGCGATAAAATACCTTCCACTTCTATGACGCTTTGCGTTGCAAATCAGCCGGTTCCGATGCGTAGTCAGCATGGATTGTGGACATGGTTGAACCGAGTGTTTTCAGCACCGCTTCCACTTTATGTTTTTCTTCCCGGTCCAATTCGCGCAATGGTTTTCGTACCGGCCCCGCCGGCAGTCCAGCCATTCCACAGGCATGCTTGACAGTCTGAATCAGTTTCCCGCCCTGCTCAAGAATGTCCATAAATGGCATCAGCGCAGACATGATTCGGCGACCTTTTTCGATGTCATTTTCCAACACAACGGCCTGGTACAACGCGATATGCTCTGCGGGCAGGCAGTTGCCGCCCGCACACACCCAGCCGCGCGCACCCCAGGCGAAAAATTCCAGCGCCTGATCATCCATGCCGCACAATAACGTGATGTGGGGATATTGCCGGACCAATAGGTGTAACTGGTTAATATCCCCGGTTGATTCCTTGATGGCGATAAAATTCGGGTTGCGGCCAACGCGGCTGAAGAACGCCTCCCGCATGGTGGTGCCGGTTCTGCCCGGGTAGTTGTAAAGCATAATCGGCAGGTTCACTGCGCAGTCAATCGCCAGCGCATGTGCGGCCAATTCCAGTTGGGTCGGCACTGCGTAATAAGGTGCGCTCAGTAAAACAGCGTCAGCACCATTTCTCCTGGCCAGCAGGCCATACTCGATGCAATCTTCGGTGCGAATCGCGCCGATACCGACAATTAATGGCACTCTGTTTTGAATCGTCTCTTTGGCCAGCCCCATTAATTCTGTTCGTTCCGGCTTGGTCTGGGCATAATATTCGCCAGTGGTGCCGCCCACAATAATACCGTGAACCCCGGACTCCACCAGATGCGCCAGTATTTGTACGAAACCATCCCGATCAATCTCGCCATTCTCAAGGTAAGGGGTGATCACTGGTGGATAAATGCCTGCAAATTTCATCGTCGTTCTCCTGTTTGTCGGGCAGCTTGTGCGATCAAATGATATACGCAGTTCACAGGGTGTTCCAGCCAATATTTACCATTCTCAATCCGCGTTGAACGCGAATCCGAGGCCGCGCAGATTCGGTGGCTTCGACCCGTTCACGCCGCGTTATACGCTGGAAATTTTTGTCCTGCTCCCTTGCAGGATGGGTACAAAAACTGCGAATTATTGTGCTCCAGGCGCGGGAAACCTGCCGGTTTTTCTTCCATGCCGGTTTTTTCCGGTTTTCTCCAGGCGCCCTTGCTCCACCTGTTGTAATTCCGCCGCCATGACCCGGGGAGTTTCCATGGTGAATCCACCCAAACGACCGCCCCGCACATCGCCGAGGAACACTTTCGCGGCGCGGTCCATATCGACCCTGCCGCCTTTGCCCAGGCACCCTCTGCGCCTGCCCACCGCAAAAATCACGGCTTCACCGTCATCCGGCATGGATTCCAATCGATACCGCCGGGCCAGTCTGTGCGGGTGGTTTTGCATAAAAAACGCCGCTGCAAACCCGGCAATCTCCGCATGCGTAATCCCGGTGTCACGAATTGCGCCGGTTACCGCCAATCTGAAGCCGCTGTTCGGATTCTCCACTTTTGGCCATAACATTCCGGGAGTATCCAATACGACAAATCCCGGTTCAATTTCAATTATCTGCTGCACTGTGGTCAGCGCAGGCTGATCACCGGTTCTGGCTGCCGCTCGCCCGGCAAGCCCGTTTACCATGGTGGACTTGCCGACGTTGGGTATACCCATGACCATGGCCATGATAATGGGCTTTGAACTGCGGCTGGCATCGTACAGTTGACGGCATAGCGCCGGTATATGCCTGATCCCCTGCGCTTTGCGGGCATCGGTAACGAGTACTTCGGTATGTTGACCGGATACATAATGCAGCCGCCATACCTCATTCAAATGCGGGCTGGCCAAATCACTTTTTGACAATATTTTTAAACAGGGTTTATTCCCCCTCAGCGCCGCCAGCATGGGGTTTGTACTACTATAGGGTATGCGTGCATCAAGCATTTCAATGCAGACATCCACTTGCCTGAGCCTGGCCGTGATGGCTTTACCGGCTTTGTGCATATGACCTGGATACCACTGAATTTGCTGATTGACCATTGCCTGGATTTGCGGGTCTGTCGGCCTGAACTGGCTGAAATACGTATTGTCGTATTTTACTCTGACCATGCACTCTAATCTGAAATAACCCGGGGATTTTATATTTTTTCCATGTGCATTCTGTTTCTCGCCATTAACCGGCATCCTGATTATCCATTGATTGTAGCGGCCAACCGCGATGAATACTTCAATCGACCGTCCCGATCCATGCACTACTGGCCAGATTATCCTGAAATTTTAGCGGGAAGAGATACCTTACAGGGCGGAAGCTGGCTGGGTGTCAATACGGCGGGAAGATTTTGTGCCGTAACTAACTTCAGAACCGGTGAACCGGCCCATGCCCAGGCCAAAAGCCGGGGGGGCCTGGTTCAACAATATCTGAGCGGTGCGAACACCGACTGCCATTTCATCAATCATCTGCAAAACGGTTATAAACACTACAATCCGTTTAATCTGGTATTTGGCATGGCCGCTGCCAATCCGGGTCAAATCAGGATTTTCTCCAGCCAGGATGCGTCGCTGCATCGTCTGGCCGACGGGTTTCACAGTTTGTCGAACGGTTTTATCGGCCAGCACTGGCCCAAAATGTCGCATGGTGTGCAGCGGTTAAGCGCCTTGATTAATCGCAATTCCCCGATAAAAGTCAGCGAGCTAAACGCCATCATGCGCGATCAGACCAAAGCCGACCCGGACTGTCTGCCGAGTACCGGGGTAAGCCGGGAGCTGGAGCGGCATCTTTCGTCAATTTTCATTAGCGGCTCGGACTATGGCACTCGAACCACCACTTATTTGTTGTATTCGCATCAGGAGTTGACCATCCACGAAATAAATTACCACAGTGACGGCAATACAGTGGATGAACAAATGTTTTCACATCCATATCCAGACCGCTGATTTCCGGTTTTCGTGCAAAATCGCTGTGCAGGAACCGGCCTTCGCTGGTATTCTAGCAGCATGAACTGGCCAGAAAATCAGCAAAGCGTATTGGCGGAACCCCTGGCGCCCTGCTCTACCTCGCCCATGACCGGGTTTACCCGTAGTGGATGTTGTGAAACCGGGCCGGAAGATCGGGGTTCGCATACCATTTGCGTTCAGGTGACTGATGAATTTCTGGCATTCAGCAAACAACGCGGGAACGACTTGAGCACCCCACGACCCGAATTCGGTTTTCCCGGCCTCAAATCAGGCGACCGCTGGTGTCTTTGTGCTTTGCGCTGGGTTGAGGCCCTGGAAGCAAACGCCGCCCCCAGAGTGGTGATGCGCGCCACCCACGCAAAAGCATTGGAAGTGGTGAGTTTTTCTGCGCTGAAAAACCACGCCATCGACTTGTCCTGAAATTTTCCTACGCGCTGAAAATTGTCTTCCGGGTCGCATATCGCCGTAATTGGCGCTGGCATCGTCGGTGTGAGCTGCGCATTATGGCTGCAGCAAAAAGGATTTCGGGTCACCCTGCTGGATGGCAATCAACCCGGGGCGGGCACTTCTTCGGGAAATGCCTGCACCATCGCTGACTATGCCTGCATCCCGGTCAACGACCCCGGCATCATCACCCGCCTGCCCCATTATCTGTTTAACCAGGAAAGTCCGTTCACATTAAACCCGATATACGTCATGACGCATCTTCCATGGATGATGCGTTTTTTACAACACTGCCGAAAAAAACAGGTTTATAAAACCATCGAATCACTTGGAACCCTGTTATCCAGAGTCAATGACGGCCTTGATCCCTTGATCAGGCTAACCCATACCGAAGATTTATTTGCCAGTAATGGCTGCCTGTATCTGTATGCCTCGCAACAGGGATTCGACCATGCCAGAGAAAAAAATCAGGTCCGAGCCGGCCAGGGGATACAGTCCCGGGAACTTGACAGCGGTGATATTAAAGATCTGGAACCGGGAATAAAGATGGATTTTGCCAAAGGATTATTATTCGAACAGGCACGGCAGGTTTTGAATCCGCAGACCCTGGTCACGCGGTACGTCAAACACTTTCACCAAAATCAGGGCGGATTCATGCCGCACCGGGTAATCAGTGTTGACACACGACCCGGCGGGTTTGATATTAATCTGGCAAACCAGCAGACCATCCAGGCGGGTAAAGTGGTAATCAGCAGCGGCGCCTTCTCAAAAACCATCAAAGGCTGTCATACTGAAAAAATTCCGCTGGACACCGAACGGGGATATCACATTCAATATACCAACCAGCAGCATCGCATTACCCGCCCGGTTGCCTGGAGCGAAGCCGGGTTGTACGCCACTCCCACAGACCAGGGTCTGCGATTCGCCGGAACGGTTGAAATCGCGGGCCTGCATCCCCGGCAGAGCCGCAAGAATCTGGATTACCTGACCAGAAAATCCAGACAAATGTTTGATCTTGCCGATCAACCTGCGAGCACCTGGCTCGGGTTCCGGCCGACACTGCCTGATGCCCTGCCGGTTATTGGTTGCAGCACCGCATCAAATAACATGCTGTACGCTTTTGGTCACCAACATATTGGACTCACACTAGCAGGCATCACCGGAAAAATCATTTCCGAGCTGGCGACCGGCGCCCCACCGTCAGTGGAGCTATCCGCCTTTCGCCCGGATCGATTTTGTTGAGGCGGTCACGAACTGACCGTGTACCCGCAATCAAAACAAACAGCCACACAACAAACCGTCAAGGGCGAAAATATTTAAAACAATCCGGCTTTATTTTCTCCCAACCCGCATCAAGAATTTTCAGCAATTCTTCGGGCAGCCTTCCTACTCCCATACTTCCAAGGTTCTCTTTCAGGTGCGCTAATTTACTTGCACCCAGTATTATTCCATCTCCCGCACCGGGGCACAGCATGGAGTGATACTCCAGCCAGCGCAGCGCCATAGCAGTCGGCGTAATATCAATGCGTACGCAGGCGTCCGCCAACCCATCCAGCACGGAAAAATAATCGGTTTTCCAGTACCTGTCCCGGTATACCTGCTGCCGGGCAAACCGGCCTGGCCCAGGGGATTGATGAAAATTCTTATGCTTTCCCGTCAACAGCCCGCCCGCAAGGGGATTGTACGCATAGAAACTAATACCGTAGTTTCGCAAACACGGAAAAAGCTCGGGCTCCACATCCCGGGTCAAGGCATTGTACATGCCCTGATAAACACTGGGCGCCATCCATCCCCGACAACGACAGACTTCAACAATTTCTGCCACCTGCCATGCGGCAAAATTGCTCAAGCCGAATCGTTTGAATTTCCCGGCCTGATAAAATTCCCAGCACTGGGCAAGCGTATCTTCTATTGGCGTAGCAAGGTCCGGGGCATGCAGATACAAAAGGTCAACGCCCGCCTTCCCAAGCCGCTCCAGCGATTGCTCAAATTGCCTTTTTATCTGTTGCGGTTTCAGCCCTTCATCGTTCCAGGGGTTTACTTTAGTTGCAATTTGAAATTTGCATCGAGTATTTACTGACAGCAAATCACCCAGCAGGGTCTCGGTTTTTCCATCGTTGTAGACATGCGCCGTATCCAATTCAACATGGCCGGCCTGTGCAGCCAGGTACAGCATTTTCATTGCCGTCGGCTCATCTGTCTGGTCCGCAAACGTCATTGAACCCAGAATAATTTTCATCTTTATTTTTCCTTAAACGTTATTTGGAAATCCGGGGCTTGATTCGCCTCAATAATAATGGACATTTAATTTCGGTTGTGTGCTGTTGATTGATATGTGTAGAGCCCGGCTTGGGGAAGATAATACACCAGGTTTCAGTTGCCGGGTGAGTGGTTATACTACTAACACCGATTCTGGCTAGTTTCACGATGTTTGCATCGATCGGCCGCACCTCACCGACATGTCCGTAATCGATAATTTCCGGGCGTTCTAATACAGGATCAGCCTTGGTTGACGCACAATTTACGCGCACAGGTCAGATTACCGTCTTTACCGGCCAGCCCCGCGGCGCGGGCCGCCACCACATATCTCCAAAGGCGACCCGATCAAAACTGGTATCCAAGGTTTTGCCTGCAACATTCGCACTGCATTGTTGCCGTTTCTATTCATTTTCAACACCGAACTGCTGTTGATCGACATATCTCTGCCCAAGGCTGTATTCGTATTTTGCGTAGCGGTGGTGGCGATGATGCTGTTCGCCTCGGCCACACAGGGCTATTTTCTGATACGCAACAAAATCTGGGAATCCGCATTGCTGCTGGTTGTCTTTACCCTGTTCAGGGTCAAGCTAGAACAGTAGCCGAGCCTTAACTTGCCTATTTCTGGTTCAAGGCGCCATCAAAGGCGCGTAACACAGGTTTGGCCAAGTAACGCAATATTGAACGCTTGTTCACTTGTATATCCACTGAGGCTGTCATGCCAGGCTTTAGGAACTCAAGTTTAATCTTGGGGTTAGTTTGTTCAGGTAACATATATACATGGGTGCGGTAATACACCAACGATTGTCCGCTGGGACCTCTCTCGGCCAAAGTATCCGAGCTGATATAGTGAAGTCGTCCCTGTAGTGCACCATAGACGGTGTAGTCATAGGCGTCTAGTTTAACTATGACTGGCAGACCAATGCTGAGCTGGCCGATGTCAATCGGGCTGACTTTCACCTCCACGATCAGTTCACTTCCGGTAGGAGATATCTGCATTAGTTCATCACCAGCACGTAGAACAGCACCCAAGGTGTTGACTCGTAAATATTTCACAACACCTGTGGCTGGCGCGATAACATTGGTATGGTTCAATACATCCTGTTGCTTGTCCAATCTAAAACGCTGAATGGAAATCTCGCCCTGCAACCTGGCTACTTCCTTCTGAGCCTCGGTAATATACGTGTGTCTGGCGGCCTCCTGACGTGCTTCAATATCGATTACCTGACGCTCCAGACCCATGACTTCGACCTGACTGACATCGCCTGTCGCAAGCAGTTTTTTGTGTAATTGCCATTCGCTACGAACCACCTTCAACGCCTCCATAATCTTGTTGACTTTATCACGCAGAGCATGCTCGTTTTGTAGAAATAATGCCTGCTGGGCGGCTACTATGTTCGGGTAGTTTTCGACCAGTTCACCAAAGTCAGGATTAGTCTCAAGTGTTTCGGCCTCAGCTCGAATGAGAGCAGCTTCCAGGGCTGCCAGTTTGGCATGCCCCTCTTGCACTCCTGCAATTGCACGTTCCTTTTCCAGTACCGCGATGACTTCCCCGGCCTTAACCCGCTGCCCTTCAGAAACACGCAAATTTGCTAATACCCCACCGTCTGCAACCTGAATTACTTGGGTGCGTTTCTCCGGGATGACCTGACCTTGGGCACGCACAGTCTGATCCACTTCAAAAAAGGATGCCCAAATCAGAAAAGCAGCCAGTATCAAAGTTAGCAGGCTGCTTGTTTTTCCAGCCCGCATCATATCCCCCCTCCCCTCATTTCTGATCTTTGACCGCTGGCTACACATTTTTAGTTGCCTGCAAGCGTTCCAGCACCTTGTCCTTGGGACCGTCTAATACCACCTGATGATTGGATAGTACGATTAGCCGATTTACCATGTTTAGCATATATGACTTGTGCGTCGCCAACACCAGCATATCATCAAGGCGAAAGGACTCCTGAATAGCACGGGCAACATGACGTTCCATAGCCTCGTCCATATGTGCGGTTGGTTCGTCCAGCAACCAGATTGAGGGTGCACGCAGTAGTGCCCGAGTAACATGCACCAGCTGACGCTGACCCCCCGACAGGCCCGATCCACCTTCAAATATCTCTTGATCCAGCCCCTTTGGATGAGGAGTGACCACCATTTGCAGCAAACCAGAACGGCGGGCGGCCGCCAATAGCTTGTCATCACCCGGGTCTACCAGTCCCAGCACCAAATTATCGCGCAAGGTACCGGCAAACAATCTACCCTCTTGAGGTACGTAGCCTGTATGCTTGGCAAGCATAGGCTTGGATATTTGGTTGATATCAATACCATCCAGCAGCACACGACCCTCCTTGGGTTTGTACATACCGGAAAGTAGCCGCAGTAAGGTAGTTTTGCCGGAGCCGACAGGGCCAATCACACCCACTTTTTCACCCGCTTTCAGGTTCAGCTGTGGCACGATCAGGGCGATGCTGTTATGGTAGCCGGCCTTGACCTCTTCAAAAGAATAGTGTCCCCGGATGCTGTCCGGCATAATGGGCTGACTATCCTGATGATGGTCAAGCTCTAACTTCCAAAGGCTGTCCAGGTCCCGCACCGAGACCTTGGTATGTGCCCACTGGATAATTTGCTGCGGGATCATGGCTGCTGGGGTTAAAATTCGGCCAGATAGGATTGAGCAAGCAATCAGCCCACCCATGGTTAGCTCCCCAGCGTTGATCTTCAGCGCACCAAAGGCAATAAGCAGAACATACGACAATTGCTGAAAGGCAGCGATCAGATATTGTGAATGTTCAGTAATTTTTCGCATCAACAACTCAAAATGCCTCGCCTCATCGGTCACCTCCAACCAGCGAGAAAGCATACGCCAGCCTCCCTGCCCGGACTTGATGGTTTCGGCCCCCTCCACTGTTTCTACTAACAATCCGGTCTTGAAGTGTACGGCAGAGGTAACCTTGGCAGCCCAATGCTGCACTCGGCGGTGATACATCCAGCCAGTGGTTATGCCTATACATAGAAAAGCGGCCGGGATAACAGCCAGGCCGCCGCCGATGGAGGCCAGTACCGCCAGAAAGAGCAGAGCCATCGGACCATCCACTACTAGCTGGGTAGTGATACCAACCAGAAAGGTACGTACGCTTTCATAGCCACGCAGGCGCTGTGCCAGAGCACCTACACTGGGTGGCAATTGATCCAGGCGCAATGCCAAAAAGCGCGTATAGACACTGCGGGCCAGGCGCTGGTCAACGGAATCAGAGAGTTGTTGATAAAGATTGCAGCGGACCCATTTGACACTCATCTCAATGATGATGGCGGCCAATACCCCAAGAGTTAGAGTAATTAACGTGGCGGTCGCCCCGGTAGGCACTACCCGGTCATAGACCTGCATGGTGTAAAAGGCTGTGGCCAAAGCAATACTATTGATCAACAGAGTTCCGGTAACCACCTCGCGCAAGATAGATTTTTCCGCGAAAAGTTCATTTTTAACCAACTGAAAAGTGGGGCTTTCACTAACGTCAAAGGGCTGTGTCAGGCGCAGTCGGGCGAAACGATGACCTGTCAGGTTGTTATAAGACTGTTCGCGAAGTTGTTTTGATTCGTTATCCCAGGAGGCGACCAGCCAATCACCTGCTGTATCCTGACCGAGCAATATTCCCCAGCCCTCACCTTCTTGGCCAAACATCAGCATGGGTACTCGAGAGGCATCTGGTGTGGATTGCCAGCGCGGGCGGGGCAGGCCAAGTTCCCGAGCAAGTCTATTCAGCGCTTCTTCTGGCTGCGGCGAAGTTTCTGCCTTGGCGGCGGCTTCGTGCAAAGCCAGTGGGTCTACTGCCTCACGCTGCAATACCGCGATACGCATGAGTATCGGAAACAGGGTTTCGGGCAAAGTTATTTCAGACTCATCCATGATTCTAGTTGTCATGTATGGATGAGTCTCTTAATCGTAGGGATCAATAATCCGAAAACCAAGGCCAGGGTGTTTTGCTATGTATCGCAGATTGCCGATACCCTGCAACCTGCCAAGTATGACGAGGCAGGCGATGGCACCTTTGTATTTGTAGACTTCAATTACAGTAGCAACAGGCGGAATTGTTATTGCAAAACCAAATGATGATTGACAAGCCAAAACTGGCTGGTTTATATTATAAATAGGTTAGGGGTAAACATAAATTATATGAGCATAATTCTTTATATCTGTATATAGGGTTTATTACAACTTAAATCGCCTAATATATGGGTAAAACAGCCGTATTTGATTTGTACCCTGGCCCTGGTCAAACTTGGCGTATTCCCGCCACAGCTAATCAGCACTATCAAATCGTTGATGTTGATAGAATTATCCTGAAAGGAAATGTCACCGCAATTCAAAAAGGCGATGGCCTGATTCTCAAATATGGTGATGGCAGTGTTGTTGTCATAGAGGGCTTTTATAGTATCTGCAAGGACGCTCAATGTAAGCTGAGCTTATCTACTGAAGCGGGTAACGAATACATCATTCCCGGCGGCCACACTACGGGTGAAGCCCTGCCGGATGGTGGAATAGTCTTATTCCATACAAAGGATGGCCAATCTCCCATATCTATTGTAGATCCAGATATCCAGGGTGATTCTCAAACCACCCATACCCAGCAGTTCAATCTGGTAAATGACCAAGCCCTTATGGCGATGGTACAGGCTAATTCTGCCTCCCTCCAGTACCCCGGAAACGGAATGCCGTTGGACAGCGGAACAAGCTTGAGCAATTTCTTCACCCTGGCCGAGGGCAGCTATCTCGCCAATGCCATACAGGTGCGCCAGACCGATAAAGCCGGCAATCTCTCGACGGCGGTGGGTAAATATACCCAGACCCTCACGGTGGACCAGACCGCACCAGCGGCGCCCACCCTGGCCCTGGCCGCGGACACCGGCAGCTCATCCAGCGACCACATCACCAGCAATGGCCGGATTAACGTCGGCGGCCTGGAATCCGGCGCCACCTGGCAGTACTCCATCAACGGCGGTACGACGTGGACTGCCGGCACGGACAATTTCTTCACCCTGGCCGAGGGCAGCTATCTCGCCAATGCCATACAGGTGCGCCAGACCGATAAAGCCGGCAATCTCTCGACGGCGGTGGGTAAATATACCCAGACCCTCACGGTGGACCAGACCGCACCAGCGGCGCCCACCCTGGCCCTGGCCGCGGACACCGGCAGCTCATCCAGCGACCACATCACCAGCAATGGCCGGATTAACGTCGGCGGCCTGGAATCCGGCGCCACCTGGCAGTACTCCATCAACGGCGGTACGACGTGGACTGCCGGCACGGACAATTTCTTCACCCTGGCCGAGGGCAGCTATCTCGCCAATGCCATACAGGTGCGCCAGACCGATAAAGCCGGCAATCTCTCGACGGCGGTGGGTAAATATACCCAGACCCTCACGGTGGACCAGACCGCACCAGCGGCGCCCACCCTGGCCCTGGCCGCGGACACCGGCAGCTCATCCAGCGACCACATCACCAGCAATGGCCGGATTAACGTCGGCGGCCTGGAATCCGGCGCCACCTGGCAGTACTCCATCAACGGCGGTACGACGTGGACTGCCGGCACGGACAATTTCTTCACCCTGGCCGAGGGCAGCTATCTCGCCAATGCCATACAGGTGCGCCAGACCGATAAAGCCGGCAATCTCTCGACGGCGGTGGGTAAATATACCCAGACCCTCACGGTGGACCAGACCGCACCAGCGGCGCCCACCCTGGCCCTGGCCGCGGACACCGGCAGCTCATCCAGCGACCACATCACCAGCAATGGCCGGATTAACGTCGGCGGCCTGGAATCCGGCGCCACCTGGCAGTACTCCATCAACGGCGGTACGACGTGGACTGCCGGCACGGACAATTTCTTCACCCTGGCCGAGGGCAGCTATCTCGCCAATGCCATACAGGTGCGCCAGACCGATAAAGCCGGCAATCTCTCGACGGCGGTGGGTAAATATACCCAGACCCTCACGGTGGACCAGACCGCACCAGCGGCGCCCACCCTGGCCCTGGCCGCGGACACCGGCAGCTCATCCAGCGACCACATCACCAGCAATGGCCGGATTAACGTCGGCGGCCTGGAATCCGGCGCCACCTGGCAGTACTCCATCAACGGCGGTACGACGTGGACTGCCGGCACGGACAATTTCTTCACCCTGGCCGAGGGCAGCTATCTCGCCAATGCCATACAGGTGCGCCAGACCGATAAAGCCGGCAATCTCTCGACGGCGGTGGGTAAATATACCCAGACCCTCACGGTGGACCAGACCGCACCAGCGGCGCCCACCCTGGCCCTGGCCGCGGACACCGGCAGCTCATCCAGCGACCACATCACCAGCAATGGCCGGATTAACGTCGGCGGCCTGGAATCCGGCGCCACCTGGCAGTACTCCATCAACGGCGGTACGACGTGGACTGCCGGCACGGACAATTTCTTCACCCTGGCCGAGGGCAGCTATCTCGCCAATGCCATACAGGTGCGCCAGACCGATAAAGCCGGCAATCTCTCGACGGCGGTGGGTAAATATACCCAGACCCTCACGGTGGACCAGACCGCACCAGCGGCGCCCACCCTGGCCCTGGCCGCGGACACCGGCAGCTCATCCAGCGACCACATCACCAGCAATGGCCGGATTAACGTCGGCGGCCTGGAATCCGGCGCCACCTGGCAGTACTCCATCAACGGCGGTACGACGTGGACTGCCGGCACGGACAATTTCTTCACCCTGGCCGAGGGCAGCTATCTCGCCAATGCCATACAGGTGCGCCAGACCGATAAAGCCGGCAATCTCTCGACGGCGGTGGGTAAATATACCCAGACCCTCACGGTGGACCAGACCGCACCGGTCCTGGACCTGAATGATGTCGATGCCAGCAGCGGTGACGGCAGTGCAGCGGTCGGTGCTGCACCACTGAGTGCCGGTGTGCCGCTTTTTACCGGTATGGCACGTGCGACAGATAACGTTCAATTACAACGTCCGGTAGCGATTTCGAAGCTTATCGACGGCGATTCCCGTGCACTAGGCGGTGCCAATAGTATCACCACTGTGGTCATTGACGGCAAGACCTATGCCGTGGTAGCCGCTCGTGTTGATAACGGTGTGCAGATCATTGACATCAGCGACCCGAGCAGTCCGCAAGCCATCACCGCCATCACCGACGGGCAAAGCGGCACGTTCACTGAACTGAAAGGTGCCAGTTATATCACCACCGTGGTCATTGACGGCAAGACCTATGCCCTGGTGGCGGCCTTTGGTGACAATGGTGTGCAGATCATCAACATCAGCGACCCGGCCAGTCCGCAAGCCACGGCATCCATTTCCAACAATCAGGGGTTTTTCAATAAACTGGCCGATCCCTGGGGCATCACCACCGTGGTCATTGGCGACAAGACCTATGCCCTGGTAGCGGCTCGTGATGATCACAGTGTACAGATCATGGACATCAGTGACCCGGCTAATCCTGTATACACGAGCTACTTTTCCCGTGGTATGGGCGGCGGCTTTGATGTAATGGAAAGGGCCACCGACATTACCACCGTGGTGATTGACGGCAAGACCTATGCCTTGGTAGCGGCTCTTGGTGATAACGGTGTCCAGATCATCGACATCAGCAACCCGGCCAGTCCCAAGGCCACGGCATCCATTACCGACCAGAATGGCGGGTTCACTGAACTGAACGGTGCCGCTTTTATCACCACCGTGGTGATTGACGGCAAGACCTATGCCCTGGTAGCGGCTCTTGGTGATAATGGTGTCCAGATCATCGACATCAGCGACCCGACCAGTCCCAAGGCCACGGCCGCCATTACCGACGGGCAAGGCGGGTTTACTGAACTGAACGGTGCCTGGGGCATCACCACCGTGGTCATTGGCGGCAAGACCTATGCCCTGGTGACGGGCTTCAGGGATGACGGTGTGCAGATTATCGACATCAGCGACCCGACCAGTCCGCAAGCCACGGACGCCATCACCGACGAGCAAGACGGGTTCAATACACTGAAAGGGGCCATTTCTATCACCACCGTAACTATTGGCGGCAAGCTCTATGGTGTGATAGCGGCCTATGGTGATAGCGGTGTACAGATTATCGAACTGCCGGTCGCGCCGAGCATTGCCTCCATTGCGATTGGTGTGACGGGGCTGGACGCAACGCATGAGGTGCTGCGCTATGGTCAGGATGATGCGGATGTTTTGGCCATTGGCGGTATGGATGCGAGCAAGAACAGTGTGAGTGTGGCGGGTGTCAGCGGGCTGGACCTGGTCTGGGACAATACCAGTAAACAGGTCATCATCACCCGGGCGGACGGTTCGGCACTGACCACGATTCAGGCTGAAGCCATCATTGCTGCACTTTCCTATCAAAATACGAATAGCCGTGTAGCAACTGGAGATCGTACGTTTCGCTTCGTGCTCACCGATACTGCGGAGAATACCTCTGAGGCGGCGGAGCACACGGTGACAGTGGACACCACCGCGCCAGTGCTGGGCACGGTGACAATCACCTCCGATGCAGGAACTGATCAAACCTACAAACCGGGAGATGCGATAGAAATCACTGTCACCTTCTCCGACAAGATGGTGGTTGACAGCAGTGGTGGTACGCCGCAGATCAGCATTGAGGTTGGCAGTGTGACCAGGCAGGCACAGTATGTAAGCGGGTCAGGCACTAAGACCCTGGTGTTCCGTTACACGGTGGGGAACGACAAAGACGCTGACGGAGTCGTGATCAATCAGAATGGCCTGGCCCTGAACGGGGGAATGATTACCGACCAGGCGGGGAATGCGCTGGCTAGCCTGGACCACGCTGCGGTGGCTGCCAGCGCTGAGCATAAGGTAGACAGCTCGGCGGGGATCGCAAGTGCGGCGGTTGAAGGCGGCAGCCACATTGTGGGCGATACCGTGACCATTATCCTCAGGGCCACAGACGACGAAACGGGTCTTACTCTTGCACAGGACAAGAACACCTTCAACGGTCAGGCCCCGATCAGATTCGTGGACAACAATGACGGCACCTACATCGTCACCTATCTGGTAGCGGCGGGTGATGCGAACATAGTGGCGAACGGAAAAGTGACGACCGAACTGGCTTTCACCAACAGCAAGGGCGAGGAAGGGGCCGCCCTCAGGCAGATCACTCTGACAGACAGCCAGAGTATCACGGGCATCTTACGGATTGCGGCCATTGGTGACAGCATTACCCAGGGTTCCAAAATAGCAAAAGAGAAGGATTTTTACCCTGTACAATTGGGCAAGTTGCTGGGTGCTGCATTTGATGTGCAGAACTTCGGGCGTGGCAACGCCAAGGTATTGAAGGAGGGGGGGGGTAAAAGGCCATATTGGAACGGGTATGAATATAAACAGGCAAAGGATTTTAACCCGCATATGGTGATCAGCAATCTCGGTATTAATGATTTTGGTGCAGTACGTAACAATCGCGATGACTTCGTTAGTGATTACAAGTCCATACTCAGTGGTTTTACTACTGCTACTGATTTTCTGATATGGACGAGCTTGCTACCCATCATACCGCCAAAGGGTAACGGGTATCCAGACAACCTGAAGTCCACGTTTATAACATTACTGACGCGGATCGCTCGCGAGATAGAAGCTGGCGGTATCGACATACGGACACCGTTTGTTAGTGATAGCAGATATGATGGTACCCACGCGCGTAACAATCCATTAGTAGTGCGCGATGGCCTTCATCCGAGTGCGGCAGGGGCGTTATTGATTGCGCAAATCACGTACGCGGCAGTGCTGGAATATCTGAAGGCGAGGATGAGCTGGGCAGATAACGCTGACGGGGGTCAGTTGGCTGCGAACACGGATACGTCGTCATCGGCCGTGCTGCTGGGGATGGTCCAGGTGCAGGATAAGACCCACACTTATGAGGTGCTGGGTACGGATGCTGCCATGTTTCGCGTGACTGCAGACGGGGAACTGTATCTGAAGCAAGATGCGGCGCTGACTGCGGGTGAGCGGTATCGTATTACACTGCGTGTCAAGGATACTGACGGCGGGGTGGTGGGCAGCTCGACCCATACCCTGGTGGTGCTGGAATCGGGCGATACCAAGTTCACAGGAGCACCTGAGATTACTCTGCAAGACAGCGATACCCCAACAACAGGGTCGGTGCTGATTGCTAGTATAGCGAAATTGGATGACACGGATGGCGAGGTGGTGGTCGGCAGTTGGCAGTGGCAGCGCGGGGTGCCTGACAGTAGTACAGGCAATATAATCTGGAGGGATATCCCCGAGGCAACCGAGGCGCGTTACGCCTTGGTCGCAGACGATGTGGGGTACAAGGTGCGTGTCGTCGCGGTGTCGGGAGGCAGTGCAGATGCTGAAGACAGTATGGCGGCATTTTCCAGATTGGTATCCAGCAATGTTTTCATTATGGGTGGAAGTAGTGATGACACGCTGACCAGCGGGGCAGAAAACGATATGCTGACTGGCGGGGCCGGCAGCGATACCTTTGTTTTCGTCAAGGATCATGGCCACGACAAGATTCTGGACTTCGACTCCGCCCATGACCGGATCGATTTAAGTGCCCTGGCGGAGTTTAAGAACCTGGCTGCAGTACAGGCAGCAACTCAAGATGTTTCGGGCAGTGCGGTAATTACTACAAGCGCCGATCACACCATCACACTTGCAAATATTACTAAATCCAGTTTGCAGACAGATGACTTTGTCTTCAGCGGAGCGGTGCTTTAGAGATTTGCGACTTGGTTCACCGCAAGCATCTTCATTTTGTGTTGTGGTTTGGGGTGCGTTCCGTCTTTAATCTGCCGACACTATATGAGATAAGCCCTGGGTGTAGAAGATAAGTTGCCAACCCGATGTTAGTCGGGCGGTATCGGCATCGGCTAGTTGTAATTCACTGAGTGCCAGTTCTCGTCCTGCGTTCATCAAATCAGCCAGTTGCTTTGTACCTACTAGAAATTGCCGCTTATAAGATTCAAGCACCTGTGACGCAGATTCAATGATTCGTTGTATGATGGCATGTTGTTGATTTGCTGATTCAAACACGGTGTATATATTTTGCACCCGCTCACGAACTATCAAGCGTTGTGCTTGTATGTCAGCATGGGCAGCAGACAGCATAGCACTGGCTTCACCAACCTGTGTTACTGTAGACAAGCCAGCACCCCATCGGCTTTGCAACCCCAAAAAAACTCGTGATTCCGTGCTTATCGTTGCGTTGGAAAAGTTGCCATTCTGGTGTTCAAGCCTGACAAAAAACTCAGGCCAAAATTGGCTTTTTCGCTCCTGGAGCCGGATTCTTGCAGCATGTGCCTCCTCCAAAGTACGGTGCAGGCTCGGGGCAATTTGTTCAGCCTGAGTAATTGCTGTTGGCAGTTCAACAAGCTGATGCTGTTGCTGGAAATTTGCGAGCTGCTGTGTCAGCGAGGATTCCATCACGGGTCTACCCAGCAACTGACCAAGCTGTAGTAACGCCGTTTTTCTCGACATGGCGGCAATAGTCATATCAGCACGCACTGACTCAAGACGCTCTTTAGCGAGTTCTATATCGCTCCGGCGGGAAATCCCGGCAGCAATACGCCGCTGGACCTGGTCACGCACCTGCTCGTGGCGCTCAAGGCTGCGTTGCCATGCAGCATGCTTAAACCAAGCAGAAAACCATCTCCCGTAGGTTGCTACAATTTCAAGAGCAAGCTCTAACTGGGCTTCTTTTAGCAAGGCATTACGGATATTAGCCTGTGCTTTAGCATGATGCAGGTTTGCCCTTAGGCGGCCTGCTGTCCAAAGTGGCTGTTGAATACTAAAAACAGTAACCGTGCTGTCACTTGAATAGTTTATGTCTGTTTTGCTTGCATCAACTGTCTCAATCGAAAGAGAGGGTGTCGGCCAATATTGCCACCGGGCTGACTGTATACTGATGCGAGCTGCTTTTAATCTGGCTCTGGCAACATCAATCCGTGGTGCGGAGCTTATACCTTCACGGATTAGTGCCGGGATAATGTCTTCATGGCTGGCAGCTAACACAGAGGTAGCAGTACCAAGCAGGGCGAACAGCAATATGATTAGGCGCATACCACAGTTATTAAACCATTGTGTTGTCATAATTAACCTGAAGATATCTATATAAACCTTAATGTACTACATGCGAGAAGCTGGGTACCATATATGAGGGTGGCTGAACTGGGGGCATTTGCCGAGGCGAATCTCGCCATGGTTGATCACAAACATTATGGGCTCAGGCGATAAAAACTGAGCTCCCCGCCGGATAATGGCCAAAATACATACCGGTGTTTTTCGCTCCCAGGTCTATTGCCATGGGGCTGATAATCTCTTTTTCTTTGGCCATGCTCTGGTGTTCCTGTGTGAATAAATTCATGTATTAACAAATCATGCAGATCAGATTTACGTCTCCCGTTTCCTGGCCTTTGATATTACACAAAATGGATTCTCTCATACCCGGGGATTAACGGGAAAGGCGATGGTAAGCGAAACGGTTACAAATTACTGGCTCCACAGATAATACCTTATACCGCATGAGTAGTAGCAGGAATCTCCACTCGGCACTGCACGCGGCTGTAAATCCTGATGGGTTTGTGTCCGCATCCATTAAAGCATTAATGCGCAGTGAGCACAGAACCATGGTCAGGATACCGCCTGTCCGGGCTATAGCGCGGTAAAAATCGCATCGGGTATTCTGCAAAGACCACCCGGCCCGGCAACAGCATCATTATCAATACCCAGGCGGCTCGCTGTGCATCTGAAAATTTCCAAAAAAACCGCCGATGAATCAGCAGAAAACGGCGACATGAAATTGCTGCATTCGCTCCAGAATGCCTGCTATACCAGCGATAAAAACACACTACCAGGTGTATACGCCGCCGGGACAGCCGCCGTCAGGAGAACAATCCATTATCCTGAAAACCGCAGCAGCATGGATTGTCTGTCAGGCCAGGCATTTCAGATTTTGCGGATCGTAGGGCGCCTGATCCAGAATTTTCGCCCTGACTTTTTTGCCCAGTATTTCAACCCATAGTGGCAACCCCGCCAGCTGCTCGCAGAAGTATGCTAATGCTAAAGGCGCACCGACCCGATGCCCATAACCACCGGACGTCACCATGCCTATCGGGCGATCATGCTGGAAAATTGTATGCGCATAAAACGGATCTTCGCCGGTGTCCTCCAGTTCAAGTAAATACATAGACCAGTGTTCGCGGCCGGCCTGCCGCGCCAACATGCCTTCCCGGCCGATGAATTCCCGCTCTTTTGCTTTAACGAATTGCTCCGCGCCTGCTTCGAGCGGCGTGCGTTCGGTGGTGTATTCACTGCCCCACGCCCGATAACCTTTTTCCAGGCGCATGGCATGGATTGCGAATGCGCCGTACAGACCCACGCCAACCTGTTGGCCTTCGCGCCATAACTGTTGAAACAGGTTTTCCTGATCACCGGTTTGATGATGCAGTTCCCAGCCGGATTCCCCCACGTAAGAAATCCGCATGGCATTCACTGCAATACCGGCAACCCGGATCTGCCTGGCGGTCAGCCATGGGAAAGCCGATTGTGAAAAATCAGTCTCGCTCAATTGCGATAATAACGCCGCCGCTTTTGGGCCCATTACCGCCAATACTCCGAAATCTTCGGTGACGTTCTCAATGCACAGGCGGGCATATTCGGCGCTACGATTGCGCAGCAAGTCCTGGTCGTGTCGTTCGGCGGCGGCCGCGCAAACCAGATAATAATGATTACGCGCTATTCGTGTCACAGAAAATTCGCTGGCCACGCCGCCGGCCGGGGTCAGTACGTGGGTCAATAAAATTTCCCCGGTTCTGGCCGGGGCGCGGTTGGCGCCGAGTTTGGCTATAAAGTCATCGGCATCGCTTCCGGTCACTCTGAACTTGCTGAACGCGCTCAGATCGGCGATTCCGGCGCGGTCGCGCACACAAACGCATTCTGCGGCGACCGCATCAAACCAGTTGGCGCGTTGAAAACCCGGCCGGGATTCGCGGGCCTCACCGTTTATTGCAAACCAGTCGGGCCGCTCCCAGCCATAGGCGGCGCCGAACACCGCGCCCAGCGACCTTAAAGTTGCATGAATTCGGCTCAGCCGTTTGTTGCGGCCGGCCGGGCGTTGCTCATACGGATAATGAATACCGAACTGGGCGGCGAAGCATTCCACCGCCTTGTCCACCCGATAATCACCATCCGCATAGCCGCCAAATCGCCTGGCATCCACCGCCAGCGCATCCGCCGGCGGCTCCGCGCCAATCATCCATTGCGCAAGAAATCGCCCCGCCCCGCCGCCTTCCATGATCCCCATACTCGATCCGGTCAGCAGCCAGGCATTGACCAGGCCAAAAGCCGGACCAATCATCGGGTTGCCGTCCGGGGTAAACGTGATTGGGCCATGAACGATATTTTTCACACCGCCCCGTGCCGCTGCGGGAACTCTGGCCATGCAGTGTGCGGCAATATCTTCGATTCTGCCCAGTTTAGGCGGCAGCAGTTCCATGCCAAATTGCGCTGGAACACCATGGATTGACCAGGGCTGCCCATTTTTCTCATAGGCGCCGAGGATAACGCCATCGCCTTCCTGGCGCAGGTACCAGCTTTCATCCGGGTCTCGGATAAACGGCATTTCCGTTTCGATACGGGCAAATTCCTCGATTCGATCCGTGACGATGTATTGATGCAGCATTGGCACCACGGGCAAATCCACCCCCATCATGGCGCCAATTTCCCGGCACCACGTGCCAGCGGCATTGACGATATGCTCGGCCCGAATATCGCCGCTGCGGGTATGAACCAGCCATTCGCTGCCGGCTCGCGCTATCCCCAGCACCGGGTTGTTGCGGTAAATTTCGGCGCCGCGATTGCGGGCGCCTTTCGCCATGGCGTGGGTGGCCTGGCTGGGGTCCACATAGCCGTCGCAGGGTTCATGAATCGCGCCGAGCAAGCCATCGGTATTAACCAGTGGATACATTTCCTTCAGCGCCGGCGGCGTCAGAATATCAAACTCATGTCCGGCAAATTTTCCAATCCCCTGAACATGACGGAACTCATCCAGACGATCCGGCCTGGTGGTTATTCTGAGTGCGCCAGTGGCATGAAAACCCACCGGTTGGCCGGTTTCCTGTTCGAGAATGGATCGGTACAGGCGCACACTGTGTGCGCGCAGATTCATAATGGTGATATTGTGGGCGTAGTGCGTACACAGGCCGGCCGCGTGCCAGGTAGAGCCGGCGGTCAACTGGTTTTTTTCCACCAGCACCACGTCGTTCCAGCCGAATTTGGTGAGGTGATAGATCAGGGAGCAGCCCATTATACCGCCGCCAATCACCACCACCTGGGCGTGGGATTTCATTTTTTACGGGCTGCGGGGAATATCGTATCCACCGCAATGGCACATGCGGCGCACCGTATCTCAGGCCCCGGAGCAATCGTCACATTCAACCCCGCATCCTGGCGCCGGCGGGGTCATAGGGCGGAGCGCTTCTGCCGATCAGTGTATGTATTTCGCCCTGCACCAGAACGGTGAATTCTCCGCCCGGAATTTTATCTGCGGCCACGCGGTTTAAATCAACGTAGCCGAAGCACAGCGCTTTTCCCGTGCGCAGTCCGACCCCGCCGGACGTGGTCCTTCCCACCCGTTTATCCTGCCAGGACAACGGTTCATCGTGCAGCAGTAACGGGCGCGAATCCTTTGCTTCAAACAGCACCAGCTTGCGGCTGATCCCCGCTTGCAGTATTTTCTCCAGGCCGGCAAGGCCAACAAATCCGCCCGGTTTATCCAGCCTGACCGCAAACCCCAATCCGGCCTGATACGGGTTTTCTTCCGGGCCAATATCATGGCCCCAGTGCAGATACCCCTTTTCCAGGCGGCAGCACTCCAGGGTGAAAAATCCGGCCATTGCCATTTTAAACTGCCCGGCTTCGGTCAGCACGGCGTTCAATACATCCCGCGCACAGGCATTGGGCATGAATAATTCCCAACCCTGTTCACCGACAAAACTCAAACGCAAAGCCCGCACTTCCGCGATCTGCCGGTTCTTATGATGAATATCAATCATCCGGGTTCGGCCAAACGGAAAATTATGGATAGCAAAATTCTGCGAGCTGAGACGTCCAAGCAGTGCTTTTGCATTCGGCCCCATCACACCCAGCACCGCATAATCATCCGTAATATCTGTCACCCGGACATCGAATTGTCGGGTATTGCGCACAATCCAGGTACGGTCTTTGGTTCGGCTGGCCACGGCCGCCACCAGCAGATAGCGGTTTTGCAACAGGCGCGATACGGTCAGCTCGCTCTCAATCCCGCCAGCCGGATTCAACATCAGGGTATAGACGATCTTTCCAACCTCAACATCAATGTTGTTGCTGCAAATCCATTGCAATGCGTCCGTAGCACCGGCGCCTTCCAGGATGATTTTGGTGAAAGAGGACAGATCAAACAATGCGCCGGATTTCTCCAGCATTTTCGACTCACGCGCGGCTACCGGCCACCAGATCTGGTCGTCGTAGCTGTATTCAAGCTGGCCGGGTTCGTTGTCCCGGGCAAACCACAATGGCCGTTCCCACCCCGCCGTGCAGCCGAATACCGCACCCATTTCCGCCATTTTTTCATGCCAGACCGAGACCTTTCGACAGCGGCCTGTTTTGTATTGTTTATCAGGCCAGTGCAGGTCGAACTGGTTGGACACCGCCTCCGGGATTCGTTGGCGCAGAAATTCGATATGGTTGTCATCGGGCTGAAAACGCGCGATATCCACTTCCCACAAGTCAATCGGCGAGCGGCCCCGGACTATCCAGTCCGCCATGACTTTACCCACACCGGGCGCAGACATTATTCCCAAGGAATTAAACCCTGCCGCCACAAAAAAATTTTCCACTTCCGGAGATATGCCCATGAGTTGTCGGGTGTCTGGGGTAAAACTTTCCGGGCCGGTCATAAAATCAGTCAGCCCCAGGGTCTCAAGGCGCGGGATGCGATGAATGCCGCCGTTCATCATCGGTTCAATGTGATCCCAGTCCTGTTCGAAAATCAGGAAGGATGCGTCGGGATCGACACTTTTGTGATCCCACAATTTAGCATTCGGCTTGAACGCACCCAACACCAGCTTGCCGGCGTCTTCTTTTATATACAACGCCCCTTCCATATCTCTGATCACCGGCCAGGGAAGCGGCATTCCGGCCACGGGTTCAGTCACCACGTACATATGCTCAACCGCGTGCAGCGGCACGTTCACCCCGGCAAGCTGGCCGATATGCCTGGCCCATAGTCCGGCGCAGTTCACCACCACGTCGCACTCAATCCGTTCAGCCGAATCCAGCACCACGGCAGTGGCCAGACCATTTTCCACGTCAATCGCGCAAACCCTGGAATGCTCGCGAATCTCCACACCATTGGCCCGGGCGCCCCGGGTAAACGCCATGCACATATCCACCGGATTAACCTGCCCATCCTGGTCCAGCCACATGGCCCCGACCAGATCGTCCACGTTGATCATGGCAAACCGCTCCTTTACCTGGCCCGGCGTCAAAAACGCACCGGGCAAATCATGCATCTCTCCCATGGCGGCGATGCGTTGCAACTCGCTCAGGCGTGCCGGCTCCCGGGTTAGCCACAATCCACCGGTTTGTTTGTACCCGGTAGCCTGCCCCGTTTCTGCTTCCAGCCGGGGGAACAACTCCAGCGCATATTTGGCCAGAGTGGTTAAATTCCGGCTGGTGCGCAGCGGCCCGACGATGCCCGCCGCATGCCAGGACGTGCCGCTGGTGAGCTGGTTTTGCTCCAGCAGCAGCACATTGGGGCAACCCCGTTTTCCGAGATGGTATGCCGTGCTCAGGCCTGCGGCGCCGCCGCCGATGATGACGATATGTTTATTTGCTGCCGACATTAATAATTCCTGTCGGGCATACTGGCCTTGCGCCTGTCCACGTACTCCTGCAATTCTTCCAGCTTTGCAGAGTCCAGCCCGGGCTCTTCATAGTCATTCAGATAGGCCTTCCATACCTTGTTCGCTCGCCGGGCCGCGTCCAGTTTCCCGTCTGCGGACCACTGCTCATAGGAATTATTATCCGCGATATTGGAGCGATAGAAAGCGTTTTCAAAATTCGACAGCGTATGCTGGCTCGACAGAAAATGTGCGCCCGGACCGACTTCAAAGATTGCATCCATCGCCTGCGCTTCGGTGGACAAATCGATACCCTGGCAAAAATCGATGAGTTTCCCGCACAGATCAGCGTCAATCACGGTCTTTTCAAATCCGGTCACCAGCCCGCCTTCCAGCCATCCGGTGGCGTGGTTGATAAAATTGGCGCCCGCCAGCACGGACATGATGAGCCCGTATGCGCCTTCCTGCTGGGACTGGCCATCCGGCAGCTTTGATGCGGACAGCGAACCCACGGTGTGAAACGGCACCCCGAGTCTGCGCGCAAGCTGACCCGCCGCCAGCACCAGCTTCGCGCCTTCAGGATTGCCGAACGTGGGCGCCCCGGACTGCATAGATATTGCGGTGGCAAAACTACCCATCAGGCACGGCGCACCCGGCCGAACAAGTTGGGTCAATGCGCACACCGCCAGGGCCTCCGCCAGCACCTGGGCCAGGGTTCCCGCCACGGTGCAGGGGCTCATCGCCCCGGCCAGTGTCCAGGGCGTGCAGGCCACCGCCTGATTATTTTTCGCATAGGTCTTTAATGCGCCGGACATGGCAACATCGAGCACCAGCGGGGCATTGGTATTGGCGACAGAATAAAACACGCAATTCTGATCGACAAATTCCTCGCCAAACAGAATTTTCGCCATGGCAATGGAATCCTCTGCCCGTTCGACGCCAATCAACGCCCCGAAACAGCCCCGGTCGCTATAGCGAAAGTGGCCCAGCAGCATATCCAGATGCCGCTTGTTCACCGGAATATCCACCGGTTCACACACCACCCCGCCGGAATGATGCAGCCAGGGAATCATCTGATGAATTTTCACCAGCCTGTGAAAATCACCCAGCGTGCCATAGCGTCGGCCTTCGTCCAGATTGTGGATAAACGGCGGCCCAAACGAAGGACACAGCACGGTGTTATTGCCACCGATGACCACATTGTTTTGCGGGTTGCGGGCATGCTGGACATATTGAGTCGGCGCGGTGGCCTGGATGATCTGTCGCGCATGTCCGGGCGCAAATCGCACCCGGCTGCCCCGGACATCCGCGCCCGCCTGTTTGAACAGTTCGAGAATCTGCGGGTCACCGGTAAACTCCATGCCAATTTCCCTGAGCAGGCTGTCGGCGTTGTGTTCAATCAGACACAACCCTGGTTGCAATCTGACGATTGATATAGGGAGCGCGTTTTATTTCCACGCCTGCTCGTTCATTCCGGCGGGCCGTCCGGCCGCCGCTGCGGTGTGATTTTTTCGGCGCTGGCGAATCTCCGATGGCTGCGGTCACGAGTGGGTGATTTTTGACATGGCGCATTTGATCAACATATTGGATATATAATCATTAATGATGATGGCTGTCCAACCTATATTGGCGATATTGGCGACGCCGGCTGCAACAGCATTTTGAATAATTTCATCAACCCACGGCAGAAACCAGAACTGATGAAAACTAATACCAAAGTATCCGCAACCATCAACGCCGACCCCGGCCGGTTTACCCTGGAAACCCAATGGGAGACGGACGCCATTGTCAGGCGTCGGGAAAAATACTACGCCGCCTCCCAACGGGCATTCGTCCCCTATACCACGCCGTTAATTTTCAAGCGCGGCCAGGATCAATATCTGTGGGACGAACAGGGCAATCAATACCTGGACTGCCTGAGCCAGAACCTGTGCATCAGCATCGGCTACAACAACCCGGCCGTGACCGCCGCAGTGCAGCACCAGGCGGAGCAAATCCAGCACTGTACAACCATGTTTTTCCATCCGGTGCCGGCGCATTTTGCCGAAGAATTAACGTCGAAAATGCCCGCAGGGGAAGAGTGGGTGGTACATTTCGTCAACAGTGGTGCCGAAGCGATTGATTTCGCTTTGCTGCTGGCCCGGTCGCATACCGGCAACCATGACGTTATTTCTTTGGCCAACAGTTATCACGGCGCCACCCTTGGCGCGCAGTCTGTGACCGGCATCAGTGATTTTCGTCACAACGTTGCATTGCCGGGCGGCATTCATGGCCCGGGCGTTGCGCCGTATCTGGATGATCTGGAACGCATTATTCATTGCGGCACTTCGGGGCAGATTGCCGGACTGTTTATCGAACCCATTCAGGGATATGGCGGCATGCCGCCGGGATATTTATCCGGCGCATTCGACACGGTGCGCAACGCCGGCGGGATATGTATCGTTGACGAAGTTCAGTCAGGCTTCGGTCGCACGGGCGAAGATTACTGGTCATTTACAGCCTATGGTGTGGTGCCGGACGTGGTCGTGCTGGCCGAGGGCATCGGTAATGGTTTCCCGCTTGGCGCGGTGGTCGCCAGGAAGCACGTTGCCGAAGCCATGGCCGGCAAGTTCTATTTCAATACCTATGGCGCCAATCCGGTGTCCTGCGCGGCCGGTCGGGCGGTGTTGCGGGTGATTGATGAATGCGGATTAATCGACAACGCCAGACAAGTGGGCGCCGCGCTTTTGCACGTCCTGCGCCGGATGCAGGACCAATACGCTATCATCGGCGACGTGTGCGGCCGCAGGTTGATGCTGACGGCAGAGCTGTTCAAAGACCGAAAAACCAGAGGGCCCGCGCCGGATGAAATGAATTGATTGTTTTAACTCACCCGAAAACACGGCCGGTTGCCAGCAAGTCCGGCGCGCATAAAAACGTACTGAGAATCTGCCCGCCATTGTGTATACAAATGCAGGACGTTGCATTTTTCGAGCAGGCGGTTGCAAACAGCTTTGCCGCCTTATGAATAATCAACAGCCATGAGTATGACCGCCAAAAACCTGCCATTTGCTCCATCCGAATACGCCATGCGCCTGGCGCGCACCCGCGCGGCCATGGCCGGACAATCCCTGGATACCATTATTGTCAGCGATCCGTCGAATATGTCCTGGCTGACCGGATACGACGGCTGGTCATTTTATGTCCATCAATGCGTGGTGCTGTCCATGGCGGGCAATCCGCTGTGTTTTGTGCGCGCCCAGGACCGCAATGGCGCGCTGCGCACGGTGTGGATGGCGGACCATGACTGCCACGGTTACGCCGAAAATCTGGTGCAGAATCCGCCGCTCCACCCGATGCAGGAGCTGATCCAGGTGTTGCATGAGCGCGGGCTGGCGGGCGGCCGCATCGGTGTGGAGATGGACAATTACTGGTATTCGGCCCGGGCCCACGCCGAACTGGTCAGCGGTTTAAACCATGCAACCCTGCTGGACGCCACCGGATTGGTCAACTGGCAGCGCGCCATCAAAAGCGCACAGGAAATCGCTTATATGAAAATCGCCGGGCAAATCGTAACGAACATGCACCGCCAGATTCTGGAGAGCATTGAACCCGGTATGCCCAGGAACGAAATGGTGGCGAAGATATATCATGCCGGATGCATGGGAATCCCGGGTCACGGCGGCGATTATCCGGCCATTGTGCCACTGGTGCCGTCTGGTGCGGATGCCTCGGCCCCGCATTTAACCTGGAACGACGACCCGTTTAAATCCGGGGAAGGCGCTTTTTTTGAAATTGCCGGATGCTACAAACGTTATCAGTGTCCCACCTCGCGCACGATTTTCCTCGGCACCCCGCCACCGCGGTTTCTGGAGGTTGAGAAAGCGGTGGTTGCAGGCATTCATGCCGGCCTTGAAAAAGCCAGACCGGGAAACCAGTGCCAGGAAATTGCCGCCGCGTTTTGCTCCATCCTGGAAAAACGCACTGGAATCAGGAAACAAAGTCGCTGCGGCTACTCCATCGGTATCTCCTACCCCCCGGATTGGGGCGAGCGCACCATGAGCCTCCGCCCCGGGGATGAAACCATATTAAAAACCGGCATGACCTTTCACTTTATTCCCGCAGTCTGGCAGGATGACTGGGGCATGGAAATTACCGAAAGCTTCGTGGTCACCGACAGCGGCGCAGAAACACTGGCCGACGTGCCCAGAAAATTATTCGTCAAATGAGGATTGGCGCGGCCCGGGCGATGACCGGTTGCGGCAGACAATCGCCGACAAAAATATAAACCCAATCTTGGCAGATGAATTGGTCAGTCTATATTATCGAGACCAGCGATGGTTCCTACTATACGGGCATTAGCCTGGACGTGGAACGGCGCTTCGCCGAGCACGCTGGCGAGGGCAAAGGCGCAAAGTATTTCAATGGCAGAAAACCCCTGGGACTGGTGTTCAGGGAAGACGGCCATAGTCGCAGCAGTGCGAGCAAACGCGAAATTGCAATAAAAAACTTAACCCGATCACAAAAACAGGCCCTGGTTCACAGCAAGCTGAGCGGGGCCTGCCGGCCCAGCTAAAAACCGCTTCATGTCTATGACCATGTCCAGTATTGACCCCCAGGTTCAAGCGTTTATCGACAAGACCAATGCACTATGCTGCCGAAATCACCGGGAAGGCTATCCAGTCGCAACGGGAGTGCTACAGCGCCGTCTGCCGAACTTTTGCCGAACCTTATCCACCCTGGGTGTCATCAAGCGATTTTCAGATAGACAGCGGTGGGTATGATTTAAAACTGCGACGCTATAAAAATAATCGTCACAGCGCTAATCATCCCGGCAAAACCGCCATCGTTTACTACCACGGCGGCGGTTTTATGCTCGGTGATCTGGCAAGCCACGACAGCATTTGCGCTGAAATCTGCGATCACACCGCCTTTGATGTAATTTCCGTGGATTATCGATTGGCGCCGGAATTTCAATACCCCGACGATCTTGACGATGCCCTGTCTGCTTTTCGCTGTGCAGCGGACCGATATGAGCAGGTTATGGTTGCCGGAGATTCGGCCGGGGCAAATCTTGCGGCTGCGGTCTGTATCTGCTTGAGGGATGCTACATCGGGAGACACCAGGCAGTGTCCAATCGGGCAGTTATTGACCTATCCGGCTCTGGGCGGTTGCGAATTAAACCTTCAGTCGTATACAACCCATGCCAATGCGCCATTACTGACCACTGAAAACGTTCTTTGTTTACCACTCTATACGCGCCGGCAGTCGCTCTGTCCCCATGGAGCCGCTATTTTATCCCTTGCTGCTGGATGACTTTAGCGGACTGCCGACCTGCTGCGCCATTTCTGCGGACATTGATCCGTTGTGCGATGATGCCGACGCCTATGCGCAGAAGCTGCAACAGGCCGGGGGTAAAGCCGGCCGGATCAATGAACCGGGGCTGGTGCATGGCTATCTACGGGCGCGACATTGTTCGGATAAGACGAAACGCAGTTTTGAAAGAATATGTCAGGGATTGGTAGATGTGGCCCAATTCCGTTAATCCGTATCTGAATTTATTGTCCCGATTTATTTTAACGCTATTGCCGAAAAATATTATGGCAGCAACATCAAGACAATGGCCTTAATGACATTGCCTTAGTGTTTCTGCGGTGGTTCTGATCTTTGCCACCATATTCACCAGTCCATTGGAGCGGGTTGGCGATAAATGCTCCCTGAGTCCGATTTCTTTTATGAAATAAAGATCCGCTTGGCTAATCTGCTGCGGCGGCTGCCCGGACAACACGCGGATCAATAACGCGATAATCCCTTTGGTGATGATGGCGTCACTGTCCGCAGTGAAGCGGACTTTGCCCGCGGTCAATTCCGCATGCAGCCAGACTCGACTCTGGCAGCCGGGAACGAGGTTTTCTTCATGTTTATACCGGCGATCAATAAGCGGCAGCTTCTTGCCGAGATCGATGAGGTATTCATATTTGTCCATCCATCGATCGAAAATACCGAATTCTTCGATTATTTCGTCCTGTATCTGGTTGATATCCGCCATAGCCGGAAAAACAGATGCCCGAAAACAAATAGTCTAAAGCAGCATGGACGCGGCGCGTTCAACCCCGGCGGCTAACGCATCCACGTCGGAACGATCGTTGTACAGGGCAAAGGACGCCCTGGCTGTGCCGGGAATGCGATAAAAATCCATCAACGGCTGGGTGCAATGGTGACCGGTGCGCACCGCTATTCCCAGTTGGTCGAGAATGGTGCCGACATCAAAGGGATGGGTGTCTGCCAGCAGAAATGAAATCACGCTGGCCTTGTTTTTGGCAGTACCGATAATTTTCATGCCATCAATTGCGGTCAGCCTTGCGGTCGCATAGTGCAGGATATCCTGTTCATGCGCTGCGATTTCCTGCGCATCAAACCGGGTAAAATAATCAACTGCGGCCCCCAGGCCGATTCCACCCACAATATTCGGCGTGCCGGCCTCGAATTTATGCGGCAACGTGTTGTAAGTGGTTTTTTCAAAAGTCACCTTTTCAATCATGTCGCCACCGCCCTGGTAGGGCGGCATGTCATTCAGCCAGGCTTCCTTGCCGTACAGTATTCCGACCCCGGTGGGGCCGAACAGTTTATGCCCGGAGAAAGCGTAAAAATCCACGTCCAGCGCCTGCACGTCAACCCGCATATGCGCAACGGCCTGCGCCCCGTCCAGCAATACCGGCACATCCCGGTCATGCGCCAGCGCAATAATTCTTTCCACCGGATTGATGGTTCCCAGCGAATTTGAAACATGCAGCGTCGCCACCAGCCGGGTGCGCGCGCCGAGCAATGATTGGTAAACATCCATGTCCAGTTCGCCCGCCGCATTGATCGGGATAATTTTAAGCGCCGCGCCTCTTTGTGCGCAGATCATCTGCCAGGGGACAATGTTGGAGTGGTGCTCCATGGTGGAGATAATCACCTCGTCCCCGGCATTCAGGAATTTCCCGCCGAACGATGCAGCAACCAGATTAATGCTGTCCGTGGTGCCCCTGGTAAACAACACCTCATGGGCGTGTCTGGCATTAATAAATTTGCCAATGGTTTCCCGGGCGTCTTCGTAAGCCTGGGTCGCGCTCTGACTCAGGTGATGCACCCCGCGATGAATATTGGCGTGCTGCTCACGGTAATATCTGGAGACGCAGTCAATCACGGCATGGGGTTTTTGGGCGGACGCACCGTTATCAAGGTATACCAGCGGATTGCCGTTTACCTGACGCTGCAGAATCGGAAACTGCTTCCTGACCTGTGCAACGTCAAAGGCGATTTTCCGGGAATTTTGAGGATTTTGAAGATTTATTGACAATTTCTGACCGGCTCAATTTTAATGTGGCTTGGCAGCGGGTAGCCTTTCGATATTTTTGATGGCGGGGTTTTGACTATCAAAACAGCGCATCCATGCTGATTATGGAATGAATTCAGATTATTTCAACCATGTTGTGCACAGGGTTAGTCGGACGCGGCATTGAGCACGGTGATCATTATTCCTTTAAATCACCAAACCGCCGTTTACGTGCAACATCTGACCGGTGATATACGCCGCATCGGCGGACAGTAAAAACTCAATGGCGGCGGCCACTTCATCCGGCATTCCTACCCGACCCAGCGGTATGCGTCTGATTATTTCTTCGAACTCTTCAAGCGGCACCGCGTCCCGGGTTCCTGCATCCTTTTTTATGTAGCCCGGAATAATGCAATTTACCGTTATGCCATCCCCGGATAATTCCAGCGCCAGTCCACGCACCATGGTTTCCAGCCCGCCCTTGGAGGCGCTGGATATAGGGAAACTGCGCATATCCGTGCGAAACAGGTTTGCGGTGAAGCTGCCCAGGGCCACGATTCTGGGCTGATCCGATTTTACCAGATGCGGTCTGGCCGCCTGCACCAGGTCGAAAAAGCTGAACAGGTTGCCACGGAATGCGTATTCCATGTCTTCCCGCCCGCCGTCATCCAGCGACTGCAAAACCGGAAATCCGGCATTGGCAACCAACCAGTCGAGCTGTCCGAATTGCCTGACGGCGTGCTGAATGATTTGTTCCGCAACGCCTTGCGCGGATAAATCGCCGAGAATAACACTGGCCCGGCCCCCGGCCGCAACGATTTGCGCCGCCACCGCATCGCATCCTGACCGATTGTGACGGCCATGCACCAGCATCCCGCGCCCGGATTTGGCCAGCCTTCTGCATACCGCTGCGCCGATTCCAGAGGATGATCCGGTTACCACAATTGCTCTGTCAGTCATGGTTTATCGATAATTATCGGCAATTGCCCGCTATATTAGATAAAGCAGACAATTATGCGGCTTTGAACCAGCAATAAAAACCAGGATTCCTATACTTTCGCGCATTTTCCATAAAATACCGATGTCACGGTGCGGGAAACCACAGAAGGCGTTTATTTATGGTTGGGCATTAAGATCCATTGCGTCACTCTGGGGCTGCGCCGGGAATTCCCCGGGGCATTAAGCAAACTGCCGACCCCGCCCGGCATATTAATCCAGGCGCACCCGCACCAGGTCGGGGCGATGGGATCAGGCCTAATCCCAGGGCGGCGATGGCGCATTTATCCGCTGCGTTAATGTGGCTGATGCTGCGCACGCAAGCCGGGATGATTATTACGAAATCATGCCATCCGCAAAGCCTGGGCCGAACCGTTTTATAGTACCTGGCTTCAACCCGCAGTCTCTGGCTCTAAATTGTTTAAATCCAGATATTCCGCAACGGCAAAAACAAAATCCTGGGTGAGAATATTCAGATCATGGTCAGGGTAGCAGTCGTTATCTATGCTGTTTCTATGCTGCTCTAATAATTCTTCGTCTTTGGACAAGTAGTTGTCCCGCAAATATTTGCAAACACAATAAAATTGTATGACGTTATCAATCTTCCCTGGAATGGGCGTATAACTGTGGCAAACCTTTTCTGTAAAGGCTTTGAACATTTGAAATTTATAGAAGAAATAGTTTTCAGGAAATCGTAATGCCAGATAAACGCTGATCGCTCTGTGGTCCTGGTAATCATTGGTGTTGGGAAAATTCTTTTTGTTAAGTCTTTTAAAGCGACAACGAAAGGTCTCAATCCGGGCGGTAACATTCTGTGCTTCAGTAAAAAGATCGCGGAGAAGCGTGCGGATTTTTTCCGGATTTTTTTTGCGTATTATAAAGTAGCATTTTGGTTGGGAAATACTGGCCTGAATCAAGCAGATTCTTCATCATTTTTCGGATCCAGGGCATCTGCCAGCATTGCGTGCAAGTCCTCTGCATCCAGGTTCCAATTGTCCCGGAAATATTTCACGGCTTTCCATTTATAAATCTCGTTTTTTTTCTCGTTTATACAGTCAAAGTTATTTTTGTATATGTCAACGTAGGATTGTATTATTTGTATATTCATCAATCATTCCGGTTTGCAGTTCGCGGGCAGGTTTCGGCTAAAGTTTCGGCCAAAGTTTAGACACAATTAAATTACCTGGCAACTATGTCAGCTAATAATCCAGGGCGCAGGATATCCGCATCCGCACATGCGGCAATGGGCCTTAGTTATAAAACCCGGTTATAAAACGCCTGCTGTTGCGGCCCGACAAACCCTAACTGATCCGACCATAGTGGTAAAAAGCCTTATACCCGTTCACGCCGTCAGGAGCGCATTATTCGCACGCTATCCAGGTGGGCGCCTAGCGAGTATAAAACTCGTGGGAGTGGGCGCATTTGATCCATCCATGGTCGATCCGAAATCCGATGCGCGTATTTCAAAGTCTGAGAAAACCCGATTCAATTCGCCAGTTTGCAGCACATAATCTGGATTAAAGTCTGGATTCCGGGAAAGAAAATGCGTATTAAAAGTCTTGTAAAAAATCAGGCCGCCGGGCGCAACTGTAGATTTCAATTGATTAAACAGGGGTCGATGCAAATAACGCACAACAGAAACCAGACCAAATGCGCTTTCGGGCAACGCGAACACTTCGAGGTCGCAGACCAGCGCAGAAACTGGCAATCCCAGACGCCGCGCCGAGCGATGGCATATTTCCAGGCCAAAATACGCACCGTCGCAAGCTATGACCTGGTATCCCAGGCTGGCCAGATACAAGGCATTTTGTCCTTTTCCACAGGCTGCTTCTATGGCCAGACCAGTGCCGTCAAGCAGATGCCCATATTGCAGTAACTCGGGCTCGCCGGCCGGGTCAACTGTCAATCCGTTGCGGCTTTTCTGCCTGTCGTATTTTTTATTCCATCGCTGGAGGTCTGGATTAGGCGCTGTGGTCAAACGGCTGTACCTCAACCCAATCGCCCGCGGCGACGCCGGCTGATTCATCGGATAATACGATGTAACAATTGGCGCGGCTCATGGAGCTCAAAATTCCCGAACCCTGTTCGCCGGTGGAGCTGACAACGGTTTCACCATTCTCGTCCACAGACAAAATACCGCGTTGATATTCCATTCGCCCCGGGCGTTTTTTCAAGTCCGTGCACGTTCTGACTTTCAATACCAGCGGCACATTGTACTTTTCACCGCACAGCAGTTTTATTGCCGGTTTAACAAATACCTGAAAGGTAACCATTGCCGATACCGGATTGCCGGGCAGTCCGAAAAACAGGCTGTCGCCGATTTTGCCAAAAGACATGGGGCGCCCGGGTTTTACCGCCACTTTCCAGAAGTCCACCTGTCCCAGTTTATGCAGGGTTTGCTTGACATAATCCGCGTCCCCGACCGATGCACCCGCGGTGGTAATCACCACATCCGCCTCCCTGGCGGCGGCGATAAAAGCATCGGCTATGGCATCCGGGTGGTCTTTGACGATGCCCAGATCTACCTGCTCCACGCCCAGCTCACTCAACATGGCATGCAGGGTATAGCGATTGGAGTCATATACCTCGCCTGGTCCCAGCGGCATTCCCACCGGCCGGAGTTCATCGCCGTTGGAAAAATACGCCACCCGTGGGCGGCGCAGCACATTTAACCGGGACAGGCCCAAAGACGCAGCCAGCCCCAAGTGCGATGCGCCAAGTTTTATCCCGGCCGGTATGGCCACGTCGCCAGTCTTGAGGTCTTCGCCAGCATAGCGCACGTTGGCGCCTGCCTGGCCTGCTGCCAAGATCACTACCACATCGCCTTCAAGCCTGACATTCTCCTGAATGACCACCGTGTCCGTACCGGCCGGCAGCACCGCGCCGGTCATAATGCGCACGCATTGACCCCGCTCTACCGTGCCGTGGTATGCGGCGCCGGCGAATGATGCGCCGATCAATCTGAATCGCCCGGGCTGCGCATATATACCGTTTTGTACCCGATTTTGCGGCAAATCAGCCGCTTTCAGCGCATAGCCATCCATCGCAGAATTGGTGTGGTTAGGCACATTCACGGTGCTGGTGACATCCTCGGCGGTGACTCTTGTCAATGCGCAATACACCTCCACCGGTTCGCTTTCGGTGACTGCAAAGATATTCTCCCTGATATGCGCGGTTGCCTGACCGACGGTTATGGCATTGGGGTCGGAATCACAGGAAAACATTATTGGCCCTTTTCACACGCCTGATGTCTGGCCCAACCTGTCGTCCAGTCTATCACCCTGGCCCATGATCTGCTCTGTTCCAGTCTGCGGATTTGCCACCGGACTTGTGCAGCAATCGAATCCTGTGCATTTCCATGCCGCGGTCTATGGCTTTGCACATATCGTATATGGTTAACAACGTCACCTGAACCGCTGTCAAGGCCTCCATTTCCACACCGGTTCGCTCCGTGGTGCGGGTGGTGGCCTTGCACACCACTGCGGGATTCTGCGGGTCGAACTCCAGATCGATACGGATATTTGTCAGCCTGAGCGGATGACAAAGCGGCACCAGTTCTGCGGTACGCTTGGCCGCCATAATTCCGGCAATCCGGGCGATGGACAGCACATCGCCTTTTTTGTGCCCGCCCTGCTGAATCATTTCCATGGTGGTGCGCGCCATGACGATACGACCTTCGGCCACTGCGCTGCGCCGGGTGATTTCTTTTTCTCCCACGTCAACCATGTGGGCTTCACCCTGCTGGTTAAAATGCGTCAGGTTTGTTTTGTTGGTCATCAATATACAAACGGTAAAAATATAGTGATATTGTAGCGTGGCCGAACTTGCCTCATTGCGCGGAAACGGCAATCACGGCGCGATCATTTTTCATCTCCGTCTGGTGTGAAGCCGCATTATAGTGCGGGTAAAAAAACATTGAAACTGACAGCAAAACCGCAATACCGCAAACATCAGATCAATAATTGACCGGCCAATACGGTGCATACTGACTCCATTCTGTTCTCGATATTTTTGATATTCAGCGGTGCCGCGTTGCTGGCCACTGCGGCATTGTATATGCGCCAGGCCATGCTGGTGGCATACCTTGCGCTTGGCGCCATACTCGGGCCCTGGGGGTTTGCACTGGTCACCGATGCGAGACTGATTCAGGATATTGCGCGGATTGGAATCATATTTTTGCTGTTTCTGCTGGGTTTGAATTTATCTCCGCAGAAATTGTTTCAACTGCTCAGGGAAACCACCCTGGTGACGCTTTTCTGCACGCTGACATTCGGCGGTGTGGCCGGTGCAATGACCTGGACATTCGGCTTCGCAATGGCTGACATCATTATTATTGGCGTGGCGGCCTCTTTTTCCAGCACCATTATCGGCTTGAAACTGCTGCCGACCACTGTCCTTCACCACCGCCACACCGGCGAAGTAATCATCAGTATTTTGCTTCTTCAGGATCTGATCGCGATTATCGCCATGCTGGTAATTCAGGGTTATGGTCGGGGCGAGCTGCCCATCATCGACATAATGCGGTTGTTTTTAGCCCTGCCCGCTTTGGCTACCATTGCGTGGTTCGGACATCGCTATATCGTACTTGCATTATTTTTAAGATTCGACCGAATTGCCGAATACGTATTTCTGTTGACCATAGGCTGGTGTCTGGGCATAGCACAGCTTGCCGAAACGATGGGGTTGTCCTATGAGATTGGCGCGTTCGCCGCTGGCGTTGCCATCGCCTCAAGCCCAATCGCCCTGCACATAGCAGAAAGTTTCAAGCCGCTGCGAGATTTTTTCCTGGTCATGTTTTTCTTTGGGCTGGGCGCCGGTTTCGACATTGCGGCCGCATCCGGCGTAATTGTTCCGGCCGCCCTGATCGCAGTCACGCTGTTGATCATCAAGCCGGTGGTCTATAAATACCTGCTGGTGAAACAATCCGAGACCAATAAGCTGGCGTGGGAAACCGGTGTGCGCCTGGGGCAATTGAGTGAATTTTCGTTGCTGGTGGTATTCGTCGCCCAGCAAAACGGGCTGATCACCCTGGATGCTTTTAACCTGGTTCAGTTGGCAACGATTATTACTTTTATCGTGTCTGCGTATTGGATAGTCGCCAAATATCCAACCCCGATCGCCGTGCGTGACCGCCTGCGCAGGGATTAGGGTCCTGTCCTAATTTTATTTTCACCCTGCCATTGCGCGAATCGCTTCATTCCTGAAATAACCCGGCGTATTGCGGGTAACCGGCTTCAGCCAGTTCTTCTTTCGGTATAAAGCGCATCGCGGCCGAGTTGATGCAGTAACGTAATCCGGTCGGCGCCGGCCCATCTTTAAAAACATGGCCCAAATGCGAGTCGGCCTTTGCGCTTCTTACTTCTGTTCTGGGAAACAGCAATTTGTAATCGGTTTTTTCTACCACATTGCCCACATCCAGGGGTTGGTAAAAACTTGGCCAGCCTGTGCCGGAATCAAATTTGTGCCCGGACGAAAACAAGGGTTCACCGCTGACGATATCAACATAGATGCCTGCCCTTTTTTCATTATTGTACTGATTGCTGTACGGTCTTTCCGTGGCATCCTCCTGGGTAACCTGAAATTGTATGTCGGTTAATCGCGCCTTCAGCTCCGTCAATGAAGGTTTGGTACAGGAATTCGCGGCCTCTGAAGATCGACTGGTTTCTGACATCTGATCACTCCGGGTAGTTTCAGGTTTAAATATTTTATTGTGGTTGCTGCTTTGTGCCAGCACCGAATCCGGGCGGAAAATCATCAAAATCCGGCACCAAAATCATACCTGTCAGCGGCATGGCTTTTTGCATAATATTATCATTATCCAGCAACAGGTGAACTTCCTTAAACGATTATCATCATCCGTCCGCTATCGGGCTTTCGGTCTCCAACAACCGCTGCAAACCGGAAATGTTGTCAAATACATAGTCACCGTACTGCGCCAGCTCGCCACGACCATGCGCGCCAGTCAATACCCCGACACAATACGCCACCCCTGCATTCCTGCCCATGTGCAAATCCTTCGGGCTGTCGCCAACCATCATCACATTCCCGGGGGAAAGCGCACAGGCGCTGCAAAATGCGTGCACCATTCCGGCTTCCGGCTTCACCCCGTGCCCGCTGTCCGCGCCGCAAACAAAATCGAAGTATTCGGTCAACTGAAGGCTGGCCAGCATCCCGCGGACATTTTCTTCGTCATCCATGGTCGCCACGCCTAAAACCATACCCTGTGCTGTTAAGCCTTGCAGAAATCCGGGCAGGTCATCCAGTGCAGGAACGTGATGGTTTGCGGCGCGGGCAAATATTGTTTTTATGCGGGACAGGTGGTCTCCAGCGATGGGTTGACCTATTTCCCCGGACCAGAAATCCAGAATTTGCGCGTTGCTGCCCGATGCCAGTAAAGAATCACTGCGCCAGCTTTCAGATTCGGCGATGAATCCGCCCGCCCGCATTAAGGATTGGCCAAGCTCCGGCTGGGCCATATACGCCGAAATATAGTTTGCCGCCTGTCGATAGGGGCCCAGCCAGGTGCGATTGAAATCCAGAAGCGTGCCGTCCTTGTCGAATAAAACACCCTTGATCATTGTGCGTAATACCGCTTCGTCTACCGGTCAAATTTTCACCGACGGCACCCAGCAATATCCATCAGGATCGAGGATAAAACACTCTCGCAGTCCATGGGGTTTGTCCGCTGTGGACTGTAACATCGTATACCCGCCAGCGATGGCGTTCCTTTCAGCCTTGTCCGGGTCCATCTGAAACAGCCTCAGTTCCACGCCGGCCCCGCGCAGCCCGGACTCGGGCAGCACGGACAATAATGGGTGGGATGAATAGGTCTGGTCCGAGTGCAATTGATAATAATGATCCCGATGCCTGAGCAGCGCATAATCCCCGGAGCAGCGTAAATCGGTGAAATTAAAAATTGACTGTAAAAACAGCACCGTATTGCGAACATCTGACACCAGCAGATTGACGCCAAAACCCGCAAGCAGATGGCTGACCTGGGCGGCGCTCAGGGAATCGAACTTTTTCATCGTCAGGTTACAGGGCATAAAGTGTGTGGGCAACTTGCAATCCGGTTATACCAGAATATCAGGCCCGTTGCAGGAGGGCGATGCTTTGCACCCTGACCGGTAATTTACGCAAATGCGTTGAAATCCGCATAAGGCCAAGAGGCCTCTGCACATGATGGACACTCATATCGACGCCCTCAAAATGGTCACCGCCTAAATGCCGGGGTCGTTATTTTCCACCTTTATCTGCCTGATAGCCGCAATGCGCCGCCGGCGAATCGCTCTTTTGATGCGTAATCCCACATTGGCCTGGCTGGAATGATTCGCCCTGGTTTCCATGGCAATGGCGCCGGCATCCACCGCCAGCGCGGCGCGATGATATTCCAGCAGCAATCGCATCTGTTCATCGCTGGCATTTTCGTGCCCGGTTCGCCCTCTTTTGTCCGCCAGGCAGGCCAATGCGAACCGGCGAATCGAATCCGGTTTTTTGAAGCCGTCCAGCCGCTCCAGTACTTTCATCACCGTGACCGGTTTCAGCTCGTCTATTCGGTGGCAATGCAGATGATATTCACACACCTTCAGGGCGAAGGATCGATAATCACCCGGCACGCCGAAACGATCACATAATTGATTGATCGGCTTCAGTCCTCTGCGTTCATGCCCCCGATGCGCCGGCAATTCGGATTCTGGTGTTAATGCTTTTCCCAGGTCGTGAACCATGACCGCAAATAAAGTCATCGGATCCAGCGCCAGGTTATCGGCAGCGTCCAGCGCCATCAATGTATGTATGCCGGTATCAATTTCGGGATGATACCTTGCGGTTTGTGGAATGCCGAACAGGGCGTCGAGTTCGGGAATAATCTTTTTTAATGCGCCGCAGTTTCTCAGCTCCCGGATAAATCGGGCGCAGTTTTTTTGGCCCAGGCAGGACCGCAGTTCCTGCCATACCCGCTCGGCCACCAGCGCATCAACTTCGCCATTCACCACCATTTCCGCCATTAGCGCCTGGGTATCCGCCGCCACATTGAAGCCCTGCCCGGCAAACCGGGCCGCGAAACGGGCGACCCGCAGTATTCGCACCGGGTCTTCCTTGAACGCATCGGACACATGGCGGATAAGCCGGTTGTGTATGTCTGCCCGGCCCTGGTGCGGGTCGACAAAATTACCCTGCCTGTCCATGGCAATGGCATTCATGGTCAGGTCGCGACGACTTAGGTCCTGCTCTAGTGTCACCGCCGGGCCGCTGTGGAATTCAAAGCCATGGTATCCCTTTGCAGTCTTTCGTTCTGACCGTGCCAAGGCAAACTCTTCGTCGCTGTGAGGGTGAAGAAACACCGGAAAGTCTTTGCCGACCCGTTTGAATCCGAGTCTCGTCATCTGCTCCGTTGTCGCGCCCACCACTACCCAGTCACGGTCTTTTACTGCAAGCCCCATAATCTGGTCGCGAACGGCGCCGCCGACCAGATAGGCATCCAGTTTTTCTGCGGGGTCGGTCATTATTCTATGTAAGATCGGTTGTCCAGATTTGCCGTCAATTGTGTCACCCGGCAGATTTTTTTGTTGCTGATTATATGCGCGCTCCCGGTATGCAGCCAGCTTGCCGTGCCCGGGCCGCCACAGGCCAATGGCCGATAGTGAGCGGGTACGGGAATATTGATCGGTTGGTCAACCGCCCGGGTTATGCCGCTGGGCAATCCATACCGCGCCGGACAAATTATCACGCCATCACCGCAATGATACTGGAATTCCGAAACAGGCTGACGCAAATGTGCCTGAATCCATCACAATCCGGCCTGCCCGGGTTGAAATCAAAAACCTTTAAAAACATGAAACAGCGCTATCCAGAATTCCAGGCGCCCGGGAAGGGGGACGCCGTTTCACCACGGGTAGTTTAATTTGAAATTGAACCATGCGCATTTATCTTCCATTGCCACATACCACCGTCTGGTTGCGGCCTTTTCCAGGGTATTGGCCTAGGCGCTGGCGCATTTCGCATTTTTTCGGATTTTTATTAGGCCGTGTTGACGAATTGTAGGGACATCCCCCCGTGGTTGTCCTTCATCATAGACAGGCACGGGGGCCTGTCCCTACACCCTCGGCACGGGGGCCTGTCCCTACACCTTCGGCACGGGGGGATGTCCCTACCCTTGACGCCGGGGCGGGGGGCCGGGTGCTTGATATCTGTCAAAATTGATTCAATCCGCGACCAGATCACATCGGTGACCCGTATACTCATGACGACCCTCCTCAAAACTGTTGTGGGATACAATTATTAATAATTTGATAATTCGTCAACACGACCTAAACCGTGCACGAACACGGGGCTTTGTCAGCCCATGCTTTGAATGCGTGGCTTAACAACCATATTAACTGATGAGAATAAACCCGGCGCATTTGCCGCTGACAGCCGCTTTCGTTACGGTAATTCTGTGGGCGTTTGCCTTCCCGGCGAGCCGCGCCGCATTATCTTATTTCAGCGTTGAGCAAATTGTATTATTCAGACACGTGGTTGCCTGCCTGTTTTATGCCATCTTGTTTGTGCTGGGCAAATTTCCACGGCCGCAACTGCGTGACATTCCCGTATTGATTATGCTTGGATTGCTTGGAATAACCGTCTATCAAATATGTTTTGTATTCGGCATGGGAAAAGTGGCGGGCGGGGCGGCCGCGATGATTGTGGCGGCCAACCCGGTGTGCTCCGGCTTGCTGGCGCGGATTTTTCTGGGCGAAAAGCTCTCGCCGCTGGCCTGGGCCGGGATTTTAATCAGCGTGGTCGGGGTGGCGATTATTTCGCTGCTCAAAGGCACAGATGGCGAACCCACAGGTTATTTGGCGCTGTTGGCGGCGGTGGTGTCAATTTCGATTTACTTTGTGTTTCAAAAACCATTCTTTGAGCGTTATTCGCCGCTGGCCATGACCTCATATACCTGTCTCGGCGGCACCCTGCCATTGCTGATTTTTCTGCCCGAAACCATGGCTGCAATCCATAACGCCCCGCTTGCGCCCATTGTCTGGATTGTGGCGATGGGTATATTTTCCAGCGGAATCGGTTTTCTGTTGTGGTTTTATGCCCTGTCCAAGCTACGGGCGGGAGTCGTCACCAGTTTTTTATTCTTGCAACCGGTATTGGTTGCATGGCTGTCCTGGACGTGGTTAAGCGAAATACCCGAAACCAAAACGTTCGTGGGCGGCGCCGTGGTCTTGATTGGGGTCGGGATGATATTGCGGGAACAGTTGGGGAAAGCCCGGGTCGCCTAGCGTTTCCGGGGACCGATATGGCGGCCACCACGCTCTTCCGCCAGCCTGAATTGCCTCTCACGCTCGGCATAGCGCTGCTTGTCACGTGGGGTGCGCTGATCAAAACAGGCCGGACAGCTTACCCCGGATTCATATTTCCCGCTGCGCTTGTCTGCATCGCTAATCGGCAATCGGCAGGCATGGCACTGGTCATAACTACCCTTTTGCAACTGATGGTCTACGGTCACCCGGTCATCAAACACAAAGCACTCTCCCCGCCATCTGGACTCGCTTTGGGGGACGCGTTCCAGATACTTGAGTATGCCGCCTTTGAGTTGATATACCTCGTTGAAGCCCTGCTGCTTTAAAAATGCCGTAGATTTCTCACAGCGAATCCCACCCGTGCAATACATGGCTATCCTGCGATGTTTTTTGCAATCCAGATGGTTTTTTGCGAAAGCGGGAAATTCCCGGAAGCGGGTGGTGTGCGGGTTGATCGCATTTGCAAATTGCCCCACTTTAATTTCGTACTCATTGCGTGTATCTATCACCAGCACGTCCGGGGCTTCCAGCAGCGCATTCCAATCCTTCGGGTCAACGCAGGTACCCGCAGATTTGCGCGGGTCAATGCCTGGCACGCCCATTGTGACTATTTCCTTTTTTAACTTCACCCTGGCGCGCTTAAATGGCCGCTGGCGGGAACCGGATTGTTTCGTCTCAATGTCGGCCAACCCGGGCAACCGACCCAGCCAATCCAAAAACCCGTCAACCGCAACCCGCGTTCCTGTAACCGTACCGTTTATACCTTCACTCGCCAGCAGAATAGTGCCAAACATTTCAGATTCCTGTAGTTTATTGAGGATAAGCCCCTGCAAAGCAGCGTAACGGTCAAGCGCAGTAAACTTGTACAGCGCACAAACCACGTATTGTGGTCTATTCATTTGCAGCAGTTCAGAACGTAAATCCTGGGCAGAAAAATTGATTGTACTCTGTCGCTGTCGAAAATATAAATAGCCCATTACCGCATAAGAATCAGGAATTCACACGGTGCGAGGAAGCCCGCTTCTTCTCCTTCTTTATTCGTCGACGGGATAGCAAGAACTGTATATGGAATATCAACTCACCAGCAACTTTATGATCTGGAGAATGATCATATATCAAATCAGCGATATTGTTTACCAGGTGCAATTGTGTCTTTGGTAAACTACTCAAGCAGGATGATTTTTTGTTAATGTTTGGCAGTCTTTTTAATCTATCCGAAATTCGCTTGAATTCAACGGCAACAGCTTTTTGTGATGTTTGGGGAAAAGCCGTCAAATCGGACTGCGGATGTTGCATTTCCTGTTCGATTGCCGCTAAAACCGCATTGACTTTCGCTGATGACAGAATATTCGCCTCCAATATATCCAGACTCGCTGCAATCATTTTCAGTCGTTCCGTAGCAAGCCGGGCTTTATTGCGTAGACGTGAGTTCATGCGGCATTTTTTTGCAATTGTTCGCCCTACTATCGGTACGAGCCTGCTCTTAAAGTCTCTGAATGCCGGCGTGTCCTCCAGGTTGCTTCGTTGACCATTGGGACGCAACATTGGGTCAAGTATGTGTATTTCGCCAATGCTCCAGTTATTAAAGCGTTCTTCAGGAAAAATACTGGACAAAAGATGTTCATTACCAATTTGCATATTGCCACTTCTAACTCTTATACCACGCAAAGTCGGGCAGTTTTTTAGTGTGCCGAGATAGGAGTGGTGCAAAATCCATCCAACCGCCACTGGTTTATTGTCCCTGCTTTTAACCTCAAAACACTCAACGTCGGAAAAACGGTCTTGATGTTTGGGTGAATAGAAAAATTCGTTTCGATGCGGTTTATAAATGGGTTCTGACTCCCCGTTTATATGGATTGGATAGCCTGATACATCAATGTGTAGGGCCAAGAATTCCTTGATCTGCTCACGAAAAGGCGCATCAACATGGAAAGGCACTGGTGCAACCTGAGCCAAGTACTCACTTACTATTTTTTTATTCAACAGTGCATCGTTTCCGTGACGCACAACCTGGTTAATTTGTACCTCAAAAAAACTGGGGAGTTCTCTATCAACCGACTCAGAAGATGTCGTAATAATCCGTTCTACAATTTCTGATAAATCCGTCTGTTGATGAGGCACAGATAATAGCTCTCTGAATTTTTGCCCATCCCAATGTATGCGACTAACAATATCTTCTCCTTGAGCCTTCGTCCGAAAAATCAACTGTTTGCAATAAGCCAGGCCGGCAAGCCGCCCAATCCCCCAAAGACCACGTAGTGAAGTTCCATTTTTTTCACTCCAGCCAATCATTTTCATATTCCCAGAAAATTTTTTAGCGGGCATACCTGGCCCATTATCATAAATAGTAATGCTTCGTTCGCTAGAATTCAGGTTAATATGTATTTCAGCATTATTTTTGTTATAGCCATTTAATACAGCGTCATCAATCGAATCAACTGCATTTTGAATATACTCCCTGTAGATGTTCAGCGGGTCGTCATACATCGCCGTAGTAACAAGCCGCAAAATTTCTTTGCCAACAAACACGCAAAAATCACTCATACCTACGCTAGGTCACTGCGTCATTGAGACCAGCATCTTCAACACATTCATCTTTAGGGACAAATGGCACGTCTTCGACATCCTGCCTGGAAAGTCCGTTTTCTTGAAATTTTATCTCCTTCATATTTTCTCGAATCGTTCGCGCCTCATCTGGCGTAAATTTACGATAGTGAATAGCAATATCTCTTAACCTGGGGTTTTTACTGGTGAGTAGCTTGGCTTCCAGGTCAACGCTACGGTATTGCATCAAAACAGACAGAAGCTCGTGGCGGTCTTGCTCCATGAACCGGGAGGAAACAGCGTGAAAATCATCCAATTCCGCTTTTCCCCCATGGGTAGAAAACCAGGTACGGTTAAAGATATAAGTATGCGGCATCATCAGAATTGTTTCGAATTCTTCATAATTATCACCAAAGGCATGTTTGAAAAACTGTGGTGAACCGCTGACAATACCGTGAGTTGCCTGCAAAATAATCTGGAAAGAGCGAAGCCAGTATCGGTTCCATTTTGGGCCTATGTGACCTCGGTCTGGCCTGTCGGTTGGCTGGTAACGCATCGGAAATGAGAAAATCCGAATGCCCAATTCTTCGTTGAGGGATACATTCAACCGCATCCTGTAGAACAAGTCCTGCGGCGTGTCGTAAAAATTATAAAGCATGTAATTGGACAGTTCATTCAGTCCGAATTCATGTGCGTATCGTATGGCTTGTTCGTAGGGCTTTTGTAATCCTGCATGGTCAAAAGCGATACGCAACGGCTTGATGCAGATGCTGGATAGTTCGCGTAGGAACATAGGGTCCTTGCACAGTATGCGTGCATCTACGCCTTGATTAAAATCCACCCGCCGGGCAACGTTGCGCCCATTGCGGTTCAGCATTGCGCCCTTGGCAAATCCAAGGTCACGAATCTGAGCCATAATTTCCTTAAATCGACTGGAAGCAACCACATTGTTATCCATCAGGATAAGGTCCTTTTTGACACCATATTTTTTTTCTATGCCGTTAATAATATCGACGAGAGATTCCGTATCTCTTTGCATTCCCTCCAGCTTGGGAACACCGCAAAACTTGCATTTGCGTACACATCCACGGGAGGCATAAGAAAAATAAGCATCTATGACCGGGTATTGATAGTCTATTTGCCCAAGAATACTGTAATCCGGGATACGATCTTCTATGGGCAAGCCTGTTATATCCTCTGCGTAAAGGTCCTGTGAAAAAGAATCCAGTTGCAACGATATGGCAGGTGCCTTGTTGAGTAACCCTTTAATAAAACGAACGCCGCTCCAACGTGGTTCGGCCAGAAACCGCTCATGCATCAACGACGCTGCAATGCCGCCGACAAAAACATGGTCACTGTTGCCGTTTACAGCCTTTAATGCAAAATCGATAGACTTGGAAATGCGGCTGAACTCAAAGGAAAACAGGGTGGTAACATATACCCGGTCCCAGTGTGTCTCAAAGATTTTTTCGTCCTCACCCTTGATAAAACAGACATTGTCGTTTTTACCGTCTGGCCCGTGATACTGGGCTATTTTCATCAATCCAAGCGGAGGATATTTATTCGGGTAACCAGGTTCGATAAGTAAGATGTTATTAGGCATTGCTGTTTTTGGCTTTCTCGTCTTTAATCTTCTTGGACATAAATTTGATGCGCTCTACTTCACGGAACAATCGCCTTATGTCCTGCATTAATGCGTTGAGGTCGTTTATCTCAAGTTTAGAAATTTCTATCCTGGTGATGTCCACAATTTTATCTTTAGCATCTTTTACTTTTCTAAGAGGGTTGCTTGGGCGCGCGTTTTGGTAGGCTTGGTCCAGCGTTAAATCTCCGTGCAGGAATTTTTTTAGTTGTGTCTTTTTCTTTAAAATGTCGGGTATCTTTTCTCTTAAATCCAGGGCGGTAAAATCAGTATCGCGCGAATCCCCTTCCCCTATATTTTTTATTTTTGACAAGAGTGTATTTTTAACCTCATCGTTATAGCTATTCTCTTTGTTAATATTGCGGCTTCTCACAAGCACGTCATAATAACTAAAACGCGACCTGTCCTTGTCATTATTTTCTTGCATCAACTCTACGGCTTTAATTCGTTTTTCAATTTCACCTTTAGTTTCAGATGATCTACGGGCAATTTCATCAACAGAAAAACCTCTTTTGCGCCGGATATATGCGAAGTTTGCTTTCTCGTATGCCTGCCATGGCGTTTTGCCCTTAATATGGATTTGACTCAGATAAGCATCCTGTTGTTCGGGGGACAGTTTGCTAACGATGTGACATGGTATTTCGGTCCATTTTTCATCTTTGCACTTCCTATACAATTCCCGATAAGCGGCGAGTCTGGAATTGCCTTCGATAACTTGCATGGTGTCATATCTGACCAGAATTGGTTCAAGCAAGCCGCCGTGTTTCCTGATTTCAGGGATAAGCTTCTGAACGCTTTGCTGTTCCAGCATCTTGGTGTGAATAAAACTCTGTAATTCCCCGTTATTCTCTGGCTTGTTTTCACCATAAATTGAAGAATAGACCCGAGGGTTTTCTTCAAAATATTTCAATTGGTCGGTAGACAGTCGTTCATAACGAACTAGAATCTCTTCATCTAGTATCGTAATTGTTGGTTCTTCGTTCATAATTTTCTCCCCGCAGTTTGGTGTTTATCGCTACTCAAGCACCGAGTATTTCTGACAATGCCTCAGACAAGTCAAAGTTGAAGTTTGAATCAAATTCGGGTTTGCTTATGTCTCCTTGAGTCAAGCGAGCCGCCTGATGTTTGGCATTCAGCAAGCTGTCCACCCATTCGTCTACGGTGTTTTCGGCAATCAGATTGTGTACAAAACACTCTTGCGTTTGTGACACCCGATGAATACGGTCTTGTGCCTGCAAATAATCGTCCAGGCTAAAGCTGCGGTCATAAAATACGGCATGATTCGCAACTGTGAGCGTTAACCCTTCTTTTGCTGCCCCTGGTGTTGCCACCAGAATTCGACATGAAGCATCTGCCTTGAATTTTGCGATGGCCCTGTTTCGGTAGTCTATGCTTAAACTTCCATGTACCTTTGCCGGGTTATACATTTTCAATTCCTGGCAAAGCCACTCCACGTTTTTAATAAATCCAGTCCAGATTATCACCTTGGCTGAGCTCATATCCAGTTGATTAAGCATGGTGTTTAATTGAACGAATTTCCCAGGTATTTCCTGATAGTTTTCATCCACCAGGATTGGGTTGGAAGCGCATTGCACAAGGCGCAACAGACGTTTTAGGATATCTTCGGCGTTGTCAATTACTACGCCGTCACGACCTTTAAATTCACTGCCGAACCTGTCCCTGTAATCTGCATAAATTCCTGCCTGCTGCGACGCCATTCGGACGATATGGGTTCGAATGATTTTGTCGGGCAGTTCAAGGCCGGAAGATTTTTTGGTTTCCCGCACCGAAAACTTTTTCAACTTCTCCATAACCCCGGCAAGTTGTTTGCTGTATGAGTCCATCGTGTCTGTCGTATCTGGCAGTTCTGTTTGATACTTGAATTCAGCAAACGATTGGCCCAGCGCCTCGCCATCGTCAAGAAACTTGATTTGTGACCATATATCAAATGGTCGGTTCGCAACTGGCGTCCCCGTCATGACAATGCGGCGACAAAACTTATGGGAAAGCGCATGGAAATCCTTGGTTAGTTTTGCTTCTGGATTTTTTATTTTCTGCGCCTCATCCAGAACCGCACCAACCCGGCAGGTTTTCAGGAACAGTTGCAACAGGTCAAAATTACTGGAGATCAATTCGTAGTTCATTACATACAATATAATCGGTGAATTTAGCGCGATGCCGTTTTCTCTTCGATTTCCGGATAACACTCTTGGGGTGATATAAGAATGAGTGATCAATTCGTCCTTCCAGTTCTGCACTAATGTTTTTTTTGTGATTATGAACACGGTATCAACAATATCGCTTTCAATCCATGATAAGACGATGTCAACGGCTATCTTGGTTTTACCCAAACCCTGTTCATGGAAAATCGCCGCATAGGGTAAATTTTGCACAGCTCTGACCGCGTCCAGTTGGTAAGGATAAGCGTCCAGTTTGGCGCTTAACTTAGGGGGTCTTCTTAGCTTAAATGCCATTGCACCCCATCCGTTTTATCAAGCTCCCAATAATCGCAGCCATCAAATACCCGAAGGATTGTCTTCGTCAAACTTAATTTCTTACGCAAAAACCGCAGTAATGTTTTCGCGCTATCTGCTTTTTCTCCACAAATGCCCAAGACAAAAGTGCCTTGATGTTTGGCTTCCAGGTAACAAGCAAAAGAACTGATTTGGATATACGTATGCTCGAGATTCAGACCAGTCCTGGTCTTGGCTTCACCAATCAAGTAAAAATTATTTACTCCGTTATATGCGTAAATATCGGGTCTATACCCGTCAATAATCGGGGGCACAGGTTGACCAGGTGTTGTTTGTAAATCCGTTTCTACCAGGATATCGTGATATTGTGCCTGTAACTGACGTGCCATCAGCATCACCATAGCGCGATGCTCGCTACTTTCTGACACTCTCTAAAAGCTCGCCTAGCCGGTCCACCAAGTCTTCGAAAATACGAACTGCTTCAATGTCTGTGTCGCTTTTCCCCTGTTGAAGTGCTTTGAGGTATGAAAATGGCATGTTTTCAATTTTTCCAGCAAGTGTTTTTGCCAGCATGTCTATAGGTGCGTCTTCAAGGTTTAGTTTTTTTCTGGCGGGGTCCAATTCAGCTTCGGCTTTTCGGTCAATACGGTTTATCGCGCTCTCAATTGACCCTACCCCACCGCTTACAAAAATATTGGTTGCTTCCTGGTCTTGAAGTACTTTAGGTATTTGTCGCACATCAGCCAACCGGCGAATGTTGCCATCTTTTATCCATTTTCCAAAATTATCTAATGTAAAACCTGCTTTAAAGATCGCCTGTTGCACCTGTGGTTTTTGCAGTTCTACAAAACCGCTAAATCGATCAATGTGAAATGCCGTATCATCAACAACATCACGATAATACTCATTCATGTCTTTATAAGCCGAAATTTGGCGCTCAATATCTTGTCGATTTCCCCCACAAAGCGCTATCATCTCTTCAAATCCCATAAATTCGGTATGGTAGAGATAATGTAGATAGCGTGCCTTCTCATAGGCGGGCCAAGGTCTTGGGCCAACCAGATGAGCAGAAACACGGATGGTTTCGATATCGCGCTGTTGTGCGTCGTGCATCACTAAAGCACGAATTTTCGCCCACTTATCTGTCGTTCCCTGCTCTAAAAAATCCTGATAAATAGCGAGCCGCGTATTGCCGTCAATGCAGATTTTTTTACCACCTTGAATGACCACAACAATTGGTTGCGTAATACCACCATTGGCATGGATAGAATCTTTTAGTCGTGAAAACGAAGAGGTCGAATTTGAATCATCACAGGCCGAACGCAGGGCGAAATGTATCCGTTCAGCGGTAATATTATCTCCTCCGTATTTTTCAAGCGCCTTTTTAATACGCGGATTTTCCTTGTCAAACTCTATTTCAGTAACGTCTAAAAACTCATATTCGTCTTTCATGGCTTTTCCTGTTTTGGTTTGTGATTATAATGCTCTTCGTTCATTCGTTTTGAATTCATGCGGCTTATATCTCAACTTACTTTTAGATGCGTAACCGTTGAATTCAGCGATGGTATAGTCATTTTCTGGAATAACCAGTCACGCAACATTCAGTCTAAATTTACTTTTCATTCCAGTCTATTAATTTGCACCGCGATTCACAATGTAAATCCAGAAAGAAAAATCAATTTTACTCTACCGAGTAGGCCTTTTCTCTTTAGTTCCCTGGATTAAGAAGGTCAATAGCGGGATAACAGGATTTGGCTCACTGGAAGCTGTATCTGCCATCCTCTCAGCAGAACCAGGATGCTGATAAACACCATAACAACCATACCAGTAGACCCTCAGGCGGTCAATTCAAGTCAGCCTCAGCGCCATCGGCATTTTCTTTTGCGCCGCAGCCTTTTATAGGACTCCCCTGTATGGTAACGCGATGCATGATTCTGGTTTCCGTCGGGTAATTATTTTTGGCTCGATGCCAGGTAGCCCGATTGTCCCAGAAAGCGATGCTGTCTTTTTCCCATTTAAACTCCATTACATGAGCGGGTTTGATTGCGTGCTGGTATAAATAATCCAGCAGCGGTCTGGATTCGTCTACAGTCCAGCCCTGGATTTGCACTGTAAACGTGGGGTTTACATACAGCGCCTTTTTGCCGCTGTCTGGATGGACGATAACTATGGGGTGGATGCTGTCCTGGGTGGCAAGTTCATGATTATGATAGCGTTCTTCCTGCCCATAGTGTTCCTCTATGGCAGATTTGCTGAAAACGTGTTTGCTGGAATGGACGGCGTTCAGGCTGGATAGTGTTTTCTTCAGGCTATCGATAAGTGAGTCATAGGCAAGATACATGTTGGCGAATAATGTTTCGCCGCCTGTGCCTGGAACTTGTCTTGCATATAATATTGAGCCCTTGGCGGGGACCTGGTCGTAGGAATGATCGGTATGCCATTCTTCGCCAACGGCTGTTTTGTGCCTGGGTTCTTTTCGCACCATGGCGATCTGCTCAAACCCTTCGACTCGTTCAAAGAAGCGATTGACGACAATTTCTCCCCAGCGTCGGGCGAACTCCAGGTGCTGTTCAGGAGAAAGCCGCTGGTCCCGAAAAAATATTACGCCGTGTTCGTTCTGCGCCGCCCTGGCCTGATTCAGTTCATCCTCGCTGATTACGCTCACATCCACGTCATAAAACTCAACACCGAATACGCCATTTGCTCTGCTGATTCTCATTATCTGCCGATTCTCATCGTGGTATTTATGGATAATTTCCGCATATCTTCTACCCGGGTTACGGTTTTGACAAGGCTTAAATTTCCAGCATGGCAGTTCTGATTGACAACTTCCAAAGATAACGGACGGTGGCTCAACCCCGCCACTCAGGTTGTCAGTTTTCGATAGATATCCGCAACTTTAAGCGGCAGTTTGCGCACCGCATCCACCACGACAAAACTGGCATGGCCGTACATGTGGGGAAGATAATCCTCTGCCGCCGTATCGATGGTAATGCAGAATGGATGAATGCCGGTGTGGCGCGCTTCGAGTAATGCCTGGCGTGTGTCTTCTATGCCGTATTCGCCGCGGTAACCGTCATAATCGTCGGGTTTGCCATCGGAAAGGGTAATCAGAATGCGGGTTCGGGCTTCAACTTCGTTCAGGATTTTAGTCAGATGCCGTATGGTCACGCCCATGCGGGTATAGTCTTGTGGTCTGAGGCCGCTTATTCGTGCGCGCACGTCTTTGTCATAGGGCTGCGCAAAGGTCTTGATCTTGTAAACTTCGCATCGATTACGGGTCATGCCTGAAAAGCCGTAAATCGCATATTGGTCGCCGAGTATTTCCAGCGCCTGGCACAACAAAATCAGGCTTTCCCTTTCCGCATCATTGATCCAGCCTTTGGTCGATCCGCTGACATCGACCATAAAAACAACCGCCAGATCGCGGTCCTGCTTGCGCATCTGGCTATACACCCGATCGCTCATCTCAACCCCGGTCTGCATGTCGGCATAAGCGGTAACCAGCGCATCCAGGTCAATGTTGTCGCCGAGAGGCTGGGCTTTGAGTATCCGGTCTTCGCCACGCAGTGCTGCAAAGTGCCTGCGTATATCGTCAACCAGATGGGCGTGTCGCTCAAGCGTATTTTGCGGAAATTCGTCATGGATGGGGTGGGTGGTCATCTCTCGCAATACGCACCAGTTTTTGCGGTAGGTTTGACGGCGACAGTCCCATTCGTCGTATAAAAATGCGCCGTCTTCATGGTAGGTTCCTTTCCAGACATCTTCAGTTTTGTGCTGGTCGTCGCGCTGTGGGGAATATGCGCCGTCCCCGGCGGGCACCAGCCAGTCCTCAGGAATATTATCCAGGTCCTGAAGCATGGAAGACAACAGATTCTCTACATCCGGGGGCAGGGACACTGGCGCGCCGTCCATGGTCATTTGCACCGCTCCGTTCTCATCCTGACGCACCGCCAGATTCGATTCACCCTGATCGAGTTGTGGCTGGTCGCCTGGCCCGGATGGGGATTGCAAAATCTCGCTCAGCATGTCTCTCAATGACATTTGCATCTGCATTTTTTCCTGCTCGATACGCTGCTCTATGGTCAGTTCCGCAGCATTTAAATTGAGTCCTCCCTGGTACAGGAAGCTATCCGGCCAGGGCATTTGCAATTCATACAGCCTGGTGGTCGCCTGCAACGTTGCCGCCACGGTGGCATTCGGCGCCTCAAGCAGATCGATATACATCTTCCAGGTGGCATCTTCGACGGGCGCCACAGTGTGCAGCGTCAGCATTTCCCGGCCAAGACCGGGAAGTTCGCGGTGAATACAGGCGTTCAAGCGAATGGTTTCCAGCAGGTTAAACAATTCAAGCGCACGCCCGCTGTCCGGAAAATCAGCCATAATCTCGCTCAGGTGCGGCGCATCCGGGGCGGGGCGTTTGAACGTACCAAACCACGTTTGCGCCCATAAATGAATCGCGGTCACCTTATAGAGCTGGTAATTTTTCTCGCGCTCATCGAATCGGTTAATCGCGGCCGGCAAGTAAAGCGTCTCGGTATCGGTAAAAATGCGGCGGCCGGACTCAATCTTCAAATTGCGCCCGGTCAGGCCGCAGATGATCGTTTCCAGGATGGCGCGAACCTGATCGAGGGTTACGGTGATATGGCTTAAACGATATTCCCTGGCAAACTGTTCGATGTTTTCCAGAGCGGCGCTGCCCGGATACAGACCTTCCTTGTCATAAATATCCATGGCGTGAAGCAGCCATCGCCGGGTTCCTTCGATATCCATGAGTTTGAGCGCCAGGGGGACGCGACTGACAAACTGATACGCCATTTCAGCGTTGGATTTGCGCACCACGTCTGTCCAGTGCAGCGCAAACTCCTGCTGGGCCAGGGGCAGCGTGGTCAGCCCCCGGGCCGGTTCTTCGGCGGTGCGCCGGGTTGAAAGCACCGGGTCGAGATATTCATCCAGCGCGGTTTCGATTTTTTCGTAGCTCAGAGAAATGATTTTTCCCGACCCTGCGGTTTAATGAATGCGGACGATTATGCTCAAAGGTTGAAACGAAAATGCACCACATCGCCATCCTGAATAATATATTCTTTGCCTTCCAGACGGAGCCGCCCGCATTCTTTCGCGCCCTGTTCGCCATTGCACTGGATGAAATCATCATAGCTGATGGTTTCAGCACAGATAAATCCCCGCTCAAAATCGCTGTGAATAACCCCTGCGGCCTGGGGTGCGGTGGCGCCGACTTTGACCGTCCATGCCCTGGCCTCTTTGGGACCCACCGTAAAAAAGGTTTGTAATCCAAGTAATGAATAGCTGGCGCGGATCACGCGGATGAGGCCAGCTTCCGCCAATCCCATTTCCTGTAAAAATACCCCAGCGTCTGCTTCGCCGAGCTCCGCAAGCGCGTGTTCGGTCGAGGCGCATATTGCCACCGCCCGGGCGGATTCTCGTGCAGCAATCCGGTTTATTTTGTCGAGGTGCAGATTATTATCGAAACCATCTTCGCTCACGTTAGCGACGTACAACGTGGGTTTAATCGTTAAAAGGCACAGCGGTTTGAGCAGGGCTGCTTCATCTTTGCCGGTATCCAGCGTATTGAGTGGGTTGCCGCCATCGAGATGGCTTTGCACTTTTTCCAGCAATCCCTTTAATGTGATTTGTGCCTTATCGCCGGATTTGCCGGCCTTTTCCGCCCGTTGAATTGATTTCTCCACGGTTTCCATATCCGCCAGCATCAACTCGGTGTTGACCGTTTCAATATCTGCGGCCGGGTCAATGCGATTCGATACGTGGACAATACTCTCATCTTCAAACCCGCGCACCACATGGGCGATTGCATCCACTTCGCGTATACGGGCCAGAAACCGGTTGCCCAGGCCTTCGCCTCTGGAGGCGCCCGCAACCAGTCCAGCGATATCGACAAATTCAACGGTGGCCGGAATGGTTTTTTGCGATTGGGCTATCTCAGCCAGATTAGGCAAACGCGGGTCGGGCACCTCGACCATGCCCACATTGGGCTCAATGGTACAAAACGCATAGTTTGCGGCGTGCGCGGCGCTTGAGCGGGTGAGCGCGTTAAACAAAGTGGATTTGCCCACGTTGGGCAAGCCGATGATTCCACACTTAATCGCCATTTATACTTTTCCCGCGCCGGCTATTTTGGCCGTGCTCATTTACCGATCCGGTGTGTAATTTATTCATCGCTTTTTGGAAGTCACCCGATACCACATCCGGCAAAACCATGATTGATTTTTCAATGGCGTCCTCGATCAACTGTCGTTCGCTTGACGGGGGGGTGTTGAGTACAAAACCGGAAACATCGCGATGGGCACCCGGATGACCAATACCAATACGTAATCGCATAAACCCGGGGGTTCCAAGTCTGCAAGCGATGTTTCTCAAGCCATTGTGCCCACCGTGCCCGCCACCGAATTTCAATCGGGCCGTACCGGGCGGCAAATCCAGTTCGTCGTGGATTATCAGCACCCGGGATGGTTTGATTCGATAAAACGCGGCCATCGGCGACACGGATTCGCCGCTGCGATTCATAAACGTATTGGGCATCATTACCCGTATGTCCTGACCATGCAAATCAAAGCGGCCAGTTTTCGCCCTGAATTTTTTTTCCACGGAAAAATTGACGCCGAATTGATTTTGTAACCGCGCCATATACCAAAACCCGACATTATGTCGGGTTTTGGTATATCGTTCTCCAGGATTTCCCAGCCCGGCGATCAGGGCAATTCCTGCTTCGCTCACATTAACCGGCGCAGATTGACCCGGCACTACATTAAAATATTTTACGCTTTGAAATCACGGGGCGGTCAGCCATCGTTCAATTATTCGCCGCCAGAGGCTGCGGCGGCGCCTGGTCTGGATTCGCCCCCGACCATTTCCGCATCGGGTTCACCGCCATCTTCAGGCACCGTTTCAATCCGTGGAGGCGATACCGATACTACGGCGTAGTCGTATTCATCGCTGTCACCGTGCATCAACGTCGTGATGTTGACGCCTTCGGGCAGTTTGATATCCGACAGGTGTAGCGACTCGTTCAATCCCAGATGGCTGATATCCAGTTCGATAGTCTCTGGAAAATCCTGCGGCAGACAGACTACTTCAACGTGGTTAATCAAATGCGAGATGATGCCCTGGCCGATTTTCACGCCGACGCATTCTTCTTCGCCGATAAAATGCACGGGCAGCGACATGGTCAAGGTCCTGCTCTGGTCTACCCGCTGGAAGTCGGCGTGCATGATATTGATTTTGTGCGGATGGCGCTGAACGTCGCGCAGAATCGCCTGTTCTCGGTTACCATCCGTGTTGATAACAATAATCGCAGAATGGAATTCTTCTTTTTCCAGGCTGTGGAACAACACGTCGTGGTTGATTGCGATATGGACATTGGCCTTTCCTCCGCCGTATATAACCGCCGGGACATCGCCTTCACGGCGTAATCGTCTCACCAAGTTGGTGCCCGAGCGGGCGCGAATTCTGGCGATCAGTTCAAATTGGTTTGACATTTTTTACTCTGACTTTGTTAATCGATAAACAGGTTGCTGATGGACTCTCCCGTGGCTACTCGGCGGATAGATTCGGCTAATAGCTCTGCCACACTTAATTGCTTGATTTTAGGACAATTTTTAGCATTTTCCTGTAATGGAATGGAATTGGTAACCAGCAATTCGTCAATTTCCGAATCATTGATTCGCATGACGGCTCCGCCTGACAGTACGGCATGAGTGCAGCTCGCCAGCACCCTGACCGCACCATGTTCTTTCAAGGCGCGGGCCGCCTGACAAAGTGTGTTTGCAGTGTCCACCATATCATCGATAAGAATACACGAGTGATTCGATACATCGCCGATGATGTGCATCACTTTGGCTTCATTGGCTTTTGGGCGGCGTTTGTCGATGATGGCGAGGTTAGTTTCCAGTTGTTTGGCCATGGCCCGCGCACGCACGACCCCGCCCACATCCGGCGAAACAATGACTGGATCGGGTAGCCGCCTGCGCCATAGCTCACCCATCAATACCGGCGAACCATAAATATTATCTGTCGGAATATCAAAAAATCCCTGAATTTGATCCGCATGTAAATCCATGGTCAAAACCCGGTCAGCGCCAGCAACCCCTATCATTTCCGCCACCAGTTTGGCCGAGATGGCAACCCGTGCGGTACGCGGCCGACGGTCCTGGCGTGCATAGCCGAAGTAGGGGATGACCGCGGTAATACGGCCTGCGGACGAGCGCTTGACCGCGTCGATCATGACCAGCAATTCCATCAGGTTATGGTTGCCGGGTGCGCAGGTCGACTGAACAATAAATACGTCCCGACCGCGGACATTTTCCATTACTTCAACGTTAATTTCACCATCACTAAACGTCCCGACCACCGCCTTACCCAGAGGGATTCCCAAGGACTGTACAACCTCTGCTGCCAGTTCTGGATTTGCGTTTCCGGTAAATACTGCCAGATTTTCAGGTGATACCATGTTTCTTCGCAAATATAACGGCCGGGAATATAGTGGCTGGGGTGGGAGGATTCGAACCTCCGAAATGCCAGAATCAAAATCTGGTGCCTTAGGCCGCTTGGCTACACCCCAATCATGAATTTAAGAAGTTTAACAGAATCCTGCCACAGGCCTCTGATCGCTTGTTGCCTGGTTTTTCTGCAACCGGACGGATGTTTCCAACTCCAGTTCGAACAACTATAATCGTTAAATATCAACAGGTTATAATACATCTTAACAAAAACACCGCGCTTGCCGGAAGCGGCTTACACATTGTAAATTGAATTTGACCAGCCGCATAAAATCGGCTGTATTCTGATTGCCAGCCGTGGCCCTGTCAATGAAAAAGTGGTGAATAATTGATAGCCCTGTCGATTTCGGCGTCATGAATTATTCCGGGGTCGGTGCAGTTCGCCAGGCAGCGGATTTACTGCCACGCCACCAGTGCGTAAAATATCAGGGTTTGCACGCATCCACTCTGCCCGTGGGCTCCACCCTTGCTCGTGCCGCGAATTATAGATCAGCTTGTAGACACTTTCGCCCACTTGCGCTTCCCGACCCGGATCACCATCGCGGAATCCCGCTCAATTTGCAGGCGTGTGTCGCTGATTTTTTCGCCGTCAATTTTAACCGCACCCTGTTCAATCAACCGCTTGGCATCGGATGTTGACGCCACCAGGGCCGCCTGTTTGAGCAGGTTGAGTACGGGCATTCCCGCCGCCCCCACGTGCAGCGCAATTTCAGGCATGTCCCGGGGCACGGCGCCCTTGCTGAACCGGTCGATGAAACGCCGCTTTGCCCGCCTGGCGTCTGCCCTGGAATGAAATCGCGCCGCAATTTCTTCCGCCAGCAAAAATTTCACATCCCGCGGGTTCATACCATCGTCCACTTGCTTTTTAAGGCCAGCAATCCCGGTATTCGACCTGAAGCTCAGCAATTCGAAATAGCGCCACATCAGATCATCCGAAACAGACATGATTTTTCCAAACATTTCATCCGGTCTGTCTTCAAGCGCAATATAATTCCCCGTGGATTTGGACATTTTTTTGACCCCGTCCAATCCTTCCAGCAGCGGCAGGGTGAAAACCACTTGCGGCGATTTTCCATCGTGTTTTTGCAGTTCCCGGCCCACCAGAAGATTAAATTTCTGGTCGGTGCCGCCGAGCTCCACGTCGGCGTCCAGGGCCACAGAATCGTAACCCTGAACCAGTGGATACAAAAATTCGTGAATGGCGATAGGCTGGTTTTCGCTGTAACGCTTCCTGAAATCCTCCCGTTCGAGCATACGCGCCACAGTATGCCTGGCCGCCAGGGTTACCATGCCCGCCGCGCCCAGTTCATCCATCCATTCGGAATTAAAGCGAATTTCAGTTTTATCTGCATCAAGGATTTTAAAAACCTGGTCTTTATAGGTTTGCGCATTGGCAATGATCCTATCCCGGCTCATGGGGGGGCGGGTGGTGTTTTTACCGCTCGGGTCGCCGATCAGCCCGGTAAAATCGCCGATGAGGAATATCACCCGATGCCCCAGCTCCTGAAACTGGCGCATTTTATTGATCAATACCGTATGCCCAAGGTGCAAATCAGGCGCGGTAGGGTCAAATCCGGTTTTGATACGGAGCGGCCGGCCGGTTTTCAGCTTTTCCGCCAACTCTTCCTCAACCAGGATTTCTTCCACGCCACGCGACAGTTCAAGGATAATCTCCCGGATATTTTTATCAGTTTTATTCATTGATTTTATTTGTGGCTGGAAAGCAGACTATTTTTCCATTAAATACATCAAGTTACAACGAAAACCTTTTGACCTTTGGAGAATAGACGGGTAGAGTACGGGCCTGGTTCAAAGCAACGCAACGGCCGCCGTTATTGCAGTGTGCCGAATACTTAAAAAAATCCTGCGCCACTAGATACCCGACGTTTTAAAACTCAGCCATGAGACCGACCAGACGACCTGCGCTACCGCTCAATCTTGGAAAATTCGTTGTAAAGCGGTTAACGACTGGCGTGCATCCTCTGGTTGTGGTGTCATTGGCCGCCATTGGGCTGGTTACAGTTTATCTACTAACCAACATGCCCCTGGCATCCACTGCCAGTCCCGCGCACGCCGGTCAGGACGTTGCACCACGGGCCGCCGTTGAAATTTCACACACTGCACGGTCGTCTGTTTCGGAGCCTGCGGCACCGGAAAATTTGCACAGGGCGGATGTAATATCCGAACCAGCCAGCGAACAACAACAAACAAAATCCATAGATGCCCCGGTACAAATTGCCAGGTTATCAGAAAACACCATGCGCACAACGGCAGATACATTTGCCGCCGCCATGGAAACCGCTAAACCGCCCGTTGTTGAACAACCCCCGGCTGTTGGACCACAAATTGAAGAACAACCGGCCAGCACCGCTGTCAGCGAATCCATATCCGTACAAACCGACGCACAAATCACTTCCCGGGAAAAGAAAAAACCCCGGGCAGTCAACCACTTGGATTCTCTCCCCTGGATAACCGCCAAGGTGCGAAAAGGCGACACATTGTCACAAATTTTTAACCGCAATCATATCGGTAGCAGCGTCGCCTACAAGATTGCCCGGCTTGGTCCGGCCAGGCCGCTGTTAAAAATACATCCGGGCCAGGAAATCCGATTAAAAAAGAATCCACAGGGCGAACTGGCGCTGCTGCACTACCAATTGAACCGGTTTGAAACGCTTGTCATTCAGCCAGGCCATGGCGGTTATGTTGCTGAGGTTGCTGCCCGGGAACCGGAAATACGGCTCAATAATGCCAAGGGAAATATTTATCACAGCCTGCTCGGCGCAGCGCGCAAGGCGGGAGTGTCTGCGAGCACCATGTATGACTTCATCACGATATTCGGCTGGCAGGTTGATTTCTCCAGGGATATTCGGGTGGGTGATCAATTCTCCATGATTTATGAAGAGTTGTATCTTGATGGAGAAAAAGCCGGGGACGGAAACATTATTGCCGCCGAATTAGTCGTGTCCGGTAAAAAGATGCAGGCTATTCGTCACGAAGATGAAGCGGGTTTCACCAATTATTACGCACCGGATGGAAGCGGTATACAGGGCACTTTTTTGCGAACACCGTTGAAATTTGGCCACGTAACCTCCGGTTTCAGCAGCAACAGACTGCACCCGGTGAAAAAAGTGTGGGCCGCCCATAAAGGCGTAGACTACGGCGCCCCGCGCGGCACCCCCATACTGGCAACTGGCGATGGCGTGGTGCGGTATGCCGGGCGTAAAGGCGGGTATGGCAAAACCGTTATACTTCGCCATGGCAGTAAATATGACACCCTGTATGCCCACATGAGCGGTTATGCAAAAAACATTCGCGTCGGGGCCCAGGTAAAACAGGGGGATGTAATCGGTTACGTTGGCAGCACGGGTCTGGCCACCGGCCCTCACCTGCATTATGAATTCAGAATTAACGGCGTTCATAAAAACCCCGTAACCGTGGAGCTGCCAAAATCCGCGCCCATCCCGGAAAAATACAAATCACTTTTTCAGCAATCGGCCAGTTTATGGGCGGCTGAACTCGAATTTTTACAGCGCATTCCGCTGGCGCAAAACTAGGTCTGTCCCCAAGTCCGTTTCGGTATGGATTTGCTGCCCCGAGCTGCTCGAAAAAACCCGTTTTAAAATATCGGCCATTCCGGGGCGTCTGCCCGCCCTGTCCAATTGCTATAATCTATCTATGGTTAAAAACAAATACCCGGTCTATACCGTTGGCGTCATGTCTGGCACCAGCGCTGACGGCATTGATGGCGTCATCCTGAAAATTGACCAGGATGGTTCATCGACGATTCAGGCATCACTCAATGTTGACTACCCGAAAAAAACCCGGGATGCAATACGAAAGCTGGTCAAACAAAAGATAACCCATACCGACCAGTGCGGAAATCTGCACATTGAGCTTGCCCGGCAATATGGAGAAGTTGTGAACAAATTATTGGAAAACTGGCGAGGGGAAAATATATCCGCGGTTGGATGCCACGGCCAGACGGTGCACCACAGCCCCCACAGTGACCCGCCGTTTTCCCTGCAAATTTGCGATGCGGTAGAGCTGGCACAAATTACCAATCTTCCAGTGGTAACCGATTTCAGGTCTGCGGATATGGCGGCCGGCGGGCAGGGCGCACCGCTGGCGCCGGCATTCCATCAAGCCATGTTTTCCAGTAAACAGCACCATCGTTGCGTGATCAACATCGGCGGCATATCTAATATCACGTTGTTGCCGGCCGACAATCAAAGCCAGGTTATCGGATTTGACACCGGACCCGGTAACACATTGATGGATTTTTGCTGCCGCAGGTATTTTAAGTGCGAATATGACAAAGACGGCAGGATTGCCGAAACAGGCGCTATCCAGATGGATTTGCTGGATCTTTTTTTAAAAGATCCCTATTTCCAACAACCACCGCCCAAAAGCACCGGGCTCGAATATTTCAATAAAAAATGGCTGATGTGGATGCTCGGTTTATGGGAGGGTGGTGACCATTGCAGTCGGTCTGACATACTCACTACGCTGACCGCGCTCACGGCCAGAACCATTGCCGATCAATTAAATCAAATCAAGTTGCAAATAGACACCGCCTATGTTTGTGGTGGCGGCGCAAAAAACCCGGTGCTGATCGCGATGTTGTCCCAACTCACGCCCACAAAGATCGAGACGACGGCCGCATTGGGCCTTGACCCGCAGTGGGTTGAAGCCGCTACATTCGGCTGGATTGCCCATCATACACTCAATGGCATAACGTCAACGCTGCCGTCGGTAACCGGCGCCTCCAAAGCCACCGTGGCCGGAGTGATAACCCGCCCCGGGAACAATAATCCTTAAGTCCCCGCACCTGGCTGCCATTTTCGGTCAGGGTTTGCATTGGAACCATCCATACGTTGCTGGCGAAGCGGTTTGGATACGTTCAACTGTTGCGGGGTGACTGGAGAAATAATCCGGCAAAGATCGGGATTCGGCACCACTATGCGCCGCATTTGATTTATCCATGTGCGGTTGCCCGGATATGGTTTCCTCTTCTGGCGTGGCATCTTTGCGACCGCCCGGGGACGGGTCGATTTTTTCCAGCGCCTCGGCAAAATGGTATGGGTCAATACCATTTGCCAGCATAAATTCCAGCGCAAAGCGGTCCGCCTCAATCTCATGCTCTCTGGAATAGTGGCTTTGCAGCATAAAGGCCTGTAATCCGGCAAATAATTCTTCCAGGCCAGACGGGTCACCCGCAATCATTGCCACGAGGAAAGATACAATGGCTGAGTGAATGATTTGCTGCAATCCATGCGCGTGGATGACATGGCCGATTTCATGCAGGAATACGCTGTTAATCTGGTTTTGATTGTCTACTAACCGGAAAAACTCATCGGCCACGATTATTTCCTCCGAGGGCAGCGCAAAGGCATTTGCAACGCCTGATTTTCTGAAGCTGAGTTTGGGCTCTATCCCATATTCTGTGTTTAGGCCGCCGCTGTGAAGCAATAAATAAAATTGCTTTTCCAGTTCCCGCTGCCGGACTGGCGGTATTTCGCTGGGCTGAAAAAACAGCTTGTCCAGCACTGACATGGCGTTCGCTGAGATTTGTTGCACCACCTGGTCGGACACATTGCGTGCCAGCACTTTGCTGGTCCAGGGCAGCCCCCATTTCACCCCGGCGAAACATATTGCCGATACCAGGATCAGCGACGGTATGATCCAGCGCCATCTGGATTCGAGGTTATGCAGTATGCTTCCCGAACCGGGCTGTTTTCGGTTTGAAGCAATCCAGCGATCCACTGCATCATTTTGCTCCGTTTCAAAAATGGACTGATTGTGCAGTGTGATTCTTCTAGGGATATTTCCAACCCGCTGGCTTATTCTTAACGCCGCCGCGGCCCCGCTCAATGCGCCGTCTGGCTGGCCCTTTGCGTGACCCTTTGATTGGTATGGCCGCTGGTAATACACCTGATAGTGCCGTGGGCCAAGCACCATGCTCGCCGCATGGCGTTACGCCGGTATTACCCGATTGGCGTGGCCAAGATTATCCTATAAGTTTTCTGCAATGGCACAACTGTGCGGGTTCAGTTTTGGCGATGGCCACATGGACAATCATCCGCCGCGCTGATGACAAACCAAAACCGTTTTATGGTTTAATCCACTTAACTTTATTTTACGAACCAGATTATGAACACAAAAACTATCATCCGCACGGATAATGCACCGGGTGCAATCGGCCCCTATTCCCAGGCGGTTAAAGTCGGTAATACGGTTTACATTTCCGGCCAGATTCCACTGAACCCGCAAACCATGGAGGTGGTGGACGATTCTTTTGCAGCTGCGGCGACCCAGGTTTTTCGCAATCTCGAGGCCGTGGCCCATGCCGCCGGCGGCTCGCTGGCCGATGCGGTAAAACTGAATATATCCATGACCGATCTAGGTAATTTTGCAGCGGTAAATGACGTCATGATGCAGTTTTGCCCGGAGCCCTACCCGGCCCGTGCGGCGGTTGGCGTTGCGGCCTTACCCAAAGGCGTTGCGCTGGAAATCGAAGCCATTTTGGTGCTTGAATAGTTTTAAGTGCGAATACACCGCTACGCGCCCGTTGCAATCGGAACTGCGATATAAAACCAGGGCAATTACCTCATCCAGTAAACATCCCCTGCAAACCCTTTCCGGCGTTGGCCCGCAGCTTGCGGCCAGGCTGGAGAAACTGGGCGTCTGCACGCCCCGGGACCTGCTGTTTCATTTACCGCTGCGATACCAGGATAGAACGCGGATAACCCCTATCCGCAATCTTGAGGTCGGCGATGAGGCGGTTATCCTGGCACAAATCCACGCAGCGCAAGTGCGATTCGGCAGACGCCGCAGCTTGGTTGTCAGTGTCAGCGATAGTTCAGGCGGTATCGTATTGCGGTTTTTCCACTTCAGCCATAACCAGCAAATGGGGTTTAGCGAAGGGAGATGGATTCAGTGCTATGGTGAAGCGCGAAGAGGCGCGAATGCACTGGAAATGGTTCACCCGGAATACCGGATTTTCCAAAACCAGCCCAATCCCGTTATGGAAAAATCATTAACCGCAATATACCCGGGCACCGAGGGTGTAGGCCCGGCTGCCATGCGCAAACTGGTACATCAGGCGCTGCATAAACATCTGGACCAATTACAGGAAATCCTGCCGCAGGCGGTTCGGGTTGAATTTGGCCTGATGCCGCTCGCCCGGGCATTGCTGACCGTTCATCGGCCGCCGCCGGGTATTGATACAGCGGCCCTGCTCAATGGCAGCCATGTTTGCCAGCAAAGGCTCGCCATCGAAGAGTTACTGGCCCATCATCTGGCGTTAAATCAATTACGCCAGCGACGATACCGGGAATCCGCGCCACAATTCGTCGAAACCGGCAATGCCTGGGATTCGCTAAAACGTAATTTAGGCTTTAAACTGACCCGCGCACAAAGTCGCGTCATAGCAGAATTGCTGGATGATATGGCCAGTACACGGCCGATGCTGCGATTGGTACAGGGCGACGTGGGCTGTGGAAAAACAGTGGTGGCCGCCGCCGCCGCCCTGCGTGCCATCAACAATGGATTTCAAGTGGCGTTCATGGCGCCAACGGAGCTCCTGGCCGAACAACACCACAAAACACTGCATCACTGGCTCGACCCACTGGGGATCGATACTGAATGGCTGACCGGAAAACGTAACACCACCAATCGGCGCAACGCCATTGCCCGAATAGAATCCGGAGAAGCCCGCATGGTGGTCGGAACCCATGCTTTATTTCAGAAACACGTTACATTCCATCGCCTGGGATTAATGATTATTGATGAACAGCACCGATTTGGGGTAGATCAACGGCTGGCATTGCGCAGTAAAAGCAGCCTCGGAGATGCCGTACCCCACCAGATCATCATGAGCGCGACGCCCATACCCCGTTCCCTGGCAATGATTTTTTATGCAGACTTGGATGTATCCAGTATCGATGAATTACCGCCGGGGCGAAAAACCGTCACTACGGTGGCGCTGCCGGCCAGCCGCCGGCACGAAGTGGCCAACCGCATACGGGCAGTGTGCCAGTCAGGTCAGCAGGCTTACTGGGTTTGCCCGCTAATCGAAGAGTCTGAAAAGCTACAGGCCCAGGCCGCCACGGAAGCCCTTGCGACCCTTGCCGGGCTACTCCCGGAACTCACAGTCGAACTCATCCATGGACGGATGAGGAGCAAAGACAAGGAATCCATCATGCGGCGGTTCAGTGCAGGTGAAATCAATTTGCTGGTATCCACCACGGTAATTGAAGTGGGTGTGGATGTACCCAATGCCAGCCTGATGATAATCGAAAATGCCGAACGGCTGGGGCTGGCCCAGTTGCACCAGTTGCGCGGACGGGTGGGCCGGGGCGCTGAGCAGTCGGCCTGTGTTTTAATGTACCAGCCACCGCTGGGGTCACTGGCGAAAGATCGCCTGGGAATTTTACGCAATACCAGCGACGGATTTAAAATCGCACAAAAAGACTTGGAGCAAAGAGGGCCCGGCGAGCTGTTGGGCACCCGCCAGACCGGATTGCAGCAATTGCGAATCGCCAATCTGGCCAGGGATAAAGGCCTGCTTCCAAAAATCGAAAAAATTGCCCGAAAACTGCATACCGATCATCCCCAACTGATTCAACCGCTGGTCGAACGATGGGTTGCGAACAGCGAGCAATACGCACATGTTTAAAACCGATGTCTAGGTATTATCCGTATATCCAGCTCATGCGACTGGACCGGCCCATCGGTACATTTTTGTTGCTCTGGCCGACACTATGGGCTTTATGGTTAGCCGGACACGGCCAGCCCGACCCGGATATAGTGCTGATTTTCATCCTCGGCACCCTGGTGATGCGCGCCGCTGGCTGCGTAATCAATGATTATGCCGACCGCAATATCGATTTGCACGTGGCGCGCACCAGAAACCGGCCGCTGGCCCGGGGCGTATTGTCCGCCCGCCAGGCGCTGGGATTATTTGCCGGATTGATCAGCACTGCATTTATCCTGGTACTGCAACTGAATGCCCTGACCGGCATTATCGCCCTGTTCGCCGCAGCTATCGCCATACTGTACCCGTTCACCAAACGATTCACCCACCTGCCCCAGTGTGTCCTGGGTGTGGCGTTTTCCATGAGTATTCCCATGGCTTTTGCTGCGCTGACCGATACGGTTCCCCGGGAAGCCTGGGTCCTGTTTGCGGCTAACTTCCTGTGGACAACGGCTTATGACACCCAGTACGCCATGGTGGACCGGGACGATGACCTGTTGATCAGGGTAAAGTCCACTGCCATCCTGTTTGGGCGGTTCGATAACCTGGCGGTGGGGGTGCTACACGCTATGGCGATTCTGCTATTGGCGGTTATCGGCTGGATAATGGAACTGGGTTGGCATTACTATCCCGGTCTGGCGGTTGCGGCCGGGTTTGCCCTGTATCAACAAACCCTTTGCCGGCAGCGGATTCCCGATCATTGTTTCCGCGCATTTCTCAATAACAACTGGATTGGCGCCATGGTTTTTTTGGGAATAATGTTAGGATTGATGTGAACCACTCCGGCCCGGACATGCCCCATACCAGCCCCATCAATTTTTGCGCCAAATGCGGCCATGCGACCACCCTGTTAATTCCAGACGGAGATAATCGGCAACGCCACGTGTGTAACCATTGCGGCGAAATACATTATCAGAATCCGAAAATCGTGGTCGGCTGCATCCCGGTCTGGGAAGACAAAATTTTATTGTGCAAGCGCGCGATTGAGCCGCGCAAAGATTTGTGGACGGTTCCTGCAGGATTTCTCGAAAATGGCGAATCCATTGAACAAGGCGCGGCGCGTGAAACGCGTGAAGAGGCCTGTGCCGAGATTGTGGATCAGCATATTTACCAGATTTACAACCTTCCCGGGATTAATCAGGTCTACATTCTGTTTCGCGCCCGACTGCGCGGCCCGCAGGATTTTGGCATCGGCGCAGAAAGCCTGGAAGTGGAACTGGTTGCGGAAAAAGACATCCCCTGGGAGCAAATTGCCTTTAAGGTCATTCACAACACCCTGCGACGATTTTTGTCCGAGCGCCAATCCGGGGAATTCAATTTTATAATCGACAGCATTGGCTGAAACATATTCCCGGTTTTTGAACTTTTTCTGTTTTTCCAAAATACCAGAGCGTTAAGTATATGATTACAAAATAACCATGTTTTGCAGATTTACAATTATTCGTCCTGAATCGCCAGGTTATGCACAGTTGGCGATGCAAGTCAGGACGATAATTGAAGTTAGCCTGTATGCTTGGCTAACTGTTTGAATATATCATCTTAACTCATTGTTTTATAATAATATTTACGATTTTTTACAATTTTTATGCAATCCTGGTCCAGCGCCATAAAACACCTTTACAGACTCACTGACTGGATACTTATACACAAGGTTATCCACAGAATCTGTGCGTAATTCATCCCGGGCTTTTCACGTACAGGTTGCCGTGCCCGTACCTGTACGACAAACCTACGATTATCTCACTGGCGGGCCCGTCACCACTGGAACCCGGGTGCTGGTGCCATTTGGCAGACGAACCATGGTCGGCATTGTGGTTTCCAATCTTGACGCCACTACAGGTTTCAGGCTAAAGCCAGTGAAACGAGTGCTGGATACTCGTCCCGCACTGGGCCAAACCATGCTTAAGCTGCTGCAATGGGCGTCCCGATACTATCATCACCCAATTGGCGAGGTGCTCAATACCGCACTGCCGGCCAGACTGCGCACAGCCAATCAATCCGAAAATCCTGATGAAGAAACCGTTTATCGCGCCGCCCCGGGGCTGGAACCCGCTGTTATCGAAAAGTCGCTTGGCCGAGCGCCCAGACAAAAACTACTGTATGACCTGATTGCCTCCTATGGCTGGTGTTCGCCGGGTCAGATCAAGGCGCATGACTCTGGTGTGGCCAATGTCCGAGGTATTCTGGCTGCCTTGATGAACAAAGGTCTATTGGAGTGCCGACAACGCCCGGCAAAAACACCGGACACCGAGCACACGCCATTGGAAGCCAGCCTGACCCGGGAACAGCAGCAGGCCATCGACTCAATCACTGCATGCCTGGGCAGATTTTCCACTTTCGTGCTGCACGGCATCACCGGCAGCGGCAAAACCGAAGTGTACCTGCACATTGCGCAATCATGTATTCGCCTCGGCAAACAGGCGCTGGTGCTGGTTCCTGAAATCGCCCTTACGCCCCAATTGGTGGCCCGATTCGCCCAGCGTTTTGCCGCAGGTGTCTGCATGATTCATTCAAACATGACCGCTCAGCAACGTTATCTCAGTTGGTGCAACGCCCGCTCCGGCCGTGCCTCGGTTGTGCTGGGAACACGATCTGCGATTTTCACGCCATTGAAAAACCCCGGGGTGATTATTGTTGATGAAGAACACGACATTTCATACAAGCAGCAGGATGGTTTTCGTTATCATGCGCGTGGTCTGGCCATCAAGCGAGCCAGCCTGAGCGCGGTTCCGGTTGTGCTGGGCTCGGCCACCCCATCCATGGAATCCATGCGCAACGTCGATGCGGGTCGCTATCAGTTGCTTAGACTCAGTCGGCGCATCGGTTCAGCCAGACTGCCCGAGGTTATGCTGGTTGATACAAAAATTTTCCCGCTTTATCAGGGGCTTTCTGCGCCGTTGCTGGAAGCCATACGCTACGGCCTTGAACGACAGCAACAAACGATTCTATACATCAACCGCAGAGGTTTTGCGCCCATCGTGCAATGCGGAAATTGTCGCTGGCGGGCCGGCTGTGACCGCTGTGATGCATTCCTGACTTACCACCAACACACCAATACCTATCGCTGCCATCATTGCGGGAAAATAATCCGCGCCCAAACCGATTGCCCCGAATGCCACCAAACGATTTTTTATGCCGGAACAGGCACCCAGCGAATAGAAAAGGTGTTAACCCAACAATTCCCCAAAGCGCGGATAAGTCGCTTTGACCGCGACCGGATCACCACCCAGAAGAAACTTGTGCAGGCTTTGCATGATATAAATCGGGGCAGTGTGGATATTGTTATCGGCACGCAATTGATTGCAAAAGGGCATGATTTCCCCGGGGTGACGCTGGTCGGCGTCATTGACCCTGACCGGGGGCTCTACAGCGCTGATTTTCGTGCGCCGGAATACCTCTTCCAGCAACTCGTCCAGGTCGCCGGGCGAGCGGGGCGCAGCGAAAATCCGGGCAGGGTAATGATTCAAACCGCACACCCGGAAAACCCCTGCCTGCACTTAATACAGAACCAGAATTTTGACCGGTTTTATCAGTATTGCGCCCGGGAACGCGAAACGGCCGGACTCCCCCCTTTCGGCTATCTGCTGCTGTGGCGGGCAGAATCCACCAGCGCAACTGCCGGTTTGAAATTTCTGCAATTTGTCAGCCGTATCGGACGCAATCTGGTTAAATCAAATCAGCTCACGGACATAGCGGTAATGGATCCAGTCAGTTCTCCGATGGAAAAACTGGCGGGGCGATATCGCGCTCAATTGCTGGTCACGGCGGCGCATAGAAAAGCCCTGCACACATTGGTTTCCTGCTGGTTGGAAGTGGTGGAAAAATCGCCGGAAAGCCGCCAAGTGCGATGGTCAATCGACATTGACCCCATGGAGATGTTCTGAAGCATCCATGGTTGATTTTGCAGAAAACCGCTGTAGATTTCGATTGTCACAAAACTGTAACACCTATGCGATGTAATCTTGCCCATGGCAAAAAGCACGGTATTAATCGTTGAAGACGACCCGGCACTGAACAGTATGTTGCGGTTCATGCTCCAGAAAAATGGATTCAATACATTGCAGGCCGCGGACACCATCCAGGCTGATCAATGCCTGGCAATACAAATACCCGATGTGATTTTGCTCGACTGGATGCTACCGGGAATGGACGGAATCAAATACGCGAAGAAACTAAACAGCCACCCCGTGACCGCGGACATCAACATCATTATGCTAACGGCCAGGGGGGAAGAAGCAGACAAGATTCGTGGACTGGACAGCGGCGCCGATGATTATGTTACCAAACCCTTTTCAGCCAGCGAGCTGCTGGCCCGGATTCGCGCCGCCATTCGCCGTTCAAAACCGCAACAGTCTGGGGAAAGCCTGGCATTCAGGAACATTAATATTGATCCTGAATCTCATCGATTGCGCATTGATGAAAAAACCGTAGATATCGGCCTGAAAGAATTTGAGCTGCTTTATTGGTTCATAAGGAAACCCCACCGGGTATATGACCGTGCACAATTGCTGGACCGGGTCTGGGGTAAAGAAAGCTACGTGGATGAACGAACGGTGGATGTGTACATCCGCCGATTACGCGCTATCCTTGACCCATATGGGCACAAGGATTTGATCAAAACCGTAAGGGGCGTGGGTTATCGGCTGGCGGATTAGCCTCTGGTTCGAACCAGTCATATCTTTTATGGAAAGCACATCCGGCATAAACCTCCTGCCCGTTATACTGGCTTTTCTGGGGATACTTATAGCTGGCTGGCTGTACTTGCGCACCTGGCCAGACAGCAAACAGCTCTCCGGTAGACATCACAATGCCGGGGCAATGGCACCCACACCGATACATATTGATCAACTGGATCAGGCCTCTCCGGCAGACGACAATCACGGTTCCGTAGCGTGGCGTCCTGATGCCATACTGGTGCTGGACCAAAAGTTAAAATTAAACTGGGCCAACCGTATCGCAGAAAACTGGTTTGGTATTAACGCGCACAGAAGCTTTGGGGAAAAAATCACTGACCTGCTGGAGCCCGGGATGCTGCGCCGCTATCTGCAAGCAGGCGATTTTGACAAATTGCTGGATTGCATTGCGCCCGGGGCATCCGACCTCAGTATCCGCATCCGGGTAACGCCCTGTCACCAGAGTCAATTATTGCTCCAGGCCAGAGATATTAGTCAGATCAAGGCGCTGGAACTGGTTCGTCGGGATTTCGTTGCCAACGCATCCCACGAATTGCGCACGCCAGTCAGTGTTTTATATGGATACCTGGGAATGATGATGCAGGAGCACAGCACGGGTATTAATCCCGATTGGCAGCCGGCAATACGACAAATGCACGAACAGACCGAGCGGGTTAAAAAAATTATCGAAGACATGCTGTTGTTATCGCGACTCGAAGAATCGGATTCAAGGGATGAGCACGATTACATTGAATTGACGCCCCTGCTCAAATCCGCTTGTCGGGACGCGAAGGTATTGGGTGCAGGCAAAAATCATCAAATCAGGCTGGACATAGATAAAAACTGCTCGCTGCTGTGCAACAAGGATGAAATCGAATCGCTGGTCAGCAATCTGGTGTCCAATGCGGTTCGCTACACGCCGGATAACGGCACCATCACTGTGCAATGGAAATTTCATGCAGATATCGGCCGGCTGTGTGTAATCGATACCGGCATCGGCATCGCCGGACCGGACATTCCCAGAGTGATCGAAAGATTTTACCGTTCAGACCTCGCCCGGTCCCGGGAAACCGGCGGCACTGGCCTAGGACTGGCCATCGCCAATCACATCATTCAGCGTCACCAGGCCAGCCTTGAGATTGAAAGCGAACCGGATCAAGGCAGCACATTCACCGTCAACTTTCCCGCGCAGCGGATCCGAAAAAACCAGGGCCAGGTCGGACTACTGTTGAACTAATCAGGCCGGAAGAATGATGCGCATGGCCTGTCGGCACACTGCAAGACATCATCTGTCATAAAACTGTAACATTGCTTTAACCAAAGCGAAACAATAGATGCTTAAGCTCCTGCCCACTCAAGGAACCTCGAACTTAAGGTTAGAAGCGCCTTGATAACCATATCCTTAAATATATCCATCAGGAGTTTTGCATGAAAAAAATTATTTCTTATATTGCCGTTATCGGTCTGGTTTCACTCGGCGGACCGGCCAGGGCCGAGCGTGACTATATTCAGATTGTGGGATCTTCCACGGTATATCCTTTTGCCACGGTGGTGGCCGAAAGGTTTGGCAAAACCAGCGGCTTTAAAACACCGATAATCGAATCCACCGGCTCCGGCGGCGGCATGAAGTTATTCTGCACCGGGGTGGGCGAATCCACACCGGATTTCACTAACTCATCCCGTCGAATGAAGGCATCGGAATTTGCGCAATGCCAGTCAAACGGGGTAACCGATATCATTGAAGTCAAAATTGGTTATGACGGTATCGTATTGGCCAATTCTTCCGACGCGAACCAGTACCGACTCAGCCGCAGGGACATTTTTCTCGCCCTGGCTAAAGAGATCCCCAATCCAGACAGCAGTGCGTCTGTGGTGCCGAATCCCTACACAACCTGGCAGGATGTTAATGCGCAATTGCCGGCCACGAAAATCGAAGTTCTCGGCCCACCGCCCACTTCGGGCACCCGGGATGCCTTTGTTGAACTGGCGATGGAAGGCGGGTGCAAAAAAATCGAATGGATTGCAGCCCTGAAAAGCACAGACAAATCGGCCTATAAAAGCCTGTGCCATACGGTACGGGAAGACGGTGCCTTCATACAGGCTGGTGAAAATGACAACCTTATTGTGCAAAAGCTCCAGGAAAACCCGGATGCCCTGGGTATCTTTGGTTTCAGCTTCCTAGACCAGAATTCCGATGTGGTTCAGGGTGCCTTGGTAGACGGCGCTGCACCGGAATTCGACGCCATCGCCGATGGTTCCTATCCAGTGTCCCGACCCTTATTCTTCTATGCCAAAACCGCACACATTGGTATCATTCCCGGTATGAGCGAATATATGGCGGAGTTTACCAGCGAAGCGGCCTATGGCGAAGAGGGCTACCTGACCGACAAGGGACTGATCCCGATGCCGGCCAAAGAGCGCGTTACATTTCGCAATGACAGCGGGAATAAAGTGGCGTTGGATTTATAGAATTTATAAATTTCCCAATGCAAATTTCAGACGAACAATTTTCGCACAGGCGAACTTGCTGCGGCATCGCACACGGGGTGCCGCAGATTTTTATTTTGAGCAAATCAAAACCATAAATGCAGTTCCTCAGCCTTTTGTTTGTTTGTTTTATTGTCACCCCCGGCCTGCTGATTGCCGCATTAAACCTGTGCAAGCGTCACCGTACACTGCGTAATCGTATCGAAAGCGTCATCAAGGGGTTTTTAATTGCCTGCGCCTGCCTGGCAATTTTTGCCACCATCGGAATCGTGTTGTCAGTGTTGTTTGAATCCATTCGGTTTTTCAAAGTAGTGCCGCTCACAGACTTTCTATTTGGCCTTGAATGGTCACCGCAGACCGCTATTCGCAGCGACCAGGTGGGTTCATCCGGTGCCTTCGGTGCCGTCCCGTTATTTACCGGCACATTCCTGATCACGGGCATTGCGCTAATCATTGCCGTGCCATTGGGTTTAATGTCCGCTATCTACCTTTCGGAATACGCCAGCAATGCTGCCAGAACCATCGGCAAACCGTTACTGGAAATTCTGGCCGGCGTTCCTACCGTGGTGTATGGTTTTTTTGCGGCATTGACCGTGGCTCCGCTGATTCGCAATGCTGCCCAGTCCATTGGCCTGGATGTGTCCAGCGAAAGCGCCCTGGCGGCGGGCGTGGTCATGGGTATCATGATACTGCCCTTTGTGTCTTCCCTGTCCGATGATGTCATCAATGCCGTGCCCCAAGCGCTTCGCGATGGTTCTTACGGACTCGGCGCGACTCAATCCGAAACCATCCGCAAAGTAATCCTGCCTGCTGCCCTCCCCGGCATCGTCGGCAGTATTTTACTGGCGGTCTCGCGCGCCATTGGCGAGACCATGATCGTGGTGATGGCCGCCGGCCTGGCAGCGAATTTGACCGCGAATCCCCTCGAATCGGTTACTACGGTTACCGCGCAGATTGTCACCTTGCTGGTGGGCGATCAGGAGTTTGACAGCCCCAAAACCCTGGCGGCCTTTGCCCTGGGGATAACCCTGTTTGTAGTGACGTTAATACTCAATGTGATTGCGCTGAGAACAGTGCAAAAATATAAGGAGCAATACGATTGAGCCATCTGAATATTATTCGCGGCCGTATCGAAAAACGTTACCGCAAAGAGCGCCGCTTCCAGCGCTATGGTCAACTGGCTATTATGGCGGGCTTGCTGTTCCTGGTGTTTTTGCTGGGCACAACTTTGTTAAACGCATATTCTGCGCTTCAGCAAACCTACATTTCCTTGGAGATCACCCTGACTAGGGACGATTTTGCAGGCGATCTCAGCACCCGCTCCCTTGCCGGGGCGGACTATTCCGGGATAATCAAAAAAGCCCTGTCAGCGTCATTTCCGCAGGTAACCAAAAGAAAGGAGAAGAAAGCGCTCTACAAAATAATCAGCGACGGTGCGCAGTATCATCTTCGACAGGCAGTGCTGGACAAGCCGGAATTGATCGGCACCACTCAACCCTACTGGCTGCTCGCCGATGACGAAGTGGATATGTACGCCAAAGGCAAGATCAGCAAGGACGTGCCCGAGAAAAGGCGCCGCATCAAGGATCACACTATTCGCTGGGTTGATCAACTGGCTGACAATGGACGAATTGAGAAACGCTTTAATACGATTTTCTTTACTGCCGGGGATTCCCGGGAGCCGGAGCAGGCTGGAATCAAAGGTGCGGCCATGGGTTCGTTTTATACCATTATCGTGACCCTGCTGCTTTCATTCCCCATCGGGGTTGCCGCCGCTATTTACCTTGAGGAATTCGCACCAGAGAATCGCATCACTCGACTGATCGAGGTCAACATCAACAACCTCGCTGCCGTACCTTCCATCATATTTGGCCTGCTGGGGCTGGCAATTTTCATCAATTACTTTGGCTTGCCGCGGTCCATCCCATTAGTTGGGGGAATGGTACTGGCGTTGATGACTCTGCCCACGATCATCATCTCCAGTCGCGCCTCACTGGCCGCCGTACCACCCAGTATCAGAGAAGCAGCACTGAGCGTGGGCGCCTCACCAGTTCAGACCGTGCTACACCACACCATGCCCCTGGCATTGCCGGGCATGTTGACCGGCGCCATTATCGGGCTGGCCAGGGCGTTCGGAGAAACGGCACCATTGCTGGTGATCGGCATGGTGGCATTCATAGTAGACATCCCGTCCAGCCCGCTGGAACCTTCCACGGCCTTGCCTGTACAAATTTATTTATGGGCAGACAGCCCGGAACGGGCATTCGTTGAACGCACGTCCGCCGCGATAATGGTACTGTTGCTTTTTCTGGTTGCCGTCAACGGCGTCATCGTGGTACTGCGAAAAAAACTTGAAAGACGCTGGTAATAATCAATCATCAGTAACAGCAATGCGCAGACAAGAATCAGGCAAAGTGCACGATACCGACCCTGTTGCCAATCCGGAATTCAGCACCGTTGGTATAACCACGGTGGATGCGCCGGTGATGACCTGTAGACAGGTCAACGTTTGTTATGCCGGCAAACCGGCGATCATCAACGTCTCTTTTGATGTGGGCAAGAACGAAGTGCTGTCCATGATTGGCCCGTCGGGCTGTGGAAAATCCACCATTCTTCGCTGCCTCAATCGAATCAACGATACGATCGATATTTGCCGGGTTGAGGGCGAAATAAAACTATTTGGTGAAGATATATACAGCCGGGATATGGACGTGGTGTTGCTGCGTGCCCGGGTCGGTATGGTTTTCCAGAAACCCAATCCCTTTCCGAAATCCGTCTATGACAACGTTGCCTATGGTGTCAATCTACATGGCCTGGCGAAAAACAAATCCGACCTGGATGATATTGTCGAAGGCAGTTTGACCAGGGCGGGTTTATGGGACGAGGTAAAGGAAAGACTGCACCAATCGGGAACCGGGTTGTCGGGCGGCCAGCAACAGCGCCTGTGTATCGCAAGAGCGATAGCCATCAGCCCGGAAATCATCCTCATGGATGAGCCATGCTCCGCACTGGACCCCATCGCAACGGCAAAAATCGAGGAACTCATCGACGAGTTACGCAAACAGTATTCGATCTGCATTGTTACCCACTCCATGCAGCAGGCTGCCCGGGTATCCCAGCGCACCGCCTATTTCCATTTGGGCAAGCTGGTCGAAGTGGGATTAACCAATGATATTTTTACCCAGCCACAACACAGCCTGACCGAAGGTTACATAACCGGTCGATTCGGTTGATCCCATTAGATGCCAAAATGAAGATGACGACATGACGATTCAAGGTGACGGCCATATTTTCAAGCGTTTTGATACAGAAATGTTTCGCTTGCATGAACTGGTACTGCAAATGGGGGCGCTGGCAATCAGGCAGCTTAATGATGCCTCGCAAACCCTGGAAAAAGAAGATCCAAAAGGCGCGGCACAAGTGATTGAAAATGATGCAAAACTGAACCGGCTGGATATCAAGGCAGACGATGAAATTATCCAGATCATCGCAAAACGCCAGCCCATGGCCAGAGATTTAAGGGAAATAATCGCCGTAGGCAAAATTGTTGCGGAACTCGAACGGGCGGGGGACGAGGCACGGAAAATCGCCGGGCTGACCATTCGATTTTTTAGTGCCGGCGGGTCACCGCCCGGCAAACAGATTCGCCGGGATATCTATTCCCTGGCCGAATATGTTTCCGATATGCTGACTCTGGGTATGCAGGCGTTTGACACTCTGGATTTGCAAATTGCCGCCGAGGTTCTTGAAAAAGGTCAAAAGCTGGACGATGAACTGCAATCTATTCTCAGACGATTGAGCACGTTCATCATGGAAGATTCACGCAATGTGGGTCACTTCGTTGATGTGGTGTTGGGTATACGTGCGCTTGAACGCTTTGGCAACCATGCCAGGAATATAGCCGGGCATATCGTTTTCATAAAAAATGGTAAAGATGTTCGCCATCTCGGCGATGAGACACTCCTGGCAACCATTCTGAAGAAATAATCGATATACCAGGCGCAGGAAAACCTGGCCGGGAAAGCGACCGCAGCGGGCAATCTGTTTGCAGACGGATTTCACTGTCCTGTCTTGTTCGCCATGGACAGCACAGCGGTCTGGTCGGCTGGTGCCGGATTTATTCATCTACTGAAACCGGGGGGCAAATATCGAAGCTATCCTTCTACTATTCATTTATAGAATACGATTGCTCCGATGTCTGGCGCCTGGCGCCATGGGCGAAGATTTGTTTCAAGACAAAACCCATACCGGTTCGCTTCCTGATTTATTGCGATTACTGCCTTGACATGAATGATGGCGTGCCTGATTCAAATTGAGCATGAGTTTTTGCAGCCCGGGTCTCTGGAAGAATTACCAGTACTGCCGTTGTTGTATGTCACTGTGCTATTCTGATTCTGGTTTCGACAATCCTGGCGCCGCGTTTTGGCTTGTGCAAATATCCTTCAGCCGGTCTTGCGGCAGACGTTGGTGACGTCAATGAATAACCGCTGTAACACCCGACAGGATTTCGGCACAAACTCAGGTAAGCAGGCCGCCAGCAACACCCGTCAAATTCCCATGACGATTCCCTGATTTATCCATAACTGAGGACCAGGATAGCAGCGCCATCACCGTGATACCTCTGACATGTTATGCACGCCAGGTTTTCCACTTTCAGCCGCGGTGCAGTGTCCAATGTTATATAATCCGCAGCAAATCCAACCGCCCAAAACCACACCAAAGTCATTTAATCTGCGGCAATATGACCCTCACCATCACCCGGCCAGATGACTGGCACATTCATCTGAGAGACGGTGAAATGCTGACCCGTGTGGTGCCGTATACTGCAACCCGGTTTGGTCGCGCACTGGTGATGCCGAACCTGAACCCGCCCGTAACCACGGTGCGACAAGCGCTGCAATACCGCAACCGGATTTTAGCGGCCGTGCCGGATGAATCCGCCTTTGACCCGAAAATGTGCCTCTATCTGACCGACCAAACATCGACGGATGAGGTGAAAGCAGCCGCAGCATGCCAGCATATACTGGGTTTTAAGCTATACCCCGCAGGCGCCACCACAAATTCGTCGTGCGGGGTGACAAAGATAACGCGGATGATGAAGGTTTTTGAATCCATGTGCCGGCAGGGCGTGGTGTTACAGGTTCATGGCGAGGTAACCGACCCTCATGTGGATGTGTTTGATCGGGAGGCCGTATTTATTGACCAGGTTTTAATTCCATTGCATCAGGAACTACCCGAGCTTGGGCTGGTTTTGGAGCATGTAACCACTCGCCAGGGTGTGGATTTTGTCAGGAATGCCAATCGCTCTGTCGCCGCCACCATTACGCCACAGCATTTGCTGTACAACCGCAATGAAATTTTTCGCGGCGGGCTGCGACCCCATAATTATTGTCTGCCAGTGCTTAAGCGTGAAATCCATCGTCAGGCATTGGTTGATGCAGCAACCAGCGGCGACCCATCATTCTTTCTGGGCAGCGACAGCGCACCCCATACCCGGGCCGTGAAGGAAAGCGCATGTGGCTGCGCCGGAGTATTTTCGGCCCACGCTGCCATTGAGTTTTACGCGGAAGTTTTCGATGGCATGGAATGTATCGATAAACTGGAACGATTTTCCAGCCATTCTGGCGCAGATTTCTACCAGCTCCCCAGAAACACCGGAAAAATCACCTTGTCCAGAATTACCAATACACTTCCCGGTAGAATCGGGCCCCAACGAGAAGCGAGTGATGATGATTTGATACCACTCATGGCTGGCCAATCTCTTTCCTGGTCGCTGCTGTCACAATGACCATGGTCCCGATGGAAAGGCGGCCTTGAGGTCGCCATATAAAAATAACCTTTTAAACAGAATGGGTTAAAGCTGGTCCTGAGAGATTATTATTTCAGCGTTATCCCTTAAAAATGCCAGAAACTGACCGAAAAGCACACTGCCATCCCGGGCCAGCAACTGCTGCTGTACGGATGTACGTTGAGCGTCATTGATGTCAGCCAGATCACCCTGCACGACCTTTTCAAGGGAAATCAAGGCATAGTCACCACTGTTCAATACCAGACCAGCGAACCTGACTTCTCCGGCAGCAGGTGCAGCCAGGGCAAAGGCCGCGTCTGCCAGCATGATCAAATCAGCCGGAAATGCGGATTTTTTACCGGAAAAGGATTCCACCTCGAGATTTTGACCAGCCACAAACTGCTGCCAACTCAACTTGCTCGGCGGCATGGACTCCAGCTCAGCGAGCAAATCCGAACCGTTTTCAAGCACTTTAGCCCGGGATTTTTCAGCCTTTACTACGGCCATAATTTCATCTCTGACCGACTCAACGCTTTTCGGTTGAGTCGGTTCATACTCTGACTTTTGCAGCGCGACCAGTTTGTCGAATCCAATTTCAATCGCTGGACTGACCAGGTTTTCATTGAGCACATCTTCTGCGAATGCCGCCCGCCGGACGCTTGCATCACTCGCCACACCGCTGCCCTGGGCGGCGGTAAACCAATCGCTTAAGCGGATAGTCAGGTCCAGCTCATCGGCGATAGTCTTCAGATTATCCGGGGCTTCGAATGCCAGGTTTTTGAATGATTCCGCCAGTTCCGCAAACTGCCGTTCGGCCTGTATCCGTTTTGCCTCAACTTCCACCTGCTCTCGCACCGCCTCCAGTGGTTGCTGGCTGCCGGCGGATAGCCCGGTTAGTTTGATTATGTGATAACCAAATTGTGATTCGACCGGACCGGTGATTTCTCCTTCGCGCATTGCGAAAACCGCGTCCTCAAATGGTTTGACCATTTGCCCTTTGGCAATGATGCCCAAATCGCCGCCCTTTTCTTTGGATCCCGGGTCATCCGAGTGGAGACTGGCGAGCAATGCAAAATCGCCGCCATCCCGGGCCTGAGCGAGAATATCATTGACCAGGTTGCGCTTTTCCCGCTTTTCATCTGCGCTATCGGATTGGCCGACGCTGATCAAAATATGGCTGGCTCGACGACTTTCCGCCTGTGCGTACCGCTCTTTTGTATCTCCATACAGGGCCGCGATTTCTTCTTCACTGGGTTCAATCAATGCGGACAGCGACTCCACGCTGAGCTCGATATAATCAACCTTGATTCGGGCGTCAGTCAGATAGTGCTCGTTGTATTTGTCATAATAGGCGTGTACCTGGTCTGCGCTGATTACAAATTCATCCACATATTGATCCGCTTTCAACAGGGCGTATTCAACCGTTCGCGTCTGTTCCTGCAATACCAGCAACCGGTCCCGTTCCATTTCGGTCAGGAATGCAGAATCGTTGATCCCGGCCTGCAATTGGTTCACCATCCCGTTTAATCTTTGGGATTGTTCAAAACCCTGGGGAGAAAGTCTGTTCGCGCCCAGCAACTCCACGTACAGCTCCTGACTGAACCTGCCATCCTGCTGAAACTCCGGAAACTCCTGGATCAAACGGGTCAGTTGCGAATCCGGGATGCTAAAATTTTGCTCACGGGTAAACTGATGCAAAAGCTGGTTGTCTATCAAACCGTCAAGCACACGCCGTTTAATCCCCGGACTATCCAGCAGGGCAGGATCAAAATCGCTCCCCAGACGATCAGCCAGGGCGCGTCGTTGCCCGGCCAGCGCTTGCTGATAGGCAGTATTCGTAATATCAACACCGTTTACCGTGGCTGTTGCAGTCACCGAACCACCCTGAAAATAAGAATTAATTCCCCACAGCGCAAAAGGAATCGTTATCAGAATGACAATTACCCAGGCTATCCAGCCTGTCGCACGTTCTCGAATCGCGGTTAGCATTTGAAAGTTTCCACCATCGCAGCGTTAATTTATGGATTTTTAATCTATTGGTGAATAGTTTGTCTGGCAAGATATAAACGAGGCATTTTTATAGATCAATACTACGCAAGAGCCCATATAAAAAATGCGAGGTTTCGGCCTCGCATTTTTTATATGGCGGAACGGACGGGACTCGAACCCGCGACCCCCGGCGTGACAGGCCGGTATTCTAACCAACTGAACTACCGCTCCCGGACCTGGTGGGCGCTGCAGGGATCGAACCTGCGACCCTCGCCTTGTAAGGGCGATGCTCTACCGGCTGAGCTAAGCGCCCAAGAAAAGACGCATTAGTTTACGGCATCCTTAAGCCCTTTTCCAGCCTTGAATTTGGCGACGCGAGAAGCGGCGATTTGAATGGTTTCGCCAGTGCGTGGATTACGCCCGGTTCTGGCGGCGCGGTCAGAAACCGAGAACGTTCCAAAACCGATCAGAGAGACAGAGCCGCCGTCTGCGAGGGTTTGTTCAATGCTGCCGAAAACGGCATCTACCGCCTTTCCCGCATCGGATTTGGATAAGCCAGCGCCCGCGGCCACCGAATCAATTAGATCTGCTTTATTCATGTTTGTTTTCCTCTACGACTATAAGTTTAAAATTGGTTGTTTATCCGGGATGCCTGAACGTCCCTGCGAATGCGCGATGACTGCTATTTCCCCGACCTTGTTTTTCCATATTCAATTTCGATATACGGGTAAATCACACTCTGCTCATTTCCCCAAGCCGGTTCAATCATAATAAACCTGTCTGCCTAAAAGCAAATGAAAACCAGGGGCCTGCACGGTTCATCAAGAATTTATTCGCTTGCACTACGCGCTAACACAGTCTTTAGATCAGATGATTTATTCCCGGATTTGCTTTTTAAATCTATATTAATGGATAAGCCTTTATCGGTAACCCCCTGATATTCCATTGCCAAAATACATACCGCCAGATACACGGGCCAAACAAATTTGCTCAGGGATTAATGCGCGGTCAGTCCAGACTGGGAATCATCGGCTTTTTTCTGTTTACTGTCTTCTACACCTTTTTCATCCATCATATCAGTCTCTGGAAGTGCCTTCGGTGTGCGTTCAAGGGCCAGTTCAATTACTTCATCCACCCATTTCACCGCTTTAATCTGCAAATTCTGACGAACATTATCTGGAATATCCGGCAAATCACACACATTTTCATCTGGAATAATCACCCTTTCAACGCCCGCACGATGTGCCGCAAGCAGCTTTTCCTTTAGACCGCCGATCGGCAGTACTTCTCCACCCAGGGTGATTTCCCCGGTCATCGCGACTTTGGATAAAGTTGGAATTGCGGTTAGTGCGGAAACAATGGCGGTACACATTCCGATACCGGCGCTGGGGCCGTCTTTGGGTGTTGCACCTTCTGGAACATGGATATGGATATCCTGTTTTTCATAGAAATCCGCATCAATGCCCCACGCACGACTGCGACTGCGCACAACGCTGATGGCCGCCCTGATTGATTCCTGCATGACATCGCCAAGTTTGCCGGTAAAAACATGCTTGCCCTTTCCAGGCATGACCACCGCTTCAATGGTAAGCAATTCACCACCGAACTCTGTCCACGCCAGCCCGGAAATCTGCCCCACCTTGTTTTCTTTTTCAATCTGGTTTCTGCGAAATCGTTTGACGCCAAGATATTTTTCCAGCACCTCGGGGGTGACATCAACTTTTTTCGCTGCGTTGCCAAGCAGCAATTCCTTGACAACCTTCCTGTAAATTTTCGAGATCTCCCGTTCCAGGTTTCGAACACCCGCTTCCCGGGTATAGGATGCGATGATTTCTTTTATTGACTGGCTGCACAGGCTGACTTCACTTTCCTTCAGGCCATTGCTTTTGCGCTGCTTGGGAACCAGATAACGATGGGCGATCTGGGCTTTTTCTTCATCGGTATATCCCGAAATGCGAATGGTCTCCATCCGGTCCAGCAACGGGCCGGGAATATTTAATGTATTTGCGGTTGCAATAAACATCACATCGGACAAATCGTAATCCACTTCCAGATAATGATCGCTGAATTTATGGTTCTGCTCGGGGTCCAGCACTTCGAGCAGTGCAGAAGAAGGATCGCCGCGAAAATCCATGGACATTTTGTCCACTTCATCCAGCATAAAAAGCGGGTTTTTATGCTTTACTTTTGCCAGATTCTGGATAATTTTGCCCGGCATGGAACCGATATACGTTCTTCGATGTCCACGAATCTCGGCTTCATCTCGCACTCCGCCCAGAGACATGCGGATAAACTTCCTGTTGGTGGCCCGAGCGATGGATTCCCCCAAAGAAGTTTTTCCCACACCCGGCGGGCCAACCAGGCACAGTATGGCCGCCTTGGATTTTTTAACTCTTTTTTGCACCGCCAGATATTCCAGTATGCGGTCTTTTACTTTTTCCAATCCGTAATGATCGTCATCCAGCACTTTTTGCGCCTTGCCGATATCCCTGAAAATCCGCGTTCTTGTCTTCCAGGGCAACGCCAGCAACCAGTCAATATAGTTGCGCACCACCGTCGCCTCGGCCGACATCGGCGACATCATTTTTAATTTCCTGAATTCGCTTTCGGCTTTTTCCATCGCCTCGGCCGGCATGCCTGATTCGGCAATTTTTTGCGTTAATACATCGTTCTCACTAACCGCCTCATCCATATCCCCCAACTCTTTTTGAATAGCCTTGATCTGCTCATTCAAGTAATACTCCCGCTGGCTTTTCTCCATTTGTTTCTTGACCCTGGAACGGATTCTTTTTTCAACCTGCAACAAATCAATTTCAGCATCCATTACGCCGAGTATATGCTCCAGCCGTTGACTGGCATCAAACAATTCCAGTATGACCTGTTTTTCTTCGTTCTTGAGATTCAAATGCGCGGCGATTATGTCTGCTGCTCGACCCAAATTCTCGATTCCGCTCAAGGACGTGAGGATTTCCGGCGGGATTTTTGGGTTCAGTTTGACGTATTTCTGGAATTCCAGATTGACCGTCCTCAGCAAAATATCCGATTCTTTTGACTCTGGATGTGCATCATTGATCAACTCGACTTCGGACATAAAACAATCTTTCGCACTATGCACATCGCTGGTATAACGCAGGATACTCGCTCGCCGCTCTCCTTCAACCAACACCTTGACCGTGCCATCCGGCATTTTTAACATTTGCAGGATAGTGGCAATGGTGCCAATGCGATAAATATTGTCTACTGTGGGATTGTCCTCGCCGGCATTTTTTTGCGCCGCCAGTAATATACTTTTTCCGCTTTCCATGGCAACTTCCAGTGCCTTGATGGATTTGGGTCGTCCGACAAACAACGGAATCACCATATGTGGAAAAACCACAACATCGCGCAGCGGTAATACCGGTACGCTGGTGTTTCGCCTAATCGTTTGTTCAGTCATGCGTGGAAGTCATTCATGCGGTATTTTGTCTGCTTATCGGTGCAATGGTAATCAGGTCGAAGAAACGGCCGCAGTCTTTTTTTGCGGTTCTCCTGCATAAACATAAAGCGGCCGGGCACCTTCGGTGATCACCGCAGAATCTACAACCACTTTCTTTACCCCTTGAATCGAAGGCAACTCATACATGGTTTCAATCAAGGCATTCTCCATTATCGAACGCAGTCCTCGCGCACCGGATTTACGTTCCATCGCCTTTATGGCAATTTGACGCAACGCATCCTGGCGAAACTCAAGCTCCACACCCTCAAGCCTGAACAGCACCTCATACTGCTTGGTCAGTGCGTTTTTGGGGTCTACCAGAATTTGCACCAAAGCATCCTGGTCCAACTCATCCAGGATTGCCACAACCGGTAAACGGCCAACAAACTCGGGAATCAATCCATACTTCACCAGATCTTCCGGTTCCAGTTGTGCCAACAATTCGCTGCATCGTTCATCGGCCGACTTTTCTTTTATGTCCGCACCAAAGCCGATTCCTGATTTTTCGGTTCGATCCTGAATAACTTTTTCAATACCGGCAAAAGCGCCGCCGCAAATAAAAAGAATATTGCGCGTATCAACTTGTAAAAATTCCTGTTGCGGGTGTTTTCGACCACCCTGGGGCGGAATGGAGGCCATTGTACCTTCAATTAACTTCAACAAGGCCTGCTGCACCCCTTCTCCAGAAACGTCCCGGGTAATGGACGGGTTTTCCGCTTTGCGGGAAACCTTGTCTATTTCATCGATATACACGATGCCGATCTCGGCTTTTTCGGTATCGTAATCACAGGTTTGGAGCAATCTTTGAATGATATTTTCAACGTCTTCACCTACGTAACCTGCTTCCGTCAGCGTGGTCGCATCGGCAACCGTGAACGGAACGTGGAGTTGTCTGGACAGGGTTTCCGCCAATAGGGTTTTCCCTGAACCAGTCGGGCCGATCAGGAGAATATTGCTTTTGGATATTTCAACCTCGGAAGTTGATTCCTGGTTTTCAATGCGTTTGTAGTGGTTATAGACAGCAACAGAAAGCATTTTTTTTGCTTGTTCCTGACCAATGACATAGTCATTCAGAATGGCATGGATTTCCTGGGGGTTCGGAAATACGCCCGGCTTTCCCGGGGAGGAAACTTTGCTGGTGGTTTCTTCGCGAATAATTTCATTGCATAAATCCACGCATTCATCGCAGATGAAAACCGACGGGCCGGCGATCAGCTTGCGTACTTCGTGCTGGCTTTTGCCACAAAAAGAGCAGTACAGCAGTTTGTCGATCCTGCTTGATGAATCGTCTGTCATAAAATGCCCGTTGCCAGCTTGTAACTATGCACGCCCGATTGAATAAGTATGATTAATGCAGTGCCAAGATTGCAGGTTTTAGCGGTTATTTGCAACAACGATTGTAACCTTGAGTGAAAAATTAAGGGCGAATTAATGATGGCGGATTATTTATTCCCGGCTATCTGTCTGCAATATTATGGTCAGACTTTTGCAACTTTGCTTAAAACCGTCTAGTCACGTTTCGCCAGTATGGAATCGATAATCCCGTATTCCCCGGCTTCGCTGGCGCTCATAAAATTATCTCTATCCGTATCCGCCTTGATGGTCTCCATGGACTGACCGGTATGGGTGGATAGAATTTGATTGAGCTTTTCCCTGATCCCGAGTATTTCTTTGGTGTGAATTTCTATATCTGAGGCCTGGCCTTGGGAACCGCCCAGTGGCTGGTGAATCATTACGCGCGCATGCGGTAAAGCATGGCGCTTGCCTTTTTCACCACCCGCTAATAATACCGCCCCCATACTCGCCGCCTGGCCGATACAAACCGTGCTGACGTCGGGCCGGATAAATTGCATGGTGTCATAAACCGCCAAACCGGCAGGAACCATACCACCCGGGCTGTTTATATAGAGTGAAATATCTTTTTCCGGGTTTTCCGATTCAAGAAACAACATCTGGGCAACAATCAAATTGGCCGTATGATCGTCAACCGCGCCCACTAAAAACACTACGCGCTCTTTTAACAGTCTCGAATAAATATCATAGGCGCGTTCTCCCCGGCCGGTTGATTCGACCACCATCGGCACCAAACCGAGGTTAGAGGTTTCCACTTGCTCGAAATCCGATGTCTTCGCATTCATATTTTGTTACCGCCTGCAACGGGGCGACGCTCCGTGCCCACGTGCCCATTATTAATTAAATTTTTAAATTTCTGGCGCAGGGGCGCCAACCGTTGTGTCTGTGCGCTCATTGCGGGCTCATAAAAGCTTTAAAAGAAATCTTTTGTTCTTTTATGGTGGCCGTATCCAGCATGCGGCGAACAACCTGTTCTTCCAGCATCACAGCTTCGATTTGTTTTAACCGTTCCGGGTCAGAAAAATGCCATTGCACATACGCTTGCGAATCTTCATAGCCGCTGGACATTTCCTCTATCCTTGATCGCAGGTCCTCGGCGTTGACCTTGATCTCAAATTTCTCGATAACTCCTCTGGCGATCAACCCCAAAGCGACCCGCTTCCTGGCCTCATCCGCATACTGGTTCCGGTCAATCCCGTCTGTTGGCAGGCCCTGTTCGATGAGCTGTTTCCCCATCGCCTTCACCGACCGCTCTATTTCTTCCTCAACCAATGCCTTTGGAATCTCGATTTGATTGGCCGCAAAAAGCGCTTCCATGACCTTGTCCCGCAAAACCGAACGCAGGCGGTTATCAAGTTCACGCTTCAGACTGGTTTCAACCTCCTGCTTCATCCGGTCGAAACCACCTTCCTCAATACCAAGTAATTTAGCGAACCCATCATCAAGTGCCGGCAATTCAGGCTTTTCCACGGATTTAACCGTCACCTTAAAACGCACATCTTTCCCGGCCACATCCTTGTTGTCGTATTCAGCGGGAAAGGTGAAATCGACCGACCTGATATCCGCTTCCTTGACGCCGACCAGCGCGGTATCAAACGCCGGCAACATTTGTCCTGCGCCCAGAACAAAGGCAAAATCATTTGCACTGCCGCCCGGGAATGGTTCTCCGTCTATCCTGCCATCGAAATCAATGGTTATCCTGTCTTCATTCGCTGACGTTCCGCTTTTGCGTACATAATTCGCATTGCGTTTGCGAATATCTTCAATGGTCTGCACGACGTCTTCTGCGGTGACTTCAACTACCGGTTTTTCTATGATTTTACCGGCCAGCGTAGGTGACGGTATTTCCGGAAACAATTCCACCGTTGCCACGAACTGAAATTCTTTTCCAGGCTCATAGGACCCGGGCTCGATTGACACCAGACCGGCCGGAAAGATTTTTTCCTGACCCAGCGCCTCGCTGTAGTTGGCCTGTATGATTTCGTTAATGACCTCATTGGTGACCTGGGGCGCGTATCGTTTTTTGATTATGCTTTGGGGTGCTTTGCCTGGCCGAAACCCGGAAATACGTGCATTTTTAGCAATATTCAGTAGTCTTTTCGCTATTTCTGCATCAATCTTTTCAGCCGGGACGGAAATGGAAAGCCTGCGTTCTATGGCGCCTGGCGCTTCGACGGAAACCTGCATTAACTGTTCGATCTCTAAATTAAATGCAATCGGCTAAATTAGCGTCAATTGCATGGTTTTACGCATATACCATGGTGTATGGTGCGAAAGGAGAGACTCGAACTCTCACGGGTTGCCCCACTGGAACCTAAATCCAGCGCGTCTGCCAATTCCGCCACTCTCGCACAAATTTTTCACCGGGTCTTTCAGGGCCATTTACCCGCAAGCAACGGACAAATGGCATGGGGTGAACGATGGGACTCGAACCCACGACGACCGGAATCACAATCCGGGGCTCTACCAACTGAGCTACGCTCACCGTATCCAAAACCTGCATTCAATCATCCCCACCAACCCCGGGAAACGCTGTAAAAGCCCGACTCCCGAATGGTATGGTGCGCCCGACAGGACTCGAACCTGTAACCTACGGCTTAGCTTACCCGCTACGGCTTTCGCCGCCTTGTCGTCCTGCTTTTCAAGGATTACAAGTTTGGGGTCTGGACTGTATCTTCACCATTTCAGGTGGGACACGTACAGTCTCTACGGATCCCCACTCACAAGACTAAAATCATGGGTTTCCTCGGTATCGCCATCGCCCGGCACAAATTAACCGGCTGCGTTAAGGTTTCACCGATACAGTGTCCTCCACTTCGGAAGTTACTTTTTCCTGCCGAAGGCTCCTGAATATACTTAAACAAAGTAAAACTTAAAGGCCGTTGCTCTATCCGGTTGAGCTACGGGCGCAACGGACAAAATGAAAACTGGTCGGGGTAGAGAGATTCGAACTCCCGACATCCTGCTCCCAAAGCAGGCGCGCTACCAGACTGCGCTATACCCCGAATATTGACCAGCCACCGTGTCTGCCAGACAGGCAGGTTTGTAAACTACATCCAAACGCGCAACTGGTCAAGGGGCGGGGAATATACGGATAATAGTGGTTCAGGTCAATGTATATGCGCCTAGGCGGCGGGTTTCAAAGGCAAAATACCGGAATTTTCCGCGCCGTCTTGAAAGCATCGCCGCAGACCCCATGTGAAGCACATTATTAATATCTCCACCACTTTGAAAATGACCGATCAAACCCGGAAAAATACCGCGTCAAACAACAAAGACGGCAAAACCCCTGCAGTGGAAACCCACGCTTTTCAGACCGAAGTGCAGCAATTGTTGCACCTGATGATCCATTCTCTCTACAGCAACAAGGAGATTTTTCTGCGGGAATTGATTTCCAACGCTTCGGATGCCTGCGACAAATTGCGATTCGCGGCGTTGACCGACGAGCAGTTAATGGAAAATGACCCGACCCTGGGAGTCTGGGTGGATTGCGACCCGAAGAAAAATATCATCACTATCCGCGATAACGGCATCGGCATGACGCATGATGAAGTAATTCAGGATATCGGCACCATCGCGCGCTCCGGCACCCGGGCCTTTCTCGAAAAAATGAGCAAAGACGCATCCGCCGACAGCAATTTCATCGGCCAGTTCGGAGTGGGGTTCTATGCGTGCTTCCTGGTCGCGAAACAGGTCACACTATTCACCCGCAAGGCGGGGGCGCCTGCGACACAGGGGGTCAAGTGGGATTCGGATGGCAGCGGGGAATACACGCTGGAAACCGTTGATCGGCCTGCGCGCGGCACTGAAATTATTATTTCCCTGAACCAGGAATCCAAAGAATATGCCGAAAGATTTCGGGTAAAAAGCGTTCTTGCCAAATACTCTGACCATATTTCCCTGCCCATCCTGATGCGAAAGCCGCCGAAAACGGATGAAGACGCCAAACCTGATCAAGAACAATCAATAGAATGGGAAACCATTAATACCGGTTCAGCGCTTTGGTCACAGCTCAAAAAAGATGTCAGCGAACAGGAACATCACTCGTTTTATACCGCGCTGACCTACGATCCGGAGCCGCCCGCGCTCACCATACACAACCGGGTAGAAGGCAAAATGGAATACATCTCGTTGTTTTACATCCCGGCCAAAGCGCCATTTGATTTATGGGATCGAGAACGGCGGCATGGCATCAAGCTTTATGTCCGACGTATATTCATTGCGGACGACACCAAAAACCTGATGCCAAACTACCTGAGATTTGTGCGCGGCCTGGTGGACTCTGCGGATTTGCCGCTGAATGTTTCCAGAGAGTTTTTACAGCAGAATCGCGACATTGACAAAATTCGCGCAGCCTCTGTAAAGAAAATTCTCGGCGAATTCAAGCAGCTCGCAGCCAAAGATGCAGAAAAATATAACGCGCTATGGAAAGAATATGGACGTGCTGTCAAGGAAGGCCTGATTGAAGACTACGAAAACAAAGACGCCATTGCAAAACTGGTGCGGTTTTCCTCAACCCATAAAGACCAGCAGGAGCAGACCATTTCCCTGGACGACTACATCGCCCGGATGCCAGAAAAACAAAAAACCATCTACTATGTCACCGCCGACAGCTACAATGCCGCCAGTTCATCGCCTCATCTCGAAGTCTTTCGTAAAAACGATATCGAAGTGTTATTGTTATCCGACCCTGTGGATGAATGGGTGGTAAACCACCTCACCGAATACCAGGGCAGGAAATTGAAATCTATCGCCAAAGGTGATCTGGATATGGATGCGCTGAAAAGCACTGCAAGCAAAGAAGAAACCGCAAAGAAATCCAGGGTCATGAAGCCGCTGGTAGAAAAATTCAAATCTGCCCTTAAGGACCGCGTCAAAGACGTGCGTTTATCCGACAGGTTAGTGGATTCACCGAGCTGTCTGGTGGCGGATGAACACGATATGGGCGCCAATATGGAGCGCATCCTGCAAGCGATTGGGCAGGATGCACCGGGCGCCAAACCGATTCTGGAAATCAATCCAGAGCATGAATTGGTACAGCAGATCAACGCCGACGGCGAACTCGCCGGCGACTGGGCAAAACTGTTGTTCGACCAGGCCGCCCTTGCAGAAGGCGTATCACTGAAAAACCCCGGCGACTTTGTCAAACGGATGAATCGGTTATTGGTGGGGTAGTTTTTACAGGTGTGAAGCATCCTGCCTGCAATATCGATTGTTCCGGTCCTAATGCCTTGTCGTCGCACCAGGACAACCACAACGGATTGCCCCGACATCAGGGCCTACAACCCTATGCGGGGCGTTCCCTGGGCGTAACCAGAACCATGCCAACCAGCAGCAGCCCAAACGCCGACCAGACCCAAAGGGAATGGGTTTCATCAAAAATAACAATCCCCCAGAACACCCCGGAGATCGTGACCACATAGGCTGACAGGCTGGCAAAAACCGCACCCGCCATTTTCACGATCATAAAAAACAGCGCATAGGCCAGGCTGCCGGCAACGGCGCTTGCCAGAATTGACCATTCGATTCTGGTAAACGGGAAATTCAACGGCACCCAGGCATGCTGGACGACCTGGATGGGAATCAACACCGTAGCGGCGACAAATAACCCGCCCGTCAACAATGCAATCATATCTGCATCATCGGGAACCCCGGCGTCCACATATAAATTTTCGATGGTGTAGAACACCGAAGACAGCAACGCCAGCAGTGTCCATGTTGTCATTGATGGATCTGGCAGGCTGGACTGCGGGATCACCAGCAACAGAATCGCGACAAACCCGAGCAGAATTCCGATAAAGCGTTTTCTTCGATAGGCATCGACGCCCAGGAGCAGGCTGGTCGCATAGGTCAGCAGGGGCACCAGGGTGACTGTGATCGCCAATATTCCGGCGGGAATTTTAGAAGCGGCATAAAAGTATAAAGTCGAAGGGATAGCGGTACCGGTAAACGCGATCACACCGTATCGACGAATGGATTGCATATCCACTGCTGGCCATATCTGGCGAAATGCGCAGATAATAATCAACGTAACACCACCTCCCATGGCCTGCCAGAATGACAGTCCCAATGGGTGAGCACCTTGCGACGTTGCAATGCGGGCCAAAGAAAAAGTCAACCCCCATGTCACGCCCGCGGCCAACACCAGCACATAGAGATAAATTTTCTGCAATCCAGTTCCCGACATGCGCCCTGCTGCGGTTTTTCAGTTGTACCGGCCTGCCCCGGAGAAATTCAGGCCAGTTCGCTGTGGCGGAAACAATGCGCAAGATGATCATTCACCATGCCCGTGGCCTGCATAAAAGCATAGCAAATTGTGCTGCCGACGAATGTGAATCCACGTTTTTTTAAATCTCTGCACATCGCATCGGATAACCGCGTATTGGCCGGCACCTGAGCGGGGTTAGTCCATTGATTCTGGATGGGTTTGCCTTCCACATAGTCCCAGAAATAGTCGTCCGGTGAAATCCCCTGATCACGCATTTGCAACCAGGCCCGGGCATTGTTAATGCATCCATTCACCTTTAATCTGTTGCGAACAATCCCCGCATTGCCAAGCAATTCTGCAATCCGGGCCGCATCGTATCGCGCTATTTTTTCCGGGTCAAAATGATCAAACGCCTGCCGATAATTTTCGCGCTTGCGTAAAATCGTGATCCAGCTCAATCCCGCCTGGGCTCCTTCCAGGCACAGAAATTCAAATAATTGCCGCTCATCATGCACAGCAACCCCCCATTCATTATCGTGATAGCTTTGATACAGGGCATCGTCACCGCACCACCAGCATCTGTTCTTTTCTGACATGGATCGTATTTGCGCAAATTTATTAGGTCGTGTTAGACGAATTATCAAATTATTGATAATTGTATCCCGCAACAGTTTTGAGGAGGGTCGTCATGAGTATACGGGTCACCGATGCGATCTGGTCGCGGATTGAATCAATCTTGCAGGACATCAAGCACCCGGCCGGCACCCCGCCCCGGCGTCAGTAGGGACAGGTCCCCGTGCCTGTCCAGATGAAGGACAACCACGAGGGATTGTCCCTGCATTGTCGTTATCGGACATCGAAAGGTATGCCCGGAAAAATCTTAAATACGGGAGCGTCATGACGCCAGGGGCTACAAGCTGCTGTGGGCGCAGTTGAAAGACGGCACCGAACCGACTGCGGTGGTCATGGACCAGGCCTGCGATACCGACGCCACACAGCCGGCACACCGGGGCATTGAAGCCGTGATTCCCGCCAGGGCGAACCGCACCGAGCGGCTTCCCCATGACCGGGAGAAGTACCAGCTGGGTCAGAAGGTGGAGCGGTTCTTCAACCAACTCAAACATTTTCGCCGCATCGCCACGCGCGATGAGAAACTCTCTTGTTCCTGGCATTCGTTCATATCGTGTCAAGCCGGATCATACTCCGATAACTCGTCAACACGGCCTAATGAACCGGCTGTTTTATCCCGCACTTTTTCACTATGCCAGAAACCGCAATAGCTTTCAGCCAAATAAACTGCCACAACCTTACTTCAGTTTTTCGCTTTCTAATTCCAATTGTCGAAAAGCGGATGACATTAATCGTTGTGCAAATTGATGAAAATTTCATGATCAACGCTGGTATGAATGGATTCCCTCCCCTTACAATTTTTACCCGTTCAGACCAAACCACAACTCAACAGGAAAAATCACTGATGAACAGGTACAGACTCTTTATTTGCGTCGTAATGGTTCAGTCAGGTTGCGGCGGCGGTGCTGGCCCCACCAAGCCTAATTCCGGGTCAGACGGTTCTGTGTCAGCCCCAAGGAACTTGCCCGAGCCTGAACCCGAACCGAAACCATGCATCCAGGCCAAAATCGAGACCCAGCCCGGGTCAGGGTCCTTCATTTGCACTGACACGGATGTCTATGAAAAGCTCAATGAAAGGTTCGCCGGCCAACATAGACGCACGGAAGAATTCACCAGGCAATGGGGGCTGGGCGCTATCAACGCGGATGAGGCCTGGGCGCACGTCGAGCAGATCCATGGGCGGCCACGTTCCACCGGGCAGAGGCGTCACCGTCGGCGTGATTGATACGAAGATGCCGACGGGCGAGAACGATCTTCATCCCTTCCTGGAGAGAACGTCAGTAACGGAAACCATTTTTAACCCTTCCGTGAAGGATGACAATCCGATAAGGGGGCGCCATTCCACCAAGGTTGCCAGCATCATCGCTGCCCAGCCACATCAGGACTATCATGACAGTTTTTACGGCGTGGCCTGGGGCGCCGACCTGCGGATGTTCCTGATGAAGTTAGGTGCTCCACCGCCCCGGGGCACCCTCTTCGCGCCGATTACCCTGGATCAATTGAAGAACTGGAATCGGGCTGATGCGGGGATGTTCAGCACCGCCATGGGTACGGACGTCGATATCCTGAATATGAGTTGGAGCGTTTCAGGGCTCATCGAAAACTACAGCGAAGCGGATTTGCGCGCCAATATTTCCGACACGATCGCCGCGTTGGCGCAGGAGACGGCGCAGGACAAGAAAATCCTGGTCTGGGCCGCCGGCAATTCGAATGGCCGTCTCTGTACGAAAGGGTCGGACAATTGCAGAGAAGTCCGGACACCGGAACAGCAGCTTCCGGGAGTCCCCGGCGGGCCGCCGCGCATTATTAAGGCCAGGGTGGAACATCGTCTCGACGCCAGCTCGCCCGGTGTTCTTGCCGGCCTGCCTGTGCGCATTGCGGAACTGCAGGGACATTCCATTGCCGTGGTCGCGGTGGATGATGAAGGGGATATCGCCGATTTTTCCAACCGCTGTGGCATTGCGGCCGACTGGTGCCTCGCGGCGCCCGGTGAAAGTATCCTGATGGCCTATGACGGGTCTACGCTCGGTCTCCCGGACCCTGACACCGGCAAGAAGTCAGGCGCGACCCCTGGTAGCGGCACGTCTGCCGCCGCGCCGATGATCTCCGGCGGGCTCGCCGTCATGAAACAAATTTTTCGCGGCCAGATGTCAAGCGTCGACCTCGTGACGCGGCTGTTTGCGACCGCCGACAAGAATGGCAAATTCGCCGACCGGGCAATCTACGGCCAGGGCATGATGGACCTCGGCGCCGCGGTGCGTCCAGTGGGCAGGCCCGGGGTTGCCTCGGGCAACGCGGTCGCCAGCGCCAGCATCAGCCTGCAACAGACCAGTCTCAGCCTCGGAAGAGCATTCGGCGATGGACTGGGACATTCGCTGGCGGGACAGGAAATCGCGGCATTCGACAGTCTGGGGGCGCCGTTCTGGTTCAAGCTCGACGGCTTCACTGGTGCGGCTCAGCGAGTTGATGGAACAGACGCCGATTACGCGACGGACCACTGGCCGGCTGACGACGTTCACGCCGGATCAAGTCGGCGGAGCGGTCGAGCAGAATCTTGGCTATGCCCGGCTGCGGTTGGGCCTGCGAGAGACTCCGGCCGGCGTTGAGGGTGGTCATTTTGTGCTTGCCCAAGACGCGACCACGCTCACCCTGAAAGGGCACAACGGCATGGCCGCTACCGCGTTTACCTCGTACGGTTTTGCCGGCATGGCGCCGGCATCGGGTGCTTCGCTGTCATGACGGCCATTTGATGTCCCGTTCGGCTTCCGCGCTGGTTGGCTCGCGGAGCAGGAGACCCTGCTGGGAACGGCGGCTGCCGGTGCCTTTGGAAGGCTTTCGGCCGATGCCGTATTTGCCGGTATCGAGACCGGGTTTGAGGTCGGCAAGTGGTGGCTGGACGCCAATGCCGAAATCGGCACGGCAACCCCGCAGCTTGAAGGCGGGATTATCTCCCGCATGTCTGCCCTGACCACCAGCACGTTCTCGTTCAATGCAACCCAGCGTCTTGCAAACGGCAGTTCGATGCGGATCTCGCTCTCGCAGCCGCTGCGGGTGGAGGATGGCCGGGCGGCCCTCTCGGTTCCCGTCGGCCGCACCCCGGACGGCGATGTTCTGCGGTCGCCGTTGACGGCGGACCTGGCACCGTCGGGCCGGCAAATTGATGTCTCGGCGCGATGGCACCGCCGCCCGTACGCCACGAATAGCGAACTTCGATTAGAGGCTACCTGGACGCACAATCCTGGTCATAGCGCAAACGCGGCACCAGCGTTGAGTTTGCTGGCAGGCTGGCGATTTGAGTTTTAGGCGGATCTGCCGGAGCCAGCGGGTTGCAACCCGCTGGCCATCGCCTGAACATCTCAGGGTGGTTGAGTCGAGACCAGGCATTGATCATCACTGCATCGATTTTTCGCACGAATGGGTCATAGTCCCTGGTCACAATGGTTCCGGTATGCCGCGATCCATAAGTATCGATATGATTCCCGGATCAAAAACCTCAAAGTCTTTGGCATCTTCTTCGATGCGCGTATCGGTGGCCTCCAATCCTGCGGCCATGGGCAGCAGCACGGTGTTCTCCCCGCCCGCCGTGCGGGTAACATCTACCCCCTCAAACGCATAAATCAGTGGGTGCGCTTGTTGCGCTACTTGCTGCTTTTACCCGTTTTTTATTTGCCTGCATCATTGAGTACATCACTGCATCAAGGCATGTGATGTAGCTACTGTTGACTGCACCGATGCAACAATTTACGATATTAAACGATATAACTTAAGGAGTAAACCATGCGTAATATCTTAACCTTGTAGTCCTGCTAATTTTGACCACAAGCCCAGCACTTACCTGGGATTTTTCGGATTTCGCCGAAATGCAGGATATTCCCAGGGCATGAGAACGCAGGCTGGAGATCAACCCGGATTTTAGAAAAGCAATGTTTGCACTTTCAAAAAACGATATGCAACTACTTTGAGCGTGATCCGACCGATGGCCGAACAGAGGTCCTATAGCCCAGCCAGCACCAGGAGATATGTACGCCAACGGCTGGGGCGTGCCCAAGGATTACGCACAATACACATACTGGTACCTCAAGGCCTTTGGTAACCAGGAAATCGCAGACGAGTACTTCAAGCCCGATGGTAACAAGAAACCGTGAACTGGTACCGCAGGCGGTGGATTTGCCGCACTGCATCGTTGAGTGCCGCACGGTATTGATGTAGACGATGGGGTCGAAAAAAATTTCGGTGAACAGGCCGATTCCAAATTTCATCATCGTCGGGGAACTCAGCGCAGCCGACATTTGTTTTCGCGCTGTTTTGCAGTTGATCACCTGAACCAATCGTACCCATAGCGCCCATAATCCTTTCATTCACAATCAATACCATGGACCTGATAAACCTCATCGCCGCCATCCTCACCCTGTCGGCGCTGTTCTCCTATGTCAATTTCCGCTTCATCGGGCTACCCACGACCATTGGCGTGATGCTCATCGCTCTGGTGGTTTCATTTGGATTTATCCTGGTTGACGCCGCAGGTATCCTGGATGTCCACGGTTATGCAGAAAAAATGCTTTCCGGCATTGATTTCAACAAGGCGCTCATGGACGGCATGTTAAGCTTTTTATTATTCGCCGGCGCGTTACACGTCAGCGCCGCAGACCTGGCCGACATGAAATGGACCATTGGCGTGCTGGCAACCCTTGGGGTGGTGCTTTCGACCTTTGTGGTCGGCGGCATGATGTATTGCTTGTTATCACTGCTCGGCCTGGATGTGACATTTATTTATTGCCTGTTATTCGGCGCATTAATATCACCCACCGACCCCATCGCGGTAATGTCCACACTAAAACGGGCGGGCATAGCAAAAAGCCTGGAGACCAAAATTGCCGGAGAATCGCTGTTCAACGACGGCGTCGGCGTGGTGGTATTTGTGGTTATTCTCGGCATGGTTCAACAACCCGATGAAATATCCGCGGCCGAGGTGGCGACCATTTTTCTTAAAGAAGCCGCAGGCGGGGTTATTTTTGGTTTACTGCTCGGTTCACTGGGTTTTTACCTTCTCAGGAGTGTGGACAACTATCAGGTCGAAATCCTGATAACCCTGGCTTTAGTCATGGGGGGATACGTGCTGGCGCATGAACTCCACACATCCGGCCCCATCGCCGTGGTTGTGGCCGGCCTGGCAATCGGCAATCACGGCCGGGCACATGCGATGTCGGGCATAACCCGTCAACGCCTGGATAACTTTTGGGAGTTACTGGATGAAATTCTGAATGTTATATTATTTGTTCTGATAGGGCTTGAAGTGCTGGTGCTGCAGTTCAGCGGCGCCTATTTACTGGCGGGTATGCTGGCCATACCGCTAATCCTGCTGGCCAGAGTGATCAGTGTAGGCATTCCCATTACGCTGCTGCGGGCGATTACAAAATGGCCCTATAGCGCCCATGTGGTGAAAATCCTGGTATGGGGCGGTTTGCGCGGCGGCATATCGGTTGCATTGGCCCTTGCCCTTCCCGACGGGGCCGGGCGGGATATATTTCTGGTGATAACCTATACCATTGTCATCTTCTCTATAGTGGTACAAGGGCTCACTATCGGGAAGGTTGCGAAAAAATACAGCGGCACGGCTCTGTGAAAAATCTATGAAAAACCAGATTATTGAACGATTACTACTTTCTGATTGAATCCTGCACAACCTGTCACTGGCAGATGTATTTTTAATGAAACCCTACATTCCCAATGACCTGCCCTTACAAAATCTGGACTACCAGCGGCTGTTCGGTCTGGTTGGCGAGGCCCATGCTGAACTCGCTCGTTATGATGGTTTATTGCAGGGTATTGCGAATCCTGCCGTGATGCTCTCGCCCCTAACCACGCAAGAGGCGGTGTTGTCGTCCAGAATTGAGGGCACCCAAGCGACGATGGACGAGGTGCTGGAGCAAGAGGCGGGGCTGAGCAAGGAAGGCGAGAAGTACAAGGATATTCAGGAAATATCCAATTATCGCGCCGCTTTGTTTCGTGCCGGCGAACATTTAAAATCTTACCCCATACGTTTGGGTTTTATTTGTGAGTTGCATAAAATTTTGCTCGACAGTGTACGTGGACAAGGTAAAATGCCAAGTGTATTCCGCACGGACCAGAACTGGATCGGCAATGCTGGATCCAGCATTGATGAAGCCGATTTTGTTCCCCCTTCTCCCTTGCGATTAAATGATTTTTTGCGGCACTGGGAAACTTATCTGGACATTGATGACAGTAATTTTTTATTGCAAACAGCGGTAATGGTCGTATCGGGCGCATTTTAATTCCGCTTTTTTTGTATCAGAAAAAAGCCCTGTCACAACCCATGTTCTATTTAAGTGAATATTTATCAGCACATCGGGATGAATATTATCAACGCCTGCAAGCGATTTCCGGGCAAGGCGACTGGGACGGCTGGATTACATTCTTTTTTAAGGCCATTGCGGTGCAATCAAGGCAAAACAGCCAGCGAGTACGGGCGATCATGGCGTTATACGATGAAATGAAGACGAAAACACATGCTTTGACGCATTCTCAATATACCTTGCACACGGTAGACTGGTTATTTTCCAGGCTTGTTTTTCGTGGTATAGACTTTATTAACGAAGCAAAAATACCCAGGCCAACCGCACAGCGGATTATCAAACTATTGAAAGACAACGATATTTTAGGAGAATTACGCTCCGCCAGGGGACGACAATCTGCAATTTTGGTCTTTCAATCGCTTATCGCGCTTACGGATAGACGTTTTGAATTTTGACGCTCATGGATTCGGCACTAATTACTTTGCAGCTCATTTTTTTATAATTATGAGCGCTTACTGGTTTTGTGCGGAATACATTAGCGTCAACAGACATAATCAAGCCTTCTGTTTGAGGATCCAGAACACTCCGAAAAGGTTTGTGGACCCTGAAATGCGATTTTACGGTGCTTGAACATGGCAATAGTTCGCTCCAGTGGGGTTGGCCCATGCAGCCGCATTTTGAAAACGGGCCTGGATTATCCGCAGGCCGCATCCTCCTGCAACAGTTTTGCCAGGTTTGAGAAATCGTCGGGCGGGGGTTGCTGCCAGGTTTTCTGTTCACCGCTGAAAGGATGAACAAGGGACAGTTTTTGCGCATGCAGCGCCTGGCGTTGAAAATTCTGCAAGGCATTGATCAACGCCTGGGAGGCCGATGGCGGCGGGCGGCCGCGATTACCGTAGAGCTTGTCTCCGACAATGGGATGACCTTTCCAACTCAGGTGAATGCGGATTTGATGGGTGCGACCAGTTCCCAGGGCAGCCTGAATCAGGCAATGACTACGGTATTTTTCAAGCACTCGAATATGGGTGATTGCGGGTTTCCCCGAAGGTGTTACGGACATGCGCAATCGGTGGCCTGCATGTCTTCCAACAGGCTGGTCAATGGTTTCACCCGAGATCATGATGCCGTTGATCAGGGCCAGATATTGCCGGCTCATTTTCCTGCTGCTCAACTGTTCGACCAGACGTTGTCGCGCTAATTCGGTTTTTGCCACCACCATCAAACCGCCGGTGTTCTTGTCCAGACGATGCACAATCCCAGCTCGTTGGAGCGAGGCCAGAGCGGGATGGTGGTGCAGCAATCCATTTACCAGGGTTCCACCCTCATTGCCTGCGCCCGGGTGAACCACTAAACCTGCGGGTTTGTTGATTACAATCAAATGTTCGTCTTCATCGATGATGTCGAGATCCATGTTCTGGGCCGACCAATGATCCGGTTGCACCGCTGGCGCCGGTAGCGTGAGCGCAAGATGCTCGGTGCCGTCAAGTTTGTATCCGGGTTGGATTATTTTCCCGTTTACCAGCACCAAACCTTGTTTTATCCATTGCTGGATGATGCTTCTGGAGTGCTCAGGAAGTAGTTCGCGCAAGGCTTTATCCACGCGGATGCCTGCCATTTCCACTGGAATTTGCGGGAAAAAGAGGGGTTTGGAATCCGACATGGCGATTCGTTTGTGGCAAAATACCGGGCTTGGAGATTTGCCCCCGGCACAAACAATTATCCCCATTTTACGTTATATCAACCATTCCATGCCAAATACATCAAGCCGCGATTGCGGCCCCTGCGCAAGTAACAGACGCTTGTCCAGTCGCCTGATACTGGTTCTGCTTTGCGGAATTCTGGTATCCGGGTGTTCTCTATTTAAAAAAGACGAACCGGAAATAGAGCAAACCGCCGACGAGTTATACGCCGCAGCAAAAGACGCCATGACCAAAAATAACTGGCAGGAGGCAATTGAAAATCTAAGGGCGGTGGAAGCGAAATATCCCTATGGCATACACGCGGAACAGGCGCAGCTTGATACTGTTTATGTTTATTACCGGTCTGAACAAAGCGGTCTGGCCATCGCCGCCGCCGATCGATTTATTAAATTGCATCCCGCCCATGCTTCGGTAGATTATGCCTACTATCTGAAGGGGCTGGCCAGCTTTGATGAGAACACCACACTCCTGGGGCGGCTCATGGGCCAGGATGATTTGAGTGACCGCGACACCACCAGCATGCGCAATGCGATGACAGTATTCAATGAACTTGCCAACCTGTTTCCGGACAGCCAATACGCGCCGGATGCAAAAAGACGGGCTGGAGATCTGCTCGACGCCCTGGCCAGAAATGAAATTGCCGTTGCAAACTATTATTATTCCCGGGGCGCCTATGTGGCTGTGGTTAATCGCGCCAGAGGAATAATTGAAAATTATTCCCTTACACCCTCGGTCGAACAGGCGCTGGCGTTGTTAATGTTCAGCTATGAAAATATGGAACTTGACGACCTGGCGGGGGATTCACGCCGTGTCCTTGAATTAAACTTTCCAAACAGCGACTACCTGAATCAAACGGTCGCCGACGTCAGTTTTTCCAATCCATACAGCCCGAAAAGCGACCAGGCAAAAAAATCGGGGAAAAGCATATTTTCCGACTTTTTAAAGCGGTTTAGAAAAGACCGACCAGCCAGTTAATCCGATTTTAACCCGGGCGCGACCCAATTATTGCGTCAGCGCCCGCTCCGCCTGGGCATATTTCTCAGCGGTTTTTTCAATGATATGCTGGGGAAGGTCCGGCCCGGGCGGGGTTTTATCCCAATCCAGGGTTTCCAGATAATCCCGAACAAATTGTTTGTCGTAGCTTGGCGGGCTGCTCCCCGGCGTATACTGATCCGCTGGCCAGAACCTTGAGGAATCCGGCGTCAGCACTTCGTCAATCAGGTGCAACGTGTTGTTTTCATCTACGCCAAATTCAAATTTTGTGTCGGCGATAATAATTCCCCGGCGCTTCGCATACCCGGCGGCTGCCGCCATCGACGCACCCAGCAGCGCAACGGTTTGCCCATAACTGATATTTTCGTCGTGCTCACCGGCTTCAGCCTTGGTTGACGGGGTGAACAAAGCCGCTGGCAATGGGTCTGCCTGTTGCAGATTTTTGGGTAACGGCATGGAGCATATTGCACCAGTACGCTGGTACTCTTTCCAGCCCGAGCCGATTAAATATCCCCTGACAATGGCTTCAATGGGTAAAGGCGTCAGCTTTTTTACCACCACAGCCCGGTCACCCAGAATCCGCCGTTGATCCATGTCCGGGATTATTTCCAGTAATGTTTTGCCGCTGAGGTGATTAGGCAGGCGCTTGGCGGTACGATTAAACCAGAAGTTTGCAACCCGGGTGAGCACTTCGCCTTTGCCTGGAATCGCCTGGGGCAGAACCACATCGAATGCGGACAGGCGGTCGCAGGCGACGATCAGCAGGTGACCATCATCCAGCGCATAAATATCGCGCACTTTGCCTCGGTTTATCAATTCCAGGTGATCGATTTCGGACTGGAACAGTGCATGGTTCATGGCTGATTAAATATTATTCTGGTTGAATTGGTTGAAATTGCATCTGGCGATGTCTACACAGTAATCCCGCGTTCGATAATCGCTAAGGCGATATGGCAACGATTGACTGAACCTGCCTGAATCCTCGCGGCAAAAATTTGCCGCGCTGGGCACGAGCCCCGACATAATTGTCAAAATCTGCGGGTTTGAGATTCAAATATCGTTTCCCGCTGTAAACCCGCACACTGCTCCCTGCCTGAAATACGGCGGCCGCCACAACGCTTTCCTCACCAGCGTTGAATTTTGCCGTTGGCACATGGATCAGTTTAACGCCTTTACCTTTGGACAGACGTGGTAATTCACCCACGGTAAAAATCAATAATCGCCCTACGCTAGTAATCACTGCAAGCCAGTCGTCATCAAAATCGTTGACCCGTCGGGGAATCAGAACCCTGGGCCCTTCAGGCACTCTGAGGGTGGCCCGACCGGCCTTGTTGCGTGGATTCAACTCTGCAAGCGCAGCCACAAAACCATATCCCGCATCAGTGGCTAACAGATATTCGGTTTGCGGGCTGCCCATCATCAAGCCGTGGAAAGTGGCGCCCGGCTGGGCATGGCATCTGCTGCTCAGCGGCTCGCCAAAACTGCGGGCGGACGGCAGGCTGTGCGCCGCGATTGAATAGCACCTGCCATCAGAATCCAGGGCAATGAGCGTATCATTTGTTTTTCCCTGAACCGCGCACAGGAATTTGTCTCCGGCTTTAAAGTTCAGGTTCTCGCCATCAACTTCATGCCCCCTGGCCGCACGAATCCAGCCTTTTGCAGACAGGATAGCGGTGATCGGCTCGGCGGCCACAAGTTCATTGTGGCCCAGCGCCTTCGCTGCGGCTCGCGCAATAATGGGGGAGCGGCGATGGTCGCCATACTCTTTCGCATCGGCAATCAGTTCATCCCGAACCAGATGTTTTAGTCTGGCTTTGGATTTGAGCAGCGATTCCAGGTGTTTGCGTTCTTTTTCCAGTTCATTCTGCTCGCTGCGGATTTTTCTTTCTTCGAGTTTCGCCAGATGACGCAATCGCAGGTCAAGAATGGCATCGGCCTGGACTTGATCCAGATTAAAGGTCTTGATCAATATGGGTGCGGGATGATCTTCGCTGCGAATAATGCGGATCACTTCATCAATATTCAAAAAAGCAATGCGCAAACCATCCAGAATATGCAGCCTGTCAACAACTTTGTCACAGCGAAATTGCACGCGCCGCCGGACCGTGCTGATTCGATAATCCAGCCATTGCACCAACAGGGATTTCAGGTCGAATACCTGTGGGCGCCGGTCCAGGCCGATCATATTGAGGTTGACCCGATAGCTTTTTTCAAGATCCGTTGTCGCGAACAGATGCTGCATTAATGAATCGACGTCCACGCGATGGGACTTTGGCTCTATTACCAGGCGGGTCGGGTTTGCATGATCGGACTCATCCCGTAAATCCGTCACCATGGGCAGTTTTTTGGATATCATCTGTGCGGCAATCTGTTCTTGTATTTTCGAACCGGAAACCTGGTAGGGCAGCGCCCTAATGACAATTTCATTACTTTCCCTGTGCCATACGGCGCGTTGACGCAATGCGCCATTCCCGGTCCTGTAGATTTCCATAATTTCTTCTGGCGTTGAAATTATCTCGGCTTCGGTTGGCAGGTCCGGGCCTTTAATATGTTCGCATATTTGCACCAGGGTGGTTGCAGGATCTTCCAGTATGCGCACACATGCAGTCACCACCTCCCTGATATTATGCGGGGGAATATCAGTAGACATACCCACCGCAATGCCTGACCCGCCGTTCAGTAATATATTCGGCAACCGGGCTGGCAGGAGTGTGGGTTCTGTCAGTGTGCCATCAAAATTGTCCACCCAGTCCGTGGTGCCCTGGCCGAGTTCTGCAAGCAACAGTTGCGCATAGCGCGTTAATCGGGATTCGGTATAACGCATCGCAGCAAAAGATTTCGGGTCGTCCTGACTGCCCCAGTTCCCCTGCCCGTCAATCAGCGGGTAGCGATAACTGAAAGACTGCGCCATCAGTACCATGGCTTCGTAGCAGGCGCTGTCGCCATGCGGGTGAAATTTACCCAGCACATCGCCCACTGTACGGGCAGATTTCTTGTATTTTGCGGCTGCATGCAGGCCTAGATCCGACATCGCATATACAATCCGGCGCTGCACGGGTTTCAATCCGTCGGCGATGCTGGGTAGCGCCCTATCCAGAATAACGTACATGGAATAATTCAGGTACGCATTCTCGGTGAACGCGGCCATGGGCAGGGTGTCGAGCTTGATCTTTTCGATTTGCAGATTTTCAGCAGATGCTGTGGATTTTCTTGCCATGACTGTCGACAATTATTAACACAATATAGAATCAGCGAAGATTATAGCGGACTGGCCATACGCTTGAAGCGGAGATATTAACCAACTGGATTAGCACTGACAAACGACTATGAATACACCGTTGACCTGCAATGATGTGCTGGCGTTACTTGCGCAGCAAAACATCGAATATCGGCTAACACGCCACAAGCCATTGATGACTGTGGAAGATGCGAAGTCGATTCGGGCAGAAGCAGAATCTGTCCATGGACAAATCAAGAATTTGTTTGTGCGCAACAAAAAGCGCAAAATGTGGCTGCTGACACTGCACGAGGATCGAAAAATTAATCTCAGGCAAGTCGCCACTGATATTGGCGCCAAACGATTCTCATTTTGCAGCAGCCAGCGATTAATGCAGTATCTCGGGGTAACCCCGGGCGCGGTTAGTCCGCTGGGGCTGCTGAATGATGTGGATTGTGCGGTTGAGTTTTACCTGGATGAGGCGCTGCTCACGCATCCGATGTTGTTTGTTCACCCTTTGGATAATCGGATAACCGTGGAAATCCACACCCGGGATTTGCTGGGGCTGCTTCATTCCCGCGGCCATCCGTATAAAATTCTTCCGCGCTGACCCGCAGGCAGGACCATGACAATCCGAAGTCGCTGCCGTGCTAACTTTCCAACAGCCGCGGCATCATTTCCACCAGATTACACGGTCGGGTGCGATAATCCAGTTGGTGAGATATTAATTTCTCCCAGGCAAGTTTCACGGCGCCAGGCGATCCGGGCAAAACGAAAACATAGGTGCCATTGGCCACCCCGGCCACAGTACGGGACTGCAATGTCGAAGCGCCTATGTCATCATAGGACAGTACGCGAAACATTTCGCCGAATCCATCCAGAGTTTTGTCCAATAACGGTGCCACCGCTTCGGGAGAACCATCACGACCACTTACACCGGTTCCGCCAGTGGTGATCACCACTTGCACATCTGCATCGGCAACCCAGGCCGACAGCGCAGCCCGTATTTGATAGACATCATCCGGCACAATCTTTTTTTCTGCCAGCCGATGGCCCGTTTCGATTACTCTTTTCACCAGGCCTGCCCCCGACCTGTCGTCATTTTCCGTTCGTGTATCGGATATGGTTAGCACTGCGATGTGCACCGGTATCAACGAACGCGGGCGCTTTGGGTGGTTTTGCTGTTGATGGTTTTGAGTCATGCAAAAATTCCGGGGTTTCATTAAAATGCCATAATATCCGAAAAGCCACACCAGGAAAATATACTGACAATGAGCATAACTGTCCGGTTTTTCGCCAGCCTGCGCGAAGAGCTTGGAATCAACCAGAAATCCGTGCATCACACCTGCGCGCTGACCATCGAAGACGTGTGGCGCGATATTGCCCGGCGCCCGCCTCCGAAAAACCTGCTGTGCGCGGTTAACCATGAATATGCGGGGTTCGGGCAGCGCCTTGAAGACGGCGACGAGGTTGCATTCTTCCCACCGGTAAACGGCGGTTAAAGTGCTGATCGAAATCCGCAAACAGGCCTTTGACCCCTGGCGAGAGGTCAGTTACCACGAGAAAAACCCGCAACTGCATCCGGGAAGCTATGGCGCCTGTGCAGCCTTTGTAGGCACTATGCGGGATTTTAATCTGGGCGAGAATGTGCAAGCGATGCAGCTTGAACATTATGCCGGAATGACCGAACACCAGCTGGCAAAAATAGCCGATCAAGCTTTGATAAAACACCGGCTGCTCGATCTGATAATTCTCCACCGGGCAGGCACAATCCGACCCAATGACCCTATCGTTCTGGTGGCCACGTGGTCCGCGCACCGCGACGCCGCTTTTGGCGGTTGTCAGGAAATCATGGAATACCTTAAATCAAAGGCAACTTTTTGGAAAAAGGAAACGCTTGCATCCGGGCAGCGTTGGGTGGAGCAGGGGACTCCCGGTCGGCCCCCGCCCCGGCGTCAAGGGTAGGGACAGGCCTCTGTGCCTGTCCATGATGAAGGACAACCACGGGGGATGTCCCTACAATTCGTCAACACGGCCTAATCAGGCTGCACCGCCTGGGCGTGGGTTGTCAATGCTCCAATTGTTATGGCCGCAAGAGATTCTGCATCGACTCAGGCAATGTCTTCCAGGCGAAGATCGCCTGACTTTCTCGCAATGATTTCGACTGGCGCAACCGCCCCGGCGGCAATGCCCTTTGCGATATTTTTTATTTTGCGCTGCGCCGATTCTCCCATCAGTATATATACGCCCAATGGCGGGGCGCTTTTCATGGCCGCCCGTTTTTCCTGCATTTCCCTGAAAAACCGAACAGCAAAATTGCGCTGGTTGCGCTCTCGCAGAGCAGAAAATCCGCATTCTTTTAACGCCGATTTATATTCATCGGCTGATGCAACAAAACTCGTTTCCGGGTTTTCGGCCCATGGAACCGGGAAATCAATTTCCCCTTCGCCAGTCTTCATCAGGTCATAAATACCAAACCAGCCGCCCGCTCGCAAAACCCGGCTGACTTCCCGCATCAAAGCGGATTTTGCTGCAATGTTCATACCGACATGAAACATATAAACACCATCAAAAGATTCGCTGTGGAACGGCAGCGTTATCGCATTTCCGTGATGCAAATCTATTTTGTCCGCCAGCCCGACCCACTTGTTTATGGCATTTGCCGTTTCAATGTATTGCCGGTCCTGATCAATCCCGCTGACCCGGCAATCAAAGCGATCAACCACAAATCGGCAGGTGCCGCCCAGCCCGCAGCCAAGGTCCAGCAAATTGTCCGATCGGGTAATGTCCAACTCATCAAAAAAAGCGGCCGATGCCCTGCGGCCGCCGATATGAAATTCATCCACTGCAGCCAGGTCGTCCAGGTTCACGGTGTGGATGGGTTTGCCCTGTTTTTCCAGCCCTTCAGCAATTGCGTCCAGCAGATTTTTCTGCCCGTAACGGGTAGAAATTCTGCTGTGGATATTCGCTGTATCGGTCATTGCACTGGTTTACCCCGGATGCACCTGTACATTAACCCGCTGTTTTATCCTTGCCAAATATCTGCACCAGCATCAGCAGGGCGCAGGACAGCAAAATCATCAATGTGGAAATGGATGCAATAGTCGGGTCTATCTGATCGCGCAGTGCGCTGAACATGCGCCGGGTCAGCGTTTCATGCTGGCCGCCCGAGATGAACAATGCGATGATGATCTCATCGAAAGAGGAGAGAAAAGACAGCAATGCTGCGGTAATTACCGAGAACCGGATTTGTGGCAGGGTCACCAGCATAAATGCGCGCGCCCTGGAAGCGCCCAGGCTGCGAGCGGCGGTTTCCTGGCTCATGTCATAACTCTTTAAACCGGAGCTGACCACAATCACCACCAGCGGCATGGCGTGGATGGTATGCGCCAGCACCAGGCCGAGTATGGTGTTATTCAGCTTGATCTGTGCGTAGATATAAAAGATGCCGATGCCGATCAACACTACCGGGATCATCATCGGGGACACCAGAATGAGAAAGATGGCGTTGCCAAATTTGAACCTCGAAACATGCAGGCCGTAGGCCGCCAATGTGCCTAAAGGCGTGGCCACCAGCAGGGTCAAAAATGCGGCTTTAAATGATGTCGTGGTGGCGGCCAGCCATTCCGGTGAATCGAAGTAATGCTGATACCAGCGCAACGACCACTGGCGTGGTGGGAATTCCAGATACTGGGATTCCGAGAACGACATGGGAATAACGATCAGCGTGGGCGCCAGCAGAAAAAACATCACCAGAAAACCAAGACAGTACAGCCACAGGCGGTTTTGATGGGTGATTTGGGTCGCTGAAGCGGGTTGTTGCAGCCAGTTCATCAGTCAAGCCCAATTAACCGGACCCGCCGCTCACTAGGCGCTCAATGCGCAAAAACCGTGAGGCGGCGAACAGGATGGCCAGCGTCAATACCAGCAGCACCACGCCCAAGGCGCTGGCGGCTCCCCAGTTAAAGAATAATTCGATGTTGGTGGTAATACGCATGGCAATCATAATGACCTTGCCGCCACCCAGCACCGCCGGGGTGACATAAAAGCCCAGGCACAGCACAAACACGATCAAGGTGCCGGCAAACAGGCCAGGCAGCGACAACGGAAAAAATATCTGCCAGAAAGCCTGCGCCGGTTTGGCACCCAGATTTGCAGCGGCTTTTACGTAATCCCGGTTTATCGCCAGCATTGAACCATAAACCGGTAAAATCAGGAACGGCGCCATGATATGCACCATGCCCAGCACCGTGCCGGTAAAGTTGTGCACCAAATGCAGCGGCTTGTCCCACAACCCCATATCCATGCCCCAGGTGTTCAGAATGCCTTTGCGCTGCAATATAACCAGCCATGCGTAGGTGCGCACCAAAAGAGAAGTCCAAAATGGTAGCAGCACCGTTATCAGACATAGTCCGGCAATTTTTTTAGGGAGTTGCGACAGCATATACGCCAGCGGATAACCTATGAGGATACAGACGCCCGTGGTCACCACGCTGACCTGAAAGGTGGTGACGAATGTGCGGTAATAGGATTTGCTGTCGATAAGGCGCTGATAGTGCGCAAAAGAAAACTGGCCGTCATCGCCCACAAACGAAAGCCAGAATAACCAACCAACCGGAATCACCATGATTACCAGCATCATGATCAACGCTGGCGAACACAGCCCGAACAAAGCCAGACGCTCGCGCAAGGCATCCTGCTTCAAGCCGGCGGCGTTGGGTGGAGACGGGGCTGCCCTATTCATTGCCTGACTGATGACCATCGCCATGGTCATTGATCGCGATCAATACCGAGTCATCCTGATGCAGCCCCAATAGTATTTCTTCGCCAACCGCAGGCTGGTTACCCAGCGCCTTTCGATTCGCCATGCCGCGCAGGCTGACTTCGGTGCCGTCATTCAGCCTGATGTACATCAGCAGGCTTTCGCCCTGATAAACCAGGTCGATAACGGCGCCAGTGAAAGTATTCAGGTCGGCACTGGCGTGCTCGACAATTTCCAGGCGTTCCGGGCGCAGCATCAATTCATAGCTTTTATTCTGCGCTGGCGCGGAACGTACTTTAAGCGCTTTACCAGCGTAGCTTGCCACACCATCTCCGGTCTCAACCGGCACGAAGGTGGATTCGCCGATAAAGCCGGCGACAAATTTATTCGCTGGTTGTTCATAAATCGTCTGCGGCTCGCCCAGCTGCATCAGCCTGCCGTGGTTGATAACGGCGATACGGTCCGACATGGTCAGGGCTTCGCGCTGGTCGTGGGTCACATAAACCGTGGTCATACCGAGTTTGTCGTGCAAGTGGCGCAATTCAATCTGCATGTGTTCGCGCAGGTTTTTATCCAGCGCGGACAAGGGTTCATCCATGAGCAGAATCCGCGGTTCAAAAACAATGGCGCGAGCCAGTGCGACACGCTGCTTCTGCCCGCCAGACAACTGGCTGATGTTGCGGTCGCCAAAGCCCGCCAACTGCACGGTTTCAAGAGCATTTTCCACTTTATCCGCCAATTCATTTTTCGGCATTTTTCGAAGTCGCAGGGAGAAGCCGATATTGTCCGCCACACTCATATGCGGGAACAGCGCATAGTTCTGGAATACCATACCAACGTCACGCTGATGGGGCGGGGTGCGGACGATCTCACGGTCACCGAATCTGATGCTGCCATGATCCAGTCGGGTGAAGCCGGCCAATACCATTAACAGGGTGGTTTTGCCGGAACCGGAAGGCCCGAGTAAAGTAAGAAATTCGCCGCTGTGAACGTCCAGGTCAACGTGGTCCAGTGCGTATACGCCATCATACCGTTTGGTGATTTGACGAATCGTGATGGGCAATGCGTCGGCTGAACGGGCCATTAATTTGTCAGTTGGAATGTATTATCTGGCCCGGGATGGCGGTGGTAGAAACTGCATACCTCAAGGTGGCGTATCACTACGCCACCTTATGCTTGATTCATGGATGAAAATTTGATTGATGCGAATCGCGCCGCTTATTCGGTTAACATATCCTGGTACGCTGCCGAGGCACGCTGCTCGTTTTCCGCCCACCAGCCGGTGTCAATGACCAGAGCATCCTTGGCATTTTCGGGCGATGAGGGTAACTTCGCCATGGTCTCGGCATCAATCAAACCCAGATCATAGGCTTTAGCATTGGCCGGACCATACGTGATGTATTTTGGCAGGTTGGCCTGATACTCCGGCTTACTGATTTCCGCCAGGAACTGCATCGCCAGATCTTTATGCGGCGCACCTTTGGGGATGCCGAAGCAGTCCACGTCCATCATGCCCTGCTTGAAGTGATAGGCCGCCCTGGCGCCGTCCTTGATGGCATTTTCGAACCGACCGTTCCAGCCGGTGGTCATGTCTACTTCACCGTCTTTCATCAGTTGTGCCTGCTGCGCCCCGGAAGACCACCATACGGCGATATGCTCCCTGATTGACCGGATCTTGTCGAGCGCCGCATTCAAGCCTTCATCAGTGGACAATACCTCGTACACTTTTTCAGGCGGCACGCCAGTGGCCATAATGGCAGGTTCCAGCGCACCAGAAACTTTATTTCGATAAGCCCGGGTACCCGGGAATTTTTCCACATCGAAAAAATCCGCCCAGGATTGCGGGCCGTCGTTACCGTAAGTGTCGGTATTCCATGCCATCACCGTGCCGAACACGTCCGAGCCGACGCAGTGTTCCAGTGCAAAACCGTCGATAAAATCGGCAGTGTCGATCAGACTGTAGTCAAGCGGTTCCAAAAGGCCTTCGGCGCCAGCTCGCGCACCGCCGCCCGAACCGGTAACAATCAGATCCCACTCTACTGCATTGGCCTTGACCTTTAAACGCAAGTCAGAAATGCCGCCATAAGTGCCTTGCTCCACTTCCAGCCCCATGGCCTTGGCCGCCGGCTCAAACAAGGCCTTACTTTGCGCATCCTGGTAGGAACCGCCCCAGGAGACGATGCTAAGGTCTGCGGCTCCGGCGCTTTGCGCAAAGGCAAGGGCGCCGATTAAAGTCGCGGTTAGGGTGGTTATCATTATTTTATGTTTCATTATTTTATGTTTCATTATTTTCTCCTCTGAAGTTTGGTATTAACAAGTTCGGGCATTCATATCATTGAGCACAACCAGACAGAATGGCCAATACCTGGCTTGGGTTGTTGCAATGGATTCGTGTGATTTGATTCGCCAGGGATAAACAGTATAAAGCCTGTGTTGTTTACTTGCAAAGGCGTCAATCAGCTAACCCAGGTGCGGTCGGGCAAGGTATGGGGGCGTGCTCATTTCTGTCAGCCGACTTGAGGTTCGTTTAAACGGCGCTGCCAATCTTTTGCCGCGGTAAATGTTTTGCGGTGTTTGCGCGGACGACACAATCATGTTGACGTTGCGATCGTACATTTCATCCACTAACTCAATAAATCTTCGTGCGGCATCATCCCGGGTGGAATCCAGTGGGGGGATGTTGGAAACAAAAATGGTATGAAACTGCCTGGCTATTTCGATGTAATCGGTTTTCGACCTGCTGGTCTGGCACAATGATTTAAATTCGAACCAGACGATGCCTGGACCAGATGCGACCACGTCAATATTACGCCCGTAAACAGCAATGCTCCGGATCGTTTTGTCATACCGGCCAGCCAGTTGGTTGAAGCAATTGGTCAATTGCAGATTCGCCTGCCCGCCCAAAGGGGTGTGAAATATGGCATCGTCCTGTAAACAGGCCATCCGGTAATCGCGGCCGTTGTCAACCTGTACGGAAATCATGCGCCGCTTCAGTAATTCTATCGCCGGCAAAAACCGGTTCCGTTGCAGCCCGTGTTTATACAGGTTATCGATTTCCACGTTTGACGTGGTCACCAATACCACACCCTGGTGGAACAAGTGATTGAGCAGCCCGGACAGAATCATGGCATCGGCGATGTCAGTAACCGAAAACTCATCCAGACATAATATTTTGGATTCAGAGGAAATCTTTCTGGCGATGATTGCCAGCGGATTATGCTGATCCTGTATGCGGTTTTTCTGGTCATGCGCGAATTGCATGAATCGATAAAAATGAATTCGCCGGGCCTGTCGTTTGGGCAAACACTGATAGAACATATCCATGAGCCGGGTTTTACCGGTTCCAACTCCGCCCCAGAGGTAAATTCCGCGCGGGGTTTGCGCCGAAGAAGCGCTGCAGAGTTTTGCAAACCAGTCCGGTTTGTACCAGCCTGATTCATGTGTGGGTGAAATCACTCTGAAATATAGCGAATCCAGTTTTTGTATGGCTCGACGCTGCTGTTGGTCCTGTCTTAACTCACCGTTTTCGAGGTTTCGCAGATAAACGGACAGCGGGGATGCCGGAATACTCACTTGAAAATTTACCAGGAGGTTGTTAGCCGTTAAACTGCCTGCCCGCCGGGATTAAGGCGATAGCCTGACGCCATGGTAAAACCCATATCAGCCTGTCGATAAAATATTATAGCCGATGAAAAAAATACTGGAAACGACCCTGGATATCGCCGCCAGAGCGGGAGAAAAAATCCTGGAGATCTATGCAAACCCGAGCCGGTTCGCAGTGGATAGCAAGGACGATGGCTCGCCTTTGACTGTGGCAGATAAAATTGCTCATGGGTTGATTCAGACAGCGCTGGAGAACCTTGATTCGTCCATTCCTGTCCTGTCCGAAGAATCCGGCAGGGCGGTTTTTCGCGCGAGATCCGGCTGGAATACCTTCTGGCTGGTGGACCCGCTGGACGGCACCAAAGAATTTGTCAACCGGAATGGTGAATTTACTGTCAACATTGCATTAATCGAAAATGGTGCACCGATTTTAGGGGTAGTGCATACCCCGGTGAAAGACGTAAGCCACTATGCTGCAATCAATGTGGGCGCATTCAAGAAATCAGGTGATCGGGCGGGACGCTCCATAGCCGTCAGGAAAATGCCTGTTGACAGCGCAATTATGGTGACCAGCCGGTCTCATTCCGGCATTGAAGTGGCACAATTCCAACAGAATCTGCAATGCCGGGGGCGCCGTGTCAAAATCGCACGTATGGGCAGTTCGCTGAAAATTTGTCTCGTGGCCGAAGGCTCCGCAGATATTTATCCCCGACTAGGGCCAACTTCAGAGTGGGACACGGCCGCTGCCCAATGCGTATTGGAAGTTGCAGGCGGTGAAATAACCGACTTGAACCGGCAGCGATTAACCTACAACAAGACAGATATTTTAAACCCGTGGTTCCTCGCCATTGGCGATAAAACGGTTGAATGGCAGCGGTTTTTAGGGCCCGGGCCAATAAACCTGCCGGCTGCGGGCGGTTGACCTCGCTACCAACAACGAGTAGTCTGTGCGCCTGAATTTCCCACCTACAAAAGCAATAAGAGGCGAATACCAGCCATGCGAGTAGCAATTCTAGGCGGCCCTGGTTCTGGAAAAGGCACCCAGGCAAAGATACTGGCCGAACGCTATCGTGTCCCCCAGATATCAACCGGTGATTTATTACGCGAGGCGGCAAAAAACGACAAAATTCTCAGTAGAGAAACCAAAAAAGCGATGGTTGAAGGCAGGCTGGTGGACGATAAAGTTGTACACGAATTACTACAGGAAAGATTTCGGAAAAAAGACACGAAACGCGGCTTTATCATTGATGGATACCCGCGAAGTATTCCTCAGGCCCAGTCGCTGGATACGCTGCTGGGCATGCAGGGTAAAGCGCTGCAGATTGCGATAAACATTGATGTTAACGACGATATTCTGATTAAGCGCATTGTTGGCAGATTGGGCTGCGCGGATTGCGGGGCGATATACAATCGGTTTTTCTCCCCGCCCAGCACCAAAAACAAATGTGACAAGTGTGGTGGCAGACTGATTTCACGGGCTGATGATACGGCAAAAACCGCACAGGTGCGTATCAATGTTTACCACCGGGAGACCATGCCGTTAATCACTTATTATCGCGCCCAACACAAATTGCGCACCATGCCGGGGGCGGGTGAAGTAGATGAAATTCATCAAAAACTATGCGGTCTTGTTGATCTCGAAATTCGACCGCTGGAAATCAAAACCCTGGAAACTGCCGCCGATTCCAACGATGAAAAAATTTCCACTATTATTGCCGGCGGGCAAATTAATCGGGTCGAAGTAGAAACCGCTGCCAGGAAATCTGTCAGGAACAAACCGGGTCCTGAAAAATCAGCGGCCAGAAAACCGGCGGCAAAAAAATCCTCCACAAGGAAAGTGGCAAAGAAAAAATCCACTGCCAGAGCCACTTCCCGGGTGGCCGCGAAAAAACCGGAAAAACAGTCCTCGAAAAAAGAAATTGATTTGAACTAAATAAAGGAGCTTCAGCAAAAGGTCTATCAAAGAGTTAAAATAGTTGGGCTGAATTTGCCGGATAATGGCATGAAACCATCGCGCTATGCAGACTTTGAGTATGCCCATAAGAAGAAAGTGACCCGTCGGGCAAGGTTTCTTCAGGAAATGGATTGAATGATTCCCTGGACGCTATTGATAAAACCTGTCACGCGCCTATCCGAAGCGTTGTACCGGCAGGCCAGCGTTTGCCCTTGAATTGATGCTGCGTATTTACTTTCTCCAGCAGTGATATAGTCTGAGCGCCGTGCAGCAAAGGACAGCCTGTCTGATACCGAATCCATGCGTTGGTTGGTCGGAATGGACTTGTCGTCAGTTCCCGATGAAAGCACGATTTGCCGATTTCGACATCGGCTGGAACAAAACGGGTTGAGTGCGAAACGCTTTCAGGTCGTGGAAAGTGACCTCAGCCGGCATGAGTTAATCGTGAGCGCAGGGACGATTGTCGATGCCACGATGATCAACGCCGCGAGTTCGACGAAGCATCGGGAAAAGAAGCGAGTCCCTGAAATGAAACAGACGAAGCAAGGGAATCAGTGGTACTTTGGACGGATACCCAGGGTTGCGTGCATCGTATCGTAGCGACCGATGCGTCGGTACACGACTCACAAGTGATGAGAGTGGTTGATTTATGGAGACAAGGCCTGCGCGAATGATAAGAAGCGGGCTGAAGCGGAAGCATCAGGGATTGACTGGCGGGTCAGGCAGCTCAGCCCAGCGGCTCACTTATTCAACGGTAAAAGCAATCGCACCTGGGCGAAGGGGGAGCCTGCCTTTCGGGATATACCAAAGCCCGTTACCGGGGAATCGAGAAAAATGCGTCACAGCTCTTTACACTATTTGCGCTGGCGAATCTGTATTGGTGCCGGAGAGAGTTGCAGGCGCTACAATGCGTGCGCCTGTAATAGGGAAATACGGATGGAAATGGGCACTGGAAACGTAAACCAACTTGAATGCAGACAGGATAATCTCGAATATCAATCAACAATTATCAATATCAATTGTTTTTGACGCTTTTCAGAGACTCCTTAATAGTTGCTGTGCAGTGTAATGTCTGGTGTACTGACCATGACTTTTTCCGCAGGTCGTTTTAATAAATTTCTGGAATCGTTTTGTTTGTTGCTCTAGTGCAGGGCACATGAGTTCATCTGATCTCGGCGGGCATCTGGATGTGCTGGGATCAATCCCGGAGCAATATCGCGAAGCCGTACTGGGTCGGTGTAACAAACAGCGTTTCCAGCGCGGTGATACGTTGTGGAGTCAGGGTGATGCCAGCGGACTTGTGGCGTTTATGATCAAGGGTAAAGCGATGTCTACTTATCATAGTTCTGGTGGAAAAGCGGGTATTACAGGGTTCTGGCCCGATGGAGATATTTTGGGCGCTGCGGATTTAAGTGATTTTGAAAGCCGCCAGATGACCGTCCGGTTTCTCGAAGCGTTCACTGTTTATACATTACCGTTGAGTAACTTTTATCCTATGCTGGACAGGTTTCCTGAAGTTGCACAACAAATAGTTCGCGCTTTATCCGTGCGCTTACGCTGGGTTGCCCATCTCGCGCTCAGCCTGGCTACCCACTCTACCGAAGATCGGGTGCGCGATATTCTGCTTGACTTGTCGGCAAGTTTTGGAGTGGAAAGTGATCAAGGTTTGTCAATTGATCTCAAGCTTTCGCACGAGGACCTGGCATCAATGGTTGGCGTGTCGCGACAATTTGTAAATGGCGCATTAAACAATATCAAGAGTGCCGGTTATATCAAAATTGGTAATCGCAAAATCATTATTACCGATATACAAGGTCTGCGGGGCCGCTGAATATCAGACTTGAGGCTCCTGGAAACAGGGCTTGAGCGGGTGCGTTGCGAATACAAATTCGGCCACCGCCTCGCCGCCGATCAAGTGTTTCTGAATGATTTTCTCGAGAACCTCTGGCGTACACGAGTGATACCAGACGCCTTCTGGATAAACCACGGCAATCGGCCCCCAAGTGCAGACCTGCAAGCAATTTGCCTTGGTTCGGTACACGCCGCCTTCTTTATCCAGCCCAAGCCGGGCCAGCCGATCTTTCAGGAAATGCCATGATTCAAGACTTTTATCGTGCGGCGAGCATTTTGGCTTGCTCTGGTCGCAGCATAGAAATATATGGCGTTGAATTTGTTTGATTTTTAATTCGTCCACCGCCTCTGCCAGGTATTTATCCCGGTTTGCGATCCTGCGTGCATGGTTATTCATTCACCCTGACCCTGAATTTATTACCACCTGGTTATATGCCACCAGTAAATCTTGCGTCCGTTTGCCACATAACCTGCGAAAAAAACCGTTGTAATTACATGGCCAGGATTCCGACAATGAATAACGCGGCAAGCCATAGATGAAAACGGCGCCATAATCGCCCCCATACCGATATTTGGGTACTGCCGCTTAGCGGGTGGCGCACCAGCAAGCGCCGCTCGGCGACGGTCAAGCGATAGTATCCAAGGGCCGCCGGCGGATGCTGGACCCAGTGATGCCATCGCAAAACAAATTCACCTTCCTGGGTACCGGCGGTAAAAGTCTTTAGCGGAATCCGCTTGGCCTGAATCAGGTCGCGGGTCGCATTTGAGGTTGCATTCGAGGTCGCATCTGGGGCGGCAGTGGCGTATGGAATTGCGCTACGACCAAATGCCGACCCTACTCGCAGCGGGGCCATCACCTGACCGTAAAGGCCAGTAGTCAGCAGGCCTGTTATCGCCAGCAACACCAGCGCGGACCATTCCCTGAGAGTTGCCTGGGAATGCAGGACTGCCAATGTAGTGCCGAACGCACCGACCCGGCTATGCCATGTCTGCGCTGCCGGTTTTGCCAGCCGTATGCTATCCGAACGGCGCAAGGGAACGTAGCACAATGCCCCCAGTAACACTAACCCGGCGCAGATTCCCAGACTGTCCAACCGGTGAGCCGGGGCGCAAATCCCAGGGCAGCCATTTCACTCCGCCCAGTAAATACGCCGCGCAGAGGGCTGTCAATCCGAGCACAATAAAGACCAGGATTCGGTTTGCCTGGGCCATTAAACTTTCCCCATCAGGCTTTGCGCACGCGCACCAGGATCGACTTCATATTCGTCTGATCGGAAATTGGATCACACAGATGATGATTGATTAACCAGTGGACGCTGGCCGCAGGATCACGTTTTTGTCGTTCGTCCCAACCAATCGGCACAAATACCGAAGATTGGCGTATGCCGGTATGTACCCAGGCCACAGCTTCTATTGCGCCATGCTGGTTATCAATGACCACACGATCCCGATCGTGTATGCCAAGTGGCCCGGCCTTGCGGGGATGTATCATTACAAACTGTTCGGGCCACATTTCCTGAGCCTGCCAGAGCCAATGCCTCCAGGAGTGAAAATGTGGCGCGGATGGTCGACCGCTGACCAGCTCGGTATCGTACAAGGGCGATCGCTGTATGGGCGCATTGACGATACGAACCGGACGGTCGGCGCATCCCCGCCCCAAACAGGAGACGGAACGCCCTGCTTTTCATCGGATGCCAAATACTCCAGACAGCGAAGGTCGGTGAGCTGGTCAGGGTCCGAATAGAACTCGGGTAATGGCGACAACCCATAGGGCAGGAACTTTTTCTCCAGTGTCTCAGTCCAGATTTCAAATTTGCCGGTCTCAGTGGGAATCCGGCGCCCCCTGGAATCTCCTGAAAACATTGACCCCTCCTGAAACAAAGTCTCGACTTCAGGTGCGCCCGGCGCAGCCACAGGGCCGCAAATCCGGCGCGAGGGACTGGCTTTCATTCGTTCAGTGGTGAGTCCTTCTATGCCCGCTGCGCCAATCATCTGCTCGTCCCAGAAAAGCGCTGGATCGTGCTTATACTGGTCTTTATAGGAGGTCGCGTGGGGGAACAATTCCATATAAACCACCAAATCAAGCTGGTGCATAGCCTCATGTAATTTGGCCTGGCCAGGCCAGGTCGAAAGCGGATTGCCGGTAGCGATGAATGCTTTGATCGGGTACGGGCGGCCGCTGATCATCGCGTCAATCCAGCCGGTAGGGGATTTACGTAGCGCGGGCTCTCGTTTCGGAGCGCGGCCTTCCGGCGCATGGGCATGTAGCGGCAAGCCGCGATTTAAATTCATAAAACCGGTCATTGGACGCGCCCAATGACCGGCCAGCAAACAAAGCATCTGAAACGCCCGGTTGATCTGGAAGCCATTAGTGTGTTGATTCAGGCCTTTCCCGCCGAACACCACGGCGCGTTTTGCCCGGGCCAGCTCTTCAGCTAGGCGGCAAATTGTCGCTTCAGGTATGTCGGTCACCGTGGTCGCCCATCGCGGTGTGTAACATTTTTCGCGCAGAAATTCACACAAGCGCTGCCACCCCGCAATGTGCTTTTCGAGGAATGTCATATCCATCAGGTTGCAATCCTGCAAATGGAACATCATGCCAAGGGCCAGTGCCATATCGGTTCCGGGTCGGATTTCTATCCATTCGTCTGCCTTGGCCGCGGTAGCCGACTGGCGCGGATCGACGGCAACCATACGCGCACCATTGGTAATGCGGCAATCGTGGATGAACCCGAAATAAACCAGTCGGGTGTCCGCCATGTCATCATCCACAAACAGATAGTAGTCCGCCGAACCGAGGTCGGTTGCGGTGAAACTGTTGCCGCCAGGGGAGGAACCCTAGGTAATTCTGAAGGCCTGGGCTGCGGCGGATGCGCAAAGCGGCGCAGTTCCCTCCTGGTTCGGTGCCATATAACTCGGCGAATAGTGCCGCACCGCCTGCCTTGTTTAACCAACTGCAGTGCCGGTATAGATGGCGGATGCTCTCGCGTGGTAGCGGTTGCGAACCCCTTGCAGACGCTCAACAACCTGATCGAGTGCGATATCCCAATCAATCGGTTCAAAGCGACCCTCACCACGTTTACCAACGCGCTTAAGGGGCTGGGTGAGTCGATCCGGGGAATTATACATCTGGATCTGAAATTGACCTTTGGGGCATAGACGCCCTTTGGTCACAGGGTCGCTTGGGACACTCGTGACAGTGGCAATACGATCATTAGCCAGGTGATAGGTAACGGGACAGCTATTGAAGCAAATTGGACAGGCGCCGGTTACCGTGCGGTCCGGTCTGGGATGTCTGCCCGCTTCGGTATAGGGATATTGCTCTGCACCGGACTGACCAAACAACAGCGCTCTGGTGAGGCGGTCCGCTCCATCAATAATCCGGCGGGAAGCGCTGCGTTGCTGCCGCACAGCGTAGGTACCCTGCACCGGCCTCGCGGTGGATTTTTGATGCCGACTATTCATCCGGTTCTGTGGAATTTGAGAACTGTTCGGTGCGTGGCACGTGTTCAAGGTAGAGGGTGGCAGGCGCCAGCAGCCCAAAGTGATCAATGCTACAAATTTCGCGACCCTCTGCACGAGCCTCCAATGCCAGCACAGCGCGATCCCCAAACTTGATGGCACGGCCCGGGCACACAGCGGCGCAGGCTGGACCACCACGATTTGATTCCCGGCGATCCGCGCACAGATCGCACTTTTCCGCTTTATAGCGGCGCTGGTCGAAACTTATCGCGCCATAGGACAGGCCTGTACGCATTCCTGACAACCAGTACAACATTCGAGATCGATGGACAGCGCTAATTGCATATCAGGTGCAAGCCTCTATGGAATAAGTGCAGTAGTTTTAATCACTGCACGGGGGATAGCTGTCTATTTGTTGACATTTATTAGGTATTGAGGCGTTACAAGACACTTTAGATCTGCTTGCCAGGCCGGGTTTGTTGATCTATGGATTTTGCCTGACTACCTGATAATTATTCCATAGGTTTATGTGCCAGCAGTTTTTCGGGCTTACAAATGCCTGGGTGATACGCGGTCGTCATGTTGCCGCTGTTAAATATCAACCAAATCAAACAGCTCGGGAAAAATGCTGCTAGCGGATGGGGCCGGCCAGCGAATTCTGGATACGTTTGGATAACTTTCTTCCCACGCCAGTTCAATATCATCAAGTTGTTAAGTGAGACAGCGGTATTGCGATCTTTGCTCCATTCGCAGATTTCCTCAGACAAGATAATAGGCGCCGACACACATCAGTACAAACGCGACAAACAAACGTATATATCGCTCCTTGAGGCGTTGATTAATAACCGGGCCAATAAGCGATCCGATAGCGATACCAGACACCTCGACGGCCACCAGGGCCCAGTCGATATGAACGTTTAGCTATAGATAAGTGGAGACACTCGCCATCAGCGGTATCATCAGTGCTACCAGCGCCGTGCCTACCACGAAGAACATCGGGAATAACAAGATACTCGCCATAAAAGGCGCCACCAGAAAGCCGCCCCCACCCATCGCCATCAGAAATCCGGCGAATAGACTCCGGCCAAACACCACCAATGGATTAAAGGCAAACTCCATAACCCCAGTGGCGTAACCAATTACTCGCTGGTACCCGATTCAGTATTGATGCACGAGTCGGCATTACGACACACGAGCAATTGCTTGATGTTCGGCCATAACGACCACGCCAGGAATGCAAATGCCATGAGCATAATTGAGCCACTTAATGGTCGTATAAAAAAGACCGACACCTGATTATCGTAGGAAATCATTGAGGTCAGGAAATATCGCTCAGCCAGCGAACCGAGTATGACACCCAGAATAAGCGGAGCTGAAGGCACATTATGGCGCCGCAACAGATAACCTAAAATTCCAAAACTGATGCAGATGTATACGTCCGCCATATTGTTACGCACACCGAAGGCGCCCACCAGACACAACGCCACGATTAATCCAAACAGAAACACTGGTGGAATCTTCATCAATAACGCGAAGCCGCGCGCGACCAACATTCCGACCGCGATCATCAGCAGATTTGCAACCGGATAGGCAGCAAACACGGTGCAGACTAAATCGGTACCGGTAATAAACAACATCGGACCCGGGTTGACGCCGTGCAACATGAGCGCTGCCAACATGATGGCGGTAGCTGCACTGCCAAGGATTCCCAGGGTCAACAGCGGTATGGTTGCCGTACCCGTAGTAGCGTTTTTAGCAGTTTCGGGGGCAGCGAGTCCTGCTTCCACACCAGTACCAGACTCATCGCCGCGTTTGGATACCTGCTTTTCAACCCCATAGGCAATAATCGCGCCGATGATTGCACCAGCCCTGATATTGCGCTGATAACACAGCCGAGCACTTCACCAATTGCAAACATGCCGATCAACACCACCACAAAGCTCACACCGTTATCCAGCACGTGCCAGCCGAAGGTCAAGCGAGGCATGGCGTACAACGGGTCCAGCCCGATAGCACCGACAGATAAGCCGATAAACAGCGAGACCATACTGGCCATCATGCTGCCTTTGGCAATCGCCACCGACACCAGTCCCAACAGTCGCAGCAAAAAACTCCGGCTGATCGAATTTCAATGCGAAGCTGGCGAACGGAGGTGATAGAAAAATCATCATCAATGTACCGGCGATTCCACCAATGGCCGAACCGGTTATGGCGATTCCCAGTGCGTGCGCAGATTCACCGCGCCGGGTCATCGGGTAACCATTCCAGGTTGCTGGCAACGACTCGGCCCTGAAATATTAATCAGAATGGACGAAATTGAACCACCAAAGACGCCGCCGCAATACAAACCGGAAAGAAATACCATGACGTTGGCCGGCGCCATAACATGGGTAAACGGCAGCGCCATTGCATTGACGAACGAGATACCGGGCAATGCACCCGCAATAACGCCAATAAAAATTCCGACAATCAATAACAAAATGGGGGTAACGCCGAATAGATGCGACAAACCCGCCATCAGGTTATGCAGAATATCTATCATTATTTTCTACCGCACCTGATTGCAAATCCAGCCCGTCACTGGTTCTAAAAAATCCCCAGATACTGACACAGGTTCACCGTTAACGTATCCATGAATCCAACCCCGCGCGGCAGCGGCAGATAGGCTATTTTAAGAAATAAATACAGCAGTGCGATCGTTGTTAACAGGCTATTGGTGAAAAGTAACAGTGGCGCGCGTAAGCCGCCTATCAGAAACCACGAAACGAGAAAAAGAAAGGCGGCAAACGCGAAACCGAGATAAACCATTGCGGCACCATACAAAATGATGGCAAAAAGGCCCACAGCAAGTTTCAGATTATCGTGTTGAGTTTCGTTACCAGGGTCCTGGCTGACACTATGCTTGCCCGGCTTCCAGCGCGACCACCCCCATAGCAAACCAGACACAATAACGCCAATCAACATTACTCGCGGCCAGCTCGCCGGGCCCAGGCTGTTGGCATCAACTACCAGCTTGGTTTCGCTGCCAGTTTGAAGAAACATCAAAGCAATGATTCCGGCACTCACTGCTACCAGTGGCCCGGTCAAACCTGAACGGTTAAGCGAGGTCAGCACGTCGAGCGTCTGCTAATCCCGGAACTCCAGGATCAGGCGCCCCAAAAGCGGCGACCTCTGTTCAGTGGATTCGTTTCTATTGGGTGAGTCCAAACTGTTGCATAAACCTGGACAGATCAGCGAATTGTTTTTTCACGAAAGCAAGGCTTTCGCCTGGAGTAGATGGCTCAATGCAACTGAATTTTACCGCACAATATTTCTTCTACTCCGGGTCGGCCATCACCTGATTCATCGCATTGTTAAGGATCGTAATACGATCTGTCGGTACGCCTGCCCGGGTTACCACACCGCGCCAATTGGGAAACGAAATCTCATGCCCAAACTCGAAAGAAGTCGGGACATCGGAAAACTGGCGTGCCGCTGTTCACCGAAAACCACCAACAGACGCATCTGCCCCCCTCCCCTTCCACAAACTGGACTACGTCGCCAGGTTCTTCGTAGAGGAGTTCTGTATGACCGCCCAGCGGGGAAATATAACGCTCAGCCGGTTTGGCGTAAGGCACATTTTTCATTTCGTACCCTTTGGTTCCAAGAAACTTCACAATCATCAAGCGTCCCAAGTCCAGCCGTGGCCACACGCACTTTTCCAGGATTGGCTGCCGTGTAATCCAGCAAGTCCTGATAATTTTTGAACTGACTATCACTGGCGCAAACAACATGGATGGAGAAGATTGTGCAATCGCCAAGTAGGAAAAATCATCCGGTGTCAGGCTACCCATCCCTGCGGCCCAGGACGATACCGTCAAACCGGTCATGGTACCAATCGTATAACCACCAGCTTCGGCATTGGCTACCTTGGTTAGCCCGGTATTGCCTGCTGCTCCGGCTATATTTGACGCCGGAACCGGCACATTGATAAGGGGTGACAGGATACGTGCCACCATTCTGCCCATTCCGTCCGCACCGCCGCCCGGGCCAAAACTGACAACCATATCCACAGGCCGCGACGGAAAATTCTGGGCACTGGCCATGGTGCCGCAAATGCCTATGGTAAACAGCGCAAAAGACAGGATGGATGCAAGAGAATTTGTTCTCATAACCAGTCTCCTTAATTTTTAAAGTGTTAATTTTTAAGTAACCGAAGGTAATTCGGGCGCTGACTGCGCACCAAGCTACTCTTTAGTATAGAAAACCAGTATTAACAGGAGCACAGAATTATGTCCAAAGCAGAAATCAAGCGTTGCCACCAACTCGGCGCAACCACTGTGTGGATGCAGCCTAACGTGATGAATGGCGTGCATTACTGGGAGGAAAGCTGGGAGCCGGTTTGGAAGACCATGACCGATTTAGGCATGGCTCTGCTGTTCCATGAAGCCACCAGTACCTACAACGCCACCTTATAGCACCGACTACAAGTACGATAAGCACTGGCTTGCCCATGTCGTCTCGCATCCCTGTGAAATAGCCACCGGCATGTGTGGACTGATTGGATACGGCGTGTTGGAACACCACCCTGCGCGTCAGGTATTATTTTGCGAAGCCGGAGCAACCTGAGTACCCTATTTTCCGTTTCGTATGGACGAACGCGTTGCAAGCCACCCAAAACGTGAGACCGCAGAACTCACCATTAATCCATCTGACTACTTCAAGCGACAATGCACAATCTGCTCTTTTGAACCCGCAGAAGCCTTGCTCGCAGAAACGGTGGAATGGTTCGGCGGTCGAAATATGGGGCTTACCAGCGACTACCCGCACTGGGATTCAAGTGGAGTGAGTGACGTCGAGATATACATTGAATTGAATTAAAAATTCAATTATTGCGTCCTGGTAAATATGGCCAAGCATGTACTTTGTGACCTGTCGGAAGTTCCAGAAGGAAGCTGCAAGGCTTTTATGATAGAACAACGCGCATCGCGCTGTACCATGTAGAGGGCCACTTCTATGCCACCCAGAATCACTGCACGCATAAAGGTGGTCGCTGGGTAAAGGGAAATTAACGGGGTCGGTCATACAATGTCCGTTGCATGGATGGAAGTTCGACGTGAAAACCGGAGACTGCCTGACACAGAACCCGGGCAGAAAGCTGCGACTCTACCCCGTTTCAATTGAGCAGACTGCGGTTGCTATTGAACTTCAGGACAGCACTAAATCGTAGCCCGCAGTTAGACATTCACCTGCGGATAGACTGGCGGGTAAAATAGAGTTTCATGCTGTGGCCAGCACAAATGACCTGGATGACGAGGAGGTTATGGCGGTTGTGGTTGACGAAGAGGATATCGCGCTCTACCGGATAGAAGGCAGGTTCTATGCGACACATGGACTGTGCACGCATGAAAACGTCAAACTTGCCGATGGTTTTGTCGAAGGAAGCCGGATTGAGTGCCCGCTGCACGGCGCCTGTTTTAATATCAAGACCGGGAAAGCGGTAAGTCCGCCTGCTGAGATCGACCTCAAGACTTACCCTGTGAAGTTTGATGGCAATACAATTTACGTCGGCATTGAAAAAGCGGGCTGGCAGGTTCGTTGCCGGCGATAAAACAATTTTATAAATGTGAAGAATGGCTAATACCGGAGACGGTAAAAATCAGGTCAGGGTACGACATACTGCGAATGGACAACACGCAAACTCTCGTAATAATCGGCGCCAGCCAGACCGGCAGACTGGTCGCAAAAACTCTGTGCACCGAAGGATAAGGGTTGAGCCGTTCTGGTCAATGGAGAATCCTGCCTTCCCTAATCCACCCCTGATACTTTCTATAACATAGAAATATTGGGCGAAATATTGGGTATGCCTACCTATTTACTTTCAGCCTGACCGAATTGATCATTCCAATTTGGGTTGGCCAGCATCCGGGATGCTGGTTAAACATGCGTTCCAGTTGATTAAAATTCAGGAGGTCCAGTATGACCGGTCTAGTACCATTGGCTATTAGTATCAGCTTACTCGCGGGTGTTGCTACGTGGATATTTTTGTCTGTAGGCACTATCCTTATTTGGGCGGCATTCGTGGCCTGGGCCTGTTACTTTCACAGTGGCGCAGATGGCCCATCATTAAGGAGCACCGTTGTCTGCAATATATTTGGAGTGGTTTGTGCCTGGATAGCGGCAATTGTAATTCTTGCCATACCGTTGGCCGAGTCCCTGACACTGCCATTGTGGGGCGGAATTGTAGTCGCGGTAACTGTGGGAGCGTACACCATTATGGCGAGTATCCCGGCGCTTTCCTCCATCCCGGCCACAACATATGGTTATGCCTGTACCTTTGCATTTTTATTGCAAACCCCCGACAAACTGAACCTTGAGGCTCTGTTCTCGGCGACCCTCGATAACGCGCTTATCGTGGTCATCATTTCGATGGTAATCGGTGCCTTGTTCGGCTTTGCTACCAGTAAGTTTACGGCAGTCTTGACTCAGTCAGAATAGTCGGGCACCAGTGCAGAGCTTTGAACATAATATACAGGCCGACACCTTATATAGTCTGCTCTCCACTCTCAATCATTCGCCAATAACCGGCAAGCTGTTTTTGAGTTTGCTCGCGAATATCCGAAGAGGAGTATCCTCCAATTACACAGTTGGAATTTAATAAATTGGATACGACCCCTCTTCAGGTGATGGCCGCCCGGGGAAAAGACAACTGGTTGAGCAATGATTTTAATGCTGTCACTTCGGTTATTGGCGCCTGACAGGTATTACCGGAGCAGATGTATACGACGGTCTGATTATTTATCAGTCTCTTTGCTGAGGCTGGATGCTCTTTAGGCAGCACCGCATCAGGCGCCAGGGTCAGAACCAACCGAGCTGGCGTTGCCGTCTCATAAATTACCCGAACGAATTTTTGCGCTTCCTCGTCATCAAAATTGCCCACAATGACAATTTGCAGAAGATCACGCAAGAGTTCACTGTGATTTAACAGTGATGCCATACCGACAAAATCGGACTGGGCGCCAGCGCTGAACGCGGCGATAGTCGATTCGGCACGCTGGCGATACGTGTCATCGGCGGTCAGGATATGCAGGTGTGCGAGTATATTGACCATCATTCCATTGCCTGAGGGTGTGGCGGTTTCGGATGCGGTTTTGGTGCGAATAATTATTGATTGCGCATTATCCGCCGTAAAAAAATAGCCGCCTCCATCCGCATCCCGGTAGTGTCTATCGGTAATTGCGACCCAATCCCGGGCCTGCTGCAAATAACCGGATTCCCCGCTGATTTGGTAAAGCGAAATTGCCGCACGTGCCATATTGGCGTAATCGTCGAGCAGGGCGATGGGGGTGCATTGGCCTTGTCGGTAAGCATGATAGAGCACATCCTCAGCACTCATATTATTGCGCACAAAGTCGTAGGCGCCCAGCGCCGCATCAATCCATTCCTGTCGATTAAAAGTTACTCCTGCCTCCGCTAATGCGGAAATGGCCAAACCGTTCCAATCTGCCAGAATTTTATCGTCGCGGTTTGGCCGGGGTCGATGTTCACGCGCAATGAATAGTTTTTCCCGCAGCCGGATTAATTTATCCTCAACTTCCATATCCTGACCAAACGGATGATCCAGCCTGTTCAGAATAGTTGCACCATCCCGGTTGCCACCAGGATTGACATCATAATATTTTTTAAACAACGGCGCCGCATCACCCAGTGCGCTATCGATCCCGGTTTCATTCCATACATAAAATGCTCCCTCGCCACCGCATGTTTCGCCGTAACCCTCGCTGTCGGCGGCAATGCTTGATGCAAATCCTCCCTCTGGCGTCATCATCTCTCGTATCATCCAGCCCGCTGTTTGCGCAATGCAATGGGAAAAGAGCGGGCTTTTGGTTGCCCGCCACAACAGAATCAGTAACGATATGATCAACGCATTGTCGTACAGCATTTTTTCAAAATGCGGAACCAGCCACCGGTCATCAATGGTATAGCGTGAGAACCCGCCTCCCAGATGATCATAAATACCACCCAGACACATATGTTCGGCGGAACGCAGAACCGCATCGCGAAATGGTGTATGACCAGTACGACCGTATGCTTTCCACAATAGCTCAAGCAACATTGTCTGTGGAAACTTGGCACCAAGTCCGAAGCCGCCGTAAACAATGTCCATGCCGTCGAGAATTTGACCTGCCACATGATTTAGAAATTCTGGAGAAATTTCGCCACGGCCCGTGTCGTGCGCAGCGGCGGTCAAATCGGATACACGCTTCACAGCCTGTTCCATTGCCTGCCGGGGGTCGCGCTGAAAAACTTCCGAATTTGCGCGCAGCACACTTTTAAATGCAGGCAAATCCCGACTCGCCGTCGCCGGGAAATAGGTGCCGCCGTAAAATGGCTCTCCGGTCGGGGTTAAAAACATGGTCAGCGGCCAGCCTCGCTGCTGCCCCATATTCGCTAACGCTGACTGGTAAATATTATCGAGGTCAGGGCGTTCTTCCCGGTCAACCTTTATATTGATAAATAACTGGTTCATTAGCCGCCCGGTTTCGACATCCTCAAAACTCTCTTGCGCCATAACGTGACACCAGTGGCAGGCCGAATATCCGATGGATAACAGTATGGGTTTTTGGATGTCACGGGCCATTGCCAGTGCCTCCTCGTCCCAGGGCTGCCAATGTACGGGATTATCCCTGTGCGCTAACAGGTAGGGACTGGTTTGCAGGTGTAATCGGTTGCGTAGAATGACTTGACTCATCTTTCCGGCCAAATTTGATTTGCCCTAGTGACGTGGTCCGTCATCCGGTTTTAGCAACAGCCGCCCGACCAATTTACCACCCATGATATGACTGCGCACGATTTCATCAACGTCCTGTTCGGTGGCATAGGTATACCAGATGCCCTCCGGATAAATCACCATCACCGGGCCCATTTCACAACGATTAAGACAACCAGCGTGGTTGATTCGAATATCCCGCAGCCCCAGCGCCATGGTTCGTCTGCACATGTAGTCGCAAAGTAGTCGGGACCGCTTTGCAGAGCAACAGCCTCTGCGGTGTTTGGGCGGGCGTTCATTCACGCAGCAAAATACATGGGCGTTGTAATATAACGGCAAGTCATTTTTACGACCTTCTGAACCTTCCCGCGTGAATGAGCGATTATCCGCTGTACTGTGCCACTCAGCCATTTGTCTTCTCCAGTATGAATAGTTTTAAAATAGTAATAGTTATAGTAAGCGGCTTAAACAGGACGAATCACTATGGATTTCCCCCATGTGTAAACAGATACAGATACGCGCCTGACAACATACCCGCAATTGGCCCAACCAGGTAAATCCAGTAGGTGGAAAAATCACCGTACACCAGATAGGGGCCGAAAGCCCGGGCCGGGTTCATCGCCGCGCCTGCATACGACCCCATGAGTAATACCTCTATACCAACGGTTGCACCAATTGCCAGGCCAGCGAATTTATTTAGCGCCGATTTATGATATGCGGTGCCGCAAATAACCCACATCAGCAAAAGAGACAAAAACACTTCGATGATAAATGCACGAAATGGCGTCACGCCGATGGCGGTATTTGGTATGTTGGCCCCCATTTTCCCATAGTCGCCGATAACCCAAAACAGGAAAAGCCCGGCCAGGGCCGAGCCGGTCATTTGCGCCATGATGTAACCCGCCAGCAGGCGTTTTTGCAGTTGGCCGAGAACCACAGCGGCCATGGACAGTGCCGGATTGACATGGGCGCCGGATACATGGCCGAAGGTATAGATGACAACAGTTATAATTGCGCCTGATGCGATGCCTGCGCCCAAAGGTCCAAGTGCCCCGGCGATGTCGTCAATCATCACAGCGCCGGCAGCAAAAAACACCAGGGCAAAAGTGCCGATCAATTCACACAGGTATTTTCGGTAGTCATCCATATTGAAAGGGCAGAACATCCAGTCAGGCAGTTAATCTAAAATACAACATGGGCAAGCGTTCGGGCAGGGATTCCAATTTGTTTATCTGCACGAAGTTTCTCGGTCCGAAAATGCGCGTCAGGTAATTTTCTCCTCCCGTATCAAGGGCCACACAAAACACGTCAATTCCGTCCCTGGCCATGGTGTGTACGGCATGGCGTGCATCCTCAACCAGATAATTCTTGTCGAGAATATCAATGTCCGACGGCTCACCGTCGGACAGAACCAGAATCAGTCGCCGGTGTGTTAACCGGGTTTTAATGTCTGCGCCGGCATGTCTGATCGCCGCCCCTAAACGTGTTGAGTACCCTCCTGACAAGCCCGCCAGACAAGACTGGGGGCGTTTTTCATAGGGCGTATCGAAGTTTTTCACCCGGTAATAACGCACTTCTTCGCGTTGATCTGAGCAAAATGCGGCGATGGCAAACGGGTCGCCCAAACCAGACATCGCATGGGCCAGCAGTGCTGTGGCCTGGCATTCGATATCAATCACCCTTGATTTTGAGCCTTTGACATAGTCATTGGTTGACTCTGAAATATCCAGTAAGACCAATACCGACAGGTCCCGGTATCGACGTTCTGTGCGGGCATAAACCCGGGGGTCGGGTTGTTCGCCTGACCTTTGCTCAATCACAGACTCGATACATGCGTCAATATCCAAATAGTCGCCTTCATGTTGTTTACGTATCCTTTGCGGCCGGCTTACACGCGCATTGCTGATCAGCAGCTTAATCCTGTTCACTACATCGGCGTGTTGTTCCAGCGTATTTTCGACCATCCGCAGTGGTCCTGGCTTCGGCACAAATTCAACGACCGTCGTCCATTCCCGGCGTTTGCGCCCGGTCAGGTAGTCATACTCGGAATACCGCGCAACGGGAATGCCCTCTTCTTCGGTGACCTGAACCGAAATCGGGGCTGCTTCATCGTCAGTCTGTTCGTGCTCGTCACGTTCATCGTCCGCAGGTTGTTGTTGGTCCTCAAGCTGGTTGATTTGTACGGAATCAAACGACATTTCCATTTCCATCGCTGATTGTTGCTCTGCAAAATCCCACAGACCGCGATTATCATCCCGATACGCGGGCTCAACCACATAGGTTTTGGCATTAAACTGTACGCGCATCTGCCCAAGGTTGTTACCGAGCAAACCGCCTATCTCGCGACTGACATCAGCATCCCAATTATCCCGGTTCGCATCCACCATTTCACGGCCACGGCGAATCCAGCCATCGGCATCCTGGTAATCAGGGTCCATCAATGCGCGGGATAATCTGGCCAGCAGACTCGGCGCAGTCATTACGCCACTCGCCAGGGCAATATGAAACGGCAGCCACAAACGTCGCAGGCCCGGAAATTCACGCATCGCCAAATACTCCACACGCGCATCTTCGATCAAGGATATTAATGCGACCTGCACAGGTTTTAATTTCAGCACGGGAAACGGCTTGCCGGAGTAACGCAGGTGTGCGCCAATATGTGCAACGCCCGCCCGGTATAAGTCCGATGCCTGAGCTCCTCTGTAACCAGGAAACGCCGGCGGCATATAAATCAGGCCGCCGCCAAAAGTCGCCCGCCGCCATACATGATCGGGCGCGTGCATCGAGGTTTCGCGCAGCGGTTGTCGAATACCCCACAATGCGTTCATATAGCTTTTCAGCTCGCGTTGCACGTCGGCAAAAGTTACCGACCCGGATTCACGCTCCAGCCATCGCTCCGCCTCCGGATTGGCAAAGGTGAAAAATTGCAACCGACGACCGGAATCAGCACCCGCTGACCGCACACCCGCCAGCAGCCAGGACTCCAGTCTGGACACATTTAACCGACTCAGCAAATAATCCATTTTTTGCAGAACAATGAGCATTGATTCCGGTGCTAAATGGGCAAATCGTTCCATCAGACCAAGCCAGGTACGAAATATCCAGGCATCACCTTTCAAGCGGGTCGCGGCTTTAACTGCTGCGGACGGCAGTTCTTGTGCGGCAACTCTGCCTGATTTGATGGCGACCGAGGAAACCACATCGGCCAACTGTAAAATATCGATGGGGTCGATTTTCTGCACCAGCTCACCGGAATACCGCGTATACGCCGTTACCACACCTTTGCCATATCCTGCCTGGTCCAGCCGGCGGCAGGCTCGAAGCCACCGTGCCGCATAGGCTTGCGGAAAAGAATGATCAAGCACCCGGCCTGCAACAACTTCATTCGCCAGTTTCCCGTTGTCGGCGACGACGCTGAGGAAACCGGGTTTTGTGCGCGGGCTCATACCTGCCTGGCGTAACTGATCAGGCGCAAGCCGCAATAGCCGCTCCGAGAGCCCGACGAATATCCTGATCGTCAGTGAGTGGAGATATCAGCGCGATTTCGCAGGCCTCGCCCAGTGGAATTCCCCGACTGATCAATTTTCCCACGTGGATCAACATTCGGGTTGAACAACCTTCTTCAAGACCATGGCCTTTAAGATTGCGGGATCGCTCCGCAATTTTTATCAGTCTGGCGCTTGTTTCAGGATCAATCCCCGATTCCCGGGAAACAATTTCCGCTTCAACTGCGGGTTCCGGGTAGGTGAAATTAATCGCGCCGAATCGCTGTTTTGTGGATTCCTTCAGATCTTTTAACACGCTTTGGTATCCCGGGTTGTAGGAGATGACCAGATGAAAATCAGGGTGTGCCTCGATGATTTCGTTCTTTTTTTCCAGCGAAAGCATTCTCCGATGATCGGTAAGAGAATGAATAACAACGCTTGTGTCCTGACGCGCTTCCACGATTTCATCAAGATAGCAGATTGCGCCGTGGCGTACTGACAACGTCAGTGGACCGTCATGCCACACTGTGCCATTTGCATCCAGCAGGAACCGGCCAACCAGGTCTGACGCCGTCATATCCTCGTGACAGGAAACGGTAATCATCGGTATCTTTAATTTCCATGACAGATACTCAATGAACCGGGTTTTACCGCAGCCAGTCGGGCCTTTTAAAATAATTGGCGTACGGTCTGCATGCGCGGCCAGGTAGTGCTTGATTTCGTTACCGGATGGTTTGTAATAAGGTTCCCTGGTTATTAAATATTCTGTGAGGAGCATCGTTCCGTCCGCATCGCATTACTTGTAAAGATTTCAGGGTGTACAAAAAGAAACGAGAGCAATTGCTCCCGTTTCTCTGACCAGCAATTAAGCCTAACGATGCGCTGCTGTTTTCCGGTTAGGAATCCCGTCCATTTCACATTCATCCGTTCCGACGGTTTCCCGTGTGATTTCTTCAACCATTTCGCGGGTTGCGTCCGGGTCGTTAATCCACTTGCTGTAAAAGTCGTATGGGCACACAGCCAGCCCCTGATCTCCATCGCCAGAATTAATCATGCCGGTGTATCCACGATGCAGTAATTTAAACAGATGGTTCTCAGACTGACCATTACGCCGTGCATCGCGAATTAATGAAAGAGAAATTGCCGCATATTGAATTCCGTTTTCTTCTTCACCGCATTCGCCCAGGGTGCGTCCATCAAAACCAATAATGGCGGAATGACCGAAATAGGAATAAACACCGTCAAAACCCGCTGCATTGGCAACCGCAACATAACTATTGTTGGCCCATGCCATTGCCTTGGCCATAATTACCTGCTGCTCTTTTGCCGGATACATATATCCCTGACAACGAATAATGAGCTCGGCACCTTTCATGGCGCAGTCGCGCCATATTTCAGGATAGTTGCCGTCATCACAAATTATCAAACTCATTTTCATGCCTTTTGGTCCTTCACTGACATATGTGCAGTTGCCGGGATACCATCCTTCAATCGGCACCCAGGGCATAATTTTGCGATATTTTTGCACCACCTCGCCTTTATCGTTCATTAAGATGAGGGTGTTGTAAGGTGCTTTATCCGGGTGTTCCTCGTGCCGTTCTCCGGTTAATGAAAATACGCCCCAGACTTTGGCCCTGCGGCAGGCTTCGCCAAAAATTTCGGTTTCCTCTCCCGGGCAGGCCGAAGCAGTTTCGTACATTTCCTTTTCGTCGTACATGATACCGTGGGTGCTGTATTCCGGGAAAATACATAAATCCATCCCGGGAAGTCCCGCCTTCATACCCACCATCATATCTGCAATCTTGTGGCAGTTATCAACCACTTCCGCCTTGGTGTGCAAGCGCGGCATTTTATAGTTTACGACGGCTACGCCGACCGTATCTTTACTGCTTGAAATATCGCCGTGGTACATAATTCGCTCCTGTAGAGTAGTTTATAAATGTTAAATTCACTTTCGCAACAGATTACGATGATTTGTCTAAAAGCAAATTTACGTTAAAGAGGTTTGATGCAAGGGCAAGGTTTTCCCAAGGTTTCCAGTGGGGCCCGCGTTCATAACTCGGCGAGCAACGCCTCACTGCTGCTAACCGCACAGGCAAGTATGCTTTCTTCGATATGCAGCGCCCTGACGACGCCATCATCAACGATCATTGCATAACGCTCTGACCGACTCCCCAGACCAAAATCAGAGAGATTAAGAGTCAGACCCATGGCGTTTGTAAATTCGGCTTTGTGGTCAGAAAGCATGATTATGTTGTCACCTGCATTTTGCGCTTCAGCCCATGCTTGCATAACAAACGGATCGTTTCCCGATACACACACCACGCTGTCCACGCCCCTGGCTTTTATCGCCGCTGCTTTTTCTACAAAACCTGGAAGATGCTGCGCCGAACAAACAGGTGTAAACGCGCCGGGCAAACCAAACATCACGACTTTTTTGCCGCTGCAAATTTCCCCCGTAGAAATGTCACGTACATCAACAGGCCCGTCCGGACCCATGTACTTCAAAACAACGGATGGAATTTTGTCGCCAACCGCAATACTCATTTCTCTTTTCTCCTGCACGGCAGTACCAGGGTCGCATTCATGTGGCCGCTGCGCCACGCCCGAATCGATCGTATAAAAAAGCGGTAACGGACCCGAGCACAACCCAGAAAATCGCATTGGTAGCCAGCGACGTGTATATAAACGCGCTTTCGAGTTCGGCTGGCGCCAAACCGACATGGCTGTCGGGCTGTGGGGCCCCCAGCAGATGGGGTATTGCGATCAACCCGAAACCAAACCACTTAAAACCGCCTGGTACAAAAGCGAGAAATAACAAACCGCTGGCCGTCAACACCACCGCGAGTAACCACCATCCCTGACGCCCACTTAATTCAGCCGCTGCCGCACCTGGCAGCTCTGGAGGTATTCCGAGGGCAGGAGCCAGGTGGAATGCGGTAAATCCGCCGAGCCCCCACAGCATACCCCATCGCCAATTGATACCGGACTCAATAATAATTGCCCGAATTGCATAACAGGCGACCAGCAACAGCGCAAAGCCTATACCCACGATCATGGTGTTGACAAACGTGAAGAAGCTTCGTTGGAGTCCATTTTGTGGCCCCCAGGCTTGTTCGTGTGTATGCCCCACACTTAAACTGGTGTCTTGCTGAGCATGACTGTGATCATCACTGCCAGTCTCATAGGTTTCAGCTTCAAGAATCATCGGCACAACGGTGAACTGCTGAATACTTGCCAGCACCAAGCCCGCAATCCCTCCAGCAATCACTGCGGTGAGGAAAATGCGATAAATGAAACCGCCTGTCATGAAGCTGATTCCTCAGTGACAGGGAAACGCCATTCCGTGACGTCCATCGTGCGCAACATTATGAATAATTTCCGGAGAGGCGAAACCAACCGCGTAAATGATGAATACACCAGTCAAAATTGCGGCGCTTATTCCGATCACCTTCGACCACGGTACCGATATGGTTTGAATATGAGCAAATCGACTCATTGATTGTGGTATAGCACTCATTTTTTATGTCTCCTGTTAGGTTTAAGTTTGATTTAAGTTTGATTTGAAAATTTTTTTGATTACCAGATTAAAGATTTCGCTATCATTTCCCCTAAGCGCCAGATACTGCACAGCTCGCAAGTCCTTCGGCAAATTCTTTCCGGTCAAGGTTGCGTCCGATCACCACATATTCGGTGACTCTTGATTCGTCTGGCTTCCATGGCCTGTCGGGTTGCATGGAAGTCAACATCCGTACGCTCTGAAATACCATGCGATCTTTAAATCCCCGGGCATTAAAAATTCCCTTCGTTCTATAAATATCATCACCTCGTTCTGCCAGTAACGGCGTTAACCACAGCATGAACCGATTCATATCTATCGGGTGTTCTTCCCGCAGTACGAACGAACCGACCGCCTGATCATGCTCGTGCTCAAGATCATCCAGAAATGTTGGGTCTACCTGTAACTTTGCCTCCAGCTCAAAAGCACCAACGCCGACAACCTTCCCAATATCAATTTCGCTGTGCTCGGTATGGTAGACCCTGGCAAACGGATTGGATTTCCGAATGGTGCGCTCTACCTCGGCCAACTTCTCTTTCGAGACCAGATCGGCTTTGTTGAGCAAAATAATATCAGCGAATGCAATCTGCTCCTGGGCCTCTTCACTTTGTGCAAGGTTTTGTTCAAGATTGACCGCGTCGGCCAATGCAACAAAGGAATCAAGCCGGGTTTTCGAGGTCAACTCGTCCGCCAGAAAAAAAGTGGACGCGACTGGCGCAGGATCGGCCAATCCAGTGGTTTCGATCAAAATTGCATCCAGTTCTGATCGCTCCTGCAGTCTGGCCAGCGTATCAATTAAATCGCCTCGTACCGTACAACATAAGCAGCCATTGTTGAATTCCACCAAATCTTCCTGGTCATTCTGAACGATCAATTGACCGTCAATACTGACCTCGCCAAATTCGTTAACAATGACCGCTACCTTGCGCCCATGCTGGTTGCAGAGGATGCGGTTAATCAGCGTGGTTTTTCCTGAACCAAGAAAACCGGTCACCACCGTAACCGGTATACGTGAGTCTTTTTCAGTTTGGGGGCCAATCATTATATTTTCTCTAGGATGTTTTTCATATCCACTACTCTGCGCACATGGGGGCAAGCACCCAACCGCTATAAATAGCCATCGGATTCTTGCCGTTTTCCATGCAATTACCCTCGGATTACCTTGGGGTTACGGTGTTGCTACAACCGTCTTGGTCATCATGTCAATGCCTGCGGCCAAAATCGATGTGCGGTCCGCCGGCGGCAGCGCGTCTCCTCGCATCTGGTCGTAAGGCACAACTACCCAGCACGCACAGCCCCAGAGACATTCACCCGCCATTCCATTGAATCGAATTGCCGGTTCGGACATCAATACGCCCAGGTCAAGCAGCCAGGAATGTTTCAGTAGTTTCTCTTCCCAATCAAATTTGTCGTATTCATCACGAGCCTTCCAGAATATATCCAGGTCAGTCTTTGCCATACCCGGCAAAATGATGTCGGCATAGGATGTAAGATGATCAAAAAACTCATGGTTGTGCATCTGAATGGTGGAGTCTTCGCCTGGCACCAGAAAGCGTTCGGTGATCTTTTCCTTCAGCTTGGCGTTGATATGCTCAAAACCGACCTCGCGAGGTGCGTGCACGTGCAACTCTGCATAGTCAGTTCTGAACTTGTCGCTTACACCGGAATAGTCGTCAATATGATCTACCCATTGCTCCATAACACTGCGCCATTTACTAAGGGGCTCACCAGGCAATACCTGCACTCCGGGATGGGTGAACTTGGACAGGTTATAAAGTGTCCAGTTACGAGATTTGCCGCTCACCGTTTCATGTGGTGCGCCCGTGAAGCCAGCCGGACGTAGCGCTCGGAACAGTAATTTTCCATCGTCCTTGGCCGCAAACCGCATGAATGAGTCCTGGGCAAATTTATTCGTTACCTCGTTGGCAATGCGATGACGCACCTCAGGGTTTATGTTGCGATTTTTATCGTCATTGCGGGTGTACGATGACAGGCGTTGGAACGAGTGTTCGGTATTAACCGCCATGAATCCACCCGTAAACGGGCTCTTGTAAAGATCGCCCCATACGGCGCAAACTCCAGCGTTCTTGTCGTCATCAATCATGCAATCAATTTCATTCAAGGTTGGGAACAGCGCTGGATTGATTTGTTCCCCATCACCTGAATTAGGTAACTGTCCAACACCGATGACCGGTATCCGCCTTCCCAGCTTGACGCTGGACAGATGCCGGGCAAGATCCACGATCATGCCGCTGCCAGTTCCGCCGTTCAGGCTGAAACACGCCAGAACCATGGAAGGAAGCTCTGCTTCTTCAATATGATTGGCAAATCTTTGTAGCGCTTTGTCCATGGGCCGGTCGCCATCGTAGTACGCTTTCGCGTAAACCGCTTTTGCCACCGCTCTGGGAATATGGTCACCAGTTTTGGGTAACTTGATGGCTGAGGGTAACCATGGTTCGTAGTTGGGATTCCAGTAGTATCTTGGATACTCCAGTTTCAGAAACTCGCGCATGCGGCGTAACGAGTTGAATAAATCGTCACGCTCCGGAATCTCAAGGGCGACAGATTCAAACTGAAAACGCTCTTGTGGAATGCCCCGTTCCTCAAGGCGTTGACGAAAACCAGCAGCATAATCTTTTGCCGCAAGCGTATCGTCTTCCCCGATATCGACGACCAGGGCTGCGACTCGTGCCCGCGAATTTTCCAGAATGTCCTCAATCTCGCCAGTGCGCAATAATCCTTCTACGTAACCTGCGCCGGTCCGTCCAACGCCAACCACATGTATGCAGTGTGGAGCCTGCTCACCAGTTGCGCTGTGATACATTGAATGTTGTGCCATTTCTTAATCTCCTCGTATTAATGAAGTTTGTAATAATCTATTTCCGGTTATACCGGTAACTAAAGAGTCCGATACCCGTATGTCCGAAAGTCGAAATTGCCTGTTGACCTCTATCCGCTAACACCTAATTGTGAATCCCGTGTCTTCATCTAAAAATCCAAGGTCATAAAGTATGTGGGCCGCCGAGGTTGAACGCTCATCAGTAACGTACACCCGATAGTCTTCCACAAATAAACCTGGGTCTCTGTCTATCAAGCCTTCTTCAATCAATTCAACACCTTTCTCTAAATTGATACGGCTCAACCGGGCTTTCCATAACGGATTCTGAATATAGATAGCCTCATCATCGCAACCCGTCACGGTCAGTGTCTTTCCGCCAGCAACGGTAGGTACTTCCGCACCTTTTGCGTACCTTTTTTTAACTTTCTTCCAGTCTAGTGGCATGTTTGATGCTCTTTGATTATGTTTCTTAATTGACCATATCTACTATGCAACTGCGGTAGATTTCACTTCTTCGGGACCTCTGATCTGGTCGTAGGGAACCACTACCCAGCATGCGCAACCCCATAGACATTCTCCTGCCATGCCGTCAAATCGAATTGCCGGCTCGCACAACAAAACGCCCAGATCAAGCAACCAGGAGTGGTCGCATAGCTTTTCTTCCCAATCCCCGGTGTCGTAGGACTTGCGAGACGCAAAAAAGAGATCAAGGTCGGTTTTGCTAATACAGGGCAATATGAATTGTATGGTGTCTGGGTCTGCGCCTGGTGAAGCGGTGATTGCCGGTTCCGCGATCGGCGAAAATGCCTTTCCCAAGGTCTGTGCGACCTTGCCCGTAGCGGAATCTTGCGGGTTCGCTGCGCGCACTTCAATGAACTCCGGCTTATAGCTCGGACGAATACCCAGACGGCTGGCCAGGGCCTTGTCTGCCAGCACACCCTCTTTTATGTCGGCAAAACCCAATACATGTGCCCATTTTCTGCCGTATGGAGTACGTGCTGCGGCATGTTGGGTAGGGGGTGCGCCGACCCAGTTCAACATGCGCAGGGTCTCCCATAAATCAAGGCCTTTATTGCGGGTTAAAAATGAAGAAACTTCCCGGTCAATACGTTGGTGCGTTGTGTCGAGATCGTTGGTGGCCTCCCAGACCGATTGCTGCGGCACTATAATGACGCCGCCAGTGAATGGATTTCGATAAAGATCTCCCCACACCGCAATCACACCTTCATTCTTTGCCTCATCACCCATACAGTCCAATTCGTTTAATGCCGGGAATAACTGACTGCCTTTGTGAATATCCTCATCACCGTCACAAGGAGCGACGGCAACGCCGACAACCAGCACCCGCCGGCCAAAGGCTACATTGGAAAGATGACGGGTCAGGTCAACCATCATGCCACTGCCGACTCCACCTCCGAGACCAAACACCACCGCAACCACCGACTGACTTGATGCGTTGTCAACACTATCTGCGAATCTTCGCAGTGCCCCACGCATTTCTCGATCACCATCATAATAGGACCTGGCATAAAGCGCCTTGGCTACGGACCTGGAAACATGTTGGCCTTCCTCTGGAAGCTGTGTCCTGGAGGGTAACCACGGTTCATAGTTGGGATTCCAGTAGTATCTTGGATATTCCAGCTTCAGAAATTCCCGCATTCGTCGCAGCGAATTGAATAAATCATCGCGGCCTGGCATTTCCAGTGCTAGGGTTTCGACCTGTGCGCTACCATCAGGAAGCTGGCTGGCCAGTTCACGTACCTGAGCCAGGTGCTGATCGCCAATATCTACAGCCAGGGCGGTGAAACCTGAATCCGCATTTGATGCCGGGTCAGCACTCTTATCTTTGAGTATCTGCGAAACGACATCGGCGCCCGCTTTGCCAATACCTACGACATGTACCGAAAACGGAGTGGTTTCTGCATCAGTAATGCGATGAATACCCCTCTTCAAGGCATCTAATTTACGTCTTGCGAGTTTTTCTTCAGTAGACATCGCCGGATTGGATGGGCGAACCTTTTGCGCTGAAACTGCCTGCTTTTTGCTAACCATTTTCTTTATTCCACATCTATCTTCATATTATTTCGCTAAATTTTCGAGCAGCCAATTACAGTGCCTCTTTCCAGATACTGTCCAGCATCTCGCAACGGTAAATTAGCGGCATAGGTGCGGGTAGTAAATAGGTAGAACTACCCAATTTAAACTCGGAAAAATACCGGATATTCCGCTTCATAACCGGAAACCGCCTGCTTTGGCCATATCGACCAATTCCAACAATGAGCGCGCATGCATTTTTTCCTTTATTGCGGCGCGATGATGCTCGACCGTGCGTCGACTGATATACAGCCGTTCTGCAATTTGTCCACTGGATATATTAGGTTCACCGCTGACAAGTTGTGCCAGAATTTCGCGTTCTCGTCGGGTCAATGTTGCAAGCCGCCGTTTAACTGTTTCCCGTTCAAGGCTGACTTGTTGCATTTGTTCGTGTTGGGTCAGTGCTTCGGATACACTCTGTAGCAGATTCAACTTTGGACAGGGTTTTTCTAAAACATTGACGGCACCGGCCTTCATGGCCTGTACACACTGGGAAATGTTTCTCTCGCCAGTCAGAAATACGATAGGCAGGTTGATTTGATTGACCCTGAGATTCTCCTGCAGCTCCAGTCCAGTCATACCTGGAAGCAAGACATCAACTAACGCGCAATCCTGGCCATTTGAATGGCGATTTGGATCAAAGCTGTCCAGAAACTCCTCAGCGGATCTATAACTTTCCGTGCCAAGACCTGCGGCCTCAAGTATTACGCCAAGGGATGCACATGCTTCAAGCTCACCTTCAATTATGAATACGGTCGCCAATTCAGCATTCATCGTTTACTTTCACAGCAGTTAGCATTAATTTTGCTCAAATGAGATATCGGTTCCCCCAAACCAAAAAAGCGCTCCAAAACAGACTCGCTAAACACGAGTACATTTTGGAGCGCTTTTGCTCGACTCTTCTATAGATGACGTATAACTGTCATCCTTAAGTTACTGGTTACAGCCCGTCCGATATAGACGGTAACTGGCGAGTATAACTTCTGATGATATTGTTTGTCAACAAATTTCCATACAATACAATGTTTGTAGCACGCCATCCATGCGGTCGGTTATCCAATACACGTTTTATCTTGAAACCACGATCCGCCAGACCAGGGTCAACAACCGCAGTGAACACATCTTGGGCGGAACCTGGCGACGTTTCTTTAAATAATTTTTGGTTTTTCGGTCTGGTGGGGGTGTCCGACTATGAAGCTGATTTTCGGTTCCTTGTGAAAATAATTTGATTTTGATGGAATCAAACCCTGGTTTGAATTATTATCACTGCAACGTGGCCTCTATCTATCTACCCCCTATACTACGAGAGATGCAAATGAAAAAACTAATATTTGCTTTACTTTTATTTCCGCTGGCTTACACAGCGGATGCACAGGAAATATCCAAATCGGCTGATGGCAGCCGGGTTTATATCATTTCCCCGGTTCATGGAAACGTGGTCAGCTCTCCGGTAACTATTCAATTCGGATTAACCGGCATGGGGATAGCGCCAGCCGGAATTGATGTGAAAGATACCGGACACCATCATCTGATAATTGATGCGCCGCTGCCAGACCTGACCCAACCCATTCCGGCCACGGACAACTATCGTCATTTTGGAAAAGGCCAGTCTGAGACGGTGGTTGAGCTGTCGCCTGGTCAACATACTCTTCAGCTTTTACTGGGAGACTGGTTGCATCGTCCGCATGACATGCCGGTTAAATCCGAAGTGGTTACCATCACGGTTCAATAAAAATTCAGGATATCCTGGCCTTAATTAAGATTTAAGTCTGAACCGGCAATCTGCCTAGCGACTGTGCCGGGCAGATTTTATTTCGTCATGCAACATGGGATTGATCAATTCGGATGGCCGTGAACCCCCAGACGGGGATGTAATCTCTCTGCGCGGTTTAGCAATAAACAAGGACTGTGAGATCCACTGCAAGAGAATGGACAGAACAACCCTCGGCATAAAAGGACGATAATCCGATTAATACCAGAACTGATGATCGGTTCCCGGCCACTTCACACAGGGTTGTTGATTAATTAAAAAGCACCAGGTTACTACACCGCCTGAGTTGGCGTATTCGCATTACCTGGCGCCCGTGCAATGCGCCTTCGCTGTAAAAACACGACCAATGCAAGCAGCAGGATTGCGGGAATGTAAAAAACTTCTTTGAAAACCCTTTCTCTTGGCTTGAGGACATCAGCGACCTGAACGGGCGTATCACCATAGTAATCGAATGATTTTCCAATACTTTCGAAGTAGGGCGACCCGGGAAACGGTTCCTCAATTACCGCAAGGCCATCTTCAACAGTAACTGCAAGGCCCGCTTCCTGAAGGCGCCTGACCGCATCCGCAGGCTGGCCGAGTGGCACGAGGATGGTGGTGGAATTGATCTCCCCGGAATCAAAATCCGGGCCGCTTACGATTATGGTGAGCACACCGTCGGGGGTTGCCTGTCCAACAATTTCGTAGATTTTAGCCGGTTCGTTGCTTTGGTAGGGCGATGAAACCTGGTCCAGCCAATAACCTGGTCTGAATAAAGTAAACGCCACCAGCAGCAATAATCCTGATTCCCAGATTTTATTGCGGGTGAACAGGTATCCCTGGGTTGCGGAAGCGAACAGCATCATCGCTATCACGGCCACAATGAATACAAATACCGCCTTAAACGCGGATACGTCGACCAACAATAACTCGGTGTTGAAAATAAACAAGAAGGGCAGTAATGCGGTGCGAATATCATAAGTAAATCCCTGTATGCCGGTTTTAATCGGGTCTCCTTTGGAGATCGCGGCTGCAGCGAATGCGGCCAGCCCCACTGGCGGAGTGTCATCCGCGAGTATTCCGAAATAAAACACGAACAAATGCACCGCAATCAACGGTACCAGCAAACCATTGGCCGCGCCCAAAGTGATAATGACTGGCGCCATCAACGAAGAAACAACGATGTAGTTCGCGGTTGTCGGCAACCCCATTCCCAGAATCAGGCTCATCAATGCCACCAGAATCAGCATCACGATTAAATAGCCGCCCGAGAGAAATTCAACGAACTCGCCGACTACCTGATGCGCACCGGTCAGGGAGATTGTGCCAACGATAATGCCCGCCGCCCCGGTAGCCACTGCAATACTGATCATGTTGCGCGAACCCGCCATCATCCCGGCAATCCAGTCGCACAGGCCGACTTTGAACGTGGCGGCATAGTCTCCAGAACCACGAAAGAATGCTTTTATCGGGTTCTGGGTGAGTGAAACGATGGTCATGGCGATGGCGGCCCAGAATGCGGAGAGTGCGGGGGACAGGCGTTCGATAATGATGCTCCATATCAGGATCACAATGGGCAGAATATAATACAGGCCAGTTATCGCGGTCGCGCCCGCGCTGGGTAATTCCAGAATCGGGTCATCAGGATCGTCAACGATCAAATCCGGGGTGCGGGACGCGAGTTTTAATAAATACAGATAAAACAGCGTACAGCCCACCGCGACGATGGTAAATGCGAAATCCGGCGCCGCGACCTTGATCCAGCCCAGGCCGTAATAAACCACAATTCCGAGCAGCGAGATGCCGATAAACCCACCCAGAAAACCAGTCAGTTTATTCACGAAAGTTAAAGTCGAAGGCGGTTTTGGCAGGCCCTTTAAATCCATTTTCAATGCTTCCAGATGCACGATGTAGAACAACGCAATGTAGGAAACCAATGCCGGAAGCAGCGCATGCTTGAGAATTTCCTGATAACTGATGCCGGTAAATTCTGCAATTAAAAATGCCGCCGCGCCCATTACCGGTGGCGTCAACTGCCCGTTTGTTGACGAGGCGACCTCCACTGCGCCCGCCTTTTCAGCAGAAAAGCCCGTGCGCTTCATAAGGGGAATCGTGAATGTGCCCGTGGTCACCGTATTGGCAATGGATGACCCGGAATACATGCCGCTCAGCGCAGAGGCGACTACTGCCGCTTTTGCCGGACCGCCGCGCAAGTGGCCGAGCAGCGCAAACGCAATTTTTATGAAATAATTTCCGGCTCCAGCCTTTTCAAGAATGGACCCGAACAGCACAAACAAAAAGATCAAAGAGGCGGAAACCCCAAGGGCGACGCCAAATACGCCTTCGTTCTGCATCCAGAAATGCCACATCGCCTTGCCGTATGATGCGCCTTTCCACTGGATGGTTTCCGGCAGCCATTCCGAGTTGCCAAAAAATACATAGCTTACAAATACGCTGGCGACGATTAATAACGGCAGCCCCAGCGCACGATATACGGTGATTCCCAGTATGGACATACCCACTGTGGAGGCAATCAAATCGCCTTGTGTGGGCAAACCTGCACGAATCGCAATTTCGTTTCTCAATACCACAATGTACAGACAGGCGGCCACACCAGCCAATGCCAGTGCCCAGTCATACCAGGGAATGCGGTCTTTGGGGCTGGATTTAAATAAAGGAAATGCCAGCGAGGCAAGAAAAAAACCAAAGGCAAGATGGATTAGTCTTGCATTTGAATTGGTGACTATGACACTGAAGCCGGTAACGTCGGTAAGCCAGAACGGCAGATTCGATGCAATATAAAGCTGAAATAATGCCCAAGTAAACGTAACCGCAGCAATCAGCCGGCCCGGCCAGCCCGTGGCATTGCGACCGCCGGTATCCACTTGCGCCACAAAGTCATTTGCCTCCTGGCGGGATAAGTCATGCTTCGCCATTGCTTCAATATTATTTTCAGGATTTTTGCTGTCTAAGACAGCTATTTCAAATAAAGCGGGAAAACAAAAACGGATAAATGGAACCGGGCAGGACTGGTAATTCACATCAGCCAGTCCTGCCCGTATTGCAGATTTCTTACATCCAGCCGCGTTCGGTATAGTACTTAACCGCGCCGGGATGTAATGGCGCCGAAAGGGCATCGGTAATCATTTCTGCTTCTTTGAGATTGGCAAAGGCAGGGTGCAGCTTTTTGAAATCGTCAAAGTTCTCGAATACCGCTTTCACCACAGTGTAAACAACTTCGTCGGACACATCTGCGCTGGATACGAAGGTCGCACCCACGCCAAAGGTCTGGATGTCTGAATCGTTGTTATACATGCCGGCAGGAATGGTAGCGGTGCGGTAAAACGGGTTATCTGCAATCAGCTTGTCGATGGCCGGGCCGGTAACATGAACCAGATGTGCATCGCAGGTGGCAAGGGATTCCTGGGTCAGTGCAGAAGGATGGCCGACTAACCAGAAGTACGCATCAATCTTGCCGTCGCAAACCGCCTGGCCGGTTTCGGCAGATTTCATTTCGGCAGCCAGTTTCAGGTCTGTCCGTTCCCAGCCCAGGGCCGCTTCGATAACTTCCCAGGTGCCGCGGGTGCCCGACCCGGGGTTGCCGATGTTTAATCGCTTACCTTTTGCGTCGGTAAGATTATTGATGCCGGAGGCATCGCTGGCAATTACCGTTACCGGCTCTGGATGCACCGAAAAAACCGCACGCAGGTTTTCGAACTTACCCTGATCTGCAAATTTCGAGGTGCCGTGATATGCGTGGTACTGCCAATCCGATTGGGCGACACCAAATTCAAGCTCGCCAGCGCGGATGGTGTTGATGTTATAGATTGACCCACCGGTTGACTCGGCTGAACACCGGATGCCATGTTCTTTGCGGTTCTTGTTAACCAGCCGGCAAATTGCGCCTCCAGTTGGATAATAAACGCCCGTGACACCGCCAGTGCCGATGGAAATAAATTGTTGTTGTGCTGATGCCGTACCGGCACAAGCGAGTGCGCCGGTTAAAGCTGCGGCAATTACGAATGGTTTTAAAGTCATGATAGTTCTCCTACAATTTGAGTATTATTTATAGCGATACGACCCGGGCATAATTTACCTGCCGAAATTAACCAACGTACTACACGGCCCCATGGTCGTTTCTGCTTTGCCCACTGTACTGCTCACCTGCTTCAGAATCAACCAATTATTTTTAATTGATTATTATCTTTATATGCCCACAAATCCTGAAAATGGCATATAACTTATTGATTAATAACAAATAAATCAGTATTAAACCAAACCAGGCTAGTGAAAAACAATTTGTGACCAGGCTCTTGAATTATCCGGGCGCGAAATGCAGAGGCTTTACGGGTTCTCCACCGCACCCGGTTTAACCTTTGGACTGGTCGGTGATCTGTCGCCATGTCTCGCCATATCCCCAACCAGGTCATCGTGCAATGCGGTGATTATTGCGCTGCCTGTTTTTGTGCAGAGGAAAGGGAAAATTGCATGAACCAGACATGCGGCCGCGCCCAGCGCCATTTTTGCGGAAAATCTTATCGCAAACTTCAGATGCTGAACGTAAGTTTCGCCTGTTTCGTTCAAATGCCGGTTAAAAAAGCCCATGATATTCGGGTACAGTGGATGAATTGCGCAGTATAACTGTTTCTGTTGAACCAGCCAATAAATCACAAAAACCGGTCAATCTATTGTTCGGGGCACCCGCAGCATCCAGTCTTATTCGCCGGGACAGCCGAATCCGCCAGTTTGCGGATATACGTCAGCCGTAATTGAGCGGATATATTCACCATAAAACCGCGCTATTTTTGGCGGGACCGCATTGCCTATAAGGGTTGCGCAAAACTGCAAATTGTTTTCCGGATAAAACGCATACTGTTCCGGGAAAGTCTGCAATAAAGCCCCTTCCTGTACTGAAAGCCCCCGGTTCTGCCGGGTATCGTAGTGGCCGAAGCGACCATTGGTTATGGAGATGAATTTGGTAGTAATCGTGGGCGCGGGTTGATCGCCCGCCATGCGGGTATAAGTGTCGCCAAACGAGGGCTTGTCCAGCTTCTGATGACAGGCCAAGGTCAAATCCCCCCAGGGCGTGTCTTTAAGGTATTGATTGCTCTGCCCCGGTGCAGCGCAGGCAATGCGTTTCAGATTGAGGTCGCTCAAGTGCCTAGCCCTGTGGTTGGGTAAATTCGGGGCAACTTCGCCAGCGGCCAGCGGAGGTAAACGTCCGATGATCTCCTGCACCGTCGGGCAGCGTTTACCCTGCAAGCACCCCGGAACATCGTCAGGAAAATCAGCGAGGGTTTTCCGGTGATAACCGACACCGATGGTGCGCCGTCGCGACTGTGGAACCCCAAAATTTTTGGCATTGATAATCCTGGCATAAAACGAATAATCCAGGCCGTCAAGTCCTGTCCGGAACTCGCCTAACACGCTGTCTTCCTGGCGACCAATGCCTTCCACGTTTTCACATAAAACGGCATCGGGCTCTATCGCTTTGACGACGCCAAGCGAGGTAATCAGTAAATTCCTGTCTCTTGCATGGTTGGTCATGCCTCTGCCAGACAATTTTGTTCGGGTTATTTTGGTAAAGGGCTGGCAGGGCGCACAGATAGCCAGCAGTAATTGATCACCTCGTTTTCTTGAGAAACGATGCCGTCTCAGAATGCTTTTCAAGGCGGTAACAGCATGACCTTGCTGTCCATGCGGATACTCTGGCGTATTTGGAAACAAATCAAAAACAAGGAATTCGGGGACGGAATCATCCGCATTTTTGTTTTGAGCATAAGTTTGCTGGCAACGGCGTTCTTTATCGACGCCCGCAATAACGCTGGTATGACTTGATTGAATTATGCGGCATATCAAAAAAAACAGCGTGTAATTCTATCAACTACCCTTATAGCAGCATTATCAAACTAACCGTTAATCAACAAAGATATTGTTTTCATGCCACTTGAGGAAGGCAGGGTCAGGCGCAAACTTTTCTGGAAGTCTCATCTTTTTACCAGCAAAACGTGCAATCCACTTTCTCAGGGTTGGGTTTGAAGATGCCAATAATTCCCGGCTGATGCGAATCCGATAACGACTGTCAACAGTGATTAAACCGCAATCAAATGCGCGGTCATGCAGCGCGTTCAGACACAGGCCGTTACGCGGGTTCAATTTTTCTATTTTCTTGCACTGCGCCCAGGGCTTAATGTGGCTTGCGATCAGCAGTTTTTCCGAATCAATTCCGGTAATGCAGCATTTTCGATCATAAGAAGCCAGTATGGTTTGCCGAAAAAAATTCTGATTGATACGTGTCTTTGTCATGCGCATTGTTTCCTCGCCAGAAACGAGTGGTGCGGACGCTGAAGACCCTGGCTTTCGTATAGCGCTTTCGATTCGATGCGCTTCACCAGCGAGCCTTTCCCAGTCGCCCTGAAATTCATCCCAGATGTTTTTGACTAAAGCGCCGGTATTGCGCAAACCGATGATGCCTTTGTCACGCAAACGCGGGTCAAAACTACCGAAGTTTCCAATTCGAAGATTAACTGCTGATGGCGTACGCCCGATAAGTTTCGCAACCCGGACAACTTGAGGATGTGTTTTTCTGGATTTTGCAAATGGAATCTGGCAATACAGGCTCAAGACGAGAATTGCCTCTTCACGTGACCATTTTCGACTTACAGAGTGGCCCGGCATTTGTTTTTAATGACCCGAATTGCTGCTGAAAATACCATGAGCATGATTGTGAATCAGGTTGACTTAATGAGAGGAATTAGATTTTGCCAGAGATTTACGATGGAAAAAAAACTGGCATCAGGTTGTGCAGACCTGTGACCTGCTCTCTGCCATATCTATGAACGTCCCCAGTTCAGGGTCGGAGGAATCCTCGGCAACCAGGTGCACAAACTCGGTGGTGCGCCTATCTGGCTTTTGTTCCGGGATATCAGGGTCTTGCTGCGCGGGATCACGAAAATCGGCGTGCAGCATCACGTCCATACCGCTGAATGTGCGCGACGCTATGCCTTGATCGCGCAAATGCCCTTTGCCCGATAACGGCTTGGCATCAAAGTCATAGATGCGAATCGGCAAGGCGCACTCCAGCAAATTGGCGGTCAACCCCTGATACAGGCCAAAGTCAACCGTATGGGCGCCTGAACCGACATCGTAATCAAACAGCTTTACTACCGTACCTTGTTCGATTTTTCCGATGTCATCGTCGCCAAAGACGGAAATGGAATTACTCTGGAAAGAGAGTATTTCTCCTTCTGGCATCAGGTACTCAACAACAGGTAATTTCTTACCCGCCTGTACCTGTGATACGCGAACCAGGGTATACCCCCAGCATTCTCCATCGTATCGCCTGCTGGCAATGAGCTTGTAGTGACCTTGGGTAATGTCCGATTCGGTACAGAATCGGATGGAGCCCGTTGACCCCATATTGAATTTACCCTGAACAAAGCTGATGCCCTCCTTGTTGGTCTCGCTCAGGCTTAAAAACGTATTGGGGAAGTCTTCGGGGTTCTGGCCTTCCCCGTAATCAATGACGGTGATGGTCGGGTATTTGCTGGCTCTTCTTTTGCGTTTGACGCCAATCAGGATGCTTCGCTCGGCAAGATTAGTCGATTCGACGGGTTCCAGGCTAGATAGCTTGCCCTCGTTCACCCTATAAAACCGCCTGACCGCATCTTGCATTGATTGCGGGGCGCTGTCGCCAGTCAAATCAGCTATACCAGACTCGTAAGCCTTTCTCGAAAGCACGGCGTCTATGGCGTTGGTGATAAGTTCGGTCAGTGCGCCGATGGCGCTGGTTTGCTGATTGGAAACCGTGTCCCAGTTTTTCGCCCGATTGCCATAAGGTTTCCAGTCGTCATCGGCGAATTGCTCCTGCTCAATTATCGCTTTCACTTCCTGAGTCGATTTGGCATTCAGCAGGGATTTGAGAATCTGTTCTGATTTTTTCTGGCGCATATTCGGGGCATTGATGTCCAATGATTTCGTTGCAAAGTCTAACACGGCGTTACAGTAGCACATCTGGCTGCGGCGCTGGGTTTACATAACCAATCGCAAATTTTTGCGGCAAAATTTATTCTATGCAACACTATCCTATTGGGCTGCTATTTCTCCAATACGCTGCGGAATTTCAGTTCGTAATCTCGTAATCATAAAATCTGCATTCAAACCAGACCGAACGAATTCATGACAGTTTTTAACACGCTGCTCACGCTGCATATCACTGCCGGGGCAATAGCGCTGCTCTGTGGCCTGTGTGCGAGCATGATCAAGCAATTTGGCCTGACGCATATCTGGCATAAACGGTTTGGCACCGGTTTTTTCTTCTCCATGCTGATTATTTTCCTGACTGCTCTGCCGATGTCTTTGATAAAAGGCAACCTGTTTTTACTGTTTATTTCTTTATTCAGTTTTTATTTTGCCCATGCGGGATGGCGATACGCCCGCAATCATACGGGGGAACCGGCCACCCGGGACTGGCTTGCCGTTGGCGCCATGAGCGTCACTGGCGCTGGTATGCTGATTTACGGGATGTATGGCTGGTTCAGCGACGGCCAGGGTAATCATATTACGCTGGTCGGGTTTGGTTTGATCGCAATCGCCATTGCCATTCAGGATGGCTACAGTTTCGCGCGGGGATTTCCGGGGAAAAAACGTATCGCACTGCACGCCACCATGATGCTGGCCGGGTTGATTGCCACGGTAACCGCGTTTGTCGTGACCAACTTTTCTTCTGACCCTGAATATATTCTCTGGCTGGCGCCCACCATCCTGATTACGCCGTATATTATTTACTGGAATATAAAACTGGGTTCGTCGAAAGTGCTCAAAACCTGACCCGGTTTCAGGGAGGCGCCGTTCATGCTGCGCAGACCGGCCAGCACGACAATGAACCCCTATCGCATCGATAATTTCGCCTGCCTGCGGCGGGCATGCAATACGGTTTCGGTATAGCCGTTTGGCGTATCTCTTCCATTGAATACCAGCTCCAGCGCGGCCTGGAAAGCCAGATTGTTTGCAAAATCTTCGGACATCGGTCGATATTTCGGGTCTGCGGCATTCTGTCTATCCACAACACCCGCCATCTTTTCGAAAACCTTCCTGATCTGCTTTTGCGTGGTCAAACCATGGTGCAGCCAGTTGGCGATGTGCTGGCTGGAGATTCGCAGTGTGGCCCGGTCTTCCATCAGCGCCACATCGGATATATCCGGCACCTTGGAACAACCCACGCCCTGGTCTACCCATCTGACCACATAACCCAGTATGCTCTGGGCATTATTCTCCAGTTCCTTGCGCAATTCATCCGCGCGGATATTGCGCGCACCTAATACCGGAATAGTCAAAATATCATCCAGGTTTGTACGCACAGCGGTTTTCAGCTCGCGCTGTCGCGTCTGCACGTTGACCTGATGGTAGTGCATGGCGTGCAAGGTCGCCGCCGTGGGGGAAGGTACCCATGCAGTATTGGCGCCTGCTCGCGGGTGGGCGATTTTTTGCTCCATCATCGCCATCATGTTGTCCGGCGCGGCCCACATGCCTTTGCCGATTTGTCCATGGCCCGGCATACCGGTTTCTATGCCGATGTCCACGTTCCAGTCTTCGTAGGCCAGCAGCCATGGCGAGGCTTTCATATCATTTTTGGGAATAACCGCACCCGCCTCCATGCAACTGTGAATCTCGTCGCCAGTGCGGTCCAGAAATCCGGTATTAATAAATACCACCCGATCTTTTGCGACCCGAATACATTCGGTCAAATTCACTGTGGTGCGGCGTTCTTCGTCCATTATGCCGATCTTGATGGTGTTTTTTGCCAGGCCGAGAATTTTTTCCACCCGGGAAAATAATTCCACCGCCGCTGCGGTTTCTTCTGGTCCGTGCATTTTTGGCTTGACAATATAAACACTGCCGGTTCTGCTGTTGCGTATTTTTTGTGTGCCTTTGAGATCATGCACGGCGGCCAGCGCGGTTACCATGGCGTCCAGAAACGACTCTGGAATCTGTTCCCCATTGCAGGTGACCGCATCGGTATACATATGCGTTCCCACATTACGTACAAACATCAGGCTGCGGCCATGCAGCCGGGCCGGAGTGCCGTCCGGGGTCAGGTATTCTAGGTCCGGGTTTAATACCCGTTGTTCGGTCTTGCCGTCTTTTTTTATGCTGGTTTTCAGGTCGCCGCGCATCAAGCCTGCCCAGTTTCGATATACCCGGACTTTATCTTCCGCATCCACTGCGGCCACCGCATCTTCGCAATCCATAATCGTGGTCAATGCAGATTCTATTTTCACGTCATACACATTGGCCAGGTCGCCGCGGCCAATGAAAAACCCTTCGCCAATGCAGATATTGATATGCAGGTTGTTGTTTTTTAAGAAAATATGGCTCGGTGATAGCGGGTCGCCGCAGTACCCGGCAAAACACTCGCGCCGTCCCAGGCCGGTTTCGCTGCCATCGCCCATGACCACAACCAGATTGGCGGATTTGACTTTGTATTTCACCGCATAGCTGTGACTTCCAGCGGCCAGTGGAACGGCCTGATCGAGAAAGTCGCGCACGTATTGAATAACCTGCCGCCCGCGCACCGGGTTGTATTTTGCGGTTTTCTTACAGCCCGCCACTTCTAGAATGATGTCGGTGCTGTACAGCGCATCGTATAAACTGTTCCAGCGCGCGTTGGCCGCATTCAACGCATATCTGGCGTTATCCACCGGTACAACCAGTTGCGGCCCGGCGATACGGGCAATTTCATCATCCACGTTGCGGGTGGTTATCGCATACGGCGCACCTTCAGGCAGTAAATAATCGATTTTTTTCAGGAACGTCCGGTAGCGTTCAGGATCTGCCGGCCCCGGGTGCTGCTTATGCCATTGATCCAGTTTCCGCTGGAACGCATCGCGTTTGGCCAGTAAGGTCTGGTTTTTTGCGCCGAGTGTACCGACCAGTTTTTCCAACCCGCCCCAGAATTGCGCAGTTCCGACGCCAGTTCCAGGCAGTATTTCCCGATCAATCAGTGCAAACAGTGACTTGTCTACGCTCAGGCTATTTACTTCAATGCGGTCTGACATGCAAATTTACAGTTTTCATAAACAATAATGATTGGGTTGCGAACTATAACAATTTGGCTAACAAGGTCAATCCAATCGTCCACATCACCAGGGCAATGATCAAATCCAGTACTCGCCAGGTAGCCGGAGACTGGAACCAGGGCTGCAACCATTGCCCGCCCAAAGCGAGGCTGAAGAACCAGACGAATGAGGCCGTCACCGCACCCGCGCCGAACAGGATTCGATGTTCGGGGAGTTCCTGAATCGCCACACTGCCCACCAGAACCACCGTGTCGAGATAGACATGCGGGTTAAGCAGGCTGAATGCGAGCATACTTAACACTGCGGTTTTCAATTGCACCTGGTCCCCGCCTCCGCGCAGATGCCCGGGCGCGAGCATCTTTTTAATGGATAAAGCGCCGTAGACGAATAAAAACAGGGCGCCGCCGAACGTGGTGGCGATGAGCAAACCCGGGTATTGCTGTACCAGTCTGCCCATTCCGAGAATGCCGGCGCCAATCAATATCGAATCAATCACGCTGCCGATTAACGCCACAACCCAATGGTGATTGCGACAAATTCCCCGGGTGAGCACATAGGCATTTTGCGCGCCAATGGCCACAATCAATGCAAACCCCACTCCGAAACCTTTTATGTAAGGTGTTAGCATCTAATATTTGGCATTCTTGTGATTCATAAACGTTATTTCCCACGCCAGCCCAATTTTCGCGCTCCCGGCCATGGCGCCAGATCAGGTGTTTACCCAAAGTGATACGACATGGCATTGTCGGTCATGCCGCGCCGGAAATCTCGCTGGACTGCTGGGTCGACAGGGAGGGCAATCTCCAATTATTCGATTCGCCATCAACGTGGAAAATGGGTCTGTCTGTATTGCTTCCAGGCCTGGTGCGCGGGCTGCCATTCCCATGGATTTCCATCGCTGAAAACCCTGGCAACCCGATTCCCGGATCACCCGGAATTTTCTATCGCTGCGGTTCAGACCGTATTTGAAGGATTTTCCGGCAACACCCCGGATGCGATCAGGAAGCTACCGCTACAGTATGAACTGCCAATTCCCATGGGGCACGACGCCGGGAATCCCGCTGGCGAACATGCACCGCAAATCATGAAAAACGATCGCACTGGCGGCACGCCCTGGATTATCGTTATCCAGTCGGACGGTAAGGTTGTATTCAACGATTTTCATATCAATATTGAATATTGTATAGATTTTATTTCGGCGCAGACTGCCTAATCGCATACCCGGGCTATCCACACATCGCCTGTTACGGTAGTTTCTTCAAGATTATCACCGCCGCCGCGGTCAATCACGATGAAATCCTGGGGACCGTTCAACACCATCTGAAAATGGTGCCAGGTGTTTTTTTTCAGATTTATGCCCTGCCGGCCGTTGGTCACAAACAAACTCAGGTCATCCACAGATAATTTTTCCACGCCGCGCCCGACCAGAACCAGAAAAGGCCGGGTGTCCATCGGTATAAATCCCTGGCTGCCTAGTGGATGGCGCTCCATAACGCTGACTTTATGGGGAAAATCCAATGGCGACGTGCGAAACACGTTGACCAGAGGCCAACCGCCCTGATCATTCACGTCAACGGTCAGCAGGTCATGGAATCGGATTGTGCGTCCATTATTAATCACCTGCTGCCGGGCATTTTCCAGCTCTATCACTTCGCCGAACTCCTTGAAATTCATCCGGGTTAATGGCATGGGCACAAGCTGCATGAGGCTGCTGTTATCGACGATTAACTTCGGCAAAAACCCGGACGCGACTAAGCCCGCCATCGGGATAGATATTCAGCCGAATATGCGTCACCCGGCCTGCGCTTGCAATTTCATCCACGAACCTGTGTTCCTGATCCGCTTCCAGCTTTACATGCGGCAGGATCTCGCGCCAGCTTTCGCTGTCGGCTTCGATAGAGTTGAGATTAACCAGTTCAAGGCATGCCCCCTGGACGCTGCATTGATCCGGATAATTTCCCTTGAAATGCGCGGTATCGATTTCAATGCGTTTGATTTTACCGGCTCTGGCCAATGCGATCACCACCCAGTCGTTTCCCGGCTGGCGGCGGCGGCGGGTTTCCCAGCCATCGCCCATGTTCACCCCCCGGCCCGGTGCGAGCAAATAACCAATTGACCCATAATGCTCATCGCTGCAAGCAAGGGCAACACCGCCGTTAAGCGATGCGGCGATGTCAACCAGCTCTCCTTCGGGTATTTGCTCCCAGTATACTTTCGGCTCAGCATAAACCCGCAGTCTGGCGATTCCGCCGTCTGGATAAATATTGACACGAACGTGGGTATAGACGACCGCTGCGCTGACCGGGTATTGATGCTGACAATCTCCGTCAAGGGCGCATTGCGGGATCAGCTCCGTCCATTTGACCCTGCCATCGGGATTGTCGCCGTCAAACGAACAGCCATCGATGGATGCGGCAGGGGGATAATTTCCGGTGAAATGCGTGGTATCTATTTCAATCCCATGGATCACCCCGGGCCGGGCCAATTTTACAATACACCAATCGTTGCCCGGGCCGCGTTTTCTGCGCGATTCCCATCCATCCATCCACTTGCCATGATCATCGAATTTGCCATCGATAAATACCGGGGATTCGTCTTTGAGCATCCGTGCCATGGGAGCGAAAAAATCATCCGAGCAGGAAACCGCAGTGGCGCCCAATCCGGCTGATGCCAGATTAGCCCAGCGGCTGGAAAAATTATTCATGAATCAGTCATGGGGAAGTGCGTTCTCCAATGGTGCGCGATATCGATGCGGCGCGCCAGCCATACGCGGTCCTGTCCAAGGATATAGTCCAGAAACCGCGCCAGCGCCGCCGCCCGGCCAGGACGACCCGCCAGGCGGCAGTGCAAACCCACCGACATCATTTTCGGTAAACTGCGTCCTTCCCGGTAAAGGCAGTCGAACGTGTCTTTCAGGTAACTGAAAAACTGCTCTCCGCAGTTGAACCCCTGAGGCGTGGCAAACCGCATATCATTTGCATCCAGTGTATAGGGCACCATGAGCAACGGATTACTGTAGCCTGTCATCCAGTACGGTAATTCATCGGCGTAGCTGTCCGCGCTGTACACAAAACCGCCGTAGTCTGCGGTTATTCGATGCGTATTGGGGCTGGTTCGGCCCAAATAGTATCCTTCGGGCCGTTGTCCGGTTACCGATCCATGGATCTCGACGGCCTTTTCCAGGTGCTCGATTTCCACATGCTCCGGGACATATTGATAATCAATCCAGCGATAACCATGACTGGCGATTTCCCAGTTGCTTTTGCGCATTGCCTCGACAGCGGCTTGATTTCTTTGCATGGCCATGGCCACGGCGAATACCGTAACCGGGATCTGGCGCTGCGCAAATATCCGGTGCAATCTCCAGAAACCCGCCCGGCTGCCAAATTCATAGATCGACTCCATGTTCATGTGCCGGACACCCCGATACGACCGGGCGCCTGCTATCTCGGAAAGAAATGCCTCCGAACCAACATCGCCGTGCAACACATTATTCTCTCCGCCTTCTTCATAATTCACCACGAACTGCACCGCCAGCCTGGCGTTGTTCGGCCATCGCGGCCGGGGTGTCTGCTGGCCGTAGCCAATCATATCTCTGGGATAGTTCACTGGTCTTGAATGCCTTTAACATCCGCTGATGGTCCAGCGGGCATTGATCGGTACCAAACGCCGAGCGCGTCCCTTTCTGTCTGGGTCATTTGCGTCAAATTTCCGATGGGCATGGCCTGGGTCAGCACTGCCGACTGGTAAATTCGATGCGCATTTATTTCCGCCTGCTCCAGGCTGTCCAATACCAGCCCGGCGGGCGGTGCGGCGAATCCGGGCTGAGTCGGCGATCCGGAATGACAGACTGTGCAGCGCTGCCGGATAATCGGATAAATATCAACGCCGACTTTTTCGGCCACGCTGGAGACCCGAGATACCGGCGGCAGCGTCACCCACATGACCACCACCATGGCCAAAAATGCACCCGGCAATATCCACCACAGCGACCTGGCCAGATGGCGAATATTAAAATAATGCCGCACCATAACGCTGATTAAGGAAACCACAATGAGAATCAACCAATTCCAGCCACTGCCATAGGTGGCCGGAAAATGACTGCTGATCATGATGAACAGTACCGGCAGGGTCAGATAATTATTGTGGGACGAGCGCAGCAAGCCATTCGCACCAAAAGACGGATCTATGGCCCGGCGCCGGGACAACGCCGCGACCATCTCTTTCTGGGCCGGGATGATGACGAAAAACACATTGCCAACCATCATCGTGCCAATCGCGGCGCCGACATGGATATAGGCGCCTCGCCCGCTGAACACGCCGCTTAAAAAGTATGCCAGCAAGGCCAGATAGACGACGATGGCGGCGCCCAGTAACAGGGTTGATTTGCGCAGCGGGGATCGACAAAGCCCGTCGTAGATAAACCAGGAAGCCAATACCGCCACTATCGCGATGATGATCGCTTCGGGGGTTGAAAGCGCTTTTATGCCCGGATCAATCAGATACAGTTGCGCGTTAAAATAATAGACGATAACCAGCAGGGTAATGCCGCTTAACCAGGTGGTGTATGCCTCCCATTTAAACCAGTGCAGTTCGGCCGGCATTTCATCCGGGCCCACTTTGAATTTCTCAAGACGGTAAAACCCGCCGCCGTGAATCGCCCAGAGATTGCCGGCAATGCCCTGATCCTGTGGCGGGTTTCTATTCAGGTGCTTTTCCAGCCAGTTAAAGTAAAACGACGCCCCGATCCAGGCCACGCCCACAATAAAATGAATCCAGCGTATCAGCAGATTGGTCCATTCGTACAGGTGCGCTTCAATCATTCGGGCGGTTCAATGTCTATTCCAGACCACAGATACGCATCACCATGGTGGTCAGTGACGCGCCCTGGTCATCGAAGTCTTTTTTATGCAACTTTTGCTTTTGGTACACGGATTTTATTTGCAGTTCGGACTGGGCGAAATGCTGCGTGCTTGACCAGATCATGAAGATTAAATGATACGGATCTATGGCCGCGATCCTGCCTGAATAGACCCATTTCGCGATCATCGCCGCACGTTCCCGGGTCCATTCGCTCATCTGTTCATTGAGCTGCTCGCTTAAATGCGGCCCGCCATGCAGTATCTCGCTGGTGAATATGCGGGTGGCTTCGGGATAGAGTCGGGTGAATTCGACTTTTTTCTGCACAAATTCGCTCAGCACCCGCCTGGGATCATCCTCAGCATTCAAGGTTTCAAATGTCTGGTTCCACAGCAGCACCACTTCTTCCAAAACGGCATTATATAAAATCCGTTTGCTGCGAAAGTAGTAATGCACATTGGCCTTCGGCACCCCGGCTTTGTCCGCGATACGCTGCATCCTGGCGCCGTTATAACTGTATTTTTCAAACTCCTTTTCCGCAGCTTGCAGAATTTCCCGCTTTTTCTCTGCGCCGAGAGAAGTGATTTTTCTGATTTTCTCGGACATTTGCCATAAATAAAAAACAAAAAGCCTCTCAGTTAAAGAGAGGCTTTGACAAGTTCCCGGAAATAAAGTTACTGTCCTGATTCGCCTTGAACCCCTTCGACGTACCAGTCCATACCGAGCAATGCACCGTCATCCAGGGTTTCACCTGCGGCGACCACCTGCTCTCCGGCCTGATTATTGATCGGGCCTTGAAACGGATGGAATGAGCCATCAATTATCGACGCCTTTACCGCATCGGCGGCGGCGCGCACATCCGCAGGCACGGCATCGCCGTAAGGGGCAATCCCAACCATGCCCTGTTTTAATCCATCCCAGGTATCCGTGGATTCCCAGGTGCCGTCCATAGCGGCTTTAACGCGCGCGATGTAGTACGGATTCCAGTCATCGATAATTGAGGTTAATTGCGCGTTGGGCGCGAAAGCACTCATGTCCGATGCCTGACCAAATCCATGTACGCCGCGCTGCTCGGCAACCTGAAGCGGTGCCGGTGAGTCGGTATGCTGGGTGATAATGTCAGCGCCCTGATCGATCAATGCCTTGGCTGCATCCCCTTCCTTGCCCGGGTCGTACCAGGAGTTCACCCAGACCACTTTAACCACGGCATCGGGATTCACTTTTCGCATCGCCAGAATAAATGCGTTGATCCCCCGCACCACTTCGGGAATGGGAAATGAAGCAATATATCCCACTACGCCGGTTTTGCTCAGATGCCCGGCAATGGTTCCAAGCACCGCGCGACCTTCATAGAATCGCGCCGAATACGTGCTCAGGTTCTCCGCTCGTTTGTACCCGGTGGCGTGTTCAAATTTCACATCGGGAAACTGGGCCGCGACTTTAGCCGTGGGATTCATATACCCGAATGACGTGGTAAAAATCACAGAATGACCGCTGCTGGCCAGTTTGCGAATCACCCGCTCCGCATCAGCGCCTTCGGGCACGCTTTCGACAAAAGTGGTTTTGACCCCCAACGCCTTCTCTACGGCCTGTCGGCCAAGGTCGTGGCGATAGGTCCAGCCATGGTCACCTACCGGGCCAACGTAGACGAATCCAACCGCGCCCTCCTCGGCATTAGCCAGGGTGGCTGCGAACAGCATGGCGGCAGCCAGAACGGCAGCCAGTTTTTGCATGATATTGCTTTTCATAATATTTACTCCTCAATTTAAGTGTGTTTTAGTGAATGGTTTTAACCCGACAATTCATAATAAACGTTTATGAGGTCGGATGAAAAGGCTTTCCGATACACGCGGGCGCGTTCAGCTTGATTTTATTGTTATCCCGGGAAATCATAACCAGCACCACAATGGTGGCCAGGTAGGGCAGCATGGACATAACCTGGGCCGGCACACCGACGCCAAGGGCCTGGGCATGTAATTGCAGTATGGTGATACCACCAAACAGATAGGCGCCGACCAATACCCGCCATGGCCGCCAGGTGGCAAAAACCACCAGCGCCAGGGCTATCCACCCCCGGCCTGCGCTCATGTTTTCAATCCACAGCGGCGAATAGGCCAACGACAAATAGGCGCCGGACAATCCCGCCATGGCGCCGCCAAACAAAATGGCCATATATCGAATTCTGATAACCGGATAACCAATCGCGTGGGCGGCATCGTGGGAATCGCCCACCGCGCGCAGTATCAATCCTGCCCGGGTGCGCCTGAGGAACCAGGCGGTCGCAATCACCAGAATGAAAGAGCCGTACACCATTATATCGTGGGCGAACAATAGTGTCCCGAACAGGGGGAGCGATGACAACAGCGGTATGGAGATTTTTGGCAGCCCGTCGTACGCAATCCCAACCAGGTCCTGGCCAAGCAAGGCGCTCACACCGACGCCGAAAATTGTCAGCGCCAGGCCAGTGGCAACCTGGGTGGCCTGAAACCCGAGCACCAGCACAGCAAATATCAAAGACAAGCCCGCGCCCGCGACCAACCCGACCAGGATTGCCAGGGTTGCGCTGCCGCTAAAATGCACCGTGGCGAATCCACACACGGCGCCGACCAGAATCATGCCCTCCACACCCAGATTCAGCACCCCGGATTTCTCGGCAATCATCTCGCCAATGGCGGCATAAACCAGCGGAGTGGCCGCAGTGATGATGGTCAGGAGTGCGGCGATGGTGATTTCATACATGCTGGCGACCCCGGGCAGGGGAGGTAAACGGAGAATCAAATTTCAGGCGGTAGGCGACTAATACATCGCATGCCAATAAAAAGAACAGCAGCATCCCCTGGAACACGCCGGTGACCGCGAGGGGTAAATTCATTGTAATCTGCGCCGATTCTCCGCCCAGATAGGACAGCGCAATCACCAGCCCGGCAAACAACACACCCACCGGGTGCAATCGCCCGACAAACGCCACGATGATTGCAGTAAAGCCGTAACCCGGAGAAATGCTTGGCGATAATTGGCCAATCGGGCCGGAAACCTCGATCATTCCGGCCAGCCCCGCCATGGCACCGCCCAGCAGCAAACTAAACCAGATCATTCGTTTTACGCTGAATCCGGCGTGTCGTCCTGCCTGAGGCGCCTGTCCTATGACATTGACCTGAAAGCCGATTATGGTTTTGGACATAATCACCCACACCGTGATTACCGCAGCCACGGTAATCAGCCAACCAAGATGCAGTCGTGTTCCCGGCCAGATAACCGGCAGAGTGGCCGAGTTGCTGAATATGCGCGATTCTGGAAAATTAAACCCGTCCGGGTCACGCCATGGGCCATGCACCAGCAGGCTTAGCAATAAAATGGCCACATAGGACAGCATCAGGCTGGTCAAAATTTCGTTGGCGTTGAAGCGGGTTTTTAAAAATGCCGGAATCGCCGCCCACAACATCCCGCCGAGCGCACCGGCGATGATCATCAAAGGTAAAACAAATGCCGAATCAACCTGGTAAAACCACAGCGCCACCCCGCCGCCGCAAATTGCCCCCAAGGTAAGCTGACCTTCCGCACCGATATTCCACACCCCCGCCCGAAAGCCGACGGACAGCGCCACCCCAATCAATATCAGCGGCGTTGCTTTTACGCCGAGTTCTGCCCAGCCGTATTTGGTGCTGATCGGCTCGGCGAAAAATGCGTATAACGCTTTCGCCGGGTCCGCGCCCATGACCTGAAACATGATTATTCCGGATATCAGCGTCAACACCAAAGCGATAAGCGGTGATACATACACCATGGTTCTGGAATATTCGGCTCGCTTGACCAGAGAGAAAAGCATGATTAATGCACCCGTGCTTCGGGGGACGACGATTCGGCATTGTCGACGCTATTATTTCCCACGCCGGCCATCATCAGGCCCAGTTGTTCAACGGTGATTTCCGCAGTCGGGGCGGCGGCCGATAATGAACCGGCGCATATAGCGGCAATACGATCGCTGATGGTCATAAGTTCGTCCAGATCCTGGGAGATGACCAAAATCGCGCTGCCCATATCGGCAAGATTGCGCAATGCGTTATGAATGGTTTGTGCCGCCCCGGCATCCACGCCCCAGGTAGGCTGGGAGACCACGAGCACACTGGGAATCTGGCTGATTTCCCTGCCGACTATGAATTTTTGCAGATTGCCGCCGGACAGGCTGCTGGCCTGGGCCGATATTCCATTGGATATAACGTCAAAATCTGCCACAACTTTATTACAAAATGTACGACTCGTATCCTGCCCAATGAACCCGAATTGCAACAGATCAAGGCGCTGGAATGCAGTCAGCAACCCGTTATCCACCAGACTCATGGCCGGCACGGCGCCATGCCCCAGCCTTTCTTCGGGGATAGAGGCCATCCCCAGCGCCCGGCGCGGATTGGGGCCCTGGTCAGCGCAGGGCTGATCGTCTATTTTTATTGCCCCGGCACGGACACACACATCTTCGCCATTTAACGCTTTCAACAATTCGTCCTGCCCATTACCAGCCACGCCGGCGATACCGACAATTTCACCGCCTCGAACCTGAAGGTTGATTCGTTTCAGGGCGATGCTGAATTGATCTTTGGCGGGTCGGTTCAGATTTTGAATGTCCAGGCGAATGTCGCCGAATCTTCGATCCGCCTTTTTCGCGGCGGGTTGCAGCTCTTCTCCCATCATTTTAGCCGCCAGGCTGTGCGGGGTTTCCCCGGCCACTGCGACACAATCGACAATTTTGCCACCGCGCAATATGGTGGCTGTCTGGCACAGGGCCTTGATTTCATCCAGCTTGTGACTGATATAGAGTATGGCCACGCCCTCGTCGGATAATCGGTTCAGGGTTTCAAATAATTTCCTGACTTCCTGGGGCGTTAATACCGAGGTCGGCTCATCCATCACCAACAGCCGGGGGTTTTGCAGCAAACAACGAATAATTTCAATGCGCTGCCGCTCGCCCACCGACAACGTGTAGACATGCCGATGCGGGTCCAGTGGCAGGCCATAGCGATTCGATACATGGATAACCTGTTTTTCCAGCGTGGCATTGTCGATGCCCTGTTCCATCCCCAATGTAATATTTTCCAGAACCGACATAGAATCAAACAAGGAAAAATGCTGGAATACCATGGTGATACCCAAGTTGCGGGCAGCGGCCGGGTTGTGAATATTGATCGGCTCGCCATGCCAGAACACCTGGCCGCTGTCCGGCTTTAAAATACCATAGATCATTTTTACCAGGGTTGATTTGCCCGCGCCGTTTTCACCCAGCAAGGCATGTATTTCACCCGCATTCAGCCTCAAGTCTACATCATCATTGGCTTTCACCCCGGGGAAGGATTTCGTCATTCCCTGCAATTCCAGAAGTGGTGGGGCGGATCGATTATTCATCAACAATTGTTTGAACAGACGCGAATTGATCGAAAATTAAGATTGATAAATCCGCAGTAAATGGTATTTCAGGATTTGACCAAACAGTCAGAAATTGGCACATTTTAGGCTATAATTTGGCGCAATTTCAAACATTATTACGCGCCTGATTAGGCGAAGGGCTTTTTTAGAAATTCCGTTGCATTTAAAACAATGACTTGCGCATTGTTTGTCATAAACTACCTGGTTGGCATCGGCCTGCCCACGCCATGAAAAGACCATGAGAGCGCTATGAAAACATGGATAAAATCACCTTTGGCAATATTTACCAACGGCACCGGCAGGGCGGAAAACGGCATTGTTATCGACGGCCAGATCATAGCGGAATTGGTGGCCACCGGAAAAGAACCGGCAAATCCGGTGGATGCAATCTTTGACGCCTCCCGGCACGTGGTCCTTCCCGGACTCATAAACACCCATCACCACTACTACCAGACCCTGACCCGTGCGCTGCCCTGCGCCCTGAATAAAGAATTGTTTCCCTGGCTGAACAGCCTGTACCCCATCTGGGCCGGGCTGACCGATGAAATGGTTTATGTTTCCACCCAACTGGCCACGGCAGAATTGATGTTGTCCGGCTGCACCACCAGCGCCGATCATCATTATCTGTTTACCGAAAAGGCCGCCAATGCCATGGACGCGCAGGTCGAAGCGGTCAAAGAAGTCGGCATTCGCGCCGTGGTTACCAGAGGGTCAATGAGCGTTGGCAAAAACAACGGCGGGCTGCCGCCTGCAAGCACCATTCAAAATGAAGATGAGATTCTGGGCGATTGCGCCAGAGTCATTGACCAGTACCATGACCCCAACCCCGGCAGCATGCTGCAAATCGCCCTGGCACCGTGCTCGCCTTTCAGCGTTTCCAAAGAATTAATGATTAATGTTGCCGAGCTGGCGCGGATTCACCAGGTGAAGCTGCATACGCATCTGGCGGAAACCCGCGATGAAACAGATTATTGTCTGGAGAAATTCAACTGTCGGCCGCTTGACTATTTGCAAAGCGTGAACTGGCTGGCCTCCGACGTCTGGCTGGCCCACGGGATTTTCTTTGATGATGAGGAAATACATAAACTGGGCAAGGCCGGCGCAGGCATAACCCACTGCCCAACCTCGAACATGATGCTGGGTTCGGGCCAGTGCCGGGTTTTGGCGCTGCAGGAAAACGGCTGTGCGGTGGGCATCGGCGTGGATGGCTCCGCATCCAATGATTGTTCCAATATGATGCAGGAAGTGCGCCAGGCCCTGGTGCTGCAACGCCTGCAATACGGGCCGGCCAGAGTGAGTCATGAACGGGTATTGTCCATGGCTACCAGAGACTCCGCAGCCTGCCTGGGCCGGGATGACATCGGTTCAATTGCCTTGGGCAAACAGGCCGACCTTGCCTTGTTCAAACTGGACGAACCGAGATTTTCAGGCGCAGGGGATCCGTTGGCGGCGCTGGTGCTGTGTGGCGCAGACTCGGCAGACTATGTCATGGTGGGCGGCAATTGGACGGTACAGGAAAAACAGCTTTCAGGATTAAATCTGCGATCATTACAGCACCGCCATGGCCAGTTGGCCCAGGTCCTGCAACAGACCATGGCTTTTTAAAATGAACCTTGGCTTTGCTGTAATTGAATTACAGCCCGCCCAACATCGACATAACGCGCGATTGATGTAATATGACCCGTTGCGAAAATCCAAAAAAACAAAACACAGAACAAGCGGTCGGTGCCAGCGGGTTCGTTACCGAAGCGTATAACCTGAAAGACCCGGACAACGTGAAGGCGTTCTATGCAAAGTGGGCGGATGATTATGATCATCAAATGACCCACAATCTGAATTACGTTTCTCCAGAATTTATCGCCCGGGCCATGCAGCAGTTTTTAGTGAACAAGGACGCAAAAATTCTCGATATGGGTTGCGGCACCGGACTTACCGCCAGTCAAATGTTTATCAGTGGATACACCCAGCTCTATGGCATTGATTTATCCGCGGAAATGGTGAAAGTAGCAGCGGAGCGTGGCATATATACGGGTTTAAAGACAGCCGATATAAACCACCCTCTGGATTATGACGACGATGCTTTTGACGGAGTTATATCTTCCGGCACATTCACCCACGGCCATGTGGGGGCGCAGCCACTGGCTGAAATTTTTCGCATACTAAAACCGGATGGCATTTTGGCCTGCACCGTGCACCGGGATTTATGGCAAGGCCGGGGCTTTGAACAGGTGTTCAAGCAAATGCAGGATCATAAGAAAATCCGCTGTTTATCCCGGGAATTCGGCCGCTATTATGCGAATTCCGCGCCGGAAGGGTGGTTTTGCGTCTACCAGAAAACGGCCTGGCCGAAGACTTACCGGTCTGAGTAGAAACCACTTTACTCCGGCACCAACTCCACTGCACGCCTCGCCCGGCGCCGCTGGTGCGATGCGATAACATTGATTTACAACTGTCACGGGTATTGCTAAAATGTTGACCAAATAGTCAGCTTTTGCAATTCAACTGGTGGGAATCGGGTCGGCGGGTGATAGAGTTTTTATTAAATAATGAAGTCGTTGGTATTGAACAGGCGCCGGCAGATTTAACCGTTCTGGAATATCTTCGCGACCAGCGCAGGCTGTGCGGAACCAAGGAAGGCTGTGCATCCGGCGATTGCGGTGCGTGCACCGTGGTACTGGCCGAACCGGGTATGGACGGCCTGAAGTATCAAAACTGTAATAGCTGCATCACCTTTCTCGGCGCTTTGCACGGCAGACAGCTCATCACTGTCGAACATTTAAAAAACCAGCAAACGCTGCATCCGGTGCAGCAGGCCATGGTGGATTACCACGGTGCCCAATGCGGGTTTTGTACGCCGGGTTTCGTCATGTCCATGTTCGCATTATATAAAAACCTCAACCGGCGATCATCCCCGGGTGAAAGGAAAACCGCGACGCAGGAATATCTGGGCGGAAACCTGTGCCGCTGCACCGGCTACAAATCCATCATCGACGCCGCAATGGAATCCAGCGCTTCCGTTCAAGGCGACCAGTTCAACCAGCGGGCCGCGGACACAAACCAGCAGTTGGCGCAGATTGCACCATTCGCCAAAGCCAGGGCAGCAACAACCGGGACGGAAAATTTCCATCTACCGGAAACCTGCGAGGCACTCGGTGATTTGATCAATCGCCTGCCTGGGGCACGATTGCTGGCGGGCGGGACGGATTTGGCGCTGGAAGTAACGCAGCAACTGCAATCAATGCAGCAAATAATATATCTGGGCCATGTTTCAGCGCTGCAGGAAATCCATATCACCCGACAGCACTACCGGATAGGCGCGGCGGTAACGCTGTCTGATTTCCACCGGATGATAAAGGATGATTATCCCGACCTTTCCCGGCTGCTGCTGCGGTTCGGTTCCAGGCAAATCAGAAATCTGGGCACGCTGGGCGGCAATATTGCCAATGCCTCACCGATTGGCGATTTGCCGCCGGTCCTTCTGGTATTGAATGCCAGGCTTGATTTACAAAGTGCCGATACACGACGAACCGTCGATATGGATGATTTTTTTGTCGGTTATCGACAAACTGCGCTGAAAAAAAACGAGTTTATACGCGCCATTTCCATCCCCAGGGCGGATGCGGAACACCAATGCAAAGTGTATAAAATAAGTAAACGCCTTGATGACGATATTTCTGCCGTGTGCATGGCATTCAATGTGCAGTTGGAAAACCGCATGGTCAAATCAATCCGCATCGCCTGCGGCGGCATGGCGGCCATACCCAAACGCGCCATGGCGTGCGAGCAGGCGCTGCTTGGGAAACCGCTTGATCCAGACTCAATCGCCGCCGCACAACACGCGCTGACGCAGGATTTTCAACCCATTGACGACGTGCGCGCCAGCGCAGCATACCGTATGCGGGTGGCGCAAAACCTGTTGGCCCGATTGCAATTGGAACTGGCCGGTGCACAAATCCCGACCACAGTGGCAAATCATGTCTAGCACCCATACCATTGGCCGCGCAATAGCCCACGACAGTGCGCACAAACACGTGAGTGGAGAGGCGATCTATGTGGACGACCAAACGCCGTTGGCCAGCCAGTATTATGCCTGCATCGGTGGCAGTGAAATCGCCCACGGCAAGGTCAAAAACATGGATCTTGCACGGGTAAAAACCGCGCCCGGGGTGATTGATGTCATCACCGCCGATGATATTCCCGGTGCAGCGGACATTGGGCCGGTGTTTCCAGGGGATCCATTACTGGTGCATGGCGCTGATGGCACCATCGAATACCTTGGTCAACCATTGTTTGCGGTGGTCGCCACCAGTCACACTCTGGGCAGAAAGGCGGTGACCCTGGCACAAATCGAATATCAATCCCGGCCGCCCGTGCTTGACCTTGACCAGGCGATTGAGGCCAGGTTTTATGTCCGCCCGCCCCACGAAATGGCACGCGGCGATGCAACCCGGGCTTTGGAAAACGCCGCATATCGTATCAACGCATGTTTTGCCGTGGGTGGTCAGGAACACCTTTATCTTGAAGGCCAGGCGTCCATGGTTATTCCGGGCGAAGACGGCGGCATGACGGTTTATACGTCAACTCAAAACCCCACGGAAACGCAAAAACTGGTGGCCCGGGTTCTCGATATTCCAATGAATAAAGTGGATGTGATCACTCGTCGAATGGGCGGTGGATTTGGCGGCAAGGAAACCCAGGCCGCAGCCTGGTCATGCCTTGCGGCCATCTTTGCCGCCAGAACCGGTGTTGCGATTAGTTGCCGGCTTTCCCGCCGGGACGACATGGTAATGACCGGCAAACGACATGGCTTCTTCAATCAATACGAGGTGGGATTCGACCAGCAGGGAATGATTCTGGGGCTGAAATACCGGTTGGCCGGACAATGCGGCTATTCCCCGGATCTGTCCGATGCCATCGTTGACCGGGCAATGTTCCACTGCGACAACGCCTATTATTTGCCCGCCGTACATATTGCCGGTCTGCGCTGCAAAACCCATACGGTGTCCAATACCGCATTTCGCGGATTCGGCGGCCCCCAGGGAATGATCGCCATGGAAACCGTGATTGATGAAATCGCGTTTCGTTTGAATAAAGATCCGCTGCATATCCGAAAGCTGAATTTTTATAACACCACGGATAGAAACATCACGCCCTACCACCAGGAAATAGAAGCCTTCAATATCCCGGAAATTGTGGCGCAACTGGAAGAAGAATCCGCATACTGGAAACGCCGGGAGAACATAAAAGCCTTTAACCAGCAAAGCCCGGTTATTAAAAAAGGGCTGGCGCTGACCCCGGTAAAATTCGGCATATCGTTTACCGTTTCCCATTTAAATCAGGCCGGTGCGCTGATTCATGTTTATACCGACGGCAGCATTCATGTCAATCACGGCGGCACCGAAATGGGCCAGGGATTGATGACCAAAATAGCGCAGATAGTGGCACAGGTGTTTCAGGTCAATCCGCAACGCATCGTTGTTTCCGCAACCCGCACCGATAAAGTCCCCAATACCTCGCCCACAGCGGCGTCTTCGGGCACGGATATCAATGGCATGGCGGCGTTAAACGCAGCGCAAACCATCAAGCAGCGATTGACAGATTTTTTATCCGCCGAGCACGCTGTCACCGGGGATGAAATCGCGTTTAAAAATGATCGGGTGCGGGTCAAGGATACGGTATTGTCATTCGCACAAGTGGCAAAACAAGCGTGGTTAGCGCGGGTTTCGCTTTCGGCCACCGGGTTTTATAAAACCCCCAAAGTGTATTATCACCGTGAAACCGCTTCCGGTCAGCCGTTTTATTATTATGCAAATGGAGCGGCCGTTTCCGAGGTTTCGATAGACACCCTGACCGGGGAATACAAACTTGATCGCGTCGATATTATTCACGATGTTGGAAACTCCATCAATCCGGCCATTGACCTTGGCCAGATTGAAGGCGGATTTATCCAGGGGGTGGGGTGGTTGACCTGCGAGGAATTGAAGTGGAACGATGCCGGAAAATTACTCAGCGACAGCCCGGCCACCTACAAAATTCCCGCGATTAACGATGTACCTGAAATATTTAATGTGCGCATTCTGGACAACACCCGCAACGAGTCAGACACCATCTTTCGCTCCAAGGCCGTGGGCGAGCCACCGTTAATGCTGGCCATATCCACCTGGTGCGCCATTCGTGACGCCATTGCAGCGGTGGCTGATCATGCCGTATTTCCGAAACTGAATGCGCCGGCAACGCCGGAGGAAATCCTGCGCGCCGTGACTGCATTAAAAAATCCATCGACCTGATGAAAAACTGGATCGAAGCCATTACAGAATTGTCCAGACAGGATAAAAGCTTTGTCATCGTGACGATTTTATCCGTACAGGGATCATCTCCCAGAGACGCTGAAACCAAGATGGTGGTCGAGAAAACGAACGTCTACGACACCATTGGCGGCGGTAACCTTGAATTCCAGGCAATTCATCAGGCGCGGGCCATGTTATCCAGCCGGCAACCGGCAGTCGTCCGCAACACAGTTACCCTGGGCAAAGACCTGGCCCAATGCTGCGGCGGAAAAGTGGAACTGTTATTCGAATATATTCCAGCGCAGGCATGTGATGTCGTGCTGTTCGGCGCCGGTCATGTGGGCCAGGCGCTGGTGCGCATTCTGTGCGGGCTGGATTGCCGGATTACATGGCTCGACTCAAGAGATGAATTTATTGAGGCCGGTCAGCGCGAAAACTCCGGGGCCGACATTGAGATAATCAAAATGCGAAGCCCGGAAATTGCCGTGGAAGCATGCCCGGGCAATGCTTATTACCTGGTGATGACCCACAGCCATGTACTGGACATGCAGCTTGTGGAGGCGATCCTGTCCCGGGACGATGTCCGTTTCTGCGGACTTATCGGCTCAGAATCCAAGGCTGCAAAATTCAGAAACCGTCTCGCCAGGAAACAATTCAGCAAACCGGAAATAGCCCGGCTGACCTCGCCCATAGGGCTGGCACAAGTGACCGGGAAAAGACCGATGGAGATTGCGGTTTCCATTGCCGGGCAGTTAATCGCGCTCTGGCAAAGTGAGTCGCAATCGCTACAAGGCGCACAGCATGGCACCGCTGCTGAAACCCGGGTTAATAGACCCAGGTTAATAACGTTATAGACTGCGCCTTTATCATTACTGCTGATTCTTCCTACCCATTACCAAACGACCCGACCGGTAACCGGCGGTTAGTCCCGGTGGCGGTGCGTAAAGGCTTTAGCGAATGGGCTAAGGACACCTATGACAAGCTGTGTAAGTTCATCCTGAAGCATGGGCTATCGAAGAATTAAAGCAGGACAGGCAGGTGCTACTGCATCACCGCCATACGAGCTTAAGGAACCGGCTATGGAGCGAGCCAAAGCGACATGGTTCCAATGTATTAGAGCGGTCTAGTTAAGAGATAATACTCAAACCTGGAGCAATTGAAATGATTACAACAAAGAAGTACCTGAAAGAGAATTTAAGCTGGATGCCATTAGCTTGGTGCTGTACCAAAAGTACACCCGAGCCGAGGCGGCACGCAGTCTTCAAATCAACCCTGATTTGATTACCTGCTGGATACAAGAACACCAAGCCGACGACTTAGGCCAAGCCTTTCGGGGTCAGGGTAAGCTGACCCCGCAGCAGAAGGAAGAGAATAAGCGCTTGAAACTGGAGAAAGAAGTGCTAAAAAAAGCGATGGTCTTCTTTGCCAGAGAAACGACGTGAAATACGCGTTTATCACCCAGCACAAGAAGACCTGACCACTTAGAGCTGATTGAAGCCGTCAAAGGCATTGCCAAAGCTTCCGATAATACTTAGGCCTTGAATGCGATGAGTTCCCCCGTTAGCCGCAATAAGGCCAGGAAATTGATGCAAGAAGCGGGCGTACAAGTCAAAAGCCGCAAGCAGTTCAAAGTCACGGCAAACAGTAACCATACCCAGCCTTTGTTTGACAATATATTGAACCGTGATTTTGCCCCTAAGGGCCTAAATCAGGCCGATGTTCAGGATATGACTTACCTCTGGACACAACAAGGCTGGCTTTACCTGGCCACAGTGATTGACCTCTACCCAAGGCGTGTTGTTGGTTGGAGTATGAGTGCTGGAATGACGGCGCAGTTGGTTTGTGACGCATTAAAGATGGCAATCTGGCAGCGTCGTCCTGATGCGGGGCTCATCGTCCATTCTGACCGGGGTTCTCAATACGCGAACAAGGCTTACCACTTCGTTGGCAGCATGAGTCCTAAGGGAAATTGTTGGGACAACAGTGTGGCCGAGCGCTTCTTTGGCAGTTTAAAACAAGAGCGAGTACAGTGGCGCAATTACCAAACGCGCTACGAAGCCCAACAAGACGTGCTGCAGTACATGACGATGTGGTACAACAGCCGTAGGCTGCATTCATACTTAGGCAATAAGTCGCCCAATCAGTCTGAAATGGAGATGCAAACACAACGACTTGAATTACAAAAAACCTCTTAACTGGGTTGTTCTAAAAACTTGACCACGTCAAAGGCTTTGCAGCGCGTAACGAATCTTGTCAGGAAGCCCTACTAGAGAAACTGGATGGCGGACAGCGGCTAGGGTTGGGGTATATCATGGATGTGACAGGGTATGAGGCAAACAACGTGTCACAAGAAAGAATAGTCACCCAAGAGTTAAGGAACCTGGGGTGGGTACGGAGTCGTACAGCCAAGCGGAAAGGGTGGAGTTCACCCAAAAACTGGGATGAAATTAGAAATGGACAGTAGTATCGTCAAACCACCGTTTGATAAGATTCGCATTTACCCAACTAACCAGCCGCTAGGGAGTCTCATTTTCCCATCTCACTGGCAGCTGTATCACTATACTTAATGGAATCTGGTTTATGAAACTTAAGGAATTAGCGAGGCCATTGCCGGAGTTATAGCAAGTTTCTTTATCTCTCTCTGTACACGTCATTTTCTTGGGTGCGGGCCTGCTTGCCATGGGAATATCGATGGACTGGATAACGACGAACTTGAGTAAGACCCTGACGCTCGTAGGAGCTATGGTGGTGTTTGTTGGCCACGTGGTTTTTTTGTGTGGTTAGGGAACCGCTTGGAGGCTTTTACGAACTGGCTAAGGGAACGCAAGTATCGCCGCGCCCGGCGGGAGTGGTTTAAGGGGTTGAACAAGATTCATCGTCACCTACAGAAGACTCCAACTCAAACAACCAATCCGAATCATGAACAAACCGATTCTCCTGCTCGGCGGCAATCCCCGCAGCCATAGTTAAAACGACCATGGGGTCGATACGCTGGCGAGCCTTGCCCTTGGTGAACTTCCGGTGACCATCGGCGTCCGTGTCCACCACAATATTACTGAAAGCCCACTCAAGCACCGGGCTGCCATTATGTTGTATACGCCTTTGCACAATCAGCGACGTAAAGGCACTGACAGCGAGGGAAATTGTAAATTCCTGAGGGCATGGTGGCGCCAGAGAAAATATCCGGTGTGATTTTTTTCATTATCGGGGCAACCCGTTAATGCTGGATTGGGCTGCGGCATGTGGCGCAAGCAGGGTTGTCCGGGCCATGGGCGGTGATAGTTGCCAGTTTTGCCGCGTCCATGTTGCTTTACCGCACGGTTTGGCCAACAATTTGGCCAACATTTTAGGAGAAGTAAAATGGCACGGGCAGCCGGTTTAACTGCCTTACCGGCGGTGGAAAGTGCCCGGCCGCATTGATCCGAAAACACCGAAGCAGGCATAAATCATGGTCATAATTACTACCACTGGCACCACTGGCCCCGATCGGTTTTTATTTTGCGTACTCCTGACACCCCATCACCCAGGTTTCCCTGATCGCTCTATCATCTCCGAGCATTTGCAGCACGAATAATTTTTCTGCCAGATCGCTGCATTGACTCAGCCGATAATCCATCAATGGGGTAGCCCGGTAGTCCAGCACGATAAAATCCGCTTCCTTGCCGCGTTCAAAATTGCCGATGCGGTCATGCAGGTCCAGCGCGGTGGCGCCGCCAAGGGTGGCCAGAAACAGCGCGCGCAGCGGCGACAAATTATATCCCTGGAGTTGCTGCACCTTATAGGCTTCATTGATGGTTCTCAGCAGCGAAAAACTGTCCCCGCCGCCCACGTCCGTGCCCAGTCCTACGGTGACTTTGTATTCATCCGCCTGGCTCAGATTAAAAAGCCCGCTGCCGATAAACAGATTCGAGGTCGGACAAAAAGCCAGTTTTGAATGGCTGCTCTGCAATCGCGCCCATTCACGGCCAGACAGATGAATGCCGTGGGCGAATACCGATCTCCTGCCGAGCAATCCGTGCTGATCATATACATCCAGATAATCTTTGGCCGCCGGAAACAGCTCGCCCACCCACTCGCATTCCTGTTTGTTTTCAGCCAAATGGGTATGCAGATGTACATCCGGGTATTGGCGCAATAATTGCCCGGCCATTGCTAGCTGCGCAGCACTTGAGGTTGGTGCAAACCGCGGCGTCACCGCGTATCCCAATCGACCTTTTCCATGCCATCGCTCAATTAACGCCTTGCTGTCTGCATAGCCCGAATGCGGGGTATCGCATAAATCCGCCGGCGCATTTCTGTCCATCATTACTTTGCCGCATATCATTCTGAGGTTGCGTTGATACGCGGATTGGAAAAATGCGTCCACGGACTGCGGGTGCACCGTTGCGAACACCAGCGCGGTGGTGGTGCCGTTGCGTAACAGCTCATCGAGAAAAAACCCGGCAGTGGCTGCGGCGGCGGTCGTGTCGGTAAATTTCGCCTCGGCCGGAAAGGTATAGCGGTTCAACCAGTCGAGCAACTGCGTACCGTAAGCGGCAATTATCCCGCACTGGGGATAATGGATATGGCTGTCGACCAACCCCGGCACAATCAACCCATCGGTATGCTGGTGCACAATTGCCTGATCAGGCAGCGCGGGCAACAGCTTGTCTGCGGCGCCGCATTCAGCTACATGACCATGATCAATAATCAGCAATCCATCGGCAAAGTATTGACAGGAATCCATGCCCTGCTCTTTGGGGTCACCCAGGCAATGCAGGATCTCACCGCGATGGGCGGATAAATTCATGAGACTGGGGTACTGGATATGCAATAAAATGGCGAAATGTCCGGCAACAGAGTCAAGTATAGTCAATGCCTCACCCCGAAATAAAGTATATTGTTGACCATCCGGTCAATAAAGCTGAAAATCAGGATCATGCCCGATCAGCATTGCTCCTTTGTTCATCATGCAACTATCCGAACTTAATCGACTTACCCCGGTTGCAGCCAGGGCGCTGTTTTCACGGTGTTGCAGCGCTTCGCGCTGGGTTGATTTAATGGTGTCCGCAATGCCATATTCTTCCATTGAATTGATTCATCACGCGGCCCGAGAGCATTGGCAGGCAATGGCCGTATCTGACTATATGCAGGCTTTCGACGGGCACCCGAAAATTGGCGACCCGGAATCCCTCAAAGAAAAATACCGCGGCACCCATGCCATGGCAACCGACGAGCAATCCGCAGTAAAGCTGGCGACAGACCAGGTTTTAGCCGAATTGGCGCAATACAATGCGCGTTATGAGAAAAAATTCGGCTATATATTCATAGTGTGCGCCACCGGCAAATCCGCCGCTGAAATGCTGGCGTTGATCAGGTCGCGCATAAAAAACGCGCCCGCGGAAGAACTAAACCACGCCGCCCGGGAGCAGGCTAAAATCACCGCGGTGCGAATCAGCAAATTATTCGCAGACACCTTCCCACATTCAACATCCTTGAAATCGCGGCCAGATAAACAGGCCATATAACCAGATTAGATAGACAATGAGTCAAATTACAACCCACGTTCTCGACACCTCCCAAGGCCGGCCCGCAGCCGGTATTGCGGTGGTGCTTTATCAAGCGCAGGCAGATGAATGGCGGCGGATCGGTGCGGGCATTACCGATTCGGATGGTCGTGTAGCGGATTTACCCGGGCATGAAAATGTGCTCCCGGCGGGCAATTATAAAATCCGGTTCGACACCGCGTCATACTTCACTCGGCTCAACCTCGCCGCATTTTATCCCTGTATTGAAATCGTGTTTCAAATCCAGGGAGACGGCCAGCACTACCATGTACCCCTGCTTTTGAATCCATTCGGGTATGCCACCTATCGGGGAAGCTAGGGCGGCAATCCATGCTTGTTACCTGCCATAGTTACATCTTGATACATACCGCTGCCCGGCTGATGAGGATTAGCTGGGTGAAGTTTGATAAAATACTGCTTCCACAACGAAATCATCACAAAATTTTATACAGGAGAAATGTAAATGCACAAACGTACAAAATTACTGATCAGCGGATTCTTGTCCCTTGGATTGGTGGGCGGCGCCATTGCCTACCACAAAAGCGGGCATAAACATGAAGGCTACGCGCGCCATCTGCAATCCAAACTGACCAAAAAACTGGATCTGGACGAGGCGCAGCGTGCCGCGCTTGACCAAGTAACTCAATCCATGATGGAAAGCCGCAAGGCATTCAAAAACCGCAAGATGCTTGATTTGAATCAGGTCCTGGCGCTGCTTGATGCCGATCGGGTTGATCAACAAAAGGCCATGGAAATGGTACGCCATCGACTTTCCGCCATTGCGCTTCAGGCCGAACAGATGATTGCCTCGGCTTCCGGGTTTACCGATAGTTTAAGCAGCGAACAGCGGATGGAACTGAAACAGATGGTAGAAAAACACATGAAACATCGAAAGCACCATCACCACGGCCATGACGATAATTATGATGATCACCATGATGAAAAAGCACAGGACGCATAATACGCATTGGCCGTTAAACCATAGATTGGCTGCACTGTAAAGACAAGGCAGAATTCATCCACCGGCCTGAAAGTAATCACTCCGACCTAGCGGCAGTTATTCCCCGTATCCCGGGAAATAACTGCCGCCGTTTTTATTTTTGGTCAGTGATAAAATAGGCTATGACTCTGACTTCGATTCTGATTATTGATGACGATGAACGTCTGGCCACACCGCTGAAAGAATATTTCAAGCGATTCAATCTGGATCTCACCGCCGCCACACACCCCAAAGACGGATTGGCACTGCTCAAACAGCAGGATTTTGCACTGGTTATCCTCGATGTCATGCTGCCCGGTCAGGATGGTTTCAAGCTGTGCAAAACCATCCGCAGGAAAAGCGACATACCCATCGTCATGCTCACCGCAAGAGGCGAAGTTATGGACCGTGTGGTCGGGCTGGAACTGGGAGCGGATGACTATTTGGCGAAGCCTTTTGAACCCCGGGAACTGGTTGCCCGGATTCAAAATATTCTCAAACGCAGCGATGCCTCAACCCGGCACAATCCCATTATCGAATATAAAGGTTTGCGCATTGACCGGTCTCTGCAACAGGTCTACGTAAACGACAATGCGATTAATCTGACCAGCAGCGAATTTCAGCTATTAGTGCTTTTGGCCAGTTCGCCAGGGGAAAAATTTAATCGGGATGATATTCTGAACAGGCTGAAAGGCATTGATGTGGAGCTTTTTTCCCGGGCCGTGGATGTTCAGATCAGTCGGCTACGGCAAAAGCTAAAGCCCACCGATTATATTAAAACGATCTGGGGCGAGGGTTATCAATTTGTTGCACCATCAGTCTGACCGCCAGGCCCGTTGACGGATATGTTGAATAAAATTCAACATTCGCTGTCCGCCAAACTCATCGTATTATTCATTTGTGCCGGCGCAGTTTTGTTATTGCTGGTGGGGTCAATCATGGGCAAGGGTTTTTCCCGGCATTTTCGCTTCAGCATCCAACCATTCATGGTGCATTACATTGAACTCATGCAGCAGGAACTGGGTTCCCCTCCCGAGCTGGCCAAAGCAAAAAGAATTACCCGCGACATCCCTGTGGATATTTACGTATTCGGGCCCGAGCAAAACTGGTCTACCGCAGGCGCGCCGCTGGATCGAACCGAATTGACCGAATCATTTGATACCCGCCGCGACCAATCCGGCAGGGAGGCAGGCCCGCATCAACGTTTTCGCCTGAAACGCATTGACGACGAGCTCATATTGCTCGCCCGGGATGGTGACCACGATGTTTATTTTCAAATTCATCATCGCCGGGACATTCGCCACGGCGGGCAATTCAGTTGGTTCATTCTGTTTTCAATTCTGATCGTCCTTTTTCTGATCTATTATGCAACCCGGGCCTTGTTCAGGCCGATTGAGGATATCGACCAGGGAGTCAAACAGTTTGGCATCGGCAATCTTAACCATAGAATTCCCAAACGCCGCAATGATCAGCTTGGTGGCCTGACCGACAGCGTCAACAAAATGGCAGAAGATATCCGTAATATGCTTGAGGCCAAGCGGCAGCTTCTGCTCGGCATCAGCCATGAACTCCGCTCGCCGCTGGCACGCGGCAAAATCAACCTGGCACTGCTGGAAAAATCCACTGCAAAGTCGGAATTGAACAAGGACATCGAAATCATGGATCAGCTCATCAATGAACTGCTGGAAAGCGAACGATTGAACTCACCGCATAAAGTGATACAGCCGCAAATCACCGACCTGCATACTTTAATTGAGGAGACAGTGGCATCAGAGTTTGGCGGCCACGCCATTTCCGTTCACCTGCAACGGGTCACGGCGCAGGTTGATCCGCTGCGAATCAAACTGCTGCTCCGCAATCTGCTGCAAAATGCTGTTAAGTATAACCATAATGAAAAGTCCGGGCCGCGGGTCTGCCTGGACACCGAGGTGCAGAAATTTACAATAACCGTAGAGGATTTTGGTGCCGGAATCGCCAAACAGCAGATTTCTTTTCTGACCGAACCATTTTACCGGGCTGATCCTTCCAGGCAGAGAATGACGGGCGGATATGGATTAGGACTTTATCTTTGCCGAATGATCGTAGAAGCGCACTGCGGGCAAATAAAAATCAACAGCGAATTGGGAAGAGGAACGCGGATTCAATGCAGCTTTCCGTTGGCCGCTGAAAACCAATAGGGGCAGCTTATTAATCCACCAGAATCGGTCGGGCATAACCCGGCCACCTTAGGCCGGCGCAGCGGCGAGCAACTCAGGGGGGCGCAGAGTCAGGGTTGGAGAATCGAATCAGGCCGGTATCCGGAGACGGCGCGGCGGCAGGCACGGAGTTGTTGATTTACGGGGGGGGGCACCGGATACCCATTCGGCGCGATACGGTTTCTTTTGCCAGGTAATCAGGTACGTGAAGCAAAGCGAAAAGGGTATAACAAGTCCCAATCACACCCGAGGATCAAACAGCACTTCCGAGATGGGGTCTCGTCGCTCGGCCGTGTCTGGGACGACCCCGGCAACAATCTTGATAAAAATAAAACCAGTGAAAAAAGTAAACGACCCCGCGAACGCGAAACCAAATCTCTTCTACTCCGCAAGAGGCTCATCAAGTTTACCCGACCACTGTTTGCGCAGATCATCAAGCCACCGGCCAAACGCCTGATTGATCGTCACCGGGTATTTGGAACCAGTAGAATCCGGGGTATCCGGTTCGGTATCGCTTTCTGGATGCATATTCATACCCGCCTGTTAATGTTGACCGGTTTCCGGGAAAGTATATATCACCGGACCGCTCCCGACAAAGACTCGCCATCCGGCAGCCCGCCAGCGTCTGCACCACAATCAGCCCGCCACGGTCACCTTGTATCCGCTGAACTTGCGGATATTCAGCACGCCGCAATCGAACATCAGATACTGCCCTTTTATGCCCCGCAGCACGCCGGAAATTTTCCGGGTCTTGTCAAAGCTCAGACTGGCTACTTTGCCCGGGTAATGTTGCACCGGATAGGTCAGGTTGATGGGCGCCTGGTCAAGTTGCTGCCATTCAAGGCCCGGATTGACTTGCCTGGCATTTTCCAGATCGGTCCTGGCGTTGTCCAGGATTTCATCCCGCGCCGCCCGCATGTCCTGCAATTCGGCGGCGCCTTGCAGCATCTTTCTCCAATCCGTGCGATCACTCACCTGCTTTTTCAGGGCGACTTCAATCAACCCCGAATGCCGGCGGTTTCGCACCTTAAACACCGCAATGGCCTGGGTCGCACCCTGATCTATCCATCGGGCCGGGATCCGGGTTCCCCGGGTAATTCCCACCTTGAGGCCCGATGAATTCGCCAGGTAGACATAATGCTCCTGCATACAATGACTGTCGCCCCAACCAGGGTCCCGGCATGTTCCCTGGTGATAGTGACAGGTTTCCGGCCGCATGATACACAGGTCACATTCGGCCAAAGATTTAAAACAGGGAAAACAATATCCCTGTGAAAAGCTTTTGCTGGTTTTTCTTGCGCATGATATACAGAAAATTTCCCCGGTAAACGTCAGCGTCAACGGCCGCCCCAGCTTTTGGTTCACGGCAAATTCCACCTTTCCAACCGGCAGCATGTAACTCACCGGATCAGTGGCCTCCACCCGCATTTTACGCATAACCCCAGTACCGATATGACTCATTTTCTTCTCCCGATTTGCCATGCCTGCCCATCAAATAATGTCGAATACCGCATAAGATGGCTGGGCCTGCACGAACCTCTGTTTTTATCTGTTCCGGTAATCATAATCACGCCGCTGCAACCAGCGCCGTATCAACGATTATCCGGGAAACCAATGATACAATATACCGTCTGCCCCTGGCCAAAATCAGTTAATAAATCAAATTACAATGAGTAATACTGAAAAAATCGCCGCACATTATTATTCCCTGCTGGAATTGGTTGGAGAGAATGCCCAGCGGGAGGGGCTGGTCAGCACCCCCGGACGGGCAGCCAAGGCCCTGAAATATATCACCAGAGGATACAACCAGAACCTGGATGAAGTAGTCAACGGTGCGATTTTTGAATCAGACAACGACCAGATGGTCATTATCAAGAACATCGAAATGTATTCAATGTGCGAGCATCATTTACTGCCATTCATTGGAAAATGCCACATCGCCTATCTGCCTGCCGGCCGGGTAATCGGTTTGTCGAAAATGGCGCGCATCACAAATATGTACGCCCGGCGTTTGCAAATCCAGGAAAATCTGACCGAGCAAATCGCCAGCGCCATCGAAAAAGTCACCGGCGCCCGCGGCGTCGGCGTAATCATTGAAGCACAACATTTCTGCATGATGATGCGCGGCGTGGAAAAACAGAATTCAGTGATGAAAACATCCATGATGCTCGGCACATTTCGCACCGACCATCGGACTCGCGCAGAATTTCTTACCCTGGTGGGTGGCTAGGAATGCCGGCTTGGATTTGTACCAAGGCTAACCGAGACAACTCAGACAGTGTTTACAGCCCCTAATTGAAAGCGTTATTAGTTGATGGTCTTAATCTGGTTCGGAGAATTTATGCAGCGGTGCCGCATAATTCTAACCGGGATTCACTGGAGCAGGATTCAACTGACCACCGCATCGAAAGCGTCATACGCGCCTGCACGGCTTCTTTGCATCGTGCGCTAAAACAACACGCCCCGAGCCACAGCCTGGTGATATTTGAAAAACCGGGTCGAAACTGGCGCCATCAGCTCTTTCCAGAATATAAAAAGGACCGCCCGCCTATGCCGGATGCGCTACAAGACACCATGGCTAAAATCCAGTGCGCATTCAGCCGGATCGGCGTGCGCAGCTTTTCGCTGGCCGGCTATGAAGCCGACGATGTTATGGCCACGCTGGCGAACAGGATTGCGCGGCATAACGGGCATGTTGTCATCCTTTCCACCGACCGTATTTTGTGCCAGATTCTGGGTCAGCGAATTCAGGTGTACGACCATTTCGCCGATGCAAATCTGGACATTGATACAGTGAAGAAAAAGTTTCAGGTAAAACCGGCGCAAATACCCGATTTACTGGCACTGGCCGGCGACAGCGGCCTGTCCATACCCGGGGTTAAATCTGTGGGAATCCGCACCGCAGCGAAACTGATTAACGATCACGGCAACCTGGAAAAAGTGCTGGCCGCTGCGGATGACATGCCGGGCAAACTCGGCAGTAAACTGTATCACGGCAAGGACGATGCCCGCCTTGCCCGAAAATTGTTTACGCTGAAAACCGACCTCGAATTGGGCATTAACCTGAACCAGTTCCGCTATACACCAGGTACCGGGGAACCATGAGGTCGGTTTGATAACAACGCAAACCGTGATCACCCCATCGACAAATGCCCGGCCTGATTGGTCTCACCGGTATTGGGCCGGCACAATTGACCGCGGACAAAATGTGTTATCGTCACCCGGGATGAAATTAATCAAAACGCTGAATGCCATAATACCAGGACAATAAACGCACAGGCCATGCACATGACCAAAGCCGGAAAGCCCATAAAAACCAGCGGCAGCCGGAAGAAAAACAACCCGTCGGCGCAACCCCACGCGATAATCGACACGTACATTCTGGCAGCCCTGTAAGTGGATACCTGGGAAAAAGTGGTAATTGGCGCTCTAATGGCGCTGATAGTATTGTGGTATTTTCCGCGGGTTAAACCCCGACTGGAACAAGACAGAGACGCACCCAAAGATTGGGCCGGCGTACTCATACCGGTTGGCCTGGTGGTGCTTTTTGTGATTTTTCTGGTTTCCACTTTGTAGCACACCTCCCGTCGTTGCGGTTCAATCAGGCCCTGGCGCGACGAATGCAGACTATTAGGTTTACCCCTTATATACTCCGCGGTTATGATTGGATATTCCTTAAAATTCAACCCCGGGATATGAAAAACAAACAAGCCGACAACATTACCATGTCCGGTTGTGGCTTGTATTCCCTCGCCACTCGCGGCGCCAAAGACGTTATTGATATGGCCATACCGCGTGTTATCGCGGCGGTTGAAAGCATGAATCTTGATCAGCCTCAGAAAAATTTCGTTCTCTCCGATACCGGCTGCGCCGATGGCGGCACCTCGCTGGAATTGATGCGCAGCGTCATCGCCAGGGTGCAGCAATTGGCCCCGGGCATCCACACAACTATCATTTACGTCGACCAACCCGCCAACGACTTTAACGCCCTGGTAAATATCGTGCATGGCAACACCCAGTTCAAAACCTGGCTGGATGAATTTGAAAATGTCTATCCGCTGGTTAGCGCAACCTCATTTTATCTACAGTGCGTGCCAGCCACCTGCCTTGATCTGGGGTTTTCCGCCACCGCCATGCACTGGTTATCGAGAAAACCCGGCAATATCAGCGATCACGTCCACATGGTGGGCGCGAGCGGAGAAGAATATAAATCCTTTGCCAGGCAAGCCCGGCAGGATTGGCAAACCCTGTTACAGTGCCGCGCCAGAGAATTGAAACCTGGCGGCAAAATGGTACTGGTAAATTTTTGCCGCGATCAGGCCGGGCGCTATCTTGGCAACACTGGCGGGGTGAACATGTTCGACACTTTCAATCACATCTGGCAGGAATTTCTCCACAGCGGACGGATTTCCGAACCAGAATATCAAAACATGACCCTGCCACAGTATTATCGAACCGCAGCCGAATTCGCCGAGCCTTTAACCGACCCGAACAATAGCTGCCATCAAGCGGGCCTGCGGCTGGACAGCATGGAAACCGGCGTTGTACCCTGCCCGTTTGCACAACAATTCAAAATGGACGGCGACGCGGTTAAATTTGCCGACGGCCTGATTCCAACCATTCGCAGTTGGAATCAGAGTATTTTCGCCGCCGGACTTGACCAGCGCCGTCCACCTGCCGAACGAGCGCAAATCATGGAGGATTACTACCGCGCCTATTATCGCCGGGTATTGGACAACCCAACCGGCCATGGCATGGATTATGTCCATGCCTATATGACGATTTCCCGGGCCTAGTTTTTCCGTGGCATTGCTCATCCGCCCCCGCCCGGCAGGAAGCGGTCCGGCGAATACGGTTCTTAAACCATGGCTGGGATAAATGCTCATTTCAGACCCGGATTTTTACCACAAACATGAATGACGGTTCGGTCATAACGCTGGTCATGGTGGCCGGTCTTGCCTGCGCATTAGGTTATTTCTTCGGCCGCAGTAAACTGTCGAAAACCGGGCAAGCGCTGGCGCTGGCGCAGCAGCGGGTGAGCACGCTGGAGGACAGCCATGACAAACTGCAGGCGAATGCGGCAGCGGCGAAACAGCAGATTGATCATCTGAACGGCGCACTCTCGGAAAAACAACAGTCATTCGCGGCGGTTGAAGCCCGCTACGCAGCGGAACAGAAAAAGACCGCAGAGCGCACCGCAGAGCTGGAACAGGTTCGGGCTGATCTGGGAAAAAGCCGGCAGAAAATCACCGCCATCCAGACAGAAAACACCGAACTGCAAACCCGCCAATCCGAAAAAGAGGCGCATTATAAACAACAGCTTGAACAGTTTGATGAACAGAAAGATGAACAGAAAATGGCATTAAAAACCGAATTCGAAAATCTGGCCAACCGGATTTTCGAAGCCAGGGGACGGGTATTTACCGATAAAAACAAGACAGCCCTTGATGAGCTACTACAGCCATTCAAAACGCAAATCCAGGACTTCAAGCAAAAAGTGGAAGACATTCATCATAAGGAAACCCGGCAGCAGGCCGAACTGAAAACCGAACTCAAGCATCTGCAGGCGCTGAATCAGCAGATCACGGAAGAAGCGCATGGACTTTCCACGGCGCTCAAGGGTCAGCATAAAATGCAGGGCAACTGGGGCGAAATGATTCTGGAGAATGTGCTGGACCGTTCCGGTCTGATAAAAGACCAGGACTATAAACGCGAAGTCACTATCCGCGGCGAAGATGGACGCGGCCGGCCGGATGTCATCGTCTATCTGCCGGATCACAAACATCTGATTATTGATGCCAAGGTATCGCTGAATGCGTATACCCGGTATGTGAATGCGGAGCACGAAGCTGAACGCGAGCAGGCACTGGCCGAGCACGTCAGCGCGGTGTCCGAACGGATTAAGGAACTGTCCCGGCGTAAATACCCTGATCTGCCGGGCTTGAATTCGCCGGACATGGTGTTTATGTTCATTCCCATCGAATCTGCTTTTGTTGAAGCCATGAAAGCGGATGAGCAGGTTTTCCAGCGTGCGCTGGGGATGAACGTGCTGGTGGCGACGCCGACCACCCTGTTGACCAGTCTGAACATCGTGCGCCAGCTCTGGCGTTTTGAAGACCAGAACAAGCATACCGCTGAACTGGCGAAGAGGGCCCGCAAGATATACGACAAACTGCGCAATTTTGTCGGCAGCATGGAAAATCTGGGCGCAGCGCTTGAGCGCGCCAAAACCAGTTACGATAGCGCGTATGGCCAACTCACCAGTGGCCGCGGCAACCTGATAAAACAGGCAAACGAATTCAGGCAGATTGGTGTATTGGTAGACACCGAATTGCCCCGGCATCTGGTCGAAAAGGCCGAGCTGGAGCTGCCTCTGGCGCAGCTTGAAGACCATGCGGAACAGTCCATTGACCAGCCCGCCAGCCCTGAAGACCCGGACCCGCACCGCGCATAACCAGTCATGCGCCGATAATCGCGCGGCTTGTATTCGGGTCCCTGGCCGGGGAAACAGTCGTTAACCGGTGTCAAATCTTTTATAAGGGCCTGATGACCGGAAGCCCTTTCCCAAGCGGCGACTTCCCCTGGCGCGAAGCGCGCCAGGCCATAAACAATCGTCAAATCCCTGTCGGCGGCAATCTTCGCCGGCGGCCCGGGTGCTGGCTCGCAAATCCATCCAAACGGCCCGACCCGGCTGACCCATTATCACCAGCCTGCCGCCGATACCAAAATTTGTACAGGCTGAGCGTCATCGTTCGGCTGCGCCATGTTTGTGGGAAAATGCGCCGGGTTATCTGCATCGGACTTGCCGTTTTGTGCGGGGGCTGTAGTGCCCGAACGGATAATACTGGCGGGATGACGGCAAACAACGCTATCATACAATCTGGTTCTGATTTACAATTTATGTGTACAAAATGATTAACCAATACTGATTGAGGAGATTATTATGAAACGTCGTGACCTATTAAAAGGCGCCGCAGGTGGTGCTATTGCTACCGCCGCAGCTACTTCGCTAACCAGTTGTACGCAGGATGATAGTGCCGAAAAAGCGGCACTGGAAGCCGCTTCCAAACTAAAAACGGAACTGGAGCTGGCCAACACCAAAATTGCTGAACTTCAACAGGCAGCTGCAGATGCCCCCGCAATTGCAAAAGAGCGAATCGAAATCGCAATTGTTTCCACCTGGCCACGGGATTTTCCGGGTCTGGGTACAGGCGCTCAGCGTTTCGCCCAGCGCCTGAGCGATATGAGTGACGGACGATTTGCCGTCGAATACTTTTCAGCCGGTGAGCGCGTGGGCGCATTTGATTCCTTCGATGAAGTGGCCTCTGGCAACGCGCAGATTTATCATGCGGCAGATTATTACTGGAAGGGCAAGCATCCGGGCTGGGCCTACTTTACGGCGGTTCCATTTGGTTTGACCTATACCGAAATGAACGCCTGGATTCGCTTCGGCGGCGGCCAGGCGCTGTGGGATGAACTGGCTGGCGAATCCGGTCTGAAGAATCTGATGTGCGGCAACACTGGCGTACAGATGGGCGGCTGGTTCCGCAAGGAAATGAATTCGGCCGATGATTTCAAGGGTTTGAAAATGCGTATTCCTGGCCTCGGCGGCGACGTGTTATCCAAATTGGGCGCCTCCCCAGTGTCACTGCCAGGTGGTCAGATCTATGAAAACCTGATTTCCGGCGCCATTGATGCAACCGAATGGGTCGGCCCGTGGAATGATGAAGCCATGAAATTCTATGAAGCCGCGAAATACTATTACTATCCCGGCATGCATGAACCCGGCCCCATGCTGGCAGCCGGAATCAACAAGGATTTCTGGGAGGGTTTGTCCGCATCGGATCAGGTAATGGTTGAAGCGGCGGCCTCCATGGAGAATGATGTAATGATGGCGGAGTTTAACGCCAGGAACGGCGCATCGCTGGTACGATTAATCGATGAACAAGGGGTTCAATTGCGCAAATTCAGCGATGACACCTATGATTCTTTCGGCGAGGCCACCGCAGAAGTATTTGCTGAAACCGTTGAACACAGCGACCTTGCCAGACGCATCCACGAGAGCTTTGTTCAGGCCCGCGCAGATGTGGGCGGTTGGGCGAAAATTGCCGATCAGGAGTATTTGCGCCAGCGCAATCGTGTACTGGGCGTTTAAATAGCCCGGGCTTTTTCAACCACAGAAACGGGGCTTGCGGGCCCCGTTTCTGTGGTTTTAAGCCGGCCTACAGGGATTATCTATCATCAAACTTTTCGCTAACCGGCATACCTTGTTGCGAATACTGGCAGCGCTTATGGTTGCCATGCTTTTTTTGTTCCTGCTTGATAATACGCTGATATACTGGTTCGACTGGCCCGGAACCAGGAATTTCCTCACCTATCTCGGGCTGATTGACGCCACTCCTTCTTTCAAATCATTACCCTCGGCTGAAGTGTTTCAGGGATGGCTACAACTATTATTCTCTCTGGGAAGTATTGTCGCCGTCATCGCAGTGGTTGTCCGCAGCCATTCCCGCCATCTTGATGATGACGCCGGACTTTATTCCAGAATTGCCGCGTTTATAGTCAGGGCGTCTTTCTGGTCGGTGTTCTTGGTTGGTCTGGCCGACATGCTTATTTCATTTCTTCGGGTGGAAGAGTTGCTTTCTTTCTTTATTGGAGATCATCTGACTATTCAACTTGGCCGGCCGGTTATTCGCGGAACCTGGATTCACTTTCCGCTGATAATTATTTCCATCGTCGTCGCTTCCTTTACCCGCACATTGGGATTTATATGGCTGGCTTTGCTGATCGTTGCCGCAGAATTTATTATTGTCATTACGCGCTTCGTTTTTTCCTACGAACAGGCCTTCATGGGGGATCTGGTCAGGTTCTGGTACGCTGGATTATTTTTATTTGCCAGCGCCTACACTTTGCTCCACGACGGCCATGTCCGGGTAGACGTGCTTTACACCAATTTCAGCGACAGGGGAAAAGCATTGACCAATACCTTCGGTTCGCTGCTGCTGGGTTTGCCGCTGTGCTGGAACATACTTATCCAGGGTATGTCCGGGAAAGGCAGCATCATTAACAGCCCGCTGCTCAGCTTTGAAATATCCCAAAGCGGATTCGGCATGTTCACCAAATACCTGATGGCGTCCTACCTGATAATTTTTGCGGTAAGCATGGCCATTCAATTTGTCAGCGTGATATTAAGCAGTATCGCTGTCTGGCAAGACCACAGCCATAATCACCCGGCTACTCAGGCCGCCTGACCATGGAAGTGATATTTCTCGTGGTTTTAATCGGGTTAATGATTGTCTCGTTGAGCTCGGGTTTTCCGGTGGCTTTTGCCCTGCCTGGATCGGCAATTGGCGCCATCGGCCTGGCGGCGATATGCGGATATTTATTTGCCGGTGATGCCGGCGCCTATTTCTTCCAAGACGGACCGGTGCAATGGCTCACCGCCGGGGTCACCAACTTTCGCAGCCTGTACTGGCAAGTGGAACGGGACACACTGATTGCCATACCGTTATTCGTTTTCATGGGCATCATGCTGCAGCGCTCAAAAATTGCCGAAGACCTGCTGGTGGCCATGGCACAGTTATTTGGCCCGGTTCCGGGCGGACTGGGGATTTCGGTGGTATTTGTTGGTGCATTGCTGGCCGCCACCACCGGCATCCTCGGCGCGACCGTGATTGCCATGGGCCTGATATCGCTGCCGGCAATGCTGCGTAACAATTATTCCAAATCGCTGGCTACCGGCACAATTTGCGCATCGGGCACCCTGGGCCAAATTATCCCGCCGTCCATCGTGCTGATTATTCTGGCTGACCAACTGGCGAATGCCGCTGACCAGGCCCGCACACTGCGTAGTGCACAATACAAGCAGGCAACCGGCGAGTTCTCCATGCCGGCCGCGCTCGACATCACCTCTGCCAGTGCCGGCGACATGTTCATGGGCGCCCTGATCCCCGGGCTGATCCTGGTCGGGTTGTATATGCTGTACATCCTGATCACCGCCATCCTGAAACCTGGCACCGCGCCACCCGTACCCTATCAGGGCAAATACGATAAAAAATTTGCCTTAAACATAAGCGTGGCGCTGATTCCGCCTTTGAGCCTTATTTTTGCGGTTCTGGGTTCCATCGTCACTGGCGTGGCAACGGTGAACCAGGCTGGCGCCATCGGTGCGGTGGGCGCCATTGTGATGGGCGGTTATCGATTGACAGGGCCGGATAAACATCGATATACACCGCTGTTGATGACGATTTGCACTGCCCTGATTATGTTGATTTTGTATAACTGTTTTGATCTGAACGTCAAGCATATAACCAGGCAGCGCGATCTGATCGGGATAATTCTGGCTGTTGCCGCAGTGCTCGTATTCATCGGCGCCATCGTGTGGAGCGGCTGGCGGACTTTTAAAATCAATGACACGCTAGTCAGCGTGATGATCGATACCGCCAAAACCACTTCCATGGTTTTTATTATCCTGATCGGTGCGGCAATGTTGACCGCAGCGTTCCGCGGATTTGGCGGCGAGCATCTGGTCAGGGAATTTCTCACCGGGCTGCCCGGCGGCTTTTGGACCCAGTTCATCGTCGTTATGGCGGTGATTTTCCTTCTCGGGTTTTTTCTCGACTTCATTGAGATTGCTGTGGTGGTGGTGCCCATCGTCGCGCCGATTTTGCTGGCCGACCCCGCAGCCAATGTCACTGCGGTGTGGCTGGGGGTGATGATCGGATTGAATATCCAGACTTCATTCCTGACTCCACCCTTTGGATTCGCGCTGTTTTACCTCAGAGGCGTCGCCCCTGTGACGGTGAAAACCACCCATATCTATAAAGGCGCGTCTGCATTCATCGTATTACAGTTGATCGGACTGGCCATCGCCGGTTATTTCCCCGGACTGGTCAACTACATGCCGAACCGAACCTTTTTGACCTCGGAAACCGCGCCGCCGCCCATCAACCCGAAACTGCAATGGTGTATCGAACAGCGGGTGTTTGCGGAATATGCCAGCAATGAAGCCAGCCTGCGCAGCAGCATCGCCCGCGCACGCGCCCATGACTATAGCGCCCTGCCGGATCAATACCGACAGCCATTGCTGGAAAGCTTCGATCGTGCGGAAAATACGTTCAATCTGGTGAAGCAAATAGATGCGGCTAATTTTGACCTGAATGAGTATCTAGTTGAATTCAGGCCGCTGCATGCCCGGGTGCGAGAGTTACGGACCAGATTGAAATCCATCAACAAGCGCCTGGAAGTGGCTCGGAAAAAACACGACCGATTAGCAAGGAGCGCAGGCACCACACAGCCACAACTGGAGCCATTGGCGCAAACCATTCAGGAGCTGGAAGCCGAATACCAGGCCATCGAATCCACTATCCCGGCAAACTGGCATGAATCCAGGCAGGGCTACGAAAAACTGGCCGCAGTTGAAAAAAGTGCCCGAAGTGCCTACCGCAGAAATGTTGACGCCGCCTACGAGGCGCTGCAAAAACCGCGCCGGTTAATCTCCCAGCGCCAGGCGCTGGAGCAGATTCTGGCTCCGGTTACCGCACTTGAAGGGGTGTTTGAGCGCGCTGGAATTGATCACGCAATCGATTCGATTAAAAGCCTGGAATCGAAATTAAACGACCTCCCTGGCACAACAGCAATAAAAACCAATCTGTCAAAGTCCCGGCGCGCGTTAAAAGGCGACTTCCCGGATGTACACCGCGCCAAACAATTTCACACAGCCGCAGTGGAGTTATTACAGGCGGAAATTGCCTGGCGTAACCACGCAGCCGACCTGATGAGTGCATTGAATCAATACCATGACGCAATAAAAACCAACATCGGCCTGCGACTACAGCAGCGGTTGACGAAAACCCAGGCAAAAGACGTGGCCGCCTGTCAATCCGTGCACAGGGATATTTCCCTGCATTTCTAGGCTTTTGTATCGTATATCCGCAACCTGTTCGAACCCGAAATGACGAAAATCAACCACTTATTCCAATTCCGGGAGCTTGAATTTGCCTACCGCCTTGAGCATTGTGCCGCTGCCGACGAATTCTGTGGCCATCGCCAGGTCCCGGGCCATGTAGCGATCATTTTCTAATCGGGCTACTTTTCCCCGTATCAAATCAATTGCATTTTGTAGTTGCGGGCTGGTTTTATGAGGCGCACGGAATTCAGCACCCTGTGCACCGACGAGCAATTCGATGGCCACAATGACGGATAGATTCTGATTCATCTCCAGCAGCCGGTATGCGCCGTGACACGCCATGGAAACGTGATCTTCCTGATTGGCGCTGGTTGGGGTAGAGTCGATGGAGCAGGGCGTGGCCTTGTGTTTGTTCTCCGACATCAGTGCCGCAGCGGTGATGTCGGCGGCCATGAAACCCGAATTGATTCCGGGGTTTGGGGACAGAAATGCGGGCAAACCATAATTCTGCGCCGGGTCGACCAGGGTGGCGATGCGTCGTTCCGTAATGGACCCCATTTCGGCAATCGCCAATGCGCATTGGTCGGCAGCAAATGCCACCGGTTCGGCGTGGAAATTTCCGCCGGAAAGAATGGCGTTATCTTCTGCAATCACCAATGGATTGTCGGTAACGGCATTGGCTTCTATGGCCAGCGTACTCGCCACATTGCGCAATTGATCCATACAGGCCCCCATCACCTGGGGTTGGCAGCGCAAACAGTATGGGTCCTGGACACGTTCATCGTGTTGTCGATGAGATTCCCGTATTGCCGAATCCTGCAGCAGTGCGCGCAGCGAATTCGCCGCATCGACCTGACCTTTATGCCCGCGCAAACTCTGGATTTCCGGTCTGAATGGTGCGGTTGATGCCATTAACGCATCGCTCGCAATGGCACCAGTGATTAATGCCGATTGGCAGCAGCGCCAGGCATCGAATAATCCGGCCAGTGCCAGGGCGGTGGACACCTGCGTGCCATTGATCATGGCCAGCCCTTCTTTTGGGCCGAGTGTTAGCGGCTGCAACCCGGCGCGCCGCAAAGCCGTATCGGCATCCATTATTTCGCCCTGATGGATCACCTGTCCCTGACCAGTCAGCGCTGCGGTCAGATGCGCAAGCGGGGCCAAATCCCCCGAAGCGCCTACCGAACCTTTGGCCGGGATTAGCGGCAGACAGTCATTGTTCAGCAACGTCTCTATCTGCTCAATCACCTGCCAGCGCACCCCGGAGGCACCCCGCCCCAGCGACCCCAACTTCAGTAACATAATCAGGCGCACAATTCCCCCGGGCAGGCTGGGGCCAACGCCGCAGCAATGTGAAAGGATAAGGTTTTTTTGCAACTGCGCAGTTTGCTGCGGGGAGATGCGGGTATTGGCCAGTTTTCCAAATCCGGTATTGACGCCGTATACCGCCGCATCTGCGCTGGCGGCCACCTGGACTATTTGCGCGGCACGCGCCACCGCCTCGCTGCAATCCCGATTCAGTTCAATCCGTACATGTCGGCGATAATAGGTCTCCAATTGCTGTAAAGAAATTTTTCCAGGCGTAATGTCCATGGCGGGATTTTATGTGAGTTTTATGCGGCGGTGGGTACTATAAATCAGCCAGCTCATCAATCACTCGTTTAAACCCGGATTCGATGCTGTCTTCATCATGATGATGGCCATGCTCAATCACTTTGACCCCGGCGGTATACACGTCCTGAACCGGATTTTCATTGCCGGAAAATATCCAGCTATCCATCAGTGGTTGTTCACAGCGCCCATACAACCTGGGATGTTGATCATCGAGAACCAGGAAATCCGCGCGATAACCCACGGCAATGCGGCCAATTTTCCTGCCGCTGCTCTGCGCTCCGCCCGCCAGCGCCGACGCGTACAGCGCCGAGCCGGTATGCAATTCATGCCGGTGCGCCATGACATTGCGTCGTCGGCATAACAAGCGCTGCCCGTATTCAAGCCAGCGCAATTCTTCCACCGGACTGATGGAAATATGACTGTCCGAACCAATCGCCCAGACACCCTCCTGCTCAACATAATCCACCATATTAAAAAAGCCATCGCCCAGATTCGCTTCCGTGGTCGGGCACAATCCAGCCACTGCGCCACTATGAGCCAACCCGGATATTTCCCGGTGATTCATGTGGGTGGCATGAATCAGACACCACTTTGGGTCCAGGTCGAATCCATTGAGCAGCCATTGCACTGGTCTTTGCCCGCACCAGGCCAGGCAATCTTCGACTTCTTTGGTCTGCTCGGCGATATGCACATGGATGGCGGCAAGTTGCCGCCCGGCCAGGGAATCCAGGACTTCATTCAATAGCTGGCCAGTGATCGCACGCAGTGAATGCGGCGCAATTCCAACCGCGCAATTCGGGTTGTTTGACTGGCCGATAGACTGAAACAAACCATCCACAATCGCACAAAACTGCCCGGCATTATTTAAAAATCGCCTTTGCCCCTCCAGAGGAGCCTGCCCACCAAACCCGCCGTAGCGGTAAAGCACTGGCAGCGCGGTAAAACCCAGCCCCAGGTCACAGGCCGCCTGCATGCACTGCATGGTCATTTCTGCTTTGCTGGCATAGGCATTGCCGCGTTGATCATGGTGAAGATACTGAAATTCAGCCACACTGGTATAGCCTGACCTGAGCATTTCCAGATAAAGCTGCCGGGAAATGGCGTAAAGATGATCCGGTTGAATCCGTTCGAGATAGTGATACATGGCCGCGCGCCAAGTCCAGAAACTGTCGATTTCCTTAGAATTATTCTCCAGATTCCAGCCCGCCTTTTCGCCCAACCCGGCCATGGCCCGCTGATGGGCATGGGAATGGCAATTCGGCATACCGGGAATAATGCAGCCTGACAGACGCTGGTAGTCGGCCGCTGACCGGGAACCCAATTTCCCAACCACAGTAAAATCGCCGTTATTATCGATCTCCACCGCAATATCCCTGGCCCAGCCCTGGGGCAGCAGCACAGAATCAAACAGCAGTTTCGATGGAGAAGTCAAATTTTAAAACGGCCTGTTCAGCAAAACTGGCAATCTGCAAGGAAAATCAACCCTTGGAAGCCAAAGACTGCCCGGCAGCTTCGCTCCTTCAAAACCACATGATTGCTTTGACCGATTTACCACAGAATTTCCAACCAGGCAGCTTTACGGTTAATATATTGACGAATGAAGAATACTACATCTAACCGCTCCCCCTGGGAATGCAACAATATTGAATCATGCGCCAATACCGGGCCGGCATCACCGCAGTGACGTCATGTCCATCAGGTATGTTGATGAAAAATGCCGTGCTGGCGACCATGGCGGGTGATGCGCAATATGGTCTGATAGAAAATGGCGCATTAGGCATTGTCAACGGAAAAATTGACTGGGTCGGGACAGGCGCGACGGCGCCAGAGAGACTGACCACGGAATCTGCGGTTGTGGACTGTAACGGCATGCTCATCACCCCCGGCCTCATAGACTGCCACACCCACCTTGTCCATGCCGGGGATCGTGCGGCGGAATTTGAGCGGCGATTGCAGGGGGCAGGCTATGAGGAAATCGCAAGATCCGGAGGCGGCATCCTGTCCACAGTGAATGCAACCCGTGCGGCATCAATTGACCAGCTAATCGAACAGTCCGCCCCCCGGCTGGACCGACTCATGTGCGAAGGTGTGACCACCGTGGAGATCAAATCGGGCTATGGACTGGATACGGATAATGAAATAAAAATATTGCAGGCTGCGAATGCGCTGGCCCAATCCGCCGGCGTGCGCCTGCAAAAAACATTTCTCGGCGCCCACGCCCTGCCGCCTGAATATGCGGGTCGCAAAGACCAGTATATCCACCTGGTATGCAGCCGGATGCTGCCGGCTGCCGTGCGTGCCGGTGTGGTGGATGCGGTGGATGCCTTCGCAGCGGGCATTGCGTTCTCGCTGGAGCAGGTCAGGCGGGTATTTGCAGCGGCCCGGCAGCACAATCTGCCAATCAAACTACATGCCGAGCAGTTAGGTCATCTGGGCGGCGCAAAACTGGCCGCCGAAATGGGGGCGCTGTCGGTTGATCATCTTGAATACCTGCAACCCGAAGAGGTCGGGGTGCTGGCCACCGCCGGAACCATCGCAGTTTTACTGCCCGGGGCATTTTATTTCCTGCAAGAAACGAAGCTGCCACCTGTCCATGCGCTGCGGCAATACCAGGTTCCAATCGCCATTGCCTCTGACTGCAATCCGGGCAGTTCGCCGCTCACTTCGCTGCTGTTGGCCATGAACATGGCCTGCACCCTGTTCGCACTTACGCCGTCTGAAGCACTGCAGGGCGTCACCATCAATGCGGCAAAGGCGCTGGGCCTGGACCAACGAATTGGCAGTCTGGAAGTGGGCAAGGAAGCCGATCTGGTATTATGGAATACCGCCAATCCAGCCGCATTGTCGTATAACCTCGGGTTAAATCCCTGCCAGGGTGTGATGATCGGCGGCCAATGGCAGAGCCGAGGCAAAATCAATTACCCGGAAAATTGCAATGAAACCCAGCCGAACAGATAAAACCAGATTCATCAAGGCGCCCACCGGAACCCGGCTTCGCTGCAAGAGCTGGCTGACTGAAGCGGCCTTTAGAATGATTCAGAATAATCTGGATGCCGAAGTTGCGGAAAAATCGGAAGAATTGATTGTCTACGGTGGTATCGGCCGCGCCGCCAGAGACTGGCACAGCTTCGACAAAATTCTGCAATGCCTGATTGATCTGGAAGACGACGAAAGTCTGTTAATACAGTCGGGAAAACCGGTGGGCGTATTTAAAACTCATGCAGATGCGCCGAGAGTATTGATTGCCAACTCCAACCTGGTTCCCGCCTGGGCTAACTGGGATCATTTCAATGAACTCGACCGCAAGGGTTTGATGATGTATGGACAGATGACCGCAGGTTCATGGATTTATATTGGCAGCCAGGGCATTGTTCAGGGCACCTACGAGACTTTCGTAGAAGCTGGACGACAACATTTTGACGGCGACACCCGGGGCAAGTGGATATTCACATCCGGGCTCGGCGGTATGGGCGGCGCCCAGCCCCTTGCGGCCACCATGGCAGGCTACGCCATTCTTTGCGTGGAATGCGATGAAAGCCGTATCGATTTCAGATTGCAGACAAAATACCTGGACTTCAAGGCGCGCAATCTGGCGCATGCACTGCAAATGATTGAACGGGCCTGCGCCAGCGGCGAAGCCATATCTGTGGGTCTGCCCGGCAATGGCGCAGAGGTGATTTGTGAATTGGTCAAACGCAATATCCATCCTGATCTGATTACCGACCAGACTTCGGCCCACGACCCGATTAATGGTTATTTACCCGTCGGCTGGAGCATGGAAACATGGCAAAAACAAATAAAAAATAATCCGCAAAAAGTCGCCTCGGCCGCGCGCGAATCCATGGCGCAACACGTTGCGGCCATGTTGTCGTTCCACCGGCGCGGCATCCCCACCGTTGACTACGGTAATAATATTCGTCAGGAAGCATTGAACCATGGCGTAGAAAACGCTTTCGATTTCCCGGGGTTTGTGCCCGCCTATATTCGCCCGTTATTTTGCCGGGGCGTGGGGCCATTCAGATGGGTGGCGCTGTCCGGCGATCCCGAGGATATATATAAAACCGATGCCAGAGTGAAAGCGTTAATTCCCGATGACCCGCATTTACATCACTGGCTGGATATGGCGCAGCAAAAAATTCAATTCCAGGGCCTGCCCGCGCGCATCTGCTGGACCGGCCTGGGGCAGCGTCACAGGCTGGGGCTGGCGTTTAATGCAATGGTGCGCAATGGAGAATTAAAAGCGCCTGTGGTCATCGGCCGCGACCACCTTGATTCCGGTTCCGTGGCCAGCCCGAACCGGGAAACCGAGTCCATGCTCGACGGCTCGGATGCGGTATCGGATTGGCCATTGCTGAACGCCCTGCTTGGCGCCTCGGGCGGCGCCACCTGGGTTTCACTGCACCACGGCGGCGGCGTCGGCATGGGATTCTCCCAACATGCGGGCCTGGTAATTGTATGCGACGGCACTGAAGCCGCAGACAGACGCATTGCCCGAGTGCTGTGGAATGATCCCGCCACTGGCGTAATGCGTCACGCCGACGCCGGCTATCAGCAAGCCAAACAATGCGCCCGGGAGAATAATCTCAACCTGGGTGCGATTGCAATCTGATGCCAAAAATCCATATTACCTACCTCAATGGCGCCGATATCCGCCAACTCCAGATGACCAATGATGAAATACTGGATGCCGTGGAAGCGGGCCTGATCGCCAGCGGAAAGGGCGAAACCGTCATTGAGCCGCGTGTGCATTTGCTGCCAGACCCCGAATTCGGTGGCCACTTCAATGTACTCAGAGGCTATGTGGCGCCGCTGAATATGGCCGGGGTAAAAATCGTTGGCGATTATGTCCACAATTATACGCAGGGGCTGCCTTCAGAGATGGCACCGCTGAATTTGTTTGCCCCCGGTGCGGGCGCCCCTGGGCCGTTCTTGATGCGACCGCAATTACTGCAATGCGCACCGGTGCGATGACCGCCCTGGGCGGGAAATATCTGGCGCCGTCAAACCCCAAAACTTTGGGCCATATTGGCGCCAGGGGGATGGCCTACTGGAATATCCGGTTATTGAATCATTGGTTCAACTTTGCAGAAATTCGCGTTCATTCCCGACGACTGCAAAGTCGCAATTCGGCCAAACACTGTCTACGCACCTGAATAAAAATGTTGTGGTCACCGACAACTGGAAAGATTGTCTGGCAAATACTGACATCATGGGCAAGGCATCCCGGCTGCCAGAACCTGCTCCGATGTTCAAAACCGACTGGATCAAAAAAGCTGCGCTGGTCATTCCCTATGGCACCATGAGCGCCCTGGAACCGGATCATATCGACGTGATGGATAAAATTATTGTGGATGACCGTGGACAAATGAACGCCGGGCCACTGGGCGCACTACGACCTCATATCGAGGCCGGCAAAGTCAGCCCGCAATCGGTGCACGCCGAAATCGGAGAAATTATCGCCAGAGAGCAGGTCCGGCGGGAGACGGATGCGGAAACCATTTTATTTTGGCATCGCGGATTGTCTACCAGCGATATCGCACTGGGCACGGCCATGCTGCGAAAAGCATCGAAGTCGGGCATCGGGCAGATTTTGCGATACGCCTGAAGCGAATTGCCAATTACTCGCTTGGCTTTGGCAGGATATTCCATTCACCGTACTGCACAACGCTGGACAACGGTCACTTGAAAACGGCCTGTACACTGATTGCCCGGGCAAGGTTTTCGATATCTGCGCTCATCGGGCGGCCGTTGTCCAGCTTCGATACAACCCGACGCACTGCGTCATACAGCGACAAAATTCCAGCAGGCGCCTGCACCAATTGTTGGCGCAATTCGAGCGCCGGACAGGCCCTCATCATCTCCAGTGCGCAGAGTTTTTCTGCATATTCAACGGCCCGGCCTAATGACTTCGCGGCCAGTGGTGCATGATTTTGAATGTCTTCAACACCGACGGCGTTGACGCTGGGCTAGACATTGACCGGCCTCAGCAGTTTTTTGATTTCAGCGACTAGGGCCTCGGCAGTTTTCACGGGCCGGGGCAAACCCATTGGAGTTTGTGCCGGGCCACGCCAGGAATGGCGGCAGGCCAGTGTGGTGCGCGCTCAATAACCTGGACATTCTGGCCAATTGGGTTACCACAACCTGATCCAGCGCTCTGGACGCTGTTTCAACCGCCAGGGTTAGATGCGCGCAATAATATCCGCCGCTGGATATCATCCGTTTTTGCGCGATATCGACAATGGGGTTGTCAGAGCAGGAATTGATTTCTGTTTCAATAATCTTTTCTGCAAAGTTTATCGCCATGTAAGCGGCGCCATGCACCTGAACTGCATTGCGAATCGATAATGGATTCTGGATTTTTCGCGGCTGGTTTGCGAAAAAAAGACGGCTGCCCACAAGCAGCCGCCGTAATTTTTATTGGCGGCCTGAATATGTCCCGGCTATGGCGCGATACTTTGGGCATATTCATCCAGTGGCGATGGATTTGGCCGAAATGCTTCCATTGTCAATGCAGTGGCACATTGAATCGAATTCAATAACGATGTCGCCCGGTGTACTGAGATAGCTGAATGCGCCGCAGCAAAACTGGCATGGCTGGCCAGGGCAAACCCGTCTTTTGGCCCGAGAATCAGCGCTTTCAAGCCTGCCTCTGCAAGCATGTCAGCGGCGTGCTGCCGGTCGCCGGATTGATCCGAGAATTCCCCTTCTCCGATGAATGCCATTGCCATGGCTGCACCCCAGCATAAATCACCAGCGCCGATGGGACCCGTCTCGCCGATTATCGAATAAATATTTTTATTCAAACACACCGCAATAAAATCTGCCACGCCGAGGGATGTACCCGCCGCACCCAGTAACAGTGTATTTAACCGCACAATCATCGCAGCACGAACCTGATGCTTTGTCATGGGTTCGCCTATGGTATGCGCCCGGCCACGAACGGTCTGGTAAGAGAATGCAGTCAGCTCATGCCAGGATAAAATTTCTAAAACCCTGGCCCCCAAACCGGTTGTCAAACCATATAAACGGGTGTTCCTGCTGCCAGCATATCCTCCACAATCGCCCGGGATTCTGTCAACCGCTGGCGGCTGGCCTGGGAAATATGTATTTCACAATCATCGGATTGGGCCAAATCCATCAAGCGGTTGCGGGTCAGACTTTGCCCGTCCAGGGTGGCCCGGATTGTTTTCGTCATGACAGCCCGCTAAAAGGTGCGGGTAATTTCTTTGTGCAGGTTGACATAGCCGTGGCAAATCACATCGATATGCGGCGCCAGCAGGGTATGCGCATGTGGGAGGCGATGAAACGGAATCGCTGGATAAGCATGGTGTTCAGCATGAAACGACATATTCCAGCAAATCCACCGGGCCCATTTATTAGTCAAAGTCGTCCGTGTGTTTTTCAGCATATCGGGTACGTGCGGGCATAACGAGTGTTCCGCCAGCAGGAACGCTCTTAATAATGGCTGCCCGATCAGCATCGGCAGCACCCAGTATTTCCACAGCACATCGGCGTGGCCGACCAGGCTGAAGCATAACAACAAGATGTACACCAACAGGAATATCCTCGCTTCTTTGACTATTCCCGGTCGTTTCACAGCGCTCACAAAGTGTGGGTGATGATGGCCCACAGCAAACAAAACCAGCACTTTTATCTGTCCCATCCAATAATCCACTCCGGCAAGATTTCTGAGGTACTGCCCCCATGATTCTGGTTTTTCCACATCCAGTTCAGGGTCTTTGCCGACGACCTGGGTATGGCGATGGTGCGCCATGTGAAATGCCTGAAAATATTTTGGCGGCAATATCAACACCAGTCCGCTGACCCACGCCACAACTTCATTCAACAGCGGCGAATCAAATGCGGTCTTGTGGATGGTTTCATGCAGCGGCGCAAATAAAAAAGTCAATAACACACCCAGTGTGATTATCAGCAACCCCTGCACTGCGCCATTATCAAAAACAGCAAGCAGAATAACGACCAGCGCGATGGCCATGCCGTGTTGAAACAGCTTTAACAATCCTGAAGCATCACTTCTTTCCAGCAGGGAGCGTAGTTGATCCTTGTCCAGTGGTGGAGCGGATTCTGATTTAGACATTTCTGATGGAAACGGTGTTAGGAATGTTGTTTTGCGCCTCATTGCGTTACGCTTAAGATACCACACGCCCATAATTTATCTATGTTTACCTATCTCGATCCCCATGTTCGGCAACAACTTGTTGATGCCGGAAAACTGCTGCGCATTGGCCGGGATGGAAGGCTGCTTGACCAGGGCAATACCACGCCTGAAGATGAGCCAGTCATCAATCTTTTAGGGCCCATCCCGCTGCCATTAAAAATGAGTGGGCAGAGTTATCAGGCAGACTGGTATGCCGCAGTACGCAGTACCGAGCTGGAGAAAGTGGAAAGGCTGGCTGCCACATTGCGGCAAAGCGGTGGCCAAAACCGGTTTGCCGCAATGGCCACTTCCATGGCGGTGAACAGCGTGCTTATAGTGGGCGAACCGGAAAATTCCCGCAGCCCACTGGTACGTGTGCATTCAAATTGCCTGACTGGCGATGTTTTCGGTTCGCAGCGCTGTGAATGCGGCCCCCAGCTTGAGTCCGCAGTAGATCGAATTGCACACGACCCCAATGGCGGCATGATTGTTTACATGGCCGGGCACGAAGGCCGCGGCATCGGGTTATGGGCGAAAGCCGCCACCTATCTTTTACAGGATGCCGGAGAAAACACCTATCAGGCCAATCAATCTTTGGGGCTTCCGACAGATTCCAGGGATTTCACCGACGCGGCGGCCTTGATTTTGTTTTTTCTCGGCGACAGGCCCATGCGAGTATTGACCAACAACCCCAGGAAAATAGCCGATCTGACCACATCCGGGCTGACTCAAATGACTACCGAGAAGCATATCGCCGGGGTGAGCAAATGGAATAAACGATATTTATCTGCAAAACAAAATTGGGGTCACACCATTGGTGACTCGGATATTTCCCCAAATTAGTCGATATAAGATAATACTTCAGGCATGGATACAAATCTGTTGGCCGCGAGACCCGTCCGGTTTAGCTTGACCGGGTCAGCATTACGCTATAGTTTCGGCATCGCGAGAAAGTGGGTGGATCGGCTATGGAACCGAACCACCCGCACCCCGAAATTTGCCTGACGGTTTTGGTATTGAATGGATGTTCTGAATCGACAGTTGCCACGCCGATTGTGCACCGCCCGGAATTAACCGCCAACCGGTATTGAATTTTGTTTGCCTCTATTAACTATAACCACGACAAGCGCTTCGTAGAACTTCCCGTTGCCGTTGCGATTTTTCTGGTAATCGTCATTGCGATACTCAGTAAACACGGCAGCCAACCTGCAGCACTGCTGTTGTTTCTGCTGGTTTTGCCAGGTTGTTTCCACGCCACTTTGCGGTATCTCGGAGGGTTGAAACTATGGCTGTTTATGCTGATTTTTCCCCTGATCGCTTCGCTTCCATTGCTGGTCGCAAGCGGAACCGGCGAAGCCACCGCCGCGCCAGCCAGGTATGTTGTCGCAGCAATCTGCCTGATTGGACTGTCCAGATTTCGCCTTTGCAGCAGCCTGATATTCCGCGCCGCCAGCGTCGGTGCGATATTGCCATTGCTGTTTTATCTCGATCAATTTTCACAGCCCAGAGCAGACTGGGGAGTGGGGAAATTGCAATCTGGATATCTCGCGGTGGTTTTATTGTCATTATCGCTTTCCCAGATTTTTATCGATCGGCATAAATCCGCCTGGCGTATTTTGGGTATTATCGGTTCGTTGTGCGCCATCACGCTTGTCGTGAAAACCGGCACGCGCGGGGCGTGGCCGGCCATCATTGTAGTATGTTATTTGCACTTTTCGATGATTCCGCTTTCAGCGGCCAGGAAAACCGCCTGCTTGATTTTCGGCGTGTCGATCCTGGTCCTGTCCGCCCTGTTTGTGCCGCCTGTCAACGATCGCATAGAACATACAGCGCAAGAAATAAAGTCCTATTACAACGACGACAACCATGCCTCTTCCATAGGCGCCAGATTAGATCTTTGGCAGATTGCTATCGAAAGTTTCGCTGAAAGCCCGCTGTGGGGAGTAAGTTATGGCAGACATAATGAAAAAATAAAAGACTTTATTGAGCGCAATCCTGACATTAAACGTCTCAAACTTGATGGCAAAGGTGATGGCAGGGGTTCAGCCCATAATGAAATTCTGGACGCACTATCGAAAAGAGGATTGCTTGGTCTGATTGCCATCCTCTTGTTATATTTCGTGCCGTTGCGTTTTTTCCTGTTTCATTTAAAAAACAAAGACTGCGACGAATTGAGATATGTCTCGATGGGCGCAATCGGCGTGATTGCAACCATGATAATCTGCGGATTTACAGAAGCACCGCTTATGAATGTACGGGTTGCCACCACTTATGGATTTTTGATGGTGTTTCTATATCACCTGGTTATCCGGCTTACCAACCCGACACAAAGCCATGACCGCTCCCCAAAGCAGCATGAGAATAGCCATTGACACCACCTGAAACGCTGGAAAAACAGCAGTGTGGTTTATACGAGTTGCAGCTCCATTAATTTTTCAGTAACTTAAAATGCTTTTTGCTGAGTTCCAAATCAAACAGGTTCTCCAGCTTTAGCATCAGAAAATGTTTATTCTGTTTTTTATCCGGTTTGTAGTCTTTGTCTACCTGAAATAGTTTATTGTCATCACTTAGCCAATGATTCATTATTTTCGGATGACTGCCAGTAAAGTATTTTAAAATTCTACCGTCCATCTGCGAATAATTTATTTTTGGATTAACTTTACCCCAATATTGCTGTACTTTCCGATTTTTCAGTTCCATTTGCGCTTCGCATCTGGCCCAACCATAATGATAGCAGTGTGCGCCTGCTCTTTTGGCATTCGGATACCGGCCTCTTTTATTGCCGCTATTGTTCAAAACCAGCCAGAACAAACCATCGGGCGCATAACTACGAACGTTGTTTTTAATAATTCTGGCGGCTGATCTATACCAGCCAGGCGACCAGAGACAGGTATTGGTATTGCCATAAAAATGGTAATAATCCATCACCAATGCCTCCACTTTGTCATTGTCCCGATGATCGAGCATCGCCTGTTTTATTTTTGGCAAATCATTTTCGTGATAAACCTCATCCCCTTCAATATAAAACGCCCAGTCACCAGTGCAATTATATTGTGCTATCATTTTTTGCTGTCCATAAACAAAACCCTTGTCGCGCATATTATCGTTCCAGGTGTTTTGGATGATTTTAATTTTATCGCTGTGAATTGCCTGGATTTTTGCTAATGTTCCATCTTCACTATTTCCCACATTGACAATAAATTCATCACAAACCGGCAGGACAGATTTGATAGATTCAACGAACGGATAACCTAACAGTTCGCCATTTTTTATAAAGGTAAATCCACTCACCAGCATTAGCGTCTTTTAGCGTATTTTTAGATCAATTGGTTAAAGGTGTTTTGGCGATATTGTATTCTATCGGTCAGCCATACATTCTTACAATCGCGTTTGCATGGCCATTCAATTTGACTACATCATCGTTGGGGCGGGCTCTGCCGGATGCGTACTGGCAAATCGACTATCCAGCAATGGGCGACACAGCGTGCTGGTATTGGAAGCAGGTGGGTCTGATGCCAGGTTCTGGGTGCAGACACCGATTGGTTATGGAAAGACCTTCTATGACAAGAGCGTGAACTGGGGTTATTTAACCGAGCCGGAAAAAGCGTTAAATAACCGGGTGAGTTATTGGCCCAGGGGTAAAATTGTCGGCGGTTCCAGTTCCATCAATGCGCTGGTCTACATACGCGGTCAGCATGATGACTACAACGACTGGCTGAATATGGGAAATCAGGGTTGGGGCTGGGATGATGTTTTGCCCTATTTCATCAAATCGGAAACCAATTCTCGCGGCGGGGACGCATTTCGTGGCGACAGCGGCCCCTTATATATCACCGACGCCAGCAAAAACTACCATCCGCTGTGCCAGACATTTATTCGGGCCGCGCAGGAATATGGAGTGGACTACAACCCGGACTTTAACGGCGCCAGCCAGGCCGGGGTCGGCTTGTATCAGATCACGACAAAAAACGGATTGCGCATGTCGGCCGCCAAAGCCTATCTCCATCCCGCCCTGAAAAGAAAAAACTGTAATTTGGAAATAAAGGCCTGCGCCACACGAATTCTGTTCGAGAATAAAAAAGCGGTGGGCGTGGAATACCTGCAATACGGACAAATTAAACATGCGTATGCCAATCGGGAAGTCATCATCTCGGGCGGCGCAATAAATTCACCCCAATTATTGCAATTGTCCGGTGTCGGCCCGGCCAGACTACTCGCGCAACATGGCATTGAAATCGTTCAACCGTGCGAGAATGTTGGACGGAATTTACAGGATCATCTGGCGTTAACGCATTATTACCGGTCGAAAGTTCCGACGCTGAATAACCAGCTTTACCCATGGTGGGGAAAGCTCATGGCGGGCCTGAAATATCTGTTGTTCCGACAAGGGCCATTGTCGCTAAGCGTCAATCAGGCGGGCGGCTTCATCAAGAGCAATCCAAACCGGGCCAGGCCGAATTTACAACTTTATTTTTCGGCATTAACCTACGCCACCGCACCGCCCGGCCAGCGTCGGTTAATGCAGCCTGATGCGCATCCGGCATTCCTGAATTCCGTTTGCCAGTGTCGGCCAACCAGCCGTGGAAAGCTGGAAATTCAATCCTCAAACCCTATGGAGTACCCACGCATCCAACCCAACTATCTGTCTACCAGGGAAGATATGCGGGAGCTGGTTGAGGGCTTTCGGATTCTGCGGCAAATGGCAAAAACCAAACCGCTTGGCGAAATTATCGTCGAAGAATCAACCCCTGGTATGGATATAAACTCCGATGAAGAAATTGTCCACGACATAAGGCAGCGTAGCGACACCGTGTTCCACCCTACCAGCACGTGCATGATGGGGGTCGATGCGAACAGGTCAGTGGTGGATAATCATCTGCGGGTACACCATACGCAAAACCTGCGCGTGGTAGATGCGTCAATATTCCCAACCATTATCGCTGGAAACACGAACGCGCCAACCATCATGGTTGCAGAAAAAGCCGCAGACCTGATCCTGGAAAATATACCGTGAATTTTTTGTATAACCATCAATAACCGGGGAAATCAGATGGACAGCCACGGCCTGAATATTTGTTGTCGCGGAAAACAGGCGACCCGCAAAACCCGCTGGTTATATGGCGCCTAAATCCTGGCTACCAGCGATTGAATATAATCAACCCGCGCAGCCACATCCTCTTCCAGCGCCCGCACCTCTTCCAATACAAGTTTTCTCACTTCATCCGAAGAATCTCTGACGTCCATCAGTTGACTTAATTCAGACAGCGCATTCCTGAATTCTGCTGAACTTTCAAAAATCACTTCAGTTTGGCCAGTTCCACTATTAACCATGGTGGATTTTTTAATGCGTGGAAACCGGAATTTTTTGCTGACGGGCAGAATGGAACCTTTTTTGCGTTCATAAACGATACGCAAGGTGTCCGCATCATCAGTGGTATAAATCGCATAACGTGTGATCTGTTCCGGGTTCTGCACACCCATGGTTGTTAAAGCCGTAATTTTACTCATAATTATTTATCTCTCGTAGGCATCTTATACAGATGCTGGGGCGTGGGGTTTGTCCACACCCACCTTTTCGAATCCTTTGAGGATTTTTTGTGTTTCCCTCTCGGCTTCGTTCAATTGATCCTCGGTTAAATGGCAGGCGATTATGTGACCATTTTTGAGTTCCCGATTCGGCGCATCAGTTACCTCACAGGTGCCTTCTATCGCCATGGGACAGCGATTAAAGAATGGGCAGCCCACTTTGGTAATTTCAACCCCCCGGGCGATACCCACCGCCATTTCGCGCTTGTTCATTGTGTCTTCAAGCCAGCCAATGCGAAGCTCGGGGACAGAGCTGATCAAAAGTCGTGTGTATGGATGGTAAGGCGGTGCCAATACTTCATCGGTGGGTCCCTGCTCCACCACACGGCCAGCATAAAGCACAACAATCTCATCTGCGAAGGAACCCACAGTAGATAAATCATGGCTGATGAATACAAATGAAACCCCGGTTTTATTGCGTAAATTGGTGAGCAACTGAATGACATTCGCACCCACAATAGAATCCAGCGCAGAGGTCACTTCGTCACACAGCATGACTTCTGGATTCGCAGCAAGTGAGCGTGCCATATTGATGCGCTGTTTTTGCCCGCCAGACAGTTCCATTGGGTATCGATTGGCAAATTCTGCCGGCAGCTCAACCATTTCCAGAATTTCTGCTACCTTTTTATGTTTTTCCTTGCCTTTAATGCCGTGGTAAAACTCAAGCGGCCGGCCGAGAATATTACCGATGAGTTGTTTGGGATTCAGTGCGGTATCTGCCATTTGATAGACAAATTGCACTTTTTGCAGCTCTTCCAGTTTGCGGTCGTGCAGACTGCCTTCCAACTCCTGACCTTCGAGTTTTATATTACCCTTGGCCTGGGGTAATAAACCCGCCATCACTCGTGCCAGGGTTGACTTGCCGCAACCAGATTCGCCGATGACACCGACCACATGACCGTTATCGACTTTAACCGTAACATTGCGCAAGATGGTAGAGACGGGTTCCCCGTCAACAATTCCACCATATCCAGCCGTCATGTTTTTCACTTCAATGGCCGGAAACTGCCGGTCATGCTCGCTGCCTACCGCTTCTCCCATGCCGGCCACCGGCGTCGGTCGAACTGCGGCCATTAGACGTTTGGTATAGGCGTGAGTAGGATGATTAATAATTTGATCGACTGAACCCTGTTCCATCACTTCGCCGCTGTACAAAACCACAATATAATCGGCGATTTGCGCGACCACCGCCAGGTCGTGAGTGACATAAATAGCCGCCGCATTTTCTTCCTTGATGACCTTTTTAAAGGCCTTCAGAACCTCAATTTGCGTGGTCACATCCAATGCGGTAGTCGGCTCGTCCAGCACCATTAAATCCGGTTTGCCGCATAATGCCATGGCCGCCATCAAGCGCTGCAATTGCCCGCCGGAAACCTGGTGCGGATAACGATAGCCAATCCGATGCGGGTCGGGCAGTTCCAGGGCATGGTACAACGCTTCTGCACGTTTGGTCGCTTCTTCCTGGGTCAGCACACCATGCAGCACCGCAGACTCGGTAACCTGCTCGCCGATGGTGATGGCCGGATTGAATGTCGCGGCAGCGCTTTGCGCCAGGTATGCCACGTTTGCACCCCGAATTTCACGCTGCCGTAACGGCGCCATGCTCAAAACGTCTTCGCCATTCAACAAGGCCTCGCCGCCGGAAAATTCCAGGCCTGGTTTGGTATAGGCCAAAGACGCCAACGAGATTGTGGTTTTACCTGAACCGGACTCACCAATCAGTGCAACCACTTCACCCTTGTTTACGTCAAAACTGACACCCTTTACAATGGGAATTTCAACGCCTTCGTCGTTTCGTGCGCTGATTCTCAGATCTTTTACTTCGAATAGTTTTTCGCTCATAGTGTTACACCATTTTCTTCGCCAGACTGCCGCCGGATTTGGCGGAAATGTCATCGACGATCAGGTTAATGGAGATGGTAAATGTGGCAATGGCAAATGCCGGCCATATGGCCGCATAGGACCCGTAGGTAAGGCCTTGAAGATTTTCCCGCACCATGCTGCCCCAGTCCGAGGCCGGCGGCTGAACCCCTAATCCAAGAAAGCTCAGGCTGGAAATAAACAATACCACAAATACCAGCCGCAACCCGAAATCAGTAGCCAGCGGCATGGCCGCATTGGGCAGAACTTCGGATTTTATAATCCACCACAAACCTTCGCCCCGGGCTCTCGCCGCTTCGACAAAATCCTGCACCATGATGTCCTGACCAAGCGCCCTGGCGATGCGGAAAACACTGGTCGCATAGATAATGGATGCGATGCTTATCAGGATGGGAATAGAAGATCCTAATGCTGCAATCGCTATCAATCCCAACATGATGGAGGGTAATGCCAGGATTGAATCGTTTATCCGGCTTATGATCATGTCCGTCCACCCGCCTTTCACTGCGGCGGCTATGCCTAAGGTAATGCCGATACAATAAGCGAGCACAGTAGCCAGTATTGAGATGCCGATGGTGTTTCTTGCACCAAACAATATTCTTGATAATGTGTCTCTGCCCAGATAATCCGTTCCCAGATAAAAGTTGTCATAAGCGTCCAGAAAACTGTCCTCACCCTCCATATCCATTTCATGATACGGGGCGATAGAAGGTCCAATTATCACGATGAGCATCCATAAAACCACCACACCAACCGCAGCCTTACCCACCCAGGAAAGCTTCAGCTTGCGTTTTGGTGGTGCATCGGGCAGCTCGGCGAAGGAATCCAGCTTGGCAATTACTTCTTCTTCTTTTGTAATATTTTCAGTCATAATTCGTACCTATTTGGGTTGCCTGAGGCGCGGATTGGAGAGAATTGACGCAACATCGGCCACCAGAATCAATAGCACATAGGTGGCGCAGAATATCATCGCACAGGCCTGTACCAGCGGAAGATCCCGGGTTTGTACGCCGTCTATCATTAGTTTGGCCAGACCGGGATACGCAAAGATGGTTTCAACGATGACCACGCCACTGACCAGATAAGCGAGATTCAGGGCAATTACGTTGACAATGGGTCCGATCGCATTAAAGAAGGCATGGCGAAGAATAATTCGACGTCTTGGCACCCCTTTCAAAATCGCCATTTCGATGTAAGGCGAGCTCATTACATTGAGAATACCGGCTCGGGTCATCCTGATCATTTGTGCCGACACCACGATAACCAGGGTAATAAGCGGCATGGCAAGAGCCCGCATCAACTCAACAAAATTTTCATTCCCGGTCAAATAAGCGGTGGAAGGCAGCCAATGCAATTCTACCGCCAGAATCAATACCAGAACCGTAGCGATGAAAAACTCGGGGACAGATATAGTGCTTAATGTGCCAAAAGTGATTATACGGTCCAGCCATGTCCCGGGACGCATCGCCGCCCATAGACCAAGAACAATAGATAAAGGAATGGAGATTGCAGAAACGATGCCCGCCATCATCATGGTATTACCGAGACGACCGCCTATCAAACTGGAAATAGTTGCGCCGCCGGCCTTGGAGATTCCCAGGTCACCGCTGGCCATGTTACCCAGCCACAAGAAATAGCGGACATAGCCGGGCTGGTCCATACCGAGTTGAGCACGCAGCGCGGCCAGTGTTTCAGGCGTTGCGCTTTGGCCGAGTATTATTTGCGCCACGTCGCCGGGAAGAATACTGGTACCGATGAAAACAATAATCGATACCACGATGAGTGTAGCCACACCAATTCCCAATCGGTGCAGAACCATTTGAGTCATCATAAGAGATATCCTCTATATAATATGTTGCAGGCCTTGGGTTACGGCAAGCGCCGCTCCTGCACATCCGCCATGGAAAGCGGACATGTAGGTTTTACCGAAGCAAAACCGGCCATTACATTCATGTAAATAAAAAAGGCCTGCATTTAAATACTTCATGTAATTCAATGCAGGCCTTGTTGCCGGTTTTGGTATTAGGCAAGCCAGATACGTTCAGGCCATTCACATGCGCCTAACTGGCCCAGAGGTACCGTAGGCATTCCCTGAATATTGTCGGCAATACCGTCGTTGATATTGGAAAACGCCGGGATAACCATACCGCTGCCTTCGTGGATCAGGGTTTGCATTTCGCAATACATGGCGTGACGTTTATCAGGATCAATTTCCGACAGCGAAGCGCTTAACAGCTCACCCATTCGCTCGTTGTTCCAATAGGTATCGTTCCATTCGGCCCCCGGCCCGAATTGAATCGCCATCTGGGAATTCGCCGTTGGACGCATGTTCCAGGTTACCACATTGATCGGTTCGTTCATCCATACCGCGCCCCAATAACCATCGGTAGGCACTTTCTTGACCTGGAGATCGAAGCCAATTTTCGCGCAGTTGGCCTGGGCCAGAAGCACCGCATCTTCAAGGCCGGAGGCCACAGGTGCAGAGAAAATTTCCGCGCTGCTGACACCGGATTTTTCAAAATGAAATTTTGCCTTGTCCGGGTCAAATTCACGCTGCGGCAGCTCGGAGCAGAAATCCGGTCCATGCGCCGCCATGATCGGCGTATCATTGCCGACCGAACCCTTGCCTTTCAGTATTTTCTTGACGATACGCTCACGGTCCTGGATATACTGCATGCCTTTAACAAAGTCATCGCTTTCACCCGGCGCGACATTTTTCAGGCAGCAAATGCCTAATTGCAGCGCCGCCGGGGTAGACAACAAAGTCACACCCTGCGCTTCTTCAACCTGCCTGAATGCCTTGGGATCAATTATGGTAGCCAGTTGAATATCACCAGAAATCAGTGCATTGACACGCGCTACTGGATCGGTAATCGCGGTGATTTCGATGGTGTCAAGATTCGCGCCCTCTCTCCAGTAATTTTCATTACGCGAGTGAACAGATTTGACCCCGGGCTCAAAGGAATCCAGGGTAAATGGTCCGGTTCCATTACCGTCGCCAGTGGTGCCGTTCTTGACGATCTTGGTTTGAAACATGCCAAGCAGAGTGGGCAAATCCGCATTGGTGGTATGCATAATCGCCTTGACTTCATGGGAACCGACTTTTTTCCATTCCTTGACCGAGGCCAGCACAGATTTGATTACCGAAGTGGAATCATCGCCCATGTGACGGTTCATGGAATACACTACGTCATCCGCAGAAAAAGGGGAACCGTCGTGGAAAACTACGCCTTTTTGAAGTTTGAACGTCCATTCCGACGCATCCGCATTTGGTTCGAATGATGCCGCCAGTTCGGGCTGTGGCACCAGATTGTCAGCGTGCTGAATCAGGCTGTTATAAATCGCACGACCGCGGGTATAGTCAATGGTGGAGGTAAACAGGGGTGGATCAAGCTGGTCATCCGGGCCGTGCAGATTTGACGCCATCCGCACAGAACCGCCCTTGACCGGATTGGCCGCCATAGCCGCGCCACCGGACTTAAGCAGGTTTTGCGCCACAGCCATGGAAACACCGGTTACTGCCATCAGTTTCAGTACATCACGTCGTGAACTGCCCTTGCGAACAGTTTTTTCTACCAGGGTCCTGTCATAGGCACAGAGATCAGAATATCCAAGCTCGCCTGGTACTGGTTTTTTATCTTTCATTTAAATCTCCAGAGGTTAAGTTAAATTCTTATACGCCGTTGCATTTTACTGTCAGGCGTTTCATAGCGTTTCATAACAAAGCTAATGACAGCAAATAAACACGCCGATGCTGTCAACTTGGCGGCAAACTGGATGAGGCGGAATACTCGCCGCCGCAACTATGCCGGGTTATGAAAAAGTAAATATAACACATTCGCCGTGCAATCGCAGGGCCCGATTGTCGCTTTGACGACCATGGTGCGGTTTTAACCGAATCTGCCGTGATTCTGCCCCGGGAAAGCCAGACCGGAATGGCGATGCGGGGTTACGGCACCGCCTCCGCCGTGGGGGTTCAGGGCAATCAACCCACAATGAATATTGCCGACAGGCTGAAAATCGTACTGAAGCCTGGTCTGCGCCAGACCGCCATCCGGTCAACAGCCATTGATCAGGCTGGCGGTTTCAAATCTGCGTCAGCGACAGTTTTCCCAGCCTTTCCGCATCAAGGCATGGACAGCATCCCGGCGCAAAACAATAACAGACGCCCCTCGGTGGATGAGGAGAAATGCCCGCTAAACAATGAGGTAGCCATCCATCCAGGCAGGATTGAAATACCCGGGAATTTATAAAATATATGCGTTTTTTGAAAAAAACAGGCAGCAATAAACGCGAGCAGGAGCCGCCAACCGGTCAGGTTCTGCTCGGTCTAACTATGAACAGATATTGATTGTGCGGGTCGCTGGTGACAATACCCTGCCCGCCTGCCACCTGTTTCGCATACTCCAGCAAAAAGCCTTTCAGGCCGCAGCCAATAACAGGCAGAGTCTTGACAATAGGGATAGTGTTTTTCCATAGCACCATATTGTTTTACACCTGCAACAGAAGTCGCTTCCTGGAACGCCGTATAGACTTTATGAATTCGATTATTTGTTATGGGCGAAAAATATAGTGTGCCTGCGGCGATAATGGCTAACGCTGGGACAAGCGCCAGCGCTTTCTTCCCCACCCATAAACAGGCCAAAGCAGCCGATAAATACCAGACCCAATACATATCCGCTGCGCGATGTTGAAATAATAAAGGCGTTGGGCAAGCGTGAGTATTAAGGCGATGATCAAAATAAACTTGATATTCCAGGACAGGTTTTTCTGATACGCGAGCAGGCCGACGGACGCGAATGCCGCCATAGCGCATCACTCCCTAGCATATAGACGTATCCTTTGCCGTTTATACAGCGCCACCTCAGCCCGGCACACAAACCACGACAACCATGCGAACAAACCCACAGATATGACAAGGACCAGTAAAAACCGGTTTTTCACCACCGGGCCGTGAATTAAGTGAAACGCCGGTTGGCAGCAGCAGGATTTTTCACCAGATTATAACGTGCTCCAGCTTTTGCATCCCATGCAGCGTTACTCCAAAAGCCGGAGACTATGATCAAGCCAAAAATCATCGTGGGCTGGGACAGGCTGCTGACAAACCTTCTTCGCAGTTCGGGAGTCATAATAAACAGCGCGTAGAGCGCCGCTTCCAGCCAGCTGGTCAGTAAAGGCGCGAGCGCAACGCATATGGGTAATGGACATAACAGTCACGCGGCCCAGGTGGTGCGTTTGTTTTTGGTCAGTCCCATATTGTTTTTAGCCATCGCCTGATCGACTGGTTTTTGAATTTACGCCAGCGATAACGCAGTTTAATGTATAGCAGGCCATGCTTGGAACGCGAGCCATCCAGGGTGGTTTTAAGCTGCCCGGCGCAGCTCGCCTGCTGCACCATCGTCCGTTTCGGCCAAAAGTTCGGCGCACCGATGTCCTGATCAATCCTGTGCATCAATCCGTCGGCGGGCAAAATGCCTTTATGCTTCAGCCATTCAAGGCGTCTGCGTATCAGCGCATTGTCGATGACAAAGCCCCCGGTGGTTGTCATTCTCCTGGGTGCCAGCGGGGCCGGATACGTCAAAAAATCAGGCGGCAGTTTGGTATCCGCTCCGCCAAGAAAAATCAAGTGTCCCGGGGCCAATGTGGCCGCGGCCTTGAGGATGTCGAGTATGGCTGCTCTGAAGTCGGCGCTTAATATCGCGTCGTCTTCAAAAACCAGTGCCCGGCTGATATTTTCGGCCGCCATTTTTTCCAAACAGCGATATGCTTGAGCACCAGCGGCTGATGCGGCCTTTGCAGATTGCCGGGTGAAAAGATCGCGAAATCCTCAGGCGTTATGTCCGGCACGTCATAGTCAAAGACAAATTCAAAAGGGATATGGTGTTTGGCTAATTCTGCCCTGATATGGCGGATACGGTCGGAGAAGATTTAACGCTTAGCACATAGACCTTGTCGATACCGGCTATGGCGTGACTATCCGCCGTTTCCGGGCGCTGGTTTATGTGTGTCAATTGACCCGGCGGCGACGCATCACCCTGGTTGCGATTATTCCGCATTAGCGTAAAAAGGCTGCTGGCCCTTGATTCGATATGAATCTATCAGCGCCTGTCCCCGACGCGAAACCAACCAGTCACTCACTGCTTTGGCGCCCGGGTAATTCGTTTTGTGGCGGGCCGGATTTACCAGGATCACGCTGTACTGGTTGCGCAGACGTTGATCCCTCTGGTATATAATTTTCATCGCAAGCCGGTCTCTGGAAAAAATCCAGGTGCCCCGGTCGGTCAGCGTATAAGCGCCTAACTGATCGGCAATTTGCAGGGTTTTTCCCATGCCTTGCCCCACCTCCCGATACCCGGCCCCGCCAGGTTCAATGCCCGTCGATCGCCATATTTCCAGTTCTTTCTTGTGCGTGCCCGAATCATCGCCTCTGGAAACAAAAATTCCGGCTTGTGATACGATACATTGAAATACTTCATCCAGACTCAATGCACTGCCATCCGGGCACAACGCATCATCGGGGCCAACCACGATAAAATCGTTGAACATTATCGGTCGGCGCGCCACGCCATGCCCGGCGGCGATAAATGCCAATTCGCTGCTCTTCGCATGTACCAGAATAATATCAACATCGCCGGCCGCTCCCATTTTTAATGCCTTACCAGTTCCGGTTGATATTATGCGAACCGTATACCCGGTATCCGCCTGCATATACGGCAGAATATAATCCAGCAGCCCGGAATTGTCGGTGCTGGTGGTGGTGGCAAGCAACACGGTCTTGTCGGGTTCATCAGCCGCAGCGAAATAGGGCAGCAAATACTGCGACAGTAACACCACCACCCATAACAAATGGCGTCGTTTTCGAGTTGGTCGATTGAGCGACATGAGACGTACTTTACAGGTTTGAGGATACAACCCGGATTACAAACCACCAGAAACGGCCGGCGCTGGATTGTATCAAACGGGTAAAATAGCCGTCCAGCCCGTACTGGAAAGGGCAAAGACAGTTTTAAAACGCCGCTGTTAAGCAGGATTTCTCGTTTTGCTTTTCGGTACACCCTGCGCAACGACTATCACTGACAACCGCTCCGGCCTGTGATACAGGTCACACAGCATTTTCCGTAGCCTATACACACATCCTGCCAAACCAGCACTCCCGACAGTGCCGCTTGTGTCGCAATCCGTTAATTGGCACCGCCGCCGCCCGGGGTTTTAATGACCACCACGTCGTCTTTCTGCAACGCTATCTGAGCGGTGGCGGATAATCGGGTGACGGTTCCATCGGCATGTTCCACATAATTGCTGCCGGTTTTGCCATGCCCGCCGCCATCTAATCCATAGGGCGGCACTTTGCGGTGGCCAGAAATGATATTCGCGATCATCGGTTCCAGGAATCTGACTTTGCGCACCACGCCGTCACCACCGCGCTGTCTAGCGCGTCCGCCCGAGTTTTTACGAATCGCAAATGCGTGCAAAATTACCGGAAAACGCCATTCCAGAATTTCCGGATCAGTCAGCCTGGAGTTGGTCATATGCGAATGCACTGCATCGGTGCCGGGGTTTTCCCGGGTCGCCCCGGTACCGCCGCAAATGGTTTCGTAGTATTGGTAGCGGTCATTACCCCAGATAAAATTGTTCATCGTGCCCTGGGACGCTGCGACCACACCCATTGCCCCGAATAATGTATCCACCAGATATTGCGAGGTTTCAACATTCCCGGCAATTACCGCCGCCGGATAGCGCGGACTGATCATGGAGTGCGGCGGGATGATGATGTCCAGCGGTTTCAAACAACCTGCATTCAGAGGAATGTTGTCATTCACCAGGCATCTGAAAACGTACAGCACCGCTGCCCGCACAACCGCAGTGGGCGCGTTGAAGTTTCCGGGATGCTGGGCGCTGGTTCCGGTGAAATCAATCGTGGCTTTGCGGCGGGGCTGATCGATTTTGATCGATACGGAAATCTGATGACCGTCATCCATGCGGTACGTAAATTCACCGTCATCCAGTGTGGCCAGAATCCGCCGCACCGATTCTTCGGCGTTATCCTGAACATGCCGCATGTATGCGTACACCGTTGCCACACCATAATGATCCGCCATTTTCCCCAGCTCTGTGGCGCCTTTCTCGCAGGCGGCCAGCTGTGCCTTGAAATCCGCGATATTCATCTGCGGGTTTCGCGCCGGCCAGCGGCCACAGGCAAGCAATTCATATATTTCCCGTTCAAGAAAACGGCCATGCTCGACCAGCTTGAAGTTATCAATCACCACCCCCTCTTCTTCTATGCTGGTGGAATCCGCCGGCGCGGACCCGGGGGTCTTGCCGCCAATATCGGCGTGGTGACCACGGGAGGCGACGTAGAACAGCAACTCGCCGTTATGGGTAAAAACCGGCTTGATGATGGTCACATCCGGCAAATGGGTGCCGCCATTGTAAGGTGCGTTGAGGATGTAGGCGTCTCCCGGGGAAATATCACCGCTGCGCTCGCGAATAACGGTTTTAATGCTTTCACCCATCGAGCCCAGATGCACCGGCATGTGGGGGGCATTAGCCACCAGTGCCCCGGTCGGGTCAAAAATCGCGCATGAAAAATCCAGTCTTTCCTTGATATTCACCGAAGCGGCGGTGTTTTCCAAAACCGAACCCATCTGCTCGGCAACGGACATGAAAAGATTGTTAAATATTTCCAGCATCACCGGATCCACTGCGGTGCCGATCGCCCTGTCTTCTTTTCGTTGCTGGTATCTCTCCAGTACCAGGTTATTATCTTCCATCAGGGTGGCGCACCAGCCGGGCTCAACCACAATAGTCGCGGTCGGGTCCAGTATCACCGCCGGGCCATTCACCGTCTGGTCCACCACTAACATCTGTCGATGGAAGAACGGGGTTGCCAGCCATTGATCCTGCATATAGCATGGTTTGACGGCCTCGGGGCTGGGGGCCTGGCCGTCGATCAGGCATCGGGCAGATGAATCATGGATGATTTTCGACGGCTTTGCCGCAGAAATCACTTCAACCTGAATGGATTCTACGATCATATCCTTGTCCGCAGATATAAATCCAAAACGCATTTGATGCACTCGCTCGAAGCGGGCGACGACTTCATGCAGCCTGCCGTGGGGTACGATTAATGCGGTATCCGACCCCTGATAACGTATGTGTAAAAGTCGTTTAAATGACAAATCAACGCCATCATCGCCCTGCTGTTTTAATTCATTCACTCCTGCTGCCTGCAAATCATCCAGGGCCCGGGCCAAATCCGCAATCAACGTTTCATTCAATACGGACTCAATGGCTTGTTGACGCTCCACCACGGTATCGGCCAGCCCCATCCCATACGCCGACAACACGCCGGCAAATGGATGCACAATGATCCGTTTTATCGCCAGGGCATCCGCAACCAGGCAGGCATGCTGCCCCCCGGCGCCGCCAAAACAGCACAATGTATATTCAGACACATCGTATCCGCGCTGCACCGAAATTTTCTTGATCGCATTGGCCATGTTTTCCACAGCAATGGCCAAAAACCCGGCGGCCACCGCTTCCGGTTTACGCTGGTCGCCGGTGTCCCGGGCTATCTGTCTGGCCAGCGCTGCGAATTTACCCGTAACCGTTTCCACGTCCAGTGGCAGGTCCGCGTTTTCGCCAAAGACATTGGGGAAGAACGCCGGCTGAAGTTTGCCAACCATCACATTACAGTCCGTGATCGCCAAAGGCCCGCCGTTGCGATAGCAGCATGGGCCAGGACTGGCGCCAGCGGAATCCGGCCCGACCCGAAACCGTGCGCCGTCGAAATGTAGTATCGAACCACCTCCCGCCGCCACGGTATGAATCAGCATCATCGGCGCGCGCAGCCGCACTCCGGCTACATGGGTTTCAAATACTTTTTCAAACTCTCCACTGTAGTGGCTGACATCGGTGGAGGTCCCGCCCATGTCAAAGCCGATAACATTGCCGAATCCGGCCGCCTCGCACACCCGCGCCATCCCCACCACGCCGCCGGCCGGGCCGGACAATATGGCGTCTTTGCCCTGAAAAAATGCGGCGTCTGTCAATCCGCCGCTGGAACGCATGAACATCAATTTTCCGCCGTTTTCTTCCAGACCATGCAGTTGGGATGCGACCTGATTGACGTAGCGGCGCAAGATGGGCGAAAGGTAGGCATCAACCACTGTGGTATCTCCCCGAGAAACCAGTTTCATCAACGGGCTGACCCGATGGCTTACGGAGACCTGGGAAAATCCGATCTGTCGAGCGATGCCTTCGAGCCGGGCTTCATGCTGGTGATGACGATATCCGTGCATCAGCACGATGGCGACGCTGCGAATACCATTATCAAAATGCTGCTGCAACCCTTCCCGCGCACCCGCCACATCCAGCGGCAGCAGTATCTGGCCATGCGGACCAACCCGTTCGGCAACCTCCAGCACATCGCAATACAGCATTTCAGGCAGCCGGATATGCAGCGCGAACAAATCCGGGCGAGTCTGATAACCAATGCGCAACTGATCCTTAAATCCCCGGGTGATGACCAGCAGGGTGCGCGCTCCCCGTCGTTCCAGCAAAGCATTGGTCGCCACCGTGGTGCCCATTTTCACCGCCGCAATACTGGCCGTCGGCAAATCTTCCGCTGCCTTGATCCCCAGAATGTCCTTGATTCCCTGTATCGCCGCATCGCGATATTGTTCGGGATTGTCTGACAATAGTTTGTGTGTGGTTACTGCACCGTCGGGTTTCCGCGCCACCACATCGGTGAACGTACCGCCGCGATCAATCCAGAATTCCCATTTTCCCGGGTCTGGATTTTCAGCGGATATTGATTTTTGCATTGCGACAAGCCGGTGACGTTATTGAAATATAAATATTTGCAGCGCTGGCAGCGCATGACAGCCACAATCGTTTATTTAACCAGTGTAATTTTCTGGAAACAAGGCTCTTTCGATCAGCTCAATCAGGATATGCAGCACTTTGATATGCAGCTCTTGCACTTTGTCGGCATAGGCATAATCAAGCGTATTGATATCCACGGTAGCGATTTTCCCCAGCGGCGTCTGTGCAGGCCCGGTCAGGCTGATCACCGACAGGTCATTTTCCAGGGCGTATTCGGCGGCTTTTATCACATTGGCGCTTTTGCCGCTGGTGCTGATCGCAACCAGGGCATCGCCGGTTTTCCCGCGCGCTTCCAAGTAGCGTGAAAACACATACTGGTAGCCATAATCATTGGCGACACAAGACAAATGTCCCGCATCACTGATCGCCGTTGCCGACAATCCGGCCCGGTCCTTTCTGTATCGACCGGTCAACTCTTCGGCAAAGTGCATGGCGTCGCTCATTGAACCGCCGTTGCCACAGCTATAAACAGCGCCGCCATTTTGCAGCGTTTCAATTAACAGGGCGGCGGCCTTTTCGATGGATGCAATTTTGGCCTGATTTTCTATCAGGTGATTCAGGGCCGCCCGGGATTCGGACAACGAAGACAGGATATGCGATTTCACGACAGAGTAATTATTATTCCAGTGCAGCGATGATTTGATGATGATAATCGACCTGATTAAAGCGGGACAACTCCTGCAACCCGGTCGGGCTGGTGACATTCACTTCGATCAGCATACCGCCGATGATGTCTATTCCAGCGAAAAACACACCCTGCTCCATTAACCCCGATTTGATTGCGGTGCAAATTTCCAGATCCCTTTGATCCAACCCGGCTGGATTCGCTGATCCACCCATGTTCAGATTGTTTAACTCCGACCCGGCGGCGTGCAATCGCAGTATTGCGCCCAGCGGCTCACCATTGAGCAACAGGATCCTCTTGTCTCCTGCGGCGGCGGCAGGCAAATATTCCTGGGCAATTACCCAGTGATTTCCCTGATGAGTGGCTTCGATCAATACCCGGTCGCTGTCTCCGTTCGCAAAGAAAACGATACCCTTGCCGCCAAATCCATCAATCGGCTTCAGCGTGATTCTGTGGTGGCGTTCAGCCATGGCCCTGATCTGTCCGATGTCGCTGGTAATCAGGGTTTGCGGGGTGAATTCAGGATAGACAAGCGCCGCCAGCTTTTCATTCCAGTTGCGTATTCCCGACGGTTTGTTGATCACCCGGGTACGCGCTGGCAGGTAATCCAGGAGCAAAGTGGTATAAAAATATCTTCGGTCGAAAGGCGGGTCGGTGCGCACCCAGACCACGTCCGCTTCACCCAGGTTTATCGCGGCCGATTCGATTACTGTAAATGGTTTTTCATGGTCAGCATGAACATCAACCCGGCATACCCTGGCGTGTAATGCGGCGTGATTGAGCCACAAACTGCGTTGATCGAGATGACAAACCTCGTGTCCCCGTTCAACGCAGGCCCGCATCAGAAAATAAGTGGTGTCCTTCCACGCTTTAATCCGCTCCAGCGAACCCATGATGAAGGCATGTTTCATGATTTCATGGTCGGCCCACGGCGTAGCCCAAAGATTGCAGGGATTCGGTGATCTCATTGAGGATTGCCGGGTCGTCGATGGTCGCGGGCATCTTCCATTCATCGTTATCGGCAATCTTTTTCATGGTGCCGCGCAAAATTTTTCCGGATCGGGTTTTCGGCAGCCGCTTGACAATTACTGCCAGTTTAAAAGCCGCCACCGGGCCGATTTTTTCTCTGACCAATAGTATGGATTCCCGAATAATTTCTTCAGGCGCGCGCACAACACCCGCATTCAATACCAGACACCCCAACGGTAACTCGCCTTTCAAATCATCGCCAACCCCCATGACCGCGCATTCCGCCACGTCTGGATGCGAAGCCAAAACCTCTTCAATCGCACCGGTTGATAAACGATGACCCGCCACATTTATCACATCATCCGTGCGCGACATGACGAACACATAGCCATCCTCATCAATATAGCCCGCGTCGCCGGTTTCGTAATAACCCGGAAAGGTTTTCAGATAAGAATCGAGGTGACGCTGGCGCGCATTCCACAAGGCCGGGAAAGTGCCCGGAGGCAATGGCATTTTCACCACCAATGCACCAATATCACCGGGCTTTACTGGATTTCCACTTTGGTCCAGCGCCCGCAACTGCCAGCCCGGTACCGGGCGGGCGGGTGAGCCGTCTTTTATGGGCAATCGCTCTATGCCCAGGCAGTTTGCACAAATCGACCAGCCTGTTTCGGTTTGCCACCAATGATCAATGACCGCCACCCCAAGCCTGTCCCTTGCCCAGTTCAGGGTGTCGGGGTCGGTGCGTTCTCCTGCCAGAAAAAGTGACTGTAAACAGGAAAGATCATATTTTTTCACCCACTCTCCGGTCGGATCTTCCTTCTTGATTGCGCGAAATGCGGTGGGAGCGGTGAATAGCACTTTTACCTTGTGTTCAGAAATGACACGCCAGAAAACGCCGGGATCCGGCGTCCCGACCGGCTTGCCTTCAAATACGATGGTGGTGTTGCCATTAAACAACGGGGCATAGACGATATACGAATGACCCACCACCCAACCCACATCCGATGCCGCCCAGTACACGTCCCCGGGCGCAACGTTATAGATATTTTTCATTGTCCATTTCAGGGACACTATGCCGCCGCCCGTGTCTCTGACCACTCCTTTTGGCTCGCCGGTGGTGCCCGAGGTATACAGAATATAAAGCGGGTCGGTGGCCGCCACTGGCACGCAGTCCGCATCTGTCGCCATTTCTACTGCTGCCTGCCAAACCACATCCCGACCCTTGATCAGGCTGGCCTGTACTTGCGGCCGCTGGTAAATCACACAGCGCTCCGGCTGGTGTGTGGCCAGAGCAATGGCATGATCCAGCAGCGGCTTGTATTCAATGATCCGACCCGGTTCAATGCCGCATGAAGCAGAGACGATTACCCTGGGCCGGCAGTCATCGATTCGTACTGCCAGTTCATTGGAGGCGAATCCACCGAATACCACGCAATGCACCGCCCCGATCCGGGCACAGGCCAGCATGGCAATCACCGCCTCGGGAATCATCGGCATATAAACGATGACCCGATCCCCTTTTTCCACCCCCTGCTCCACCAGTACACCGGCAAATCGTGCCACCCGGGCTTTTAATTGGCCGTAGGTAATCTTCTGCTGGCTGTGGGTTATCGGGCTATCATGAATGATTGCCGCCTGTTCTCCCCGGCCCTGCGCAACATGCAGGTCAACCGCGTTGTAACAAACATTGGTTTCGCCGCCGGTAAACCATCGATAAAAGGGCACATCGGAATCATCCAGAACGGTGTCCCATCGCTTGTACCAGAATACGTTTTCGGCGACCTCGCCCCAGAATTTTTGCGGGTTTTGCCGTGCCTGATTGACTATTTCGTTAAAGGACATTTTTTTACCGGATTATGGATTGATATTAAAACCAGACCTGCAGTATTGCTTTCCCTGCTTTTGCCCACGGTTTACACCCGAGGTATAGCGCAAGCCGCTGCATACTGTAAGATATGCAAATATTAACCCAATACAGCTTGCATTTCCCATGACATATAAAACCATTATTTCGGCGCTGGATGAGAATATTGGCATCATCACATTAAACCGGCCCGAGGCGCTCAATGCACTGTCCGCCGAGCTGATGGCCGAGCTTGTCCAGGCATTAAACGAATTCGAGAATAACCATGAAATCCGCGCAATCGTCTTGACCGGAAACGAAAAAGTATTTGCTGCCGGTGCAGACATTACCGAAATGAAAGACAGATCCTATACCGATTGCTATCTGGATAATTTTCTATCGTCAAAAGCCGATGAAATATTGCAGTGCAGAAAGCCAATCATCGCCGCAGTGAGCGGTTATGCCCTGGGCGGTGGCTGCGAGATCGCCATGATGTGTGACTTTATTATCGCTTCGGAAACCGCGTTGTTTGGGCAGCCGGAAATCAATCTGGGGGTGCTTCCGGGGTTGGGTGGTACGCAAAGAATGGCACGATTTATTGGTAAATCCAAGACCATGGAACTGTGTTTGACCGGGCGGATGATGGATGCGGACGAAGCCGAGCGGGCCGGCCTGGTTTCGCGAGTGGTGGCTGCGGATGGTTTTATGCAGGAGGTGATAAACACGGCGAAAAAAGTCGCTTCCAGGTCACTGCCTGCTTTGATGATGAATAAAGAATGCGTCAACCAGGCATTCGAGACCAGCCTGAAAGACGGCCTGCTGTTCGAGCGCCGTCAATTTTATGCGGCTTTTGCAACCGCAGATCAAAAAGAGGGTATGGCAGCCTTTGTGGAAAAAAGACGGCCGGTCTGGGGTCATAAATAAATCCGTTAAATAATCGTTGGAGAAATCAATGTCCATCCATAAAGCAGGCTGGCGCACGCCGCTGGTCGTCATTATCGCCGGCTGCCTGATTTCCACTACCGGTTTCGGCATTCGTTCGGTATTCGGATTATTTCTGGAGCCGATGACCGTGGCCAATGGCTGGACCCGGGAAACCTTCGGGCTGGCCATGGCGCTGCAAAATCTGTTTTGGGGAATTGCATTGCCTTTCGCCGGCGCACTGGCCGATAAATTCGGGTCGGTAAAAGTTATCATGGCAGGCGCAGTGGTGTATTGCTTTGGCGTCTGGGGTATGTCGCTGGCCGAGTCTGGGCTGGCTTTATACCTCACTGGCGGCATTCTTGCCGGCGTCGGCATTGCCTTCTCTGCCTTCATGCTGGCGCTGGCCGCAATGGTCAGAGTGGTCGGCCCGGAAAAAAGATCTCTGGTTCTGGGCCTGGGCACGGCGGCGGGCTCCTTCGGGCAGGTTTTATTCTCTCCACTCAGTCAGGGTTTTATCGCTGCTTATGGCTGGCATACTGCGCTCATTATTCTCGCCAGTATGACCTTGATCATGATTCCCCTGGCGCTTGCATTGCCCAGCGGCCCAGCCGATTCCGAAATAAAACAGGCCGCCAGCCAAACTTTGACTGAAGCCATCTGGCAGGCCTGCCATCATCAGGGCTTTGTTCTCCTGACCATCGGATTCTTTGTCTGCGGATTCCATGTTGCATTCATTACCGTGCATTTCCCCGCCTATGTGCGGGACCTGGGTCTGGACCCGGCCATTGGCGCGTATTCAATCGCATTAATCGGCATGATGAACATCGTCGGGTCATTTTGCGCCGGATTTGCCGGGCAGAAATGGAGCAAGAAACTTGGCTTGAGCTTTATCTACTTTGCCCGGGCCATGGTAATCACCGCATTATTGTTTGCGCCCAAAACCGAGTGGGTGATGTATTTGTTCGCAGGCGCCATGGGCATACTGTGGCTGTCTACCGTGCCGCTTACCACCGGGATCATCGCCCAGGTGTTTGGCATTCGCTACATGGGCACGTTATTCGGCATGGTTTTCCTCAGCCATCAAATCGGCAGTTTCATGGGAGTATGGCTGGGCGGCCGAATCTTTGACCAAACCGGTTCCTACGACGGAATGTGGTGGGCAGGGGTAGTGGTGGGGGTTTTGGCCGCGCTCATTCATTTGCCGATTAATGAGCGGGCGTTAAAACCCGTGCCGGTGCCGTCCTGATTACCTGCGGCACACGTAACGATAATCGCAACGCCTGTCCTGAGCGTATCGCGGCACACAAAACCCTGGCCCGGCGTATTTTCCATTCATCGCATTAAACTATCATATTGAGCGAGCGCTGCATTGTATGCAGTCCGGGCAAGGCTGAATTCATAACCCGACTGTCGCCGGGTTTTATCGTCTGTCCATTTGCACGAGGTTTATATTTATCCCGGGCCACGGGTGCGATTTCTTTTTGGTTTGGCATTTTTTTCTATGAATCCGATAATCATGCCAGCCACATCCCGGCCCGTGGCCATTTCGATGCCCTGCAATCCGGGAGACGAGTTCACCTCCATCACTAATGGACCATTGTCTGAGCGCAGTAAATCCACCCCGCACACGTTTAACCCCATCACCATGGCCGCTCTGGCCGCCGTTTTCCGCTCAACCGGACTTAATTTGACCAGACTGGCCCTGCCGCCTTGATGCAGATTCGACCGGAATTCCCCGGGCGGGCCCTGGCGCTGCATCGCAGCGATCACTTTGCCGCCCACAACCAAACAGCGCAAATCGCTTCCGCCCGCTTCCTTGATGTATTGCTGCACAAGAATATTGGCATTGAGTTTCATAAACGCCTGAATAACACTTTCCGCTGCCTTTCTGGTTTCTGCCAGAACCACCCCCTTGCCCTGGGTGCCTTCCAGCAGTTTAATCACCAATGGCGCCCCACCCACTTCTTTGATAATGCCGTCGATATCTTTACCCGAGTGTGCGAACGCGGTGGTCGGCATACCAATTCCTTTTCTTGATAACAATTGCAGCGAGCGCAGTTTGTCCCGCGAGCGGGTTATCGCCACCGATTCGTTAATGCAGTATATGTTCATCATTTCAAACTGCCGCACAATGGCCGTGCCGTAGTATGAAACCGATGCACCGATTCGGGGAATCACCGCGTCAAAATCTTCCCGACTATACTCTTGTGTACCATAGTGGATAGTCGGGTTGTCCGAAGTGATGTCCATGAAACAACGCAGGTGATCCAGAATTTTTATGCTGTGCCCCCGGATTTGTGCTGCTTCAACCAGCTTCCTGGTCGAGTATAGATTTGGATTACGGGAAAGAATTGCGATTTTCATTGATTATTTATCTGCCGGGTTTATTACTGGTTAGTACGCTTTCGTCTGGTTCCTGTCAAATAGGAGGCCCCGGCATCAATTGTAAATTCTTCGCGAATCGCCGTTCGGCCCAGCAGCATTCTGAATTTCATATTCGCGCGCCGCGTCAAAGTAACCTCGATATCTTTTGTCAGCGTACCGATTTGTATTGCTGTGGATATAACGATTCGTTCTTCCACCTGTCCGCCGGAATTGGTCACATCCCGGTGCTCTACTACCGTGGCGATGCAAGTCTTGTCTATCGGGTTTTCACGACTGCCGCAGGGCACCTGAAATCGAACCAGTGATACGCCCTGCTGTTCTATTAATTCATAGTTTTTCGCATCCAGCGAGGATGTGCGTGCGCCGGTATCGATTTTGGCCTTTATCTTTTTAATGCCAAGTTCCGGCAGTCCGACCCACTCCCGCCATCCTATTACTTGCTTGTTTTGGGAGGGCTGCATTATTCACATGGCCTTGAAGATGCAACGCCGGCGACTTCGCGCAGAACCCGTGAAAAATGCGTGGCAGCGCGCCGAAACGTTTTGATGGAGCGTGGACATTCCCGCTAATGTGTGCGGCCATAAAATGTTAATCGCGCCTGCTCACTTAGCGCGATGCCAGGCTCGGTGTTGTACGCCAGCACAGCCTGGATTCTGCTCGTGCTGCCGATAACCGGGGTAACGCGATGCAGGGAATTTTTGCCCCGGAACAAGGCGAGTGTGCCCGCCGCGATTTTCGGCCTGATGGCGTCCATACCACCGTCCAGCGCCTGGTCAACGCCGTCAAAGTTCATGTCGCCCTGTTCAGAATCACGCAACCCGGGAATATATTCAAAGTCGCCGCCAAGGTCAGCCGGCTGGATCATCAGCGTGACCGCGAAAGAAGAATTGTCAAAATGCCAGCCTAATCCCTGACCCGCTTCATAATAATGCACAGTTATCGAAGACAATGGGTCCGCATAGTGAAACAGCCGGTCTTCGCCGAGCGCATGGCAGAGAAATTTCTGGAAGCCAGCATGGTAATAAATTATTCGCAGCAGCGACTGTTCGGGGATTTGATCATCGGTTATGCACCCCTTGTTGCTGACTATCTGACGATTGCGTGGATGGTCGGCGGCATAGTTTGGGTCTGGAGAGGAAAGACAGGCGGTGTGGGTGTGCTGGCAATAGTAAGCGAGATGGGCATGGGCCAGAGCCTCGCTCTTTAACTCTTTGATTGCCTCGCCGGTAATAAAATCCGGTAATAACAGCGACCCGGCCTGGTCAAGCTGCTGCCTGCATATATCGCCGAACCCGTTCGGCTGATGGATGGGATATTTTTGGTGGTCAATTATCCGGCGCAGATTCATTTACTTTCGTCACTCCAATTGTAATCAATTGCCAGTAAATGGCAGCCATTTTCGGTGCGGCTGTTATGGGTAGTGCCGGGCGGGTATATAACGAAGTCTCCCGGGCCGAGTACGGTGCCGTCCGATTCGATCAAATCGCCTGCTATGACCAGGTATTCTTCACGCCGTTGATGGGTGTGAACTTCGGTTTCTGCCCCCGGCTGCATGCGCATCATATAAGCGCCCTGATGACTGTCCGGGTCATAACTGAGTCTTAGCAGCCCAATGTCTGCTGGTGGCGGGTCGATATAATCATAAGCGCCAAACTCCGCACTGGCCGTGTTTATAATTACTCTGTCTGTATTCATCTCATTACTCTCTACAGTCTCTTTTCAACTTCATGCGTGGATTCACTATCTGCGCACGCACTTTCGCCTGCATTGGATTCTTCATCAAACATTTTAAGTTCATTGCGAATCAAGGCGTCTACATATTCTTCTGCGTCCGGCGCATTGTACTCCGCGACCGGAGTGCCGATCATCCCTGCTGCCACCGCCGGGTGCTGCGCCTGGGGTGCCACTGCTTCGGTGATGTTCATTCGGTGCAGGGTGAAAATCAATATCGCGGCGAATGCACCGGCGATGCCGACGAAATAGTACACTGCACCGAATTCTCCCATCAAGTACGAGACGATGACAGGCCCGGCACTCAACCCCATGCCGGCCACCATCACCAGGCTGCCGCTGGCGCCGACTATCTGGTCGGGCTGCAACCGGTCATTTGCATGGGCAATGGTCAATGAATACATGGGCATTGCCGCCCCGCCCAAAATCACCACCGCGATGAAAAACGTGATTCCAGTTTTTGGCAGCCATATCGCTGCCATGCAGGCCAGGATGGCGACCATAGACAGGCCGGCCATCACTACCCGGCGACTGATTCGGTCCGACAACCATCCGGTTGGCCATTGGAATATCAGGCTACCGAACAGAAAACTCGCCATGAACAGGGATATGGCTTCGATATCATAGAGTTCTTTACGGGCATACACTGCACCCAGGCCAAAAATTGTGCCTTGGGCCACACCGGTCAATCCATTGCTGATCACCGCCAGTGGCGATGCACTGTACAACGCGCGCAGTGACATGGGCGTGGTAGATGAAAACGCCGGGGCGGGACGAGCAGTGAGCAGCATGGGAATCAGTCCGAATGAAACAATAATCGATACCAGCACAAACAGTTCGACCTGCATGGGGCTATGCAGGCGGAGCAGGAACTGGCCGCCGCCCATGCCCAATGTGGTGACCACCATGTATACGGAAAGCATCTGTCCCCTGGTTTCATTGCCGGCCCGATCGTTCAACCAGCTTTCGCACACCACAAACAAGCCGGCATAGCTGATCCCGGTGAGCACCCGCATGATGGTCCAGGTGATGACATGGATATAAATACCATGCACAAGAATGGCGATAGAAGCCAGGGAAGCCAACGCGGCGAATACCCGAATATGACCGACTCGCCGCACCAGTTTCGGGGCAAGCAGGGAACCTGCGAATATGCCGATGAAGTATCCCGACATCATTATCCCGGTGGTAAATGTTCCGAATCCTTCCATGGTGGCGCGCAAGCCCAGCAAGGTTCCCTGCAAGCCGTTGCCAAGCATCATGAAACCGATACCGATTAAAAGTGCCCAGCAGGCACGCAGGTCATTCCACATCGGATAAATTGGCGAGATGCCGGTTAATGGCCAGAGGATAAATTGGCGCTTGATTTTATAGATTATTTAATCGCCGCACTATAATAAAAAACCAGGGCGAAACTTTGCTCCCGGGTGATCGTATATTGATAACAGCAATCTCCGGTGGTTGCCCGCCAGTGCATAATCGTGGCACATGGCCGGATGCCTGGGACAAATTTGTGATAAATGGCAACTGGTCCGACAGGCTTTATGCCATGAACCCCCTGCAAACAGGTACTTTGCCAACGCACTTTATTGTAACCTGACCTTTTGTTAATCGTGCCCTTTTACTAAATTGTGGTGTAGTACAGTTTTGAATTCGTCAACCTCGTCATCCATAACCCACAGGAAAGTCTGGGCCCTGGCCGGGCCGATGATTATTTCGAATATCTCCGTGCCATTGGTCGGCGCGGTGGATACCGCTGTGGTCGGCCATCTGCCGGAGCTTCACCATATCGGTGCGGTCGCTCTTGGCGCCCTGATTTTCAGCTTCCTTTACTGGGGCTTTGGGTTTTTGAAAATGGGCAGCACCGGTTTCACCGCCCGGGCCTATGGCGCAAATGATGATTCCGAGCTGTGCCATATTTTGCTGCGTTTTCTACTGCTCGGGGCGGCACTTGGGGTGATGGTTATCGCATTGGGCAAACCATTGATTCAACTCGCCCTGTATTTCATCCACAGCACTGAAAATGTCGAGAAACTGGCGGCTGAGTATGCGCTGATCCGAATTTGGAGTGCGCCCGCCACACTTTGCGTCTATGTGTTCACCGGGATTTTTATCGGTATGCACAACACCCGGTTGGCGTTGATCCTCCAGCTCGTGTTGAACCTCACCAATATCGGGCTGGATTTGTTGTTTGTTGTGGTGATGAAATTCGGTGTACCCGGGGTTGCCTGGGCCACTCTGATTGCTGAATACACTGCAGCTTTATGTGGATTTTTACTGTTGCGCAAAATGCTGCTCAGCGCCTTTACATCCGCATACTGGAAAAAGATGCTGGCGATGGGCGCACTGAAAGACATGATGCGAACCAATGGCAATATATTCATACGCACCATGCTGCTGGTTTTTTCTTTCGCCTTTTTTACCGCCCAAAGCGCGAAACAGGGCGAGCTTATTCTCGCTGTGAATACGGTGCTGCTGCACTTGCAGAGTATTATGGCGTATGCCCTCGACGGGTTCGCCCACGCAGTAGAAGCGCTGGGCGGCAGCGCCTATGGCGCAAACAGCAAAGTGAATTTCAAACGGGCCGTTGCGCTAACCACTTTCTGGTCGGCAATGATGGCACTGCTCCTAAGTGTCGGGTATTGGTTTTTCGGGCAGACTATTATTTCCTGGTTCACCGATTCGCCGGATGTAATGCAAACCGCGCAGCAATTTATGGTCTGGATGATTATCGCTCCAGTAATATGCTGCTGGAGTTTTCAGCTTGACGGTCTGTTTATCGGCACGGGTCATACCCGGTCAATGCGCAACGCCATGCTGGTGTCCACCGCGGGCTATCTTGGGCTGGCCTATTTATTTCAACAAACCTGGGGCAATCACGGGCTATTTCTGGCCTTGACCTGTTATATGGTTTTGCGCGGGGTAACCCTGTTGTTTTATTACCCCAAAGTCCTGCACTCAATCGCCGGACATGATTGAAGCCAAGGCAAGGCATGACAGGCAATAATCCAGAATTCCCCATTATTGCGCTATGGGCGCACCCCAGATCAATGTCTACCGCAATTGAGCGAATCATGCGCGAGCGCAACGATTTGTGCTGCCTGCAACCGTTTATTGATTAATTACGATATCGGGTTGGGTAAAAAAAATTGCCACGTTTTCACCGTGACCAGAATAAACCGGTCAGCTTTGATGGAATTTTCGCTGATCTGATTTCCAGAGCGCAAAGCGAACCGGTGTTTTTTAAAGACATGGCTTATTACATGGTGCCTGCCCTGTTTGATCATGCGGGTCTAGCCAGACGCCTCGATCATCTGTTCCTTATCCGCGACCCGAGGAAAGCTGTTTTGTCTTACTACAGGCTGGACCCGAATGTCTCCAGCGAAGAAATCGGCATTGCGGCGCAATGGCGCCTGTACCACTGGCTGTGCCGGAATTGCAACCGTGCGCCGATGATTATTGAAGCAGAAGCGGTGCAGCAAAACCTCGGGGCGGCCATGGAAAAGGTCTGGAACTATCTGGGGCTGAGCATGAAATCCGAGGCATTGACATGGGATGCGCAAAGCACGCCCGAAGATTGGGCGGCCGTTTCAGGCTGGCACAGTGCAGTTCAGGCCAGCACGGGCATCCGCAAAGTCGCCGCAGAAGATGAGGCCGCAATGGTTAATCGCTTTAATCAGGCCGCAAAAAAAGCGCCCCGACTACAGGCCCTGCCCGAACATCACTGGCCGTATTATCTGAAGCTGAAAGAAGCATCTGAAAAAGCGCTGCCTGCTTCAGCAGTCAACGCCGCGAACCGGTGAAACCGGGATGCTGAATCAGGGCTGCCGTTCCTGTGGTTTTAATGATGATTTTAATAAAAACCTGCCTATGTGGTCGATTTCCTGCGGATGCACCGAATGGGGCATTGCGTAACTGTGCCATTCCACGTTGTAGCCAAGCGCGGTTAATCTGTCGCGACTGTCCTGCCCGATGGACAGCGGAATAAGCGGGTCCTGGGTGCCATGGCCCATAAATATCGCGGTGGTTTGATTCTGACCGGATTTTTCCGCCCCGGTCGTGGCGGCATCCGCCAGATACGCGGACAGCGCGATTATCCCGGCCAGTCGGGATTGCAGACGCAGCCCGGCGAACAATGCCACCGCGCCACCCTGGGAAAATCCGGCGAGAAATATGCGATCTGTGGCAATACCGCGTTGATTCTCCTGCGCTATCAGACTGTTGACAATCTGCGCGGATTGCTCCAGACCTTTGCGGTCTTCGCATCGTCGACGCTGGGCGTCGATTGGCAAGTGCACAATGTCATACCAACCGCGCATCTTCATGCCGCCATTCACCGTGATGGGTCGAATCGGCGCGTGCGGGAAAATAAACCGCACAGCCATGTTGTCAGGCAAGTTCAACTGCGGGACCATAGGCACAAAATCATGGCCGTCAGCGCCCAGCCCATGCAGCCAGATTACTGAAGCAACCGGATCAATCCCGGTTTGCAGTTCAACCACTTCCGTCATACTGTATATCCATGCCCGTTTTTCAGATGAATTTGCACTGTGCAATCATTTACTGGCGCATACAATAAACACCAGCACCCGGCAGATTGCTCCTGCGAGGCAGTGGCCTGCCGGGAATTGTGCTATCGCCGTTTTTATTTTTAAGCGATAATGGATTTCCCTGGTCATTTATCAGCCTTGTCTATTGTGCCTAAAATTCATTCTGGAAGTGTATTCGTTGTGCTCCTGTTTGTGTCCGGCCATGCCCACGCCCAACAGGCCGCGCTGGTTTCCGTCGATCCGGTTGTGGAGCAGCGATTCACCCAAACCATTCCGGTTTTAGGCCGACTGGTGGCAAAACGTTCCGGCACTGTGGCCTCGCGCCTAAGCGGCGCTGTCGAACAGGTATTGGTTGATCCCGGTGACGAGGTAGCCAGGGGACAGACTCTGGCGCGGATAGATTCGGCCACATTTGCATTGCGCGCCCAACAATCCCGCTCCGAGTTGGCCGAGTCCCAGTCCCGGCTAAGGACTGCCAAAGCGCAATTGGCGCTTGCCAGGCAGGAAGTCAACCGATTTGAAGAGTTGAAAAATTCTGCGTCCATCAGCAAGGCCGCTTACGACGATGCCCGCCAGCAGCAAAATATCGCGGTTGCCAGGGTTGACGAAGCAGTGGCGAGCATCGCCAGCAGCCAGGCTGCGCTGAATATCGCTGAACTTGATCTGAGTTACGCCACCATAACGGCCCCATTCGACGGCACCATAACCGAAAAACTGACCGAAGTCGGGAGTTATCTGCAACAGGGCCAGCCGGTTTTTCATATTATTTCTGATAAGCTGCTTGAACTGGAGGCGGATATTCCCGGGGCGCTGTTGAGTGGATTGTCAACGGATGCGGACGTGATTGTGGAGCTCGAAAACGGCAGCAGACATAAAGCCCGTCTGCGCGCTATTATTCCTGAAGAAAACCCCCGCACCCGCACCCGGCGGGTGCGGTTTAATACCCGGTTAGGCGACGATGCCGGCATTCTTGCCAGCGCACAAAGCGCCACGCTGCATATTCCGGCCTCGGCGGCGCGCGACATGCTGACTGTACATAAAGATGGCGTGATACGACGCGGCCAGGATAATATGGTTTATGTCATCATTGAAAACGCCGCGGCGGCCCGGTCGATAACCACTGGTGATGCTGTGGGCGAACGCATTGAAGTGCTGGCCGGACTGGAAGCCGGAGATAGCGTGGTAATTCGGGGCAACGAACGACTCGCCCCGGGACAACCCGTGAAGGTCGCACAAAACCAATGAACATCATACGCACCGCCATCGACCGGCCCATTGCGGTGGTTTCTGCGGTATTGCTGGTAGTGTTATTTGGGCTGGTTGCGCTTGACACTATCCCAATTCAGCTCGCCCCGGATGTGAATCGTCCGGTCATCACGGTAACCACCCGTTGGTTTGGCGCCGCCCCGGCCGAAGTGGAGCGTGAAATAATTAATCAACAGGAAGAGGAATTCGCCGGCCTTGAGGGCCTGGAATCCATAACCAGTCATGCCGAACAGGGCCGGGGACGGATTACCCTGGAATTCAAAACAGGCACCAACATGGACCGGGCGCTGCTGCTGGTGGCCAATCGCCTGGATCGCGTCCCCAGCTATCCCGATGAAACCGATCAACCCACACTGGATACATCCGGCAGCGAAGATAATGCCATCGCCTGGATGATGGTGAACCACATCGATGAAAACTCAGTACCCATCCATGAATACGGTGACTTTATAACCGATGTGGTAAAAGAACGGCTGGAGCGGGTTCCCGGCATTGCCAGAATAAATGTTTATGGCGGCAGCGAACGGGAAATCCAGGTCGTGGTTGATCCTGATTTACTGGCGCGCTATCAGATAACCGTTGGCGATATTGGCCGGGCGCTGCGCAACGCAAATATTTCCCGTGGCGCCGGCAGTATTGACGAAGGCAAACGCCGCTATGTGGTTCGAACCGCAGGCGAACTCGACAGCCTCAGGGCGATTGAAGAGGTATTGATTCGCACCACAGACAACACCGGCCGCCTGGGCCGGGTAACTGTTGACGATGTGGCCGACGTTACCTTTGGTTTCAAGGAACCCGCATCGACCATTCGATTTCTGGGTAAAGCCTCTTTGGCCCTGAGCGCAGAAAGACAAACCGGTGCGAATGTGATCAAAACCATGGCGGGCCTGAGGCAGGCCATTGATGAACTCAACCAGTCCATCATCCCCAATGCCGGGCTGACTTTTCGCCAGGTTTATGATGAAACCGTTTACATTAATTCATCGATCGATCTGGTGCAGCAAAACATCTGGGTCGGTGGCACACTGGCGGCCTTGATACTGATTGTGTTTCTGCGTTCGTTCAGAGCCACCGTGGTCATATCACTGGCTATTCCGGTATCCGTGATCGGGGCGTTTGTAGCCATGGCGGCGCTGGGAAGATCGATCAATGTTATTTCACTCGCCGGGCTGGCCTTTGCCGTAGGCATGGTGGTGGACGCAGCCATCGTGGTTCTGGAAAATATTTATCGACTCAAGGAGGCCGGTTATTCCAATATCAAGGCGGCGTACCATGGCGCCCAGCAGGTTTGGGGTGCGGTGCTGGTTTCTGCATTAACTACAGTAATGGTTTTTATCCCGATTTTGATTATGGAGCTGGAGGCGGGCCAGTTATTCAGGGATATTGCAGTGGCCATCTCGGTGTCCGTATTGCTTTCCCTGATTGTGTCCATCACCGTCATTCCGGCGTTGTCCAAACGATTCTTCAAAGAGTCCAGGGGCGACCAGCAGGCGCAGCGAGCGGCGCCCCTGACCCGGCTGAAAATTCCATTGCTGGACTGGTTCGCGGGGAAATTCGTTACACTCGTTATCGGCTTTGTCCATGCGGTAGTAAAAAGCCGCAGTATGGCTTTCATCATAACCGCCCTGGTCACATTGACTGCGGGCTATGGCGCTTACCTGGCTTTACCAAAGCTTGAATACCTGCCCGAGGGCAATCGGAATCTGCTGTTCGGCATCGTTATTCCACCGCCGGGTTACAACCTGGAAACCACAACCGGCATCGCAACCGGCATCGAAAACGAAATTCGACCGTTGTGGGCTTCCGAATCCGGGCTCGAATCAAACCCCGGAGAACCACCGAAAATAGAACGCTTTTTCTATGTGGCCACCCGCGCCCGCACATTTCTTGGCGCCATTGCGGTTGAACCGCAGCGGGTGGCGGAGCTGCGACCGATTCTGCAAAAGCCGGTATTCCGCGAACCCGGAACTTTCGGATTCATCACCCAGCCATCCATCTTTGGACGCGGCATTGGCGGCGGCCGGAAGATCGACCTGGATGTATCCGGCCCAAATCTGCATACGGTTTTGCAGGTGGCCAATCGCGCCTTCGGAAAAGTGGTCGGATTGTTCCCGCGCTCGGCCGGGCATGAATGGCGCCCGGTGCCCGGACTCGAATTGGGTGCGCCGGAAGTGCGCATCATCCCGGACCGGCTGCGATTAAGCGACAGCGGGGTAACCGCAGTAGAGCTGGCGGAAACCATCGATACCTTTAATGACGGATTGCGTGTGACCCAATCCACCATCAATGGCAAATTGATGGATATTGTTCTGCAGGGCGCCAGCCAAAGCGTATATGAAACCCAGGGCATCGATAATCTGCCCGTGGTCACTCCCGGCGGCCAGGTTGTTCCCGTGTCTTCGCTGGCTGATTCGGCGTTGACCGCAGGACCCACAGAAATTCGGCATCGCGAGCGTTTTCGTACCGTGACCCTGGAAATCAGACCCAATCAGAGTCTGGCGCTGGAATCGGCCATCGATCTGCTCAGGCAGCAGGTAATCGCTCCGCTGCGCCAGGAAGGGCTGCCCGATGGCGTGCAATTGAACATATCCGGCACCGCTGACAAGTTAATCGAAACTCGCAATGCCATGGCAATCAACATGTTGCTGGCCATCGTTATCGTCTACCTGGTCATGGCCGTCCTGTTCGAAAGCTTTGTCTATCCGATAATCATTATGCTGTCGGTTCCCGTTGCTGCGGCCGGTGGCGTGGGCGGGCTGGCGCTGCTGAATCTAAAGACGGCGCAGCCGCTGGACATGCTGACCATGCTCGGATTCGTCATCCTGATCGGCATCGTGGTCAACAACGCCATCCTGCTGGTTCATCAGACTCTGCACCATATCAGAAACGACCGGATATCCGCGCAAGACGCGATCAAACAGGCAACCCGAAACCGCATTCGCCCGATTTTCATGTCAACCCTGACCAGCGTATTTGGCATGTTACCGCTGGTCCTGTTTCCCGGTGCCGGTTCGGAGTTGTATCGGGGACTGGGTTCGGTGGTGGTGGGCGGCCTGAGCCTGTCGGCAATCATTACTTTGTTAATCGTTCCACCGATGATGTCATTGCTGGTAGTGCCCATTGAGACCCGCCGAAACCTGCGACTGCGGGCTAATCGGGCATTACCAGCCGACTAGACGGCGCACACGACACAGCACGCCTGGTATGCAGAATCGATATTTACTGGGCATCCTGATGGTGATTTCCGGCGGCGTGTTTCTCAGTACCTCGGGCATACTGATTCGCATCATGGACAATGCCGACGGCTGGCAAATAATCTTTTTTCGCTCCATCACATTCTTTCTGACTATTCTGACCATTGTCCTGTTCAAGTACGGTCGGGGAACCTTTGCGGCCTATAAAGCCATCGGTATAGAAGGGCTGGCCGCGGCATTCCTGCTGGGTATGGGTTCGGTTCTGTATATTTTTGCCTTGCTCAATACCACTGTGGCTAATGTGGTGTTTATTATCGGTTCCGCTCCCCTGGTTACGGCATTGGTCGCATGGATATTCCTGAAAGAAAAAATCAGCCGCTGGAGCCTGGTTGCAATGATTATGGCGTTGTTTGGAATCGGATTAATGTTTGTTGACGGATTGGTCAGCGGCGGATTGTTTGGCAACATTCTGGCAATATCCATGGTCATCATGTTCGCTTTCTATTTGCTGCTGCTGCGCGCACAGAAAAATGTGGACATGGTTCCAGCCACGGGATTGTCCGGGTTGATCATGTTCCTGGTGGCCGCAATCATGGTTTCTGATTTAACTATCACTCGCCACGATCTTTTGATTTGTATCGCACTGGGCAGTTTTCAGTTTGGCCTTGGTTTCCTGTTATTAACCCTGGGTACGCGGTTTATACCTGCAGCGGAGGTGGCGCTTTTTGCCCTGAGCGAATCTGTACTCAATCCGGTCTGGGTGTGGATAGGCGTTAACGAAGTACCTGGCCGCTACACGCTGTATGGCAGCAGCGTGGTTTTGGCTGCGGTAATTGTGTACAGTTTGATTGCCATCCATAACGAACGCCAACAACGAGTTTCATTATCAAAATTGACAGGGCCCGATTTATGAGCAGTTTTCAGGCGCAATTTCCCTATCCTTCCCAACGTATGCCGGTCATGGCCAGAAACATGGTGGCCACCTCTCAGCCCCTGGCCGTACAGGCCGGGCTGTCAATCATGCGCCAGGGCGGGAATGCCGTGGATGCAGCGGTTGCTGCCGCAGTTACCCTGACTGTGGTTGAGCCGAACAGCAACAGCATCGGCAGCGATGCGTTCTGTATCGTCTGGGACGGAAACCAGCTGCATGGCCTTAACGCATCCGGCCGCAGTCCCGCAGCGGTAAATGCGCACGACTTTGCCGGACTGAACAGTATGCCGCAACAGGGCTGGGATTCAGTAACCGTGCCGGGTTGCGTTAGCGGGTGGGTTGAAATGTCAAATCGTTTCGGCAAGTTGCCCTTCGAAAAATTGTTCGAATCGGCGGTTGATTATGCCGACAATGGCTATATGGTGACACCCGTTATCGCACATGCCTGGTCGGATGCGCCATCCAAATTCGGCCATCTTGAAGATTTTGCGCCTTTTTTGCCGGGCGGCAATGCGCCCAAAACCGGCGAACTGTTTCGTTACCCGGACCAGGCCAGAACACTGGAAAAAATCGCCGCTACCCAGGGCGAGGCTTTTTACAGAGGTGACCTGGCAGAGAAAATCGCCGCTTGCGCCAGGCGGGACGGGGCAAAGCTCACCGCTGCCGACCTGGATGCCCATCAATCGGACTGGGTTGATTTAATATGCCAGCGATACAATGGCTTCGAGCTGCACGAGATTCCACCCAATGGCCAGGGACTGGCCGCGCTGATAATGCTTGGTATCATTCAGCATCATAATATCAGGCAATACGAAATGGACGGCGCAGACAGCCTGCACTGCCAGATCGAAGCAATGAAACTTGCCTTCGCGGATGCACAGCGTTATATCGCCGACCCGGCATACATGGATATGGATGCAGCAACCCTGCTTGACCCGGATTATCTGCACAGTCGCGCGGCATTAATCGACATGAAAAAAGCGCGAAACCCTGCCTGTGGTATGCCCGCTAAAAGCGGCACCGTGTACCTGTCCAGCGCAGACCAGTCCGGCATGATGGTGTCGATGATTCAGAGTAATTTCTTCAGTTTCGGCTCCGGCATTGTCATCCCGCAAACCGGCATTAATCTACAGAGTCGCGCTGCCGGCTTTGTTTTGGACGAGGGGCACCCGAATCAGATAGCCGGCGGAAAGCGCCCGTTTCATACCATCATCCCGGCCTTTCTTACCACCAGTGGTAAACCGGTTATGAGCTATGGCGTGATGGGAGGACATATGCAAGCGCAGGGCCATGTGCAAATGGTGATACGAATTTGTGACTACGGAATCAATCCCCAGGCCGCGAGCGATGCGCCCCGCTGGCAGGTGTCTGACGGTAATCAAATATCCATTGAAGACGGCATCAGCGACCAAGTGCGCAATGAATTGACCCGGCGCGGGCACAAACTGAATAACAACGACGCAGACACCCGGTTCAGTATGGGCGGCGCACAATTAATATTAAAGACTGAAGACGGTTATATCGGCGGCTCCGATCACCGTAAGGACGGCATGGCTGCCGGTTTCTGATACCGGTTTTGGTTTGGTTATGTGGCACTTGTTTGGTGTGGTAAAAATTCAAAAAACGGCTTTCAGTGCGCCGCTATTGGCCAGGCCACAGTTACTTCAGCAAGGCATTGGAAACCGGGTTGGCAATTTCGATTGTAATATTCTGGAGCAAACCAGGAGTTCTTGTACCAGGCAATACCAATCTGCCCCGGGCGGGCACCCGCGCATTGACGCTCAAATCAGCGATAAGCCGTGCCGAGATAGTAGTCCACTTCCTGTGCGGTATAACCAATCAACTCCACCAGCCTGCGGCGGCATTCATCCATGGATGCGCCGCGCTGCTTCCACAACGGCACCCGTTTCATTAACGTTTCCACCCGCTCCCGCGGTGTAATTATCCAGGTATGCTGGGGCGCTTCCCCAAAATAAAAATCCGCATCGCTCACCGCCATGGCCTTGGGTTTCATATACAGCGCCAGGTTGAGTACTTTATGCGCGCCGCTGTCAAGGATGTACCGGGTCAGGAATTTCATGGTGCCGCCCTGGTCGCCAAGGTCGTCAATGACGAGCACCGTTTGCCCTGAAATCGGAATGGATATGCCGTGTTGCACCAATGGGTTGTCGTATCGCTCGCCCGGGCCCTTGTAGAGTGAAACGCCGATGGTGCCGAATTCGATTTTGGGGATATGACTGGCTCGCCCTTCTACCAGATGATCGTACAATAATACGCTGGGCAGCAAGCCGCCCATGGTCACCATAAGCGCCCTGGTAATCTGCCCGGGCCGGTTTTCATGTTGTTTCTGATAGGCGTGAACCTGCTTTGCCAGCTCCAGACAAGCCGCGCTTTCCACCGCATCGGGAACCAGCAGAAAGCTCAATTCATCATCGGGCACGGAAATGCCCTCGGGTTTTCTCCAAAAATCAAGATCAACCGCCTTACGCCAGGCTTTGGTGTTTTCGAGATAATCACTCATCCGGTTTTACGCCCGATTATTATCTGCCAATTGTCATCTGATTGGGCAATCGGGAACATCCTGTTCGGGAGTAAGCTATGGACTGCGGAGGCAAAATCAGAGGGCGCTGAACAAGCCCCGATTCCACAGGGCTTGTTCAACAGGGTTCAGGCAATACCGCTCAGGCAGGTTGTTTCACCACCCGTAGATAGGGTTTCAATGTTTTCCAGCCTTCAGGATACTTTTCTTTGGCCTCTTCATCGGATACCGCAGGAACGATGATGACGTCATCACCCTGCTGCCAGTTTACCGGGGTAGCGACTTTATGCGCTGCGGTCAATTGCATGGAGTCAATGACCCGCAGTATTTCGTCAAAGTTACGTCCCGTGGTCATCGGATAGGTCATCATCAGCTTGATGTTTTTGTCCGGCCCAATAACGTAAACCGTGCGCACCGTGGCATTGGTCATCGCGGTACGACCTTCCGCAGTGCCTGATTCATCCGCTGGAAACATGTTGTAGAGTTTGGCGACGTTAAGGTCGGTGTCGCCAATCATCGGGAAATTAACGGTATATCCCTGTGTTTCTTCAATATCACTGGCCCAGGCCGAATGATCATCTACCGGATCGATACTCAGGCCGATCACTTTGCAGTTTCGCTGCTCGAATTGCGGTTTCAGTCTGGCGACATAGCCCAGTTCGGTGGTACATACCGGGGTAAAGTCCTTGGGGTGGGAAAACAGAATTCCCCAGCTATCCCCAAGCCATTCATGCAAGTTGATTTCGCCCTGTGTGGTGTTGGCCGTGAAATCCGGCGCCTGGTCATTTATTCTAAGTGACATGGTGTGACTCCTCATCAAGATTATCGGTTTAGGATTGCCTGGATCATTATTGAATGTTTCCAGGACGGATGGCGCTTTGGTCTCCGATAATTATACGCCGGTACCTGCCGGATTGTCATACTAAGATGGATAGCAATAAAGATAGACGATACATCATATTCATTATTGTACCGTCCAACGGTCCGCATCGGCCATATTTACTGTTAATAAAATCCCGCCACCGACAACGAAAAGCAGGATTAAAACCAAAATGCTGTCACGGGCATCGCTACCCGCAAAAACCAGCGGCACGGCGGCCATCAGCAGTGGCCCGAGGATGCTTGAGAATTTGCCAACCATATTATAAAAGCCAAAGAACTCGGCAGTTTTGGAGCGCGGGATCAGGCGCGCAAACAGCGATCGGCTTAAACTTTGCACGCCCCCCTGAACCAGGCCCACCGCCACCGCGAGCACATAAAACCCGGCGGCTGAATCCAGCAAACCCCAGGCATACAACACCGCTGCGGTATACACCGCCAGCCCGATCAGGATACCTTTTTTCGGTCCGATGCGTTTTCCCAGCCAGCCGAAAAACAATGCGGCGGGAAATGCGACGAACTGCGTTAGCAGCAGTGCCGTGATCAAACTGTCCCGGGGTAATTCCAAAACCCGGTCGGCAAAAAATATTGCCATCTTGTAAATCGTACCCACCCCGTCGATGTACAGCCAGTAGCTCACCAAAAACAACATCACCACTTTGAATTTGCGAATCTCACGAAAGGTCAAGCGCAACTGATGAAAACCATTGCGAATGCTGTGCCCCGAACTGGCTTCGCTGGAAATTTCAGTTTCCCTGACAAAAAGCAAAACAGGTACGGTAAACACAGCCCACCAGACGGCCACACTGATAAATGACCAGGACAAGGCGGAACCAGAATCGGCCAGGCCAAACAGATGGGGTTGGGTTACCATCAGGACATTGACTAAAAACAGCAGCCCGCCGCCCATATACCCCAGGGCATATCCATAACCCGATACGATATCGAGGTCATCCTCTGCAGCCAGGCCCACCATTAACGCATCATAAAAAATATTGGCTCCGTAAAACCCGACCTGGCCGAATCCATAGATCAATAAACCTACCCACCACATGCCCGCGCCGACCCATGCCAATCCTGCGCTCATCAAAATTCCCAGCATGGCAAATGCCGCCAGGAATTTTTTCCGACTACCGCCGCAATCTGCAATGGCCCCCAGAATCGGTGCGGCAATGGCGACTGATGCACTGCCCCCGGCCAACCCGATATTGAACCAGAACCCGGCATCATCAGTACTTAGATCAGCGCTTAATACGCTGTAGAAAAGCGGAAAAAACCCGGCCACAACCGTGGTCGCAAAGGCCGAGTTAGCCCAGTCATACAGCGCCCAGGACAAAATCTGTTTATCGAACAGGAGGTTTTTCATGGTTATCAGCAGTGCCGGGGAAGCCATCGCCGGGGAATCCATCGTGATTGCCGCCCGACCCGGCCAGAAGCAAATAGCATTGCCTGGATTTATAACACATACCATATATTGTTTTCGGTTTTGGATTGGCCGGGCAGATGAACCCGGCCGCCTGTTTTGGTGGATTCCATGGGCTGAAATATTTTCGGATTGGAAGAAACCGGCGCTGGATTATCGAAAATGTTGGATTACAGTGGCGGCACCAGTTACATTGAAAATCATCCCATGTCGCAGACCGCTCAATTCAAAAAGCACCGTCAACCGGGGCTGGAAATACTCGATAATGGCATGATTTTGCGCATTACCTGGCCGCACCGGGTTCGCAGCCGCTTTCATGCCGTATGGCTGAGGGACAACGGCCAGGATGATAAAACCCGGGATTCCGGCAATGGCCAGAAGCGGATTACACTGCTCGATATCCCAGAAAACACCCGGATTGAGTCCGCTGCAATCAACCGGACCGGCTGGAACTGGCCTTCAACCTTGATAAATGGAACACATTCATCGATGCGAACTGGCTGTATGCGCATCGATATGACGGGATAGAAAAAATTGCGCGTCTTTGCTCACTGATAATGTGGTCACCTGGGGAGCGGAATTATCCGACAACACGCCAGCAACAACATTTGGCGAGGCGAAGTCGAACCCAACCGCACTGCTCAACTGGCTTTCAGCAATCGACCGATATGGCCTGGCCAGGATGGATGCTTTGCCGGATAAATCCGCCGCAATAATTGACGTTACCGATCTGTTTGGATATGTGCGTGAGACCAACTATGGTCGATACTTTGAAATCAAGGCCATGGCCAACCCGGACAATCTCGCCAACACTTCTCTCGGGTTACAGACGCATACGGATAATCCATACCGGGACCCTGTGCCGACACTGCAATTTGTCGGTTGCTTGCAGAATGATGCAGACGGCGGGGAATCCGTGGTGGTGGATGGCTTCAGAGCGGCGGAAATATTAAAACGGGAATCTCCGGCGAATTTTGATTTACTGGCAAATCACAGCGCCCAGTTTGATTTTCGCGGCCATGGCGAAGTTCATCTGCGTTCCAGCCGCCCCATGATTGAATGCGCACCAGAAGGACAGGTTATCGGCATTCATTTCAACAACCGGTCCTGCCACGCATTCACCCGGATTCCATTTGCAACATCGGGCCTACCGCCGGTTTGGCGAAATACTCGGCGCACCGGAACAACAGGTATGCTTTAGACTTGAGCCCGACCAACTGTTTGTGGTGGATAACACACGTGTCCTGCACGGCCGGAAAAACTTTTCAGGATCCGGTATGCGCTGGATGCAAGGTGCATACGCAGACAAAGATTCGTTGAAAAGCAAAATACGGGTATTACAAAAACAGCGGCACAAAAATGGATAAAAACCATCTCGACCGGGAAACCATCGTCGATTATCTCGGCGATATTTTTATGCGCCGGGGAACAGAATCCTATCTCGGCGAAGCCGTAACCATGTCCCAGCACATGCTGCAAACTGCTTATAATGCCGAAAAAGCAGGACAATCCAAAACGGTAATCGTTGCCGCACTACTACATGACATCGGACACTATACCGGGGAATTTCCGGATGATTACATACAGCAAGGCGTGGACAATCGCCATGAACACACCGGGGCTGCCATACTGGAAAAATTCTTTGGTCCCGAAATTGTCGAACCGGTGCGGCTGCATGTTGACGCAAAACGCTATCTGTGCGCCATAGAGCCCGAATATTTTGACGGATTATCGGATGCGTCAGTGCAAACCCTGGCATTGCAGGGCGGGCCGTTTAACCGCGAACAAGCGGCGGAATTTGAAAAAAAACCTCACCTCGAAACCACCATCAGGATAAGAAAATTCGATGACAATGGAAAAACGCCCGGTTTGAACACCCCTGGCGTTGACTATTATCTGGCTATGGTTCAGGCGGTTCTCGATGAACAACCCTGGCGATAGGGGCGTCAGCCCTGGGGCCCATACAGGCCACAGCCCCGGCAATGTTTATCGTAACGAACAATACAAATGGATTCGATTTATATCGTTTAGCAATTCATAAAACGGCAGCACGTTTTTCAGGCGGCGAATCAATGGAACATACTCTAACTCCCTGTCTGAAAAGGTGTGTGTGCCTTGATTCAGGTTTTGTTTCATCGACTTGAGATAGTCGGCAATTTGTTGGCAATGCGGCCCGAGATCAACCAGTTCATCGTCCGGTTCCTCGTTTACACAAAACGCCATTTCTTCCAGTTCAAAGACCGCCTCATCAATCAATTTCAGATACTCAGGGATTGTGTTTGGGTGGTACATGATCAGGGCTAGGTTTTGGGCAGGGTCACGCCGGTTTGCCCCTGATACTTTCCGCCGCGGTCACGATAGGATGTTTCACAAGCCTCATCAGATTCAAAAAACAGCACCTGGGCGATGCCTTCGTTTGCGTAAATTTTCGCCGGCAGCGGGGTTGTATTGGAAAACTCCAGGGTAACATGGCCTTCCCATTCGGGCTCAAACGGCGTGACATTGACAATGATGCCGCAACGCGCATAGGTACTCTTGCCCAGGCACACGGTCAATACATTTCGCGGAATGCGAAAATACTCAACCGTTCTGGCCAATGCAAAAGAATTCGGCGGGATAATACAGACCGCACCAACAAAATCCACAAAGCTGTTCTCGTCAAAATTCTTCGGGTCAACAATGGCCGAGTTTATATTGGTAAAAATTTTGAACTCGTCGGAACAGCGGATATCGTATCCATAACTGGAGGTTCCATAGGAGATCACGCGGCCCTGTTCAGATTCCCGCACCTGCCCTGACTCAAAAGGTTCAATCATGCCGTGGCGCTCGGCCATTTGCCGAATCCATCTGTCCGCCTTGATAGACATGCCTAGTTTTGCTGTATCACGATGTTCGGGAATTTCGAACTGAAATCCTTCTTGCGCATGGCTAACCTGGCCGCAACATTGCGCGCAATCAATTTGTAGTTTTGCGAAATATCACCGTCCGGGTCGGCAACCAGCGTGGGTCTTCCGCTATCCACGTTTTTGCGGATTGATATATCAAGCGGAACGCCTCCAAGAAAATCGGTGCCGTATTGAGTTGCCATACTTTGTCCGCCACCCGAACCAAAAATAGGCTCCTCGTGGCCGCAGTTTGAGCAAATGTGTGTGCTCATGTTCTCCACGACACCCAGCACGGGTATATCCACTTTCTCAAACATCTTGTACGCTTTACGCGCGTCGAGCAAGGCGATATCCTGCGGTGTCGTCACTATGACCGAACCCGATACCGGCACTTTCTGCGCCAGGGTCAATTGCGTATCACCCGTGCCCGGAGGCATATCCACGATCAGGTAATCGAGATCATCCCATTGCGTATCATTCAGCAATTGCTCCAAGGCCTGGGTAACCATCGGCCCGCGCCATATCATCGGCGACTCTTCATCCACCAAAAATCCGATGGACATGGCCTGCATGTGATAACTGTGCATGGGCTCCAGCGTCTTGCCGTCCTTGGATTGGGGCTGACCGCTAACGCCAAGCATTCTGGGTTGGCTTGGGCCGTAAATATCAGCATCAAGAATACCGACTCTAGCGCCTTCTGCAGAAAGCGCCAATGCCAGGTTTACCGACAGCGTGGATTTGCCCACGCCGCCTTTGCCTGAGGCAACGGCAATAATATTTTTAACTCCTTTCAGGGGTTTTACCCCTTCCTGCACTTCATGCGATGCAGTATTTGAGGTAACCGTCACAGTGGCACCTTCGACGGCCGCTTCAACCATCCTGACTAATGCCGGCTCCCAACTCTTTGCCGGATAACCCAATACGATATCGATCCTCACCTGGTCGCCGTTAATATTGATTTTGTTTACTTCTTTACTTGTAACCAGATCCTTGCCGGTATGGGGATCGATCACTCCTTTTAACAGTGCCTCCACTGCTTCACGATTCATATTTGTCATTTTTGATACCTGAAATTAATTTCTTGCCGGGAAATGGTTGGGAAGTGCCTGCGTTAATTTGACCGACCGGAATAGATTCTGGCGTCCGTATCCGAAATTCTGCTCAAAATCATGGCCTTTTGCCTAGCCGAGTTGATTTATGCTTTTGTTCGCTAGATTAATTGCACTATTATGGTGGCGGTTAAATCCAACCGTTCAAGGTTGGGTTCAAATATAATATTGTATCTTAATAGCATGGCAATCCGCCTTAAAATAATTCTTCTGTCAAAATGACTTCTACCAGAAAAATCCTGGTCACCAGTGCCTTGCCCTATGCAAACGGCCAGATCCATCTCGGCCATTTGCTGGAATATATCCAAACCGATATCTGGGTCAGATTCCAGCGTTTACGCGGTCATCAATGCCATTTGGTCTGCGCCGATGACGCACACGGAACGCCGATCATGCTTGAGGCAGAGCAAAAAGGCATCACCCCCCAAGCATTAATAGATCGGGTTCATGTTGAGCATAAGCGCGATTTTGACGCATTTCTGATTTCCTTCGATAACTACTACAGCACCCACTCCCCGGAGAATAAATACTTTTCCGAGTTGTTTTACCAGCGCCTCAATGACAAAGGCCATATTACCCGACGCACCATAAAACAACTTTTCGATCCGGAAAAACAAATGTTTTTACCCGATCGCTTCGTCACAGGCACTTGCCCTGAATGCAACTCGGCGGATCAATATGGCGATAACTGCGAAGTCTGCGGCAGCACCTACGCGCCAACCGACTTGATTGATCCAGAATCTGCCGTGTCCGGCGCCACCCCCGAGGAGCGTGAGTCGGAGCAATTGTTCTTCAAGCTGGCTGATTTCAGGGATTTCCTGCTGGGCTGGCTCGATGGTCATACCCAAAAAGAAATCGCCAACAAGCAAAAAGAATTGTTCGACGAAAAGATGTTCGAATGGGATATCTCTCGCAATGCCCCTTATTGGGGATTCGAAATTCCCGGAGAAAAAGATAAATACTTTTATGTATGGATGGATGCACCCATTGGCTATCTGGCGAGCTTTAAGAATCTGTGCGCGCGCGAGGGTCTGGATTTCGATCAATACTTCAGGGTTGACAGTGAATGCGAGCTTTATCATTTCATCGGCAAAGATATCGCCCGGTTCCATACGCTGTTTTGGCCTGCCCAACTGTTTGGTGCGGATTTTCGCACCCCGAGCGGCGTATGGGCGCATGGTTTTTTGACCGTAAACGGTCAGAAAATGTCCAAGTCCAGAGGCACCTTCATCATGGCAAACACCTATTTACATCACCTTGACCCGGAGTATCTACGCTATTATTTCGCTGGCAAGCTGGATAATTCCATCGACGATTTAGACCTTAATCTGGAAGACTTTCAAACCCGGGTAAATTCCGATCTGGTTGGTAAGCTGGTAAATATCGCCAGCCGCTGCGCCGGGTTTATCAACAAGGTGTTTGATGGAAAATTAAGTGCAGCACTTCCTGATCAAAATCTGTTCGACCAATTTACGACTGCAGGTGGCCGTATCGCAGAATTTTTCGAGTCGAGACGATATAGCAAGGCGATACGCGAAGTGATGGCGCTGGCCGACAAGGCGAATCAATACATAGACGCCCGCAAGCCCTGGGTGCTAATCAAGGATAGCGCAACCCAAGCCGAGGTGCAGGACATCTGCTCCCAGGGGCTCAACCTGTTTCGATTGCTGATAATCTATTTGCAGCCGGTGCTGCCGCGCACGGCACAAGCCGCCCAGGAATTTTTAAATATTCCACCATTGACCTGGCCGGACAGTCAGGCACCATTGCTGGCCCACCGGATTAATCGGTTCAAACCCTTGTTAACCCGGGTTGAATATCCGCAAATTCAGAAAATGATGGAAGAAACCAAAGATGAGCAAAAAAATACTAACAGCCCCGGCATTCTGGCCAATGACCCTGTCGCCACACAAATCAATATGGATGAGTTTCGCAAGCTGGACCTGCGGGTTGCAAGAATCATAAAAGCAGCGGACGTTGCAGAAGCAGACAAATTGCTGCAACTAACGCTGGACCTGGGCGGAGCGACAAGGAATGTGTTCGCAGGCATAAAATCCGCCTATAAACCCGAAGACATTGAAGGCCGCCTGACCATAATGGTCGCCAATTTAGCGCCAAGAAAAATGAAATTCGGGGTGTCTGAAGGCATGGTTTTATGCGCCGGGTCCGGCGGAAAAGAATTGTTTTTGCTGGACCCGGATGATGGCGCCCAACCAGGTATGCGGGTGAACTGAACATGGATGAAAGCACTGGATTCAAACGAAAAAAGGAACAGGCAAATACAAGGGCGATAAAAACATCACTCCTGTATTTATCAGAGGGGATTCACTATAAAAGGATAAATAGGGTTTTCCACCGATTTATCCATGGAAGATAAGGGAACGTGGAAGATAAAGAATGCACTTCCGGTTTTGCATGGGACGCTAAAAAATATAAGCGATGGCGAGCTTTCCGAATAGCCGAAATATTATGCTGCTTCTATAAATCTTGAAACATTTTCGTGGAATTTTTAAATCTATGTTTGACCGCATTCGTATTACCGCATTACAAACGGGTTTGCCATGGGTTCACTGGATGTGTTGATCCAAACTGTTTTCGTTCGGGTATAGTCTAAAACCGCTTCTATACCGGCTTCACGACCGAAACCGCTGTGACCAAAACCACCAAAAGGGGCGATGGGTGAAATTGCACGATATGTATTAATCCATACTATACCCGAACGAATTTTCGCGCTTACGCGATGGGCCCTGGCAAGATTTTCCGTGAACACGCCGGCGCCCAGTCCGAAGCGGCTATTGTTTGCCATTGCCATACCCTGGTCTTCGTCATCAAACGCAAGTGCGCTGAGCACAGGCCCAAACATCTCGTTCTGGACGGTTTCAATTTCCTGATCAGGGCAGCCCAGAATAGTGGGTTCGTAGTAATAACCCGTGTCAAACTGTTCAGGTTGTTTGCCGCCATGGTATAGCTCTGCGCCCTGGGTTTGAGATTTCCTGACTGCGACAACAATACGCTCAACTTGCGCTTTGGTGGCCAGCGGCCCCATTTGGGTATCCTCTTTAAGCGGGTCGCCAATCTGGATTTGCTTTGCCCGCTCCACCAGTTTCGCAATAATCCGGTGGTAAATACCGGCCTGGATAAAAACCCGGGATCCTGCAACACAGCTTTGACCCGACGCCCCGAAATTTCCGGCGATGATTGCGTTTACGGCACCCTCAACGCTGGCATCATCGAACACCAGAATCGGAGATTTACCACCGAGTTCCAGCGACACCACGGCGTAATTATGGCTGGTATTCTGGATCACCCTCGAAGCGGTTTCCGGGCCGCCGGTAAATGCGACCCGGGCAACATCCTGGTGACTTGTGAGCGCACGGCCACAAGGCTCGCCGTAACCGGTTATCACATTTATCACGCCGGGCGGAAAACCTGCCTGGTGTACAATTTTCGCAAATTCAAACATGGGCGCCGGCGCATCTTCCGACGCTTTCAGAACCACCGTATTACCCGCCGCTAGCGCTGGCCCCAGTTTTGTTGCGGTCAAAAACATTTGCGCATTCCAGGGTACAACTGCCGCAACTACGCCGACCGGCTCGCGAGTGGTGAATACGTGCATATCCGGTTTATCGATTGGCAGGGTTGCGCCTTCAATCTTGTCCGCCATGCCGGCAAAATAATAATAGTAGTCCGAGACATAACCGGTTTGGCCCCGGGTTTCTTTCAGTAATTTGCCGCTGTCAATGGTTTCGATAGCACCCAGGTGGTCTGCCTGATCAATAACGAGGTCGCCCAGCCGACGAAGTAACTTGCCCCTGGCAGTGGCAGTCATGGTTGACCATGGGCCTGCATACAATGCAGTTTTGGCTGCGGCCACAGCGCGGTTGACATCTTCTTCGCTCGCCGCAGGCACTTCCGCCCAAACTGCTTCGTTGGCCGGATTGATGGTGGTAAATGTGACGCCATCAGAGGCATCACACCATTCACCATTAATATAATGCTGGTATTTTTCTATTTTCCTGGTCATTGTGGCTAGTCGTTCTGATTATGCGGTTAGATTAATGATAGCACTTGATATGCCATCATTTCAGCAAATCCGGTCGGGACCGCCGTGCTAGGCACAGGCCATGGCTGGGTGAATCACAAATTGAATATCAGGTGGGATTGCGAGCGAATGCGGCGGTCGCTGCGGGCATCAAGCTCGTTGGCGGTCGCGACGATTTACCTGTGCCGGATGATCTACCCGATCATGGCCCGGCATTGGGGAGAGGATGATTCGGTTCGGGCCGCGAATGTCAATTCAACCGATCAAACACCCGGTACGAACGGCACATCAACAAAGCAACCTGCAAGCAGAAACGCAACCACCGCAACCACCAGACATTTGAACAGGAAATGCGGTGAAATGATCATTTGGATGGCTGCGTTCTCGGGAGGTTTAAAAAGAACTGGATTGGTATCTGATTGCTGTGTTTCCTGAACCGCAGTTATCATATTATATCTGTCGGCTAACCTGATGAATCAACACATACAACATAGGACGATTTTACTGTATCGCTTTCCCGAAGCACGTAAACCTGGTAATAGACGTTGAATCCGGTACATCCCAGTGCGCATCGGTTGAGGCATCTATTCCACCTCCGAGAGCACCGCCAAACAAAACATTGCCCCAGGCCATGGGGCCCCGGGTTGGGGAGATCCTGCGCGTAATGACATGCTCACCATCCTTACAGACAATATTGAGATCATCATCGCTCTTCCTGAACTTCACCGGCCCTGGCGCAGTAAAGGCCCAGATGCCTTTCTTGTTACTCGCCGTACATTCAATGGGTTGTGAACAATTACCCACCTCGACCTGAATAGTGTCTTCAGTGCCTTTGGTGATTGTCGCACACCCCCCCCGACAACACGACCAACCCTAACGTGGTCAACAAGCGGCCACAGCCATTAAAACTATTCTCCGGGTTTTTATTCGCTTTCATATTCATACCCTGTCTTTATACTGAAAACCAACTCCCAAAGTGATCTATCAGGAATTGGTGGGTCTGGGAAGATTTGCACTTCCGACCTCATCCTTCCTTAAAGTACGCATACACCACATCAGTGGAAATTGCTGATTCCATCCGCTGAGGGAGCACTTTTGAAAATAAGCGAAACCAACATCTTTTACATATTTTTGCTACGGCACTATCTACAAGGCTAGGGCTGACGGTCTGTGTTCAACAAATTAAGATAATCTGGTAATCCGTCATTGTCATTATCTTGGTAACTTGATTGAGCGGCAACATGTTGTTTGGCTTTTGAATCAACTCCACGATATTTGCGTAAAACCATGCCTTCTCTGATTGGTTCATCTGTTTCAATTTCAGCAATGCTGTATTTTGGTTTTTTTTCGACTACTCTCGCTAATCCGGCAAATGTTTCAATTCTGTCAAGACGCTCCCCTGTATCCGGGTCAAGGACATATTCACCCACATTGAAGACTTCAAACAGCATTCCATTTTCGACTGTATTTCCCCCCCGATTCAGTACAAATCGATTGGCGGTTAAAACTTTAGCGATTTTTGGTGGGTAAATATTTTCAGTCAACTCGTCAACAATCAACTCCGCCACTTTACCCAGCGCAGAACCGACAACCAGGTCGGTTTCAACAACATAATCTTTATTGGTATTTTCGACAATATGATCGGCCACAACACTTGATGACCATTTTACTTGACGGGTTGCAACCGCCAGAACTTTAAACCTTACTGGCACGCTTGCCACAATCTGCTCTTTATGCTCGCCCAATATTTTTATAGATTTATCTATCTTTTCGATTCGAACGGGCAATATCTCACCATACACCATATAATCAGCCCCCAGAACCTTTCCTAATCTGGCGCGTTCAGCAATATTCATATCTCCAGACTGGATTAATTCCTTCTCCCTGGCATAAATATCATTCCGCTTTCTGTCCAGTACCGCAAATCGACGACCCTGCACCAACAGGGATTCAATTTGTGAAGCCAGAAAATCCGCCACCTCCCTTGCATTTCCGGGTATATAACCACCCCCAGTTAACGAAAAATTCATAACTGCCAGCGTTCGGCGCTTGTTTTCGGGGCCAGGCACTCGATACCTGGAGTACCTGGCTTGAACAGCAACCGTATGCAGGCCGGCAGAATCCTGCTGAGAAGAAACGACCTCATAGCCCAATAATTCATTTCGCTTATCAGACGCAGTTTGCCGGCGAACCACTTTATGAATTTCGGCTACAAGCGTTGCGGTGTTATCGCTGCGAATCCTGGAAACAGATGATTGCGTATCAGAAGCAATCCGCACTCCATAAATTCGATAAACGGCCTCCATCAACGCATCGGTTACTGCTTCAGATTGGGTGTTTCCCGTTCCCTTAACTTTTATATGACTTATGGATAATTGGGCAATTGCTTCAGCAACAGGCAATATGGTCGTCAACAGGGACAATGTCACAAAAACAACATATCTAAAAAAAATATCGTGGATGCTGATTTTTAGCATGGCGTGCTATAAATTTCTGAATCAAAAGTCATTCGGGTCGCCTGGCGCAGGGCTGGACAATGAACCCGACACTTTTCCCCTGGCCTGATCGGATTTCTTTTCCACTTTTTTCGCGGTTGAGGAGTTTGTTGAAATTTCAGGAGACCATGCCACCACCGAAACGGCAATATCCACATCTTCTACCATCGGATGCTTAACTATGCCCTTATATCTTCGCGTGGCACCTTTAAAATTATCCAGTCTGGCGCTGGAGCGCCATGTTTCTTCTATCTTTTCTTTGAATGATTTTTTTCTCACTTCGTCTGGAATGCATTTGCCCTGCTCATCAAACAATTCATAGCCTTGAAATCCCTCCAATTCTTTATTGGCCGTCTTTGCAAATTGCACAGTAGCCGCTACATATTCGGTCAACTGTGAGTATGCATCTTCTTCAGACATATCAAGTGAAAATTGTTTGTCCTCCTTTTTCTTTTTCCGGTCAGGCCCAAAATAACGGTTGGCTGAATGACCAAATGCCAGGAGCAGGGGATAACCATTTTCATCACGCATTATACGGACGCCAAAAGTATGATTTAAATCTTTTTTAAATCCATCTATCCATTGATTGACTTTTTTGCCGGGACGGCCATGTGGATAATCTTTGGGTAAGTTTCCGCTATTATCAGCCATCAGCCGAGTCATGGTAAGTACCTCATCGGACCATCTTGCAAGAATCCCGATAGCCGCATCTGGCCCATTAACCTCTTCAAAAGTTTTAATCACAACCAATCCGGAAACTTTTGACGGCCTAACCGCACGTTCCGTAGATTTTTCCAGCGCGAAAACAAATTCCTCAACACGACGGGCGAGTCTTCTTTGCGGAGAACCATGAAAATTCCCAGGGTCGACATCCATCTCTCTGAGTGCTTCGTCGAGTTTTCCTTCAAGCAATGCCGAACCCTTTTTAACCATCCTATCGTACCATTTGGATTCTGTCTCATTGGGATAACACTGCAAATCCCTGGAATCCAGTCCTCTTGCACTAAATCCTCTTTTTTCCACTTCTGACCGAAGGTCCTGCCCATATTCCTGGAGAGCGAACTGCGTTGCCAAATCAAGATATGCGTCGGTATAGGTTAGTGGTCGGCTGGCGGCCCAATTTCCCCGCTCCTGATCTGGCTGATATTGTGATGACGCAACCCCCATAAACAATCTGCTATTCCCCTGTTTATTCGCTCTTATATTAAATGCACGTCCTTTGCTATCCATTTTAAGCCACTGACATGCTTTAATTGTTACTCTTTCTTCAGCATCATCGGTCTGGTTATAAGCAACATCGTCAATATCACCCGGACAAAAAGACGGGAGCGTTTGATCTTCTTCACTTTGCGCCAGTGCAACTGCGCCTATAAATTGTGCAATAAATGAAACGATAAAACATAATTTCAATACTCGAAAAATACACATTTTTATATTCAATTTAACATTACCAGGCGTATGATTTGTTAGAACCCTGTTTGGCGAGTACCTGTTCAAACTCCCAATAGGCAAGACCTGTTTCAAGATTTGTCATGGTCAACTGGAAATAATAATCGACTTGCTGTTTCTTGTTTACGATATTAGTACGCTGAATAATTTTTCCCGACAGGCTCATATCTGGTGCGATAACCGTACCTTGCTTCGCAACAGTGCTTTGGTTAAACAATTCCGATTCTGAAAGTTGTCGAACATCGGACACCAGACTTTCCTCAGCCCCACCGGCCCCAACCGCCGTTGTAACAACTACCCGACCACTGTTTAATAATTCTATGCGGATTTTTTTGACCAGTTGGCTGGTATCAATATTCAACGTAGTATCATTTATAATGCGGCCAATTGCCATAATCCACGGCGCATCACTATTTGGCTTGCGCGACAGGGGACTTGCCAAAAATGATGCTATGGCTTCTTCCGAAGCATATTGAAAGTCCCGATAGTCTAACCCCAGAGTCGTCTCCCCCTGATTGGCATATGGCGAAACATCGTGTGTACTACCAGGAGCGTTTACAATAGTAGTCGGTGTGGTGGCACATGCTGTCAAAAACACTATGCTGGCCAAAACACCATATTTCAAGATTTCATACTTCAATAAAAGCACTTTATTACTCCAATTATTTATCGGAATTAACTTCCGCATTGATTTCAAAAATAGCGTCTTTTGAATACACTTCCAACCTATATTTTTTTGCACGCTTTGTTGGTGCAATACCACGCAGTGTGGCAAAATTTTTCGCTTGAACAGCAAGTGACTTCCAGTTGGAAAGGAGGGTTTTTATTGTGAGGTTGTTTTTATCAAGCCAGATAAAACGATATACAAAGACATACTGGCTTTGCTCTCGGTTCTGGAAAGTTGCCTCTACTTCCAGT
>OY730442.1:712500-1427500 GCA_963422685.1 Arenicellales bacterium | reverse complement strand
AACGCAGTTTCAGTGGACTGCGCAGCAGCCAATAAAAAATAACGCTGCAAATAAAGCCGCCGAACGGGATGAATATCAATGAATGGGTAAACTGGCGGTGGTATTCGAGGAACAACATCGGGTCAATGTCCGACCTGATAAAGATATCGAGGTCCGCGGCCATGCCCGACAAAAATCCAAGGACGCTGGCGGCGGCGATGCACTTTTTCCGAGAGACGTTTTGCGACGCTATGGCGCCAAGCACTCCCTGGGTTACAGGGTCCATATAAATTCAGGTTTTACCGGTTGACTGGAATCTTTCACTTGAACGGAATCACTTCGTCCCGATGGCAATAAATGATCTGGCCGATGGATGGTATCTGAATTTAAATATAATTGTGGAGTTTGAATCTGCGAGGTTATCAATATGGGATATTTATTTCTTCAAACCTGGACCTGGCTTTTGCTGGGCGCACTGCTTGGATTATTCATCGGTTGGTCAATATGGAGAAGGGCGGGGTCGGGTGATTGTTCCAGCATTCAGGAGAAATTGGCACAATGTAAACGCAGGTGCGCTGAACTGGAGTTGATCCATCAGTCGTCCAAAGCGGCTGGTTCCGAAGTCACGGCAGCAGACCCGGCAACACCAGCCCCGACACTCCTGCCACAGCCTGATGATGCCGATGATTGAAACGTATCAGCGGGGTCAGGGCCTGCCTGATTTATGGCTTTATGGCGTTCAGATCATAGTGAGTTCTTTGCGCTCACCAGATAGTCCCAGACATATTCGGTATAACTCCATCTGACCTGGATGTCATAAGCAGGCGTCCTGCTGGTTTTATGCAATAAAATACTGGCCTGCCCGAACCGGGTCTGGGCGCAGGCGCCAGCGGGAAAGACACAGGCATGCAAATCCAGCGGACATGCCTTTGAAATCAGGGTCGAGGAATCCGGCCCGTCCAACCTGAGCACAGCGTAATAATCACTCACATCTACCACCGCACTATGAATGCCGGACAAGGCCGCTTTAAGGCAGGAAATTCTGCTTGCAGCGCCAGCTATCGGGCAATGGATTAACCATTCATTCGGGCCGAGCCAATAGATGGTGTCTGCGTCATTTTTCGTGCAGGTGTTTGCTGCAACAGGTAAAGCCAGTCCCATTTCGGATTCGGCCCGGTTGATAAATGCAGCGTTTCCGGGATCACCCCGCAAATTGATTTTTCCGCACCAGGGAAGCGCGACCAGGCTGGTGTCCCCATCAATTCGCGTGCGATTGTAAGCGGGAGACGTTGTTTTTGGCTCAGTCACGGGCGCGCTCCCCCTGTTTATCAAAAAATATCGGGTCGGTTACCGTCACTTTTTGGCTGGAACCATCCATTAGCGCCACATTCAGCGTTTGCCCTTTACGCTTAAACCCGTCCTTGATTGGCGCCATCGCGATCGAACGCCCGACATTTGGACTCATATAGCTGGAACTGACATGCCCGAGCATGACCATGGGCGGTTTTGGTTTGAGCGTTTCCACCACGTGTGCGCCCTCAGGTAATACAAACTCGGGGTCTGCCGTGAGCAGCCCGACTAATTGTTTGCGGCCTGGTCGTGCCGTGTCGGTTCGATTGAAGGATCTTTTCCCCAGAAAATCCTGTTTCTTCTTCGATACTATCCAATCCATACCCAGGTCCATTGGCGTCATCGTGCCATCCGAATCCTGCCCGACGATTATGAAGCCCTTTTCAGCACGCAGTACATGCATGGCTTCAGTGCCGTAAGGACAGATATTGTGTTCTTTTCCAGCCTGCATTAACGCTTTCCACAGGGTCAGGCCGTAGCGCGCGGGGACGTTAATCTCAAAAGCGATTTCACCAGTAAAACTGATGCGATAGATACGGGCGGGAATACTGGCGACATCCGCTTCCTGCATGGTCATAAACGGAAAAGATTCGCTATCCAATGGCAAGTCGGTGAGTTTCTCCAGCACTTTTCTTGAGTTCGGGCCATTTAATGCAGCCACTGCCCATTGCTCGGTGACACTGGTTGCATACACCTGCATTTCCGGCCATTCGGTTTGCAGCCACTCTTCAATCCAGTTCATTACCCGGGCAGCTCCGCCGGTGGTAGTGGTCATGTGATAATGATTCTCTGCCAGGCAGGTGGTCACCCCGTCATCAAATACCATGCCGTGCTCATTCAGCATCAACCCGTAACGACATCGGCCCGGTGCAAGCTGGTTCCACGCATTGGTGTACAGCATGTTTAACAATCCGGCAGTATCCGGGCCCTGCAAATCGATTTTGCCGAGCGTGGACGCATCCAGCAGTCCACAGGCGTTTCTCACTGCCAGGCATTCACGCTGCACCGCTTCGTGCCTGCTTTCGCCGGCTTTTGGAAAGTAGAACGGGCGTTTCCAGTCACCGACATCTTCATACACCGCGCGATGATTATCATGCCAGGGATGCATCGCGGTTTTGCGTTTTTGCAGGAATAACCCGCGGCGGTCATGCCCCACGATGGAACCGAAGCCAAGCGGTGTAAAAGGCGGCCGAAAAGTCGTGATTCCCACTTCGGGAACAGTCACATTGCGCAGGCCGGCTATCACCGTCAGCGCATTCTGATTCGACGTTTTGCCCTGATCCGTGCCCATCCCGGTGGTGGTGTATCTTTTCAGATGCTCTACCGATTCAAACCCTTCCCGGGCGGCTAATTCGATATCTGCAACGGTGGCGTCATTGTGCAGTTCATGGAAGTGTTTTTTCTTTCCCCGGCCAATCGGATGGTCGCACGGAAGAATCCACAACGGCCGCAGTGGCCCGGTGCGCAGCTCGCTGGCACTGGCGTCCGGGGTAAGATCGTCAGTGCCAAATCCGGCTAACCGCGCCGCAGTGCAACCCGCTGCAAAGCCCTGTGCCAGACAATCGGCCAGCTTATAGGAAGCCCGGCACGCACCCGCAGCTACAGCCGAATTATTAATGGACATCTGCTCGGGAACAAAGCAGTGCTGCTCTGCAAGAAATTCGAGTTTGCCTTTTGCCTGGCTAAACAAATGCACTGTGGGGGTCCAGCCGCCGGCCACCCCCACCACATCGCAAACCAGTGACCGCGGCGACCCGACCACATCGCTGCCATCATCGTTAAGCGCCATGATCTCAACTTTTTTTATTTTTCCCCGGGCATAATCAACCGCAGTTATCGTATTGTTTTCGATAATGCCGACCCCAAGATGCTTTGCCTGGTTTACCAGTTCGCTGTCAGGCTTTTGCCGAAGGTCAACCACGTGCACCTGTGCGCCGACATTTTGCGCATCCAGCGCGGTCAGGTATCCACTGTCATTATTGGTCAAGATAACGATATTTTTCCCGGGCAATACCGCAAACCGGTTGATATAGGTACGAATAGCGCCGGCGAGCATGACTCCGGGGCGATCATTGTCGGCGAAAACCAGCGGCCGTTCGACCGCGCCAGTGGCCAGCACAACCTGTTTTGCACGAATTTTCCACAGACGTTCTTTAGGCATCGTGCCCGGCGCGTTTGGACCGAGATGCTCATTGACCCGCTGGTTGGCAACCAGGAAGTTGTAATCGAAGTATCCGGCAACCGTGGTGCTGCGCAACAACTTCACATCTGCCATTTTTTTCAGCGCTGAAATACGCATGGCCACCCACTCTCCAGCCGGCTTGCCATTGATTGCGGCGGTATCGCTCAATAGTGCGCCGCCAAATTCATTCTTTTCATCCAGCAGCATGACTCGTGCGCCAGCGCGGCCCGCCGCATAAGCCGCCTGGATGCCCGCGGGACCGCCACCAATTACCAGCACATCACAATGGGCAAATGTTTTGTCATAACAGTCCGGGTCAATTTCTGTCGGGGGCTTGCCAAGACCGGCTGATTTTCGAATAAACCTTTCATAAGTCATCCATAATGAGGCGGGCCACATGAATGTTTTATAGTAAAACCCCGCGGGCAGAATTCTGGACAGCCTGGAGCCAATGGCACCCAGGTCAAAATTTACCGATGGCCAGCAATTTTGTGAATTGGCCCGGAGTCCTTCGTATAACTCGATTTCGGTGGCTCTGCGGTTGGGTTCGGTGTAAGCGCCGGTTTCGAGCTGCACCAGGGCATTGGGCTCTTCTGTACCGGCGCTGTAAATTCCTCGCGGTCGATGGTACTTGAAACTCCGCCCAACCAGGTAAACACCATTGGCCAGCAATGCTGAAGCCAGGGTATCGCCGGGATAACCTTCATAGGCCTTGTTGTCGTACCAGAACCGGATGGCCCTGGTACGATTGAGCTGGCCGCCTTTTTTCAGGCGATTAACCTGCCCGGTCATTTTTCATTCCCTGAATCAATTTGTGGCACCGGTTCACCAGGCTTATAGGTGCCATACAGTTGATCCGTGACGGTGTTTCGGGCGGCATGAAACCAGCGCCGACATCCGTGAGTATGCACCCATCGTTCGTAATGCACACCCTTTGCATTGGTGCGGAAAAACACATAGTCACCCCATTGCTGCTCCGACAATTGTGTCGGGTGCCCGGGCCGGGCAATATGGGCCTGGCCATGACAACTGAATTCCGTCTGGTCGCGTTGCCCGCACCAGGGGCAGGTGATTAAAAACATCAGTGCGCCACCGCTGCGGCGGCGCCTTCGTCTATTAATGCGCCGGTGTTGAAACGGTTGATCGAAAAGGGCTCGGCAAAAGGATGCATTACGCCGTTGGCGATGGAATGGGCAAACACATGACCCGACCCTGGCGTGGCCTTGAATCCACCGGTTCCCCACCCGCAATTGAAAAACAGATTGTCCACCGGGGTTTTGGAAATCAACGGCGAGCGGTCCACGGTAACATCCACGACTCCGGCCCACTGTCGCAACATCTTCATGCGCGAGAATATCGGATACAGCTCAAGCACCGGCCCAACGGTTTCTTCAATGACGTTAAACCCGCCGCGCTGGGAATAGGAGTTATAGGTATCGGACCCGGCGCCGATGACCAGCTCGCCCTTATCCGATTGACTGATATAGGCGTGAATGCTGCCGGACATTACAACGCAGTCCAGTATGGGTTTAACCGGTTCTGAAACCAGCGCCTGCAGCGGGAAGGATTCCACAGGCAACCGAAACCCGGCCATATCGGCCAATACACTACAGTGCCCGGCGACCACACAACCCACTTTTTTCGCACCAATCAATCCGCGAGAGGTTTCGACACCTTTGACAGCATTATTTTCGATTTTGAACCCGGTCACTTCGCAGTTTTGAATAATGTCCACGCCCAGAGCATCTGCGGCGCGCGCATACCCCCATGCGACCGCATCATGCCTTGCCGTGCCACCGCGTTTTTGTAAAACCGCACCCAGCACCGGGTATCGACACGCCAGATTAATGAATGGAACCATTTGTTTGATTTGTGCCGGGCTTAAAAATTCCGAATCAATGCCATTGAGGTAAATGGCATTTCCGCGTCGGCCGATTTCCTGAAGATCATGGACGTTATGCGCCAGATGCACCAAGCCGCGCTGGGAGAACATGACGTTATAGTTCAAATCCTGGCTAAGCCCCTCCCACAGCTTCATGGCATGTTCGTAGATCCGGGCGGATTCGTCCCAAAGATAATTGGAACGGACGATAGTGGTATTACGTCCGGTATTGCCGCCGCCAATCCAGCCTTTTTCGATAACCGCCACGTTGGTTATGGCGCATTCCCGGGCCAGATAGTAGGCCGTGGCCAGACCGTGGCCGCCGCCGCCGACAATGACCACATCGTATGTTTGTTTGGGGTCCGGGCTGCGCCACGCCCGCGGCCAGTCCTGATGATAGTTCAGCGAATTTCGGATCAGGCTGAAAATCGAATAACGATTCATGAATAGTCAGTTTTTGCGACGGTGGAAATCTAAAGAGCAGACTCTGACCAGATTATATCAGCACTACGTCTCTGACCGCGACCAGGCTCTGATAGCAATCATGAGATTGCAGAAAATAACGGCGGCCTGATTTCAGAACCCGGCTTCTAGAATTCAATGCCCTGGGCGGCCAAGATGCCCCGGTCGAACGCATGTTTGATTTTGGTCATCTCGGTTACGGTGTCAGCGGCGTCGATTACGGCCTGGGGCGCATCCCTTCCGGTCATCACAAGGTGCAGCCAGGCAGGTTTTTGCCGGATCACAAACTGGCTGATCTCCTCGCCCGTAATCCAGCCATAGCTACTACAGTAATTGATTTCATCCAGCACCACCAAATCGTACTTTTCGGACAGAATTTTTTCCTTGCTGAAGGCCCAGATTTCCTGGCTGGTTTTAATGTCCTGCTGCGGGTTTTTTGTGTCCCAGGTAAATCCGTCTCCCAGGGTGTGCCATTCAATATTGGCAAATTTCTCCGATGCTATTTGCTCCCCGGTTTTCCACTTGCCCTTGATATATTGTATGACACAGACATTTAATCCCCATCCGGCCGCACGAAACACCACGCCAAATGCACTTGAGGATTTGCCCTTGCCTGCACCAGTGTGGACTAACGTTAATCCCGTTCTTCGTTCTCTGGATTTCATGCCGGGCCTATCATGCCGGTCGACCGTGTCAATATCATTTTCACAGCGATGATTACAACAACCCCCGATCACACAGGGAGACAAATTCCCCGTCGCCGATAATCAGGTGATCAAGCAGCTTTACATCTATCAATTGTAATGCCTGTTGGAGCTTTTGGGTGATTGCGGCATCGCTGTGGCTCGGCTCGGCGATGCCCGAAGGATGGTTATGCGCAATGATTACCGCTGCGGCATTATGCAGCAGGACGCTTTTCACCACTTCCCGAGGGTGCACACTTGCGCCATTCAGGGTGCCGTAAAACAGTTGATCATAATGAATCACCCGGTGACGATTGTCGAGGTAAATAACTGCGAATATTTCGCGGTCCTGATCCCGCAATTGATGGGTGAGATATTCAGAAACCTGTTTTGGGCTGGTAAGCGCCCCGCCCCGTTTGAGTTTTTCATCCAGGAATCGCCGGCCGATTTCGAGGGCGGCCTGGAGTAGTGCATATTTTGCCGGCCCGATGCCAAATGCACCGGTTAGCTGCCCGGCCTCCGCCGTGAGGATTTTTCGTAATCCGCCGAATTGAAGAATCAGTTCCCGACTAACGTCCACTGCGGTTTTACCCGGCGCACCAGTGCGGATAAATATTGCCAGAAGTTCAGCATCGGATAATGAATGTGCGCCCTGTTGCAGCAGTTTTTCTCTGGGCCGTTCTGCCATTGGCCATTCCTTTATTGACATTATTGCCCCCCTTGCGATTGGGTTAAACTCTATCCCATGATCGACTTGAGCACAATCCATAGAAACAAACGAATCGTGATGGGTGTCAGCGGTGGAATCGCAGCCTATAAATCTCCAGACCTGGTACGCCGATTAATTGAGCGGGGTGCGGATGTGCGGGTGGTAATGACCGCCGCCGCCAAACAATTCATCACGCCATTAACCCTGCAAGCCCTAAGCGGCCATCCAGTATACGCGGATTTACTCGATACCGGGGCTGAATCCGGGATGGGGCATATTGAACTGGCGCGCTGGGCAGAAATAATTCTGGTCGCGCCTGCTACCGCAGACTTCATGTCAAAGGCAGCCCAGGGCAATGCGGATGATCTGTTGTCAACTCTGGTGGTCGCCTCCGAGGCAGAGCTGGCCATCGCCCCGGCGATGAACCAGCAGATGTGGCAGAACCCAGCGACCCGGCGTAATCTCGGGATTTTGCGGCAGCGCGGGGCCACCATAATCGGCCCCGGCGAAGGGGATCAGGCATGTGGGGAGAACGGCCCCGGGAGGATGATGGAGCCGGATGATATTGCACAACACCTGCTTGGTGACGGCCTGCCCCAACTGCTGGTCGGCAAAAAAGTGGTGGTGACCGCCGGGCCGACCTGGGAGGCCATCGACCCGGTTCGCGGCATTACCAATCACAGCTCTGGGAAAATGGGGCTGGCCGTTGCTGAGGCAGCCAGAGACTTCGGCGCAAACGTTATGGTCGTTTGTGGCCCTGTGGGTATTTTGGCGCCGACTGGAATAGAGAAAATTGATGTGCAGTCGGCCCGGCAAATGCGGGATGTAGTGATGAGCCAGATCGGCGACTGCGATATTTTTATCGGCGTCGCAGCGGTTGCAGATTATCGTCCAGTTGCCGTGGCGAAGCAAAAGATCAAAAAAAATGATAATAAAATGACGCTTGTCCTGGTAAAAACCCCGGATATTTTATCCGAGGTCGCTCGCTGCAAGCCGAAGCCATTTACAGTTGGCTTTGCGGCGGAAACCGAAAACCTGCTCAACAATGCCCGGAAAAAACTGAAAGCGAAAAATGTCGAGATGATTGTCGCAAATCAGGTATCGGGCGATGACAGCGCATTTGCAAACGACAGCAATACGGCAACGCTGATTCATAAAGAAGGAGAACTCATGCTGGAACGCATGGATAAATATGGATTGGCCGTCCGGGTTATTGAGAATATTTGCCGGCATTATCCAAACAACCGGTAATGAAAAAAAAGATTGATTTAAAAATTCTTGATCCACGCATTGCAGGCGAGTTTGGACTGCCGCAATACGCCACACCCGGGTCTGCCGGACTGGATTTGCGCGCCTGCCTGGAAAGTCCGCTGCACCTGGCGCCGGGACAAACCGAATTAATCCCCACCGGTATCGCCATCCATCTCGCTGACCCCGCGCTGGCGGCGGTATTAATTCCACGGTCGAGCATGGGGCATAAGCGTGGGTTGGTGTTGGGCAACCTTACCGGATTAATCGACTCTGACTATCAGGGACAATTGTTTGTGTCCTGCTGGAACCGCAGCGGCGCCGCATTCACCATCAATCCGGGTGACCGCATTGCCCAGATGGTGCTGGTGCCGGTGATTCAGGCCGAGTTTAATGTCGTTCAATCCTTCGAACAATCAAACCGGGCGGAGGGTGGATTTGGCTCTACCGGGAGAAATTGAACCCGGCTGCGTGGCGCCCGTTTCATTACCAGCTATTGCGCAATTCTCTTAGCTTCAAAAACACGGTTTGCGGGTCCGGGTTCTCTCCAATATCTGCAAACCTCAATCGAAGTTGTGCAATTACCTCAGGATTTTGCAGTCGAAAAAAAGTGTTTAACTGTTTCTCATCAGCCATTGTGGTGACCAGGGCATTCGACGGATCCTGATTTTCTGACTGTTTTAGCAATGCTCTGGCGGCAGCGTTTCCGGGTTCCCTATCCAGGGTGAATTCGAGATTATTGTATAGATAATCGTGTCCGGGATAGATCAGTGTATTTTCACTTAATCGCATCAACTGGCACACGAAGGTCTGGTACAGCGCTTCTGGATGACCGCCGTTGTGGCAATTACCGGCACCCGCATTAAACAAGGTATCGCCACAGAACAGCGCCGGGGTATCGGTTCTTGACAGCAAACAAACATGGCTCATGGTATGCCCTGGCGTGTCGAGCGCTTCGAGTTCCACCGTGGTGCCGACCTTTACCACGTCGCCAGCGTTCAGGCCGTCGGTCATTTCGGGTATGGATGCCCCGGCGCCATGATGTGCCAGCACTTTGGCGCCAGTGGCCGCGACCACTTTTCGGTTGCCACCGGTATGATCGCCATGCTCATGGGTATTCAGAATTTGGGTAATGTTCCAGCCTTTGGCATTCGCATAATCCAGACACTTTTTATGATCAAGCGGGTCAATCGCGAGGGCTTCACCGGTTTCCGGGCAGGCGATTAAATAGTTGAAATTGCGATAGGCATTGCCGGTCCAGATTTGTTTGACAATCATCATTGGATTCCTGTAATTACTTCCGAATCATTATATCCCGGAAGCGCAGCGAATGCAGTGTGACCTGAATCGGATTGATCGGGTTGACGAAAGCTGACGGTGCGCATAACGGTATGAGTCATTCAAGTCCGCGCAGTATCAATTGCCGGAGTGCGCCGGAAAGGTCCTGTTGATAATTCAATTCGACTGAAAGCGCAGTTTTGCCGTGATGGATGGAGACAGACTGGAAACGGGCGGTTGCGTTTAAGGCATCGCTCTGACAACCATGCTGAAATTTAATGCGATTGCCCAAGGATTTTTGTTGCGGCCCGCAATCGCTTTATGTATTCATTTTCGGTTGAAGTTGTTAGTACCAGGCACTGCTGGGCCCGCGTTATGCCCACATAGAGCAAGCGGGTATTCCGCTCCTGTTCATCGTTATTATCTTTTAGCTGGCCTATGCCCATGATCACAACTCTGGGGAACTCCAAGCCCTTGCTGGAATGCAGGGTCATTATGGCGACCTGGTTCCTGGCCGCGTCGTAGGCTTTTTTACTATACCTAGCACCAAGCCAGATATTTGGGATAGCTGCCCCCCGCAGCGCTTCGGCTATCTTCCGACCCTGATATCCGGTGAAATACAGCACCGCCATATCTGCCCAGGGAATGCCCTGACCGTGCCATTTTCTCAGGCATACCAGGGCATGGTTTGTCTCTTGATTCAGGTGATTGAATTGATGCACCGCAGGCACCGGCCCATTCCTGCCCACCGCCTCGGGGATAAGCCGGGGGATATGATCATCATCAGCGTCCTGCGCACTCAGGTAATGGCTGGCAAAGGTGTGGGCAAACTTCAGTATCTGGCGGGTATTGCGATAGTTGCGGCGCAGGATGGTGGTACGCCCTTTGGCCCTGATACCAACGCTGGACAGGTTGAACCCAAGACCGGACAGTCTGCCAGTGTAAATCGACTGGGCATCGTCATACAGCAACAACAAGGAACCCGTTTCCGGGTCAACCATTTGGGTCACCAGCCGCAACCAGTCTGCCGCAAAATCGTGGCCTTCATCAATCATCAGGGCGCCGTATTGCACTTTGGGGATGTCGCCCTTGTCAACGGCATTGATCACCGCCTCTACCTGACTTTTCCAATAAGGCTGATCGGATTCAGCCACTGCCACACCATGGGTCTTGAGTTGCAGCCCACACCAACCGTGAAAATGACAAACCTGTACCACGCTGCCAATTCCTCTGGCAGAGATAAAGGCACGCAATCTGACCGCCAGCGTGATATTAAAACACAGCACCAGGATCGGCCGGCTCATGGTCTGCGAAAGATACTGGCAGCGGTAACCGAGGATCAGGGTTTTGCCGGAACCCGCCACGCCGTGAATAACGCGATGACCCTGGCCCAGACTCCGCGCCAACCGCTCCTGCTGCGTATCCATGACCTTGACAATATCCGGCAAGGCCGACACCGCGGCAGGGGGATCGGCCGCACCGCCGAACAACGCGGTCTGCCCGGCGCCATCAATGCGAATCTCCGGAAACAAGTGCCAGCGGATGCGATCAATCTGCGGCGGATTCAGTGGTTTACCAAACCGATAGTGAAACATGTCCCAGAGTTGTTTCTGAAAGGTCTCCGCTTCGGCATTTTGCGTAATCTCGTCCTGATACATCAGCAGGTGATCCGGCAGCAAAACTTCGCGCTCGTTCTCAGGCATTGCCTTTTCCACGTGTTTGCGGGTAATTCTGGTGAATACCACGCCCCAGCCCCAGGGCATAATCAGATTGCCCTGATGCGCGCCGGCAGCCTGACAAAGTCTGGGATCCCGCGCCAGCTTATTCACCACTTGATAAGTATACTGGCGGGCCTGCTCCAGCGGGTGCGGTTTGGTCACGCGCCCATTTGCCGTTTCCAGAGTGACGTCTGTCTTGCTGACCCGCACCAGGGTGTCCGGCTTATAGTCCTTGACTTCCAGAAACAACAGACCACGACCGGGGTGCAGAACAATAAAATCCGGGTAACGGCGCTGCCTCCCCACCGGGATGTCATACCAAACCAGACAATCATCCTCCAACCGGGTTTGCAGCAGGTGGGCAAGGCGTTTTTCGCCAGTGGTCATCCGGCCCAAAGTGCGCTTGTTCAATGGCGGGATAATTTCTGCCATGCCTTGCCAGTCATTTATGGAGAATTAATGATTTTAATCGGCGCAATTCAGCTTAATTCATGGCGCAGGCCACCGGGGCACAGTTCACCAAGCACTTGATCTGATCCGCATAAATGCTCCCAGGCAGCCGGATTTACTGTATCAAAACCGAATTATTGATGTAAAAAATTATCAACCCAGCGCAGTATCGTGCTGGAGTGGGTTTCATTTTCAGCCAATGAACGCAGCGTGGCGCGGTACGTCTCCGGCCCGATAACGTCCTTTCTGCATTGTGCCCGAAATGCGCAAAACTCCTTGCTGAATTCTGGATGGCCCTGAATGCCGAGCATTTTATCCGGCGCCACAATCATGCTGTTCGGGCAAAAATCACTGGTCGCGATGCTTTTGAATTGGGCGGGAACGTCCACGACCTGATCCTGATGAATAACAACCAGATTATAAATATCGCCATCCAGCTCCCCGATATCCGTCATCCAGGGCTGCTTGTCGGTGATTTTTGCGCTGTGGATGCCAAAGCCCCAGCCCGCCGCAGCGGGCTGGGTTTTCCCGCCCAGGGCATGGGCGATAAGTTGATGCCCGAAACAAATGCCGACAATTTTCACATGCTGCTCCCAGCATTGGCGAATGAAGTGTTGCAGCAAGCCAATCCAAGGCAGACCCTGGTAAACACTATAGCGCGACCCGGTAATGAGGTAGCCGTCAAATTCCGCAGGTTCGGGGAGCGCTTCCCCGGCAAAACAGCGCACCGGCTGCAAATGGATACGTTGTGCGGATGGGTCGATGCTGTGCTGAAACATCCGGGTATAGGTGCCGTATTGCGGCTGCGCCGACGCATCAACGTCGTCACACAACAGCAGGCCAATTTTCAGCGGATCAGGATTATTCATGTGGTCAGGCATGGTTCAAAAGTTCAGACTGATAATACAGAAATGTAACCCGGATATTAAACTTGTGAAACATCTGCACTAACAGTAACATTCCGGTCACTCAAAATTCTTTGTTAACCGGTTGAATATAATGCTCAAGGGCAGTCTGGTCGCGCTGATAACACCCATGCAGGCAGACGGCAGTATTGATTATGCCGCGCTGGAAAAGCTGGTGAATTTTCATGTGGAAAACCAAACCGGCGGCATCGTATCGGTGGGCACCAGTGGAGAGGCGTCCACGCTGGACATTGATCTGCAAATACAGGTGATTGCCACAACGGTGGAAATGGCAGCAGGGCGAATTCCTGTCATCGCCGGTACTGGCGGCAACTCCACTACCGAGGCCGTGGAATTAACCAGCCGGGCCGCCGCGCTGAACGTATACGCCTGTTTGCTGGTGGTTCCTTATTACAACAAACCGACCCAGCATGGCCTGTATCAGCATTTCAAACGCATCGCCGAGGCCGTTGACACCCGGCAAATTCTGTACAACGTTCCGGGCCGAACGTCTTTGGACATGCACAACGATACCATTGTCGATCTCGCCAGAATCCCCAATATTATTGGCGTCAAAGAGGCCTCTGGCAATGTTTCCCGCGTAGCTGACCTGGCTGGCCGTTGCGGAAAAGAATTTGCGCTTTATTCCGGTGACGACGGCACTACCCTGAATTTTATTGCCCGGGGTGGCCATGGCTGTATTTCGGTCACGGCCAATGTGGCGCCAAAACTCATGTCTGAAATGTGCCGCGCCGCCATAGCGGGGGACATGACCCGCGCCACGGGAATAAACCAGTGTTTACAGCCATTGCACGCGGCATTGTTTCTGGAGTCCAACCCCATCCCGGTCAAATGGGCGCTTGCTGAAATGGGCTATGTCGCGGCAGGAATTCGATTGCCGCTGACCGTGTTCTCGGAAAAGTTCCACGCCGAGCTGCGTGCGGCGATGCGCCATGCGGGTGTCATGTAAATTATTCCCATCTGAAATCAACCGTATCATTAACGCAGTCATGCAAGACTGCATTGCATGTTGATCATCTCCCATGCTAATAATGCCTGGAGCGCCGGCGATTTCTGCATTTCGCCAGGGGAAAACCCTCGCCCGCATTCAGAAAATAATCCCCGGTTGTCGTTCCGTGCAGGCGGAGTTTATTTATTTCGTCGATTCGGTCGGCGTTCTGGTCAGGGAAGAACAGCAAATCGCCGATGAACTTTTGAATGCAGCACCAGGTTATCGCATTGGCGATGCTGCCAGCGACGCAATCCGTGCTGTGGATAAACAAGATCGGGTTGTATCCCGGGTTGTGGTCCCGCGTCCTGGCACCATTTCGCCCTGGGCGACCCGGGCCACGGATATTTTTCACCGCTGCGGCTTGGACCGGGTAAGACGCATCGAACGCGGTATTCAATGGCAACTGGTGGTCACCCCAGACTGCCGAATGCCGGACAGTTCTCTTTTCGCCGGGGTCATATTTGACCCGATGACGGAAACCGTTTTGGAAGATGCCCGGGCAGCAGAAAAATTGTTTGTGGCCGCAGCGCCCGCGCCGCTGTCGATCATCGACTTGCTCGGCGGCGGTTTAAACGCCTTGCAGGCCGCCAATGAGGAATTTGGATTGGCGTTAAATGCGGATGAACAGGCGTATCTGATCGACAGTTTCACACGCCTTGGGCGCAACCCCACCGATGTGGAAGTAATGATGTTTGCCCAGGTCAATTCAGAGCATTGCCGTCATAAAAATCTTCAACGCCGACTGGCATATCGACGGGGTGTCCCAGGCGCAGTCGTTATTTTCAATGATCCGCCATACTCACCAGCAAAACAGCAAAGGAACGTTGACCGCCTATCGCGATAACGCCGCCGTCCTTGCGGGACCGGTTGGGCAGCGCTGGGCGCCAGACGCGCATACGCATTGCTATGGATACCGGTCTGAGCCCATACACTATACCGCTAAAGTCGAAACCCATAATCATCCCACGGCAATCTCGCCCTTTGCCGGCGCAGCCACTGATTCCGGCGGTGAAATTCGCGATGAAGCCGCCGCCGGCAGAGGCGGGAAACCCAAAGCCGGGTTGACCGGGTATGCGGTATCGCATTTACGCCTGCCGGATTTGCCCCGGCCCTGGGAGACAGCAGAAAACAAACCCGGGCACCTCGCCAGTCCCCTGCAAATAATGCTGGAAGGCCCGGTCGGCGCGGCCGCATTCAATAATGAGTTCGGCCGCCCGAATATTTGCGGCTATTTCAGAAGTTTTGAGCAGGCAGCAAACCCGGCCGATTCCGGCCATCGGCACGGCTACCACAAACCCATCATGCTGGCCGGCGGGCTGGGCAATATTCGCCCCGATCATGTTGAGAAATTAAACATCTCGGATGGCACGCCTGTCGTGGTACTCGGCGGGCCGGCCATGCTGATAGGACTTGGCGGCGGCGCCGCATCGAGCGCGGCTTCGGGCAGCCGCTCGCATTCCCTGGACTTTGCCTCGGTGCAGCGCGGCAATAGTGATCGACGCCTGTTGCGCCCTGGGCCAGCACAATCCGATTTTATCCATACATGACGTCGGTGCCGGCGGAATATGCAATGCCCTGCCCGAATTGCTTCATGATTCCGGGGTCGGCGGGGATTTTGAACTGCGCCGTATTTTAAATGACGACCCGGGCATGTCGCCGATGCAGATTTGGTGCAATGAATCCCAGGAGCGCTACGTAATCGCAGTCGACGCCGAGCAATATGCTGCATTTGAGCGAATATGTCAGCGCGAGCGCTGCCTCTACGCGCGCGTGGGAACCGCGACACAATCGCCGCATCTGCTATTGAATGACCAATACTTCCGGCATGATTATGCAAAACCCGTCGATCTGCCGATGGAAGTTTTATTCGGGCGGCCGCCCGGGATGAATCGCCATGCGGTATCCGTACACAATGATTTATCAAAACCGGACTTCACCGGCCTGACGCTTGATCAGGCGGTGGGCGACAAAACATTCTTGGTTACCACCGGTGACCGCAGCGTTACCGGATTAATTGCCCGCGACCAGATGGTGGGGCCGTGGCAAGTGCCGGTGGCGGACGTTGGTGTCACGGCCTGCGGCTTTAAAAGCATTGCCGGAGAGGGATTCGCCCTGGGAGAACGTTCGCCGATTGCGGTGATCAATGCGCCTGCTAGCGGCAGAATGGCGATTGGCGAAGCGATTACCAATCTTGCCGCTGCGCCGATTGAACGGATTAGCCAGATAAAACTGTCGGCCAACTGGATGGTAGCGGCCGGGGAGGCGGGACAGGATGCGGCTCTTTATGCCACGGTGAAATCCGTTGCGCTGGATTTATGCCCGGAATTAGGCATGGCAATTCCGGTGGGCAAGGATTCCATGTCGATGAAAACGGTTTGGCGGGATGGCGATGAAATTGAAAACAAGGTGGTTGCGCCGTTGTCTTTAATCGTCAGCGGATTCGCGCCGGTGACGGATATTCGCAAAACCCTCACCCCGGTGCTGCAGAATGTTTCGCAGCCATCCGATTTGTGGTTAATCGACCTGGGCGCGGGCAAAAACCGTTTGGGCGCCAGCGTGCTGGCCCAGGTCACCAACCAAATGGGCGATGAGCCGGCTGATGTGCAGGACCCCGAAGTGTACGGCAATTCTTTGCATTAATTCAGAAGCTGAACAAGGACGGCCTGGTTTTGGCGTACCATGATCGATCGGATGGCGGGTTGTTAGCCACTGTGTGTGAAATGGCTTTTGCATCGAGATGCGGTTTGGCGATGCGGCTTGATGCGCTGGATGCGGATAGTCTTGCGGTGCTGTTTAATGAAGAACTCGGCGCAGTAATCCAGACCCGACGCCGGGACCGGAGACCCGTTTTGGCCGCATTCGAACATGCGGATTTGTCCGCCCTGTGTCATTTAATCGGTTATCCGGCAGCGGGGAATAACATTGAATTCACCTTTAAAGGCAATGCGATATTCAAAAAACCACGCAGCGAATGTCATCAGCTATGGTCGCAAACCACCTGGCATATGCAGCGGATGCGGGATAATCCGGTTTGTGCGGGTCAGGAGTATGCGCGGATTGCGGATACCACGGAGCCGGGGCTGTTTTGCCATATAAACTTTGATCATGGCCCGCATACCGGCGGCACTGTTCCGGCCGGACCCCGTATCTCTGTCGGGACACGACCCAAAATTGCCATATTGCGGGAGCAGGGCGTGAACGGCCAGATGGAAATGGCCGCCGCGTTTGACTGCGGCGGGTTTGATGCGGTTGACGTGACCATGACCGATTTGCTCGACGGCCTCAGGCTGGACGGCTACCAAGGTTTGGCGGCCTGCGGCGGATTTTCATTTGGCGATGTGCTCGGGGCTGGCCAGGGCTGGGGTAAATCAATCCTGTTCAACCCCCGGTTGAAAGTCGGGTTTGAAAAATTTTTTAACCGTTCCGACACCTTTTCGCTGGGCGTATGCAACGGCTGCCAGATGATGTCTTCGATAAAACACCTGATCCCGGGCGCGGCGCATTGGCCAGGGTTTGTGCGCAATCATTCCGAGCAATATGAATCCCGCTTGGTGATGGTTGAGATTACTTCGGACAAATCAGTATTGTTTCACGGCATGGCGGGCGCAAAATTTCCTGTCGCCGTCGCACACGGTGAAGGCCGGGTGAAATTTGACCACGCCGCATCTGCACAGATGCTGGGCAGACAAAAGCAGTCGTGTCTGCGATTTGTCGATAATCGCGGCGCGGCGGCGCAGGATTATCCCCATAATCCCAATGGTTCAGAAGGCGGGTTGACCGGATTCACCAGTGACGATGGCCGCTCTACCATCATGATGCCGCATCCGGAAAGGGTGTTTAGAACGGTGTCGAATTCCTGGCACCCCGACCACTGGGGAGAATACAGCCCGTGGATAAAAATCTTCCACAATGCCCGTAGCTGGGTGGATTGAATTAACCGGGTAAATTACCCGTCGTCACATATTGGCATAGTTCGGCCCGCCACCACCTTCCGGGCTGACCCAGTCGATATTTTCGCCAGGGTCCTTGATGTCGCATGTTTTACAATGCACACAGTTTTGCGCATTAATTTGCAACTCCGGCCGGCTGTCCACATTGATGAACTCATACACACCCGCCGGACAAAAGCGCTGCTCCGGTCCGGCATAAATATTGAAATTGGTTGCCACTGCTTGTGATTTTTCCTGCAATTTCAGATGAACCGGCTGGTCTTCTTCGTGATTCGTGCCGGATAAATAGACCGAGGAGGTTTTGTCAAAGCTCAGCACGTTGTCCGGTTTGGGATAATGGACAGGAGTGAATTTCGAAGCGGGCTGCAATGTTTGATTATCCGCTATCGGGTCGGTCAGCTTCAGCGGTAACTTTCCGGCAAACAGGTTCTGGTCAATAAAATTATACGCCCCGCCGACCCAGGGCCCGAATTTATGCAGCGCCGCGCCGAAGTTGCGTGAACGATACAGCTCTTTGTACAACCAGGAATTCTGAAAAATTTTTTCATAGTCGGCCAGCGCCGCGCCGCCACAGAGTGCGCCAAACACGGTTTCAGCGGCAATTATCCCCGACTTCATCGCCGTATGCGATCCCTTGATTTTGGAGAAATTCAGCGTGCCGGCATCACAACCAATTAACAGGCCGTTTGGCGGACACATCTTCGGCAAGGCGTTTAATCCGCCTTTGGTTATGGCGCGTGCGCCGTAGGCAATCCGTTCCCCACCTTCCAGATGGCGTTTGATCTCGGGATGATGTTTAAACCGCTGCAATTCATCGAATGGGCTCAGATACGGGTTGTCATAAGACAAATCGGTGATCAAACCCATGGATACCAGATTGTCTCCAAGATGATACAGAAACGAACCGCCGGATGCGCCGTGCTCGGCCAGCGGCCAACCGGCGCCGTGCACCACCAGCCCGGGCTGATGCTGGTGCGGGTTGATTTTCCATAGTTCTTTAATGCCGATAGCGTAGTGCTGGGTCTGGCTGTGTTCATCCAGATTGAATCGGCTGATTAATTGTTTGCCCAAATGCCCCCGGCAGCCTTCCGCAAATAAAGTAACCCTGGCGTGCAGTTCCATACCGGGTTCAAATGATGCCCTGGCTTCGCCGTTGCGCCCTCTGCCCATGTCGCCCGTGGCCACGCCTTTGATCGTTCCGTCCTGGTGGAACAAGACTTCGGAGGCCGGGAAGCCAGGAAAAATTTCCACGCCCAGGCACTCGGCCTGCTCCCCGAGCCAGCGGCATACATCACCCAGACTGACTATATAGTTGCCATGATTGTGCATGGGCCTGGGCACCATCCACAGCGGTATGCGGGTGGCCTTGTGCGGGTTTTTGAACATCAACATGGTATCTTTTTCAACCGGCGTTGCCAGTGGCGCACCACGTTCTTTCCAATCGGGAAACAGTTCATTCAATGCGCGGGGTTCGAACAATGCACCAGACAGAATATGCGCACCCACCTCCGATCCTTTTTCCAGAACAACCACAGACAATTCTTTTTGTTCGGCCTCAGCCAACTGCATTAATTTGCACGCGGCCGATAGCCCGGCCGGGCCGGCGCCGACGATTACCACATCGACTTCCATGGATTCGCGTTGGGGCGGCTGTTCAGACATGGTTTGTTCTCGCTCTTTGAAGCATCGGGGCCAAGGAAACAAGGCAATATGAAATAGCCCGGTATTCTGCTATTGATACAGGTAAAATTCCAGCCCTTGCGCAAAGGCGCGAATAGTAAATAGACAGTCTATGACAGCAGCAAGCGACCGCGTTGCGATTACCCGGGAACTTTATGATCAGGTTATGGCGCCGAATTATGCGCCGATGGCAATCCTGCCGGAGCGTGGCGAGGGTTCGCGGTTATGGGATACAGACGGCAGGGAATATCTGGACTTTGCCGGCGGCATTGCGGTCTGCGCCCTGGGGCATGCGCACCCGGCGCTGATAAAGGCATTGACCACCCAGGCAAATAAATTGTGGCATGTCAGCAATGTATTGACCAACCAGCCGGCTATCCGGCTTGCCAAAACACTGTGCGATGCCACATTTGCCGAACGTGTCTTTCTGGCCAATTCCGGCAGCGAGGCCAATGAGGCCGCGCTGAAACTGGCGCGCCGCTATGCGCTGGATAAATATGGTGAAAATAAAATCGAAATTCTGGCATTTGACAATGCCTTTCACGGTCGTACATTGTTCACGGTATGCGCAGGCGGCCAACCCAAATACAGCCAAGGATTTGGCCCCCGACCCGGCGGTATTTCCCATCGACCCTTTAATGATATTCAAGCGGTAAAAAAATATTTCGACCGGCACGGGGATAACGTCTGCGCGGTTATCCTGGAGCCGGTTCAGGGGGAGGGCGGAGTGACACCAGCCACTACAGAATTCGTTAAAGCCGTCAGGACGTGCTGCGATGCCAGCAATGCGCTGCTTGTTTTCGATGAAATTCAGACTGGCGTCGGCCGCTCGGGAAAACTTTATACCTATGAAAGACTGGGGGTTACCCCGGATATTCTCACTACCGCAAAGGCATTGGGGGGCGGATTCCCGGTCAGCGCCATGCTGACCACGGAGGAAATCAGCAGCAGTCTGGTGGTCGGCACCCACGGCAGCACCTTTGGCGGCAATCCCATGGCCTGCGCGGTGGCCTGCAAAGTGCTCGAAATTGTGAACACCCCTGAAATGCTGGATTCGGTGGAGGCTAAAAGCCGGCGGATGATAGCCGGCTTAAACCTGATTAATGGAAAATACCATGTATTCAAGGATATCCGCGGGGTCGGTCTGTTATTGGGCTGCGAGATGAATTGCCGCTACAGGAACCGCGCCAGGGATATTCTCACTGCCTGCACGGAGTCCGGGTTACTGGTGTTGGTAGCAGGCCCCAACGTGTTGCGGCTGGCGCCGCCGTTAAATATCAGTGAGTCTGACATTGATGCGGGTTTGTTGTTGTTGGACAAAGTAATACGGGGCCTGTAAAACCAGCGCCAAATACGGCCTCGCGGCGATAATGAGTTTTTATTGCCGGCGTTTGCATAAGCAAGGAACAAAGCCCGCACAGTGAAAAGACTGCGGTTTTCGATGTTCCTGTCATTGCGTGGCGAATCGGGCCGCGATTTGAAAAAAGCCAGGTAATCGGCTGCTGATACAAACCTGACAATAGCAGGACCTGCTCCAGGTCAGGACAAAAGTAGAGAAATTGAGAACCCCCGCAACCGCCCGATTGCCTCACCGACTGTCCCGGGAATGCTGTTTTTTACATTATTCTTACACCAATCCCAGTACGGTATATCACGACATTAGTGTGCTATTAGGCTGTGTTGACGAATTATCAAATTGTTGATAACGGTGTCCCACAACAGTTTTGAGGAGGGTCGTGATGAGTATACTGTTCACCGATGTGATCTGGTCGCGGATTGAATCAATTTTGACAGACATCAAGCACCCAGCCGGCCCGCCCCGGCGTCAAGGGTAGGGACAGGCCCCCGTGCCTGTCCATGATGAAGGACAACCACGGGGGGATGTCCCTACAATTCGTCAACACGGCCTAGTGTGCTTCCTATGCCGGGTCGCCTCTGGTCATATCGCGGTCACCGAATCCACTCGGGAATGACACGGCGCGTTCCAGTGCGGCCATGGCTGCGGGGCTGAAGTCTTGTACGGGCCTGGGTTCCAGTTCATAATGGTCAGCATGGTATTCACCGCGAACCAGCATGGCCGAATCCCGGCCGGAGCGACAGCAGGTCTCGGCAGATATGTACCGCATTACGAAACCAATCCGGTCACGGTCTGATTCATTGGAGCCGCCGCCATGCAGAATCTCGATATGATGGATGGAAAATTCGCCTGGTTGCAGCTCAACGTCTTTTGCCGCGGACTCGTCTATTTCCCGGTTCAGGATATGGTCGTAGAAAAACAGATTTCCTGCGGATGACTTGCGCTTTCCGCGGGCGATGCCTTGGTGCGGGTCACCATCGAAATTAATCCGGCCCAATGCACCGCACCTGTGTGTGCCCAACACCACCTTCATCGCGCCATTCGCGACGGTTGTTTCGGTAATGGCCAAAAACACGCTGACCACCTGGGTTGTGGAGAGATTCCAGTATGGCGTGTCCTGATGCCAGGGTATCCAGGTGCCGGCCCCGGCGGCTTTCACGGCGAAATCGCTGCTCCAAAGCAATATATCCGGGCCAATCGCGGCTTCCACTGCGTCCAGAATCACCGGGTTGTGCACAATGCTGTCCAGCCAGGTGGAGACCAGATGTGGTTTCAGGTGGCATTCCCGCCCCCTGACTCTGGTGACTTCCGCCTGAAAATGGCGATAGTTCTTTTCAAGATCTCTACTGGTTTCGCCAGGCACCGCGACCATGGGCCAGACGATACCGTCACGCTTAAATACAGACGTGTCGAGTTTCGTTGTGGACAGGGACATCGCTATTCTCCGTCTATGAGGTTGATGGTACTAACCGGATTTTACCTGTTGACTGGTTCACATTGTGCCCATGGTCAGAACCAAAAGGGCGTCAAAAACGGACAAACACAACTGGTCATTGACTGGGCTGACAACAGAATTCAAGATGCAAAGTCTGCAACCTGGTCCGGCGCCCAAAACTCTATCATTTTTCTGGCCTGGATACCGCCAGATTCGCTAACATCCGCACAAATGAGAGATGCTGTTGACATGAAGTTTCAATAAATAATCTATTATGAACAATTTATATGAACAAATCGACATATCCGGCTGGAACACCCGTCAGCCTGATTAATGACCCTGGCAAGCGGGGTATTGACCGGGAAGTGCCGGAATAGAGCGGGGACGCTAAATTACCAGGTCGCATTTCCTGATGGCGGTCGCAATTACCACCCCGAATACGAATTGCAATTTAACAGCGAAAGCAATCCGGATATCTATGACCTGATTGCGCAGGGGCGATTCGGGCGGGTATCGGACCTGCGGCGGAACCTGCTGCATACCCAACTAATGTGGACGCCTTGCTAACCTTGTTTACAGCATGGACACCACCAATACCGATTTCTACGCCTATCAGTTCAAACCCGTCCTGGCATTTCTTGACTCCCCGGCCAGAGGCCTCCTCATTGCCGACGAAGTCGGTCTGGGCAAAACCATTGAGGCCGGGCTGATTTGGACCGAGCTGCGCGCCCGTTACGACGCCCGGCGCCTGTTGGTGCTTTGTCCGGCCATGCTGCGGGAAAAGTGGCGCGATGAGCTCAGACGGCGATTCGGCGTGGATGCAGACATCATGGATGCCCGGGGCCTGGCGGCCGAGTTGAAACGTCCAAAGTCTGAAGTTCAGGATGGAAAAGGCATTATTTGCAGTATACAGGGACTACGCCCGCCGCGAGAGGAGGACGAGGATGCGCCAAAAAATCCCAGGAGCGCTCTGGCCGAACTGCTTACTGAACTTGCTGCTAACGACGCAACTGTGGACCTGCTTATCGTCGACGAGGCGCATCATCTGCGCAACCCGGCCAGCCGGACAGCCAAACTCGGAGAAATGCTGCGCGATGTAAGCGAATACATAATTCTACTATCCGCCACCCCGGTAAACCTGAAAAGCGAAGACCTGTTTCACTTGTTAAAGCTGGTTGATCCGGACTCATTTCAGGTAAAAGAGTTCTTTCCCCAGGTACTGGCCGCAAATGAACCGCTGCACAGGGCACGACAGCTTACCCTGGATACACGCTCCGGGGCAGCCGAAATTAAACAGCTGTTACGTAACGCCCGCGAACACCCGCCATTACGGAAAAACCGGCAACTAGCCAACCTGATTGGGGAGGGATTATCTGATGAACGGTTACGGGATAGAGAAGCGAGGGTGAAAATGGCAAACCGGATTGAAAGGATCAATCTGCTTCGCCACGCGGTAAGCCGTACGCGCAAAGCTGAAGTAACGGAATGGAGAGTGGTTCGAGAGCCTTTTACTCAACGGGTTGAATTAAGCGAACCAGAGAGAAATTTTTACCGTGACGTGACTGCCTGCATACAGGACTACGCGGACAGCGCCGGTATCAGCAGCGGATTTTTGCTGGCCAGCCCGCAAAGACAGGTGTCCAGTTGTATGTTTGCGGCAATCAGCGCCTGGCAAAACAGACAGGAAGTCAGCGATGAGGAAATCCATGCACAAACCTATGAGGACTGGGGTAGCGAATCCACTGATCAGAATGACGCCGCGCCATTGATTGCGCATTTATGCGGTACTGTACTGCCCAAATACGACCCGGGAACTTCTACGCGCAGGGGACAGCAAATTTGAGCATTTCCGAGGTGCTGTGCCTGTTTATCTACAGGATCACCCGGGTGAAAAAATAGTGGTTTTTTCCTACTTTCGCAAAACCCTGGGTTATCTCGCCGAACGCCTGAATCACCTGGGAATAGAAAACCAGGTGCTGACCGGAGGTATGCCGGGAACGAAACAGGGTGTAATCGATAAATTTCGGGATGATGGCTCTGTCCGGGTATTGCTGTCATCAGAGGTGGCCAGTGAAGGCGTTGACCTGCAATTCTGTCGGCTCTTGATCAATTATGACCTGCCCTGGAATCCGATGAGAATCGAACAACGTATCGGCCGCCTGGATCGTATCGGCCAAAAGGCCGACAAAATCAGTATCTGGAACCTTTGCCATGCCGACACTATTGATGAGCGAATTCTCAAGCGGCTTTTCGAGCGACTGAATATTTTCGAACGCGCCCTTGGCGGAATGGAAGCCATTTTGGGCGAGGAAATAAAAACTTTAACCAATGATCTCCTGAAACCGGGCTTGACCGGAGCGCAACAGGACGAACGCATTGAACAAACGGCTATGGCCGTTGAACGCAACCGGCAGGAGCAAAACGATCTTGAAAAACAGGCCTCGCACCTTATAGCCCACGGCGGATACATTCTTGAACGAGTGCGGGCCGCACACGATTTCAGGAAACGAATAACGGAAGAAGACCTGATTATTTACGTTAAGGATTATCTGGACAGGTTTTGTCCGGGGCACGTTTTCCATCGGATAAAACCCGATGAGCGAAGCTTCAAAATTTGCCTTCCCGCAAAAACAGCAGCCGGGCTTGATGATTTCACCCGCGAAAAAAAGCTGTATAACCAAACAAGGCTGGCCACTGGGGACACCATCCGCAGTGAGTTTGTCAATAAAATCTCCAGACACCGATCAGGTAACGAATCCATCAGTCAGTTTCACCCCTTGATCAAATTCATCAGCGATGGTCTTACAAAGCGAAACGAAACGTTCTATCCACTGGTGGCAGTGAAAATTGCCGCCAGGAGCAGTCCCCGACTGCCGGCGGGAAACTATGGTTTATGATTGCCCGCTGGGAATTTACAGGAGTTCGGGGAGAATGAAGAGCTCAGAAGCCGCGTTTGTCGCCTTGATGAGGGCACAATAATCGATTCGGATATTTCATGGGCATTAATCAGCGCCGCCCGCACAGAAGGCAGGGACTGGTTGTCAGCGGCCAATGAATTGGACATGGGCTTGCTGGAGAAGACTGTCGATTTCTGTGCAAATGCACTACAGGAGGATTATAAATGAAGCGTCGGACGCAAAAAAACTGGAGAATAGGGACCGTGTCGCATTGCAGATTCAATCCGCCGAACGACATAGGGACAGACATCTGGAAACACACCGCAGGATTCTGAAAGACCTGAAAGAAAAAGGCAGCCAACTCGTACCGGCCCGCCTGGGCCTCATCAGCAAAGCAGAAAAGCGCTTTGATGTGCAAAAAGAATCGCTGCGCGCGAAAAGCGAGTTAACCAGCCACCGACTTGACATTTGTGCCGGCGCTGTTTGTATAGAATAGACCGCGCGGGAATTAATATGAAGGCATTAAAAGTTATTCTGAAAAGACTCCGGGACCTTCTGAAAAGACTCCGGCCTAAAAAGAGCGCAGACATTGAGAAGGCGCCTGGGACCACAACAAACTCTATGGCGGGTCCCGGCGTCAAATCAGGCTATAGGCCCAGGCCACGACAGCAGTTGATAATCGGGTTGGACTTCGGCACTGCTTTCACCAAAGTTGTCATTGGAGAATCAAGGATCAGTTATGCCGTACCCTTCCCCGGGCTGGCTGGTAATGGCAATACCTATTTGCTGCCCGGATTGTTGTCAATAGACACCGATGGGGTTTGTCGACTAGGAAGCCAGCAAGGCGGCCCGCGCCAGATTGAAAACCTGAAGATGCGCTTTCTGGGCGGGGATTTCAGTGCATCCTGCCAGGCGAAGATCGCCGTATTCCTGGCGCTTGTCCTGCGTCATAGTCGAGACTGGTTGTTAACCGAGCACAAAAATACTTATGAAAATAGCGACATAGACTGGTACGTCAATGTTGGTTTGCCAACAGACAGTTGGCATGACGTTAAAATAACGGGTATTTATCGCACCATCGTTCAAGCAGCCTGGGCAAGCAGCATATCATCAGAACCCGTCGCATTAGCGTCAATGAGTAAGCTGCTGAACGGCGGAATGGATGACGCCCCGAATTTAATTCATCCAGAAAAAATCGGCCTTTTCCCGGAATTTGTTGCACAAATTAATGGATACGTACGCTCACCATCGCGAAATCCCGGTCTGCACGCGCTGGTAGACGTAGGAGCCGGAACCGTGGATATAACCGTTTTCAACGTACATAAAAACGATGACGGAGACGATATGTTCCCAATATTCGCAAAGTGCGTAAAACCACTCGGCGTGACCTTTCTGTTCAAACACCGTCTGGATAAAAGTAATTACGCTGGAGACCAGAAGATAGATTCCTTTGAAAATCCTCCCAATGCGATAGATTGTGCAAAGATGCTTCAGACCACGGCGGAAAAACTACAGGAAATCGACATACCGTTCAGAGCAGAATTAGCGGGTGCGTTTGATGAGCAACTTAACCACACCAGGACTCAACAAGTCCCGCTGGCTCCAACAATTGACCACAGCGGAAACGAATCAGCCTCGTTTTTAAGACAACAGGGCGAGGAGGAGGAAGGCGTGCCATTTTTTATATGCGGAGGCGGCGCCAGAGTAGCATTCTATGCCGACATATTTCAGAAACTGGCGAGTTTAAGGAAGCTGCCCCACGACGGAAAGTCATGCAAATTGTCAGTTACTGCCATTCCAAAGCCTGAAAAGCTTCAGGCAGAAAATATTCTTCCAGAGGATTACCACAGGCTGTCGGTGGCATACGGCCTGTCATTCGACGCCCTGGACACAGGTGAAATCAGAAAAATGAACGAGGTGGAAGATTTTACTGTGGAGGCCAAACGTGAATGTTGTCCAGGTTGCCATGGCACGGGAGGAGCAAGGGGAACCAACGAGTGCTCCAGGTGTGGAGGAAGCGGTTTTATATACCAGGCATCCCGGTAGCCAGGCTTCGCAATACATTTGAAAACCCGACAACACACCACAAGGGAATCAATAAAGGATATCTCTAACCCCCCCCCCTCAATTCTTGCGATAACAGTCCATACACTACAAAGACGAATAGGTAACGCGAGGCAACCGGGATTTTTTGACCACCAAAGCCGATTGGAGCAGCTCGAACACCTGGGCGATCCGTTGCCGGCCTGATCACGAATTGTTGACCGGGAAGCCTTTCGTCCATTATTCAAAGATCTCTACAAGACCCGTCTCCAGAATAAGGGAGGCCGTCCACCGGTTGATGCCCTGCTGATGTTGAAAGTGCTGGTGTTACAACACTTTTATCACTTGTCAGATGATCAAACCGCAGATCAGATACGCGACCGCTACAGTTTTTGTTACTTTCTCGGTCTGGAACCCGAAGACAGAGTGCCCGATGCCAAAACGATCCGCGGGCATAATGGATGCGTTGTTCGAGGCATTACTGGTGCAGATCAACGCAGCCGGTTACACCGCCCGGCAAGGCCAGATTGTGGACGCCGGGATGGTTCCTGCCCCGAAACAATGCAATAGTCGAAAAGAGAACGAACCGATCAAGGCAGGTGATATTCCTGACTGGGACGCAGCAAAACGGCGTCAGCAAGACGGGCAGGCGCGGTAGACAAAAAAGCACAACAAAACTCACTATGGGTATAAAAACCATATTAGTGTGGAGCATCGGCACAAGCTGATACGCCACTACCGTATCACCACCGCCTCAGTGCACCACAGCCAGGTATCTGAAGAACTGCTGGACCCGAACAACAGTAACGGCAGTGTGGGCGGACTCGGCTTATCGCAGTAGGGATCAAAGTGGGGATGATGAATGGGGTCTATAACTTGCGGCGATACGCCTTCCTGACCGGTAAAACGATAGATTAAGCCAAAAACTCAAGCAAATTTCATCCGGCAATAATCCATGATGCTGGAAACCTGCTCTGCTTGTTCTGTTTGTTCTGTTCTGCATAGTGTATCGCGATGCTTTTAGAAGTTGCCCTAAAGCAATAATTTTTCGCATACTGTGCGTAACATGCCGGTTCAACCGGTGGTTATGCCCTAGTCAAGGACCAGGCAGAATTAGCGCGCAAAATACCGGTTCCGTATTCGCCGAGAACCGCATTTTCATTGGCTGCAAAAGCGCGGCAACAGGTGTTCATGGAGCGCCGCCGCACTGAACAGGAAATATTATCTATTTGGCCGCGGCCATGAGATACGGCTTTCCCCAATACTGGTAGGTGTCCACAAACCGAAATTGGGGGTACACTTACCAAATCCGCTTTTTCAGACCACAGTGGCAGCAGAGGAATCCGCACGGTTTGACATAAATTGCCAACCCGCCAAATCTGGTTTGAGATATGTGGAGTGGGGGTTCGGCTGTCGGCGATGCCCGGCGCCGGATTTATCCATTATGAAACAGGGCGGCATGTATCAATAGCCGTATTTAAAGTAACCATTGTTGTCGGCCGTTTTGCAACGCATCGCCTAACCATTAACGAATACCAATTTTATCCTTGGTCAATAAACAGGAGAATATACAGTGAAACCCTTGATACTATCTGCAGCGGTACTCAGTCTGCTAGTCACAACCGCACAGGCAGCAGACTGCCCGGCGGTCACCGCGGCCGATTCAAACGGTGTGGCTGCGGGTGCATTTGCCCAACAATACGAATTATCCGAATTTCAATCCCGCGCAAACTGCACGCTGTCGTTCAGTACGCATCCTCAAATCGAAGCCTTTAACAGCCGCATTCGCGGCAACCCGGCGCTACCGCCTCTGGCCGACCGGCTGCCATCAGAGCCGCTGGTTGTGGTGCCCTACGATTCAATCGGATCCTACGGCGGTACGCTCGACGTATTGTCCAATGCCACCGAAGCAGGCACATCGGATTTCCTGTCCGTTCGCCACGTCAACCTGGTGCGTTATGCCGACGACCTCCAAACCATCGTGCCGCACGTGGCCAAAGGCTGGGAGTGGAACAGCGATTTTACCCAACTCACTTTTTTCCTGCGCAAAGGCCACAAATGGTCGGATGGCGCACCCTTTACCGCAGCAGATGTGAAATTCTGGCATGACAATCTTGCGCTTGATTCCAAGATTATCGAAAAGCCCAAAGACTATGTTCTGGTCGGCGGCAAACCGATGACGGTTGATGTGATTGATGCGCAGACCGTGCGTTTTAATCTGCCGGCGCCAAAGCCAGGGCTGTTGGCGCATTTCGCGACCTCGTTTGCCCAAGGCTTCCAACCCAAACATTTTCTGGGCCGGTTCCATCCTGACCTGAATGCTGATGCGGATGCCCTGGCCCAGGCGGCGGGATTTGAAAATGGTCTGGCGGTGATTAAAGCCTACTTCGGCAACTCGGACTGGACGGACACTCCGTCCCCATTGCTGAATGCGCCAGACCGTGTCGCCAACCTGCCGGCTGACGTTGTTCCAACCCTGGAAAGTCATATCTACGTTACCGATACCACCGAAGGTCGTCATCTTGTGGCCAATCCATACTTTCATATGGTGGATACACAGGGCAATCAGTTGCCTTATATTGGCGAGCAGGATGAAGTGTATATCAACGACAACGAGGTGCGAATTCTGAAACTGGTTAACGGTGAAGTGGACTATAAAGCCCAATCCCTGCAGTTGGCTTCCGCGCCAATTCTTCTCGACAACCAGGAAAGCGGCAACTACAGCATTGACTTGCGTCCGAAAATTACCATCGCAAACTTCTCGTTCAACGTAACCTCGGCTGATCTGGAAAAACGCAAGGTGTTCGGCGACCTGCGCTTCCGCCAGGCAATGTCCGTGGCGTTAAATCGTGACGAGATAAATGAAGTGGCGTTTCTTGGTCTGGGGAAACCGAAACAATATATCGGTTTTTCTCCGACCCCGGAATTCGTTGATCCCAGGTGGTTAACCTATATGACTCAATACGATCCGGCCATGGCTAACTCTCTGCTTGATGAGATCGGCATGGTTGACACCGATGGCGATGGTTTTCGCGAATTACCCAACGGTGAGAAAATTGTACTGAACCTGCAATTCTCCACCCAGGGCATTGCCGGTCAGGTGGTTGAACTGGCCGGGCAGCATTGGTCAGAAGTGGGCATCCAGACCACGGTTAAAGAAGTAACCCCTGATGAATACCGTTCAGCGCAGTCTTCAAACGCATTGGACGTGGGGATGTGGGAGAAATCCCAGCCACTGGCGATTGTGTTGGGTAACAACGAGTTGTGGGTTCCGCCATTTGAAAACTACTTTGCTCACCGCACGGGCATGTTATGGGCTGAGTGGGTTGATTCTGGAGGCGCCAGCGGGGTAGAGCCGCCCGACTATGTCAAACAACTGACGGAAGATATCAATACATTCCAGTCAACCCCGGTTGGCACCCCGGAGTCCGATGCGATAGGTGCCCGAATGGTTGAGAATATGGTGAGCAATCTTCTGTTTATCGGAACCGTGCAGGCACCTGATCCGATTTATCACCACAATTCACTGAAAAACTTTACCGAATTTAAAACCCAATCCTACGAGTACTACAGAACCTACCCGTACCTGGGCCCCCAGTGGTATCTTGAAGAGTAAACCTGATTGTTTGGGCCGGATTTTGTTTAGAGTGTTGTTTGCAATGCAGCGAATCGGGCGAGGCCTCGCCCGATTCGCTGCATCAATCCATTGATGTTGGTCTGCGGTTTTTTTTACAGACGTTTTCGCTTCAAACAATTGATCAAAAAAACAACCTGATTCCGCGTATATGGCAAGATTTCTCCGATTCACGGTGACCCGGGCGTTGATGTCGTTGTTCACGCTGTTGACCGTGTCATTAATCGTGTTTTCGTTGATGGAACTGGTTCCCGGCAACTGCGCCGAACGCTATCTTGCTTTTAAAAATACCCAGGGCCAACAGATATCAATCGATGATATCCAGGCCGAAGAACGGCGCCTGGGGCTGGACAAACCCTTTATCATTCGATGGGGAACCTGGGTCGGCAATGTATTTTTCAAAGGCGAGTTTGGCGATAGCTGCATACTCCGGCTGAATATCAATCAGCTATTGAGCGATAAATTCTGGATCAGCCTGGGGATATGCCTTGCGGCATTGATATTCGCCTATCTGATCGCTATCCCGGTGGGGATTTATTCGTCCACAACCAAAAGCGCGGTGGCCAACAACTCGCTGCGTTTCGTCAGTTATCTTGGATTGGCATTGCCTAATTTCCTGCTGGCGCTGATCATCATGCTGATTTCAACCGTGCTGTTCGGGGATTCGCTGACCGGGCTGTTTTCCAGGGAGTTTCGCGACGCCGCATGGTCTTTCGCCAAATTGCAGGACTTCCTCTCCAGAGCATGGCTGCCCATCTTTGTACTGGGCTGGTCCGCCACGGCCTTCGCCATGCAGACTGTCCGCGCCTTGATGCTGGACGAAATAGGCAAGCTGTACGTAACCGCCGCTTCTGCCCGCGGAATTTCCGGACGCAGACTGCTGTGGGGATATCCGGCGCGTCATGCCATGGGGCCGGTTATCAATTCCCTTGGATTCGACCTGAATCGAATCTTTAACGAATTACCGGTTGTGGCATTAATACTCACCCTGACCGAAGCCGGTGCGTTACTGATCGAATCCCTGGCGAGGTCAAACGATCAGCAACTGGCCGGGGCCATCATATTCCTGTTAACCGCCAGCATCGTCGTAATCAATTTTGTAACAGACATCATGCTGGCGTTAATGGACCCGCGTATCAGAAAAGGCCTGATGGGGTAAATGGGGAGATAAAATATGAAAATCCTGTTCTGGAAGAAGCCGGAGGAAGACGGCCAGAAACTAAAAGAAGCCTATTTTACGGCCTCCCAGGGCCAACTGATTCGTTCACGGTTCAAACATAACCGCACCGCCATGATCGCTGCCTGGTGCCTGATCCTGATGATCCTGATGGGGTTCTTCGCGCCATTTCTGTCGCCATACAGCCCGAACATCGCCGGGCGCGACAAGGAATACGAAAATGGCCCCCCGCAAATTCCCAAATTCTGGGATGAAAATGGATTTTCCGCCCGACCATTCCTGTATACCACCGAGCGCACCCGCTCGGCGGCCACAAATTTTCGCTGGGTAATTACCGAAAATCGCGACAAACGTCGTTTCGTCGAGTTTTTCGTCGATGGCTGGGAATACAGCTACATCGATATTGAATGGGACTTGCCGGGGGATGTTTTCGATGTTGACATCCGGGCGCTAACCTCAAATAAACATCTGTTTGGCATGGATGAAGGCGGCATTCACCTGTTCGGCACGGATGGATCTGGCAAGGACATTTACTCAAGAACGCTGCATGCGATTTATACCTCCCTGGCGGTGGGCACCCTTGGCGTATTGATTTCATTCATCCTCGCCCTGGTCATCGGCGGCGTGGCCGGTTATTTTGGCGGCTGGATCGATTCCGTGTTGCAGATGATTACCGATGCCATTCGAACCGTGCCGCCGATACCGCTGTTCATGGCGCTGGCGGCTTTTATGCCGGACGAATGGAGTTCCGAAACCCGGTTTTTCTTTATCGCGACCATACTTGGGCTGATCGGCTGGCCAACCCTGGCGCGGCGTATCCGCACCCATCTGCTAACCGAACGCAGTCAGGAATATGTACTCGCCGCCGAGTTATGCGGCGCATCGCCCAGCCACATCATTCGCCGGCATTTGCTACCGAGCTTCACCAGCTACATCATTGTCGATCTGATGATCACCTTCCCCTATGTGGTGCGCTCGGAAACGGCCTTGAGCTTTATCGGGCTGGGTCTGACCGATCCGGTCAATTCTCTGGGGTCATTGATGCAGAATGTTTCCAGGGCCGACGTGCTGCTGAACTACCAGTGGTATTTTATTCCGGTCATTTTCTTCATCGCATTTATTCTGGCATTCGTGTTCGTTGGCGATGGCCTGCGCGATGCGGCTGATCCCTATTCCAATACCAAAAAATGATCGGAAAATGACGATTCGCCCTAATCACCTCAGGCCATGACGTTACTCAAGGTCGATAACCTGACCCTGCAATTCGACACGGACGAAGGCCGAATCACCGCTGTGGAAGATGTCACCTTTGCGGTCAATGCCGGGGAAGTCCTGGGGATTGTGGGAGAATCAGGCTCCGGCAAATCGGTGACGGCAAAGGCGTTGATGAAATTGAATCCGGAAAATGCCGTCTATGGAGCAGGCACGCGCATAACGCTTCGACTTGATGATCAATCCGTAGACGTGCTTTCCCTAAAGAAAGGAATCGACATGCAAATTGTGCGCGGCGGCGCGGTATCGATGATTTTTCAGGAACCCATGGCAAGCTTTGCACCGGCCATTACTATTGGCGCACAAATGGTGGAGCAACTGGTGTTGCATAAAAAAATCAGCGCCAAGGAAGCGACCGACATTGCAATCGAAATGCTCGACCGGGTCGGGATTTCAGATGCCGTCCAACGCTTCAAACAATACGCATTTGAGCTGTCTGGCGGTATGCGTCAGCGCGCCATGATCGCCATGGCCTTGTCTACCAGGCCCAAACTGCTGATCGCCGATGAACCGACCACGGCACTGGATGTAACCATACAGGCCCAGGTCATCGACCTGATGAAAGATCTGGTTGCGGACTTTGATATGGGAATTATTTTCATCACCCATGATCTGGGGGTGATCGCACAAACGGCCGATCAGGTCGCGGTAATGTATCTCGGCAAAATTGTGGAGCAGGGGTCGGTGCGTGACGTGATCAAACATCCTGCTCACCCCTATACCCGGGGTCTTCTCAATGCCTTGCCGAAACTGGACGATTTGGAGGCCGCGCTCACCCCAGTGCCCGGCGACATACCGAGCCCGCTGGAACGGCCCGCCGGCTGCGTGTTTCATACACGTTGCGCCGCAGCACAGCCGCGATGCAGCGAGTCCATACCGGAAATGACAACCCATGGCGACAATCATATTGCGGCCTGCTTTGTCACGGCCGAGGCGCACAATGCAAGGGCGGGTGTGGAGTGAGCGGGCAGTCAATTATTTCGGCCACCGACCTTTCCGTTCATTATCCAATTGGCGGCGGGCTGTTTACCGCAAAACAATATGTGCGCGCCGTTGATGCGGTCAATCTTGAGATTCCGCAAGGATCATTTTTTGGACTGGTCGGCGAAAGTGGGTCTGGCAAAACCACGCTCGGTCGTGCTTTTTTAAGAGCAACCCCCATTACCCGGGGCAGCGTGAGTTACTCTGACGGTGAAGTTGATTACCAGCTCGTAGACCTGCGGAAAAATGATCTCAAGGAATATCGCAAGCGTGCCCAGTTGATTTTTCAGGATCCCTACGCGGCGCTGAGCCCGAGAATGACGGTGCGGGATATCATCGCCGAACCCATTGAGGTCATGAATATTACCACCACCAGAGAACAGACGGATGAACGGGTTCGTGAAATTGCGGATAAGTGCCGCCTGAATCTGGAGCATTTGCGCCGTTTTCCCCATGCCTTTTCGGGTGGACAGCGTCAGCGCATATCCATAGCCCGGGCGCTGGTCTCGAACCCCCGATTTGTCGTAGCCGATGAAAGTGTGGCGGCCCTGGACGTGTCAATTCAGGCAGACATCCTGAATCTGCTGAAACAGTTGCAACACGAACTGGGTTTAACTTATTTGTTCATCAGTCACGACCTTTCCGTGGTCGCGCATATCTGCGATCACGTCGCGGTGATGTATCTGGGCAGACTGGTGGAATCTGCGCCGACCCGGACATTATTTTCGGCGCCACGGCATCCATATACGAAAGCCCTGTTATCCGCGATTCCGTCATTGGACCCCGACCAGCGTGGTCAGGCGCAAAAACTCGAAGGCGAAATTCCTTCACCGACCAACCCGCCGCCAGGATGCAAATTCCAAACCCGATGCCGGTTCGCTATGGACCGGTGTCGGCAGGAAGAACCAAAATTAGAAAAAACCGATTCGGAACACGAAGTTGCCTGCCATCGCTGGAAAGAGCTGGCAGACCAGATCCTGTAAACACTATCCGCCAGGGCGATTTGTATGCTGATTATCCGCACATTCTGATAATCCGCAAAAGATACCGCCCAATCTCGTTGGGACACAGTTGGCAAAATCACCGGTTTTCCGATTCATAAACTTAATCGGCGGGGCGCACTGTTCGACGAGTCGGATAATCCGAAAAAGATCCCACCTAATCCCGTGTAGTCCCGCTTAATCCCGCATGTTGACATAGTCAAACGCGCATTTGACTTTTCCTCCAGCGCTATAAAATTGCGCATCATCTTTCGCACAACATTACTCCCCATCTTTCGCTATCCTCTAGTGTGCGGGTGCTGCCAGTGAGATTGTCCAGCCCTTGTTGCGCAAGGCTCTTCGCCGACAAAACCCCTGGCATCGGCGGTCAGACGTAATCTTGCCTTGAGATCTCTCGCCATGTTACCTTAACTTTATGCAGCGCTTGTCCAACACCATCGTCGATTTCTTGCTGTGCTGCGCCCTGTGGGCGCTGGCGGGCGGTGTCATCTGGGGGCTGTGGGTTTGGGTGCACAGCATCAATCTACTCACCCTGCTTATTTTGCTGGCCGCGTTTCTTGCCATCTCGTTTATTTATATAGTGATCTGTGTACTCGGATATCTGTTGTCACTTATTGAGCGTTAACCCTTCCAGCACTTCCGCCTCCATGATCTGGAGACCCCGAAACACCTTTCTGGTTTTAATCCGCAGTGCTTTGAGTGCCGCCCGCACCCCGGCATAGTCCAGGCCGATCACCTGGCCGGATGGGCCATGGTGCCACTGGGTGGAGACGGCGATAAAGGCGTGGATTATCAGCACGTTTTGCGGCAATACCCAGATCACATCCTCATCCTCCGACAGATCCAGTTTGATGCCACACCCGACAGCTTCTCCAAATCCTCTTTAGCCACCCGTACCGCTGGACAACACCACGGTGAAAGTACACCCGGACGGGACGGGCGCGCTGCGTACTTCCGGCCTGTGCTGGCGGCGTTATGCCTCTTGAGGCATGAATGAGCAATCTATCTGGAAGATGTTTGTGTGGCGCGGTTTCCTAATGGATTATGGTTTTCAGGCTGAGGCCCGATAACAGTTAAAAAATATGGGGTGTTTACAGAATGCTAAAAATAATCCTCCTTGTTATCCAATAACATTCGTGGTAAAAACCAATGAATCAAGTAAAGAACTACTTGATGAAATTGCACATTAAGCTGAAGCGAAATACCAAATTAAAGCTATCGTAAAAAAATATATCGAATTAGTTCAAGAAGTAATTAATATACCAATGTTTGTTAGTATATTCGAGAAAGCATTATAAGCTGGGAAAGGTACGTGTGTAATTTAGGAAATTGTTTTTTAAAGTTGTGTTGAGTTTAATGTTGAAGCAGAAGAACAGGATATTTTGGCATTTGAAAAAGCACAATCCGATGCCAGTAAAAAAGCAACCTAGCAAAAACATGTACTCGGGCAAAATAAAGCTACATTCGTTCCTCACTATAGCTTTATTTTGCCGGTGATGTTAAGGTTTCTAGAGCGCGGATATAAAGACGGAATAATATAAATGGCAAGACCAAATAACGAAGAATTAAATTCACTCACAGAGCAATTAGAAAGCTTAATAATTTCAAGCAAGGCGCTTTTTGAAGAACTGGAAGAAAATAATTCTAATTTTACTAATTCTGCAAATTAGATTTCTACGCGATTATCCGATGCCGAAGAAGAAACTGATCAAATCCAATCGCTAAAACAAGCAGCAATGGATAACACATCTGAAATAAATAATTCAAAAAACTCAGCAAATGATGATTATCAAGAAGTGTTAAAATTATCCGAAAAATTACCGAAAATATGGCAGACCCTATCAGAACAAACAGCATCTCTGAATGAACTATCAGAGAAAGTAAAAAAATTAACACAAAAAGTAGAAAGCCTTTTACCAGGGGCAACGAGTGCAGGCCTGGCTTCTGCATTTAAAGTAAAGAAAAGAATCTTTCAAAGCTCCAAAAAGAATGTGGGAATTTACATTTATTATATCTATTGTTAGTTTATTTATTGTAGTTAATTACTCCCCTGATCCATTTGAAATAGCCGCATCAAATTTTGAACACTATTCCAATACATATTTCTAAAACTCCCTTTTACTGTGCCAATAATATGGTTAGTAGTTTATACTAGTAGAAGACTACGCCTATAAAGAAGCATTGTCTAAATCATTTGAAAGGTATAAGACTCAACTCATTGAAATAGAGGTTAATTCAGAAGATAAAAAGTCAACATTAAGTTTGATAGATAAAACTTTGGAAGCATTATCTTTACATCCAGGAAGAATTTATCAGGGAAAACATGAGGATATATCGCCGTTTCATTCTGTTACCAATACTTTAAAACCCAAAAAAGCAGATAAAGGAAAATTAACCGGGTAAAACATTGATGGTTCGGAACTCCATTGAGTTGGCTTCAACAACCTTGAACAAACGCTGAAGATCGTTCAGAACACTTTCATCCAGCAACGCGGAACCTTCACGTATGAAATCCGTTGTGAAGATTTTGTTCTTGCCAGACCCGACAAAGATGAAAGCATTCAATCTTTTGATGTGTCAGTGATCAACCCGCCGTACTTCAAATACAGCGTGGCAGATTCACCCTATGCGAAAGTGGCGGCTGACCTATTCCACGGTGACCCCAACATTTACGCTTCTTTCATGGCTGTTGTAATGGCTTGTGTGAAAGATGGTGGGCAGATGGTAACGATTACGCCCCGTAGCTTCAGCAGTGGTTTGTACTTCAAGGGATTCCGTTCGTACCTATTAACCGAATCAGTATTGGACTTGATACATATCTTCAAGCACCGGGACAAAGTGTTCAAAGATGATGATTCGGCGGTTCTTCAAGAAAATATCATTTGCCGGTTCATTAAAGGAAAAGACCGAAAAGCGGTAACCGTTCGTTCAAGCGACTGTGACACAAGCATAAACAACGCTAACGAAGAACAATACCCAGTTGAACTGATCATTGACCTTTCAAATGATCAGAGAATCATCCGCATTCCCGAATCAGCCTGTGAAGCCAGTATTTTAAGGCAAGCCGAAACATTCCCAACCACTTTTGAAGGTGCTGGCTACTTCATTTCCACCGGTCGTGTTGTCGAACATCGAACGCGCAAGTACATCACTGAAGACACAAATGCGCCTAATTCGATCCCCCTATACCGCCCACACAATGTTACGCCATTGACCACAACATGGACCGGCGGCCTAAAAAAGGAAGTGTCCTTCATGCTAAACGAAGGTCATGAAAAGCATACAATGGAAAATGGAACCTTCGTGCTGTTGAAACGCTTTTCTTCAAAAGATGAAAAACGGCGTTTAGTCGCGGGGGTTCATCTTGCCACCACACATAACTGTAAACTGATCGGATTCGGAAACAAAACAAATTACATTGGCTTATCTTCTAGCAAACTAACGAACACCGAAGAATACGGGCTTGCTGCAATATTCAATTCATCGTTCATGGACAAGTATTTCAGATGTATTTCAGGAAACACCCAGGTAAACGCAACTGAAATCAGGGTTATGAAATTCCCTTTACGCGAACAAGTGAAAGAAATTGGCAAGCAAGCGCAAAAGTTGAAGACGGTTATAACAAACAAAGTTGATTTGATCGTCAATCCTGTTCTTGGGGTAATGGACACTATTTAAAGGGGTGAAACTTGGAATTTACCGAACAACAACAAGAAAAGCTTGAACAAGCCAAAGCGCTTTTGACAGCACTGGGGCTGCCAAAAGCACAATATAACGACCGTTCAGGATGGGTGTTCCTGGCATTAGCTAACATTAAGCCTTCAGACAGTTGGGCTTCCGCTACCGCTCCCCTTTTACCAACTGTGAACATTATGGAATTCATCCGTAGTGAATACGGCATGGATTACAAGCCGAATAGCCGTGAAACGATTAGACGCCAGACCCTTCACCAGTTTGAACAAGCCCGTGTTGTTGATCGTAACCGGGACGACCCTGCAAGACCCACTAACAGCAAAAACAATAATTATTAACTGAACCAACCAATTCTTGACATTTTGGCGGTGTACCCTGACGGTAATTGGAAAGAATAAGGTTCAGGAGTACAAAGACGCTGTGACCGAATTGACAGCACAGTATGAACGCCAAATTGAACTTCAAAAAATCCCCATCACCTTTCCTAACGGTGAAACCATCAAGCTATCACCCGGAAAGCACAATCAGCTTCATGCTGATATTGTTCACGAATTCTGTTCCCGCTTCGTTGGTAAAGGTGGAAAACTGCTTTACATCGGTGATGCTGCCAGCAGCCGCAACGAAGGCGGAAAGCTGATGTTCCTGGAAGCGGACTATCTGGAATCGTTAGGCGTTCCACCAATGTCACACGACAAGTTACCGGATGTGATTGTGTATGACGAAGACCGTGAATGGCTGTTCTTAATCGAAGCTGTTACAAGTCATGGTCCCGTTTCACCAAAGCGTTGGGTTGAACTTGAAGAAGCGTTCAAAGATTGCAAGGTCGGCCTGGTTTATGTGACCGCCTTTCCAGACCGCGCCGAATTCAGAAAGAACGCTGCTGATATTGCATGGGAAACAGAAGTGTGGATTGCTGACAATCCAGATCACATCATTCACTTCAATGGCGACCGTTTCTTAGGCCCTCATGATATAAAAACAGCTAACAAGCCAAAGCCCTTGAAGCGGCGAATATGAGGCTGCCCGGGCCGCTGGCCTTTATGACTACCTTGAAGAAGGTGTTCAATCTGGCATATCTGAAAGGTATTTGTGCAAAAATCGCAAGGTTTGGTATTCACAAGAAAATCGGCCTGAAAGCCGTTTCTATTTAAATATATTGATTCTTACCGTCTTGTCGCACCATCTGATCTTTGTTATGCAGCCTGTTTAACTTCTGCCTTAATACGATCCAGTTCACTTCGAACTATCCTATACATCTTTCTCGATAAATTATTTACGTTTGTGGGCGGTGTAATGAACTTATCCTTGTCGGACTCTTGAAGTATTTTTGATGTAGATACTTTGCCCAATTTCCCCAGTATTAAATCTGAGGGGATATAGTCAAAATATTCTCTTTGATCTCTTGCCATTTCATTTTTGTAGCTCGACACTTAGTTAAGAATGTAACTCATATTCTTTGCCCATTTTTCTTTTAAAATATCCATCTTTTCTAATGGTAGATTTACAGCTTCGGAATTCGGCATGACAGGGATTAATACTAAATCTACATAGGTGGAAATCCATTTATCAAATTCTGGTCTATTTCCGTCATTGTTGATGATGTTTCTAACTAAAATAAACAATTCTTCTGGCTGTCTGGCATCGTAGTAGTTATAAATCCTAGCATTTACATTGATGATTTTTCGTAATGCCTCGCTTGCTGATGAATTATACGAATCTCTTGATTTAGCAATTTCCTTTGCAATTTTTTCTATATAGTCGATATTTGCTAGCGTTATTGTGTAGGTTTTTTTCTCAACAGTTTTGGATCGTGAAATCTTATAGCGAACAGCTTTTGAAAAATCATCTTCTGACTCTGTAATATTTTGAAGCTCATTAGTATCTGGTGCTTGCATATCATATCCTTATACACCATTTTTCTTATTTTCGGATGTGAAAGTAAGATAAGACAGTATGACCGGAAAGCCTTACCCTACTTTTTTATTTATAAAGAAGTGATGGAGCTCATAAGCGTGACTTTATTGCGACAACAAATCTGAAATAGCGCCGTTGGACTTCTTAACTTGCTTTGATCACAAATAAACATTATATTCTTTTGCATTAAACTATCACCAGCCGTTAACCAAACATTCGCTTATGCAGCGAGTGAGTATTTTTTCTCTCTTAACTTGAATGCAGCTTTACCACCTTCAAGTATACTGCCTTCTATACGCGCAGGTTGGGAGGCCTGCCAGAGTCCGTCAGTGCGTGCAAAAAACGCCGCTGAACAGATCTCCATATCTTCTTTGAAGGAACGGAAAGCTAATCCTTTCTGTTAGTGCGTTCTAATACTATTTTGGGTGATTTAGATTGAAATATATAAGGCAATATTGTTATATAATATTTTTTTACTGTCATTCAGCATAGCAGGAGCATTATGAAAACACCAATAAGAAGAGCGTGCCGCATTTCTCGTAAAAGCCCGATACGACACCTAACCCGGCTTATCTGCTTCAGCATTTTCCTGGTCATCGGCATCGCCCAAGTCCAGGCTCAGGAAGACACCAACACCCCTGTTGAGGTAGCGACAGCTTACACTGGCAGCATCAGTGAATTTGAATATGGCCAGGGAACCGCCAAAGCAGCTCGGCGTGAATACCTGGTTTTCCAATCTTCAGGGCGTATCTCTTACGTTAAAAGCAACTCGGCAGGCGGAAACCTCAATGAGGGAGATACCGTCATTGGGCCAGGCGAACAATACAAGAAAGGTGAGTTGCTCGCTGAACTTGAGCATCGCAAAGAGGATGCTGATCTCGTATCTGCACGTGCGCGTTTGGACGTGGCTCGTTCCGGTTTAAGAAAATCCAAGAGCGACTACGATCGTGCCGAACGACTGCGCGCAGGCGATGCGATTGCCGCCAATCAATATGAAGAGCGTAAAGCCGCTTATGAACAAGCCCTGGCCAATGTCAGATCAGCCGAAGCCGACCTGGATCGTGCGCAGTCTGGTTTTGACGATAACCAACTACGTGCGCCATTTGATGGTCAGATTGCCTTTATCAACATTCGAGAGGGGCAATACTACTCACAACAACAGTTCAACGCCTCAAGCGAACAGCTGGCAACCAGAACGGCACCCATCGTCCTGATTGACCCTGCGTCATTTGAAATTATCGTCAATGTTCCCTTGAATACCGGAAAACGTATCAAGGTTGGACAGGTCGTTTACATTATGACCCAAGACGCTCTGGCGGAGCTTCAGACCATTGGCGAGATTTTAAATCTCTCCCTGGATGACTATTTCGTGACCGCGCGGGTCGGCGCAGTCAGCCCGGCAGTCAGCATAGAAGACCGCTCCATGCGCGTCAGAATCACCACACCGGAAAATAAGGAGATTGACCTGATTGATGGCGATTTTGTCACTGTCTGGTTCGAGATTGGGCGCAAAGACGATGCGGTCATTATTCCTCTCAATGCGCTTCTTGCCAAAGATAATAAATACTATGCCTACATCCTGAAAGACGATAATAGAGTAGAGAAACGGGAATTATCCACGGGTCTGGTTGGCATAGATGGCATGGAAATCATAGAAGGTGTGAATACCGGTGACAAGGTCATTACAAAAGGGAAAAGTCGCCTAAGGCCTGGTTCGCAAGTAGACGTTGTTAGCGTTATTGAAGCCCCTGAGAACACGCAATCAGGGGGATATTGATGAGTAATGCGCCTGGTGCTGAACAGCCTTCGTTTATCAGCCGAACATTTTTCCTAAAGACAACCTTTGCCAAACTTCTTCTCAGTATTCTGCTCATTGGCGGCTGGTTGTCTGTCAACAACATGGTCAAAGAGTCACAACCTGATCTTGCCATTGCCAATGCAACCATTACAACCACTTGGGACGGCGGTGATGCTCAAACCATTGAACAGGAAATCACCAATCGTTTAGAGAAAGAGCTGAAAAGTTTGAAAGGGCTCAAACGGCTTAGAAGCGGCTCTTTTGCCGGATACTCTGTAATCTCTGTGGAATTCCGCAGTGATATTGAAGCAGGGGATGCGATCTCACGTGTTCGCACCAAGGTAAGCGAAGCCGAAGGAAAGCTGCCAAAAGCAGCCAAGAAGCCGACCGTTACCCAAGTCAGTAATAATGACACCCCCATTTTCAGTTTCCGTATATTCGGGAATCGAGACCTGCCTGAAATCACGGCCCTCGCCAAAAAAATCAAGCACGATCTGGAGCGCATACCAGGGGTAAACAAAGCGACAATCTCCGGCGACCGTGAAAAAATTGTTATGGTACGCCTTATTGGCTCCCGGATAACCGCTTTGGGCTTATCGCCACTGCAAGTAAGGGATGCGGTTCAGCAGGCGAATATTGACCTCCCCTGGGGAGCCTTTGATGGTGAAGAGATGGGAGGCGCGACCTTCCGCATGACAGGACGGTACCGCAATCTTGGCCAGCTCAAAGATCTCCCCCTCAAACAAACGCAGAGCGGACAGCTTATCCGACTGGGCGACATTGCCGAGATTCGTATTACCCAGGCTGAAGAACGTTCACGCACATTTTTTAGTGGCAGTGGCAAACCCTTCGAGCGTGCCGTCGAACTGTCCATTACAAAAAGCGCAGGCGAAGATGCCATTGATATTATTGAGAGCGCGAAACAAACACTTGCAGATGCCAGAGAAAGCACGAACTGGCTTGACGGTATCGAATACGCCGTGGTGGTTGATGAATCCGAAAACATTCTGGGAGATCTCAAGAATATATTCAACAGCGGCTGGCAGTCCATGCTGGTTGTTTTTATGGTTCTTGTTATAAGCCTGACATGGCGTGAGGCATTGGTCGCCGGGTTAGCCATTCCCGTCGCATTTGCAGGCGGCCTGATTATGATTGCGGCACTGGGTTACTCCCTCAATCAAATCGTCATCGTTGGTATGGTGATCGCTCTGGGACTGCTGGTCGATGTTTTCATTCTGATGATGGAAGGCATGCACGACAATATGTTTGTACGGGGCAAAAATTTTGGACAGTCTGCTTTAGCCACCGTAAAAACTTATGCCGTGCCCGCCCTGACAGGCCAGTTGACAACTATTTTGGCTATGGCTCCACTGCTCGGTATCGCCGGTTTAACCGGGAAATACATTAGACCAATGCCAATGACCGCTATAGCGTGTCTCATCGCTGCCTATTTTGTTGCGCTTTTGCTGTGTATCCCGCTGTCCCGCTTTGTTCTCCCCAAAGCCGGGACAAAATTGAAAAAGACGAAAGTTGATGTCGCCAGTGAACGTGCCAGTGAGCTCCTTGCTACATTGTTGCTGCGGAAATTTATCCACAAGAAACGAGCAGCGGCAACATGGGTAGGTGTGGCGTTTGCGGCATTTGTTGTCAGCATTCTGGCATTCTCAACCCTGCCTTCTGAACTTATGACCAAAGGCGATGGCCGCAACACAGGGATATTAATCGAGCTAGAGCCAGATACCTCCATGGTCTCTGCACAACAATGCGCGGACGCGGTCGGCGAGAAACTACGCGAGCTGAACTATCTGGAAAGCGTGACAAAATATGTTGGAGAAAAAAGCCCTTTCTCCACGCCAGCACCAGCGGATCAATTACTGCCGACGAGAAGCCTGAATTTTGTAGGGTTTACGGCGATCTTAACGCCAAAGAATGCGCGCTCAAAACTCGGCTATGAATATATGCCGGATATAACCGAGAAAATACACCAAGCCATGAGCGCCTGCCCCGGGGGGGAATTATTGCTCACGCCATCTATTGGCGGTGCATCCTCAGGGGCACCCGTCCAGATTGAAATTACCGGCAATGATATGCAAGTGTTGCGTGACCTCGCCCAACGCGTCACCTATCAACTGAAATCTATCGATGGGGCGGATAACGTCCGCCATAACCTTGGCCTTCCGGCTCTGGATCTAAAAGCTACACCACGGCAGGACAACCTGACGTTCTACGGTCTGAGCAACTCGGAACTCGCCGAGCAAACGCGCATGCTCCTCACCAGTGACGAGATCGGTAAGTATGTGGTTGGCGGGATTGAAGAAGACATTAAAATCCGAATGGGGTACGCCTGGCCGAGCCGAGCGGGCGAAATTGGTGGGCCAAGCCAAATGTACGAGACAAACTTCCTCAATATCACCACTCAAAACGGCAAAACGGTTCCTCTAACGTCCCTCGTTGATCTTGAGTTTGCCGAGTCGCCAATCGCTGTCCTTCATAAAGATGGCAAACGTTCAATTACCGTCATGTCGGATACAGCAGGGCGTACCGCAGGGGAAATTATTGCAGATATCCAACCCTTCCTCGATGAGGCTCAAAAGAATTGGCCATCGAACTATCACTATAATTTCGGCGGTGAAGCAGAAGACAGCGCAGAGACCTTCGGTTCAGCGGGCACCATGTTGTACATTGCCCTGTTCCTGGTCTTTGCATTACTGGTCTTACAGTTTGATAGTTTTAGTCAGCCACTTATTATCATGTCGGCAATTCCACTAGCTCTGACTGGTTCATTCTTCGTTCTCGTACTGTTCAACGTGCCGTTTTCATTCATGGCGATGATCGGCGTTATTGCCCTTATTGGTATCGTCGTCAATGACACTATTGTGATGATTGATACCATGAACAATTACCGTGAAAAAGGCATGACCATACCAGAAGCCGCCGCAAGAGGCGCTGCCGATCGCTTAAGACCCATCATTACGACCACTGTAACAACCATCGTCGGCATGTTGCCCCTGGCATTGAGCCAAAAGGTATGGCTGTCATTGGGACTAACGATTATTGGTGGCCTCACCGCCGCAACTGTTCTGGCGTTACTCGTCGTGCCCTGTCTGTACATATTGGTTACCAGAAATAAGAAAGAACCGGAGGTTTTGCTGTGAAGTATTTAAAACAGAGTGTCATGATCTTGTGCGTAGGTGTCTTAAGCGCCTGTAGCACCACGACTACGCCCCTGACAGAAAATATATCGAGAAGTGAAGCGCCAGCCATCCCTGAAAAATGGAATGAAGGTGTTAATGCGGGAGAAGTTGGTGACAACTGGATCGTTCATTTCAATGATCCCGTTCTAACCCGTCTTGTTAAAGAGGCCAATAAAAATAACCGTAATCTTAAAGTCACTGCAGCTAAGGTTGAAAGAGCACAAGCTCTTAACCGCCAGGCTGCCTCCGCTTTAAAGCCACAGGCAAACCTTAATCTGGGCGCAGAGAAAAGCGGACAAGTTGAAGGCAGCAGCAATCCGGGTAGAGTGTCCGCCGGGCTGCAAGTCAGTTGGGAAGCCGATGTGTGGGGGAAATTGGCCTCAGGCACAGCAGCAACTGCCGCAGACCTGGAGGCACAACAACTCCAACACCAATTTGCACAATCCTCACTCGCAGCCTCGGTCGCGCGCAGCTACTTTCTCGTCAAAGAAGCTCAGCAGCAAGTGAAAATCAATAAAGATATTGTCGACACACTCCAAAATATTCAACGTGTTGTGGAGCTCCAGTTTCAGGAAGGGATGGTATCGCATCAGGACTTAGGCGTTGCAGAATCCGACCTTGCTGACAGCAAAGAGCAACTGGCGGCCATTGAAAAATCTGAGCGCGATGCAGAAAGATCACTGGAGTTGTTGTTAGGGCGTTACCCAGGGGCAGACCTGTCGGTTGATTCCAGCTTGCCAAAACTACCCCCTGAGCCACCGGTCGGGTTGCCCGCTGAAATACTTGAACGGCGGCCGGATCTTATCGCTGCAGAGCGCGGAATTGCAACTGCATTTAATCGCGTGAATGAAGCAAAGGCGGCACGACTGCCTCGCGTTAATCTGACAGGTAATGTTGACGGTGCATCGACGTCTTTAAGCGACCTTTTAGACCCCGTTAATCTGGCCTGGCGCCTGGGAACATCACTACTGACGTCGGTTTTTGATGGTGGTCGATTGAAAGCCGAGGTAGCAGCAGCAAACGCCAGTCAGAAGGCTGCCATTGCCGCCTATGGACAAAAAGCGTTAGAAGTGCTCAATGAAGTTGAAACGCAGCTCGACGAAAACCACAGCCTGTCAGAACGTCAGGTCAATCTTAAAGCCGCCTATATCAGCGCGAAGAAAGCCTACGAAATAGCGCATTTACGACATGAAGCCGGGGAGATAACCCTGCTGGAGTTAAGCCAAATACAACAACGTATGTTTAGCCGCCGATCGCAATGGGTACTGATCCTGCGACAGCAATTGGAAGCCCGCGTAAACCTCTTTCTCGCACTCGGCGGTGATTGGAATGAAACCATGGAGTAATCAATCTGATAACAATCATGAGTTATGTATTAGCTCAAGGGTATCTCTAAACCCCCTCAATCCTGCGATAATAGTCCATACACTCTAAAGATGAATAGGTAACGCAAAGCAACCGGGGTTTTTTGACCACCAAAGCCGATTGGATCCACTTGAACACCTGGGCGATCCATTGCCGGTCTTATCACGAATTGCTGATTGATTTTTGGAGAGAGTAACAAAATCTGTGTAACAGTTTATTATAACCTTGGCTATGGGAGAGGATAGGCACTATGGAAGAAGACAGAACTACAGGCGATTGCCAGGGCAGCCGCGGAAAACATCAAAACAGAGGATGATCTCAATGAGTTCAGGCAGATACTGACCAGGATTACGGTCGAAACGGCACTGAATGCCGAACTGGACGACCACCTGGGATACTCCAGGCAGGAGTCATTTGATGCTGGAAATAGCCGCAACGGTTATACCAGCAAGCTGCTGCAAACCGAGGATGGTCAGTTCGAGTTGAACCCCCCGCGCGCCTGGGCTGGTAGTTTTCAGCCCCAGTTGGTTAAAAAGCATCAGCGGCGATTTACGTCGATGGATGACAAAATTCTGTTCCTGTATGCCCAAGGCATGACGACCCGGGAAATGGTCTCAACATTCAAGGAAATGTACGATGCAGATGTTTCCGCGACCCTGATCTCCAGAATCAGCGATGCCGTTATCAACGAAGTGGTCGAATGGCAATCCCTATCCCATCGTTTGCCTGGACTGCATTGTGGTTAAAATCCGGCAGGACAAGAGAGTCATCAACAAAGCCGTTTATTTGTCCCTGGGCGTCAATCTGGAAGGACATAAGGAATTGCTGTGGCTGTGCTGGCGGAAATTGAGGGCGCCAGGTTCTGGCTTACTGTGCTGACAGAGCTCCACAATCGTGGCGTCAGGGACATTCTGATTGCCTGTGTTGATGGCCTCCAGGGCTTTCCTGATGCAATCCATACCGTTTTCCCGAAGACTCGGGTTCAGCGCTGTATTGTGCCCAGGGTACGCCATTCGTTGCAGTAGGTATTCTGGAAAGACTACAAGGCAGTCAGCGCTGATTTGAAACAGATTTACCAGTCTGCCACCGAGGAAGAAGCGCTGCTGGCGCACCCACCGGGAGCAACTACCCCGAAGAAATCCGCAAAGCGATCTATACCACCAATGCGATTGAGTCGCTCAACAGCGTGATTCGAAAGGCGATCAGGAAACGCAAGCTGTTTCCGACCGACGACTCGGCGAAGAAAGTGCTCTATCTGGCGATCCAGGCGGCGACCCGGAATTGGAAACTGGCGCTGAATAGATTTATGATCGGGTTTGAAGACCGCTTGACGGACTACATTTAACCTGGACAGTTACACAGTAAAATTTACAGTCTCTTTCCATCCGTATTTCCTTCTTCCAGACGCACGCATTGTAGCGCCTGTAACTCTCTCCGGCACCAATACAGATTCGCCAGCGCAAATAGTGTAAAGAGCTGTGACGCATTTTTCTCGATTCCCCGGTAACGGGCTTTGGTATATCCCGAAAGGCAGGCTCCCCCTTCGCCCAGGTGCGATTGCTTTTACCGTTGAATAAGTGAGCCGCTGGGCTGAGCTGCCTGACCCGCCAGTCAATCCCTGATGCTTCCGCTTCAGCCCGCTTCTTATCATTCGCGCAGGCCTTGTCTCCATAAATCAACCACTCTCATCACTTGTGAGTCGTGTACCGACGCATCGGTCGCTACGATACGATGCACGCAACCCTGGGTATCCGTCCAAAGTACCACTGATTCCCTTGCTTCGTCTGTTTCATTTCAGGGACTCGCTTCTTTTCCCGATGCTTCGTCGAACTCGCGGCGTTGATCATCGTGGCATCGACAATCGTCCCTGCGCTCACGATTAACTCATGCCGGCTGAGGTCACTTTCCACGACCTGAAAGCGTTTCGCACTCAACCCGTTTTGTTCCAGCCGATGTCGAAATCGGCAAATCGTGCTTTCATCGGGAACTGACGACAAGTCCATTCCGACCAACCAACGCATGGATTCGGTATCAGACAGGCTGTCCTTTGCTGCACGGCGCTCAGACCATACCACTGCCGGAGAAAGTAAATACGCAGCATCAATTCAAGGGCAAACGCTGGCCTGCCGGTACAACGCTTCGGATAGGCGCGTGACAGGTTTTATCAATAGCGTCCAGGGAATCATTCAATCCATTTCCTGAAGAAACCTTGCCCGACGGGTCACTTTCTTCTTATGGGCATACTCAAAGTCTGCATAGCGCGATGGTTTCATGCCATTATCCGGCAAATTCAGCCCAACTATTTTAACTCTTTGATAGACCTTTTGCTGAAGCTCCTTAACCCAAACCCTAAATACTTGAACGGCTGCGCAATGTTGATCAGTGGGACGTCCTTATACGCGCGCGTAAAGCCGCCGGCATCCACTCGACGATGACATCGGCCACCCCAGCGGCGGCAATCATGGTTGGGTCGGTGGTTGGACCGGCGGAGCGAATTTCTACTTCCAAATCTTCGTCGGCGTAATAACCTTTTTCCTGCGCGACATAGTAGCCGGCAAACTGCGCTTGATGCGGCCATTTCAATTGCAGCACGATTTTATCATCGGCGCGAGCCGGTTTGCGCAAATGCGACAATGCAAGCCGCCGCGCACAGTAGCAATATGCCTTTCCTCATACGCTTATTCCCGGTTTGCTGACTGCGCGGATTTGCTCAAAGCCGCGTCGATTTGGTCTCCATACTGATCCCAAACCGGCTGTACCGCTCGCACCTAGGCGGCACGCTGCATCTTCGACAAAGCGTGCACAATCCCGCCGGCATCAATGACTTTTTGGCGGGAACCATTATTGATTTTTTCCACCAGATGATTGCGTGCGGCGGTTACCTCGTCAAAAATCTGCTGTAATTCGGCACGGTCCTTGTCGGTCAGCGCATTCCAAAATTTTGCGCTGAATAGAACCACATAACCGAGGTAACTATGATCGGTTTCGATAATGCTGTCTTGCGCCTCAAAAAAACCGCTTGGTATATAATGTATGACCAGGTGTTTTCCTGTCCATTGACTTCCCCGGTTATCAGCGCCCTATACACATCCTTGAATGCTTTTTGTTTTGTGGTTGCGCCGCCAGCACTTCGGATTTTTCGTACACGAAAGATCTGTCCTTTGACATCACCGGGTAACAAAACCGGTTTGTCGGCGCTCATCTGCATCATGCCGTTCAGCCAGTAACCCACCCATCCCTATCAGCCCTTATACCTTCAACCGAAGGCAACAGATTGTGACCATCGGGGGTGTTTTGGAAGCGGAACGCGGCATCGGTGTCAGAAAATAAAAACGACAAATTGAACAAACGAAACGCCTGCGTATACGGCTTCAGTTTGCCCATGGAAGGCGCCGCCATTTGCACTTCGTTGGCAATTACCGCTTGCAACGCCTGAGTGTCGTTATACAGCACCGAATTGGGATACACCTGCACACAAAATCGCCCATCCATTTTCCAGCGTGAGTTTTACCATGCCATCGGGAACTTTCGCAAAGGTCAAATACCACAAATTTGGGATGATCAGAAAAATCGTCCAGAATATAGTCGCGTAATCAAACCGCAGGAATAAATCGTTGGCGATAGCGACGAACGAAGAGGCGACCACCAGGATATGCAACCGGGTGAATTCGCGCATGAACATCGACAACACCAGCAGATATGCGCGAGGGCGCTACGCGGATCAATCAGGGTAAGCATGAAAGTTTTGCCCCACTCATCAATGTCCGTGAGCAAGCGGCCGAAGCGGTCGTCCACATAAACATGTGCGTGGTCGGTGATGTCGGAAGTCCAAGCGTTTTGCGGCGTCTCACTCAACACGCCCGTCCAACAAGATGTCCACGGCGCGTTGGTAATCCTGCGCTTCCAGCACGCCGTTGGAGCCGGCGTTCAGTTTGGCGATTTCGCCCATCATGCAGGTTTGATGAATGCGCACCTGTGGACTCTGATCGCCCATGTTTTACAAGACAATGGAAACGGTTTCGGCTTGATTCTCCTCCGTCCACCGCCAACCTTGCATGGAGGCGCGCACAAAGCGCACCATGGCATCGGCGCACTCGGCGTCCTGCAACCGTGCCTCCAGCACATACAAACCGTCCTCCAGCGATCTCCCGCCGAGATTGTCAAATGCGAACACGATCAATTCATTGGCGCGAAAACCGGCCGCTGGCACCGCATTGGCTTCGTTGCAGGACATGGTTGTGACGCAATTCACCTTTCCACTCTTCAGTCTGAACACGACATCGGCGTATTCGATCAAGCGAGCATCCGTCAAGGCGGCGTTGGCTACATCGGCTTTCGGCGAAATGTTGATTTCGAGTTTAACTAAGGAGCTTCAGCAAAAGGTCTATCAAAGAGTTAAAATAGTTGGGCTGAATTTGCCGGATAATGGCATGAAACCATCGCGCTATGCAGACTTTGAGTATGCCCATAAGAAGAAAGTGACCCGTCGGGCAAGGTTTCTTCAGGAAATGGATTGAATGATTCCCTGGACGCTATTGATAAAACCTGTCACGCGCCTATCCGAAGCGTTGTACCGGCAGGCCAGCGTTTGCCCTTGAATTGATGCTGCGTATTTACTTTCTCCAGCAGTGATATAGTCTGAGCGCCGTGCAGCAAAGGACAGCCTGTCTGATACCGAATCCATGCGTTGGTTGGTCGGAATGGACTTGTCGTCAGTTCCCGATGAAAGCACGATTTGCCGATTTCGACATCGGCTGGAACAAAACGGGTTGAGTGCGAAACGCTTTCAGGTCGTGGAAAGTGACCTCAGCCGGCATGAGTTAATCGTGAGCGCAGGGACGATTGTCGATGCCACGATGATCAACGCCGCGAGTTCGACGAAGCATCGGGAAAAGAAGCGAGTCCCTGAAATGAAACAGACGAAGCAAGGGAATCAGTGGTACTTTGGACGGATACCCAGGGTTGCGTGCATCGTATCGTAGCGACCGATGCGTCGGTACACGACTCACAAGTGATGAGAGTGGTTGATTTATGGAGACAAGGCCTGCGCGAATGATAAGAAGCGGGCTGAAGCGGAAGCATCAGGGATTGACTGGCGGGTCAGGCAGCTCAGCCCAGCGGCTCACTTATTCAACGGTAAAAGCAATCGCACCTGGGCGAAGGGGGAGCCTGCCTTTCGGGATATACCAAAGCCCGTTACCGGGGAATCGAGAAAAATGCGTCACAGCTCTTTACACTATTTGCGCTGGCGAATCTGTATTGGTGCCGGAGAGAGTTGCAGGCGCTACAATGCGTGCGCCTGTAATAGGGAAATACGGATGGAAATGGGCACTGGAAACGTAAACCAACTTGAATGCAGACAGGATAATCTCGAATATCAATCAACAATTATCAATATCAATTGTTTTTGACGCTTTTCAGAGGCTCCTTAACTTACTTAACTAATGAAGCAAATTAATTAAATGCGTGAAATACCTATAATTATAAATAAACCCAAAGTTACAGAAAAACACACTTTGAAATATATCCCTAATCCGAAAAGGCCTCATTCTATGGCCTATCGAAGATATGAAATATATCAAAAATGTACCAATATCAACGATTATATGAAAATTTGTTCTGAAAACAATTTCATGAAATATGCGAAACCTGATTTAAGGTATGATGAAGAACATGGTTTTTTGAGTATTTTTGATGAAGATGGAAATCAAATCAATCTTAAAAATAAAGACCAAAAACCTGAGTTAAGCGCAGCTAAAGCCAAAGTTGAGCCTGAAGTAGGATCTCACAGGACCTGGGGGGCTTTTCCTGCCACCCGTCCCCGCCGGATGCGCAGGGATGAATTCAGCCGTCGATTGATGCGCGAGTCGCAGTTAACCACAAACGACCTGATTCAACCGGTATTTGTCAGCGAAGGCCGGTCAAATTCCGAACCGGTTCCCGCCATGCCCGGGGTGTACCGATGGTCTATGGATCTATTGGTGGAAAAATGCGCAGCGTATTATGCGCTGGGCATTCCGGCGGTGGTGCTGTTTCCGGTGACGCCACTGGATGCCAAGTCCGAAGGTGCTGAGGCAGCCTGGAATGATGACGGGCTGATTCCACGAACCATCAAAGCGATCAAACGCGCCGTGCCCGATTTGGGCGTGATCACGGACGTGGCCCTGGACCCGTATACCAGCCACGGCCAGGATGGATTAATTGACCAGTCCGGGTACGTGGTAAATGATGCAACCGTGGAGGCCCTGGTGCGGCAGGCGCTCAGCCATGCCCATGCCGGGGCGGATGTGGTGGCGCCATCGGATATGATGGATGGCAGAATCGGAGCGATTCGACAAGCCTTGGAAGAAAACGGTTTTACCAATACAAAAATCCTTTCCTATGCCGCAAAGTATGCCTCGAGTTACTACGCGCCATTCAGACAGGCGGTGGGATCATCGGGGAACCTGGCGGGCGCAAATAAATACAGTTATCAAATGGACCCGGCGAATGCAGATGAAGCATTGCGGGAGGTTGCGCTGGATATTGCGGAGGGGGCAGACATGATCATGATCAAGCCGGGAATGCCTTTTCTGGATATTATCTGGCGGGCAAAGAAAGCCTTTGGTATGCCCACCTTCGCGTACCAGGTAAGCGGCGAATATGCGATGTTCAAAGCAGCAGGCGAACAGGGCTGGCTTGATGAAAGGCAGGTGGTGCTGGAAGCGATGACCGGGTTCAAGCGCGCGGGCTGCGACGGTATCCTGACCTATTACGCCGAACAAATCGCAAACTGGTTGAGTCAGTCTGACCGCCTGTAAACACCACGACCGGCAATACCGGCCGGGGTTTTGCCGCCGCGCACATTCTCTGTGCTGAATTGGCGTAAAATACCCGCGCACAATTCTGTTTCCAATCCCTGAATTCATTACATTCCCCTGCCCATATATCCACGTCCATCATGAGTAAACACGTTCCTACCGAAATCAATCTGAATCGTCGAACGCGGATTTTGACCGTGACATTTGACCATGAATCATTCGATTTAAGCTGCGAATACCTGCGAGTGCATTCACCGTCTGCCGAAGTAAAGGGTCATGGACCCGGGCAGGAAGTGCTGCAAATTGGCAAGGAAAACGTCAACATCAATGCGATTGAGCCGGTTGGGAATTACGCCATCAAACCGGTATTCGACGACGGCCACGACACCGGCATTTTTTCCTGGGAAACCCTGTATCAACTGGGTCGGCACCAGCAGGAAAACTGGGCCAGGTATACGCAAAGACTGGATGAAGCGGGCCATTCCAGAAAACTGGATGCCTGATTTGCTGCATTTGAATCGCCTGGTTTGGGTTGAATGAATAAAAATCCGCAAGGCCGGGCATCAGGGCCGGCCGATACTGAGCCGCAGACACATTTTGGTTTTCGTCTGGTGAATGCATCCGAAAAGGAAAAACTGGTCGGGCAGGTATTCAGCTCGGTGGCATCGAAATATGACCGCATGAACGATTTCATGTCCTTCGGCGTACATCGGTTATGGAAGAGATTTGTGGTTTCCCAAAGCGGTTTGAGGCCAGGCGGGCAGGTATTGGATGTCGCCAGCGGCAGCGGCGACCTGGCGCGTCAGTTTGCCCGGCAGGTGGGAGCAGGCGGGAGAAGCGTGCTCACCGATGTTAATGCGGATATGCTGGCGCTGGGCAAGACAAAAATGATCAATTCGGGTCTGGTCGGCAATGTGGAGTATGTACTGGCCGATGCCGAAAACCTCGGGTTTGCGGATGACCAGTTCGATTGCGTTGCCATCGCTTTTGGTTTGCGCAACGTGACCCGCAAGGAGAACGCATTGGAGTCGATGTATCGGGTGCTGAAGCCGGGCGGGCGGATGATGGTGCTGGAATTCTCAAAACCGGTGATTCCCATGCTCGATAAAATTTATGACTATTATTCGTTTCATGTTATCCCGGAAATAGGCAGGCGGGTGGCGCATGATGAGCAAAGCTACCGGTATCTGGTTGAATCCATACACAAGCACCCGGACCAGGAAACATTGCGGCAGATGATGCGCGATGCAGGCTGCGAGGATGTTAAATATCACAACCTGAGCGCCGGAATTGTGGCGCTGCACCTGGGCTTCAAATACTAGACCATCCGATTCCGGCTGATTTTGCATTGCGGGCATGAACATACTATTCAAATTTTTAAATCGCACTTCCCGGGTTTTGCTGGAGCTTGACCCGGACGGCAAAGAAAAACTGCTGGAACTCGAAGGCAAGGTGCTGCGCCTGGAAATTACCCTGCCGCCCATCACGCTGTTTCTGGTTCCGGCCAATGGCGAACTGGAGATTTTGCAGAACTATGCAGCCGAAGCAGACGTTACCTTAACCGGGTCAGCGATGGCTTTTGCGAAACTCGGGATGGTGGGGTCGGGCAGCGGCGTAGTGTCGGACGGCCAGGTAAATATGCGGGGTGATACCGAAACCGGGCAGGCTTTTCAGCAACGATTGTCGCAGTTGGATATTGACTGGGAGGAGTTATTGTCCCGATACATCGGCGATACACCCGCCCGGAAAGCGGGGAATGCTGCGCGGGGTTTGAGTCGCTGGGCGATTGAGTCGCTGGATTTGTCCAGGCAGAACACGGCTGAATATTTTCAGGAAGAAAAACAGGTATTGGTGACCGGCCTGGCGATGGAACGATTCGAACAGTCGGTTGATGAAATTCGTGCGGATGTGGACCGACTGGCGCAGCGGATAGTCAGACTGAAACAACGGCTGACTCCGGCTTGAAGATGGCCAGAAACTTTTTCCATTTTCTGAGAATTGCCTGGGTTCTCACCCGACACGGCCTGGATGAAATGGTGTCCGGGCTGCATTTGTTTCGACCTTACGCCTTCCTGTTCAAATTAATGCCGGTGCGCAGGCAGCGGGGTATGCCAAGGGGAGATCGGCTGCGCACCGCATTGGAAGAACTGGGCCCGGTGTTTGTAAAGTTTGGACAGGTTCTTTCTACCCGCCCGGACCTGCTGCCGGCAGACATCGCTGAATCCCTCGCCAAGCTCCAGGACCAGGTGCCGCCATTTTCAGGAGATGAGGCGGTCAGGGTAATCGAAAAGGCTTATGGCAATAAATTACAGGATCATTTCAAGACGTTTGAAAAAGAATCCACCGCCTCGGCTTCCGTGGCCCAGGTTCACTATGCCCAGTTGCTGGACGGCACCGACGTTGTGGTAAAAGTTGTGCGGCCCGGAATTGAATTAATTATCCAGCGGGATCTTGAATTACTGCATGGCCTTGCCGATTTGACGGACCGGTACTGGTCCCAGGGGAAACGATGCAAGCCCCGGGAAATAGTTGCTGACTACGACAAAACCATTCATGACGAATTGGACATGATGCGTGAAGCGGCCAGCGCCAGCCAGCTTAAAGTCAATTTTCAGCACTCGGCGCTGATTTATGTGCCCAGGGTCTATTGGCAGCATACCTGTCATAAAGTGCTGGTTATGGAACGGGTTTACGGCATTCCTGTTCGTGACATAGATCGACTCAAGGCCACCGGACTGGACATGCAGAAACTCGCCCACGCCGGAGTGGAAATTTTCTTTACCCAGGCCTTTCGGGACGGGTTCTTTCATGCAGATATGCACCCGGGGAATATCTTCGTTTCCGAACAGGGCCAGTATCGCGCGGTGGACTTTGGCATCATGGGCACTCTGAGTACGGCGGATAAACGCTATCTGGCCGAAAACCTGCTGGCGTTTTTCAACAGAGATTATCGGCGTGTGGCCGATGCGCATCTTCGGGCCGGCTGGGTGCCGCCGGGAACCAGTGCAGAAGATTTTGAAGGCGCCATACGAACCGTATGCGAACCGATATTTTCCAGACCCATCGGCGAGATTTCCTTCGGCGGGTTTTTGATCGATTTGTTTCGCGTGGCGCGGCGATTTAACATGCCGGTTCAACCCCAATTGGTATTGCTGCAAAAAACCCTGTTAAATATAGAAGGACTGGGCCGACAACTATACCCGCAGCTCGATTTGTGGCAGACCGCCAAGCCATTTCTGGAAAAATGGATGAACCAGCAAATCGGCCCGCGCGCCGCGCTAAAAACCATTAAACAGGAACTGCCGAATTTATTCACACTGGCACCTGAATTGCCGGGGCTGGCGCATCAGCTTATGTATCGATTGAAAAATGATGAACTGACAGTGCGCACCCGGGATAACGAAGTGGCGGCGTTGAAAAACCAGCTCGCCGGCCAGCATAAAAAAACGTTGAGAGTAATATTCGGTGCGGGGTTGATACTGGCCTCGCTCATTATGCTGCCCGACCCCCGGCAGTTATGGTCTATGCCGCCACTTGGCTGGGCGCTGTTTTTCGGCGGTATTGCAATGCTGCTGATTGGGTATATGCGCACAACCCGACACAATTAATTTTTTAAACAGAGAAACAATAATGGCAACACATCCGTTTCAATGGCAGGACCCGTTTGATCTGGAATCCCAACTGGGCGAAGAAGAACGCATGGTGCGGGACAGCGTGCGGGAATTCTGCAGCAGCGAATTAATGCCGGGAATTGTCCAGGCGAACCGGAATGAACATTTTGCTCCCGACATCATGCAACAGTTTGGTGAACTCGGCATGCTGGGCAGCACAATCCCGGCGCAATACGGCTGCGCGGGTCTCAATCATGTCTGCTATGGGTTGATTGCCAGAGAAGTTGAGCGCGTGGACAGCGGTTATCGCTCCGCAATGAGCGTGCAATCGTCCCTGGTCATGCATCCCATATATGCTTATGGCAGCGAATCACAGAAACGCAAATACCTCCCCGGATTGGCCGCAGGCAAGCTGATTGGCTGCTTCGGCCTGACCGAACCCGACCATGGTTCCGACCCCGGCCGCATGAAAACCCGTGCGCATAAAGTCGATGGTGGATATCGATTAAACGGCAGCAAGACATGGATCAGCAATTCGCCGATTGCGGATATGGCCATAGTCTGGGGAAAACTCGACGGCATCATCCGCGGTTTCATTCTTGAGCGCGGTATGTGCGGCCTGAGTACGCCGGAAATTCAGGGCAAGATGAGTCTGCGCGCATCGCGTACCGGTGAAATAATAATGCAGGATGTATTTGTGCCGGAAGACCATATTTTGCCCGGCGCGGCCGGATTGAACGGCCCTTTCGGTTGTTTGAATAAAGCCAGATACGGCATCGCCTGGGGGGTGATGGGGTCGGCAGAGTTTTGCTGGCACGCGGCCCGGAATTATGCGCTGGAGCGGGTGCAATTTGGTCGCCCGCTGGCGCATACCCAGTTGATTCAGAAAAAACTGGTGGATATGCAAACGGAAATCACGCTGGGCTTACAGGCCTGTCTGCGCGTCGGGCGCTTGCTGGATAATGATGTTTGTGCGGTGGAAAATATCTCGCTGATCAAGCGTAATAATTGCGGAAAAGCCCTGGATATTGCCAGGCAGGCCCGGGATATGCACGGCGCTAACGGGGTGTCGGACGAATTCCATGTTATCCGGCATATGTGTAATCTCGAATCGGTAAACACCTATGAAGGCACCTACGACATGCACACATTAATTCTAGGGCGTGCCCAGACCGGATTACCGGCCTTTTCGTGAGGCAGCGGCTCCCGAATGTTCCATTGAGTGCAATATGCAAATCGCATACCGCTGTGGCGTAGCGGCGTTAAAAATTGATTCTTGTTTGAGGTGAAGATATGAAAGACACATTGCGGCCCGGGATCAAATTTGAGCACTCGTTTGCTCTGACCGAAGCCAAGATGGTTCCGGCGTTATACCCCGAGGCGCCAGAATTTTTGCTGATGCCCGCAGTATTCGCTACCGGGTTTATGGTCGGGTTTTTAGAGTGGGCGTGTTTAAAAGCGGTTATTCCTCACCTGCACTGGCCCGGGGAACAAACCGTCGGCACCCATATTAATGTCAGCCATGCCGCGGCCACGCCATGCGGGTTTACGGTAACGGCACAGGTGGAATTAGTCGAAGTTGCGGGTCGCCGCTTGCGATTCAATGTGCAGGGACACGACGGCGTTGATGTCATATCTACCGGAAGCCACGACCGATTTGTGATCGACAGGCAAAAATTTGCCTCCGCAATTGAACAAAAACGCAATGCCATTGTGTAATGATATGGTGTTCATCGGCCGGTAATTGCCGTTGCGAAATGCGGATATCAGAATGGCAAAGACCGGCTGTATACAGCAATAAACGCCCACGCGTTATTATCAGCAATTCATGCAGACAGCCTGATTTGTCTCGCAGGTACTGAACCCGCAAAAGGGATTGGCGCTCGCCGCCGATTGCGTTTTATACCGGAACCGGGAAATTGATCCGGTTTTTGCGTTAATCGCGCCGCACACTTTCAGGATTTTGCACAAACAACGACACGAGAAAACATGAACACTAACAACCAATCCGACCAGCCTGAAGTCGGGTTTATTGACGCCAGCGAGATCAAACCCTTACCCGGCTTCCGGCGACCTTGATGCGGTTGAAAGCGCGGCTCTGACTGCCTTTCTTGAAAACGCATGGGCAACCTCTGGCGACTGGCATCAGTTGCCGAATTCCGAACTCAGGCTGCGGGCAATACCGAACGTCGGAGCGACCTGTTTCGGGATTTTCAGCAGCCGCAACCCGAAAAAACGCTACCGGCACGAATACGATCACAAACGCAACACGCGCACCCATCGGATTGACGCCGTTGTTACCCACGGCGAAATCCCTTCCGGCCACAAGCTGCCGAATAATCCCGAACAATTCGCGCTGATGGTCGCCGCATTGGTCCACGCCAGTCCAGATGGGCGTGCGCCGGATATCTTCTCTCAAACCCCGGTCGCCAATTCCATCGATCGCAGGCTGTTTTCGCGTACCGTGGCCAGCATCGCTGAAAAAGTGATGGAACAGTGGTTTGGCCGCTCCAGGCGCAACTGGAGAGGGTGGGCGAGATTTTTCACGGCTTTGATGGGAAGTGCTGCTTTTGCTTTGGCGTGGTGGTTTTACGCCGTGAGTGACACGCTGAGAAAGACATGTTCCGGTGAGGACACTCTCCCGTGAGGCATGCCTCTAATCGTTCTTGGTATCGCAGCCTGGTTCGCCTTTCTGAACAGCCGGGAAAACATGCGCTTTGGGCTGATCCGGCTGTACCTTGCCGGTTTCCTGTTGCCTTATCTGGTGTGGACGCCCATCAGCCAGTGGCCGGCGGAGTCTCCCAGAAGTCAACAGAACGAGGCTGGAAAAGTTGAGCTTTCCGTTGAGCTTTCCTCAGATAAAAATCTTGGAGATTCCCAGAAAAAGTAAACATGGCCAGTGATCACGGCATGAAATTTCTGTCTGTTTTCGTTGCGATTTTATTCGCACTGACCAGTGCGACCGAATCTGTTTCGGCTGGAGGACATGATGAGACAGACGGCTCCGAATCAGCGCAGGACGTTGAGCATGTCTCTGGTAAAAAAGTAACGGTCGGATTCAAGCGGAAGTTGTGGAGCTCGGTCAGATTGCTGGTCGCACCTGTGGTGGTCAAGCGCGAATGGCCGCTTTACGCATATGAAATAAACAAGGTGAATGCAGAGATTTGCAACGGAAATGCTCGGGAAAAATACCAGGATCTGGCGGTTGGAAGCCAGGTTGCAATCATTGAGGCCAATGAACAGGATAATTCGGATATTTATAATGGCCCGAAAGTACAGCCAGACCTGGGAGATGTGGTGGATTTCAGCTCTCTTTGCAATTACATCGTAGACGAGGGCAATACCGTAGCCATGGCTACAAATCAATACGTCCTGAGTGATGAACCCTTTCCCGGATTTTCCGCCGACCTGCGGATTAACCGCACAGCATTCTTCCAGGAGTAGCCCTGGCGCTCCCCCTTGATCAAACGGCGACCAGGGAAACCGCAAGGTGTTCGGGCATCGCGCCAATACCGTTGAAGTGCGCGATGAAATTCTCTCCATTGACTCCAGCCCGTCTCTGGCGCATGAAACCTATCGGGGGCCGCGACAAAACTGTTTCCGGGGACGCTGGATCAGGCATTCATTCGGATCCCGAATTTTCGCCAGCCGCAGCGGTCCAAACGCAACAGGATAATCTACTCCGCCGACCCGGTGCATGAAATATCCCCCACAACGACAAACTGGTCGGTGTGCTGTGGTCCGTCCGGCGGGTGTCTTCATCAAAGGCACGACCCTGCGGGGTGACTGATGAGGAGTGCCGCCAGCCGCTGGCGGCAGGAGCGCATTGGCAGGCTGATTCACCGTGAAGCGCAGTACTACTAATTCATCTGTAGCAATTTCGTACCCTCCAGTGTGGGTCCTCATCAATCGCACCCCTAGCGCCGACCACTTGCCCGTGTTGCGGCGCGACTGGGTGACATGCAAGCGTACAGGGCCACCAGGGTGACAGCGGCGAGTTTGCCGTATTGTTCGATGAGCTATCGGCGGCGCTGGTTATCAGACATCTGCATTTGACTCAGGGGGAAGGTAGCAGAGGCAACCCTTGCGGGTGCTGCCAGTGAGTTTATCCAGCCCTTGCTTCGCCAGGCGCACCTCACCCACAAACCCCTTGCCATCGGCGGTGAGCCGTATACCGAACCGTATGTTTTTGGCCATGCTATATTAGGGGTTATGAATTATTTCCTGAAAATTTTGCTGGTCGTCATTGCCTATGGCATGTTTACTGGTAAATACACAGAGACATTCGTGGCTATCTATATTTTTAGCTGGGTTGGAATAGGCATTGCGGTTATTGGTCTGTTCTCACTGCTTATTGACCGCTAATCCTTCCAGCTCTTCCGCCTCCGTCACCTGCAAGCCCCGGAACACCTTCCCGGTTTTAATCCGCAGCGCCTTGAGCGCCGCCCGCACCCCGGCATAGTCCAGGCCGGTGACCTGACCGGAAGGGCCGTGGCGCCACTGGGTGGAGACGGCGATAAAGGCGTTGATTACAGGCATATTCTGCGGCAATACCCAGATCACATCCTCATCCTCCGACAGACCCAGTTTGATGCCGAACCCGACAGTAGCCACCCGTACCGCGCCGGTAAAACCCCTTTGATCGGCTTCGAGTATCAGCTTCAGTTCCAAGGTTACGAGCCATGCTATACTTGAGGAATGTGGGAATTTATTCAGCCTTGGGGAACGCTCTTTGTTCTGTATCTGATATACAGGGCGGTAGTGGATCTGATCGTCTTTCTCGTTCCCAGAGAGATTCACCAGCTTCTGGATTCACTGCTCACCGACAACCAACCCGACGGCCGCAGCCGCTAACCGCCGACTGGCTTCGGCACACTCTTCCCGGGCGCAGTGGAACAGCCGCTCAATTTGCCGCCAGGTGAAGCGGTGGGCGATTTGCCCGGGGCGGCCGTGGCCCCGGCTGGCAAGGACGCGAGCCAGCGGAATACTTCACTGATCGACCAGTCACCTGTGCCAAAACCCGCGCATCCTTGCCACCTTCCCGAAATGCGATGTCCATCGTACTAAACACCCGAACCACTGCCACCTACGACTATATAAAGAACCTGCCCAAAGTCGCCGGTGGCCCACCCATTGTCTGGGTGCGGGCGGATTTCTCGCATAAGTTCAGGAAACACCGGATAAAACTGAACGAACGCTGGGCCGCCGAAGGCATTTGGAGCGGTAAAATCAAACAAGCCCTCGCGGCCAAACAACCCACCGGCAATCCGTTTCAAGACCTGACCCTGCTTAAAAGTCGCTTCCCGTCTACCAAGGTGCGCTTCTGTACAGAAGAATTGAAGATTAAGCCTATCCGCAAGAATATGTTCAAGCCGGTCTGGGACACCGGGCGGGGTGTAATATCATGGCAGGGTGTACGCCGCGAAGAGTCCCGCGCCCGCTCACTCCTACCGATGTTTCAGCGAATGCAGGATCCGGGCGGCAAGCTGGTGGTCTACCGCCCGCTGATTGACTGGTCGCTTTCTGATGTCTGGGCCATGCACAAGCGCCACAACATCAAACCTAACCCGCTGTATGCCCAGGGATTCAAGCGAGTCGGGTGCTTCCCCTGCATCATGTCCAGAAAGGCCGAAGTGCGCAGAATCGCCGAAAAATACCCGGAACAGATTGAACGGATAGCCGCATGGGAAGAGAAAGTAACCGAAGCCAGCAAGTACAACACCAGTACGTTCTTCCCAGTGGCTGGATGGGCCGATACCGCCAGTAGTCTAGTAGGAGGCATCCACCACACCACTCACGGCATCCATGAAGTGGTGAAGTGGGCGAAAACCAGCCGCGGCGGACGGCAGTACACTCTTACGCCACAGGATGAATCAGAAGCCGAATTCGGCACGGCTTGCCATGAGTGGGGGGTGTGTGAATGACAACTCCTGTTTCAAAACGGGTTTAAGGAAAAATCACCGCAATGATGCCGACAGATTGCGGAGAATGAAATTCTCGAATCACTTACCGAACGCGAAGCGAAAGTATTGCAAATGCGGTTTGGCATCGGCATGAATACCGATCACACCCTGGAGGAAGTTGGCAAACAGTTTGATGTAACCCGGGAACGTATTCGACAAATAGAGGCGAAAGCATTGAGAAAATTGCGACATCCAAGCAGGTCGGATCATTTGCGGAGCTTCCTTGACGGGAATTGAGTTAAAGCTGTCATCTCGAACATTCCAGTATAAAATCGCCGCGACTCAAGCCGACCGGCAAACACAGCACCAAAACCTCACCGGGCCTGTAGCTCAGTTGGTTAGAGCAGTGGACTCATAATCCATTGGTCGTAGGTTCAAGTCCTACCGGGCCCACCATTTTATGATGTAAAAACAATGCGTTAAGAGATATATTCTCTTTCACAAATTTAAATTTGCTGCAAAATCGCGGTTAAATAAAATTTATGGGCACTGCCAGATTGCGGGAACAGTAAAAATTGCCACAATTACACAGACAAATTCCGGGAACTGGAACGCCATAATCCAAAAGCGTATCGCAATGCACGTCAAAACAAGACCACAGAAACCCCAAATCTTCCCGAGTTTGCGCATTCCGCGCTAACCGCTTAAATCAGAAACACAAACCTGTGAAAACAAGATAATGGCCGGGAGGTTGCGGGAATGTCCTTGTAACCGCATGCCGGCATAAGGTTAAGGGCCGGGGCCGCCGCAAAGACGACAGCATCGCGCAAGGCATGTGACGGGAATGCGGACATGAATTTGCGCTCCGTGGCGCGGCCTGACAGGCTAAGGTCTCAAGGGGAATCACGTCATGACGGTTCGGCGGCAATTGGTTGAACAAATTCAATACAACCTGCTTTATCGCTGGTTGGTTGGGCTTGGGATGGATGCGGAGGCTTAGAGCCATTTGACCTTCAGTCGCAATCGTGATCGGCTATTGGATCATGACATTAACCCGGAATTGTTTGAAGAAGTAGTGGAGCTTGCTCCCAGGAGAGACTGGTTATCTGACGCGCATTGCAGTGTTGATGGTAGCTTGATACCAGCGCAGAGCATTCCAAAAAAGTGATCGCCCAAAGGCTGAAGCCAGTTGGTGTCTTGGGACGCAACGCTGAAAGGAACTTATCCGTGAAAAGCGCAGTCACCAGACCCATGAATCGGAAACGGATGGAGGCGCACTCCTGGCCCCCAAGGGTAAAAACATGGGTCATACCGTCCTGGAAAACAGGAATGGCGTAGATAGTGGACTGGTCGGGCAGAACGGGAGGTTGCCGGGTAACAAGAAACGCGAACCAGGCGTCGACAAGAATTACGACACCCACGATTTTGTTGCTGCGTGTTGAGCGCTGAAGATGCTCCGGCATGTTGTCCGCAACGATAATCAATCCGGAGGTTTCGCAATTGACCCAAGAACCAGGCGAGTCAGATCAGTCGCATATTGAGTGGAAGAACCTTTAGGTTGTGGAAAGACGACAGGACTGATACGGCAGGTAAAAGTTCGGGGAATCGGCAAGGTCAATGTACTGTATAGGATGACGATGATGGGTTGGAATTTGATACGGATAAAGAATTGACAGGAGCAGCCCGCCTGACGGGCGGAAAATCCCATGAAAAGGGTACTGAAGCGGTTTGTACAAGAAAGTTTGAAGAAAATCACGCTGATTCTTAAGATAAATCGGCAAATGCCCCGAAAATCAAAGCGATTTTCAATAACCTGCTAGGGCAGGGCTTCGCCTTCGAGAATGCGCTGGTAGAGTCCGAGATATTTTGCGGTGGTCTTTTCAATGGAGAAATGTTCGGCGGCGTAGTCGCGGCAGTACCGTGCCGGGATGGCGCCGACAGTTGCGAAGGCATCTGCGAATTCCGCATCCGTTTCGCACAGAAAGCCGATATCCGGGTTGATCAGTTCCGGCATCGGTCCGCGTGGTGATGCGATCACCGGTGTCCCCGCCAGCAGCGCCTCAATCACAACCAGTCCGAAGGGTTCGTTCCAGCGGATGGGAAACAGTAGTGCGCGCGCTTCGGCCAGGAGTCTTGCCTTGGTCCAGCCGCCGACCTCGCCGTGAAAGGCGAAGCGCCGGTCGAGGCTTGTAAGGAAGGCGCGCTCCCGGCGCACCGCGCTGCGGGTAAGCAATACCCATCTTCCGCCGCCCGCGAGATCGAGTTGCAGGTCGTGTTCAATCGCCAGCCGCAGTGCGCGGGTGACGTTTTTCCCGGACCGGTTGATACGCGACAAAAACAGATAGCGCTCCGATTTGCGCTCGCCGAACAGGGCTTCATCAACCGCAAGGCCATTATGGACAAAGGTTTCCCGACCGTGGCGACGGGCGTGGTCCCGGCTGACGAAGTTCCGGTTGCCGCCGACCGGCGCTTCGCTATTGCCGTGATGCGTTATCAGGCAGGGTCGGTCAAACCCGGCCGGCGGGTCCCCGCAATGGCTGTTGACGATGTCGACATCGCGCGGGATGCGGGCAAATGCCTCCCGGGCGGTTGCGGCGAAGATCATGCGCGCGCCGGGGATGAATGAACCGGAAGGCGCAACCAGCGTCACTCGATGTCCCAGCCGCAACAATTCACGCGCCAACCCGACCAGTTGACGCTGGGTGCCGCCATATTTTTCCACCGGGAGCCGATTGGCGCTCAGCAGCGCGACGTGAAGTTTGTCCATGCTGGGTGTTCCCTAGATCAACGGCGAAACCGATACCCGCCCCAATTGTGCGGCTTTTTGGCCATAGACATCGGCAAACAGGTGGGCCAGATAATGGCCGGGAGGTTGCGGGAATGTCCTTGTAACCGCATGCCGGCATAAGGTTAAGGGCCAGGGCCGCCGCAAAGACGACAGCATCGCGCAAGGCATGTGACGGGAATGCGGACATGAATTTGCGCTCCGTGGCGCGGCCTGACAGGCTAAGGTCTCAAGGGGAATCACGTCATGACGGTTCGGCGGCAAGCCGTGTCTGGCCAAACGCAGCAGCGTGCGTATTGATGCAATTGAACACACCTGCCATGGTGAACCTTTTGTCTGATAATCCGCAATAGATCCCACCCAATTCCGTGTAGTCCCGCATTTGATTTTTTTTCATCACTCCAATAAATGCGCACCCATCTTTCGCATTTTTCTATACTGATCATATCCAGCCGAGACCAGCTATGCCACATGGGCTGGCAAGTTCATCATTGGGAGATGAGATTGTCGACCCGTTCCAAACAGCCCGGGGCGGTCCCGGTGGCTGGTGGGTCATTGACGAGAGCCGGAACTTCATTCTGGTTATCATATCCATAATTAATTCAATACATGACTATTCGTCAGTGTACATAGCGGTTATTTGTTTATATATTGCTATTTTTCGGAATATATATCTCTTATGTCAAATTACCGGAAGCCCGCTCACTGGGCTGATTCGAGGAATAAACTTTTCCCCTGTCAGGTTGGATTTACTTGTCCACCTCAGGATTTCGATGCGGCGCCGTCGGATTTCCTGCGCATTGCACCAAATACTGTGGGTGTGCACGGGCGGATGCTGCATGTTCCGGGTTATCGACATGAGTTAGACCAGCGCAAACAAAACTTTCACCTGCTTGAGGAATTTGTCGAGTGCATGGCAAACAACGGCGCAGACGTATGCGCTCAAGTAGGTTCAAACTGGGTTCATGCGTGCGGACTGGGAGTTGAAGGGATTAGAAAACACTGTGAACAATTAAGTGAAACCTATGAGACACCATTTCACATGGCCGGGTACGCCATGGTCGAGGCATTGCGCGAATTAAACGTAGAAAAAGTTGCCCTGAATGGTGTTTATCATTGGCCAGGCTGGTGGCAGGGTACCGTTGCCTTTCTAAAAGAAGCGGGTTTCGACGTAGTGTGGGCCGGAAATTTTGTCGATCAGGGTTTGATTGAGAGCCAGGAAGTTTGTAATGCCCAAATTTGGTGTTTTGATGGTGGTCTTGCAGAGAAATCCATGCGATACGTCGCCGACAAAGCTCCCAATGTTGATGCGTATCTGGCCTGCGGCATGTGCAATTTTCGCCGCGCGGAAGATGGATTGGCAGAACGCTTCGTTTCATTGGAAACCGGTCTGGAATCAATGCTTGAAAAACCTGTGGTGACGCACGACAACGCGCTCTATTGGCGGGTTTTCAAGACTCTGGGGCTGGCTCCCACAACAAAACAAGGTGTATTGTTATCTTCACTTAAAGGAGATTAGAGAATGAACAAGGCACTGGTCTTGTGGGCAGTTCCAAGATCAACCTCTACTGCGTTTGAGTGGATGATGCGTCAGCGTGGTGATATGAAATGTTTCCATGAACCGTTTGGAGAGGCGTGGTATCAGGGAGAAAACCCATTATGGCCAAGGGTTTCGCCAGATAGTCCACGCACCCCCGGATTAACTTTGGAGCGCGTTCTGGAAACTTTGCAAGCTGAAGCCAGGGCTGGACTGGTCTTTTCAAAGGACTTTCCACATTACATTACGCATATGCTGGATGACGAATTCCTTGACCTGTTCAATCATTCATTTTTGATTCGGCACCCGGCAAAAACGATCACTTCCATGTTCAGTAAGTGGCCCGACTTTCATGCAGACGAGGTTGGATTTCGGGAACAGCGCGCGCTTTTTGATCTGATCTGTGATCGTGATGGTATGGCGCCACCCGTTCTGGACAGCGACGACCTGCTGGAGAATCCCCGGGCTATGGTTCAGGTTTGGTGTGAAGCGGTTGGGATACCTTTTAAACCCGACGCATTGAGTTGGAGCCCTGGTGCCCGGGACGAAGTAAGCTGGTGGGACGGCGGATCGTTTCATGCCAATCTGCGCGACTCAGACGGATTAAAACCACAACAAAGAAAATATATAGATATATCCAATGCCCCGCACCGAGTGAAGAGAATTTATGACATGGTGCTTCCCCATTACGAACATATGTACGCCTATCGTCTGGGTAAGCGCATCATTAGTCAATCCTGAAAAATGCAGTCTGGTATTCTCCATCAAGTAAATACAATGCAAGAGAAGCTCTCTGCGTCATCCAGGTTTGTGATCCGAAAGACCGCATCAGACCTGAATACAGATCAGTGTAACTTGAGCGGTTTCGTTGCTTCGGGAAGTTTCCGTATGGATGATTGCGTTGTTTCCGGCCTTCCTGGCAAATGCGCAAATCACTGATATTGTGTACCGGGCAGACCCGGGCTCGCAGAAACAGCTCGCAACAATAACGTTATCCCGGAATCAATCTGGCTATCGCAAACTCGCGCCCGACCATGCTGCTGTATTCGATGTTTTTGCAAATAACCCACCACCGGCAGGTTTGAATTTATAGAGAAGTTCTCTATCACCTGGAATGACTACAACTGCCTCCACTGCGAGTCGAAAATCTGTTGCTGTGCCACTGGAGCGGCTGTATCGCATAGTTGAGGAAGGTATGTGTGTCGGTTGTGGCCTATGTGAAAGCATTGCGGGCAAAGATGTGATTGAGATGAAAACATCGCAGTTGAACTATCAACGTCCCCATGTTGTGGGTGCCCTGACGCAGGAAACGGTGGATCATATCTATGCTGTGTGTCCGGGCCTGCGCCAGGACACTATGCCGCAAGAGTGGTTGGATGAAGAGACAATCGTGGATCCGATCTGGGGCCCGTACAGGTTTTTGGCCAGCGCTCATGCGAGCGATCAAAACATGAGAGTGTCTGCGGCCACAGGCGGTGTACTAACCGCTTTGTCCCGGTTTCTCGTTGACACTCAACGAGTATCCTTTATTCTTCATGCCAAACCCTCCAGCAAGGACGCGACATTCGGTGAGGCCCAGGTCAGCTTCACATCAGATGATGTATTGGCAGGCACCGGATCAATCTATGGGCCAACTGCTTCTTTGCGCAACATTCACGCAATCCTGGATCAAGGGCAGCATTTTGCCTTGGTTGGCAAGCCTTGCGATATTTCGGCGCTGCGAAACCTGGCGGATTATGATCCGCGTGTAAACGAGTTGATCAAATATTGGCTCGCACCAACATGTGGAGGGAGCATACCGCCCCCGCAAATGGATGTTTATCTGAATTCAAAAGACACCTGTAGACAGGAAATTTCGTGGTTTAAATACCGTGGGGATGGTTGTCCCGGTGACACAGAATTTAAAACCAGGGACGGAAAATACTATAGGTCTTCATCCTGGGAACCCTATGGATATGACCCTGATGCTACCGCGGAAGAGTCCTGGAAAATACCATTCCGGTGCAAGATATGCCCGGACGGAGCTGGCGAAGGGGCTGATATTATGGCGGGCGACCAATGGGTCGATTGTGCTCCGGACCCTGAGTTTTCGAAAATCGACAAGGGTACAAACGCAGTGATTGTTCGTACTTCTGCCGGCAAGGATTTGGTCTCGGCCGCCGTCAAAGCGGGTTATGTGACGATAGAGCACAAAAGAGAAGCGCGCTGGTTTGATGTAATGCAACCGCACTTAATACAAAAGAAGATGTATGCCAAAGCTCGATGGGACGGGATGTCGGCGCTGGGCCGAATAGTCCCACGATCACGTGGATTGAGACTGGAAGAGTTTTTCAAAAGGAATACAGTCGAGGTCAATACTGCTCAGATGGAGGGTACGCAAAGGCGTTTGCAAAGTGGTAAAGAAGACGAACCGACACCAGGCCCCTGCTCTCAAAAGGAATAACCGATCTTGAATATGGAGTGACTGCTGGTGGTTAACGCCCAGGTTTTCATCTTTCCTCCAAATTAGTACCACAGTTTAGATGGGATTTTTATTCTATGCGATCAATGAGGAACGGGAATGGTTGGCTATAACGTACAAATGCGGATGTTGGTGCATAAGATAACCAATCAGAACAATGTTTGATAACATTTTGGATCATTACCAGGTATTTTTTATTTCTCATTGACGGTTTAAGTTTCAGGGCTGCCAGCGTCCAATTATGATTCCATATTCTTCATCTCGTTGCGGACCCTGTCCTTCGAGATAGGTGTATTCAAGACCAAGCCGACGTTTCAGATTGAATTGCCAATGATATATTGCATCCATCATTTGGTTTCGTACCAACTCAAGACTCGGGGCTTCCCCGAGGTCATTGATCTCGTTTGGGTCGTTATTGAGATCAAATAGCTGCGGACGATATCCGTAGTAGTAAATGAATTTCCAGTTTTTGCTTGCAATCATAATGGCCCTGCATTGAAGGGGTTCAATACCAAGAATTGCCCTTGCTCCACGATCAGAGTAATCAATTTCGCTTATCGCGTATTCGCGCCAGCTTTCCAAAGAATCAGACGATCTTATCAAGGGTAATAGCGAGCGCCCCTCCAGCCGTTCTTTGGATATGGTTCCACCTGCAAACTCAACAAATGTCGGAACAAGGTCCACAGCTTCCACTAAATCATCCCTCGAAGTGTTGCGGGATGAATCGGCTGCATCGCTTGGGTCTACGACAATAAAAGGGATTTTTACCGATGGATTGTGAAATAAATCTTTTTCGCCAAGCCAATGATCACCTAGATAGTCCCCGTGGTCTGAGGTAAATACAATCATCGTGTTTTGTAAAATACCTCGAGACACCAGGAAGGCAATCAATTGTCCAATATGATCGTCAAGCTGTTTTACCAATCCCATATAGGCAGGGATAACCACGTCACGCACTTCAGCTCTGGAATATGATGCGCTGTACTCTTGTTGCATAAACGCGTCTACAACAGGGTGCGTATTCTGGCGTTCAATTCCAGCCTGAATAACAGGTTGAATATCGGCGATTCCATACATGCTGTGATACGGCTCTGGCGTGATTATTGGCCAATGGGGTTTGATGTAACTCAAATGCAGACACCATGGCTGGTCACCCGTGGACTCGATAAACTCCATGGCGCGTCGTGTACTGAATGCGGTTTCTGAATGTTTTTCTGGAATCGCTGCTGGAAAAGCGGAGCTGCGAAGGTACCATCCCGAATGTAGATTTCCATCTTTATCAATACTGCTGTTTGCGCGACTGTTCCAGGGATTCTCGTCGTCATAGCCTGCAGACCGCAGATAAGCGGAATAACCCTGGTTTGCGGGCAGTATTTGGTCGGGATACAACCCTTCATGTTTTTCAAAGGGTTCGAATCCACCACACGCTGCCGCCTTTGCATAGGTTGAACCAGGGTTGATTCCTGTTGCCTCCATATGTGTTTCATTTTTGTAGTTATGTGTTTTCCCAACCACCGCAGTTCGATAGCCAAGAGGTTTTAGGTAGTCAGCAAGCATTTGCTCGCCAAGTTGGGTAGCGTCATCATTGCCCATTACACCATGGCTCGACTGGTAACGGCCAGTGTAGAAACTTGCGCGGGATGGTGCGCATAACGGAGCCTGACAATATGCGTTGTCGAACCGCACCCCCCGCTTGGCCAAGTTGTCGATATTTGGCGTTACAAGTGATTTGTGACCATAACAGGATAGATAATCTTGCCTCAACTGGTCACACATGATAAACAGAATATTGGGAGTCTCACGCATTATTGATATATCAAATATTTAAGTGATAGTAGTTAATTAAAGTTGAATTCCGAGTCTTTTAAAGTATGTATTTTATGTGGGCTGTCTGTTGGCAGACCTGCTTCAACAAAATCAAATTTCGCGATGGGTCGCATAGTATTGATCGTGTGAGACTGAAACACGCAACATGACAAATATGTAAGCGCTGTTTTTCAATAACACAGGTTCCTCAAAACAGGTCGCCGGGCACTGCGAGTTTACTGCAAAAAGAAATAACTTCATCTTCTGGCCCCCAGTGTGTTTACAGGGTACTTTTTTCCGTATCCAATAAAAAGCATCATTCCTTGCGCTCCCTTGTCGTTTTTGGTTGTTTATTTAGAGTCAGTGTTTTGGCTGGCATTCGCAGGTCGTCCTGGGTTAGCAAATATAGGTATCCGGGCATTAGATATACTTTTGACAACCCCGTCACTTGACGGATAATACCAATTAATTGAACCTGACAGGGCAGGCGGTATGTCAAGAGAGAAATCACATGATATTTTGTTTGAACCCATCGAATTGGGACCAAAAACGTTACGCAATCGTTTTTGGCAAGTGCCGCACTGTAATGGCGCCGGGTCGGACCGGCCAGGAATGCAAGCAGCATTTAGAGAAGTAAAAGCTGAGGGTGGATGGGGAGCGGTGTTTACCGAGGTGCGCTTTTTTACTTGTGACAGTGATATCACCCCGTGGGTTGGAAGCAGGCTCGTTGATCAGGGTGACATTCGTAACCTGTCTCTTATGTGACAGAATTCATGCCCATGGTTCCCTGGCGGGAGTAGAACTTACTCATGGAGGTAGTTTTTGTCTCAACGCCGAAAGTAGAATGCCAGGTCGAGCCCCTTCCCAAATACCAAACGAAATGGAAGGTATGGCAAGCGCAAGGGCCATGACGAAAAAAGATATTCGTCAAATGCAGCGCGACCATGTTGATGGGCGCTGAGGGCAAGGGAAGCTGGATTCGACTTGTTGACGATTTTCGCGGGATTAGCAACGATGCCAAATTATTTTTTATACCCATTTTTCAACAAGCGAACAGATGCGTATGGCGGATCATTTGAAAATCGTTGTCGTTTTACAGTCGAGCTGTTTGAGATGATGCGAGAAGAAATTGACGATTGTGCAATTGGTATGCGATTTCCTGTCGACACTCTTGACGTTCCGTATGGATATGGCGAAATGGGGATCAAGGCAGAGGAAGAAGGTGTTCAGTTTATAGCGTTATTGGATGACCTGGTAGATTATTGGGATGTAAACATCGGCACACTTAACTGGGGAGAGGATGCAGGGTCATCGCGGTTTTTTGAATCCAATCATGAAGCCGAATACACCCGTCACGCGAAAACAGTTTCCAAAAAGCCGATAATTAATGTTGGCCGATTCACAGATCCAGACTTAATGGTGAAAGTGATCAATTCTGGTCAATGTGACATTATCGGTGCGGCACGCCCTTCAATTGCGGATCCTTTTTGCCAGTAAAAATACAGGAAGGTCGTTACGAAGACATCTGCGAATGTATTGGTTGCAATATATGTGTTTCTCGTTGGGAAAAAGGCGGCCCGCCCATTTGGTGTACGCAAAATCCGACTGCTGGAGAAGAATATCGTCGTGGCTGGCATCCAGAAAATTACACGGCGACCACTAAGCCTGAATCACCGATTATGGTGGTAGGGGCCGGACCGGCAGGGCTTGAATGTGCAATGACACTTGGCAGACGTGGATATGAAATTGTACACGTCGTTGATGCGGCTGACACCATAGGAGGGCATCTTGGATGGGTATCAGGGTTGCCGGGATTTGGGGCATGGAAGCGGGTAATTGACTGGCACGAGACGCAGATCAACACGCGTACCGAAGTGCGGATTCAGTTGAATAGTCGATTGTCTTACGGGGACGTCCTGGATTGTGGCGCTGAACACGTGATATTCACCACCGGATCACATTGGGACGGCAGCGGTATGTCCGCACCAATACATGATTATATAGGAGGAATAAATTTAACAACGTTGGAGGTCGCAACACCGGAACAATATGTTATCGAAAACAAACCGATGGGGAAAAATGTTCTGGTAATCGACAATGATGCGTACTACATGGGTTCAGCAATGGCACAGCCACTAGCGCAAAATGGACATAGCGTTACCTATGCAACCTATGGCGAAACGGTGGGTCCGTATTTACGTTTCACGCTGGAAGAACAACGTATATATCAAAAGTTACAAGAATTGGGTTGCAGCATGATCGCTCAAAATGTCGTCGTTGCTGCTGAAAACGGTGAAGCAGTGCTTATCCATATCTGGTCAGGAGAGGAACAGGTCGTTAAATACGATTCGATTATGATGGTGACACATCGCACATCTGACTGCGGGATTTTTGACCGATTACCAGCCTCGCCCGAAGAAATGGAATCTGCCGGGATCAAGTCGATACACCTCATCGGGGACGCACACACGCCAGGGATTGTTGCTCAGGCAACATTTTCCGGCACTCGTTTGGCGAGAGAGTTTGATACAGAAAATCCTGATGAACACCAACCCTTCATTCGGGAGAGACGTTTGACGGATGCTACCGAAGCTGATTTCAAGCTGGGAACGGCAACACTGCTCCAGAAATAACCTGTGAACACAGATTGTGAGGACCCGGTAATGGATCAAAACCTTAAACAGACACCTTTTGCAGCCGCATATCCCGACGGGGTGGTGGAATGGATCGACGTGCCTGGATGCGCCCCTTCTGACATGGGGTGATCCAGAGGAAGAATACTCGGCTGTTCGTAGTGCGGTGGCAGTGATGGAGTTTTCGATGTTGTTGAAGCGGGACATTGCAGGCCAAAGCAGTGAAAACCATAAATAGTATTTTTTTCAGAGACATTAGCCTTCTTGAACCAGGTTAAATTGTTTATGGCGTTGTGGTCGATCAAGAAGTGATGATGGTTGATGACTGCACTGTTTTTTTTCATGGCCCCGAACACGTTCGTATATTCGGGGGTAATCCCCAAGTAGGTGATTACCTTGACAATCACCGACCAGAAAATGTGTCGGTTGCTCAAAAGAGAGAAGAGTTAGCTCAGCTATCAGTACAAGGACCTAAAAGTAGAGAAATTCTACAAAAACTAACCAAACAGGATTTATCAAACGATTCTCTTCCATACTATTGGTTTATTGAAAATGTATATATGGCTGGAACTTCGGTACAAGTAAGTCGTCTGGGATTTACTGGTGAGCTTGGATACGAAATTCCAGTGCCTGCAAGTAAATCGAAGCTTTTTTGGGATGAGCTGTTTGCGGTGGTCACACCCGATGGATTACTTCCCGCTTGGGGCTGCAGCAGTTATGATGTGCCGTATAGAGTCTGGAATGATTATGGCGGAACTGGAATACGATCACACCATGACCTCTTATGAATGCAGGATGGGATGGGCCGTTGATCTTTCCAAAACTAATTTCCAGGGAAGATCTTCGTTGGAAATCGCCAAGGATAACGCCACCCGTACCCTAATCAGTATCATTCTGCCGAGTGAGGGTGAGAGTGAGTTTGACGGGCTGCCATTATATAGTTCCGGGAAAGAGATTGGACATGTGACTATGGCAGTTTTATCCCTTTATCTGGAAGGAAGATTTCTCGGTTTGGCTCGTATTAATCGGAAACACTCCAGGCCCGGCAATGAACTGGAGTTGGCAGGAGGCTTTGGCGGGAAGGCAAAGGCTGTGTCTACCCCAGTTTATGATCCGGCAGAGAATAAAAATACGATCATAGAAATACTTTATAACAGAGAATATTATTAAATGTATCCTGAAAACGCGGCGAGCTTCCGGTAATCTCCTTATTTTTAACTAAAGCTAAAAGTAGAGGTTGAAGTGTTATTTGTGCAATTGCTACGAGAATCGGGGAAAATCAATCCTCCGGCACAGTGGTTCCCCGTTGCAAGACGGAAATCAGATGTCGTAATCATCTTCTCAACCAACCCCATCTTGCCCCGTGGTTGCTGACGGTTCTTGTCGCTTCTCTCCTTAGGTCCGTCTGAACCATCCTTCCCACGAACATCTCCAGCGCCTTCATAGGATCGTCGTCCCCCGCCACCCGCCTAATCTCTTGAAGGTACGGAATTTGTCTGTCTGTAGTCGGCCCTGGCATGAGCTATCCTGGAGTTAGTCGTATAAGTCTCTTTTTTTGTTTAAAGTGCGTGTATAGGTGTATACATGGACAGCAATAACTAGAATTATTAGACAGAATATGATGGCTGAGATAGGACGATCGACAAAATCTAACGGTGATTTAACTCGTGCCATGGATGAACGAAGCTTTGTTTCCATAATCCCTCCAAGAACCATGCCCAGGACTATGGGCACTATGGGTAGTTGCAGTCGTTTTGCGATGAGGCCAAAGATGCCGAAAGCAGCCGCGATGGCGCAGTCCGTTATTGAATTGCGCAAGGAGTAGACGCCAACAAATCCCAGCACGAGGATCATCATCCCGAGAAACCGTGTAGGTATACGAGTGATCTTCAATATTCCATTGGTCGCAAACAATAAGAATATAAGTACGATTATATTAAGCAAAAACAGCGATATATATAGTGCCATCACGAAATCCATTTGATTGACAAAAAGCTGGGGCCCGGGGATGACGTTATGTACATAAAACACGGATAGCATCATAGCGGTCAGTGCTTCACCCGGAATACCCAGGGCTAACAATGGAATCATTGCTGCTCCTGGTACGGCGTTGTTGGTTGCCTCTGATGCTATCAGCCCTTCAGGTGAGCCTTTGCCGAACTTCTCCGGATTCCTGGATGTCTTTTGTGCATAGGTGTAAGAAAGAAATTGGGCGGTAAATTCTCCAACACCCGGTATCATTCCCATCATCACGCCAAAAGATGAGGAGACTGCTGCGACTCGCTTAAATAAAGCCAGTTCTTTCAATCCCTCAAGCATTGAGCCTGAAACTTTGGCCGGCTTTGGTCTTTCGTCTTGTTGCACCAGAAGCAAGAAAGCCTGGGATAAAGCGAATAATCCAAGTACTACTACTATGAGATCAACTCCTGACGTGAGCCAGGTTTGATCAAATGTATATCGCCGTGTGTACTTGATTGGCTCTAATCCAACAGTGTTCAGGAAAATTCCGAAGGAGGCCATCATTCCAGCGGCGAAAACTTGGCCACGGTGAGCTAGAACCACCAAAATCATTCCCAACAGTGCCGCCAGAAATATTTCCCGGCTACCAAAATGCGGGGCAATTACTGCCAGTATTTGTGACAAAAGTATTAGGCAAATGACAGAAAACACGCCTCCAAAAAATGATGCAGAATAGGCTAAGGAAAGAGCGCGACGAGGGTTGCCATCACGCGCCATCGGATAGCCGTCGTAGGTCGTTAGCGCATTAACCGCAGTCCCTGGTGTGTTTATCAGGATTGCCGGAATTGCGCCGCTATACATGGACGAACCATAAATACCGAGTAATATGGTAAGGCCGACAATGGGATCAAGCGAAAACGTTGCCGGTAACAAGATGGCAATAGCCACGGCCGCACCAACTCCTGGTATCACGCCGATGATGACGCCACCAACGGAACCGATTATGAGAGCAACGACGACATCCCATCGCATTAATAACTGTACTGAAGAAAGCAGTAGTTCCGGCATGATGCTCTACAGATATAGCAGCATAAAATTTCGGATTCCGTCAGGCAGGTATTCATATAACTGCGCGCCTGGTATTTTGACCGATAGCAGGCTTTTGAATACGACTACAATCGCAATTGCCACTAACAATGCAGAAAAGAACATTAGCCTTTTGCGGTATCCTGTACGATATGTCAGGAAAAGTGTAAATATAATTGTTGTTGGCAAGTATCCTGCTTTGGGTACAAGCCAAACATAAACCATAAACCAGGCTGCATACTCAAGTGATCTGCACCACAGCAGAATTTCGGAACCCCTTCCATCGGATTTGCGAGAGTAAATTGACCCAAGAAAGTGTCCAGTAGCAAATAAGACCATACCGGCCAGGCCAACTGCGGGCCAGAACGGGGGTTGCGCGAACAATTTCGTCCCTTTTATCCATTTGGTTTCGCTGCCAATCTGCGAAAGTAGAAATGCTGAAAAAACCAAAAACAATAAAGCGAAAATAAAATCGCCTGGGCGCCGTTCGCGTTCAAAAAAAGATTTCATCGAATCTAAATTCTGCTGGAAAATCTATTCGCAAATAAATATTTCCGATAGCAATAACTAAAGCGGGGCGATATCGCCCCGCTTTGTTTGGGCAGCCAGGCTTATTCAAGTATCTTGTTGAGGTGGCCCAAAGCCTCAATATCGCTTTTGATCTGCGCGTTCGCGGCATCTACATCCTGCCAATAGATCAGTGCGCCAGTTTCGCTGGCCAGTTTTTTTGCCGCATCTGATAAAGCCACTTTCTTGGCTATAGCAATGATTTTTTCTCGCGCGTCAGAAGGGGTGTCTTTATGCACAAATAATCCATTCCATAAAGCGATATTTAACTCAGGTACAATTTCCGTGACTGTTGGAACGTCTGGTGTCAAACCAATACGTTCAGCTCCGACTGAGGCAAGAATTTTAACCTTATCCAGGCAGGGCAGGATCAGTTGTAACGTAGTGTTTATGACATCTACATCGCCAGATGCCAGGGAATTGCAATCCAGCACATCAAACGCCGCGTCAGAGTCGAAGTTAAATCCCATTTTTTTGGCTAGTGCCATTGTCACCCGTGTTGGTATCAAAGGTGCACCAAAATGTCCAAGTGCTACATCATTGTTTTGGGCATGGTTTGCCAGGCCTTGGATATCCTCGTAAGGAGCATTTGCGCCAGCGGCAATAACGAATGGATAGGTCAGGAAATTACCGAGAGGCTCGAACGGATTTGGGTTTAACTCCGGGATACCGATATTTGGTCCAATTGTCGGTACTGCGATGATGAAAGATCCTACGGTGTAGCCATCTGCTGGCGCATTGGCCACCTCAACAGCTCCCGGGAATGGGCCTCCGCCACCGCCAGGTTTATTAACAACCGCGGCTGCGACACCGTAAGTTTCCTGAAACTCTTCTGCAATCATTCGTGTAATTACATCTTCAAGATCTCCTGGCGGCCAGGGAACCACGAAGGAAACCGGTTTTTCAGGGTATTGTGCCTGTGCCGCCGGCACGAGCATCACAAGGCTGACAAATAAAGTTAGTAGTCGCTTTTTCATGATATCTCCAATGGTTTATATACGACGTTGATGAAGTAAAAATATTAGCTTGATAATTTTGTTTCCAATTCTATATCCACCCATTTTCAGGCTGGTCAAACCAGACATGAACCTGCCCGGTCCCCGTAGCATTTTCATATTCACTGAATAGCCTGCCCCTGGCTGTGCAGTCTCTGCCGCCCAGTGCACCGATCATCATTAGATAGTGGCCGAACTTGCCTTCAGGGCCGTATTGGCGGTATTCGTGCATAGTATCTATAACGGATGCGTGTTTGCCGGCTTGCCACCACTTCAGACGCTGCTCGTCAGCGGCGCGGGCCTCCAAGGTAAAAATGTGCTCTGGATCTGAGGTTTCATGTTGTTCAAGCTGGTCAAGCGGCCAGAATCGATGGCTCATTCCGCCGCTGGCGACTAATACGATACGCTTGTCTGATTGCTTTATCGCCTCGGCTATGCTTTTACCAACAGTGAGAAAATTGTGGTCTTGCGCCGTTTGGCAAATCCCCATAGAAACCCAGGATTCACCAGCATTAATATAGTGGGCAATGTTGATAGTCGGGTAGTGGATCGGCAGACACGGGTCTTCGCTTGCATGACAACGAACCCCGCTGGTGTTGACCTGGTCGCATACCAATTTCGCAAACGCGGGGTCACCTTTCATATCATAGGGAATCTGTGCCATGCCTCGAGGAAGCTCTTCCGAAGTGTAGATTCCGTTTCTGCGAGCATGTGAGGTTATGACAAATTCGACTGTTGTAAACCAGTGCGTGTCGAACAACAGCACAACATCAGGGTTCAAGACGTTTAGAACTTCGGTGCGCAGCCTGTTCAACCCCGGTACTAAACTGATTTCACGGCCCGCATTAATTGCATACCGAAGTTCTTGCGGGAACATGATAGTTGGTGCATGAGACAGAAAACCTGCGCCCAGGATATCACCCATGTTTCAAAGAATCTCCCATGGTTTAGAATTTGAGTTGTTGCAATTGACTTTTTATCACAGAAGCTTATCATCGGAATAAATCGTTTGCAACCAAACAATATTCATCGCATTCTCCAAATCAGACTCAAAGTTCAATTGTTATTATGACAATTCAATCAGACCGAATCGACGTTCACGGCGTGTCGGTATCCCCGGGGCACTTTATAGGTGGTGAACGGGTTCTGTCAGATGAAAGTTTCGAGGTGCGATCACCTATGGACTGGGATATGAAGTTGGCAGATGTATCTCGAGGCGATGCTGAAACAGCCGATCTTGCTGTCACTGCCGCAACTCGCGGATTTAAGGATTGGTCTGGCGTGAGCCAACAAGAGCGAATTGATACGCTATTTAAATTGGCCAATCTGATTGACGCCAATGCTGAAGATATTGCATTAGTCGAATGCCTTGATATGGCAATGTTGCTGGAAAGTTTACGACTTCGTCTGGTACCGCGAGGTGCGCTCAACTTCAGAAATTATGCTGAATTAGTAGCGCAATACTCAGAACGTTGCTGGAGTTCAAAGGGTACGGTCAACCGGGTAATCCGCGACCCTGCCGGGCCCGCAGTGATCATAACTCCCTGGAATGCGCCATTTATGCTGTCAACCTGGAAGCTGGCTCCAGCACTGGCGGCCGGAAACTCGGTAATCCTGAAACCTGCTGAATGGTCTCCACTTTCCGCAAGTTTACTTGCAGACCTGATTAACGAAGCCGGATTTCCCCCAGGCGCTTTTAATGTGGTGCAGGGATATGGAGCTGAAGTGGGCGCTGCACTGGCATCAGATCCCCGTATACGTCGTATATCTTTTACTGGTTCGCCGCAGACAGCGAGGCATATTGGGATGTCTGCAGCACAGAATATTGTCCCATTTACCGCAGAACTTGGTGGTAAGGGCCCGCTCATCGTGTTTGCCGATGCCGATATCGATGCTGCAGCCAAAAGGGCGGCAGGGCAATTTGAGGATTCAGGTCAAGTGTGTCTTGCCGGTACACGATTACTCGTGGAATCTTCAATCAGGGCAGAATTTCTGGATCGACTTATTTATCACACTGATCAACATATCGCTGGAGATAGTCGCAATGCAGACACTACCCTGTGCGCAGCCATCCATCCGCAGCATCTTGAGCGAGTGGAAGGATTTGTTGGGAGGGCGAAGCAAAATGGCGGTCGCCTGGTATTCGGTGGAGAACGATTTTGGTCAGAAAAACTATGGTACAAACCTACATTGATCGAGTCAGTTTCGAACGATTCTGAAGTGGTGCAACGAGAAATTTTTGGACCTGTTCTGACCTTACAAACATTTGATGAAGAGTCCGAAGGTGTTAGTTTGGCGAACAGCACCGAATATGGCCTTTCCGGGATTATTTATACGTCAAATGCCGAGCGAGCGGAAAGAGTGGGACGGGCGGTGCGGGCTGGCACAGTCTGGGTGAACTCGTTTCTGGTTCGTGATCTTTCTGCACCATTTGGTGGATACGGAATTAGCGGGATTGGCAGAGAAGGAGGCCACTACGCTCTGGATTTTCACAGTGACCTCAAAACACTCCAAATTCTCGAAGGTTCTGTTAACTGACATAAAGGAAAGCGGTTAATTATACACTCCGGGTTTAATGGCCGGTCTTATTCATTAATCATCCAACCTGCTTTTGTAATGAGCCGAACCTGGTCCTTGTGGGGCGCGAATACCGCGAAATTCCCATTCACCCCCCATGGCTGTTGATATTACTTCTTCTGTCGTCATGGGTTGATGGCCGACATCTGCACGAATAGGGGTGGGTCCTTCAACAATTGTATTGGTCAGAGCTCCCAGGCCTTCCACCTCGACCGTTACTATATCTCCGGGCTGAACAGGGCGGCTGTTGGCGGGAGTGCCTGATAACAGAATATCTCCAGGCTCCAAGGTAATATTTCTTGCAATATCGGCAACAAGGTAGTGCATGTCCCATTCCATCTCATTGGTATTTCCATCTTGCTTGATCTGGCCATTGACCGATGTTCGGATCCATTTGTTTCGAAAATCCCAGTCAGTAACCAATGCGGGACCAACAGGACACAAGGTATCAGATCCTTTCACCCTAAGCATCGACCCGGCATCGGTATCCCGAAAATCGTGTAGTCCATAATCATTGGCTACAGTGTAACCAGCAATATACCCACTGGCTTCATCTGGACTGATATTTCGACAATAACGCCCCATAACAATGGCGATTTCTCCCTCGTAGTTGAGCCATTCGCATCGTTTGGGTCGCACTACATTCCCACCATGACCACTTAGCGCCGTTACTGGTTTATGAAAATAGGTGGGATGTGCCGGCAGTTTGGTCATGTATTCATCCACACGACTTTTGTAGTTAAGATGAACACAGATAATTTTTCGTGGCTCTACGGGTGCAAGATGAATTGCTTTTTGCATAGAGATACGCCGACCGTCATTTGCTACCAGCTCGTTTTCGTCACGCTGAACCACTGTAGGGTAGCCGTCCAGTAGTATTCGTCGATATTCACTCATAAATTATTCTGGGAGTTATAAAGCAATTATATTGGCACTTGATTTCGTTAGGGAGCTAACAATATTATACTACCTTACTTTCAATCCGCTGAAAACTGGGAATTGATAGTGATAACCAACTCAGCAGACCGTTAGTTTTATTCAGGAGAAATCATTAATGTCACTTAGAGGCTTCATGTTTCCACGTTCAGCGACAGGTAAATCATCGCTGGTACCGGATACCCCATGGCATTACTCAGGCACAATGCTGACCATGGAATATCGAACCCATGTAGATCGGGTTGTAGATTTACTGCCCGATTACTTCGAGCCGGCAGATGATGACCCTGGTGCAGTGGCCATAATATGGGCAGATTGGCAAAACTGCCGGGACGACTATAGCGAAATTCTCGATCCGGCACGAAGTCAATACAAGGAAGTATTCGTAGTAGTTCGGTGCAAGTATCGGGGCCAAACCTATTCTCGCTGTGTTTACATCTGGGTGGATTCCGACTATGCCATGGTTCGGGGGCACTATCAGGGTTATCCAAAGAAATTAGCATCTATATTTGTCAGTCGCCCAATCACAGTTGGTCAGGCCGGTCCCCGGCTTGCAGCAGGGGGACGATTTGGAGCCAGTGTGGCGGCCTATGATCACAAGTTGATTCACGGTACATTTGAGATCTTGGGCGACAGTGATCACGCTGGTTTCGTAAATAGCCACCCTATGATCCACAATCGATGGATGCCCGCTATTGAAGGCGAGGGGAGCGATAGCCTTGACGAATTAGTGACGATGAGTGCCTACCAGGGAGAGGTGGGACGTTGCTTTAGGGGTGATTTTGAACTACAGCTATTTGACTCCCCGGTTGAAGAACTTGCCGAGCTTGAGCCGATTGAAAACATAGCGGGGTATTGGCAAGAAGTAGGGTTTTCCTGGCGCAGCGGTACTACGCTGAGACGCCGTAATTTGGTTGAAGTGGGTTAGGTGCGTGTCGAGTAAAGACCGGGATGACTCGAAAACCATCCAGGAACGAATTGCCACAACCCATGTAAAGGATTTTGACCTGGATGTAGATGCAATGGCAGCGATATCTAATATCTTTAGGGTCGCAGTGCTCTTTCACAACCTGGCTGAGAAACGTTTTCTTCAGAAACATAATCTGACTTTTTCCGGGTTCACTGTACTGTGGGTGTTATGGGTGTTCGGCAGAATGGAATCGTATCAATTAGCAAAGGAATGTGGGATTGCCAAAGGTACGCTAACAGGAATTGTGAATACCCTGGAAAAACATCAGTTTGCTATGCGAAAATCTCATGCCACCGATGGTCGGCGCAAAATTGTAATTTTGAGCCGAAAAGGGACCGACTTGATGAGCAAATTGTTTCCTTTGATCAATAGTTTAGAGCGGGGCTTTGTTCGCGGGCTTAATAAAAATGAATTGGCAGAGCTTGGCCGTATGCTACGCATAATCCTGCACTCCCAGGACAATCTGTCGTGATATCAAGGGAGTCTGGGCAAAAGGCCCTAAGGGCAGATAAAAAAGCCGGATGATTGGGCCTGTCTCGCTGAACCAGCCTTTGTGCGTCTCAAATGCCGGATGATGGCGCAACATCCGATTAATGCCTGTTTGTTTGCCCCGGATATTAATAAACATCTATTGCAATCGACTCAGCAACTGAGCCATGAAGGCGTATGACTATTTGGAATCCTACTGATGATGGATTTTCTGATTTGGCGGATCATGATTCGTTCGTAAATGGAGTTCCTCATAATACTTTTTCCAGAATGCGCAGAGAGGATCCATTGGCTTGGTGTGATGGTGGTCAATACGAAAACTTCTGGTCCATGACACGTTACGACGACATTATCGAATTTAATCGAAATACGGAACTTTTGAGCTCTGCGCGAGGTATTCGCATTGAAGACCAGAGCCATGAGGAATATCTGGCACGGCGAACTTTTCAGGAGACGGATCCCCCCGAGCATACTCAAACACGTATGCGGGTTGCGAAAGCATTCTCCAGGCCAGTCATAGCTAAATTCGCGGACACTATACGATGCTTGTGCGATGAAATCCTCGACCAGGCGTTAAGTGCGGAAGAATTCGATGCCTCCAGGATGATCAGTCGTCAATTACCGATGCGAATGTTGGGTCAGATTCTCGGCGTTCCAGATAGCGACCTTGAGTGGCTGGTCTCGAAAGGGGACGAGCTAATCGCAAATACTGATCCGCAATACACTGAATTTCTGCTGGACAAAGGCGATACGGATGATTTTCGATTGATGCCGTTTCGCTCACCAGCCGGTGCGGACCTCTACACGTATGCGAAGAAATTGATGGAAGAAAAGTCCGCGAAGGGAGAGAGAGATGGGGTGTTGCACTTGATTCTCCAGCCCAATTCAGAGGGAAAGGTAATAAGCGATTCTGATTTTCGGAACTTCTTTTGTCTGTTAGTGGCGGCTGGAAATGACACCACCCGCTATACACTGTCTGCTTCAATACATGCTCTTGCCAATAAGTCAGACTTGTTGCGCCAACTGCAATCGGACGATGGTGAAGTGTGGAAAATCGCAACCGAGGAGTTTATTCGCTGGGCCTCACCAACAATGTATTTCCGCCGAACTGCGACAAGAGATTTCGAATTGCACGGAAAAAAAGTTCGTGAAGGCGATAAGGTGGTTTTTTGGTTTGTATCAGGTAATCGTGACAGCACACAGTTTGATCAGCCTTTCGAGCTAAACCTGCTTCGTTCTCCTAACCGACATCTGGCATTTGGCCAGGGTGGCCCACATGTATGTCTCGGCATGTGGTTAGCGCGACTGGAAATTAGAGTCCTTCTACAAGAACTTGTTAGCCGTATAGATACCATAAAGCAAACAGGCGATCATCAATATTTGCGATCAAATTTTGTCGGTGGAATCAAAAAACTACCCGTGAGCGTAAAGCTAAAATAATCCGATAATATTACTGTGGATACCGCCACTACATCGAGAAAGCCATGACCAAACAAAGATTAAGAGTTCTGTTTTGTGACCACCTTAACCTCGCCAGGGGGAAGTATCTCCCTGATTTGCACGAAGGCGGTGGTGAGACTCGTTTTTGCCAGGGAGTATTTGCCCTGACCTACGACAAGGATTTACTTCCAGCACCCTGCTCATCATTGTTGGAGGGTTTGCCGGACATGATCGCACGATTTAACGGAGCAGATGTTAAAAAGGGGTGGCACCAGAACGATCAGGTTGTAGTGGCAGATTTATTTGATAGTGCCGGTGCTTCACTCCCAGTTTGTGGTCGGAGCCTGCTTAAAAGAACGGTATTAAAGTGGGAAAAGATTGGCTTCACACCTAAAGTAGGGATAGAACTCGAAGCTTACGCCTACATACAAGACAAAGATGGGGTATGGCGACCATACGATACCCCGGGCGCATTTGTTTATAGCACGGGACCGCTCACTGACCCCGTTGGTTTTGTCGACGCAATATGGGAACGAGCAGAACAAACTGGCTTCGCATTGGAAATGGTAACTTCGGAGTTTGATTCCCCTCAGTTTGAATTTACATTGCGTTTCGATGAGGCGGTAAAAGCAACGGACGACATATTTTTGTTTCGACTGATGGCACGCGAAGTGGCCATGGAGCACGGTGTATTACTTACATTTATGCCGAAGCCAATTCAAGAGTTAAGTGGGTCTGGTGTGCATGTCAATTTTAGTTTATGGGATGAGAAGAATCAAAATGGTATAGGCGATGAGGGTTCTGAATACGGGCTGTCAGATGTTGGTCGAAGATGTGTGGCTGGGCTTATGTATCATCATAGAGGTTTGGCAGGTTTATTGGCACCGACCGTGAATTCCTATGCACGTTTGCAACCAGCAAGTCTTTCCGGATACTGGCGAAACTGGGGTCTGGACCATCGGGGTGTTACGACACGAATAACGAGTGAAACCGGTTCACACGCACGTATTGAGCATCGTATGGCAGACGGGGCCTGCAATCCTTACACCATGGTGTCCAGCGTACTTCAGGCAGCACTCTTGGGTTATTCTAATAACTATGATCTGGCACCCGCCGAAACGGCAGATTGCCTGGAAAGTCACGATGCGGGCGACGGGGTTCCAGACGATTTAGGTGCGGCACTTGAAGCACTGCAACATGACATCGAGTTAGTCACTGCGGTGGGAGAGGATTTGGCGGGTAACCTGGTTGTAATTAAACAAGATGAAATTCAAAAGACGGCAGAATTTGATTCCGAGAAACTCCGGAATTTTTATATGCACTATATCTAAAACACAATGACCATTATTACCTGGAAAGTCAAAGGCTCAGCAGATATAACCGTTGATGTGAACGATGGGCGAAACCTGATGGAGGCAGCTATTGCAAACAACGTTCCCAGTGTTATTGGGGAGTGCAGGGGTTGCCTGTTTTGTGCGACATGCCATGTTTTTGTTGACGCCGAATGAATGTCGAAAACAGGGGAGGCAGATGAAGTGGAGGATGCCATGCTGGATATGACCGACGTGGAACGTAGCGGAAACAGTAGATTGAGCTGTCAAATCAAAGTTAAACCAGAATTGGACGGATTGGTACTTCACATACCCTTTCCAGATTAGTAGTTAACCGCGTAAATTTGCCCATTGTTATTGTTGGTGCTCAAGCGGCTGCATCTTTTGTGTCGCAATATGTTGATCAGGAAATCGACACCCACTGTTGCTAATCGGGGAGGAGCATACATTCCCTATCAACGTTCTCCTCTGTCAAAAGGCTATCTGACAGGGGACATAGAAACAGCTCGACTATCTATCCAATAACCTGAATGGTTTGGGGTAAACAGCATTGAAACTCGACTTGGCACTTGTGCTAGTGACATACGGACTTCGGAACATCAGATTGTTACCAATACATAAGGATGTTATTGAATATGAAAAATTAGTGTTGCGCACAGGCGCCAGAGCGAAAAAACTGCCACGAAGCATTGGAGGGGATTTAAAAGGCGTCTTCGGTATAAGGAATATCGTCGACATTCAATACATTAAACCCGCGTTTAAGAAGGAGGCTAAACTTCTGATAATAGGTGGTGGCTATACAGTACTGGGAGTTATTCTGCTCGAAATGGAAAGGCGAATCTTAAAGAGAGTCGCCGGTAACATAACATCGGGTTACTTTAAGGCACTGCATTGTCGTCACAATGTAGATATTCGCGAGTCCGGCGCAGTGGTGCAATTGAATGAATCCAGTGGTCGGGTATAGTGCCGAGCTTGATTCTGGCGAAATGATTGATGCAGACCTTGTTTTGGCTGGCAATGGCAGCCAACCAAATATCGAAATTGCCGAGGCGTCATCTATAATTTGTGATAACGGAACTTGTATTGATCACGCATGTCTGACATCAGCGTCCGAATTTATGCTGCAGGAAACTGTACCGGTTTTCTTCGCAATGGAGTCCGAATCCGGCTGGAATCACTCCAAAATGCTTCAGACCAGAGTCGCTTGGCTGCCAGACTTATATTGGGTGATCACTTTGACGATGCCGTACCATGATTTTGGTCCGAGCAGTACGATTGCATGACGCAAATTGCAGGTTTGAGTCAGGGATCACTTTGTGGTGCGCCCAGGAAACAAAGAAGGGAGTCAGTCGATTTGGTATTGCGCGGATGACGAATTGATTGCCATTGATGCTGTGAACGATACGAGGTTCCATGCTCTCGGGCGACATGTTAGAGAAGGGTTCATCCGAATTCAGAAACTGTTACGGACCCGAATACAGATTTAAAATCACCCGCCATGGGAGTTTGAGTTATCACACAGGATAAAAGTTGCTTGTGTTTATCTTCCAAAAACGGTTAAATTTTTAACAGCAGCATCAAGGTGCATTTAGCCAACCAGGTTTTGTAAGCAGGGCCAGCCTCAAAAACAGTAAATTGAGTACAAAAAAGTACACCGCTCAACCAGCATATAACTCTGGTGCATTAGTCATGGACGCAGGTTCAGGTCCTACCGGGCCACCATAATTTTCACGTAGGCCGCCTGATTTGTCTCACAGGCGCTGAATCTGTGTAAATACTTGTATCAAGCGGTTCTCTCCAGTATCATCCGCGCTCCCTGGGATTCTTGACCTGTATTTCTTATAAATGAAAACGTTTTCTGCCAATCCTGATAAAGTGAAGCGCGATTGGTTCCTGGTTGATGCGGATAATAAGGTTCTTGGCCGGTTAGCGGCTGAAATTGCGCATCGCCTGCGGGGTAAACACAAACCGGAATTTACGCCGCATGTAGATACGGGTGATTACATTGTGGTGGTTAATGCCGAGAAAGTGGTGTTGACCGGCAACAAAGCTGACGACAAAAAGTATTATCGCCACACCGGCTATCCCGGCGGCATCAAACAAACCTCTTTTAAAGAGATGATCCAGAAACATCCGGCCAGAGTCATCGAGACTGCGGTTAAAGGGATGCTGCCGCGAAACAATCTGGGCAGGGCGATGTTTGCCAAGCTGAAAGTCTATACGGGTGAACAGCATGGTCACCAGGCCCAGCAGCCCAGGGTTCTGGAGATCTAGTTAAAATTCATCCTGATACAAATTATCGGTCATGGCACAAGCTCAGCAAACATACCAGGGAACAGGACGCCGCAAATCTTCTGTGGCGCGGGTCTACATGCAGCGCGGAACAGGAAACATCGTTATCAACAAAAAGCCCATCGAACAATATTTCGGCCGCGAAACTGCCCGTATGATCGTGCGTCAGCCGCTGGAGCTTGTGGAGATGCTGGACAAGGTAGATGTGAAAGTAAATGTCGGAGGCGGCGGCAACAGCGGACAGGCCGGGGCGATCAGGCATGGTATCACCCGCGCATTGCTGAATTATGATGAAGAGCTGCGTGGTTCCCTGCGAAAAGCCGGGTTTGTGACCCGGGACGCCAGAGAAGTGGAGCGTAAAAAAGTGGGTTTGCACAAAGCCCGGAAACGCCCTCAATACTCAAAACGCTAGTTATATCGAATAAAACCAATCGAATAAAACCGGAAATTTTGGAACGGGTAGCTTTGCTGCCCGTTTCACGTTGTAAATCTGATTGGAATGCAGATTTTTGACGGGAAAATGAATTTAACCGATACTATTTGCGGAATTATCCGCTGTTTCCAGCCGGGTTTTATTTTGCTTCAGGGATGGCGCCAGGACATGGTGTTTTGGCAGATGCCCGAAGTGCATTCTTCTTTAATATAATTTGTGAATTGAGCAATTCTGACCTTAGACAATTACGCAATGCGTTTGGCACGTTTCTGACAGGCGTTACGGTAGTTACCTCGCGGGAAAAGAATGGCATTCCGCGGGGATTCACAGTAAATTCCTTCACATCGGTTTCTCTGAGCCCGCCAATGTTGTTGATTTGTGTGGACAAAGCGGCCGAAAGCATTGATGTTTTTACCCGCTCAGAAGGATTTGCAGTGAATATTCTGGCGCAAAGCCAGGTTGGTATTTCAGGGCTGTTTGCATCAAAGAGCCCCGATAAATTTAACATCGCTGACTGGACGGAAAGCGAGTCCGGATATCCGATCCTAAATGGCGTATGCGCCTGGTTTGACTGCCGACGGGAGCAGGTAATTGATGCTGGAGATCATGCGGTGATACTGGGGCGAATTCAGTCCTATGATTATAACCAGCGCAACGGATTGGGATACGTGCGAGGCGGCTATCTGGATCTGGAACTGGAAAAATCCGCAGTTGCGGCGGTTGAGAGTGATGCGGATGTTATCGTCGGTGCAATCGTTGAACATGACGGTAAATTATTACTGATGGACCACGCCAAGGGCGATCAGTTGGTTGTGCCGGCAAGTGGATTGGATGGTTCTGCAGGTTCGCTGAATAAACTGCAAATCTACCTGAATGAACTGGGCATTGGCATAACAATCAGTTCCTTGTTCGCCGTATTTGAGCATGAGGAAACGGGTCAGCAATCCATTTACTACCGGGCAAAAGCAGACTCGGACAAAGTAGAAAACGGGTTCTGGGCTTTCGATCATATTCCATTTGAGCGCCTTGATTCCAGCGCGATCAGAACAATGATAAAAAGGTACATATCCGAATCAGCGCGCCAGCGATTTGGTGTGTATTTCGGCAGCGATCGGGGTGGTGCCGTAAAAACCCTGTCCGAGTAATTGCCGGGTGTCAGGTGATTCTGTTTCGCTTTCCTGTGACGGGACATCATAATCCCCCGGGACAAAACCATCTGGCGGGAATCCTTGGGGGATTATGTTTCACGTGAAACATAATAAAAGTGACGCCTGCCCATTGTTGGATTGGATAATTAAGCCCGGATCTTGCAATTTGTTTCACGTGAAACATCCGGTATTCCAGATGTTCTTTTATGCTTTCACCGACCCGCATATAGATCTGCAGCCGCACGATAACAGTGGCAGGGGATTCCCGCGCCGCATTTTATTATGAAACCAGAGTCTGCCTCAAAGGTTTCGACCAGACCAGGACGGGTTATTCGGCGACAGTAATCCGGTTACGGCCTGGTTGCACAGAACTGACCCTGGCCAATACCGCCGCTGGTCAACGCCCTGGCGCGTATAGCCGTCCAGTTTTTGCAGGACTGATATCCGGCATTACCCAGCACTCTGATCAGATCGGCTTTAAGCGCATTGTCCACCCTGGTCATTGCATTGACCGCCAGATCTGCAATCATCGCAGTGCGGTCAATAATAGAGACGTCTGTAAAACCGCAATCTGTCATCGACGCAGAGAATGCTTCAGTCCCGACGAAATAAAAGTTTAATCCCTGGTTGCGCAACCAGTCATCCCACGCATGATAGGCTGGGTTGTCTGCAATCCTGAACCATTCCCGTCCCACTATTTTCCCGCCAGTCTGCAAGACCCGCAACGCCTCTTTAAAGAAGGGTTCCAGCGTTTGAAAATGGCAGGTCACCGCGGTCGCATAGACAATATCAAACTGGTTGTTGTCAAAAGGCATGGGGCCAGGCCCGGTTTTAGTCAGAGAAATCCTGTCGGTTAAATTTTCCCTGCTAACCAGTTCCCTGGCTCTTCCCAGCACCCTGGCATCAATATCAATGCCGTGCACGTGCCCGGCTTTATGATCCCTTGCGAGCGTGATTAACTCGCCGCCCAGACCGCAGCCGACCGCCAGAACCCGCTTTCCGGCCAGTTCCAGACCGCCGACAATCGCGGCTACCCCGGCGTCCCCGCCGGCGGAGAGATACCCCTCGCCATAGATCATTTCCATGGATGCGATATTTTTAGGGTCGTACTGGTTTTTCATTTCGACAGACAAGGAAGCGACAAATACAATTTTAGTATGCCCTCACAAACCCTCTGCAAGCATCCGGGCCGACCAGCGCAGGTCATGCGCCGATTTATCCATCAATTCTGGTTTACGATACCGGGCGTTCCATTCAGAATGTTGCGGTTGAACGTCTGCGAGAGCGCAATGATCGCAATCCGGCAGACCATCAATAATGTCTTCAATACTTTTCTCTAACCAGACTACGAAAAACCAAAACAAACCCGAAAATACTTTCAGTGACTATAGACGGTAAACAATACAACTTTCCTTATGAGGTGCGAATAAAGTACATTGACAACCCCAAGAGGTTTGGTTCAAAGGTTCGTGCCCGGTACGAAAAGTATCGTAAGGCCATAACCATCAGGGAATACATGCGTATCTGTGAACAGAATGCCCGAAAAGGTGACCCTAACTGGGTTATCGGCAGCATCAAGTGGTCAACACTTGCCTCAAACGACCTTGAGTGGGACGCCAGCGATCAACGTAAAATCTGGTATGGACGCAGGCTATGTGATATATCCAATAAAGAAGACTATCGCATTAAAACAAAAACCCCCGGCAATGACCCTGATTGAACACCTGCCCCGTGAACTGGATGCCGGTATCGCGGCCCGGGCAAAAATCGGCCTGATCGTGCTGGCTACGGACTACACCATCGAGCACGAGTGGCAGCAGATTTTTTATCATCTCCATGGTGTGGCGCTGTACCACAGCCGAATCCTCAACGACGATGTCGTTACCCCTGAATCACTCACAGCAATGGCGCCGCGCATAACCGCCAGTGCAAACCTGATCACCCCGGACACATCGCTGGATGTGGTAGCCTATGGCTGCACCTCTGCCACAATGGCCATCGGCGAAGAAAAGGTATTTGCGCATATTCGGGCGGCGCAGCCTGATGCCAGGTGCACCACGCCGATTACCGGCGCATTTGCCGCGTTTAAAGCCTTCAATGCGAAACGCATAGCGGTTTTGACCCCTTACTCCGCCGATGTAAATAAAATCGTCGCAAAATACATGGACGAGCGAGGGGTCAAGGTGCCGGTATTCGGTTCGTTTAATGAGAACCGGGATACCAGCGTTTCCCGCATAACTCCGGAATCCGTAGAGAAAGGGATTCGCACAATTATCAAACATGCCGAGGTAGATGCGGTTTTCGTTTCCTGCACATCAGTACGCTTGGTCGAAGCATGTAAACAACTGGAAACCAGTATCGGCATTCCATTAACCTCTTCCAATCACGCCATGGCCTGGCACAGCCTGCGCCTGGCCGGGATTGACGACAAACTTCCGCAGTTTGGTTCGTTATTTAACCGGCCACTGGCCTAGGCCATCTTTATGTGCTCTTATTATTGCGGTTATTGTCATGCTGTCATCGACAACAAAGTTAGGGGTTTGATCTGCCCCCGACAAACCCGAATCCAGTCTATTTCTTTCTAATCAAAAACAATCCGTCGCCGATACAGAGCATCGAAATATCCACTCGCTGGTCTTTGCTGACCAGTTGGTTGAAATTCCTGATGCTGACCGCATCATCGCTGTGGTCATGGTCATCAATGACTGCGCCGCTCCAAAAAACATTGTCCACCAGAATCAGCCCATCCGGGCGGACAAGCTGCAAGGTTTTTTCGTAGTAAATAGCATAGCTGGTTTTATCAGCATCGATAAACGCCATATCAAAGCGGTTCTGATTACCCCGGGCGATGAGCGCGTCAAGGGTCGCGGCGGCGGGTCCGATTCGAACATCAATTTTATTATCCACCCCTGCTTGCTGCCAGAACGGTCTACCCATGTTGATCCATTCACGTTTAACATCACACGCTGTCAGCCGCCCGTCTGCAGGCAGGGCCAGCGCCATGGACAACGCACTGTAGCCAGTGAATGTGCCAATTTCAATAATCTCCCTGGCCCCGGTCAACTTTACCAGCATGGCCATAAACTGACCCTGATCCGGCGAAATCTGCATACCGGCGTTGCTGAGCTCCTGAGTCATCTGCCTGAGCAACACCTGCTCCCTGGTTTCCCGCACAGAAACCGACTTGATATATTGGTAAAGCTCATCTTTATGATCAAATGGATTCTTTGACATTTTAGCGCCTAATGCTTGCTGGATATGAGTACGTTACCACGCGGACAAGTCAGGTCAAGCTCCATGTACGCCGGTTTGTTTTCTGCTAATGGCTTGATGGTTACCAGATTATTCGCACCAATAGATTCAAGTGCATTTGCCAGCCAATGGTATTTGGCATGATAAAGCGTTAGCGAGTTAATACTGCAACCGGGGTTGTGCATGAATTGCGATGGATGAAAATCCACCTGCCACTGGATACACAGCGGCACAAATCCGGCGCCCGGCATACGCCCGTCCTCGGTGAGCGCCGCCTTCCATCTCAGGTTATCCCGTTGTGCCGGTTTCACTTCGCCCAGACTGACGGCGCTGTTCCTGACCAGTGAATCCAGGTCATCGGTGTTCACCGCCCATGTCAGCAATGCGGGGCCACGGTGGAGTGTCTGCTGAATATGCGGGTCGTCCAGCCCGAACCAGCGCGGGTATGCCGGCGGCCGCATTTCAGGATTTACCGCAATCACCTCCAGATAAACTCCCGCGCCCAGTGACATGACCCGGTTATGCGTTCCCATGATTTCATGCCGGCCCCCGTCAGGGATTTCAACGCCCAACAGCCGCCTTACATAGTTGGCTCCCTCATCCAATGTTCTGGCCGCAATTACGATATGGTCCAAACGTGTTTGCATAAATTCACGGGTTCGATTTGCCTTGATGCACAGTAACAGGTTTACCGGTAATTCGAGTTTGTACAAACCTGCAATCGCCCTGATCGCATGGGCGTCGGCGACAGGCCATATCCATCTGAGCCCGGGCCTTTCGGAAACAACGGAAATCAACCGGCAAAGCTGCCTGAATGTTCAGGCAGATCCACAGGGCGCCGGCATCCGAGTTGGCCCAGGGTTTGACCAAACTCCGCTTCGAGAATATGGATGGCATGGATTGCGCCGCGCTTTCCCAGTGCCCCGACCCCGTACATGAAAGCGCGTCCGGCAAATACCATTTGTGCGCCGTTTGCCAGAAATCGTGCGATATCAACCCCGGATTCCACGCCGCTGTCAGCCATCACCACCGCTTTGCCGCGCACCGCATCGGCAATCTCGCGGGTGACCGAAATTGTCGAGGGTGCAGCATCCAACTGGCGCCCGCCATGGTTGGAAATGATCAATCCGTCGGCGCCTGCGGTTATGGCTCTGTGCGCATCATCCACAGTCAGAATGCCTTTGACGATGAGGTGATGCGGCCACTGGTCACGAATTATTTTCAGTACATTTTCGTCAACCGGTTCCTTAAAGGCATTGCGGACGTAATTTGTTGCGCCTTTCAGTTTGATCTTCTCTCCCATATACGGTTCCAGCGTTTCGAATCGGGGGACGCCGGTGCGCAGCGTGGCCATGCTCCAGGCTGGTCGAAGCATGGACTGCCAGATGTTTTTGACCGTGATCGCCGGCGGCATACCGAGTCCGTTATGGATGTCTCTGGGGCGCCGCCCCAGCGCGGGGACATCAATGGTGACCACCAAATGTTTGCATCCGGTGTCTTTGGCTCGCCGCATCAGGTCCAGGCTGACTGCCCGGTCTGGCGGCGGGTAAAGCTGGAACCAGAATCGATCTTCGGCATAACGTGCCGCAGTTTCAATGGCAGTGGATGCCACGGTGCTGAGAATGAACGGGATGTTGGCCTGTTTCGCTGCTGCGGCCAGAAACTCGGTCGACCGCGGCCAGATCAGACCGCTCAGCCCGATGGGAGAAACGCCGCAGGGGAAGCCAAACGATTGCCCAAACAAGGTGCAGTCGGGCTCAACAGCGGTTCCAGGTTTAAGATAATGCGGATGAAGCTGGACCCGGTCGAGGTCTGCGCGGTTACGGGTTAGCGCACAGTCGGCCATGCAACCGCCAGCCAGGTAGTCGAAGGCGTATCCGGGTATACGGCGACATGCGAGCCGGCGCAACTGGCGGATGCTGGCCGCTCGGAGCATGAGCCTTTCAACCACGTAAAAAACCCGGCATATCGGCGCTAAACATGGGCGGCGAATATCGACATAAATGAGTCGTTTACTGCCACGCCTGCCGCACCATGTCGGCGCATTTTTCTCCAATCATGATACTCGGCGCGTTGGTATTCCCGGAAATGATATTCGGCATGATGGAAGCATCGGCAACGCGCAGCCCGACCAGACCGTGCACACGAAGCTGGTGATCAACAACCGCCATCGGGTCTGATGCCGGCCCCATTTTGCAGGTACAGCTTGGATGGTAAATAGTCGTCCCAGTGTTGCGGGCGTGCTGCAGCAATTGTTCATCACTCACCACATGATCTCCAGGGTCGTATTCGCTCAGGATAAAATCTTTCAGCGCTGGCATAGAGGCGATCTGCCGGGAAATTTTCATCGCCGCAACGGCAATCCGACAGTCTTCTTCGGTGGATAAATAATTGGGTTGAAGCGCGGGATGAACCATCGGATCGGGTGAGCGAATTCTCAGGTATCCACGGCTGCCAGGCCTTAGCTGGCAAACCGATGACGTAAACGCCGAAAATTTATGCGTGCCCTCGCCCGGGTTGTCGGAGCTTAACGGCTGGAAGTGGAACTGAATATCCGGTCGTTTTGCGGCGTGGTGCGAGCGGGTAAAGATGGCCACCTGGCTCGCCGCCATGGTCATCGGGCCGCTGCGGCGGGCGATATACTCTAATCCAATCAAGAGCTTGCGCCAGGGGCTGCTGATTTCATCGTTGAGTGTGGGCCGGGTGGTTTTATAAACCGCACGAATTTGCAGGTGATCCTGGAGATTCTGACCCACTCCGGCCAAATCGTGAATCACAGGAATATCCAGGCTTTGGCTGTGCTGGCCCGACCCGATACCCGAAAGCTGCAGAATGTGGGGTGATCCGATTGCGCCTGCGCTTAATATGATCTCTTTGCTGCAATGTATATTGTGGTTTCGGTTTCCAGCGATGAATACCGCGCCACAGATTCGGTTACCCCGGGCGATCAACCTGGTAACGTGTGCTTTGGTAATAATATCCAGATTGGTACGATTGCGAACCGGTTTCAGATAACCCCGGGCGGTACTCCAGCGTCGTCCGTTGTGGGTGGTTAGCTGGAAGTAGCCAACGCCCTCCTGGGTGGCGCCGTTGAAGTCGTCATTGGCCGGTATCCCGGCCTGCCGGGCGGCCTCAATAAATGCGTCAGTGACCCCGCTGCGCAGACGAATATCCGAAACTTTCTGGGGCCCGCCCACGCCATGCAATGGAATGGCGCCCCGCGCCTGATCTTCGGATTTTATGAAATGCGGCAATACCTCTTTGAATGACCAGCCCGGGTTTCCCGCCGCTGCCCAGTCGTCGTAGTCCCGGGATTGACCGCGCACATAAAGCAAGCCATTGAGCGAGCTTGACCCGCCCAGTATCTTGCCTCTTGGCCATTTCAGTTGCCGTCCGTTTATTCCCGGGTCGGGGTCGGTTTGATAACACCAGTCTACCCTGGGGTTGTGCATGGTTTTGAAATATCCAACCGGAATGTGTATCCACGGATAAGCATCCTTTCCCCCTGCTTCCAGCAGCAGCACACGATGCGCCGGGTTTGCGCTTAACCGGTTTGCAATGACGCAGCCAGCGGAACCGGCGCCGATGACGATAAAATCATAATTTTGATCGGCTGTTTTCATATACTGTTCGGATCAGGCCTGTGGGGATTGCGGATTATCAGTCAAAGCTGGTCTTGAGATTGTCTTATAATGATACAACTGGTCTCATTATACTGATTAATCGGGTTTGTTATGCCACAGGCTTGCAGTAGGGTTAATCGTTTGCCTGAAAAAATCATAGTGCCAAAATCAAATTACCAATGAATAAGCGCGAGCGCGGATCAACCATCATGCGGGTGCTGGACATACTTGATCAAATCGCCAGCGCCGACCGACCGGTCACCGCCACTGAACTGAATGACGGGTTGAATCTGCCCAAGGCCACCGCCCACCGTATTTGCAATCAGCTGGAACAGCAGGGCTATCTGCAAAAGCGACTGGATGGGAAACGCTACATGCCTGGCCCGCGATTGCAGACGCTTGCGGTGGGAGTGTTGTCGCACTCCCGGCACCGGGCGCAGCGCCATGCTATTTTGATGTCGCTGTCCAGGGATATTGGTGAGACCTGCAACATTGCTTATCCCGACGGTTCGCAAATGGTTTATTCGGACCGGGTAGAAACCCAGTGGCCGCTGCGTCTGCAATTTCCGGTGGGCACCCGGGTACCGCTGCACTGCACCGCCAGCGGCAAACTTTATCTCAGCAGTTTGTCCAGGCAAATGCGAACGGGTATTACCGCAAATCTTGATTTATCCGCCGAGACTATAAATACCATCAGCCAGCCCGAGCGGCTTTTACAGGAACTTGAAATGGTGCGAGAGACTGAAGTCGGTGTGGATAACGAAGAATTCGTCGATGGCATGATTGCCCTGGCTGTGCCGATCAAAGATTCACAGGGGCGTTTTTATTCTGCTGCGGCTTTTCATGCGCCGGTAGTACGGATGGCGCTTGAATCGGCGCGTGCATACATTCCCAGATTACAACAGGCCGCGCATGAGTTGTCTTTGTTGATTAATGAATAAGGGTCTGGCCAGGGTCGGCGGGTCCTGACGTCCTGATAATCGATAGCCGCTCAGGGATTATCGATCAACCGCATCACGGTATCTTTGCCTTTGCGCGTGGAGATGATTTGCAACGGCGTGTTGCGGTTTTTTCGATCCAGCCACACCGTTACGGTGCGGGAAGGGTCGCCCGATTTGTGTCTGGTGACCTTCCAGGTGTGGTGGTTTTTACCATGCAGTGGCAGGGTCTGTTGTTCCGGCGCCAGATAAATATACCGCTGAACCCGTTTCGGGCTGATTTCCCGGATTATCTGCCCTTCGATAGCGCCGATGTCGCTGTTGATCAATACCAGCGGAAAGGCAGCGGACTCAAAAATAGCGATGGATTCCACGGCCACAGATTCACCGTCGTCATACTGGATCCGGTTATTTTGTCTGTCGATGAAATAACCTCGCTTCACAGTCTGCATGTCGTGGGAAAGGGTATGCCCTCGCTCAACGCGCACCCCGTCTCCATGGATGCTGAACCAGGTTTCCTCGGTTAAATCGTCTATAAATATCTTTGCGATGGCGCTCAAATGACTGGTCACTGTGGTTTTGATGCGGTCACCCTCGCCACTGATAATTATTTCCAGTTCTCCGGCATTTTGAGTGCGGTATTGAACCGAATAGCGCAGCGTCTGGTTTTCCAGGTTGGCCGCCTGGGCGGGCAGCCAGCCCAGCAAAAGCAACAGGTAAATTACCGCAGCTTTGTTCGTATAAATCAATCCTGTTCCGGGCATTTTTAGCTGGCCGATGCGTTGGCGCATGGGTGCTCCGGCGCCGGATTATCGAAGCTCACCTTACCCCGGGTAATCCACTGGATGGCTCGGGGATAGATCCGATGTTCCTGCTGCAATACTTTTTTTTGCAGGCTGGCGGCATTGTCCTGGTCGGTTACGTCAATTTGTGCCTGTATGATTATCGGGCCGTTATCGAGCTCCTCGGTGACGAAGTGTACTGTGGCGCCGTGAATTTTATCCCCCGAATCCATAACCCGCCTGTGCGTGTCCAGGCCCCGGTGTCTGGGCAGCAAGGAGGGGTGAATATTGACAATATGTCCTTGAAACGTTGAATAAAATTCCTGCTCAGGATGCGCATAAAGCCGGCCCGGATGCTGTCAATAATGGATTGAAGGTTGCTGCCGCCGCCGGAAATGAGTATTACCAGATTGATTGTAGAATTCGACATTTAATCCTGAAATATCACTTCGCTGTGTTCGGATTCAACAATTTCCCCCAGCCTGAAAACCTGCTCACCCGATTCATTCAAGCAGGCTGTCGCGGCGTCTGTATCGGCAGAATCTACGCAAACCGCCATGCCAATGCCGCAATTGAATGTTCGGAGCATTTCTGTTTCTTCAATATTTCCATGTCGTTGCAACCAATCAAACAGCGGCGGTAAATCCCAGCGGGATTTCCATATCCGGGCACTGGTTCCGGCGGGCAAAACCCGGGGCAAATTCTCCGTCAGGCCGCCGCCGGTAAGTATGAGATATGGCGGTCACTCGTGCCGATTCCAGTAACGTAAGAATGGATTTAACGTAAATTCTCGTCGGTGCCAATAACATTTCTCCCAGGGTCATGCTGCCAAACCGTTGATTCAAGTCCATTTTATTCACTGCAAGAATTTTCCGAATCAATGCGAAGCCATTCGCGTGCGGGCCAGATGAAGCCAGCCCTAAAACCACGTTCCCCGGCCGTACCCGGTGCGGCGTAATCATACGATCTTTTTCAACAATGCCGACCGCAAATCCGGCAAGGTCATAATCGCCGGCCTGATACACCCCTGGCATCTCTGCGGTTTCGCCTCCAGTGAGGGCACACCCCGCCTGTCGGCAGCCCCGGGCGATTCCGCGAATAATGATTTCCGCCTGGTTTAGCACCAGCTTCCCGGTGGCAAAATAATCAAGAAAATACAGCGGCTCTGCGCCGCATGCCACAATATCATTCACACACATTGCCACCAGGTCGATGCCAATGGTGTGGTGGCGGTTTAGCATTGTCGCCAGTTTCAGTTTACTGCCGACCCCATCGGTGCCGGACACTAAAACGGGATGACGGTATTTTCCAGCGGGAAGTTCAAACAATGCGCCAAATCCGCCAAGACCGTGCAGCACCTCCGGACGAAAAGTTTCGCTCGCCAGCGGTTTGATACGCTCGACCAGCGCATTTCCGGCATCAATATCAACGCCGCTTTGCTTATAGCTTAATGCCTGGCGGGAATGGCTTTGGTCATCCATTACGAGAAGTGCGCTAATAATTGGTCGATAAAAAATTAAATATAATCGAGTATCAGCCGTGCGCAAAGCCCGCCCCTTGCGTTGTTTAACGAAAAACCAGTCGAGGAAGCTGGTTTGACTGAATGCACGCTTTATAAAGCATCCGCAAAAAACCTGTCACCGCAATGACAGGTTTGGTCTTTTATGCTAGTCGCATCGGATGGTCAGGCCGCTTCGTTGAAATGGGTTCCCGAAACCCAAACCACCGACTCTGATTTTTCTTTCATTAGTACACTCGGCCCTGGTGTTGGGAACTATAACTTCGGGGTCAAGGCTATAGCTAAGGATAATATCCCGGGTGAGGATACAACTCACGCTTGTTGGAATTGTAATAATATCCGTCCGCGCCACGCAACCGTCATCATCCGTCACCGTCACGTTAACCGCTGCCACCGTAACGCCGTTATAGCCGCCGCCGCTGGGCGTATGGTTGATGGTCGTTTTCCGGCTATTGGCGACATCGTCATTCACTCCAGTGACGGTGACGGACTGCGCTATATTCCAGTTCACCCGCGTAAAGGTCAAAGTCGTCGGTTTGACCATGGCTATGTTGGTATCGCTTCGTGGTGTGATGGCAAGTGTGATGGTAACGTTGCCGCTCGGCTCGCTGTTGAGCACCACCGTATATTTTGCTGTGCCGCTGTTCTCATCCACCGTCAGCGATGTAGTGGAAATCGTCACCCCGGCGATGTCATCATCACGTACGACCACATCAACCTCATCCACCCTAACGCTGTCATAGCCGCCGCCGCTGGCTTTATGGGTGATGCGCACGGTGCGATCGTCAGCGGTATCACCAACCCCGGTGACGGTGACGGTCTGTGGTGTGGCCCAGTTTCCCGTCGTAAAGGTCAAAGTCGTCGGTTTGATCGTGGCTATGTCGGTATCGCTTCGTGGTGTGATGGTAACGTTTTCGCTCGGCTTGCTGCGGAGCGCCACCGTATATCTTGCTGTGCCACCGTTCTCGCCCACCGTCAGTGACATTGGGGAAATCGTCACCCCGGCGGCGTCACCGCCAGTCACGATCACATCAATCCCTGCCACCGCAACGCCGCCATAGCCGCCGCCACTCACCGTATGGGTGATACGTGCATCCGGGTGGCTGCCAGCGATATTGTCATTCACTCCGGTGACGGTGACGGCTTGTTGTGTGGCCCAGTTTGCCGGCGTGAAGGTCAGCGGTCCTCCACTGACCGTGACTATGTTGGTATCGTTGATTTGCGGTGTAACCGTAACGCTGCCGCTCGGCTGGCTACCGAGCACCACCGTATATCTTGCTATACCGCCGTTCTCGACCACCGTCAGCGATGTATGGGAAATCGTCACCCCAGGGGTGTCATCATCACGCACGGTCACCTTAATCACCTGCGAATCCGATGGTTTAACATCGTAGCCGCCGCCACTCACCGCATGGGTGATGCGCACAGAGCGGTCTCCGGTGGAATGGTCATTCACTCCAGTGACAGTGACGACCTGTAGTTTGTCCCAATTTGCGGGCGTGAAGGTCAAAGTCGCTGGTTCGATCGTGGCTATGCCGGCATTTTCGCTTCGTGGTGTGATGGTAACGTTTTCGCTCGGCTTGCTGCGGAGCACCACCGTATATCTTGCTATACCACCGTTCTCGACCACCGTCAGCGATGTATGGGAAATCGTCACCCCAGGGGTGTCATCATCACGCACGGTCACCTTAATCACCTGCGAATCCGATGGTTTAACATCGTAGCCGCCGCCGCTCGCTTTATGGGTGATGCGCACGGCGCGATTCCCGGTGGTATCGTCATCCACTCCGGTGACGGTGACGGCCTGTGGCTTGCTCCAGTTTGTCGGCGTGAAGGTCAAAGTCGCTGGTTTGACTTTGGCTATATTGGTATCGTTGATTTGCGGTGTGACCGTAACGTTGCCGCTCGGCTGGCTGCTGAGCTTCACCGTATAGTCCGTCTTGCCGCCGTTTTCCTTTATGTTTCTCGATACACTATCTTCATCTTTTACTGTCAGCGATGTGGGGGAAATCGTTACCGTGGCCGAGCGGCCCGACGTGCTGCCAGCACCACTGCTACTCCCTCCCCCACTGCTACATGCAGCCAAAGCGACTGTTAAACCAATCAGAGGCAGGATGCGGGATAATTTATTCATGCTGTTTTGCCATTTGCAGGTGGTTGTCATTGACTTCCATAAACCCCTGATGTCTAAACCTTGGATTAACAATTCCACAGTCACTCCGGGACCAGGATTGGGGCGAATTCTACGCTGGGCTATTTGCGAACACAAGCAGCATTGGTGTGTCAGGCCCGCAGGCCACCTGCCTGGCTTTATTATTGTGCGGAAATATGGCGTCTGAAACTGCATGATTGAGGTTAATCAGGAAAAACCGGACAATAGCCGTGTCATATACCGGGCATTTAAAATTCAAACCATGCTGTCGGTCATTATTATTACCAAAAACGAGGAACAAAAGATCCGCGCTTGCCTGGAATCGGTCTGGTGGGCCGATGAGATTGTGGTGGTTGACTCCGGCAGTACGGATAACACGGTGCGTATTTGCCAGGAGTTTACGGACGTGGTGGTACAATCCGGCTGGAGCGGTTTTGGCGCACAAAAAAACAAGGCGCTGGCCATGGCAAAACATGAATGGGTATTGTCGCTGGATGCCGATGAACGGGTTGGTGAAAATCTGCGGGCAGAAATTATCAGCGTTATTAAAAATCCGTGCAGCAAAGCGGCCTGGAACGTTCCGCGAAAATCCCGCTACTGCGGTCGCGTTATGAACCATTGCGGTTGGTACCCGGATTATGTGTTACGGTTATTTAAAAAGGACTCGGCGCGTTTCAGCGACGACCTGGTGCACGAGAAAGTGATCGCCCAACGGCCGGTGGGCAAACTGCGGAACCCGATAACACACCACGCCGTGGATAATCTGGAGCAGTCTATCGAAAAGATGAACCTGTATTCCACGCTGGCCGCGCAGGACAAGTTTAATAAAGGAGAAAAATCATCGCTGTGCAAAGCCTGTCTGCGGGGAATTTGGACTTTTGTGCGTATTTATTTATTTCGCTTGGGTTTTCTGGATGGTGCCCAGGGATTGATGCTGTCGTTAGCGAATGCACAGGGAACCTACTATAAATATGCCAAGTTGACGCGGTTGCACCGCGATGCCGAACAAAGTGCGGCGTGCAGCCGAAAATTATGAGTTCTAAAATCAACCCGGGCAAAATCAACCCTGGTGTTTCGCTGATTATCACCACCTATAACTGGCCCTGGGCGCTTGAACGGGTGCTGGACTCAGTGCGCCAGCAGCAGGTGATGCCGCAGGAAATAGTGATTGCAGACGATGGGTCTGAAAATGCAACCCGTGAATTGATCGATAGTTTCAGGCCGGTATTTCCCTGTCCTGTGCAGCATGTCTGGCATCCCGATGATGGCTTTCAGCGCGCTAAAATTCTCAATAAGGCCGTCATGGCCAGTACCGGCGACTATATAATCTTTGTCGATGGTGACTGCCTGATGCGGCCGGATTTTGTGACGCAGCATATGAGATTGGCTGAAACCGGTTATTTTGTTGCCGGCAATCGCATCCTTATGACTGCGCAGTTTACGCAAAGAGTGCTGGATGAATCTCATAGGATTTATGCCTGGAAACCATTTTCTTTTTCGCAAGAACAGGTGAACCGGCGATGGCCTTTACTGCAGTTGCCGCTGGGCATGCTGCGTAAAATCGGGGGCAGTCGCTGGCAGGGGGCGAAGACCTGCAACCTGGCGCTGTGGAAAACCGATTTTTACCGGGTGGACGGATTCGATGAGCGCTATCGCGATTGGGGCTATGAAGATTCGGACCTTGTGGTTAGGCTGATTCGCAAGAAAATCAAACGACTGAGTGGCCGTTTCGCGGTGACAGTGATTCATTTGTGGCATCCCACCAGCAAGAACGATGCGAAACCGGGTAACTGGAACAGGTTGCTGGAAACCATCAACAGTTCTGACGGTACCGCGTTAAAGGGAGTGAGCAAACACGGGTAATCAATTTGTGCTTACAAGCCCCGGGCCTGGCCTCTTGACAGATTATTCCGGCAGAATCGGAAGCCGCTGTAAACCCGCACCTTTCCCAATATCCAACCGCTGTCAATTAGTGATATTCTTTAGCCCGGCTGGTGATCAATTATCAAAAATCGGGTTGCCGGCAATCGTTCCTCCGTTCAAATTTCTTGCAAATATTTATCTCAGCCCAGGTTGGTGGACGCTCAATTAGCCCAGCATAACGAGTCGGGATTTTCGGTATACGTTCGCTTGTTAAAGCTGATCAAACCGAATACCCATATCCTCATCTTCGGTTTCGGCGGCTTTGCCATTTACGCGGCCTGTGATTCTGCGTTTGCATGGTGGATGAAACAACTGGTGGACAATATTGAAGCGCAGGAATCCGCCATGCGCTGGACCCTGGCCGGGTTTGTTGTGGCTATATTTACAATACGCGGCGTGGGCGGCGTGGGCGGCGCCTATTGCACCGAATTCGTCGCCCGCAAGGTGGTGAATAAAATCAGGGAAAATTTGTTTGCACATCTACTCGAACTGCCCTGCGAGTGCTACCTGCGATATACATCCGGCAGTATGCTTTCCAAGCTGATTTACAATGTTGAAAACATCGCTGCCGCTGCGGTCAATTCACTGCGCATCATCGTTCGTGGCGGGCTGACCGTGCTGGGCCTGCTTGGCTATATGCTCTACATCAACTGGCAGCTTTCCACGCTGTTTCTGATTGTCACGCCGTTGATGGCAATGGTGGTATTGCAGGTGACCAAACGGTTCAGAAAGATCAGCCATCGCATTCAAAACGCCATGGGCAATGTCGGTGAAAGAGCAGGAGAGGTGATGCGAGGCTATCAGGTGGTCAAGGTTTTCGCGGGAATGGAGCATGAGAATGCAAAATTTCAGGAAATTGTCAGCAACGATTTCAGGCAGCGACTGAAGTTGGTTTTGACCAATGATCTCAGCGCTACGCTGGTGCAACTGTTGTTTTCTTTTGCCTTGGCCGGGTTGATTGTTGTCGCCATGCAGCCCGCTATTTTGTTGAAGATGACTGCGGGAGAGTTTGTTTCCTTCGTCACCGCCGCCGGGTTTATATCCAGACCAGTTTTGCAGCTTACTCAGGTTAATTCGATTATTCAACAAGGCATAGCGGCAGCACAGAGCGTGTTTAACGTGCTGGATATCCCAGCCGAACCGGATGGCGGTAAGATTAAGCTGGACAATTGCCGGGGCGAGATTCGGTTTGCCAACGTTCGGTTTCGTTATCCGAATCAGCAAAACCCGGTGCTGGATAATGTGAATTTAACCATTCTGCCTGGAGAGACTTGCGCGTTGGTCGGGCGGTCTGGCAGCGGCAAATCGACCCTGGCCGGGCTGGTGGCGCGGTTTTATGACGTGCAGTCAGGCAGCGTTAGCCTGGATGGTGTGGCGTTGCCGGCGCTGTCGCTTAAAAGCCTGCGTGAAAACATTGCGCTGGTGAATCAGAACGTGTCCTTGTTTAATGGCACCATCGCCGAGAATATTGCCTACGGTGAATTAAACAAATACGGCCGGGAGGCGATAAGCGCGGCGGCCAAACACGCTCAGGTACTGGAATTTGCCGATAAACTACCCGCTGGACTGGACACCCGGATTGGCGAATCCGGAATGCTGCAATCCGGTGGGCAGCGCCAAAGAATCGCCATCGCCCGGGCATTCCTGAAAGACGCGCCGGTATTGATTCTGGATGAAGCCACTTCGGCGCTGGATACCCAGTCTGAACTGCTGATCCAAAAAGCGATTTACCAACTGATGCGCGATAGAACCAGTTTGATCATCGCGCATCGACTCAGCACCGTTGAAAATGCCGATAAAATTCTGGTGCTGGAAGGCGGAAAAATTATTGAAAGTGGCACGCATACTGAATTGCTGATGCAAAATGGCGCCTACAGCGAAATGCACAAAAACAATTTGTTTTAAGCGATGGCCATGGATTTCCCGTTTCCCCGTCGGTTTTGCCTCTTGTAAACGACCTGTTCAGCGCTGGTGGCCTGCAACGTCCATCGCTATAAATCAAATCCCGATATAGTTTATTCGTCACTGGCAGGTCCCGACGCCGTTTTTGACGCAAATCAGGGAAACCACTATAATCACGCCGCTTTTTTAACCCATGCTGAAACTGCGCTGGGGCAGCGCACAATTGCCGACCGGAACGATTTTATGGAAAGGTTGATTCAGGTCTTTGGCTTTGGCTATCCACATCAAATTGAACCAACAGTAACGAGGATATAATGGCTGTACAAAAGAACCGTAAAACCCCGTCCAAAAGAGGAATGCGTCGCGCGCATGACGGTTTAAAAAACCCGACTCTATCCATTGACCCCGTTACTGGCGAATTACATAGACGCCATCACATCACGGCAGACGGCTATTACCGTGGTAAAAAAGTCGTCGAATTCAAAACACAGGAATAACACCAGGCCAGACCGTTTTCGGGGCGAGCCTGGTTTCGCCATCCAGGCGCAGGCATCCCAATGGCAATGATTACAATTTCGGTTGATGCGATGGGAGGGGATCATGGATTGCAGAGCACCATCCCCGCAGTTGTCGATATTCTAAAAAATTATCGGGATGTAAAAATAATTCTGGTGGGGGATTCGACCAGGATTGCCTCGGAATTAAAGGAGTCAGGCGACCACAGCGGAGATCGCCTGGGCATCCGTCATGCCAGCGAGATCGTCGAAATGGACGAACACCCGGCCTATGCCCTGCGCAAGAAAAAGGATTCCTCCATGCGCGTTGCTATCAACCTGGTCAAGGATGGCGTGGCGGACGGCTGCGTCAGCGCGGGGAATACCGGGGCATTGATGGCCACAGCCAGGTTCGTGCTGCGAACCATCCCCGGCATTGACCGCCCGGCAATCTGCGCGGCGTTGCCCCGGGCCGAAGGAAGCACCTATATGCTTGACCTGGGTGCGAATGTGGATGCGTCGCCGGATATATTGTTGCAGTTTGGATTGATGGGTTCCCGGCTTGTGGCCTGTTTATGTGATAAAAAGCATCCTACGGTTGGACTCCTTAATATCGGCGTGGAAGCGATCAAGGGAAATGACGCCATAAAAGAGACTGCGGAGTTATTTAAAGCGAGTAATTTGAACTATACTGGATTTGTGGAGGCGGATGAAATCTATATTGGCAACACCGATTTGGTAGTATGCGACGGGTTTCTGGGTAATGTGGCGCTAAAAGCGTCTGAAGGCGTAGCTCAAATGATTATGAGTGTATTCAAAGAAGAATTCAGTCGAAACATGGCCGCCAAGGGTGCCGGTCTGGTGGCCGGGCCGGTATTGAGGGCCATCAGGCATCGCCTTGACCATCGTCATTACAACGGCGCCAGCCTGCTTGGTTTGCGTGGGGCGGTGGTAAAATCACATGGCGGCACGGACCATGTCGGGTTTAAATTTGCGGTAGAGGTTGCGATTGAGGAGACACGCAAGGGACTGGTAAATCAGATTGAAACGGCGATGGCGGCAGGTTCGGCTTGATTGGGCTGGATCAATAAAAATAATCCCACATAAATTTCTCTTTAACTTAATTCCTCGGCGATGTATTCCAGAATTATTGGTACGGGCAGTTATTTGCCGGAAAAAGTGCTGACCAACGCACAGATAGAAAAAATGGTCGATACCAGTGATGCGTGGATTCAATCCAGAACAGGGATCAGCGAGCGTAGAATTGCCGCAGAGGATGAATTCACCTGTGATTTGGCCGAACGGGCAGCGTTAAACGCCATCCAGGCGGCGGGAATTGCCAATCAGGATATTGACCTGATCGTGGTTGCGACCACCACCCCTGATCAGGTTTTTCCCAGCACCGCCTGCTTGTTGCAGTATAAATTGGGAATCGAAGGCCCGCCGGCATTTGACATCCAGGCCGTTTGCGCCGGTTTTTTGTTTGCCATAGATGTGGCGGACAAGTTTATAAAAACCCGGAGTGCGAAATGTGCATTGGTGGTCGGGGCAGAAACGTTTTCCCGCATCATTGACTGGACCGACCGCCGCACCTGCGTATTGTTTGGCGATGGCGCTGGTGCCGTAGTGCTTAAAGCCGATAATCGACCTGGAATACTGTCTACCCATTTACACAGCGACGGCAAATACAAAGACCTTTTGTGTGTTCCGGCCGGGGTGTCGAGAAACTTTGATTTGATTAAGGCCAGGGGCGCATTCACCACCATGCAGGGCGGAGAAGTGTTTCGATGGGCGGTCACCGCCATGAGCGATATTATCGATGAAACCCTTGGAGCGAATGACATGGAAAAAGCGGATATTGACTGGCTGGTTCCGCATCAAGCCAATATCCGCATCATCAAGGCGGTCGGCAAAAGGGCACACATTCCTTTGCAAAAGGTGATTGTTACTGTCGATCGTCATGGTAATACTTCTGCCGCTTCGGTACCGCTGGCCCTGGACGAAGCGGTTCGTGACGGCAGATTGAAATCCGGCCAGCATATTTTGATTGAAGGCTTCGGTGGTGGCTTTACCTGGGGGTCGGCGCTGCTCAAGTTGTAACGGTATTTAGAAAAATATTGAAATGAATCAGCTATTAAAAGATCGGGTTTGTCTGGTTACCGGTGCGACCCGGGGAATCGGCAAGGCGATCGCCCGGGCCTTGGCCGAGCAGGGTGGAATCGTATATGGCACGGCGACTTCGGAAAATGGCGCAAATGCCATTGGCCATTGGTTTCCGCGTTCGGGTCACAGCGGATTCGGCCGTGTATTGAATGTTACCGACACCAGCCAGGTACGCGAATTGGTAGCGGAAATTTCTACACAATCGGGCCCGCCGCTGATATTGATCAATAATGCCGGAATTACCCGGGATAATTTATTGCTCAGGATGAAAGAGTCCGACTGGGATGACATCATGGACACCAATTTAAAATCGGTTTACGCCCTGAGCCGGGCCTGTTTGCGTGGTATGACCCGGGCACGATACGGGAGAATAATCAATATTACCTCCGTAGTGGGTGCAACAGGCAATCCGGGTCAGTCAAACTATGCCGCCGCAAAAGCGGGTTTAATCGGATTTTCCAGATCATTGGCCCAGGAAGTCGCCGCACGCAATATCACCGTCAACTGTATCGCGCCCGGATTTATCGAAACGGATATGACAGGTGCCCTGACCGAAGAGCAGCGCAAGGGCATTTTGAAAAACATTCCCATGTCCAGACTGGGAGCCCCTGAAGACATCGCTTCAGCCGCAGTATTTCTTGCCTCTGGCATGGCAGATTATGTTACAGGCGCGACTATCCATGTAAACGGCGGGATGTTTATGTCTTGATGCGTGATTGCCCGCATATATTCTTCCTTCTCTTAATAATCAACACATTATTCACTTTATGCAGGCCATTTTATTCCAATGCTGGCAGAGCATGATTTAAACCAGACTGAAATTAAGCTATTATTTATTGGACTTGGCGGGGGCTATTGTTTACTATCCGTGCGTCCGCCCAAAGTGATCCTAATCAACCTGAACACTCCTTTTTCCGTTTTATACAGAGGCGATTTACAGGCCGGAAAATGATGTTTATAAATGTTAAAGATACAAAACCACTCATTACCTGGAGGCTGAAACCCGAATGAGCTCAATTGAAGATCGTGTAAAGAAAGTTGTTATCGAGCAACTTGGCGTAAGTGAAGATCAAGTCACCCTGGAGGCGTCTTTTGTAGATGACCTGGGCGCGGATTCACTCGATACTGTTGAATTGGTTATGGCATTGGAGGAGGAATTCGACGCGGAAATCCCGGATGACAAGGCCGAAAGTATTACCAAAGTACAGGATGCCGTTAATTACATAAAATCCACCGTCACCAATGCCTGAATGTTTATGTCTGGTGCTCATGCCTGGTTGGGTCTTTATGCCAGGGTCGTAAAAATCTGATCGCCCCGGATTGTCGATTATTTTCAGCCTGCTTTTTTCGGCATACTCCGGCTAGTCCACAAACCAGCAGAACCCGCTAGCCTGTATCAGATAGCGGGTTTTGTATTGCAGCCGGTGCAAGGTAGTTATGATCAGACCTGTAGGTTGAGAATGAACAAGGATTTGACTCCGCAATTTTCGTCTCGCATACCAGGCCCGATAAATTATTGATAAATAATGCAAAACCAGCCATGCACAATCGTCGCGTAGTAATTACCGGCATGGGGGCCATCACGCCCACCGGGGTTGGCCTGGCACAATCATGGCAGGCCATGCTGGATGGGAAAAACGGCATTGCCAGCATCCGTCAATTCGATGCCAGCGCATTTCCATGCAGTTTTGCCGGCGAGATAAAAGACTTTGTCGCCAGCGATTATATGTTCGAGAGAGAAGCGCGAAAAATGGATCGTTTCATGCAGTTCGGCGTGATTTGTGGAAACCAGGCAATTGCGGATTCAGGGCTGGAAGTGACGGATGCCAATGCACAGAGGATTGGAGTCTATATCGGTTCCGGGATTGGCGGCGTCAACACCATTGAATCTACCACCATACTGTATGGCCGGAAAGGCAACAGGCGTGTATCCCCGTTTTATATTCCCATGACGATTGTCAACATGATTTCCGGCAATCTTTCCATCTCCCACGGTTTAAAAGGCCCCAATCTTTCCATAGTCACAGCATGCAGTACCGGTACCCACGCAATCGGTGAGGCGGGTCGATTAATCGAATATGGTGACGCGGATGTGATGGTGGCCGGCGGTGCCGAAGCGCCAATTTCACCGACTTCACTGGCCGGATTTGCATCTGCCCGGGCTTTAAGCCGCCGTAATGATGAGCCCCAATCTGCCAGCCGCCCCTGGGATACAGGCAGAGACGGTTTTGTCATGGGCGAAGGCGCAGGGGTGCTGGTACTGGAAGAATATGCGCACGCCAAAAAACGCGGGGCGCGCATCTATGCCGAGCTGGCCGGATTTGGAATGAGCGGCGACGCCTATCATATTACCAGCCCCTCTCCAGGCGGCGAAGGCGCTGCGCGTTGTATGAATAACGCTTTACGCAATGCCGGCATTGATGCCGATAAAGTGCAATACCTGAATGCTCATGGCACTTCTACGCCCCAGGGCGATATCGCCGAAACTCTGGCGATAAAATCAACTTTCGGCGATCATGCGAAAAATTTACTGGTAAGCTCCAACAAATCCATGATTGGTCACTTGTTGGGCGCCTCTGGCGGCGTTGAGGCGGTGATGACCGCAATGTCAATTTATCAACAATCAATACCGCCGACCATCAACCTTGTGGACCAGGACCCTGAATGCGACTTGGATTATGTACCCGGGGAGGCCAGACAGCATAACATTGAGGTTGCGCTCAGCAACTCGTTCGGATTCGGCGGAACCAATGGTACGCTGGTGTTCAGCCGGATTTGATATCGTAACCAGGCGTGGTTTCGCGCCAGGCGCGTTGATATGAAATCCTGGTCGTGGTGGAAAAAGACGGGGGTTGTGGTGTTTTTGTCCGGCCTGATTATTTTTCTGTGCGCGGCTGGATACTATGCGGCGGCTGTTTCCAAACCGCTCAGCTTCGGCGGTGCGGAATTTTCGGTCAGTTACGGGGAATCCTTGTCATCCATTGCCAATCGTCTGGTGGACAGCAAGATTATTCCTGAACCGTACACGCTGAAACTCTACGCTCGTCTAAACCAATTCGGCACCCAAATCAAAGCAGGGGAATATAAATTTCCAGAAGGAATTTCATTGCCCGATCTGGTTGACCGACTGGTAAGCGGCCAGGGTCAAATTGACATACGCATAACGTTTATCGAAGGCTGGACGTTCAAGCGGATGCGCACCGTTATCAACGCCACTGCCACACTGAAAACCACCACAGCTAACTGGAGCGACCAGCAGATCATGGCAGCGATGGGTCATCCCGCGCTTCATCCAGAAGGACAGTTTTATCCAGACACCTATCACTACCGCCTGGGCGACAGCGATCTGTCGATCTATCGCAAAGCGTTTGCATTGATGCAGGAAAAACTGGATAGCGCCTGGGCAAACCGGCCGCCGGATTTGCACCTGAAAAGCCGTTATGAAGCGTTGATTCTGGCTTCAATTATAGAAAAAGAAAGCTGGATACGGGACGAGCAGCCGCAAATCTCCGGCGTATTTGCGAATCGGCTGCGGCGCGGGATGCGGCTGCAAACCGACCCGACGGTTATTTATGGAATAGGTGAAAATTATGATGGCAACATTACCCGCAGGCATCTGAAAACCGACACCCCGTATAACACCTATACGCGCCACGGTTTGCCGCCCACGCCGATCAGCCTGCCCGGCAGTGATGCGCTGTATGCAGCGCTCCATCCTGAACAGACCGAAGCGTTATATTTTGTCGCAAAAGGCGGGGGCCGGCATGAGTTTTCCAACACGCTGGAGGAGCATAACGCGGCGGTGAAAAAATATATCCTAAGCAGAAAGAACGATGGCTAACGGTGTCTTTATCACCATGGAAGGGGTTGATGGTGCGGGCAAAACCACCCAGATCAGATTTTTGCAGCGCTGGCTGGCCGAGCAAAAAATCGACGTGGTATCCACCCGGGAGCCGGGCGGTACCCGGCTTGGGGAAAGACTGAGAAATATTTTGCTGGCGGGCGATGACTCGGGCAGGAATTTCGCGTTGGGCGATGATGCGGAGTTATTACTGATTTTTGCTGCGCGTATGCAGCATTTAGACGAAGTAATTGTGCCCGCAATCAAACAGAACAAATGGGTGCTGTGTGATCGCTTTACCGATTCGTCCTATGCCTATCAAGGCGGCGGTCGTGGAATCAGCCAGGAACGTATTGCCCGGCTCGAAAACTGGGTGCAGCGGGGGTTGCAGCCGGACCTGACGATTTTGCTGGATGTGCCGATTGAGGCGGGTCTGCAAAGTGATATTTTTGCGCAATATGATCATTTTGAAACCCAGCAAATAGAATTCAAACAGGCAGTGCGCGCGGTGTATTTGCAAAGAGCCAAAGATTTTCCGGGCAGAATAAAATGTATCGATGCCCGGGACGGGATTGATGCCGTGCGCAAAAAAATAATTCTATGTGTGAAGAATTATTTATGAATTATTTATAATGGCGACCACGATGATTTATCCCTGGCACCAGCCGCAATGGCGGCGGCTGACCCAATCCAGAAGCAAATCCCATCATGCACTGCTGCTTACCGGCCAGGCGGGTATCGGCAAGCGGGAATTTGCCCTGGCGCTGTGTCAAAACCGGATATGCCCGGCCCCTTCGCCTAGCGGCGATTTACCCTGCCAGTGCCAGAATTGCCGTTTGTTTAATGCCGGCACACATCCTGATTTTCATGTGCTGACTTCTGAACTCGAATCGGTCCAGGGGCGCCTATCGCAGCTCGCCCGATACAGCGACCGCTATCAGGACCGGACAGAACGGGACAGGAAAACCCGACACAGTCAGATCATATCAGTTGATCAGGTCAGGCAACTGATCGCGCGCTTCGCCACCCACGCCCACATATCCAAAACCCGGGTGGTGCTGATTCTGCCGGCGGATTCGATGAACATCAGCGCGGCCAACTCGCTGTTGAAGCTGCTGGAAGAGCCGCCGCCGGACTCGGTTTTTGTACTGGTAACGGCTGCTCCGGGACGTTTGCCGGCAACCATCCGCAGTCGATGCGTCACACAAACGCTCAGTACGCCGGATAGCGCAATGGCGTTGGAATGGATTAGGGCTTATGTGCGCGGAGCGGATGCTGGGATTGCGCTAAAGCTGGCCAATGGCGGCCCGCTGGAAGCAAAAAGTTTATATGAAAGCGGTTTTCTGACGCATTACCACCACTGCATCACGGGGTTCGCGGGCATAGCAGCCGGGCGGGTTGATCCGGTTGATTTTGCGGCTCAGCTCAATAAACTGGAATTCCACCGTTTACTGATATGGCTGCAACGATTCGTTATGGAATTGATCAGGTTCGATGTTGCGAATATAACGCCATACTGGGCCGATAAAGTTAAAATTAATATCGCCAACGCCTCTATTCAAAGGCTTTATGGCCTGTATGATAGAATTGGTTACTATCGCCGCATTGCATCACAACCTGTGAACCGGCAACTTGCAATTGAAGACCTGGTACTCGCATTTCAACGTACCATATTGCATTCAGCGATATGATTCGTTGTTGCTGTGTTTTACAGGCGCTGACAGCGACCGTTGAATTAAATCGGCAGACTTAGGATAAATGGCAGACGCTGAATCATCAAAACATGCACCGGTAAAATCGGCAGCCGGAAACAAAGCCGAAGGACGCAAATCAAATGGAGCCAGTCGTCCGGCAATTATCCCGCTCGCCTATCCCGATGCAGAAAGCCTGCAAAAAGCGTACATGCCATTTGTCAAGGGCGGCGGTTTGTTTTTCCCAACCATTCATCCATACAAGATGAACGAAGAGGTGTTTTTATTGGTAACTTTGCCGAATAGTAAAAACGCATTGCCGGTAGAGGGTGTCGTGGTCTGGCGCACACCGGCCGAGGCGACGGAAGCACGGCGCCAGGGTGTGGGAATTGCATTCAAGGGCAAGGAGGGCAACCGGCTGCGAAATCAAATTGAAGGTGTGCTCGGCGCCAGGATTGGCAGCTCGCGGGCCACATTTACGCTGTGATCGTGACCTGTCATGCTGTCTTGATTATGCCGATTCCTGCTTTTCTCCGGGTAGACGCAAACTTCCATGCAATTGGTTGACTCACACTGCCATATCAATTTCCAGCCATTGTGCGCGGATATGGAGGGACTGCTGGCCAGGGCTCGGGATAACCAGGTTGATTATATGTTGTGCGTGTCGGTCAACCTGGAAGACTACCCGCAAATTAAAAAATTGTCGGCGGCCCATGCCAATATCTTTTCATCCGTCGGTGTGCATCCAAACTACACCGAATGCCATGATCCAGGCTGCGACGAATTAGTGGCGCTTGGAGCGCATCCAGATGTCGTGGCAATCGGTGAAACCGGGCTGGATTATTTTAGAAATGCAGGAAATCTGGATTGGCAGCGACAGCGCTTTGAAAACCATATCCAGGCGGCAAAAATCATCGACAAGCCGTTGATTATCCATACCCGGTCTGCGGCAGACGACACCATGGATATGCTGGAAACCACGGGCGCCCAATCCTGCGGCGGCGTGATGCATTGTTTTGGCGAAGACTGGGAAACCGCAAAACGCGCACTGGATATGGGTTTTTATATTTCCTTTTCGGGTATCGTTACCTTTAAAAACGCAGAATCTCTAAGGGAAGTGGCGAAAAAAGTACCGCAAGACAGAATCCTGATTGAAACCGACTGCCCCTATCTGGCTCCAGTTCCGGTGCGCGGAAAAACCAATGAACCCAGCTTTGTAAAACATACCGCGAAAATGCTTTCCCGATTGCGCGGTGTGGCATTGGAAGATATGGCTGGGATCACAACCGGGAATTTTTTTCGATTGTTTTCCCATGCCAGGCGCTGACTGCAAATAAATCCGCTCAGGACCGGGACTAAGCCGGCTTGAAACCAGCGGGCGCCTGCCCGTACTCACCCTCATTGAATAGAAACCCCACCAGATGTTTTTCTATGAGAGCCTGGTTGGCCAGGTCGGCGGAATTAAGCTGGTATTCATTGATTATCATTACCGACCGTTCCAGCCATTGCTGCCACGCCTCCTTGGAAATATGCGCAAAAATGCGTTGTCCCAATGCGCCGGGATAAGGTGGTTTTTCCAGCCCCTCGGCTTCCCGTCTTAAAAACATACAGTTGACCTTATGCGCCATGGCTTCTCATGTAATCGTTCAGGTGATTGTTTTGGCACTGATTAGGGTTGTTGATTGCTTGATATTGGATACAATGCCACTATGTACATATGACTTTTTGAAGATTATTCAATAGTTATTAATTGCGTCTGAATCCATATAACTGGCCAGCCAGCCAGAACCAAAGCGGGGTATTTTATCATGAGTGGTTATAGTCAAACTCTTACAGACTCGGATCTTGTGGTTACCGAGACTGCACGGAACAAAATCGCAGGATTGATCAATGACACCAATGGTGAAGTGTCGGCGGTACGAATTTATGTCTCGGGGGGAGGGTGCTCGGGCATGAATTATGGCATGACTTTCGCCGAAAAAGCGGAAATTAATGACAGCATGATGTCTGGCGAATCCGGTTTTAATCTTGTGGTTGATCCGGTTGCGCTGGGTTTTCTGGGCGGTGCAGAAGTGGATTATGTGGACGACGGCATTAACGCATCTTTTGTTTTTAATAATGTATTCCAATCGGTGGGCGGCAGTGGTTCATGCGGTGGTTGCGGCGGCGGCGGGTTCTAATCGTTCCCGGAAATTAACGCACCAATAGATTAATCAGGGCCGCGGGCCGCAATGAAAATAAAATATTTTTACAATTCGAATCACGAACCGAATCATGATCCCGGGTCCGGGTCGGGTGCGAGTGTTGACCGGGGCACCGTGCTGGTCGCAGAAAAATCCAGGGCCCGGCCTAAAAAACCACCGTTGTATAAGGTGATATTGCTGAATGACGACTATACACCGATGGAGTTTGTGGTATTTCTGCTGGTACGATATTTTAATATGAACCAGGAACAGGCAGAGCAAATCATGCTGCACGTTCATACCAGGGGAGTGGGGGTGTGCGGCGTGTTTCCAAGGGAAATAGCAGAAACCAAAGTGCGCATCGTCATGGAAATTGCCGCTGCAAACCAGCATCCCTTGCAATGTACGCTGGAACAGGAATAATTTCGGGGTTTTGTTAGGTGCTTTCAGAACAACTGGAAATCGCGCTGGGAAATGCCGTGTCGCTGGCACGCAAGGCACGCCACGAAATTCTTACGGTGGAACATCTGCTGTATTCGTTGCTGGATGACGAAGAAACTGAACGAACGATCATTTCATGCGGTGGAAATGTCGAGTCTCTAAGAAAATCACTGGCAGGGTTTTTAAAAAATCAGGTTCCGCTAGTGGCTGAGGACTCGGAACCCCAGCCCGGAATCGGATTTCAGCGGGTGTTGCAGCGCGCCATCCTGCACGTGCAAAGCTCTGGAAACAGGAAAGTGAAGGGAAGCAATGTGCTGGTAGCGGTTTTCAGCGAAAAAGAATCCCATGCGGTTTATTTTTTGAGTCAGCAGGAAATTACCCGATACGATGTGGTGAATTATATTTCTCACGGTATTACAAAAATCCCTGAAGGCAATCGCCTGCCGGCGCCGGAAGAGGGCGAAGAATTTGCACAGGACCAGGATGGTCATGTCCGGGAATCCGATGGGTCGCTGGAAGCGTATACCATCAATCTCAATCAACAAGCCGCAGACGGCAGGATTGACCCCTTGATTGGTCGGCACAGGGAACTTGACCGGGCCGTTCAGATATTATGCCGGCGACGCAAGAACAATCCGTTGTTTGTGGGCGAGGCGGGGGTTGGAAAAACCGCTATCGCCGAAGGGCTGGCGAAAAAAATTGTTGAAAATAAAGTGCCGGATGTGCTGGCGCAAAGCACCATTTACAGTCTGGATATGGGCGCCTTGCTGGCCGGCGCAAAGTATCGGGGCGATTTTGAACAGCGATTAAAAGCAGTGTTAAAAGCGCTGGACAAGGAACCCGGTTCGATCTTGTTCATAGATGAAATTCATACCATCATCGGCGCCGGCGCGGTTTCGGGCGGCACATTGGATGCGTCTAATCTGCTCAAACCCATGCTGGCTTCCGGGGGGTTAAAGTGCATCGGCTCCACCACTTATCGCGAGTACCGGGGAGTGTTCGAAAAAGATCGGGCTCTATCCCGTCGCTTCCAGAAGATCGACGTAGTCGAGCCCACCGTGGACGAAGCGGTGGCGATACTGCGAGGGCTGAAGAGTCGATTCGAGCAACACCACGATGTCAAATATACCAACCCTGCTTTACGGTCTGCCGTCGAGCTTTCAGCACGCTATTTGTCTGACCGCCAGCTTCCCGACACTGCCATCGATGTGATTGATGAAGCCGGGGCTAAAACCCGGTTGAATAATGGAAAATCCCGAAAGAAAACCATCGGGGTGAAAGAAATTGAAAACATGATTGCGGATATCGCCCGGATTCCACCGAAACATGTCTCGGCTGCGGATTTGAAATCATTAAAAACCCTGGAACGGGATCTGAAAATGGTGATATTTGGGCAGGACCCGGCGATAACTGCGCTGGCCGCATCAATCAAGATGGCCCGGGCAGGGATGGGCAACACGGAAAAGCCGATCGCTTCGTTCTTGTTTTCAGGCCCCACCGGAGTGGGCAAAACCGAAGTAACCAGGCAGCTCGCCAACACACTGGGCATAGAGTTCATCCGATTCGACATGTCCGAATACATGGAGCGCCACACCGTTTCCAGACTGATTGGTGCGCCGCCAGGCTATGTTGGATTTGACCAGGGCGGCCTGCTCACCGATTCGATCAACCAGCATCCGCACGCGGTTTTGCTGTTCGATGAAATCGAAAAAGCCCATCCAGATATTTTTAATATTTTATTGCAGGTTATGGACTACGGTAGTTTGACCGACAACAATGGCCGAAAATCCGATTTTCGCAACGTGATTATCGTCATGACCACAAATGCCGGAGCCGTGCAGTCAGCCCGCGAAACTATAGGATTTGTCGCTCAGGATCACAGCGCCGATGATATGGAAGCAATCAAGAAAATATTCACCCCGGAATTTCGCAATCGCCTGGATAATATAATTCGCTTTGATGGATTGGACGACGAAAATATTGTGCGCGTTGTCAGAAAGTTTATTCTGGAGCTGGAGCAGCAGCTTGCAGAAAAACAGGTGACCCTGGAAGTGCAGGATGCTGCGGTCAGGTGGCTGGCTGAAAAAGGCTATGATTCGGCCATGGGGGCCAGGCCAATGGCCAGAGTTATTCAGTGCGAGATCAAACAACCCCTGGCCGAAGAATTATTGTTTGGAAAACTTGCGAAAGGCGGGCAGGTTGTGGTTCAACTGGAAGAAAACCAAATCAAACTTCATATCAGAAAAAGCTGAGTTTTTTGTTACCGGCCCGGGTCGGCGATCAGCATATTCATGTTTAATTGGCGCGTGTTGGTGAATGGCGTGCACCGACAGCAAACCTGTTCATGGAAAATCATTCCTCAGGCTGTGAATTGGAGCGATTGGTAGGCGGTGCGTCTGGCTTGTCTGCGTTTCAATGGTGAATTCATAAAACGGCTTAAAGCGGCGGCCAGCACAATACCCTGCTGTTTCGGTAATGCGTGTATTTCCTCGCGTACCGCCAATGCGATTTTCAGCCAGTGCACGGAAACAATGTATTCACTTTGCCCGTGGTCAAAAATACGCTGGAGCAAATTTTCAATATCCTGTCCGATATCCCCGGAGTGCCATTTGACCAGATCGTATTCATCCGTCGTAAAAGCGGCATTACGTCCGGCGAAGCAGGCCATTTGCAGCAAGCCCCGGGGCCAGAGTTGCGGAAATTTCGCGCATTGTTTTCGCACCGCATTGGCGAAGGTCAATCCGTGGGTGAAGTCGAGCCAGCCGACGTTGCCGGATACCGAAACATGGACTTTGTCCTGCTGGTTATGGTCGAAACTGAGCAGGTTGACTGCATTTGCGGCGAGCAATGCGCGGTACAGGGCTTCGGGTGGAGCGCTGGCGTTGGCAACGGTTAAATCGAGTGCGCGGTTTATTCCCTGTCGATGCCATTGCTCTGCCGCAGGATGCGAGTCGTCGGGTTGGTTTTTATTGCGGCATTTAGGCCAGGCGCTCAAGGCCGCTCCATAGCGGCGAAATTCGGGAATCCTGTCCTCCCGGGGTGAAAATATAAATTCACGAACCAGCGAAAACAGTAAAGGTGCTGCTACGCCGGGCCCGAGCTTTTCGATCAAGGTCCCGGCTTTGGTTACATAAATCAAGGCATGACCAAAATCATTATAGTGGGCGAGGGCCGCGTGGGACAGCGCCGGTTCAAAATCCTCAAACTCCAGGCCGTCGTGCAAACCGCCCCGTATGGCCGCGATGGCTGTCGCTTCATTTTCCTGCTCCACCGCCCGGAGGAATACAGCCTGGTCAAATGGCGCTGTTTCCTCGCTGAATGGATAAACCGGTTCGCGCAACACATCAAATGCGGTGTGGGCGACACTCTCCAGCAGGCAAACAAGCTGTAGTTCCTCGTTGTCACGGTTTTCTTCATACAGCACCAGCCAATCCGCCATGCCCGCGTAGGCATGGGTCCAGCCGAACTCCATGCGCTGCCATGACCATTGAATACTTAAACGTAGCGCATCAAGCGGGTCTGCCCCAAGATTCTTCATGCGGGCAATTTCTCGCGCGATACGGTCGTATTCATGATCATCAAAGGCGTTACGCAGGTTTTTCACGATAGCGGCATAGCGTTCTTCATAGGGCGGGTCAGTAATTTCAACCCACACCTCATCGCCACGCACTTCAACCGGGTAGATTCGCAATCGATCTCCACCGAACAGGTTTTCACCCGTGATTAAATCGAATTTCCAGTTATGCCAGTTGCAGGTCAGTTTGCAATCCGGTGAAACATCGCCTTCGCACAGAGGATAGCCTTCATGGGGGCAGCGGTTATCGCAGGCGTGTATGCCCCGGGGTGTATGGAATAATGCAATTTGCCGGCCCGATACCCGCGCCAACATGGCTTTGTGCGCCCGCAGTTGTGAAAGCGATTTGGCAAAACGCCAGTTTTGCCGGTCCGGGTTTTTTGGCTCTGAAATGTTTTTCATCGTATATCCGGCTGAATGTGGTTAAAGTAATGCTGAATCCGATTGACCAGTATAAAATTTAAAGCTAACTTCAAGTCAAGCGCGATCTGTAAAATAAATCGAAATTAACTATGACCAAACAAAATGTGTATCTGAAAATAGGCGAAGCCGCCAGACGAAGTGGCGTGGCGCCATCGACTTTGCGATTCTACGAAACCAGGGGTTTGGTGGCCTCTCGCCGTGGCGCGGGCAACCATCGTGTGTATCATCGCTCCGTTCTGAGACGGATAGCAATCATTCGCGTGGCGCAGACACTGGGTTTGAGCCTGAATGAAATTGGCCTGGCTCTGGCGACACTGCCGGATACGCGCAGTCCAACCAGGCGGGACTGGCAGCGACTTTCAAGGAAATGGCGCAACCATTTGGACCAGCGCATTCGCAGCCTGGAATTACTGCGTGACCGATTAACCGGATGTATCGGGTGCGGCTGCCTGTCTTTGCAGCGCTGTTCACTTTATAACGCTGGAGACATGGCGGCTGAACTTGGGTCAGGGCCGCGGTATTTGCTCGGTGACACACCAGAGAATAGACAATAAGAACGCACAATAACCCCTTTAAACACCCCGCCAAAGTTAAATCCGCCGGAATTATTTTCCAGCACTATTGCAATGCTGGAGCCTTAGAAAAATGCGCAGCCATCGCATACTGCCGTATCTATTGATACTCGCCGCCGGCATTATCTGGGGCAGCACATTTTCGCTGGCGCTGATTGCGACTTCCGGCGGCGCTCATCCGCTGGCGATCACCACGTGGCAGGTACTGTTGAGCGCGATTATGTTTATTGTCATGTGCCTGATCATGCGAGTGCAGGTATTTGATTTTAGAAATCTGGACAAGTATTTTGTGATTAGCGCATTTGGCATAGTCGCGCCGGACATACTGTATTACAGCGCCGCACCGCATTTATCCGCAGGCATCCTGTCGGTAACGGTGTCTACCGTGCCTTTGTTTACGTACGGCATTATATGGGTGATGGGATTTGAACGCCTTGTGATCAAGCGTGTTTTTGGCATTGTGCTCGGCATGGTCGGGATTTTACTGTTGGTGATACCTGATCAGGGCCTAAGCAGCGAGGACGCGAATTTATGGATTTTATGGGTGGTGCTGTGCGCGGTTCTGTATGCGGCCGAGAATGTTTATATTTCTGAAGGCGTAAGCGACGACATAAATATTCTGGAATTACTGAGCGGGTCAACCATTGTGTCTACGATTTTTCTGATCCCGGCCACCGCATGGATGGGCGTAGGGGAACCGGTTTCCTGGGTATTGACGGCGCCAGGCCAGGCGGTCACGGCAACCGCATCGCTAAGTGTCATAGCCTATTCGCTGTTTTTCCACACCATCAAAACGGCGGGCCCGGTATTCGCTAGCCAGTGTGCGTATATTGTGACCATTGCGGGCGTGTTATGGGGCATTGCGATATTTTCCGAGGAGCACACTATATGGGTGTGGACGTCGGTAATGGTGATGATGACTGGCATTGCACTGGTATCGCCGTCGCAAAGCAATGGCGGACTCAGCAATACTGTCTGATGTTGTGCGGCGTTGTTATTGGCCCGATTTTTGCCGGTGGACTTGTCCGGGTGCGGATAACCATGCGGCTTTTTATTCGTAATTATTCGGCTTCACCCTGATGACCAGGTGATGATCAGGCGAAAGCAGGCATAACTTCCGAGCAGAAAAGTTCGAGTGAGCGTTTTTGTTCTTGCTGGCCGAGCCCGAGACTGGCGTAGTAGATAAACTCATCCACACCGAGCGCCTCATAGCGTTTCAGCTTCGCAATCACTTCATCCGGCGTACCGAACATCAGGTTTTCCTTTAAATTTTCAGCACCGTATTCATCGCGGTTGTGCAAATTTTCAAGCGGAACTTTCTGTGGGAAACCGTTTTCCACGTCGCCGAGGTTCTGGAACAGATTGGCAAATTTGCTGAACTGATCCTGTGCCGCCTTGATGGGCGTCTCCCAGTCATGCACCGAGTCGTACACCACCGTATGGCGCATCATGGCCAGGATGGGTCGGCTGGCGTCGGGGTTGGTAGCCATGGCATGGTCGAGGCGGGATTTGTAGCGTTCCGCCTCGGCAAACGGCCGGGTCAGGGGCCAGGACATAATATGGCAGTCGTTTGCTACGGCCCAGTCGAAGGTAACTGGTGAGCGCGCCGCAACCCAGATAGGCGGATGTGGCTGCTGCAGCGGTTTGGGCACGGAAGTGGAAGTTGGAAATTGCCAGAATTCGCCGTTATGCGCATAGTCCCCTGCCCACAGCGCTTTCACGGCCGGCAGCATTTCGTGCATATAGCGCCAGGCGTCGGATTGTTTCAGGCCGGGACACATGCGGTCGAATTCGCGCTGGTAGGCGCCTGAGCCGATGCCGAATTCAAGTCGTCCGCCGCTGATCAAATCGGTAAACGCGGCCTCGCCGGCCAGGTTGATTGGATGCCAGTAGGGTGCGACTGCAACCGCCGTACCCAGGCGGATTTTCTCGGTATGCGCGGCCCACCAGGTCAGAATCTGGAAAGGATTGGGCGCGATAGTCATTTCCAGTGCATGGTGTTCCGCCGCCCAGACGACGTTGAAGCCGCCCTGGTCCGCCATTTGCACCATCTCAAGAGTGTGGCGTTCGACTGCCTGCATGGACAAGCTTGCGTCGTTGCGTTCCAGATTGATAGCTAATTGAAATTTCATTGATTACTACCTCTTTATTTTTCTGATGTTCGCCCATTTTGTCGCCGGGCCACTGTTGATTGTGTTTTTACCTGATTCTATCCTGCTCATTGTGGTCGGTCACTCCACATAATGACTACCCGGCGGCCAGTGCAGGGTGTTCACTTTCCGATTACTTCGTTCTATGGGTAAAGGCGTCTCGGCGAAAACTATAAAGTGCCGCAGGGTCAACTGCCACATCCACCACAGCGGGCCGGCCGCAATCAAGCGCCGCGCGGATTGTTTCACCTGCTTCGGATATTTTATCGACGCGAAAACCTGCGGCACCATAAAGTTCGGCAACCTTGTCGAATGGTGGGTTGCTGATATCGGCGCCAATGTAACGCCCCCCAAAGAAGTCACGTTGATAGGCTTTTTCCGCTCCCCAGCATTGATTATTCATTACGATGGTTACCGTATTAATTTTGTTGTCCACGGCCGTGCTTAACTCCGAAAGCGTCATCCCGAATCCGCCGTCTCCCATTAAACTGACCACCGGCCGGTCCGGTCGCGCCACTTTGACCCCGAGCCCGCAGGCAAAGGAGAAACCCACCAGACCAAAATCCAGCGGGGTAAACAAACACGGCGGCTGTCGATAGTTCAGCGCATCAGTGGCCTGCAGGCAAAGGGTTCCAGCGTCCAGGGTAATTGCGGCATTATGCGGCAGTACATCGCGCAGAGCCTTAAACAGGCCAGAAGGTTGAACAGGGTGGGTATTGGTTGCGGCGTCTGCGTCGCGCTTTTGCAGATAGGCGCTGCGTGCGCTTTTGTAGCGCTGCGTCCAGGCTTCAACCTCGGCCCGGGCTTGCAGATTGGAGACGGCATGATGTAATTGCACCGCCGCCGTGCGGGCATCCGCCCAGATTCCCATAGCAACAGGGAAGTGTCTGCCGATAGAGGTTGGCTCCAGTTCTATCTGGATAATTGCCGCTTGCTGATTGATATTGTCGCTGGAGTAGAATGTGGAATTGAAGCCAAGACGAGTGCCCAGCGCCAATATAACGTCGGCTTCCTTTACCAGGTGTGATGCCACCGGATTACCCCGTGGCCCCATCTGCCCGGCATTCAATGGATGGTCAAACGGGATGGCATCCCCATGTCCCGGTGCGGTCGCAATCGGCGTATTGAGCGCTTCAGCAAGTGCAAGCACTTCCTGGTATCCGTCAGAATTCTTGATGCCGCCGCCGCAGACAATAACCGGTCGTTCTGCATCGCGAAGTATTGCGGCCGCCTTTTTTATTTCGCTGGCCGAGGCTGCCGGAACGCTGTGACAGCGGTAGTTTTGCGGCGACTGAAAATCCGCATAGTGCGCAGTATGCGACAGAATATCGCGCGGCAGATTAAGCTGCACCGGCCCGCGCCGTGGTGTCATTGCAACCCGAAACGCCTGACGAAACATTTCAGGTATGCGCGCCGCCTGTGTCACCGTCCAGGTTTGTTTGGTGACAGGTTTGAACAGCGATTGTTGATCCACTTCCTGAAAAGCATCCCGGTAAACATGCCCGGAGGAAAGCGAACCGGCAATCGACACTACTGCAGAAAACGCGGCATAAGCTTGGGCCAGTCCGGTCACCAGGTTGGTCGCGCCGGGACCATTTTGCCCTGCCAGAATCACTCCCGGCCTGCCCGAGGCACGGGCATAACCATCCGCCATGTGTGCACCAGTGCGCTCGTCATGCACACCGATAAAGTTGATTTCCCTGGCGTGGTAAAGAGCGTCGAATATTTCCATGGTGGCCGACCCAATCAGCCCGAACACATGCTCGACTTTTTCAGCTTTGAGGGACTCAATTGCAGCCTGCCCGCCGCATAAATTTTTCATGGCTGTTTAATTTGATTTGCTTGGGACAGGCATTCAACCCAGGATTTTTGCAAGGAATTGTAACAGGGGTTCGATAAAGTCAGCGGGTTTCTCTACCAATCCCATATGTTGCAGCGCGGGGACGATGACAGTTTGTGCGCCTGGAATTTCGGCTGCGATGGCGCGAGACATTTGCGGTGTACTGCCGCTGTCATTCTCGGCGGTGATTACCAGCGTGGGCGCATCAATCGGCGGTTCGGGCCGGATAAGCTCGGTCACGCCGCTGGCCAGAACCTGGCGGCACCGGGTATAGGTTACCGGGTCGTTGGACATCACCCACTGGCGCACCCGGGCGATAAATTGCGGCTGTGAATTCCTGAATTCAGCGGTAAACCAGCGTTCAATGGTGGCGTCCAGGTTCGCCGCCGGGCCACCCTGTGCGCTGTCCGCCGCCCGAGCCTCCACCTGCTTTTGTACCGCAGCGCTGCGCTCATGGGGTGAATTGACAATACCCAAAGCACTGACCCGATGTGGGTGGTCCAACGCGAAGCGACGGTTAATCATTCCACCCAGGGAAAATCCCACGATGGCGCAGCGCTGGATTTCGAGAAAATTAATCAGCGCATACAACTGCGCCGAAAACAGCGAAAGCGACGGTTTCTGTGGCGGCGGCGCGCTCACGCCGTGGCCGAACAAATCATAGGTGAGGACGCGGTAACGGGTTGAAAGAACAGGAACGTGCGGCTGCCAGATTTGTCGATTCAGCCCTAATCCATGGATGAGCACAACCACAGCGGCTCGTTCGGGGCCGCTCAAGTCATACGCCGTTCCATTGGTCTGGCCAGTTAGGTTTTGCCCGCTCATTTTTATATTTTGGTTGATATTTTTGCTTCTCTTTGGCCCGGCGCCATGCCCTGTAAAATCGCCGCACTGGCGCGTTCAGTGCATTGTTCAGCGACTAGCCAGGGTTTGCAGGCAGGCGCACAATGCAAACATTTCACAGACATTGTGTGTGTCCAATCCCTGGCGAGGCTGGTTCAATCAGCCTGCTGACTTCAAGACTGACCAGCGCTCTCCCTGCAAAATTGAGCGGCTCGCGTTGGTCAGTTCGCGCAACGCACGTTCCACCCGCTTTCTGTCCTGTCCGGCAATATCCATCGAAATAACATGGCGCGGGGCACAAAGCGTGGCATCCAGCAAATTACTGATTCAGGTCCAGTCGTTTTTCACCCATAATTTTTCACTCTATTTTCGACCCATGGGCAAATGTTATGCCGCAGAAACCGCCGAAAGCCAGTGTTAAAATTACATAAAATATTGTTCCAATATCCGGTATTTTGTCGCTGAATACAAGAAATAATTCCGCAATATCCAATCCCGCCAGCCCGACTGCAGGACAAAAAAGAACGGGTTTCCATGCCTGACAACCAGCCGGACGTTACAATAAAGACAAGTGTTGTATTATGATTTCACTGCGATCTTTCGTGGGATAATTCTATACTCCAGAAATCAATCGGTGAATAATTAAAATATGTCTGCTTTAAGCGAACGACTGGACAACAATGAAATGATTCTGCTGGATGGCGGCGTCAGCACGGAAATTCAAAAACGCGGTGTGCCGCTGGATGCGAATGTCTGGAGCGGGCTGACCACCAAGACCCATCCTGATGAAGTTCGTCAGGTGCACGAAGACTATATCCGTGCAGGATCCCAGGTGATCACAGCGAATACCTATTCCACCGCGCGGCATGTTCTGGAAAGCATCAATCTGGGGCATGAAGCCAAGGCGTTGAATTTTAAATCGGTGCAAATCGCCCGGCAGGCGCGGGATAATGCCGCCGATGATGAGGTATGGATTGCCGGTTCCATGTCCAGTATGCCGCCACTGAAAAGCAGCCAGGAAGTGGTTTTGGGCAGGCATGCCCAGGCAAGCTATCAGGAATTGTCCGAAGTGCTGGCCCAGGCCGGTGTGGACCTGATCATAGCGGAGATGATGCGCGATATAGACAATGCCGCCATGGTTATTGAGGCGGCGGTTTCCACCGGCCTGCCGGTCTGGATAGGCTATAGCACGATGATGTCCGAAGACGGTGTTGATGTGAAAAGCCTGCGCTGGAAGGAAACCGACAGCATGTCCACTGTGCATGACTTTGCCACGCTGGTTAAAGCATTGAGCCCGCTTGGCGCCCAGGCCGCCGGCATCATGCATACGCAGATAGGAAATACCGGGCCTGCACTGGAAGTGCTGGGACAGCACTGGCCCGGTCCCAAACTCGCCTATGCAGAAACCGGGCGCCTGATTCCGCCGCAATGGTGTTTCGAGGAAACCTGCTCGGCGCCGGAATACGCGACAAATGTTGCACGATGGATAAATGACCATGGTGTACAAATCGTGGGTGGCTGTTGCGGAACCGGGCCGGAACATATTCGGGCGATAAAAGAATACCTGTCATAGGGATGCGCACCCGAACCCATCACCGCAGCAAAAAGAATCGGGCACGGCGGGTTTCACTTTCACCAGGGTGCTCCCGGTTCCGCGTTATCTTCAGGAATTATTTGACGGCATGACGAGGCTGTTTCGCTGTATGCCAGAATCCTCGAAGTTGTCAGGATCAAGCCATGCTGCAAATGCCGCTTTTATCGCCGGCCATTCGTGGTCAAGGATTGCGTACCAGGCGGTATCCCGATTGCGATTTTTATACATGGTCGCCTGACGGAAAATCCCTTCAAATGAAAAGCCCAGCCTGCGCGCCGCCCGGTTGGAAGGCTGGTTCAACGCATCGCATTTCCATTCATAACGACGATATCCAAGCTGGTCAAATACCCGGCGCATCATCAAATACATTGCCTCCGTGGCCATGGGTGTTCGTTGCAGCTTCGGCGAAAAGTGAATATGTCCGACCTCTATAACGCCGACGGGGGGATTGATTCGCAAATAGCTGGCCATGCCCACGGCGCGATTTGTGTCATTGTCGATGACGGTATGAAACAAGGGATCTTCTTTGGTACAGGCGGTATTGGCCCAGCGGCGAAAATCCTGGAGTTGCGCAAACGGGCCGTAGGGCAAATAGGTCCAGTTACGGTGGTCGCTGTCCTGTGCAAAGGCGGCGAATAATCCCCGGGAATGCGCGTCCGCGTCAAACAGCTCGATTCGACAGTATTGACCCTGGATGGACGTGCGCGGCGGGCGCGCGCGTTGCTGCCAGTTTTTCACCGGAAAACCGATCTCCTGACCGAGTTTGTTTTTATGTTTTTTCATGCCTGATCTTTTTTCAATGGTTGACTCAGGTCCACAGGGAGTTGATAGGTGATCCAGTGGGTTCTGTCCGCGATCTTGTCATAGGAACCGCGTCCCCGATAGTTGTTTTCTGCCGTAATCCATCGCACAAACGGCCAGCCCTGCTGCCTGGCAAAAGCGGCCAGCTCGCGATATAAAATCTCTGCGGCGCCGCTTCCCCGCGCTTCGGGGATGAGGAAAAGGTCGTCAAGGAACCCGACCCGGGCGCCGCGCAACGGCGAGAGCATTTCCCGACAGTGCATCAGCCCGATGGCTGCGCCTTGTGAATCCCTGGCGATCAGGCCATAAAACTTCATCCCGGGATCAAATATCCAGGACCAGACAGTCCGCAGGGTTTCCTGGCTCATGGGCATTTTATAAAATTCCGCATAGCTGCGATAAAGTGCGGCCCACTGTGTCCGGTCTTTTGCGCTGATATTTGCAACGGTAATTTTCATGGCGTACTGGAGTGGTGGAATTTATTGCAGATTAATCAATATCCGGCTGCTTTGGAATACCCGAAACAGGGCATCTATATGGTCTTTTCCCGCGACGCGCCCACGAAAAAATCCTGATTTAACCGAGCTGTCCCGGCCATGCTCCTGCATTGCTCTGCGGCGCCGTTTAATCCATCCGCCCCACAAATAGCAAACGGATTGGGACATCGGTTGCGCAGCCGGGACAGCCCTTGTGATGACCGGCCATGACGATGGAATTCCCCGTCCCGGTTTGGTATTTCTGAATCCTGATGTGCTATAAAACCGGACAATGCTATTTACTGCCAACGCCTTAAACCATCTTTAATGCCAAACCACTGCATCGAAAATCCAAGTGCTGTTCAACATCCAGCTTTCCGCCTTCTATCCAGATAAAAATTACGGCGGCGACCGGGTGTTTAACGACATGCTGGAGCTGGCGATTGATGCGGACCGGCTGGGCTTCGACGGCGTATCCATTACCGAGCACCATCTGATCAATATCCTGATGATGCCGGCGCCGCTCCCGTTCGCGGTGCAGCTCGCCAACCACACCCGCAATCTGAAAATCATGACCAGCGTACTGGTGCTGCCCATCCATGATATGCGCACCTATGCCGGTGAACTGGTGGCCACGGATATTTTTACCCGGGGCCGCATGATGTTTGGCATCGGCCGGGGCGCCTTCGGGTTCGAAATGGATCGTCTCGGCGTGCCGCTGGCCTCCAGTCGGGAAAAGTTTGATGAGTCCGTGGATGTGCTGATGGCGCTGCTGACCGAAGAAGAAGTAGGCTGGGACGGCGATTATTATCAATTCGATCCGCTTACCATTATGCCCCGCCCGGTATACCAGCCGCATAAGCGCATTATGATGGGTGTGGTTTCACCTGAAGCCATTTATCACTGCGCCCGGCGCGGGTTCCACATCCAGACCACACCGTTATCCGGCGACAGGCAACTCATGTTAAAACAGGTGGACGCATTTAATCGCGGCAGGGCCGCGCTGGGAGGCCGGGGCGATCACTTGTCCCTGACCCTGTCCCGGGTGGCGTTTTTGGCTAAAGATGCAAAAGATCAGGAGCAGAAAGTCAAACTTGCACATCATTATTATGGCATGTTCGACAACGTCTATACTGGAAAAGGCGTGGTTAATAACGGACTGATTGAACCCATACCCAGGAAAATGACTCTGGATCAAACCAGAGAAAATCTCACTATCTGTGCGGCTTCGGAGATGATCGACAAGCTCGGCGTGTATGCCGAAGCCGGCGTCGACCGGTTTGTCCTGAATATCAATTTCGGCGCAAGCCAGAGTGAGATGCGGGATAATATCCAGCGTTTTGCCGAGCAGGTGAAACCGCATTTTGATCAATAGCGCATCGGACCGGGAACAATAACCGCGAGTAAATCACCATATCCACCATGACTGCGATCGACGTTAGCTATCAAATAGCCGGAAACGGCCCGCCTGTCTATATGATCCACGGCATTGGCTCCAGAAAAACCACCTGGGACGCGATGGAGCATGAACTGAAAGCGCATTTCACCTGTATAAGCTACGACCTGCGCGGGCATGGCGATAGTCCGGTTGCGACCACGCCGTATACGCTGGAGCAGATGGTGGCCGACCTGGAAGCCCTGCGCGGCCGACTTGGGCACGAACAGATCCACGTGATTGGCCCCGCCTACGCCCGGGCATACCCGCACCGAATACTCAGCCTGGGGCTGCTCAGCACCGCCGCCGGCAGAACCGAAGCGGACCGCGAGAAGCTCAAAGCGGTGGGCGACGCGATGCAAGAAAAAGGCATAATGCCGATCATCACAACCCTGGTGGAACGCTGGTACACCGACGATTTCATTAGCCGACGCCCGGACCTGGTCGAAATGCGAATCCGGCAGGTGGCGGATACCCCGGGGGACGTATTCCTGAGCGTGTTTGATCTCTATGCTACTACGGAAATGGCGCCATGGCTGAACGAGATAACCTGCCCGTGCCTGGTTTTGACCGGCGCACTGGATGGCGGCTGTAACCCGCGTCTGAACCGGTTTATTGACCGGCAACTGGCAAATTCAACCCTGGTTATTGTTGCTGGATTGAAGCATTCGATTCTGGTTGAAGCGCCGCAGCGGATCATCCCGCCGGTTAAAACTTTTTTGCTGCAACAGCCAGGTTGTCGGCCCGGTCAGAAATAGTTTTTCCAAATGTGAATCAGCAGCATGGACAATGACATCACCACGATCAGGAACCGGATAATTTTAACCCCGCCATGAACGATGACCAGCGACCCGAGATATGCACCGATCATGGTTCCGGCAATCATCACCCCGCCCACCCACCACATCACTTTGCCGCCAGCCACAAACACCCCGAGAGCGGCGATATTGCTGGCAAAGTTAAGCACCTTGGCGTGTGCCGTAGTGATTACCAGGTTGTTTCCCGCTAACGCCACGGCGCTCAGGCAATAGAGCGAGCCGGCGCCAGGGCCAAAAGCCCCGTCATAAAAACCGATGCCGGGAATCACCGCATGATCATAAACAGTAGTTTTCATCTTCCCGGGCCGGTCAGAATCCCCCGGGTCTGGCGCCCATAAAAAATACAATGCGATGGTTAGGAGTGCCAGGGGAATAGTGATATTTACCATGCCCGGGTGGATAAACTGAATCGCCGCCGCGCCCGCAATTGCTCCGATTAACGCCGTGAAAAAGGGCTTCCTGATGTCAGTTGTATTGACCATTTTGCGTTTTATCATGGTAACCGCCGCAGTCAACGTACCGAAACTGCCCTGTAATTTGTTGGTGGCGATGGCCTGCACCGGCGGCACCTGGGCCAGCAATAAAGCGGGGATTACCAGCAAGCCGCCGCCACCCGCCAGGGCATCGAGAAACCCGGCCACCAGGGCAACCCCGGCCAGCAGCGCAAGCACATCAGATTGCAGGAAGGCTTCTATCGGGACGACTGCTGTGGAAAAATCTGTTCCGGCCGGGGAATATTCCCTTGCAGGTGCACGGTGGTGGTCGGGAATGCACATTCGGCATGATTGTCCGCAATAATTTTCAGCACTTGGAGCAGGATTTCCTGTTTTATCCGGTTAAACTCCATGACGGACCGGGTTCTGGTAAAACAATAAATAGAAAAATCCAGCGACGATGGCGCGAACGACTTGAAGTTGACCATCAAGGTCTGTTCCTGATCAATCGCATCATGGGATTTCAAATAAGCGGTCACCTGAATCACAATCCCTTCCATGGCGCTGGCGTCATCATAACGAATCCCGATGGTTTCATTGATTCGGCGATTGGTCATGCGCGAAGGGTTTTCGACCGATATGGTGGAGAATGCGGAATTGGGAACATACAGCGGCCGACTGTCGAATTTGCGGATTCGGGTCACACGCCAGCCGATGCGCTCAACCGTGCCCTCAATTTCCCGGTCTGGAGAGCGCACCCAGTCGCCCACGGAAAATGGCCGGTCAAGATAGATGAACAGCCCGCCGAAAAAATTGGAAAGCAGGTCCTTGGCCGCGAAGCCCACCGCAATCCCGCCGACCCCGCCAAACGTAAGCACGCCGGCGACGCTGAAACCAAGAGTCTGCATCGCCACCAGCACGGCGATGACAAATACCGTCAGACACGATATCTTTCCCGCCGCATCCACAGTCGCCTGATCGACTGGCTTCCCGGATTGGAGCCGGCTGGCGACGATATGGCTTTGGGCCTGCCTGATAAAACGAATCAAAAACCAGGCGGTGACCACAATCACGCCCAAATCCCGCACCAAACCGGCCATTTCCATGATCATCGCCTGGGTGCGCCACTGCGCGGCGTTGAATGCCAGACTGATTCCCACTATCCAGATCAGCCATTGCAGCGGCGCGCCGACCGACTGGGCCAGTATATTGTCCCAGGGCATAGTGGTTTTGTCGGCGTAGCGCTTCATGCTGGAAACCATCAGCAGGGCGAACAGGCTCAAGGCCAGAGTAATGCCGGCAACCAACAACACATTCATCGCGGTGGGCATGCCAGTGAGTAAATCACTGATTCCGTCACTCAGGTACATGGGATTTTACGGTTATCGTTAGCGGCATTTGCGATTGACCATGCGCGGTACCCGCCATCCAGGCTACAGGTTTGGCCAAAACCCCGGCGATTAAAATAATCTGCTGCACTTTTGCTCATATTGCCGTGATAACAACACACTATCAAGGGTTTCTGATGGTCTGTGCGCGCGATAAAAACGTCTACATTTTCGTTGCTGACATGGCATGCATTTTCGATATGCCCAGCGTCAAACGAAGTCCGGTCACGAATATCAATAACCGTGGCATTATGGTTTGCAATCAGGCACTTTGCCTGCTCAATATTTATCGTTTCGTATGTCATTTATCATTAAACAAAAATAAAGGCCGGCCAAACCGCGCATTCCAATCAGGGGTTGATCCGGTGGATAATAGCAATCGGCGGATTATTTGACCACACTCGGACTTTGAAAAACACTAAACATCTTGCCCGGGCGCAAATCCATCAATACCATGAATGCGGGTATTGCGCTCCGATTGACGTCATGTCCGAGGATGAAGCCCTTGTCCTGGCCGGGCGGCTTGAGCAGGTAGAACGGAAATTCCCCGGCGCTCTGGCCGGGCGCAACCGCAATAACGCCCATCTGGTATTTCGCTGCATGGACGAAATTGCATTCAATCGCACCATCCTCGACATCGTCGAAGACCTGATCGGGCCGAATATTTTGCTGTGGGGTTCGGTATTGTTCATCAAGGAACCTGAAACCGAAGCCCATGTAAGCTGGCATCAGGATGCCGCCTACATGGGCCTGGAACCCCATGATTTTGTTACGCCGTGGCTGGCGCTCAGCCCCAGCAACCCGAAAAGTGGCTGTCTGCGTGTGATTCCCGCAAGCCATCATGCGCCGCTCCGACAACACCGCGACACGTTCGCACAACACAACATTCTGACTCGCGGGCAGACGGTGGAAGTGGATGAAACCCGGGCGGTGGATCTGGTGCTGCGGCCCGGTCAGGCCTCCTGCCATCATCCGCGCATTATTCACGGCTCAAAACCGAACAGCAGTCAGCAGCGGCGAATCGGCGTCGCGCTGCAATCCTGTATCGCCCCGCATGTGCGCCAGACCCGGGGCGACAGCTACGCAATTTTAGCCAGAGGCGAAGACCATTATAATTTCCACACCCTGCTCACCCGCCGCGAACCGACGCCGCGCCGGAAAACGCCGCCCGGCGCACCATGGTGAACCAGGAACTGGCGAAGATACTCTATCGCGATGCGGAAAAATCCCGGGATTTTTAATACAGCCAGGCGAACCGGCAAATATACAAAACCGGGCGGACACACAGATTCGTCCCTTACATGTGATACCCGTAGGGGCAGACACGGGGGTCTGCCCACATCCCGCAGCACAAGGCCAAACACCTGGCCGCAAAATAGTGTCCTATGAGGAAATTGGCGAAGATAAGGGGTCAAACGTGTGAAGAAGAATCTGATTTTCTAAAAGAACTTGTGGACGAATCGCCAAATTTAAAAATGTTTTTTCATCATATTTAAAATTTGATCATTGGAAATAAACGAACAAGTTCAGGTATGCGCCGCGCGCGGCAGGTTCTTCAGTCAGATCTTCGGCATGGCGCATAGCGATGCGGTAACTGAGCACTTGGTTAATATCGCCTGCGCCGCCGCGACGACTCTGGTTTGCCTCCCGCTTCAAATTCCAATACTTCCTCCATGGTGGCCCGGGTATTCGATACGTGAACAAAGCATCGCTCCCCGGTGGTCAGCGGCGCCAGCAAATGCCAGGATTAGGGATCGAGACGCGCCGCCTTGTTGTTCTTCTGCTCATTCCTGTAGTTCGCGCCGGGTGAACAGGGGTTTGCGGACTGCATCCATATGCCTTTTCAGTGGCGGATAAGTGGTCAGTTCATAGCTTTTTACATCCACGGAAAAGGGCAGGCTGCTTTCATGAAAGCGCGTCCACAGGCGGTCGATGGCGGCCTCGGTCAGATCGCCGTGAATGATCAGGTCCACATCGGAATTGGCGCGGTGGCTTCCTGTTGCCCGGGAACCGAACAGATCAACCTGCGTGATCCGCGCTGTGCTGGATGCCAGAATGCGTCGGATGGTTGCCATCTGCCGCCGGGTGAGGCCATGCTCAGTCATCTTTCAGGGTTTCCTGCAAAAGAAATATATGGAGTTCGTCCATTGCGGTCAGATAGCGCTGGCGTATCTGCTCAATGACCTTTTCAAATTGCGCGAAATCGTAGGTGTGTGACATCTTGTTGCGCACATCCAGCCATCCAGTCCTGGCCGTTGCGTATCAGTCGGGTTTCAAAAGCTGCGCGGATGACGGCTCTCGGCGTCACCTGCGCCAGGGTGACGCCCTCGTTTTCCAGATAGTCTTTCATCACCTTCCACGCGAGTTCCATGGTGTATTCAAATCGCTGAATGATCCCTTCTTTTTCCAGTTGGCTCATTGCGGTTTCGTCCATGGCCTCTATCGCTTCCCGCAACAGCACGAAAGCGTGCTTATAGTTAGCGAAACGGTATTTCCAGTGAGGGACATTATCACTCATGGCTTTGCCTCCTGTTTTCAGAACATGCCCGCATCATCTGGCTGATTATGCACTGCGGACGAGAGTTGGCAAAGCGCATAATGTCAAACGGCACGCATTCAGGATGGCCGGTGGCTTTTTGAGAATCTGTCTTGTTGCCGGCCAGTGTTTAATCCCGCAGACCAGCCCTCTACGACTCCCTCATTGACTCCGGCTATTCGACAGTGTTTCAGCCTGCTTCGCCAGCCGCTTTATCGGGCTTTTCTTTTTCGAGGTCAACAACATTGGGCACGATCACTATGTCCCAAAATTCGATAATCCTTATCCGAAACACTTGGCTGGGAAGAAATAACAGACTTTGAGTATAAATCCCCATTGGTGCTGTACCGGTCCATAGAAGCTGTTGAATACCGCAGTGGCAAAAAGGACGCCGACTACATAGTTGCTCTGCCGTATACGGTAAGTTTTAAACTAGACGGTGAAACGCGTTCCTTAACCGTGCCCAAGGGGATGCTGACCGACCTCGTTTCGGTTCCGTCTTTGGCGCGATTAATAATAGGCCGCGTTGGCCCGCATCTGGAAGCCGCAATTGTTCATGACTTCCTCTATATCGCGTGGCAAGACCTGAAGCACCATGATGCCAGGAAGAAGGATAAAGAACTTGCCGACAAACTGATGGACGCAGCGATGGAGAGGGCCAGGGTTGGCCGAATCAAGCGCACACTCATCTGTGGAGCACTCTGGTTCTTTGGCTGGAGCGCATACAGCGGAAAGAACAACCCGCCACTCTATCACCAATTGCCCGATACTGCTCCTGACGAGCCGGCAGCAGACGAAACGGCGCAAACATCGTAGGTCGGATTAGCGCAGCGTAATCCGACATCCCCTGCTTCAGTTGCACATAAGCCACTGAAATAGCCGTTCCCTGACTCACCGGCAGGTATCCACTGGAGGTGGGTCGAACCAGGTCGAATTCAGGTTCGTGTTTGATTAAAACGCTTCCCATCAGGGCCTAACAACCAGTCTGCTTATTTCTTGCCACGCTTCCGCAATTTCCACGGAAGGACAATAGCCGTCCACAACCATTGCCAGTTGTCAGATAGAAAACCTATGAACTTTCCGTCTGTGGGTTTACGAATTATAGCCAAACCTTCAATCTCAATCATTTCGCCTGCTTCGCATCCTAATTCATTGGTGAGAGCCGATGATATGCGGACTCTGGAACCCCTCCATGGCGTCCATGCCGGAGGCGTTATAAGCAAAAACCTGAAGACCCTTGTTCAGGTATCGAAGTCGCACAGCATTGTAGTCTCCTGCCCATCCGATATTGTCCAATTGCATTGCGTTAAGTCCGATTTCTAATCGTTCCGACTGGTCGATGATACCGACTTGTGCACTAACTGGAAGAGTCGGCTTCAAGGTGGTGGGCTGTCGTCAGCGCACCCGGGGTAGCAGCTTCACCAGCGCAACCGTGACGCCGACGGCCATGGCCCACAGATGTTTGCAGAGAGCTTCGAACCTGCCGGCCAGGCGAACCAAACGCGATTGCTCGGCCAGGCCATATTCAGGGTTAATGGATTGTCGGCCTGAGCGCCTGTGTGCGGGTCGGAATGCCGATAACCGGAGCGATAGAGACAAACCAGGACAACCGGAAAGATAAGCAGGATTCGTTATCCGCGAAAGCCTCGGGGTGATGTAGTCAGGGTATTAAAGAAGTAAGCGGCGATACCGCAACGAAGACAACCAGGGGTAAAACCAACCCCTGGGGCGGGATGTCAATATGTCAACATCCGGCGGCGAAGCGGTCCGGCCCGCATGAACAGGCCCCGCAATAAAATATGGGGCCCGGTTTTACCCGGACCCCATGACAATTGCCAGAGGCATATCAAAGAAAATACAGCTTAAAACCCCATGCCGTAACCCAGGCCGAAGCTGGTTTCGCCGCTTGAACTGGAGATGCTGATTTTGGCAACACCCTGGTTTCCGACGTTGAAGTTCGCCCCGACCGCCAGCGCGGACTCGCCGTCAAACGAGCCGCCAGCGATTCCCCAGCCGCCGTTGTCGCCTTTGACAGTCGGCAGATTGGACATCGCCATCGCCATCGCAATGCCGGAACGGTTGACGTTGATGTTGCTGGTGTTGGTGGCGATGTTGCCGGCGTTGGTGGCGATGTTGCCGGCGTTGGTGGCGATGTTGCCGGCGTTAGTGGTGATGTTGCCGGCGTTAGTGGTGATGTTGCCGGTGTTGGTGGCGATGTTGCCGGTGTTGGTGGTGATGTTGCCGGTGTTGGTGGTGATGTCGTCGGTGATATCCGCCAGATTAAAGCCGCCGATGGTCACCTTCTTTTGCCTCTCGTTGCCGATTACGATTTCATTTTCCCCGGCCTCGGCGCCTGCACCGATGGCGATGCCATTGTCGCCAGTGACTTTAGCGCCAGCACCCAGCGCTGTGGCCCCTTTCCCGGCCTTGGCGCCTGCACCGATGGCGATGCTGTTCTCTCCATTTACTTCGGCTCCGGCCCCGATGGCCACTCCCCCATTCTGGGTGACTTTCGCTTTGGCGCCAATGGCGACGGCTTCACTGACCGGATCCTCACGTGGAATTATTTGCCCCGTCCCCTCGAAAGCAAACTTTCTTGTTTGCCCTGGCAACGGGTGACTCAAGAACTCATTCACATCGATTAAGGTAAAAGGCGTATCAGACAGGTCTGACTTTCTGTGGTAATTTATTACTTTGATGCCGTTTTTAACCTCCGTGCGGCCATAAACTTTATCATTAACTTTGAGACCCGCTAGTTTACCCGGTAGTGTTGTTGTTCCGATATCGGTTATCTCATATTCCACTACTTTTTCATTTATCGGCCGATTCGCTGCTGCGTCCTCACCAACCACGACATTTCTTTCCCCGTTGGATTTGGCACTGCAGCCAGCGGCAAAGGATGAATCCCCAGCCGCACCGTTTATCGCTACCGGTGAAGTACCACACGGGTCGGGGTCGGTAACCCCACTGGCGCCGCTTTGCACCGAAAGAAGTGCCCCCCCAAAAATAAGCGTCGCACAGGCGAAGGGGGTTAAACGTTTCAAGTTGTTTTCAAGGTTCATCTGTCAAGCTCCAATCAATATATAAGTTCAATTTTGGGTGGTATGTAAAAAATTCGCATCCCAAATGGGACTGCATAACGCTGCACGAATACAGCCTGCCTATGCGAAAGCGAAAGTTAGCATACTGAATTTTATAAAACAAGCATGGTTTATATAAAAAATTAAGTATGTTTAACTATGATTACTGTGAATACGCTGGCGAACCGTATCCATACGGCGCGCAAACAGGCTGGATTGACCCAGGCGGAAGTGGCCAGGGTGCTGCGTGTATCGGCCTCGGCGGTGAATCAATGGGAAACCGGGCTGAGCAAGAACATCAAACTGGAGCATTTTTTTCTGCTCGCCGAGCTGCTGAAACAGGATGCGCAATGGCTGGCCACCGGCACGGTGTTCCCGGCGCGCTATCGCATTGCGGCGCAGCCGCCGCAAAATTATCCGGCCGAGGCGGCCTGTCTGGGGCGGCAGGAAAAGGCGCTGCTGCATCATTTTCGCCGGCTGCCGCCGACGCTGCAAAAGCATTTGCTGAAGTTTGTGCGCGGCCTGGGCGGCCTGCCGGTGACGCATACCGAGGTGCCGGTTGATGAGGGGGAATTGCGGGCCTAATGTTCACCCGGAGTGGGATGCGGGCAGACACGGGGGTCTGCCCCTACGGGTATCACATGTAGGGGCGAATCTGTGTATTCGCCTTGTGCGGGAATGGCGGAGAGCGAGGGATTCGAACCCCCGGACCTGTTACAGTCAACGGTTTTCAAGACCGCCGCATTCGACCACTCTGCCAGCTCTCCTGTATGTATTTGATCTGGTCAATGCAAATTGCAGCGGGATTATATCCGACCAGGTTGTTGCGGGCCACAAGGGATGAACGGGCCGGCGAATGGGTATGATTGATTGCTGCGGATGAATTTTTACGATGTCAAAAACGCCTTTTCTCACCAGCGCCAGACTCGCCGGGCTGGATTCGGCCAGCCACGGATTTTTTACCCGGCAGGGTGGCGTATCGGCCAATCAATTCGCTTCGCTCAATTGCAGTGAATATTGCGGGGATGATGTCCGGTGCATTCGCGAAAACAGAAGCCGGGTTGCGCAGTCGCTGGGTGCACACACATTATTCAGCCTGAAACAAATTCACAGCGCCAGGGCGGTTATTGTCGACGGTGAAACAGTTGCGGGCAAATTGATAAAAGCCGATGCCATGGCGACTCGCGAACCGGGCGTGGCACTGGGGATTTTGGGCGCGGATTGTGCGGCGGTTCTGCTCGCAGATGAAAAAAACCGGGTTGTCGGTGCGGCTCACGGTGGCTGGCAGGGCGCATTGTCCGGCGTGACCGGCAATGTGATTGATGCGATGTGCGCTCTGGGAGCGGAACCCTCCCGGATTGTGGCGGCTGTCGGCCCGGCAATTCAACCACAGTCCTATCAGGTCGGGAATGCGTTTGTTGAAAAGTTCCTGCGCAAATCCTGTGTCTGCTGCGCGGGCTGCTTTCGTCCCGGGAAGAACGCGCAGGAGATGTTTTTTGATTTGCCTGCGTATCTGGTGCGCCGACTGCACCATAACGGCATCAGACCGGGCAATATCGAGCGATTTTCCGAAGATACCTACGCCGACGAGCAACGCTATTTCAGCTATCGCCGCAGCCGCCAGCGCGGTGCAGCGCACCATGGCCGCCAGGTCGCAGCGATTTGCATCAAATGAGCTGAAAATCGCTCGATATTGCGCGGGGCAGCCAACCAATGATGCAGCGCATTAGGTGTGCAGGCACAAAACAAAACGCCTTCCGCTGCCCAATTCCGTATAATCGCGCAGCAGATTATCCCGAGTCAGGTCGCCGGGTAAAATCAGTAAAAACACATTCGTTGCCGTGGCTCAGGCTGTCTTCAAGGCGGGCCAGAACATACAGCAGGATACGGAGCAAATTTATATGGGCGCATTCACAGATCAAATCCGCACCCGGCGCACCTTCGCCATCATTTCCCACCCGGATGCCGGCAAGACAACCCTCACCGAACGGCTGCTGCAATCCGGTGGTGCCATACAATTGGCGGGTACGGTCAAGGCCCGCAAGAGTGCGCGCCATGTCACCTCGGACTGGATGGAGCTGGAAAAGGAGCGCGGCATCTCCGTCACCTCTTCAGTCATGCAGTTTCCGTACAAGGGCAGAATCGTCAATCTGCTGGATACCCCGGGCCACGCTGATTTTTCCGAGGACACCTATCGCACCCTGACGGCGGTGGATTCGGCGCTGATGGTCATCGACAGCGCCAAAGGCGTGGAAGAACGCACCGTAAAGTTGATGGAAGTATGCCGACTGCGCCATACCCCGATTATGACCTTCGTCAATAAAATGGACCGGCATGGGCGAGACCCGGTCGAGGTGATGGACGAAGTGGAGCAGGTGCTGAAAATCAAATGCGCCCCGCTCACCTGGCCGGTCGGCATGGGCAAGTCATTCGTTGGAATCTATCGTCTGTACGATGACGTCGTGCATTTGTTTTCCGATCCCAGGGACCCCGGGGCGGATGCGTTTATTCAGGGCCTGGCGAATGCCGAACTGGACCACCGGCTGGGTGGGCTGGCGGCGGAGCTGCGTGACGAGTTGGAATTGATCCGGGGCGCGAGCCATGAATTTAATGCCGCCGATTATCTGCGCGGCGGACTCACACCGGTATTTTTCGGCTCAGCATTGCATCGACAGGGAACCGATGAACTGATGGACAGCTTCGTAGAGCTTGCCCCGCCGCCGCAGTCCAGGGCAACGGATACCCGGCCAGTGGCGGCGGATGAACCTGACTTTACCGGTTTTGTGTTTAAAATCCAGGCGAATATGGACCCGGCCCACCACGACCGGGTGGCTTTTTTGCGGATAACTTCGGGCCGATTTCAGCGCGGCATGAAAGTCCGCCACGTGCGTGCGGAAAAAACCCTGTCGGTGCAAAATGCGCATACATTCATGGCCGCGAAAAGAGATCATGCCGAGCAGGCGTTTGCCGGAGACATACTGGGTTTGCACAACCACGGCACCATTCGGATTGGCGACACGTTCACCGCAGGCGAACGCCTCAAATTCACCGGCATACCAAACTTCGCGCCGGAATTGTTCAGGCGGGTGCGGCTGGCCGACCCGCTGCGCACCAAAGCGCTGCACAAAGGACTGATCCAGCTCAGCGAAGAAGGAGCAACCCAGGTGTTTCGACCTCTGGCCGGCAATGACCTGGTGCTGGGCGCGGTGGGCATACTGCAATTTGATGTGGTTGCGCACAGATTGAGAACCGAGTATGGCGTGGATTGTGCGTTTGAGGCGGTTTCGGTTTCCACCGCCCGCTGGATCGAATTCAAAAACCCGGCGGACGAGAGCGAATTCAGACGGAAAAACCATCAAAATCTGGCCCTTGACGGACTCGGCACCCTGGCCTACATCGCCCCGAATCGCGCCAATTTGCAACTGGCCCTGGAGCGCTGGCCGGATGTGGCGTTCCGGGCGACCCGGGAATGCTGATTCGTGTTCCGGTATCCGGGTGCCTGACCCGGGTTCATCAGCATTCCCCAAAACAGACTGGCGTTGTCTTGCAGGCGTTTTATGGGATTTGGCTTTTGCTGATGATTGGTTAATGTATTGATTGTTATGTAACCGGAGGTTTTAAAACAATGAAGATGATTATGAAAAACCGTCTGTGCGTATTCTGCCTGCTGCTGGCTGTCGGGACAGCGCAGGCCGGCGCGTCTTGTTTTGATAAGTCGGCTGCGCCAAAGATACGCTTTGCGGACTGTATGACACGCGCCGAGCAGGATGATGCCGACGCTCAATTCAGACTGGGGTTTATGTACGAAACTGGCTGGGGTGCGCCGCAGGATTATCAGGAAGCGGTGAAGTGGTACAGACTGGCTGCGGAACAGGGTGATGCCCGAGCGCAAAACAACCTGGGGTCGATGTACGAAACTGGCTGGGGTGTGCCGCAGCATTATCAGGAAGCGGTGAAGTGGTACAGACTGGCTGCGGAACAGGGTGTTGCCCTAGCGCAATACAACCTGGGGTTGATGTACGAAACTGGCTGGGGTGCGCCGCAGGATTATCAGGAAGCGGTGAAGTGGTACAGACTGGCTGCGGAACAGGGTGATGCCCGAGCGCAAAACAACCTGGGGTCGATGTACGAAACTGGCTGGGGTGTGCCGCAGCATTATCAGGAAGCGGTGAAGTGGTACAGACTGGCTGCGGAACAGGGTGTTGCCCTAGCGCAATACAACCTGGGGTTGATGTATCGTGCAGGCCGGGGTGTACCGGAAGATTACATTCAGGCGCATCTGTTTTTCAACCTTGCTGCGGCCAATGGTGTTCAGCGGGCAAAAGAGGCAAGGGACAAGCTGGCCGGGCGGATGACGCCCGAGCAGGTTGCGCAGGCACAGGCACGGGCGGCCAGGTGGTTTGATGAGCATCCCCGGTAGTTTTACAGCGAGTTACCGTGAGGCGATTGTTTGCATTATTTGACTTGTGTCGTGCGAGAGGAAAAATTCCTGTGACAGGATGATCTGCAATCGGGCTTCTGACCTGAAATAGCCGGCACCGCTGCGCAGCGACCTTTCCTCCTTTCCGATTGAACAGCGCTGGAGGTTCCGGGTGACCCGGGAATGCTGATTCATCCTGACCGTTCATGCCGGTGCCACCGGTTTTTTCCAAAGCCATTGATACAGCGTTTCGGCCATGCCGGCCAGGGTGATCAATGCCACGCCGGTGATTTGTGTGGCGCCAAAGGGTTCGTTGGCGAACCATGCCGCGGTGGTGGCGCCCACGCTGATTTCTATCATAAAGAACAAACCGACCACTCCGGGGTTTAGCTGAGACGGGCCGTACATGGTGGCGAAGGCGCCAGGGATGATAAACACGATGGTGAATGGAATTAACCAGGGCAGAACACTGGTCAGCCGCGGCCAGTCAGGGGTGGCCAGAATCCCGTAGCGGGTAGCGACAACGGCAAAAATCACCGATATTATGGCGGCCCAAAACAAAAATCCGATGGTGTAATTCACCGTATCCTGCCGGTCGGTCAGGATCATGGTGGAAACGCCCGCCCACAGCATTCCCGCACCCAGGGCCATCCAGTCGCCCGCATTGGCCGGCAATGGTATGCCCTGCTCTATTCCACAGATGACGATCAATCCGCCCAGGCCGAGCGCCATGGAAACCCAGCGGATTGCGGTAATTTTCTCCCCGGTCACCAGTCGGGCGATTAAAAATCCCCAGATCGGCATCAGGTAAAATAAAATGATGGCCCGAATGACTTCCGTATACAGGAATGCCCCGGCGTATAAGACAAATGACACGCCAACCCCGATGGTATTGACGTGTAATCGCAGCCGCCCGGGAATGAATTCTCGCCATCGATAAACCGCCCAGGGCAATACAATGCCGAACCCGACCAGATTGAACAGCACAATTGCCCAGATGCCATCGAATCCGGCCCCGTCTATGGCCCGCAGCGGAATCCAGTAAATGCCGAATACCAATCCTGAAACAATACTGGCCAGCTTGGCCCGGGTTTGCGTGGTCAATACCATCGCGGTTATTGCGGCCCCATTAAAAAATAATCGGCAAAAAATAACTGGCAAAAGACAGACAGTTGAAGCGGGCGGCGCAGTTTCAGGGTGTCAGTTGCTGAATCCTGTGGTACAGACTGTGCGGAATGCAGACGCCGTGTTTCGCGCTGATTGCGCGGTTTTGCAACCGCCGTTCACCGGGCAGTCGCGTTCCTGCCTGTGCCAGCAATGCAGAAAACAGGCGATCAGCATGGGCGAATGGATCCTCGGCATTGCCGAATCGTCCGGGGTCCATGGCAATCACCAGCTCCCCGCCGCGTGGCGGCCCGCCGTCCTTATTATCCGCAGCAGCGGCTTCAAAACTGCAATGCTCACCGAGCAGGGGGCCGACCAACAGCTCTATCATTAAGGCGATGGACGCGCCCTTGTGACCGCCGAAAGGCAACAGGCATCCAGACAATACTTCGTTGGGGTCGGTGGTGGGATTTCCCTGGCTGTCGATGCCCACCCCCGGCGGCAGTCGGTCGCCGTCCCGGGCCGCGACCATGACTTCACCACGCGCCCAGGTGGCAGTGGCCTGATCAAAAACCATGGGCGGCCTGCCCGGTCGCGGCCAGCCAAATGCCATGGGGTTGGTTCCATAAAACGGCCTGGTTCCGCCGGCGGGGGCGACGCTTGGCATATAGGCGGTGAACGCCATCGCGCACAGACCTTTTTCTGTCAGTGATTCAATTTCGATCCACAGCGCCGCGAAGTGGTGGATTTTAACGAGTGACATGGCAGCGATGCCGTTCTCGCGAGCGCATTGAACCAATGGGTCTCTGGCCACCTTGAGCGCCAGCGGTGCGTAGCCATTATCGCCATCCACCCGCATCACGGCAGGCGCCAGTTTTTCCACTTCAGGCGTGGCGCGGCCGTTGACTTTGCCGCTTTTCAGGGCCGCTACGTATCCGGGCAGGCGGAACAATCCGTGCGCGTGACAGCGGTCGCGTTCGGCCAGGGTGATGGTCTCGGCCACGGCGTTGGCGTTCTCATGGTTGCAGCCATTAGCGCTGAGGGTGCGCAAGGCCAGTTGGTGCACCTGGTCAAGGGAAAGGGTTTTAGTACTCATTGTGCGGCCATGCCCATCTGATTTCAGCGAAAGAGTTGTTTATAATATATAAGGAAAGCGGATTCGGGTTATATCTTCACAGCCAGGTTCCGACCCTGTCCCCGATCATACTAACATTAATCAAATCAGAAAATGAAAACCGATAATTATCTCAATGGTCAATGGGTGGAGGGCGAAGATAAAATTCCGGACATCAACCCCTCGGACACGCGGGAATCCATTGGCGAATTTGCCCAGGCCAGCCGCTCCCAGGTTGAAGAAGCGAGCAGCGCCGCGCAGCGCGCCCAGAAAATCTGGGCGGCCAGCGGCCCCGAGCAGCGCCACGATGTATTGATGGCCATTGGCAGGGCGCTGATGGCGCGCTGCACCGAGCTGGGTAAGCTGTTGTCCCGGGAAGAAGGCAAGACCCTGTCCGAAGGCAAGGGCGAGGTTTATCGTGCCGGCCAGTTTTTTACCTACTACGCGGCGGAAACACTACGCCAGATGGGTGACATTTGCGATTCAGTGCGGCCAGGTGTCGAGGTGCAGGTTAGCCGGGAACCGGTGGGGGTGGTCGGCGTCATCACGCCCTGGAATTTTCCCACGGCACTGCCTTCCTGGAAAATTGCGCCGGCCATCGCCTATGGCAATGGCGTGGTCTGGAAGCCGGCAAATTTGACACCGGCCAGCGCGGCGGCGTTGATGGAAATTATAGCCGGGCAGGATTTGCCCGGCGGACTGGTCAATATGGTGATGGGGCCGGGCAGGAAAGTGGGAGAGGCCATGATTACTTCCAGGGATATTGATGCCATCACCTTCACCGGATCGCTGGCGACCGGGCGAAGAATTGCAGCGGCGGCAGCGGAAAATCTGACCAAAGTCCAGATGGAGATGGGCAGTAAGAACCCGCTGGTGGTGCTGGATGATGCCGACCTGGATACCGCGGTCTCCTGCGCGGTGAACGGGGCATTCGGCGGCACCGGGCAGAAGTGCACCGCATCATCCCGACTGATTGTGACCAGGGGAATTCACGACCGGTTTGTCGAAGCCATGCAGCAGTCCATGGCCCGGCTGGTGGTGGGACATGCTCTGGACGCCAAAAGCAACCTGGGGCCTGCGGTTGACGGTGCGCAACTGGAGCAAAATTTACGCTACCTTGAGATTGGTAAAAAAGAAGGCGCGGAGCTGGTTTGCGGTGGACAACAATTGCAACTGGCCCGCCCGGGTTACTATATGAACCCTGCTTTGTTTATCAACGGTGACAATGCCATGCGGTTGAATAAAGATGAGGTGTTTGGCCCCATAACCTGCGTCATCCGCGCTGATGACTACGACCATGCGCTGCATCTGGCCAATGACACTGAGTTCGGCTTGACTTCCAGCGTGATCACGCGGTCACTGTCGCGGGCGGTGCATTTCAGGCGACATGCCAAAAGCGGATGCGTCATGGTTAATCTGCCGACTTCCGGGACGGATTATCATGTGCCTTTTGGTGGCCGTAAAAATTCGAGCTTCGGGTCGCGCGAGCAGGGAACCTATGCGGCAGAGTTTTATACCCAGGTCAAAACTTCTTATATCAAGGCCTGATGCAGGTATTCAAAACCATGTCGATTATATCCGTCAAGTCGCCATGTTGATTATTGACGGACTTCAGTACTCCAACTGGAGTCGCCGGATATTCGAACAAATGCGCCAGGGCAATCTGGATTGTGTCCACGTTACCATTGCATACCATGAAACCTGCCTGGAAGCCTTGCGCAATATCGGCAAGTGGAACCGACTGTTTGCACAGCATGGTGATTTAATTACCCGGGCAAACTGCGCAGCAGATGTGCTGCAGGCGAAACGGGACAATAAAACCGCTGTGGTGTTCGGTTTCCAGAATTGTTCGCCCATTGAAGATGATTTTTCCCTGATTGAAATATTTCATACGCTGGGGGTGCGCTTTATGCAGCTCAGTTACAATAATCAGAGTCTGCTGGCCACCGGATGTTATGAGGCGAATGATGCGGGCATTACCCGATTCGGCAGACAGGTCATCGGCGAAATGAATCGGGTCGGCATGGTGATTGATATGTCGCACAGCGCCCAGCGATCAACCCTGGAAGCCATAGAAATCTCCCGGCGGCCCATCGCCATAACGCACGCGAATCCGACTTTTTTTCAACCGGCATTGCGCAATAAATCGGCCACTGTGATGAAAGCGCTGGGGCAAAGCGGCGGTATGCTCGGGTTAAGTCTGTACCCGTTTCATTTGAAAAACGGCTCGAACTGCACCTTGCAGGCGTTCTGCCGGATGGCCGGCGAGGCGGCGGATATGATGGGCATGGACCATATTGGCATCGGTTCGGATTTGTGCCAGGACCAGGCCGACGCGGTGGTGACGTGGATGCGAAACGGGCGCTGGAGCAAGGTCACCGACTACGGCGAAGGCACGGCGGCGGAGGCCGGATGGCCGGCCCAGCCCGACTGGTTTAGCGATTCCACCGGTTACGCCAACATTGCCCAGGGGCTGCGCGAGGCCGGGTTCTCCACCGCAGAGGTTGAAAAAGTGATGGGGAAAAACTGGCTGAACTTTTTTGAGCGCTCATTTTCCGCTCATCATGGAAAATGATTTGGCCGAACTGCAAATGCTGCTGATGGAGCAGCAGCGGTCATTGGAAAGTATCGGCGAGCAGTTGATTATTCAATCCAATAAAGTCTCGGTTCTTGAAAAGAAAGTGAATTTGCTTGCAGGAAAGCTGCGCGATTTTGGCGGGTTGTCCGGCCAGGACAACCCGGAAGCAGATCCGCAGCCACCGCATTATTAATCAAGGGTGTCCCGGTGAAATATTTACATACAATGGTGCGTGTCCAGGACCTGGACGCTTCCATGCATTTTTATTGCGACTGTCTTGGCATGGTTGAAGTCAGGCGAAATGATTACCCGAAGGGGCAATTCACCCTGTGCTACCTGGCGGCGCCAGCAGATGTGGCGCGGGCCAACGAAGAAAACGCGCCATTGCTGGAATTAACCTGCAACTGGGGCAATGAGCAATACCACGGCGGCAGAAATTTCGGTCATCTGGCATTTCAGGTGGAGGATATATATGCCGTATGCCAGAAGATGGTGGACGCCGGGGTGACGATTAATCGCCCACCCAGAGACGGTTCAATGGCCTTTGTTCGTTCACCGGATAATATTTCAATCGAGTTGCTGCAAAGTGGCGCGCCGTTAGCGACGGCAGAGCCATGGTTGTCCATGCCGAATACGGGTGAGTGGTGAACCCGCTTATATACCGGGGCGCGGCAAACAAGCGGTCATAACCGCTGTCGAATTCGTCCAATCAATGCTGTAGTGGAGTGTGGAAATTCAAATTCGATGGAATGTACCGCACCGCCCCAACTGGTCACTTCTTCGCCCCCAACTATTTTTTCAACCGGCCAATCCCCTCCTTTCACCAGAATTTCAGGCTTGACAGCCATGATCAGTTCGAGTGGCGTATCCGCGTCAAACGCCACCACGGCATCCACGCTGGCCAGAGCCGCCACCAACGCCATTCGATCATCCAGTGTATTTATCGGCCGACCCGGGTCCTTACCCAGCCGTTTAACCGAGCTGTCGCTGTTTAACCCGACCACCAGCGAAGCCCCGAGTTGTGCCGCGCTTTGCAGATAGCTTATATGCCCGCGGTGCAGCAAATCGAAGCATCCATTGGTAAAAACCAGGGGTCTGGGCAGCACAGACAGCCATGCGGCTAATTTTGTTTGCGCAGCGCAGGCTATTCCAAAAACGGGGGAATAAACTTTTTGCTGGTACCTGGGTTTGCCGGTCAAGGGCCCGCTTTGTGTAAAGTCAATTGCAGTCAGCGTCAATTATCTTCGGGTTCGATATATTCGAAAACCTTGATGATATGGGTCACACCGCGCACGGATTTTGCCACGTTTACAGCAGTGTTTGCTTCGGCTGGGGTAACCAACCCCAATAAATATACCCGGCCGCGCTCGGTAACCACCTTGATATTGCTGGATGGGACATCCTCGGCTTGCAGTAATCTGGTTTTGACTTTGCCGGTGATGTACGAATCATTCACCCGGCTGGTCAAACTGGTTTTTCCAGACAGTTCGATTTCGTTAACCACCTTGCGGGTTTCAATGTATTGTTCCGGCAGCTGGCCCGCCAGTTGACGCTGTTCATCGGTGTGGACTTCCCCGGTCAATAACACGATACCATTGATAATCGTTACGCTTATGTTCACTGGCGGGCCAAGCCGGGGCTCCGTTTTATAATTTGAGCGTAATTTTATTTCCAGTGAATTGTCGTCGATATTCCTGCCAATTGTGCGTCGTTCAAGCGCCAGATCAACAGCGGATACTGCGGCTGCGCCGACCACCAGCGGCACACAGGCGGTCAGCAGTTGGGCCAAGCACAACGCAAGCAGGGTGAAACAAAGGGTTTTTAACGAAACTTTTCGATTATTGCATATGTTGACCATGTTTACTCTCTCAACGGTTTATGGAGGTCATTGATATGGGCGCGGTCTTGAAAGACTTCCTGTTGGCAATAGTATATATCGGGTACAGGATGTTTGTTGATGATTCATGTTTTCTGGCAATGGATGGTGAAAATCATTCAAACGCGTTGCTGACCCAGTCAATTTTGTAATCCGGCGGCTGCCCGCACACCGCCACCACATCGAACCGGCAGCCATTAAATTCCCCGGCAGGATTTTTTTGCAGGAAGGTCTGCGCGGTGCGCCGAATTTTCAGTTGTTTGGTTAAATTGACGCTTTGCGCCGCGCCGCCAAACAAGTCATTTTTACGGTACCGCACCTCGACAAATACCAGATCCTGCCGGTCCATCATCACCAGGTCGATTTCCCCGTATCGGGTTCGGTAGTTTTTTTCCATCAATTTTAAACCTCGGGATTGCAGATAGTTCAATACGGTCGATTCAACCTCGTCTCCGCGTTGCAGGTGGGCGGTTCTCAAATTTTAATTGGCCGCCCTGGCCGCGTTCGTATTGACCCAGGTAACCGGATCCACAGGCTCGGCCAGACCGGATGAAAATCGCGCCCATACTGGATGCCGGACCACATTGCCATCTTCAGCCACACTCACTGTCATGGCTTTCCCAAAGAACCTGTCCCGACTGTTATTTCGCAGCCTTTGCAGTCGCGGGACGATTTCATAGCTTTGCAGTCCAAGGGCATACAGACGGTTAAGTTCGGAATTTTTATACGGATTTTGCTCAGCCATTGTCTGGTTTTCGTTTTTTTCATGCAGCCTTTCCGGCAGATTTTCTGTCTCAACCGGGGTTTCGCCGGATACCCCGGCGGACACACTTTCGGGGCCAGCCGCATCGGGGGCTGCAACGGCGCCGGTTTGAGAATTTTGCGCCGACCTGAGCGCCTTTTTTTCAGCGACTGCCAGTTTGTATGATGCCACTGAGTCGAACATCCATTTCATGTCACCCAGCACCAGACCATCAAGATCGGCGTCCACAGCCGGGTCCGGCGTGCCGCTGTAGACGTATGAGGTAGCATAAATCGGCAAGTCATGCGCCTGGAAAAAGCGTAGCTGGGGCACCACCAATCGGGACTGCTCTGCATTTGCGGCTAAAAACAACACATCCATATCTTCGTTCCGCCGCGGCGAAAAATGCAGCCGGGTTCCCACTTGCGCCTGCAATAATCGCTGCCTGGCGATGCTTTTATCCAGACCGAGAAATTCTCGTATCACTGGGGAGTAGTCCGGGATGTTGACCGGGAAAGAAGCGGATTTCACAACGACGCCCCCCAAATCCTGCCATCGGGAAATAAATGCGGTGGCGACTCGCGCTCCCCATTCACCGTCGGCGCGAAAAACTGTGGCCCGTCGGTGACCGTCGGCAAAAGCCCGGTCAGCAACCTGGCGCGCCTCTTGCTCTGGGGACAGGCTGATTCCAAATAAATTGTCGGTCGCATATCCAGGCAGGATATCGGCAATTAATAATGTAGCAACCTCGGGTTGCCGGGTGGAAAGCAGGGCATCAGCCGCCTTGCGCCCCAGGGGCCCAACGATAAAATCGGCGCCCTGATTGACCGCTGTCTGGTAATAAAATGGTGTGAGATAATGCTCTTCGCCGACATCGTATAAAATTATGCGTGGCGGCCGCGATGAAAAATTATCACTGTGCGCCTGCATGAATCCATCATAAAAAGCACGGGCAGCACTGCCATAGGGAGATGTGAGCGGGAGCAGCAGGGCAATTTCTTTGTGCGCACCCGGTTCAAACCATCCCCCGCTCTGATTTGACAAGTAACGCCGGGCAGGGTGATGGGGATAAATCAACCGCCAATTATCCAGATCTGTCTGGCGCAGCATGGGGGTGGTCGTTTTCAATGTGTCGGTCAATGCTATCCAGCCTGCAAGCACGGGATTTGACGAGTTTTCTTTCAGCAATAACAGGTTCAGTGCATCCATGGACTGCAACAATGTCAGTATGGTGTGTTGATTTTCAAGCTGCACCTGGTCGGCAAGTAAAAGGTCAAGCTCCAGCAGGGAGGTCACCGCATCAGACTTTCGACCCAGGGCGATTTGTGCGGTCGAGAGTGTTTTGAGTAGCTGCTGCCGGCCATCCATGTTGACTATACGGCTGCGGTTGATCGTACTTAACAGCGAAATCGCTTTTTCATGCCGGCCCGCCGCCCCGGCGAGTTGGCCCTGAATTATTTGCAGGGAAATACGTTGTTCACTGGTGAGCGGATAATTCTTTAATTCTTCGATCACCGACCGCGCTGTATGGCGCTGACCGCGATGTATAAATTCAGCGATGGCTCGGACCCGTAACGCCGATGCCTCGCTGTCGGCGGCAATACCGGCCCGGGACAGCAACTCCCACGGGTCATCCACAGGCATAATCTGATGATCAATCCGGGTATCCGGCTCCATGGGATAAGTCACCGCTTCAGGCGCTTCTTCGTCTTTAATGATTGGGCCCGGCGGCTGTATGACTGCTTCTGGCGCAGGTGCTGGTTCAACAGCGGGTACGTAGACCGGCGCGGGTGCGCAGTTGGTGAGCATTAAAAACACCCATCCGGCCAAGAGTATTCTTATCCATGCTGCCGCACCGGTTTCTGTCTCATACCGATTTTGCGGCCTGACCGAATGCAATAGGCCAGCGGAGGTCATATTGATATATTCTGGAATATCTGGTAACGGTTAATAAAGCCCAAAGTATACGAGAATTCCATGGACAGCAAAATTGGCAGTTTATACATAGTCGCAACGCCTATCGGCAATCTGGGCGACCTGAGCAGTCGGGCAATAGCAATATTAACCCGGGTAAAGCTGATCCTGGCTGAAGACACCCGACACGCGGCCAGACTACTGTCGCATTATGGCATATCGACAAAAACCCGATCATTCCACGATCAAAACGAGAATGCGGAAATCCCAAAAGTCATCCACATGCTACAAAACGGCGCCGACATTGCGCTGATCAGCGATGCTGGAACCCCGTTGATCAGCGACCCCGGGTATGGTTTGGTGCATGCGGCCAGAAATAATGGAATAAATGTTTCCCCGATTCCCGGACCCAGTGCGCTCATAGCCGCGCTGTGCGCATCGGGTCTGGCCACGGACCGCTTTTGTTTTGAAGGATTTTTGCCGGCAAAACCGCAACAACGCCTGCAAACACTGGATCGATTGAAAAATACAAGTCGTACTTTAATATTCTATGAGTCCAGCCACCGCATTATGCCGTCGCTGCAAGCGATGGCCACCTGTTTTGGCATGGACAGAATCGCGGTGGTGGCCAGGGAAATAAGCAAGAAGTTCGAAACTTTTTATTTCGGCGAATTCAAAAATCTGATTGCGCAAATCGGCCAGAATCCGGTTAATCAAAAAGGCGAGTTTGTGATTGTCGTCTGTGCGGCTCCAGACAATGATCTGGAATTGGACCGGGCGGTCGGGCTGCTGGCATTGCTGGTCAATGAAATGCCGGTTAAAACGGCCTGCAAGATTGTGGCGGAAACTTTCAGGGTTAACAAAAACAAACTATATAAAATCGCGCTTCAACCGGGAAAGTAGATTCGGTGCGCAGATTGTGTATTGAATAGCACTGTAATAATTTTATCATCAGGTTGGCCGGGATCACTTGATGACAGTGGCATTACATTCTCAACGGCAAATTGTAAACATTGTTTTCCCGGCACGAATCCATTACCCTCGGGTCGGGAGTTGGTTAAACAGTTGCGCTGTTGACCGCCTGGCTGGTTGCGTATACCCGGGGTGGTGAACAGGGAGGAAAGTCCGGGCTCCACAGGGCAGGGTGCCAGGTAATGCCTGGGCGGTGAAAACCGACGGCCAGTGCCACAGAAAATATACCGCCATGTTTTCAATGAATTGAATCGCATGGTAAGGGTGAAAAGGTGCGGTAAGAGCGCACCGCGCTATTGGTAACAATGGCGGCAGGGTAAACCCCACCCGGAGCAAGACCGAATAGGGATCCATTGGCGTTGCCCGCGCTGGATCCGGGTAGGTTGCTTGAGGCGTTTGGCGACAAACGATCCAGATGAATAACTGTTCTCGACAGAACCCGGCTTATCGACCGGCTCCCGCTTATTCCGGCCGTCAGCGCATTGTCGGCAAATGGTTGTGTTGAATCAGGTTGCGGGTTATAAGCGCCGGACTGCGGTTATTCCGGCGTACCGCAATCGTTATTATCCGCTGTCTTGAAAGCTGCCAGTTTTAATCGAAATCTGCAAAATGCCGCCTGTTGCCAGCTCGACAAAAATACCCCTGCGGCCGCCGGCTTGCCTCATGCGTCTACCGCGGATGGGATGCTTTCATCAGACCCGATTGAGTTTTATGCGGGCGTTGCTGCGCTATCTGAAAAGTGAGCGATGGCGATTTGAGCAGACAACCTGGGACGTTGACGATAACGGCGTAGGGGTCGGGGTATACGCCGCGCACGGCCCGACCCGCACCTATTCGCTGATTTGTTACGCCAACGATCTCGCCCCGGAAAAACGATCCGACCGGGTAATCGCAACGGAATGGGACGCGGCCTTCACCTTGTTCGATGGTGTGCCCACTACACACGACATTGAAAGGCTGGGCGCGAATGTGCCCCGGCAGGAAGCAGGTCATTGCACACAAACCGAACTCGTCCTGGCCCGGGCGAACAGAAGCGTGCGTCTGTTTGAGCATGTCGTCGGTCGTCTGGCTGATGGGAAACAGCCCGAATCGGCCATGATCGATAGCGTGGGCTATCTGATGCGCACCACCGCGGTGTATGGCAATGGCAAGTTCGGCCTCAGCGACCGGGAGCGCATAGCCGACCGGCCGGAGTTTAATGCCCCATTCCGGGCGGAGTTGCTGGCGGTGTGGCTGATACGCAAATTCACGGTGGATATTGCGGAGCACATGGCGCGGGTGGTCGGGGGTGGCAGGGCGGTGAAAATTCACCCGCACCTTCGGCGCAGACTGGGCGTGGGGAATTCAACGGGTTTGGGTATGGCGCCATTTTTGATTTTGCACCCGGCTTTGATACACAGTTGGATGCTGGCAAGAGAAACCGCTCTGGCCAGGGTGCGCAGTATCGAAAAATGCAATACCGAAACATCGGCCACCTTTAGTGAGCTTGTCTCACGAATGATGTCAGGGGTGGAGAGCTGGCATACTGCGGATGCCCGACAAAATGGACGAATCAGTGAATTGAAACAGGATTTGTGCAAACTGATGCACTATGTTCGATCTTCGGGCCTGAAAGTCGATTATCCCTGGGACGCATTGGTCAAATGGTCTGAACAGGAATTTTCCATTGAAGGGCAGGAGCTCGTGGTCACGTTAGTGATTGAACCGCATGGCTGGCTGGTGGACGATCTGGCCGATACCATGGCCATTGACGAGGCCCGGTATTTTCCGGTTAATGGCGCACAGAAACTTTCCCGGGCAATAAAATTAATTCGGCGCGATTATGCCTGGGCGCTTGAGCCGGATTACTCGGACCGGGATCAGTGCGCCCGTTTCTGGTATGTATCAGAGGAAAAACTGGAACCGAGAGTTGGCGAACGATTCGATGAACCGGGCGCAGAAAAAGAACATCCGCTCGCCTATGGGCGGGATATCGCCGCATTGTATGCAGATTTGACAGCCTATGCCGACGGGCTGGAGGAAGATGAAAAAATCGCCGGTTTTTTGTTACGCCATCCCCGGCATCGTCACAGCATCCGAAGAATTCAAATCGCAGAAAAATTACCCTATTGCGAAATCCGCGACAATTTAATCTCGGCGCAAACGGTGCCGGTTGATTTGCTCAGGTGCAAGCTATCATTTTTCGGGGCGAATAAATTTGACCCCAGGTCTGATCGGTGGGTGCGAATTAATATGTACCAACACGCCCCTTTCCCCGATGAATTCCATGCGTTTGACAGCGATGACTGGATTTATCCGCCATTGCCACAATGACGCATCGATCTCTCAATGAAATTGAGCAAACCGTGCGCAAAGCCGCGCGTGGCTGTGGATTACCCTGGGGTGTGGCCGACGAAGTCGGGAAAGCCATTCGCTGGCTGCATGGGTTTGGCCTGAATGGTATTTACGGTTTGAACGCCGTGCTTGACCGGTATGATCATCAAAATTCAAGGGGTTATGCGCCGATGTCGTTGACTGGAGTCTGGCAGGCGCCGGCCGGAACCCTAAGCCCCTTGTTAACCGGGCCCAGCCTGTGCGATTGTATGGAAATGCTGGCTCAGCAGCCGATAGTGACCGGGAAAATCGCCCATCCGGTGCTGACCGCCGGATTCCTCGGACAAAAAGCATTGATTGCCGATCAACCCATTCGACTTGAATGGTCTTCAGTTACCCTGGAATTTCACCGCGCTCAGCTGGCAATAAGCGGAAACCGGGCTGATCTGAATATTAACATCTGTGATGCGCTCCGTTGCACGCGAATGCCCAGATCAAAATATGTCGGGCCAACGCCGGGAAAGGTGCTGGATGCAGCCAGTGGCGGCGTGGCCATCGACGATGCCCTGTGGGAAAAACTGGAGGGCCGGGCACATCTTACCTATGTTGCAGCCACCGAGGCTTCGCGCCTGGCGGGGGCGGGAGCGGGTTTAAGTGATAATGATTAGGCGCGTTCCATGTATTCACCCGTGTCGGTATTTATCCTGACTTTTTCACCCACGGTTATGAAGGTGGGCACGATCACTTTATGACCGGTTTCAAGCACGGCCGGTTTGCCGCTGCCCGATGCGGTCTGGCCTCTGACCACGCCATCGGTTTCAACCACCTGCAAAACCACAGCAGCCGGAAGCTCGACCCCGATCGGGCGGTGGTTATGAAAGTTTATCTGTACATCAGTGTTGGCTAACAGGTATGGCGCTTCGGCTTCAAGCTCCTCCGCGTTTATGGACATTTGTTCATAGTTTTGGTTGTCCATGAACACATAGTTTTCGCCATCGCGATAAAGATACTGCATATTGCGCGGCTCAATATGGGCCTTGTCCATTTTATCTTCAGAGCGAAACCGCTGGTTAAGTTTGGTGCCATCACTGATACACTTCATTTCAAGTTGGATAAATGCGCCGCCTTTGCCTGGTTTGACATGGTTTTTCTTGAGAATGCGCCATAATTTTCCTTGATATTCCATCAAGCTGCCAACCCGGGTTTCAAAGGCGGATATTTTCATTGCAAAAAGATTCCTGTAATTGTCATTGGGGGAAATAGTGAACGCGGAATTATGACAGACCATCGCCACATTCAAAACAGGGCCTCTGATGCCAGTACCATTATCCGGGCATCTCAAACAAAATGCCCGACCAGTCACCATCGAAATGTACAACCAGGCCAGTGAAACATGGACAAATTTGATCCCGGAATATTTGTGGACACGGTGACGGAAAACCCCGGGGTATATTTATTCTCCGACGCGGAAGGCAAGACGCTGTATATCGGCAAGGCCGGGAATCTGAAGAAGCGATTGCAAAGCTATTTCAGAGATACTGGCCTGACGCCCAAAACCAGGTTGATGGTGTCGAAAATTGCCGGCGCCGAGACCCAGCAAACGCGCACAGAAAGCGAAGCATTATTGCTGGAAAACAATCTGATCAAGGATAAACACCCCCGATACAACATATCGCTGCGCGACGATAAAAGCTTTCCATACATCAGGTTGAGTGAACATGACCAGTTTCCCCGTTTTTCGTTTTATCGCGGACGGCGCTCGCTTCCCGGCAAATATTACGGCCCCTATCCCAATGCCGGCGCGGTGCGCGAGATGCTGGGGCATCTGCATAAAATATTTCGATTGCGGCAATGCAGCGATGCCTTTTTCAGAAATCGCTCCCGGCCCTGTTTACAGCATCAGATAAAACGCTGCAGCGCACCGTGCGTGGGGCGAATTGAACGAAACCACTATCTGGAAGATGTCCGGCAGGCAAAAGCCATGCTGGCCGGGGAGGATTCCGTCCTGATGGAGGAGCTGGCCGGGAAAATGGAGCAATCATCCGCAGATTTAAATTATGAGGCGGCGACTTTATACCGCGACCGCATCGCATTATTGCAGAGAATCCGGGGAAACCAGTACGTCTCCTCCCAGGCCAGTGACGCCGACGTGGTTGCGGTGGCGGCCGCTTCGGGGCTGGTTTGTTTTGGCGTGGTGTCAATCCGGCAGGGCAGAAATCTGGGAGGGCGATTTCATCTTCAGGCCAATCCTCTGGATCAAAGCCCGGAGCAATTGCTGGAGGCTTTTTTACCGCAAAACTATCTGGGGTCAGCCATGCCGCCAGAGATACTGATCAGTGAGGCAATCCAGAGCAGGAGTTCCCTGCAACAGATATTTTCCCTTGAAAACAAACGTAATGTTCAAATCAGGCAGCGCTGCCGCGCCCATCGTGCGCGGTGGATAGAGTCCGCAAGAATAAATACCATGGATCATCTCAGGCGGCATCTTAATGAACGCACCCAGACAGCGGCGCAGTTTTCAGCCCTGGCCGATCTGTTGTGTCTGGACGAAGTGCCGGCGCGCATGGAATGTTTTGATATTAGTCATACGCTGGGCGAGCGCACCGTCGGGTCCTGCGTGGTGTTCGACAATCATGGGGCGGTTAAATCTGATTATCGGAAATTCAATATTTCCGCTATTGCGCCGGGCGATGACTATGCCGCCATGGAACAGGTGCTCACCAGGCGCTATACGCGGGTTCTGGAGAACGACGGAAAACTACCCGACCTGGTGATAATTGATGGCGGCCAGGGGCAGCTTGGCGTGGCGGAAAAAGTGTTTAACGAGCTGCAAATTATAAATCTGGTAACCCTGTTGGGCGTGTCAAAGGGGCCTGCTCGCAAAGCCGGGGCAGAGCAATTTCATTTGCTCGATAAATCCCGTCCGATTCAGTCAAAAGGAAACTCGCCCGCCTCCCATCTGATTCAAAAAATACGAGATGAGGCGCATCGCTTTGCCATTACCGGGCATCGCCAAAGAAGAGCAAAGGCCAGAACCCGATCGCCGCTGGAGCAGATCGACGGGGTCGGCGATACACGCCGACGGAATCTGTTACGGTATTTTGGCGGTTTGCGGGAAATCAAACGTGCCGGTGTTGAAGATCTGACCAGGGTGCCCGGAATCAGCCCGGCATTGGCGCAGCGAATTTATAACCGGTTTCATGGGTAAATATTTATGCTGCTTTATCGTTTCCGGGTCAACAATAATCTCTTACACTCACCGCTTTATTAAATCATGCGACTCATCCGCTATGATCGCCGCGACGCCACGATAATGCTGAATATTCCGAACCTGCTGACGTTATTAAGAATTTCACTCATCCCGGTTTTGGTGATTTGTTATTTTCTGGTGTCCGGAAAACGGGAATTAATCATTACCAGTGTGTTTGTGCTGGCGGCCGTTACCGATTGGCTGGACGGGTTTCTGGCGCGAAAACTGAATGCAACTTCGGCACTGGGCGCTTTTCTTGACCCGGTAGCGGACAAGCTCATCGTTTCCTGCGCATTGGTGCTGTTGGTGTCGGATCTGGACGTGCTGAACCGGGTCTATCATTCCATGCCATTTGCCATCGCGGTATGTATCATCATTGGCCGGGAAATAGTCATTTCTGCGTTGCGTGAGTGGATGGCCGAACTGGGTGAGCGTGGCGTGGTCGCGGTTGGCATACCGGGGAAAGTAAAAACCGTATTCCAGATGGTATCCATCGGCCTGTTGCTGTATGCCAAGCCAGTCATGGGACTGCCGATTTTTCGCATCGGTGAAATCGCTTTTTATGTTGCGGCCATACTGACTTTATGGTCGATGTGGGCCTATTTAAAGGCCGCGATACCATTTCTGCTGGAAAAACCGAAGATTTAATACAATTCGCCAACATTCCATGACTTTTCTATTGACACCCCTCTGGGCTTGCATAGAATCAACCCTCCAAAATTTGCATATCAGACAAGCGGGAATAGCTCAGTGGTAGAGCACAACCTTGCCAAGGTTGGGGTCGCGAGTTCGAACCTCGTTTCCCGCTCCATGATATTCAGGCCCCATAATATTCGTAAAGATACGCAGGACCGTGGTCAACAGGGCTTTTGAATTTTCGGGTATTGTGATTAATGGACCTGAATTGCCAGCTTGATCATGGTCTGGTTTAAAGGTGACAGTATGCGGCCCGGGTGTCAATAAAACTGCTTCATATTTGGCGTTTGCCTGACAGCGGCTGAGTGGCAGAGTGGTTATGCAGCGGCCTGCAAAGCCGTTGACCTCGGTTCGATTCCGGGCTCAGCCTCCAATTTATCCATTTCATACCCTATAATCAATACAGGCGCCTTTTGCCCGGGTGGCGGAATTTGGTAGACGCAAGGGACTTAAAATCCCTCGATGGCAGCATCGTGCCGGTTCAAGTCCGGCCCCGGGTACCATTTCATTAAAAATCCATGAGTTATATAATTTTTTGTCATTGAAAGAAAACCCGGAGGCGGGTCAAAAAGACATTGCTGATAATCCGCAAAAGATCCCGCCCAATCCCGCATGTTGACAGAGTTAAACGCAGTTTGATTTTCCTTCATCACTCCAATAAATGCCCACGATGTTTCGCATTTTTCCCCTCCCCATCTTTCGCATCCCTCCAGTTTTTCCGGGGCAGGAAATCGGTTATGAGTCCTGACCCGCTGAATGACCGCCCGCGTATTGTGCATGAAACCGCACTTTATTATGACCCGCAGCGCGATTCAGATATAAAAGTAAAACGCCTGGCGAATGGCACAGGACACGAGACAGTGGTAATCCTGTAGACACCCGAGCGGGTGTCTGATATTTTCGTCACCGTCCGGGATGATATTCTACAAGTTGAACGCACGCGCCGGTTGATATGATGCGCCCGTGATTGCCTGGGCTTGCTGCTGAAATGGAAATGGGCCCCAGCTGTGATGAAATGGCCATCGCAACTATTCACGCAGAAATTGAAAATCCTGTTCCAGGTGCAGCTCAGTCGTCCCTAACTATTTGGGGCAAGGATTTTGCACCGCCGCCCATGATTGCGGGCACGGTGCCGATATTTAAGCTACGGTTGCGCGGTTCTTGACCTGTTCACCTACTTGGCGCAATGGTGCTTTTATCGCTGATTCAAGGCGGCACATGGCGTCAGTCATGAAGGCAATCACGGTTTCCCACTGGTCACGGTCAAACACGTCTCCCGGTGACCTGGTCTTGATGATGCAAACCTTCTTTGGATCCCGGTCCCATTCTAGTTGACCGCCAAACCTGTCTTCAATTTCAGCTTTCGATTCGCTTAACCAGTCGAAGACAAATTCATTTTCACTCTTTTCACCACGGTCAATGTATAGCAATCTGACAATGTTTGCTGGACACACTGAAATTAAAGTTAATTCCTCTGACGCAAGAATCGACAGTACTGTTATAAGTAGTGCTCGGCTTTATGTCCTGATACAAAAGTGGTGTTCTGTGCGTTCATTGCTGGAATCAGCTTTGACCAGAATTCCTCCAGCCTTATCTGCTTCAGCGTTCTCTGCATATCGTCTTGCGCCTTTTCCGCCATGCCTATCATGTAGTCTTCGGCGTCTGGGGTAGGAATGATCTGCTCCACGTTCAAGAACAATTCTTCACCCATGGCAAACAGAGTTGTACGGAAGCACTGAAGACGAACCTTGAAATTCATCAACCAAAGTACGTTGCTGGTGACTTCCTTTCTGAACTTGGCGGCAATCAGGATGATTCGTTGTGAAACACCTTTGTTCAACACGATTTCTTCAAAGTCCTGGCCGTCCATGAAATCGGAAATGCGTTGTTCTGCTTTGGCATTGGTGCCCGATTCAGTCGCATCAAGATATTGTTGAAAAATCTCGGTGATCCTGGTTTTGAACAGCCCGGAACAGTATAAAGCGTACTTCAGGGCTTGCCACGTTACGTCACGCCCTGAATCATCAAGTTTGTTTTCGATGATTACCAGCGCACCCTGTTTATCCAGTGCCAACAGGTCAAGGCGTTCGTTTGTATCGTCGAACCCGGAAAACTCTTTTTGAATGATCAATAAATTCTCACCCAGCACGTTTGGGCGCCTGGCTATCCACTCCTGAAGATGGTCCCGCTCACGGAACCCTGATGATGAAAAAGACTTCTCCTCAAGGGGTTCAATGCGGTTCGATGATCGGTTGATTTTGTACATTTTGTTTCCTCACGCTGTAATTCGGTCAGACCGCCATTAAACGTCTGTATTGCGGCGGCTGGAACATTTGCCAGTTCTTCAGGTTCCATTTTGTGCATTCCGCCACCATATACGCGACCTTCATCAAACATGGCTTTCCCGATGATCTGGATCAATGCTTCAAGCAAGCGTTTGTTCAATTTCTTTTTCCAGGCGGGGTTTTGGGTAAAGTATCAGGTACGAATTGGCAACAATCACCTTTGAACGGTTCAACACAAAGCGGAAAGGCTTTTTACCTTCCTTGTCAGAACGTCCGATGTATGTGCATTAGAAACGGCTTTCAGGCTGATTTTCTTGTGAATACCAAACCTTGCGATTTTTGCACAAACACCTTTCAGATACGCCAGATTGAACACCTTCTTCAAGATAGTCATAAAGTTCAGATTGAACACGCTTTACTCCATCAATTGGAAGTTTACAGTCCAGAACGAATAACTGATTTTCAATTTCGGGGAAGCCATTTTTATCGGCTTTCACTTCAGTGACGTCAAGATGGCGCGGACTTGGCAGAATGGGGCGAAACCGTTCAAGTGATAAGCCACGGTGTTCAATCTGTTTACGTGCCAGCACAAAGAATTTATTGTCACCAGTTGCAATGCCGCGTTTGACCGCAAACAAATCACTCAGTTTAGGCGCGTTGTTTGCTTCACGTTCATCAAACAATAGAAATCGGGTCCATTTCTTTTCTGTCGCTAGTGTGGAAAGGCTAACGCCTTTTTCATGCGCTGGCTTGTCAATCGTTCCGCCATAAGTGAACTTCACTTTGTGAGTTTTACCCGGGTTTTCGTTCTTGAACCAGACCGCCGCCGATGAAACCAGGGCATTATCAAACTGGACGTCACCTGGGTCAAAAAGGAAAGGAATTCAGGATGACTGACGTTTTAGATATTTGAGATACGGTTAGCAAACAGAGTTACTCGACCAAACCATTTATTTCGATCTAACCCTTTTGGCGAAGCAGTTCCCGACAATGTGCCATTACACAAAGTATAGCCGCACTGCCTATCGGTGAGCAGATAGAAATTGCAGGCAAAGTCTCCATATTTACCGATTTTACTGAAGAGCACGCCCCGTATGATTGGCATGGCTTTGGTTCATTTGAGTATAACGGCAACACTATCTTTTGGAAGATTGATATCTACTCAAATGCGTCCTGCGAGTTTGGCCGCGAAACGCCGGATGATATCACTACAGTCTTACTGCGTATTAACCATCCTGCTCGCTAGCGAATATTATCGGGTATAATCGGGCATGGGAATCGGGTATTACTCAATACGTATTGAGGTATCAATGAAAGAGCCGCTGATGCTTTTTAACCAACTGGGGCTGAAAACTACCAGCCCAGGCGCGCGGGGGGTTCAACTCGAACTGACCATCCTCGGTTTGCAGCAGCTTGCTGGTATAACCGTTGCGGCTATTTCCAGCATCAAATGACTCCTGCCTGGAGTATCCCAGGTGGTCGTCCAGTTCGGCATTCAGTGCCGTTTCGACCGTAATCCTGGTCAGTATCTGCCTGAACTCATTGAGATCATCCTCTGTTTTGATGTTTTCCGCGGCTGCCCTGGCAATCGCCTGTAGTTCTGTCTTCTTCCATAGTGCCTATCCTCTCCCATAGCCAAGGTTATAATAAACTGTTACACAGATTTTGCTACTCTCTCCAAAAATCAATCAGCAATTGTTTTTGACACTTTTCAGAGGCTCCTTAAATTAATTGATCCCGGTTCAATCTTCGCATCAAGGCAATCACCTTGTATAATGCAATCCACCTGTTGAGAGTTTGGTTTTTGGTTTTTTGGTTGCAAGGGTGCTGTTGCGACCAATTCTGGTGTCACTCCATTGTAATCCATTTCCCCTCCAGTCAATTTCAAGTCAAATTACTATATATCAGGCGCACATTTTTAAACAAGAGGCGCCTGAACAGGTAAAAAACGGGAGTTATCTGTGCGGGTTGATTTTCAATGCCGGACTATCACTCCATCACCAGTGCCAACAGTCTGTTCCAGTCCAGTCTTTCGCTATTTAATTCTTTGTGCACCGCGTTCTCTTTACGCAGATATTCGATAATCGCGGTTTTTGCTTTATCGCGCAAACCATGCAACCCGTTACTGGAGTGCCTGCCAAATATATCCATGATACTCTTGGAAGTATCCTTCCAGTTTGATATTTCACTCCAAAAACAGTTTCCTGCCAATCTAATATGCGACCCCCTGTCCTTTACCCTGCTTTCCCATAGCAAATGCCTTCAATACAACGAACTTCCATTGACGACCCTTGCCGAAGTGTCTTTGTTGCAGAACGAAACAATGCAACAAGAGCCTTGTGCTGGCTTGAGTTTCCCCAATTTTCACCTGACTTTATCTACACCAAGTTTTTAACGTCTCCATACTTCATATTCCAGATCTATGTTGCTTATACCCGACTTCCGCCCCTTTCTTGCCCGGCGGCAAACAGATATGGCGATTTCTTCAAGAACGTTGCCAAACATGGTTTCTTCGCTTGAAGAAAGAAACGCATTAACCAGCAGCTCCGCAAATTCATTTGCGCTGCCGGTAACTCTGGTTCTAAACAGAAATGGATTCTTTCTCAGGATAATTTTTTCCGGCGGCGTATCCAGCTTTTGTCACAACCGCTCTGTGAACCGGCCGATTATCTGGTTTGCATCCTTTTCAGCATCGCTCCACCATATTTGGTTGGGTCATGAGAAAATACGCGCCTGCCCCTGTGACGATAATCGTTCTTTGATTAAATCACAGTATTCTTTATTTAATTCAATGCCCAGCGCCTTTCTGCCGAGTTTTGATGCGGCAACCAGCGTCGTACCGGACCCTGCAAACGGATCTAAAACGGTATCCCCGGGGTCGGTAAATAAACGGATAAACCAGTCTGGCAACGCTTCAGGAAAAGCGGCCGGATGGCCCTTATAGCCACATTCTGTAGCCATATACAACACATTGGACGGGTATGCCATGTCACGTTCGACCCAGGCTTCCACACGCTTTGCGAACCCATTCCCGTGTTTTGATTCATCTCTCATCCTGTCTGCTTTGGACAGATTTTTTAATCGACTGTTTTTCCACTGGCCCATCGGAACCATGACAGATTCCTGTCTCATCTTGAAACCCTTGCTTTTTGTAAAATGCAGCAGTCTTTCCCAGGAATCTCTAAACCGGTTTGGCCATTTACCCGGATAACAATTTTTTTTGTGCCAGCAGTATTCATCAACCCATCTCCAGCCCTGCTCCCGCATTGCCAAAATCAGGTTAATCACGTATGTATGTCGCTCCCCGTTAACGGCCTTTTCCTTAATGTTTAAAATAAATGAACCATCCCGGGACAAACAATCCCTCAGGACTTTCGCTCTCGGCATAAACCAGTCCACGTAGTCATCCGGTCTTATCCCCCCATAATTGTTCTTCCTTTGGTCTGCATAGGGCGGAGAAGTTACAATTAAATTAATTGATCCCGGTTCAATGTTCGCATCAAGGCAATCACCCTGGATGATGCAGTCCGCTGGTTGTTGCGGGTCTGGTTTTTGATTTTTTGGTTGCGAAAGTGCTGTTGCGGCCAAATCTGGTGTCACCCCGTTGTAATCCATTTCCCCTCCCGTCAATTGCAAATCAAATTACTATACATCAGGCGCGCGTTTTTTAACAAGAGGCGCCTGAACTGGCAAAAAACTACGGATGGTTTCAGGCCAGAGGCATACGAAAGACGGAGCGAAAAATGCGAAGCATGAGCGCATTTCATTTAATCCGGAGTGGCTGGATGTCGATTATCCGGGGTCGCGTTTCAATGCCTGACACATGCAGTGCACACCGCCGCCGCCGGGTGTAATCATCGACATATCCGGATCAAAGACGGTCAGCCCATGGGCCCGTGCTTTTTCCTTCAGGGTTGTGCTGCTCTCCGGCATTAAAATGCGGTCATGGCCCAACGCCACCACATTGCAGCCCAGGGCCAGGGTCTCCCGAAAAGGCACCGTAATGATTTCGATGGCCTTTGATTGCAGCCAGGCCACCACATCCGGGTCGGTGGATTCCAGACACACCGCCGCCAGCTTCGGCGCAAGCATGACCACCATGAGATCAATATGCACATAAAACGGATCAATATCCGTCAACTTCACCTCCCATCCTTCCGCGGCCAACCAGGCTCTAAGCTGCGCGGCGGCGCATTCCTGGCTGCGTCCGCCCTCACCCGCCCAACCGATCAACACGCTGCCCGGCTCAATCACATTAAAGTCACCCCCTTCAAATGTTCCGGCGGTAACATAGTCATAGATGGGAATGCCCAAACGCTGGTAGGTTTCTATACAACGAAAATTCTCCCCGCGCCGCCACCAGTTCGCCATATTGGTAATCATCGCGCCATAGGGCGTCATCACCGATGAGTCTCTGGCAAAGATCTGATAGGGCAGGGCCGGGTCCGGGTGATGGAAATGTACGGTTACGCCGGCAGACTGGTATGCACAAATCATTTCCGCATGTTGCTGCCTGGCCACCGCCCCATCGAATCGCAAATGGCGGCGAATACTTTTCCTGGATACCGAGCTGGTTTCCAGCCATCGGTAATGATCGGCCGGCCCCAGCAATACATCCCGAAGCACACCATACTCACAATCCGCACCCCACTGCGATAGCACCGGTGTGCCACCGCCTTCTACCCGGCAACGTAAAGAAAACTCTGGACGCATGGCGAACGCTCTCCTCGCTGGAATAGTAAAATTATTGATTCAGATATTAAACAACTACTGATGTTAAATAGCTACTCATTAACAGCTATATGAACTGGTAGATAATTTTGAAATTGACGCCTGCACGGGAAAAGCCAAGTGGCAATTCGCGACCAGGATAGCCGCGTCTCACACTTTGATCAACCCCGATTTGCCGGCAATGAATGCGTCAGGGTTTTAGGCTGAACAGTATAGGATAGAGCGAACCGATTAATAACAGCGCGGCGCATAAATTGAAAATGCGCAGCCGTAACGGATCGGTTAAAAATCGCCGCATCTGCATACCCAGCAGCACCCACGTACTGACCGACAGCAGGTTGGCCGCACCAAAAACCACGGCTACCACCATCACGTTCACAACCGAATAATGCGGTGGTGTATAGGCGCTTATCGCGGTTAATGCCATGGCCAGTGCCTTGGGATTAATCCATTGAAACAGCGCCGCTTGCAAAAATGTAACGGGCCGACCCTTTGTGCGCAGGGTCGCAGTATCATTTTCTAATGGCGCCGCTGTGGCAATCTTCCAGGCCAGATAAAAAAGATACGCGATGCTGAAAACTTTGAACGTCAAGTAACTGGTCGGATAGGTGTGGAACAGCTGTATCAGACCAACCCCAGCCAGCACCACTATCACCGTGAAGCCGATGATCACGCCAAGCATATGCGGGATAGTGTACTTGAAGCCGAAGTTCGTTCCTGATGCCATCAACATCAAATTGTTCGGGCCCGGGGTAATCGATGCGACAAACGCGAATGCGGTTAAGGCGGTGATCATTTCATAGGTCATAATATTTACAAAGACACGCCAGTGCGACGGCCGTCAGATTACAAAAAAGCGCGGTAATGTGATAGGCACGAATTCCAACTCCGGCAGGACTGGTCGCATGGGAACGATTGCGGCAGTTAAACCGCCGCGCCCTGGAATTATATGGCGGTGGATCTGGCGTAGTCGATATAAAGTTGCCGCAATCGTTTGCTGACCGCGCCGGGCACACCGGCGCCGACTGCCCTGCCGTCAATTCTGGTCACCGCCAGAACATAGGTGGAAGCGCCGGAAATAAAAGCCTCGTCTGCCTCATATACCTCGGCCAGGCTGACCGCGCGCTGCACCAGCGCCTGCCCGTTCGCCTCGCACAGCGCAAGCAACGCCTTGCGGGTTACCCCGGGCAGGATGTCATTGGTCAACGGTCGGGTAATGATGGTGTTATCCCGCACAATAAAAAAACTGGTAGCACCGCATTCGGTCACATTGCCATCCGCTCCGATCATTAGCGCTTCATCCGCGCCCGCTGCATGGGCCGCTTGTTTGGCGAACACCTGACCGAGTAAATTAACCGATTTTATATCGCGCCGCGCCCAGCGAATATCCTCCACGCTTTTTAATGCGGCGCCGGTTTGTGCGCACGGATTGTCAACCGATTGTTTCGCCTGAGTGAACATGAACACAGTTGGCGACATGTGTTTGGCGTAGACAAAATCCCGCTCAGCTGCGCCACGACTGATCTGCATATACACCAGCCCTTCCTGCAGCGCATTGACAGCGATCAACCTGCGATAAATCCCGAGAACCTGTTCCCGGTCAAGGGGTTGGGGAATGGACAGCGCATTCAGCGAGCGACGCATACGACTTAGGTGACTGTCAAAATCCACCAGCCTGCCGTCCAGCACCCCGGCAACTTCATACATGGCATCGCCGAATAAAACCGCCCGGTCAAAAATCGATATCTGCGCCTGCTGCGGCGCAACAAAGGCGCCGTTTAAATAAATTGTCCGGTTCATAGCCTCCATTGTGTGGAATTCGCGGGCAGGAAGTATTTGCAGGTGGTGGCGAGCTTGACAAACAATCCAATAATACGTGGAAATAACCGGTAATCAAGCGCAAACTGCCGCCATCCCAAAATCCCTTACAAAGTCTATTGTCCTCACCGACAGAAAAATCAGTTGCCCGGCCCCGGGCGATAATCGCGTTCTCTCTTGGCGCGCTGTTTTTCGCTTACGCTTTTATGCAGCGGGTAGCACCCAGCATCATGACCACTGAATTGATGCGGGATTTTGCCGTTGGCGCCGCCGCGCTCGGCTCGCTGTCGGCATTTTATTTTTACGCCTATGCCGCCATCCAGCTCCCCGTCGGCATGCTCACCGACCGCTTCGGCCCGCGCAAATTAATCAGCGGCGCGGCCGCCCTGTGTGCCATCGCCACCGCTGGTTTTGCCTTGAGTGATTCCCTTTTAATCGCTGCAATCAGTCGAACATTGATCGGCGCGACGGTGGCATTTGGTTTTGTCGGCACATTGGCCATCGCCGGCTACTGGTTCAAGTCGACCCAATTCGCCACATTGGCCGGCGTGGTTCAGGCCATGGGCATGTGCGGCGGAATTTTCGGTCAGGCGCCGCTGCGTTACGTTGTGGAATCATTTGGCTGGCGCGGAATGATGGGGATTCTGGCGCTGGCTGCGGTAATTTTATCGGCTCTGCTGTTTGTATTCGTCCCGCGCCGGTCCGTGGAGCAAAGAAAAGTGACCGTACAACGCGGCATCCTGGGCGGCCTCAAACAAGTGGCGGCAAACCCGCAAACCTGGCTGTGCGCGTTGATTGGTTTCGGCCTGGCCTCGATTATGCTTGGGTTTGGTGGACTGTGGGCGGTACCTTGGCTCAGCAGCGTGCATGGCTATTCCACCGCCGAGGCCGCCGGGATTGCGTCGATGTTATTCGTCGCATGGGCGGTTTTTTCCCCGGCGGTTGGCTGGGCATCCGACCGCATCGGCCAGCGCAACCCGATCATGACCCTCGGCGCGACAGTATGTTTGCTGGCATTTGCAGCGACCATTTTTGTCACCCCTGACAACACCGCACTATTGATGGCATTAATTTTTCTCACCGGTCTGGGCGGCTGTTCAATGACCATCTGCTTTACCGCAGTAAGAGAGCACAACCGCGCCGACTCCAGCAGCACCGCAATGGGTTTAATGAACATGTTTGTGGTGGGTTCGGGCGCGGTTATGCAGCCGCTGATCGGATGGCTGCTTGATCTGAAGTGGGCGGGTGTAATGGTAGACGGCACGCAGGTTTATTCGTCTGAAGCCTATGCCTTTGCCTTATCCAGTTTGCTCGTAGTCACAGCCGCTGCATTGGCGGGCACGCTGTTGCTGCGCGAAACCGGTTGTAAACAAGTGGTGTAGCGCATCTGCAAGCCAATCAGGCCGAATCAAACGCCGAATGCTCCAAGATAGGCAAACAGGGCGGCGCTGCCGCCGGTGTGCAGAAAAACTACATTTTCATCTTGTTTGAAAAATCCGCTGCGTATCAGATCAATCAATCCGGCAAGACCTTTTCCGGAATAAACCGGGTCCATCAATATGGCTTCTTCGCGGGCCATCATGGTCACGGCTTCGAGCATACTGTCCGTCGGTACGCCATAACCGCCGCCAACATAATCACAATTGGCGATGACTTTGTGCCGACTGACGCAGCCTGATATGCCCATGTAATCTGCGGTTTTACACGCCAGGTTATACACGTTCTCCTCCTGTTTCTGTCTCGCCGCGCGCACGCCGATTCCCAGCAGCGGAATGTGTGAATTGGTAGCCTCCAGCCCGACCACCAGACCGGCCTGGGTGCCGGCGCTCCCGGTTGCGGTGACCAGATGATCAATGTGCAGCCCCATATCGTTAGCCTGAGCAAGGGTTTCCAGGGCACAATTAACATAGCCCAACGCGCCGATGGCATTGGAGCCGCCGCCGGGAATGATGTAGGGCACCTTGCCGTCCGCGCGAATCGCATCCGCTTTTTTTTCCATCCGGGCGTCCATATCGGTGTCCTTTTTGCAATGGCTGAGATTCGCCCCGAATAATTTATCGAGAAATACGTTGCCTGACTCAACGTAATCCCGGTCGGTGCTTGCGGTGCGATTTTCCAGCAGGATTTCACATTTCATGCCCATTTTTGCTGCCGCAGCGACGGTTTGTCGGGCATGGTTTGACTGTACCGCGCCCTGGGTAATGACCACGTCGGCCTGGTTTTGCAAGGCATCGGCAATCAGGAATTCCAGTTTCCTGGTTTTATTGCCGCCCGTTCCCAAGCCGGTACAGTCATCCCGTTTCATATAGATATTGGGACCGCCCATTTTTTTAGTGAAATTGGGTAAAAATTCCAATGGCGTCGGCAAATGCGCCAGATGAACTCGCGGGAATCGTGACAAGTGCATTTTTAATCTCTGATTTTCAGGAAAGTTGTTGTTTGATCTCTTGCTCAATGATGGCCGCGATTGTATTGCAGTTGTCTGCGCTTAGCGACAATGGAATGCGCATATCGCAGGTTGTCGCTAATATCGCCATAGTATCGGGTAAATCCTGAGGGCCAAGATATTGCCAATGATGGTATTGGCTGGTGTAGCCGAGCGGTTCGCTGCGGCCGAACCATTTTATGGCCACCCCGCGTTCGGTGCATCGGTGCACCAGCGCGGACAATTGCGCTTTGGTTAATCCGTTGATGTGAAACTGGATTGAGCTGGCAACATAGGCTTCTTCGCGGCATCGCCCGGGCACTTCAACCCCGTCGATGGCGTTCAAACGCTGTTCCAGCCAGCCATAGATTGCATTCCAGCGCTCGCCGCGCGCCGTCATCTGCCGCAGTTGCGGGCGCAAAATGCAGGCCGCCAGGTTCGACATGCGCATACTCAGGTTCGGAATATGCTTCCGCCATTTTTCGAATACGGCTGGCCCGGGCGCGGCGCCATGCTGCCGATACAGCGTATAGCTGCCGGAATACAGCACTGCCCTAGCCGCCATGTCTGCGTCATCGGTGACCAGAATCCCGCCTTCGCCGGAATTGATGTGCTTGAAGGTCTGGGTGCTGAAACATCCCACCGCGCCAAATCGACCGGTAAACGTTTGCCGCCATTTTGCGCCCATGGTATGGGCGCAGTCTTCAACCAGGGTCAGTCCCAGTTCATCGCACAGCGCGGTTATCTTTGCCATATCCGCGATATGGCCGCGCATGTGGGTAAGCAGCAGCACCCTGGCGCCGCTGGACGCTGCCTTGACCCGCAGGTCATGGTAATTAATCCGGTGGTCGGCATTAATTTCAACCAGCACGGCTGCGGCGCCGGCATGATGAATTGCACCGGGAACCGGCGCCAGATTAAAGGCATTAACCAGCACCGCATCGCCGCTTTGCACGCCGACAACTTTCAGGCCGATAAATATTGCGCAGCCACCTGAGTTGATAGCGACCGCATAGCGGGAGCCAACATAAGCGGCGAATTCCTGCTCCAGCAAAGCGGCGTGGGATTCACCGTTACCGTATTCACCGTAGCGATGGAGCCGGCCGGTTTGCATCAATGCTACCGCCTGGTCAATGGATTCCCGGGGCAATGCGCCAGGCTCGCTCAAATCCAGCTCTAATGTGAGGCTATCGGCTTGATTGATCATTTGCTTGATATCGGTTTGCAGCGGCGTTGAATTGTACGGAATGCAGCCTGTCAAGTAACCATCCCACGCACTGATTTTTTTCGCATCTGCGAGTAATGCCTGAATCCCGGCGTGACTCCGCCGCGCAGAGGCGCTCCACATGATGATGTCTGGACAAGACGATCTCAATCATCCCGCCCCGGTCATCCCCTGTAATTCCGCGCCAACCCGAAACCAGCCGATGGTGATATTATCGCGGTCAAATCATCCGGAGATTGGGCATGTACAAACTATACTGGTCGGACAACACCGGCGCATTTGTGGCCCATGCGGCGTTAAAGGAAGCTGCTGCGAATTATGTGATCATTGAGCTGGATTACGATAACCAGGAGCACCGCGGCGAAGCGTTTCTGCAGATAAATCCGACAGGTCAGGTGCCCGCCCTGTTATTGCCGGATGGCACCGTGGTCACCGAGTCCGTTGCCATCGTACTGCACATAGCCGATATGTTTCCCGAGGCCGGACTGCTGTCACAGCCAGGATCCACCGCCAGAGCGGTGGCCTGCCGCTGGCTGTTATATATGGCAACCAATACCTACATGGCAGATTTACGCTTTTACTATGGCGATCGTTACACCGTCAACCCGGGGGAATCCGCCGGTATCGTAGAATCGGCCCGTATGGAAATGGATGACAGCTTCACTCTGCTCGACTCGGTTTTGGCGCAGCAGCCCTATATGGCGGGAGAGAAGATATCCATTGTGGATACGTATCTGGTAATGCTGGCAATGTGGCATGCCGATGTGCCGGGATTGTTAAAGCGCTGCGTCAACGTCAACCGGGTATTTAAAGAAGTTCAGGCCCGTCCGGCCATACGGAAGATATGGCAGCAAAATTTCCCGGACGGGCCGGTCTTATAAACACCAATCAACCACCGCACGCGGAGTGTGCACGCCAGTATGCACTGTTTTTACCGGGGACGGCAGCCGGAATCGATGAAACCGCACAGAGAAAGCACGTGGATACCTGCTAAAGGCAGACATTCATATCATTTGCGTCTGTGGCGGGACAGGCGGGTTTGCATTTTTAACCGGACGAGAGTGGCTCTATCTGTCGGAAATTGATGGCTATGCCATATTAATCATCCAGGCTTTTGCGGTGATGACCGAAGAGACCATTGAATACGCCAGAAACGCCCAGTACCTCGGCGCTGACCGCCTTGATTTTCCAGGACCACTTTGGCCGGCACGTTCGAGCATTCTGCGCGGGTCACGGAAAAATGCAGGATAAAATATACATTATGTCTTTGGTCATGGTCACGGCGGCTTAACCATGGCCGCAACCACGGGTAAATTGATTGCACAATGGCCAGGAAAACACCTTCGATTTATCGCCATTTCACAATAAAGCGACTTCAATAATCATCTTCCATAATGGCCAGAACCGTATTTAAATGTATCGATGCGCATACCTGCGGAAACCCGGTGCGCGTGGTGACCCGCGGCGGCCCCGCTCTGTGCGGAAATTCAATGAGCGAAAAGCGCCAGCATTTTCTCAGGCAGTACGACTGGATCAGAACCGGCCTGATGTTTGAGCCCAGAGGACATGACGCCATGTCTGGATCAATCCTCTATCCGCCCACCGAAGCGGACGGCGATCTTGGCGTGCTGTATATCGAAGTTAGCGGATGCCTGCCCATGTGCGGGCACGGCACCATCGGCACGGTAACGGCGGCCATGGAAGCAGGCCTGGTGCAGGCGAAAACACCCGGATTATTGCGGCTCGATACCCCGGCGGGCCGGGTAGAGGCGCGGTATGCGATGGATGGGGATTATGTCCGGTGCGTTGAATTGACCAGTGTTCCGTCATTTTTACATTCCAGTAGGGTCAAAGTGGACGTGCCCGGAATGGGTGAGTTGATCATGGATATCAGCTATGGCGGCAATTTCTACGCCATCGTCGAGCCCCAGAAAAATTACCGGGGCCTGGCCCATTTCGGTGTGGATGCGATTCGCGCTGTCAGTCCATTGATCAGGAACCAGGTCAACAAGGTGCTGAACGCGGTCCACCCGGAAAATCAAACCATAAAAAACGTCAGCCACGTAATGTGGGCCGACCAGGCCCGGGATAAAAATGCCGATTTGCGCAATGTGGTTTTTTACGGCGACCGCGGCATAGATCGCTCGCCCTGCGGAACCGGCACGTCGGCCCGAATAGCACAGTTAGTCAGTCGGGGAGATCTGAATATAGGCGAAAAATTTGTGCATGAAAGTATTATCGGCAGCCTGTTCACCGGGCGCGCCATGCAATCCACAAAAGTGGGCGACTACGCCGCCATCATCCCGGCCGTTGCCGGATGGGCGCAAGTAACCGGCCACAATGACATTATCATTGATGATCGGGACCCTTACGCTAAAGGGTTCCTGCTGGTTTAATTGATTTAAGGTGGAATTTGGGTTCCTGAAACCTACCCTTAAAGAACCCGTGAAAAAGATTTTTTACATGGCTATTCGCTGTCCCCGCGATTTTATTTTTTCAATGTCGGGGAATCCTGAAATGGATTTCTCAAGTGGCGTGGATGCTGATGTTTTATACCGTAATTTATTATTGGTTGCGTTATAAGGATCTCCCCCCGATTGAGAAAGCGGCGGAATATTTCACACGAACCTTCAAGGCTATGCCGCGGTATTCGGCAGTCACGGTCAGATTGATATGGTTGAACGCATATCCAGGGGCGCTTTCTCAAAATCTCTCTCGGATGGCAGGGATATATTAGCGCTGGCCGACCACTCCCCTGCCAGATTGCCTGGTCGTTTAAGCAACCGTACTCTGACCTTGCGTGAGGACGCCAGAGGCTTATCCTTCAAGCTAAACCTGTAAGAAAACCGCGAGTCGCAGTTGCCGGCCAAAACCGCCCGCTAGACAACCCTGCCCGGATTCAGGATGCTTGCAGTATCCAGCATGGCTTTCAGGCGCTGCATCAACTGTATTTCTTGCGGAGTTCTGGAAACCGATAGATAGGGTTTTTCATCATGCCTATGCCATGCTCGGCCGAGATGCTCGCATCATAGTCAGCGCACATTTGATAAACCGTATGGTAAATCCTGTGGTTGTCTGCCTGGTTGCCGGTGGACACAGACAGATGAAGATTGCCATCGCCGATGTGGCCAAATGGAAACACCACGATGTTTGCAAAATCCGCAGCCAGACGCTGCATCACCTTTTCGACGAATCCTTCCATTTTATCCAGAGCAATCCCGACATCGAAGTTTGCCGGAAAATTATAAATTTTGATCAGCCTGCCGATGCCGTCGCGAATTCTCCAGAAATCCGCCGACTGTTGTTCGCTCCCCGCCAATACCGCGTTTTCGATTATCCCCGCATTAAAACAATTCTCAAGGAAGTTTTCTGTTCGCTGTCGGTCATGCTGCTGGTCATCGCCACAGAGTTCCACCAACGCATAATACTTGTGGGTGGTCGCAAACGGGTTCCGCAAGTTGTCGACATGCCTGATTGATGCCTGGTAATAGGCCGCCCACATGACCTCGAATGAATTTAATGTATCCGGGAAAGACTTGCGGACCTGGTTGAGCAGCACGATGCAGTGTTCAAAGCAATCCATGCCGCACAACACGGTAATTCGACTGCCGGGCCAGGGAAACAATCGCAGCACCGCCCGGGTCACGATGCCCAATGTGCCTTCACTGCCAATAAAAAAATGTTTCAAATCGAAGCCTGCGTTATTTTTCAACAGGGTATTCATGGCGCACATTATCGTCCCATCCGGCAGTACGGCTTCCAAACCCAGCACCAGATTACGCATCGACCCATAGCGGATTACCTGATTGCCTCCGGCATTGGTGGCGATGTTGCCGCCTATGGTGCATGAGCCTCGCGCACCCAGATCCAGGGGAAATAATAATCCGGCCTCGGCCGCCGCATTCTGAACCCCTTCCAGAGTTACCCCAGCCTGCACTGTCATGGTCATCGACCGTGCATCCAGGTTTTCAATTTTGTTCAGGCGTTCCAGCGAAACGCTGACCTCATTTTCCTGCGGCGCCGCACCACCGCATAATCCGGTCAACCCGCCCTGCACCACCAGCGGCTGCCGGTGCCTGACTGCGGCTTGCAGCATTTTTGACAGCGCTTCAGCGGAAGCCGGACGAAGCACCGCTTCGGGTTTTTGTAAACGGTCCGATGACTCGTCCGAAGCGTATTTGTCCGAAACCTGATGGCCTTTTAAAACCGTGCTACCGCCAATTTGCGCCTCGATAGCTTCAATAAAATTTTGCATAAGCGTCTGTAATGGGCGTGATTGTCGATGGCTGTGCTGGCGTCGATACCGGGCGGTGTGGTCAATTCCACCTCGCGCATGTCTTCCGGGGTTTCAACCCGCAATCCTCTGCCATTCGCGATTATATCTATGTCCGCCAGTATACCCATATTTCGCCCCGTTCCTGGCGCATGGACTGCGGATGAAATTCTGCCTGCCGGATTGCTGTCCATGGTCACTTTCCAGCGCTGCCCGTTATTTTTTCAAAGGCGGCTCCGCCCATGAAAACCCCGGAGTGCCATACCGGCCGGCTCGAACCGCCCCAGGCAGTGACATCAGCAGGAACTGTATTTGCCGATACCCTGGAGCCAAACCAGGAAATTGGGCCAGGAAGTCAGGAGATTACATCCTACCTTATCCGCTCAAGAATACCGTCCAGCTCGTCCAGGGAATGATAATGGATGACCACCCTGCCTTTTTTTGCGCCGTGCCGGATAACCACTCTGGCGCCGAGTCGGGTGGAAAGGTCCTCTTGCAGATGGGCGATATCGGCCTTTGACTGCCGGCTTTGGTGCGATTGACCCGAAGCAGATTCAGGGTCAGCTTCGGCCTTTGCGACAGCCTTCACCAAGCGCTCGGTTTGCCGCACCGAAAGCCCCTTGCTTATTACCCTGGCAGCGGTTTCAGCCTGGACATCTTCAGCCAGCGACAGCAGCGCCCGGGCATGCCCCATATCCAGTTGTCCGCTTTCGACCCGCTTTTGCACCGCCGGATGCAGCGCAAGCATTCTCAATAAATTGCTCACTGCGGTTCGAGAACATCCCACCGCCGCAGAAACCTCCTGGTGGGTGAGCCCGAATTCCCTGATCAGACGCTGGTATCCTCTGGCCTGTTCCATGGCGTTGAGGTTTTCGCGCTGGATGTTTTCGATCAACCCCACCGCCATGGCCGCCTGGTCCGTAATCTCGCGAATGACCACAGGAACCGTTGCCAATCCGGCAAGCTGGGCGCCCCGCCAGCGCCGCTCGCCGGCAATAATCTCGTATTGACCTGCAGCGGTCGGACGCACCAGCAGGGGCTGAACAATCCCCTGGGATTTAATCGACTCCGCTAATTCGGCCAGCGCCTGTTGGTTAATATGCGAGCGTGGCTGGTATCGGCCCCGCTGCAGTTGCGCAATGGGGATGTCGCCATAACCTGCGGTGTTCAACCCGAAATCAGACCGGGCGCCCGGGGGTGGCTTTTGTATATCTGGCACATTATCTGTAAATGCCCGGGCAACTTTGGCATCCCCGAGTAACGCTCCCAACCCCCGACCTAATCTTGATCTTTTTTGGCTTGATCTTTTTTGGCTCGATTTCTTTCTGGTCACGGTTTCAGTCTTATTGCGTCATCTGTGGGTTATGGGTGAATTTTCGGCGCAACACCTCACTGGCCAACGCCAGATAAGATTGGGAACCTGCACACCGTCTATCATAATCCAGCACGGGTTTTCCATAGCCCGGCGCTTCCGCCAGACGGACATTTCTTGGAATCACTGCGCGAAAAAGCTCGCCTGGAAAATGCTGCTGGAGCTGCTCGGAAACTTCGACAGCCAAGGTGTTTCTGCCATCATACATGGTACGAACCAATCCCAGAATTTCAAGTTGTGGATTCAGACGCTGTTTCACCAGGGCGATGATTTCCATCAAACTGGTTAACCCTTCCAGCGCATAATATTCACATTGCACCGGAATCAATACCTCGCCTGCGGCAGTCAATGCGTTTACCGTTAATACGTTCAGTGCCGGTGGGCAGTCAATGAGAACCATGTCGTAATCTCCGTCTATTGCGCCTAAGGCCCGGTGCAGACGATGGTCCCGGCCTTCAAGCTCCCCCATTTCAGCCTGAGTGCCGGACAAATCGGGGTGGGATGGCAGGATATGGTAGCGACATGGGGTGGGGATGATGGCTTCGAGGATACTGGCTTCGCCAAGCAATACTTCATAAATTGTAGTCTCCAGTTCACGCATTGCAATCCCGCTCCCCACCGTGGCATTTCCCTGGGGGTCGGTATCAATCAGCAATACCCGATTACCGGCATGAGTCAGTGACGAGGCCAGGTTCACAGCGGTGGTTGTTTTACCCACACCGCCTTTCTGGTTGGTTACTGCAATGATTCTGGCCACTTTTAAAAATCGATTATGATTAAATGTCGTTGCGCATCCATACAGGGTACCTGGAGCTTTTCCACGCTTGTCCGGCTTTTGATTTCATCGCCCTGTTGTTTGACAAGCAATGCGATTTCTTCCGCCGGGAACCGGCCTTTAAGCGCCAGCAACCGGGTTCCCCGAGCCAGGTTTGGTTGGCTCAGCCGAACCAGATCCGCAAGGGATGAAAATGCCCGGGCGGCAAGCGTATCAAATTTTTCCGGTGGCCGGTAATCTTCAATGCGGCTGTTTACCAAGGAGACATTTTTCAAGGCCAGATTTGCAATACAGCTTCGTAGAAATTCCACTCTCTTGCCCCGACTGTCAAGCAGTGTAACGGCCCACTGTGGATTTACGATTGCCAGCGGCAACCCGGGGAAGCCGCCGCCGCTGCCAATGTCCAGCAATGAACGCCCTTTCACATATTTCTGTATTGCCAGACAATCAAGCACATGATGGCTGATCCTCCGCTCGCCGGAATTGATTGCTGTGAGGTTTAACCGCTTATTCCATTTTGCCAGCAATTCCAGGTGCTGCAACAGTTTCGCCTGCTGGTAACAATCAATATCAATCCCGAGCTGCTGGCATCCGCGAACCAGTTTATCCATGCCGGCTTGCCGCGTGGTCATTTTATTTGATGGTTGTGGCTGGATTCCGAACACAATGGAACCGGCCTGAACACCGGTTTTTCCCGGGGATTTCCTCCGGGTTTATCAATTTTTCTATGCGCTTTTTCCTATGGCGGGCCCCGCCGCCGCCAGCGCCCTGCCTGCATCGGTGTCTTCATATTTTTTAAAGTTTTCAATAAAAAGCCTGGCCAGAGTCCGGGCCTTTTCGTCCCATTGCGCTGCCCGGTCATAAGTATCCCTTGGGTCGAGGATGCGAGGGTCAACCCCGCACAGAGTTTGCGGGACAGCCAGCCCAAAGTACGGAATGGTCCTGAATGCCGATTTTTCGATTTCTCCGTTCAGGATTGCATTGATTATGGCGCGGGTATTTTTGATTGAAATACGCTGGCCGCTGCCGTTCCAGCCGGTGTTTACCAGATACGCCCGGGCATTGCACTGTTTCATTTTCCTGGCCAGTTCTTGCGCATATCTGGTCGGGTGCAGGCTCAGAAACGCGGCGCCGAAGCAGGCCGAAAAGGTCGGCGAGGGCGCGTCTATTCCGCGCTCCGTACCGGCCAGCTTGGCCGTGAATCCAGACAGGAAATGGTATTTTGTCTGCTGCGGCGTTAATTTGGAAACTGGCGGCAACACGCCGAAGGCATCGGCCGAGAGGAATATGACTTTGCTGGCGTGGCCGCCCCTGGACACTGGTTTCACAATGTTGTCAATGTGATAAATCGGATATGAAACCCGGGTATTCTGGGTTTTGGCGCCGTCCTGGTAATCCACCGTGCCATCATTATTGACGCGCACATTTTCCAGCAGGGCATCGCGCCTTATCGCCCGGTAAATATCTGGCTCGGCCGGTTCGCTCAGGCCAATGGTCTTGGCATAGCACCCGCCCTCGAAGTTGAATACGCCGTGTTCATCCCAGCCATGTTCATCATCGCCAATCAACCTGCGCCCGGGGTCGGTGGACAATGTGGTTTTGCCGGTTCCAGACAACCCGAAAAAGATGGCGGTTTCCCCCGCTGCGGAGATATTGGCCGAGCAGTGCATAGACGCGATTCCACGTAGCGGCAGCAGATAGTTCATCATTGAAAACATGCCTTTTTTCATTTCTCCGCCATACCAGGTGCCGCCGATAAGCTGCATTTTTTCGGTGACGTTAAAGGCGATAAAATTCTCCGAATTCAGGCCCATTGCCCGCCAGTTCGGGTTGGTGGCTTTTGCGCCATTGATGACGACGAAGTCCGGGCTGAAATCCTTTAGCTCGTCTTCGCCTGGCCGAATGAACATATTTTTAACAAAATGAGCCTGCCAGGCCACTTCCATAATAAAGCGCACCGACAACCGGCTGTCGGGATTGGCGCCACAAAACGCATCCACCACAAACAGGCGCTTATTCGATAATTGCCCGGCGACGATGGCTTTGAGGCTGGCCCAGTTTTCCCGGGACAGGGGCTTGTTGTCGTTTTGCCCCTGGTCGGACCACCAGAACGTGTCTCGCGTGGTGTCATCGCGGACGATATACTTGTCATCCGGCGACCGACCAGTAAATATTCCGGTATCCACCGCCATCGCGCCGCTGCTGGTCAGCCTGCCCTTTTCATAACCGTCGAGATCTTCTCTGGATTCTTCGTCAAACAGACATTGGTAGCTCGGGTTATGCACTATTTCTGTGGAGCCGTGGATATCATATCGGGTCAGGTCAATTTGTGCTGGCATTGTATTTATCGATATAAAAACGAATTATTCTAATAGTTTTCATCAGGTTTTCATAATAATCAAATTTGACAGCGCTTACAGACCTAAAATTTCAGGTCAGGCTGTTGCATCCTGATTAATCCCGATTTGTCAAGTATCGTTCTAAAGCTCTCACTGGCATGGTTCCACGGGCCCGGTTTTTCATGACATCGGCCGGTATACTCAAATTAATTTTAAACAGCGTATTAACCTGAGCGAATGTCCTGTATGCGGTGCCGAACCTGCACTTGCAAATGATCCGGTAAAAGGCGAATTACTGACCAGTAAATCCCATCCGGGTTGTCTCTGTCAGGATTTCAAGATCAGATTGTGCGGGTCATAGGGGGACTCCGCGATCACGGTTGCCGGGAAACGCTTGCCCAGAATATCTATTTGCAGTTCCGTTCCCACTGCAGCCAATGCGGGTTTGACCAGCCCCAGCGCCAGCGACTGTTCAATTCTGAAGCCATATCCACCGGAAGTTGCCCGGCCGACCAGCTCTGCGTCTTTATATATTGCTTCGGACCCTCTGGCGTCGACATCCGTTACGCCATCAATCGCCAAGGTGACGAAGGCGTTATTAAAACCACGGCTGCGCCAGTCCAGCAACGCCTGTTTACCGATAAAGTCGATTGCTTTGTCGATGCGGATAAATCGCTCCAGCCCGGATTCGAATGCGCAGTATTCTATGGACATTTCCCGGGGTATCAGGCGATAGGATTTTTCCAGGCGCATGCTGTCCATGGCCCGTATTCCAAAAGGCTTGATACCGAACTCTGCGCCGGCGGCCATCACCGCATCGAAGATATAGTTCTGCATTTCTACAGGATGGTGTAATTCATAGCCCAGCTCACCGACAAAATTGACTCGCAATGCCTGCGCGCTGGCCGCTTTGATGTTGAGTGGTTTTCCGGTCAGCCATTTGAATTTTTCATCGGATAAATCCGTATCGGTGAGTTTTTGCAGCAGCGCCCGGGATTTTGGCCCGGCAATCACCAGCACCCCGTACTGGCTGGTGATTTTCGCCAGATTGACGCTGCCATCCGCGGGCAGGTTTTTATGCAGATAATCGAAATCATGGCGCTCCATCGCCCCGGCCGAAACCAGATAATAGGCATTATCGCCGGTTTTATAGCAGGTGAACTCGGCGCGCACGCCGCCATTCAGGGACAGCATGTGGCATAGACCAATCCGGCCGATGGCTTTGGGAATCCGGTTGCATACCAGGGATTCCAGCCAGGCTTGTGCACCGGCTCCGCTGACGGCAAATTTTGCGAAGGCGGACATATCTAAAATGCCGACCTTTTCCCGGACGTGCCTGCATTCCTGCCCGACGAACGGAAAATAGTTGGAGCGCCTGAATGAATATCTTTCCACAATCCGCCCGTCTGCCAATGGCGGCGAGGTATTGTCACCGAGCAGCACCTCTCCGCTTCCCACCTCATCGGCCGGTAATCGATATGCTTTCGGTGCAAACCAGTTCGGTCTTTCCCATCCATAGATATGCCCGAACACCGCGCCCAGTGCTTTCATCCGGTCATAGCAAGGCGATGTTTTAAGCGGTGTGGCAGCGGCCCGCTCTTCGTCCGGAAAATGATTGGTGAACACATTTCTATACGCCTCTTCATTCTTTTCCAGTAAATAACCTCGCGCTGCATACGGTCCAAAGCGCCGCGGGTCCACCCCCATCATGTCCACGGTGGGCTCGCCATCCACAATCCATTCCGCCAGTTGCCAGCCTGCGCCTCCAGCCGCGGTAATTCCAAAACTGTGGCCTTCGTTTAACCAAAAATGCTTTAACCCCCAGGCCGGCCCGACAATTGGATTTCCATCCGGGGTATAGGCGATGGCGCCGTTATAAACCCGCTTTATACCTACTTCACCAAACGCCGGTACGCGGTTTATGCAGGCTTCTATATGCGGCATCAGTCGATCCAGGTCTTCCTGGAACAGCTCGTTCTCGCAATCTTCATCCGGTCCATCCACGTAGCAGCATGGAGCGCTTTTCTCATAGGGCCCGAGTAATAATCCCCCCGCCTCTTCCCGCAGATAATAGCCGGCATCGGATTCGCGCAATACGCCTTGTTCGGGCAGCCCCTGTTGTTTTCGGGCCAGAATATCGGCATGGGGTTCGGTCACGATGTACTGATGCTGTACCGGTATAACCGGAATATCGAGTCCAACCATGGCACCGGTTTTGCGGGCAAAACTGCCGGTACAGGCAATCACATGCTGACAGGCGATATCGCCTTTAGGCGTTTTTACCAGCCAGCCTTTGTCCTGTTCTTTGATGGCTGTGACGCAGGTGTGGCGATATATTTCCGCTCCACGAGCGCGTGCGCCTTTGGCAAGCGCGGTGGTCAGGTCGTTTGGTTGAATATACCCGTCTTGTGGATGTTGAATTGCACCGACTAATCCTGCGGTATTGCACATCGGCCAGATTTCCTTGACTTGCTGCGGGGTGAGAAATCGGGTTTCCACCCCCACGGTTTTTCCTACGCCGGCATAATATCGGTATTCGTCCATGCGCTCCTCTGTACAAGCCAGGCGGATATTACTGACTCGCCTGAAACCAGTTGACAATCCGGTTTCCTGCTCCAGTTCCTGATAAAACCTGACGGAATACTGATGCAGCTTTCCCACCGAGTAACTCATATTGAAAAGCGGCAGCAAACCGGCCGCATGCCAGGTTGACCCCGAGGCCAGTTCCTTTCTTTCCAGCAGTACCGAATTGGTCCAGCCCTTTCGCGCCAAATGGTAAAGTGTGCTGGTACCAACCACTCCGCCGCCAATCACCACCGCTTTTGCCCGGGTTCTCATATCTGCTGCCCCATGTTTACCTCTTAATGCCTACTGGTTGAAACTCGCGATAAATTTTCCGAAATTTAAATCATCGTATGTGGATAAAATCATCAGTTAATATTAGACTTGCTGTACAAGCAGGACAATCCAGCCGCCGATTTTAATTATCATACATATTATTTATATAATAAAATCAATATGTTATTCGGTTACGGGTTACCGGATTGGCCCATCACCATCATGCGGTATTCTATCAACATTCTAATTGAGTGAACAAATTTTGAACAGTTTCAAAAACTGGGAAACCTGTCTCCAGGCATTACAGGAGGAATTATCCACAGAAGATATGCATACCTGGGTTAAGCCGCTGCAGCATTTTTTCGATGGACAGACGCTGCGCCTGCTCGCTCCGAACCGTTACGTACTGGATTATGTAAAACAAAACCTTTTGAACCAAATCGAAAATACTATTCTGGCGACGGACATCGGCATAAACCGGGTCTGGTTTGAAATTGGCAGTTATGGTCTGGAAAACGCGGCGATGGCTTCCACCACTTCCGCCGGGCCGCGTGCCAATGCGGCAGGCCCTGGTTTGCCGGAACCGAAAACTGATTATTCTCTGCCATACGCAGGCGGTGTACTCAAAGCCGAGTATATTTTTGATAACCATGTAGAAGGGAAATCCAATCAACTCGCCAGAGCAGCCGCTTTGCAGGTGGGACAACATCCAGGTGGAACTTTCAATCCGCTGTTTATATACGGTGGTGTGGGTCTGGGTAAAACACATCTGATGCAGGCTGCGGGTCATCTGATTCTACAATCGAGTCCTAGCGCGAAAGTCATTTATATTCATTCCGAGCTTTTCGTCAACGATATGGTCAAGGCCATAAAGAACAACACCATGAATGAATTTAAAAAGCACTACCGCTCACTGGACGCCCTGTTGATCGATGATATACAGTTTTTCTCCAGGAAAACCCAATCCCAGGAAGAATTTTTTCATACCTTTAATGCTCTTTTGGAAGGCCAGCGACAAATAATCATCACCAGCGACCGCATCCCGAAAGCAATAAGCAATGTCGAAGAACGCCTGATCTCCAGATTCGGCAGTGGCTTAACCGTTTCTATCGATATTCCTGAACTCGAAACCCGGGTTGCCATATTGGAAAAGAAATCTTTGCAGCACGGCATAGAACTGCCCGATGATGTCGCGTTTTTTATTGCCCGTACTGTACATTCGAATGTCCGGGATCTTGAGGGTGCGCTGCACACAATACTGGCAAGTGCCCGTTTTAATGAACGCCCCATCGATATGAAACTGGCTCGCGAAGCGCTCAAGGATTTATTAAACTATCAGAGGAAACGGATAAGTATCGAAAATATCCAGCAGACTGTGGCGGAGTATTACAAGATCAGAATAGCCGATTTATTGTCGAAAAACCGCGCCAGAGCTGTGGCTCGACCCAGACAATTAGCGATGCACTTTGCCAAGGAATTGACCAGTATGAGTTTGCCGCAAATAGGCGACCATTTCGGCGGCCGGGACCATACCACTGTTTTACATGCGTGCAGAAAAATAGCGGAATTGGTCGAATCCGATACCGGAATCAAGGAAGATCATAGAAACTTGCAGCGTTTATTTGGTGGATAGGCCCGGTTTTGCGGGCCGCGATTGCGGATTACCCCATTGGTTGTTCATTGACATTGACCATGCAACATTTCTTTTCATGCTCCCGGAGTTTTTCCCGCAGATTCCGGTTTTAACTGAAGTCCATGGCCTGTGTATAAAATTGTGATTTTCCTGTGCACATCTCTCTATTATATGTGGGCGGTTCTGTGGATAAAGACTTACCCACAAAAAACTGTTTGGTTTTACAATACTTATCCCTGATCTTACTCACAACAAAAGTGATTTATAAGTGACTGTAAAACAGTCTTTTATTTAAGTTTTCCACTAATCCACAAAGCCTATAAACATTCTTACTATAAATACTTATGAATATAAAAATAGCCAGAGCACAATTACTGCCGGCGTTAAATCTGGTGAACAGCGTTGTCGAAAAGCGACAAACTCTCCCGATTCTTGCGAATTTGTATTTCAACCATACTAATGGAAAGTTAAATCTGGTAGGCACGGATCTAGAAGTTGAAATTCTGGAGTGTATTGATGAAGTAACCGGCGAGAATGGAGCATTTACCTTATCTTCGCGCAAGATCTTTGATATTACGCGAATGCTGCCGGAAAATGCGACTATCTCCCTTAAATATGAATCCAATACGGTTGTCATCTCCTCGGGCGGGAGCCGCTATACACTAAAAACTCTGGATGCCGGGGATTTTCCCAGAATAGAAGCGGATAATTGGGAAGAACGGTTTAAAATTAAACAGTCGGATTTGAGAAATGTATTAAACCGAACCGCCTTTGCAATGGCGGTGCAGGATGTTCGCTATTACCTGAATGGTGTGCTGTTTGAACTCGGTGAAAATTCGCTGCGGGCAATTGCCACGGACGGGCATCGGCTGGCACAGACCGAAGTAGATATTTCTTTGGCGGCGCAAACCACGCGGCAACTGATCGTGCCGAGAAAGGCGGTTGCGGAAATTATCCGGTTTCTGGATGGCGATGAACAATCTGAGGCCACGGTGGAAGTGAGCAAAAATCATCTCAAGCTGACCAAAGGGGAAACCATATTGATTACCAAATTAATCGATGGAAAATTCCCTGAATTCAAAGGCATGCTGGAATCTGAATTCGATACTGTGCTGAATGTCAATCGGGCTGCCTTTATCGAAACCATGAATCGTGCCGCGGTTCTGACCACCGAGCGATTTAAGGGCGTGAAGATCGCGCTGGAACCGGGTGTGATGCGCATTACCGCCAGGAATCCTGAACAGGAAGAGGCAATGGAGGAATTGCAAATCGATTATACGGGGGAAAATATCGAAACCGGCTACAATGTCAATTACCTGATAGATGCTGCCCGGGTGGTCAATACTGAAAATATGACATTTCATTTACAGGGAAACGATGGTATCTGTATCATTAAACAACCAGAGGAAAATCGCTCAACCTGGCTGGTTATGCCGATGCGGATATGATTCCCGGGATGAAGGAGTTATCTCAAAAGCCAGGTATTTCCCTGGCTTTTTAATTTGGACAGACACCAGCCGCAGCAATACAGGAAGGGCCAATATAGCACCGGGCCAATCATGCAAATTTGCAAAGGTCCAGGATTACTTTGTTTAATTCTTCGCAATCGTTTCCAGTAAATCCTGTTGTGTGATAATTCTTGGATGATTGTTTTCATCCCGAACCATCACCGCAGGATTGTCCCGAGTAATCATGGAAGACAATACATCCAGGGTGCTGTTGGCCGGGACAAACTGGAACGGTTTTTCCATGATTGCCTGAATTTCTTTTTCGCGTAAAGCAGGGTCTGCGATTAACTGCGACAGTAAGCTGGTGTCGGATAATCTGCCGACAAACTCCCCGTCGTCGCCCACTACGGGCAATTGGGAAATGCCCAGCCGGGTCATCAACTGTATCGCTGCGGATACTTTTGAGTTTTGGTTGATTGTAGTTAACGCATTCTCGCCGCTTTGTCGGGCGATGATACTTTTTGCCGACGCATATTCCCGCTGCTCAAGGAAGCCATGATCTTTCATCCAGTTGTCGTTATATACCTTGCCGAGGTACCGCGTACCGTGGTCTGGCAATATAACCACCATAAGATCCTCATCGTGCAGGTTTTTCCTCGCCCATTGCAGTGCGCCCCAAACCGCAGAGCCGCATGACCAGCCGACAAACAGGCCTTCTTCACGGGAAAGACGTCGGGTCATGATTGCGGCGTCTTTATCGGTACATTTAACGAAATGATCAATCAGGGAGAAATCCACATTTGCCGGCAGGATGTCTTCGCCAATGCCCTCGGTCAGATAGGGGTAAATTTCGTTTTCGTCAAATTCACCGGTTTCCTTGTACTTCTTGAAAACGGAACCATAGGTATCGATACCGACGGTCACCACATCGCAGTTTTGCTCCTTTAAATACTTCGCTACCCCGCACATTGATCCACCTGTTCCCACTCCGGCGGCATAATGGGTGATCTGGCCTTCGGTTTGTTGCCAGATTTCCGGGCCGGTGGTTTCATAATGCGCCGCCGTATTGGACAGGTTGTCATACTGGTTGGGATAATACGAGTTTTCGATTTCATTATTCAGACGCTGGGCAACGGAATAGTAAGACCGGGGATCTTCCGGCGCTACGCTGGTAGGGCAGACGAACACTTCTGCTCCGACCGCCCTCAAAATATCAATTTTCTCCCGGGATTGTTTATCAGCCAGAGTGAAAATACATTTGTAACCCCGGGCGATGGCGCCGAGAGCAAGCCCCATTCCGGTATTACCGGAGGTTCCTTCAATAATAGTTCCCCCTGGTTTCAGGTCTCCGCGTGCTTCAGCATCATCAATCATCTTGATGGCCATGCGGTCCTTCATGGAATTGCCAGGATTGAAATACTCGACTTTAGCCAGTATTGTTCCCTTGATTCCCGCTGTTACAGAGTTCAATTTCACCAATGGTGTATTTCCAATGGTGTCGATTATGGAGTGGTAATAGGACATCAGCTTGGTCCGGGCAGATTGGCAATCGTGTAAATTAATCCATAATTAGGATTGCGAGTCAATTAATTATGAGAAAGACCAGAGCATTCGGGTTTGGCGTTAAATTTTTGTCAGGATTTGTTAGACTCGCCCGGTATAAAACCAACCCGTCTCCCAGGTAACCCGAGAATGAATTCACCCGACAGAATAGACCAGGCATTTACCGCAAAATCTTTTGGCGCGGTTACACCGGAACCGACTTATTCCGGGGCGCTGAGTTTTGCCCGGCGGATGTATACCAAAGACCTGACCGAAGCGGAATTGGCCATAACCGGCATTCCATTTGATACCGCGACCACCAACCGGCCCGGCGCCCGGTTTGGACCAAGGGGCATCCGCGCCGCATCGACTGAACTCGCCTGGCAGCGAAATTTTCCCTGGGATTTCGATGCTTTTGAATGCTTAAAAGTTGTGGATTATGGCGACTGCAATTTTGATCATGGTCAGCCCCAGGGCGTACCCGATCAGATTCAGGCGCATATCGAGACCATTTTGAATACCGATACCGCCGTACTCTCGTTGGGCGGCGATCATTTTTTATCCCTGCCATTGTTACGGGCGCATGTGAAAAAACATGGCCCGGTTTCACTGTTGCATTTCGATGCCCATACCGATACCTGGGAAGACGAAACGGGCAGAATCGATCATGGCACCATGTTCTTCCACGCAGTGAATGAAGGATTGGTGGTACCGGCCGAGTCGGTTCAGGTCGGCATAAGAACCACCAACGACAAACCCATGGGATTTAATATTTTTCATGCCGATTGGCTGCATGACCACAGCGAACAGGAATTGATCGAAAACATCAGGCACATCATTAGCCACAACAAAACCTACTTGACATTCGACATTGATTGCGTCGACCCGGCCTATGCCCCGGGAACGGGTACGCCGGTATGCGGTGGCTTAAGCTCGGTGCAGGCGTTGAAAATTGTCCGGGGGTTGCGCGGTTTGAATCTGGTGGGAATGGATCTGGTCGAAGTGTCCCCGACCTATGACCACGCCGAAATCACCTCGCTTTTGGCGGCCACCCTGGTTTACGATTTTATCGCGCTGTATGCGGCCAGGCACAAGCTGGGGGAAACTTTTTAAGCGCTGTCTAAGGCTTAATCCGGGCAGGCCCATGCAATGTGATTCATTGACCGGGTTACAAAACCAGGCAAATCCGCAGGTAACTTCTGGCATATTTCATTGGCTTGTTTTGCAGAATCGCAGCGCAGGAAAACCGAAGATCCGCTGCCATTCATTTGCGCCTTGCCGTATTGGTTCAGCGTGGATAGGGCCTGATCAACTTGGGGGCAGTGTTTTCGGGTGACCCATTCCAGATCGTTGGATATTTCCCCCCGGAAAAAATCGGCCTGGGAAATCGAAGGATGATTGCGGGTCAAATCCGGGCTTGAGAAGATCTCCGCAGTGGAAACCGCCATGGAAGGAATGCAGAAGCAATACCAGTTTTCGGGCGGCGCAAAGTTTGTGAAAATTTCGCCTGTGCCGGTGGCCCAGCATGATTTTCCATGCACGAACACGGGCACATCCGCACCCAGTTGAACGGCAAGGGCCAGCAATTGATTCTTGCCTAGTCCGACTTGCCACAATTGATTTAACGCCATCAGGGTGGTAGCGGCATTGGAGCTGCCACCGCCCATGCCGCTGCCCGGCGGAATAACTTTTGACAAGGTAATTTTGACGCCGTCCGCCCGCCCGGGATTGCATCGGCTGCGTAAAAGCGTTGCGGCCTGGATAATCAGGTCCATATCGGGCAGAGCGAAGTCGTGATCGTCCTGGCGAATAATGTCATCACTTTCCAGGCGCTCGAATTTCAGGGTGTCGGAAAACCCGAGAAACTGAAATACCGTCTCCAGCAGGTGATAGCCATCGTTGCGCTGACCGGTTATGTGCAGGAATAAATTAATTTTCCCCGGCGACATTCGCACCAGGGGAGGACTGCTTTTGCTCATGGCTACTTGGAGTCTATACCCCGCCAGCGTTTCAGAATTAACTTAACGCGCAATTCATCACCGATGTGCCGTCCCTTTTCATCGTATAAATCAAGCGCCCCGGGCCGGGAGGTAATGGTCAGTTTTGCCGGTAAAGTCAGTGCATCCACGGAAACGTATTGCTGATATTCGACATGCCAGATTCCCTGGTTCAAACTTTTCAGTCGGCCAGCGCCGTCAATTTCTATGTCTGTGGCATTGTCATCGGGTATTCCTCTGCACCACTTCACCAACCCGGTGAAAGGAACCTGCCATCCCAGTCGTCGATATAAAACTTCGTCCGCTGATTCTCCCTGTATGACGCCGCCTCTGGTGTCTTCCAGCGTAGCGGAATCTGCTGTTGTGGTGATTTGTACCCGGCCTCCTCCGAACGGACCATAAAGCTGAATTTCCTGGGCACCCGCCAGATACGCCCAGTGTAAGGTGGCGGTGCCGCCCTTGCTGCCGGTTTTCACGCCAATTTTTCCGGTCAGCGCCCAACTGGAAATATTCGCGTTATTGATTTGCTGCTGTTCCCACAGGGCCAGACGGTGGGACTTGGTGGCAGTATGGTCAGATATGCCGGTTGCGCAGCCAGACAGAATGACAATCGCCAGAATGACGGGGATTCGGCAGGTAAAATTCATCATGGACCCATCACTGGGTTAAAAAAATACTGCGCGGTTTGACAATACTCGGGCGTTTCAACAAAAAATTCGGCGCCGGGCTGAATATCATGACCGGCATGATCCAGGGTCTGATCCCGCTGATCCCAGGCATGAGCAGGAGTGAAACAGGTTGCTCAGGGCTGCGCAGACAAACGTTTTATGGTGTCCTGCAAAATCGTATTGTCAACCCCCCATTCGGTGCCTTGCCGCCAGATTTCAAGCGCTTCATCCCTGGCGCCTGCGACCCAGAGCACTTCCCCTAAGTGTGCCGCAATCTCTGCATCCTGCCGCACCTGGAGCGCCTGGCGTAAAAATCTTATCGCCTGCTGCGTGTTGCCGAGTCGGTAATGTACCCAACCCATACTGTCCAGAATAAAACCATTATCCGGCAGTAATTGATGCGCTTTGGAAATCAGTTCCATTGCCTCTGTCAGCCGGTCGGTCCGGTCGGCCAGGGTGTAGCCCAGGGCATTGTACGCGTGCGCATTGTCGGGTTGCAACTCGATTAACTTGCGCATGTCCCGCTCGTGCACTTCCAGTAATTCCAGCTGGGCGGCAAGCAGCCCCCGGTTGTACAATAAATCCGGTTGTTGCGGGAATTGTTTTAATCCCTGATTGAGCAACCGGATGGAGCGGTGGAAAAGCTTGTGATCCTGCAGCAGCCCGCCCTGTTCGAGTATCAGTCGGGTTTTATCGTTATCGTTATACACATCGATTTGCTGCAAATACTGTAAGGCAGAGTCCACATTATTACGCCGGGCGATGATTCTGGCGATTTTGATTTGCGCGTCCAGGTAGTATCTTTGTGATGCGACGCCGTGTAAATAATTGATGGCGGCCGTGTAATTGTCCTGTGCAAATTCAATGTCAGATAGATAAATCCGGGCCTGGTCATTATTTGGGCTGAGTGCGAGATGCCGGACTAAAGCCGCCTTCGCCTGCTCCGGCAAACCTTTTTCCATATATACAGCGCCGATGGCAAACAAGGTATAGGCCGATTCCGGATTAAGCGCCAGTATTGACTGCATAAGCTCCAGCGCTTTATCGGTCTGATTTTCGCTCAGCAGAATCCGTGCATACCGGGATTTGAAGTTTTCATGTTCAGGGTTGGCCGCAAGATACTGCTCGGCGAAACCTGTCATGCTGTCCGGGTCGTGGCTGGACAATTCCGATAACTTGAGCGCCGCCGGATATTCCCAATCCGGTTTTATTTCCAGCGTTTTATCCAGCAAGCGCATGAATTCTTCGGTGTTTTCAATTCTCCCGGCCAGTATGGCGGCCGTCAGCACCAGTTGTGCATTGTCCGGATCATTGTCAACGTACTGCAAAAAATCGGATAAAACAACAGACTGGTCCTGTCGGGAAAGCAGTGTTGCAATGTCCCGAAGGACTGGTGAATCTCCCGTTTCTTGCTGGTTGATTAAATTAACTAAAAGTGCATAGGCTGCCTGCTTTTCGCCCATTTTGAACTGGGCGTTTGCCAGAGTAAGGATTACCGGATAGTTGTCAGGCTGCAAACGTGAAAATAACCGGGCCAGCTCTATGGCCTGCTGATATTCTGCCATGTCCATAGCCAGTTGAATTGCCCTGGAAATGATGCGGTGATCTCTGGATTGATAGGCGGCTCTTGAAAGCGCTTCCAGCGCGGCCGCCGGGTTGTTTCTCTGGGACGCGATTGAAGCCACAAGGATGTCATACAGCAGCGTGGCGCTGAGACGAGATGCTTTTATTGCTTCTGGACGGGTTGCTGCCGGGTGAATCTGCGCGGGGGTAGAATCAATCGGAGAAGGTGTTTCACATGCGGATAACCCCAATATGGATGCGATGAAAAATACTGGTTTTGTGTTGAAACGCAACAGTATTCGGGCGAAAAGCAAGTTATATACCGGTCAATTGAGCAAGGGTTCTTTGCGCAAAGTCTATCAATATTTCTATCAGGATTGCAGGGATTATTTCCGACCGGCCTTAAGGATTATCACTATAATATCGCACCACAACCGGTAAATTCCAATTCTAAAAAGAGCCCTTGATTGCGTTGGAACTCACCTCCTTCATTGAATTGCAGACGATAATGGTGCACACGCTGTTTTGGGTGATTCTCTGGTCATTGGTTGGTTTAATATTATATATATGCACCTGTTAGCGCTCGGCCTGAACCATCAAACTGCCCCAATTGAAATACGGGAAAAGGCCGCATTTGCACCCGACTCGGTCCACCAGGCATTATCCGATCTGACCCAGACCGCCGGGGCCCGGGAGGCGACCATATTATCTACTTGTAATCGCACAGAAATCTATTGCGGCCTGGAGGCTTATGACAAAAGCAATATTGTGGCGTGGCTGTCCGATTACAGCGGCCTGAATCCACAGGATTTGCGCCACAGCATTTACCATCATCCCGATCAAGCTGCTGTAAGACATGCGTTTCGCGTGGCTTGCGGTCTGGACTCCATGGTGCTGGGGGAGCCCCAGATACTGGGTCAGATGAAACACGCCTTTCATACCGCAGCGCGTATCGGCGCCACCGGCAAGGTGTTAAATCGATTGTTTCAGCATTCCTTCAACGTCGCAAAACAGGTTCGAACCGACACGGATATCGGCGCAAATGCCGTTTCAGTGGCCTATTCCGGGGTGAATTTAGCCAAACGTGTGTTTACCCGTTTGTCGGACCAGACGGTATTGCTGATCGGTGCCGGGGAAACCATTGAGCTGGTCGCGCGGCACCTGAAACAAAACAAAGTGAAGCATATTATTGTCGCCAATCGCTCCATAGAAAAAGCACAGGCCCTGGCCAAAGAGATCAGCAGCCAGGCCATTACTCTCGGGCAAATTCCAGACCGATTGCATCAAGCCGATATGGTGGTGACCTCGACGGCCAGTACGCTGCCTATTTTGGGGAAAGGGGCGATTGAGGGTGCGCTGAAAAAAAGAAAACACAGCCCCATGTTCATCCTCGATCTGGCCGTTCCGCGCGACGTGGAACCGGAAGTCAATCAACTCGGGGACGTGTATTTGTATACAGTTGATGATTTGCAATCCATGGTAGATGAAAACCGGGAATTGCGGTTACGCGCTGCCCGACAGGCCGAAAATATAATAGATTTCCAGGTCGTCAGGTTTATGCGATGGATGCGCTCGCTGGAATCAGTGCCGGCGATTAAATCATTCCGACAGGGGTTGAACGATTTAAAGCAGGCGGAACTGGCGCGTGCGCTCAAAAGGCTGGAAAAAGGCGGCGATGCCGGGCAGGTGCTGGAGCAGTTTGCCAGAGATTTAACCAACAAAATTGCCCATCAGCCCAGCCAGGTGTTAAAGCAGGCCGATATCGAAGGCAATGCGAGTATGATTTCAGCGGCGCGCAAGCTGTTTGATTTGTAACTTCCCCAATGTTATGTAAATCGGTGTTATGTAAATCAGTCCGGGTCAATTCCAGATGAATCCCGCGGTCAAAGAAAAATTGCTGCAAGTGGTGGAGCGACACCAGGAAGTCAACGTGCTGCTGTCCGACCCGGAAATCATTGCTGATCAGAGTCGCTTTAGAAAACTATCCATCGAATTGTCGGAAATCATGCCGATGGTCGAAACCTTTACTGCGCATCAGCGGCTTGAGCAGGAACTTGCCGAGATTTGTGCCATGCTGGATGACTCGGACAGCACAATTCGTGGCATGGCCAGGGACGAGCTACCCGGGCTGGAGCAGCGTATGCACGAGTGTAAACACAACCTGAAAATCCTGTTGCTGCCCACAGATCCCAATGATTCCCGTAATATTTTTCTGGAAATTCGCGCAGGAACAGGGGGTGATGAAGCGGCGTTGTTTTCCGGGGATTTATTTAAAATGTACCATTGGTATGCTGAAAGCCGGGGCTGGAAGGTGGAAGCAATGAGTCACAGCGAAGGCGAGCACGGCGGTTATAAAGAAATTATCAGCCGAATAGATGGGGTCGGGGCCTATTCCCGTTTAAAGTTTGAGTCCGGCGTCCATCGCGTACAGCGGGTGCCGGAAACCGAATCCCAGGGCCGGGTACATACCTCGGCCTGTACGGTTGCGGTTATGCCCGAGGCCGATGAGATGGACGCCATTGACATAAATCCGGCAGATTTGCGGGTGGATACTTTTCGGGCATCCGGTGCGGGCGGCCAGCATGTTAATAAAACCGATTCGGCCATACGACTGACCCATTTGCCCACAGGTATGGTTGTGGAGTGCCAGGATGAACGCTCCCAGCATAAAAATCGCACCCGCGCCATGTCGGTATTGAAATCGCGCCTGCTTGAAGCGCAGGTTCAGCAGCAGCAGCAGCAGCAGGCCAGCACCAGAAAGTCTCTGGTCGGCAGCGGGGACCGTTCGCAGCGTATACGCACCTATAACTACCCGCAAGGCCGGGTCACCGATCACCGCATAAACCTGACGTTGTATAAACTGGATGAGATTTTAGCCGGGAATGTCGATCAGATTATTGCACCGTTGATTTCAGAACATCAGGCGCGGCTGCTGACCGAGCTGCACAACCCGTGATGATAATAAATTCGATTTGACACCAAAGCAGTTATTGTCCTGGTCCAGAATCCGGTTTCCAGAAATCCGGGAAATGGAGTTCGGCATCCTGCTCGGGCATGTGTTGCAGATTAACCTGGCCGGACTAATCGCCAGGTACGACGATGATCTGCCCGGTGAACAAATTGCTGTCTATAAAAAATTACTCAATCAAAGACAGCAGGGATTTCCGGTGGCCTATATAACCAAAACACGCGAGTTCTGGTCCCTGTCATTAGTGCTCAATGATCAGGTTTTAATTCCGCGCCACGAAACGGAACTGGTGGTTGAGCGGGTACTCGCGCTGGTTAGGGAAAAAAACCATTCCAGGATTCTGGAACTGGGTACCGGTAGCGGCGCAATCGCCCTGGCGCTGGGGTCGGAGATGCCGCAATGTCATATTATCGCCACGGACAAGTCCGGCCCCGCACTTGCGGTTGCACGCAGTAATCAGGCTGGACTGGGTATCCATAATATCGATTTTATGGAAAGCGACTGGTATGAAAATCTTGGCGCCAAATATTTCGATGTTATCTGCGCCAATCCGCCTTATGTTGCGCCAGACGATGAACATTTGCTGCGCGGTGATGTGCGGTTTGAACCGCAGGCCGCGCTGGTGGCCATGGACAATGGGCTGGCGGATATTGGTCACATCCTGACCCATGCGCAGGAATATCTTGCCTCTGGCGGCTGGCTCGTGCTGGAGCATGGATATCAGCAGGGCGAGAAGGTCAGGGAATGGTTATCCAGGGCAGACTTCATAAACCTCGCCACCCATCAGGATTTGTGCGCGAACGACCGGGTCACGGAAGCGCAGAAACCGTGATTTTAGTGGGCGCGCGGCAGGCCGCTCAAACAGGCAACAGGCAGGCCAGCTAAAATTTGCATTCTTGATCTGACAATCTGCATTTCCACTTTCGGCGGTGGTCGTGCACAAATATCACTTCAAGCGAACGAAAATGCCGGACCGGGGCTTGGGGTCGAAATAGGTGGACTTGGGCGGCATCAGCGCATCCGCATCGGCAACCTTCATCAACTGCTCAATGGACGTGGCAAAACAGGCAAATACCACCGCCCAGCCTGCGCTGTATTTTTGTTTGATTCCGTGATCGCCGCTGACCCCGGCGATATAGTCAAGACGGCAATCTCCCCGCATGTCCTTGATACCGAGAATCGGTTCCAGGATCAGGTTTTGCAATATGGCTACGTCCAGCGAATGCACCGGGTGCTCCAGGTCAACCCATTGTGGCCTGACCGCAAGTCGATACCAGGTGGCATTGATGTACATTCCAAACTCACCGGGCCGGGATGATTCAAAGGTGTCCTGGCCGGATAATTTCTCCACCACGAAACATTTTCCCAGCGCTTCGACTATTTCCGCTTCGCTCAAGCCATTCAGGTCTTTTACGCACCGATAAAAGGGTAGTAAATTCAGTTGATTGTCGGGGAACAATGCAACCAAAAGCTGATTATAGGGTTCGTCTCCGTGGTTACCCCGCCGGTCGCGCATAATTTCAGCATAACGCTGCCCGGATGCCGCCCGATGATGGCCATCTGTCAAATAAGTAACCTCAACCTGGTTGAATAACGCAACCAGTTTTGCCTGTTGGGCCGGTTCGGTAATACACCAGATTTTTTGGGCAACCCCGTCTTCAGCGTTGAACGCCAGGTCCGCAGGAGCCTGTATCAGCGCTGAAATAAAATTATCAATGTCATCATTGTGCGGATAAGCCAGACAAATCGGGCTCGACGACACGCCGACCACTTGCTGATAGTGTGCCAGCAAATCCTCTTTATCCCGGCGCGTGCTTTCATGTTTGCGCAGGAAGCCCCGCTCATACTCCTCAACGCCTACTTCACACACCACGCCGGTCTGGACATGGTCGCCGGCGCCAAGCTGATATAAAAAAAAACAGGGTTGTTTCAGCCATTGAAACGCACCATTCGACAACAGTTTATCCAGGTTTGCCTTGTTCCATTGCAGCAACGCGGCCTGAGTGGGTCGGGCTTCCGCCGGAAAGTCTTCCAGCAGGCGCATGGTGTTCAAAAAATTATGCGGATTTTCTTGTGCAAACCTGCGGCGCTGTTCGGGCGAAACCGAGTCGTAAGCAGGGGAAACCACGTCAATCGCCCGTTCAGCCCGTACCAGATAGCCGTCAAACGCTTTGATCTTTGGCATATCCTGAACTGAATCTTTGTTTCCCGGGGACAGTCAAGCGGTATTTTTACTCTTGAAATCCGCCATGAACCGGGCCAGTGCTGCCACACTGGATTTCGGTAAAGCGTTGTATATACTGGCGCGACAGCCGCCCACGCTTCTGTGCCCTTTCAGATTCAGAAATCCGGCTGCGGCGCTTGCGCTGAGGAATTGCTGCTCCAGATGTGCATCAGGCAGTCGAAATACCACATTCATGTGGGAGCGGCAGGCCACATCAACCGGGCAATGATAATAGCCGTCGCTGCCGTCAATAGCGCTGTACAGCATACCGGATTTTTCTGCGGCAATGGACTCCATGGCCGCAAGACCGCCCTGTTTTTTCATCCATTTCAATACTTTGCCTAACATATAGATTGGAAATACCGGGGGTGTATTGAACATGGAGCGATTCGATTCGTGAATATCGTATCGAAGGTAACGACCGATATGCTTGTTGGTGTGTGCAAGGATGGATTTACGCACAAAGACCACGGCCGTCCCGGCAGGACCGAGGTTTTTCTGGGCGCCGCCATAAACCAGATCAAATTTTTCCCAGGGAATCGGGCGCGCCATATATTCGGATGACATGTCCGCTACCATTGGAACCTCTACTTCCGGCCATTCGGGGAAACGAATACCGCCGATGGTTTCATTGGTGGTGATATGTAAATAACGGGTGTTGTCCTGAATATCCAGTTCGCCGCTGGCAGGCATACGGGTATAGTTATTCTCTGCTCCGTCCCATGCGGTATAGACCTCGCCGTATTGCCGGGCGTCAGTGATGGCTCCTTTGGCCCAGGCGCCTGAATTAACGTAGGCGCCTTTTTGGCCGCCGGCCAGCAGGTTCATCGGCACCATGGAAAATTGCAGGATCGCGCCGCCCTGCAAAAACACAACGCTGAAGTCATCGGGAACCTGAAAGACTTCCATGGACAACGCCATGGCTTCATTGGCAACATCTACAAAATGCTGGCCGCGATGGCTCATTTCAATCAGAGACATCCCCGCGCCGTGATAATCGACGAATTCCGCCTGGGCCTGCTGCAGTACTTCCAGTGGCAGGGTGCAGGGTCCTGCGCTGAAGTTATGTTTTCGGTTGGTCATTCAATTGGCCTTTTGAGAATTATTCCGGTTCAGTTTACGCAATTAAGCAAATCGCCGTCCTGGTATGACTGGATTACCGCCAACACACCATCGGCCACCGCAATCTGTGCCTGCTCGGTTGAGGCGCCGATGTGATGCGTACCGCAAACCCCGGGATGAGAAGCGAGTCGGGAATTGAAACGGTTATCACCGGAACCAGGCTCGTTGTTATAAACGTCGAGCCCGACCCGAATACCTTTGGTGTTCATCGCGTCGATAAGCGTGGCTTCGTCGATCAGCTCTCCACGCGATGAATTGATCAAAACCGCGCCCGCCTTCATGGAATCCAAAAACCATTTGTTCACCATATTTCTGGTGTCGTCCGTCGCCGGCATATGTAAAGAAACGATATCGCAGGTTGCCAGTAGTTCTTTCATAGAACCGAGCTGGGTAATGCCGGTGTCGTGGATTGTTTTTTTTGCCGCTTCAGACCGGCCGGCTTTATCAACGGCGTAAACCGACATACCGAAGGCGTTGGCCCGCTCGGCGACGGCAAAGCCAATTGAGCCCAGCCCGAGAATACCGATTTTCTGTCCGTACAACCCTTGGGCCCTGGTGTATTTCTTCTTATTCCACACGTTGTTTTTGAGATCATTATCGTTGTCTGGAATATTGCGATCTATGGCAATGATAAGCCCCATCACCAGTTCGGCCACCGCGACCGCATTGGCGCCAGGCACATTACAAACCCGAATGCCGATTTCTGCGGCCAGGGATTTGTCTATGGTATTGGTACCTGCCCCGGCGCGGATAACCAGTTTGAGTTTTTCGCCGGCTTCCAGCGTATCAGCGTTGACCCGGGTGCTTCGAACGATAAGAACTTCGTTGTCCGAAATCGCATCAACCAAAGTCTTGCTGTCCAACGCCGGGTCTATGGACACCTGGTGCCCGTCGTCGGCTAGTCTGGCGCTGTGGGAATCGGGAAAACTGTCCGCTATAAGTATTTTCATATTGATGGTAATGGCAGGCCGGGTCTGGAGTCCGTGGCTATTTCACCACGAAAAGCAGATTTTGCAAGTGCCAAAATTCCGGGCGATGGAGTTGGCCGGAATCTCATTTGTCTGAATGCGAATGCGCGTCGGATATTACTAAGGTGGTACGTTCATGCCAGCGAAATTCGGTATTTCACAGCCCCGGTTGCGCACAAACCCCGAGGGGTACCAACAAGTATAAAAAAAATTACAGGGTTTGTGCATAACCGGGTGCCCAGACAAAAATTTATCGGCCGGATTTATGCGCCGTCGGCAGGATGCCGCAGCGGGGAGCCCTACCCGGTAATATATTGCTCTAACTGATCAATGGTAAATTTTTGTTCCTTGATTACCGCCTTGACCAGGTCGCCTATGGAAATCATGCCAATCACCTGTTCATTTTCAACCACGGGCAAATGCCGGAAATCCTTGTCTGTCATCAAAGACATGCACTCCGACACCGTATTATCGCGGCTCGTGGTGATCGGATTGCGCGTCATAATATCGCCCACTCGGGTGGTGCTGGACGATTGGTTCTCGAGTATTACTTTGCGTGCGTAATCGCGCTCGCTCAATATTCCTGAAAGGCGATTATCGTCAATCACCAAAACGGCGCCGATGCCATGTTTGGCCATCATTTTAATCGCATCCAGCACCGACTGGCTGGATTGTACGCTCCAGATATCGCCAGAGCGGCCTTGCAGAATATCAGCTACTTTGCTCATAGGCATTCCCCGCATAAATAGTCAGTTCGCTCGCATAATAGCAAACCTGTCGAAAATTCGCCATTGGCGGTGTGATTGACAGCCAATATCGCGCGGCATATATATGGGCGGTCCACCGGGTGGAAACCTGTAATAGCAATTTGCCGGTTGAGTGGAACGATTTGGCAGCAGCAGGGCGCTGATAACAGCCGTTGCGGCCGGATTTGCCGCAGGGAATTATTTTAAAGGAACTGCTAACGTGCGCGGAAAGAGATGCGCCCTTTGGAGAGGTCATACGGGGTAAGTTGAACCGTTACTTTGTCTCCGCGCAGAATGCGAATATAGTGTTTGCGCATTTTTCCTGAAATATGCGCAATAATTTCGTGCCCATTCTCAAGCTCCACTTTAAATAACGTATTTGGCAGGGCTTCAATAATAGTGCCTTCCATTTCGATGCTTTCTTCTTTCGCCATATTCGGACCGGATATTTAAACAGGGGCGGAGTGTATGTTAAGAATCGTCTCCAGGGCAAACAGGACGGGCGGATTTCTATCGAACCTGACGATTCACCCGGGCATGCTCAGGCACAGGCAACCAGAATTTCCCGAAAATATAGCCATATTCGCTCCATGGCGATACAATAAACACAATAGCCATACCAATATAGTACCAAAAGATAGTCTTTCATGTCAGTACAAAGCGCAATGCACCCCGGCATAACCATCACCACACTGGCCAAAATGAAAAAGGCCGGGGAAAAATTCGCCTGCCTGACCGCGTATGACTATTGCAGCGCGTATGCGGCCAGCGGCGCTGGGGTCGAAGTGCTTTTGGTCGGAGATTCACTCGGCATGGTGATTCAGGGGCATGACAGCAGTCTGCCCGTAACCATTGAAGATATTGCCTATCACGTTCGCTGCGCACGCCGGGGAAACAACGGATCATTGCTGCTGGCTGACCTGCCCTTTATGAGTTATTCCACCGAATCTGCGAGTCTGCAAAGTGCGGCAATTCTTATGCGCGAGGGCGCACAAATGGTAAAACTCGAAGGCGGCGCATGGCTGGCAGAGACCACCCGATTATTAACCGAAAGAGGGATTCCGGTGTGCGCCCATATGGGGTTGACGCCGCAATCAATAAATCACCTGGGCGGTTATCGGGTGCAGGGACGGGACCCGGAGCAGGGCCAAATAATAATAGATGAGGCGAAAATATTGCAGGACGCAGGAGCCAGCGTCATTCTGATTGAGTGCGTACCACAACTTCTGGGCGAAACGCTAACCAGCAGTCTGGATGTTCCGGTAATTGGCATCGGCGCAGGCCCTGGCACGGATGGGCAAATTCTGGTCTGGCATGATTTGCTAGGGCTGTATCCGGGAAAGGCCGCCAGATTTGTTAAAAACTTCTTGCGCGGCGAGATAGGCGGCATTCAGGGTGCGCTGGCCGAATATGTCAAACAGGTCAAGTCAGGCGCTTTCCCAGACCCGGAGCACAGTTACAGCTAACACAAATCAAGTCGGTCCGCACCGGATGCTGGCCTTGGAATTATCAACATAAAGTACGCTAGTTATTTAAATTGTCCACTCAAAACCCAAATCAGCTCATCGAGCTTTGGCCAACCACTATTCTTCGCCGCAAGCTGGAAAATCATCAGCAGGTTAATGCCGAGCTGATAGCATTATTTCGTCACTATCAACGGGAAAATCCGGGGGACTCAGATTCAAGTTTTATCAGCCCGGATAATTTCGCCAATGATCTGGATAATCAGGCACTGGAGACTCTCAAATCATTCATTATGGATGGCGTTTATGAAATTTCCAGAAATCTGAACCAGAAATACTGGAAACAATTCAAGCTGCGCGGCCTGAACATCGATATTACCGGTATGTGGTTTCAAATCAGCAATGGATTCACATTCCATGAAACCCATGTACATGGGAATTGTTCTTGGTCCGGTGTTTACTATGTTCAGGCCGGTTCAGCCAGCCAGTCAGGCAATGATCGAATGCCGAATGGCATGTTAAACGGCGTTACCCGGTTTTATGGCAGCATGATGGAAGAAAGCGCCGCAGGGCATGGCGATTGGGGCAACTATTATCTGCAAAACAACACCTATACCAGCTATCCCCAGGACGGCAGTCTTGTGATATTCCCATCATTTCTGAAACACATGGCCTATCCTTACAATGGCGAAAAAGACCGCATCATTGTGTCGTTTCATGCCCAGGTAAATTCAGACTCTGAAGTAAAGTACAAATATGCTTTTAGTTGACAATTAAAAGCACCAAAGCCCCTTCCGCCTTGGCTGGCGCAAAAGAAAAATTCAGCTTCGCGTCTTTACGTATCGAAAATGCCGGCCCACAAACCAACCAGGATGATTTCGCTAAGATGCTGCCGAATCATCAAAAATCAGCACGATGTTTTGCAGGAAATCCGCCACGTGATTCGGGTCCGAGGACAACTCCACCCACTCAAATTCGGTAACCTTCTTGTTGCGCTCAATTCCCTTTCGGGCCATCCGTCGATGATTGACGTGCATATGTGATTGCTCGGGAGAAATTCGCTCGAACCGGATTCGATACTTGTCCATAGCCGCATTCCGGTTGGCGAGTGCCGTAAGTAGCTCCTTGCCCAGGGTTTTTAAAGGAGAATCATCTTCATCATAAACCCGCGCCTCTTTTATCCACTCGGTTTCCATGATGCCCGCTTCAGGATTGTACTCGACCAGACCAATCCCGCTTAAAGACCAGAACTGCGTCACCGTTTTCCATGCCGATTCCACATTGGTGTCGATCTCCAGGCCGTACACCCCGTCCTTCTTGACTACCCTTGCGCCCACTGTTTCCGGCAGTATCCGGCTTGCGCTCGCTTCCGCAGCCGCCAGATTCTCAAGCACGGCCGGGTCGGTGGAAGTGATCAGGTCCGGCGGAATCTCAAGTGGCCGGGTGGTTTTAGGCTTATATATCTTCTGTCTGGGTTTGGATTTCGTGCCCAGCGACCGGCGGTGCACCGCGTCCGGGTCAATCTTCTTGGCGCTTAAGCCGTCATTCCCGGTTGGAGACCGCGTAGCCCCGCACCCGGCCGCAAGCCCGACAACAACCGCAGCCGCGGCGAGTTTAATCATAAATTTCATAACGCAGGAATACATTTTATAATTTCCACATTGGCAGACCAGTTTCAGGCCACAAGGCTAACACAGAACCGGCCCCGTCACCACAGGCCGCCCCCGCCCCGGAGCCATTTTCAGGCTCGTTAAAACGCCGCCAGCGCTGGTCATTAGCAGGTATTACCGGATTGGCTTGCGCATAGAGTATTGGTTGATGATAAGATACCGCAATGACCCAAGAGCTCATTGCCATTATTGCCGTCGCCACCGCGCTGGCCGGATTGATTATCACATCAACCCGCAGCCTGCGAGGGGATATCACAGAAGTTCGCAACAACCTGGACCAGAAGATTACAGACATTCGCAAGGAACTGAGCGAAGAGATTGCCCAGGTTCGCAAGGACTTGGGCGGTGAGATTGCCCAGGTTCGGCAGGATTTGAGCGAAGAGATTGCCCAGGTTCGGCAGGATTTGAGCGAAGAGATTGCCCAGGTTCGGCAGGATTTGAGCGAAGAGATTGCCCAGGTTCGGCAGGATTTGAGCGAAGAGATTGCCCAGGTTCGGCAGGATTTGAGCGAAGAGATTGCCCAGGTTCGGCAGGATTTGAGCGAAGAGATTGCCCAGGTTCGGCAGGAACTGGGCGCGGATATCGTCCAGGTTCGCAAGGACATCATCGGAGTCAAGGAACGTCTGGCGCATCTGGACGGTTTGCTGGAAGGATTGCGCGAAGCCATCACCTACAACCGCCGCGCCGCATGATTCCCGGGCGGACAGCCACGGCCGCTTCCTGGAGGCCGCGTTCTGATGCCGTCGCCTGACGCCCGGTAGAATCCCCGGACGGGCATGCACTGTCGCAGACGTTATCCCCGCCCAATACCGCAACCAACCCCGAAGCCGATCAACAATCAGGATCAAGAATAGTGAAAACCTCCGAATTTCGGCAAAAAACCAAAAAAATAAAAAAACATTAAAATTTTGTAATACTTATGCAAAAGATATGGTAAAGTCCCGCCGTGATTGAGAGGTTGGCAAAACCGGGCTTTTTTCAGGTTGGGCGCACCCGAAAAATCATTACAAAATTTAAATTTTATAATCTTTTAATATCATTACACGAGGTATAACTCTAATGAATAAAACACTTATCGCGGCAGCCGTATCCGCCGCAATCATGGCGCCGATGGCCGCTCAGGCGGATGTTACCGTTTATGGGCGTATCAATAACGCGCTGGATTTTAACGACCCGGGGGGGGACGCAGATTCCACCACCGACGTTACCAACGTCGGTTCCCGTTTCGGCATTAAAGCCAGTGCGGACCTGGGCAACGGCTTGACCGCTACCGCGCGATATGAATGGGGAACGACTACAGACCATGATGATGCAGACCTTTCCACTCGTCTCGGCGTGGTTGGTTTGTCCGGCGGGTTTGGTAGCGTTACCGTGGGCCAACAGTGGAATGCTTTCTACAACATCGTCGGTACGCACATTGACCCGACCGTTACACTTGGCGGCGGCGCCTATCTGGGGCAATACCGCACCCCTAACACCATCAAGTATGCCAATTCCTTCGGCCCGGCTTCAGTCGAACTCGACGTACGATTGGATGATGATAATAATGGTGCGGTGGCTGAGGGGATTGAAGACGAAGGTGGTAATGGTGCGGCGATTGGCGTCAGCATTGCGCCCAGCGAAAACATAACCGTTGCATTGGCTTACGATGATCATAACGGCGCGGACGGCGCGGCCGATGACATAAAACGCACTGGCGCGGCGGTCCGGGCATCCTTCGGCAACATGTACGGCATCCTGGGCTGGAATAAAAAGGAAGGACCGGGCAACGCAGATACCACGGGCGCCCAATTGTGGCTGGGCACCAGCCTGGGCGAGAGCTCTTCGGTCATGGTCGGTTATGGAAAAAAGGATCCGGATGGTGAAGCGGCAGAACCGAGTGCAGTAACCCTGAGCTTGTCGCACCGTCTCGGCGGCGGTATGCAGCTGTGGTATGAAGGCCAAAGCAATGATCCCGATACGAATGCAAGCAATGCTACCAGGCACCTGCTGGGCATGCGCTACGACTTCTGATCCGGCGTTCAGCGTTTAACCCTGCTTTTCAGGCCGGGCTGTTCCCACAGCCCGGCTTTTTTATGGCCCGGTTTTAGAATGACGAATGCGCACAGATCCCTGAAACCCGATAACGCCAAAAACACTATTCCCGCGCAGGCCGGAATCCATAAGCTATACGGGTGGCAACAGGTAGATTGCGAGACGGATACGCATGTCTGCGAAGGCGGGCTGGCCCAGTATTCAGCAAGCATTTTTCGCGCACCTTACCGGCAAGCGGTGGTGATTTACGATAGACGGCCAGATGGCGCGCGGTTTGTGGTAGGGTGGATATGCTTCTTTTCACTAGGCCGTGTGACGAATTATCGGAGTATGATCCGGCTTGACACGATGTGAACGAATGCCAGGAACAAGAGAGTTTCTCATCGCGCGTGGCGATGCGGCGAAAATGTTTAAGTTGGTTGAAGAACCGTGCCACCTTCTGACGCAACTGGTACTTCTCCCGGTCATGGGGAAGCCGCTCGGTGCGGTTCGCCCTGGCGGGAATCACGGCTTCAATGCCCCGGTGTGCTGGCTGTGTGGCGTCGGTATCGCAGGCCTGGTCCATGACCACCGCAGTCGGTTCGGGGCCGTCTTTCAACTGCGCCCACAGCAGCTTGAAGCCCCTGGCGTCATGACGCTCCCGTATTTGAGATTTTTCCGGGCATACCTTTCGATGTCCGATAACGACAATGCAGGGACAACCCCCTGTGGTTGTCCTTCATCCGGACAGGCACGGCCTGGACAGGCACGGGGGCCTGTCCCTACACCTTGACGCCGGGGTGCTTGATGTCCTTCAAGATCGATTCAATCCTCGCCCGGATGGCATCGGTGACCCGTATACTCATGACGACCCTCCTCAAAACTGTTGTGGGATACAATTATCAATAATTTGATAATTCGTCTAACACGACCTAGATTGGGAAAATCTATTACGGGGACAATGTTATGATTCAATCTACCCAACAGACCAAAAGACTGCGAATCTTTTGGTCTGGTGTAGTTCCGATAGAAGAAAATGTTGATCTTCCATGAAGCATTTATCGGATTCAGTTGGCGTGTGACCGGGTGGGGATTGATTTTATCTCATTTCCGTGAATTGACAGTTTTATTAGAAAAGCTAGAGAGATATAGGGCTGATCATTGAAGTGCAAGGAGAGATTTGCCGCTGTATTGGTGGCACCGGAACTTTTGAGACGCAATGAATTCGATAAATAATAAGTTCAGTGAGCAGGCATGCTGATTCAAGGGTAGTTTCGATAATTTCTTTGCTCTCCGGTTTCTTTCTACCCTGATTAAGGGAATCTGAAGAGAACGTTTTGCACATCAGTAGCCGCAAGATCAAAACCAGCAACCAGCAGCTAAAAACGATTCACTGGCATGTCCACCACCGCCCTCACGCCGGACGCCGACCCGCCGCTTGACCAGTCGGCAAAGCCGAAAGCGGCACCGCAAGCGGATCAGGACAGGGAAAAACCCGCGGTCACGCACCGCGCTGAACACGGCGAAGATGTGGTGCGGCGAGGTGAGTTTCGCCTGTTGCTGTCAATGCAGGCGGTTTTGCTGACTCTGATTCTGGCGGGCGGTGGATTTTTCTATAACCAGTTGACTGGTTTGCACGTCCAGTTGGCCGACATCCGGGTTGCAGTGGAGCAGCAACGGACAGACTTCAGTGTCGCCCTGGAGCAGCAGCAGACCGAGTTCCAGGTCGCGTTGAAAGAGCAGCATATCAGCATATTGACCGAAATGCGGAAAATGGAATCAGCCATTCGCGCAGACATCGCCGATTTGAGTGAACGGGTCACACGGATTGCGACCCGGTTGGATATGGTGATAGACGAGGATCAGCCTTCCTGAAATTGCTGTCGTTTGCCTTCGCCCGCCCTCTCCTAAAGGGAGCAGGGAGCGTCTTTTTTTAACCTGGCGGACAATCCGAACCGCATTTCCTTAGGCAAGGCAATGCGCACATAGGGGCAAAGGCGCATGGGCGAACCGATGGCGGCATTCCCCCGCACCGCAACCCCCGACTTGCGATGAGGCCGTGCAAACCTTGAGGAAAAGATTACGAAAACAGGGGGGGCGGAAAATGCTTGGGCTTTCACCAAACCATTACAGCCGGAATCTTTTGTTTTTCACGGCCTTGTTTTTAGCACCTTTACTGTATTCGAGACTGAGTTGTCGCTTATCCACGATGCTTGCAGCCTTCCCTTGACCCGGGTGGCGGATGAGTTCAGGAGAGTCGCTGCTAAAGAAGCTGGAACACAACCATGATTGCGACAAAGAGGGTAACGATCATGGCGAGTTCTTCAGAGGTCATTCGGGTATTTTACCATCGAACCGGCAAACGATATTTCCCTTAATCAGGCTGCGCGGCGGTTATAGGTGATGGCCTCACGCAACCCCTTCCAGATGCGCCATCCGCGCCTTCATTTCACTTAGCTCCTTGCGGACTTCATGTAATCTCTTCTCGCAGGCTGCGGGTTGTTGTGATAATCAGGCCGGCGAGTGCGCAGGCGACAGCAATGATGGCAACGAGTTCGGGTGTCATTCGGGTACCTTACCACCGTACCGATTAAGTAATGCACCGCTGTGCGGGGTGTTCAGGCAGGCTTTGATTGGCCAGCGCAATGCTTGGTCCAATACCGCCGGCTACAGATCAAAAACAGGATGGTGGACAGTCCCGCCGCACCGAACAGCATACACATCACCATAATCTGATACCGCGAGGCGATGAGGGGCGATACACCTGAGAGAATTTGTCCGGTCATCATTCCGGGAAGCGCGACCAGCCCAACCGCAAACAAGGAATTTATCATGGGAATTAATGCGGTATGCAAAGCGGTGTTTCTTGCTGGCGTATAGTCGGGGTCGGACTGCAATTCGACGACTAATCGGTCGGCCGCCAGGCTGATGCTATTCATGCTGGTAGAAAAGATCATGCCGGCCAGCGGGATTAAAGTGCTGGCCCGAAACCATGGAGTGGTTTCAAGTACAACCTGGGTTACCAAAGCCAGTATGGCGCCACCCGCCAGGCCGATGGAGGCCAGCGCAATTAAATACAAAGCGGCGCGGTGCTCGGCAACGGTGCGCAGCGAAATCCAGCCTGATATTGCCGCCATCCCCAGCAGCAGCGCTAAAATTACCCGGGAATCATCCGCATTGAAAATCCATAGCAGGAAATACCCTGCGACAAGAAGTTGAATCAGCATACGCACAAACGCATATACCACCGGTCCTGTTTTTATCTGCCACCAGTGAAATACGATGATTACCAATAAAGCGGGAGCGAATGCGATTGCAAGGTGGCTCAGCGGGATTATCGAGACAGTGGCCGGGTTATTCATATTGATGAGCGCCGGGTCGGGTGACGGGAATGGGCGGATGGGTCAGGCAAATGTTGTGGTCCGCGCACCAATTGGCGAGGGGTTTCAGGGCGGGGTGCCGCAGGCTGTTTTCTAACCGCTTCATCACCCGGGATAAATGATTCAGATAGTGCGGCTTATGATCCCGCTGCCACAAACGCACAAATATGCCGGCTACTTTGCAATGCCGCTGTGCACCCCAGACGGCGTAGTGGTGCATAAAAGTATCGCGGTCTGTCCATGGGTTATGCCTGAAATAACGCGCCAGTATTTTGGACGACAGCGCGTCGCTGATATTTCTTCGGGCGTCTTCGAGCAACGAAACAACATCGTAAGCGGGCGAACCAATGAGCGCATCCTGATAGTCAATTACCGCGCAGGCGTTGTTGACCATAATCAGATTGTCAACGTGGTAGTCCCTGAGAACCAGTGTGGGGTCAAGCTGTGGCAGAGTATTAAAAATGGTTTGCCAGGCGGCCACATAAGATGCGTGGCGCTGGCCGTGCCCGGCTTGCATTATCTGCGGCTGGGCGGCGGGCAAATACCAGTCGGTGAATAGCCGTGCTTCGCCAATCAACTGTTCAAAATCGTATTCCCCGGTATGGATATCGGTGGCCCGGGAATTGGAGTGCAATCCGGTTAATACATCGATTGCGCTTTGATACAGCGTTAATTCATCTCCCCCGTCATATAAAAGCGTGGTAAACGTATCGGTTCCCAGGTCTTCCATCAAGATAAATCCATTCCCGGTATCGTGGAACATTATTTCCGGTACGCGGACGCCCAGTTTCTGCAGATGAAATGTGACCTTTAAAAAAGGCTGTACTGGTTCGGATTCCGGCGGCGCATCCATCAAAATCGCCCGAAGATTATTTTGCGCCAATCGATAATACTGCCGAAATGAAGCGTCCTGCGCTAACCGTGAAATTTCGGCGGCACCCCATCCACTGTCCATTAAAAACCGCTTTCGCAGAGCCTCTCTATTCTCCATCACCAGTTAATCTGTTTAGCCCAGATACTGTTTTAATCTGCTTTCGAGGCTTGATCGCTGCTGCCTGGAATGCACCGGGTTACCGTCACGGTCGGTAATAAAAAAGGTATCTTCTGCTTTTGCTCCCACGGTGGTTGTACTTTAATTCAAGTAAAGCCAGGGAGACATGGTAGAGCAGGCCAGGCTGGTGCTGAGAAACGTTTCCATGGTGGTATGACCCAATTCATCGTTATCTGAAAATGTCACCACCGTAGGAACTTTGAATTGTTTAAATGCCCGGGGCAGATTTTTTGATAAAGGCGGATAGTCAGCTGGCGGCGACAGTAAAAAATTTTGCATTTCACTGGTCTGGTAATGCGAGATTTTCGCTTACGGCGACGAAAACCAATAGCAGACCAGATTTTGTGCGATGGATTCGGGCGTCGAGAATACTCAATCCAAGACTGTCGATGGCTCCCGAGCGCAGCCGCCTGGATGTAGCGGCATACAGAAGCTGGCCCTTCCATTCATTCCATACTTTGTCGCTGGCGCCTCTTCTGTCGACCACGGTGAGTACGCACAAATTATTGAGGTGTTTCTGGTCGCCCACGGTTTCCGCAAATCGATCAATGACTCTCGGGTCCGCGCCGTCTGGCCGGGAAAAATCGGTGTCGGCCTTGTCTCAGCAACTGATCCATCAGCCCGTTTTGTCGGCGCCCAGCGTGGCCGCGTTACTGCCTTCAAGGTAATATTCTGCGAGCACGGTCTTGCCTTTATCCAGGGCTCGTCGAAATGTCTGCCGGGCGGTGCTGTGATCTTTGATGAGGTGATCGAACCGGGTTGCGTCAAATAACCCGGCATGAGCCAATTGACTCATGACCGGGTCAGAATCTCATGGCCCGTGTCGGTGACCAGCAGGGTATGCTCCCATTGCGCGGAAAGGCTTTTATCTTTGGTGACCACAGTCCAGTTATCCCTCAGCAGACGGGTTTCTTTCTTCCCGGCATTGATCATCGGCTCAATCGTGAATGTCATGCCCTGTTTGATTTCCAGGCCAGTGCCGGGTTTTCCATAATGTAAAACCTGCGGGTCTTCATGAAACACCCGGCCAATACCATGACCGCAGTATTCGCGCACCACGGAAAATCCATTGCGTTCGGCATGCTGCTGGATGGCGTGACCAATATCGCCTAACTGCGCGCCCGGCTTGACCAGGTCGATTCCCCTGTGCATACATTCGAAGCTGATCTCGCATATTCGTCTGGCCCGGATTGAAGGGGTTCCGACATAATACATTCTACTGGTGTCGCCGTGATATTCATCCTTGATCACGGTGACGTCTATATTGATAATATCGCCGTTTTTCAGGGCTTTCTGCGACGGGATGCCATGACAAATCACATGGTTCACCGAAGTGCAGATTGATTTGGGAAAGCCACGATAATTCAAGGGAGCAGGAATGGCCTTTTGCTGGTTAACGATGTAATCATGACACAGCGTGTTGAGTTGATCGGTGGTGACACCGGCTTTGACCTCCCCGGCAATCATGTCGAGAACCTGGGCGGCCAGTCGTCCGGCAACCCGCATTTTTTCAATTTCCTGTTGGTTTTTGATGGATACCGGCATTATGTCTGGATTTAAACGGAAATGGAGCGCTATGCTCCCAAATTACGCTTTTTTCTTCAACTGTTTTTGGGTAGAATCCGCCGCCCATAGTGCCAGTACATCAAGGTTCTGGTAATTACATCGCACACGGCAATTATGTTTCCCCGGGTGCCTGCATACTGATTTCGGTGACAGGAAAGAATTTTGCGGGTTGGTGAGCAGTAACCGTGGAGGCCTAACCCAGCATAGCAGAAAAGACTAAAATGACGGATATAACCATGCGCCAGTTGCTAAAAGCGGGCGTGCACTTCGGACACCAGACCCGCTATTGGTCACCTTCCATGGCGCCGTATATTTTCGGCCACCGCAACAAGATTCATATTATCAATCTGGAAAAAACATTGCCCATGCTGAAAGAGGCAATGAATTACATTGGATCCATTGCGGCACAACACGGGAAAGTGCTGTTCGTAGGCACCAAACGCCAGGCCGGTACAATCGTTAAACAACAGGCCAGCCGTTGTGGGTCGCCCTATGTGAACCACCGATGGCTGGGCGGCATGTTGACCAACTTTAAAACGGTAAAGAATTCTATCGCCCGGCTCAAGGAGCTTGAACAGCGTATCGATTCGGGCGCAACCGCCGGCTTGAGTAAAAAAGAAGGATTGTCGCTGGAAAGAGAGTGCATCAAGCTGGACAAGACTCTGGCGGGCATTAAAGACATGGATGGTTTACCCGATGCGTTGTTTATTCTCGATGTGGAGCATGAATATATTGCCGTGGCGGAAGCGAATAAACTCGGTATTCCGGTAATCGCCGTGGTGGATTCCAATTGTTCGTTGAAAGGCATTGACTACGTGATTCCTGGAAACGATGACTCTTCAAAAGCAATCAGTCTGTATATGGAAGCTGCAGCGGAGGCAATTCTGGAATCTCGCGCTGCCGTTAAAAGTATTGAAATTGCCCCCGGGCCCGATGAATATGATGAATATATTGAGGTGGATGAAACGGACCAGATTGTCGGCAATGCTGCCAAGATAGTGGTGAGAAAATCAACTGCGGCGCAACCGCCGGCCGTTGCAGATAATGTGTCGGCGTCGCCAGCGAGTGCTGCAAAAGAGGAAGAAAAAACAGCACAAAGGAAGGTTGTCAGGAAGAAAGTGGTAAAAAAGAAAGTTGCAGTCAAACCTGCTGCGCAAAAGCAGCCGAAAACAAAGTAATCGAAAGGGCCACCCCCGACAGTTAAACCGCAAATCCCGGTCACACGGCATAAAAATTTATCAGGATCGAATTGAATGACGATTACAGCACTATGATCACAGCAGCAATGATCAAAGCACTCCGCGAACGAACGGGCGCGGGCATGATGGATTGCAAGCGAGCCTTGACTGAAACCGATGGTGATATGGAATTGGCGATTGAGGCGTTACGTATAAAAGGCGCCGCTGCCGCCCGGAAAAAAGCGGGCCGGATTGCGGCGGAAGGCATCATTGTTTCTGCCCGGGATGGTGTTGCCAGTGTGTTGGTGGAAGTCAACAGCGAAACCGATTTTGTCGCCAAAGACGCCCCGTTTCAGGATTTTTCCAATGGCGTTGCCCGGGCCGCACTCAGCAGCGCAGCGACAGGCGCGGCGGGACTGGGGTCTGTAAACCTTCCGGACGGTACTTCTGTAGAAGCCGCCAGGCAGGCGTTGATCGTTAAAACAGGCGAAAACATCAGCGTGCGCCGATGTGCACGGCTGGAGGCGGACGCCGGCCGGGTGAGTTGCTACCTGCATGGTTCGCGGATTGGTGTTCTGGTAAAGCTGAGCGGCGGCACGGATGAGTTGGGGCGGGATATCGCAATGCACATCGCCGCCAGTCGCCCGATGTGTATTTCCGAACAGGAGATGGACCGCAGTTTGCTGGAAAAAGAAAAAGAAATCTTCATCGCCCAGGCACGGGACAGCGGCAAATCCGCCGCTATCATTGAGAAAATGGTTAATGGAAGAATCAGGAAATTCTTGAAAGAAAATACTCTGTTGGGGCAGCCATTCGTTAAAAACCCCGACCAGACGGTTGGGCAACTGGCTGACCTGGCCGGTGTGACCATTCTGCAAATGGTGCGTTTTGAAGTGGGTGAAGGCCTGGAAAAACCCAAAGATGATTTTGTCGCCGAAGTCATGGCCCAGGCCGGCGCCTGAATTATTTCCCGGGGATCATAAAATCGGCTGAAAAATAGCCGGGCGCAACAGCCAGACTTGTTGCACTAGATCTCGCAAGCCGGCTCTCAATGACCGAATATCTGTCATGGTTTGGTGTGACCACCTGCTGGTAATCCTGCATATTTTCTCCCGGGTTTTGCGCTCCGGGCAGAAATTTGCGGGCGCTGCGCGGCATCGGTCAGGGTTTCTGCTAATATATTCGCATCGGCAATAATCACAATAGCCGCCATGCCTTAATACCATTCCCCGGGGGTTTCAGCCATGATCGATGAAGTAAAAAAAGACGCCGAAGAGCGGATGAAAAAAACCGTGGGATCGACCAGAGAGGAGATGGCGCGAATTCGCACTGGCCGGGCCACCACCGCGCTTCTGGATCATTTGACTGTGGATTACTATGGTTCCGCCACCCCCATCAATCAGGTGGCTACGGTATCGGTATCCGATGCGCGAACCTTGAATGTGCAGCCCTGGGAAAAACGGATGCTGGCTGTCATCGAACGCGCCATCCTGGAATCGGATTTGGGATTAAACCCGCTAACGGCCAGCGAAACGATAAGAATTCCATTGCCACCGATGACGGAACAGCGCCGAATCGAACTCAGCAAGATCGTTAAAAATGAAGGCGAGAATGGAAAAATTGCCATTCGCAATATCCGCAGAGACGCCATACACACCGTTCGTGCGTTATTAAAGGAAAGGGAAATCACCGAGGATGAGGGAAAACAGGCAGAGGCCGAAATGCAGGCGTTGACCGACACATATATTCGTATAGTTGAGAGCGTAGTTGCGGAAAAAGAAAAGGAAGTGATGGAGGTTTAGCCAGTCGAGCAAACCTAAAAAACTCTGGCTCCATTTTAAATTATCTGCCCGTGCCTGCTGCATATCCTGCCGAAAGTTACGATAAAACACCGCGCCATATCGCGGTGATTATGGATGGTAATGGCCGATGGGCCACACAACGGGGACTGCCTAGAGTGGCCGGACACCGTAAAGGTGTGGAAATCCTGAAAAATGTGGTTGCCCTGTGCGCTGATCGCGGTATTCCGTATCTGACATTATTCGCTTTTAGCAGCGAAAACTGGCAGCGCCCAACCAGTGAAGTCACGCTTTTACTGGAGTTGCTGACGACAACGTTGGAAAACGAAATGCACAGCCTGCATGATCATAAAATCAGATTGCGGGTAATCGGGGATTTGCACCGATTCCCGCCCAGGTTGCGACGCACAATTGCGCAGGCCGATGCGCTTACTCGCAGCAACAAGGCGCTGAATTTGACCATTGCGGTGAACTATGGTGGAAAATGGGACATGTTCAAGGCCTGTAAGGCCATCGCTGAACTCGTTGAGCAGGGCGAAATATCATCGATGTCGGTCACGCCTGCCTTGATTGAGTCCCAACTGTGCACCCATGAACTCCCTGATCCCGATCTTTTCATACGCACTGGCGGCGAGCAAAGAATAAGCAACTTTTTGTTATGGCAGATCGCCTATACCGAACTCTATTTTACCGACACCTTCTGGCCGGATTTTGATGATGCAGGGCTGGACCAGGCGCTAAGGGTTTTCGCCAACCGGCAGCGACGGTTTGGCCGGACAGCGGATCAGATTAAAGAATCTGGATGATTGCCCGAATTCTTACCGCCCTGATATTGGCGCCGATTGTGGTATGGCTTACCTTGTCTCTCTCAACACCCTGGTTCAGTGCTGTGGTTTTGGCGGGATTGCTTTTCGGGTTGTTCGAATGGAATCGGCTGACGGTTAAATCTCCGCTGCTGTTTTCTGTTGCCGCAATAGTTCTGGCCATAGTGACCTGGTGGCTGGGCGCTCATCCGAAAATGTTGCTGGCGCTATGCGTGCTCGCTTCGGTATTCTGGATGATGCAAATAGTCAGTTTAAGGCAATTTGTATTATGTGATGCCATTGCGGGGAATATGTCCGCAGCTTTTATACAGGGGCTTTTTTGCTTGCTGGGGGGATGGGCCGGATTAATTCTTTTACATCAGCAAGCCGGAAACGGGCCGATGGTCACCGTGGCGTTATTGTTTGTGGTGTGGGCCGCCGACAGCGGCGCCTATTTTGCCGGCAAAGCATTCGGGCAAAACCAACTGGCGTCCAACATCAGCCCGAACAAGACGCTGGAAGGCGTTGCCGGTGGATTGATCGGGGCGGGTGTTTTTGCCGGGCTGTTTGGATATTTTGCGCTGAAACTGGCCTTTGATGCGGTCTGGCTGTGGATAGCAGCCGGAATTGTGGCCGCTGTTTTTAGCGTGACAGGCGATTTATACGAAAGCCGGGTCAAGCGCATTGCCGGGGTAAAAAACAGCGGTAGTTTACTGCCTGGTCACGGCGGCGTGCTGGACCGGATTGACGGGCTGATCGCCGCGGCGCCGGTTTTTGCTGCGCTATGGCATTTGATCCTTTGGTATCAGCCCCAATGACGGCCAGCCAAAGGTGACCCATGGCATCACATTGCTGGGCTCTACCGGTTCCATAGGGGTCAATACGCTGGACGTGATTTCCCGGCACCCGGACAAGTATCATGTTTGTGCCTTGTCGGCGAACAAGAATGTTTCCACTTTGTTTGCGCAATGCCAGAGATTCCGGCCCGAACAGGTTGTGATGATGGATGCGGACAGCGCCGGGGAATTACATACAGAAATCTCGAAGGCCGGACTGGATACCGAGGTTCATTGCGGCGCACAGGCGCTGGCAGATATTGCCGGTGAAAACGGTCATACCGTGGTATGCGGAATCGTGGGTGCGGCCGGATTGATGCCAACAATTGCGGCGGTAAAGGCGGGAAAAAAAGTACTGATTGCTAATAAGGAACCCCTGGTAATGCTGGGCGAGTATATTGTGCGGCTGGCGCGGGAAAACGGCGCCTGTTTATTACCCCTGGACAGCGAGCACAACGCGATTTTTCAATGTCTGCCGCAACAACTGCTGGCGATCCGGAATGGTAATGCAGGAATTACCCCGCAGCATGGCGTTAAAAGAATTCTGTTAACCGGTTCGGGCGGCCCGTTTCGGCAGTTACCGCTGGAAAAATTTTCGTCAGTCACGCCGGCCCAGGCATGCGCCCATCCAATCTGGCAAATGGGGCGTAAAATTTCGGTGGATTCGGCGACCATGATGAACAAGGGGCTGGAATTAATAGAAGCCTGCGCATTGTTCGGGGTGCCCGCCGATATGATCGAAATTGTGGTGCATCCACAAAGCGTCATTCATTCCATGGTGGAATTCAGGGATGGTTCCATGCTGGCTCAAATGGGCAGTGCTGATATGCGCATTCCCATCGCCAACGCGCTGGCCTGGCCGAATAGAATGGCATCGGGCGCCGCCTCGCTGGGCATGCAGGAAATGCGTCGCCTGGATTTTGCGCCTCCAGATTATCATCGATTTCCGGCGCTGCGCTTAGCCCGGCAGGCGCTGCATGTGGGCGGCACACTTCCTGCGGTGATGAATGCGGCCAATGAAATCGCGGTCGAATCATTTTTGAGCGGACGCATTACTTTCGATAAAATTACCCGGGTGGTTGAATTGGCCATGGATCGAAACCGGGTATGGGGTTCAGTGGCCCTGGATACTGTATTGGCGGCGGACCTGGCGGCGCGGCAAGTAAGTCGGGAAGTGGTGGCCGCTTTGCCGGACTGCGCAGATTTTCGACAAACCAGGCGACAGGATCAACCATAAAACAGCTATGATCAGGCCTGGGCTAATGGCGGATGCGATGCAATTTCAATTCGGAAAAACAATAGAAAAAACAAGATGATGAGTGCGTTTGGATATAGTGTGTTCGGGTTTTTACTGGCAATCGCCATACTGGTCGCGGTGCACGAGTTTGGCCATTTCTGGGTGGCGCGCAAATTAGGGGTGAAAGTGCTGAAGTTTTCAATCGGATTCGGCAAATCTGTGGTTAGCTGGCGTAGAAAAGACGACCCCACAGAATATTCCATAGGACTCATTCCCCTGGGCGGCTTCGTTAAAATGCTGGATGAAAGAGAGGGCGAGGTGGCCGCAGCAGAAAAACACCTGGCCTTTAACAGGAAGTCATTAGGTGTGCGTACCGCTGTTGTTGCCGCCGGGCCGGTTTTCAATTTTCTTTTCGCGATTTTCGCGATCTGGATGGTATTTGTTGTGGGCAGTGATGATATAGCGCCGGTTATCGGTGAGGTTGTTGAGAATTCCATTGCAGAAAATGCCGGGTTTATGCCGGGCGACGTTATGACCCGGATTGACGGCAAGGCAGTAAAAACCTGGGGGCAGCATCAATTTTATATGCTGCATCAGGCGATGAAAGGCAACCGGATAGAAGTCTCGGTCACCAATCCGGTCTACGGTGACCGGTCGCTAAGGATAGATTTCAGCACGTTTGATCAGCGCACCATCGCCGGCCAGCCAATCACATCGCAAATCGGTATCTGGCCCCCGGCGCCGCCAGCAAAAGTGAGCCAGGTTGTAGAGAATTCCCCGGCGGATGATGCGGGATTGCTGCCGGAGGATGAAATATTAGCCATTGATGGGGTTGCGGTGAAGGACTGGATCGACATGGCCACCCGGGTATCCGCAAGGCCCGGGGAGTCCATTGTATTGACGATTTCAAGGGGAGAAACCCGGTTTGATGTGTCGCTGGTTACCGGCGTGGTTGCGGTTGGTGACAAGCAGTTCGGGCGGATCGGTTTGTATCGACCGCTGCCGGAAAACACCAAATTGCGTTTTGGGCCGGTCGAATCGATATGGCAGGCCGTGGACTACAATTGGCGCACATCCATTATTACCCTGCGATCATTGGGTCGCATGATAACCGCAAAGATGTCATCGGATAACATATCCGGGCCGATCACCATCGCCAGACTGGCCGGTCAGACTGTGGAATCCGGGTATTCTGATTTTCTTAAATTCCTCGCCATTATCAGCGTCAGCCTCGGACTGATCAATCTGTTGCCCATACCGGTTCTGGATGGCGGGCATTTGATGTATTACCTGATCGAAGCGATTACCGGCAGGGAGCCGTCTGAAAAGGTAATGATATGGGGGCAGCAAATCGGCATAGCCATGATTCTCATGCTGATGGTATTGGCATTCTATAACGATATTATGCGGCTGATCTGACCCGGCGGGTGCTGCCGGGCAGTATTACCATTTTTCCCCACGCCATCGGGGTGCGGGAACATCCCCGTTCTGCACAGCACATAAATCCGGGATGTTGTTGATAAAGCAGGAAGCTGACTGCATATCAACTAATGAAGACAACATGGTGATTCGTTTCAGCCCAGGCAGTCTTCCACTGGTCTGATAACCCCCCCCCCTTTGGGAGAAGAGTCGGGAATATAAGCCACACAACCTTCGCTATCCGCCGCGTTTTCCCCGCTTCAAGGCGCACCTTGGTTTCCCTCACCCTCAGGTTGTGAACGGCATGGGGCAAGTGATAATACAGCGTTGACGAGTTTTCGACTGTACAAGACTGTAGCAACGCAACGCAAAAGCCAGGACTGCAACAATTACAGCTATAGAATTGGTTAACAACACAGTCCCGCTCATGATCAATGCGCCAACGCCCTAGTCCTGCGCGATCTGCTCAAGTTTTTTCGCCCGTATAATCTGTCCGTCCAGACCGGCTTCTTTGGCCGAGCCGCCGTAGGCCACGGACATCAACTGGCTGTAGTACACCACGGGCATATTGAAGTTTTTGTGGTAGGTTTTGTTGATTTGCTCCTGATAAACCTCCACGTTCATCTGGCAGACCGGGCAGGGCGTGACGATCATATCCGCGTTGTGGTCGTAGGCCGATTCGACAATCTCCTTTATCTGGGCCTGGCTTTTTTCCGGTTCCGAAAAAGCCAGTGCGCCGCCGCAGCAGGTTACTTTTTGCTCATATTTGTCGGCGGCTTCTGCACCCATGGTTTCAACCATTTTGTCCAGATATTTCGGGTTTTCGAAAGATTCCCCGTCGATTCCAAAAGGACGATTGGTCTGGCAGCCCACATAGCCGGCAATTTTTAATCCTTCCAACGGTTTTTTGACCGGTGTTGCCAGTTCGTCATAGCCGAAATCTTCGATCAATACTTCCACCATGTGCCGCACGCCCCTGGCGGTGTCTTTATTGATATCCACTTTTAGCCCGGCGTCCGCCAGGATGTTTTGGGTGTCGGCTAAAAGTCGCTCCGACTTGGATAAACGCTCAACCGATTCCTTTGTACCCAGCCAGCAAGCGGCGCATGTGGCCACAATATCCTGTCCAGTGTTGTGCTCCTGGGAAAGGGCGATGTTTCTCGCATTCATAACATGACGGGGCAGTTCGCCGCCCTCGCCGTATCCGATTGATGCGCCACAGCAATTCCAGTCGGGGATTTCATTGAGTTTGATGTCCAGTGTTTTGCACATTGATTCCACCGACACCATGTAGTTGGACGCCGAGGCATTGCGCTCAGAGGAGCAGCCCGGATAAAACGAATATTCTTTTCTGGCCATGATTTTCGACACCTGCCTGCCTGATAAACCGGTCTAAAGGAATCCCTTGCGTTTGTCTTCTATTGCGTATGCTTTTTTTAACATCTGCTGCAACTGGTTCTTGTCTTTAATCCCGCCCGATACGAATAGCCCGAACGGATTGAGTCGTCCGGTTTTCAGCATACCCAGCCCTACGTTACGCATACCGAACGCGGTTTTAATGCCGGTTATAAAGCCGTCCATGAAGTACAGCTTAAGCGAAAGCCGGGTTTCATTCACCCGGCCCGTGGTGCTGATATTGTCCCAGAAATACCTGGCAAAGCGTCGGGTCGGATTCATTTTAGGCGCCAGCCCCAATCGGTTCGCGTAGTTGGCCAGGCCGTGCATGATATGGGTGATGGGCAATCCCCTCGGGCAGCGCACCACGCAACTGTAGCACGACGTACACATCCACATGGAGTGGCTGCCGAGCACTTCCTGGCGTTGGCCGGCGCGAATCATCATGAACAGTTCCTGGGGTGGGTGATCCCAGGCGCTGCCCAAGGGACATGAACCGGAGCATACGCCGCACTGCATGCACATCTTTACCCAGTCCCCCTGCTCCACATTGGCCTCCACTTCTTTGAGAAAGCTGTTGCGGTATTTTTCCACCATGGCCTGGTTGGTGGCCACGGCGGTTTGCCCTGCTTCGGTGGATGCGTCTGATTGAACCATACTAAAAACCTTTAAACGGGTTGCAGCCAATTTCATCGATGCGGGCCGCGTACTGGTTGATCAATTCCGCAACCCGATGGATGTCGGTAATTTCGACTTCGTATGTCTGCACTCGTTCGGGTTCGAGTTGCAGTTGGCTTAGGGTATCATCAATTTTACTCATTCGTTCGTAGGCCAGTTCAGAACCGCGCACAAAGTGGCACTGATAATCCTCGCCTTTTTTGCATCCCATCAGCATTATCCCGTCGAACCCGGCATTAAGCGCATCGGTAACCCAGATCAAGTTCACCGAACCCAGACAGCGCACCGGTATGACGCGGACGAAAGCGTTATATTCAATTCTGTTCTGGGCCGCCATATCCAGCGCCGGATAGGCATCATTTTCACAGGCAAGAATGAGGATTCGCGGTTTTTCATCAAATTCATCCGGCATATCGATGGCCTTGATTTGCTGGCCTACGCTGTCAATGGAATAGTTCTCAAACGAAATCACCCGCACCGGGCAGGCGCCCATACAGGTGCCACAACGCCGACAGCGGGATTCATTAAACACCGGGTAACGATTTTCGTCTTCATCGATGGCGCCAAACGGGCATTCCACTGTGCAGCGTTTGCACTGGGTGCAGCCTTCTTTACGAAATGACGGAAACGACAAATCACCGGACCGTGGATGCGCTGCACGGCCCATGGCGGCGCCTTCTACAGCCTGAATTGCCTTCATTGCTGCGCCAGTGGCGTCTTCGATGGATTGCACAATATCCATGGGTCTACGCACCGGGCCGCACGTGTAAATTCCGGTGCGTCGGGTTTCATAGGGAAAACAAATGAAATGCGAATCGCTGAACCCATGTTTCAAATGCGGCATATCCGGGCCCTGGCGATAGTCCAGATTCAAAATGGATTCCACGGCAACTTTGACCTGTGTGCCGCTGCCGGATTGATCATCCGGCGCGGTATGGTCTTCGATATCTACCCCGGAATTAGGCACCTGGCCGGTGGCCAAAACCACAAGGTCGGTGTGCGCGACCATATCCTGGTCCAGGATATGGTCATGAAAATCAACTGCCAGCCGGGCGCCATCCGTGTCAACCTGATTAACCATTCCGTTGGTAAAGACAACGCCTTTTAATTGGGCGGAGCGATAAAAATCTTCGCCGTTGCCGGGTACGCGAAGATCGCTGTATATGATATTGGTATCGATATCCGGGTTTTGATCCTTGAAATACATGGCCTGTTTAATGCTGACGTTGCAGCAATAGCCGGAGCAATAGGGCAAATGCCCGGGCCTGTTCGAGCGCTGTCCGGCACACTGGACAAACACCACGCTTTCAACCGGCTTGCCATCCGAAGGCCGGGTAATGCCTTTGCCATTTGATGCGGCCGCCAGTATTTCGAGTTCTGTTTGATCCATCACGTCCGGGGTTTTGCCATAGGAGAACTCGGGCAGCAGGTTGGCATCGTAGCGGGTAAATCCACTGGCCTGAACGATTGCTCCGAGGTTTTGGGTGGTGGTTGTGCCGCTTTGGGTGGTGATATCCACCGAGAACTGGCCCGGCGAACCAGTGGTTTTGGTCACCGTTGCATTCAGAAATACTGTGATACTGGCTGAAACTTCGATCTGATTGACCAGCTCATCCATATCATTAGCTTGTGGGTGGGCATAGGGTTCTTTCCAGGGTAATCGGCGATGAAACGATTTACTCCAGCCGCCCAGTTTGGCGGTTTTCTCAACCAGCAGCACTTCGTAGCCGGCTTTTGCCGTTTCCAGGGCGGCGGTAATCCCGCTTATGCCGCCGCCTATAACCAGAATTCTTTTATTCGCTCCGCGCTCGGGGTTGATGCCCGGTTGCCGCATGAATTTCGCTTCCGCCAAAGCCATGCGGATATAATCGTTGGCCATCTCCTGGGTCAATTGGCGTGAATCCGCATTATCCGGCTGGGACCAGATCACGCCTTCCCGCAAATTTGCCCGGGCCACCGCCACGTCTGCAAAGTTAAAGGCTGCGGTTTTGGCGCGGCGAGAACAGGCGCCGATTACAACATGGGTAATGCCTTGATTATCGATGTGGTTGCGGATGGTCGATACGCCGTCGCTATTACATAAATAATCGTGGGTTTCAGCGATACTGGCGCCGCCTTCTGATTGTGCAATATGGACGAATTGCCCGGTGTCCAGGCGTTCACCCAGCCCACACCCTTTGCACAGGTAGGCGGCAACTTTCATTTGATTCGCCCGGTTTTTATAGCTATGCCTTGAATAATCATGCTTTTAATAGTGATGCAGTTATGCGTGACTCGCCGCCACCCGGTTGATTACCTGTATGGCGCGCAGCGCAGCCGCAGTTGCGCCCTGGACGGAACGATTGACATCCAGTGGATTGGATGCACACCCGGCGCCGAACACCCCGCCATTTCCCGGGTCAAGCTCGATAAAACCACTGCTGTCCAGGGCGACGCCATGGGATGTGCTGGTTATGGATGCGATATCCAGGCTCGGCTGCATACCCACCGCAAGCACCGCCAAGTCATGGGGATTTTCGTAGCGATGATAGCCATGGGTGTCCACGCCTGTAAGCACAGGCCGGCCGCTGGCGGGGTCCTGTACAATGCTCGCCACCTTGGATTTGATAAAACTGACCTTTTTATCTTTTCGTACTTTTTTCTCGAAATCTTCGAAGCGGTCAATGGTTCTGATATCGATATAGTAAATAGTCGCTTTGGCTTCTTCATCATCGCCGTATATTTCGCCCAGATAGGTGCTTTGCTTCAGCGAGGCCATGCAACATATCCGCGAACAATGCGGCAGATGGTTTTGATCTCGCGAACCCGCGCATTGAATAAAAGCGATGTCTTTAGCGGGTTCACCATTGGAAGGCCGAATCAGTTTTCCACCGGTGGGGCCGAACGGGTCCATCATCCGCTCAAGTTCAACGCTGGTGATGACATCCGGGTAACGCTCGTATCCATAGGGCTGAATGCGTGACGCATCGTATGGCCGCCAGCCTGTGGCGAATACCACCGCGCCACATTTTATTTGCAAATTCTGCGTCTGCATCTGCAAATCAATGGCATCCACCGGGCAGGCGGCCTTGGCTTTTTCGCCCTGCCGGGTGCCAACAATGGACGGGTCGATAACATATCGTTGTGGATAAGCCATGTTGTTGGGCAAATATGCGGCCTTGATTCTGCTCAAACCATAGTTATGCGGATCGTCGATCTCGGCCTCCACAGCCTGCGCACAGGCGCCGCATGCGGTGCAGTTGTCCTTCACATAGCGCGGGCGTATTTTGATACTGGCGGTGTAATTGCCCGCTTCCCCGGTCAGGTTTTCGATTTCTGCCATGGTCAGAATCCGCAAGCGCCGACTGGCTTTAATGCGCCGCTGATTGATCTCCTGGCCACAACTGGGACGGCAAAGTTTTGGGAAGTATTTATACAGTTGGGAAACACGTCCGCCCAGCGCTGGTTTTTTCTCTATAAGAATGACGTCTTTGCCGCATTCGGCTGCCTCCAATGCGGTGGTCATGCCGCTGATGCCGCCACCGACCACTAAAATTGTCTCATTGCTGGCTGCCACAGGGTTCATCGTATTCTGAGATAAGGGTGAAATACCGGGTTGTCGGGTTTTTGAAATTTATAATAAGCCAACTATACTTATTTCTGGCACTATAGACCAGTTTCGTCCGGTTGGGAGCGCACAAATATTTCCGATGGGTCGATAGGTATTATGTATTTATCTTCTGAAAAGCATGGACTGGAAAGTGACCGTCCCGAACATTAGACTTTGGCATCAAAAATTATCTGATTCTACTTTGGCACCATGAACGTTGACCCCGATCAGAACACGGCGCTTGGCGAATACGAGATTATTGATGAGCCGTTTTATGCAGCGCAAAATAACGAAATAGAAATTTTCCAGGCGTCCTGTGAAAATGGTATACCCGTGTTATTAAAAGGTCCGACGGGCTGTGGTAAAACCCGATTCATGGAGCACATGGCCTGGCGTCTAAAACGGCCGCTGATCACGGTTTCCTGCCACGACGACCTCACCGCAGCGGATCTGGTCGGACGATATCTTATCGTTGGCGGCGAAACCCGATGGGCAGACGGGCCGTTAAGCCGGGCGGTGAGAGGCGGTGGAATCTGTTACCTTGATGAAGTTGTCGAGGCCAGAAAAGACACCACCGTGGTTATCCATCCGCTGGCCGATGACCGGCGGGTATTGCCCATCGAGAAAACCGGGGAACTGCTGCCGGCCCCGGTGGAATTTTGTCTGACTGTTTCTTACAACCCTGGCTATCAAAGCATTCTCAAGGATCTCAAACAAAGCACCCGCCAGCGATTTGTTTCCATTGAATTCCACTACCCTCCGGCAAAACTGGAAACGGCTATCATCGTTAAAGAATCCGGGCTTGACCGGGACACAGCGGTGCGCCTGGTGAAATATGCCGGCATGACCCGAAATTTAAAAGGCAGCGGCCTGGAAGAAGGCGCGAGTACCCGACTATTGGTACATGCCGCCAAACTGATGGTGAGCGGCATTGACCCCCGGGCCGCTTGCCGCGGCGCCATATCGGAAACATTGACAGATGACCCGGAAATGCTTAAAGCGGTGAGCGAGTTGAGTGCGTCATTATTTTGACGTTTTCGGGAATAGGATCAATAAAATAAACTGCCCCGGATAATGACGATGGACAACCAGAAAAAAGCCGCCGCAGAAACGGCATTGGAATATATTCAAAACAGCGATGTTATCGGCGTGGGAACGGGTTCCACGGTTAATTACTTCATTGATGCGCTGGCCGCCGTTAAAGGCAGGATAGACGGCACGGTGGCGAGTTCCACCGCAACCGCACAAAGACTGCGGGGGCATGGCATCCGGGTGATGGAGTTGAACCAGGTGGGGACGATGCCGCTTTACGTTGACGGTGCGGATGAAGCGACCAGACATTTGCATTTAATTAAAGGCGGTGGCGGCGCGTTGACGGGTGAAAAGATCATGGCCCACGCCTGCGGGAAATTTGTTTGTATCGCCGATAAAAGCAAGCTGGTTGACCGGCTGGGCGGATTCCCGCTGGCGGTTGAAGTCATCCCCATGGCGCAAAGCATGGTTGCCCGGGAAATGGCCAGACTCGGCGGGCAGCCGGTGCTGCGTGCGGGTTTCACCACGGACAACGGCAATATCATCATTGATGTGAGGAACCTGGATATTGAAAATCCGGTAGCACTTGAAGGCAAAATAAATCAAATTCCCGGCGTGGTCACCGTGGGTCTGTTCGCTGTTCGCGGCGCCGATGTGTTGCTGCTGGGCCGGGATGCCGGTGTGGAGAAAATCGGCTGACGGTTGAGGCGCCTGCGGCAGTGTTTACAACTCCTGGCAAAATCATCTCGCCTCGGAATTTAAAACGATTGCTGATGGCGGTGGTTTCGGCAATCTGTATGCAGGGCTGTTCCGCAGACAAATCTGCCGACGAACTTTTCAGGGAAACGCTGACCCTGATGGAACAGGCCGCACAACAAAAGGATGTGAAGGCGTTTATGCACCACGTTTCGAAAAACTACCAGGATTCCCAGGCACGCTCATGGCAGGATATCCGGCGAATTGCGCAAATTTATTTTCTGCGCAACAAAACTGTGCATATCTATAAGCATGTGACCCGGCTTGACATAATTGATGATTCCGCAGAGGCAATCGTTCTGGTTGCCATGGCCGGACAGCCGATTGATTCGGTTGAATCCCTGATCAATATCCGCGCAGAACTGATGCGATTCAAAGTCCAGTTTGAGTTTGACGGTGGCTGGCGGGTGCGTTGGGCGGAATGGAAACCCGCCGGCCCGGGAGATTTTGGTTTGCCGGTCGGTTTGCCCGAGTAGAAAATACAGCAGCAGAATCTAGATTGTTGTCCCGATTGCTCGTGATGGATCGGTGATCCATTCACTCCATGATCCCACATACAGTCTTATGGGCTGATTTATGGCCACTCCGGCAATCTCCATGGCCAGAATATTGTGGCAGGCGGTTACTCCTGAACCACACATATGCACAATCTGTTTGTTCCTGGCTGGCGCATTTAATACCGTCGCGAATCTTGCCTTGAGTTGCGCGGGTTTTAGAAACAACCCGGCGCTGTCCAGGTTTTGCGCAAATGGCAGGTTGACTGCGCCTGGAATATGTCCAGCGATGGCGTCAATCGGTTCGTGTGCCCCCGTAAACCGGGGTTTCGCACGTGCGTCGAACAAGGCTATTTGATCTGCTTTGAGCAGACCGGCCATCTCGTCACTGTGGATTGACATGCGATGGTTGATTTTCGGCGTGAAACCTTCACTTCGGGTTGACTGGCTTCCTGGCCCGGATTGGGTGGACAACCGCTGCCCTGATTTTTCCCAGGCCGGGTAGCCGCCATCCAAAACGGCAACCAGGTGGTGGCCGAACCATTTTATCATCCACCACAACCGCCCGGCGATTGCGCCCCCGGCATCATCGTAAACCACTACCTGGGTGCGGTTGGTTATGCCCCATGAGTGAATGCGTTGTCGAAAACTGTGCATATCGGGCAGTGGATGACGCCCGCTTTGCGGCGTGACAGCACCGGCCAAATCATGGTCGAGATGAACATAGATTGACCCGGGAATATGGCTGGTTCGATAATCGCGCCGGCCACGGGTTGTGTCGGACAAGGAGAAGCGGCAATCCAGTATGACGAATCGTGGCTCGGTCCTGGGCGAGGCGATTAATGCGGCGAGTTGCCCGGTGGAAATCAGTGTGCTGAATGGCGGCAATGGCTTTTCTCTCTATATGGCGTAAAAATATTCCATAATTACAGAACTTTAAATCTTACCCGGATTCCAAACGATTATCATCCATGCTGGAATTTGCCGATTCCCAAATGCTTGCGGTTTCTGGGTCGCCAATGCTGCGGGTGCGGGAATACAGCGGGGAGCTAAATGACCAGATTGCCTCAAAACAGCCAGATATGCAGTCAGTACCCACCATAATAATGCGCCCTAAGAAATCATCGCCGCTCAACGCAGTTTTGCATTGCGGGTTAATATTGTTTGCCATGCTGGCAGTAAACGCTTCGGGTTTTGCACAATCTTCCGATTTGCCCGAACTCGGAGACAACGCCGACAAATACTTGAATCCGAACCAGGAAAAACACATTGGCCAGGCATTTCTGCGCCGACTCCTAATCGATAAACACTATGTTGAAGATGATGAACTGCTGGATTATCTACAGTCCATAGGCGACCATATCGCCGCAACGGCGGATTTGCGCGGGATGCGGCTGACGTTTAACCTGTTGCAAAACAATACATTAAACGCATTCGCGGTGCCGGGTGGATACATCACTTTCAACACCGGTCTGATATCCACCACCGATACCGAAAGCGAACTGGCTTCTGTGGTCGCCCACGAGACCGCGCATTTAACCCAGCGTCATTTACCCCGATTAGTCGCCAGGTCCAGCGAAAACAAAATTCCCGCACTGGCCGCAATCATCGGGTCAATTCTGGTTGGCGGGCAGGCTGGATTGGCCGGCATCACCGCCACCACCGCAACGCTGGCCTCAAACCAGCTCAGCTTCACCCGGGAATTTGAACGGGAAGCGGATGCCATCGGCATAAAACTGCTGGCCGATGCACATTATGACCCAAATGGCATGGCGTCTTTTTTTGGCAAACTGGAGCGTTATACCCGCCATGACAACACCCAAATCCCCGAATTTCTGCGCACCCATCCGCTTTCATACACCAGGATAGCGGAATCCGAAGCCCGCGCCGGTGAATATCCAGACCAGAATCATCGCAGCAGTTTCGAGTATCACCTTGCCAAGGCAAAAATTCAGGCGCTGTACACCAAACACCGGGACGACCCGAAATTATATTTTGCCGATCAATTGAAATCTGACCAGGCGGAAATCCGCGATGCTGCGATTTACGGCACGGCAATTGCCCTGACAGCATCCAGAAATTATGACAAGGCCCGTGTTGCCCTGGCACCTCTGCTTGAGCGCCATCCCGATAATTTATGGATTCAGTCAGCCCGGGCGAAGATTGATTTGGCCGACAACAAGGCGGCCCGGGCAATCAACCGCTATCAGGCGCTGGTGCGCGACAATTCGCATAAAACCTATTTAAATTATTATCTAGCGAATGCCTATCTCGCCAATAACCAGCCCCATTTGGCGAAAAAGGTTATCCGCTATCAGATACGCCGAAACCCGGGTTTATACCGGCTTTATGCTCTGCTGTCCAAAACCAATGCGGCCCAGGGCAATCTGGCCGAAGCGCACCAGGCGGATGCCGAATATCATGCCACGCTGGGAAATTACAAGGGTGCGATCGAATCTCTCAAACTTGCCCAGCGGGAAGCGGCGGCCGAAGGTTACCTGGCGAAAAGCATTGCCGCACGACTGGCGGAGCTGGAAGAGAAGCAGGCGTTACAGAAAAAAATGGGGGCTTATATACAATAGCTGTCGAGACCAGGATTATTACGTTCTGGTTTCCGCCCTTCAGTACGGCGTTCACCAGTTTTGCGGTTGGGTATTCTAAGTCTGCATTCTCTATAGTTCTTTTTCTTGCTCATAATTTATGTCTATTTGTTTAACGCATCCCTTTCCTGTAAGTAGCAAATTGCATTTTGCAGATAGTCCTCACCATTCTTGAACCGGCCAAGACCCGTGTAGTCCCTTATATTGCCGGTATTATGGTCGTGGTCAGCTAGGATTTTTGCAGTAATCCCCGCAGTGGTAGAGATAGTGGGTTGATTATCAGGAACAAACCGGTAACCAGAAATCTGTCCACATTGGCTTATGTTGAGGATGCGTGTAAATTGTTATCACATCAGGCAATTTTAGAGAAAGCGGACGTTAAGGAAATTTTGTTGAACCGTCACTTCTTCCACAAAGCCGCCACTGGTCTCGATCATATGAACGTCTCAGAAGTGCCCAAAGCGGACGGTGGAGCGTCAACCTATATGATCGATACGCCCGATGCGTAAGGGTGTGCCAGTACCACAACAAAATAGACGACAACGCTTACCCCGAATCCTATTGCCTCTCTTGTCCATGTCGGTGTTTCAGGTTTTTTCCATTCTCCATCTCGACGATTGATAGCAACCACTTCAAGTATCGCCCAAAGCCCCAATCCGCCAAACAGAACAACTGATCGGGCGTCACCATTGGTCAACAAATGTGCCAACGACCACACAAGGACAGCGGTGAGTTGCGGGTGTCGTATATATTGCTTCACTCGTGTTGGCATATTGGAAAGAACAAACAACGCAACGGATACAAACATCAGTACCTTTGCAACTGGCTCCATGAAAGGTGTCGTCGCGTACAACAGTGACGGTGTTGTACTTCGCCATCCAAAAATTATCATGAGCAAAGACAGCAGGATAACTAACGCAAATGTAATCTGATATCCCGTGTTTCCAAGTTTGTCCTTCCACTTGGCTTTTACGGGCTGCGCCAATGAAGGAATGAAGTGCGCTGCACTCCAAACCAGCAAGCCGATGAGAAGTAATGACATAGTCGGTTTTTACTCTTTGTAGCGTTCGTTTCTCAGTTCATTACGCGACACAACACCCTGGGATCGCCATCTTCTCAAAGATATGTGGTGAAGCTACAGCACTGGGCGGATAATTATTGAGTGTTTCCTGAAATTCGGGTCTCTGAAAGGCTCGCTTGATATCTTCTACAGACTCCCACACGGAGCAATTAAGATATACCCCACTTTCTCCGATGCCTCCGTATAGTTGCATAGAAATATAGCCAGGCTGTTTCCTCATAATATTAAAGTCATCTGTCCATGCGCGAACTAATGCTTCCGATTCATCTGGGTTAACAGATATCTTGTTGATGACTTCAATTGGTCCAGCCGACTTTTCTAATTGCTCAAAAAATGTAGTAGCCTTGCCCATTTCTTGTATTTCAACCATGCTTCTGATCTCCTAGTTGGTATACGGATATGTGGTTGGCCCAATTTACCTAAGTTAGTACCGAGATACAACTAGGCACATTTTTTATACTTGGTATATATTTTATGGCATCAAAGGAAGCTCCTGATCTATCCTGCCCTCTCGAAGAGACTATCAAAATCTTTGCTGCTAAATGGAAACCTTCTATTCTCCATTATCTGGCCGATGAGCCGTGTCGGTTTAATACACTGAAAAAGCGCATACCAGGCATTTCGCAACGGATGCTGACCTTGCAATTGCGTGAATTAGAAAAAGACGGACTTGTCATTCGAGAGCATTATCCGGAAATCCCGCCGAGAGTTGAATATTCCGTGAGTCCATTAGGTAGAACCCTGAAACCCATTTATCTTGCGATAAAGGCGTGGCAAGAGACTCATTCTGAGGCTGTAGAAAAATCTCGGCGAGATTTTTCAGCTCGTTGAAAATAGCCAACTAGGCTGCAGTAAAAGGGTTCCCTTTTGCAGCAGTTGAGTTCCAAGACAGTTAGCGGTGTGACTCACGCTTTGGAGACAGCTCAATCAACACCCAATTTTTCCACATACCAGACGTTAAGAATGGAAGTTACCAGGAAAAACATAGCCCCGACCAACACCGCAAGATTCGGGTAGATAGCGTACCGAGCTGTTGATATTGTTTTCCTCTAATTTATTGTTAAGGAACCTCTAATGCGTGGTCGCGATGCCCATCCATTAATGTCCAACAATCAAGTTTTATCCGGTTCGGTGGTCGGTTTGATACAGCATAATCCTGAACCAATTACATCTAAGGAAGACGCGGAGGCCGCACCCGAATCGACCCGCCGGACGGGTTGGGCAATCCGGCAAATCCATAAATAATTTCAAAGGTGATGTTCATGCGCTCGCCGGTTGTGGCCGCCTGTTTCAGCGCTTGTTTAAATCTTGCGAAGCGATGTTTGCCGGTGAGCGTCTTGCGCCGGCGTGAATGAATATTGGTAAACCCTTGTTGTTGCAAATCTTCGAACAGGGCGTCAACGTTCGGATAATCCACATTAACCCAATCTGCATCAACCACGGGTTTGGTGAATCCGGCCTGTAACAGCGCATCCCCCAGATGGTGCATATCAACAAACGGATGTACATGGATAAAATCATCCGCTTTTGCCCAGGCGTATCGAAGCTCGCTCAGCGTATCCGGGCCAAAGGCTGAAAAATACAGCACTCCGCCGGGACGCAATAGCCGTCTTACCCGGGCAATCAGTTCTTCAAACGAAAGCCAGGATGATTGCAGATTGACAACCACGCAATCAAAGGATTGATCCTGGAGGTCAAAATCGTCCCGGGGCTTTGATACGGACGCGCCGGACCCCAGCAAAGAACAGCACTGAACGCCCGGGTTGTCCTGCAGCAAATCGCTGTTTGCGAAATCGATGACCAGAAAATCCATGAAGCTGGCATTGGCCGTACCGACCCGGGCTTCGAGTTCACGCCGTATTGGTGATAACAAATAGTCCATCGCGCCCGGTTGAGCAGATTTTCTGTTGCGAAGTCTTGCGATTTGTCCAGGATCAAGTTCCAATAGTGCGCACCGATTATGGAAAATCCAATTAAATCAAGAATGCCTGGGGTCAAGCGGCTGAACTCGGTTTTCACAATGCCGCTGGATTATTTTCTGCCTGAGAAATGCGCATTGTGCGCCTGCCCAAGCAGCCTGGGATTCTGCATCAACTGTCAAAAATTACTACCCTGGATGGATTGCTGCTGCGAGATATGCAGCGTACATTTGAATATTCCCGGAATATGCGGCCGCTGCCAGACCAATCCTCCGATGTACGGCCACTCAATTATTCCGTTTCGATATCAACCCCCGGTTTCCGATCATATCAAGGCACTGAAGTATTCAGACCAGCTGCATTATGCGGTATCCATGGCCAAAATGCTGTCGCTGTGGGTAATGAAAAACCCGTCCGCGCTGCCCGATACGATTATTCCCATACCATTGCATCGACAAAGAATCCGGCAGCGTGGATTCAACCAGTCATCGGAAATTTCCCGCATAGCCGGTAGAATACTTGGCGTGCCAACCGGGCACGCCATAATCAAGCGTGTAAAAAATACCGTGACACAGGTCGGATTGAGCGAAAAAATGCGCGCAAAGAATGTGAAAAATGCCTTTGCAGTGAAAAACCCCGGGAACCATCGCCATGTGGCGCTGCTTGACGATGTGGTCACCAGCGGCAGCACCGTGAATGCGGCGGCGGCCAGCCTGATTGCGGCGGGGGTGAAGCGGGTCAGCGTGTGGGCGGTCGCCAGAAGCAGTTTTACTGCAAAATAGCCGGTTTGGGTTCCGCTGACAGCAAATTCCGGTTTGTTCGGGTGGCCAACGTATGGAGCGGTGACGAAGGCTGGAAACTACTTTTTTACTACAACCTGTATCGATTCACCCTAGCACTGGTGCTGGTGGCGATAATTTCGCCGAATTTCGACTACTACACCGTCGGCGGCAAAAACCCTGTGCTGGTTTTCGCCATTGCGGGGTTTGTTCTGGTTTCTGTCCTCGCCCTGGTCAGTATCAAACGACAGGCTCCGGCCGTCCATATCCAGGCCCATGCTTTATTTCTGCTGGACATCGTTTTTATCGGCGTGCTGACCTATTCGCAGCAACTGCACGACGGCAACATTGTCATCTTTTGTATCACCACGATTGCTGCAACCGCCGTCATGTTCCAGACCCGCACGGCGCTCGGCTATGCCTCCCTCTCCAGCATACTGGAACTCATTGCAGGCGATGCGGCACTGGATCAGTTTTATCTCACCGCGCTCATTGCCCTGGGATTGTTCACCACTGTTCTGGTGGTGAGTCAAATCGCACAAAATACACGAGTGGTGCAATCCGTGTTGGAGAAACGGGCCGCGCTGAAAAAGCCGTTGCATTTCTGGACGTTATAAATAACGGCGCCGCCATTGCAGAGCACCACGCCGAAAAACTGTTCGAGCCGTTCTATACCACACAGCCCGGCAGCACCGGGCTCGGGTTGTATCGGTCGAAGGAATATTGTGTTTTGAATGGTGCGGACATGGAATATTTCAGTGATGCGGAAAAACATGGTTTTCGCATATCATTTATGCTGCTGGAGACAAGCCGATGACGTCATACAAACCGGTTGCATTGATTATTGACGATGAGCCTGACCTGCTTTCATTGCCGGCAATTTCGCTGCGGCGCATGGGGGTGGAGTCGGTCAAGGCGCCGGATATCAAATCCATCGTCAAACTGGTGCAGAGCAAATACAGCGCTACACCGGTCGCGGTTATTACCGCTTTCGGCGACCCCCGCACTGCGGTGAAAGCGTTAAAACCGGGCGCATTTGACTACGTTTCCAAGCCTGTCGAAATTGACCAACTGGAACGCATGGTTAAAATCGCATTGCGGGTAAAATCTGAACAGCCCCCGCAAACCGCAAAAGCGGCGTCACAAGTCCTGCTGGACGAGTCCGGGCCGATAAAAAATTTATCGCTAAAGTAGCCCGTAACCAGGCGCCGGTTCATAATCAGCGGAGAGACCGGAACCGGTAAAGAAGTAATTGCCCGCCTGATTCACGACAGCGGGCCGAGAAGCACCTGCCCGTTTGTCGCGGTGAACTGTGGGGCGATTCCGCGGGAGTTGATGGAAAGCGAGTTTTTCGGCCACAGGAAAGGCAGTTTTACCGGCGCATATCGCGACACCGAAGGTTTGTTTCAGGCGGCCAGCGGCGGCACATTGTTTCTCGACGAAATTGGCGAACTGCCGCCGGAATTGCAGGTAAAGTTGCTGCGAGCGATTCAGGAGAAAAAATCAGGGCGATGGGCGACGCCATGGAAAGGCCAATTGATGTTCGCATAATCAGCGCCACGCACAAAAATCTGCTGGAGATGATGGCAGCAGGTCAGTTCAGAGAAGATTTCTATTATCGTATCAATGTGATTCTCATACTGGCACCGCCGCTGCGGCAGCGAAAATCCGATATTCCGCTCCTGGCGCATTATCTTATCGGGAAACTGGCCCGCGATAACCAGACAACGCTTCCGGCTCTCCATGAAGATGCCCTGGAAGCGCTTGAAAACTATCCCTATCCGGGCAATGTCAGCGAGCTGGAAAACATACTGGAGCGCGCCATGGCCCTGAATGAAAACAATATCATTACCAGGGTAAATATCGCCGGAGAGAATATTAATCCGCCGGGAATTAATGCCGCATCCGCCGACTCGGCGCTATCCGGTTCAGACCTGCCCATTGACGAGCACGTCAGCCAGATTGAATCGGAGCGGATACGCCGGGCGCTGCAGAATTCCAATGGCAATATTACCGCTGCCGCCAATGCCCTGAGAACATCCTTCCGGTCGCTGCGTTACCGCGGATTAAAAAGCTGCAAATTCAACGGCCCTGATCGCCGTTTTTGCAGTCTGCGAATTTCGCCTTGAAAACAATCGCATCGTTGACGAACAAGGCCAGTCTGCCGATTTCATTGTTGCGGTATTTTTCCTCGAACTGCTGATGTACCGTGCACCCCTGCTGAAATTTTTTCCTGTACAGCAAAAAATTCAAATAGTTTACCCAGGTTATCGCGGTACCATCGTGCAGCGCCCGTTTGAAGGCCTGCTCCGCCCGCTCATAATCAATCTCCACGTCGGTGTAGTAAGCGGCAGCGGTGGTCAGCAGAACATAGTTTCCAGAATTGAATGCGGCGTCAAAAAGAGGCGCCGCATCAGTCGGCGGCAGTATGCACTGACCGTCTCTGAGACAACGATAAAATGCCGACAGCGCTGACTGCGAGGGCGCCATGTACGGATGCTGTCGCAGTTTATCTGTTGCAGTGCGCAGCCACTGGCTCTGGTATTCAATATTTTCATATCTGCTGAGCAGCACCAGCAGCAGCTCTGCAATGATCGTATAGGGATCATGCGCGGCCGACCGGGTCACAGCCCGATAACTCGCCTGCTCCGCGCCCTCGACGCCGTCCTGAACGGCTTCATAATATATTTTTCCCAGTTCGTACTGCGCCGCCGCCGAATCCGGCCGATGGCTGGCCGCGTATTCGGCGCGGCCCAAATCGTCCGACCAGATTTCCGCCCGTTGATGCAGGACAAACGCAAACGCCAGGAACAGGCCGAGGACCAGTGTGACCAGGGTCTTCGTGCTATTACCGAAAACCCGGGCCAGTACCGCAGTCACCGCCAGCAGTATGCCGAAACTGGCGAGATAGTTGCGGTGTTCGTGCATCAGTTCCAGCGACAACACGGTGGATTCCAGGCTGTGCGAAACGAAAAACCAGAGAATGCCAAAAGCCGGCAGGGGCCATTTTTTCATGCAAAAAAACGCTGCCGCCAGCATGGCCGCCAGCGCGGTCAAAGAGAAAATTGTGGTGACCGGCGACAACAAACCGGTGGAAAGCCCGAAATCATCATGCCACAGGCCAAGGCGGCTGTTTGCCGGGGCGAGGATTTGACCGATATAAAAAACCAGCACCCTGAACTGGGTCAATACGCGCTCGCCCATGGAAAAATAGCGATGGTCATAGCCCTTGGCAACCCAGGCGGGGTCCTGGATAAAAAGATGGGCAACCGCGGAAAAAAACACCAGGGCGCCCAGGCAAAACAGGATGACGACTTCCTTGTCGATGGGCGGGCCAGTGGGACAAGTCTGCCGATAGTTCCTGAATTTGAGTAGCAACCACTCCAGAATCAGGATATAAAATGGCAGCAGCACCGCGTTCTCCTTGCACTTGAAGCCGAAAATGGTGAAGCCGGCAATCCCCAGCGGCAAATACACCAGCTTCCTCGATCTGGAGGCGATAAATCCTCTTGCCCAGATATAGAATATCAACCCATAAACGACAAAAAAGGCAGACAGCAGCGTCATGCGCTGGCTGACGTACAGCACCGGAATCAGATTGAGCGGATGCACCAGCCACAACGCGGCCACGGCCAGCGCAAAGTAATGCGGCAGATAATCGCCAACAGCGCCGCCGGCACCATGCGCAGAAAATCCCCCGCCCCGATGGAGCAGCTGGCGGGACAAAAAAAATAGACCCAGCCCGTTCAGACAGTGGACGAGCAGGTTGACAAACTTGTACCACCACGGCGAATCACCGAAGAAATAGTGATTGAGCGCGAAGCTCAACATGCTCAATTCACGCCCGCCGGCGGCAAAGGAATCGGCCGCCTGAATCAGCGAGACAGAATCCCGGGTCAGACTCTTTATGAATGGATTGCTTTCGATAACGTGGGTGTCGTCAAAAACATAGCCTCCGTCCAGGCCCGGGAAATACAACGCCACGGTGGCCAACAGGCACACCACAAACAACCCGTTTGCGGCGAGTTTTGCTCTGCTGCAGGCCGTCTGCCTAAGCCGGCGCCAACAACGGCGGTAAACCGGCAGTAATTTGTTCGGGGTGGTTGCGGCGCTGCGCGGATAATCTATCATGCGGCATTCGCGGGTTGAACGCACTGTTTTTACAGAATTTTACGGGTGGAGTATATCGTGCGCCGGGTACCTGAAAATAATATGCGGAAATTCCCTGAGCAAAAAAACTGAGCAAAAAAAATCCCTGCGCCGCAAACGGGCGCAGGGAATATAACCCGCTGGGTATAAGCCGCTTTTTCTATAAAGGCAGCAAACTCCGGCAGTTAATTCTGGGAGGGCAGGTATTTATCCGGGACGTCACTTGAAGCCGTTTTCACGCTCCAGTTTAGCGTCCCGCCCGAGGCAGAGGCCTTAAAAAATACGTTGTCCGAAGAGGCATCACCCAGCGCAGAATTGGCCTTCAGGGTACAGTCTACACTGCCTTTCGTAACATCCAATAAGGAAACATAGTCTCCTTTATACGACGTTTTGGTACTAGGTACCGGCTGGCTCTCTGCCAACGCCGCAAGTGTAGCGGGTAAAGCGGCATTGTTAGAATAATACATCGAAACCGCAGTTTTCAGTGGGCCGTAAACCGAGGCGCATTCAGCCACCCGGGCCCTGATGGTGTAGTCGCGGTACGCCGGCACCGCAATGGATGCCAGAATACCGATGATGGTGACTACGATCATTAACTCAACCAGGGTAAAACCCGATTGTTTTTTACTTGCTGTGTTCATTTTGCAAAATCCTCAATTGATTTATAACGACTTTGATTTGTTTGACTGCAATGACCGGAAGTTTCCAACTATATGCCCACAATAAAGCAAATACCATGCCAAAATCCCAATTTTATCAAAAAAATATGCAAGCCGGATGAAAACATACAAAAACTCCAACAAAGCTGCGCCGCGGCTGTCCCCCAGCCATTATCTGCCACACCAAAGCGCAGCCAACCAGAGATTATGCCGATTTTTCTATCGGGTTGAATCAGCGTAAACCCAAAATTGTCACTCCAGTGACAAATATTGTTACTATTTACATGATTATCCGCCCTTAGTATATCACCAGCCGCCGCGGCCCTATTCAGGCCTGTCCTGCGGGTCTGCCCACCTGGACAGAAAATTCCGGTCATCAGGATTTTCCCATGTCACGAAAAAATCCTGAAAACCCGGATATTGAGTTACCCTCTGGTTGTGCCGTGGTCTAATCCTGAAAATTGCAGTGCTTATAAAATAACCGCAACATGAAATCATCCATCAGCATCATTCTGCCGGCCCGGAACGAAGTCGAAAGTTTGCCGGATTTGCTGCATGACATCAGGAATTGTCATCCGGAGGCGGAGCTGATTGTGGTCAATGACGGCTCCACGGACCAGACCCGGATGGTGGCTGAAAAATTTGCCGATACGGTGATCAATCATCCGTATTCAATGGGCAATGGCGCCGCCGTCAAAAGTGGCGCACGCGCCGGCACGGGTGAAGTATTGATTTTTATGGATGCGGATGGCCAGCACTCACCATCCGACATTGATCGATTGCTGGAAACCCTGGGCCAGGATTATGCAATGGTTGTCGGCGCCAGGAGTTCCGCCTCTCAGGCCTCATGGCTGCGCCGCCTGGCGAATAATTTTTATAACCGGCTGGCGTCAATAATGACCGGTCATGCTGTCGCTGATCTGACCTCGGGTTTCAGAGCGGTCCGCGCCGGGAAATTCAGGCAGTTTCTCTACCTGCTGCCCAACGGCTTCTCTTATCCAACCACGATTACCATGGCGTTTTTACGTTCGGGGTACCCCCTTGCCTATATCCCGATTGCGGCGAAGAAACGCAGGGGCACCAGCAAAATCAACCCCTGCAAGGACGGCCTGCGTTTCTGCCTGATTATTTTGAAAGTCGGCGTGCTGTTTTCACCCATGCGCCTGTTTTTGCCGATCAGCCTGGTGCTGTTTACAACGGGAATACTTTATTATTTATACACGTATATCACCGCGGAACGATTCACCAATATGGGCGCGGTATTGCTTTTGGCCGGGTTGATTATTTTCCTTATCGGCGTCATCTCGGAGCAGATTTCTGCGCTGCATTACCATGCCACGGACAAGCAGTTTGCCGATGAATCAGAACCTGAATCAAACGAACCATAAAGTGACCGAATAAAACGCCGCGAATATAACGGCATCATGCCTATGGCAGACAACGATTTTATTGTATTTGGTAAACCCGCTATCGGTGATGAGGAAATAGCCGAGGTGATTGACAGTCTGACCCGGGGCTGGATAGGTACTGGCCCTAAAGTCAAATTGTTTGAAAGAGATTTTGCCGCGTATCAGGGGGTGGGTCACAACCATGCCGCCGCGGTCAATTCCTGTACGGCCGCGCTGTACCTGTCACTGACGGCGGCCGGGATAGGCCCCGGGGATGAAGTGATCACCACCAGCATGACATTTTGCGCCACGGTGAACGCGATCATTCACAGCGGCGCTACACCAGTGCTTATCGATATTGATCCTGAAACGCTCAATCTCGAACCATCCCGGATTGATGAAAAAATAACGCCAGAAACGAAGGCCATACTGGTGGTTCATTTTGCCGGTCGACCCTGCCCAATGGAGCAGATATTGCACATCGCCAAGCGCAATAACCTTATGCTGATAGAAGACTGCGCTCATGCGGTGGAAGCAAGATACCAGGGGAAGCCCGCGGGGACCTTCGGTGATTTCGGTTGTTACAGCTTCTATGCCACGAAAAATATGACCACCGCTGAAGGCGGCATGATTCTGGGCAAAGACCGAAAATTAATGAACCGGGCGAAAACCCTGTCCCTGCATGGCATGTCGCAGGATGCGTGGCAGCGATTTGGTAACGCCGGATACAAACACTATCGGGTGCAGGAATTCGGGTTTAAATATAATCTGACCGATTTGGCCGCCTCCCTAGGGATTCATCAGCTAAAAAAAGCGGAAGCGAACTGGCGCCGCAGAGCGGACCTCTGGAATTACTATATGCGAGAATTCGAACCTCTTCCTGTGGTGCTGCCCGCAGCGCCGGAACCCGATACACGCCATGCCTTTCACCTGTTTACCATCCAGTTGACCGCACAATGCGTAACCCGCAACCGGGATGATGCGCTCGACCTGTTCACGGCGTTAGGGATTGGCGTCGGTGTGCATTACTTGTCCATTCCAGAACATCCTTATTACCAGAAAAAGTTCGGCTGGACGCCAGCAGATTTTCCCAACGCGACCCGGTACGGCAGGTCAACCATAAGCCTGCCGCTGTCGCCTTCTCTGACACAAAACCAGATAGGCCGGGTGGTTGAGGCTGTTTGCCGCATTGCGGGGCCCTGAAGAGCCGGACAGTCACAGCGAAACAGAGTTGTATGAGTTTGACGGGTATGCTGCTCCGGCGTAATTGCGCTGTGAGCGGATAGGTGGGATTCCAGCCTCCGGGCCCTGCCCTGGGCGTGGTTCCACATAAGGCCGGTGGTTTTCCCTTGCTGATACTATGGGAAATCTGGCATGAGGCCTGATGTGCTTTCCCGGGAATTGAACAAAAGTCATATTGAATCCGTGCTTTAATACACAATGCTGAATTTTTTTAGAAGAATAATTCGACCGATTGCCGGCATGCTGCTGCATCCACAATGGCTGTTGGGCGGTGGCCGCAGTAAAATAATTAATCTCCTTGAAAACATCACGCCAGGAGATATTGTGCTTGATATTGGGTGTTTTGATAAGTGGCCAAAAAAACACATATCGGAGCATTGTTCGTATATCGGGCTGGATTATTACGAAACTGCAACCCGGTGGTATGGGAGTGTTCCCGATATTTATGGCGATGCCTTGAACCTTCCTATAAAAAATGGCGCAGTGAACACGGTGCTTTTATTAGACGTGCTTGAGCATATATCGGATACTGACGGGCTGTTATCCGGTGTAGATCACGTCCTGTCGGAGAAAGGACAATTAATAATGTCAGTGCCTTTTTTATATCCACTGCATGACGAGCCCAGAGATTTTATTCGACTCACGATTCATGGATTTCAGGAACTCGAATCAAAAAGCGGCTTTGTCATGGAACAATGCACTCCGACTGGTCATCCGGTTGAGACATACTTTCTGCTGGTAAATATAGCTTTTAGTAAAACCATAACCGGCTGGGTTGAAAATAAAAACCCGGCTTCAATACTAATATTGTTTTTACCGTTATTGATTTTATTCAATAATCTTCCTGCAAGGTTCATAAGAATTTTATGTTCCGAAGATCATTTCATGCCCCATGGTTATCAATTAATATTCAGAAAAGCTGCCAGATAAATGACTTGTGTATTATTTTTCTCTTATGCGGGCTTGTACAGCATTAAATAAATTTTTTAATTCTCCATGGTTATACGCCATCCACTGATCAATGCGGAAACTCTCGGTGTGTCTTTATGAAGAATAATTTCAGTTCCGAAATGCTACATGTATTTAACGATCCTAAATTTTCAGAGGGTTTTTTCGAATTCCTGCAGCGTAATAATGTAAGCCTTGAAGATCAATTTTTATTTCATTACAGACTTAAAAAACCGGGCCTGGAAAAATACGGTATTCGGACCATATATGCCCCAGGCTTTTTTTCACCCATCCCTAATATATTATTATTAAGCACCCTGTTTAAATCTGAAAAAATCATTATTCATTGTCTGGCGTCCCCGGCATTACTTTTCTATCTGTATCTGTTTCCTTCACTTGCGCACAAGTCTTACTGGTGCATCTGGGGCAAAGACCTGTATTTCTACAAGATGCTGGAAAAGGTTCGTATTCACCACAGGGTATACGAATATTTCAGGAAAACGGTCATAAAGAAAATAAGGCAGATCATTACCTATAACGAGGGCGATTATGCGCTTGCAAAAGAATGGTATGATACAAACGCAACCTTATTTCGGAGTTTTCTGTATCCATCAAATTGTTACCATCCTCTCCTTCCCGGAATAAAACAGAAAACTCAAACAGTTTTAATTGGTAACTCTGCCGACAGGAGCAACAATCATCTTGAAATCTTTGCATTACTAAAACCATTTAAAAAAAATGATATACGTATCATTGCTCCTTTGTCATATGGTGATATGACGTATGCGAAGCAAGTTTCCCTTGAAGGCAAGCGTATCTTTGGCGAGAAATTTACCGCAATAAAAACGCTGCTGCCGTTTGAACAATACCAGAAGATGTTGTCAAATGTAGATATAGCGATATTTGGTCACAAAAGACAGCAGGCCATGGGTAATATTACAACCTTATTAGGCGGCGGGAAGAAAGTTTATCTGAGAAATAGCATTACAACGTGGAAATTTCTTGAAGAATTAGGCTTGAAGGTGTATGACTTTGATGATTTTTCTCTTTTACCACCGGATACACTGTTCATGAAAAATAATATGAAAATAGTTAAAAATACTTTTTCTGAAGAGAATCTGTTGCGTCAGTGGGAGCAAATAATTTCTCATAACCCATTAAGTGTAGAATAATTCGTTTGTTAAGGTATTCGACCATTCTTTTTTACATATATAAAGCGTGGAATATGCTCACAAAACAACTATAGCCGGCAATATTTATGTTTCAGAACCACAGGTATTTACTTTGTCTAAAACGATGAATCTGACCCACAAATTGCACCAGCAATTTGTGTTGGAAAAAATCCGCGAGACCAACTGGAGAGAAGGAACCAGCAACCCGCTCGTAGTGGAGCTTGACACGACGGAGGCTTGTGACCTGGCTTGCCCTGGTTGTATCAGCCAGGACATCATGAAAACAAAAAACAGATTTTCTAACGAAAGATTAATGCAAATGGGCGAGGAGTTTTATACTGCGGGGGTAAAAGCTGTTGTCCTGATTGGCGGCGGAGAACCCCTGGCTCATCCGGCAATAGGTGGTTTCATGGAATATCTAGGAGTACACGATATACATATCGGTATTACCACTAACGGTACATTCATACGAAAGCACCTGGATATAATTGCTAGGTATTCCAGTTGGACTCGTGTTTCAGTGGATGTCGCAACCGACAAGCTATTCTCGAAATTAAGGCCTGCAAAAAAAGGTGGGTCAAAATTTGACTATATTATTGGAAATATGAAGATGTTAGCTGAAATAAAAACGGGTAAGCTGGGGTTTTCATATTTGATTCAAACCGAGAATGACGGCCCGGGCATTGAATCCAATACCCATGAAATATTTCAGGCGGCTGAATTAGCGCGGGATATTGGCTGTGACTACTTCGAAGTGAAACCAAGTTATCAATTTAGAAATAATGTAGCCCATGCTTTAATGCAACACGATGCTGAGAAAATGGATGAGGCCAGGAGTCAAATTGATCAACTGGATGTGCTTGAGACCGATACTTTCAAAATAATGAAAGCAATCAATCTTGAATATTCACTCAAAGGTATACAACAAGACCAGCCCAAGGATTATAAAAAATGCCCTGCAACTGAATTGCGAACACTGATATGCCCATCCGGGGCTTTTGTTTGTCCATATTGGCGAGGCAAGGATGATATGCGTATTGGTGAATTGCATAATACGAGTTTTTCTGAAATGTGGCACAGTGAAAAAAGAAAAGAAACCATGGCGTATCTTGACCCGGGAAAACACTGCAATTTTCATTGTCTTCGCCATGATTCTAACCTTGAAGTAATTAAGCTGTCTAATTCTGTAGAAGATTTCGAATCAATCAGTGTCGTCGATGAATTTGACCGGTTCATTTAATTCTTGTTATTCGCAAACCTGGCTTTTACATTAAGGCATCAATTAATAGTTTGTAATTCAAGATATTCAATAGCAGTGTCCAGGAAAAAATTACTCGTTCTAAACGGCAGCCACTCCGAGATCCCGTTAATCGTTTCAGGAAGAGAGCTTGGCTTCCGCGTTATAACCACAGGCAATGATCCATCTTTGATAGGGCATAAATATGCTGATGAATACATTTATGCAGACTTTTCCAATAGGGAAGATATATTGGCACTGGCAGTTAAGGTGGAAATTGATGCAATATGTTCATGCGCTAATGATTTTGGAGCCATAACAGCATCATACGTCGCTGAGAAGTTGGCGATACCAGGACATGATAGTTACGAAACTTCCCTAACATTACATCGTAAGGATCTATTCAAAATAGTATCAAAAGAGGTTCTACTAACTACGCCAGATGCTAGGTCATACAGCTCATTTGAAGATGCACTTTTTGCGACAAATGAATCTGACTATCCGTTAGTTATAAAACCTGTTGACTTAACCGGTGGAAAAGGCGTTTGTATTGTCAACAATGATCATGAGTATAAAAAAGCCGCAAACAGGGCATTTCAGCTATCCCGTGCTGGAAAAATTGTAGTTGAATCGTTCTTTGGAGGATCGCTACACAGTTTTAGTGCCTTTGTCATTAACAGGAAAGTTAGACTTTATTTCACCGATAATGAGTTTTCATATATCAATCCATATCTGGTCACTACATCAGCCGCTCCGTCGGTATATTCCGATATATTTTCTGAACAGCTTGTCATACAAGCCAATAAACTTGCGAAAGCTTTAAATCTAGTAGATGGAGTTCTACATTTTCAATATCTCGCTAATGATGGAAATTTTACAATAATTGAAATCACGCGAAGATGTTCTGGAGATTTATACCCGTACCCCGTGCAGCTTGCCTGCAATATTGATTGGGCCAGATGGATTGTTATGGCTGAAGCAGGTATGGATTGCGGATATTTTCCACATTCCATACAAAGCGGTTACTGTGGTCGGCATTGCATAATGAGTCATACAAATGGAATAGTAAAAGAGATAATTATAGATAGTGAGATTGAAAATAATATTTATAAGACTGTAATATGGGGGGGAAAGGGATATCACATAACCGATTTTATGTGTCAGAAATTAGGCGTAGTTATCCTGCGATACAATTCAAATGAAGAAATGCTGGAAAAAACAAAAAATATAAATCAACTAATACGTGTAAAGATCGCGTAAAAATTACTCAATCCACTCTGTCTTTCTTTAAAAGAGTAACGGTAAAGACACCGGATAAATCCTGTATTATTTGCCAGAAACGGGTAATTACGGCTATGGATACCAGGAATGCGATCGTTTGCTCTGGCACGATATAATGTGATCCTGCCACGAAAATTAATTCTCTGGCTCCTATCCCCACTGGAAAGATAAAGATTATCACCCCCGCTATCCACGCTAGGGAAAGCAAGGATATATGAAAAGCCGATTCCTGAAATGACAAACCGAATATAGCGTAAAACATAAATGTATATGAAAGTATGTAAGTCAATATGAACACTATGTAAAAAATCCACCCTGAAGCGAATGTTGGCGGCGTAGTTTCCATCTCAGAAAAATCACCGATTACTTTAATTCTCTTTGCCAGGTAACGTAACATTTCCAAAGTAATTCTGGTTTTGTAAAGAACAAGAAAAAATATCATTCCAACAGATAATATTAAAAATGCGAATAATGGATGATCAGGAAAGTAAAACAAGGAAAATGCTACAAATGTGGTCATTAACATAATAGTCAGCATCATTTCCATGTTTACCAGAAGTACACTCATAGCGCTGGCCAAATTGCTGACATGTGATGCCTGATATGCCACTGTCCATATTTTTCCTGGAATATATTTTACCACCTGCCCTGTCATATAAAGTTTTAGCGCGAGCCTGCCTGTAATGAATACACCATGTTTGGCCAACAACCGGTTAAACATAATAGCCATTGTAAAATTACCAAAGAGTGCAATAACAATAGAAATCAAGAACTTTATTCCATCTATTTTCCAGATAATCAGTGATATTTCTTCCCAGCTTTGCCCGACGAGTATTGCGACAAATAACAACCCAAGGAAGAAAAGTACTTGCCTGACCAGTCGCTTATATCTGGAAAACATCTTTATGATTGACATTTATACATGGAACAATGTATTAACTTCCTCAAACTATGCTATTTTTTAATGAGCATTATTGCTTTACATCACTATTATTAAAAAATTGAAGCTATCCGCCTGGTCTGGGTAAGAGTCAAAATTAATTCACAGTGCCGACCCGCGGCCCGGCGCTTTCAGCCCGAAAACCAATGGCATATTTTATTCCAGATTGTGATCGACCTCACCACTGAACCGAGAATCTTGCCTGGCGCATATTTTCCAACCGCCTGGAGGCCCATTGATGCGCTGCATTCAGCAAACGAAAGGCCTTTTATATCATGCAGACTGAGATTCTGCTTCCAGGCAATGATGGCCAGCCATGAAGCTGTCGCCTGTGCGATAACGGCCAAGCCAAAATATTTCAGGTTAAAGCCGGCGGCTGTCCCTATTTGCGATTTCAGATTGAAAAATATTGTGCCTGCCAGGACCAGACAAAAGAATAGAAAAAAAACCAAGCCATACCTGAATATCGATGAGAATTCCTGCAATTGAGTTTGCGAAGTTCGGTTCGTGTGCAGGTCAGCCGACAAGGCAACAAATCCCTACACGGTTATAACCGGAATTCGAGGGCAGGGCTATTACCACTTGAAAAAATGCACGTTAATATTGACCACCCTTCCCCGACTTTCTGTTTCCCCCCTTTCCCAGGGATGTAAACCAATGCGGCCCGCACCACCCATCACAAGACGCTTTTTTATTGCAAGCATCAATTACCAATTTGGAGCCGCTTTTCAAAATAGTCAATGACTGGTTTAAGTCCTTCCTCCAGGGAAATGACGGGTTCCCAGTTCAGGTCTTTCTTTGCTCTGGTGATATCCGGCAGACGCTGTCCGGGGTCATCTTGCGGCAGCGGTCGGTAGGCGATTTTTGACCTGGATCCAGTGTACTTTTTTATCTTTTCAGCCAGCTCCAGAATACTGATCTCATCGGGGTTGCCCAGATTAACCGGTCCGCTATAATCCGATTGCGTATCCATCATGGCGACCATGCCTTCTACCAGGTCATTGACGTAACAGAAACTGCGGGTCTGGTACCCATCTCCGTAGACGGTGATATCCTTGTTTTGCAGGGCCTGCACAATAAAGTTTGATACCACTCTGCCGTCATCCGGACGCATGCGGGGGCCATAGGTGTTGAAGATGCGCACAACCTTTGCATCCAGATTGAGCTGCCGCCGGTAATCGAAAAACAATGTCTCCGCGCAGCGCTTGCCCTCGTCATAACAGGCGCGAGAACCGATGGGATTTACATTGCCGTTATAGTCTTCGGTCTGCGGATGTTGTGTGGGGTCGCCGTAAATTTCCGAAGTGGATGCCTGTAATATGCGTACCTTTAATCGTTTGGCCAGGCCCAGCATGTTAATTGCGCCCGATACGGATGTTTTGGTAGTTTGGACCGGGTCAATCTGGTAATAAACCGGGCTGGCAGGACAGGCGAGATTATAGATCTCGTCAGCCTCTACATATAAGGGAAAGGTAATGTCATGCCGCAGGATTTCAAAATAGGGATTGTCCAGCAAATGAACAAGATTGGTTCGACTGCCGGTAAAAAAATTATCGACGCACAGCACCTCGTGCCCCTGTTCGAGCAGGTATTCACAAAGATGCGAGCCGATAAAACCGCCGCCGCCCGTTATTAGTATTCTTTTTGGTAATGAAGCACGCATATTAATTTTTCCAAATAAAAATAATTTTCAATGTTTGCGCATTGCGCCACCAACATACATCAAAAAGGCTTGAACCCCAACAAGTTGATACAATTGCCAGTAACAATATCTGAGGGCGTGGTTGAACTTTCTGTTGGAAAAAAATAATGATAATCACAGCTAAAAGGATATGGTCGGATGAAGCGTTACGTTATTGAAATCAAAGAAAGGGGGTTATGTGGTTAGCAGTCCAAATATCGATACTGTAAAGTTTTTAAAATTTGTACTGCTTATCACCATATTGGTGCTGGGTTATGAGATGCGGCTATCAACTGTCGAACTGACGTCAATGCAGATGCCGCTCAGGGCAGATGCTTATGGCTATTATGCCTATGCAACCAATCTGGTTGAAAATCAGCGATACTCGCGTGACCTTTCGGAACCTTCGCTTTCAGCCAGGCCGGATTTTCTCAGGTCACCGGGATATCCACTTTTTGCCGCGTTGCTCTACGCAGAAAATCCGGGCGATTTCTACTCCAATATCACCCATGCGCAACTTTTGCTGAGTGCGCTGGCCGGACTGATTTTGTTTGTTGTTGCGTGGAAAATGTCGAACTACTGGTTTGCCATCGCCATCACATTTGTTTACGCCACATCACCGCACATTATCAACATGAACCTGTATTTTCTTACCGAGTCGCTGATGACATCCTTGTTGATACTGCTGATGCTGTCGATCTATCTGGTGATATTCACCAATCGCAAACTGGCCTGGATGCTCGCCGGGCTGGTGTTGGCCTATGCGGCATTGACCCGGCCGTATATCAAGTACTTTATTGTGCTGGTCGGGCCTTATTTGTATTATGCGACCGGGCGCAAAAGTCTGTGTGGGCTTGCTTCCATGCTGATTGTCTTCGGCTGCGTTTATGGCCCATGGTTTTTCATTACCTCTAGCGTGGACGGCGCGAATAAAACCCGCCTGATGATATCAACCATTCACCACGGCCTGTATCCAGACTTCAAATACAATAACGACCCCCGTACAAAAGGCTATCCTTATCGATTTGATCCCGGGACAGCGGCGATTTCCCGCAGCCTCGGTTCGGTCACCAGCGAATTAATACGCCGGTTTAAAACCCGGCCGCTTGAACATCTGCGATGGTTTGTGCTTGGCAAGCCGCTGACGCTGTGGCAGTGGAGCATGATTCAGGGCGCTGACGAAATTTTTATTTACGAGGTGAGATCTTCGCCTTGGGATTACTTGCCCCATTTCAAATTCAGCCTGAAGTTTCAGAAAATAATACATTATCCAATAGTGTTTACAGCATTTGTTTTTTGTATCATGTGCTGGCTGCCTTTTATGAAGCGTATTATAGACCGCAGGAAACTGACGTTTTTGCGGGCCATATCGCTGGGGTTGATATACGGTACGCTGATTCATCAGGTGGGGGCGCCGTTCCCCCGGTATCAGATTCCGCAAAAACCATGGATGTTTTTTATGTCGTTTATCGCTGTCTGGGCAATGATGCGGTATTTGCGTTTTTCCGGCGCACGATTCAGCAGGATTCTGCCCCGGTTTCCGGCTGGACTGAAACACAGATAACCCTGGCTGGAGAAGACGAGTCGCCTGTGCTTCGTTGCCGTCAGGTTAAAAAAGCCGGCAACGGGATTAACGAAACAGATTGTATTTGACAATGCAGTAGAGTGCATGCACACCGTCTTTCCATCCAATCTTTTTCCCTTCCTGGTATGTTCTGCCGTAGTAGGAAATGCCAATTTCGTAAACCCGGCATTTTGTTTTGGCGATCTTGGCAGTGATTTCCGGATCAAACCCAAATCGGTTTTCTTCTATTGTGATATTCTGGATAAGCGTTCTCCTGAAGGCTTTGTAGCAGGTTTCCATATCAGTCAGGTTCATATTTGTCAGCATGTTGGACAGCAGTGTGAGTAGACGATTGCCCACCGTATGCCAGAAATACAATACTCGATGCGCACCAGAACCCACAAACCTGGAACCGTATACAACGTCCGCCTTGCCGGCAATGATGGGTCCGATAAGTTCAGGATATTATTGCGGATTGTATTCCAGGTCGGCGTCTTGAATAACGATAATATCCCCGGTCGCAGTGGCAATGCCGGTTCGTAATGCCGCGCCTTTGCCCCGGTTCACATCATGAAACAGGCAGGTATCGATCTGTGCGGCCAATGCGCCCTGTAAAAGCGCCCGGGTGCCGTCAGTGGAGCCGTCATCCACCACAATGATTTCCTGTCTGTCAACCGGGGAATTACGGATTTGTCTCAAGATCTCCGCGATAGTGGCTTTTTCGTTGTAACAGGGAATGACAATGCTTAGCTTCATTCCGTCGGTGACTCCATTTGAACTCATGCTGTTAGGCGATTAGAGATCAGCGGTATCGCTGATATTTAAAATTAATTCGCAGCACCGGCCTGCGGCCCGGCGCTGTCAGACCGAAAACCAATGGCGTATTTTATTCCGGATTGTGACCGCTCTGATCCGAAACCCGAAAAGCTATTTCGCCTTTTTCAACAGTCACCCTGATTATATCGCCAGGCATATAGTTTCCACCGAGAATTTCATGCGCAATTTTGTTCTCCAGCGCGGTTTGAATAACCCGCTTTAATGGTCGCGCACCATAAACAGGATCGAAGCCAGTTGCCGCCAGCTTATGCAGCGCCTCATCGGCAACCACCAGCTTCATATCGCGTTGATTTAATCGTTCGGCAAGACGGGAAATCTGTATTTTGGCGATTTCCCCAAGCTGTTCATGCAGCAGCGGATGAAATACGATCATGTCATCGATACGATTAATAAATTCCGGTCGAAAATGCGTTCCGGCAATTTCCATAACGGCCTCTTTCATTGCATCATAATCATTTCGGCTGCTCATTTCCTGGATCATCTGGGAACCCAGGTTTGAAGTCATAATGATCACCGTATTTTTAAAATCAACGGTACGCCCCTGGCCATCGGTCAGACGGCCGTCATCCAGCACCTGCAGCAACACATTGAACACATCCGGGTGCGCTTTTTCCACCTCATCAAACAGGATCACCGCATAAGGTTTCCGTCTAACCAGCTCGGTCAGGTAGCCCCCTTCTTCGTAGCCCACATACCCCGGCGGCGCCCCGATCAATCGCGCAACGGCATGTTTTTCCATGAATTCAGACATGTCCATGCGCACCAACGCATCTTCACTGTCGAACAGGAATTCGGCCAGCGCCCGGGTCAGCTCAGTCTTGCCTACCCCGGTCGGGCCCAGAAACAAAAACGAACCATAGGGCCGGTTCGGGTCGGAAAGCCCCGCCCGGGAGCGTCTGATGGCATTCGACACCGTATGAATGGCCTGGTTTTGGCCGATCACCCGCTTATGCAGGTTTTGCTCCATTTGCAGCAGTTTTTCCCGCTCCCCTTCCAGCATTTTCGACAAAGGTATGCCGGTCCACCTGGCCACCACTTCGGCAATTTCGTCTTCAGACACACTGCTTCTGAGCAGCCTCTTCTCCATGGATTCCGCATTTTCCAGTGCTGTCTTCTGCTTTTCCAGTTCCGGGATTCGGCCGTATTGCAGCTCGGACATGCGCGCAAGATCGCCGGCCCGATGCGCGGTTTCCAGTTCAACCCGCGCCCGTTCCAGCTTCTCCTTGACATGCTGACTGCCCTGCACAGCAGATTTTTCTGCATTCCAGATTTCTTCAAGATCGGCATATTCCCGCCCCAGCTTTCCGATCTCGGACTCAAGCACTTCCAGCCGCTGGGTTGAGGCTTTGTCGCTGTCCTTTTTGAGCGCTTCGCGTTCAATTTTGAGTTGAATGATTTTACGCTCAAGCCGATCCATGGACTCCGGCTTGGAATCAATTTCCATGCGAATCCGACTGGCCGCCTCGTCAACCAGGTCAATCGCCTTGTCCGGCAGGTTGCGGTCGGTGATGTAACGGTGGGACAGGGTCGCCGCAGCCACAATGGCCGGGTCAGTGATAGCCACGCCATGGTGAACTTCGTAGCGTTCTTTTAAACCGCGCAATATGGCGATGGTGTCTTCCACACCCGGCTCGTCCACCAGCACTTTCTGAAATCGGCGTTCAAGGGCCGCATCCTTTTCAATATACTTTCGGTACTCGTCCAGCGTGGTTGCGCCGACGCAATGCAGTTCGCCTCTGGCCAGAGCGGGTTTCAACATATTGCCGGCATCCATCGCGCCTTCGGCTTTTCCGGCGCCAACCATGGTATGCAGCTCATCAATGAACAGAATAATTTGTCCTTCCTGTTTCGACAAATCATTTAATACGGCTTTTAACCGTTCCTCGAATTCACCGCGGAATTTTGCGCCGGCCAGCAGTGAACCAAAATCCAGCGACAGTACACGCTTGTTTTTCACCCCATCCGGCACTTCTCCGTTGACGATTCGCTGCGCCAGTCCTTCAATGATTGCGGTCTTGCCCACACCGGGTTCGCCGATCAGCACCGGGTTGTTTTTTGTACGGCGTTGCAGCACCTGGATAGCGCGGCGAATTTCATCATCGCGACCGATAACCGGATCAAGTTTGCCCTGCTCGGCCCGTTCGGTAACATCAATGGTGTACTTTTCCAGCGCCCGGCGTTGTTCTTCGGCATTTTCATGGTCTACCGACTGCCCGCCGCGCATGTAGTCGATGGCTTTTTCGATGGCCGCTGTAGTGGCCCCGGCGTCACGCATCAGCTTCCCCAATGCGCCTTTGTCATCAATGGCCGCGACCATGAACAGCTCGCTGGCGATAAACTGATCCTTGCGCTGCTGGGCGAGTTTGTCGGTGACATTAAGCAGCCTCGCCAAATCATTTGAGATATGCACGTCGCCGTGGTTTCCTGCTACGCTGGCAAGCCGGTCCAGGGATTTGCCCAGGGCTGACCGCAATTGATTGATGTTGACGTTGCTTCTGGTTAATAAAGAACGTGAGCTGCCGCCGTCCTGGTCAAGCAGTGCCAGCATAAGATGAAGGGGTTCGATGAATTGGTGTCCACGTCCCACAGCCAGGCTCTGAGCATCGCTCAATGCCTGTCGGAACCGGGCAGTCAGCTTGTCCATTCGCATGGTTTTACCTCATAAAAGTCAATGGATTCTATTGACCAAATGGGGTTTAACCTGCTGTTATTCAATCATTAATTATTGAATTTGCGTACCGCTCAAAGCGTATTCCGGGGCGCCTGTGATTTTAACTTTGATAGCCTGCCCGGGCCTGATACTGGCACTGCAACCGCCGGTCCCGACCAACCCCGTCAACTTCGGGCGCATCGCCTTTGCTGCGGCCGATGGCGCTGCCTTGGTGTGTTTTGTCTATCATCAATCCATTTCCCTGCCGATCTTTTGTTTGAGGCGATGGGCTGATAGCACGGATCAATGCGGCATGAACGCATCGTATCGTTCCTGCTGCACCGACCCGGCAACTGGTTTTCCATTGAATCAGTCTTCGCACCCTCCACGGGTAACCGCATCTTTCTGACTGGCAGTTTTGGTGTGTTTAACTGCCGGGTCATCGGTTTTTGCCGGTCTTTTTGACAATCTCCGTTCCCGCGCATCGGCCCGTACCGGGATGCGCATTTCCCCAAACAGCACCTGCTTCAGAAACCGACAGGAAAACTGAAACAGTTTGTCTTCATCCTCTGACAGGGATTTCTTCTCATCGTCACCAAGGTCAAACACCTGGTTAAATCCGGCGCTGTTAAAAAAGTCCCGGAAGCTGTCTATGTCATAACTGCACATATCAAATAATTGCAGCGACCGGGGGGTGGGCTGGCCGATGGTCGGGCCGGATGAGCGTTTTTTCAGCACAATATCCCGCCATTGCCGATTGTTGTCATCGTATTCACCAATCCCCTGCTCGTGCAAATATTCACGCACCGTCAATTTTCGGGGTTCTTCATGGCCTTTGCAGTGATCTTCCTTGACCAGAAAGTAAATATCTTCGACTTTGGCATCGCCCTGTTTGCGCACTCCCATGGAACCCAACGCATAGTAACGACAGGCTGCGGGTCGATCCTCATAGACGCTGCAGCCCTGTTTTTCCAGAAATATGCAGGCATTGGAGCCAGGCCGGTTGGCGAGTTTAAGCCCCGGCATAGCGTGGGCATCCAGCGCAAACGGAATGGTGAACCGGTTGACCCACTGGGACGAAGTCATGTTCAGGCGGCGCTTTAGCCGCTGAATATCATACGGTGTCAAGGTAATATCCGTATTTTTACAGCAGGCATTAAAACAGGAGATATTTTTATGGCAATGAAACTGAATTTCACTATCCAACCCGAGTTCAACAGGCGCAACCGGGCTTTCATAGGGGATTTCATTCCTGATATTTTCCAGGTCTTCGAGGGACATTTTTGTGCAGCTCCAGTCTATTCCGGGCAAACTGAGGTAAAATCAATAGCATTGGATATTAACCCTTGAATCATGCCCGGGCAATTTGGTATTGACCAGTTTAACGGTAGATTCAAGGCATATTCTCTATAAAACCCGGGTCAACAGCAATATCCGATGAAACACCCGCCTGTTTTTTAAATCCTTCCTTGAAATAACCGCGATGAAAGTATCATTTGCATTCGACTGTATACGAAACCAATCGGCCTGATAATGTCCATTGAAATTATTATTCTTGCCGCAGGACAAGGTCGGCGAATGCGTTCCGAATTACCCAAAGTGCTGCACCGGATTGGCGGCAAACCGATGTTGCAGCATTTGCTGGAAACCACCCGCATACTAAAACCGCACCGAACCCACGTGGTGGTGGGCTATGGTGCAGATCGCGTCATTGATGTGATTGAAAGTCAGTTTCCCGGCGAAAACCAAAATCCGCACATTGAAGCTGGCTGTGAGATTGATTGTGGAATCAATTGGGTGGAACAAACCGAGCAATGCGGCACTGGTCATGCCGTGATGCAGGTGCTGCCCCATATTGCTGCGGATGCCACCGTTTTAATTCTAAATGGTGATATGCCGCTGATTTCCCGCCGCACCCTGCAACTGGTTTCCCGGTGCCGGAATAATTTAATTCTGCTCACATCAAATCTCCCGAACCCGACCGGTCTGGGACGAATTATCAGAAACAGCGATAACGAGATTATTGGCATCGTAGAAGAAAAAGACGCCAGCGCAGCGCAACAGGGAATTACCGAGGTCAACACCAACTGCATGAGTCTGAAAGCCGAACATCTTGGTGCCTGGCTGCCTTCATTGCAGTGCGCGAATGCCCAAAAAGAATACTATCTGACCGATGTCATCGCCTGCGCGGTGAAAAACAATGTCCGGGTTGTTGATATATCTGCTCCAGACCCTGTCGAGACCATGGGCGTAAACAGCCGGTCGGACCTCGGCCGATTGGAGCGATGCTATCAGGCCCGACTGGCCGATCAGATTATGGCCAATGGGGTAACCCTGCTGGATTCCACCCGGTTCGATCTGCGGGGAACCTGTGAATTTGGTATTGATTGTATTCTCGATATCAATGTAATACTGGAGGGCAGGGTAAAATTTGGAAATCGTGTGTCAGTGGGCCCAAACACCCTGATTCGCAATGCCTGTATTGGCGATGACAGCGTAATTGAAGCGAACAGCGTGATCGACCACGCCACTATCGGCAAAAATTGCACGATCGGGCCATTCGCCAGAATTCGACCAGAGACGGTTTTGCAGGACAGGGTGCGGATTGGAAATTTTGTCGAGATCAAGAAAAGCCATATCAAACACAATTCAAAAGCAAATCATTTGAGTTATGTGGGCGACAGTCAGGTCGGCGAAAACGTGAATATCGGCGCCGGCGTGATTACCTGTAATTACGATGGCGCAAACAAGCATCAAACCATTATCGGCGATGATGTATTTGTCGGTTCAAATTCCCAACTTGTAGCACCGGTGCAAATCGGCGACGGCGCAACCGTTGGCGCCGGGTCCACCATAACCGATAATATCGAACCGGATTGCCTGGCGATGGGTCGTGCCAGACAAACCACCATCAACGGCTGGACCCGACCGCCTAAAAGAGCGCCGCGATGCAAGCCGGACTAAAGGAAACCCCACTAAAGAGAACCTGACCAGGAGAACCGGATTATGTGTGGAATCGTTGGCGCAGTAACCAAATCGAATGTATTGCCGCTGTTACTGGACGGCCTGAAAAAGCTTGAATACCGCGGCTATGATTCAGCCGGAATAGCTGTCATTAATGGCAATGGAAAAATGTCGCGCACGCGAAGCGCCGGGAAAATAGTCGAGCTGGAGAAGGCGCTGTCCGCATCGGCGGCTATGCACGGCACCACCGGTATCGCCCATACACGCTGGGCAACCCACGGCCCGCCCACGGAAATCAATGCCCACCCGCACCTCAGTGGCAACAGTCTTGCGCTGGTATGCAACGGCATCATCGAAAACCATGATGCGCTGCGTAATGCGCAACAGGCCAGTGGAATCAGGTTCGCCTCGCAAACCGACACCGAAGTGATCGTCAATGAAATCTATCAAAACATCCAGTGCGGCCTGGACCTTCTTGACGCGGTAAAGGCAACGGTGGCCGTACTGGAAGGGGCGTATGCAATCGGTGTGGTCAGCGCGGACGAACCGGGCCGGTTGGTTGGCGCGCGCCGGGGCTCTCCGCTGGTGGTTGGCATTGGCGATGGAGAATCCTATATTGCCTCGGATATGTCCGCGTTAATCTCGGTAACCAGAGACTTTTTTGTTCTGGAAAACGGCGACATCGTCGATATCAATGGCGGCAGTATTTCCATCGTCGATCAATCCGGCCGGCCGCAGTTCCGCGATAAAAAAACCAGCAGTCTGTCTGCCAGTGCGGTGGAGCTTGGCAGGCATCGCCACTTCATGCTGAAAGAAATTTATGAGCAGAGCGTGGCCATCACCCATACCCTGGAAGGCCGCATTACCGGCATACGGCTGCTGGAAGCCTGTTTTGGCAATGGTGCCGGGGAAATGTTTGACGGCACAAAATCTGTGCAGATTATCGCCTGCGGCACCAGTTATTATGCGGGCATGGTCGCTCGCCATTGGTTTGAGGAGTTCGGCGTGCCCTGCCAGGTTGAGATTTCCAGTGAATTTCATTCCCGCCGCCATGCCGTGCCGGAGGATTGCCTGGTGGTAGCGTTATCCCAGTCTGGCGAAACCATCGATACTCTGTCCGCCCTGGCGGTGAGCAAGGAAGCCGGATACAAGCATTGTCTGGCGATCTGCAATGTACCCGAAAGCAGCCTGGTGCGAGAGTCGGACCTGGTGCTGATGACCCATGCCGGGCCGGAAATCGGGGTTGCGTCAACCAAAGCATTCACCACCCAACTGGCCGCATTACGCCTGTTGGTGATTGCCCTGGGGCGGCGCTTTTCCATGACCGAAACCGACGAGGCGCGGTTAATAAAAGAATTACGCGAACTGCCGGAAAAAGTCGAACAGACGATTAAGCTGGAACCAGTCATCAAACGCATAGCGGAGCAATTTGCGGATAAACATCATGCCCTGTTTCTCGGGCGCGGCGCGTACTTCCCTATCGCCCTTGAGGGCGCGTTGAAGCTAAAAGAAATATCCTACATTCATGCCGAGGCGTATCCGGCAGGTGAGCTTAAACACGGCCCTCTGGCGTTGGTGGACAATGAAATGCCGGTGGTCTCGGTGGCGCCGAACGACCGGCTACTGTCGAAGTTAAAAGGCAACATAGAGGAAGTCCGGGCGCGCGGTGGAAAATTGATCGTATTCGCGGACCCGAATGGGGAAATGGTGGATCAGGAAAACCTGCAAGTGATTAATGTGGCGCCGGTAGACAGCTCGATCGCACCGATTATCTACACCATCCCCCTGCAACTTCTGGCCTATCATGTGGCGCTGATAAAAGGCACCGATGTAGACAAGCCCAGAAATCTGGCGAAATCCGTTACCGTGGAATAATCCGCATCGCCTCTGGCTGCCCCCTCTGGCTGTCCGGTGTTCAGCTATTCGGCATTGTCCGTGGCGAAGGTAATCTGATAAAACCCCTGGCGCCGGGCCGCATCCATTGCCTTTACCACGGCCTCATGGGGCGTCATCCGATCTGCCCGGATCAGCACAACCGGGTCGGACATGTTTCTGGCGGCCTGCCTGAGCGTGTGCTGCAGGGTTTTGTGGCTGGAGTTTATCAACTCTCTTGGCGCTTCATCGTCCACACCCTGAACCGCGTATTCTCCGAGTCCACTTATTTGAATGGTCAAAAATTTCTCATTGGGATCAACCCTGACGGCCGATGCTGCTTCGGGTAATTGAAGTTTTATCTGCGCCTCTTTGGAAAAGGTGGTGGTCACCATAAAAAAGATCAACAGCAAAAACACCACGTCAATCAGCGGCGTCAAATTAATTTCTGTATCCACTTCACTTCGTCTTGTCCTGAAATTCATGCCCGGTGGATTACGCGGTCCTTTGCAGTATTTTCATAAATTTTAACGCTTGCTGCTCCATGTCCACGGTAAGCGCATTTACTTTGCCTCGGAAATATCGATGAAACATCAGGCTGGGAATCCCCACAGACAGCCCGGCGGCCGTGGTAACCAATGCTTCAGAAATGCCTTCTGCCAGGGCCTGGGGATCGCCTACTCCAAAGGTGGTAATGGCAGAAAACACTTTGATCATGCCAATAACCGTACCGAGCAATCCGAGCAATGGCGTGATCGCCGCGATGGTCCCCAGGGTTTGCAGGTGTTTTTCAAGCTCATGCACCACGTGTCTACCCGCTTCTTCAATCGCCTCTTTAACTACTACCCGATGTTGATTCGGGTTGCGCAGCCCCGCCGCCAACACTCTGCCCAATGCCGAATTTTCTTCAATCCGGTTTATGGCTTCGGTGTCCAAGGAACCAGCCCTGAACAGTTCGCCAATCCTTTCAATTATTTCCGGCGGGGACACATTTTTCTTCTTGAGAGAAGAAAATCGCTCGATCACGATGGCCAGCGCGATGACCGAACATAACAATATGGGCCAGATTAAAAAGCCGCCTGCTTTTAATAGTTCAAACATGCCAAATCAATTCCGGGAGGGGCCAAGTCGGAGCAAAACAGTCTACACAAATGACCCGGCAATATCCATAAGCCGAAATTGACCGGCCGCTGAAGACTCACCAGGCATTCGCTACTTTGCTATGATAGCGACACTTAAAGCGCCTCCATGCAGCCACAATATCAATCCCTGCGAAAGCTTAACGCCGATTAAACCTGACTAACAGGAAAACAACATGAATAACAACACATTAACCCCTTATCAGGCTGTTTACGATGTGGTCAGGCGCATCCCGGAAGGGAAGGTAACCAGTTACGGTCGAATCGCAAAAATGGTTAATTGCAGTGCTCGCCAGGTTGGGTACGCCATGGCGGCCACACCGGGCGGCGATGATATTCCCTGGCACCGGGTGATCAACAGCAAAGGCGAGGTGAGTGTGAGGAAACAAGGCGACGGCGATCACGGTCAGCGCAAACGGTTGCTGGCGGAAGGCGTGGTTTTCGATGAAAAAGGCCGGGTGTGTTTTGACCGGTTTGGCTGGGCGGAAGCAGAAATACCGCTTATGCCCGAAGATCGGCCCGGGGATTGGCCCGATTCTGATATGGCGCGCAGAATCAACCCGGACAAGAAACCCTGGTGATTGCAGAATAGTGCGCTTGTCAATTGTGTTTCGTTCCATAAAGCGGCCCAACCTGCCCGGTATAATTATGACGGTAATTGTGACGGCGATTAGTATTACTCCGATTGAACTGGCGCACAGCCAGACCGAAACCATGCAATTGATTGCCACAGGGAGCGGGCGGGCTATTTTGCAGGTGAATGGAGAACGCATGGTTCTTTCGGAACAGGAACCGATACATAAAAATGTGATTTTGATCAGTGCGGACAGCGAACGGGTTGTCCTGGATATGGACGGTCGTCAGATTGTGCTGCGAACCGATGATGTTGCAGCGCCTGTTTTGGATGAGGAATATGATCCGTCTTCAGCAGACAACAGCCCGGTGGTTTTGTGGGCGGATTCAAGCGGATTTTTCTTTGCGCAGGGCAAGGTCAATGGCGCATCGACCAGGTTTCTGGTGGACACTGGCGCTGACCTGGTTGTTTTTAGTCAATCCCGGGCCGATGATCTGGGCATAGATTATCAGCAAGGCCAAAATGGTTATGCCTCTACCGCATCGGGAATGACCGCGTTAAAAACCATCAAGCTCAATCAAATCAGTATCGGCAATATCTCCATATACAATGTTCAGGCAAGCGTCATCCCGGGGCGGTTTCCAGAGATTCCCCTGTTGGGCGGTTCCTTTCTCAATAATATAAATATGTCCCGCATCGGCACCAGGATGACGCTCCGTAAACGCTGAGGTTTTGCGGCATCGCGGCCGATTATCCGATTCCCTGGCAGTCAATGAAAACAGCCTTGAAAAAAATTGCAGTGTGCAGCGGCGAACCCGCCGGCATAGGCCCGGATATCGTCATTCGAGCGGCCCAATTGGGTTTCGATGCGGGTATGGTCGTGATCGGGGACCCTGAGGTAATCAAGGCCAGAGCGGAAAAAATCGGCATACCATTGGAGATAGTTGATTATCCGTCACGGCCCGCGGATGCCGTCCACATTCCGGGGAGACTACCGATCATGCCCGTGCAAACAGCAGCGCCCGTGATTCCCGGAAAATTGAATGTGAAAAACAGCCGCTACGTTATCCGCTGTATCGACAAGGCAGTGGATCTATGCACATCCGGGGAATGCCATGCCATGGTTACCGCGCCGGTCCATAAGGGCATTATTAACGATGCGGGGATTCCTTTTTCCGGGCATACCGAATGGATTGCCCGGCGCAGCGGAGCGGAGCGGCCGGTAATGATGCTGGCCAACGGCAGTACCCGGGTGTGCCTGGCCACCACCCATTTGCCATTGCGAGAAGTGCCGGAGCATATTACCGGCGACCGCATTCAATCGGTGCTGGCGGTCATGGCTAGAGACATCGCCAGACTTTATGGAATCGGCAATCCCAGAATTGGCGTATGCGGACTAAATCCCCATGCTGGCGAAGGCGGTCATCTGGGCAAAGAAGAAATCGCGATTATCGAACCGGCCATTGCAGAAATGCAGCAACAGGGGCTTGATCTGGTCGGCCCGTTACCCGCCGACACGGCTTTTACCCGCTCCCAGTTGAGCCGGTTTGATGGTGTGCTGGCGATGTACCATGATCAGGGGCTGCCGGTAATCAAGCATAGTGGTTTTGGCGAAGTGGTAAATATCACTCTGGGACTGCCAATCATTCGTACCTCGGTGGACCATGGCACTGCGCTGGACCGCGCTGGTCGCAGCGATGCCGAAGCGTCGAGTTTAATAGCCGCTATTCGTCTTGCTGTTGATTTCGCCAACAATCGGGCGGGATAGCTCGCCATCGCCACCATAGTCGCGTCAAGCCCGGGTTGATCAGTTGAATAAAATTGTGCTTCGCAAGCGTTTCGGGCAGCATTTTCTCGCTGATGAAAATGTGCTGGAAAGAATCGTCAATGCGTTCCATCCGGTGGATGATCAACGGGTCCTGGAAATCGGGCCTGGTACGGGGGCGCTTACTGAACGCCTGTTAGCGCGTATCCGCCATCTCACCGCAGTCGAACTGGACCGGGATCTGGCCGCCGAACTCGCCGGGAAATATGACTCGGATCGGCTGACCATAATCCGGCAGGATATTTTGAACTTTGACATCGCTTCTGTCTTCAATTGCTGCAGGACGACCGCTGACGTGGCAGATCCCGGCGCGGATGAATTAAAGGGTGCAAACAGGGGAAAAGCCGGAAAAAAGGCCAGAGAAAAGATCAGAGTGATCGGCAACCTGCCCTACAACATTTCCACGCCGCTTTTGTTTCATTTACTGAAATCCATGGCGCACATTCAGGACATGATATTCATGCTGCAAAAAGAAGTTGCGCTGCGGCTAAGCGCGGTACCCGGCAGCAAGGTTTACGGTCGGTTATCCGTAATGGCCGCGCTGGAGCTGGAATGTCAGTGTTTATTCGATGTGCCGCCTGAAGCGTTTGACCCGCCGCCCAGAGTGGAGTCAACCGTCATTCGCCTCACCCCCAATCCCGCCGCCCATTTTACTGGCGATCGCAATCGACTGGATGCGATGGTAAAACTCGCCTTTGGGCAAAGACGAAAAACACTGCGGAATGCTCTGCAATCAATGATTTCAGCGCAGCAATTCGCAAATGCCGGCATCGACGCCACCTTGCGCGCCGAAAATTTAAGCGTGGAGCAGTTTATTCGGCTGTCCGCCGAATGACCGTCTGCGGCTCATCGGCTCCGGGGTATTTTTTCCAGCGCTTTCTTTATCCAGGATTCTGTTTCCTGATTGATTTCCCTGGATTTTCGGCCCGCCGTATCTATCCCGGGCCCGATAACCACATCGATCACCCCCGGATATTTGCGCAAACCATTCTTTGGCCAAAACACGCCGGCATTATGCGCCACGGGTACAATTGTATGCCCGGATCTGGCCGCGATCACCGCACCTCCTGCCTGAAATTCCCCCGGTTTTCCTGGCGGCCTGCGGGTGCCCTCGGGAAATATCACCAGCCAGCGACCTTCATTCAGTCGAATCATACCCTGCCGGATCAACTGATCCAGCGCCCTGGTTTTTTTGGAACGATTGATCGCAATGGGGCGATTCATGGCTAATCCCCAGCCAAAAAACGGAATCCACAACAGTTCTTTCTTCAATAAATACGATTGCGGCGGAAAGATTAGCTGCAAGCCGAGGGTTTCCCAGGCGGACTGGTGATTGGCTATGATTATGGATGGCTCGGACGGTATGTTTTCTGCTCCGGCTACCCGGTAACTGATTCCGCATACTGTTTTCAGCGTCCAGATATTAAATCTCGCCCAGATGGATATGACCCGTGCACGGGTTAACGATGGTAAAAAAAAGCAGCAAATGGCCACCAGACTGAGGATGATTGCGGTGAGCACCTGTCCGGCAGCGTATACCAGCGAACGAACATAAAGCATAAGCGACTTTTAGCGCTGGCCGCTCAACAAGTTATCGACGAAGCTGAACAGGTCTTTATGTCTCGACACATTGGCAATCTCGTCACCATAATGACTGGCGGCAATCCGGCGGCTGCTGGCAGCGCCCCTGCCGGTTTCCACCAGCACCGGTATCGCCCCGGCACAGACCGCGGCCTGCAAATCCCGCACGGAATCCCCCACCGCATAAACATCCTTGAGATTGCATTTCAGCCGCTTTGACAATTCATGAAACATGCCCGGCTGCGGCTTTCTGCATGCGCATTGGTCCTCATCACTATGCGGGCAGAAAAATATGGCGCTGATTTCGCCGCCGCAGTGATGCAGTTCGTCGAGCATTTTCTGATGAATTTTATTCAACGTATTGATGCTATACAGACCTCGGGAAATCCCGGACTGGTTGGTAATGATCACAACCCGGTAGTCCTCCCGACACAGCCGGGAGATGGCTTCCAGACTTCCCGGTATGGCGTGCCATTCATCCGGGGATTTTATGGATTCATCCGAATCCCGGTTGATTACGCCGTCCCGGTCGAGGATGATCAATCTGCTATGGTTCATTGCCTGAGCCATTTTCCGATCCGTTTTCTGAATTCCCGCTGGTGGCAAACGCAGACACGCGCAGGCGGCCATGGATCATGCGGCCTGGTCTTTTGGAAATGGTTTCCATTTTGTTCCAGAATGCTTTTTTTAAATCAAAATTTGCGGCGATGGCATTGCCCATGGTGAGTATCAGTAAATCCGCGCACTCCTCGGCCAAATGGGAAACCGGCCTGCCCTTGGATACGCAGGCGGATATTTCGCCAAGCTCTTCTGCCATCAACGCAACCCGGTAAACCATGTCTTCTCCGCCGTGTTGGTCAAACCCGTGCTTGTGGTGGAAAGCGGCCACTTCCGCCATCATTGCATCAAAGGAATCACGCTGCATGGTTAAAATTACGCCTGATCAAATCGCATACAAGAAATATCTGCAACCCCTAAAAACAACTGCCGGATACTAAAAAGCAACGCCAGCCGGTTGCTTCGGATGGCCGGGTCTTGGTGCATTACCATGACCTGATCAAAAAACGCATCCACCGGGGCTTTCAGCGCAGACAGCCTTTCCAGACCTTGGTCATACTGGCCTGCATTGAAGTGTTGGTTGACTTCGCTACGGATGGTTGCAACGCGGATGGCCAGGCTCCGTTCCGCCTCGTCCTGGATCAATTCATGGTCAAATTCACAGTCATCCGCAAATCCGGCTTTAGATAATATATTGGAAATGCGCTTGTTTGCCGAAGCCAAAGACTCCGCAGCTTCCCGGCGTTTACTAAAAAACCGGCTCACCGCATACAAGCGCGAGGCGAAATCCAGAGGCTTGCCTGGCCGACCGGCCCGTACCGATGCGATTGCTTCCACACTGAATCCCCGGGCTTGAAAATATCCTTTCAATCGTTCATTGGTGTATTCGCATACCTGCCTGACCACGGCATCAGCGGTATCAATGTTGTTCAGATTCGACTCCGCATACAGTTTCATTCCCTGTGAAAACAAGCCAAACAAGTCCAGCTCCAGCTTCTTCTCGATAATAATACGCAGCAGTCCCAGCGCCGCCCTGCGCAGTGCAAACGGATCCTTGTCACCGGTTGGTATTTCAGCAGCCGCGAAAATTCCGACCAGCGAGTCAACCCGGTCCGCGATTGCAACGCATTGCGCCAATGGTTTTCGGGGCAAATCATCGTTTGCAGCCCTTGGCTTGTAGTGCGCGTCGAGGGCGTCTGCCACCGGTTTGGGTTCGCCCTGATTAAGCGCATAATACTTTCCGATGATTCCCTGGAGTTCTGGGAACTCGCCTACCATATCGGTCACCAAATCGGCTTTGCACAGCCTGGCAGCACGCTGCGCCTGGGTTGCATCGACATCAAGTTTTTTTGCGATCAGGCCGGCTAACTTTTCGATGCGCATGGTTTTGTCATAAACCGTGCCCAATCTGCGGTGAAACAGTACGCCTTTCAGGGCCTGAATCCGGTCATCCAATTTTACTTTCTGATCGGTATTCCAGAAAAACGCAGCATCGGACAGGCGTGGGCGCAATACCCGTTCATTACCCTGGCGAACCCGTTTCGGGGTTTTGCTCTTGATATTGCTGACGGCAACGAAATAGTTGGCAAGCCGGCCTTTGTCGGTGGTAAGGTGAAAATACTTTTGATGGCCCGCCATGGTGGAAATCAGAACCTCCTCGGGCAGTTGCAAATATTTATCTTCAAACTCCCCGAGCAGGGCCACCGGCCATTCAACCAGACCGGTCACTTCATCCAGCAGGTTTTGCTCGATTACCGCCTGGACGCCGGCTTTCTTTGCCAGGTGGGTAACCTGTTTTACAATCATTGATTGCCGCATATCATAGTCCGCAACCACCCATCCGGTTGCCAATGCGTCAGAATAGCGGTCGGCGGAGGGTATTTTCAATCGCCCTGGGCAGTGAAACCGATGCCCCTGGGTATAACGATTGGCTGTCAGACCCAGCACTTCAGTCCGCAGCAAATCGCTTCCATATAAAGCCAGCAGCCAATGGACCGGCCTGACGAATTCCGCATCGCCGCTTCCCCAGCGCATTCGTTTCGGGATGGGCAATGCCTTTATACTTTGGCCCAGGCCTTCAGTAACCACCTGATTCAGCTTTTTACCCTGCACTTTTTTTTCAAATACCAGCCGCAGCCCTTTGTCGGCTTTCTGCTGTTTCAGCCGTGACACGGATACGCCGCAGGATCTGGCAAACCCCCGGGCGGCCGGGGTGGGATGGCCCTGGTGGTCAAATGCGGCTTGCACAGTTGGCCCCTTGCGCTGTTCGATTTGATCGGGTTGCTGCGGCAGGACGCCCTTGACCCAAACCGCGAGCCTTCTCGGTGTGGCATAAAATTTATAATCAGCCGGGTCGCGGTCCACCACGTCCGCGTCAACCAGTGCCTGAAACAGGTTTTGGGCGAATGCCCGGGCAAGATTCTTTAGCGCTTTGGGGGGGAGTTCTTCCGTGCCCAGCTCAATCAGCAGATTTTTCTTGCGGCCAGCGGATTTTCGTGAATCGGCCACTAATCAGCCCGCCGTTGACCGCGAGTGGCGGGTCTGGCGCCTCGGGGAAATCCCGATTTTTCCCTGCTTTGGTAATACACCCGGGCAACGCCGCGGGCCAGCTTCCGCACCCGGCCAATGTAGCGCGTACGCTCGGTAACGCCGATGGCGCGGCGCGCATCCAGCAGATTAAAGGTATGGGATGCGGTTAATACCTGCTCGTATGCAGGCAGCGGCAGATTATTCTCCAGTAGCTTTAACGCCATGGACTCTGCCGCGTTAAACTGACTGAACAGATGCGGCACGTCGGCGTATTCAAAGTTGTATATGGACTGCTCCACCTCGTTTTGCAGATACAGGTCGCCATAACTGTATTGGATGGCAGAGCCCCTCCTGCCTTCATTCCAGACCAGATCAAACAGCGATTCAACACCCTGCAAATACATGGCAATACGTTCCAGGCCGTATGTAATCTCGCCGGTAACGGGTTTACAATCCAGGCCGCCGACTTGTTGAAAATAGGTGAACTGAGAAACTTCCATGCCATTTAGCCAGACTTCCCATCCCAGACCCCAGGCGCCCAAAGTAGGTGACTCCCAGTCGTCCTCTACGAACCGGACATCATCTTTGAGCATATCCAGTCCCAGGTCAGCCAAAGAACCCAGGTACAGATCCTGAAAATTTTCCGGTGATGGCTTGAGAACAACCTGAAACTGGAAGTAATGCTGACTACGCATGGGATTTTCGCCATAACGACCATCTGTGGGCCTTCGGGACGGTTGAACGTAGGCCGCCCGCACGGGTTCTGGTCCCACGGCCGCCAAAAACGTTGCCGGGTGAAACGTGCCTGCACCCACGGCCATGTCGCAGGGCTGCATAATGACGCAGCCCTTATTTGCCCAATATTGCTGCAGAGTCATTATAAGGCCTTGAAATGTAACCATTATGGGTGTTTTACAGATTAAGAGTACGCGCTGTTTTCAAACCATCGTCGGCGCATGGTTATAACCGGGCGACAAGGCAGTCGAGCGCCTTGAGTCTATCGCCTTTTAAAGTTATGCGCATTACGGGCAGACCTTTTTTCTGCATAACCGCGTAGTCGCCATCGGCCTGGGCACGATGCAGATCACCGAAGCTGTATGCTCTTTCAGGCACAGGAATATCGGTTGTGGATGGCTCGGTGATTTGTATAAAACACCCGGCAGGCGGGCCGCCCTTGTGCAACTGCCCGGTAGAATGTAAATAGCGGGGGCCGTAGCCCAGTGTTGTTGTGGTCGAGAAACGCCGCTGCAATGCGTTTTGAATCTGGACTAACCTGGAATTTATTGCTTTGAAATCCGGCAGATAGGCCAGGATCGCCAGATAGGAAATTCCGTCCGGGATTTTTTCCAGGTTCATTTTCTTCAAGCCTGTTTTCTCCGGGTCCATTTCCCGGGCCCCCTGGAAAACCGACGTTACTGTCGCCAGGGCGGGTGAGTCGGAATAAACCCGATAATGCGGGTGCTCAAATCGGGCATGGAATGGGTGCGGCGCTTTTGCGTTTATAAACAAGCGCGTCTGGTGTTTTGCTTCTTCCACATCGGGCTGGTCAAATGGATTAACCCGCATAATACTGGCTGCCAGGGCCGTAGCCATCTGCCAGCGTAAAAATTCGCTGCCAAGATCATAGCGATCAGTTAATGCCCATCCCAAATCCCCGGCTAGCGCTGATCCGCAATCATCCTCGCAATCAAGACCAATACGAACGCTGAACTGGTCATTCACCTGGTTTTGAGCATGGCGAGCGGATGGATTGAGGATGGGAATAATGCCTTTGCCGTCCTTGCCTGTACTTTCTGCAACCAGTTGCTCAATCCAGGCTGCCAGTGGCGCTAATGGTGCAGCGATATTCAGCACCATTTTGTTCTTGCCGGATAATGCGCTGTGGCCCATTAATCGGGCCAGGCGACATACGCAATGATCAATATTCGGTTGAATCCCGTCAACAAACTTTTTCGTTCTTGCTGACAGCGTATGCAGATTCACGCCGACCAACGCAGCGGGCACCAGACCAAAATAGCTTAATGCCGAATAACGACCACCCATCCCGGCCGGATTCAGGAATATTTTCATGAACTCTTTATCGATTGCCTGTCGATGCAGCCAGGAGTTCCGGTCGGTAACCGCCACGAAATTTTTGCCGGGCGAACCCAGCGTTTGTTGCAGCATGGAATAAAAATAAGCATACAAATCCATGGTTTCCACAGTGCTGCCCGACTTACTGGCAACGATGATCAATGAACGCTTGTGGTTCACATCCGTAGCGCTGATTTGCGCCGGTGAGGTGGTGTCAACAACCATTAACCGCGGGTGGCCTGGTTGACTTGCAAATACCGATGAGAAAACTTCGGCGGCCAGGCTGGCGCCCCCCATACCCAGCAAAATTATATTATCGAACTTTTCTGACCGCACAACCCGCGCTGCCCAGTCCATGAGCGCCGCATTATTCTGTTCCATCCATGCAACGGCGTCCAGCCATCCCAACCGGGCGGTTAAAGACATTGGACTTGCGCCCGATTCACGCCACAACGTCACATCTTTCTGACGCAGTCGAACCACAAGGTTATGTTTGTCAGGGTTCATGTTCGGGATTTTGTAACCTGGCTCTGCCCCGGGCCCGGCGCCATAATTGACGGCCTTTGCGACCAGTCTCCAGCGCTTAAACTCATGTCTTTAGCCACCTATTGATCTGGCGAGCTGTTTTCGTTCCCACTGATAGGCCGACCTGCATATCACGGCGAGGTCATCGTACTTCGGCTGCCAGCCCAGAACCCGTTTGATTTTACCACTGTCCGCAATCAGCTGTGACGGGTCGCCTGGCCGCCGGCATTCCATATCGACATTAAAATCCACCCCGCTCACCGACTTGACGCAATCTACGACTTGCTTCACGCTGAATCCCCGGCCATAGCCACAATTAAAAGTATTGCTCTGCCCGCCATGGTTTAAATAGGACAATGCGTCCAGATGGGCGGCCGCAAGATCATCAACATGAATATAATCCCGCACACAGGTGCCGTCTTCGGTAGGGTAGTCGTCACCAAATATGGACATGCCCGGTCGCATCCCGCAAGCGGTTTCGCAGGCGACTTTTATGAGATGGGTTGCCTCGGGGGTTGACTGCCCCAAATGGCCGCGCATATTCGCGCCGGCCACGTTGAAATAGCGCAATGCAACGTAGCTAAAGTTTGGTACGGCGCCTGCGAAATCCCGCAAATTCCATTCCGTTATCAATTTGGTTGCGCCGTATGGATTGATCGGATTGGGCGTTACATTTTCATCCACCAGGCAATGCTTCGGGATGCCATAGACTGCCGCGCTGGATGAAAATATAAACTGTTTCACTCCTTGTGCGATACAGGTTTCAACAAGATTCATCGACCCGACGACATTGTTGCGGTAATATCTGGCCGGATTTGCAATGGACTCTGGAACTACAATATGTCCGGCAAAATGGATCACAGAATCAATATCACATTCAGCAATTATTTTGCTCACCAGGTTCTGGTCATGGATGTCCCCCTGATAAAATCTCGCTGTGGCCGGAACCGCCCGGCGGTGGCCGGAACAGAGGTTATCCAGAACCGCTACAGCATTACCGGATTGAATCAATTGCAACGTAGTATGGGAACCAATATACCCCGCACCACCAGTAGCCAAAACGCGATTGTCCATTAATAGATGAGAATAAAATGCCTCAAAAAAGGGATGGAAAACTCCAGCGCAAATCAACCAGCAGCCCGGTAGATAGTGAGGTCAATCAGAGTGGAAGCCAGCGCGAGCCGATGAAAAAAGAGGTGCCATTTGCGGACGTCGTTGCACAGCGGCAGGAACACCAAAATCTCGCACATCCGGATAACAGACGGAGGAGTCGCGCTTGAGAGTCAGCACCTGTTCGCTCACTCCGAATGGCGGTGCGTCCTGGTCTTGGCGCGGTATCGGAACAAGCTCATCTCGTTCTATCGGGAGGGGGGAGATCAAGCGCACTTCCGGTCACGGGACAGCGCAGGTATTCGACGAAGTCGTGTAGTTTCATGGCATGTGGATTTCTGTTTGTGCGGGAATGACGATGGTGTTGGTGCTGTATATCACTTCCTGGTCCCGCGGGCAAGCACGGAGTGCACCGCGGACCACAGGTGGCTTGCGTCGCCACGACCGCTGCCACTGCGCTTGCCCGCCAGGCAGACACCGACCGCCCCGCCCCGGCACTTCGACAGGCCGATTCACCCCAACATAGCATAATATTGGGCGCCGTTGGTGGCGCTAACCAGGAAGAGTACGCCGAGCAGGCTGTCGAAGGCGACGCAGACTGCATATTCACCGAAACCAGCTGGCGGGAGAAGGTACGCCAGCAGGACCTGACCGCGGATGAACTGCCCGTGCGGATGCGGGCGACGAGCCGGGCGTTCTTCAGTGCCGCATTGCCGCCGGAGTTTTTGCTGATGAAGCTGGCATTGACCCGGGCGGTCTAGCCGCGCACGTCATCCAGCTGCAAGAGGTGGCCGGCAGTGAGCGGATCCTGTCACCCAGGTTCGCGCGTGCTGCCCGGTCCGTCCCACCGCGCAGCTTGCCCAGCGCCTTTTCCGATACCCTTACCTCGCCCACAAAATCCCTGGAATCGGCGGTCAGACGTAACTTGGCTTGCAGGTCTTTCGCCATGTTACAGTAACCCTGTGCAACGCCTGCCCAACACCATCACCAATGTCTTCCTGTGTTGCGCCCCGTGGGCGCTGACGGGCGGCGTCATCTGGGGACTGTGGGTTTGGGTAAACAGCCTCAATCCACTCACCCTGTTTATTTTGTTGGCCGCGTATTTTGTCATCTCGTTTATTCATATAGTGTTTGGGATACTTGGGTACCTGTTGTCACTTATTGAGCGCTAACCCTTCCAGTATTTCCGCCTCTATGATCTGGAGACCCCGAAACGCCTTTCTGGTTTTAATCCGCAGTGCTTTGAGTGCCGCCCGCACCCCGGCATAGTCCAGGCCGATCACCTGGCCGGATGGGCCATGGTGCCACTGGGTGGAGACCGAGATAAAGGTGTTGATTACAGGCATATTCTGCGGCAATACCCAGATCACGTTCCTATCCTCTGACAAGTCCAAATTAATGCCGAATGCGGTGGCATCCACAGCGGCTTCACCTTCACCACCCTCACGCAGCGCAATATCAATCGAAGCAAATGCACGCGCCACCGCCGTGCCGCCCAATTCGGCTTCTAGTCCTAACGCCGCCAAAGTCGCACCCAACGCCGCCGCCTCATGCGCTGCCACTCCGTACAATGCCGTACCCGTCGCTAAACGGGTGGCGTGATGTGCTATCTCCCGCTCCGATGCCGCAAAATTGTTACCTAGCGAGACAATCGCACTGGCAAACCGATCTACCTGACCAATCCCTTCACCCGTCACCGTAAGAATACGCGCCAACGATGTCGCTGCTTCATCCCCGGATAAATTACTCGCCAACCCCAGCTTGCCCACCGTCTCAGTGAACAACGATAAATTGCCGACTCCCTTCACCCCTAACTGACCCGCCGCCGCTGCAACCTCCAGCAACTCCTTACGCGCTACCGGTAACCGCTGACCGATGGCGTTGATTTCATCACCTAACCGGCGTACCTCCACCGCGCTTAAATCCGCCGTCTTGGCTACCGCCACCAACCCATCCTCCAGCTCGCTGTACGAACGCAATAAATGCGCACCGAAATTGCGCATCTGGGCAACGGTGACCAACGCACCAGCCGCCAACTTCGCATGGCGTTCAATGCGATTCAATCCCTGGCTGATGGAGTCCAGCCCCTTGCGCGTCTTGCCAATCCCGGCCGCAGTGCGATCCTGCGCCGTGATGACAATCCCCGCTTTGATTTCTTTGGCCATGGTTGCTACTTTAATATAGGTGGGTATATACTGATGCTATGGAATTCGACTGGCTTACACTGGTGTTGAGAATCATCAATTTTGTAGCGTTTGTGGTATTATGGCTAATGGTGGCCGGCCTCGTTACGGCCTGACCGACTGTTCTCATTCAGCACCTGCCGCGCTTCGCGCTCCATCATCCGTAAACCCCGCACCAGGCGCTTGGTGAGCTTCACACCCTGGGCTTTCAGCAGCACCTTCACCGCCGACCAGTCCAGCCCCAACACCCCGCCCATCGCACCAACACGCCATTGATCGCAAATTAAACTCCAGGCCGCTACCACCGGCCAGTTGTCCGGCCATACCGCAATCTCACCCACTGCCTGCGCCGCCCATCCCCGGGCGACGCCAATCAGTTTTTTTCTAACGCCAAAGAACCCAGCAGTTCCTGCAATACCGCATTGCGCAACGGTATCCATACGTATTCCAGATTCAATACTTCCCTGCGCCTGGACTCGTCACTGAAGTCCAGCGCCTTGCCCTGCTCATCCGCCAGTCCGGCCCAGCCCACCAGCAAATCGTCCACAATGTCCTGGTCATACAGATTCTCCTCCGCAATGCGCTGCTGATATTCCACTCGCTCATCCCGACCCAGATAACGCATGGTAATCCTGATTTCTCCCGCCGGACCACCCGGCGGCGACAACTTCACCGACAAGGTGATCGTCTCCGGCTTCACCAGACGAAACATCTACACCGCCTCCGTACCATCAATATATATCTCGCCGCTGGCCTCACACACCAACTGAAACTGCTGCGCCTGCTCCCGCGACTTCAACCCCCACTCACCACTCGCCGCAATCCGCGCCGACGGGAAGTAAATATTGCGACCGTGCGTGGTGGCTGTCCCAGCATGAGCGCTCGGAGCAGACTCCAAATACCGCACCGAACCATAAACATAACGCGTGTGCGAGGTGATGCGCCGACGCTTGACCGGCTTGTACGACAACGCAATCTTGTGACTGCTGGCGTCAAACGCACCGCCTATCAGGCCGGACGCTATCAACAACTCACCAACCCGACAATCTCCCGGTGCTGTCTACGCACACACCGCCGGGCGAATACCTTACCGGTTCGCAGGCCACCGTGACCGAACTCACCCGCATCCTCGGCGGGGAAGAGAAGGCGTTCACCCTCACCGGCAATAATGGGTTCACTTATCCGATCAACGTCAACGCCAAGGTGCTGGGCGAGCATATCGCCAAAGACCCCGGTCGCAGCCCCTACCTGCCACTGTTGCCCGAACTGCTGGAATATCCTCAAGAAGCCTGGCTCGGCTTCTATCGACATAAACGCAGCGGGGAAATCGCACTGCGGGTGCGAATGCTCAAACTCATCAAGGTCGGGGAAGAGGTTCATCCCCTGCTGTTCGTAGCCAATGCCAGACGCGGTCAACTGGAAGCCTGGACCATGATCCCGATAAAAGACATCAAACAGATCAATAAAAGACGGCGGGGGAGGCTGATTGCAACCAGCGAGGAGGGGGAATGAAGGGGAAAGTAAATAAAGGGCTGTCTGCCGGCAGGCGACAAACAGCAGAATCCCACACCCGCTGCACCCGGTGGAGAACCCGGGGCCGGTATAGCCATGCAGACCGCCCAACCCCATCGGTTCTTGGTGTGTGCCGCCGCTTGCGCGAGGCCACTGATCCCGCAATCTCATTGCAACCTGCCTGTCGGCCTACCCAACGGCAGAATGGATGGCACAGAGTATAAAACAACAACCCAACCCGGGGCAAGCCCCGCATACAAACTATGAATAGACTTTTTACACCTGAAAATCAGACACTAACCTATGAAAACTGGACAGACGCCAACGGCAATCCCGCCGGGGGGGTGGCCAGCGCTACTGGCCTGTGTATCAGCTGGCAAAACGGCCCGTTGGGGCGAAGGGACGAACGCAAGGAGCCGAATGGCGCCTTTATGGAGACGGTCATCGAGGCGGTGATAAGTCGCCTACATTTCTACCAAACGGCCAGCAACGGCAAGTTTGCCTGCACCGAGAATGCCGAAGCTATAGTGCATCTGAGAGATGCGCATAGAGCGCTGCGGAAGCGTACCGCACAGCGCGAAAGCCGTGGCGTAGAGGGAACACATGAAGCCTGAAAAGATCTGGCCCGCGGTGCTCGGCGCCCTGGTCCCCGAGCACTCTCCGAACCCCCATTCAGCCAAGGGTCCACCGGGCTGGCTTGCTGTGAATTTTCCGGCCTGGCTTAAAGACCGTTTAACCGAGGCTGTAACGCGCCCGGAAGAGGCCCCGAACACTAAGCGCATGATCGTGTCGGACAATCTGCAATGGCCCGCGTACAAGTATCAACAACAACCTTTACCCGGGGCCAACCCCGCATAAAAACATGGGAAGAGTAATTACATCTGACAATCAGGAACTTAACTATGAACACCGGGTAGACGCCGATGGCAATCCGGCCGGTGGGATGGCCAGCGCCATCGGAATGTGCATTAGCTGGCAGAGAGGTCCGCTGGGATACGGAGATGACCGGAAGAAGCCGAACGGCGTCTTTATGTCAACGGTCATCGATGCGTTGATTGATCGTCTGCACTTCCATCAATCCGTTGCCAAAGGCCAGTTTGCCTGCCAAGAATTTGAAGAAGCTATAAAGCATCTGAATGAGGCTTTGGCAGCGCTGAGAAAGCGTACCGAACGGCGCAGAAAACTTGGCATTGAGGGAACATCACCCACCAAGGATCCAGCGAATGTGCTTGATGTGGATGCTCCAGACTGGTTTAAAGACCTTTTAAACCGGTCTGCAACGCGCTCGCAGACGCCGGGGGGTGGGTGACAGATGTCAGACATCTGTAAAACCATCGGCTGTAAAAAAGCAGCCAGGAGCGCCGGAATGTGCGCCATGCACTACCTGCGTGCCTGGCGCAAAAAACCCCGCCAGCCCAAAGCCAAAGCCCAAAAAAGCCCGCACTGTTCCGTTGCCGGATGTTCGCGCCCGCACAAAGCCCGCGGAATGTGCAAAAAGCACTACGATCAGGATTGGTTTCGCCGCAACCCGCCGTGTTTCGCCACGGGCTGCCAGAGAAAGTCTTTTGCCCGCGGCCTGTGCTCTATGCACTACAAGCGCGAGGAACGGGCCGCAATGCGTCAACCGGGAAAAACCGGCAAATCCTCCAATGATGAAACGCACGCAATCTTGACTCTGGACTTGGCGATTGGTGCCTTTCCGCCCCCGCATAATCTATCCGCCCCGGGGATTGGCGGGCCATCCTATCGATGAAAAGAACCAATGCCCGCAATTAACTTTCAGTCCAGGTTTGCCCCGCTGGTGGCGGACGGTTCGAAACGCACGACTATTAGGTTATGGCGCAAGCGGCCGTTTCAGGTCGGCGACCGACTGTATCTGTACACCGGACAGCGTACAAAATTGTGCCGCAAGCTGGGCGAGGCGGTTTGCATTGATACGGCAGGAATAACCATTTCTGAAGATGACATCGAAATACGCAATATGTTTGTCTACCATAGATTCGGGATGCATAATGTAAAGTCTCCAGAAATTTTATCTTCGTCAGTGACGCTGGCCATGGTGGCAGAAATCATAACAAGAGACGGCTTTGTGGACTTTGACGATATGAAGAAGTGGTTCAGACACACGCACGGCCTGCCCTTTGAGGGGCAGATTGTGTTCTGGGATACACCGGATGCGGCCTGATGAGCGGGGTTAAGTTCCGGGTCGAGCTGGACGATCAGCAAGTGCGCCATGCACTCAACCGATTGCTGCAATCAGGCAAGAATCTGTCGCCAGTGCTCAAGGACATCGGCGAGCACTTGCTGGATTCCACCCGACAGCGCTTTACCCAACAAACCGCGCCGGACGGTAGTTTGTGGCAAGCCCTTTCCCCGCAATACCAGAGCGCCAAGAAACGCAACGCTAACCGGATTCTGGTGCTGGACGGCCATTTGAGCGGCACCCTGCGCTGGCAGGTAAGCGGCAATACGCTGCTGTTCGGCTCCGACCGGGTGTACGCGGCCATTCACCAGTTCGGCGGCAAAACCCGGGCGCATACCATCCGACCACGCAGCAAGAAGGCCCTGGCCTGGCCCGGCGGCAAACATCCGGTGAAAAAGGTGGAGCATCCGGGTTCCGACATCCCCGCCCGCCCCTTCCTCGGATTATCCGCGGATGACGAACGCGATATCGTCGATATTGTCCATGACCATCTGCAAGATGCCTGGCATGACAGACGCGGTTAGCGCAGGGTGCCCAACCGCCTGGCAGGGTGTACGCCGGGAAGAGTCCCGCGCCAGGATTGCGCTGCCGAAGTTTCAGCGAATGCAGGATCCAGGCGGCAAGCTGGTGGCCTACCGCCCGCTGATTGACTGGTCGCTAGAATAGAAGACGTGCACCACGCCACCCACGGCATCCATGACGTGGTGAAGTGGTCGAAAACCAGCCGCGGCGGACGGCAATATACTCTTACGCCACAGGATGAATCAGAAGCCGAATTCGGCACGGCTTGCCATGAGTGGGGGGTGTGTGAATGAACGAAAGAAAACCGCCAGGGTTTCGCGTTGCTCCGAAGAGCACTAAGCGTGGCGGCTGTGTTACGCCTATTGTTGTTGGCGCCGGCTGGTCAATACTTTCTAATGAGTGCAATACAATACCCGCTCAGGACGTTTCAGGACGGTATCAGGACGCTTCAGGACGGTATTTCCCCGTGTTGACATCGTCAAACGACCGTTTGATTTTTCTCGCAGCAACATGAAATTGCGCACAAAGATTCGCAATCGTGTAGTTTCATGGTTCATCTTGTGAAGGCCTATCTATACAGGATTTTGCTGGTTGTTTGGGTCACGGAAAGTCAGTCGCCCTGGAGCCGGGGTGGAAGGAAGAAACCGATGCCCCAGCTCAGATGTATGGTCGGCAGCACCAGCGGCAGGAGGGTAGCCACCGTATCCCGGCACCCAAGACCCACCGCCGCCGCCCCGGCCACGACGGTCAGCACATAGGCAAACACGGGTGCCGCCGCCAGCCACAGGGATCCAGCCAAAGCTAATACTGGCGAGGCCGCCAGCGCCAGCACCAGCAGCGGGGCGGCGAGATGTCGCGCCCGCATTGAGCGCGGGTGCCGCCGCAGCATCACCCGCTTCCAGCGACCATAGTCGAAATACTGTTGCGCCAGCGCCCGCAACGTGCTGCGAGGCCGGTAAGTGGCTGCCAGTTCGGGATCAAACCACACGATCTTCCCGCACTTGCGCAGCCGCCAGTTGAGTTCGTAGTCCTGATTGCGAATCAGGGTGGAATCGTATCCCCCCACCTCGTCCAGATCTTCGCGCCGGAACACGCCCAAAAAGACGGTGTCGACGGGCCCCTCGGTGCCTCCCAGACGGTAGCGGGCGTTGCCCGCGCCCAACGGGATGATCATGGCCAGCGCTACGGCCCGTTCGAAAAACGTGATTCCTATCGGCCATTGCCGACCGCCGACGTTCGCAGCGCCCGTCCGCTCCAGCGTGTTGACGGCGCGGCGCACATATCCGGGCGGAAATGTGGTATGGGCATCGCAGCGCACAATGATCTCCCCGGTTGCCGCTCTAATCGCGGCGTTGGCGCCGAACCCGGTGGTCTGCTCAGGATTGGGGACCACTCGCACTGTCGGGTAGGATCGCCAGATAAGCTCGGACATGACCGGGGTGTCGGAACCATCGGCGACAACCACCTCCATCGGCCCCGCGTAATCCTGCGACAATATCGAATCAAGGGCGTTTCCGATAACCGCTTCCGCATTGCGAGCCGGGATGATGATCGATACCGAGGGGGCGTCAGCGTCGGATGGATTGGGTTTTCTTTCGGTCATGTGGGGGGGGGGGGGGGGGGGGGGGGGGGGGGGGGGGGTAACATTCAGTTGGTTCTCCATATACAGCGGCACCATACAGCGGCACCCGATGTGTCGGTATGCGGTGGTTTGGGCGCGATGGCGGTCGGCCCTCCGACGGCTCGACGCTCCTCCGCCATGAACCCATGCGCCTGTTCACCATGCCAGGTGACGGACAGGACTGATATTTCCATACACATGTTCGCACAAGGCTCGGGGGTGCACCGCATGATTATTACACGACGCTCCGAATGATATTCATATGCCCGTCGATAGAAGCATCCGCCGAGAAGTCCCTGGCTCTGGCGACGAGACGCGCTGGATCGACGGGGTGCTCCAGAGCATCCAATATGCCCCTGGCCAGTGCCTGTGGGTCGCCCACCGGCACGAGCCGCCCCAGCCTACCGTTTTCCAGGATCTCCCGGGGGCCACTGGGGCAGTCGGTGCTGACCACCGGTGTGCCGCAGGCCATGGCCTCAATCAACGCCCCCGGCAACCCCTCGCGCCGGGATGACAGCGCGAATACCTGGGCCTTCGCCATCCAGGCATAGGGATTGGCCTGGAATCCAACGAAGTCAACCTTCTTCGCGATCCCCGACGCGCGCGCGAATGCTTCCAGCTGGTGGCGATCCGGCCCTTGGCCCAGTATGATCAGCCGCGCCGGGCGGGCCCTGACTACCTCAGCGAAGGCCGCCAGCAAGGTGCGGTGGTCTTTTACCGGGATCAGACTGCCCGCGGTGACGATAATCGGCGTCTTCCAGTCGCTGAACCAGGGATGGTCCACCGGCAATCTGGCGTTCTCAAACAGCGCGGGCGTGACCACCGGGTTCGGCACGTGTTGGACCAGATGGGCGGCCCTGGGAACGGCGCGCTTGAAGTCGTCGGCCACTCCGCATGAAGTGGCGATGATGGCAGCGGCGGTGGACGATCCCCACCTTATCATTCGCAATGCCATGCGATGCTCAAGATGGCCCAAGGCAAACTGCGCCGAGAAGGTGCTTTCCTGGCGCATGATTAGACGCAAGTCCTTGCCGAAGAACCGCTTCGCCAGCAACGCCGTCACGTTGGCAGGGTTCAGGCTCGAAAGCAGTACGTCGGGCCGCTCGCGCCTGAGGTATTTGATCAGCCCGGGCAGACAGGCAATGCTTTTCCAGGAAGCGAAGCGGGCAACGTCTTCACAGGCGTCACCAAGGTTGATCAGCTGGACATTCCGTGGCAAAGCATTCCAGTACGGGCCGCCACCGTGGGTGACCAGCAGGTCAACGGCATGCCCGCGACGGACCAGCCCGCCTGCAATCTCCACCATGAGCCGCTCCGCGCCGCCGCCGCGCAGGGTCGGCAGCAAGAGGGCCAGGCGCAACCGGGGCATCGGATGGGCATCCACTGGCATGGCGTTGACAGGGCTGGTCTGATCCGGGATTGGGGCATCGTGGCGCCTTGATGGGCGCTTGTCAGCGGATGCCTGGCTGACACTGGAAGATGATTGCACGGCGGGGAATATCCTTGACTGATTTATTCGGTATTGTTAATGGGTGACTGCAATATTAGAGTAGTCAGAATGGTTTTCTTCCTGGTCATTGTCGATAGCCAATCTCCCCAACCGGACGGCAAGTCGCCGTACAAGCGCTTCGGTTATGTGACCATCCGTTATTCAAGGCTGCGATATTTTCCTCATTTACCAGGGTTTTGGCGGTCAGGTGCGGGCCAGTTTTCCCTCTTCATGCTCTCGGTCATATCGTTCATCAGCGTTTCAATTGATTTAAAAACGAAACTCTGGGTGCGGTTGCGCTACCTGTGGGCGACGGGAAGAGACGGTCGCCAAGGCACAACTCAAACCGGCCAGAAACATGGACGCCCCCATGGTGAGCAAATGTTGGAAAGCCACCCCGAACAAGGCGATGATAATCGTCCAACCGAAGACCGCGTCTCTGGCCAGAGATCGCGGCGCGGTCCAATGCAGTCGCATCATGCAGAACAGGGACAAGAGATACAACAACAACGGGGCAATACCTGCTTCACCGGCCAACAGCAGGTACACATTGTGAACCCCCGTGGGTCTACCGTCAGCGGTGATGGGCATATCATCCATACTGCGAAGGCTGCCTATGCCGTTCCCAATGATGGGCGATTCCCGGATTTTTTCGAGACCCGTTTTCCATGTATGTAATCGCCGCCCTGTGAATCCGTAGCCGGCTTTCTCGCCTTTGGCAGCCTGCATCCTCTCACCTGTACTTCGCAATTGCTCGAGACCCAACGCAGTTTTCGTCTCACGCGCCACTGGTGGCGCGGCACGGACAATCTCGTTGCCGGTGACAGAAAGGTCGTCCCCCGCCAAGTGGGGGAGCGGCGAATTGGCGAGTGCTTCCAGTTCTGCCGGGATGGGGCCGGTGAGCCGGTTGCCGCCCAGGCGCAGCGAGACGAGTTGGTCCAACCCGCTCAACTCCGGGGGAATGCGTCCGTTCAGCTCCAGTCGCGACAAGTCCAGCGCCACAACGCGCGCTGGTGCACCTTCCAGCGTGACGCCCTGCCAAAGAGCGATGGGCGTCGAATCGTTCCAGTTCAGTGCCGCGTCGCCGGCCAGAGCGTCCCGCGCGGCCAGCAGCAGGGTGCAATCGCCGCCCAGGCCAGGGTTGTCCAGGGATACCGTGGAGCAGAACGAGTCGCGGCTATTGTCAGTGTATAAGACGATTTTCGACAGATGCCCGCTGGAGTGAACGACGATGCCGATCATGCTCGGAACGAGCAGCCAGCGGAGAACGGGGTGTCGTCTGCCGAGGCTGTTCGACAACAGAAAGAAAACCAACAGCGTGCAAAAAGCAAGCATCGCAGTCTTGGAGAGCGATCCCAAGACCGCGGCGTAACCCACCGCCAGGCCCGAATACGCAAGTTTGCGCGGCCCACCGTTGAGTAGAAACGCCAGCGCCAGCGCCGTCGTCATACCGCAGACAAAGCCTGCGTCGTTGGGGCCAGTGAAGGCGCCAGTCAGGCGCAAGGGCAGTCTATAGGCCGACAATATCCCCCAATCGCGCAGGAACCGCGAGGCCAACACGACAATGCAGCTCGCTATCAGGATCAAAAGCATCCTCTTCAACAGCGCCTCGACCCCGATTTGCGCAAGCATCGCGCGACCGCCAAACATGGCGGCTAGGAACACGATGAAGAAGAAAACCTGGCGCAGGATGTCCTTGCCCATGTCCGGCTGCCATTCGGGTTCGGTAGCGAGCAGGACGCTGACACCGATGACCAGATAGGAGATTATCGCGGCGGCGAACAACACGCCGGGCGTTCCCGGAACCCTCCGCCATCGGGCGCCAGCCAGCCCCAGCACGAGCAGACAACAGACGAGAATCACCGTATAGCCGAAAGGCCGCACTATTGGCATTCCCCGAAGATGCAGCCAGTGCATATTAACCAAAACTACGATGGCCAGGACCCAGAACGCGCAGGCGATACACGCGGTGGATGTGAACCCTTCTCTCTTCCAAAGTGGCTGGACAGGCGGCAACATATTTTTTCCCGTTATGCGGTTGTTTGGCCAGCCGCCCTGCGCGGGGCTACTTCCGGCCCCGTGCTGCGGAAGTATTCCCCCTGACTTTCGGCATTCGCGCGCAAACACCGGTACAGGACAGGATCGTCGAACCCGGGGATGCGGTCCGCCCCGGGACGGAGGAGGATGGTGTGTCAGGACTCGTAAATGTGCGCTCAATATGCAACACGGCCATGGGGTTTCCACGATAACCGGGGGACATCACAGGACAGAAATTATTGGGAGATGATCAACGAAATATTGCAGTTTCACGATTGACCCATGTTGTGCAATCAAAGATCAATTATATATTTCCCGGATTTGCCTGGCAAGGGCACCCAAAGGATTTGCTTTACTGCTGTCGTGGCAGCGCACGGTGCCTTGGCCTCAGCCCTCACGACTGGAACCAGGGCTGATTGGGAATCCACAGGAACTTCTGAGTCACTGCGACCCGGCCATGGCTTTGCGCTGGGCATCAGCACGGCGGGAGTGCATACTGACACAACCGATCATGCCAAGTGTTTTCTTGCCTTTTGGCCTCACTCTGTATTCGGGTGAATGGCGTTTCGTTCCGGGATGAGTTTGAGCGGGCGAACGGTGCAATGCGTTATGCGTTTTATCCGCTACCGGGGCGCATTCACCTTGGCGGCGACGGGCTTGAAAACTGCAAGAATATCAGCATTACTACAGCGGCCATCGGCAATCACTATCGTCCCCATGATGATAAAGGACTGGAAACTCCAATGAGTTCATCTGCAACTCATGCAGTGGGCGCCGAACCTGTACAGATTGTTGAGTATGGCCGGATAAAGTGATATTGTTTCTGGGTAGAGCCATGCCCAGTTTCAAGTCTGCCCGGGAGCGGGCCTCGTAGACCGGGCAGCTCACAATCACCATCAATGATGACACCAAATAGTGGGGAATCAGTATGCAACGATCACTTTATATTGACCCGGAAAAATGTACAGGCTGTCTGCAATGCGAGATGGCCTGCTCGTATGAGAATGAAGGGGTTTTTAACCCGGCCAAATCACGGATAAAAGTTTTTACCTTCCATGATGAAGGCCGGTTTGTACCTTACACCTGCACCCAATGCGACGAGGCATGGTGTTTGCATGCCTGTCCGGTTGAAGCCATAACCATGAACCGGGAAACCGGTGCAATGGAAGTGGCGGATGCTGTGTGCGTTGGCTGTAAAGTGTGCACCATCGCCTGCCCATTCGGCACGGTAAATTACAATCAGGACACCGGTAAAGTGGTGAAATGCGATCTTTGCGGCGGCGACCCCCAGTGCGTGGCCGCTTGTCCAACCCAGGCCATTACCTACGTGGATGCAGATGCCACCGGACTGGAAAAGATGCGCGCCTGGGCCGCAAAAACCGATAACGCTGCTTTAGCAAATTAGGGGGGTAATGTCATGACCTGGACGAAAAAAATTCTTAGGGTTGATTTAACCGGCGGTAAGGTGTCTGCTGAGCCTTTGAATATGCAATGGGCTGCAGAATATATCGGACAACGCGGTCTCGGCACCCGTTATCTGGTGGAAGAAACCGACCCGCAATGTGATGCGCTCGGGCCGGATAACAAATTAATCTTTGTTACAGGGCCTTTGACCGGAACCGCCGTATCCACCGGCGGTCGTTATTCTGTGGTGACTAAAAGCCCGTTGACCGGCGCGGTTGCCTGTTCAAATTCCGGTGGATTCATCGGCGCAGAGCTGAAATCGGCGGGATGGGATATGATTATTTTTGAAGGAAAATCCGCGACGCCAGTAATGCTGCATGTTCAAAATGAGGTCGCCCGACTGGTGCCAGCGGATGATCTATGGGGGAAAACAGTTTGGCAAACCGATAAACTGATTCACCAAAAATACCAAGACCCGCAGATGCGAATAGCCGCAGTGGGCCGCGCTGCCGAAGCAGGATGCCTGTATTCTGCGGTGATAAATGATCTGCATCGCGCTGCTGGCCGTTCCGGTGTGGGTACGGTTATGGCGTCGAAAAACCTGAAAGCAGTTGCCGTGCGAGGAACCCGGGGGGTGGGAAATATAAAAGATCCCGCCCGCTTTATGAAAAGTGTGGCTGAGCAAAAACAGGTGCTGGCGGATAATGCCGTAACGGGTGAAGGACTGCCTGCATTGGGAACCCAGGTATTGATGAATGTGATTAACGAAATGGGTGCGCTGCCGACCAACAATATGCGCGATGTCAAATTTGACGGCGCTGGGAATATTTCCGGGGAAGCGATGCTTGAACCCAGAAAAAGCGATGGCAAGGCCAATCTGACGACCAATGCGGCATGCTTTGGCTGCACCATTGCCTGCGGACGAATCTCCACCATTGATCAGGGACACTTCACCGTTGAAAACAAACCGGAATACTGGGGTAATTCCGGCGGGTTGGAGTACGAGGCTGCCTGGGCAATGGGCGCGGATACTGGTGTAGACGACATTGACGCAATTACCTATACCAATTTTATCTGTAACGAAGATGGTTTTGATCCGATTTCGTTTGGCGCCACCGTGGCCGCCGCGATGGAGTTATTCGATATTGGCGCCATCACCACCGAGCAAACTGACGGTATGGAACTGACCTTTGGGTCTGCTGAAGCATTGGCCTGGTGCGCTGAAAAGGTCGCAGCGGGCGAGGGCTTCGGCAAGGATCTGGGGCTGGGTTCCAAACGGCTGTGTGAAAAATACGGCCATCCCGAATTGTCCATGACGGTGAAAGGGCAGGAGTTTCCAGCCTATGACCCGCGTGGAATTCAAGGCATGGGCCTGACCTATGCCACATCAAATCGCGGCGCATGCCATCTTAGAAGCTACACCGTGGCCTCCGAAGTTCTGGGCATTCCCGAAAAAACCGATCCTTTGGTTACCACGGGCAAAGCCGGATTGGTCAAGGCGTTTCAGGATGCAACCGCTGCCGTGGATTCCATGGGCTTGTGCGTGTTCACTACATTTGCCTGGACCCTGGATAATATGGCGCCGCAAATTGATGCCGCCTGTGAGGGGGACTGGAGCGTGGAGCGTTTACTTGAAGCAGGAGAGCGCATCTGGAATCTTGAGCGGGATTACAATTTAAAAGCCGGGCTCACTGGCGCTGATGACACGCTGCCGCCAAGACTGCTGAAGGAGGCGGCTAACATCGGACCAGCCCAGGGCAGGGTTTGCGGGCTGGATGAAATGCTCCCGGAATATTATTCCCTGCGTGGCTGGAGCGAAGCGGGCCAGCTAACCAGCGCGGTTAGGGAGAAATTTTCGTTACCCGCATGAAATATGTCATCGCAGGAGCCGGTCCGGCCGGGGTGGTTGCGGCTGAGACGCTGCGCAAGCTGGATGCCGCCGCTGAAATAATCATTATAGGGGATGAACCGGAGCCGCCTTATTCAAGAATGGCGATTCCTTATCTGCTCAGCGATCATATTGCGGAGCCAGGCACACATCTGCGCAAGGGCGAGGACCATTTTAAGGAAAGCGGTATCGAGGTTGTGGTGGATAGCGTTGAGTCTGTGGATGCGTCTGCGAAAAAACTGGCGCTTGCGGGCGGCGGCTCGCAGCAATACGACAAACTTCTGGTCGCCACCGGGTCACGACCCATTTGTCCGCCGATTCCGGGAATTGACCATGAAAAAGTCACCAGTTGCTGGACTCTGGAAGACGCCAGGAAGATTGCAAATGGTATACGCCCTGGCGCTTCGGTGGTATTAATTGGCGCCGGCTTTATCGGTTGTATTATTTTGGAAGCGCTGGTTTCCTCTGGTGCGAATCTGACCGTAATCGAGATGGGCAATCGCATGGTGCCGAGAATGCTGGATGAAACCTGCGGCACCCTGCTGGAAAAATGGTGCCAGCAAAAAGGCGTGAATGTGATGACCCGTTCCCGGGTTGAAGCAATCGAAACGGCGGGCGATAACGGTAATGGCGGCGTCAATGTGAAAGTCAGCGGCGGCACAGAAATAGCCGCGGAATTGGTTATTTCTGCTGTGGGAGTGAATGCGAATGCGGAGTTTTTACGCGGTTCTGGCGTCGCCCTTGCGGACGGAGCGGTGGTAATTGATGAGTTTATGCGCTCTTCAAGTGTCGATATATACGCTGCGGGCGATGTGGCTTGCGGACGGGATTTTTCCACCGGCGAATATAGCGTTCAGGCGATACAACCTACTGCGGTCGAGCATGGCCGGGTTGCCGCCAGTAATATGGTCAGGCATGGGTCGGTGCGCCACCAGGGTAGTGTGCTGATGAACGTGCTGGATACCATAGGTCTGATTTCCGTTTCCTATGGTTTGTGGCAGGGGGTGGAAGGCGGTGATTGTGCCACACTGGTGGACCAGGAGAATTTTCGTTATTTGCGGCTTCAGTTTGATGGTGACCAGTTGGTTGGCGTAAATTCACTGGGGCACAGCCAGCATATCGGCGTGCTTCGCGGTCTGGTGCAGGGGCGGTTGAAGCTGGGCCAGTGGAAAGACAGGCTGATGGATAATCCGCTGCGGGTGATGGAGGCTTATCTCGCCGTGACGCAGACTGACTTGTGATTCATGGATAATACCGGGTCAGCGCCGGGCCGCCAGCAGCCCTAAAGCTCTCCGCAGGTCGCATTGATGCAGGTCGAGTTCAAGTTGTTTGCCACGTTGATGGAGTATTTGCCGGATAACGCTGTTAAAAATTCAGTCATTCTCGATGTGGCAGAAAAGACCACCCCAAACCAGTTGATTGATACCTGTTCTGTACCACGCGCAAAAGTGCATCTGGTTTTGATAAACGGCGTCTATGTAGACGAGACCAGCCGCGACCACCCAATGAATGCCAATGATGTTATCGCTGTCTGGCCACCTGTGGCAGGAGGATGAGTATCCACGACCAGACCTATAAAGCGGAGATGGGGTTTACGCACGCAGAGTTGCTAAATGGATTGGCGGCGGCGGTTGCGCCCTATGTGGTGAGGGAAGTGGACAGAGATACCTATGTCCTGTCATGGCAGAGCCGGAGCGCTAATTTACATCTTGGCCAGGAAAAAATTCGCAAAATCGCATCGATCAGATTGCCTGTTACCGATATAACCATTGAATTTACGAATTTCTCGGAAATTCAACTGACCGAATTTCTGGATCGATTTAAAAAATATTTACACCGGGGCGGGGGATAAATGCGTATAACGATCAAAATGTTTTCAAGTTTGATGGAATACCTGCCAGATGGCATGAACGGCAACACCCTGGTGCTAACCGTTGACGATGGCCAGACGCCGAATCAAATACTGGAGCGATATAAAGTTCCCCGGGAAGAGGCGCAGATGATGATGCTGAATGGCGTATTTCTGGCGCAGGAAAAGCGCGACCAGCCTCTCGAAGAAGGCGATACGCTGTCAATCTGGCCCACCATCCAAGGCGGCTAGGCTAGCTAGGGCCCAGGGCGCCGGCACTTTGGAATCCTGAAGATTCCGTGCCATTTTGCCATGTCATTTTGCTGTAATCCTGCACTTAACCGGAGTATCCTTGTGTTCATGCCTTTTAGTTTGCGGTAATTTAATTGTTAAAAGATACGCTCAATCGTCCGCTCCATGATTTGCGAATTTCGGTCACCGACCGTTGTAATTTTCGCTGCGGATACTGCATGCCAAAGGATGTTTTTGGCAAGGGCTATCCGTTTCTAAAATCCGGTATGTTGCTGACCTATGCAGAGATCAGCAGGCTGGTGAGAATATTTGCAGACCTGGGAGTCAGGAAAATCCGCCTCACCGGCGGTGAGCCGCTGTTGCGCAAGGACCTTGAGGTATTGATTGCGAAAATTTCCGGCATCGCCAGTATTGAAGATATTGCCATAACCACCAATGCTTCGTTGTTGACAAAGCGGCGCGCGCTATCCTTAAAGGACGCGGGTATCAAACGCATTAACATCAGCCTGGATGCGTTAACCCCGAAGATTTATCAGCAAATCAATCAGATTCCATACCCGTTGGAAGTGATTCTGGACGGCATAGAAAATGCGCTGAGCAGCGGATTTGCCTCAGTCAAGGTGAATATGGTCGTACAAAAAGGCGTCAACGTGGAGGATATTCTGCCCATGGTGGAATACTTCAAGGATACCAACGCCATATTGCGATTTATCGAATTTATGGATGTGGGAAATCATAATCAATGGAATATGGACAAGGTATTCAGCGCCAAGCAGATCATCAATCTTATCCATCCGGTATATCCCCTGGTGCCGATTGATGCAAACTACACGGGAGAGGTTGCCAAAAGGTGGCGATATCAGGATGGCGAGGGAGAGATCGGGGTTATATCTTCAATTACCCAGCCTTTTTGTGGGGATTGCGCGAGGGCAAGATTGTCGGCTAAAGGAGAGTTGTATTCCTGTCTGTTCGCCAGCAGTGGATACGACCTGAAGCAATTGCTTGGCCAGGGCATTACCGAGGATGAAATCAAACAGAAAATAGCATCTATCTGGACGCACCGGGAGGATAAATACTCAATGACCAGAAGCCAAAACCTGAATGTCATGCCGTCGAAAAACAATTCCCGAAAAGTGGAAATGTCTTATATCGGCGGGTGAGTTGCGGTGTTTTTATGCAGTTTGTAACTCGATAATCTGCGACTGAAAAGCCCGGCGCGGTCCGGCAGATAGCCTGGGACGGAAGTCCTGCGGTCTGTACCGCAGCGGTTCGCCACCGGCCTCATAAACAATCCAACAAGAATAATTAAATATTAACGTCCGCAGCGCGTAAATGAATGGCAAACCCCTTGAAAAATCAACGATTATGCTAACTGCCAGCCGCATTCGTGCGGCCGGAGTGTCCATACGTTGTTGTCTGCCAAACCATCAACAATAAAACTAAACTGATCCCCCACATCATTGTCCCGCTGGTTCTGAAAAGTGCGACAGTACACGGTACTTTATCGACTCATTGGTTGCTTCGATAACTTCTATGCGAGCCCCCTTGTAACCGATATCCATTGACTCCGATAAGTCATACTCAACGCTATGGTCAAAGGCAGGACGAACCGACCCGTAACTCATCTCACGATACACAATGTTGATTTTGTTACCGTACCCTCCGCCGTATACTAGATACTGTTGAAAATACCTGTTTGAAATTGCGGCTTGCCTCGTATACTCCCACGCAGCCTTGGCACAAGACTTCGCATTAAATATCGTTACAACACAAAGTTTACCCCCCCGTTGCGGGTATGTGAACAGCTTGATAGGGGTCTGCCAATGCCACTTTCACTATCGCACCACTCTCCCCATACCTACTAGGATTGTAAAAAGAACCCTCTTTGGTCTCGCCTTCTTTCGTGTAGTACCCCCCGACGCAGGGTGTACCATATATTGAGTTTAATATCATCGGCAAGGTAAATCGCATCATGCCAAACTAACCTCCCTTGACGCATCATACTCTCACCCAGCTCTACCTCGGTTACCGTATTCAGTTCAGGCTCGCTAAAATCAATTTGTTCTGGGGTGTAGTTAGTGCTCATCGATACACAGCCACTTGTCATCGCAATTGCTACAATTGCAATAAATACCTTGGCACTAATTACCGCCTTAACGTTGGTCATGCTCTCTCCTCATTTCGGTTAATTCATACCCATATTCTAACTGCTGACCGCGTTTCGTATTCCGCATTGGTGTAGGCTAAAATCACACCACCTTAAATCCGCCGGGAAGTTATCAATTTTAATGTATCCAAAAAAACATCAGTTCGATCGTGACGAACTTCTTGAATGCGCTCATGGTCGATTATTTGGCCCCGGGAACGCGCAGTTGCCCCTGCCCAATATGTTGATGTTTGATAGAATCACACTCATCAACGAAGATGGCGGTGAATATGGCCGGGGAATAGTCATTGCTGAATTGGATATATCACCGGATTTATGGTTTTTTCAGTGTCATTTTGCAGGCGACCCGGTAATGCCGGGTTGTCTTGGCCTGGATGCGTTGTGGCAGTTGATAGGTTTTTCTCTCGGTTGGCGCGGCGGCAAGGGACAGGGGCGGGCGTTGGGGTCGGGTGAGATAAAGTTTAGCGGCCAGATTACACCTGAATGTAAAAAAATTACTTACCGTATCGAGTTTAAACGAGTGGTGATGCGCAAGCTGGTAATGGGGATTGCCGATGGTCTGGTGAGTGTGGACGACAGGCCGGTATATACCTGTAAAGACCTTAGAGTTGGATTGTTCAGGAATAGTGAATCGTTTTAGTCCGGCTTGATTTTGCAATCCATGGTTTGAGAAAAACCCGAAACCCAAAACATGAAGCTGGCATGTTGTCCGACACTCCCCGAAATTCCCGGGATATAAGGAATAGTTTAAATGCCCAGAATCCACCAGGTGATGACGGGTTGTCGACAAAAGAATAAAATTAAAAAGTGCATATAATAGACGTATTCACAATGATGGCCAGCGTAATTCGGGTATTGAAATTTATCATTGCGCAACCCCCGCAGCCGCAATATCAAAATTACCGGTGTTTAATTTTATAGTCAATCCAATTAAAGTTGCTCGGAGTGCGAGTTTTCTGTGAGTTTTCCATGAAAAGAGTTGTCGTTACCGGATTTGGAATTGTTTGTAGTTTGGGAAATAATAAAGAAGAAGTGCGCAGCGCCCTGTTGTCGGGACGGTCCGGCATCGTTCATTGCCAGGAATACGCCGATCTGGGTATGCGCAGCCAGGTTCATGGCGCCCTGGATATCGATGCAAAATCCCTGATTGACCGCAAGCTATACCGGTTTATGGGAGATGCGGCCGCCTACAGCTATATCGCGATGCAGGAAGCAATTGATCACGCCGGGCTTTCTGCAGATATTATCAGCAGCGAGCGTACCGGGTTGTTGTTGGGTACAGGGGGCGCCTCACCGGAAAACATCGTTATTGCGGCGGACACATTGCGAGCCCGAGGGGTGAAGCGCGTCGGCCCCTATATGGTGACCCGGACCATGGCGAGCACCATTCCCGCCTGCCTGGGAACGGCGTATAAAATCAAAGGGGTATCCTATTCAATCAGCTCTGCCTGTAGTACCAGCGCACATTGTATCGGGCATGGCGCAGAGTTAATCCAGCTCGGTAAACAGGATATGGTGTTTGCCGGTGGAGGCGAGGAATTACACTGGTCGCTATCGGTTTTATTCGACGGCATGGGCGCGTTATCGTCCAATTATAATGCGACTCCCGAAAAAGCCTCGCGCCCATACGATGCAGACCGGGATGGATTCGTAATTTCCGGTGGCGCCGGCGTAGTAGTACTCGAAGACCTTGAGCATGCCCGGAATCGGGGTGCGCTGATTATTGCTGAATTAGTGGGTTATGGTGCGACATCCGACGGTTACGACATGGTTCAACCTTCCGGGGAAGGCGCGGCGCGCTGTATGCGTCAGGCCATACAGTCTTTGCCTCAGCCGGTTCAATATATCAACGCACACGGCACCAGTACGCCGGCAGGCGATGTCAAGGAGCTCGAAGCAATTTCCGCGGTATTCGGAACAGCCTGCCCACCGCTCAGTGCAACCAAATCGCTGAGCGGGCATGCGCTGGGCGCCGCTGGCGTCAACGAATCAATCTACACCATGCTGATGATGGAGTCGGGGTTCATCGCGGCCTCGGCCAACGTTGAAAATCTGGACCAACGAGCCCGGGGCCTTCCAATTGTCACCGAAACAAAACAGGATGTTGACCTTGATACTGCCATGAGCAACAGCTTTGGTTTTGGCGGTACAAACTGCTCGCTGGTCTTTCAACGCTGGAAAGACTGAGCAGCATCAACACATTCTCCCTGATTTCCATTGGTCATATTGAGTAATGGAGAAAACCGTTCCCCTTGCGCGGATTTCCTGTTGCCGTATCAATCAATATGACCAATAAGACCCGCCGGTTTGTCATTGTCTGGCTGGGCATTTGTTGCGCATTGATTTTTGCCATGGTGCTGCTGGGCGGGGCGGTGCGGCTTACCGGGTCCGGGCTATCCATGGTTCACTGGAAACCCATATCGGGAATATTCCCGCCGGTCACGGAGTCCGCCTGGACTGAAGTATTTGACCAGTATAAACAGTTCCCGCAATACCACATTGTCAATGCGCAAATCACCCTGGAAAATTTCAAGTTTATTTATTGGATGGAATACAGCCATCGGATTCTGGGACGGTTAATCGGCCTGGTATTTTTTCTTCCCTTTAGCTGCCTGTTCCTGTCGAAAAAACTCGATGCGGCATTGTCGCTGAAACTATGGATATTGTTCACCATGGGCGCGGTTCAGGGGGGAGTTGGCTGGTACATGGTTAAAAGCGGGCTGATCGACAATCCCCGGGTGGACCCATATCGACTGGTTTTGCACCTGATGATTGCCATACTGATATACGCCTATATGCTGCGCGTGTTGGCAGGCCTGTGCCCCGGACTGCATTTGCGCCAGCCCGTGGGCGCGAAATCCGGTGGATGGGTGCTTGGGATAGTATTATTGATGATCGCCAGCGGCGGATTGGTTGCCGGCACCCGTGCCGGGTTTATCTACAATACATTTCCCACCATGGGCGGGGAATGGATACCCGCCGAAATGGGTATGCTGTCTCCATGGTGGCTGAATATCTTTGCAAATCCGGTCACCATTCAATTCATCCACCGAATGCTGGCCATGCTGGTTTTGATTCTGGTTATACATTATGCGCTGTTACTGGTGCGCGACCAGGCAAATGGCCAGAGTAAATTCATCGGATTGGCGATGATTATTGCCGTTGTGCTGCAACTCAGTGTGGGAATTACCACCCTGCTTTGGCGGGTTCCCGTTGTATGGGGGGTGGCACATCAGGCCGGCGCCCTGCTCCTGCTTGGCACCATAGTCATCGCCGTTGCGTCTGGTCGAAGTGGTGGATACCTGCGGAAAGGCCACACCGCAACAGGATGACAACCGACAGATTCACCTTGTTCTCGATGCACCTGGCCAGTTTCATTCGTGGATCTAGATGTATGATTTTGCTTGCTGTGCTGCTCGCCACCCCTCTGGCCAATCATCCGGCCCATGCCGATGAGGCAGGCTGGACAGTAGAAAAACTGATGCAGGAATTTTCCCGGGTCAATTACGCCAGGCTCGATTTCGTCGAAACCAAACAATCAATTTTTTTGATAATCGACACCGTTGTTAAAGGCAGCATGGAATATCGTGCACCAGACTATATTGAAAAAAACACCGTTTCGCCATTAGTTGAACAGGTCGTCATCGACGGCGACTCAATGGTTATCCGCAGAACTGTCGCGGCTGGAAAATCCGATACGATGGTTCTAACCCGCTCCTATTCAATCCAGTCCCACCCATTGTTAAAAGCAACAATAGAAAATATCCGGGCCATACTTGCCGGAAATGCGGCCATGCTGGCGAAAAACTATATTTTGCATCTGCAAGGTGTCCGCCAGGCGTGGCAATTGTCCCTGGTACCCAAATCCAAAGACATACTGGATTACATCGCAAGCATATATCTGACCGGCGCCGGGGCCCGAATAAAACAAGTGGTGACCACCCAGGCGGACGGGGATGAATCGACGATAGCGCTAGACTATCAGCTTTTGCAATAATGGATTGACAATAATTCCGGAGATGAATACCGCGCACAGCAAAGCGATAATGGTCCTGTGCTTTTTGGTTGCAGCGTTGTTTGTCATTTTTTCAAAATTCAGAATATCTACAGATCTGGCGCTGTTCCTGCCGGAACCAGTTACAAAATTCGAGAAATTACTGCACCACCAACTGCGCAACAGCGCGTCCGCCAATATCATTTTCCTGGGATTTTCTGGATTGGCGCCCACAGAGCTTGCGGGATTTAACCGACGTATGACCGCCCGACTGCGTCAATCAGACAAGTTCAGCAGAGTGGTCAATAATGCCGACAGCCTGAGCGAAGGCACCTTGGCGTTTTTGCAGAAAAACCGCTATCTGTTGACCCACAAGGATTTATCGGAGCAATTTTCCATAGCCGGTTTAAAGGCAGCGCTTGCTGCCCGACTTGAGGGGCTTGCCTCTGCTTCTGCCTCGGTCGAAAAAAATATCTGCGCCATGACCCCACCGCAGAAGTCATCACCCTGCTGCAACAGTGGCAAGGCAAAGTCAGCAAATACAAACGGCCCACCGAGCTAAACGGCGTATGGTTCTCGGACGATCATACGCGGACGCTGATTTTAGCGGAGATTGCCGCAGACACTTCCCGATTGCACAATCAGTATGCCGCAGTGCAGGCAATCCGCTCAATCTATGCACCCATGAAAGCGCCCGGATTGACCCTGATCATGACCGGCCCGGCCGTATTCGCAATGGAGTCCGGCGAGGACATTCGTGCAGACGCAAAGAGGCTCACGCTGGTGGCGGTTTGTCTGGTGACCCTGTTCCTGTGGGTGGCGTATCGTTCATTACTCATGGTCTTTGCGGTGGCCTGCCCTTTGCTGGTCGGTATTATTGCCGCCACAGCAACCATATTACTTTTACACCATCAGGTTCACGGCATAACCCTGGCATTCGGGATAACCCTGGCCGGGGTGGCGGTAGATTATCCCATCCATCTGCTCACTGGAATGAGCGGGAATGCCGGGCAGAATCAGAAAAGCATGATAAAAATCTGGCGCACTTTACGCCTGGGCGTGTTTTCAACGGTCATCGCCTATGCCGCATTTTTAGCTTCCGGCTTCGGCGGAATGCAGCAGCTTGGGCTGTTTACTATTGTCGGCCTGACTGCAGCCGCTTTATTTTCCCGTTGGGTTCTGCCCTTGCTCGTAGTCAACCCAAACAATTATAAAGCCGGGCTTGCCGGACTGCATGGGAAACTGCGAACCCTGGGTCAAAAAGCACCCCGGCTGCGCTGGCTGGTAATCGGTAATTTGCTGGTCGCACCGGCGGCACTGGTGATTACTGAAAAACCCGTTTTGCACCTGAACGTGGACTCACTCAGCCCAATTAAGGATGCGCGCCGCGCCGAAAGCAAGCTGCTCAGAGGAGACCTGGGGTTCTGGTACGGCGGCAGTATGCTGGTGGTCACCGCCAGGGACAAGGAAAACGTCCTGCAATTCAGCGAGCGCATACAGCCGGAGCTCGATGCGCTGGTTGAAGACCAGATTATACAGGGCTATGACATGGCGGCTGATTTTCTGCCCAGTATGAATCGACAGCGAGTGCGAAAATCTCAAATCGGCGATGCCAGCACATTACAGGCAAAACTGGAGCTGGCATCGGCGGGCCTTCCCTTCCGAGAAAATGTGTTCGCGCCCTTTATCGAAGATATTGCTGCGGTGAGCGAAATGGAATTGATCAATCCGGCGGCATTAGAGCATACGGCGATTGGCCGTAAACTCAATCCACTGATGTTCGATTTTGACGGCGAGGCCGGCGGCGTCATACTGCTGCATGGCGTCGATGATGAGGCCGCCGTGAAAGCATTGGCGAATCAGCATGACGGATTGTTTTATCTGCACCTGAAGACGGCGTCTACAGCGCTTGTGGCCAGAAGTGTGGACAGAGTTTCATTCATCATGCTGGGCTGTATCGGGGTTATATTTATGGTCCTGGCGGTTGCATTTTCCAGCCTGGGCCGGCCGTTGAAAATCATGGTTCCCGCCCTGTCGGCGGCGGCGGGGACGGCAGCATTTCTGGTCTTTACCGGTCATCCGTTGAGTATTTTTCATCTGGTTTCATTGTTACTGGTGGTCGGGCTTGGTCTGGACTATGCCTTGTTCTTCAACCGATTGCCGGAAAATCACGACGAATGGGATACCACGTTCCGCGCGTTATGGATGTGCGAGATTACCACAGTTCTGGTATTCGGCATCCTGGCGTTCGCGCAAACCCCGCCGTTGCATGCAATCGGTATGACTGTGGGGATGGGAGCATTGATGAGCATTGTTTTTGCGGCCATGTGGGCGACAACGCCTGAAACCGCAAAAGCCTGACGACCAGGAAGATAACATGGCAAGAATTGCAATAGGAGGCTGGCAGCACGAAACCAATACCTTCGCTACCGTAAAAGCCAATTTCGCCGCGTTCGAGCAGGCGGATGAATGGCCGGGAATGAATGCGGGGCCGAAAATGGTGTGGGCTGTGAAAGATGTGCATTTACCCATAGCGGGAGCGATCAAAGCATTGTACGAAGACCAGCACGAGATCGTGCCGTTATTATGGTGCTCGGCCACACCGTGTTCGTATGTGACCGAAGATGCGTTTGCAAGAATCAGTCAACACCTGCTGGGGTTGCTGGCCGCCGCGCTGCCGGTTGATGCCGTTTATCTGGACCTGCATGGTGCCATGGTTTGTGAACATTTGCAGGATGGTGAAGGAGTGTTTTTGTCCCGGGTGCGGAATCTGGTGGGCAGCCAGATACCAGTTTTTGTGATTGTGAGTCTGGATTTACATGCAAATGTCACGCCGTTAATGGTAGAAAAAGCCAGTGTGCTGGATATTTACAGAACCTACCCGCACATCGATATGGGCGCGACCGGGTACCGGACAGCGAAGTTGTTGAGTCATTGCATAGCAAGCCCGCGCCCCTTGTATAAAGCCTTTCGCCAGATAGATTTCCTCATCCCGCTGAATACCGGCTGCACTCTGATTGAACCGTGCCGATCAATCTATGACCGTCTGCCCGCATTGATTACCCGGCAAGTGCCCTCCCTCTCGTTCGCCTGCGGATTTCATTTGTCGGATATTTTTGATGCCGGGCCGGCAGTTGTCGGTTATGGATTGAACCGGCAGCAGGCCGTTGCTGCGGTGATGTCTCTGGCCAATTTAATCGAACATAAAAAACCGGATTTCTACGAAAAAATATGGCCAGTAAACCGTGCAATGGCCGAGGCGAAGCGTGCATTTGTGCAGCATGGTGCGACTATTGTCATGGCAGATACCCAGGACAACCCGGGGGGCGGCGGCGCGGGAGATACCACCGGCGTATTACAGGCAATGATCGAATACCGACTTGAAAATGCACTAATTGGGGTAATCAATGATGCAGAAGTCGCGGCAATGGCGCATGCAGCGGGAATCGGTGGAAAATTCTCTGCGCAATTGGGCGGTAAAACCGGGGTTCCTGGTCACAGGCCCTTTCAATGCGAATGTGAAGTAATGAACATATCGGATGGCCGATTTACCGCCACTGGTCCCATGTATAAAGGCGCGAATATGGCGCTTGGGCCGTGTGCCTGGCTCAGGATATCGGGTGTCTGTGTGGTGGTCGGTTCCAGGGCCGTGCAAACTGCCGATCAGGGCCACTTCAGACATCTGGGCATTGAACCGGCAAAAATGTCCTATGTGGCATTGAAGAGTTCGGTACACTTTCGAAATGACTACGCAGACCTGGCCAGCAAAATACTGATTGTTTCAGCCCTTGGGGAAGTGTATGCCGACCCGTCTACCCTGACCTATGAAAATATTCGCCCGCACATGGAAATCACCGGAATGGGTTGACGGTGTTTGGAATTCAGCGTAAATCAAGGATGACCTATCCCGTGCCTTATGCACAGTATTTGATTCGCAGCAGTCCGAGCAATGCACAAAAATCAGCAATCCCATATTCTCATCGTAATGGCAGATCAACTCGCTGCAAAAGCATTGGGATGCTATGGCCACAGCGAAGTAATCAGCCCGAACATTGACCGTCTTGCCAGCCAGGGGGTGCTGTTCGAATCGGCATATTCCAGCAGCCCGCTGTGCACACCCGGGCGATATGCCTTCATGACCGGCCAGAATATTTCCCGCTGCGGCGGATACGACAACGCCGCCTATCTGCCTGCAACCATGCCCACCTTCGCGCATTATCTGCGATTGATGGGGTATAAAACCTGCCTTTCGGGCAAAATGCACTTTGTCGGGCCGGATCAGCTTCATGGTTTCGAAGAGCGAGTGACCACGGATATTTATCCTGCGGATTTTGGCTGGGTGCCGGACTGGAATCAGGCAGACCGTAGAATTGACTTGTGGTACCACAATATGTCCAGCGTTAAACAGGCCGGCGTTGCCGCTGTCACCAATCAGTTTGCCTACGATGATGAAGTAGGTCATCAGGCCGCACGGGTGATTTATGATCATGCCCGCTCGGAAGACGTGCGTCCGCTGTGTCTGGTGGCGAGTTTTATTCATCCCCATGACCCCTATGCGACCCGGCAAAAGTACTGGGATTTATACCGGGATGTGAATATTTCCTTGCCGCATGTTCCAGGACCGGCTCAAAGCAGTCAGGATCCGCATAACCGGCGACTGGAAAACGTCATCGGGGTTGATTCTGTCACCCTCAGCCAACCGGAGATTATCGCCGCAAGAAGAGCCTATTATGGCAATGTGTCCTATGTGGACGAGTGGCTGGGCCGATTGCAGGAGACGCTGGACGAGTGCGGCATGGCGGAAAACACTACGATAATTTTTACCTCTGACCACGGCGACATGCTTGGCGAATATGGATTGTGGTACAAAATGTCTTTTCGTGAATGGTCATGCCGAATCCCGCTGATTGTTTACAATCCGGCAGCATTCAATCCTCGACGGGTCAGACAGCCCGTGGCCCATGTAGATATATTGCCCACACTGGTTGACCTCGCCGCCCGGGGCACGGGTGCGGACAAACCTGCACCGATTGACCCGCTGGACGGACGCAGTCTGGTTGCATTGTGCGACGGTGTTGATGCCCATGACTCCCATAGGGCAATCAGCGAATACCTGGCCGAGGGCACCAGCGCGCCAATGTTAATGATTCGTCGCGGCCAGTATAAATACATCACCTGTCCTACCGACCCCGACCAGCTATTTGATCTTGAAAATGACCCGGATGAGACGCACAATCTGGCCGCAGATGAAAGCCACTGGAAACGCCTGCAACAGTTCATCACCGAAGCGTGGCGCCACTGGGACGTGGAATCAATGCGGGTCAGGGTCATTGCAGATCAGGTACGCAGACGGGCCGTACACAGCGCTTTGCGCATCGGACGATATCATGGCTGGGATTTTAATCCTGGAACAGACCCGGGCCAGCAATATACCCGCAGCCATCTGGACCTGACCGCATTTGATACGACCTCCCGATACCCTCGACCTGAACCCTTCAAACCGAAATATAAATGAAACACTCATCAGGTTGCGGGCAGATTTTGGGAAGATTTCAGGGCGGCCCGCCCATTTACAAAGAGCAATCCCGGAGATTGCCGCTACAGCCAATAGGCGGTTTTCGTCATTATTTTCGCGGCAAACCGCATCAACCGCTTCGCCACAGCGGGCAGCTCAGCCGCGCCCGCCGCGATTGCCTGCCTGGCGTGTTTCGCTTCGTCCTGTTGCATCTGTTCAACCACTTCTCTGCTGCGCAAATCATGCTCGGCAAGCCTGCCTAAATGCGCCTCCAGATGGGCCACGACCTGGCGCTCGGTTTCGGCGACAAACCCTAAATTCCACTTGTCGCCAGCGACCCCCGCAGCGCTGCCGACAGCGAAAGCGCCCGCATACCACAGCGGATTGAGCAGGCTTTTTCTTGCACCTAATTCTGCAATGCGCCGCTCACACCAGGCCAGATGATCGATTTCTTCCCGGGCGGCGTGCTGCATTTGTTCTCTCGTGGTTTCATCGCCGGCGGTCAGGGCCTGACTTTGATACAGCGCCTGGGCACATATTTCTCCGACATGATTGACCCGCATGTAACGCCCGGATTGCTGGCGATTTTGCCGGTTCATACGCGGGGATTCTGCACTCGTTGCGGGGTAGGCGCGACCTGGCGCGGGCGGTGCCAGCAGAGTGTCCAGGGCTGTGGATATTCCCATAATCAACCTGTCGCACCGGGTATATTGGCGTTGGCGGGTCATAGCGGTTTATATTAATCCAAACCGATGTTCGGCCGGCGTTTAAATTTACCCTGAGAAGCGAAAAATGAGGAACGAAAAAATTTACCTAAATAATGGATAATACCGGCATGGAAACGACCCGATTAGCAGCGCTTTTTCGGCAGGTGCTGCCGGCCGAATTGATTATTTCGGGAAAAACTTCATTGCGCGTCTATGAAAGCGATGGATTAACCGCCTATCGCCAGCCGCCAAAACTTGTGGTGCTGCCGGAAACCATCGATGAAATTCAGGCGGTAATGGCGATTTGCCAGCAGCATGGCATCCCCATTGTCAGCCGGGGCGCGGGCACCAGCTTGTCAGGCGGCGCATTGCCGCATAAAGACGGCATCGTACTGAGTCTGGCAAAGATGAATCGACTGCTTTCGCTGGATCCGCTGAATCGAACCGCCAGGGTTCAGCCCGGGATGCGCAATCTGGCCATCTCGGAGGCGGTCAGGCATCTCGGTTTGTATTATGCCCCGGACCCGTCCTCACAAATTGCCTGCACCATCGGCGGCAATGTGGCAGAGAATGCCGGGGGCGTGCATTGCCTGAAATACGGATTGACCGTGCATAACATCGCAGGCCTGAAGGTGGCGACGATGGCAGGCGATTTGATTGATCTGGGCGGCGACAGCCTGGACAGCCCGGGGTTTGACTTGTTGTCTCTTGTGGTCGGTTCCGAAGGGATGCTGGGCATTGTGGTGGAAGTGACCGTTAGGCTGCGGCCCATACCGACCTGTGCAAAGGTGGTTATGGGTGTTTTTGATTCGGTGAAAAATGCTGGAGAAAGCGTTGCCGAGATTATTGGCAGCGGCATTATTCCGGCGGGCATTGAAATGATGGACAATCCGGCGATCTGCGCAGCAGAAGATTTTGTAAATGCCGGATATCCAAAGGAAGCCCAAGCCATTTTGTTATGTGAACTGGACGGCATTAAGGAAGAAGTCGACGATCAGATACGCCAGGTTGAGGCGATATTTCGCGTTTCTGGCGCCACGGAAAGTCGTGTGGCCAAAGATGAACAGGAACGGGCATTATTCTGGTCCGGCCGTAAAGCGGCATTTCCTGCGGTAGGCAGAATATCCCCGGATTACTATTGTATCGACGGCACTATCCCGCGACAGTCATTGGGCCATGTGCTGACTGAAATAAACCGCCTTTCCGCACAATACCGGTTGCCCGTTGCCAATGTATTTCACGCCGGTGACGGTAATCTCCATCCCCTGATATTGTACGATGCCAATGTCCCCGGCGAATTGCAAAAAACCGAGGCGTTGGGCAGCAGAATATTAGAGCTGTGCATTGAAGTCGGCGGCACCATTACCGGAGAACACGGTGTCGGCGCAGAAAAGATCGGGGAAATGTGCGTGCAATTTTCCGATGACGAACGCAGCCAGTTTCACCGGGTCCGCAATTGTTTCGACCCGGATTCGCTGTTAAACCCCGGCAAGGCCATTCCCACGCTGGCGCGCTGCGCGGAGCACAATGCCATGCACGTTCACGCCGGAAACCTGCCATTTCCCGAACTGGACCGGTTCTGATGGGCGGAAATATCGAACAGCAGATTCAGTCCCGGGTGATTGCCGCCTGGCAGTCGGCCACCCCGCTGGCCATCTGTGGCGGCGGCAGCAAATCGTTCTATGGCAGGGAAATCGTCGGCCAGCCAATACAGATTGCGCCCCATTGCGGGGTGATTGATTACCACCCCACAGAATTAGTGATAACCGCCAGGGCGGGTACTCGGATAACAGAAATCATCCAATTGCTCGATGACAATAACCAGATGGTGGGGTTTGAGCCGCCGGTATTTTCCCGATCCACCACTCTGGGCGGCGCGGTTGCAACCGGATTATCCGGCGCCATTCGGCCTTTCTCGGGTTCGGTCAATCATTTCGTACTGGGTATAAAAGTATTGACCGGTCGCGGCGAAGTGCTGCGATTCGGCGGGCAGGTGATAAAAAATGTGGCGGGTTTCGATGTGTCGCGGCTGTTGGTCGGATCTATGGGATGTCTGGGAATATTGCTGGAGGTGTCTGTGAAAGTAGTTCCAAAACCAGCGGCCGAGCTGACCGTGATTATTGAGCACGCCGACCCGGATGCGAGCATCATGCTGATGAATAGACTGGCCGGGAAACCACTCCCCATTACTGCGGCAGCATGGCTGGAAGGCAGCACGCGTATCCGAATTTCCGGCAGCGAAACCGGGGTGGAAGCGGCCAGGCGGCGCATCGGAGGGGACATCGACAGTCATGGCGATGAATTCTGGCTGGGTATTAACCACCAGTCCCATGGGTTTTTCCGTACCGGGTCAATGCTGCTTCGCGCCTCCGTTGCGCCGGGGAGCAAATTCTTTTGCCCGGACAAACCCCAGCTTATCGATTGGGGCGGCGGACTGCGCTGGACCAGGAGCGGCGAGTTCGATGGAGAATTTCAACGCGCCGTGCATCGGGCAGGCGGCCACTTGACCTGTTTTCGGAACGGCGATCGAACGGGCGAGGTTTTTGCCGCACTGCCCGACGCCGTGATGCGGCTCAATCAAAATTTAAAAAACCAGTTTGACCCGGGGTGCATTTTAAATCCGGGGAGAATGTATGCCGGGTTATAACTATGCAGACGGAATTAAGTCCAAAGTACGCGGATACCATACAAGGGTGGGAAGCGGAATCCATTCTGCGCAAATGCGTGCATTGTGGGTTTTGTAATGCGACCTGCCCGACTTATCAGTTATTGGGCGATGAGCTTGATGGGCCGCGGGGTCGGATTTATCTGATGAAGCAGTTGTTTGAGGGTGAACAGCCTGAGCGAAAAATGGCATTACACCTGGATCGTTGTTTGACCTGTCGCGCTTGTGAAACGACCTGCCCATCCGGCGTGGAATATGGCCGCTTGCTGGAGCTGGGCCGGGAGACGCTGCACGCCGCCAGGCAGCGAGGCTGGCTGGATCGACTCTACCGGGCGGTGGTCGCTGCGGTGGTTGCAAACAAGCGGATATTTGGCTGGTTGTTTAAGTTCGGGAAGATTATACGGCCGGTTTTGCCGGCAACTATAAAATCAAAAATCCCGGTACCTGTTGCCCTGGACAACCGCAGTTGGCCGCGCAGCAATCGCCAACGCAAAATGGTGGCACTGGCAGGTTGCGTTCAGGCGTCACTCGCCCCTTCCACCAACCTGGCTGCGGCGCAGGTGTTGGAAAAACTGGGGATTTCGCTGATTGAGGTGCCTGGTGCCGGATGCTGCGGCGCCGTGGAATTACATACAACCAATGAAAATCGGGCAAAAATCAGGGCAAAAGCGCTGATCGACACATGGTGGCCCTGCCTCGACCAGGGGATTGAAGGTTTTGTGATGACCGCCAGTGGTTGTGGCGTGACCATCAAGGAGTACCCGCATTTGTTCCGGCACGATCCCGAGTATCTGCATAAAGGCAAGGCAATTGCAGCGAAAACTTTTGACCTTTGCGAGATTTTGTCCACGGAAATTGATAGTGGTTACTGCGTACAAAACCCATCGTTAAAAGTCGCGTTCCATGCGCCCTGTACATTACAACACGGCCAAAAAATTACCGGCGCCGTGGAGAGCCTTTTAAGACGGGTTGGCTACCGATTGTGCGAAGTTAAAGATTCACATCTTTGCTGCGGCTCCGCCGGCACCTATGCTTTGCTGCAACCCGATATTTCCAATAAATTACGCCAGGCCAAGCTCCGGTCATTGCGCCGCGACCAGCCAGATGTAATCTGCACCGCCAATATAGGCTGCCAGCTACATTTGAATATCGATAAAAACCTGCCGGTGAAACACTGGGTAGAATTGCTGTTGTGACTGTCTTCTCCGGTAGTTACAGATATTAATAGCGGGTCATTCACAGCAAAGGAGCGACCAATGCCTGTAATTCTTCCCGGGAAATTTTTCCCAGCCTGGCTCGCGCCAACCTGCCTTCGCGGTCAAAAATCGCGGTAAACGGGAGTGCGCCGGATTGGCGGTTTCCGTGGCTCGCCAATAATTCTTTTGCGCCGACAATAGCCAGCAGGGAGGGGTAATCCATACCGGTTTCATCGCCGAATATTCGGGTTGCCTCCAACAAATCATGCGCGATACCCACAACCTGAATGCCCTTGTCGCGCATTTGATGCTGATAGTCGATCAGCATGGGAATTTCTTCCCGACAGGGCGCGCACCAGGTCGCCCAGTGATTGACGATGACGACTTTTCCCAGCCATTCCCTGCCATGTCGAAGCTGTTTATCTACATCGGGAAGTTCTAGCTGTTGCAGTGTGGCCAGGGAGGCTGACGGCCCGTCTGAAGAAAGCGTGCGTACGCCGACATAACCGCCAGCCAGGATTCCTGCCAAGCCAAGCAGATAAATTAGAACTGACTTTCCGGTAAAAACTGGCTGCAAAGTACTAAAGTCTGGAAATTAATGCGAGAAATTTTTCGGCTTCCATATACCCATAGAAGTTTTTATCGATGAGCGGCTTGCCTGCGCGGTCGAAAAATAACGTTGCCGGCGGCCCGAATACGTCAAATTGCTGTTTCAGACGTTTTGCCTCAATATCATTCGGGTCGGTTACGTCGATTTGCAGGGTTACATAGCGCTCCGCCAATAGCGTCGCGACTGCCGGGTCCTGGAACGTCGTTTTTTCCATGCGCACGCAATCCACACACCAGTCGGCATAGTAATCGATTAACACCGGCTTTTGTTGCGACCGGGCCAGAGACATTTGCAGTTCCAACTGCTCAATGCTGCTTACCGGGGTAAATTTGTGCACGACGCTACGGTCTTGAATCCCGGCATTTCCAGAAATTGCTGACAGTAGGTTTTGCGGAAACGGTCTGAACAGGTCGCGCTGCCCGAGCAACCCGCCGGCAATCAGGAATATGCCCCACACCAGTAAAATAATGCCGACGCCTCTTTCGATTCGCTGCCAGTTGGAAACTTTTCCCGGGGTTGGCCGCGCGGCGCCGAGAAACGGGCTGAGCAGGATGAAAAAACCACCCCATAGTAACAACACCGGCACTTGGGGAAGCAGGCCCAATAAATAAATAGCGACGCCAATTAACAGTACACCAAAGCCCTGCTTTACCTTGTCCATCCATTTTCCGGCCTTGGGAATAAAATGACCGGCGCCGAATCCAAGCAGGACCAACGGCAGCCCCATGGCCATGGCCATTGTGGTCATCAATTGGGCGCCCAGCACCGCATCACCACTGGTCACGGCGATGCCGAGAATGGAGATCACAACCGGAGATACGCACGCCCCGATAATTAAAGCCGAAGACAATCCGAGTATAAAAACAAGCGGTATGGAGCCGCTCATGTTATTGGTACTGGCGCGTATTTTGGCCTGAATAATTTCCGGCATGTGTAGGTCGAACAGCCCGAACATGGACAGGGCCATGACAAAAAACAAGCCGCTCAGCAAGCCGATGGCCCAGATGTTTTGAAAATAAGCCTGCAATTGATCGCCAGTGGCGCCGGCCAGCGCACCCATCCCGGCATAGGTCACCATGGTTCCAAGCACATAGACGCCAGCCAGCAGGCCGCCTTTGGCTCGGGTTAATTTTTTACCCTGCCCGGCGATGATGCCGGAAAGAATGGGAATCATCGGTAAAACACAGGGCGTGAAGGTGAGTAGAATGCCTGCAATAAACGCACCAAAAAGCAAGGGCAGCAGGGATTCACGATTTCCCCCGCCCGCCGGCAATGTTTGCCCGCTATCCTGCATGGCAGCGACAACCACCTCATCTGCACCATCGCTGATCTCCTTCGGGCCCAGCCGCACCAACGGTTTATCGCCCGAACCTGTCACCAGCCCGGTATTGATATGGGTGCCCGATGGGGATTCAGTGCTGGCGGCAGTATTAACTGAAAGGCCAGAAAAATCGAATGACTGGCTGACCGGTGAATAACAGATGCCGTCCAACGCGCAGCCCTGATAATTCGCATGAATAATCAGCTTGTGCAAGTCATCAATTTTTTCCTCAAATGCCAGGGTCACGAAAAAATCATCGTTGAACACGGCAACTTCGCCAAAATATTCGTCTTCCCTGATTTTTCCATCGGGCAATGAAATGGAAAACAGGTGCTGGTGATCATTGGCATTGAATTTGATTTTTTCCCGATACAGGTAGTATCCGTCTGCAATATCAAATACCGCCTTCAGTTCATGCTCCCCGGTAACTTCCATGCGCAACTTGAATGCTTCATCCACGTCAGGAAATTCCTGCTGTGCAAACCCCGCGTTGAGCACGGCACGGAGATCGTTTGCCGTGCCCGGATTTGCTGAATTGAGCGCGCTGGATTGCAGCGAATTACTGCCCGGATTAACCGGGCGGGAAAATGCAGATGCGCCGCTATCATCGCCAAGTTCAATTTTCCGAACCATCGGTGGATAGCACACCCCAACCGGTTCGTTGCAGCCCTGGCCTTTGGCGATCAATGCGTATTTTTTTACACCATTAGCGAAAAATGGAATATCAACCACCAAGTCTGTGCGAAAAACAGCGACCTGACCGAATACCGCATCCTGTTTAACCTGGCCAGCCGGGAGAGGGGGTGGCGCGGTGATAATGCCATGACCGTTAAATTCAAAATCCATTTTGTGGCGATACATATAGTATCCCTCGGCTATTTCCCATCTGGCACGCACCCGGTTGTCGGCGAACACTTTTGCATTGAACTTAAATGCCTGCTCGGCGGGCAGCAGCACACCATGGTCTGACCCGGCCGAAGGCAAGCAGGGTGCGAGCAGCGTTGTCAGTAGAAGTAGCGTTCTAATCAATCTTGGAAATTTCCTGGATTCTCCGGACCCACTTTTCCGGGATTTTAGTCTGCGTACGCCCAAATTGAACTTGTTAAAGTTATTGACCCCATTAAAGCAAGATGTTCATCTGCATCGCAATTTGCCTTAAAAAACGTGACCTTGATTGCGTTTTGCCGCCAGCGTTATAAAGCTGGTTTCTGGACGAGCGGCCCGGATGGTGGAATATCCCGCACCCGCCCTTATATAGGTCAAATAACCGATGTATTATACGTCAGGGTGGTTTAATCCTCAGTGCGGTCAAAGCAAAGCAAATATCAAATGAAAATATTATTTCTGGCGTTTCTTGTCGTTCCCCTGGTCGAGATCTACCTGTTGATTAAAATTGGTGGTGTGGTCGGGGCCGGGACCACGATATTTTTAGTGGTATTCACCGCCATGCTGGGGGCATTTTTGGTCAGAGCCCAGGGGTTTTCCACTTTGGGACGGGTGCAAATGCAACTGGCCCATGCCCGAGTGCCTGCTGTGGAGCTGATTGAAGGGCTGTTTCTGCTGGTGGCGGGCGTACTGCTGCTTACCCCCGGGTTTTTTACCGATGGGATTGGATTCATTTTCCTGACACCACCACTGCGGCGGTTGATTATCCGCAATATGATTGATCGCAGGTTGTTTGGTTCATTTGCCGGTGGGCGCGGGTTTCAAAATACTGCTCACTACGACCCAGCCAACGGGGGCAAAGACAGCCGGGGAAACAGAGTGATCGACGCCGATTACAAGAACATGGATTGATCCTGGTTGCATGCTGTCACCGTATACCAGGAATATATTCCCTGACCGCTTATCGCTCAACTTGTGCGATTTCCAATGTAATCAGGGCCTGAGCCCGGCGAAAAATGCACATGGCAGTAAAAATCGGAACCAAAACCAGGGACAGGTGAAAAGCAATGCTGGCCGGGCCCGGCGTTGCAAATTCTGACCATATTCATAGCCATTGCTGAACAGACAGGCAAAGCCACCGAAAGCGGGATTTAGAGCAGATTTTTTTTGCAATCCGTCCGTTTTTTATCATTTTCCCATTGATTTTTAAATCTTTGACACTATTATTAGCACTCACCTGAGGTGAGTGCTAATAATGCGGCCAGTGTGTGGCGGCATCCACTGGCATTACTCAAGTATCAGGCTTTTTAATTCAATTATTCACATAGGAGAAACGAGCGTATGAACATCCGTCCGCTGCATGACCGTGTCGTTATTCGACGAGTCGAAGACGAACGAACCAGCCCTGGTGGCATTGTTATTCCAGATTCCGCAACCGAAAAACCCATGCAAGGTGAAGTCCTGGCAGTGGGTAACGGCAAAGTACTCGACAATGGCGACCAACGTGGCCTCGACGTAAAAGTAGGTGACAAGGTGCTGTTCGGTAAATATTCCGGCACCGAAGTCAAAGTAGGTGGCGAAGAAGTGCTTGTGATGCGTGAAGACGACATCATGGGCGTTATCGAAAGCTGAACCATAACCAAACCAATTGTTCCAGATAATCCCGGAATAATCCCAGAGATCATTATTAGTGAGGAAATATAACTATGGCTGCTAAAGAAGTCGTATTTGGTGAAAATGCACGTGCACGTATGCTACGGGGCGTAAACGTCCTGGCAGATGCCGTGAAAGTAACCCTTGGCCCGAAAGGCCGAAACGTTGTACTCGATAAATCTTTTGGCGCGCCCACCGTCACCAAAGACGGTGTATCGGTTGCGAAAGAAATCGAATTAAAAGACAAGCTCGAAAACATGGGCGCACAAATGGTCAAAGAAGTGGCCTCTAAAACTTCTGATGTTGCTGGTGACGGCACCACCACGGCAACTGTACTGGCGCAATGTATCGTTCACGAAGGCATGAAGGCCGTTGCGGCGGGCATGAACCCGATGGACCTGAAACGCGGTATCGATAAAGCGGTTGTCGCCGCAGTTGACGACCTGAAAAAACTGTCCAGGCCGTGTACCGAGCACAAAGAAATCGCCCAGGTGGGCACTGTTTCTGCTAATGCGGACGGCAATGTCGGCGATATTATTGCCCGGTCAATGGAAAAAGTCGGTAAAGAAGGCGTCATCACCGTAGAAGAAGGCAACACCTTGGAAAACGAACTGGATGTGGTTGAAGGTATGCAGTTTGACCGTGGTTATTTGTCTCCTTATTTCATTAACAACCAGGACAGCATGTCGGTTGACCTTGAATCCCCCTATATTTTGATCTACGACAAGAAAATTTCCAATATTCGCGATTTGCTACCGATTCTGGAAGGCGTTGCCAAGGCCAGCCGTCCGTTGCTGGTTATTGCTGAAGACGTTGACGGCGAAGCGCTGGCCACCTTGGTCGTAAACAACATCCGGGGTATCGTCAAAGTATGCGCGGTGAAAGCGCCAGGGTTTGGTGATCGACGCAAAGCAATGCTTCAGGACATCGCTATTCTTACTGGCGGTCAAGTGATCAGCGAAGAAGTTGGTATGAGTCTTGAGAGCGCTACTCTGGAAGATTTGGGCCAGGCCAAGCGTGTTCAGGTGAGCAAGGAAAACTCGACTTTAATCGACGGTGCGGGCAGTTCAAGCGAAATAGAGGGCCGGGTCAATCAAATCCGCACTCAAATTGAAGAAGCCACCTCTGACTACGACCGCGAGAAAATGCAGGAACGGGTCGCCAAACTCGCTGGCGGTGTTGCAGTGATCAAAGTGGGTGCAGCCACCGAAGTGGAAATGAAAGAGAAGAAAGCCCGGGTTGAAGACGCATTACACGCAACCCGCGCTGCGGTTGAAGAAGGTGTTGTCCCTGGCGGCGGCGCCGCTCTGGTTCGTTGCATTGACGCTGTTGCAAAAATAAAAGGCGACAACCAGGATCAGGACCTCGGTGTGAAAATCGTACTGCGTTCTCTGGAAGAGCCGCTTCGCCAGATTGTTTCCAATGCTGGTGATGATGCGTCAGTAATTTTGAATGACGTTGCCAAAAACCAGGGTAATTATGGTTATAACGCAAGCACGGGAGAATACGGCGATATGATCGAAATGGGTATTCTTGATCCGACGAAAGTAGCCCGGTCCGCTTTGCAAAATGCGGGTTCAATTGCCGGATTGCTGATCACCACAGAAGCGATGATTGCGGAGATCCCTAAAGATGATTCTGCTGCGCCGCCAATGCCTGATATGGGCGGCGGAATGGGTGGAATGGGCGGAATGATGTAAATTCTCTGCTTTATGTCCTTTGAGAAAAGGCTCCGCTTGCGGGGCCTTTTTTTCGTTCAGCGAGGGCTCCCGATAGCGCAAATTCTCATGCCTGTAGCGTGGAATAATCAATGCTATGATGCGGTACTTTTAAGGATGAGAACAGGGAATTATCCATGGCAAAGCAGATGCCGGCCGCATTATTTTTATTGGCCTTCTCCAGCGGCGTCATCGCCCACCGTTTTGTCGATGAGCTGATTCCCGCCTGGGTCGCCGTTGCAGTATTGCTGGCACTTGCAACCGCAGCATACTGGTTTAAATTTGTACGGGTTTTGCTGTTATTTGCTATGGGTATGGTTTGGGCAAACAGTATTGCCTCAACGTTATTGAATACCACCATCCCCCGGGAACTGGAGCAGCAGGATGTGGTGGCCAGCGGCACAATCATCGGCGTCCCGGTGCAAACCCCGCATTACGCGCGATTCAACTTTGACGTAGAAGCGCTTGAATGGCAAGGAAAACTTTATCCTTCACCCGGAACAATCAGATTAAAAGCCTATTATCACCGCGAAAAATTCAAGGCGAATCAACGATGGCGATTCACTGTTCGCCTGAAAAAATCCCGCAGTTATCAGAATCCCGGCAGTCGATTCAATTACGAAACCTATCTTTTTGAAAATCGAATTCGGGGAACAGGATATGTCCGTGACCAGGCTAGCAATCAAATGATTGCTGCCAGCGTTAAAAACTATTCGGTTTCAGGATTCAGAGAACGCATCAGCAATTTTATCCACTGGCATTTCCAGAACGACCCGCATCACGGCATATTGACCGCCCTGATCGTCGGTGTGCGCGGGGCCATGCGCGATGACCATTGGCGGATTCTGCAAAATACCGGAACCATTCATCTGGTCGCCATATCCGGCCTGCATATTGGGCTGGTTTCCGGCCTGGTAATATGGCTGGTCTCAATGGTCTGGCGATTCACCGGCCAGATACAAACACGCATACCGGCGTTAAACGCCGGGGTAATTTCAGGATTAATCACCGGTTTTTGTTATGCCACCCTGGCCGGCATGACGATTCCGACCAGAAGGGCAGTGGTGATGTTATCGGTGCTCGCCTTGTCTATGCTGTGCAAACGCCGGCCCGCTGCATTTGAATTGTTAATTCTGGTTCTTGCTGTGGTACTGGTGATTGATCCGCTTTCTCCTTTGGCTGCGGGTTTCTGGCTGTCTTTTGGCGCCGTCGCTGTCATAGTTGGTTGTCTGGCACGATTTGGCAGCCGCGCGAAAAATTCAAACAACATTTCCCCGCGACCAAACCCGGGACAAAAATTAGCACAAAAATCCAAGCGTTGGTTATCTGTCCAACTCGGTTTGAGCCTGGGTCTGGCGCCTTTACTATTACTATTGTTCAATCAGGTATCGATCATTGCACCGCTGGCCAATTTAATTGCGATTCCTGTTATCGGCTTTATCGTGGTTCCTGTGGCATTAATCGGCCTGTTTTTGTTTGCGCTGGGTATGGACACCGGGGTGCTGCTGATTTTCCAGTTTTCACTCAAAACAATCGAATATCTGTGGTTCGTACTGAGATTTCTTGGTGATGCAAACTGGTCGGTGTGGCAGCCCTCTGCTGCGCCGCTGTGGATTTTAATGGCGGCTGCGATGGGAATGCTGCTATTACTGCTGCGCGCGGCCTTCCCCGCAAGAATCACCGCCATAGCATGGTTGTTGCCGTTGTTTTTATTCCGACCTGAAAAACCCGATCATGGGGCATTCAGATACACCCTGCTTGAAGTTGGTCATGGCCTGGCCAGCGTGGTGGAAACCCGGAACCATGTTCTGGTTTATGACACCGGGCCGAAGTTCCGTGGCGGACTGGATGCGGGCAAAACGGTGGTTGTGCCCTACCTTAAAGCCCGTGGAATCAGCGGCATCGACACCTTGATAATAAGCCATGAACACGATGATCACGCTGGAGGATTTGCCGCTGTGGACCAGGCGTTCAGGATTGATCGCGTCATGTCGGGTGTACCCGATCAATTCCCCGGAGCGGACAAATGCAGGTCAGGACAGACATGGGATTGGGATGGAATAAATTTTAAAATTCTATGGCCGATGGCCGATTTTGCAGGTAAAAAATACGCCACGGGAAATAATGCCTCCTGTGTGCTGAAAATCAGTTCTCAATATGGAACGCTGCTGCTAACCGCAGACATTGAGAAAGCAGCAGAAAGCAAACTGGTGCAACACACGCCGCACCAATTACCCGGCGACGTGATACAGATTCCACATCAGGGCAGTAAAACCTCTTCAACCATGGCGTTTCTCACATCAGTAAAACCAAAATTAGCGGTATTAAGCACCGGCTACCTGAATCGGTTCGGTCACCCCCATCAACCGGTATCCGGGCGATACCGAAAATTGCAGGTGCCCGTGATCAATACCGCCTATTCCGGCGCGATTACCGTGCATTTTGATCGGACTTTTCGGACCGAAGCGCACCGGGACACGCTGCGCGGCTACTGGTTTGAAAAAACCGTACGGTAATGAGACGAAGAAACACAGCAGCGGGGAAACCCTGGATATTTGTATTTCTAAGGTTTGTCTGCATAATTCCCTCTCGGAATTTTCAGACACGCCTGTGCACAAAATCAATGGCTTAGGGTCATTGATTCTAGTGGTACATCCCTATAACGCAGCACCCCCCGAACTAATCAAAGATTCCTTACGCGGATTGCGGACCCAGCGACACTGGCCTTAATTGCGCCTTGTTGCCTGGTTTCTTAAACAACCTATAAAAGGTGAATATCATGAAAAATCTCACATCAGTTTGTTCCCGCATCGGATTATCGCTTATATGCCTGTGCGTATTGGTTCCGCCGACTTTTGCTGATGATCACGACCAGGAAATCGTGATTCGGATGACCGACTTTAAATTTGAACCGAACCACATAAAACTGGACATGGGGAAAACGTACACACTTGTCCTGGTCAACGATGGGTTGGTTCCACACGAATGGGATGCCCCCGACTTGCTCGGCGCTATTGAGAGCGCGAAGGTGGAGCTTAAAAAAGACGGCCAGATGGTTGGCGAAATGTATGGGACGCCGGATGAAATTGAAGTCGGTGTCGGTGCATTGGCGGAATGGTTTTTTACCACCACCAAATCAACGAACGGCCCGGTCGAGCTAATCTGTGACATTGAAGGTCACCTTGATGCGGGTATGCACGGCACGATAGAGGTGCGCTGACAAAGCTTGATGTAAAGCCCTTTCAGCAGATATAAGGGTTGACGGGTTAAAGCGCGCAGTTGTTGCCTTAAGCATGGCGCCGTTTAAGTGGGCAAACCACACGACCAGCAAGTCTTGCTTCTGAGAGGGACGCTGTCTCTTGTGAGACAAGGATAAGATCTGGAAAGTACTGTGACCCGAACCATGGTCTTAAGCCTGATATCAGTACGGCGGGACGCATTTGCGCGTGGTGGCCTTTGGTTTCGGGCGGACCAAACCCAACAGCGTCAGTTCAAACGCCAGGTGCTGGCGGGTATGACATGAAGGCCCGACAACCTTCAGAACAGACCAGTTTATCCCGTGAGGGTTCGTTTTACCTAATGGTTTACCCTCAAACTGTTCAAGGCAGTCCGTCCAGTCACCGCACCTGCCAAACGCCTGGGTTGTTGCTATTTGTATTGCCACCGGGAACACCTGAATACGATGGCCGTGTGGAGCGGGCGAATGGTGTATTGCATCATGAGCTTTATCCGTTGCCAGGGTGCATTCACCCCGGGCGACTGTGAATTTAAGAAACCGGAAGACTATCAGCATTGCTACAATCCCTATTGGCAATCCTCACAATGGTACAGGACTTGCCACCCCGAAGCGCTATTATCAACTACTCATGCAGGCGACCTGATTTGTCTCATGGGATGTAAGCTCGTACACAGCGTGTAATTCCCCGCCGTTTTATGCGACAATCTGGCCCCGAACATCGTCGCTGGCGGCCGGGTTGCAGGTTGATTTGCGCTGGAGTTTTCCATCCCTTTTTGAGGCATTTTATTCTTTATCTATAATGGACAATCGCGTTTTGGTTACCGGCGGTGCGGGGTATATTGGTTCCCATACTACGTTGCAATTGATCCAATCCGGTAATGCTGTAGCGGTTCTGGATAAACTCTGTTCCGGCCTGAAGGCGTCTCCCCTGGGCTGACCTGATTCATGTCGCCGCTTGACAAGTCCCGTGATAAGCCCTTAAAAATTTCTGTTGGGCGGAAGAGTTCATGTCATCAGGCGTTATTCAATAGCAAGATTCAGAAGTTAAAATGCACATGAGGGCAAAGAGCAAATTGCCCATGGCCTCCTCAGATTCTTGAAAGCCTCTCTTAAATGGCCAGCGCTATCTCCACCACTCCACGCAATGCGACCATGGCCGGCGGGCAGGAAGTCGCCGTCACCTTCACGTCCCGGGCCGGGGTGTACGCGGTCAGCATCCTGACCCAGAGCCTGCTGGCCTACCTCCTGCTGCCCGAAGGTCGAGGCGCCTACGCGGTCTGCGTCACGTTTGCGTTTCTGCTGAGCGTGGTCTTCACCTTCAGCATCGACCGCGGCGCCCAGTACTACGCCGTTGCCAGGCAGATCAGCCTGTCACAAAGCCTGTTCCTGGCCCTGGCCGCCTGTCTCGTTGGCAGCGCCGTGGCGGTGGCGGTAGCGCTGCCGCTCATCCACGGCAGTCTGGCTTTTTTCCGGCAAGCGCCCGCCCACTCCTTTCATCTGTCCCTGGCGCTGGTGCCGCTCATCTCGATGTCGGTCGCGGTGGAGTTGCAGCTTGCCGGGCTGCGGCGCTTCGGGCCGCTCGCAGTTTTCCTGCCGGCCCAGTCCCTGGTCGTGGTGCTGGCAACTGTGGCTCTGGTGTGGCAGCTGGATCTCGGGGTGGACGGGGCCCTCATGGCCTTGATCGCAGGTCATGTGTTCATGACTGCCGCCTGCCTTTGGGACCTGAGCAAGCATTGCGGGCTGGCGTTCGAGCTGCCGTCCCTGTCAGGGTGTCGCCGGGTGCTCGGCTATGGCTTGCGATACCACGTCATGCGGGTGGGAAACGAGGCTGAACCGCATGTCGGCGTATTCGCTCTGGGTATGCTGGCCGGCCGCGCCGACATCGGGCTGTTCGCCGCTGCCAGTATGCTCATGCTCCGCCTCGGCCTGATTTCCAGCGCGGTCGGAATCGTCCTGTACCCGCGCGTGGCAAGCGGCGCCATCAAGCAGCCCGAAAAGCTGGTCGGGCTCAATCTGCGCCTGGTCTGCCTGGCGACCGGCGGCGCGCTGGCGGTGCTGCTGGCCATCAGCACGCCGCTGGTGCGAGTTCTGCTTTCCGAGGCCTTCCTGCCGGCGGTGCCGCTGCTGTGGATTCTGGCGCCCGGGATCCTCGCCTACGCCGGGGGCGGCATGTTCATTACCTACTTTAGCGGCGTGAACCGGCCGGGAGTCTGTTCCTGGGCCGTGTGGTTCGGCTTGACCGCCAATATCGCCTCGTTTCTGGCGCTGCATCCGGCGCTCGGCATCGAAGCCGCCGCCTGGGCCATGACCATCGGGCTGATTGTCCGCACCGCTTACCTCGCCATGATGTTCCACTGGCGGACCGGCGCGACCTTGTGCGCCATCTGGCTGCCGCGCCGCGCTGATTTCGCATACCTGTGGAAAACTGTAAGGAATGGGATCGGATCATGAAATGGCAAACCAAGGCAAGATTGCAGAACGCATTCGCCGCCCTGCCCGAACCGTTGGGCCGCAAGTGTTACAGATACGCCCAGCGGCTTTTTAGCTCTCGTAATACGCCCAAACACCATATCGATCTCTGTGTGGATTTGGCCGACGCGATACGAGCACATGGATGCCGCCACGCGGGCGCAACGGTCATGGAAGTCGGAATGGGGCCATATCTTAATATGCCCATCATAATATATGCCGGCCTAGACCAATCCGGATGAAGCTCCTTTCTCTTCAGCACGTTGGACGGCACCCACGCCATTCGCTGGGGCGCCGGCTTCTTCCTTCCGCCTCGGGACAGAACCGGGCGAAGGCAGGCAAAAAGACAAGGATGAATCGCTGGGCAGATTGCGGGTCATGACAATTCGAGTGCTTTGCATCCTGCCGATAGGAACCGATGCCAGGATTTCCAAGCGCGTCGACATGTTGCGGCAGGTGGGCTTTCGGGTCGAAGCTTTGGGTTTCGAACGCAGCCATTATCTCGGCCGCCGGCCAGACTGCCCGTTCGTGGAACTAGGGGACATTTCGAACGGGCGCTACGGCGCCCGAATCAGAAAATTGATGTTGGCCGTACCCAAGGTCAGAGCTGCCATGCGCCGCAATGACGTCGTCTATGCGTTCAATGCCGACATGGCTCTCCTGGCCTTGCTCTCCGGATCCAGGCTGAAAGTGCCCGTTGTCGTCGAGGCGGCGGACATCCGGGAGATTCAGGTCGCAGGCGGCCTGCTCGGGCGCACGGTTCGAGCGATTGACAAGCTGACGACTCGCGCCTGCCGGCTGTTGGTGCTGACGACCGACGGCTACTCCGACTACTACCGCAACCGGCTGAAGCTAGAGACGCCGAGTGTGATCATCGAAAACAAGGTCGATGGACGGTTTGCGGCGGTCGTCCGCGCCAAGTGCGCGTATCCTCCGAAGGGCCGACCGCTGGTGGACCGGCCGCTGCGCATTGGCTGGTTCGGCTACCTGAGAGATGAATGGTCGCTGCGCGTTCTCGACTCGTTGATGCGCACGACCGACCGGTTCTCCGCAGTTCTCGCCGGGCCGCAATCGGCGCCCTGCCGGAAACTCTCGGAAATACAGGGAGAAATGCCCAACAGCGAGATTCTCGGCCCCTACGACCATCCGACGGCTCTGCCGGCACTCTATGGCCGCGTCGACATGGCCCTGGTCTGCTATCCGCCAGGGGAACCACACGGCTGGTCCCGGTCGAACAGGTACTATGATGCCTGCCTCTTCCAGAGGCCGATTATCGTTCGTGGCGGTTGCGGGGATGCCGATCGGGTGAGGAGGCTCGATATCGGACTGACCATCGCGTCGTCCGAGATTGAAGCAGCGGCGGCGGAGATACGCAGTATCGAGACCGCGATCTGGGATCGTTGGCGGGCCAATATGGCGGCGCTGCCGCCTGATGAGTACACGCTGGGGAATGAAGACATCATCCTGCGGGATGCGATCAAGGACATCGTGAGAGGTTCCGAGTGAAGCGGTCCGGCGTTGCGGACATGTCCCACCGGATTGCCGGGCATCGTTACGTCGCACGGGTTCGACGTGCGCTGATCGGCGGCGTGACCGGCCTCGGCGTGATCGCCAGGCGTCTGTCGTTTCCCGGCGACAGCATCGTTCTGCTGGCTTTGCTGCTGGCGACGAATTTGCTGCGCATCTACGTTCCCGGCCTGGTCGCCGATGGCGTCTTCGGGGTGACAGTCTTACTCCTCGCGCTGTCGCTGTTCCGGGAGCCATTCCCGGCCTCTGCGCGCACGACCGCCCTCTGCTTCGCCGCGCTGCTGACGGTCTACGCAGTCGGCCTGCTCGTGGAGTTCAGCATCCAGGGCGCCAGCAATTTTGCCGGGATTCTGTTCGCCAGCGTCATCTTTCTGTTCTGCTGGCGCAATGCTCCGACATTGATTCGGGCCAGGTACGTTATCCCCCTCTTGCTGACAGCTGCACTGGCACTGTTCCCACTGTACCTGCTACCGGTTGGACTGAACTCGCATACGCTCAGCAGCATCCTGGGATACCTGCTCCTGATCATCGGGCTCATCCTGATAACCCGCTCCGACAACCGAAAAAACCAGCACCAGTGGACGCATGCCATGTTCCTGCTGGTTACGGCGATCGCCCTTGTCTTTGGAAATCGGTCGTTTGTCCTGATCATGCTGTTGGCTCATCCGCTGTACTGGAGCGGGTACTTTTTCCTGCGAAACCGGTTGCGCACCGGCGCACTGGTGGCGACCGTCGGATTGCTCATCGGTGCGCCGATCGTGCTGTTGGGCACTTCGTTCTCCGATGCAGTAGAGACGACTTTCGGCGATTTCGTTAAAGAGCACACAGGAAGCGGTCTCCTGTCCGGTCGTGAGGTGTTGTGGCGGTACTCGCTGGCCGCCATCTCGGAGTCTCCCTGGCTTGGCCATGGCCCGGGCACCGTGATCACGAGGCTGACGGGCGACCTGCCTGTCGGCAAGGCAGGCGATTCGCCTCCTTCCCCTCGACCGTCGGACCGCGAGCCTTCTTGCCTGGATCATTCGAATCCGGGCTTGCTCCGGGACTGCGCCGCGCTGCTGGAAATGCGAAAGACCCTGACCGGCGAGAACCTGATCGACGGCTCCGCGGCTCTCGGGAGCTGGGTGCCGTCCAGGCTTCTCCATCACTGGCAAGGCGTGAAGCTGGCGGGATATCCGCCGCGGGTGGTCGCGCTGGATCTGCCGAAACGGGGATTGGCCGGCGTCGTTCCGCCGGAGTTGGGGCGGCTGGACAAGCTGGAGTTGCTGAGGCTGAGCAACAACGCCCTGACCGGCCCCATCCCGTCCGAGTTGGGGCGGCTGAGCAACTTGCGGGTGCTGGCGCTCGACGACAATGCCTTGAGCGGCCCCGTCCCACCGCAACTCGGAGCGCTCGAAAACCTTGAGGAGCTGTGGTTACGCGGCAACCGGCTAAGCGGCGAAGTACCGTTAGAACTGGCGAATCTAACCAACCTGTCGCTGCTACATCTTGCCGGCAACGACTTCACCGGCACCGTGCCGGCGGTGCTGCACGATACGGCGGACCATGACCTCGACCGGGACCTGTTCTGCCTGCCGTTACCGCGACTCAGCAAGGGTCTGCTCGCCGACTGCGAGACCCTGCTGGCTGCGCGGGACGCCCTGGCCGGGAACGCCGCGCTTGACTGGAAACGCGCCAGGCCCATCGCGGCATGGCAGGGCGTGGCAGTCGGCGAGGCTCCAGGGGGCATACGAGTAGTCGGGCTGGACTTGACGGGTCTCGGTCTGAGCGGGCGGCTCCCGCCCGCGCTCGGCACGCTGGACGGGCTCGTGTCGCTACGCCTTGGCGACAACCGGCTCACCGGTTCCATTCCGCCGGAACTGGGGAAGCTCGCGCATCTGAGGGAGTTGCAGCTCGCAAACAACCGGCTGAGCGGCAGCATCCCACCGGAACTCGGTCGGCCGTTCGGTCTGTCGATTCTGCGACTTGCCGGAAACGATCTTGCTGGCGGTTTGCCGCCGACGCTCGACCATGTCGGCGAGCACGATTGGGGTCTTGATCTGTTCTGCCTGCCTGCCGGCAAGGCAGGATTCCCATCGCCGGGTATCGGCAACGGCCTGCTCGAAGATTGCACCGCGCTGCTGGAAGCGCGGGACGTTCTGGCGGGCGACGCCACGCTCAACTGGAAACGATCCCGGCCCATCGGGGCGTGGCAGGGCGTGAAGGTAGGTGGCGCGCCGGCTCGCGTGATCGGGTTGGATTTGCCGAAAAAGGACTTGCGCGGCACCATTCCGCCGGAATTGGGGCGGCTGAGCAACTTGCGGGTGCTGGCGCTCGACGACAATGCGTTGAACGGCCCCGTCCCGCCGCAACTCGGAGCGCTCGAAAACCTCGAGGAACTGTGGCTGCACGGTAACCGGCTGAGCAACGAGGTGCCACCCGAGCTGGGACGGCTGCGTAACCTGCGGGTGCTGCGCCTCGCCGGCAACGACTTTTCCGGTGCTGTGCCGCAAGGACTGTACGAGGTGGCGGACCACGATCTTGCCCGAGATCTGCTCTGCCTACCGGGGTTGGGCATCGACGGAGGACTGCTCAGCGACTGCAACACCCTGCTGGCCGTGCGGGACGCCCTGGCCGGGGACACCGCTCTTGACTGGAAACGCTCTCGGCCCATCAGTGCGTGGCCTGGCGTAACAATAGGCGAGGCAGCCGGAGACGCACGAGTGGTTGAGCTGGATTTGACGGGGCTCGGGCTGAGCGGCCGGATCCCACCCGCGCTCGACGGGCTGGATCAACTTATGTCGTTGCGCCTCGCCGGCAACCGGCTCACCGGCTCCATTCCGCCGCAACTGGGAAAGCTTGCGTATCTGAAAGAGCTGTGGCTGAACGGCAACGAATTGAGCGGCGATATCCCGTCCGAATTGGCAATGCTGGGCAATCTGTCCTCGCTGCGCCTTGCCGGCAATGATTTCACGGGCGCCGCGACGTCCGCGCTACGCCATGTCGCGGCCCATGACCTCGACCGCAATCGGCACTGCCGCCGCGCGGCGCCCCGGAGCAATCCCGGCCTGGTCCACGATTGCGCCGTGTTGCTGACCGCACGGGACGTTCTGGCGGGCGAAGCGACGCTGGGTTGGCGCGACGAGATCCCCATCGAATTCTGGGAAGGGGTCGTGCTGGACGGCGCGCCGGCTCGTGTGGTCGAGCTGAATTTGCCGTCGATGGCGCTGACCGGCATCGTTCCTCCGGTCCTTTCGGAGCTGGACCGGCTTGTGGCGCTGCGCCTTGTCGGCAACCGGCTCACCGGCGCTATCCCGCCAGGACTGGGGCGGCTGACCCACTTGCGCGAGCTTGTGCTTGGTTCCAACGCCTTGAGCGGTCCTATTCCGCCGCAGCTCGGCGATCTGGAGCAGCTCACTGTGCTGCACCTGTACGAAAACCGCCTCAGTGGTCCCATCCCGCCCGAGTTGGGGAAGTTGCGCAGCCTGCGCGGCTTGAGCCTGGCTTCCAACCGTTTGACCGGTCCGATTCCGGTGGAAGTGGGGCGCCTTGCGAACCTCAAGTGGCTGAATCTCCAGTTCAATCGCCTGTCCGGTTCCATCCTGCCGACGTTGAGAAGGCTTGAGAAACTGGAGTCCATCAAACTATCGCATAACGATTTCGTCGACGCGGCGCCGGAAGACTCCAGACGTGACAATGTCGATCCGGAGTCTGACGCGCCTGCACCGGCAGGCAGGCATGACCCCGGCCCGTCCGGCCCGACATCCCTCCAGAGCAACCCCGGCCTGCTTGCCGACCGTGCGATTCTGCTGACCGCACGGGACGTTCTGGCCGGCGCCGCTTCCTTGAATTGGGACGACTCGATACCCCTTGAATATTGGGAAGGCGTGGTACTGGACGGTTCGCCGGCGCGGGTGACGGGGCTGACTCTGCGGGAGAAGGGACTGAGCGGTCGCATTCCCCCGGCCCTCTCGGAGTTGGACCGGCTTGCAGTGCTGCGCCTGCACCGCAATCGGCTTACCGGCGCCATCCCGCCGGAGTTGGGGCGGCTGACCCACTTGCGCGAGCTTGTGCTTGGTTCCAACGCCTTGAGCGGTCCTATTCCGCCGCAGCTCGGCGATCTGGAGCAGCTCACTGTGCTGCACCTGTACGAAAACCGCCTCAGTGGTCCCATCCCGCCCGAGTTGGGGAAGTTGCGCAGCCTGCGCGGCTTGAGCCTGGCTTCCAACCGTTTGACCGGTCCGATTCCGGTGGAAGTGGGGCGCCTTGCGAACCTCAAGTGGCTGAATCTCCAGTTCAATCGCCTGTCCGGTTCCATCCTGCCGACGTTGAGAAGGCTTGAGAAACTGGAGTCCATCAAACTATCGCATAACGATTTCGTCGACGCGGCGCCGGAAGACTCCAGACGTGACAATGTCGATCCGGAGTCTGACGCGCCTGCACCGGCAGGCAGGCATGACCCCGGCCCGTCCGGCCCGACATCCCTCCAGAGCAACCCCGGCCTGCTTGCCGACCGTGCGATTCTGCTGACCGCACGGGACGTTCTGGCCGGCGCCGCTTCCTTGAATTGGGACGACTCGATACCCCTTGAATATTGGGAAGGCGTGGTACTGGACGGTTCGCCGGCGCGGGTGACGGGGCTGACTCTGCGGGAGAAGGGACTGAGCGGTCGCATTCCCCCGGCCCTCTCGGAGTTGGACCGGCTTGCAGTGCTGCGCCTGCACCGCAATCGGCTTACCGGCGCCATCCCGCCGGAGTTGGGGCGGCTGACCCACTTGCGCGAGCTTGTGCTTGGTTCCAACGCCTTGAGCGGTCCTATTCCGCCGCAGCTCGGCGATCTGGAGCAGCTCACTGTGCTGCACCTGTACGAAAACCGCCTCAGTGGTCCCATCCCGCCCGAGTTGGGGAAGTTGCGCAGCCTGCGCGGCTTGAGCCTGGCTTCCAACCGTTTGACCGGTCCGATTCCGGTGGAAGTGGGGCGCCTTGCGAACCTCAAGTGGCTGAATCTCCAGTTCAATCGCCTGTCCGGTTCCATCCTGCCGACGTTGAGAAGGCTTGAGAAACTGGAGTCCATCAAACTATCGCATAACGATTTCGTCGACGCGGCGCCGGAAGACTCCAGACGTGACAATGTCGATCCGGAGTCTGACGCGCCTGCACCGGCAGGCAGGCATGACCCCGGCCCGTCCGGCCCGACATCCCTCCAGAGCAACCCCGGCCTGCTTGCCGACCGTGCGATTCTGCTGACCGCACGGGACGTTCTGGCCGGCGCCGCTTCCTTGAATTGGGACGACTCGATACCCCTTGAATATTGGGAAGGCGTGGTACTGGACGGTTCGCCTTTGCGGGAGCTGGCACTCGGATTTAACGCCCTGAGCGGCACTATTCCTCCGCAACTGGGCGACCTGGAGCAACTTACCTTGCTGCACTTGCACCGCAACCGGCTGACCGGACCGATTCCGCAGGAGCTTGCAAGACTGACGAGCTTGAGGACGTTGACGCTTGATTCCAATGCGTTGAGCGGCGAGGTGCCGCCGCAGTTGGCGAAGCTGCCGAACCTTGGGGAGCTGTGGCTTGACGGTAATCAATTGGACTTACCACTGGAGTTAGCGACATTCAATGAGTCGCCGACCTTGGGCCCGAACGGTAGTTCCGCTGCGATCACGACCGCACAACGTGTCGATCCCGATCTGTTCTGCCCGTCCGAGGGCATGGATGGCGGCCTGCCCGTGCAGGCGGACAACCTGGCCGGCGATTGCACCGCCTTGCTGGCCGCAGAAGAGTTGCTGGACGGTGATGGCGGGTTGAACTGGAGCCGCGCCACGCCTGTCAATGCCTGGCAGGGCGTCGCGGTGGGCGGCGAGCCGCCGCGCGTGTTCGCGCTGGATCTCTCGGGGGCGGGTTTGACCGGCGCCATCCCGCCGGAGCTGGGGCAACTGCAGAGCCTGGTTTGGCTGCACCTCAGCGATAATGCCCTGACCGGCCCCATTCCGTCCGAGCTGGGGCGGCTGAGCAAGTTGCGGGTGCTGGCGCTTGACGACAATGCATTGAGCGGTGCTATCCCTTCTGAGCTGGGAAGCCTGGTGAACCTGGAGGAGATGTCCCTGCAGGCCAATCGGCTGACTGGGCCTATTCCGCCGGAGCTGGAGTCGCTGACCAGACTCTCGGCGCTGCGGCTCGGCGGCAACCAATTCAGCGGCTGCATTCCGTTTGCATTGCATGATCTGGCGGACCGCGAGCTGGAGCTCGACCTGCTCTGCGACCCGTGGCACGCGAACCAACGCGGCCTGCGCGAAGACGCCATTGCCTTGATGGAGATGCGCGACATCCTGGCCGGCAGCGCTCGCCTGAATTGGAGCTATGCCACGCCCATCTCTGCCTGGGAGGGCGTCACCGTGAGTCCGGTGCGGCCCGCCGGTCGGGGAGCGCGAGGGGGAGCCGCTGCACAGGAAACGAAGCGTGTGGTCGGGCTGGATTTGTCGGGGATGGGTCTCGACGGGCGTCTGCCGGCGGCGTTGGCGGAGTTGGACCAACTCATCTGGCTGCGCCTCAACGACAACCGGCTCACCGGCCCCATCCCGCCGGAGCTGGGGCAGTTCGCCGACTTGCGCGAGCTCGGCCTGGAGGCCAATGTCCTGACCGGCCCGGTTCCGCCGGAGCTCGGCCAACTCGCGAACCTTTCGGAGCTGTGGCTTGGGGACAACCATCTGACCGACGCCATCCCGCCGGAATTGGCAGCGCTCGACGCGCTCTCTGTCCTGCACCTGCGCGGCAACCAATTCAGCGGCTGCCTTCCGCCGCTCGGCCAAAGTAGCGGCCAACCCCGCGCCCGACCCGATGGACTTCCCGGGTGCGGCGCGGCGCCGGACCCGGGATTCTCCACTCTTGGCGATGTCATCAAGCGCATCAACGCCGCGGTAGACCCTTCGACTCCCGGAGGCATCCCTCGTTCCGCCCACAATCTTTACCTACAGGTGGGGATGCAAACGGGGGTTTTCGGCCTTGGCGCGCTCGCACTCCTGTGCGCTTCCCTGATTTTCAACCTGCGTGTGCGCACCGGCGTGCAAGTCACCCTGGTGCATTGCTACGCCGCAGCCTGCACCATCGTCGTCCTCGTACACAACACGTTCGAGGTCTACCTGCTGCAAAACGTATTCGTAGTAGGGTGCGTCGAATGGATCCTGATCGGCCTCGCTGCGGGGGTGGTGAATCACCTGCCTGTACGCTGCTCCGCACAGGCAGGCGACGAATCTGCCGGCGGCGGCTTGACCGATGGCGCCTGATCCCCCCTATAAGCGTTAACTTGTTCTCTCGTGTCGTGCGTCGATTCGCTCCGACGACTGAAACAGGTGGCGAAAAGGTGGCTCGACCGACGATTCCGGGGATGTCGCCCCCCCCCCCCCGCCGCAACTTGACCTGACGATCCGGATCCTCTGCCGCAACGAGGAGAAGTCCATCGCCCGTTGCGTCGGCGAAGCCAGAGGGTTTCTGGACAGACACGCTGTCGCCGGAGAAGTCCTGGTCGTAGACAACGACAGCCGGGACCGCTCAGCGACACTGGCGGCCGAGGCCGGTGCGCGCGTCGTTGTCGAGCCCCGCCAAGGCTACGGCAACGCGGTCAACACAGGTATCACGGCCGCCCGGGGCCGGTTCATCATCCTGGGCGACGGGGAGCACGACATCGGCGCGCTGAAGCCGTTCTGGGAGAAGCTGCAAGGCGGCTGCGACGTCAGTGTTCGGCATCAAGACTTGCGCGATGTTGTTCCTATGTCGCTACGTAGGCAATCAAGAGAAGCCAGCACCAAGTCTGTATAGTCCTCCGTCTAGTGGTTTGGTGCGCTATCATTCCAATATTACGCACTTCAATGGGAGTTGTAGAGATGCCCGCGCCAACACCAACATACTGACATTGCCTGGCGCCATGATCAAACGGGGATTCTGGCTCTACGTATGGAGACTCAGGTTCCCTATCGGTGAATTGCTGTATGTCGGTCGCACAGGGGACAGTTCTTCGCCCCGCAGCTCCGCATTAAGCTGTAAGACGGTGACGGACTTGGTCAATCCCGTTTCTCACTACAACTACCGCGAGGGCATCCCGGTAACCGGTGGTTACGTTTGTCGGTGCAGTGCCATGTGCCGTACCCGCGTTGGCGGGCCGCTATCTCTTCGCCGATTGGAGGATTTCTACCTTGTGCGCATTGGCCGACGACGGGCAGGGCGCCTTCACGCGGGAGGAACTGATCGACAACATCCGGTGGACGACCGCAGCATCAACGTGGTTACATTCGCCCAGGATGGCGATGGCGATGGCGATGGCGAAGTCTATGTCCTTGATTATTCTTGGGAGCCAGTCGGGGATACCTCTACGCTTGGGGTCGCGTCCTGAAATTGATGGATAGCAGCGATGTGCAATCTCCCGTGCCCGACCTGTTGTCCGAAACGGGTTGCGTAAGCCGGTTGACGCCGGGACGGCGCGGCCCCGTGTCCCTGTATGCAGAAATTCAGTTGATATGCGACCAGGCCCGATAAGCGCGAATGTGCATTACCGGGTCGTGCACCCGAATAATCTCCACGCCCTGCTGACACAAATGCAGGGATATGCCCAGGGTTTCAAGGTCCCGATGCGCGGATTTTTTATCCGAAAAGTTCGCCATGAAAGATTTTCGGGAATGGCCGATCAGTAATCGCAACCCGGACTGTTTCAATCCGTCACAGTTTTTCAGTAATTCCAGGGATTGCAGCGGGTCTTTGCCGAAACCGATGCCGGGGTCAAAAATGATTTTGTTCAAATCAAGTCCGGCATCCAGCCAGCCGTCAATTTTCCTGCTGATCCAGTCCTGCAACTGGCGTACCACCGGACGGTCTGCCGACAGTAAACATTGCGGGTCAACCGGGATACAGATACTGTGCATCGCTACGACCTGGCACCCGCTGTGTTTTGCGATAGCCTGAACAGCCATGTCGTCGAGTCCGCTGACATCATTGATCATTTCGACACCGTGACCCAGCGCTTTTTCCAATGTGGCGCTGTGCCGGCTGTCCACAGAAATCATCGGGCGAATGGTTTGTCCTGCCAGCCGCTGGTTGATTAAATCAAGCACGGGCTGCAAACGCTGCCACTCATGCTCCGGGTCAATTGCCATGGCGTTTGGGCGGGTTGACTCTGCGCCAATATCGATGATCTGCACATTCTGCGCAACCAATGAATCGATTTGTTCAATCAATGTGTCGCGGTCCTGCCATGCTCCGCCATCGGAAAACGAGTCCGGCGTGATATTCAAAATTCCCATCCACAATGGCAGCGGCTTGATGGTCCTGCATAATTCGAAAATCGTTTTGGATTGCCCGGGAATCATCAAATCCGGCTGGATATGTAACAGTGGCGTGAGCACAAACGCGCGTTGGGCGACTGCATGGTGCGGTATGGTGAGCTGTTCGGTTGCAATGACCTGATCGTTCCAGAGCAGCAGATCAATATCGATTGGCCGGGGCGACCATCTTTTTGATTGCGCTCGACCCAGGCCGGACTCAATGGCTTTGGCGATTTCCAGCCCGTGTTGTGGCGGCCAGTTTGCTTGTCCCGCCACCACGCAATTCAAAAAAGGCCGGTTCCATGCAGGCTCCGCCCGCTGCGGAAGCAAAGCGGGAGTTTCGACCATCGGGGAAATTGCGGTTATTTCGAATCCATTGGTTTGCAGTTCGGCCATGGCGCGCTGCAAATTATCCTTGCGGCGCCCCTGGTTAGAGCCCAGGCCGAGATAGATCGCCATGGTTTTGCGCTATTTTAACGAGCTGATCAGCGCAGACAGAAACCTCTCGCCCCGGGTGAGTTGATCAAGATCGATATATTCATCCGGTTTATGGGCTTGCTCTATGCTGCCCGGCCCGCAAATGACGGTGGGTATGCCGGCGGTCTGAAAATGACCGCCTTCGGTGCCGTAACTCACCTTTCCCGGTTTTTCCGGGGTGTTCAAAAGTGCTGACACTGCGGATATTAAGCTGTCATCCGCCGCTGTGTTCATTCCCGGATACTTGGCCAGGGTGTGCCAGTCTACCCCGGTTTGTGTGGAAACCGCGTGCATTCGCGGCAGCAGTTGTTTTTCTACATAACGCTCGATCTGCCTGAATAAAGGCAATGTCGGCTGATCCGGCAAATTGCGAATCTCGAAGTCGAACCGGCATTGCGCAGGAATGATATTGTTCACGGTTCCGCCGTGGATGACGCCGCTGTGCAGGGTGGTATACGGCGGGTCAAATTCGTAGTCGAACGGGCCTTCCTGCTGGATTCGCTGCTGCATGGAATCAATACAGGATATGATTCTGGCGGCCACGGTGTTGGCGTTGACGCCCTGATCCACCAGCGATGAATGGGCTGATTTTCCCCGAATGCAGCAGCGTTTGAATAACATGCCCTTGTGGGCGCGAATCACCGCCATACCGGTCGGCTCGCCAATGATGCAGGCTTTGGGCTGGACCGGCCTTTTTTTCAATTCGCGCAACAATCCGCTGACGCCCAGACAACCGACCTCTTCATCGTATGAAAAGGCGAAATGAATCGGGGTGGCCAAATCAGCCTCCAGTATCTCTTCTATTCCGGTCAGCGCAATGGCGATGAAGCCTTTCATATCACAGGCGCCCCGCCCATACATTTTGTGGTTTTTGATAACGCTGTGAAATGGCTCTGATGACCAGTCCTGGCCGTCTACCGGCACGACATCTGTGTGCCCGGAAAGCACGATGCCGGGTTCGTTACTGTCGCCTAAAGTGGCGAACAGGTTGGCCTTTTTCCTGTTGTCATCAAAGGTCAATTCGCTGCGTATTCCGTAAGGCTCAAGTCTGGCCTTCAGGAATTCAATAAAGTCCAGATTGGAGTTTCGACTGGTAGTATCGAAGGCGATAAGCTGGGACAATAGGTCGGTGGTGGATTGGGGGTTCATAGTGGAGATTATAGAAGTATTTTGCACTGGTTCCATAGCCGTTAATTAATATCCGTATCGGGGGTTTTTCAATATGCAAATTTCAGCGTTATTTGTCTATCCGGTCAAGTCGCTGCGGGGGATTGCGCTGCAATCTGCACAGATAATCGCCACCGGGTTTGAATTTGACCGGCACTGGATGGTAGTGGCGCCGGACGGCACCTTTATGACCCAGCGCAGCCATCCCCAGATGGCGTTAATTGAAACGGCGATGGAGGGCGACAAACTGATTCTTTCGACGTTTGGCATGGAACCCTGTATGGTAGATCCTGATCAGGCGAATGGTGAACGGCTTGGGACCGCAGTATGGGGCGACGCGGTAAATGCAATGGAGCATGGTGTGGGTGCCAGTGAATGGCTCAGCCAGGCGCTGGACGTGCCCTGTAAGCTGGTTGCATTTCCGGCGGATGAAAACAGGCAATGCGACCGGAGATTTGCCCGAACGGGGGAGCATACAGAATTTGCTGATGGCTTTCCGCTGCTGCTGGTTTCCCGGGAATCTCTGGATGATTTGAACCGGCGGCTGGATTCGCCGGTTGGCATGGACAGATTCCGGCCGAATATCGTGGTTACAGGCGGTCAACCCTATGCTGAGGACGGTTGGAAAAGATTGCGCACCGATGAAATCGACCTGCGGTTTGTAAAGTCCTGCGCACGCTGTTCGGTGCCAACGGTGGATCAGCAAACCGGAGCGCTGTCCGGGCCGGAACCCATCCATACCTTGTCGAGCTATCGCCAGCGCGATGGCAAGGTACTTTTCGGTATGAATCTGGTCCCGCAAAGCACCGGCCGGGTCCATGTCGGCGACAATATCACCGTCAGTACTTGAGGGAGCATTTTCATTGGGTGAATAGATCGTCGTTCATCACACAATCCAATGCCATGGATGCAAATCATCGCAGCGTTGTTTCCTGGCGGTCATGCAGCACCCCGGGGTTATCGGGCAGGGGCAGCAGGTCAGCTTGTTGATATGCAGGGTCCTGGGCGTGCCAGTCGGGTCTGGTCCTGGTCTGGCCGGGATAAAATTGATGGTTCCCATTTGCCGGAAATGTTTGTATTATTTTCCCGGGCTGGATTCGGTGTTTGATTTAGACTCCGCAGAATTCAAACTATTAACACAATTACCTAATTACCATTGATGAGGAGAATCTAAATGAGTGAATGTTTAAACAACACAGGCCGCAGCCGGAGTCGAAAACTTGGCGCATTCACTGCGGCCGCGGCCTTGTCGCTAAGTCTCGGCGCCACCGGCCTGGCGGCGGAAGATCAGCCGCTGTTTTTTGGGTGGACCGGTTATGACGCGCCGGAACTTTATCCGGGTTATGCCGAAAACAACGGCGGAATGTTTCGTTTCACCGCCTGGGGTGACGAAGAAGAGGGCGTGGCAAAGTTGCAGAGCGGTTTCAACGCCGACATCATCATGCCATGCAACTACAAGGTAGAAAAATGGTACTCCACCGGCCGTCTTGACGCCATTGATACCTCACGCCTGAAGAACTGGCCCAGGGTAATGGATAGCCTCAAGTCCATGGACGTTGTCACTCAGGACGGAGAAGTGGTGTGGATTCCCATCGATTGGGGGCAGACTTCGGTCGTATACCGAACCGACCTGGCGCCGGAATACGAGAACAACGAAACCTGGGATATTCTGTGGGATCCGAAATACCAGGGGAGGGTGGCGGTATTCGACAGCCTGGTTGATGCGGTGGTGGTGGCCGGGCTCAAGGCGGGCATTGCGGATATGTTCGACTATTCCAATCCGCAGGACGTGGAGAAAACCCGGGTGGAAATGCGCAGGATGGTGGAGAATGTAAAATTCTTTTCCAACGATCCCACCACGCTGGAACAGGCCATTGCCAGCGGCGAGATTATAGCCGCTACCGTGTGGAATGAATCTGTCACCAGACTGAAAGCCCAGGGCCTGCCGGTCAAATATATGAATCCGAAAGAAGGCGCGATGACCTGGGTCTGCGGATTGTCGATTATCAAAGGCAGCGAGCATACCGACAAAGCCTATGCCATTATCGATGCCATGCTGGAAAAAGAATCACGAATCTGGGAAATCAACAATTTTGGTTATGGCGTTTCCACCCAGGAAGCGTTTGATGCGGTTGATGAAGCGACGTTAGCGGCGCTGGGGTTGTCCAGAATTCCAGAGGAAGTGCTCAACGCCGGTATTTATCAGATGCCCATAAAAGGTGAAAAAGCACTACAGAATATGTTCGACGAAGTCAAGGCGGGACTTTGATTAGGCGGGCGCATTGTTCCTCTGGCCTGCCCGGATAATTTGTCTTCATATTTTGGTTTGACGGGCTGCTCGGCGTATTTTCGGGCAGCCCGTTTTTGCATGTACACCGGTTTGTGGTGAAACCGTACCCCTCGTCAAAACCCGGTTTTTTGCGACAGGCGCTGGCCCGTACCGAGTGGTTGCGTGGATACCTGTTGCTCAGTCCCACCTTTCTGATTCTGCTGGCGGCCATGGCTGCGCCCATCGTGGTGCTGATTGGCATGTCGCTGTGGACACAGAGCGGGATGGAGTTCGACAAGACCCTCACTACCGCCAACTACGAAAATTTTTTCAGCAAGCGGCTGTATCCGTTAATACTGATGCGGTCGCTGAAAATTTCCGCTGTCGTCGCCCTGACCACCATCCTTCTGGCTTATCCCGCCGCCTATTTCATCGCTTTTAAGGTAAAGAAGCACAAAATGTTGTGGCTGACGCTGATCACGCTGCCATTTTGGACCAGCTACCTGCTCCGGGTTTTTTCATGGAAACTGATACTGGGGTATAACGGCGTGATCAATTCCGGCCTGAAATTTCTTGGCGTTATTGAACAGCCGCTGGAATTCCTGCTGTACAACGTCACCGCTGTGGTGATTACCCTGGCGCATGCCTGGGCCGCATTTGCCATACTGCCCATTTATGTTTCGCTTGAAAAAATAGACCGGTCGCTGATGGACGCATCGCATGACCTCGGGGAAGGGCCGGTGATGACATTCTTCAGAGTCACCCTGCCCTTGTCCATGCCAGGCGTGATCGCCGCCACGCTACTGGTTTTCATTCCCACTGTGGGTGATTATGTCACCCCGAAACTGGTGGGCGGCAACACCGGCATCATGATTGGCAATCTGATCCAGTCGGCGTTTGGGCGCGGCGCCGACTGGCCGATGGGCGCCGCTATTTCGGTGGTGTCCATGCTGGCGGTGACGCTGGCCGTATGCGTATTTCTGGCCGGTACGCGCGGCGTCAGGAAGGTGCTGGCGTGACTGTAGCGGTTGACACGGCAGCATCTGACCGCATGGCAATCGACATGGAATCGGGCATAACACCGTCAAAATGGCAAAGACGCAAGACACGGTTTGGATTCCTTGGAAGCTATACCGTTATCTATCTGGGGTTTATTTATCTCCCGGTTCTACTCATTCCACTTTTTTCGCTTAACGATGCCTTGTATGTTGCGTTTCCCATTCGGGATTTCACGCTTGACTGGTATCGCGAGATGTTTGCCCACGAAAACATGCTGGCGGCGCTGAAAAACAGCGTCAAAGTCGGCCTGTCTGCTGCATTTATCAGCACCGTATTGGGATTGTTGGCAGCCAAGGCGTTCACCCGATACCGCATTCCCGGTGCGGCTGGATTGATCGGATTTCTTTCCATCCCCCTGGTGATTCCGCTGATTATTCTCGGCATCGCGCTGTTGATCGTATTGAGTCGCTCCGGTATTGAGTTGTCGCTGTTTACCATTACCCTGGGGCATGTGGTTTATTGTCTGCCGTTTGCGATGTTTATATTGATGTCCCGACTGGAGGGTTTCGACAAGAGTGTGGAGGAGGCTTCGCTGGACCTTGGGGAAAATGCCTGGATGACGTTCTGGCGAATCACCTTTCCGATTACATTACCCGGCATCATTGCCAGTCTGTTACTCACTTTCACCATTTCTTTTGACGAGTTTTTACTCGCTTTCTTCCTCGCCGGCGACGAACTGACGTTGCCGATTTATATCTGGAGCCAGTTACGATTTCCCAAAAAATTACCATCGGTGCTGGCTTTGGGCACGATGATTCTGACCGCCACCTTCATTATGGTGACTGCAGCAGAATTGATCCGCCGACGGGGGACGGGCATCTCCTCCCCGGGAATCCGGTAAAGACTGTATTTAAACAATATGACCGCGAATCCAGAGCAATGAGCGATTCTGAATTTATTGTCATACGAAATGTTTCCAGGCACTTTGGCAGAGTCAGGGCGGTGGATCAGGTAAGCCTGGCTATCGCCAAAGGGGAGTTTTTCGGTCTGCTCGGTTCTTCCGGGTGCGGAAAAACCACGTTGCTCAGAATGCTGGCGGGATTTGAAAGCCCGACCAGGGGCGAGCTGTATATCGACGGGCAATCCGTATTGGCCGTGCCGCCATATCAACGACCCGTCAATATGGTATTTCAGAACTATGCCATTTTCCCGCATTTGAATGTGGCACAAAATATCGCTTATGGATTGCGCAAGGACCGGCTGTCAAAACAACAGACCAGGCGAAAAGTTGACGAAGTGCTTGAGTTGATCAAGCTGGAAGGCTACGGGCAGCGAGGGGCCGACGAATTATCCGGTGGTCAGCGCCAGCGGGTTGCTCTGGCCAGGGCATTGATCAAAAAGCCCAAAGTGCTGCTGCTGGATGAGCCGCTGGGGGCGCTGGATAAAAAACTCAGGGAACAGATGCAGATTGAACTGCGCCAGTTGCAAAAAGACGTGGGCATAACCTTCGTTTTCGTGACCCACGACCAGGAAGAAGCACTCACCATGTCTGACCGGATTGCGGTGATGTCTGAAGGAAAGGTGTTGGAAGTCGGATCACCGGAACAATTATACGAACGTCCGGACACCCGTTTTGTCGCAGACTTCCTCGGAACAATGAATTTTTTTGCAGGTATTATCCAGAATAAAACCGGGAGCGCAGTGGAAATAAGCGTGCCGGCATTGGGCCTCCTGAGAAGCCGACACACCACGGAACTGCCCATCAACGCCAGTGTCTGGGTGGCCATTCGACCAGAAAATATCCGAATCGGCTGCGATCAACCCGCCCATCAGAATAATTCGGTCAGGGGAAAAATGGGTAACGCCGCGTATCTCGGTGATCGTGCGCATTTGTATATCGACATTGAAAATTCAGACCAGCGATTACTCGCCGCGATGCAGAATGTGGAAGGAAGCGCATCTTCCGCCGCCCAGGGGAGCCAGAATATTACCTTGTCCTGGTCGGATAAATCGGTGATTCTGTTTGCCGCCTGATGGCATTGACAGCACATCCGGCGCCGAAGGCCGATGCGTGACGCCGGACCAGGCCGGGGTTCACTGGTTGAACTCGACTGGCCGGTCGATTAATTAGATCATCAACAAACTGGAGGAAAAGTATGAACCAAAAAACTATCGCGTTTTTCCCGGAAGCGGCATTTGGTCCAGCGCTCAATTCAGTAGGGATTGCCCAGGCTGTTGAAAAGCTCGGGCACAAGGCGGTATTTCTCTCTGACCCGGGATTCCTGGCGGTTTATCAGGGATATGGATTCGACGCGCACGCGGTGAATTTGTCAGCGCCCATGCCGGCTGAAGAGATGGCGAAGTTCTGGGAAGATTTTATCAACGGCCACATAGCCAATTTTCGCAAGTCGCCGATTGATCAAATTGACAACTACGTCAGGGACTGCTGGGAAGCCATTGTGGACAGCGCCAGATGGGCCGAGCAAGACCTGCCGGGGGTGCTCGGGCGGATTAAACCGGATATGGTGTGTGTGGATAACGTGATCATGTTCCCGGCGATCAAGCGTTATGCCAGTGAAAACAGCGTGCCCTGGGTGCGGATTATTTCCTGTTCGGAAAATGAAATCGAGGACCCGGCGATACCGCCGCATCTTTCAGGCTGTGGTGAAAACGATTCTGCCTGCCATCAGGCGTACAGACGGCGATTTAATCAGGTGATCAAGCCGATTCACGATGACTACAACCGGTTTCTCGGTGAATGCAGTGAGGGGGCTTATCCGCTTGGAACGTTCTTTGAAGCATCGCCGGACCTGAATCTGCTGCTGTATCCAGAACCGGTAAAATTCAATCGGTCGAAACCATTGGACTCGACCCGGTTTCAATATCTTGAAGGGTGTGTGCGCAAGGACGAAGACTATGCGGTGCCGGAATTCAAGCGGCATAACCACAAGCCACTGCTTTATGTGAGCTACGGTTCACTCGGTGCCGGGGATACCGAACTGTTGAAGCGGGTGATTCAAGCCATCGCGGGGATGCCGGTGCGGGCGCTGGTCAATGTGGGCGATTATATGGCCGAGTATGATCACATTCCCGACAATGTGCTGATCGATAGCTGGTATCCCCAGCCCTCGGTCATTCCCCAGGTGGACCTGGTGATTCATCACGGGGGCAATAACAGCTTTACCGAATGCCTGTATTTTGGCAAGCCGGCGATCATCATGCCCTATGTCTGGGATGGCCATGACAACGCCACCCGGGTTGAGGAAACCGGCCACGGTTTCAAGCTGGATCGTTATGACTGGGATGATGCCCTGCTTGAAGAGAAGATAAACCAGTGCCTGAACGATTCTGCCATGGGGCAAAAGCTGTGCGCCACTTCGCGCCACATGCAGTCCCGGCATGGGCCGGCCAGGGCGGCGCAATTGCTGATCGACAGGCTGGGCAAGACCCCGGGTTAGAATGCAAGCAGGGCTGTGTTCGCGCAATGCGCGACAAGCCAGCCCGATGTTTATTGTTGGCATATACAATCACGCTGACTCCATTCCCGGTTTCCATGATTTGTCTAATCTGTTGGGGATTTTATATTCGCTTTCCCGGGAACCGACCTGTTCAGACTTTTTTTAGGATTTTTCTTTTTCGCCGGTTTTTTCCTGACCGCTTTGTTTTTGCGGCCAGGGGGTTTCGCCTGCCTGAGCAGTTCCATGCAGTCTTCAAGCGTCAGCGTTCCCGGTTCACTGTGTTTCGGTACCCGTATATTCTTTTCGCCGTCAGTGACATACGGACCATAGCGCCCATTCAAAACCTGAATGTTTTTATCCGGGAAATCCAGAATGAGGCGATTGGCGTCTGCTTCCTTTTTCTGTGCGATGAGTTGTAATACCGTATCTTTGTCAACGGTATAGGGGTCGTGCGTGCGCAGCGAAACGTATTGGCTGTCGTACTTGACATAGGGGCCAAAGCGTCCAATAGCTATGGTCAGCTTTTCCCCTTGCGGCGTTTCGCCCAATGACCTCGGCAGTTTGAATAATTCAAGTGCTTCCTCAAAGGTAATCGTGTCCAGTTTTTGCCCGGGACGCATTCCCGCAAATTTTGGCTTGTCTGCATCGTCCCGGGTGCCGATCTGTGCATACGGGCCATAGCGTCCCATGCGCACGGATAACGGTTTGCCTGATTTGGGATCGACTCCCAAAGTTCGGGATTGAACGACTTCATCACGCATAACGCTTCCTTCTTTTTCTTCCACCAGCCTGGAAAATTCCTTCCAGAATACCCGCATCAGCGGTATCCATTGTTTTTCGCCACGGGAAACTTCATCCAGCGAGTCTTCCATTTTCGCGGTGAATTCGTAGTCCACATAGCGGGTAAAGTGCCGGGACAGGAACCGGTTTACGATTTTGCCGATCTCGGTGGGCTCAAACCGACGGCTCTCCAGGGTGACGTACTGCCGACTTTGCAGGGTACTGATTATTGAGGCGTATGTGGATGGCCGGCCGATTCCATAGGCTTCCAGTGTTTTCACCAGGGATGCCTCGTTATAACGCGGGGGCGGTTCGGTGAAATGCTGCTCGGGTCTTATTTTTACCAGGTCTATGCGCATACCCGGTTTCATCGCCGGTAGCAGGACTTCTTTTTCGTCTTTGTCCGGCTTGTTGTCCCGGCCTTCCAGATACACCGCCATAAATCCATGAATTCGTATGGTTGACCCGGATGCGCGAAAAACCCCCAGGCTGCCTGCGGTCATGTCAACCGACACGGTATCGATGGTGGCATGAATCATCTGGCAGGCCACGGTGCGTTTCCAGATCAGATCGTATAACCGGAATTGATCTGCCTTTAGCTGGTTTTTAAGTTGATCCGGGGTGCGTTTGGCCGAGGTGGGTCGAATGGCTTCGTGCGCTTCTTGGGCATTTTTTGATTTATTTCTGAACGTTCTCGGTTTGTCAGGTACGGCGTCGGCGCCGTATTTGGCAGTGATAAGTGCTCTGATATCGGTCACGGCTTCGCCCGCCAATGCTACGGAATCGGTGCGCATATAGGTGATCAGGCCGACGCTTCCTTCTTCAATGCCAATGCCTTCGTACAATTGCTGGGCGGTTTGCATCGTTCGTTTGGCAGTAAACCCGAGTTTTCTGGAGGCTTCCTGCTGTAAGGTTGAGGTGGTGAAGGGTGGCGCCGGATTGCGTTTTCGTTCTTTCTTTTCAACTTTGGCAACGATTAATTTTCCCTGGGCGGCCTGGTTTAACGCTGACACGGCGGCCGCTGCTGTTTTCCCGTCGGTAATGGAGAATTGCTTTAATTTCTGGTGATTGTAATGGGTTAATTTGCCGACAAGGGGCTGGTCATTGGTCGTCAAGTCTGATTCGATGGTCCAGTATTCCTGAATCACGAATTTTTCAATTTCATCTTCGCGCTCACAAATCATCCGCAATGCCGGGCTTTGCACCCGGCCGGCCGAGAGTCCCTGGCGAATTTTTTTCCATAACAGTGGGGATAAATTGAATCCAACCAAATAATCCAGGGCCCGGCGCGCTTGCTGGGCGTCAATCAGATTGGTGGATAATGCTCTCGGGTTTTTGACCGCTCTTTGTATCGCCGCTTTGGTGATTTCGTAGAATTCCACCCGGTATACTGGCTTGTCGCCGATCACATTTTTCTGCTTGAGCAACTCGTACAGATGCCATGAAATGGCCTCACCTTCGCGGTCCGGGTCAGTGGCCAGATACAATGCGTCGGCTTTTTTCATTTCCCTGGCGATCAGGTCAACATGCTTCTGATTGCGTTCGACGATCTCATACTGCATCGCGAAATCGTTGTCCGGGTCCACTGCGCCGGTTTTTGGCAAGAGGTCGCGGACGTGACCATAAGAAGCCAGCGCTTTAAATTCAGTGCCAAGATATTTTGACATCGAGCGCGCTTTTGCCGGTGATTCGACGATCAGCAGTGCTTTTCCCATTTGCCCCCAAGGCTCATTTGTCGTTAATTTGCCTGATCAAATATTATTTTCCGACCCGGTCGCACCGACCAATTAACGGTTTCAATGAACACAGGCATGCAATCCTTCCAGCACCAGCGTCTCGGTCAATTCGGATACCCCTTCACCCTCGGTATAATTGCTCAACACCATGAGTATTATCCACTTCAGATGTTCCAGCTCAACGCTGTCGGCGCCTAAAGCCATTGACTGATTGATCACCATCTCCCGGGAAACGGCATCAAGTACGCCGCATTGTTCCAGGGTCAACAGCAATCCACGTGCTTCGACGCCGAGATGCGCAAGTTCGGTAGGTGAAAAATGTCTGATCGCACCTTGATTAATCCCGGCGGCAAAAGCGTTGTTTTCGCACAGAGCGGCCAGATTTTCGAGCCAGTTGAATGCCCGATCAATCATGGAGTGCTCAAATCCGGCCTGACTTAATTCCAGAATCAACGTCTCCTGATCCGGTTCAAGGTCATCGCTGTTAAACATATAGTTCTCAAACAGATAAATGAGAACATCAAGTACATTTTCTTTCATTGCAATTTAAAACGGTTAATTTAAGATGCCAACGGCTGGATGCTTTTTCTCCTGTGCACAGCGATGACCTTGAACCAGCGATCAGGGCAAACGCTGATAGCGGCCATTCAGGTCTGCGATCAAGCCGCGCAATTCAAGGTCTATTAGAATGGATGAAACCTGTTCCGCGGTCAATCCGCTGAGTTCAATTAATTGGTCCATTGAAATGGGCGCGTAGTCTATCAGGTTATAAACGGGATGGTCATATTCGCTGGATGACGACTTCTGTTGGGACGATTCGCCCCGGGACGACCTGCTGTGGATGTGAGACGGCGGGCTGCTGTGGACAAAATAGTGACCGATTTCATCGGTGATGTCCTGCACCGACTCAACCAGCTTTGCGCCCTGGCGAATTAAGTGATGGCAGCCGCGGCTGGTCGGCATGTGAATTGAACCCGGAATGGCAAACACCTCGCGCCCTTGTTCGGCGGCCAGTCGTGCGGTTATCAGGCTGCCGCTGTGTATTCCGGCTTCCACTACCAGCGTGCCCAGGGATAATCCGCTGATAATGCGATTTCGTTGTGGAAAATGCCAGCGCTGCGGCGGTGTGCCTGGCGCGAACTCGGTAACCACCAGGCCTCTTGCGGAAATTTCGTGATACAGCTTGCGGTTGGAGCGCGGATAAATTTTATCGATTCCGGTACCCAGGACAGCAATGGTTGCATTTCCGGCTGAAAGGCTGCCCCGGTGTGCATGACTGTCAACCCCTTCTGCCATGCCGCTGGTTACGGTAAAGCCCATGGAAGTCAACTCTGCAGCAAAGGATTCGGTGGTCTTTTTCCCGCTGGGGCTGGCATGGCGGCTGCCAACGATGGCAATTTGCGGTTTTTGGAGCAACGCGCAGCTGCCCAGGGCAAAAAGGCCCAGAGGCGGAGCGGGAATTTCGTTCAACAGATTCGAAAATACCGGATCGTTAAAACCAATAAACTGACAGCCAATGGACTCCAACAGCTCCAGGTCAGATTGCAGCAGGCCGTCATTCGATTTCAGGATGGCATTGATTCCGGCTTCGTCCAGAATCCGGGTTTGATGAAGGGATATCCTGTCCGCCTCAAATATTTTGCCGGGCGACCCGTATGCCTTTACCAATGCGCGTTTCTGGGCGGGCAAGACAGATTTCAGGTATCGAAGTTTTAGCCAGTCCTTTAGCACGATTGCATTATTTGAATTTTTAATGGAATGTCATTATTTCATAAGTCACGGAAAATATTAAAATACTTTTTCGCCGTTCCAGATTGATGATTCCAGCCCGGTGATCCCGGGCCGGATGAATCGGGCCGGACGAATCTGCGGGCCGGATGTTCAGGAGAAGGAAAATGCGTTCCGGTCAAGCGCTTTGAAGATCGCGGCCTAGGGTGACTCGTACCTGTCGCCGATGCTGATTGCGCGATTGGCTTCCATAATCAGCGCATAACTCAGCTTCTCAAAAACCCGAAAGACCATCATGAATCCAGACACCTCATCTGGAACTTTATAGACTTCACCCGTGACCGGGTCGGTGCGAGGCTCGCGGTGCAGCATGGCTTTGAGCACGTGGCCTTCTGCTAATCCCTCCCTGGCGCCGCCGCTGATGATTACGACATCAAATCGGCCCACTTCGAGCACTCCTTTCGGGGCGTGAATAATCCATCCGCTGGTGAGTTCCGATGGGGCATGGGGCTGGTAATAAGGCAGCGGTGTTTCCTCGGTTATGGGAAGCAGTCGGTCTGCGGGGCGAATTTCCTGGTTTGCGCTGATTACCTGTAATTTGGATATATCACCGCGTCTTTCCATGCGTGCCTCGCCCAAGTGAATGGCTTCTATGCCTAATAATTCTCCAGACGCCGGATCATGCAAACTCTGTCCAATGCGAAATGCCAGGAATTTATCTGCGCTGGAATCGGACAGCCCCCGGGCGTAAAATTTTATATATTTTCCCAGCAGTAGTTGGTCTTCAACACCTGACAGGACGTAGCCGGCGGCATCCAGATCGCCGGGCTGGATGATTAGCGCGGAGGTTAAAAATGGTTGAATAATATGGTGCGGAATGGTTGTGATCGCACGCTCCAGTGGATTTTTACGTGCCTTCGGTTCTAATCGTACGGTTTTTATGCGGTGATCACTGGTGGCGACCAGCAAATCTCCGGGATAGATTAAATGCGGGTTTTCGACCTGCGGGTTTTTATGCAAAACCAGTGGCCAGCGCCAGGGGTGCGCTAAAAACTGCCTGGAAATATCCCATAATGTGTCACCTTCCCTGGCCACATAACGATCGGGATGCCCTGGCTTCAGACCAGATTCGGATTGCGCCAATGCCCCGATGTTTGCAAGCACTGCCAGCAAGCCTGCTGAGGCCAGTATTAATCGCGTCGCTGGTTTTTTTCGCATTGAAGATTTTGCAAGTATCAATCGGTCGAATTATAACTGTTTTATGCTTTGGCAATTCTGGTGTGGAACAGCAATCCATCTACCAAACCGTTAAATTTATTAGTAAACTCTGCGTATAACTCCTGATTCTGAAGTGTAATAACAGCCTGGCCGGCATTCAGTCTCTGACTTTGATTCATGGGGCGATGAATGCAGGAATAACTGATATTACCCGGTGACTGAATGTACAATTCTTCGGCCTGTTCAAGTAACCCGAATACGTCAACTCTACCTGGGTGTGGGTAGCACGGCATACCGGCAGCCAGCGTATCTTCGAATATACTCCGTCACCCATAAAGCGAAAAAAGCCTAGTTGCCCTTATTCATGTCCGCGAACCTGCCCATTAAATTTAGCAAGCCATATGCAAAAACATACCCGCATTCCCAGTGTCCGCAACTACTCTACCATGACTGAAAGAATTGCCCAAGCTGTTCGCAATACCAAAGAAACGCAGATCAATGTCACTATCAATCTGGATGGTGCGGGAAAGGCGGATTTTCATACCGGTATTCCGTTTCTTGAGCATATGCTGGATCAAATAGCCAGGCATGGTGTGATGGATATTAAAATCCGGGCGGCCGGAGACCTGCACATTGATGATCACCATACTGTGGAGGATATCGGTATTACCCTGGGTCAGGCTGTCAGTAAGGCATTGGGTGACAAAAAGGGTATTCGTCGTTACGGGCATGCCTGCGTGCCACTGGACGAGGCATTGAGTCGAGTAGTGCTTGATTTTTCCGGCCGGCCATTATTGGTGAGTCATGTCGCCTATCCAGACAGAAATATCGGGAAATTTTCAACCGGACTGATTCATGAATTTTTCCAGGGGTTTGTCAATCATGCCCTGGCGACGCTGCACATGGATTGTGTACGGGGAGAAAATTCCCACCATATCGCCGAGACCCTGTTCAAGGCGTTTGGCCGGGCATTGCGAATGGCCGTGGAATTGGACCCGCGTGTATCCGATGTCCCCTCTACCAAAGGCATGTTATAAACCACAGGATTGCACGTGACTTTCGTGGTATGACTTGAGTTGGCTGGATTCAAATTACCATGAAAAAGATCGTAATTGCCGATTTGGGCACAGGAAATCTTCGTTCGGTGAGTAAAGCCGTGGCCCGGGTCAGTCCTCATGCGGATGTCTGTATTACTGCCAATACCCAGGCCATTGAATCCGCCGATTATTTGATTCTCCCCGGCCAGGGCGCTATCGGCACCTGGTTCAGCCAATTGAACAGCAATGCAGATTTGCAGCACGCTGTCTCCAGCCGGCTGGGTGACGGCCCGGTTCTGGGAATATGCCTCGGGCTTCAGGCCTTGTATAGCCAGAGCGAAGAAAATGGCGGCACTGCGGGTTTGGGTGTGCTGTGCGGGGTCGTAAAACATTTTTCAAATCACCCGCAGCATCAAGCCGGCAATCAACAAACAACCCGACTGAAAATCCCGCATATGGGCTGGAACCAGGTAAATCAGCGCGCCGATCATCCGCTCTGGCATGGCATTGATGACAATGCGCGGTTTTATTTTGTACACAGTTACTACGCGGCCAGCGACAACCAGGATGAAGTGATGGGTGAATGCGAGTACGGCAATCGATTTACCGCCGCTGCGGCAACGGGAAATGTATTCGCGACCCAATTCCATCCTGAAAAAAGCCAGCAGGCAGGACTGCAAATGTTGAAAAATTTTATTCACTGGAATGGGTGTTTATAGCCATGCTCCTGATCCCAGCCATTGATATAAAACAGGGCAAATGCGTGCGGTTGCGGCGGGGCGACATCAATCAAACCACAGTATTTTCTGATGATCCGGTAACCGTTGCGGATAGATGGGTCAGCCAGGGCGCCCGTCGGTTGCATATTGTTGATCTGGACGGTGCGATGAAAGGCGAACCGGTGAACGCAGATATTGTGCACAGAATTGCCGAAAACCACCCGCAATTGCCGATCCAGGTCGGCGGCGGCATCCGCAATGAAGACACCGTGGGTATTTATATTCAAGCCGGTGTGCGGTATGTCATTATCGGCACCCAGGCGATTAAAGAACCGCATCTTATCAGCGATTTATGCGCCGAATATCCTACCCATGTGATTGTCGGCCTGGACGCCAGAGACGGCAGGATTGCGACCGAAGGCTGGTCAAAAGTATCAAAACACGATGCCATCGATATGGCGCAGCATTTTGATCACGATGGCGTCGAAGCCATTATCTATACCGATATTGCCCGGGACGGCATGATGCAGGGGGTGAATATTGCGGCCACAGTGGCGTTGGCAGAGGCGGTGAATATTCCCGTGATTGCATCCGGTGGCATTCAGAATATTGAAAATGTTAAAAAATTAGCGGCAGCATCAGGGTCGGGAATCGTCGGCGCGATTACCGGGCGGGCGATCTACCAGGGTGCACTGGATTTTGCAGCAGGGCAAAAGGCAGCAGATGAGATTTCTGGCGCCGGCAGTTTTGACCTGTAATTTTTCCGTGTCATCTTCAGGGAAAATCTGATGGCCTTGGCAAAAAGAATAATTCCATGTCTGGATGTGGATGGTGGCCGGGTGGTCAAGGGCCTCCGGTTTCTGGATATCCGGGATGCCGGGGACCCGGTGGAAATCGCCCGCAGATATGATCAGCAAGGCGCCGATGAAATTGCTTTTCTGGATATAACGGCAAGTTCTGATAACCGGCAAACCATGATCAATGTTGTCGAGCAGGTTGCCAGCGAAGTCTTTATTCCGTTGACCGTCGGTGGTGGAATCCGCCAGTTGAGCGACATTCACCGCATGCTGGGCGCGGGCGCCGACAAGGTTTCGATCAATACCGCTGCCGTGCACAACCCCGGGTTCATCCGTCAGGCCAGCGCACATTTTGGCAATCAATGTATTGTCGTGGCGATTGATGCAAAGCGGGTGGACGCCGATGCCAACCATCCCCGATGGGAAATTTTTACCCGCGGCGGCCGCAGCGCCACCGGATTGGATGCGCTGGAATGGGCCAGGCAGATGATGGATTATGGCGCTGGGGAGTTGTTGCTAACCAGTATGGACCGGGACGGCACGAAAAACGGGTTTGATATAGAGCTGGTGCGCCGAATCACCGGCAGCGTTTCCATTCCTGTGATTGCATCCGGTGGCGTGGGCACGCTGGAACATCTGGCCCGCGGTGTTATTGATGGCGGCGCAGACGCGGTTCTGGCGGCCAGCATATTTCACTACGGAAAGTTCACCGTGGGTCAGGCCAAGACATTCATGGCCGCCCGGGGTATTGAAGTCCGCCTTTGAGATGCCTGGTAACCGATCAGAATGAAAACATTTCTGGATGAAATAGCATGGAACGAGGCCGGGCTGGTAGCCGCTGTCGCCCAGCAATTTGACACCGGTAAAGTGCTGATGCTGGCCTGGATGAACCGGGAGGCCCTGCAAACCACGTTGGCTGAAGGACGTGCGGTTTATTTCTCCCGCTCCCGACAAAAGCTCTGGCGCAAAGGTGAGGAGTCGGGTCATGTCCAGTGGTTGAAGGAATTGCGAATTGATTGCGATGGTGACGCGGTATTGATGCAGGTCGAGCAAATCGGCGGGATTGCCTGTCACACCGGGCGTCATAGCTGTTTCTACAAACGCTTTGACAATGGCCAATGGGGTGAAGTGGAGCCGGTTTTGCAAGACCAGGCCGAGATATATGCAAACAGCCGGAAACAGTGAGCAGGTAAAAAATCGCTACGCAGTATGAGGTTTACCGCTAAAATCAGCTTACCGACAAATTTGATACCGGAATTATACAGGTGTCAAACTACTATAAACAGACAGTATAAGCGGGGGAAATCTTATGGGTATTGGTGGTATTAGTCCGGTTCAATTAATTATCATTCTGGTGATTGTTTTATTGATTTTCGGCACAAAGAAACTGCGCAATTTCGGCGGCGATCTGGGGGGGGCGATAAGAGGATTTAAAAAAGCAGTAAAAGCAGAAGAAACCACTGAGCAAATCGAAGAAGCCAGCCCTGCTGCCGAAGAAGTGGTTGCTGAAAAAGCCGAAGCCGACAAAGAAAAATCCTGATCTGATTTCCCATGTTTGACGTTGGTTTCTGGGAGATGGCGTTTATCGGCGTCATTGCCCTGGTGGTCATTGGCCCCGAACGTTTGCCCGGCGTGGCCCGCAATGTGGGAATGTGGGTGGGCAAGGCGCGACGCATGATCAATGACGTGAAGACCGACGTAAAACGGGAAATGAAAGATTATGACATGGCCCAGATCAAGACATTCAAGTCCGAGTTGGACGAAGCCGGCAAGAGCTTCAAAGAGACCGTCAAATCTGCGGGGGTAAAAGACGCGGCTGATGACATCAAAAGATCGGTGCAGGGTGTTTCAGACACATTAAACAAAGAAACTGCGGCGATCAACCAGGACGTCAGGCGGGAAGCCACGGCTCAAACCACTGCCAAGAAAAAAGCAGCAGGGAAAAAAATAACTGCATCAAAAAAAGTGTCCGGAAAATCCCCGGGCAGAAAAGTGTCGAACCAGCTTGCGTCTAAAAAACCGGCAGCGGGTAAAATCATAAAAAAGCAAACCGGCGTAAAAAAAGCAGCGACAAAAAAGGCAGCGGCAAAGAAAACAGCGACCAAATCCACAGCGCCAAAACCTGTATCTGAACAATAGGTTATGGCCAGAGACGACAACAATATCATTGCAGAAGGGACGCTGGTTTCCCATCTGATTGAATTGCGTGATCGGCTGCTGCGTGGTGTGCTGTCGGTTGTGGTGTTTTTTATCATGCTTGCGCCTTTCGCTAACTATCTCTATGAAGTTCTGGCGAGCCCTTTAATGAATGCCTTGCCAGAAGGCAACAGCATGATATCCACCGAACCCCATGGCCCATTTTTTGTGCCATTCAAATTCGCTTTCGCCTGCGCTTTCGCCCTAGCGGTGCCTTATTTGCTGTACCAGATCTGGGCATTTGTAGCGCCAGGCCTGTACAGGAACGAAAAACGGCTGGTAATGCCGCTATTGGTGTCGAGCAGCGCGTTGTTTTATTTGGGAATCCTGTTTTCCTATTTTGTTGTATTCCCTTTGATATTCGAGTTTTTTGCCAATACCGCACCGGAAGGAGTAGCGGTGATGACCGATATCAATGCGTACCTTGGATTTGTAATAAAATTATTTTTTGCATTTGGTATGGCATTTGAAGTGCCCGTGGCGACCATGTTAATGATTTACATGGGAGTGGCCACTGAAGAGAGTTTGTCCAAAAAACGACCGTACATTATCGTAGCGGCATTTGTGGTGGGTATGCTTTTGACTCCACCGGATGTTTTTTCCCAAACGCTGCTGGCGCTTCCGGTATGGCTTTTATTCGAAGCCGGGCTTGTTTGTTCCCGATTTATGAAAAAGCGCGGCGATGCAGAGGTTGACGACGATAGTGACGCCGGGACGATGGACCAACTGGAAAAGCAATAATCTTTTTCGGTGCCAGTAGAGTTTGAACGCCTGAAACCGGTTCCAGGCCAAACAAAATAATCAGCCCTGATTTTTACTATTCGACCGAGGCCTTACCGGTGACAGCGCACAAAATAATTGTTTGATTGTATTGTTGCCCATCACCAGACTATAGGCTTGCGAAAAACGCCGCGCAGTGCGTTGCACTCTGTCTAACGCGCGTTGGGTTCTTTGACGAAAAAAATGAAAAGCCTGGTTAAGTTTGTTGACATATTGTCTGCATAATACCTAAGCGGACGCGCTGGAAAAACCAAAAAATACATGCTCAACAACGAACCGAATTTTGTGGAAATCACAGAGATGGCCGCCCGTGTGCCGTACAGGTTTCCTGGGCATGCAAAGTCACGCCGATGGCGACATATCTGGTTTGCGTCCTGTTACGCCCGCTCGCCCGGACAGGCGCCGCGTCTTCCTTATCGATGTTCTGTGCGGTCATCACCAACGCCTGGCAGACATTGACTTACCCCAAAGAGTTTGTTGACATTCATTGCTCTCACCCTGCTCGCAACCGTCGCAGCATGACAACCGAAAAGTGGCAATGTTTCAATAGGTGGGACAACTCCAGAGAAACCGTCCTGGTCGAGCTGACTCTGGTAACAGGGGACGGCGAGGATCGTGGATTTGGCGAGGTGTCGGTAGCCGGGGTCACCTACCGGGCACTTTTTCGACTTGCCGGGTTCAATAGACGGTGGGGCTTCGGCGAAGAACTGAATTACGCCTTTATCATCCGGCCAGATGGTGATGGGCAGTACTACGATTTTTCGACTGTTGAAGATGGTGGTAAAACCGAACCAGGCCAACACTTCGAATACGTGTCGCCCTGAAGCCCGACGGTATCCTTCGGGTCGTTTTAATGACGAACTCATTTTTCCATAGAAAAGAGTTGAAGCATACGCCCCACTTCGGTTGCGGCCAGGGTCGTGGTCAGGTCGTCCTGTATCCTGGTGACCATTTCACGAAAGGGGAGGATAGCGACTGGGTTCCCTTCGAGAGCCTCTTTAAAAGGCTGGTGGTTTTCCCATACGCTTTTTTCACTTTTACCGACCAATCGGGTAACGGCAATGACGTATGTAAAGTGATCTTCGCCGGTAGCATCCTTAACGGCTTTCACGTAATGCTTTAGACCATTTGGGTTTGGTCAGTTCACGAAAAGCTTTCCAAGTCTCACGGCCATACCGAACTTTGTCGTTCAAGATCGCGTCGAGTTCCGAGGCCGGATTGAACCCTTTTTGCCAGCTTTTGCAACTCACGACCATGACCTTCCGCGCGCCGCCGAGCTTCGGATGGTAACCTATTAGGTCGATATCGCTGCGATTGGAATCCTGCTGGCTGTCGAAGTCCGGGAGATCTTTGCACGGCAGGAACTTAATGTTGTGCCGAACGAAATAGCCCTTATGGAGGAGATATTCCTCGACGACCTGTTCAAATATATCCTCTTTCATTGCCATTGTTAATCACCCTCGGCCCTAAGACGCAACCTGATTGCCCTCAGGCCAGGTTCAATTTAAGCAGTCTTTACGGGATGGGCGGCGTCCTGAGCACCACATAGACCAGCCGTGGGATGATGTCAGGCAGGTCAAAGCGAGACTACCCGCCATTCTTTATTGACAAACCCGAACATCGGTTTGAAATTGGTTTTATAGCGCATTTTTTTGCAGCCCTTGATCCAGTATCCGAGGTATAACCAGTCCAGATCCATTTTTTTCACGTACTCGATTTGTGTCATGATGGCAAACGTGCCCAGACTGCGTTTGGGTAAAGCAGGGTCGAAAAATGTATATACCGCAGACATGCCGTCTTCGGGTAAATCGCAGACCGACAGGCCGACCAGCTTGCCGTGCAGCCGAAATTCGATAAAAACGGTTTCGATGGATGACTCCACCATAAACTCCTTATAACGTTCCGGGTCGTTGTGATCCATAATGTCGCCGCTGTGACGCCAGGATTGATAGCGGCAATACAGGTCAAAGTGTTCTTCTTTGAAGTTTGCGGGCAGCATGGTTGTGCGCACGTCCTGGTTGCGCCTGAAGCATCTTTTTTGGGCGCGGTTAGCGATATATTCTTTGACTGGAGTGCGAACCGACACGCAGGCATTGCAATTTCTGCAGTGCGGCCGGTAGATGGTTTTTCCGCTGCGCCGAAACCCGGATTTTAGCAATACGCTGAATAACGAATTATCAACCCTGTGCCCGGGGTCAAGTAAAATCGTCGATGCTGTCTCGGACTCTATATAGGGGCAGGCGTGGGGCGCTGAAATATAAAGTTTGGGTTGATTGGACTGAATGCGCACAGCGCTTGAATTTTGTTTTATCTGTTTTGTTTTGTCTATTTTATTTTCACCCGGCTTGTTTTAGCTAGGGTTTTTCCAGCTGTCCGGGTTTTGCGGGTGCGACAAAGCGCATTCAAGCCGCATGAGAAACTCTGTGCGAGGAATTTCCTGTGCGCCCAGACCGAGCAAATGCGAAGAGGTGATTTGACAATCCACCAGTTGATAATCCCATACGGTCAGGCGGGTGACCAGAAAGTTTAACGCGGCCTTGGAAGCGTCGCTGATTTCGCTGAACATGCTTTCACCAAAAAACATACCGCCCAGGGCAATGCCATAGAGGCCGCCGACCAGGTTCTGGTCCTGCCAGGTTTCTATGGAATGTGCATAGCCCAATCGATGCAGATGGATATACGCATCCATCATCTCCCGGGTTATCCAGGTTCCCGCTGCGTTGGCACGGGGCGCGGCGCAGCGGCGGATGACGTTTTCGAATGACTGGTCACAGGAAAACCCGAAGCGCTGCTTCCTGATGGATTTCAATACGCTTCGCTGTGGTCTGTACTGCTCGGGAAATAAAACACAGCGGGGGTCAGGGCACCACCACAATATGGGTTGGCCGGGGTTGTACCAGGGAAATATGCCTTTTTTATACGCGGCGATCAGACGCTTGGCGCTTAAATCTCCACCCAGCGCCAGCAGGCCATCCTCATTGGCGTATCTGACATCGGGAAATTCTTCTATGGTTATCATGTTGCCAACTGCAAATAACGATGCGTTTTTCAACTGGACATACTTGAGCAATTTAATCGGTGGTTTGTCAGGAATGGTCAGCGCTTGTCGCTGTAGACAAAAAGCGTCCAGGCGGGTTGGCCGTCGGACGGAGCAGCTTGTCAGGTGTAATTAAGCGTTTATGAGCTGCTGCCATTCTTGGCTCCAGCCCAGTAACGGCACAGGAACATGGAGAACGGATGGGACGGCGGTAAAGGGTGCGCCATCCGACCATTTGTGGCCTTTGCGCAGGAAAAAAGTGAGTTGGGTAAAATCGCTGTTCCACTCCCAGCCTTTGGCCACGTGCGGCACGATGGTTTGGAGGTCGTCGGCATAACGCACCAGGTTGACGTGGCGAACGGACAGGAAATCCGATGTGCCTGCTTCGGTGGCATTGGACAATACGTCGAGCGTACCGCCGTAGGATCCGATTGAATCGTAGGGCACCACAACCAGCGGCTCTGATGGCAGCCGGTCGGCCAGAGGCGGTAGCGCCGGGTTGCCGCGAATGCGGCTGTTAAAGGCTTCGATTTGAGGATGCGTACTGAACGACAGCGTGCAGTTTGCGCGGGATTGAAATTCGGATAATTCGTATTGTTGGGCAAATGCACCCGCAGCCACACCGTTTGAATCGGCCGCGGTGACCGCCGGGCAGTCTGCTGCCTGTGCGGTTGTGACTAGCAGACTGAGTACCGCTGCAGATAGTATCAAGGGTTTCACTGTATATTCTCCTGTTTATTGACCAAGGATAAAATTGGTATTCGTTAATGGTTAGGCGATGCGTTGCAAAACGGCCGACAACAATGGTTACTTTAAATACGGCTATTGATACATGCCGCCCTGTTTCATAATGGATAAATCCGGCGCCGGGCATCGCCGACAGCCGAACCCCCACTCCACATATCTCAAACCAGATTTGGCGGGTTGGCAATTTATGTCAAACCGTGCGGATTCTTTTATGCCGCAGGCGCGAGTCATCGGCGTATTTAGTCCCGCAGACTTCAATAGTTCCAGCAAATTGGGTCGCTCAATGTCTTGCATATGCCTCTAACGGCCACAGTTTTATTGCAGCAAGACGCAATGATTAGTACCCAACGTTCGCGTTTAGATGTTTCACTTGCGTACGTCTTGCAAAATATAAAGTTTCAGGCCTATCAGGATCGCAACATTCGCGAATCCCCACAATGTCTTATGGAAATTCTGGATCATAATTGTTGTCGGAAAAGTAAACATCGTCCGCAAATGTGTATTCACTTCTCATACTTTGAATAGAGCCCTCATGCCATCCAGTAACCCAGGACAAAACAAGCCAGGAGCTTACCCGCGGAGCATCCCTTTTTCTTTTCCTTTTTTTCTTCCTCTTCCATCATTCTAATTTCATTTTTAACTCTGTTTAGTTCTTCTCGTAGATGCAATATTTCAGTTTCGTCTTCTTTCATAATTTAATCCGCCTTATCAGTTCTCACTAATACGCAATCAAACACCTGTTTTGGCCTGATTGAGTCGCCAACTTCGGCAAACGATTTGTCGTAACAGGCCCCTTTGCCATCCGGGTGAATGGCAAATAAATAATCGGTGGTGTAAGTAAGATCATCGAAAACAGATATATTCCCGAAGTGCTATTCCCGATTAAACCCGACAGTGTGAAAGACTGCTGTATGTTCAATACCAGCTACCTTTACTCTTCCCCCTCCTTCACCTTCATTTCCTATTGTTAACGAATACAGTGCAACCAAAACTGACTCTTTATTGAAATCATCTGTTGCAAAGCAATGCCACAATTCATCTTTTATGTTTATCTCTTGCGTCTGTGCTTCTATAGCACACAGAAAGAATAAAGCAGCTAATGCAAATGTGTATTTATTTTTCATAATCTATTTACCCCCTACTAAATACTCATCAATCTTTTACCAATTTTATCCTCTCTTGACCTAAATTCCCTCGGATTTATCTCCCAGGTTGGCCCCCATTCCTGCTTCACCCAAAAGCCCCGAATGACTCTTCCCTCCATAAGTTTTGCCAGAAAGCCTGGAACGATACCAGCATACTCCATGTCAGACGCTTTTGTTTTCCAATGAATGCCTATCCGTTCACTTATTTCTATCCGGTCTTTGCAAGTAGCAAAAGGCGGCCACTGTGCCTGAAAAAGCGGATTTGGTAAGCGTGCCTCAATTTTGGTTTGTGGACACCTGCCGGTATTCGGGAAGGCCGTATATCTCATGGCCGCGGCCAAATAGATAATATTTCCGTTCAGTGTGGCGGCGTTCCCTGAGAGGGTGGCAAAAACTAATAGAGGGTCACTTCGGGATTGTCGATCCTGATTATGCGCCGTTTCACGGATTTGCGGTCATCAGACCCACCCAAAAACCCAACGGCTGTTTGACTATGTCAACACTTGCCCATGTTGCGCAATTTTTCCGCCTAAAGATTCGCAAGCCTTTAGTTAGTGCCTTCGGTAACCGCTTTATCCACTGCACCGCGCAGGTCTTCCAGCAATCCGTTTTTCATGGTACCAGCGACCACGAAGGTGCGGGCGTGCATGCCGCGTGCAATATCGGTCCAAGTGCGAGTGGTTTTATTTGCCCTACCAACCAACCCGATACGATGAACGAAATACCAACATTCCAAGACGCCTTGGATGCCGCCTATCGCTTCGGCGCATGAATAGCCTAACCGGTAAAATATGAGAATGATTTTATATAATATGGGATCTTCGCCGCGCTGTGCGCCGGCTTGCAATAGTTTATTGGGTTAGCCATTATTTACGATTTGTCGTTCCGCCCATCGTCTATCTACCTAATGGAGATATCTATGCAGAGTCTTTTCCCCTGTGGAGCACTATATTCTATTGGAGAAAACCCAAGAGAGAAATCGTTGGTGCGATTAATTTCTAATGGTACCGTGGTGCTCTTTGTCGTTGTCCTCTCTGGCTTGGTTAATACCGCATTCGCTCAGTCAATGGTACATCAGACTACGACCCCGCCATCCGAAGCGCGATTTGAGACCGTGCAATCTCCGCTGGCAGCAAGGTGGACCTTTCGATTAGACCGGTACACCGGCCGCATACATCAGCTAGTGAAAACGCAAGATGACAAGCCTGCCTGGGAACTGATGTTCGCAGAAGGGCTTCCAGATATATCGAGACCTAATAGACCAAGGTTTGTAGTATTCACTTCAGGATTGACGGTCCGACACCCATTTCTTATGGATTCTGATACGGGACAAACATGGCGACTGCCTTGTACTCCAAGTCAGGAGACGGTCCGTTAGAGATCACTGGATGGTGGCCGTTCTCTTGATGACTAACGGTATCGCGAAGCTTGGTTCGGTGGGATTGTTCGAGTGTGCGATGCCCTAAGCCGTTCCGTTAGCTACTTCTGGGGCCTACAATCGTACGTATGCTGGGGAATGTTCCTTAATGACCTCTCTAGGGGCCAGGTTCTCAAATGCGGGTCTTGGGGCGTCGTCGCCAATAGAATTTTTGCTCAGGAACATTAACCATCGCAAATTACCGATTCGTCTACGAAAGCGAGTGCGTGTTTGCACCCAGTGCAATCATCTATCGCATTCGCATAGGGTTTTCCTTTCCAAACACGGGCTGGTAACGGACATCCATCAACATGGACCGCAAGTCCTCGGTAGATCTGTGGACGAATCGTTGCTTTAGAAAGAATGCGTTTACGGAGACGCGCTACGACATCATTGTAAATCCACTTCTTATGAGATCCAGCTTCAACTACTAATTTTTCCAACTCTTCCAAGGGAAGGTCGTAGGACTTGTCCGATAAGTCTATTTCAATGGTTGATATGCGTCTCTCTTGGATACGCCTCTTTTTGTGTTCGTCAACTTCGTGGGTTACTCGTATTTCTATGTATAGCTTACGGCTTTTCAAACGAACCACCACATCGGGCCTAATGTCTCCTTCTCGACATTCCAATTCGATGGAGTCAAACTGGTAGAGTTTCTCAGGTGCTATGACTGGGGTTTCCCGGTAGTACTCGGTGTGCTCGGAGAACTCGACCTTGACAGCAGGTAGTACGATTTTCTTTCGCCTCTCCAGTATTTCCTTTGCGGCTAGGTGGAGCGCAGTTTCTCTTGCATATCGGCAAAGGCCCCCTATTGCATGGGCGAAGTGATGCTCGCGGTGCTGTCCTTGCTTCGCAACCAGATGTTCACTACATACCGGGCAGACACACCCACATGAGAGACCGCGCGGCACTTGGGAAACGTGCATCAGTTTCCCCTTTCTAATACCATAGTGCAGACCAATCGAAGAATGGCGTAACATAATCTACATACCCTCAGCGTCCGATAGGCATATGGTGACTTGCGGGTCGAAAAGCAACTCCCGGACATTTGTATCGCCCGTCCCGCTGCGGGCTTTCAGCCAGAAGTAGCGTGCGTACGCCGGAAGCCGAGTCCGCTAATCGGTCCATCAACTCTCCTGCCGCCTCGCCGAGCAGAATATGTCTCGGCCCCGTCTTGCTATTGACTAGGCCGTGTGACGAATTATCGGAGTATGATCCGGCTTGACACGATGTGAACGAATGCCAGGAACAAGAGAGTTTCTCATCGCGCGTGGCGATGCGGCGAAAATGTTTGGGTTGGTTGAAGAACCGTGCCACCTTCTGACGCAACTGGTACTTCTCCCGGTCATGGGGAAGCCGCTCGGTGCGGTTCGCCCTGGCGGGAATCACGGCTTCAATGCCCCGGTGTGCCCGGCTGTGTGGCGTCGGTATCGCAGGCCTGGTTCATGACCACCGCAGTCGGTTCGGGGCCGTCTTCCAACTGCGCCCACAGCAGCTTGAAGCCCTTGGCGTCATGCTGCTCCCGTATTTGAGATTTTTCCGGGCATACCTTTCGATGTCCGATAACGACAATGCAGGGACAACCCCCCGTGGTTGTCCTTCATCCGGACAGGCACGGGGGCCTGTCCCTACTGACGCCGGGGCGAGAGCGACCCAGAGCCTTACGCGCCCTGACCGCCGTTTTTTTAACAGCTCCCGCGGCGTGCTGAATGGGCACGCACGATAGTCGAATCGATGAAAACCGCCTTGATTTGCGGGTCGTTGCCCTGGCTGAGCCGTTGCCAAAGCCGCGCCCGGGCCCCGCGCTGCTCCCAGCTTTGATAACGCTGGTACACAGCGTTCCAGTCGCCGAACTCCCTTGGCAAGTCGCGCCAGGGGACGCCGGTGCGAGCCTGATGAAGCACCGCCTTCAGGCCTGGACAGCACGGCCTGGACAGGCACGGGGGCCTGTCCCTACTGACGCCGGGGTGCTTGATGTCCTGCAAGATCGATTCAATCCGCGACCAGATGACACCAGGTCGTGTTGGTGGATTATCGCAGCATGATCCGGACCGATACGATATGAACAAACGCGAGGAACGTCCAACTGAGCTTCTCATACCGCGTCGCAATGCGGCGGAATTGTTTGAGTTTATTGAAGAACCGTTCAATCTTCTCTCGCAACGTGTACTTCCCGGTATCGTGATGAATCGCCTCGGTGCGATTCGCCCTTGACAGGGATGACGGCCGCGATACCTTTGCTCGGCCAAAACGGGACAGCCCGAACCGGTCGGTGCAGTATGATTTTAGCCCTGGAACGGGCTTCCCGGTCGGTTATCACCCAAACCGGCCTGGGGTAAAATCGCGTCATGCGAATCCTGGGAATAGAGACTTCATGCGACGACACGGGCGCGGCTGTTTATGACAGCGATCACGGTCTGGTTGCACACAAACTGGCTTCCCAGATCGAATTACATCAACCATACGGTGGCGTTGTCCCGGAGTTGGCTGCCCGGGATCATATCCGCACGCTTTTACCCCTGATTGACAGCCTGTTGCAAGATCCATCCAGTCGGGGAACAAAGATTGACGGCGTGGCCTATACCGCAGGCCCGGGTTTGGCTGGAGCACTTCTGGTGGGGGCTGCGCTGGGGAAAAGCCTGGCGCAGGCCTGGCAGGTGCCGGCCGTCGGCGTTCATCACATGGAAGGGCATTTGCTGGCGCCGATGCTGGAAGACAATCCGCCGGAATTTCCGTTTGTCGCGTTACTTGTTTCTGGCGGCCATACGCTTTTAGTGGACGTGGCGTCACCGGGTGTGTATAAGATCCTCGGACAATCGGTGGATGACGCGGCCGGGGAAGCCTTTGACAAGACGGCGAAATTACTCGGTCTGGGCTATCCGGGCGGGCCGGAAATTGCCAGAGCGGCAATAAATGGTGACCCTGCACGATTCACTTTTCCCCGGCCAATGACCAATCAACCGGGACTGGATTTCAGTTTCAGCGGGCTGAAAACCCACACACTGATCACCGCCAGGAAACATCATCTTGACGCCCAAACCATTGCGGATATTGCGCTGGCATTTGAAATAGCGGTAGTCGATACGCTCAGGATTAAATGTGCAAGGGCATTGGCCCGGACAGGCCGGGAGCGGCTGGTGGTCGCCGGTGGAGTAGGGGCCAACCGGCGATTACGGTCAACGCTACAGGATTTGGCCGATGAAAAAAATGCAGCGTTATTCTATCCGCGGGCGGAATTCTGCACCGATAACGGCGCTATGATTGCCTATGCAGGATATTTCAGGCTGAGTCTTGGAGGTCAGGATGGGTTTGACCACAGCTTTGAAGTGCGTCCCCGATGGAGTTTGGAAGATATATAATTTTGCTGGGACACGGTAAAAGACCTTCGCCGCCAGGGAGACGGAGCGAAATACCGAATATAAATGCGTATTTTGTCTCCGTTCATAAATCGGTTGCGCCGCGAATGACGCCGGGGTGTGGCAGCGACAAGACATGCCTTGTCTGTGCATTACAAACCAATCCGTCCGCTCCTCACCACCACTCCGCACGCTTTTGGCGGGAATCCGCCAGCCGCACCATCTAACCGGAACCTCAAAACCGTTTTTCAAAAGAAAGGCGTATGAACCTCTGAATGCCCCGGCCGCTTTGGTGCTGCGGTTGATGCTCAACGCCCACGTTGGTGGTCAGTGCGTCGCCAGCGACGAGGAGGCGGTAAGTGGTTCTGGCCAGTATGGAGCGACCCGTGGGAGCCAGGTTTACGTCGTAGTCTTTATGCAGGACCTGGCCGTATCTGGTGCGCCCGGTCGGGAGGCGCAGGGCGAGGTTCCCGCGCTCTACACGCAACGGCTGGGACAGTTGCAGGCCGAACCAGTCGCCGTGCCGCCACAGCGAAGCGCGCGCCACGCCGACGCTGAACGTGCTGCTGCTGATGGTGCCCGCATCGCGCAGCAGGCTATGGCCGACCCGTGACCGGGTATGGCCGAGGTATGCCGATGCCAGCAGGCGCCAGCTTGCACCGCGGACGTCGCGGTTATGCGCGCTGCCCAATGCCCATGTACCATTGACGCCAGCGAACGTAGTGGTCGCCCGTGCCGCGCCGAACGCGCCGCGCGGTCGTGTGCCGAGAAAGCCGTCGGCCTCGCGCACCACGCCGGCCTGCAACCACAGCCCCGGGCTGTTAAACCGGCCGCGCAAACGATAATCCAGCAGTGCGCCGATACCACGCTCGCCGCCCGGGTTTTGGTAGCCGTCAAATTGCGGTGTACCGTGCATCAGCGCGAAACCCAGGCCGCCGCCGCGCCAGGAATTGGACCAACCGATGCCCGGCCCGTGGCGCACCAGGGATAAATACGGTGCGGTGAAGGCCAGCGGGTCGCCGAATTCCCGCTTTACTGCGCTACCTGTGTCGTCCATCCGATAATCCACGCGATTGATGTCGTGCACGGATGAATCGGTATATAACCCCAGGGCTTGCCCGGCGTGATGTCCATAGGACAGCCACCAACCATCGGCGAGCCCGGCAAAACGCGCCTCGGTTATGCGGCCGTCACGCCCCATCGCCAGCGACAGTTTCGCGCCGCTGTTTACCCAGGGAGAGGCGGTCAGCGGCAAATTTTGCACTTCGCGCTCAATGCCATCGGTGTGGTTGCGCACCCGCACCGGTGGCGCCACGTACGCGCCGGCCGATTGAAAGAACGGCGCGCCGAGCGCATCAAAGCCGACCATCTCCACGTCCGCCAACTGACGTTGCAGCGACGCGCCAAACGCACCGCCTGAAGCGGTGATGCCGCTATCGGCGAGCGGTCGACTGCCGGGGTCGCCCGGCAAGCCAGTCATTAGCGCGCCGACCGGTGCGGTGGCGGCGTCCAGGTCCACCAGGCCGTGGCCGTAAATGGCAGAGTCAGCATAGATACCCTTGCGGTTGGCGGTGGCGAGCAGGCGGTCGACCAGTTCAGTGTTGCCGAGCTGTCCGCGGAAGTATTGGCGCAACAGGGCGAGGGAGCCGCTGACCAGGGGGGCGGCGAAGGAGGTGCCATAGAATAAACCTGTTGGAGAAAATGATAAATCTGCTGTATATGAAGTATCGCTATAACGCCCGGCTGAGACGATAGCGGAACCCGGCGCCGCCAGACAAAATGATTTGGCGATGCCGCAGCGGTTTGAGTAGCTGGCGATAGTGCCGTCCTGGTCCAATGCCACCACGGCGAGGACGTGGCTTTGTAATTCTTTCGGGAAATATGCACCCAATCCGGACCTGAGTTCCGGCGAGTCGAAAACGGGTTTGCCGCTATCCGGCAATTCGTGTCCGCCTGCGTTGCCGGCTGCCCATACGATGATTACCTTGTCGGCATCGCGCGTACTCGCTTGTGCCAGCGCCGCGGCGGTATGCCCGAGGCGGCTGCGAACTTCCCGCCAGTCGTATTGCGAAATCGCGCCGTTTACCCCAAAACTCGCATTGACAATAGCGGCATTTGCAGCTTGTGCCGTTTTAATAATTTCGCTAAATTTCTTTGCGTCACTCCGGTCATCCAGGTCGGAGTGATTTTCCAGTTTGTAGGGGCGATAAATACCGTCCGATTCTCCGAGCCTGATCTCGGTGAAATGTACCCTGGCATCAAAAGCGACTCCGTGCATGTTCAGCCCCGATCCACCATCACGGTTGCCCACCGCCAGCGCGGCCACAGCGGTGCCGTGGAATTTGTCGCGGTCAGTCGGGTAATATCCTGGGTCGGTTTTCTTGGTGACTTTGCCGCTACCGGAAAACTCCCGGTGGGTTTGCAGAATGCCGCTGTCCACGATGGCGATGGTTTGGCCCGTGCCGGTGGCGCCGCGCGCGTAGGCGGCTGCGGCGTTGATCCGGTCCAAGTGCCGGTCAGTTCCGTCTATCGACGGGTCGTTGATGCGTTTCCAAGACACATTGTATTCGCCGCCTGCTGCAAATTCAGCCTTTCTGGCCGCGTAATCCACGTCGTCAGGCGCGTTGAGAACAGCGGCAGTCGGAGCGGTGCGGGGATAGGCAGGAGTTGAAGCCGGTGTCGATCCGCCACCGCCGCCTCCACAACCCGCCAGGAAGGCGCAAAGAAAAGACATCGCGAAAAGTATTGAAGTGTTTTTCATTTTCATTCACCAATCGTATGGCGTGGTATGCCGGCGCCTTGCAAGGGTTCCGGGGGTGGTCACCAACCAACTACAGGACTTGTAATTCCCGCCAAAAGGTATTGTGACCCGACAAGGGAATGCCCTTGTGGTGAAGGTCTGATTATAAACGACGGGGGGCAACGGCAGCTTGCAATGAGTGACGATCGCTGCCGTAGTCTGCAAGCGACTCCGATTCGACGTGGCGGCACATCGCATTGAAGACACGGCCGTTGTGTCTGCATCACTCTAATACGCCGCATCCCTATAGTAATAAAGGCATGCCTTGTCATTAGGGCGCACCGACAGAGACTGGAGCGGAATATTGAATATAAATGCGTATTTTGTCGTCGTTTTGACCAATGCTGCCCGGCGTTGATTTATGCGCCGATTTTGCTTTCCTCTCCGGCAATTAACCGGGATATGTTGTTGCGGTGGCGCCAGAACAAGAATACCGCGATAACTACAGTCAGGAGAAAAAATGGCAGTCCGGGCAGCAGCCACAACACAAACACGGGCGATAGTGCGGCGGCCGTCAGTGCGGCGAGCGAAGAATAACGAAATACCACCGCCATGCCTGCCCAGATTGCCAGCAGTGTTAATGTCAGCGTGCCGCTCAATCCGAGCAATACGCCGGCGGCGGTGGCGACACCCTTGCCGCCCCTGAAATTAAAAAACAGCGGATACAGGTGTCCTAAAAATGCGGCTGCGCCAACCAGCGCAATCGTGACCGGGTTGTCCGTCAGCATCTTCGCGATGAGCATTGGAATCAGACCCTTAAGCACATCACCAGTCAATGTGATGGCGGCCGCTTTTTTACCGCCTGTTCGCAGTACATTGGTGGCGCCTGGATTGTTTGAACCACTGCAGCGCGGGTCGGGCAGCCCCATGATTCGGCAAATGACAATGGCGCTGGATATTGACCCGAAACAATACGCCAGCAAGGGTAGCGTCAGATTTGACATTGCATTACATTTGATTGATGAAATTTAGTTTGGCGACCGCGCCGACACCATGACCGGCACAATGGACATTATTTACCTTCACGGGCTAAAAGTCGATTGTGTCATCGGTGTCTGGGAGTGGGAAAGGCAGATCACCCAATCCATCACTATTGATCTTGATATGGGATTCGATATATCCACGGCCGCCGAAACCGATGATCTGCAAGACACTTTGAGCTACAAGGCCGTATCCAAGCGGGTGGAATCCTTTGTGCGGGAATCCGAATTTGCGTTGGTGGAAAAGTTAATAGAAGAGATTGCCAGAATTTTACTCACCGAGTTTGCGATTAAATGGTGTCGGGTAAAGATCAACAAATTCGGCGCTGTACGCGGTGCAAGAGACGTGGGCGTTGTGATTGAACGGGGTCAAATGGAGTGACTCATGTGGTGCTGAGTCTGGGCAGCAATATTGACCGGGATAAAAATATCCGGTTTGCGCTTGAAAAAATTGCGGAGCGATTTGGGGAAACTGAATTATCACCGGTTTATGCGGCCATGCCGGTAGGGTTTGATGGCCCGTCGTTCTTTAACCTGGTGCTCGGTCTGTATGCGTCGGAATCCCTCCCGCATATCAGGGAATGCCTGCGGGGAATTGAGGCGTTGGCGGGACGCATCCGGGGCAGCCAGCCATTCACTGACCGGGTGCTGGATATTGATGTGGTGCTGTATGGCCGCCACAACTTGCGCCCGGATGGATTCAATATACCGAGAGACGAGATCGAGAAGTATGCTTACGTCCTGAAACCGTTATCAGAACTATACCCAAAACTGACTCATCCGATCAGCGGTCTGACTTTTGAAAAAATGTGGCAGGATTTCGACCAGTCCGGGCAGCAGCTTGAGGTGGTGAATTTTGCCTTTTAACTATGTCGGCCTTTGGTTCCGGTGCGCCCCAGTATTCTCATCAGGGTGGTATTTTTGCCAATAAAATGATGCTTCAGCGCGGCCAGGGCATGCACGCCGGCCAGTATGATGCAGGACAGCGCAAGCCGATAATGCCATTCACCGGCCCAGTCTTCCTGGTCTTCAATTGAAGTGATGGTCGCCGGGATTTCAAACCAGTTAAATACTAAAATACTGTCGCCTTTGGCGGTGGAAATCAGATAACCCAGGCACACTACAACCACAAGCAGGGACAACATCATCACTTGGGTGAGCACGGCGACGCGATGTTCCCAGCCCGCCACACCTGGCGCCGCTGCGGGGCGCGGGTTCAGCAATGTCCAGATGATTCTGAACAGCAGCAACAGGGCAAACAGCACGCCGATGCTTTTATGGTAGTGCGGCAGCACGTTATAGGCCGGGTGGTAATAGTCCAGCGACAACATATACAGCCCGGAGCTAAATTGCCCGATGACTATAATGGCGGCGACCCAGTGGATAACGATGGCGATGATGCCGAATCCGGTTTTTGTGTTACGCAGCATGGTTTTGTATTCTGTACTGTTGTTTTGGGCTGATGCAGACTATAGACTGCACTGACCATTGTCCCGGGAACGGGCAATTTATCCTGTCCATCGTTCGCGATTTCTGGTATAAATCGCGCCCCATTCGCCAATTTCAAACTATTTTAAGGCAAGCCAATGGCAAGAGTATGTCAAGTAACCGGGAAACGCACCATGACCGGTAATAACGTTTCCCACGCGCACAATAAAACCAAACGCAGATTTCTGCCAAATTTACACAATCGGCGGATTTGGGTCGAGAGTGAAAATCGCTGGGTAAAGCTGCGCATTTCCACATCAGGATTGCGATTGATCGATAAAAAAGGGATTGATGCCATACTCGGCGATATGCGTGCGCGTGGAGAGAAAGTATAACCCTGATGTGATTCGCAATTACCTGGAGAGAATGCAAAATGCGGGATAAAATCAAATTAGTGTCCAGTGCGGGTACAGGCCATTTTTATACCACCACTAAAAACAAAAGAACCATGACGGAAAAGCTGGAAATCAGAAAATTCGATCCGGTGATGCGGAAGCACGTCATCTATAAGGAAGGAAAAATCAAGTAGGTGTGCGGCGATACCGCTACCCATACGAAAACGGGGTGCGAATATCGATGAGGCTGGCGCTCTGACTCAAAAGCTCCTTGGGTTATGTCGCATCAATATTGATGACTTCGGCGTTTGCCGCCGGCATGAAATCAACGGCGCGAGTAAACCGCCGAAAATTAATCCAGTCATAATCCAACGTAGGTTAGTAGTTAAGGGCTATAGCGGAATATTGGTTTGTCCCGACCCCTGCCCAACGGTTCCCAGTGTGTGGAAACGCCTCCCGGCCAGAATATCTGAAACGGTTAAAATCTGCATTCTGGAGTACTTCACACCCAACACATCAAGATCACCAGCACTGGCCATTTCTTTGTGGAAGTTCCTTGTTTTTACTGTTCCAGGTTGATTCATAACAATCAGTCCGGCCATCGCCACGATATCGTGCGCAAGCACGCCCCGTAAATCACGGACAACCCCAATTCCAACATTCGCGCCGCCTTTTACTTCAATCACCATGCTTTGGAAACTGTGTTCATTCGGGAGTGCGAAATAAAGCCGCCCATCAATCCCGCCGTCTGCGGTGCGTCTGGTGGTAACAAATCCATCAACCTCTTCAACCACCCATTTCTGGAAATGGTATTCGCAGAAATCGGCACGGCAGGATTGCCAGTCTGCGGGTTCGCCCGGGCCGCCGGGTGGCCAATGGATTAATTCAGCGGTTCCGTTGGCTGCATGACAAATGGTCCTGACCTGATATAGACTTTATCCATATAAACAATTCTTTATGTGATATTTAATCGGTATATTTCAGATGTCTGGACTGCTGGCAAAATTACTCAAACAACGCGGTGTCCTCCTCGCCGATGGGGCGACCGGGTCAAATTTGTTTGAAATGGGCCTGCAAACCGGCGATTGCCCGGAGTTATGGAATGACATTCATCCCGAGCGGGTCGGGAAAAATTATCGCACCTTCATTAACGCCGGTTCAGACATTATTCTGACCAACAGCTTTGGCGGAACGCGCTATCGATTAAAACTGCATGATGCGGCGCACCGTGTCGCAGAGCTAAACTGCAAGGCTGCGCAGATAGCGAAGCGGCAAATCGAAAAGGCGGATCGTGAAATTGTTATCGGCGGCTCCATGGGCCCCACCGGGGAGATTTTACAACCCCTGGGGAATCTCGGCGTGGGCGATGCCGCAGATGCCTTCGAGGAACAGGCGGCAGCCCTCAAACAGGGCGGTGTTGATGTATTCTGGATAGAAACCATGTCGTCACAAGAGGAGGTGGAGGCGGCGGTTATCGGCGCATCACGGGTGGGACTGCCGACCGTGGTGACGTTTAGTGTGGATACCAATGGACGAACCATGATGGGGCTGGCGCCAGCGGATTTCGTTAAAATCAGTCTGCAAATGGAAAACCCGCCAGTCGGGATTGGCGCCAATTGTGGGGTGGGTGCCGCCGACCTGGTGGCTGCGGTTGTAAACACTAGAACCGCATTGGAGCAACAACAAAAAGATCTGTTGATTATTGCAAAAGCGAATTGCGGTATTCCTGAATATGTTGACGGAAAAATTGTATACAGCGGCAACCAGGAGATTATGTGCGAATATCTCCGCTTGGCGGTGGATGCCGGTGCACGTATCATCGGCGGCTGCTGCGGGACGACCCCGGCGCATATAAAAGCGATGCGAGAAGCGTTGGACAATCATCAGAAGCAGCCTGCACCGGGTCTGCAACAAATCGAAAGCAAACTGGGGGAAATTTCCGCTGGCGCCCGGGCCCAGCTGGGCGGAGAATTAAGCATCGCCGCTGGCGCACGCAGCGACCGTGGCGAACGCAAAACCAGGCGGCGCAAAAGCTAATCACGACCTCACAATAATCCTGGCACCATAATAATCACAACTATGTTGAGCACCGCATTACTATACGATCCGGTATTTTTGCATCACCATACCGGCGTCCACCACCCGGAGCGTAGTGAACGGTTAAGCGCGGCATACCATTTGCTCGGTGCCCAGACCTGGTTCAAGAATCTGCATCATCTAAATTCCGAAAAAGCGCAGTTGGGCCGGGTAAAAGAAGTGCACAATCCCGCGTATATTAATCGGGTCGCGCAGGCTTGCGCGCAGGGTCTGGGGCATGTGGATTCCCCGGATGTGGCTATTTCAAACGCCTCCTATAACGTTGCACTCAATGCGGTAGGCGGTGTTTTGTGTGTTGCCGACGCAGTGATGGCCCATCAGGCGGATAATGGATTTGCAATGATTCGCCCACCCGGCCATCACGCGGAAGTCGACGCGGCGATGGGGTTTTGTTTGTTTAACAGTATTGCCATTGCAGCCAGATACCTGCAAAAAAACTACCATCTGGAGCGCGTTCTGATTCTGGATTGGGACGTGCATCATGGCAATGGAACCCAGCATATTTTTGAGCAGGATCCATCGGTTTTCTATATCAGTCTGCACCAGTTTCCGCACTACCCGGGAACTGGTGCGTTGTCTGAGACAGGGTTCGGCCAGGGGCGAGGCGCCACCCTGAACTGCCCGATGAGTCCAGGCTCGGGAGATGCACAATATATGGCAGCATTCAAACAGATAATTCTACCGGCCGCAAAAAACTTCGCGCCGGATGCGGTGCTGATTTCCGCCGGATTTGATGCGCATATGGCCGATCCCCTCGGTTCGATTAATCTGCAAACTCAAAGCTATGTCTGGATGACCCAGATGATGATGGAGTTGGCGGACCAGCATTGCGATGGACGGCTGATTTCTGTGCTTGAGGGCGGCTACGACCTCAATGCCTTGGCGGAGTCGGTTAAAGAACACATCCGCATTCTTAGCCAGCCCTGAACCATGGCCGCGCCTGCGGCGCAAATTAATCCGTGCCTGTCAATAATATCGCTGAACGAATTCAACGGTCTGCGACAAAGTGGCCAGATTGATCACTGACAAATAGGCTGGAGCCGTGGCACGGCCGCGAAAGGTTTTCTTGACAATGCTTTCCAGGTTGGGTCGCTTTTCTGCCGGGTTTTCGCCTTTACCCAGGCCGCCACCGAATTCAATCATCAAATTGACCCCGGCATCACCCGCTGTCAGCAGATTTGCACGCCACAGTACGGGATTAAATAATTGCAAAAACAGCCGGGACTTGATGGCGCTGGTATCGGCGTCATGTATCCCGCCGGTAAAATTTGAAAGCACGTCTACCCGGGGTTGTGAAAAGTCCGCTGGTTCCAGGACTGCCCGAAAACGCCTTGCCGCTTCCACCATGTAATAGGTGTGGAACGCGCCCTCGGTTTTCAGTCTGACGCTGCGCTTTGCGGGGAATTTTTCAGCCATGGCCGCCAGCAATTTATCCAGGTCTTGAGCACCCCCGCCAACCACAGTCTGGTGCGGCAGATTACAGGCCGATATGGCACAATAATGCTGTTCGGCCAATTCTTCAGCGCATTCGGGGTCAACCATTAACGCGGCCATTTCACCTTCACCGAATTGCCCCATCAACTCTCCCCGGGTTTTTACCAGCGCCAGCGCCAGCGGAAAACTCAAGGCGTCGGCGCATACCAGTGCGGAGTATTCTCCCAGGCTGTGCCCTGCGGTTATGACCGGTCGAACCGAGCCGTTGGTAGCATCTGCAAAAACCCGGTAGCAGGCAATTGAATGGGTAAGCAGTACGGGCTGGGTGAAGCGGGTCAGATTAATCTGGTTATCCGGGTCCTTGAATGATAACTCGGCAATATCATAACCGAGCGTGTCGCTGGCCTGTTCATAAGTATCCCGGACGATGCGGTAGTTATCGAATAGATCTTTGCCGATACCGGGGTATTGGGCGCCTTGTCCGGGAAATAAAAATGCGATGCTTGCTGGAATCATAACTCAATTATTATGGTTGGGGTTTTCCGGTTCATTACCGCCCGGTTGTCGGCATTGGCGGGATTATCACATCAGGATTGGCCTCAGCAAAGCGGGAAAACACGAAAACAACCACCTGCCAATGGTGGGGTGTGAATTTACCGGGTGTCTGAATTATATCTCACTGAATCACAGGAATTGGTTCAGGTATGGTCAAAACCAAATAGGTACAATACGCCGGATTCAATAAACCCATAACGAGTGAACATAATGTCAACAATAATAGATGGCAAGGCATTCGCCGGACGATTGCGCCAACGCATAGCCGAATCAGTTAAAGAAATTGGCGACAGGCACGGCATAAAACCGGGGCTGGCCGTGGTTTTGGTGGGAGAAAACCCCGCCAGTCAGGTTTATGTCAGGAACAAGGGCCGGCAGACTGTGGCTGTGGGGATGAATTCATTCGCGCATAAATTATCCGCTGATACCGGCCAGGAAGACCTGCTCAGGCTGGTCTCGGAGTTGAACAACGACCCCATGGTAAATGGTATTCTGGTGCAATTGCCATTACCAGGACAAATCGATGAGTCCACAGTCATCAATTCGATTGATGTTAAAAAGGACGTGGATGGTTTTCATATAGAGAATGTGGGTAAACTCGTCATCGGCGCAGACTCGCTGGTGCCTTGTACTCCGGCGGGCTGCATAATGCTTTTAAAGGATCATCTGGGCGATCTGGGCGGAAAAAATGCGGTGGTAGTCGGTCGGTCAAATATTGTCGGAAAGCCGGTTGCCATGCTGTTGCTTCGTGAACACTGCACGGTAACCATGACGCATTCAAGAACCCGGGATTTGCCGGCGATATGCCGACAGGCCGATATCCTGGTAGCCGCAGTTGGCGTTGCAGAGTTAGTGAAAGGGGAGTGGATAAAACCCGGCGCCGTGGTCATTGATGTCGGGATTAACCAGGTTCAGGGCGAGGACGGCGCAAACAGGTTGGTCGGTGATGTGGATTATGCCGGGGCAATGGCCGTGGCGGATGCGGCAACCCCGGTTCCAGGTGGAGTCGGGCCGATGACCATCGCCTGCCTGTTACGCAATACCGTGATTGCGGCATGCAGGCAAAATGGGGTCCAGGTGCCGTCAGTGATCGTTTGATTCGAGGGGTTGATGCAGGGTTGGTGCTGTGCTAACACCGCCGCAGCATGGGCAAATAATCGCCTGCCTTATTTTAACGCCGAAATATAAAGCGCTAATTGTGAAATTTGTGCTTCGCTAAGTGGAAAAGCAATGGGGTTCATTATGGCATTCTGGCGTTCTCCGCTTTTAAATGCGTGCAACTGTTGCTCGATATAATCCGCATGCTGGCCGGCCAGCCGGGGAAATGCTGGCGGAATACCACTGCCTGAGGGCCCGTGACATCCCATACACGCGGGGACGTTAAACGCTGCGATACCGCCGCGATAAACCGCTTCACCGGCGTATGCTTGTTCCTGCTGGTCTGGGGATATTGCGCCTGCAGTGCTTTTCTGGCTGGCGAAATAGGCGTCCAGATTTGCCATGTCCTGCTGGCTGAGTGCGCCCACCATTCCGGCCATAACCGGGTCTGGACGCTGGCCTGATTTATAGGCGGCTAACTGGCTGGCGATATAGCCTGGAACCTGGCCGGCAATTTTAGGAAACTGGGCAATGGAACTGTTGCCGTCGGTACCATGGCAGGCCACGCAGGTTGCGGATTTTTCTTTGCCGACGGCGGCATCGCCGTTTAGCGCAACACTGGTCGCATTAATCGAAAAAGCCAGTGCCACAGAGACCATAAAAATTTTAAACCTGCGAATCATTGTGAAAACCTGGTTATAGTCTGGTTATTAAGGGGGGCCAGAAATACTTGATCCAGCCTTAAAACAAATCATTCTCCCGGGTGGGGAGTGCATAAAATCAAGCGCAAATTATATCAACAATTATGACTAAAAACCCGGTCCCAACTCCCATAGACTTTGCCAGGGCGCGTTACTCCCTGGCCGCGCATTACCCGAACCAGTGGCCACAGGACCGCGGCGCGGAAGTGGCTTTCGCCGGACGCTCCAATGTCGGCAAGTCCAGCGCGATTAATGCCATTACCAACCAGAATCGTCTGGCAAAAACCAGCAAAACCCCTGGTCGAACCCAACAAATTGTGTTTTTCGATCTGAATGATTCCCTGCGGCTGGTTGATCTGCCAGGATATGGGTATGCAAAAGCCCCGCAACATTTACGCAGCCACTGGGAGCGGTTTGTGCGCGAATACCTGGCTGGGCGCAAGTGCTTGCAGGCACTGGTTATTCCGATGGATATTCGCCGACCGCTCACCGGGCTGGATTACACCATGCTGGAATTATGCCGGGATATTCAATTACCGGTTCATGTACTGTTAACCAAAGCGGACAAGTTCAAGTGCGCGAAGGCGCAGAATATTTTTCAGGGCGTGAAGCAGGCATTGGCGTCCAGGCCACAGACCAGCGTTCAGTTATTTTCTGCGGCAGCAAGGCAGGGCGTGGATGAGGCGCAGGAAATTTTGCGGGGGTTTTTGACACAGGGCCCGCATGGATGACGCAAGTGCAAATAATTCATGGTCACGGAGATGTAACCCGGCAGGTCAGGGTAATTATTTGTCTATGCGGGTGCTCTCTCTCACGGCCGAATATGCCCGTCGCCAATTACAATATATTTCTGGCTGGTTAATCCCTCAAGTCCAACCGGCCCGCGCACATGGAGTTTGTCCGTACTGATGCCGATTTCAGCGCCCAGGCCATACTCAAAACCATCCGCAAACTGGGTAGACGCATTGACCATTACCGAGCTGGAATCCACTTGCCGTAAAAATTGCTCCTGATGCGCCGGGTTTTCTGTGATGATGGATTCGGTATGATGGGAGCCATAGGTCTGGATATGCTCAATCGCCTGATCTATATCATCGACTATGCGCACCGACAGGATCGCGTCTAGGTACTCTGTGCTCCAATCCTGTTCGCACGCCGGCTTCATCTCTGGAACTACGCTGCGACTTCTGTTGCAGCCCCGCAATTCGATTCCGGCCTGCCGGTAGCGCATACTTAATTCGGGTAAAACCTGTTTGGCGACGCTGTCCGCCACTAACAGCGTTTCCGTCGCGCCACATATTCCATAGCGTCGGGCTTTGGCGTTGTAAGCCACCGAAATTGCTTTTCCAATATCCGCATGATCATCGATATAGGTATGGCACAGCCCTTCCAGATGTTTGATCACGGGCACCCTGGCATCCCGGCTGATGCGTTCAATCAAACCGCGTCCACCGCGCGGAATGATTACATCGACATATTGGGGCATGGTGATCAGCTCGCCCACTGCCGCGCGGTCCGTTGTTTCGATTAACTTCGCGCAATGCGCGGGCAGCCCCGTCTGTGCAAGACCTTCAGTCAGGCATTGGGCAAGGGCCAGGTTTGAATGAATTGCTTCGGAACCGCCGCGCAGTATCACGGCATTTCCTGATTTCAGACACAGAATGGCCGCGTCAACGGTGACGTTGGGTCGGGATTCATAGATGATTCCGATCACCCCTAATGGCACCCGCATTTTTCCGACTTTAATCCCGCTGGGCCGTTCCGTGAATTTGCTCATTTCACCCACCGGATCAGCGAGTCCGGCGACCTGCCGGCATCCTTCTGCAATCGCTGCTATCCGCTGCTGATTTAATTCCAGCCGGTCAAGCAGCGCCCCGGACAAATTATTCTGCCTGCCCGCCGCCATGTCTTTGGCATTGGCTGTAACAATCATCCGGCAATTCTTCTCAACCGCAGCCGCAATCCCCCCAAGCACGGCGTTCTTCTGTACGGAATTCGCATGGGCAATCGCCTGCGCCGCCTGCCTCGCGTTGCGGCCAAGCCGGTTCATGTAGCTGGCGATACCCAGATTTTCAGGGGTATGGATTTGCATCGGCGGGATTGTAAAAGATTGGCGCCAGTAATTCGATGGATTTTATTTATCCCCGAACAAGGAGGCGTCCTGTACAAGAGCGCGAGGGATTGCGCCTCTACGGAATTTTTAATCCACAAATCCCAAGTGAAATACTTTCAATTTCCTCCCAGATATCCTTGCTCTGCATAGCAGCGCTGCCTTTGAGCATGAGATCTGCTCTGCCCAGTCGTCGCAACAGGTTTTCCCACTGTGCCCGGGACAAGCGTCGCAATGCCGCATTCACGATACTGCTGCGGCTGCTCCAGACGCCATATCGCTGCAACAGGGAGCGGGGTTTTTCACCCCTGTCCATAGCTGCGCAGAGTTGACACAGCATCCGGGTGTCTCTTGCCAGCGCCCAAAGAATAACGGCTGGTTCTGTCTGGTTCTGTTTCAGGCTTTGCAGAATTCGGCTCACCCGGTTGACCGACCCCGATAAACAGGCATCTGCGAAGCTGTAGACATTAAACCGGGCGTGGTCGGCGATAACATTTTCTATGACCCCGGCGGTAATTTTATGGTTTGGATAAAGCAATCCCAGCAAATTGATTTCCTGGGCCGCCGCCAACAAATTCCCTTCAATCAACTGGCTTAGCCGCTGCACAGCCGCAAAATCATATTTGATCCCCTGCGCGGTCATGCGACGACCGATCCAGTCAGGCAGTTTGTCGCTGCCGAGGGTTGGGCACTCTATAACAATCCCTGCGGATTCAACCGCCTTGAACCATTTTGTGCTCTGGCTACGCTTGTCAATGCCGCCGCAAACCACTATTAATGCGGTATCGCCGGTATTTTGATTCCCGGCGTAATCTATCAAGGCATTCGCGCCGGCTTTATCCGGTTTGCCTGTTGGCAGTCGCAATTCAATCAGTCTCTTTTGCGCGAATATCGACCGGGTATGGCTGTATTCGAGTATCTGATTCCAGTCAAAACCGGCTTCTGCGGTAAAACGAAGTCTTTCCAGGTGGCCGGCCTGTCTGGCGCACGCGCGAATTGCGCCCAGCGCTTCTTCGACTAATAGTGTTTCAGCGCCAAAAAGCAGGTAGAAGGAGCGGAATCCCTGTTTTAGCTGGCTGGGTAGAGAAGGCAGGCTAATGCGCATCGCAGGTGCCCGCTTTGTTCATCACTGGATACGGCTGAGCCTTTTTAATATTTGTGACACTATCTCCTCTTCCATTTCCGCACTTAGAAATTCTGCCTCTTCCTCCGCTTTCAATTCGTTTTTGGGGTCGTAGGCCAGGGTTCTTTGTTGGGAAATGGATGAGGGCGCCTGCAAAAACGCTCCCTGGCTGTCTGTAACGTGTAAATCAACCCGGTATTTATAGCGATACCCGGTGGCGCTGCCAGCGTCGTTGCGGGTTACAACCGTTCGTTCGAATGTGCTGTTTGAAATAACCAGCGTCGGCGCATTATTTCCACCGGAAACAATAGTGGAGCCGCTTTGTTCAAGCCGTTTCATCAGTAGATCGCGCAATGTCCGGTCCCCGCCCTGGACCGCGATTCGCGCTGGCGTCGAAGAGATTTCGTAACTGCCGCGGAGTTTAAAACCACAACTGGTGATTAAAGTCAGGCTGAGGATAAGCAATACCAGGCGTTTCGGCATGTGAAGTTTCCCTGAATTTGTTGTGTGCATTATAAAGGATGAAATATCGCTGTAAAACTTGTCGGGTAATGCTGTCGACCGAATTTGCGTCCGATGCAATGACCGCTAGACAACGATGTTGACCAGTTTCCCGGGCACGACAATCACTTTTTTGATTGCATTGCGGTGGATAAATTTTCGTGCTTTTTCATCAGCGATGGCCGATTCTTCAATCTCCCGCCGGGTGCTGGCGGCCGGCACCGTAATTTCACTGCGTAATTTCCCATTCACCTGGATCATCAGCCTGACCGTGTCGCTGGCGATCGCATCCCGGTCCACACAGGGCCACGCCGCATCGATAATATCGCCAGGTTCACCCAGCTCCAACCAAAGCCTGTGCGCAATATGGGGCGTAATTGGAGCAAGAATTTTATTTAATATCAGCAGGCTGTCCCGCGACACAGCAGCGCAATCGCGGTTTTTATCCGGGTCAAATTTATCCAGCGCATTAAGCAGCTCCATCGCGCTGGCGACCACTGTGTTGTAGTGAATCCGCGCATAGTCGCGAATGACCTTAGCAAGAATCCGGTGAGTGAGTCTGCGCATATTCTTTGCGCCCGGGTCGGTAATACGGCAGGCCCAATCAACCCGGGCCAGGGTGATTTTAGCCGACCGGACTGAATCCTTGTTGCGCTGCACCAGGGACCACCAGCGCCGCAGGAATCTATGCGCCCCCGCTACGGCGTTGTCATTCCATTCCAGCGATTGCTCGGGTGGTGATGCGAACATCATGAACAGGCGCACCGTATCGGCGCCGTAGCGATTGATCATGGATTGCGGGTCCACGGTATTGCCCCTGGATTTGGACATTTTCGAGCCGTCTTTCAAAACCATGCCCTGGCAAAGCAGGTTGGTAAACGGTTCATCGCTGTCAACCAACCCCATATCGCGCATCAGCTTGTAGAAGAATCGCGCATATAAAAGATGCAGCACCGCATGTTCGATTCCGCCCACATATTGATCCACGGGCAGCCAGTGATTTGCACGCGCGTCCAGCATGCTCTGATCCGCGCCCGGGCAGCAATAGCGAGCGTAATACCAGGAAGATTCGAAGAAGGTGTCAAAGGTGTCGGTTTCCCGGACAGCCGGGGTATGGGCGCCGGGCAGGGTGGTTCGATAAAAATCCGGATCTCGCCTGAGTGGCGACTGTACGCCGGAAAATTCAACGTCTTCGGGTAGCAACACCGGCAGCCGGTCATCTGGAACCGCAATGACCTGGTCTTGTGCGGTGTCCTGCTGCGCATAAACAACCGGTATGGGGCAGCCCCAGTAACGCTGCCGGGACACGCCCCAGTCGCGCAATCGATAATTAACTTTCCGCCGGCCTTTTTTATTTTTTTCCAGGAATTGGGCAACCGCATCAAATGCTTGCTGGAAATCCAGGTCGTCAAATTCACCCGAATTGCAAACAACCCCCTGTTTTGTTGTCAGCGCAGATTCATCGTAGTCGTGTTGATCGCCCGCAGGCCATCGAATCACAGGCCGGATTTCCAGGCCATGCTTTTTGGCAAATTCCCAGTCCCGTTGATCATGGGCCGGAACCGCCATTACCGCGCCGGTGCCATAGCCGAGCAATACAAAATTAGCCGCCCATATATCGATTTGCTCTGCCGTCACCGGATGTGATCCGGTAATTCCCAGTGGAATCCCCCTTTTCTCCATGGTCTCCAGCTCTTCCTCAGCCGTATGCGTGGTTTTGCATTCTGCAATAAATGCCGCAATATCCGGATTGATCTGCGCTGCTTTTAGCGCCAGCGGGTGTTGTGCCGCAACAGAAATAAACGTGATACCCATGATGGTGTCTGGCCGGGTGGTATACACCTCTAGCGGTTCTTCATCATCGACCGCAAACAAAAACTCCACACCTTCGGATCGACCGATCCAGTTTCGCTGCATGGTGCGTACCGCATCCGGCCAGCCTTCAAGGTTGTCGATTTCATTGAGCAGTTCCTCTGCATAGGCGGTAATGCGAATAAACCACTGGGAGATCTCACGTCGCTCAACCAGTGCGCCGGAACGCCAGCCCCGGCCATTTTCTACCTGTTCATTGGCCAGCACCGTTTGCTCCACCGGATCCCAGTTAACCACCGCCATTTTCTTGTAGGCCATGCCCTTTTCCAGCAGCCTGTTGAAAAACCACTGTTCCCATTTGTAATATTCCGGCCTGCAAGTGGTCAGTTCCCGGTTCCAGTCATAGGCGAATCCCAATTGCTTCAACTGCCCTTTCATATACTCGATATTTTCGTAAGTCCATTTCGCCGGCGGCATTTTATGGTTAATCGCAGCGTTTTCTGCGGGCAGCCCGAATGCGTCCCAGCCCATGGGCTGCATAACGTTTTTTCCGAGCATTCGCTGGTACCGGCTGATTACATCGCCGATGGTGTAATTCCTGACATGCCCCATGTGCAGTTGCCCGGAAGGATAGGGCAGCATGGACAAACAATAATACTTTTCACGGTCAGGATCTTCCGTTACCGTAAAGCTCTGGTTGTCTTCCCAGTATTTTTGGGCGGCCGCCTCGATTTCGGCGGGATTGTATTGGCTGGTCATAAGCGGACTGATTTGGGAAAAGCCATAAAGCGCGGAATTTTAACCGATATGGGCGGCAAGGTATGCGCCCGCCAAGCTTGCCTGACTGAGGTAAAAGTCCGGGCACACCCGGCGTATCCCACCCTGCTATGGCGCCATGCGTCATACGCTTTTTAAAGTAGAATCCGGCCATGGCAGGAAAAATACCCGCTACTTTTATCGATGAACTGGTTGCAAGAGTTGATATTGTAGATGTCATCGACCGCAGAGTGCCGTTGACCCGAAAGGGCAGGGAATTTCAGGCATGTTGCCCATTTCATGAGGAAACAACGCCGTCATTCACGGTCAGTCCGGGCAAACAGTTCTACCATTGTTTTGGCTGTGGCGCCCACGGCACCGCTATTGGATTTCTAATGGATTATGCCAATCTGGATTTCGTTGCAGCGGTTGAAGAATTGGCGAACAGGATCGGGCTGCAGGTCCCCCGGGAAACCCGGGATGCCGCACCGGTTGTGCCGGGCGAAAGTGTGGGAGATTTCCTGCGGATTGTGGAGCAGGCGAACTCTTGGTTTCAGCAGCAACTGCGAACGCATCCCGACGCCAGGCAGGCGGTTGAATATTTGAAAAACCGCGGTTTGGATGGAAAAACTGCCGCAGCTTTCGGCATCGGTTTTGCGCCGCATAGCCGGAACGATTTGCTGCTGGCGTTGGGGACCACTCCGCAAGCGCAGCAGCAATTAGTCAAAACCGGTTTAATTACGCAAAAAGACAACCCGAACCAAAGTTCAGATGCCGGATTCTATGATCGATTTCGGAGTCGAATCATTTTCCCCATTGAAGATCATCGCGGCCGGGTGGTGGGCTTCGGCGGACGCACCATCGGCGCGGGCGAACCGAAATATTTGAACTCGCCGGAAACGTCTTGGTTTCATAAAGGCGCGGAACTTTATGGATTGCATCGTGCCCGCCGCAGCATTGGCGCGGCCAACCAGAGTATCGTTGTGGAGGGGTATATGGATGTGGTAAGCCTTGCCCGGTACGGCGTGGAAAATGTGGTCGCAACCTTGGGCACGGCAACCACCAGAACGCATTTGCAGCGATTATTTCGTCTTGCCCCGGAAGTGGTATTTTGTTTTGATGGCGACCGTGGAGGGCGGGCGGCGGCCTGGAAGGCATTGCAGGTGGTTCTGTCGGAGATGCACGACGGCCGCCAGGCCGGTTTCCTGTTTCTGCCCGATGGCGAAGACCCGGATTCCATCGTGCGTACCCAGGGACAAAAGGCGTTTCTGCACCGGGTAGAAAAAGCGGTGCCCATGCCGGAATTTTTATTTAAAAACCTGACCACCCAGGTGGATATGACGCGCCTGGATGGAAAAGCGCGGCTGGTAAGTTTGGCCGGCCCCTTAATCGCCCGCCTCCCGGCCGGGGCACTAAAAGACATGATGTTTTCCAGACTGTCTGCATTAAGCGGCTTGGCTGGTGCGCAATTGGGCGGACAGGGAAAAACACTGAATTTCAATTCCCGCATACGGAATCGCCGAAACCACCCTGCCAGGTCTGGTCAGATTTCCCCTTTGGCATTCGCCACCAGTTTGTTGCTGCAAAATCCAGCGCTGGCGCTGTCCATTGATAACTTTTCAGCAGTGCGGACACTGCGCATTCAGGGTGCAGAAGTGTTGATTAAAATGCTCGAATGTATACGAGGTCAGCCGGAACACACCACCGCACGGTTGCTGGAGCTGTTTCGCGATTCAGCGTTTCACGGCTATCTGCAAAGGTTGGCCATGCGAGAAAACTTTATCGATGAAGACGCCCTCGAAGCGCAGTTCAAGGACACAATAAATCGATTGCTGCAGAGCGAACACCAGGAGCGAGGGTTGGTGTTACTGGAAAAATCCCGCCAAAGCGGGTTGGATGCGGATGAAAAGGCGGAATTGCTGGAATTGTTAAGTGACCGCATCGACAATTCCCGGGCAACGGTTTGAGGTGGTTTAGCCATATTCCATGCCGGTGCGCAGGGTTCGGCAAATTATCGTACAAATAACCCGTTGAAACAGCTAATTAAACCATTACATCAGGTGTACAATTTGCGGTCGATTTTTTTCAGCGGTTTCCAGTATATTCTGGAGGGCTGATTTCCCCGGGTATTGGCTATTCATGAGTATGCGCATAAAAAAACCTCTGAGCAAAAAAATAAGCAAAAAAACCGCCGCCAAACATCCGCCGGTAATGGAAACGGAGTTGGGTATGGGGCTGGAAGATATGGATGGCGATGAGGCCGAAGATGTAAACGTAGAAACAGATATCAAGCTGCCTCGCGCTGAACAGACCAAAGTGGCGGCCAATCCCCAGTCTGACCTGAAAAAACTCGTCCTCAAAGGCAAGGACCAGGGGTTTTTGACCTATGCCGAGATTAATGACCATCTCCCAGAAAACATGCACGATACCGACCAGATTGAAGTCGTTGTCAACATGATCAATGACATGGGTATCGAGGTGGTGGACAAGGCCCCGGATACCGACAACATGAATTTGAAACGAGATAATCCCGAGGATCAGGAAGTTGCCGAAGAGGTGAGCGCGGCGCTTAAAACCGCAGTGGAAAGTGAATTCGGCCGAACCACCGACCCGGTTCGGATGTACATGCGTGAGATGGGAACCGTCGAATTATTGACCCGGGAAGACGAGATTGCGCTGGCAAAGCGGATTGAAGCCGGAAACCGGCAAAGCGCTGCCGCATTCGCCCTTACCCCCATCGCCATTCGCCAACTGCTGGACTATGCTGATTTGATTGAAGCCGGCGAAATGAAATTAACCGAAGTGGTGGTCGCATTTATGGAACTGAATGCACTGGATGACGAAACTGTGGCGATTCCCGGAGAGCCCGGACAAAACGCCGCGAAGGAAGAAGAGTCTCCGAGTGGCCCGGACTTCGACGATGCAATGACTCGATTCAAGCGTATGCGCCGCACCTGGAATGCGCTGCAAAAAGCCATCCAAACCCATGGTCTGGGCAGCAGGCAGGCTATGCGTAACCGCAGAAAGCTGGGCGATGAGCTGCTGCAAATTAAATATGTGCCGGCAAAGGTGGCGGTATTGTCTTCGACTTTGCGCAATTGCATGAATGAAGTGAAAGAATGCGAGCGCGGTATCGAGCGGTATTGCGTCAACTATGGCAAAGTGCCGCGCAAGCTGTTCCGCGAGCATTTCGGTGGCAATGAAACGAATATCAACTGGTTCGCAAATCTGCTGGAGGTCTGCGGCAACGATGCGCCGCGCCTGAAAAAATACGCAGACAAGATAAGAGAATACACCGCGCAGCTTGTCAAGACGCAAAAAAAGGCGGGGCTGGAACTTGCCGAACTCAAAGACCTGAGCCGACAGTTGTCGATTGGTGAAGCTAAGGCCCGCCGCGCCAAGAAAGAAATGGTAGAGGCCAATCTCCGATTGGTTATTTCTATCGCGAAAAAATACACCAACCGCGGATTGCAATTCCTGGATTTGATTCAGGAAGGCAATATCGGCTTGATGAAAGCGGTTGACAAGTTTGAGTATCGCCGCGGCTATAAGTTTTCAACCTATGCAACCTGGTGGATTCGACAAGCCATCACCCGTTCCATCGCAGACCAGGCCAGAACGATTCGCATTCCGGTGCATATGATAGAAACCATCAACAAGCTCAATCGGGTTTCCCGGCAGATTTTGCAGGAAAAAGGCAGAGAGGCCCTACCCGAAGAGCTGGCAGAAAAAATGGAGCTGTCGGAAGAGAAGGTCAGAAAAGTGCTGAAAATCGCCAAAGAGCCCATTTCCATGGAAATGCCGGTTGGCGATGACGAAGACTCTCACCTGGGTGATTTTATTGAAGATAAAAACATCAAGGCGCCGGTTGATATCGCAACCGCATCCGGTTTAAAAAGTGCAACCGATGAAATTCTCGAATCACTTACCGAACGCGAAGCGAAAGTATTGCAAATGCGGTTTGGCATCGGCATGAATACCGATCACACCCTGGAGGAAGTTGGCAAACAGTTTGATGTAACCCGGGAACGTATTCGACAAATAGAGGCTAAAGCATTGAGAAAATTGCGACATCCAAGCAGGTCGGATCATTTGCGGAGCTTCCTTGACGGGAATTGAGTTAAAGCTGTCATCTCGAACATTCCGGTATAAAATCGCCGCGACTCAAGCCGACCGGCAAACACAGCACCAAAACCTCACCGGGCCTGTAGCTCAGTTGGTTAGAGCAGTGGACTCATAATCCATTGGTCGTAGGTTCAAGTCCTACCGGGCCCACCATTTTATGATGTAAAAACAATGCGTTAAGAGATATATTCTCTTTCACAAATTTAAATTTGCTGCAAAATCGCGGTTAAATAAAATTTATGGGCACTGCCAGATTGCGGGAACAGTAAAAATTGCCACAATTACACAGACAAATTCCGGGAACTGGAACGCCATAATCCAAAAGCGTATCGCAATGCACGTCAAAACAAGACCACAGAAACCCCAAATCTTCCCGAGTTTGCGCATTCCGCGCTAACCGCTTGAATCAGAAACACAAACCTGTGAAAACAAGATAATGGCCGGGAGGTTGCGGGAATGTCTTTGTAACCGCATGCCGGCATAAGGTTAAGGGCCGGGGCCGCCGCAAAGACGACAGCATCGCGCAAGGCATGTGACGGGAATGCGGACATGAATTTGCGCTCCGTGGCGCGGCCTGACAGGCTAAGGTCTCAAGGGGAATCACGTCATGACGGTTCGGCGGCAAGCCGTGTTTGGCCAAACGCAGCAGCGTGCGTATCGATGCAATTGAACACACCTGCCATGCAACCTTTTGTCTGATAATCCGCAGTAGATCCCGCATAGTCCCGCTTAATCCCGTATATTGACATAGTCAAACGCGGTTTGAGTTTCTCCGATCACTCCATATAAATGCGCACGATGTTTCGCACAACATTACTCCCCATCTTTCGCATTCTTCTATAATCGCTTTGTGCCGAATGCCGCTCTTTTTCATCCCCGGTATTTGCAGCGCCTGTCGGCGCATCATTTTCGGCAAAGGTTTTACGCTTCATCCTCTTTAAGTACGGCCAGATTCTCCTGCAGTCAAAGCAGTACGCACCACGCAAATTAATCCCGGGCCTGCCTCCTGATACGACAAATAATTCATCGCTATCACCCGATATGCCTTCAATCACGGCTGCATCAACCTGCTGGAAAACAATCGACAAAGCACATCATCCGGGATCTGCTGTTTTGCAAAGTTGAATGTCCCGGCATTTTTGATCTCTTCTGCCGCACGGCGAATCAGGCCAAAGGTTGACCTGGCAAGCGCACCGCCAATGCTCACACGCTTGACGCCGAGGTCTTCAAGCTGGGCCACTGTCAGAGGTGCGCCCGCCAATCCCATCACAACATTGATCGGGCCCGCTATTTCCTTTACCAGTGCCGCGATGGTTTCAGCACCTTTGACCCCCGGCACATACAGACAATCCGCCCCGGCCTGCCGATATAAATTTGCCCGCAGCACAGATTCTGCAAACGGCCTGGGATGATGGACGAGATAACACTCCGCCCTGGCTGTCAGCGTAAAATCAAAATCCAGCGAATCGGCGGCCGCTTTCGCGGCCCTGATTCGCTCGGCGGCGTGATCACGGGCATAAAGACCGTCTCCATAATTTGCAGCAAAGTCTTCGATACTCGCACCCACTGCGCCCGTTTGCGCGGCCAGGCAAATCGTCTCGGCGACGGTTTCAGGATCATGCCCATATCCATTTTCGGCATCCGCGCTCACCGCCACATCCACAGCATGAGCAATCCGCCTGGTTTCTGCAAATGCCGCGGCCCGGGTAACCGCGCCTGCACCGTCCGGCAGCCCCAGACAGAATGCTATCCCTGCGCTGGTGGTGCCTATGGCAGAAAAACCGGCCTCCTCCAGTAAACAGGCGCTACCCGCATTCCAGGCGTTGGGCATGACGAAAACTCCTTCGGCATCATGTAGTTGCTTAAATTTTTTACCTTTCTGTTTCTGGTCGTCGGTCATCACAGTCCTCAGCAGTTGTACCTGCCCACTATTTTTATTACCTTCCGATTCAACTCACCGATGCGTCAAACATTCCGCCATTTCCCCACAGAATCGATATGAACCGCAGTCAGGTTTTGTGTCATTAGGACCTCCTGTCTGTTATTGCCGGATCGCGCATGGGAAGGCACTTTGTAAATCCGGGTGAAACTGGTAAATCAAACGAATTTTGCAGCAACAACCCATCCTTTGACATCCAACCATCAGTCCGACCTGCCGGTTTACTCCTGATTAGACGCTTACTGATTATTCCATTGCATCCAGGCCGCATAAATTTCATCCGGCCACAATGAACTCAACCACATGATAACAGCGAATATATCTTCTTCTGCCAGAGTATCTTTCCAGCCCGGCATGGTCCCGCCCATACGCACCGTACCATTGCGGATGGTATGCCCCAGCGCATCGATTGAATGATGCCAGGTATGCGCCGTTCCATTGAGCGGTGGCGGGGGATATTTTCCATTCTCATCTGGAATTTGCCATTCCTTGACCGTGCCCTGCGCATTTTGCCCATGACATACTGCGCAATTTGTCTGGAACAACTTTTTCCCCTTGTTTAATACTACAGGGTCAGCAAAGCGATGTGATTGGGCATGTGCGGCTGCAGGGTGGATAAAAATCAATGTAAACAAAACCATAATAATCCCCGGGATAATCCCTGGTATTAATTCAGGGTTATTATTCAATGACATGCCATACCCCATTTTCTTAATCGCCAATAGTTATACGGCCAGGGCGTGATAAAACCGGCAAGCAGCATAATCGGAATAACCCACCAGGTCAGCAATGCCCCGCCAGTCAAATACCAGTCCGTGATATTCATCGCAGTTTCCATGGCGACCATGGATACCATACTCATGCCGACAGCGGTGCTGAAAGAACTGGATAAGCTCATCCCCCCTCTGGCCAGGATTACGGTTTCCAGGGCAATGCTGGTAAGCAGACCATTGATGATGGCCAGTATCATTATGGCCAATGTGGGCCATGGAATGGCGAAAAACTGAAAAAATGCGATGGTGCCAAAATCACCAATCGAACATCCTGCCAGACACCAGAGCGTATTGCGGGCGCTTTTACGCCAGTTATCGCCATTGCTCCAGAATTGCAGGATATGGGTTGCTTGAGAAATTTCCGCCATGCGTGTTATTTTAATCCGGATTTTCGCCTAGTAAACTCGGTAGCCAGTGCAGAGTCAAGTAGCAACAAACCCTAGATGCTTCTGCGGTGGAGCGCCAACGCCTGGTTTCCTTGCGCCGGCGCTGGCGAAATGTTTATAGTCGAAAGTGGGAATCAATATCCATACCGGCATAGTTGTTCAATTTACTCTTAACTCTCACAAGCTGATAAACCGCCATGACCGACGACCATACCCAGGAAAAACTCGACAGCATGAACAAGGGGCTTTACTGGTGGGGCATCCCGACTTTATTCCGATGCGACCATGACCCTGACCCCGGGAACTGCGACATTGCGCTGGTCGGGGTTCCCCACAGCACCGGCAATGGCACAACAGAGCGTGACCAGCATCTCGCACCACGCGCGGTCCGGGATATTTCTGCGCTGGGCCGCCGGGTGCACATGGAATTTGGCGTCGACCCCTGGAAACAATGCCGTATCCATGACATCGGTGACGTGGCGTTGCCCGAAGCCAATGACAACGAAAAGTGTATTCAGCGGATTACGGATTTTTACAGACGCATTGATCAATCTGGCGCCCGCCCGGTTTCTCTGGGCGGCGACCATTCCGTGACTGGCGGTATCCTCCAGGCCATTGCCGGGGGGAAGGCCAGACTCACTGGCGGCCGGAAAGTGTCGCTGTTACATTTCGATGCGCACACGGACGCATTTCATCATATTGATCATTTCCTCGGCGCGGTGAAATCCGCCGCGCACTGGGCAAGCTATCTGGTGCGCGACGGCCACGTCAATCCACACAATAGTGTGCAGGTTGGAATACGGGGAAATCCGCGCACACTGGACTGGCTGGAGCCGAGTTATGATTTGGGTTACGAGGTCATAGGCATAAGCCGCCTGCGCCAGATGGGCACGGACCAGGCCATCAAACTCATAAACGCACGAATCGGTGATGAGCCGGTCTATATCACCTTTGATCTGGATGCGCTGGATACCACGGTAGCGCCCGGGGTCGCTAATCTTGAAGCGGGAATCGAAGGCTTGTATATCGATGAAACCATGAAGATGCTGCGGTCGGTGAAGGGGAAAAATATTATCGGCGGGGATGTGGTGTGCCTGATGCCAACCAAAGATTCTCCCAATAAACAAACTTCTTTTGTGGCATTGTCAATCATGTTTGAAATGATTGCATTGATTGCGGACTGCGTGCGCAACAACCCGGCCGCCTCAAGGTGAAACAAATCAGCGCGGAAGAAGCCACTGCGATGATTAAGGCTGTGGTGAAAAGCGTCCGGGGCGGGCACCCGAGTCGCCGCCGGATACCCGGGGGTACATAACTGTTGTGATCGCTTGTCTAGCCTTTCAGTTTTCTCAAAACGAACGGCAGAACACCTCCGCTCAGGTAGTATTCAACTTCAACCGCCGTATCAATTCTCGATTGCAACTGAAAATTCTGCACCGACCCGTCTGCCCGATTGATCCGTGCATCGAATATTTGTTTGGGGGTTAACTCGCCGTCCAGACCGAGAATATCGATGCTGTCGCTGCCGGTAATATTCAGGGTTTTTCGGTTATGTCCGGGCAGGAACTGTACTGGCAACACACCCATTCCAACCAGATTGGAGCGATGGATGCGTTCGAAACTTTCAACCATAACCGCTTTTACACCCAGCAGTAACGTCCCCTTCGCCGCCCAGTCACGGCTTGAACCGGTGCCATATTCCTTGCCGCCAACCACCACCGTCGGCGTACCTGCCGCCATGTAGCGCATGGCGGCGTCATAAATAGCAACCACAGCGGGATCATCCGCTGTGCAGGTATACCCGCCTTCAACCCCGGGCACCAGTTCATTTTTGATGCGAATATTGCCGAAGGTGCCGCGCATCATCACTTCATGATTACCACGGCGGGCGCCATAGGAGTTAAAGTCCCGGCGTTGCACGCCGCGCTCGGTCAGGTACTTCGCGGCCGGGCTGTCTGCAGCAATGGACCCGGCGGGGGATATATGATCCGTCGTCACCGAGTCCCCGAGTAATGCCAGCACCCGGGCGCCCAGGATATTTTCGTTCTTGCCGCAGGTGTATTGCGCCTGGAAAAACGGTGGCAACTGGATATAGGTTGAGTCGCCAGAGAAAGCGTAAGTGCTGCCCTGTATTGTCGGAATCGCCTGCCATTTCTGGTCGCCAGAGAATACGTCAGCGTACTTGCGGGTGAACATTGATTGATCAATTTTCGCCACCTCGCTGGCAATTTCATCATTGCCTGGCCAGATATCTTTGAGATAAACAGGGTTGCCGTCTCTGCCCTGCCCTATTGGGTCGGTGGCCATATTAATCCGAGTGCTGCCGGCCAGTGCATAGGCCACAACCAGAGGCGGTGACGACAGCCAGTTGGCTTTTACCAGAGGATGAATACGCCCTTCAAAGTTACGATTGCCGGACAATACCGCGCTCACTACCATGTCATTATTGCGTACCGTGTCGTGAACCGCTGCGGGCAGAGGGCCAGAATTTCCTATACAAGTGGTGCAGCCATACCCCACCGTGTTAAAACCCAATTCATCCAGATATTCCTGCAGCCCGGTTTTTTCCAGATATTCGGTGACCACTTTGGAACCTGGGGCCAGCGACGACTTTACCCAGGGCTTGCGGGTCAGGCCTTTCTCCACGGCTTTCTTGGCAACCAGGCCAGCGCCGATCATGACTGCCGGATTGGAAGTATTGGTGCAGGAAGTGATGGCCGCAACCACAACATCGCCGTGGTGCATATCGAAATCCGCTGCCGTGGCAAAGCCTTTGTCCATTTCGCTTTGTTTTCCACTTTGTTTTATGAAATCTTCGGTGGCTTCAGGCAAGTCTGGCAATGCCACCCGGTCCTGCGGTCGTTTGGGCCCGGACAGGTTCGGTTTTACTTCACCAATATCCAGATGCAGCGTGGATGCGAACACCGGGTCCGCATCGGCGCTGTTCCGCCACATGCCCTGAGCTCTGGCATAGGCCTTGACCAGCGCCACATTATCTTCGTCCCGACCGCTTAGTTTCAGATAATCAATGGTTTTTTCGTCGATGGGAAAGAATCCGCAGGTGGCGCCGTATTCCGGCGCCATGTTGGCGATGGTTGCCCGGTCGGCCAGGGGCAGATGGTCCAGGGCATTGCCGTAAAATTCAACAAATTTACCGACTACGCCATGTTGGCGAAGCATTTGCACGATGCGCAATACCAAGTCCGTGGCAGTTATGCCTTCGCTCAATCTGCCGGTCAGCTCGAATCCGACCACTTCGGGAATCAGCATTGGAACAGGCTGCCCCAGCATCGCGGCTTCGGCTTCAATCCCGCCCACTCCCCAGCCCAGTACCCCCAGGCCGTTAATCATGGTGGTATGGCTGTCCGTGCCCACCAAGGTATCGGGATAGGCCAGGGTTTCTCCGCCGGCGTCATCGCGCCAGACGCATCGGGCCAGGTATTCCAGATTTACCTGATGGCAGATACCGGTTCCCGGCGGAACCAGCTTAAAGTTATTGAATGCACCCTGACCCCATTTCAGGAATTGATAGCGTTCCGCATTGCGCTGCATTTCAAGTTCTACATTGACGCTGAAGGCGCTGTTGGTGGCAAATTGATCGATCACCACCGAGTGATCAATGACCAGATCCACCGGGGATATCGGGTTTATTTTTTTCGGATCCAGTTCGGCCTTGACCAACGCCTCGCGCATGGCGGCGAGATCAACCACGGCCGGCACCCCGGTAAAATCCTGCATAAGCACCCGGGCAGGGTGATAGGCGATTTCCCGGGTGGTTTTTTGCCTGGTGCTCCCGGCAATCGCCCGGATGTCCGCTGCGGTGCACGTCACGCCATCTTCATGACGCAGTAAATTCTCCAGCAATACCTTGATCGAATTCGGTAAACGGCGGATATCTCCCAGGGCCGCCACCTCGTCGGATTGTAGGTTGTAATAACCGCAGGTATTGCCATTGACATGCAAAGTGGCGTAGCTGTCGAATGAATTTTTGCCGGGTCGGGTCATTAAAATCTCCTTAAAACTGTGAAAATCGGGGTTAGTGCCTGCATCTGAAAACAGGGTGGTGATTATACTGTATGACAAAACCCGCCGCATAAAATCCATACGGCTTAAAACTGGCATTATCTGTGCATAGTCTGGCTGTTAAAACCGTGTCAGAGACAAACAGATCCGCCCGCATTTATGAATGATGGATTGCCCGCTTTATTTTGTTTTAGACTTGTCTGGAATCGATAATTATAATCAGGAGAATAATCCGCCTATCCTGCAATACCGCATCACCACCATGATTAAACTTTCTGACCAGAATATTGCCGACTTTAAGAGGGAAGGTGCGATCCACCTGCATGGGTTATTCCAGTCCCATTGGTTGGAATCGCTGGCTATTGGCGTGGCGAAAAATTTTGCCGACCCGGGCCCGTATTCCACTGTGTATACACAACCGGGGCAGCCGGGCGGGTTTTATGACGACTATTGCAACTGGCAGCGCATACATGAGTACCAAGAATTTATAGAAAAATCCCCGGCCGCAGAGATAGCCGGCAAACTGATGGGCTCCACAACTGCCCGCATTTATCATGAGCATGTGTTAATCAAAGAACCCGGCACACGCGAGGCAACCCCCTGGCACCATGATATGCCGTATTATGGTGTTGATGGCGATCATGCGGTTTCAATCTGGCTGCCTTTGGATCCGGTTCCCCGGGCAGTCTGCCCGGAATTTGTCGCGGGCACCCATGATTCCGGGAAACTTTATTATCCAAGGCTGTTCCGCACCAGCGAAAACTACGGCGACAATATCCCAGGATTTGAAACCATCCCGGAGATTGACGCAAACCGGGATCAATTGAAAATACTGTCATGGGATCTGCAGCCCGGGGACTGCATCGTTTTTCATATGCGCACCATTCATGGCGCTCCGCCAACGACGAATTTGAAATCCCGTCGACGGGGATTTTCCACGCGATGGATCGGAGATGATGTCCGATTTGCGGTGCGCCCCTGGAAAACTTCCCCGCCATTTCCCGAAGTGGAATTGTCCCATGGCGACTGCATGAATCACCCGAGTTTCCCGCAATTGTGGGCAGCCTGATTTTTTAAAATGCCCGTTTTTTAATCATGCCTGGCAGAATAGTTTTAATTGATCACCATGATAATCCGGGCGATGACCGCGCTACCGTTTATTTACAGGCAATGGGTTTCGATATTGACCTGCGTCTGCCGGTTAACGGCGACGAGCTTCCTGTGCCAGACCGCAGCATTGCCGGCGCGGTGATTTATGGCGGCGCGCACAATGTTACCGAGATTGAGAAATTCCCGTTTCTTGAGGCCGAAATCCAATGGATCAAAAAGGCCATTAGTACCGGGCTGCCCCTGGTCGGGATTTGTCTCGGGGCACAGTTGATTGCCCATGCGCTGGGCGCCAAAATCGGTTATCACAGCGCTGGCCGGTGCGAATTCGGATACTACAAAATCCGCCCCGGGGATTCTGCGGAACACTGGATTGGTCAGGACATGCTGGTCACCCAGGCGCATTGCCAACAGTTTGCATTGCCGCCTGGCGCGGTGTTACTGGCCACAGGGGACGAGTTTCCCAATCAGGCATTTCGATACGGCGACCATGTGTTCGGGCTGCAATTTCATCCTGAAGTGACTCCCGCCATTTTTCAACGATGGCAGAACTCGGACTGGGCTCTTTTTCACAGGCCAGGAGCGCAGACCAAAGCACAGCAGGACAGGCTGATGGATGCGGCCGATGACATCCAGGGACCGTGGTTCCATAATTTTCTGGAAAAAGTATTCGACCGCAGTGCGGATAAAACACTATGACGCTTGCCATCCGCCGGATAATTGACGATTACTATGTTTTCTTGAAACGGCGGGAGCGGGAAAATTTACTTGGATTATTGTCTCCGGGAATCGTCGTAACCTACCATTCCCAGAAAAACCAGTTCCCTTGGTCCGGGCAGTTTCATGGTATTGACGGATTCGACGACTTTTTTTCCCGGATACAGGCGCACCTCAACGTCCTGGAAGTGACGGTGGTGGCCAGTACAGCGGATGAAAATAAAATGGTCAATCAATGTGAAGGCCGTTGGCAGTACAAAGCTACGGGCCACGTGGTCGAAGCCGACATGGTCAATGTGTTTACCGTGGAAGATGGAAAAATCACCGGATATGAGGTGTATGCCGATACCGCAGCATTTGCAGCAGGACTCACGCCTTAAAAACGCCTGGCAAATTGCGGCGGCCATTATCGTATAATGGCCGTCATTATAATTAATAAAAGGTGGGCATCATGTCAGGTTTAGCAGCGTTATTTTCATCGATACTGCTTGGATCCATGCTTTTTTTTGCGGTCATTGTCGCGCCGACAATATCCCGAACCCTTGAGGAAGAGTCACTGAAGTTTGCGCGCAATCTTTTTCCGAAGTACTACTTGTGGGGCATGGGTGTTTCTACCCTGGCCGTCATTTCCACCATGGTTGCAGGTTCCTATACCGCGATCCTGCAAGTGATTATTTTGCTGGGCTTCGTGTATGGGCACCAGATCCTCCAGCCAAAAGCTGCGAACGCCAAAGACCAGTGGCTGGCCAGCGATACCGCACAGGACAAAGCGCACTACAAATCCCTGCACAAGCGCGCTGTCATTATTCATGCCGCACAAGTGCTGATGCTGGTAATTATCGTTGTCACCACCCAGATATTGCGTTATCAGCAGCCTTAGGTTTTCGCCGCAACCGTTATCCAAACGTTTCGCTGCATGCATTAATGAGTCATCTAATCACAACGACTGATGAATTTATGCCTGGAGCAACGGGTTTGGGCATGATTGATCAGCCCTGGTCAGTACCACAACGGCGGGTCAATTGCCGGATACTGTATTGCGCCGGGCGAATTGGAAATATATCTGCTATGCCGGATACCCCGATCATCCGATATGGACAATGGTCCTGAAGAACGGGTGGATTTGAGCAACTCCTAGGCAGGCATAAAAGAAAATAGCGTTATATTTCGACTTTACACCACTGCCCAATGCAACCCGTTTAACCGCAGCACATTCCATGACCGGGCCTAATCCGAGACGCAAAAAAAACCGTCGCCGCGGACCACACCAACCACTGCAGCTTGACACTTCCGTTCCTTCTCCATGCCTTGCGGTGTGTCGATTTGACGGTGAACCATTTTGCCGCGGCTGTTATAGAAATGCCGATGAAATTCGTGAATGGATGATCATGTCCCGGGCGCAGAAACTGGCGGTACTGGATCGCCTGGCCCAACGCAGAGAGGAAAACAACGACACCGCTGTGTGGTAAGCGGCGCCGACCTGGGCCGCCCGGGCGCTAACCGTGAAAATCGCCCGCCGGTTGCAGTTCGCCCTGTCACGGTGCCGTTTGGCAGACGTGAAAATATTTCATCCCCAGGCCCACTCTTTGCAACATAGCCGCTTATGGCTTTTTCAAACCCAGGCGGCGCCCGACCCAATCCGGTCTTGCTGCAACCTCGGCCTGTTTCAGCATTTTTTGCGCTGCACCCGGCATGGCTGTGGTACGGCCTGCTTTGGTGTCGTAGTGCAGAGCCATAAATTCGGCGGTGGCGCACAGCTTTTCATTCACCCGCATCAAATGCGCGAACCAGAACTTTTTCGGTTCGGACCCAAGCACAAGTGTTTCTATGTCCATCACTGCGGGCGGCCGGACATCGTGCAAATAACGTATATGGGTTTCCACCGTGTAGATAGCACATCCTGTCCGCGCAAAATAATCCGCGCCCACACCGAAGTAATCCTGCATAAGCCAGGTAGTATTGCTGAACGGCACCAGATAGAAGGCCTCATTTAAATGCCCGTAGGCATCAAGCCACTGCTCCTGCAACGGCTCAGAATGGAATCTGAAGACCTTGCTGCTCAACAGCGCGGCGTCACGGAGGCTGCAGGAGATGTGAGTGGGGCGAAGTGGGTGTCTGCGCTCCCGAAGGCAAAGGCATTGGCGGAAAGGCCCTTGGGTCCCGGATTGAATCCCTTGCCCACGGAAGTGTTCCGCTTCATCGATGCATCCTCTCCACGAATCCCATACAGCAACCAATACGGGTTCACGTTGTCGGCTCTCGTCGGGCGCAGCTTCGGCCGGAGACCCAGATGAGTATCCCCCGGTACAGGTCGTAGCAGCCGCTCCCATTTCCCGCGGCGGCGTCCCGCCGGATGGTGAACCGAAAGGGAGCTATGGTCCATTATATGTAGTGTATTTTGTCGAATGCCGGCGAAGTCAGGCATATAGCTCCCAACCCGAAACGGGGCGGGAGCGAACGGCCGGCATTCGACGCCATGGGATTTTCGGCTCGCTTCGGCAATGCACTGGTCGATGACCGTGAAGAAACGGGCGTAACGCTCGTCCCACCGACGTTCTCTTCCATCGCCATGATCCGCTCCGGGACGCAGCCAGCACTTCACCGGTGCCGAAGATCGAAAGAGAGCGCCGCGAAATCACGCCTGCTCGCCGTGCATTTCATCACTGGGGAGTCCTCCCCCGCTATAGAGCGCCTCAAAGTCGGGCGGCGAGAGATTGAGCGTCGGCAGGCCGCCGTCGCGCGCTGCGTCGGCGACGATGCGGTCAATCCAGGGAAATAACGCGGTGGGCGCATCGACGAAGAGGAACCGACGGCGCACCGATTCCTCGACCTCGGAGATCTCGAACAGGCCCACGTAGATTATCTCGGCGAGCCAGAGGACGGTGGACTCGCGCCGTGCGACCGCGGTCAGCGTCACGGCGACCTCGTGCAGGTCCCCGTGCGGCCTGGCATCGATCTGGACGGAGACGGTGATCTCCGGGTCGGTCACTCCGAACGAAGCGGGTGCGCCGGGATTCTCGAACGACAGATCCTTGACGTAGCGGGTGAGCAGGCGCACCGTTTGCTTCGGATTCATGGTGACGACCGTGCGGCGGAAGCGGTCATGTCTCCGTAATACCGGCGCCAGCGCCCGCCCACGGCGTAACCGTCGGCGTCGAGCCAGGGCTTGGTCGGGCCATTGGCGTGCACCACAGCCGGCCAGCTCTCGGTGCGGCGGTTGAACAGCATCCCGCGACCAAGATCAACCTGCACGTCTGGCAGCGCCCCGTTCAGGCACTGGAACAGCGCGCAGCGAACGTCCAGCCGCATGGGGTGGCGCCGGGACAGGAAGCGTTCGGTGTAATACCGCTGGTCGTCGTCATCGTCCGCCACCTCGCCGTCGAGGATTTGCAGCAAGCCGCCGGCCGGCCCGATGAACAGCCCGGAGTTGAGAAATCGATAGGGCGTGTCGGTCTCGGGATAGTCCGCCGCGCGTTCGGTATCCGGCCAGCAGAAAACCTCGGCGGCGAATACGCACGCGCCCTCGCCGACACCCTGCCATGCGTCGAGAATGTCCCGGGCGTGGCGGGTGAAGATGGTGTCGTAGCCGTCGACGAACAGTACCGGTCGGTCCGGCGGCAGCGCGTCGAGCGCGGGGCGAAGCAGGTTGATCTTCTGGCCGCCGCCGGCGCCGGCGGCCATCTCGCCACCGCGCCAGGGCAGACCGAGGCCGAGCGGCTCAACGTCCAGACCGTAGCGGCGGCCGGAAGCGAGCAGACGCTCCAGCTCGGGCGTGTGCTCGGTGGCGACGGTGAAGGCCGAGAGGCGCGGCGCGGGATCGCGCACGGGCAGGCTCCGCTCGGTTTCTCCCGTATCCGCTTCCCCGGCGATCAGCAACCGCGTCGGTGTGAAGAAGCGCTGATGGCTGGCCACCACCAAACCCGGGCCGGCGTATGTACGGTTCACTTCCGGGTCGCGATTCAGACCGAAGGCGGCCGGCAGCATCTCGTCGGCCGGCACCAGCCGTTCTGCCCACGGCGTCGCGAGCAGCCTGCGCGCCCCGCGCGGCGACAGGAGATAGGCCAGCGTCCACACCGGATGGTAATCGACCAGGTGCACGTGGCGGCCGAGGAGCCATTTCGGGCCGGCGCTGTTGCGTTGTCCCAGATAGCACAGGTCGAAGTCGATATGGTGGAGATCCTCGAACAGCAGCGGCAGGTCTTCGATCAGCGGCTCAACCGGCGCTGCGTCGTCTTCCAGCACCAAGGCAGGGTACTCGGCGCGCGCGACGTAGCGCCAGGCCAGCACGTGCGACAGCGAACACCCGACTTCGCCCAGCGTCATCGCCCGCCGCGCATAGGGGTCGATCCAGCCGGGCCAGGGGTGTGCGGACGGCAGGGCATTGATCCGCCACGGCGGCTCAGGCGCCAGCTGCTTTCCGTCCACGGCGTCTATCCATTTGACGCGGGTGAAATCGTAGCGCTTGAGCCACCGCGACATCTGCGCGCGGCGGGCGCGATTGCGCGCCAGATGCACGATGATCGACTCAACATCGATCATGGCGTAATGGCGTCGTTCGGGTTGTCTCCCGGCGGAGCCACCCACGCGGCCATGGCGTAACGCGTGCCAGCAGTCACCGGCATGACCCAGTGCACGTGCGTCACGCGGCTTGGAAACGCGATGATGTTGCCGACACCGACCCCGGCGCTGTTCCAGTGCTGGCGCGGAAAGGTCAGCTCGCCGCCCTCGTAGTCCGCATTCAGCAGGATCGCCATGCTCACCATGGCCGCGTCGTGGTGCGGGTCAAGCACAGCCTGGGTGTCCGGCGAATAGCGCAGGATGAACGGCATTCGCGTCTTGCCGAGCTTGAGCGGCCACCAGTACGTGCGCAGCACCGGGGCGATATGCTTGTTGAAGTGCGTCTCGAACTGCCGGGCGACCTCCGGCGCGATGTGGTTGATGCGCAATTCCCGGCCCGGTGCGGCCCGGTTCTCGACATCCGACGGCAGAGGCCCGAAGGCGTCGAGCCTCTCTTCAGCCGCGGCGATCAGCGCGGCGCAGAACTCCGGGCTGAGGAAAGGGATCGTCAGGATGTCGGGGGCGGCCTCGCGCCAGCAGGAGCTTGCCGCGAGCGCGTTCGCCCATGTCAGCAGGCATTGCATCCCTTGCGGTCCGTGGGTGTGAGGCGGCGACTCTCCTTCTACCAGGACAGGGTGAAACCGGCGGTAAGGCCGGTCTGCGAGTACTCGAAGCCGTGCGAGACGCCGATGTCCAATGTCGCCCTGTCGTTCAGGTGGAACGCCGTGCCCGCGGCCACTGCCTCCTGTCCCTCGAAATGGCTCAGCCGCACCCCAAGCGCTCCGTTGGCGCCTTGCGGCATGCGCAGGCCGCCGAGCGCGATCGCGATCGCCGTTCCCTCGCGCGCCTCTGCGCGGAATCGGCCGAGATCCTCTCGCAGGCCGCCGATCAGCTGCTGGTTGCTCAGGATGTTGCGCTGGTTGCGACGTATATCTCCCGTGTTTTGCGCGACATCGGCCATGTTTTTCCTGACATCGGTCGCATTCTGATACACGCCGTAAAAGAGCGTGCTCGTCTGCTGTTGGTGCGTAATCCCCTCGCTTATGAAGGCCTCCCGGACCACCGCAGCCGTATTCTCCGCATCTATCGCCGGGCCAGCGCTTGCCGATTGCTGGGTTCTCGCGTACGCATCGGATGCAGCGGTTTCCTTGTTTTCCTTGAGAATGCGCTGCAACGCTTTACCGATTATCTGCTGCGCCTCTCCAGGGGCGCCTTTAAGTTCACCGTCCAGCAAACTCTTTGCGACCATCTCCACGTCCTCGGACGAGATTGCGGCCGCTGCCTCGCCCATGTCGCCTTTCTGACCCGGCGCACCCGCATCACCCTTCAGACCCTGTGCGCCGTCCACGCCATCCGCACCCGCATCACCCTTCAGACCCTGTGCGCCGTCCACGCCATCCGCGCCCGCGTCGCCCTTGGGACCCGCCGTGCCCGCATCACCCTTCAGACCCTGTGCGCCGTCCACGCCATCCGCACCCGCATCACCCTTCAGACCCTGTGCGCCGTCCACGCCATCCGCACCCGCATCACCCTTCAGACCCTGTGCGCCGTCCACGCCATCCGCGCCCGCGTCGCCCTTGGGACCCGCCGTGCCCGCGTCGCCCTTCAGACCCGCCGTGCCCACATCACCCTTGGGACCCACCGCGCCCGTGTCGCCCTTCTGACCACCCGCATCACCCTTGGGACCCGTCAGACCCGGCTCGCCCTTCTCGCCATCACGGCCTGAGAGGCCCGACTCGCCCGGGTCGCCCTTCGGACCCGCCGCGCCATCAGCGCCCACGTTGCCCTTCGGACCCGTCGCACCCACCGCGCCCGCATCACCCTTCAGACCCGCATCACCCTTCGGACCCGCCGCGCCATCAGCGCCCACGTTGCCCTTCGGACCCGTCGCACCCACCGCGCCCGTGTCGCCCTTCTGACCACCCGCATCACCCTTGGGACCCGTCAGACCCGGCTCGCCCTTCTCGCCATCACGGCCTGAGAGGCCCGACTCGCCCGGGTCGCCCTTCGGACCCGCCGCGCCATCAGCGCCCACGTTGCCCTTCGGACCCGTCGCACCCACCGCGCCCGCATCACCCTTCAGACCCGCATCACCCTTCGGACCCGCCGCGCCATCAGCGCCCACGTTGCCCTTCGGACCCGTCGCACCCACCGCGCCCGTGTCGCCCTTCTGACCACCCGCATCACCCTTGGGACCCGTCAGACCCGGCTCGCCCTTGGGACCCGTCAGACCCGGCTCGCCCTTGGGACCCTCCACGCCAGCGTCACCCTTATCACCCACAAAACCGTCGAAACCCGGCGCGCCCGTGTCGCCCTTATCACCCTTATCACCCTTCGCACCCACGTCGCCTTTGTCTGCTTGCGCCCAGGCCTCATCCCCCACCAGCGCCGCCACGACGCCGCCGACCGCCCCGGCAATGGGCTTGCCCATGCCCAGGCTGCCAGCGGTCAGCCCCCCGCCCAGCGAGTGGGCGGCCATGGAGGCGATCGCGACCGAGTCAATGATGACCTTCCTTGCTTCTCGCGGGCGCCCCCCCCCCCCCCAGGGTCGGACGGGGACAACCGTTTCGGGCGCACCAAAACCTTCGATTCGTTTATCGCTCGTCACTCCTCCCACCTTGGCCGATGTGATTAATTTAATAATGGATTTGTTCATGGTTGTTCCCCACTCAAGGTTTTAGTTTGTCAGGTAAAATTTTATCACGTATAAACTTGCTATTGTACTGCTAACGAGCAGGCAGTGGAGCTCCGCCTTGCCCCGGATTATCTTGCGGCCACGGATTCGGCGATAACGCACAGGATTTCGAACATCATGGCTGCACCCACCAGCGCGGTATTGCCGCTGGGGTCGAATGGCGGCGAAACCTCGACCACGTCGCCGCCGACCAGATTCAGGCCGCTTAAACCCCGGATCATCATTTGTGCTTCCAAAGTGCTGTATCCGCCCACTTCCGGGGTGCCCGTGCCCGGCGCATATACCGGGTCCAAAGCGTCCACGTCGAAACTGATATAGGTCGGCCCGTCGCCGACAATTTTTCGCGCTTCTGCCACCACCGCCTTGTATCCCATTTCAAAGTATTCCTCTATATAAATCACGCGCATCCCGGAGTCATGGCTGAATTTCCAGACGTCCGGATCATTCAGCGAGCCGCGAATACCGATTTGAATCGTGCGCACCGGGTCAAGCAGCCCTTCCTCCACGGCCCGACTGAATGGCGCACCATGATGAAATTTTGATCCAAGATAGTCCTCGCCGGTATCGCAGTGCGCATCAAAATGCACCATGCCAACCGGGCCATTTTTCGCCAAGGCGCGGAAAATCGGCAAGGTGATGGAGTGATCACCGCCGGCCGAGATGGGTACGACATTCGCCGCTGCCACCTTTTGATAAAAACGTTCAATTTCGTTATGGCTGCCCTCCAGCGTAAACGGCTTTTGCACCCAAGCATCGCCGATATCCCGTACCCGGCAAATGTCATGGGGCGAAATGCCGGTGGCCTGATTCATCCTGCGAATCAAACTGGACTGATTGCGAATTTCTCTCGGGCCATGCCTGGCGCCCGGACGATTGGTTACGCCGCCATCAAATGGCACACCGATCAAGCCAATATCGACATTTTCCAGACTCACCTGGCCGGGCGCACGCATGAAGGTGGCCAGACCGGTATAACGCGGCCGGGTGATCGGGTCGTCAAATTCGGGGTAATCGCTCATTCAATCGCTCATTCATTGGTGCTGACCGCGGGATTGGACTAATATTTTTGTACATACCCTTGCGTCCAGAACCCGGGGCCAGATAAACAGACACAAGGGATACCCGCATTCGGTCAAGCATGGAGAAAAATTTATCACAAGATTGAGATTGATTGAAAGGGCCAACGAAAATCATTTTACTGTGAAGGTTGTCCCAGGCGGCACTATCCGGCCATTTCCAGCATGGCCTGCAGTAATACATTGCAGCCCGCTGCGAGGTCTTGCGGGGCGGCGCTCTCTGCTTCATTATGGCTGAGTCCGCCCTCGCAGGGCACAAAAATCATGGCTGTGGGCACAATGTGGCATACCTGACAGGCATCATGACCGGCGCCGGATACCATGCGTTGATTGCGGTAATTTAACTGGTTTGCCGCATTTTCCACTGCGCGGATACAATTTTCATCGAATTTTATCGGCGGAATATGCCAGATCTGGTTTGTCTCAATTGCAATATTATGCCGACGGCCAGCGGATTGGCATTGCTTGCGGAATACTTCCGCCATGATTTTTAATACCTGGTCATCCGGGTTGCGGATATCTACGGTTAAAAATACTTCGCCGGGAATGGTGTTTCTTGAGTTGGGCGAGACTCTGATTTCACCGACAGTCGCCACAGCATGGGGAGCGTGGTTGAGCGCGATTGTCTGCACGGACCGGATGATTTCCGCCGCCGCCACCAGGGCATCCCGGCGACCCTGCATCGGGGTTGAACCGGCATGGGAGTCCTGGCCTTTGAATGTGACGTCAAACCAGCGCTGTCCCTGGGCGCCGGTCACTACACCAATCCGGTCATTATCCCGTTCCAGTATCGGGCCTTGTTCGATATGCGCTTCGAATAATGCGCCCATTGGATGTGCGCCGCATTTTTCATCGCCCATATAGCCTATTCTGTTTAGCTCTGTCCGCAATGACCTGCCGTCGGAGTCTGTTCGGGAATAGGCGAAATCCTTTGCAAATAATCCGGCAAAAACCCCGGATGAAATCATCGCCGGCGCAAACCGGGAGCCTTCTTCATTTGTCCACACCACTATTTCCACGGGCGCTTCGGTTTCAATATGGTTTTGGTTCAGGGTGCGCACAACCTCCAACCCGGACAACACGCCATAAATCCCATCGAATTTCCCGCCATGGGGCTGGGTGTCGAGGTGGCTGCCGGCCACGATGGGGGGCAATGCTGTATTTCGCCCATTTCGGCGTGCAAAAATATTGCCCATGTCGTCGAGGGTGATCAAACAGTTTTCTCGTTCGCACCAGCCCACGAATAAATCCCTGCCCTGTTTGTCTGCATCAGTCAAAGCCAGGCGGCATGAACCGCCTTTTTCACCAGGGCCGATTTCTGCCATGGCCATGATGCTGTCCCAAAGGCGCCGGCCGTTTATTCTGAGTTTTTCTCTTGACATGTTTTTATACCGGGTCGCGCTTGAGCGCTTGGCAAAGGCAATGAACTCCACCACCACCCAGGGTAAACATCGACATGTCAGGAGCGAATACTTCATATCCCAAAGCGCGCATTTTTTCATTCAGTCTGACTGCACCGGACATGGACAATACTTTTTTATTGCCCAGAGCGACCAGATTGACGCCAAGGTCTTTGGCTTCGTTGAAGCCAACGTCAATAAACGCAAAGCCTTTTTTCTTCATCCAGTTGATTACCCAGTTTTCCAGCGCGTCAAGGCAGGTTACAACCAGTTTTTTATCCAGTGGAACCACCAGGCCATCCATGTGTACAAACAGGGCCGGAATGGGCGCCACTTCAACATCCCAGCCTTTTTCACGGACAAATTCGGCCACTTGTTCTGCACCGGTCTGCTCGGAGCGCTCGCCGCAATAACCAATCAATACTGTGCCGGGCTCCAGAATGACAAAATCACCGCCTTCAAAATGACCCGCCGTGGCATATTTCCAGATGGGTATATTGTGGTCCTGGTAGAATTTGATTGCGCTGTAATAATCCGCTCGCCGGCATTTAAGCTGCATGTGGCAAATCAAGGCGCCCCAGGGCGTCATGGCGCTGGAATCCCGGGCAAAGAAATTGCGGTGCAGCACCGGGTCAGGATCGAGGTAATGGCAGGCAACCCCGGCATCTTCGTATATGCGAACCATTTCGTGATGCTGCTTTTGCGATAATTCGAAATCAAATTTGATTCCGGTTTTGTGCATATTGTTTAGCGTTCGACCAATTAACGGCCCGGCTTCTACCCATTTAAAATGCTCCGGCCTGCCTAATAAAACATCGCGTAATACGCCGTAGTCATTGTCGATTCCCCAATAATCCGGGGCTTTTTTATCAGTATTCATTTCGTACCTCATAGTAAGGTTTGGCAAGAACCCAAGCCGAACCTTTGGTTTGTAATTATTTGTCGTCTATGGATAATTGCTGTTAACACGCAAATCATTGCGGAAATTTAATCTATTTTGTGAAGTTTGTAACATGGATTTAAATAACAAAGTGTCCCGATTAACACCGTTTATTGTTCCTGCCAAACGCTATTATCACAGTTATTCTGACTTTCCAGAAGCATCGCTTTTTTTGAATAAGTTAAAAATAATGGCAGTTTGTGACTTTTATCACATCCCGATCAAAACCAACCGGCTATATTGTGCCGACCCTGGCGTTCGAAATAGTTCCGGGTGAAATCAAAATATCCGCCAATGTTGTTTTGCGGATAAATATTTTAACTTAAGCAATCAAAGAGAATAAATTATGACTTCAGCAAAACAAAGCGCCCGCGCCGGGCAACGTGTAATCCGGTTTTTTCAGCTCGGGGTAATGGTGATGGCCATCAGCCTGTTTTCCCATGCGGCTATGGCTGAAAAAGTGAATCTTAACCAGGCAGATGCCGAGACGCTGCAATACATTCCCGGCATTGGCCCCGGAAAGTCCGCAGATATGATCAAGTATCGCGAACAACTCGGCGGCTTCAAAAGTTATGAAGACTTGCTTGATATTTCCGGAATTGGTGAAAAAACTCTGGAGGGCATTAAGAAATACGGCACGCTGGAAGGCGGCGTTTCGGAACTCAGCCAGGAAATGAGGGACAACCCGCCGAAGAAAACCCCATCCACCCCTGGCAACGCGGATACATCAATCATTGAGAACCAATCCAGCGGATAGTCGCGTTTCATCAGGGCCTGACAGCGCACAGGAAATTTGTGGTTTTGTACCGGCATCTGCAATTGGAGACAGGCCGGCCTGGTTATACCGACAGGAAATCAGGTCGGCCCTGGTAAATTCAGTCTTTAAAGACGGGCGTCCCGGGTGAATCTCCGGGAGGTTAGCGTCTCGCGCAAACCGCATCATTTTCTGATCAGGCAAAGACCAGACTTCAGGCCTGGTCTTTTTTTGCCCGGTCTTTTCTTGTGATTAAACCCAAAGGATCTTCGGCGTCAATGCCATCCATAAATACTTTCCCTCTATCCCGGTGGGCAACCTGATAAACCAGGCCCAGCCAGTTATTTATGATTGCCTTGCCCGTATCGGACCAGGTGATGTCAACTAGCCTGGATAACGCCTGTTCGGGAAAAGGGGGTAAGTTTTCATAATCATGATTGCATTCCCTGACTTCTTTTTCGAATTGTCCGAGAATGTCCAATGCTTCACCAAAAAAATAATTTTCCGGGTAGGGTGGAAAATCAGTGCGCACACCTTCCAGATAGCGGATCACCTCGCGTTTGAATTCCTTTAGCAGGCTGACGGCGTCGTATTCTGGATGACCCTGAAAAAACACGAATCTGAGGCCATCCGGACTCACCGCAAGATGCAGGTCAGATTGTCTGCTTTCCGCCAGAACGATTAAATTCGCATTGCGAAACTGCGCCGAATTGACCTCATAGACATGGGAGTGCGGCGCGTCAAACCGGCTGTCTATGTTTGAAATTAACGGGTGACTTTGCTCAGTGACCCGGTTCGAATATACGCCCCATCGTTTTTGTGGGAGCGGATAACGCTCCAGCCCCCACAGTTGCTGCACAACGGCATGGGTCGCCAGGCAGGAACACATCACCGAGCAAACGTTGTCTTTTGCCCAGTCCACTACTTTTCCCAACGGTTTCCAGAAAGGCTCCCTGGTTATTTCACTAAGAGCAGGGTTTGCACCGGAAAGTATGAGCGCATCCAGCCCCATTCGCCTGACCTCATCGAAAGGGATGTAAAATTTTTCGATGTGCTGCCGGGCGTCGGCGCCTCTGGGGATTTCAGGAAAGGTAAATAAATGCACATAAAATTGCACAATGCGGTTGCATGAACCTACCAGACGTAAAAATTGGCGTTCCGTGGCCTGGAGCGCAGCGTCCGGCATCATATTTAACAAACCAATGTGCAACTCACGGATATCCTGGGTGCGGGCGCGCCCGGCCTTGAGAACTTCCTGCCCTTCGTTTCTTAATCGTTCGAAACTGGGTAAATCAGAGTTTGCAACTAGCGGCATATCCTGTGCATTCCCGCGCTAATTTTTCATGCTGTCACAAATCAACTCTATCAAATCGGCCGCATCACGCAAACCAAATATTTTTTCCGCATCAATGGTGTGCCCGTATTTTTCCGCTATCCTTTCATATTGTGGTTTACGATAGCTTATCAATTTTGGAAAAACCCACTGCACGAATTGATCTGGAACAATCTCATCGGTAGATTGTAATTCCCGGCTCTGCATATACGCTGATAAATGATCATCCAGAAACGTCTCTTCATAGAACAGTGGCTTGGGATTTTCCCTGGCCCGCTCGATCAGGGTATGCTCCATGTCTTCGCTTGTGCGTAAATACAGTACGACGGTAAGCCTGGATAAAGTATTCCAGCATTCGTCATCGGACAGACTGCAAATACTGCCGCCAGCGTCATTGATGAAATGCGGGTACTGGTAAATTGCCTGCGCCTTTTTTATGAACGCGCCGACGTCCGCCATGGCATTCGCCTCGGCATCCCGAAACAATGCCTGTCGCCGCTTGAACTCACCCACGCGCAATCCACCCAGATCAGGGTTGCCAATTTTTCCCAAAAACATGGATATGGGCTGCAGGTGCCCCACGGTGATGTTGTTACGAATATATATGGAATCCTGGCGCAGCATTTGCGCAAGAAACGGGTTTTCCATCGCCCTGGATTTAATATCGTCCAGCATGGGCTCGTCCAGATACTTGGTGCCAATGCGATAATCGCCCGAATAGTGGAACCATGAATTCGCCGGCAGTTTCGCCGAAAAAGTGGTTTTGCCGACCCCGGACATGCCCAAAAGTGTGATGGCTTTGTTCGGCCATTGCCGAAACTGTCCGGCGGTGGTTTTCATGCGGAGAAGTCGATAAAAATGGAGCGCATATTGTTATCTGGAATCACTTCGAGCGCGGATTCTACATGAACACTATTAACAAAATCACACCCAGAATAACCCGGTAGAGCACAAATGGAAACATGCTGAATCGTTGCAGATACCTCAGGAAAAAATGAATGCAGCTCATCGCCACAACCGCCGAGATTAACGCACCAAAAATTAATATGCTCCACTGGACAGTATGCCCCTGAGCAGTCAGGCCCTGGTATTGCCATACTCCCGCCAATGCGATAACCGGTATCGCCAGCAAAAAAGAAAACCGGGCCGCCGCGTCACGGCTTAACCCCATGGCCAGCCCGGCGGAAATGGTTACCCCCGACCGCGATGCCCCGGGAATCAACGCCAATGCCTGCGCGGCGCCAATCACCAGGACATCTTTCCACGTTATCGAACCAATGGCGCGTTTTTTGGCGCCCGCCCGGTCAGCCCAACCCAAAACAAGCGCAAATACGATGGTCGCCCAGGCAATAGATACGGGATTCCTGAAAACAGTGCTTACCAGATGCTGCATAAAAATGGCCGCCACGCCCACTGGAACCGTGGCAAAAACAATGGCCCAGGCCAGTTTGCTGCGGCCGGTTGTCGGCCCGCCAGTTATGCACCGGAACCAGTCTCGCGCAATCAGACTGACATCTTTATGAAAATAACCCAGCACCGCAATCAATGTTCCAACATGTACCGCGACGTCAAAAGCCAATCCCTGATCAGCCCAGTTAAATATTGATGGCATCAGCGCCAGGTGACCCGAACTGGAAATGGGTAAAAACTCGGTGATGCCCTGAACCACCGCCAACCAGAAGGCGTGAATCCACTCCATTACAACCGCTCCCGATGATTCTGCATGCTGAATCCGCGCAATTTTCGGGAGTAATTTTTGGTCAATGCGATGACTTTGAATAACTCGCCCATTTCATGCGGAAGGGTTAATTTTTTCACTTCCCGGGCCAGGCTGATGGAATTTGCAGTTGGCCCGGTCTGCGCCGAATCATATTCTTGTGCCTGCTGCAAACTGTCCAGCAGCCCCAAAGACAGCAGGAAACTACTCTGATTACAATACCCCGCCACGTCCAGACCTGCATCACAACCGGCTGCGGCCACTGCGCTGAAATCCACATGGGCGGTAATGTCCTGAATCCCGGGATAGAAAAAAGGATTGTCGTGTGCCATGTGTCGATAGTGACACATCAATGTGCCCTGCACCCGGTCCCAATGATAAAACTCTGATTGTGGGAACCCGTAATCGATCAAAATTATCGCGCCCGCACGTAAACACTTGCCGATAGAGCGCGCCCAACTCTCGGCATAACCGCCAATTTCACTGCGATAGCCTGGCGGCAGGTTAAATCGATTTAAACGCTGCTGTAACATATTCGACAAGGACTGATGGGAAAGCTGCCAGACAAACTCCCCGTCGCGCAATGCAACCCCGAGCTCCCTGGCCTGCCCGTGTGGGTCGATTTGAAAACGCTTGACTGGCAAGGCATCCAGCAACTCGTTGGCAATAATAACACCGCAAACGCCGTTTACCGGAACATGGTCCACCCAACTGACAATATTCAACAAGTCCGGCCGATGCCTTTTGATGAGCTGGTTTTGCCGCTGTTGCAATTCCGGGCTGGTCTCGACCATCAGGTATTGCTGCGGCAGGCTGTGCAACGTATCCAGATGCGCCAGAAGGTCCAGGGCCAGTTGACCGGTGCCGGCACCGAATTCAACCAGCATGGCAGGCTGCTCTGACTTCAGGTTTTTTAGAATTTCGCCGCACTGCCTGGCCAGACATGCGGCAAATTGCTGCCCCAGAGAGGGCGCGGTAATGAAATCTCCATCGCCGCCAATTTTATTCGCCCCGGCACCGTAGTATCCCAGCCCCGGCGCATACAGCGCCGTGTTCATGTATTGTTCAAAACTGATCCAGCCGTCATTATTATTAATACTTTCCGCAATCACCCCGGAAAGAGCCATAGAATGATCGATTTGAGTTTGATTGGGCGGTACAGGCATGATTTCAGTGGACATCAGGTCAGGGTATTTTTCGTTTCAGGTCCGTTCGCAGAATTATTGAAAATGCTTGGCACGAGAAAACCGAATATCCACTGGGTCGGAAACCGGATTAACTCAGGATAGTCGGCAGGGTAATCTGCAATACAACCTGGCGCTGGTAAACAGAAATGGTGTTTGTATTGCATGATAAACCGTTGCTTGCTGTAATGCGATAAAAGTCGATAGGCGACAGTGGAGTCACAGGTGTCGTCTAATTGGCTGTTAGGCATCTGAGAAAAAATCTGGACTGTCCGAGCGAAAAATTACTCATAAAGATGTGGGAAACCCTGGCCGAAAAAGGCATGGGCTCACTACTAGCGCCCTGGCAAGAAAAACGTTTAACTCAAGCGAAAGCAGAAATTCGTAGATAAGGAGATGTTACTAATTGCCGAGACCGAGAAACAAGTCGAATCTATAAAGTCTGGCGAATCAATCTTTCCAACTACCAAAAATCGTAAACTACTAACGGTAGAAACAGAAATTTCAGATGAAGCCGATAGAATTGAACCAGGGATAGATTTTTCAGCTATCACACTAAAAGCAAAATCATCTTCAATAGAAATTTCAGAAGTGGTGTGTAAAGAAGTAAATGTCGCAAAAGCCATCATGGCGGCAGAGGATATATTAGGACAAGAGGCACAAGAACCTTCAGAAGATTCGGTGGAAGATGGTTGTATTCTTGGAGAGAATATGCGGGTCGAGTTTCGACTGAAGAGCTCCAGGGCTTGTCGGGGGAAATTCTTGCTGGAGATTAGGCAACCAGGCACATACTCGTTTCGAACTTTAGAGTTTTTAAAAGGGATTTCAAAAGATAAGGCGGAACTTAATTAGCATCGCAGCGAGTTTTGTAATCGGAGGTACAATATATAGAAAAAAGGAAGAGTTCCTCAAAAAATTTGGATTACAATATTCTCGGCTTTGAGACTGTAAATTTTACTGTGTAACTGTCCAGGTTAAATGTAGTCCGTCAAGCGGTCTTCAAACTCGATCATAAATCTATTCAGCGCCAGTTTCCAATTCCGGATTGGCATGATCCAATTCCGGGTCGCCGCCTGGGTCGCCAGATAGAGCATTTTCTTCGCCGAGTCGTCGGTCGGAAACAGCATGCGTTTCCTGATCGCCTTTCGAATCACGCTGTTGAGCGACTCAATCGCATTGGTGGTATAGATCGCTTTGCGGATTTCTTCGGGGTAGTTGCTCCCGGTGGGCGCGCCAGCAGCGGCTGATCTGAGGGTATTTGCTGTCCCAACGCTCGGCGAATCGATCCAGCGCCAGCAGCGCTTCTTCAATGCAGTCCAGGTAAACGATGGGATAGGGATTGCCATTCGACCACTTCGTTGATAACGGCATCGCTGATTCTGGAGATCAGGGTCGCGGAAACATCTGCATCGTACATTTCCTTGAATGTTGAGACCATTTCCCGGGTCGTCATGCCTTGGGCATACAGGACAGAATTTTGTCATCCATCGACGTAAATCGCCGCTGATGCTTTTTAACCAACTGGGGCTGAAAACTACCAGCCCAGGCGCGCGGGGGGTTCAACTCGAACTGACCATCCTCGGTTTGCAGCAGCTTGCTGGTATAACCGTTGCGGCTATTTCCAGCATCAAATGACTCCTGCCTGGAGTATCCCAGGTGGTCGTCCAGTTCGGCATTCAGTGCCGTTTCGACCGTAATCCTGGTCAGTATCTGCCTGAACTCATTGAGATCATCCTCTGTTTTGATGTTTTCCGCGGCTGCCCTGGCAATCGCCTGTAGTTCTGTCTTCTTCCATAGTGCCTATCCTATCCCATAGCCAAGGCTATAATAAACTGTTACACAGATTTTGTTACTCTCTCGATTACAATATTCCCGGCTTTTATTCCTGCAAGACATCGGAATTCTGTCCGGAGTAGAAGCGATGGGGCTTAGCACAACTTATAAAACTATCGACGCTGATGGATACCTCTACCCACTATAAGCTAACAACAAAATCATTCTACTAGAGCATGAAGACGCCACGAAAGAAGTTGAAGATGAGGTCTATTTGCTAACCAGAATCGGAATCGAAGTAATGAAGCTCGAAGGTTTTAAAGTTAATGAGAAATATTTAGAAGCTGTTGCTAAAGATTTTGCTAATAAAGACTTGCAAGTGAAGATTGCAGACTGGATTCAATTGACCCCCAATTCGGGCAATTACTCAAATGCAATCGAAATCGACTCAGATGCTTAACCAGCGCATGCAGACGAACGCGGCGTTGCCGCCGCGCCGCTGAGCTTCAACGTTAGGTGCCAACATTGGGAAAAAACAGATGAATTCAATAGTAACAACAAAATTTGTTTCCTACCCTGAAAACGCTCGAACGCAATTGATGAGAATACGAAATCTTATATTTGAGGCTGCTGAAGATAGTGAGTTAGGGGAAATAACTGAAACCTTAAAATGGGGGGAGCCAAGTTATCTCGCCAGAGAAGGCAGTACGGTTAGAATAGATTGGAAACAAAAATGCCCCCATCAATTATTTGTATATTTTCATTGTAAAACCCGGCTCGTGGATACATTTAGAGAAGTCTATCGGGGTGTCTTTAACTTTGAGGGAAACAGGGCGATAGTATTGCCCATTTCTGGAGAATTGCCACTAAAGGAATTAAAGCACTGTATTTCAATGTCTCTCCAGTATCACGAAATAAAGCATTTGCCCTTGTTGGGAGCTTGAACTGGAAATCATACATAACAAATCACTCCAGCGGACAGCTAACTGCCGACTGGCCTCGGCGCACTCTTCCCGGGTGCAGTGGAACAACCGCTCAATTTGCCGCTAAGTGAGTCGGCGGGCGATTTGCCCGGGGCGGCCATAGCCTCGACTGGCAAGGACGCGAGCCAGCGGAATACTGCACCGACCGACCCGTCACCTGTGCCAATACCCGCGCACCTTCACCACCCTCGCGCAGCGCAATATCAATCGAAGCAAATGCACGCGCCACCGCTGTACCGCCCAACTCCGCCTCCAACCCTAACGCCGCCAGAGTCGCACCCAACGCCGCCGCCTCATGCGCTGCCACTCCGTACAATGCCGTACCCGTGGCCAAACGGGTGGCGTGATGCGCAATCTCCCGCTCCGATGCCGCAAAATTGTTACCTAGCGAGACAATCGCACTGGCAAACCGGTCTACCTGACCAATCCCTTCGCCGGTCACGGTAAGAATCCGCGCCAACGATGTCGCCGCTTCATCCCCGGATAAATTACTCGCCAACCCCAGCTTGCCCACCGTCTCAGTGAACAACGATAGATTACCCACTCCCTTCACCCCTAACTGACCCGCCGCCGCTGCAACGTCCAGCAATTCCTTGCGCGCCACCGGTAACCGCTGACCGATGGCGTTGATTTCATCGCCTAATCGACGCACCTCCACCGCGCTTAAATCCGCCGTCTTGGCCACCGCCACCAACCCATCCTCCATCTCGCTGTACGAACGCAATAAATGCGCACCGAAATTGCGCATCTGGGAAGCGCCGAACAGCGCACCGGCTGTAACCTTGGCTTGACGCTCAAGTCGATTCAATCCCTGGCTGATGGAGTCCAACCCCTGACGGGTCTTCCTTACCGCCGGGCCGGTCTCGGCCTTAGCCGTGATAACGATACCAGTACGAATATCTCTGCTCATGGTTGCCGCTTTTAAATCAATAATATAAACTTACGGTATGTTTCAAGGGTTTTGGGGGTTTATCAATTTTCTGCTGTTTGTGGCATTATGGCTGATGGTGGCCGGCTTCGTTACGGCCTGACCGGTCCTGCTCATTCAGCACCTGCCGCGCTTCGCGCTCCATCATCCGTAAACCCCGCACCAGGCGCTTGGTGAGCTTCACACCCTGGGCTTTCAGCAGCACCTTCACCGCCGACCAGTCCAGCCCCAACACCCCGCCCATCGCACCAACCCGCCATTGATCGCAAATTAAACTCCAGGCCTCTACCACCGGCCAATTGTCCGGCCAGACTTCTATCTCACCCACTGCCTGCGCCGCCCAGCCCCGGGCGGCGCCAATCAGTTTTTTTCTAACGCCAAAGAACCCAGCAATTCCTGCAATACCGCATTGCGCACCGGTATCCATACGTATTCCAGATCCAATACCTCCCTGCGCCTGGACTCGTCACTGAAATCCAGCGCCTGACCCTGCTCATCCGCCAGTCCGGCCCAGCCCACCAGCAAATCGTCCACAATGTCCTGGTCATACAGATTCTCCTCCGCAATGCGCTGCTGATATTCCACTCGCTCATCCCGACCCAGATAACGCATGGTAATCCTGATTTCTCCCGCCGGACCACCCGGCGGCGACAACTTCACCGACAAGGTGATCGTCTCCGGCTTCACCAGACGAAACATCTACACCGCCTCCGTACCATCAATATATATCTCGCCGCTGGCCTCACACACCAACTGAAACTGCTGCGCCTGCTCCCGCGACTTCAACCCCCACTCACCACTCGCCGCAATCCGCGCCGACGGGAAGTAAATATTGCGACCGTGCGTGGTGGCTGTCCCAGCATGAGCGCTCGGAGCAGACTCCAAATACCGCACCGAACCATAAACATAACGCGTGTGCGAGGTGATGCGCCGACGCTTGACCGGCTTGTACGACAACGCAATCTTGTGACTGCTGGCGTCAAACGCACCGCCTATCAGGCCGGACGCTATCAACAACTCACCAACCCGACAATCTCCCGGTGCTGTCTACGCACACACCGCCGGGCGAATACCTTACCGGTTCGCAGGCCACCGTGACCGAACTCACCCGCATCCTCGGCGGGGAAGAGAAGGCGTTCACCCTCACCGGCAATAATGGGTTCACTTATCCGATCAACGTCAACGCCAAGGTGCTGGGCGAGCATATCGCCAAAGACCCCGGTCGCAGCGCCCCTACCTGCCACTGTTGCCCGAACTGCTGGAATATCCTCAAGAAGCCTGGCTCGGCTTCTATCGACATAAACGCAGCGGGGAAATCGCACTGCGGGTGCGAATGCTCAAACTCATCAAGGTCGGGGAAGAGGTTCATCCCCTGCTGTTCGTAGCCAATGCCAGACGCGGTCAACTGGAAGCCTGGACCATGATCCCGATAAAAGACATCAAACAGATCAATAAAAGACGGCGGGGGAGGCTGATTGCAACCAGCGAGGAGGGGGAATGAAGGGGAAAGTAAATAAAGGGCTGTCTGCCGGCAGGCGACAAACAGCAGAATCCCACACCCGCTGCACCCGGTGGAGAACCCGGGGCCGGTATAGCCATGCAGACCGCCCAACCCCATCGGTTCTTGGTGTGTGCCGCCGCTTGCGCGAGGCCACTGATCCCGCAATCTCATTGCAACCTGCCTGTCGGCCTACCCAACGGCAGAATGGATGGCACAGAGTATAAAACAACAACCCAACCCGGGGCAAGCCCTGATCAACACGTCACTTTTATCAATACATCACTTAAGAAAATACGGCCATGAAAAAATATGAAAAAATTATCCACGGGATCTTGATGGTGGCCGTGGGATTCTGGCCCTATGTATTAATCATTTTGGCCGTGGTACTGATCATTTCATACCTTCTTTAAAACAATCGGTGATGACCGCTCGCTTCCCTTCACCTTTGCGTTATCCCGGCGGCAAGGCGTCACTGTATCCGCTATTGGTTGATATCTTTAAGGCGAACAATCTTAAGGACGTCCATTACGCCGAGCCGTTTTGTGGCGGCGCTGGTCTGGCCTTGCGGCTGCTGTACGCCGGCCACGTGCGTCACATCCATATTAATGATTACGACCGGGCCATCTGGGCATTTTGGTTTTGTGTGCTGAACCACACGGCACAGCTTGTTCAACGTATTGAGAACACGCCGGTCACGTTGGACGAATGGGATCGTCAGCGTGCGATATATCTTGACCCGCATAATCAGGGGCTTGTTGATACAGGCTTTGCCGCGCTGTTCCTCAACCGCACCAATCGTTCTGGCATTTTGGACGCCGGCGTCATCGGTGGGATGGCGCAAGATGGCAATTATGCTCTGGACTGCCGCTTTAACCGCGGCGAGTTAATCCGCCGCATCGAGCGGGCAGCGCAATACCGCGATCAGATACATCTGTACGGTGTGGGCGCGAGCGATTTTATCGTCCAGCACACTTTCAATATTCCACAAACTGCGCCGGCGTTGTTTTTTGTTGACCCGCCTTACGTGAGCCAGGGCCGGCGATTGTATCGGAAGCAATTCGAATGGGCGGATCACATTCTCCTGGCGGCGGAGCTGCAAAAGCTGAAGCGTCGGTGGCTATTGACTTATGACGACACAACCCAGGTGCGGCAGTGGTATCGCAATCGACGGCAGTACGCCAACCCTGCACGCTATTCGCTGCAACACAAGCGAGTAACGGCTGAGCGCATGATCGTGTCGGACAATCTGCAATGGCCGCCCCCTCGGTATCGCGAAAACTCAACTCAAATCAGGTAAAGATTAAAATCTACGACGCCTCTGCAACCCCGGCATATCGGGATATGCCGGGGTTGCAGGGCCCGCACGACGGCGCTTTGCGGGCGCTTTATTGCGTCCTGCCCGACACGCCGGTAGAGGACATGATTGCCTCATTTAACAATTGCTGCCAGCGGTGGCCGTATGCAGGTGTTTCAAATAAGGAATTCAACGTTGCACTGGTGGTGGCAGACGGCTGCAAACGCACGACCATTCGCCCTTGACGCAAGCGGCCGTTCAAAGTCGGTGACCGACTGTATCTGTATACGGGTATGCGTACCAGGCAATGCCGCAAGCTGGGCGAGGCGGTCTGCACCGGCATGGGCAGGCTGTGTATTGATGATCACACGCTGTATTTAAAGGGCGTCTGACTACGTCAGGGCCAAGACTCGATATGATGAGTCCCGGGCTCGGGGTGGACGGGTTTGCGCAGGGCGATGGGTTTGTGGGTTTCGACGACATGAGAGCCTGGTTTCGCAGCACCCACGGCCTGCCGTTCTGCGACCAGTGGATTGTGTGAGATACGGTATGAGTGGGGTCAGGTTCAAGGTTGAGATTGACGACCAGCAGGTGCGCCATGCGCTGAACCGCCGCCCGTAGGGACTCATCACGTTGTCGTCGGTGATGATATAGGCACGCCCCGGACGCCAGCGTCCGCCAGCCGCTCGCCGATATCATACAGAATGTCCCGCCCCGCTACGACGGGATAGGAGCCGCTGGAGTGGTGTATCTTCGCCGCCAGGTTGGAGTCGGAATCCTGAGCTTGTCGAAGGGTGGCGTCAGGCATGGTCGTCGCTCCGTTTATCGTATGTTCAATTGGGATGTTACTTGAATTAAGGGTGTGGCTCCATCGCAGGTCTCCAAAACACCATCTCCATTGGCAAACCCTTTTCGTCTGTTTGAGGGGAGGTGGGCACCTTTTGAAGCTGGTCCGGGTATCCCCGGCAGGCGGTTAGGGCCGCCGCAAGCGCATCAAGTACGTCATCCCTGGCGACGCAATTTCTGGGAAACCTTTTAACGCGAATACGTTCCTCTTCCTTCTCTACCGTATGCCGGGTCGGCGTTGGGAAAACGCTCGACCCGCGTGGACTGATCAGCCTTCTTGCCTCCCTATCGTAGTCGCCCTCTTCCGGCAAGCCTATTGGAATGTCCACCAGTATCAGCCTGGCGGCGTTATAGTGGGCCAATAACTTACCAAACTTGAGAAACGCCTCCTTTTCGTATCGCTACTGAACCAATCGCCTTTACAGCCATCCACGCCAACGAATTCACTCTGCGTCACGCCCTAATCCTCCCATGCCCCGGGCTGTATGCCGCAAATTCCCGTAATCCGCGCCGCCCTGGGATGATGACATGCTGATTGATCACGCGCCGGGGCTGCCGGCCTCCACATTGGAAATGGCTTCCCTTTCACGGGAACGCGGACGGGCGTGCGGGAGCGAAGAGCAGAACGCTCGCTCCGCCCCGCTTACCGCCCGAGCACGGCAATGATGGCGTCGCCATAAATTTCAACCATTTCATCCAGAATGGCCGCATCGGTATTCAAGGGCGGCGCATTGCAGATGACTTCACTTCTGACCCGGGTATAAAGCCCGCGATCCAGCAACGCTTTGGTGAGTTTTCCGCCCAATCCAAACTCGGCCGGGAACCATTCCCTGGTGGCTTTGTCTTTGACAATTTCGATGCCGTGCATCATGCCTAGACCGCGAATATTGCCAACATGGGGATGATGATCCAGCGCATCATGGAGTTTTTGTAGCATCGCCTCGCCATTTCTCGCCGCCTGTCCAGGGAGGTCTTCATTTTCGATAATATCAAGGGTAGCCAGGGCTACGGCGCACATGGTGGGATGGCCGCTGTAGGTATAGGCGTGCATCCAGGGGGTTGGGCTTGCGGTAATGGTGTCGGCGATTTCGTCGCTGATACCGATGCCACCCAGCGGCACATAGCCGGATGTTATCGATTTGGCGAATTGCATCAGGTCAGGCTCAACCCCATAATGCTGCAATCCAAACATCCTGCCGGTTCGACCAAACCCGGTAATCACCTCGTCGGAGACTAGCAGCACTTCGTATTCATCACATATTTCGCGGATGCGTTTGAAATAATCATGCTGGGCGGGGATTACCCCGCCCGCGCCCTGCACCGGTTCAGCGATAAACATCGCCACGGTTTCCGCGCCCTGTTGCAGAATCTCCCGCTCCAGTTCATTCGCCGCAGCGACGCCCTGGGATGAACCATCTTCCGGCATGGGATAGTGGTAAGCGTCAGGTGACGGTATATGGCTGAATCCCGGTATGCGCGGTTCGAACATGGGCCAGTAGCTTTTGATGCCGGTGGCGCACATTGCGGCAAACGTGACGCCATGGTATCCCCATTGCCGTGAGATGACTTTGGTTTTTTCCGGTCGGCCTTTGGTTTTCCAGTAAAACCGTGCCAATTTAAAGTTGCTGTCGGTGGACTCTCCGCCTCCCGATGTAAAATAAAAATTCTTCATATTGGAGTAGGCAATGGTGGACAGACGTTCTGCCAGTTCAATGGCCGGGCGATTGGAACCGCCGGCATAGCTTGAGCAGAATGCCAGGTCGCGCATTTGTTTTTGGGCTGCATCAGCCAGTTCCTGACGCCCATGACCCGCGCTGACATTCCAAAGGCAGGACAAACCATCAATAAATCGATTGTCGTCCGCATCAAACAGATATGCACCTTCGCCCTTCACCCAGACCCGGGCATTTTCGTGCCCGGCAGTATGGTGCAGCGGATGAATCATATGCTGGTGATCTTTTTCTAACAGCGCGGCGTTGGTTAGTGGAGCATTCATATATTTTCCTCGGGTGCCGGATAGTTACAGGGTTGTCGCCTGTCCCCATGCTATTGGCCCTGACTGGTCTTGATATCAGGTGAGGCCGGGGACATGGCGAAAAATTCGGATGGTGGATTATCGCTTCGCGCATCCCAATTTAGCAAATACAATCTCTGGAGCAATAAATCTGCCGTTCCATGCGGCTTACCAACTCAGGGGCAAGTCCGTGGTTTCGGTTATCACTGGTTCTGGTTTATATGGCTGAGAATATCCCGGATCAATTTTGGGCCATGATAAATAAACCCGGAATACAACTGGATCAATTTTGCACCGGCCTGAAATTTCTCCAATGCAGATTCCGGGCTGTTAATGCCGCCGATGCCGATGATCGGGATTTCGCCCTGCAGATTCGCATACAGCGCCGCGGTCACCCGGGTTGAGCAGGTTTGTAACGGCTGCCCGCTCAATCCGCCAACTTCACTGGCAAACCGGTGCCCAGCGATGGCATCGCGGGACAAGGTGGTATTGGTAGCCGCCACACCATCGATTTTGTGTCGGCGCAGTATGCCGGCGATGACATCGATTTGGGCCTGATCCAGATCCGGTGCAATTTTTACCACCAACGGGATATACCTTCCCGAATTATCGGCCAATTGCTGGCGCTGGCGATTTAACGCCGCCAGCAATGCGTCCAGCGCCGGATGCTGCTGAAGTTCTCGCAGGCCCCGGGTATTGGGAGAGGAGACGTTGACGGCCACATAGTCGGCATGGTCATATACCGCGCGCAGGCCGGTTAGATAGTCCTGCGCCGCGTCCTTTAAAGGGGTCGCCGCATTTTTGCCAATGTTAATACCCTTGATTATTTTCGGATCCATACGTTTAAGGTTGCTGATGAATCGGTTCAGGCTAACGCTATTGAATCCAAGCCGGTTGATTATCGCCTGGTGTTCGGGGATGCGAAATATTCTGGGTTTCGGGTTTCCGGGTTGGGGTTCGGGGGTCACTGTGCCGAATTCAAGCCAGCCAAAACCGAACTGATGCAGCGCATTGCCCGCACTGGCCTGTTTGTCCAGCCCGGCGGCCAGCCCCACGGGATTGGCAAAATCAATCCCCATCACCTCCACCGGACCCGCAAATTCTACCCTGCCGGCCAAAACCCCGGCCAATGCACTCAATACTCGCGATTTTGCAACAACGGCCAGTGCGCCCATGACCACATCATGGCTGGTTTCCGGCTCCAGTTTAAACAGCAGCGATCTTAAACCGGCATACATCTAAAAATATTCACCCGGCCGCAGCAATCGCCATTTTCCAGTGCCGAGTCTGCCGAGTTTTACCTGGCCGATGCGTATTCGGGTCAGACCGGTAACCTTGAGATCAAGCTGTTCACACATCCGGCGAATCTGCCGCTTTCGCCCTTCCATCAGGGTGAAACGCAATCGGGCGTGATCAAGCTGTGCAATTTCTGCCCGCTTGAGCGGTTTGTCATCCAGACATAAACCGTGTTGGAGCAATTCAATTTTTGCACTTGAAATCCGGCCCTGGACCCGGACCAGATATTCTTTCTCAATGGCGCTGTGCGGTGCGATTATTTTCTTCGCCACCCGCCCGTCCCGGGTAAAAACCATCAGACCGGTAGAGTCGATATCAAGCCGGCCGGCCGGCGCGAGCCCGTGCCGCCCTGGTACGGGATCACTTTGCGCAAACCGATTGTGTTTGTTGATTAGCATTACCGCAGATTGGTATCCTTTTTCCGGCAATCCGCTAACATAGCCCAGCGGTTTGTTTATCAGCACCGTAACCCGCTGCGATTGCTGAATATGCGCCCGCGGATCCAGGGTGATCTGCCGGGTCGGGATGATTTTCGTTCCCAGCGTGGTTACGACCGTTCCGTCAACAGACACCAGGCCCTGTTCAATGAATCGATCCGCTTCCCGGCGTGAACACAGGCCGCGTTCGGTCATCAGTCTGGACAGGCGAATGGCTTCAGTCAATTTCAGGCATTCCGATCATGGCTGTTTACGGCGCACAGCCTCTGCCGCATTGCCGATGTAGCTGGCCGGCGTCATCTCAAGCAAGGCGGTTTTTGCCCGATCAGGGATATCCAGGGAAAGGATGAATTTATGCAGCGATTCCTTGTTTATGCCCTGCTTCCCCCGGGTAAACGATTTTAATTTTTCATAGGGCCGGGCGATGGCATAACGCCGCATCACCGTTTGAATGGGCTCGGCCAGCACCGCCCAGTTTTGCTCAAGATCATGGTTCATCGCTGCTGCGTCCAGGTCAAGCTTGCCCAGCCCTTTCAATGTGGCGTTCATGGCCAGCATACTATACCCAACCCCCACTCCGAAGTTGCGCAGCACGGTGGAGTCGGTCAGGTCGCGCTGCCATCGACTTATGGGGAGTTTTTCTGCCAGATGTCCAAGCACCGCATTGGCCAGCCCCAGATTGCCTTCTGCGTTTTCGAAATCCACCGGATTGACCTTGTGCGGCATGGTGCTTGAACCGACTTCGCCTTTTACAATCTTTTGTTTGAAATACCCCAGGGCAATGTATCCCCAGATATCCCGCGTAAAGTCCAGCAAAACCGTATTGAACCGACTCAGGATATGGCAAAACTCGGCCATATAGTCGTGCGGCTCAATCTGGGTAGTAAATCGCTGGTAAGTCAGACCTAAACTGCTGACGAAGGATTGCGCGGATTCGGGCCAGTCAATGTCAGGGTAGGCCGCATAGTGCGCATTAAAATTGCCCACTGCGCCGTTGAATTTGCCGAATAGTTTTTGTTCGGCCAGTTGTGCCGTGATGCGATTCAGGCGCTGGCATACATTCACCAGTTCCTTGCCCATCGTGGTGGGGCTGGCGGGCTGGCCATGGGTACGCGCCAGCATGGGCTGGCGGGCGTATTCATTGGCCAGTTCGGCCAGGGCATCCGCCAAAGATTTCATCGCCGGTATCAACACCGATTGCCGGGCGCCGAGCAGCATCAGTCCATACGCCAGATTGTTGATATCCTCCGAGGTGCAGGCGAAATGAATAAACTCACTTACTCTTTCAAGTTCATCATGGCCTTTGATTTTATCTTTGAGATAATACTCAATCGCTTTTACGTCGTGGCCGGTAGTGCGTTCGATTACTTTGACCTGTTTGGCTTCATCCACATCGAATTGTGCGGCCAGTGAGCGCAGATAACCCGTACACGCTTTTGAAAAGGGCGGGATTTCCGTGATTTGCTGCTGCTTGGAAAGGTGAATCAACCATTCGATCTCCACCGTGACACGGGCGCGAATCAGGCCATATTCACTAAAATAAGGTCGTAATCCGGCGGTTTTGTGCTGGTATCGACCGTCAAGGGGGGACAGCGCTGTCAGGGCGTCTGGCGCAATAGTGGAATCGGTCACAGGCAACGGTGGGTCATGCAGATGAAAGGGCGATGAAGCTGTGATTTTATCACAGCGGCCCGCCGCCCATATCCATGCTGATTATTGCCCGGGGGCATCAGCCGCGGTCAATCAGCCATCCAGCGCGGATTTGATAATGCCGCCACCGACGCATATATCGCCCTTATAAATAACAATAGACTGCCCCGGGGTGACCGCCCATTGCGGCTGGTCAAATTCAATTCGAGTGTAATTAATCCCGATCATGGAAATAAGGCAGGCCTGCTCGTCCTGGCGGTACCGGGTTTTTGCCTTGCATCTGGCCGGCAAAATCGGCGGCAGCCCGGTTATCCAGTGCATGTTTTCAGCATGCACCACCTTTTTCATTAATGCCGGGTGCTCACGGCCCTGAACAACATAGACAATATTTCTTTTTACGTCTTTTTCTGCCACATACCAGGCGTCGCCATCGCCGCCAATTCCCAACCCCTGGCGTTGTCCGATGGTGTAGTAATATGCGCCCTGGTGCTGGCCGATAGTGGTTCCCTGCAAGGTCTTGATTTTTCCTCGCCGCGGGGACAGGAAGCGGCGGAGAAAGTCACTGAAGCGGCGTTCTCCGATGAAGCAGATTCCGGTGCTGTCCTTTTTGTCGTGGGTCGGCAAAGCCAGTTTTTTAGCCCGGGCCCTGACCTGTTCTTTGCGCATTTCGCCAATGGGAAAGGCGACACGGCGTAATGCTTCCTGCCCCAGTGTATGTAGAAAATAGCTTTGATCCTTATTATTGTCTCTGGCTTTTCTAAGCAGATAGTAATGGTTTCGTTTCTCCAGTCGGGCATAGTGACCGGTGGCAATAAAGTCCGCACCCAGGTGGATAGCCCAATCCAGAAACTCCCTGAATTTGATTTCCTTGTTACAAACCACGTCGGGATTCGGCGTGCGGCCGGCGCGGTATTCTTCCAGAAACAGTTGGAAAACCCGGGTCCAGTATTCATGGGAAAAATTGATGGTCTTCAGTTTGATGCCAAGCTGACTGCAAACCTCTTCAGTATCGGCAAGATCCTGCGCCGTCGCACAATATTCTTCGTCATCATCTTCTTCCCAGTTCTTCATGAAGAGACCGGTAACGTTGTGACCATCCTCAATCAGCCTGGCGGCCGCCACGGACGAATCCACACCGCCAGACATCCCTACAATTACATTGCTCAAAAGTTGATTCTCTTTGTCAAAATTCTGTACGGCCCGGACCTACCTGTTCGCGCCCAAAGCCAGCCAAAAACACCGTTTCTACAGATCAATCCCCATTCCTGGAAATCAGCAGCATCAGGTTTTGATTGCGTTGCGCTGAAAATTGCGTTGATTTACCCGATGTCGGTTCAGAAAAGTCCATCCGAAAAGTTCAGGCCGGCTGAATCACGATGGCGTTTATACAACCCTGCAGCGCCAACAGCGCAGATACCCCGCAGGATTAGCCGCTTCACCGATAATCCGGTTGCCGCGCAAACCACACTAACAGTTATGATGATGTATTTCATGCGGACAATTTTAACTGTTGTACACAGCCCAAGGGGAGTCGATTTCCCGCCTCATAATCCGCAATGCACTTCAGCACAACCTGGCTGCGTAAAAAATCGCGACTGTTTTCCAGGGACAATCTATCCATCCATACTACTTCTGCAATGGCCGGGTCAAGAGAATGGCCCGTGCGTTCGGTGATGAGGTCGCCGGCGAAGGTGAATCGCAGATAAGTTTCCCCGTCGCCGGCCAGGAATTGATAGATGCCGCTGATGTATTCCGGTGCAAATTCCCACCCGGTTTCTTCCAGCGTTTCACGGATTACCGCGCCCACCAGCGACTCGCCTTTTTCAACATGCCCGGCCGGTTGGTTGAGCACGCTGTGGCCGCAATGATTCTCTCTTACCATCAGATACCTGCCCTCGCGCTGCGCCATGCACGCCACGGTAAGATGCGGATGCCACCGCGCACATTTGTCATTGACCATCGTCATGTTCGCGTCCTCCTGCATTATCCCGGCCTGCATTGCATATCGATTTCAGACAGGCGGGGAATTCCGCATGGTTCGGCCCGCCGGATCGGTGAAAATAATCCGCTGCAAGCAATTCGATAAATCGTTTGGCCAGGGAATCCATTGCATCCACCATGGGCTGGACAATTTCTAGCAATGCCCGACCATCCGGGGTTAATCGTATTTTCGGTCCACAGCGCTTGCACGGCATGGTATTGAGTTTCCGCTCCAACGCCTGAATGTGCAGGAAAACCGAAGGTTGACTCAAATAAAGCTGCTCTGCCGCGCGGGAAATGCTGCCGGTTTTCGTGGCACAGTAAAATGCCCGTGGCTGTTTAAGGCGGTTTTGTTTGTAATAGGATGCGGTCTTGGGTTTCATCCGGGTTGGCGCGTCAGGATATAGCCTGAATTGCAAGGAGGGCGGGGGTTGTCAACGTTGCAGGAATATACGCCGGAAACACAGGTTGGGCGCCGGCGCCAGGCATTTTCTTCAGGTGTTTTGTTCCTTCCAGGCCTCTGGTAGAACAATGCCATCGCCGAATAAATACGCTTCCATCTGGCTGGCAAGATATTTTTTGTGTGCGCGGTCGAGGGGATTGAGTTTGTATTCGTTAATCAGGATGGTCTGCTGCCGCAGCCAGTCCTGCCAGGCCTGTTTGGAGATCTGATTAAATATCCGTTGACCCAGATCACCGGGCCAGGTCGGGTGATCCAGTCCCTCGGCCGGTTTGCCGAGTTTGGTACAGGTAATCAGGCGCGTCATAATGGCAAGGCCGGTTTAACAAGCTGGTTAAAAATTTTCTTTATCGCAGCAGGTATTGCAATGGATGTGTTTGATTGCGGGTTGTACCAAAGATAGTGGCCAGCGTCCATGATTTCATCACAAATACGCTCAACGGCGCATTCCACGGGCTGAATTTCCAATTCGCAATGAGTAAAACCGTGGCGCACAATTTGCCGGTTTATCCCCGGTTTTACCACGATGCCTAGCTCTTTTTCGCACCAGCGCCGATAGTCTTCTTTGATGCCGGGTTCGGGGAATACCCAAAGCCCGCCCCAGATACCGCTTGGGGGGCGTTTAATGAGCAAATACTCTGCATTGGCATTGCGGATCAATATCATCCTCGATTGTCGCTGCGGGCGGGGTGCCCTGGGCCCGGGCATGGGGTAGGCGGTCGGGCGGCCCTGGCGTAACGCCAGGCAATGTTGGCCAACCGGACATTTTGCACAATTCGGCCGGCTGCGGGTACACAGGGTTGCTCCAAGGTCCATTATCGCCTGGGTATAGTCGGCAACACGATGACCCGGCGTAAGATGATCGGCAATTTCCCATAATTTTGTCTCCACGGACCTAGTTCCCGTATACCCGGAGATGGCAAAAAAGCGGCTCAGCACCCGTTTCACATTACCATCCAGTATGGGATACCGCCGGTTTTGTGTGAAGGCAAGAATGGCCCCGGCGGTGGAGCGGCCAATACCGTGCAATGCCGCAATATCTTCAAATGCTTGCGGAAATATACCGTTATGCTGGTCGCGGATTTGTTGCGCAGCACGGTGCAGGTTTCTGGCTCTGGCGTAATAACCCAGTCCCGCCCAGTATGTCATCACCGCTTCCTGCTCGGCGCTTGCCAGTGTTTTAATATCGGGAAACCGGACAATAAATTTTTGGTAGTATGGAATCACTGTTTCCACCCGGGTCTGTTGTAACATGATTTCAGCAACCCAGATGTGATAGGGGTCTGTGGTCTGACGCCAGGGCAGCCATTTACGACCGTGACAGTCAAACCATTTCAACAGGGACTTGCTGAAATCCAGCCCGGGTTTTTTGCGATGCGCGATCAATGTGAAATGAAATGTAAAAACGGCCATCCCATACCGGGAACAGGCATGACGAGTGTAACAATACTGATAATCAAAAATGCAAGGAACCGATAACATATCGAGGAAATCAGCCTGCACGCGCACGCAACGAATTGTCGGCCGGCCGATGAAAACAACCGTTTTTATGGCGTCGCTGTATTTGCCGCTGCTGGCCCTGTCTTTACCAGGCGAGGCCCGATCCGAAATTATCCGCAGCCATGCCATTGCCATGCACGGCGAACCGAAATATCCAGCAGGATTCAGGCATTTTGACTATGTCAATCCTGACGCGCCCAAAGGAGGTCTGATTCGCCAGGGAGTCCGGGGGACCTTCGACAGTTTTAATCCCTGGATTGACAAGGGCTCGGCCGCGTCACCAGGGTCAATTGAAACGCTGATGCTGCCGTCCCGGGATGAGGCGTTCACCAGATATTGTTTGATTTGTGCAGAAATAGAATATCCGGTGGACCGCACCTGGATCATATTTCACTTGCGACCACAGGCCAAATGGCATGACGGCAAACCGATTACGCCCCAGGACGTGGTGTGGTCGTTCAATACCCTGATGGAGAAAGGCGCTCCGTCTTACCGCTTTTATTATACTGACGTTGAGCTGGTTGAAGCGGTGGGCGAGCATTCGGTTCGATTTGATTTCAAACACAGCGGCAATCGTGAATTGCCGCTCATAGCAGGCGATCTGCCCATATTGCCCAGACACTACTGGCAGGAAAATGATTTCACCAAAACCACATTGACGCCTCCCCTGGGAAGCGGGCCGTACAGGATCAAACGCTTCGAGGCCGGCCGCTACTATGAGCTGGAGCGGGTGATTGATTACTGGGGGAAAGATCTGCCGGTGAACCGTGGAATCAACAATTTTGATTTACTGCGGTTTGATTATTTCAGAGACCGCATTCCCATTCGGCTGGCATTAAAGGCCGGGGAAATCGACTATTACGCGGAAAACACCGCCAAGAGCTGGGCCACAGAGTTTGAGATTGCAGCGGTGGGTGCTGGCTGGCTGGTGAAAGAACAGGTAAAACATTCCGCGCCACAGGGGATGCAGGCCTACGTCATGAATTTGCGACGGCCCGAGTTTGCAGACCGCAGAATTCGCGAAGCCATTTCGCTTGCATTTGATTTTAACTGGACCAATCAAAAAATATTTTATAACCAGTACACCCGTTCGAACAGCTTCTTCAGCAATTCCGAACTGGCCTCTTCCGGTATTCCCCGGGGGGACGAGCTTGCCCTGCTGGAGAATTACCGCGATCAACTCACGCCTGAATTATTTTCCCGGCCCTTTGCCGTCCCGCAAACAGATGGCAGCGGCTGGTCCCGGGATAATCTGTTAACAGCATTGTCTCTGATTCGGCAAACCGACTGGGAGATCAGGGACGGTCGGCTGGTGGATCAACAGCACCGCCCCCTGACCATTGAAATGCTATTGTACAGCAGTTCGTTTGAACGACTGATTCTGCCCTATGTGAGCAACCTCAAGCGATTGGGCATCGATATGAAAGTACGCGTGGTGGATACCGGGCAATATATTAATCGAATCCGCTCGTTCGATTTCGATATGGTGGTAGGCGGCTGGGGACAAAGCGAAACGCCGGGTAATGAGCAGCGCGAATTCTGGAGTTGTGCGGCCGCCGAGCGACCGGGCAGTCGAAATACTGCGGGAATCTGCCACCCGGTCGTAGATGAACTGATCGATAAAATTATCGCTGCGCAAACCCGCGAGGAGCTGATCACCGTTACCCGGGCATTGGACCGTGTGCTGTTGTGGCAGCACTTTATCGTGCCAAACTGGCATTTACCCGCCGACAGGATTTTATGGTGGAATAAATATAATCGGCCGGAAGTTCCTCTGCGAAACGGTGTCGATATTTCGCGATGGTGGCTCGACACCGCGAAGTCGGCACGACTCGCCCGGGCTCGGCAGAATGGTGAAATCACGCAGCGCCACAGCAGCAGTGAGGGCAGCCGCGAAGATACCGCTGCAACGGCCCGCGGACCGCGGGGCTGGAGGTTCTGGTTGCTGGTTGTGATGGTGGTTGCGGGCGGATTTTTGATCAGGCGCACGATGCGGTGGGAGAAAACCTGATGGGCGCCTATATCGTTAAACGACTATTGCTGGTTATCCCCACGTTGCTATTAATCATGCTGTTCAATTTCGTTGTCATTCAATTCGCGCCGGGCGGCCCGGTGGAGCAGGCCATCGCCAACATAACCGGTGAAGGCGCAGACGCCGCAGAACGTGTTACCCGGGACACTTCAGAAAATGTTGTTCAAGGCAGCGGTGCAAATAACAGCCGGTATCGAGGCGCCCAGGGGCTCGATGCAGAATTTATTGCAGAGTTGGAAAAGCGGTTCGGTTTCGACCAGCCTGTGCACCAGCGATTCTTCAGCATGATACAGAATTATTTGCGGTTCGACTTCGGCCATAGTTTCTTTCGTGACCGCACCGTCGTAGCGCTGGTGCTGGAAAAAATGCCGGTATCCATCTCCCTGGGGCTGTGGTCCACCCTGCTGGTTTATCTGATCAGCATCCCGCTGGGGGTCAGAAAGGCAGTTCGCGATGGCAGCCGGTTCGACATCACGACCAGCGTATTGCTCACCATTGGTGTGGCGACCCCCAGCTTTTTATTCGCCGTTTTGTTATTGGTTGTGTTTGCCGGCGGCGTTTATCTGGACTGGTTTCCCTTGCGTGGGCTGCTCTCGGACAATTGGCAAACATTGTCCTGGACGGCAAAGATTGCTGATTATTTCTGGCATTTAACCCTGCCGATAATTGCTTTGACTATCAGTGGTTTCGCCTCTTTGACCATGCTTACCAAAAATTCCTTTCTCGATCAGATCAGCCAACAGTACGTATTGACCGCCCGGGCAAAAGGCCTCAGCGAAGACCGGGTTCTGTATGGTCATGTGTTTCGCAATGCCATGCTCATTGTCATCGCTGGATTTCCAGCAGCCGTGGTGAGCATTCTTTTTACCGGCGCCATGTTGGTTGAAATAATTTTTTCGCTGGACGGACTCGGACTGCTGGGATTCGAAGCAGCGCTGCAACGGGACTATCCGGTGATGTTCGGGACGTTATGGTTTTTCACTTTGCTCGGCCTGGTGCTGGGAATTATTTCTGACCTGATGTATACCTGGATTGACCCGCGTATCGATTTCGATACCAATCAATCATAACCATGTCGGCCATCGCAGAAGAAAACATCAAGGCGCCTAACCGCTGGTTTGCGCCGGGGTTCATCGGGCAGCGGCGCTGGGAATTATTCAGGGCGAATCGCCGCAGTGTCTGGGCGCTGTGGATATTTTTGACTTTGCTGGTTATTTCGTTATTCGCCGAATTGGTCGCAAACGACAAACCGTTCTTTATCTGGTATGACGGCCAGGCCTACTGGCCTGCGCTGGTGGATTACATGGAAGCGGATTTTGACGGAGATTTTCCCACCGCAGCGGTCTACCACGATCCCTGGTTGAAAAACCGGATTGCGAATAACGGGTTTTCTGTCTGGCCGTTGATCCGGTATCACCACACCACAGTGGACTGGGATATGGAACATCCTGCCCCGGCGCCGCCCGGCCGCCGGCATATTCTCGGCACCGACGATCAGGCGCGGGACGTGGTGGCGAGGATCATCTATGGTTTTCGTATTTCAGTGCTGTTCGGATTTATCCTGACCATAATCAGCGCCATTGTGGGAGTCGGGGCCGGCGCCATTCAAGGGTACTTCGGCGGCTGGATCGATTTGATATTGCAGCGATTTATGGAAGTATGGAGCAGTATGCCCACACTTTATATTTTGATCATTCTGGCCAGCGTGGTAGAGCCGAATTTCTGGTGGCTGCTGGGAATACTGTTGTTATTTTCCTGGATGGGATTTGTCGGTGTGGTGCGCGCCGAATTCCTGAAAACACGAAAACTGGAATACGTGCGAGCGGCCCGGGCGCTGGGCGTGAGCGACACACGCATCATCTTGCGGCATGTGCTGCCCAATGCCCTGGTTGCCACCATTACTTTTATGCCATTCACCCTGGCCGGGTCGGTAACGGTATTAACTTCGCTGGATTTTCTCGGATTCGGGCTGCCGCCGGGCTCCCCGTCCTTAGGAGAATTACTGGCCCAGGGCAAGGCCAATCTGCAAGCGCCATGGCTGGGCGTGAGTGGCTTTGTCATCATCGGCACCATGCTGTCGTTATTAATTTTTATCGGCGAAGGGGTGCGCGACGCCTTTGACCCCAGAAAATTATTCAGATAACCAAGCGACAGGAATCGTCATCAGAACACGCACATGCCCGCACCAATTCTCACCGTCAGCGACCTTGCGGTCAGTTTTCAGCGCAGCGAAAAACGCAAACGCATGGTCACCAATATAGTCCGGGGTGTGGATTTGCAACTGCATGCCGGCGAGACAGTGGCCCTGGTCGGTGAATCCGGTTCGGGCAAGTCACTCACCGCTTTGTCTGTTTTGCAGCTACTGCCCTATCCATACGCCTTTCATCCCGCGGGTTCGATTCATTACCAGGGAGCAGAACTGGTCGGCGCCAGCCGGACCACTTTACAGCGCATTCGCGGCAACGATATATCGATGATTTTTCAGGAGCCGATGACGGCGTTAAATCCACTGCACGTTGTTGCAAAACAAATTGGCGAATCGCTGGCCCTGCATCAGGGCATTAGCGGTACAGCGGCACGCAAAAAAATAATCGAGCTGCTTGAGCGCGTAGGCATTGACAATCCGGTTTCGCGACTTGATGCCTACCCTCATCAATTGTCCGGCGGACAGCGCCAGCGTGTGATGATCGCCATGGCGCTGGCGAACCGCCCGGCCATTTTATTGGCGGATGAGCCGACTACGGCACTGGACGTTACTGTGCAGGCCAGAATACTCGGTTTGTTAAAGCAGTTGCAGCAAACCGACAATCTCGGCATATTGCTGATCACGCACGATTTGACCATGGTCAGGAAAGTCGCCGACCGGGTGCTGGTGATGCAGCAGGGCAAGGTGGTGGAGCGCGGTGTGACCCGACAGATTTTTACCGCCGCCAAACAACCGCACACCAGAGCGCTGCTCGCGGCCGAGCCACCAGTCCGCCAGCAGCCGGGCCAGCCGGGCAAGGCAGTTTTGAAAGTGGAAAATCTGAAAGTGTGGCTGCCGATAAAAAAAGGTCTGCTGAAACGCACCGTGGGCCATATCAAGGCGGTTAATCGGGCATCATTGCGACTCTATCCGGGGCATACACTGGGAGTGGTCGGTGAATCCGGGTCTGGAAAAACCACCCTGGCCCTGGCGCTGCTGAAATTAATTCAATGCGAAGGCTCGGTTCTACTTGACGGCAAACCGCCTGGCGCTGCCGGTGGCATGGCCATGCCCGCAATGCGTAGGGCCATGCAGATTGTGTTTCAGGACCCCTATGGCTCGTTGTCTCCACGCCTGCCCATAGGAGCGATTATAAGCGAAGGTCTGGATGCCCAGGGCCTGGTTACGGACCCCGTGATGCGCGACAGAAAAGTGGTTGAGATTCTGCAGGAAGTTGAGATTGATCCCGCAATGCGCTTTCGTTATCCCCACGAATTCTCCGGCGGTCAGCGCCAGCGCATTGCCATCGCCCGGGCGCTGATTCTCGAACCCAGAATATTGTTCCTTGATGAGCCGACCTCTGCGCTGGACCGCACGGTGCAGGTGCAGGTTCTGGCATTGCTCAACCGCATTCAACGACAACATGGCCTGGCGTATGTGTTTATTTCCCATGATTTAAGCGTGGTTCGCGCCATCGCCGATGAGCTGATGGTTATGCGGTGCGGCGATGTGGTTGAGCACGGCACCGCCGCATCGGTTTTTTCTGCTCCGCAGCATCCCTATACCCGGGAACTTCTGGCGGCCGGGAATCCGATTCAGTGAAAATCCCGTTCACCACGGAATCATCCACACCGGATAATTCCCCGGCGAAAAGCCGCCTAACCGCTAAAGCGAGTTGCATTATCAGGTTGAAATTCTGCCCGGGAGCGCCCTAATCGTCGTAAAAATAAAGCAGCATGCTGCTTTTTAGCCAAGGCCCCGGCTTCATCGTACCACCGTCCAATTGCATTTTCAGCCGCGAGGCGGCCCCTGGCGGCGGACTCGGCCTTGATGTGCAACATGGGAACCTGCATCCACACTTCGCCGTGTTTTTCGATCAACAGCAGCGCATGATTGGATTCCGTAAATGCTTCCTGAAAACGTCGCATATATAGATATGACTCGGCCAGCACCCCCTGAAAGTAGGGATAAAACAGCAGTGAATATTTTTCCTGGTAGCGATCCATATTTTCCCGGATAGTGCCGATGGCCCGGGGGTTGTGATGGGTAACGATGTCATCGAACGCCATGAAAATCCTGCTGGCCGCGAGCAGACCGTCAAAACCAAATTTTTCGCTGAGCTCGACCGCTTCACCGGCAAATCGTCGCAGCCCGGGCATGTCCCGACAAATTTGTTCATACACCGCCGCCAGACGCAGGGTTTCGGCAATGGTATAGGGATGACCAATGCTTTTGGATACCGCAACGGATTTTTCAATTTCCAGTCTGGATTGAACTTTGTCGCCGCGAATCAGGCGATTGACCGCACCCAGCCCCTGAATAGTGACGTAAGGATCCTGTCCGAATCGTATACCAATATTCCTGTCTTCAGCCTGGTTATAAAATTTCACCGAATTTTCATAGTATTTTTCTGCGGAAAGGAATTTTCCGGCAAACATTCGCGTCATGGCCTGGATACCAAATGAAGTCATGGACAACTTTCTGTCGTCCAGGGATTCGCTCAATCTTTTCAGCGTGACGGAAATTTTCAGCGCACTGCCAAAGTCCGCCTGGCAAATCAGACAACGCCAGAATCCGTACAAAGCGCACCATTGTTGCTCCGCGTCGCCGACATGGTTAGCCAATTCCATACAGCGTGCATAGGTTTCGGTTACCCGGGCGCCAGAATAGCCCGAACGAACGGTGAGACAAACCGCCAGATTCAACAATAGTTGCAACGCCCGGGCTTTGTTCACGTAGTTGTCCGATAACCGGTTCAGTTGATACAACCCCCGCTCCAGATGATCCAGCGCTTCGCTGATGGCCGACTTTCCTATGGCCACTTCGCCGGCCTTGATCCAAAGGTCCACGGCAATATCCAGGTGATCAGTCCGGTCGTAGTGATAGGCCACCAATTCCGGCTGATTGTGGGTAATGTCGGGATCTTCGGACACCAGCAGTTCGGCAATCTGCCGATGATAGCGGTGGCGGGTTTTTTTCAGCAGCGATTGATACGCAGCATCCTGAAACAGGGCGTGTCGAAACACATAGCGATCCTCATCTTGGTTAAAAACAGTGGAAAGCAATCCGGCCTGCAGCAGTATATCCATGCCATTATCGGCATCAATACCATTGCGTTCTGCCAGCCTCTTGATTTTCGGGTAAGTGAAAAATGCGCCGAATGCCGCGCCGAGCTGGGCCAGCCGCTTGGCGTCACCGAGCATATCCAGTCTGGCGTTCAACGAATCCTGCAAGGTATCCGGGACGGCAAAATCTTCTTCCGATTTTTCACTGCCGTCATTGTCCTGGATCCGGTTCAGGATATGCCAGCTGCATTCTTCCAGGTACAGCGGTATGCCATCGCTTTTGCGAATCAGGGTTTTTTCAACCGCCTGTGGCAGCGGTGTATTGCCGAACACCGATTTGATTAGCCTGGCCGATTCATTGTCATCAAGTCCACCCAGATGCAAATTTATCAATGAATTTGATTGCTTCCAGCCCGGATTAAACTGCGGGCGCGAGGTGAATATTCCAAATAACCGATGGTTCTCCATATTATTTATTAATCGGCTCAGCAGCTCCAGTGTGGTCGGGTCCGACCATTGCAAATCCTCTACCACCAGTAAAATCGGCCGATCTTTTGACAAAGTCAAAACGATATGCACCAGCAGACTGAGGCTGCGATGATGTTTTACTTCGGTGCTCATGTCCAGCGGCGCAATATCATGCGGCAACTCCACCAGCAGGATTTCAAAAAATAATGCGCATTCGTCATTGTCTTTAATGCCCAGTTCCGACAAGGCATGTTTTATCTTGATTTGCCTTGCTGGTACTTTGTCTTCGGGGTTGATTTGTATCCAGCGATATATCTCATCGATTGCGGAACGCAATGGCGTGCTGTGAAAATAGGGGGAGCAGCTCACCCTGATTCGATATATGTTTTGCTTGTCCAGAGTCTTCTCGAATACCCGCAACAATCGGGACTTGCCGATTCCCGCCTCACCAGTGACATGAATCACGGCAGGTTCGGCGTTTATCGACTTTGCATAGTTGTCGGTCAGGAAAGACAATTCCCGACTACGGCTGACAAATCGCGTGGCAACCCGTTTTAACGAGGTGAAGTTTCGATTCTGAAAGGTGCTTTCGTGCAGCAGCTGCCAGGCCGGAACGGGCTTGGCGAATCCTTTCAGCTTCTGCTCACCGAGTTCCCTGAACTCGAATGCACCGCCCACCAGACGTCTGGTGCGCAGCGATGTCACCACGGTATTGGGTTCGGCCAGAGCCTGCAATCGGGCGGCAAGATTTGGCGCCTGACCGATTACCAGTTCATCCTGATCCCGTTGTTTCCCGGCTTTTTCCCCGACCACCACCAGGCTGGTAGCAATGCCGATGCGAATACGGATTGGCATTTTATTACGCCATTCAAACGAAAGGTTGTTTTGCTCAATCTCCTCCACCATTTCAAGACTCGCCCGCACCGCATGCTCCGCATCGAATTCACTGGCATGGGGATGCCCGAATAAAACCAGAATTCCGTCTCCAAGGAAATTTGAAATATTGCCGTGATACTTGTCTGCGACCCTGGTGCACAGCGTCTGGAAAACCCGAATTTCATCCGCCAGATCTTCCGGGTCCATGGAGTTGGAGCGCGAGGTGTAATCCGATATATCGCAAAACAGCACCGTGACCTGTTTTCTTGCGGCCTGTTCCGATGAGTCAGCCGCGATACGTTCAGGCGCTATGGGTACATTCATTTGGACTGGAGTTTGCCCAGGACATTACATGAGAAATTACATGGGAAAAGTATATATCCAGGCAGGCCGATATATCGCCTGATTGAAGCCGAAATCTTCAAGGAACACCCCGGTCACAGTAGTTAGAAACATCAGTCCGCTACTTTTTTGTGTCTTGTCTGGCAGCTTTTTTCCTGGGGGAATTATATACTTTAATCCACACCACGCATTGCCAGGTAGTACCTGGCTCACTATACAAGCTTCATGCCGTCTGCTTTTCAGTGTTTCAACCGCCACAAGTTCTGCTTATGACTTGGAAGGTCAGGAAAAGAAAATTCCGGCGGAGATCAAGAACAGGCACAGCGCTAATGAATTGTTCTAACCGTGCCAAAGTGGTTGCTGACCCGGGTACGGCAGTTAGACAAAAATGCAGGAACATACAGTTGCCTGGCGGGCCGGTAGGCTTATAGAATCTCCATCCTGTGCGGGTTGAGGCGGAAAATCAGCGTTTTCTCATCCGTCCGCGATTATTCAACCGATTACCGGAGATAAAAAAATGCTTTCAAAGATAATTGTCAAATCGTATGGCGTACTGATTGAAATTGCCCTGTGGCTGTTTTTGGTGGCCTGTATTGTGGGTGGGTCCCAGGTCGCTGGCCTGCAAGGTTTCCTGGCGGGTCTGGCGGTGTGGTTTGTTTTTTCGGTGGTGGTGCTGGGCGGGTTTTTAGTGCTGCTGGATATCCGCAATACAGTCGAGCGCATTGGAAAGAAAACCGCTACGCAAGTTGAGATGACCCGGCCTGATTAATCAGCGTACAGTTGGGAGACACACGCTATGGCCGGGGTTTTCTTGCGGCCGAACGCTCCGGGGAACGTGGAGTTCCGCAACATTGACCAATTAGCCTGCCACCTGGTCGAGGCAAATGTTGATTTCAATATCGATCTTGAGGCCGTTGATGCCGGGTTCAAAGCGGCCTGCCAGCAGGTCGTGCCGGACTCGCCGCTTGAAAAGGAACCGTGCGCACCGCCGCACACAGCGCGGGCATGACACAGATACTTCAGCATGAAAACCGGTTCAGGGAAAGCGGCGCAATATCGACTGCGAGCGGTTGGCCGGTGACCAGTTGTGCAGTAACCTGACCAGCCCCCAAGCCAATGCCAAACCCGTGGCCACTGTATCCGGTTGACACAGTCAGCCCGGGCAGATGCTCTACGTTTGAAATAATGGGCAACTCATCGGGGGTCACATCAATCATCCCTGCCCAGCGCTGGCTGACAGCTATTCCTTGCAATGCCGGAAATGTTTCTGCCATGCGATGGTACGCCTTATCAAGTAAATCCATGTCCGGGGCAGGGTTCAGCATACGTTCTTTTTCGAATGGGGTGATTTTGTCGAAACTCCATTTTGACGGCCACCGCAGTTCGGTGAAAAATCGTTTTCCAAACCGCACGGACACCTCTTCCTTGGAGTTTTTCCAGGTGCCAAAAAAAGCGTTGAGAAATCGTATGTAGTCTGGTGTGATTTGACAACTGGAACTGCCGCCATAGGCCACGTTGTAGCCGCCGTCCATGCGCCGTCGAAGGCCTAACCCGTTGCTCCACACCGACTGCTGTGCGACCAGCTGCCCGGGCACGGTGGCCATCACCGAACCAATCACTTTAAGCTGGGGAAATAACAAGTCGATGTGCCGGCAAAAGTAAGACGACCAGGCACCGCCGGCGCAAACTACCGCAGAAGATTTAATCCGTCCGTATTCCGTCACCACCCCCGCAACACCGCCCCCGACTATGTCGAGTCCACGCACCGCGCATTGCTCCAGCAGGACAGTTCCCCGCGCCCGGGCCTGATTTGCAATCGCCCGGGTGGCCAGTCCCGGCTCTGCCCGCGCATCGCTTGGCGTGAATAATGCGCCGCAACTCTGGCCGTGAATGTCTGGAACAAGGGCGTGCAGTTCTGTTTGCGTAAGATATTGAGTATCAAGATCATGCGCCTTGGCAATCTCCAGCCAGGCCAGATTGTCTTTATGGCGTGTTTCCGTGGCCGATAGATAAATCGTGCCACCGACGTAAAAGCCTATATCTTCATTCAATGCAGCGACGAAATCATGCCACAGACCGAGCGAATGAATCATCAGCGGTAATTCTGCCTGGTCACGGCCCTGTTTGCGAATAAACCCCCAGTTGCGGCTGGATTGCTCACCAGCAATCCGACCTTTTTCACACAGCGCCACACGCACCCCGCTGCGCGCCAGATAATACGCCGTACTGCAACCGATTATGCCCCCGCCGACAACCACAACATCCACGGAATCAGGGATTTTTTTCATGTTCGACATAATCTCAGGCATCCTGGAAACCGAGACAGCGCAGATTCTGGACTGAATAAAATGATCGTAAACTTACCTGGAACAGGGCCGTAAGGAATTGCAGCATTGCACAGGGTATTCTGTGCCTTGACGGTCAACTGGTCAACCGCCTGGTCGGGATGCTGGAACTCTTCCTGCCACAGCCTGCCTGCGCCGGAGACGAACTGACCGGTGCGGATACGGGCGATGCGGTAGTCCGGGAGCGGGATGGATGTCAGGCATTTCCCGCCAAAGCGCACGCCATGCCGGTTAAAGTAATGGTCGAAGTTATCAAAGCCGTATTGCTTTCTATGGTCAGGCAAATCGTTGGTATTGATGGGAACAATATGCACGAAGAAGCGCGGAATTCCCTGAAGTAGATCAACCGGTTCCCGATGAGATAGATGTCAAAATTGGAGCGGACGACCGGTTCGCCGGCCATGATTGATTGGTACGTCTCTTCAGTGGCGGTGGCTTCGGCCCGGGCGCTGACATACTGCAAAACCGCCAATCCGATACTGCCTGCAATGACCATAGAGCATGTCGCCAGCCAGAATGGAATCCGTCCGCCCGGCAGCTTCAGCCTGGTGAAGGGCGTCCATGGAATGGCCGGCCTCCGTCTCTGCGCCAGCCATAGCTCGAAAGCATAGAACAGACAGGCGATGCCGAACAGATACTCGCGTACCTCATAAAATTCTCCAGGGTGGGCAATACCACGATAGTTCACATAGAAGACAGCCAGCTCAAGCGCCAGGGTCGCGGCAGCGGCAATGACCCATTTGGCCTGCCTGGAAACCAATGCGAAGACGATAAAGAGCAGCAACAGCCCTTGCTCTACGGAAACAAAGAACAAGTTTTTTGAGAACGGCGCATAGAACAGCGTCAGCAAAAAGCCGAACATCAGCAGGGTGGAGGGCAATGGTATGCCGAGAAGTCTGTCCTGCCGGCAGAAGAAAGCGACGCCGGTAATCACGCACAGCAGCGTCGTTCCCTCTTGGTGGAGTCTTTCAAATATTTTCAGATTGATGTTGTGAACATTCAATTCGTTCTGGGCGTTCAAGCCTATCAGGAAATCCGGCGTCGCCCACCAGAAGATGCGCTGCCCCAACTGATTTCCTCACCAGCGATAAACACCAGGCAATGCCGCCAAGAATATAGACAAGTGCAGGAAGACACTACGCTCGAGAAAAGCCGTGGCAAATAGCGACAGGACGGCGGTGAGATTCTCCAGCCAGTTGTCTTCCCGGCTCAGTGCATCAAAGCCCCACGGGTCGGTAGCGTTGAGATAGCTGAAGAAAAATACATTCAGGCACAAAAAGAGGTAGCCGAAGGCCAATCGGGTAGCTCCATGGGACTATGACCGAGAGTTCTACAAGAAGTCAATGAAGTCGAACGTCTGTTCAGGCGGGTGCTCACGCGCTTTGATAAGCTGGATACGGTCTCCGCTTCATCAATTTCGCACTGCTCGTTGATGGCCTCAAATCCATATAGCATGAGCACTCTTTGGTCCTTGACCGGCAAAACAACCCTATGTCACCATCCATCACCCTGTTGTTGTTGTGGTTCCATGTTCATCCACGCCATGATCTCAACAAAAACTAGCGACATCATGAGAGGCTGCATAATGAAAAACAAGGTAACGCGTATGTCACCCCATTCCCGAAGGCCGCTTACGATGAGCGCAAGCCGGCCTGCCGAATGGAAGCCTCGCGCATGCAGGCGCGGCCGTTTCCTGACCGGTCTTTTTGGCCTGCTGGCGTTCGCTGGCGTGGCGGCGAGCCTGACGCCAGCGAACGCCTTCACCCGAGACATCACCATCGTCACCGTGACGACCTGGATCGTGGGCGCAGACATCGGCACGAAGCAACTGCTAAAGGTCAACGGCCCCTCGCCGATGACCGCCACGCTGACCCCGACCCTGCCGAACGGGGTGACCTTCGACGCAACGGCGTTCACGCTCACGGGCACGCCGACGGCGACGCTCAGCAAGACCCAGTTCACCCTCAGCGTGATTGACGGCGACGGCGACCGCGTCACATACACCTTGCCCATCGAAGTCGTGGCGGACCTGAAGCCGGCCTTCGCGTCGGGCGCCGCAATCCGCGCCCAGTCCTGGATCGAGGGCACGGACATCGGCACGCTGCGACTGCCGGCGGCATCCGGCGGCAACGCGCCGCTGACCTACAGCCTGTCACCGGCTTCGACCCTGCCGAACGGGCTGACCTTCAACCCAACCGCGCGCACGATCACGGGCACACCGACGGCGACGTTCAGCAAGGCCTCGTTCACCTACACCGCGACGGACGCCAACGGCGACGACGCCAGGCTCACCTTCGACATCGAAGTGGTGGCGGACCTGACGCCGGCCTTCTCGTCGGGCGTATCGATCCCTGCCCAGTCCTGGGCCGAGGGCACGGCCATCAGCAGTCTGCAACTGCCGGTGGCCACCGGCGGCAACGCGCCGCTGACCTACAGCCTGACCCCGGCCGTGCCGACCGGGGTGACCTTCGACGCAGCCGCGCGCACGGTCACGGGCACGCCGACAGCGGCGTTGAGCAAGACCCAGTTCACCTACACCGTGACGGACGGCGATGGCGACACCGCCACGCTTACCTTCGACATCGAAGTGGCGGCGGAACCGAGGCCGGCCTTCGCGCAGGGCGCCGCAATCCCTGCCCAGTCCTGGACCGCCGGCACGGCCATCAGCACGCTGCAACTGCCGGTGGCCACCGGCGGCAACGCGCCGCTGACCTACAGCCTGACCCCGGCCCTGCCGACCGGGCTGACCTTCAACGCAACCGCGCGCACGCTCGCGGGCACGCCGACAGCGGCGTTCAGCAAGACCAGTTTCACCTACACCGTGATGGACGCCAACGGCGACACCGCCAGGCTCACCTTCGACATCGAAGTGGCGGCGGACCTGACGCCGGCCTTCGCTTCGAGCGACGCAATCCTGGCCCAGTCCTGGACCGCCGGCACGGCTATCGGCACGCTGCAACTACCGGCGGCCACCGGCGGCAACGCGCCGCTGACCTACAGCCTGACCCCGGCCCTGCCGACCGGTCTGACCTTCGACGCAACCGCGCGCACGCTCGCGGGCACGCCGACAGCGACGCTCGGCAAGACCTCGTTCACCTACACCGTGACGGACGGCGACGACGACACCGCCAGGCTCACCTTCGACATCGAAGTGGCGACCAGCGTGGTAGTAGCCGTGCCGGGAGTGAGATACGTCACCTTCCACAACTCCCCAGCGAGCGGCGACACCTACCGACAGGGCGAGAGGATCGAAGTGATGGCCGTCTTCGACATCGCGGTGGTGGTGACTGGCGCTCCCCGGTTAGAGCTGACCATCGGCAGCGACAAGCGGTATGCGTCTTACTACAATCCTCCGGGTTCCAATGACCCCCCGGAGACGACACTGGTCTTCCTCTACACAGTGCAGGCTGGCGATGTGGACACAGACGGGTTCAGCATCGCCGCCAACGCCCTCGCCTTTAACGGCGGGAGAATCTCGATCAACGCCGGCGGCGGCATAAGCATCGACGCCAAACTGGATCACAACGCGGTGGCGCCGTCCGCGCTGCGCAAGGTGGACGGCGTCGTCCCCGTGGTCAGCTACACCGACCCGACCGGGCCGTGGACTGCGAACCAGACGATCACCGCCTTCGGCCCCACGACGACGGATACCGACATTGACTCCTACGCGGTGAAGGCGGGCAGCAGCCTGCCTTCGGGTCTGACGCTGGACGGAACGACGGGCGAAATCTCCGGCACGCCGGACACGGCCAACCCCAATACGCACGCCACGATCGTCGTAATCACCGACAAGGCGGGCAACACCGGCGAGACCACCGTCACATTCCCCGCTATTCGGGGCGACAAGCCGGCCTTCGCGCAGGGCGCCGCAATCCCCGCCCAGTCGTGGACCCAGGGCACGGCTATCAGCACGCTGCGACTGCCGGCGGCATCCGGCGGCAACGCGCCGCTTACCTACAGCCTGACCCCGACCCTGCCGGCCGGGCTGACCTTCGACGCAACCGCGCGCACGGTCACGGGCACGCCGACAGCGGCGTTCAGCAAGGCCTCGTTCACCTACACCGTGACGGACGGCGACGGCAACACCGCCAGGCTCACCTTCGACATCGAAGTGGCGGCCAGCGTGGCAGTAGACGTGCCGAGGGTGAGTTCCGTCGCCTTCCGCAACACCCCGGCGCGCGGCGCCGACACCTTCCGACAGGGCGAGTTGATCGAAGTGGAGGCCTTCTTCGACATCGCGGTGGTGGTGACTGGCGCTCCCCGGGTAGAGTTGACCATCGGCAGCGACAAGCGGTATGCGGCTTACTACAATCCTCCGGGTCCCGATGACACCCCGGAGACGAGGTTGTTATTCCTCTACAGGGTGCAGGCTGGCGATGTGGACACGGACGGGATCAGCATCGCCGCCAACACGCTCTCCCTCAACGGCGGGAGCATCTCGATCAACGGCACCGACGCCGTACTGGATCACGATGCGGTGGCCGCCGACGCCAGACGCAAGGTGGACGGCAGAACAATGTTGGCGCCGGCAGTGACCTCGCTCTCCTTCGACACCAGGCCCCGGAACCGCCACACCTATGGCCTCGGCGAACTGATCGGGGTGGATGTCACGTTCAGCAAGGACGTGACGGTAACGGGCAGCCCGCAACTGGGGCTGACCATCGGCAACCGGACCCGCCAGGCGGTCTATGATGAGGGCAACAGCAACAGTCGGACACTGTTCTTCCGGTATGACGCGCAGGTGAACGACCGCGACACGGACGGGATCAGCATCGCCGCCAACGCCATCGACCTCAACGGCGGAACCATCATGGCGAAAGCCGACGGCACGACCGCGGCCGTTCTGACGCATCGCGCGCTGGCCGACGCCGCCAACCGCAAGGTGGACGGCAGAACAGTGTTGGTGCCAGAAGTGTCCTCGATCTCCTTCAACAACGCGCCCCTGGGCGGCGACACGTATGGCCTCGGCGAGGTGATTGAGTTGGCGATCGCGTTCAACGCGAGCGTGACGGTGACGGGCAGCACGAAACTGGGGCTGCTCATCGGCACCGAGAGGAAACAAGCGGTTTATTACGCAGGCAGCGGCAGCCGGACGTTGTTGTTCCGCTATACGGTGCAGGAGGGGGACCGCGACACGGACGGGATCAGCGTCCCCGAGGACGCGATCTCGCCCCTCAGAGGCGAGACCATCGCGGCGACCGCCAACAGCGCGACCCGAGCCTTTCTGAGGACTCACGCGGTGGATGCCGACGCCAAACGCAAGGTGGACGGCAGAACAGTGTCGGTGCCGGCAGTGTCCTCGCTCTCCTTCGACAACAGGCCCCTGGACGGCGACACCTACGGCTTCGGCGAGGAGATTGAGGTGGCGATCGCGTTCAACGTGAGCGTGATGGTAACGGGCATCCCGAAGGTGGGGCTGACCATCGGCAAGCGGACCCGCCAGGCGGTCTATGACAAGGACAAAAGCGACGAGTTGACGCTGGTCTTCTTCTACAGGGTGGAGGCTGGCGATGTGGACACAGACGGGATCAGCATCGCCGCCAACGCGCTCGCCCTTAACAGCGGGAGAATCTGGATCAACGCCGGCGGCGGCATAGCCATCGACGCCAAACTGGATCACGATGCGGTGGCGCCGTCCGCGCTGCGCAAAGTGGACGGCGTCGTCCCCGAAGTTATCTACACCGACCCGACCGGGACGTGGACTGCGAACCAGGCGATCACCGACCTCGAGCCCACGACGAAGGATATCGACATCGCCTCCTACATGGTGAAGTCGGGCAGCAGCCTTCCTCCGGGCCTGGCGCTGGACGGAACGACGGGCGTCATCTCCGGCACGCCGACCACGGCCAACCCCAATCCGCACGACACGGTCGTCGTGATCACCGACAAGGCAGGCAACACCGACGAGACCACCGTCACATTCCCCGTTATCCTGAGCGACAAGCTGGCCTTCGCGCAGGGCGCCGCAATCCCCTCCCAGTCCTGGATCGAGGGCACTGACATCGGCACACTGCCACTGCCGACGGCCACCGGCGGCAATGGGCTGCTGACCTACAGTCTGTCACCGGCTGTGCCGACCGGGCTGATCTTCGACAGCACGGCACGCACGCTGTCGGGCACCCCGACAGCGGTGTTCGACAAGGCAACGTTCACCTACACCGTGAGCGACGCCGACGGCGATGCCACCACGCTCACCTTCGACATTGAGGTGATCTCCCCCGCGATGGCGAAGCGGCAGCGGCTCCGGGTTGTGAACGAGGTGGTTCTGCCGGAGCTGGCGCGCGCCATGACGGCCAGCACGGCCGGTGCGGTGGCGGACCGGCTTGGCTCAGTGGCGCCGGACATGGGGAATACGGGGTCGGAGACGTTGGCATCGCTTGCACATCTCCTGGAGGCCAACGAGCAGGCGCTGAACGAGGGCGATTTCTCCTGGCGCCGGGCGCTGGCCGGTAAGTCGTTCGCGCTGGGCCTCTCCGGGGATGGCGTCGATGGCGCCGGACCGGGGTCAGGCGGGGTCGCGGTCTGGGGCGCAGGCGACTGGCGGAACCTGTCGCTCGACGGCCCGGTCGACTGGGACGGCGACATGTTCGCCGCCCATCTCGGCGTCGATGCCGCTTTGGGCGAGGACGTGCGGGCTGGGGTGGCGGTCTCCCGGTTCGAGAGTTCAATCGACTATACCGACAACGGCGGCGATGCGCCGCTCAAAGGCACGCATGAGAACCGGATGACGAGCGTGCATCCCTATGCAGGCCTATCGCTGCCGGACGGCTCGCGCCTGTGGGCGCTGGCGGGATACGGCAAAGGCGAGATCGAGATAGACGATGCGGAGGCGGGCCGTCAGTCAAGCGACTCGACACTGCTGACGGCGGCGGCGGGCGGCACCAGGCGACTCGTTTCGGAAGGCGCGACGGCGTTCGACCTGAAGGGCGAGGTGCAGGGGTCGCGTCTCGAGGTCGACGACAACGGCGACCTGATCAAGGGTCTGTCGGTGCGGACTTGGCGGATGCGCCTGGCGCTGGAAGGTTCGCGCGACTTCGAATGGTCCCCGGACACAGTCCTGACGCCGTCTCTGGAGCTGGGCCTGCGCTGGGACGGCGGCGACGGGGAGACCGGAACCGGCGTCGAGATCGGCGGCGGCCTGGGCTATGTCGACCGGGCAAAGGGGCTGACGGCGGAGATCTCCGCCCGCGCGCTCGCGGCGCACGAGGGCGGCGTGCGGGAATGGGGCGCGTCGGGTTCGTTCCGGTTCGACCCCGGCGCGGACAGGCGCGGCCTGGCGTTGAGCCTCACCTCCTCTTGGGGTGAAGCGGGAAGCGGCGTGGCACAGCTTTGGGAGGACGGCCTGACCGGTCCCGCGGCGGACGCGAACGGCGATGTGCCTGGCGCACGCATCGAGGCGGAGTTGGGCTACGGCCTGCCAGCATTCGGCGGCGTGGGCCTTGTCACGCCTTACGGCGGCGTATCGCTGGCCGCCGATGGCGGCCGCCGCTACCGCGTAGGTAGCCGTCTTGATCTCGGCACGGGGTTCAACCTGAGCCTGGAAGGCAGTCGCCACGAGAGCAGGGACGGCACGCCCGAACACAGAGCGAACCTCGCCCTCCGCATGATCTGGTAGGCACAGGCAGCGTACTGCGCCGCGGGAGCGCCAGCGACGACTTACCGAAAGTCGGCGCTGGCGATACCTTTCAAGCGGTATTACTGGATTGCCTGGTTGAGCTGGATATGAACCACTCGGGCGAATGGCATACACAATTGGACAAGGACGCATTAGCGCGGATGCGCCACAAAGCAACTGCTGCGGCTACACTCACCTATTCGCGCCGAGGCGCCGACCTGCCAACCAGGCAAAAGTTATCACGATTTTAAAATCGCTGCAAACACGCCGGGCAATGCAGAACATAACCCGCCCGGCCCAAGTGTTATTTCATGCCCAGACAGAGATTATAGAGATACAAAGATGTCCAGGAATTAAAAGATGCGGACAGCCGAAGTGCCCGCGCTTTGCAGGCGCGGTGAAACATCATAATATTTGTTACCCCGGGCGCCACTCACGCCAGCCTTTCAGCATGGGGAAATACAACCCCAGCTTTATATCATGCTCCTCGAGCAGCGCCACTACCCTTGCGTAACGTTCCATCTGCTGCTGGTAACGTTGCTGTTCCTGGTCCAGAAAGTGTTCGGTGTCGCTGTCTTCGTGGCGGCTGGATTTGAAATCAATAATCCATCGCGTGCCGCAGTCGTCGATGAAACTACGATCGATAATGATGCTGGTAAAAGCATTGTCAATCACCCCGGTCAATGGCCATTCGGCCTTGATGCCGGTATGCCGATGCGAAAATATCCAGTCGGCGCGGGCGTCTGATTGCAGATTTTCGATGGCCCTGCCCATACTGGTCAGTCCATATTGCAGCGACTCCGGGTTGAGGCCGTGATAACGCAAAAAATACTCGGCTCTGGCCATCAGAATATGGTTGTCCTGCTGTTTCCATTCCTGCCAGTTGGTCGCGCCAATGTACTGCAGCATATGGTGGATGGCGATTCCGGTTATTCTCGCCATCTCCCCGGCCCAGGAGAATTCAATCTCATCCTTGTCTATGCCAGCGCTTTTGCCCAAGGGTACGGCTGGTTTCAACCCAGCGGGGAATGCCGCAGATTTCCAGTCCAGAGGGAGGCGTCGAAATTCGGTAAGTGGGGACGCCCCTTTCTGTTTACCTTTGAAACGACAGGATTCAGCCTGTTTACCCTCTGTTTCTGGGGCGATTTCTGTAGCGAGAACCGGCCAGAGTAGTCCCCAGAAAGAACCGGTCTCGGGATTCCTCGGTTCATCTTTGCTGTTCAACGTAATGTTGATAAATAAATGCAGTTGTTGTCGGGCGCGGGTACAGGCCACATAAAGTAAACGGCATAGCTCATTGCGCTGTCGTTGTTTTTCCAGTATCCCCAGATACGGGTAGAACTTGTCGTCTCTGTCTTCGCCATGGGGCAACACAGCGATTAATAACTGCTCGGGCAGTCGAGTCCAACGCAGCAGGTCGCGGTTATCGGTCCGGGATCGACTGTTAAGTTTTGGCACAATAACAACATCAAACTCCAGGCCTTTTGCTTTATGAATGGTCAGCAACTGCACCCGGGCGGTGCTGCTGGTTTGCGACCAGTGTCGGGCTGCTGCCTGGTGCAAAACTTCTGGCGTAATCAGTTGGCCACCCGCTTCCAGCGCACGCTTTTCGAGCGTATCGAGCAGCTCAAAGTAAATTTCGCAATCTTCATTATCCGACTCATCCACACAGGCCGGACCGCTCAGATTAAACCAGGCGGCCATCACATTTTGCCGTAACGATACCCTCCCTCTTTGGGAAATGGGAATTGCAAGGGCGAAGAGAAACTTTTCCAGCCGTTCCCGGCCAGACGCGCTCAATTCCCTGACTACGGAATCATCTTCGGCCAATTCCAGCGCAGTATGTGAATGATCGTGCATGGTCAACCTGGATAAATCCTTTAAATCAAGCCCACACCAGGGCGCCCGCAATATGGCCATCCAGGCAATTCGATCGCTTAACTGGAGCAATGCGCGGGTCAATGACATCAGGTCCTGTATCGGCGGTCGCTGTGCCAGCGATTCGAGCTCCACCGCCTGGTAGTCAATCCGCCTTCGCCGCAGTGTTTGCGCTATGCCGATCAGATGAGCGCGGCTGCGTCCAAGCACACCAATTTTTACATCTGAATTTTCGTTCAACGCTTGACCGATTTGATTCGCTACGAATTCTGCTTCTTCCGCTTCACTGCGGGCGTCGGTATAAATATACGGATGAAGCGATACCTCCGCCTCGGCTGGTTCATCGTTGGAGGTGTTCGGGTTCGAGGTGCTTGGCGAATAACGCACCGCGCTGGCAATCACATCATCACTGGCCGGGAAAATCCCGGGGAAAACCCGATTGAACCACGTCACCAGCTTTTTGTTGGATCGAAAGTTGGTTTCGAGGGCAAGGGACTCGGGTTTAATATTGCCGATGCCCTTTTTCTTGATATCGAGAAAGTTTCCGACTTCGGCTTCACGAAATCGATAAATTGATTGCATGGGATCACCGACGAAAAAAAACGTCCGGCCGGCGGCGGGCTGCCATTCCCGGGTCAGTTTTTTTAAAAGCGCTATCTGTGCACTGGATGTATCCTGCACTTCATCCATTAAAATGTGTTTGATTTTATGATCGGCGGACAGGGCAAGTTCGCTGGGGCTGTCAACGTCGCCCAGAGCCATTATCGCCCGTTGGGTTATTTCGACATAGTCGGCCTGATTCGCTTCCTTGAACAGAACTCTTAGCTCCGCTGCCGCCAGGGGCAACACCAGCAGCAGCGACTCCAGGTTCTGCCACTGTTGTTCACTGAAGTTCGCGTCGGGTAAATTTGCGATGGTTGACAGTGTCTGGATGATTTTCGGATATTCACCAAGGGTTTTCAGCATAGATTGCATTCGCGCCTTTTCGCTTTTGTACGCCAGGGGGAAACCGAGCCGTTTATTAATACCGCCCGGTTTTCTGAGCGCGTATCCCCCCCTGGTTTTGGTCAGCAGCAACGCAGCGATACCCCGCCACTGCGCCAGCAAATCCGGGCGCGCGTCTGGAAACCGCTGCATCGCTGAACAGGCGGCTATATAGGCATTGGGATTTTCGTGGTCAGGGTGGGCGGCGGCAAATTGCGCCAGTAAGGTTATTTCCGACTGCAATTCCCGGGGTATCGCACGGTGTGCGACGGCGAGCTGATGCACTATGACCTGCTGCCACATCGCCTGGCAATCGCCCCGACTGAAATTCCCCGCGCTGTGGATTGGCAGTCCCCGCATCCATTGATCCCGTTTTCTCAGCATATCGGCCAGCAGAGTTTCGGCTTTATCGAACCGGGCGTCGCAGAGTTTTAGCAGATTGGCGCAGTGGCTCGACCATTCATCCCGTAGGTCGATATGATCCAGCGCACGTTTGGCGGCCTCTTGATATAAATGCTGTGCAGCGAGATCATCAACCAGGCTTGGCGCAGCGCCGAAGCGTGCTGACCATGGCATGTGGCGTACCAGCTCATAGGCGAAAGCATCAATGGTCTGAATACGCAGTCGTCCCGGATTTTCAGCCAGTCGCCATTGGTGCCGAAGATCGTTTTGCAAGACACTGGCGGCCAGTGAAGCCATGTCCGGGTCGTGGGTACCATAGCCCCCATTGAGCGCTTTAACAATTCTTTCGCGCATTTCCGCCGCGGCTTTGCGGGTAAATGTAATGGCAATAATTTCTTCGGGCGCATCCACCCTGGCAAGTAAAACCAGAAATCGCTTTACCAATACCCCGGTTTTACCCGAACCCGCTGGCGCCTGGACGATAAAAGATCGGGTCGGATCCAGCGCCTGTTTGCGTTGTTGATTGTCCGGGAGCGACGATTCCACTAGTTGTCGTCTCGCTGCAAAATTCGGCACAGGCCATGCAGGTCACAGTATCTACAGGCGTCCGGCTGCGGGTCCACGACGGCGTATCCCGACTGGAATTGGCTAGCGAGCCGGATCATATTTGTTCGCCAGTATTCAAACAGTGCCTGCCAGTTTTTCAGGTTTTCATCAATTTTAATTTTTTCCAGGGGCAGCATTTTTATACCCGGGTGCTTTTCAGTTTGAAAGTGTTCGTCCCGACTCAATCCGACATACGCGCATTCACCGTTGCGCACCCGGGCGAATGCCAACGCCGATATGGGTATGTCCGGGCCGGTTTGATCGGCCAGCCCGGCCAGCGCATACAGGATCAGTTGGGGAGATTTCGGTCTTTGGTCAACCCAGCCGTATACCGTCCCGACCTGACCGGTTTTATAATCTGTCAGCAGCAGGGTGCCATCTGCGAGCCGGTCTATGCGGTCAATTTTGACGCTGAGGATGAGCTGGTCCAATACCAATTGTTGTTTTTTTTCCAGATGGGCCACTGCAAATTCCTGCTCCCTGGCGGATTCCAGTTCAAGCCATTGCAAAAACAGTCTGGTCAACCATTGCTTCTGTGCGTTAAAAAATTCGTTACTACAACCGCTCGAATAAAAGTAATGTCTGCTTTGACGATCAATGTTTTTCTCTATTATTTTCACCCGGTCCGGTTTTGGCAGATCATGCAGTTTTTTCGAAGATTGAATTTCCCGCCATACCTGCTCAAGGATTTTATGTATCAGCGAACCACGTTCTGCCGCATCCAGACCGGGCTGGCGTGATGCCGCCGCCGCCCCCCCGAGCCGATGTCTGGCGTAGGCCCGGAACGGACAGGCAGCCTGGTCCTGGATCACGGCCACCCCGCCGCGAATCTGCTGCCGGGGATTGCTCAACCCCTGACCATCGACGAAAATCTCAAATTCAGGAAGTACGCTTTGGAAATACGCGATCAATGTACCGCCCTGGCCTGGGCATGGGGTCGGGTTGGCGTCTGAAAACAGCGGGCCGGGATTGACCGGCACATCATTCTCGAAGCGGAAACGACTAAAAACAATTTCATCGCATTGATGGAGCAATCGACTCTGCTGGGTGCGGGCCAACTGGTTGTTTCGTTCCATCGAGGTATGCGGATTGTTTGATTGTGTTTGCAACTGATAGGGCAGGAACGGGTTCGTTTTCAGCGCGGGCGGCCATTGATTTTCATTCAGATTTCCCAGCCATATCGCGTCAAATTCCATTCCGGCGCTCTCCAGCACCCCGAGCACTTCAATATTTACCGGCGGCGATTCGGGTTCAAAGGGCTGTTCCGCCAGGTGCCGAGCTAACGCGGCCAACGCGCCGCTGCAAGTTTCCTGCCCACTCACCAGATCCAGTGTGCCTAAAACTGCGACTTCGCGTTTAAATGCCGTCGCCGTCTGATATTCTGCGCTGCCCAGAACGGCTTCCCCCGGCCAGCCGAATAAATCCAGCCAGCGCAAAAATGCCTGCGACCATTGTGTATAACTTCGCCGGTTTTGCATTGATGGCAGGTGATTCATCGCCGCAGTTAATGTTTCCAGCAACTTGGGCGATGCCGGCGCGGAACCACTGCGCACCAGCGTCTTTACCAGGCCCGCCAGGGTGATTTTGAACGGCAGATTCTGGCGGCACCAGTATTCCAGCCTGCTGCGATTGTGGCATTCGCCGGCGGCGGCGCCAATAAAGGGGCTGAGCAGGGTTTTACTGATCGCGGTACTGGCGACCGGTTTTGCACTGGCCAGCGACAGCAGCAAAAGAGCGGTCTGGACCAGCGCAAAATCGCCAGGTTTCCGGCCAGGGGAAATATGAAAGGGCTTTGGCGTACTGCGATTTATCCCGAGCAGCTTTCCGGGGCACAGCGTCTGGGTCAGGGCATAGTCGATTATGTCCCGGGATTTATCCAAATCCGGCACCACCAGCGCTATTCGCAGGTCCGGGTCGGCCGCCAGTTTTTGCTTGACCCAATGCGCCGCGCCAAGCCATTGCTCATACTGACTGTCAAATTGTGATGATTGGTGCCTGGCTTCAGGTTCACTATCGCCATGGTTGAGCTGGTGAACGCGCACGTCCACGCCAGTGTGTTCAATCGCGCTGATCAATCGCTGCTGCTGCGCAGTGAAAATATCGAATCCCAAAAACAGCAGGTCCGGAAAACTGCATTCAATACCGGACTCAAGATGCTGCGCAACCATATCCATTAATTGAAAGCTGTCCATCCAGCGGTTGTGTGTACATTGCGATTGATACTGCTTGGCCCAGCGCGAAAAGCTGCGGTGGTCGGACATGGATGAATATTCGCATTCCCGCAGATCCATTCGCCATTCACGAGAAATCTTCCAGGCATCAATAGCGGAATTTACCGTGGCGGGAATATTCCACAGCGGTTCATCACGCGGCCGATGCACTTTTATGTCGTCTCTGATAATTTGCTGCCAGACTGATTTGCATTGCAGATTATTGAGCACCAGAGGTATCCGGCCCGCATGAACGGAATCAGGGCAGGCGAGTCGTCTCTGGACAATTTTCTGCCATACCCGATGCATCCAGGCTTCAAAGGCGAGAATATCCGCGCTGGCCCAGGCGCACTCCTGCCGGTCTTTTTGATACCGGTTATATTGGAGGCGAACTTTTCGCGCCAGTCTTTTTGTCGTGGTAATAACGGTTGCGCCACGATTAAGCTGCGCGGCTATATCAGGATTCATGGCAGATTTATCCATACACTTCAGGCGAGGATTTTTTCCATCTCCACTGCAAGCCCGAAATCCAGCGCGGTAATGCCGCCGCTGTCGTGCGTAGTCAGATTGACATCAACTGATTTATAAACGTTGCTCCACTCGGGATGATGATTCATCTTTTCCGCGACTATCGCCGCCTGGGTGATGAACCCCATCGCCTGCACGAAGTTTTTCAGAACAATGGTTTTGTGCAGTTTCTGATCGATAATTTCCCAGGGGCTGTCCAGTTCTGAATTCAGCGCCTCCAGTCGGGTGTTCAGTTCTTGCAGGGTTAATCGTGGTTGTTTCATCTCAAATCTCCAATAAAGTTTAGGCAAATGGAACCATGCCGGCATCGGCCCACACTTCACCGCTGATCACCGGGTTTTCAATCATGGCGCATATTATTGCGGCAATTTCATCCGGCTGTATTTTCCGGCCCAGGCCAATCATGGGTTTCAGGTTGCGTTCAAAATAACCGCTGTCGATGGCGTTCACCATCGGCGTATCCACAAACCCCGGATGTACGATTTTAGTCTGTACGCCATGGAACAGGCCCTCCAGATTCAGCGTTGAACCCATGCCAATCAACGCTGATTTTGCTGCGGAGTAGGCTATTTGGCCACGATTGCCCCGGCATGAAACCGAACCGATGAAGATAATTGCCCCCTGGACAGCTTCGTCAGCAGTCCATTTGGTTAAACCCGCCTGGCCGCGCAGTCTGGCAATCCCGGCAATGGTTTCCATCGCCCAGTACGCCGGGTGGACAACATTAATGTCGAGAATTTTTTCAAATGTCGATTGTGGATAAAGCGCATCCTCACCGCTTGCCCGATTCAGTTTAACCGCGAGGGAATCGGCCACGATGCCGGCGGCCGGTACACAAATTCGCACCGAACCAAAACGCTCCGCCATGCAGCCAAATACCGCCCTGCGAAATTTCACATCGGTGACGTCACCACGAAACGCCAGGGCACATTCCTTGCCGGCCAGATCATTCAGCTTTTGTGCCGTTGCTGCGCATTTTTCGGATAAATCCACAACAGCGATTCTGCTTGCGCCTTTTTCCACCAGCTTTCTGGCAGTGGCATAACCGATTCCACCTGTGGCGCCGGTAACCACGGCGATGCTGTTTTTTATTTTCATCAGCGGTTTGACCCGGGGTGAGTGAGCGGCAATTAAAGCATATCAAGCGCCCGTCCAGCGCACCGGTGAAAAGATATTTGCCACTCCAATTTTAGCGTTCTGGTATAATCCGCGATTTTTCAGGTCCCGGGAAATACTGAAATCAGGTCATATTCAGTGGCCTTTTCCCCGGAAAAATTCGCATAATTTTCCTAATTTGCAGAGGTTAGAGCATGACTGACAATCATGTGGATAACAAGCGGCGGCGCTTGTTGACCATAGCAACAACTGGCGTTGGAATGGCAGGTGTTGCAGGTTTGGCTGTTCCGTTTGCGGGCAGCCTGAGTCCGAGTGAAAAAGCCAGGGCGGCCGGCGCACCAGTGGAAGTGGATATCAGTAAACTAGAATCCGGCCAACAATTAATCGTTAAATGGCGCGGCAAACCAGTGTGGATAATCCGCCGCTCTGCCGAAACACTGGCAATGCTGGCGGGCCTTAATGACAGGTTGCTTGACCCGGATTCACAAAACGATCAGCAGCCAGAATACGCCAAAAACCTGCATCGCTCAATTAAACAGGAAGTGTTGGTGCTGGTCGGGATATGCACCCACCTTGGCTGCTCGCCAAAATACCAGCCTGAAATGGGCGTAGTGTCATTCGACGATAACTGGAAAGGCGGGTTTTTGTGCGCCTGCCATGGTTCAAAGTTTGATCTGGCCGGCCGGGTATACAGCGGCGTGCCGGCCCCGTCCAACCTGGTGGTCCCACCGCATCAGTATTTATCGGACAATGTCCTGCTAATCGGTGACGATGAAGAGGTGGCCGCATGAGTTTTATGACCTGGCTGGACCGCAGATTCCCGGCTACCAAAGTCACGCGGGAGCATTTGACCGAATACTACGCGCCTAAAAACTTTAATTTCTGGTACTTTTTTGGCAGTCTGGCGCTGCTGGTTCTGTTCCTGCAGATCATTACCGGTGTTTTGCTGGCGATGAATTACAAGCCAGATGCGGAGTTGGCTTTCGCCTCGGTGGAGTACATCATGCGCGATGTCTGGGGCGGCTGGTTTGTGCGTTATATGCACTCAACCGGCGCGTCGTTGTTTTTCGTGGTGATCTATCTGCATATGTTTCGCGGGCTGTTGTACGGGTCGTACCGCAACCCCAGGGAGTTAATCTGGATTTTCGGCATGGTGATTTTCCTGGCCATGATGGCCACCGCCTTTTTCGGTTATTTGCTGCCCTGGGGACAGATGTCCTTCTGGGGCGCCCAGGTAATCGTCAATTTATTTGAAACTCTGCCCTTTATCGGCGCCGCACTGTCCGAATGGATTCGCGGCGATTACGTTATTTCCGACATTACCCTGAACCGGTTTTATGCCTTTCACTACCTTATCCCGTTTATTCTGGTAGGCCTGGTTTTTCTGCATATTGTGGCGCTGCACAAAGTGGGATCAAACAACCCGGACGGTATCGAAATCAAACACGGGCCCAAGGGAAATGACTGGAGTGCAGACGCGCCCACAGACAGCATTCCTTTTCATCCCTATTACACAGTCAAGGACATTATGGGCACGGTGGTATTCATGGCCGTTTTCTTTGCCATCGTATTCTTCGTACCAGAAATGGGCGGTTACTTTCTGGAACAACCTAACTACGAGCCGGCCAACCCACTAAAAACCCCCGAGCATATCGCACCGGTTTGGTATTTCACGCCGTACTACGCTATTTTGCGTGCCATACCCAGTTTTGCGGGCACCCAGATTTGGGGGGTGCTGGCAATGTTTGGTTCAATCGCGGTTTTTTTCTTTTTGCCTTGGCTGGACCGCAGCCCGGTCAAATCCATTCGCTACAAAGGCTGGATGTTCAAAATCTGGCTGGGCCTTTTCGTGGTGTCCTTCGTGGTGCTGGGATACTTGGGTACGCAGCCGCCAGGGGGCGTGAAAACACTGCTTGCGCAAATTTTTACCGCGACCTATTTTGCATTTTTCCTGCTCATGCCGATTTACAGCAAAATGGATAAAACCCGGCCCGTACCCGAGAGAGTTACCGAATGAAAAAACTGATCCTGATGTTTGCTTTGGCTGTCAGTCCCATGCCGGCATTGGCTGCATCTGAATCCGGCGGCACCTGGCCCCGTGTGGAAGTTTCCCTGAAAGACAAAGTTTCATTGCAAAACGGTGCCCGGCTGTTTGTAAACTATTGCATGTCGTGCCATAGCGCGCAATATATGCGTTACAACCGCATGGCCGCCGATTTGAAAATTCCCGAGCATCTGGTGGAAGAAAACATGATTTTCACTGGCGGAAAAATCGGCGATGCCATGACCACTACCATGACCAGAGAAGCGGGTGAATCCTGGTTCGGGGTTGCACCTCCAGACCTTTCCCTAATCGGCAAACTGCGTGGTCCAGACTGGTTGTACGGCTATTTGACTTCTTTTTATTGGGACGAGAGTACAGCCACTGGCTGGAATAATCGGCGATTTCCAAATGTCGCAATGCCCCATGCCCTGTACGAACTGCAAGGAATCCAGAAAGCGGTGTTTACAACACAGACCGACCATGACGGTAACAGCCAGGAAGTTTTTGATGGTTTCACATTGGTCACAGCAGGAAAAATGGACGCGGATGAGTTTGATCATGCGATGCGCGACTTGACTAATTTTCTGTACTACATGGCTGAGCCGGCGCGCATGGTTCGGATTAAATATGGTATGTGGACCATGCTGTTTCTGGCCATTCTGGGTACGCTGGCTTTTATGCTCAAAAAAGAGTATTGGCGGGACGTTCACGCGAATATCGGTGATAATTAAACTTGCTTTTGTATATTTGCTTCCATCCATCCGCCACCAGACAATTGCCTGAATGAGAATGGATTTGAATCCATCCCTAACGGACAGGCGTCCCGCGATGACGTTATTGTCGGGTTCGCTTGATGTATTGAGTCACTGCTGCCGGATTGTGCTGCTGGAAAAGGACATCGATTTTGCAGTGGAATATATATCTGTCAGCGACCACCCGTCAAAAATTGGCGAATACAATCCTTACGGCGAGACACCTACCCTGATTGACCGGGATGTGGCGCTTTATGATATGTGGGTGATCATTGAATATCTGGATGAACGGTTTCCACATCCGCCGTTGATGCCGGTTGATCCCATAACCCGGGCCAAAACCCGCTTGACCGTTTCCCGCTTAACCCGGGACTGGTTAAAGCCACTTTGTGACTTACATGAGACAACCAGGTCTGCACTGCCTGCGGCTTTGAAAAAAAGCCTGCACGACGGGTTGGTGGCATTATCGCCCATACTGGTTCATCAGCCGTACTTTCTCGGTACGGACTATACCCTGGTGGATGCCTACTTTGCGCCATTGCTTTGGCGCCTGCCCACACTGGGCCTGGAGCTGCCGGGACAGGCAAGACCGCTGATTGAATATGGTGAACGCCTGTTTAAACGTTCGACGTTCCATGACAGCTTAAGCGTGCAGGAAATTGCTCTGCGCTAAACCCCCGGGTTCGCCATGATTGACTGTCTGGATTGATAACAATGCGAATATCCGACAGCAGTGGCGGCAAGGATCAGGCCCCGTCAGGCACCACCAAACCTTATCTGATGCGCGCAATCTATGAATGGGCGCTGGACAACGGGTTGACGCCGCATGTATTGATTTCAACAGACAATGCGGATGTGATACCCGGGCGGTACGTTAAAGAAAACCGGTTTGTCCTGAATATCCACCCCCGCTCTGTATCCGGGCTGGATATTAGCAATGAGTTGTTATGGTGTTCCGCACGGTTTTCTGGCAAACCGCTGGAGATTGCGGCACCGATCTCCGCAGTTTTGGCAATTTATGCCCGCGAGAATGGTCAGGGGATCGTATTTCAGGATGACGGCTATGGAAATACGCCACCAAAAAACACAACCGGGGCGAAAAAGAATACGTCCAAAAAAGTTTCAGATTCGAAGGCTGCCAAAAAAAGACAATCCACATCTCATTTGAAGCTGGTGAAATAAATTTCCTGATTAACGCCACCGCCGGGTGATTGCAGTTTAGCCCGCATTGCACAGGACTGCGTGGCCCACTTATACTAAAAACACGATGAAGCAATTCACAGGAACCACAATATTATCGGTTCGAAGAGGTAGCCAGGTGGTTATCGGTGGAGACGGCCAGGTTTCCATTGGCAATACCATGATCAAGGGCAATGCCAAAAAGGTACGTCGTTTGCATCACGGCCGGGTGCTGGCAGGCTTCGCTGGCGGCACCGCCGATGCGTTCACCCTGTTTGAGCGCTTCGAAGGAAAGCTGGAAAAACATCAGGGACATTTGGTGCGTGCTGCGGTGGAGCTGGCCAAAGACTGGCGTACTGACCGAATGCTTCGCCGGTTGGAAGCATTACTCGCAGTGGCTGACAAACAGGCGTCATTGATCATTTCCGGCAATGGCGATGTGATTGAGCCTGAACAAGGGGTTATGGCCATCGGCTCCGGTGGGGATTATGCCAAGTCCGCCGCCCTGGCCCTCGCCGAAAACACTGAATTGTCGGCCAAAGATATTGTTGAAAAAAGTCTGGGGATAGCCGGAAAAATTTGCATATACACCAATGATCATTTGACCATTGAGTGCCTGGAATCAAATGAAATATAGTTTAAGGGCGATAGATAGATGACCGAAATGACCCCCAGGGAAATTGTCGAAGAGCTGGACAAGCATATAATCGGACAGAAAGAAGCCAAACGGGCCGTGGCCATCGCCCTGCGTAATCGCTGGAGAAGGATGCAGATTGAGCATGGCCTGCGGGCCGAAATCACCCCGAAAAATATTTTGATGATTGGGCCCACTGGCGTCGGCAAAACCGAAATTGCGCGACGACTGGCCAAACTGGCGAAAGCGCCATTTATTAAAGTCGAAGCTACCAAGTTCACGGAGGTTGGATATGTAGGTCGGGAGGTTGATTTGATCATTCGCGACCTGATGGATATGTCACTGAAGATGACCCGGGAGCAAGCGGTGGAAAAAGTAAAATCCCGTGCCGAAGATGATGCAGAAGAGAAAATACTCGACATCCTGCTGCCGCCGGCCCGGGGCGAACCGGCGGATGCGGACAACGCTGGGCGGCAGCGGTTCCGCAAACTGCTCAGAGAGGGGAAACTGGATCATAAAGAAATTGAAATCGAAGTGAGCAATACATTGATCGGCGTGGAAATTATGGCGCCTCCGGGAATGGAAGAAATGACCAATCAACTTCAGGGCATGTTTCAAAATATGGGTGGCCAACAGAAGAAACTGCGCAAAGCCAGGGTTGGGGAGGCGCTGAGAATTCTGACTGAAGAGGAAGCGTCCAAACTCATAAACGAAGAAGAAATCAAGACCCGGGCGCTGGAGAATGTGGAGCAGAATGGCATCGTATTTCTGGATGAAATTGACAAAATCGTGAGTCGATCTTCCCAGGGGCATGGCGGGGCTGACATTTCTCGCGAAGGGGTGCAGCGCGACCTGCTGCCATTAGTTGAAGGATCTACCGTTTCAACCAAATACGGCATGGTTAAAACGGACCATATTTTATTTATGGCATCGGGTGCCTTCCAGTTGGCGAAGCCGTCGGATTTAATCCCGGAACTACAGGGCCGATTGCCGATTCGGGTCGAATTGAAAGCGTTGACCAGTGATGACTTTGTGCGCATATTGACCGAGCCGGATGCCTCGCTTACCGAACAATATCACGGGCTGCTGGGCACCGAAGGGGTGGAGCTTAAGTTTACCGATGACGGTATAAAGCGTATTGCTGAAGTCGCCTGGCAGGTCAACGAACAGACGGAAAATATCGGAGCCCGACGGCTGCATACGGTTATGGAAAGACTGCTCGAAACGATTTCTTTCGAGGCGGCAGACAAATCCGGGCAAAAAGTGACAGTGGATGTTGAATATGTCGATCATTATTTACAAGATCTGGCAGACGACCAGGATTTATCGCGATATATATTATAAGTGCATGGCCAGTGAGCACTTGTCGCATCGGTGATAGCACAATCCTGTATGGAGTAATTGGCCTGGCTAGAATACTTGTGCTTGTGGTATTGGCTCTGGCAGGAGTGCTGGCCGGGAGCTTTTCCGGGCTCCTCTCCACCAGGACTTACTTAAAACTGGCCACCGTCTGGCACTTTTGTGTGACCAGAATTGTTGGCGTAGACTGTCGATTTAATGCGGAAAAACACAAGCCGGGAGCGCTGGTGGTTTGCAATCACGTATCCTGGCTGGATATTTCAGTAATTGGCAGCAGGTTCCCGGTGGTTTTTCTGGCCAGAAGCGAGATTGCCCGCTGGCCCATATTGGGTTGGATCATAAAAAAAGCCGGTACTTTATTTATCGAAAGGGGAAAAGGGTCCAGGGCTGCGGTAAAAGAAATTGCCGATTCGCTGCGCCGCAATCAGTCGGTTTTGATTTTTCCCGAAGGCCGAACCACCGACGGCTCGGCTGTTACTCGATTCCAGCCACGTTTGTTCCAATCCGCCATTGACAGCGACGCAATGATTCAGCCAGTGGCAATTCGCTACGTGGATAAATGCGGACAACGGGTTGACCGCATGAGCTGGCATGGCAATCTCAGTTTCCTGGCCAGCCTGTGGAGAACGGTGTGCGGCCCGGGAATCGTTGCCAGCATCCAGGTTTTTCAGTCGATACCCGCCACTTGCAGCCGCGATTCACTTGGTCAGAAGGCCGAGTCTTGCGTCAAACAGTGGGTCAAACAATGGAATGATCCGGCAGCAAAATCCTGATAAGTCCCATATCATCTTCTATAATCATTTAAATACATCTAATTACGGTCAAAAACGGAACCATATACTATTCAGTATTATGCTGATACCTGGAACCATCCAAAATATTAGCACTCTAACCCTTCGAGTGCTAAAATCTAAACCAGTTTGCAACAGAGGACTTAAATCATGACCCGGAATCTACCAACCGCGATTGAGTTGTCGCCCGGCGATAGCCTGACCGCTTATATGCGTGCCGTGCATGCGGCGCCTGTTTTAACGGCAGAACGCGAACGCGAACTCGCCATACGCTACCACCAGGACGGTGATCTTGAGGCTGCGCGTGAGTTGGTTATGTCTCATCTTCGTTATGTGGTTAAAGTGTCGCGGGGATTCATGGGGTATGGGCTGCCCCTGACTGACCTGATTCAGGAGGGCAGCATCGGATTAATGAAAGCGGTAAAACGCTTCGACCCCAGCCGGGATATACGGTTGGTGTCCTTTGCAGTACATTGGATTCGTGCGGAAATATACGACTATGTGCTGCGCAACTGGCGCATGGTCAAGGTGGCAACGACAAAGGCACAACGCAAACTTTTCTTTAATCTTAGAAAAAGTAGGGCGCGTCTGGGATGGATGAATGACGCCGAGATCGACAAACTTGCGGCCGATATGCAGGTGGAAACCGAAACTGTTCGGGAAATGGAGTCGCGGTTAAGTGGAACGGACGTGGCGTTCGATGCGATGGTTGATCAGGACGATGACGAAAGTTATCTGGCGCCCGCCCAACACCTGGGAGACAGCCGTTATGATCCCGAGCTTGTAGTCAGTAACCATGAGCAAAACTGCGAACGCAGTCGACAACTGGCGTCAGCATTAACGGAACTGGATGCACGCAGCAAGGATATCGTCACTCGTCGATGGTTGAGCGATGACAAACCTACTTTACATGATCTGGCCGATGAGTATGGCGTGTCGGCAGAAAGAATACGCCAGATCGAAAAGTGCGCCATGGAAAAAATGAAGAAGGTCATTTCTATCCGGGTTTAGCGTCAGAGCAGATTTGGCCTTTTAGCCATAACAAACCGCCTAGAATAAAGTTTCGGTAACAGATTTTTTTTCGCTGGAACTGTTTTTTATCCCGGCAGGCTCAACCGGATTATCCGGTTCTGTTCCCGCCAGAAAGTACTCAAAATATCCGTCCGGGTCATCTTTGGATGTGACCATTCCACTGTGTTTGTTGATAAAGCGGGTGGTTATATTTTCAGGTATGGATTCTGGTTTTTCCGGGTAGTCCTGGAGCACTCGCTGCATAAAATCAGCCCAGATGGGTAGCGCTGCGGAGGCGCCGGATTCCCGGTTGCCGAGATGTGATGGTTCATCAAAGCCCACGAATACAGTGGTATTTACATCTGGATTGAATCCGGAAAACCAGGCATCACGAAAATTATTTGTGGTGCCGGTTTTCCCGGCCAAATCAGAACGATTCAGTGCCAATGCACGCCTTCCGGTGCCGGTCAGGATGACCTGTTTAAGCAGGCTTTGCATCAGAAAAGCGTTCTGCGGTGAAATCCCGCCACTGTCCCGAATATCCTGCCTGGCGGTTTGTTCAGGCATCTTTGCATTGGGCGCAGCGGTTGATTCATCGATAATTTCCGGATCGTTATCACCCGGTTGGCTGGCCAGAGCAGCTTCGCAATCATCGCAAGTCGCCAGCGGCAGTTCAATCCGGTTGCCTGCTGCATCCTCAATTTTTTCAATCAGATAGGGCGTAATTTTTTTGCCGCCATTGGCCAAAACCGCAAAACTCGAAGCCAGATTCAGCGGCGTTACTGAGGTGCTGCCCAGGGCCAGGGAAAGATTTTTCGGAAGTTTCTCCGGGTCGAATCCAAATTTCGCAAGATGGTTCACGGTATTATCTATTCCCATAGCGCGCAGTAATCGAACAGAAACCAGGTTTAGCGACAGGCTCAGGGCTTTTCGCAGTGGTGTTGGCCCGAAAAATTTCTTGCTGTAATTCTGGGGCCGCCATACGCCTTCAAGCGAATCGTCGACAACGATTGGCGCGGCGCTAACCAGGCTGCCGGGGGTAAATCCGTTTTCCAGTGCAGCGGAATAAATAAACGGCTTTATATTGGAACCGGGCTGTCTTTCGGCTTGAGTTGCGCGATTGAACTTGCTCAAATAATAGTCAAAACCGCCGCTAAGCGCCAGAATAGCACCGCTATGGCAATCCAGACTGACCAGAGCGCCGGAAACTTCAGGTAGTTGGGATAACATCCATTCGCCTTGCGCTATTTCCCGCAGGTAAACAATATCGCCGGTTTTAAGCACCTCATCCACAGCAGTCAGTTCGGGCCCCAAGGCATTTGAGCTTAAATGTTTTCTGGCCCAATGCAAATTTTCCCAGCCGACCGTTATGATTTCCCGCCTTGAAGTGAAGGCCTGAAAAGATTTTTCATGCAGTTCGGTTACCACCCCAGGCACTATTTCCCTGCTCTCGGGAAATTTACCGAGCGCTTCGAGAATTTCAGTATCCCGCTCTTCGCCAAAGCCCTGGTCCAGCGACAAGTGGCCGACCGCGCCTTTATAACCGTGCCGCAAATCATAATCGAGCAGCCCTTTTCGCAGTGATTTATCTGCCTGTAGCTGATATTCACTATTAATTGTCACGGTCACGCTCAGGCCACGCCGATACGCCTCCTCACCAAATCGTTCATATACCAACTGACGCGCCATTTCGGCAATGTACGGCGCCTGAATATCCACATCGGCTGCATGCGGCCTGGCGGTGATCGGCGCATTGCGTGCAGCTTCCAGACCCAATCCATCAATTCTGCCCAGTTCATGCAATCGTTTCAGTACATAGGCTCGCCTTTCCCTGGCGCGCTGCGGATTGGAAATAGGGTTGTCGCGCGAAGGGGCTTTCGGTAATCCGGCCAGCATGGCGATTTCCGGCACGCTCAGATTCGCTAACTCTTCGCCATAATAAACTTTTGCGGCGGCGGCAAAACCATAGGCGCGATGGCCGAGAAAAACCTTGTTCAGATATAACTCAAGGATTTCATCTTTGGTCAAAGCGCGCTCAATATTAAACGCCAGCAAAATTTCCTTGAGCTTGCGGACATAGGTTTTTTCAGGATTCAAAAAAACATTACGTGCGACCTGCATGGTAATGGTGCTCGCCCCCTGCCCCTTTGAACGGCTCAAAAAGTTGCTGATCGCCGCTCTCGCCAGGCCCGGGAAGTCTACCCCGGTATGGTGATAAAACCGGTCGTCTTCTGTTACCAGAATGGCATCTATCAGCAGCGGCGGGGTTTTATCCAGAGTCAGTGGAATGCGCCGCTCATTGCCATATTCAGCGATCAGTTTTCCGTCTGCGCTGTATATTCGCAAAGGAATATTCAAAGGAATTTGTCGAATCTCTTCCACTGTGGGCAGACCAGATATCAGTGTCGAGGCATAAAGAGCAAGACCAATCGCCATCGAAACAGCCAGAACAAGGCCAATTGAGAACAGCTTGATCAATATCTTCAGGAAGAGGCGCATTGCGGTTTAAATTCGATGACCCGGATAAATTGTCGCTGGTTTTCGGGGATATAAGACTGGCCCGACGACTCTGGCCAAAACAAAAACCTTTCAAAACTTCTGTTTCAGCGGTTATTATAGCGTTAATGAGCAGGGGTTGTTGCGGGTTGTGATGTTCATGCTGGCAGGGACTGTGCGACAGCAAATTTTTAGCATTAATGAGGAATCGAATTGCTGTTTTCGACCAAGAAGCGAAGGAAAATTATCGGAATTGACATTGGCGCCACCGCCATCAAGGTCCTAGAGCTGAGAAAATCCGGTGGCGCTATAGTGGTTGAGCGATACGCATTTGAGCCATTGGCTCCAGGCTTGATTGTTGATCATAAAATAAAGGATATTGAGCAGGTGGCGAATTCATTGCAGCGGGCAATTAAGCGTTCCGGGTCGAAAGCTAGACGGGCGGCAATCTGTATCACAGCGCACAATGTGATGTCAAAAGTGGTTTCCTTTGCAACGGATTTACGTGATGACGAGCTGGAATCACTGGTTGAAATCGAAGCAGAAAGGATCGCGCACCATGGGTTGGATGAAGTAAATATCGATTACATTCATCTGGGCAAGTCCGCGAAATCTCCCGGACAGGATGATATACAAATAGTCGTTTGTCGCAAGGATGTGATTGAAGACCTGGTTGTGGTGCTGGAAGAGGCGAGTATGGAGCCTGCGGTCGTGGACGTGGACACGCTTACCCTGGGTCGCGTGCATGGACTAATCCGTCAAACCACAGTGGAGGCTGACGCCAAACGCACAAGCGCACTGATTGATTTTGGTTCCAACAGCAGCCGATTTATGGTATTTCACAATAATCAGATTATTTACACTCGCGAAACCCCGTTCGGCGGTCATCAACTCATCAACAGTATTAATCAAAAATACGGAACGCCGCATGATGAAGGGTTGATTTCCTTGCGAAAAGGCGATTTGCCCGCAAGTTTCAAATCCGATGTCCTCAAACCGTTTGTCAAAACATTGATCCAGGAAATTCTGCGATCTCTGCAATTCTTTTACTCGTCGAGCACCTACAACAAGATAGATGACCTGATGATTACCGGCGGTTGCGCGCATATCGGGAATATAGACAAGGTCATAGAAAAAAGGGTTGAAGTGCCCACTGCGATAATGAATCCCTTTGCCGCAACCCGAATTGGTGCAAAAATCGACCAGGACAAATTTCGCAAGGCTATCCCTTCTTTGGCAATTGCCAGTGGCCTGGCGATGCGGGGGCTGGAATGAATGGCATCAACTTATTACCGTGGCGGGAGGAAAAAAGGCGGGTTCGGGACCGCAGGATGTTGTTCTATTGCGGCGCTATCTGGATAATTTGCGGCGCATTGATACTCAGCGGGCACCGTTATCTGCAAAGATTGCAGGATAACCAGAAACAACGGAACGACTATTTGACCGCAGAAATCACCAGGCTGAATGCAGAAATTGAGGAAATTGATATATTGCGATCAAAAAAAGACGCTTTGATCGCGAGAATGGAAGTCATACAAAATTTACAAAGCCAACGCACACAAGTGGTGCATGTGTTTGACGACATTGTGCGAAAGCTCCCGGATGGCGTGTATTTCACTTCCATGGACAAGAAAGGAAGGAATTTCGGGTTTACCGGAACAGCGCAATCCAATGCGCGGGTATCGAATTTGATGGATCGTATGGATTCTTCGGACTGGTTTGCCAACCCCGAGCTAAAAGTAATCAACGTCATGCCGTCGGAAGGGGTGCGGTTAAGCGAATTTGACCTCCAGCTTACCGAGCAAAATACCCGGATTGCCGAGGAGTCATTATGATTGATTTTTCTGAACTGGAAGACATTAACCTGGCGGATATCTCGTCCTGGCCGATATGGTTTCGATGGGCCATGTCGATCCTGGTCGCTGTGGGAATACTGGCCGGCGGCTATAAATTCCTGATTGAGCCAGAGCAGCAGGCATTGACCAGACTGGAGGACAGCGAACAGCAGTTGCGCACCACCTTTCTGGCGAAGAAAAAACTGGTGGTAAATTTGCCCGCATATCAGGCGCAAATGCTGGAAATTCGGGATCGTTTCGGCGTGGTATTGAAACAACTGCCCAACCAGACCGAAGTGCCCGAGCTACTCATCGATATTTCCCAGGCAGGTCTGGCACGAGGGCTTAAATTCCAGCAATTCAAGCCGTCAGATCCACGCACAGACGAATTTTATATTACCCTGCCCATTGCAATTGTAGTAACAGGAAGATTTCATCAACTGGCAGAATTTATCAGCGACCTGGCATCACTGCCCAGAATCGTCACCCTGGGCGATATGAATATCAGTCGGGGAGCGGACCAGGAGCTGGTCATGAAGGCGGATTTGTTCACCTACCAGTATCCAGAAGAAAATGCCGATCAGACCACTGATGCCGAAGAACAGGTGAGTGGATGACTGGTTCTTCTTTAGCGCTTGTTCCAGTCATCCTGGCTGGCTTGATTTTGAGCGGGTGTGACAGGAACACGGAAGCCACAGATCTAAAAGCCTTTACGGCAGAAGCATTTAAAAATCATGTCCCGGAAGTGGAGCCGCTGCCGCCGCTTCGCCCGGCCGAGGTCTTCATATATACCGCGTCCGGCCAGATTGACCCATTCGACACCGCAAACCTGCGCATTCAGGCTGCAGCGACTGAGGATATCTCGGGGGGGGGGGGGGTCAACGGTCCTGACCTGACCCGGCGAAAAGAACCGCTTGAAGCCTATCCTATTGATGCGCTCAGTCTGGTCGGACTTATGCATCAGAATGGTAGGGACTGGGCCATTATCAAGGCGCCAGACAGCACCGTACACCGGGTCGCAGCAGGAAACTATATCGGCAAGAATTTTGGCGAAATTATCAGTATAAAAGGCAATAAACTTGAAGTTGTTGAGCTCCTAAGGAATTCCGCAGGAAACTGGAACAAACGATCGGAAAATATTATTTTAGTAGAATAATCATTAAGTTGTGTATTATATCTAAATAAGAATATAATAAGTGTCCAAGATAAGGATTCCGTCATTTTCGACATTTGGGGACATCTATGTTGGGCTGTTGCAAAAATATTTTTCCAGAGCAATCCTTGAACTATCAGAATGGTCATGCGCAGCGCATAAAAATCACCATGAAGCTGATGAAGGATTGTGCGACCAGACCGATTAACCTGCTGACCTTTGTCACGGTTGTCGCAGCCTGTGCGCTGATGGCAACAGCGACGGCATCCCAGGTCAGCAGCATGACCTGGACTGGAGGCACCGGCGATACCCGGGTGTTGGCGCCCGACCTGGACGCACTCCCGGGACATGTCATCAATCAATCGGCTGATGGTCATGTCGTTGAACTGCGGCCTGAAGAAACCCGGGTAAGTTCGAACACCCGTCAATTACCGCCAAAAGGAATTGCTCGAAGCACCACAGCCATGGCCGGCGGCAATAATATCAAGGCCCAATTTGTGCTTTCCGATGCAGGCCAGGCGAGTATCCATGCGGTAAACAGCGGCCTTGCAGCGGCTCCGGTGCGGGAAATTACCGCAGTTGGCAATAATGACGATCATAGCGGCAACGGTTCGGGCAACCAGTTAACCCGCCTGAAATTTTCCAGAATCAGCGCAAACCGGGTACAGATTGACCTCCTGATGGATGGCAGCATTGACCACCCAACCGTATTCAAGACGGTAGAGCCGCCACGAATTGCGCTTGATTTTTATGGCGTCACCAATGCTTCGGGACAAAGAGTTTTTCCCGTGGATATTTCTTCCCTGACAAGTATGGTCATCGCCGAAGACGATGACAGGATGCGGCTGGTACTGAATTTGCACAATCCCGCAGACTATAGTCTGATCAGGGTGGATTCTGGTTTTGTGCTGACAGTGGGTGCAAATGCTTCTTCAGCGGCTGCTATGGCCAAATCTGGGGCCGAGACGCTTACAAGCCAGTTTAGCACCGAAGAGAAACCGGCGGCGCATTCAATCACAAGCGTTGATTTTCGTCGCACAGCCAACGGCGGCGGTCGTATCATTGTGAAATTATCGGACAGCGAAGTCGCCGTAGATTTACGGGATCAAGGTTCGGAAATTGTTGCGCTGTTTGCCGACACCTCCATTCCGCCGGCGCTTGAGCAGCGTCTGGATGTGATCGATTTCGCAACACCTGTGTCGTATATCGATACCTATGCGGATGGGCGGAATGCAAAACTCATTGTATCGGCGCATACGCAGTACAAGCAGTCCTCTGTACAATCCGGGCCAACTCTGGTTGTGGATGTTTCACCGCTGACCAAGGTTGAAATTGAAGCCGAAAATACCGACGAGTTTGGCTACAAAGGCGACCGATTATCACTCAATTTTCAAAAAATCAGCGTGCGCGCGGCTTTGCAGGTTATCGCCGATTTCACCGACCTGAATTTTGTAACCAGCGACTCCATCACCGGCGACCTGTCGCTGCGGCTTAAAGATGTTCCCTGGGACCAGGCGCTGGACGTGATTCTGCAAACCAAAGGGCTGGCGATGCGCCAGAAAGGCAATGTGGCCTGGGTAGCCCCGGCAGATGAAATCGCAGCCAAAGAAAAACAGGCGCTGGAGGCGCAACAGGAAGTGGGAGAACTTGAACCCATGGTGAGCGAGTTGATCAAGGTCAGCTATGCCAAAGTGGAAGACATCGCAGCGATTTTGAAGTCAGTCAAGGCGGTAGAAACCGGATTTACCCAATCCGCGTTCGGCAGCGTAACCGTTAATGAAATCGAAACAGAAAAGAATTCACTGCTGTCCGAGCGCGGCAGCGTCTCCGTAGATGGCCGTACCAATTCAATTTTGATTCAGGACACCGCCAGCAAGCTTAAAGAAATCAAAAAACTCATCGCCAAGCTGGATATTCCTGTTCGTCAGGTTCAGATCGAAACCCGGATTGTTGAGGCATACGATGATTTCAGCAGAAACATCGGCGCACGACTGGGTTTCACCCAGGTGACCCAGCAGGCGCGTTTGCGGGGCAGTTCTACTAACCTCGGCGATGTATTCGGCAGCGGCTCAATCGAAAATACCAATCGTGTTCGCAATGAGGGTTTAACCGAGGTGAATGACGATGCTCTGAGTGTCAATCTCCCGGCCGGGTCAATCGGCAATGACCCCGCCGCGCAATATGCCTTTACCCTGGCCAAGCTGGGATCGGGGTATTTAAACCTGCTTGATTTGGAAATTTCCGCATTGCAAGCCGAAGGCCGCGGGCGAGTCCTGGCCAATCCAAAAATACTCACCACCGACAAACATTCGGCCAATATTGAACAGGGGCAGGAGCGACTGACCACCTTCGGGTCGGCATTCGGGACATCTGCATCACAGGGTCAAAAAGCCGTTCTGAGTTTAACCGTGCTGCCGCAAATTACACCGGATGACAAGGTTATTCTGGATGTCGATATCACCAACGATTCGTTTGTCGCCGCCAATGTTGATACGGTAAACACCAAGCGGATTAACACCCAGGCGCTGTTGGAAAACGGCGAAACCGTGGTCATCGGTGGTATTTATACCCAGGAAGATACGCAAAACGTGACTAAGGTGCCTGTTCTTGGCGACCTGCCACTTATCGGTAAATTGTTTCGCAAGCGAACATCCCGGGACAACAGAACCGAATTATTAGTATTTTTGACTCCCCGTATCATTGATCCTGCGCTGGCTGTGCAGTAGGCCGCGCAAGGGGGCGGTCAACATGACTTCCGGCGGGAAACCATTGCAGGATAACATCTATTTAATCGGGCTGATGGGAGCGGGAAAAACCACGATTGGCCGCAAGCTCGCCGGGTTATTACACCTTGATTTTATCGATACCGATCAACTGCTTGAGCAGCGAACCGGTGTATCAATCAGCCACATATTTGAAATTGAGGGCGAAGCCGGATTTCGGGAGAGAGAAACAAGGTTACTTACAGAGGTCAGCACAGGCAGACAAGCGGTTATTTCCACTGGCGGCGGGGTTATTTTAAAACTGGAGAATCGGTTGGTAATGCGCAAATACGGTCAGGTGATATACCTGCGCGCCCCGCTCAATATATTGTGGGGCCGACTAAAAAGGAGCCGATTAAAAAATTGCCATGACCGGCCCCTCCTACAAACCGAAAATCCAAAACTCAGACTGACCGAGCTTATGGCATACCGCGACCCACTGTATGCTGCCGAAGCGGATATTATCGTCGAATCAGGTTCCGGCTCTACCAGCAGGGCGGCCAGAAAGATTCAACGGCTCTTGAAAAAGGATTGTTGATCCGTGCTTGTGACTTTCAATTATCGCGCTCAATTACATGAAAACCGTCAACATTAATCTGGGCGATCGTAGCTACGATATCAGGATTGCTGCCCGGTTACTGGGCGATAGCAGCGAATTGCTGCCCTGGATTCGCGGCAATCAGGTAATGATCGTCACCGATGCAGTGGTCGCGCCGCTGTATCTGCAAACAGTAAAAAATGCTTTGACCGGCAAGGATATCTCGGAAATAGTGCTTGCCGATGGCGAGCAGACAAAGAATCTTCAGACCGCCGAGCAGATATTTGAGCAAATGCTGGCCATTCCACTGGACCGTCGTGCAACGGTTATCGCACTTGGCGGCGGGGTAATAGGAGATATGGCCGGGTTCACGGCAGCCTGTTATCAAAGAGGCGTGCCGTTCATACAAATCCCCACTACGTTATTATCACAGGTTGACTCCTCCGTGGGCGGAAAGACCGCGGTGAATCATGCCCGGGGTAAAAATATGATTGGCGCCTTTTATCAACCGCGCCGGGTGATTGCGGATATTTCTACCTTGTCAACGCTGCACCGACGGCAGTTTTCATCCGGGCTGGCTGAGGTGATCAAGTATGGGATGGTTACTGATTTGGAATTTTTCCGCTGGCTCGAATGCAATATCAACCCGCTAATGAGTCAGGACTCCCGGGCATTGGCGTATGCGATTGCCCGGTCCTGCATCAACAAGGCGAAAATTGTTGAACAGGATGAGCGCGAGAGCGGGGTAAGAGCGCTGTTAAATCTCGGCCACACCTTTGGCCACGCCATTGAGACTGCAACCGGATATGGCAAATGGCTGCATGGCGAGGCGGTTGCCCTCGGTCTGGTAATGGCCGCGCACATGTCGTCGAATCAGGGATGGCTGCCCGGGCAGGATGTGCAGCGTGTCGCCGCGTTGTTATCAAAAGCCGGACTCCCGGTTGCGCCGACTAATTGCCTTTGCGCCAATCAACTCAAACAATTAATGCACCTGGATAAAAAAGTCCAGGCCGGCAGAATACGGCTGGTGCTGCTCAAATCCATCGGCAACGCATTTGTTACTGGTGACTATGATGACTCCTTACTGGATGCAACATTGGAATATTACGCCACTGGCTAGGCTGGCTTCATAAGGGATATAATCTGTCTCACAACCTGGTTATTGTCGTTTTCGGTGTTTAATATAATTTGAGCCTATATTCAAGGTTGATTGTATTTAAGTGATTTAATAATCCATTTCAACCCGCGTTGACGGCAGACTCGCTATTTCTACCTGGATAGCGGGTTTTTCTTTCTGTATTCTGGATGCGTATTTTGGGGAAAAGTGTGAATTCATCACAGCCAAAAAAGAGCGGATTATACGATCCCGGGAATGAACATGATTCCTGCGGCATCGGGTTTGTCGCCAATATTACGGGCCGCCAAAGTCACCAGATTGTCGAAAATGGCCTGGAGATACTTGAAAATCTGGCGCATCGCGGCGCGGTTGGAGCCGACCCCAATGCCGGCGATGGCGCCGGTGTGTTACTGCAATTACCGCACCGGTTCTTCCGTAAAATTATTGCAAGCGCGCTACCGAACCCGGGGCATTACGCCGTAGGAATGGTATTCATGCCCAGGTCCCAGGCCGGCCAGGCCGAGGCCAAAGGTATCGTGGAGCGATATGTTCTCGATGCAGGGCAGGCGGTAATCGGTTGGCGAAAAGTCCCGGTTAATAATAAAAATCTTTGCGCCAGCGTTTTGCCCACCGAACCCGACATTTGGCAAATTATAGTCGGGCGCGACCAAAGCCTTGAAAATCAGGATGATTTTGAAAGGAAGCTATTCGTCATTCGCAAGCAGATTGAAAGGCGAATTCGGCAATCGGACATCCAAGGCAAATCAGAGTTTTACGTGAGCACGCTGTCTTCGCGGTTAATAAGCTACAAAGGCATGTTATTGGCCAGCCAGGTGCGGGAGTATTATGCGGATTTGCTCGACCCGGATATGCTTTCCGCATTTGCTCTGGTGCATCTGCGTTTTTCCACCAATACGTTTCCCACATGGGAGCTGGCGCATCCATTTCGAATGATTGCCCATAATGGCGAAATCAATACTTTCCGGGGCAATATTAACTGGATGGCGGCGCGCCGAAGCACCATGTTCTCCGCAGTATTAGGGGATGACATTGACAAGGTCTGGCCGATTATCCCGGAAGGCCAATCTGATTCCGCCGCATTCGACAATGCCCTGGAGTTGCTGGTGGCAGGAGGGTATTCCATGGCCCATGCGATGATGATGTTGATACCGGAAGCATGGTCAGACAATGATTTGATGGATCCGCGGCGGCGCGCATTCTACGAATACCATGCGGCGTTAATGGAACCATGGGACGGCCCGGCGGCGGTGGCATTTACCGACGGCCGGCAAATCGGCGCAACCCTGGACCGAAACGGATTGCGGCCGGCGCGTTATTTGATTACCCATGACAACATGATTGTAATGGCCTCCGAGATGGGTGTACTGGACATTCCCGAAAGCAACATCAAGAAGAAATGGCGTTTGCAGCCCGGAAAAATGCTGCTCATTGATTTCGAGCAAGGCCGAATTATTGATGATGAAGAGATCAAGCATCAGCTTGCAACACAACACCCATACCAGCAATGGCTGGATAAAACACAAATCGAACTGTCCTCTTTACGTATCGCCGTGGGTGCGATGCCGCCGGATCCGGAAACGCTGTTGAAATCCCAGCAGGCATTTGGATATACCCAGGAAGATCTGAAGTTTTTGTTATTGCCAATGATTGAAAATGGCGAAGAAGCGCTCGGTTCCATGGGAGCGGATACCCCGCCCGCAGTGCTGTCCCGCAAACCCAAGCATCTTTCGCATTTTTTCAAACAAAATTTTGCCCAGGTGACCAACCCGCCCATTGACCCGATTCGCGAAGAGCTGGTTATGTCATTACTTTCGTTAATCGGCCCGCGCCCCAATCTGTTCGGTCACAGCGGCGGCGAGCATGATGATCAACCAATGCGGCTGACTGTTTCCCAGCCGCTACTCACGGATAATCAACTGGAGCAGGTCCGGCAGATTGAAGACCACACAAACGGCGCCTTCCGTACCAAAACGCTGAATATGTGTTATCCGGTCAAGCATAGTCAGCAGGGACAGCACGGCCTGAAAGACGCGATTCAACTTTTATGTGATAAAGCGGAGCAGGCGGTATTGCAAAAGGGGTTCAATATTTTGATTCTGTCAGACCGGCGCATGGACGCGGATAACATCGCCATCCCTGCATTGCTGGCGACCTCGGCGGTTCACCATCATTTGCTCAAAAAAGGCCTGCGCACCGAATCAGGCCTGGTGATTGAGACCGGCGCCTGCCTGGAAGTGCATCATTTTGCAACCCTTGCGGGCTACGGTGCAGAGGCGATAAATCCCTATATGGCCTTTGACAGCGTTCACAATATGCTCGGGGTATTGAACCAAAGGTTAAATAACAAGGTGGGTTTTGAGGAAGCGCAACAAAGATACATCATCGCAATTAACAAGGGACTGAAAAAGGTCATGTCGAAAATGGGCATTTCTACCTACCAGTCTTATTGCGGCGCACAAATATTCGATGCTGTCGGCTTGTCCGAAAATATCATCCATACCTATTTCAACGGAACCAGTTCCACTGTCCAGGGCATGGGCCTGGAACAAATTTCCCGGGACATGCTGGCATGGCACCGCTTTGCATACGGCGACCATCCGCTGTACCGAACCCGGCTGGATGCAGGAGGAGACTATGCCTACCGTATTCACGGTGAGGCGCATGTCTGGCGTCCCGAAACTGTTTCAAGATTACAGCATGCCGCCCGCAGTAATAATCCCGAAACCTTCCGCGAGTTCTCGAAGATCGTAAACAAACAGGATAAATCGCTGTTGAACCTGCGCGGATTGTTTAAATTCAAATGGGCAAACCACCCCATCCCGATCAATCAGGTTGAACCGGCGGCAGAAATTGTCAAGCGATTTTCAACCGGCGCCATGTCCTTCGGTTCGATTTCCCCGGAGGCGCACTCAACCCTGGCCGTGGCGATGAACCGGATTGGCGGAAAATCAAATACCGGAGAGGGCGGCGAAGAAGAAGCGCGCTATCGGCCACTCAAAAACGGCTTGAAAAACCCCAAACGATCTGTAATCAAACAAATCGCTTCCGGGAGATTTGGCGTCACCACAGACTACCTGGTGCACGCCGACGATATTCAAATCAAAATGGCCCAGGGCGCCAAGCCGGGAGAAGGCGGTCAACTGCCTGGCCATAAAGTGAGCAGACAAATTGCCCGCGTCCGTCATTCAACGCCCGGGGTCGGGTTGATATCGCCCCCGCCCCATCATGACATTTATTCCATTGAGGATCTGGCTCAGTTGATTTTCGATCTTAAAAATGTCAATCCGCAGGCCAGAATCTCGGTCAAGCTGGTCTCGGAGGTGGGGGTGGGTACGGTGGCCGCCGGCGTGTCCAAGGCCCATGCCGACCATGTGACAATTTCTGGTTATGAAGGCGGCACCGGGGCCAGCCCGCTTACTTCGATAAAACATGCCGGATCGCCCTGGGAAATTGGCCTGGCCGAAACCCATCAGACGCTGGTGCTGCACAGGCTGCGCGGGCGAATAGCCGTGCAGGTAGACGGCGGCATACGAACCGGGCGGGATGTCGCTATCGGCGCATTGCTGGGCGCCGATGAATTTGGCTTCGCCACCGCGCCGCTGATCGTGCAGGGTTGTTTGATGATGCGTAAATGCCACCTCAATACCTGCCCGGTGGGAATCGCAACCCAGAATCCAATGCTGCGCAAAAAGTTCACCGGACAGGCCGAACATGTCATCAATTACTTTTTTTTCGTGGCCGAAGAACTGCGCCAAATCATGGCCCGACTGGGTTATGCCAGGGTCAATCAAATGGTCGGTCAGATGGACCGGCTGAAAATGACCGATGCCATTGATCACTGGAAAGCAAAAGGACTGGATTATTCCCGAATACTGACCAAACCGGCGGCGGATAAAACCGTGGCGGTTTATCAATGTGAACAGCAGCAGCACGGGCTGGACAATGTTTTGGATAAAAAACTGTTAATTCAGGCCAGACCCGCCCTGGAAAAAGGTAAACGGGTGCGGATCCAGACCCGAATTTGCAATGTCAACCGCACCTTTGGCGCCATGCTGTCTGGAGCATTGGTAAAAACATACGGCCATGCCGGTTTGCCTGACGACACCATCCGCATCAAAGCCAAAGGCACGGCCGGGCAGTCATTCGGTGCGTGGCTTGCAAACGGTATCACCATCGATCTGGAAGGCGAGGCCAACGATTATGCGGGCAAAGGATTATCCGGCGGGAAATTGATCGTTTACCCGCCTGAAGACAGCGGGATTGAAGATCAGCGGGACAATATCATTGTGGGAAATACGGTTTTGTATGGCGCTATCTGTGGTGAGGTATATTTTAACGGCGTGGCCGGGGAGCGGTTTTGTGTGCGCAATTCGGGTGCCAACGCGGTGGTAGAGGGCGTGGGTGATCACGGCTGCGAATATATGACTGGTGGTATCGTGGTTTGCCTCGGGCGAACCGGTAGAAATTTTGCCGCCGGGATGTCCGGCGGGATTGCCTATGTGCTGGATGAAGACGGCGAATTTGCCCGGCGCTGCAATCGCCAAATGGTAGCGCTGGAGCCCGTGGACAAAGATGCGGCGCATGAACGCATGGATAATCTGCTCGAAGCAGACGAGGCGCGATTAAGACAAATGATTGAAACCCATAAAAATAATACCGGTAGCCGTATCGCCAAACGCATAATGGCTAACTGGGCGGCGTATCGTCACCGGTTTATCAAGGTTTTCCCTAATGAGTTTCGCGCGGTGCTGCAAGACCGGCTGGATAATGCGGATGTCCCGGCCGATGACACAATGGATTTAAGGGTGGCGCGACATGGGTAAGCCCACCGGATTCATGGAAATTGACCGCAAGGACAGGCCTTATCTACCGGTCAAATCCAGGATAAAAAATTTTCAGGAATTCGCAGTTGCATTAAGCGAACAGGATTTGCGCAATCAAGGTGCCCGGTGTATGGATTGCGGTATTCCTTACTGCCAGACCGGGTGCCCGGTGAATAATATTATTCCAGACTGGAATGACCTGGTTTACAGCGGGGATTGGAAGAATGCCAGCGAGGTTTTACATTCCACCAATAACTTCCCGGAGTTTACCGGTCGAATTTGTCCTGCTCCCTGCGAAGCGGCCTGCACACTATACCTTGAAGACCAGCCGGTAACCATCAAAACCATTGAACAAAGTATCGCGGAGCGGGCATGGTCAGAGGGTTGGGTTCAACCGCAGATTGCCAGACACCGCACCGGCAGGTATGTTGCCGTGGTCGGATCCGGGCCATCTGGACTGGCCTGTGCGCAGCAACTGGCCAGAGCCGGGCACGCGGTTTCACTCTACGAAAAGCAGGACCGCAGCGGCGGGCTGTTGCGCTACGGGATTCCAGACTTCAAACTGGAAAAGCATATTATCGATCGGCGTATGACGCAAATGAAAACCGAAGGGGTGAAATTTTATTCGGGCATACATATTGGCGTGGATATTCCGGTGTCTTTCCTGTTTGAAACATTTGATGCCATCGTATTGGCCGGCGGAGCGGAACACCCGCGAGACCTCGAAGTGCCAGGACGACAATTGGCGGGCATTCACTTTGCCATGGACTTCCTGCGCAACAATACCCGCAGAGTGCAGGGAAATGCGCTGGAAGAACCGGAATTTATTTCTGCCGAAGGAAAAAATGTCGTGGTTATCGGCGGCGGCGATACAGGTTCGGATTGTATCGGTACTTCGATAAGACAACGGGCAAAATCCATTACCCAGATTGAAATTCTGTCCGCGCCGCCGGAAAAAGAAAATAAAGCCCTGACCTGGCCGAACTGGCCGCATAAATTACGCACATCATCCTCCCAGGAAGAAGGCTGCCAGCGCATCTGGGATGTACAGACCCGATCCTTTGCCGACGATGGGAAAGGCCATGTAGGCGCGGTTAGATGTATAAAAGTTGCCTGGGAGCGGGTGGATAATCAATGGCAAATGCGCGAGATTGCCGGGTCGGAGTTTGAGCTTGAAGCCGAGCGGGTGCTCCTGGCGCTGGGATTCGTTCATCCGGTTTATCCGGGCTTGCTGGAAAATATGGGAATTGAACGCGACAGCCGGGGTAATGTAAACGCCGCCGCCGCAGGCAAAGGCGCGTATCAAACCAATATCCACAATGTATTTTGCGCCGGCGATATGCGCAGAGGGCAGTCGCTGGTGGTATGGGCCATCCGCGAAGGCCGACAATGTGCCCGGGCGGTGGATCGATTTCTCCAAGGGCACAGCGAACTGCCATTATAGCGCAATTGTGGCGTTACGGGTCGCTCGTGCGGCGCTGACTGCTCCACAGTTGCAGCGGATAACAATACACTGCGTCGCGGCCAGCCGTGATGCAGTGCGAATTTCTTTGCAGGTGTCGGCTACGCTCCATGGATTACCGCAGCCACCCGGTTCTTTCTTTCACAGATATTTAATGCCAAAACCAATAAATAACCGATGAATGACCGATTGTTAAAAGCGCTGCGGCGTCAACCCGTTGACTGTACACCAGTATGGATTATGCGCCAGGCCGGACGCTATTTACCGGAATACCGGGAAAGCCGGGCCAGCGCCGGGGATTTTTTGACTTTATGCAAAACCCCGGAGCTGGCCTGCGAAGTGACAATGCAGCCGCTTCGACGTTTTCAATTGGACGCCGCGATATTATTTTCCGACATATTGACCATTCCCGACGCCATGGGGCTGGGGCTGTCCATCCACGCAGGGCTTGGGCCAAAATTTGCACGCCCATTGCGCAACCGGAGCGATATAGAGCGCCTGCCCGAAATCGACATGGATTCCCAACTCGGGTATGTCATGGATGCGATACGTTTGACCCGAAAAGAACTCGCTGACCAGACGCCGTTAATCGGCTTTACCGGAAGTCCGTGGACATTGGCAACCTACATGGTGGAAGGGGGCGGCAGTAAAGAGTATCGATACGTCAAAGGCATGATGCACGATCAGCCGGATACGGCCCACAAGTTGCTGGGCAAAATTACGGAAGCAGTGATTGGCTATTTAAAGGCTCAGGCCAGCGCCGGAGCACAGGCGTTGATGGTGTTTGATACCTGGGGCGGGGTTTTGACCACGCCGGATTATTGTAACTTTTCCCTGGATTACATGGCGCAAATCGTGTCCGCGCTGAAATCTGATGCGAATACGGCCGACATCCCGATTACGCTGTTTACCAAAGGCGGTGGAAACTGGCTTGAAAAAACAGCGGACAGCGGATGCGATGCGATTGGACTGGACTGGACCATTACCATGGATGAGGCCCGGCGGCGGGTCGGGGACAGGGTGGCGCTGCAAGGCAATATGGACCCTGCTGTGCTGTATGCGTCAAACCAGAAAGTCGGGCAGGAAGTCAGGCGCGTACTCGATGACTTTGGTAATGGCGATGGGCATATTTTTAATCTTGGTCACGGCATCCATCCGGCTATTGATCCCGACCGTGTGGCGACCTTGGTCGATACGGTACATGAATATAGTCGGCGCTAGAGAAACTGCGGGATATTCCGGGCTACCTTGTTCTTTATGGCGTGGCTGGATAATCGTATCGACTATTCAGTGGCTTTTTCCCGGGTCTGTTCGAACCGGGCGAGTTGTTGCTCGGATGCCTTTTTCTGATGGGCCGATTTATATTCGCTGAACGGCATGCCGTAGATGATTTCCCTCGCCTGGTCGTAGTTCATTTCGATGCCCTGCTGTTTGGCCGCGCCCATATACCATTTTGAAAAACAATTCCGGCAAAAATAGGCCAGGTTCATTAAATCAATGTTCTGGATTTCAGGGTGTTTGCGAAAATGCGCGATCATTTTGCGGAATACCGCCGCTTCGATTTCGGTTCTCTGGCTTTCGTTACTATCTGACATTGGATAATTTATGTGTGTTTGGCAGCGTTCTGCCTGATTAAATTTGCGGCGTAACGGGTTTGCACCAGATCCACCAGCACCACAACTACAATGATGAAGTAGAAAGTGGTCTTGCTCATCGCCTCAACCGGACGACCGAATAGCTGCAAATGCGCAAGATGGCCGCCTTCGGTCAATAGCATGATGCCGACCACAAACAGGACAAACAGTCCGACCACTTCATACATTCTGTTTTTTTCAAGAAACCGGGCCACTCGATCCGAAAGCCAGATCATTAATATCCCGCCGATTATAATGGCCAGGGCCATCACCCAGAATACCTGGGTGAGCGCCATGGCGCTGAGGATCGAATCGAAGGAAAATACCAGATTCATAATCACAATCAGCGACAATTGCCTGGCGAATGTGCTTTTCACCGTATTGCCCGAACTCAAATCATCCATGATCAGCATGTGCATGATCTCTTTAATGGCGGTATAAATGATAAATACGCCGCCAAATAACACGATGATGCTGTGCAGGCTGAAACTGGCCTGGACAACACGCGCAAAGGATATTGAAAATATTTCGCCCTGAAACAGCGCGACAATCTTCAAAACAACGAATAACAGCACAATTCTTAAAGTCACAGCAATACCGATTCCCCATCGGCGCAGGGCTGCCTGGCGGGATGCTTCCACCCGTTTTGACTCCAGCGAAATATACAACAGGTTGTCAAACCCCAGAACGGCTTGCAGCAAGGTCAGCATAAAAAGGCTGAGCAGATTGTCCAGATTAAAAATTTCCATGACCGGGAGAATTGATGAATAACGCCGAAAATGAATGAATGCAGAAGATGGAAATTTTACACCCTGAATCCACATTACTGAATTGAAACATATGGTTTAACCTGATTTGTTATACTCCGGCGGTACAAACCCCCACCGCAGTCATACCCATTGCCAATTTACAAACCCGATCTTTCCCCTGTGGATCACGCCCGGTGCGTGATTGAAATCGAATCGGCGGCGGTGTCCGCTTTGGTTGATCGTCTTGACCATAATTTTGAAAAAGCATGCCGCATGATTCTGGCGTGTGCCGGCCGGGTGGTGGTTATCGGCATGGGCAAGTCTGGGCATATAGGTGGAAAGATAGCATCCACCCTGGCCAGTACCGGTACGCCGGCATTTTTTGTTCATCCCGGTGAAGCCAGCCACGGCGACCTGGGAATGATTACCACCCATGATCTGGTTATAGCCATTTCAAATTCCGGGGAAACCAGCGAGGTGGTTTCTATTCTGCCCATGGTCAAACGCTTTGGCGTCAAATTGATAACCATGACCGGGACCCTTGAATCAACCCTGGCGCAGCAATCCGATGCCTGTTTGAACGTCAGCGTGGACAAGGAGGCCTGTGCGCATAATCTGGCGCCCACCGCCAGCACCACGGCAACCCTGGTGATGGGCGATGCGCTGGCGATAGTGGTGCAAAGTATGCGCGGATTTTCCGCCCAAGATTTCGCCCGCACCCATCCAGGCGGGATTCTGGGGAAAAGACTGCTGTTGTTCGCCAGCGACATCATGCACTGCGGTGATGATTTACCCCTGGTCGATGAAGAGGCCACAATGGACGTTCTGTTACTGGAAATGACATCAAAATCACTGGGCATGGCTGGCGTGGTGGATAACAACGGAAAATTGCTGGGAATGTTTACTGACGGGGATTTGCGCCGTGGACTCGGCAATGAGATCGATATTTATAAAAGCAAGGCACGGGATTTGATGAGTGTGAACCCCTATACGGTGCAGCCGGATACGCTGGCGGAAGAAATCGTTAAAACCATGCGGGACTATGCCCAACATGGGCCGCATGCGATTAATTCCATGTTCGTAGTGGATCAGAATCACCACGTGGTTGGGGCGCTGAATACCCATGATTTGTTAAGGGCAGGGGTGATCTAGGGTTGCACAGCCATTCATGACCATGGATTTTAAAGCCAATATTCTGATTGCCGTTGTTTTTGCCCTGCTTCTGGGATTGTCCGTCTGGCTGCAATATGGATTGCTGACCGAACCCCGTAGCGAAATCAGCCCGGCGGAGAAAAACCACCCGGATTATTATGTGGAAAAACTGGTTTCATACGGCATGGACGAATCCGGCAAAAAATACCGGATTATTGCCGACCGCATGGTTCACTATCCGCTTGGCGACCGTGCACTGCTGGATAATCCTCATATCATCCAATACGATCTAAATCATACCCCGCGGCATGTTTATGCGGAATCGGGTTTGCTCTACGATAATCGATCCACGGTATTATTGACCGGTAACGTTAAAGTGATTCAGACTCGCGTGAATGCCAGCGGGGCCAGTACCCGCGAGCACGTCGCAACATCGCAGAAAATGCTGATACGTCTTAGAGACAAAAATTCATCTTGATTTAGAGGTCGGTGAAAATGTTAAACAAACTGACGGCCGGATTATTCATCGGGATTTTCTGCGGGATTTTCTACCAGACCGGTTATACCCTGGACAGTGATTCGGAACAACCGGCCACTCTGGATGCCGATGACTTTGAAATTGACTTTAATACCGGGATCAGAATATATCGCGGTAACGTCGCCTTTCGACAGGGCAGTATCCGGTTAACATGCGATGAATTAACCACTTATCGCAACGATGATGACGAATTGGACAAGGCGGTATGTACTGGAAACCCAGGCAGGTTCAAACAACGGCCAGCGGACGCCGAAGAGGATATGGTGGGAACCGCCATGGAAATTACCATGGACGAAGTCGAAAATCTGGTGACACTGAAAGACCAGGCCAAAGTGGTGCAGGGCGATTCCACCGTGTCCGGCCCCGTTATTACCTACAACCGGCTCACCCGAAAGGCATTTGTCAAAGGTGGCGGATCTACAACCACAACAGGTCGGACAGATGCAGAAAATGCCCGACCCAGTATGACCATCCAGCCGCGTAAAAACACAGCAAGCGAATAATCCCGAGGCTTTGGCCGACCAGGAGCGCCTAGCGCCCTGATCTAGATATTTGGAAATTTCCGAAAAATCAGCAATGCGAAATTTGTGCGCCACAGGGCTGGTGAAAAAATATAAAAACAACACCCTGGTTGACCGGGTGGATCTGCATGTTTCCAATAACGAGATTGTCGGGCTGCTGGGTGCGAACGGCGCCGGCAAAACCACCTGTTTCAATATGATGATTGGATTGATCCGAAACGATTCGGGCGCGATATTTTTAGACAATGAAGATATTACCGGGTTGCCCATGCACAAACGCGCCCGCAAAGGTATCGGGTATTTGCCCCAGGAGCATTCGGTGTTCAGGAAATTGACCACAGAACAGAACATTCTGGCGGTTCTCGAAGCTGCGGCAAAATACAACCCGTCGGTTCGGCACAGGATCTGCAACAAACTGATGCAGGAGTTCGGGATCAACCGGCTGAAAGACAAGCAAACCATACAGCTTTCCGGCGGCGAACAACGACGAGTGGAAATTGCTCGTGCCCTGGCGCTGGAACCGGCATTCATATTACTTGATGAACCTTTCGCCGGTGTTGACCCCATCGCCGTCAGGGACATTCAATACATCATTACGGTTTTGAAAGATCGGGGAATCGGTGTGTTAATTACCGACCACAACGTGCGGGAAACTCTGGGGATATGTGATCGGGCATATATACTGCACCAGGGACAGGTGCTTGTATCCGGTGCGCCGAGCGCAATTATGGCAAACCAGCAAGCCAGGGAGGTTTATCTGGGTCACCACTTCACAATGTGAACCCGTTTCCGGTCTGGACTTGGACGTCTGCTTCATCCTATCAGCAGTATGGATTCTTCATCCATATCGACCCATAAATCGAAAAGAGTATAGCACCAAAAATCTGACAATTTTTTTGCGGTACACTGAATCCATATCAGCGAAGTGTAAATCCAGCGTTTTTATGAAGCAATTACTCGACCCGGGGCAAAGACAAGGCCAAAACCAAAAACTGACCAGCCGGAATCCCAGCGGCACGCTGAAAGAACAGCTCCAGCAGGCCTGGTGGCTGATAAACAGCATGGAAAAACGCCACCGGACCATCCTGTCCGTAGCCAAGAAATCGTTGAAAGACAGCAGGATTTCTTTCACTCTGGTGCGGGAAATGCGTCCATTGCGATTAAATAATATTGCCGGACCGCTGGGAATACACGAGTCTACCGTTTCAAGGGCTACTACGGGAAAATATCTGTCCGCTCCACAGGGAAATTTCGCGCTGAAGTATTTTTTTCAGTGCACAAATAACCGTTCCGGACGGCGACGCGATTTCCGCCACAGCCGTCCAGGGCGAGATTAAGCGCATGGTCCAGAGCGAGCCCGCCGCAAAACCGATCAGTGACCAGATAATTTGCGGATTGCCGGCGGACAAAGGTTGCCAGGCGGCTCGTCGAACCGTGGCCAAATATCGCGCCCGATTGAATATTCCGTCATCATCAAAACACAAATCCCTGTGACCCTGGTGTTTGCAATACTCTCTGTCAAATTATCATTCATGCGGAGGTGTGTATAAAAAATCAGAATTCCCCGCCGATTCGCCAACGCGCAAAACGGTAAACGGTCGGCAATCCATCTCAATAACACATAGTTCGGAGTACGTTTTATGCAAATCTCAATCAGTGGACAACATCTGGAAATCACCGCTTCTTTACATCACCATGTTTCAGAAAAAGTGGAAAAAATCATCCGCCATTTCGACCATGTGACCAATACCAGCGTGGTCCTCCACGTCGAAAAAACCCGACACATTGCCGAGGCCACTGTCCATACCAAAGGTGCTATGATCCACGCCTCCAGCGCAGCCGCCGACATGTATACCGCCATCGATGCACTGGCGCACAAGCTGGACAGACAGGTCATCAAGCACAAGGAAAAGCTCACCGACCATCACAGAAATCAAGGTACGATAAAATAAATTCCTGCATGACTGCATCAGTTCCCGACCTGGCCCGCAATGCCGATGGAGCACAATCCCCATCCCCGGCAAATTCAGCATACCTGCACCCTGGCCGGGTGATTGTGGGTCTGGCCATTGCCAGCCGCAAAAGATTATTCGAGGAATTCGCGCAACTGATTGCCCGCAGCATCCACGCTGGTCCGGCAAACAATGCCGGCGATGAAATCATGGGCCGACCAGACATGGAACAAATATTCGCTACCCTGTACGACCGGGAACGACTGGGCAGTACCGGCCTTGGCAGAGGTATCGCGCTCCCTCATGGACGCATCGACGGACTGCTTGAGCCGGTTATCGCCATCGCCAGACTTGCAAATCCGATAGATTACGATGCGCCCGATGGCCTGCCGGTTTGGCTGGCCGTGTGTTTGTTGGTGCCGACTGCGGCCAGCCAGACGCATTTGAATTTACTCGCCGCGCTTGCGGCCAAATTCAATGATGACCATTTTATCGGCGCCGCACAGGAAGCCGATTCGGCCGGGGAATTGTATAACCTGTTTGCGGTTACTTAAGTCACGCGAATGAGTGCGCAGCAACAATACGGCCTGTCTGCCGATCAAGTGCTGGCCGGGCTGGAAGGCGTGGAATGGATTTGTCAGTCGCGCAAATTAATACACGGGCAGCACCACGCCATCAAGCTGTTCGGGTTCCTTAATCCATTAAGGCCCTCATCGATCAGCCTGGTCACAGAAACCGCGACAACTGGTAATCGACCTCAAGGATGCCGACCATTTAGAGATGCAAAAAGTTGATCGCCTTGCCCCAAGTCTGAAGGACTGGCAGCTATTCGGCATAAAAGTGCCGTGTCTGACCATGCTGGTTGCCCCGGGAAGAAACCTGTCGGTATTGATTGAGGCCGCAGTGCGGGATCATTTGTTACGCATGTCAGGCATCGATAGCAGTGCAGAATTTATTCAGGTGCATAATCGCAGCAGCAAATCAGTGTCCAGATCAGACATCGGGAATTAGACAAATGATTATTGAGCGACAAATAAACGTTATTAATAAATTGGGTCTGCACGCCAGAGCCGCCGCAAAGCTGGTGAAAATGAGCAGCGGATTTAACAGCACCATCATGCTGCACAATGGTGACAAGAGCGTGGATGCGAAAAGTATCATGGGCGTACTCATGCTGGCCGCCGCCCAGGGGGCGGAGCTGCGTCTGGTGACCGACGGCGAAGACGCAGAGCAGGCCGCGAACCGCATAGCGGCGTTGTTCAATGATTGTTTTGATGAAGGAGAATAGGGGGCGAGCGGTTTAGTGTTTGCACTGCATGGCAACGGGGTGGGTGCGGGAATAGCGATCGGCACGGCCCGGATCATCCATCGTCCAGGCGAAGAAATTCCCCGCTACAACGTTGAACCGCAACAGATCGACACAGAAACAGCGCGCCTGGCCCGGGCTATCAGCGCGGCCAGCAAAAAACTGAAAATCATAAAAACCCGGATCGCCGATGACGGGGCTGGCGAAGTCAAGGCGATACTGGAAGCGCATCTGCTGATGCTTCAGGACCCCATGCTGAGTCAGGAGCCGGGCAGTATCATTCGCCAACAAGGCATCAACGCCGAAGCGGCGCTGCAGCAGTATGCCGACAACCTTGAAAAAGTATTCAACGCCATCGATGACCCGTACCTGAGCAGCAAGTCGGCGGACGTGGCCCAGGTTATTCATCGCATACAGGGCGAGCTGCTGGACGAGCATGGCGATTTGAATTCCCAGCCCGAAGGCCGGTTTGATGGTGAAATTATTGTGGCCAATGATCTAACTCCGGCGGACACGGTGGAGCTGAAGAAGCATCGGATAAGCGCCTTTATTACCAACCTGGGCGGGCCGATTTCGCATACTGCCATTCTCGCGCGCAGCATGAAAATTCCGGCCATCGTCGGCCTGCATGGCAGCATCCGCTATTTGCGTACTGGCGACCTGCTGGTGATTGATGGCAAGCGCGGCGTGGTGCTGGTCAATCCGGATGCGGCGGTGCTGGAAACCTATAAAAAACGCAGGGAAAAAATAGTCAGAAGCACCCAGGCCATGGATTTCCTGCATGGCGCCGCCGCCCGGACGCTGGACGGGGTGCTGATTTCATTGAATTCCAATATCGAGCTGCCAGAAGAAATAGCAGAAAGCGTGAACCACAATGCCGCCGGGGTTGGATTGTACAGAACCGAGTTTTTATACATGAACCGGTCGCAGCTTCCAGATGAAGAAGAACAATACCGGATATACCGTCGTGTACTGCAACAAACTGCCCGGCCGGTAACCATACGCACCGTGGATCTGGGCGCTGATAAACAGGTTGATGGCGGCAGGGCACACGGCAAGATGATAACCAATCCGGCACTCGGCCTGCGCGCCATACGTTTGTGTTTGCATGACCTGAGCCTGTTTAAACCACATTTGCGGGCAATTTACCGCGCATCGGTTCATGGTAAAACCAGGTTGATGATACCCATGATTTCGAATATCGATGAACTGGATCAATTGTTTTCGCTGCTCGAAGAAGTGCAGCAGGAACTCACCGCTCAAGGATATAATTATGACCCCGACCTGCCCGTAGGCGGGATGATAGAAGTTCCGGCGGCCGCGATTGCGGCAGATTTGTTTGCCGAAAAACTGGATTTTCTTTCCATTGGCACAAACGACCTGATTCAATACACATTGGCAATCGACCGCATTGATGATGAAGTGAATTATTTGTATGAACCACTGCACCCATCTATTCTGAGACTGATCAAAATCACTCTCGAAGCGGGCCAGGCTGCGAATATTCCAGTTTCAATGTGCGGAGAAATGGCAGGAGATATGCAGTACACACGGGTTTTGCTGGGCATGGGGCTGCGGGATTTCAGTATGGATCCGGCTGCGTTATTGCAAGTCAAGCGTCAGGTCCGGTTAACCGATATCAGTAAAATAAAAGCAAAAGTAAATCAATTGCTGGCAGCCGCCGATCAGAAAATTGTCCAGCAACTGGTGAATGAAATAAACAGTTAGGGTGGCTTGAATAGCTGAACCATCGGCGGCCATAATGAATTTGAAAAACCAGACCATTCAATATTAATCAGGCGGCGTGAATCGTATCGGTTACCTTACCCGGGATCGGACCCGAAAATCCATCCGCATGAACAAATCAAAAATCACAGACCTGAAAAAGTTAATTAAAGCACTACACTGCTCGCTGCAAGGAATTAAGTACCGCATGGAAAAATGAAGCCGCTTTTGGACAGGAGTCAATCTGTGCAATCATCCTCATTCCGCTGGCGTTGTGGCTGGGCGAATCGGCTGTGGAGCGTGCATTTTTAATATTCGTGGTGTTGTTGGTTTTGCTGATAGAAATGATTAATTCCGCCATTGAAGCGGTGGTGGACCGGTTTGGCGGTGAGCAGCATGCACTCAGCAGCGCAGCCGTTTTAATCGCCATAGTGATGGCGGCCGTGGTGTGGGTATTAATTCTGCCTGGCCAGTGATGGCTGCTATGGATCGCTGAACAGGCAGAATCCTGATGGCTTGGGAAATTAACCCCGGAAAAGTTGGATCGATACCAGGAATCCGATTTCCGACTCCCTGATGATGTGCTTGCGAGAATGCGCACGGCAGAATTTCGGGATGCCTGCAAACAGCGGAGCCGGGGCGCTACGATGTATTTTAAGACCGAAATCTGTTGGTAATCAGCATTAGAGAACCCCCACAACTCCTGCGGCAGCACTGCAAACCAGCGAAGACGTGGGGGGATTCCGCAGCTATCACTAAATATACCGGCGGCAGAGCAGGGGATTTTTTTGTTAGCGGGTTTGCGCCGCGAAAGTGCAATCTTGGGAGCTATATTATGCCGGGTTTAATACAGCGCGCCTGAAAAACCGGGACCGCATAAGCACAGCGTTTCCTGTTTGTAAAGTCTTTGGCCGGGCTGGAAGATATAATTTCGGATTCGGTCAAAACCATGCGTGCACATAATCGGTTCTCGATCAAGGCCAATACGCGATGATTATTGTGCGCCAGTAAATTCAGGATAGGCCTCAATACCACAATCAACCACATCCATACCTGCAAGTTCCTGTTCTTCGCTGACACGTATTCCCATAGTCGCCTTAATGATCAGCCAAACTATATAACTGGAGGCAAAAGCCCAAATAAAAATGGTTGCAGCGCCGATCAATTGAACGCCAAAGCTGGCGCCGTCATTGGTAAGCGGTACAACCAGCAGCCCAAGCAATCCACAACTGCCATGCACCGATATCGCGCCCACTGGATCGTCGATTTGCAACTTGTCGAAGAAGGAAATGCTAAATACAACCAGCGCACCTCCAGCGGCTCCGAGCAGGGTCGCCATTAAAGGGTCGGGCGTGGCGGGCTCCGCAGTGATCACCACCAATCCGGCCAAAGCGCCACTCAATGACATGGTGAGATTGGCTTTACGGTACAGAATTCTGGCCAGTACCAACGATGCAATTGCCCCACCGGCGGCGGCCGTGTTGGTATTTAGCAACACCTTTGCCACAGCATTTGCACTGGCAATATCCCCCAGTTTCAAAACTGAACCACCATTAAACCCGAACCAGCCCATCCATAAAATCAGCGTGCCCACCGTAGCAAGGGGCATATTGGCACCGGGGATGATGGCCTTGACCGATCCGTCACTCCCGTATTTTCCCTTGCGCGGACCCAGCAGTAATACGCCGGACAGCGCCGCCGCCGCCCCGGCCATATGCACCACTCCCGCCCCGGCAAAATCACTGAAACCCAGGTCACCCAGGCTGTATAATCCAAATACCGTCCCACCACCCCAAGTCCATAAACCTTCCAATGGATAAATAAAACCGGTCAGCAACACCGAGAAAGCCAGAAAAGCCCAAAGCTTCATTCGTTCGGCAACCGCGCCGGAAACAATCGAAATCGTGGTGGCCACAAACACAACCTGAAAAAAGAAATCAGCCGAACTGGAAATAATCGACCCGCCTTCGAATCCGCCTTCCCGACCGGCGTATTCACCGAGTACGGCATTGACATCAATATTGCCAATCCCGCTTAGAAAAAACGCGCCGTCATACATGAGCGCATAACCGCACAATAGATACATCACGCACGAAATGGCGTAGAGCGCAATATTCTTGGTTAATATTTCCGTGGTGTTTTTGGTGCGCACCAATCCCGCCTCAAGCATGGTGAATCCGGCGGCCATCCACATTACCAGCGCACCACACACCAGAAAATAAAACGTGTCCATAGCATATTGAAGATGATACAGATTGTTTTCCATTATTAATTATTCCCGGAAAATTGTTCAAATATGATGTGATTCAGATAGCGTTAACGCTTATTTCCCCGGTCCTGGCGGCCCGGGTGATGGTTTCGATATACGATCAAGCATGGCGGTTTCGACTGCCACTTCCAGCCTGGTCTTGGGCAGAAAATCGACAACATACTCAGCCCCTCGATAAAGTTTGGTAGGCCTTTTTGCCGACCAAACCTTTTTACTTTCGTGATGGTCATGCCCTGAATACCCATTTCCTATAACGCCGATCAAACATCATCAACCTTGAAGCGCTTGATGATTGCGACCAGAAGTTTCATTTTTGTTACTCTGAAAAATTATGCTATGCGGGTTTGGTCAGGATGATTTGTTCTGCAGCTCCTGATAGCGCTTTAATATAATCGAGATACTGGTGCGCAATCGATCAAAGGACACCGCCAAATCCCGAATCTCATCGTCAGACGTGACCCGTATCGGTTTGTGGATATCGCCTTTGCTCACCGCTTCGGCAAGCTCCCGTAACTGGAGAACAGGAACGGTGATTCCATTGGATAAAACACGTGCCAGAAACAAGGCCAACAGGCAAATGATAATGCCCACTGAGACCAGTACAATAAGCATTTGCCTTTGTGAATTAATCAGACCATCCTGAATGCTGGACAACCCTTGAATCGGAGCAAGCGCGATATCGATAGGCTGCTCCATAATAATCTGCCAATCAAACCCTTCGAAACCGGGAATCGCTGCATGGTAAAACTCCGACCCCGCTGATTTCGCATATCCCAACACCTGTTCCTCGCCAATGATGTATCCCCACCTCGCCTGGTTTGAAAATACCTGCTGCATCGGGCTAAGATCGTGCGGTGCTGTCTGGCGAGCCATCCTCCCTCCAGTCTGGTTTGAAAATACCTGCTGCATTTCGGAATCCGCTTGTTTGCGGAGATTAATGGATTCATTCATGATCCGGTTTTGTGCATGCTGGGATGCGGTTTCGGCTAACAACAGGCCACTGCGGTTTACCGCTGTCACTTTGCCGCCCGGTATTTCAGCCACCCAGGCATTCGCCACTTCCTGGATCAGACTGACACCCAGTACCGCTTTCATAACGCCCACACCAGAACCATTGGAGTCGTCGATGCGTACAGAGATATCCACCGACCATATACCGGCGGAATTATCAAATTCGACTTCGCCCACCGATATACCCTTCTCCCAGGCAGTGATCCACCAATCTTCGTCACTCTGCACAAAGTCCGAAGTCGGGTTGGTGAGCGCCGCGTTCAAACCATTACTGTCGGTGAAAAATATTTCACCAAAATGTGGGGATTTTGAGATCTGATTGATAATATATTCTGTTGCTTCAGGAGAAACATTCAAACTTTTTCTATTTTGAAATTTCGCTTCAATCGCATTGATATTCAGATTGGATAATCCATTGTTGTGATGCACTATGGCGGCCATTTTTGCTGCATCAATCACAACCGGGGCAGAAGCCCAAACTATCACATTGGATATTCGTTCCAGCATGAATATATCCAACTGCTGAACGGCATTTTTCGATATTGAAGTCAGGGTGGTGCCGACTACTTTATCCAGTAGCACGCTGTGGCTTTTTTGCAGTTGCTGGCTTATGTCAGCGATTAATAGATTCAGGCTGAACCATGCGATAGCACCGACAGCCAGAATGGGTAAAATGCCGATCGCTAAAAATCGATTGGTAATTTTCCCTCTTAAACTTCTGAAATATGGTCTGGTTACCATTTTTTATTCCCCCTCATTCGCCATAGTTTGAGATCTAAACGCCCCTGGAAACGACTTTAAAGCAACGCTTTTTCGCGATTAACCGGGCCAACCCAATAAATATGGTTAATCCCGGGGCTAAAGTCAAGCAAATGTATGCCCCGCCCCGGGCCGGCACAAGTCTTGCCATTTTCTCCTGGTCAAGGATAACAGCGGACTAGTCATACGCATTTAAGTCCACCGCTGCTTTAATAATTCCTAAACATCATTCAACATATTCCGCCCGGCTGGCCTGGCCCATCAGCCCGATGCGCCAGATTTTACCGGCCAGGGCGCCAAGACCTGCGCCGATTTCCAAGCCATGGCTATGGAGAAAATACTGACGGGATTTGGCATCATCCATGCCGCCTGAAATAATTACCGTGTTGAGCTGGGTAAACGACTCGACTTTTCTAGCCAGCAGGCGCATACCCAGTTGTTCCAGCCCGTTAGCCGGTTGATGCTTGCGCCGATGTCGTTGCCAAGCGTTTTCAATCCCTTCTTCATGCACCATCAACAACGCTTCATGCAGCGCATACAAGGTATTTACCGGCGCGGTGTAATGGATAGGAATGCCCGCCACCCGTTCCCCAGTCTCCCATCACCAGCGTCACATCCAGAAACCCGCTTTGCACTTTTGACTTTCTGTTTTTGATTTTATCCGGGGCGGATGCCGAGAAAGTAACCGGCGATAATTCAGGAAAGCAGGAAAGGCATTTCTGACTGCCGGAATAAACCGCATCCAGTGCCCACTCATCCACTTTCAACGGCACACCCGCCAGGGATGTCACCGCGTTAACAATCACCAGCGCACCATGGCTGTGCGCTAATTTTGTCAGGACTTCAGCGTTGGTTTGAAAAACCTATTGCAGAAAATGTTTGATTTCATCCATCAACACCATAAAAACCGGGGCCAGATGCCCGATGGTTGATCGCGAAGCGGCTGCCAGAACACGTTGATGAACCATGGTGGGGCCCGGCTCCATTAATAAACATTCAGGCGGAGTAAATGATTGATACATGCTGAAAAACCCTGAAAATCGGGCAGCAGATCATAATAAGACAAATCGATTTGATGCATATCATTATCGACAGCATGTAAATAAGACGTGCAGGCCGAGGCGTTAAAATGAGGTTTCTTTAATAATCACCCCGCAATCCGGGCCAGGGTCACGCAGTCACCCACAGCAACGCATCGGCAACGACCACGCCGTCCGCTAAAGCCATCAATGGATTAATATCCATCGCGATCAATGTGCCCGCATTGGCTTCGGCAAAATCTGCCAGCCCTGAAATGGCCCCGACCAAAGCATCCATATCGCATTGCGGGCCACCGCGATAGCCACACAACAGCGGATAACATTTTAAATTCGACAGCGCGTATTTAACCCTGTGCTCATTTGTCGGCAGCAGCAGGGTTTGTGCATCCCTGATTAACTCAACCCACAGGCCACCGCTTGCAATCACCATTACCATGCCGAATTGCGCATCCCGTTTAATCCCGACCAGCAATTCATGGATGACATTCTCCACCATGGCCTCGACCAGATACCCCTGAATTTCGCATTCAACTTTTGCCTCTGCCACCGCGTTTCTAATCCGGGAGATACCACCTGCCACCTCGTCTTCGGTGTGCAGATTTAACGCCACCGCGCCGAAATCACTTTTATGCGCCAGTTGTTCGCTGACCAGTTTGACCGCCACCGGGAATCCGATTTTCTGCGCTATGCCGGAAAGCGCTCCAGGCGCCTGTTCCGGCCCGCCGGCCCGGGCCGGCAGGAGCAATCCATCCGGCACCGGCAGTCCGAATGCTTTCAGTTTCTGCTTACTCTGCCATTCATTCAACAGCCTGATTTCTGATTCAGAACAATTTGCTGCTGCAACAGTATGAAAAGTTTCGTTGCTGCCATGCGCAAGTATCCGGCAACGATGGGCAGCATAATCACAGGCATTGCGGATCGCATCCAGCCCCCGGTCGATTCCCTGCAATGGCGTGACGCCAAGGCCCAGCATCATTTCGCGCGCGCTTTTATCCATGTTCTCCGATAAATCGCTGCATATCGCTGCGGGAATGCCGGCATTTCTGGTCGCCTCGATATAGGATTTTGCGTCGGTAATGTAATGGGTATTATCCGCCCCGATATGATCCGGCGCATAATCCTGAATAAAAATCGCCGCGTCATATTCATCTTGCAACGCCGCCTCGAATACCCTGGGCAACATGTCGGCGCTGCCCCATAACGGTGTGGTGTAATCCAGCGGATTTGAAACCGTGGCAATATCCGGCAACCATCCCGCAAGCGCCGCCGCCACCGCCCGGGACGGTCGGGGCAATTGCAGATTTTTGCCCTCACAATAGTCCGCCACCAACAACCCGTCCCCGCCTGAACAGGTAAATGCGGCAATACGATTTCCCCTGGGTATGCCCGAAATAGTCATGAATTTCAGCGTTTCCAGCAGCACCTCCGGGGAATCCACGCGCACTATGCCGAATTGATCAAACAGGGCCTGATGGGCCTGGTCAGCGCCGGACAGCGACCCGGTATGACTCACGGTGAGCTGCCCGCCTATGGCGGAACGCCCGGCTTTTAACAGCACGATGGGTTTGCCGGCGGCCAGCGCTTTGGCCGCAGCGGCTGCGAAATTCTCCACGCTGACCATGCCTTCCATATATAAGCCAAAGGCCGACACGTTGGCATCGTCAACCAGCGCTTCAATATAATCTTCAATCGCCAGCATGCCCTGATTGCCGGCGGATATGACATAAGCCAGTGGTGCCGAACGCTGATTGATTGCCAGGTTGGCGGCGATCATGCCGCTTTGCATAATCAGCGCAATCCCGCCCGCCTGCCTGACCGGCGGGCAGGCAGCAAATGGCCACAGCACCGCATTGCTGGCATAACTGATTACCCCATAGCAATTTGGACCCACCAGCGCCAGATCCCCGGCCGCCTGAACCAGCTCGCGCTCGGCCTGTTTGCCCGCCTGGCCCAGCTCGCCATACCCCGCCGTAAAACAGGCCACGCCACCGGCGCCCATTGCATTTAAATCCCCAACCACCTGGACGGCAGCGGCGCGGGGCGTGGCCAGAAATACCGCATCCGGTGCTGCGGGCAAATCTTTTACTTTCGCGTAGCAGGGCTGGCCACCCAGTTCGGAGCGCTGCGGGTTAACCCCCCAAACCGGGCCGGAAAAACTGCGCGCCGCCTGACGGGCACAATAAGCCGCATCCGCACCGCCGATAAACGCGATATGTCGAGGCGCCAGTAATCGCCTGAGGTTGTCCTTGCGTGCCGCGTTCAGCGCCATTAACCGCCCGCTTCCCGCAGCAGCGCACGAGAAATAATATGTCGCTGAATCTCTGATGTGCCGTCCCAAATCCGGTCCAGACGGGCATCACGCCATAGTCGCTCAATGGGCAGCGCTTCCATCAGACCCATGCCGCCGTATATCTGAATAGTATGATCTGCCGCCCGACCCACCGCTTCGGAAGCAAACAACTTGGCCATGGCCGCATCCTCGTTTCGCATGATACCCCGGTCCGCCTTGTCCGCCGCGTTCATCACCAGCAGATCAGCGGCCTGGAGATCCGTCACCATATCCGCCAGCTTAAAAGAAACGCCCTGAAACTCACCAATTGATCGCCCGAATTGTTTTCGTTCCACGGCCCAGGTTGTGGCCAGACCAAGCAATCGTTCCATACGTCCGCAGCAGCCCGCCGCCACCCAGACCCGCCCCATGCGCAACCATTCATTCGCCAGTTCAAAGCCTTTATGCTCCTGCCCCAGAATTTTCGATTCAGACACCCGGCAATTGTCAAACCCAAGCTGCCAGGTGTGGTATGCCCGCTGGGCTGCGCACCGCGGCCCCCGCTCCATGGTAAACCCGGGTGTTCCCGCATCCACCAGCAGCGCGGTCACCAGTTTACGTTCCCCACGCGGCGTTTCGGTTAACCCGCTTTGGGCGAACACAATGGCAAAGTCCGGCATGACCGGACTGCTGATAAAGTGTTTCCTGCCGTTAATTACCAAACTGCTGCCATCCCGACTGGCTCTGGTTTGCATGGATAATATGTCAGAGCCGGCGCCGGGTTCGGTCAGTGCAAACACTTCTTGCTTTTCCCCGGTCACGCATGGATTCAGGTACTCATCGATCTGCGGTCCGCAGCACGCCATCAAAATTTCCGAGGGTCGATGTAGATAACCGTGCAAACCATAACTGGATTTGCCCAGTTCACGCTCCATCAAAGCCAGACATTTATAATCGAGACCGCCGCCGCCGATAGATGCGGGAAGATTCGGCGCGTATAAACCCATTTCGATGGCCTTGCTTTTAATCTGCGCGGCAAGTTCATCCGGCACCTCGCCAGTACGGTCCACTTCGGCTTCATGCGGCGCCAGTTCCTGCTCAACGAATGTCCGCACCGAGTCCACGATCATTTGCTGCTCTGCGGTTAAGGGATAGTCCACGGTATTTGATAAAGTCGCGGGGTTGCTCTCGGGGTTGCCCGGGTAATTTAAATCAGGATGATCGCAGGAGCTCCTCCCCTGCGATCATCCTGTGCGAAATCCTGACTGAATTGTTTATTTCTGCTCGGCGGCGCATATGATATACCATATACCAATCCCGACTGAATCCTGAATATTCCTACAAACATAATGACCGAATCCGATCAAGCAATCATCCTGGTGGAAAATGGCCCGATCTGCGAAATCACCATTAACCGGCCCAAAGTAAATGCGATTGACACCCCGACCAGTCGCAGGATGGGTGAAGCCTTTGTATACTTTCGCGACAACCCGGACCTGAAGGTTTGCATCATCACCGCGGCCGGAGAAAAAATATTTTCTGCCGGATGGGATTTAAAATCACTGGACAGGGGTGATATCCAGCTCGACAACTGGTGGCAGGGCGAAGCCCCGGAACTCGGCGGCTTTGCCGGAATCACCGAAATCTGGAATTTGAACAAACCCGTTATCGCCGCATTAAATGGCTTGACCATCGGCGGCGGATTTGAAATTGCGCTGGCCTGCGACCTGATCATTGCCGCAGAGCATGTGGAGTTCGCGCTGCCCGAATTGCCCCTCGGCATCATTCCTGATGCGGGAGCGATGCAGCGACTGCCGAAGCGCCTCCCCTATAACATCGCGCTTGAAATGCTATACCTTGGCCGACGCATGTCAGCCGCCGAAGCGGCCGGATACGGCATGGTCAACAAAGTGGTTCCGGCAGACCAGTTGATGCACTCTGCCCGGGGATGGGCAGAGCAACTGGCCCGGGTCGCCCCTCTGGCATTGCAGTCGATTAAAGAGGTGCTGCGCGCCGTGGATGGCCAAAGCATTCGAGACGCATTCCATAAAATGCGAAGCGATAATTTGCCCACCTATCGGCAAATGCTGCGCTCCAGCGATGCCAGCGAAGGGGTAAAAGCCTTCGTGGAAAAACGCAAACCCGACTTCAAAGGCCAGTAAACAAAAGCAAAAGAAAACCATGATTACCAACTATCCAGAAGCCGTCAAAAACATCACCAGTATTGGCGCCGGTCCCATCGGCGGCGGCTGGACTGCCCACTATCTGGCCCGTGGATATAACGTCACCACCTACCTCCACCATGCTGCGGAAATTGACGGATTACATCAATTGCTGGAAACCGCGTGGTCCAGCCTGACGGAAATGGGACTAGCGCCCGGCGCATCCCTGGATAATTTCAACTGGACCACAGATCTGCACGAGGCCGTAACCAATGCCGAATTCATTCAGGAAAGCATTCCCGAAGTCCTGGCGCTGAAACAGGATCTGTATCAAAAACTGGGAGAATTGGTTGATCCAGACGTGATAATCGCATCCAGCACCTCTGGATTGTCCATGACAGACATACAGGCGCACTGCCGCAGCCCGCAGCGAACCATAGTGGCGCATCCATTTAATCCGCCTTATTTATTGCCGCTGGTTGAAATGATTGGTGGAGAAAAAACCAGTGCTGCAGCGCTGGACTGGGCCGTGACGTTTTATGAAGCAGCAGGCAAGGCCCCGCTGGTAATGCAAAAAGAAGTGCCCGGTTTTATCGCCACGCGCTTGCAGGAAGCGATCTGGCGAGAAGCATTGCACATGGTGGCCAATGGTGAAGCCACGGTTGCACAAATTGATCAGGCCGTGGTGAATGGCCCGGGACCACGCTGGGCGGTGATGGGCCCCTGCGAAATTTTTCATGTCGGCGGCGGTGAAGGCGGCATGGCCTATTGTCTGGACCAATTTGGCCCCGCATTGAAACTGCCCTGGACCCGGCTTGTGGCGCCAGAATTGACCCCGCAACTGCGCCAGGCCATGGTGGATGGCTGCGTCGCCATGTGCCAGGGCGCCGACTTTTCCGCATTAAGCCAAAAGCTCAACAAAGGGCTGGTGGAAATTGCCCGGATGAAAATGCAATCCGCCGGTTTTTTACCACAACCATAGCTACGAAACGACTCGGGTCAGCGCTGAAACCCCGCATACAGCCGCTGGTAATCAGTCGGATTGGGAGCGGTAGCTATTTGACTTTCGGTGCCTATTGGTTGACTATAGCAGGGCTATAATTATAGACAATACGATAATCCCGCTGATGTTTTTGCGCGGGAATTAGAATTTTTCATCTCTTCTGGAGGAAAATGCACATGAGTTTAGACAAAGAAATAAAGAAACTGCAAAAGCAGGTTTCGGAAAACCAAATGAGCCGCCGCCGCTTTATGCAGGGCGCAATGGCTTTGGGCGTGGGCGCGATGGCACCCAGCCTGTATAGTGAAGCCGTCCGGGCCGCGCCCAACAAAGGCGGTGTCTACCGCATGGGAATGGGCGGCGCCAATACTGGCGATTCATACGACCCGGGGACGAATAGCGATACTTTTATGATCAACATGAACATGGGGGCAATGCGTAACGCGCTGGTTGAGGTCAATGCCGCCGGCCAGGCCGTGCCTGAGCTTGCAGAAAGCCTGGAGTCTTCTGCTGATGCCCGCACCTGGCGCGTGAAGCTGCGCCAGGGCGTGGAATTCCATAGCGGCAAGACGATAACGGTTGACGACTGTATCGCCTCTATCCAACATCACCGCGGCGAAAATTCAACTTCCGCAGCCAAATCTGTCGCAGAAAGCATGGGCACAATGTCAAAGGACGGCGACTATCTGGTATTTGAACTGGAAAGCGGCAACGCAGACTTTCCGTATCTGTTAACCGATTACCATATTCTGATGTGTCCTGCGAATGCCGATGGCACCATGAACTGGCAGTCCGGCGATGGTACCGGGCCTTATAAACCGGTGGAATTTGAGCCGGGTGTGCGCGCCATGCTGGTTCGACATGAAAACAGCTTCAACCAGAACGAAGGCCACTTCGATGAAGTGCATATCACTGCAATCGGTGACACGGCGGCACGTATGAATGCCATGGTAACCGGCCAGGTTGACGCCATTGTGCGCTGCGACCTGAAAACTGCGAACCTGCTGGAAGCCAAGCCGGATGTAAACGTACTGCAAACCACGGGCACTAAACACTTCACCTATCCCATGGATGTACGTGCTGCACCCTTTGACAATAACGACGTGCGCATGGCATTGAAATACGGCATTGACCGTGAAGCATTCGTAAACACCGTGCTTAACGGCTATGGTGCGCTCGGTAATGACCATCCAATCGGTGCTTCGCAAAACTATCACGCTGCAGATTTGCCCCAGCGCCAATACGATGTGGATAAAGCGAAATGGCATTTGAAACAGGCCGGTATAGACAGCCTGGACCTGGAAATTGCGGCTGCCGATGCGGCATTCAGCGGCGCGGTGACGGCAACCGAACTTTATGCCGAGTCGCTGCGTCCGGCCAACATCAACCTGACGGTGAAACGGGTTTCTCCTGATGGTTACTGGGACAACGTCTGGATGCAGGTTCCATGGAGCGCTTGCTACTGGAGTGGTCGTCCGACGGCCGACTGGATGTTTACTCTGGGCTATGCCGCCGGCGGAAACTGGACGGACTCTTTCTGGAATCATCCCCGCTTTGAGGAGCTGCTGGTTGCCGGGCGTGCCGAGCTGGACGACGCCAAACGCAACGACATTTATGTTGAAATGCAAACCATCGTCAGCAATGAAGGCGGCGTAATCGTTCCCTGCTTCGCCAATAACGTCGATGCGGCCTCTACTGCACTGGCCCACGGCGACCTCGCCGCCAACTTTGAGCTGGATGGTGCCCGCAGCGCCAAACGCTGGTGGTTCGCATAAACCGGGGCATTAAACAGTAAAAACCATTCTAAGAAACAGAGGGCAGTAGACAGGCGGCCAGATTTTTCTGGCCGCCTTTTTTCTATCAGGGACGATTGCAGTGGTTGTCGGTTGGTGTCTGGCGCCGGCAAAATCGTTCCGCCCTGCATGGCAGCAGTCTGTTGCAGGCCATCACGATGGCCGGGTGATGTGTCAGGGCGCATTATGTCGTTATAGGCAATCCGGGGGATTCGGCTACAGTATCAGCACCACGTTTCAGATTCTGAATCAAAATGAATAATTCATTACTCGTCATGGTCGCCAGGCGCATCGGGCTTGGCTTGTTTACCCTGTTGGCTATTTCCCTGCTTATCACCGTCGGCGTGGAAGCGTTGTCGGGCGACGTATGCTCGGCCATGCTGGGACAAATGGCGCAGGAAAACACCCTCACCGCCTGTCGTGCCAAGCTGGATCTGGACCGGCCGGCGTGGGTGCGTTATATTGAATGGCTGTTTAATTTTCTGCGCGGCGACCTGGGGGACTCCCTGGCCAACGAACGCACCGTGACCGAATTGGTCAGCGCACGCATCGGCAATACCCTCTACCTCGCCGCATTCTCTTCCATGTTGGCCATACCCCTCGGAATCGGCCTGGGTGTGCTCGCCGCGATGTACCGCAATACCGGTTTTGACCGCACCATTTCGGTTACCACCTTGAGCACAATTTCTGTCCCGGATTTCTTTGTGGCCTACATCCTGATGGCCCTGTTAGCGGTGAACATGGATATTTTCCCGGCGATTTCCAATGTGCATGGCAGTATGGGTTTCTGGGACCGGGCGTATGTTTCGGCCCTGCCGGTGCTTACGCTTACGCTTATATCGCTGGCCCACATGATGCGCATGACGCGTGCCTCCATCGTCAATCTGCTGGCAAGCCCCTATATTGAAATGGCGAAATTAAAGGGCATTAAACCCGCCAGAGTTATTGTCAAACATGCCTTGCCCAATGCCTGGGCGCCGATTATTCAAGTGGTCATTTTAAACATCGCCTTTATGGTGGTGGGGGTAGTGATTATCGAAGTGGTGTTTGTCTACCCGGGGCTGGGCGCGCTGATGGTGGATTCGGTGCAGCTTCGAAATATGACCGTGGTTCAAGCCACCGCAATGATATTTGCTTCAGCCTATGTATTACTGAATCTGCTGGCGGATGTATTGTCCATCGTCGCCAATCCACGTTTGCGGCACCGGAGATAACGGATGAGATTCCTGCATATATTCTGGGCTTACACCATCGGTCTGAACTGGACCGCGCGCATCGGTTTATTCATTATCCTGTTTTTCGCATTCATTGCTGCTTTTGCGCCCTGGCTCGCGCCCTATGGAGAAAGTGAAATCGTCGGCGGCGTCTGGGAACCCATTGGCGGCAAGTTTTTGTTCGGCACCGACATCATCGGGCGCGACATGCTTTCACGCATAATCTACGGCGCCCGGAATACCATTGTGCTTGCGCTGATCACCACGGCCTGCTCTTTCAGCCTCGGCGCATTGCTCGGATTTCTTGCGGCCACCATGGGCGGCTGGGTGGATCAAATCATCAGCCGATTGGTGGATATCATTATTTCCGTACCCACCCTGATTGCCGCATTGATTGTCGTGTCCGCAGTGGGCACCTCGTTTTTCATGCTGGCAACCGTCATCGGTATTATCTATGCCATGCCGGTTTTTCGCATATCCCGCGCAGTGGCTATGGATATTGAGGTCATGGATTACGTGGAAGCTGCCCGCTTGCGCGGCGAGGGTTTGTGGTGGATTATGCGGCGGGAAATTTTACCCAATGCCGTGACGCCATTGGCGGCGGAGTTTGGTCTGCGGTTTTGCTTCGTATTCCTGTTGATAAGCGGACTGAGCTTTTTAGGGCTCGGTTTGCAACCGCCATTGGCCGACTGGGGCGCCATGGTGCGCTCCAATTCTGAAGGCATCGCCTGGGGCTTCCTGCACCCGTTGATTCCTGCTTCATGTATCGCATTGCTGACCATCGGCATCAATCTGTTAATAGATTCGGTGGTACACAAGGCCAGCGGTCTCAGAGAAGATCACTAGGGGGAGCCGCATGAACAACCAACAAAGCCACTTGCTGGAAATCAAGGATTTAATCATCGAAGCGGATGTCGAGGGGGTGTGGACGCCTATCGTCAATGGTTTGTCCATGAACCTGAAACGCGGCGAAATTATTGGGCTCATCGGCGAATCAGGTGCAGGAAAATCCACTTTCGGACTGTGTGCTCTGGGTTATACCAAACCAGGCTGCCGCATCGTTTCCGGTTCCATAAAGCTGGACGGCGTGGAGCTGACCAGGCAGCCGGAGAAAGCATTGCGGAATATCCGGGGCAATAAGGTCGCTTATGTCGCGCAAAGTGCGGCGGCGGCTTTTAACCCGGCGCATACCCTGATCGAGCAGTTTGCTGAAGCGCCGGTGCAGCATGGCAAGATGAAAACCGGCGAAGCCGAGTCACGCGGGCGGGAATTATACAGGCAACTGGATTTGCCCGACCCGGATACCATCGGAAACCGCTATCCGCACCAGGTTTCCGGCGGGCAGTTGCAGCGCGCCATGACCGCCATGGCTCTGGGCAGCGACCCGGACATCATTATCTTTGATGAACCCACTACAGCGCTGGACGTCACCACCCAGATCGAAGTGCTGTCCGCCATAAAAGAAGCGGTTAGAGCGCGCAACGTGGCGGCGATTTATATCACCCATGACCTTGCAGTGGTAGCGCAAATGGCGGACCGGATTATGGTGCTGCGCTACGGTGATCTGGTCGAGGAAGGCGATGCGCGCGAAATGCTGGCAAATCCGCAGCAGGACTACACCCGCCGGTTACTGGCGGTTCGATCATTGCGCGATGACCGAACTATTGGCGATGGTGAAAACATAATACTGGAAGTAAATAACGTTACAGCCCGCTATCCGGGCACACGTATTGATGTATTAAAAGACATCAATGTCAAACTGGAAAAGGGTAAAACCGTGGCCGTGGTCGGCGAATCGGGCAGCGGCAAAAGCACCCTTGCCAGGGTTATTACCGGATTGCTGCCGCCCGCCACAGGCTCGATAACCTACCGGGGCGAAGTGCTGCCTGCCAGGCTGAAAGAGAAAAGCAAGGAAAACCTGCGTTCCATACAGATGATTTACCAGATGGCCGACGTGGCCATGAATCCGCGCCATCGAATCAGAGAGATTATCGGCCGGCCGCTGGAGTTTTATAGCGGGCTGCAAGGCGACGCCAACCAGGCAAAAGTGCTGGAGCTGCTTGGAAAAATCGAAATTCCAGACAATTACATCGATCGATTTCCTGCGCAGCTTTCCGGCGGAGAAAAACAACGCATCTGTATCGCCCGGGCATTGGCGGCCGACCCGGAGCTTATTATTTGCGATGAAGTAACTTCAGCGCTGGATCAACTGGTTGCCGAAGGTATTCTGGACCTGCTGCAAAATCTGCAAAATCAATTGAACGTGTCCTACCTGTTCATTACCCACGACCTGGCCACAGTCAAAGCCATTGCCGATGAAATTGTGGTCATGTATCAGGGCAAAATCGTAGAGCAGGGCCCCAAGACACAAATTCTGCAACCGCCTTACCAGGACTATACGGAGTTGTTATTGTCTTCTGTGCCGGAAATGGACCCGGATTGGCTGGACGGGCTGGTGGAAAGAAGGCGGCGCGGTGAAGCGCCTACCGCCGAAACATTGCGGCAACGGTAGCTCCGGGCGCAACTACACAATGCTGATCAGTATCAGTAGGCCCGTAGTATCACCATCGGACGCTGGTCCGGTAGAGCCTGGCATGAGAGTGAATATGCAAGATGTCGAAACTTGGCAAGTTGGAAAAAGTCGATCTCCGCGATATTTGGAAAGGCGAAGCGCAAGACTTCACGCCGTGGCTGGCTAAAGACGACAACCTGTCCCTGCTGGGCGATACTCTGGACATGGAGCTGGAACTGGAAGGGCAAGAGAAGAGCGTCGGTCCATTCAGGGCAGATATAGTTTGCCGGGACACCGCTGATAACTCGTTGGTTCTGATAGAGAATCAACTGGCGAAGACCGATCATCAGCACGTGGGGCAGCTGATCACCTACGCGGCCGGATTAGATGCCGTGACGATCATCTGGATTGCGGCCGAATTCGCGGATGAGCATCGCGCGGCGATGGATTGGCTGAACGAGATAAGCGGAGATAAGTTCAGGTTTTTCGGGCTGGAGATTGAGTTCTGGAAGATCGGAAATTCGCCAATTGCACCCAAATTCAACATAGTCGCGAAGCCTAATGACTGGAGTCGTTCGATTAGACAGAATTCGAAGGGCGAAATATCCGAACGAGGAAAGGCGTACTTGTCTTTTTGGCAGGATTTGCGAGGTAAGCTTGAAAAGATGAACTCCAAAGTAGGGCCTAGAAAACCGTCGCCCGAGTCATTTACTGATTTCAGTATCGGAAAGACTGGATTTCTATTGAGCGGTTTCCTGATCAAGAGAAAGAAACACCTGCGGGTGGGATTGGTGACAAATGGCCCATCATCTAACAATCACTTCAACCTTCTAAAGCGGGACCGTACCGATATTGAGAATTCGATAGGCGCAGAGCTTGATTGGACTACAGAGAAACCAAACGGCAACGAATGCAGGATTTATTTCATCTGAGCGGGCGACCCTATGAATAAAGATGAGCGAGAACAGCAGGTCGAGTGGATGGCTGACTACTTGAACCGCTTTGACATAGCTTTCAGAGACCGCGTCAAAGCGTTAGACGCATCGGACTGGACACCGCCAGCAGAGCAAGAATAGCGGTACCGGTCTGAGTATCCTCATCATCCGCATTCCCGACCAAAGCTGGCCTGACTATTTATGCGCATTCATATCACTCGCGAAATTCGGCCGGGTGCGCGACATATTCTGCGCATACCGGTCGGGGTGTTCGGCTTGCTGCTTGGGCTCACGGGTATGGCCGGTCTGGCCCAGCCCACCATCAGCGGACAGGTGGTGCGCGTGGTTGACGGCGACAGCCTGTACCTCCAGGGCCACCCGGTGCAGATTCGCCTGTGGGGAGTGGATGCCCCGGAAAGGCACGAACCCGGTTATCAGAGCGCAGCCGATTATCTGTATTCCATCGCCCACGGGAAACGGGTTGACTGCCTGCAAATGGATGAGGACAAATACGGTCGAGCCGTGGCCCGATGCTTTCTGCGCAGCGGCGACGAACTGAACCGCTTGATGATCGTCAGTGGCCGGGCCCGGGAATACAAGCGATTTTCGCACGGTTTTTATTCCCGCTGAGCGGTCTCGTCCGGCAATCCGGCCGGGTTAATTATCCGGGATGACCGCCGGGAACCCTTCCGCCCGTAAAGCTTCCCCAACCTGCTCCTCCAGCATTTTTACAACCTGCGGCGTCCACGCATCGCCGCCGTAAATTTCTCTGGATTGTTCGAATAGCCGTTTAACCAGCGTTGTCAATTTGAGCGGAACACCATATTCCTCACCGAGCCGGGCAACCAGGCGCAAATCCTTGAGCCCCAGATCGATTGTGAATCCGGTATTAAAAGAACCGTTGAGTATGACCGGCGCCCAATCCTCAAACTCCCGACTGGTTCCAGAGCTGGCACAAATCGCCTGGTAGCTGCTGGCCAGGTCAAGCCCGCCTTTTTTAGCCAGCATCAGCGCCTCCCCAGCGGCAACCAGGTCCACTAGGCAAAGCAGATTGGTAATTACTTTGATAAGCGACGCATTGCCTATTTTACCCATATAAATAATTTGACCGCCGAGTATCTGCAACAGGGGTAGATGGCCATGGAAATTATTTTCTTCACCGCAACAAAAATTGTCATTTCGCCCGTAACGGCGCGATGCACACCGCCGGTCAACGGCGCCTCCAATACCGAAACTCCCTGCTCGTTTGCCAAAGCAGCGAGCTTCCTGATTGCCGCTACGCTGGTAGTACTCATCTCAATCCAGGTGGACCCCGCGCCCATTGCATACAATGCGCCATCAACTCCGGCCATAACTTCAGCACAAGCGGCGGGGCAGGGCAGACAGGTAATCACAATATCGCTTTGCGCGGCCAGGTGGGAGATGGATTCGGCCGCAATTGCGCCAGTCGCAGATAATCTTGCCACCGAATCCGCATTAAGGTCGTGGACAATCAGATTTTTGCCGGCTTGCAGTAAATTGTCAGCCAGTTTTGCACCGAGCTGCCCAAGGCCGATAAATCCAATTGTCGTACCGGTCATTTCAATGCGACCTGCCGGATCATCTGCCGCCCGACCAGACAGGTGGGCACCCAAACGGATGCTTATCCTTGCTTCAAACCCATTTTCGCCCGGGCCTGTTCAGGCGATAATACCCGGGCGCCCAGTCGTTCGATGATCTCGACTGCACGCTCAACCAGCATTCCATTGGTTGCCAGCACACCACGGTCAAGGTAAATATTGTCTTCTAGGCCAACCCGGCAATTACCACCGAGCACCACCGCCTGGGCAACCATCGGCATCTGCATTCTGGAAATACCAAAGCCCGCCCATAGCGCCCGGGCGGGTAATGCCTGCTTCATCGCCGCCATGGTTTCGGTATCCGCACCGGCTCCCCAGGGAATCCCCAAACACAACTGAAACAGCGGCGGGGCGTCTATCAAGCCTTCGTCTACCAGGGCGCACGCCAATCGCACCTGGCCAAGATCAAAAACTTCAAGTTCAGGCTTGACTCCCAATTGCTGAACGATTTTGGCCATGGTGCGCAAATAAACCGGGGTATTTAAATACAGATTATTGCCATTGCCAAAAATCATGGTGCCACAATCCAGGCTGCAAATATCCGGCAAACACTCGATAACGTGGGCCAGCCTTTGTTCCGGGCCGACCATGTCGGTCCCCGGGCCTGGCAGGGATGGATCTTCGTCGCCGGGGACCCAGTCACCGCCCATGCCTGCGGTCAGGTTGATGATAACGTCAACGCCACTGTCCCGGACTCGATCCACTGTCTCTTTAAATAGTGCGCGGTCTCGCGAACCTTTGCCAGTCTCCGGATCGCGGACATGGATATGGGTAACCGCCGCACCGGCTTTTGCCGCCTCTATCGCCGCGTTGGCGATTTGCTCCGGCGTGATTGGAACCAAGTGGCTTTTGCCCGTGGTATCGCCCGCGCCAGTGACCGCGCAGGTAAGGATGACTTCGTTGTTCATGGTAAATTTAAAAGTGAGTGATTTGTTTGCCGAAGATTATACGTATAACCGGAAAATTACACCAAGCGGAAAATTACACCAAGATTTTGGTGCGTAACTACCGGCGTATAAAATCGGTTTGCGCATTCAGGCATGACTGACAGTTTGCGGCCGGCTGACGGTTTCTCCCTCATACCCAACTTCGATACAATCTGTACATGCGCAAGCAATCCCCATCATTACGTTCTCGCACCGCATTAATAATAATCATATCGATCATCGCCCTGGTCGGCGGTTGGGTTTATCGACCATCACATTCGGCCGAAACCGCTGGGCTGCCCGCCCGGCCTGCATCCGTGAACCTGGTTCCGGCACAGTTTGGCGTCGCCGGTTTCCAGTTTGAAGTACGCCATCCTGATACCTACCAACTGGAATTATTGATTGCCAATTTACGCAGCCCCCGATTGATACACTTTCACGGCGACCGCTTATTCATGGGGTCAAAATCGGGAATGGTGTATTGGGCGGACCCGCCCTACTCACAAATAAACACCATCGCCAGACTCGACAACTATCCTCACAGTATTGTGGTTCGCGGTCACACTATTTATGTGGCCCGGACCGATGGAGTTTACAGCGCACCCTATGCACAGGAAACACCCTGGATAGCGGCGCAGCAATTCAAGCGTTACATCGCTTTGCCTGGTGGCCGCGGCCATAACAGTCGCACATTGAAAATTGGCCCGGATAAGAAACTCTATGTCAGTCTGGGCATTCGGGGAAACTGCAGCGATGCCTATCTCGACCCGTCATATCCCGCGAATTCCCGTCGGGGCGGCGTGTTTCTGATCGATGAGTCCGGGCCGTCGCCCAGGTTAATACCCTTCGCATCGGGATTGCGCAATCCGGTCGGATTTGACTGGCATCCACACACCGGAGTGATGTATGCCAGCAACAACGGCCCGGATCATCGCGGATTCAATCAGCCGCCAGAATATTTTGCCAGGTTGACCCCGGGGTCTTTTCATGGAATGCCGTGGTATCAATACGATGGGGAAAAACTGCTGCGGGATGAATGTATTCAGTCAAACCCGCCCAGGGCTCCAAACCAGGTATCCATTCCCGTGGCAACCTTCCCGGCCCGAAACGCGCCAATGGACGTTGCCTTTATTACCGAAAATGCCAATGCCTCGGAGTATGCAGGCGATGCCATCGTTGCGCTGCATGGTTCCTGGGGCACCGCCGACGGCGGCTACGCGGACGGTGACCCGGCGACTCGCAGGCATCCCAAACTGGTATTGGTGAAATTCAATAACGGCGTGGCCACCGGCGTAGAGGATTTGCTCACCGGGTTTCAACTGGCGGACGGCAAAAGATGGGCCCGCCCGGTGGGGGTTGCGGTAGGTTCTGACGGCGATATTTACTTTACCAGCGATGCCGCCATACACGGGCTGTTTCGGCTGCGAAAACTATATGATGGGAAACCATAGTTCCAAACCGCACAGGAAATTTCTAGTTCTGGTTTGCACGGTAAATTTCCGAATCCGGATTAAACGCCAACCAGGCAAACGCAAAATGAACGCCGCTGTCAACGGGCAGAAGCTGGGTGTTGACGAGCGGGCCGTCTATTGCCTTGCCCAGCACATTCCAGTGTGAGCCGGTTTGCTCATCAACAATACCCTGGCTGTCAATTCCAAAGCGCAACGGCACATCATACTTGCTGATTCGCCGTCGAAACACTGTCGCTTCTACCAGCTTTTTTGACCCGGCAATTCTGGGCGAATCCAGCACCGACAAAGTCTCCCCCATGGCGAACACCACTAGGGCCACCGATGCAAACTCGTCATTCACCAGTTTGGCTTTTTTTAGCTCCGTTAATGGATAGAGCTTATTGCTTTTACTGTTTCCTGCGCCCACGGTGATTGTCAGCACCCGTTCCATCGGCGGCAATCGCTGGTCGATTTTTCCATCAAACAAAAATGGCGACTGATCAATTTGATCATAACCGACATACGGATTCCGCCCATAGGGTCGCTGAAACCCTGTTTCCCGACTCAAAACCAATCCGCCCGGCCCGCTGTCCCGGAAAGATTTGAAAGAGACGATTGAAGATGGAATTCTGGTTAATTCGCTACCAAGATACCAGCCGACTATGCTTTTGCCCGAAAACTGCTGCCACCAGCTCTCGGTTTGACGGTCGTACATCACCAGATCGCTCATACGCAACAGCCCGGTTGTGCCAAAATCCAGCACTGCGCCCTGGAAACGCCGATCAAAGACGATAGCGGCATTACACAACGGACAGAACGTGACGGAAATTGGCACTCCTTTTAACCGGTCGTTGACGATTTCATGAAAGATCAAAATCTTCAGCGGGTAGGCCCTGGCCGCACCATTGATGTTTACTGCTATTACCGGTTCCAATGGCTCCATCCAGCCTGCGGCGGTGGCGACATCTTCAAACTGGGGCGCATCAATGGATGGGATACCATCTTTGGGCGGCCCGCCCCCGCGAATCTCTTCCAGTTTGACTGAGGTCATGTCAAATGCCGTATTCGGCCAATCGTCCTGATGCCAGCCCCAGCCGTGCTGGGCGGAAGCGGTTTGCACCGCCGAAATTGCCGCCAGCAGCCGGATCAATATCCAGATGACTACCCGGGGCGTATATTTTAATTTTTCTGCTTTAAAGTGCATTTGCTAGTGTGCGCTCACTTTTTTACCGCGCTCGGACAAGCCGATTCCACCGATGACCAGAACCAGTGCCATACCGTGATATATCCTGAAGGGTTCGTGCAATATCGACACCGCCAGAATCGCCGCAAATACCGGCACCAGATTAACAAAAACTCCGGCCCGGCCTGGCCCGATAGCGGCTACCCCCTGAATAAAACAGATCTGCGCGAGAAATGACGGCAGCAGGGTGACCAGTGCCACAATAACCCAGCCCTGGAGCGTGGGCCACTGCAAGGCGCCCAGCACAAATTCGGCATAACTCATCGGTATTGAGGTGAGCAAAGCAGCGGATGCGATGACCGTAAACAGGCTTAAAGAAGATACCCCGGAAAAACGCTTTAATGCAATCGCATATCCGGCATATAAAAAACATGCGGCGATCATAAAGTAGTCTCCCGGTTGAATGCGCAGGGTAAATAATCGTTCAAAGTTTCCGGCGGACGCAACCATGCACACCCCGATAATGGTCACGGCCACACCGATTATTTGCAGTATCGACACCGGGCTGCGGTACAGCGCAAACATACCGGCCATCACGAACACCGGAATTGATCCCTGGATAATGCCTATGTTGAGTGCCGTGGTGGTGTGGGCGGCAACGTAAAACAAGGCATTGAATGTGGCGAACCCCAGTGCGCCCATAATAAACAGCGGTAGCAGATGATTCCGCAAATACCCCCAATCCCGAACCAGAATATTCCGCGCGAAAACCAGCAACAACAGCACGGCGCCCAGCCAGCGCAGGGAAACCAGCAGCATGGGGGATATATTGCCCACTGCCAGCTTGGCAAAAACCGAATTGGCCCCCCAACACATTGAAGTAATCGAAAGCAGCAGAAACGCTCGCAGGCTGGCGTTAGCGGGAAGGATATCGATGAACGGGCCTCATTGGCAGCTTGTTGACAAAATGTTATTTCGGCGGCGGGACGCTGCAAGCTGGCTGAACCGGTTGCATCTGGTTATCCATATTTCTTTACCAGCGGATGAAACTCCCCGAGCAGGGCAAAAATCGCCATTTTCGCCCGGGTCGCTCTGTGGCTGTCTGCCACGTCTGCGGCCTTTTGCAGGGCGTTTAAAATCCCCAGCGCGGGTTCGAAATTATCCTCCACCAGATGGCGTGCGGCAATCTGGAATTGAATCCGGGCATTGCCGGGACGTTCTGCGCACCGTCTTTCCAGGGTTTCCATGGGCGGCGCCAATTGTGCCATTCGCAGCAACTCCAGATGCGTATAAACAAGTTCGATTTCCGGGTCCTGCATTGCCCGGGGCGGCAATTGATCCAGTATTGCGGCGGCTTTGAGCACATCGCCATTTTGAACGTATTGTTTCGCACGATCCAATTTCATACGATACCCGGCATGTTCACTGGCAGACAGGCCGGAAATCGTTTCCTGCCGCGCCCGGGGCGAACCTTTCCCGGCCACGGCTCTTTCGATCACGGCATGAAAGTGCTTTTCAGAATAGGCGCCATGAATCGTTTCAACCAGATTACCCTGGAAATAGATCTGTACAGTCGGGATGCTGAGCACCCCTTTGTGGTTGGAAAAAGATTTAAAGCGGTCGGTATCGAGCAGGGTCAGCAAAAACCGGCCGGCGAATTGGTCGGCAAGTCGAACCAGCCGGGGCAGCAACTTCATGCAGGGGCCGGCATTTTCAGACCAATGGAACAACAGCACCGGGCCTTTTGCCGAGTTTTCCAGCACCATGGCATTAAATGAATCCGGCACGATGTCGAATACGAAATTTTGCATGCGCAATTTTATTTATTCAATGCCAAAATTTATTACCGATGGGATGGTCAGGTAATTTAACGGCCGAAAAAATTTTACCGGGCAGGCGCTGTCAAATTCCTGCTACACCACCTCAACCCCGAACTGCTGCGCTGATTCCACCAGCATCTCCCAAAGCGCCAGCGCAAATCCACGCGGCAGGAACAATTCATAGCCCTCGCCGGAGCGCCATAAAATCACCCCGCAGTGATGGAATGCGGTTGACGCAACGGCGCCCACGGGAAAGGAATTTTCCCGCAAATCCAGCGGCAGGTGTCTATTCAATAACGCAACCGCCTGGTCGCCATGAATCCGCACGTGGGTGCGGGAATGGGACAGGTCCAGGATGACACCCTGCTCCACCGGCAGGGATGGCGCCAGCGTCGCATAGACCAGCCATTTCAGCGGTTCAATTCGCAGTAATGAACCGGTTTTACCGGTTGCGGCGGCACCGGGGCCTGGTGCGGATTTCGCCCCCACGGCGCTGGCCGCAGCGCTGCCCACTGCATCAATGGTTTGCGGCCATGCTGCGACCTGATGCAGCACCAAACCGTGCACGTCTGCAAGCACCACACCCGCAGCACCATTCACGCCCTTGGCACCGAACCGGCCTGTGTGGTAATGCCCGGCCAATGCGGACACTCGTTCTGCTGCGGATTTTGCGTCAACCATACATTCTCCCCCCATCCGGGTCGTACATATGCGGCGAGATTATCGCCACCTCCACATTGCCTTTGCGCACCGGGTCGGCGGCAATCACGGTTTCGCCCTGCCAGGCCTGGTGACCGCCGGATATAAAGCCAAGACCAATCCAGTGCCCCATGGCCGGCGAATGGGTGACGGCGGTGATCCAGCCCTCACCCAACCCCGCAACATGGCCTTGTTTACACAAAATGGCACCAGCGTTAAAGACCTGGTTGGCATCTTTGGGTTTAATCCCCACCAGCCGTGGTCGATCTTCACGCATCAACTCGGGCCGATTGCGCAGCACGCTGCCGACAAACACTTTATTCGGTGACGCCATTTTTCCAAGCCCGGCATCGTCGATGGTCACCCGGCCGTCAAGTTCTGCACCGGTAACATGGCCCTTTTCAATGCGCATGGCACCGAGCGCTTCGGTTCCGTATAAACATCCGCCCAATGGTTCAGCCGCATCTCGGAGCAGGTTCATCAATGCTTCCGCATAGTCCGAGGGCACGTAAACTTCAAAGGCCATTTCACCGGAAAAGCTGATTCTGGCGATTCGACAGGGAACACTCCGCTTGAGGGTAGTTTCAATCACCCCCATAAACGGCAGTACTGCATTTTCCACCACGGCCGGGTCATGGACGCACGCTTTTAGCACGTCACGGGATTTTGGCCCGGCTACAGCGCTGCCGGCCCATTGCTCGGAGACCGAAGTGACATGGACTTTGAGGTCCTGCCAGCGGGTTTGCAGCAACTCTTCCAGCCATACCATCACCTTGCCGGCGTGGGCCGTGGTGGTGGTCATAAAATAATCGTACTCGGAAAGCCGCCAAGTGGTGCCATCGTCCAGAACCAGGCCGTCATCGCGCAGCATGATGCCGTATCGTGCCTTGCCAATGGCCAGCCTGGCAAACGGGTTGGTATAAATGCGATTGAGAAATTCCGTTGCATCCGGGCCTTGTACGGCAATTTTCCCCAGCGAGGTAACGTCGCACAGCCCCACGGATTTGCGGGTTGTTTCCGTTTCCCGCACATAGGCCTGGTTGATATCTTCTCCTGCCCGGGCGAAGTACCAGGGGCGATGCCACAGGCCGGCCATGGTCATGGTTGCGCCATGCGCCAGATTCCAGTCGTGCATCGGCGTTCGCCGCAGCGCCCGAAAATGCTCGCCCACATTGCGACCCTTCAACGCACCGATCGCAACCGGCGTATAGGGCGGTCGGAACGTGGTGGTGCCCAGCGCAGGAATTTCCTTGCCCAGCGCTTCGGCCATAAGCGCCAGGCCAATGATATTTCCAACCTTGCCGCCGTCCGTGGCCATTCCCAGCGTGGTGTAGCGCTTCAAATGCTCGACTGAAACAAATCCTTCCCGGTGAGCCAGCCGAATATCCTCCGTGGTCACATCATGTTGCGGATCGACCAGGCATTTAAGTTTTTTTCCAGGCACTTTAATCTCGTAGACCGGCAGAATTGGCGTCTGCCAACCGCCCGTATCCGGGCAGGACCGGGGTCGGGTTTTACCGCCCAGCGCCCTGGCCACTCCAGCGCCCACCGACTCGCCGGAACTCAGGCAATCCTCGGTATTCCAGATGCCCGCAGCGGAACCGGCCATATACACAGGTTCATCGGTTTCAGGCGCCAGGAAACACGTCTGCGTGGCATTCCACACTGGCCTGAGGCCACGATGCGAAGCAAGATTGACCACCGGAGACCAGCCGCCAGAGACCAGAATCAGATCGCAGGATTCCGTCCCCTGTGCGCGCCATCCATCGCTGCCGGACACGGCGATTTCCACTCCAGCCACGCTGCGCCAGCCACGCGCTTTCATCGCCGCAGACCGGGTGCGCAGCGTCACGCCGCAGTCGCCAATCATCTCCATCAAAGCCGTGGACAGGGATGTTCTGGCCTCCAGCAAACTCACCGCCGCACCGGCATTGGCAAAGTCGGCAGCCGACTGGTATGCCGAATCGTTATTGGTTGAAATAACAATCCGCTGTCCCGCCAGAACGCCGTATCGATTCAGATAAGTTCTCCCCGCTGCTGCCGTCATCACCCCGGGCCGGTCGTTGTTGCCAAAGGCGATTTGGCGCTCGATTGCTCCAGTCGCCAAAACCGTGTGCTTTGTTCTGACTGTCCAGAATCGCTGTCTTGGCAGATAACTTTCAAAACTACCGAGGTGATCCGTCACTCTTTCAAGCAGTCCGGCGGTGCCGCAATCGTATAAACCAAAAGCGGTTGTGCGGGTCATCATTTTCACCCCGGCTTTTTCAGCCTTTTCTACCAGCTCGGCGCGTATTTTCTCCGCATTGCGGTCGGACTGCGACAGCAAATCGCCGCCCGGCTCATAATCCTGCTCCACCAGAATCACTGCAAATCCGGCTTCGGCGGCCACCACCGCAGCCGCCAATCCAGCTGGCCCGGAACCCACCACCAGCACATCGCAAAATACATGGCTATGTTCATACTGATCCGGGTCGGGTTCGCGGGAGGCGGCGCCCATCCCCGCCGCTTTGCGGATAAGCGCTTCATATTTCATCCACATCCCGGTGCCGCCGCCCCAGGCGCCCAGACGCCATTGCATTGGCGGGATGCCCATAAACGTTTTGTAGTAAAAACCTGCGGCAAAGAACCGGCTGAACAAGCCGTTTACCGCGCCCACATCGATTCGCACATTCGGCCAGGCATTTTGCCCGGTGGCAACTAATCCATCGTATAACTCCTGCATGGTGGCCTTGACATTCGGGTCCCGGCGAGCGCCTTCGCCGACGGTGACCATGGCGCCGGATTCTTCCACCCCGGCACTCATAATGCCCCGGGGCCGATGATATTTAAAGCTGCGGCCCAGGACTTTTTCACCATTTGCCAGCAATGCGGATGCCAGCGTGTCGCCGGCAAAGCCGGCCATTTTTTTGCCGTCCCAGGAAAATTCCAGGTAGGTTTTACGATTGATTCGCCCGCCGCTTGATACTCTTTTTGCGCTCATTTCCCGGCCTCCCCGGAATTTTCGCACAGCACCGCTGCATTACCCGGGTGGGCCGGTCGCACCGAATGTATTACATGAGTCAGGGTGTCGCGCTCCACTACCAGCCACATCCGGCAACCGCTGACATGGTGCCAGGTTTCAGACTGCACCCCGCGAATATTCTCGCGCATGAACACCGCATCGTGCCATGCTTGCAGGGAGGCATCCAGTCGCGGGTAGACAATAGAAGCATCACCACCATAGGTGAATTCACTATGGTCGCGCTCACCGCAAAAGGGGCAATTTATCCTGATCATTTTTTCTTTCTCTGCCTTGTCTTTTGGCCCAGTCTTTTAGCTGTTGTGGGGTTAACCGTGCAGCTTGGGGTCTGGCCCTGCGCCGCGCTCATCAATAATCACGCCGCGTTCAAACCGCTTGAGATCAAAGTGTTCAATGGTCGGGTCGGGCCGATCATTGGCGATTAAATCGGCGAAATACCAGCCCGATGCCGGTGTGGCCTTAAACCCGCCGTAGTTCCAGCCCGCATTCAGATAAAGGTTTTCGAACGGTGTTTTACAAATGAAAGCCGAGCCATCCATGGTCATATCCATCACACCCGCCCAATGCCGCAGCAGGCGCACACGTCCAAGGCAGGGCAGAATTGACGTGGCGCATTCAGCCACGTCCTGCACAATGGGTAAATTACCGCGCTGGGCATAGGATTTATACCAATCCAGGTCGCCGCCGAAAACCATGCCGCCCTTGTCTGACTGGGAAATATAAAAGTGTGCTCCGCCCACACCAAATACCACCACCTGGTCGAGCAAGGGCTTAAGCGGTTCGGAAACAAATGCCTGCAATTTGTGGGTTTCGATTGGCAGATTGCCCAATTCGGCCATCTGCCAAAGTCGCGATGAATGACCGGCCACGGCAAAACCCACCTTCCCGGCGCCGATGCTGCCCCTGGAAGTTTCCAGCGCGGTAATTCGTCCATGCTTTCGAACCACGCCGGTTACTTCGCAATTTTGAATAATATCCACGCCCTGCCGGTCTGCGCCCCGCGCATATCCCCAGGCCACCGAATCATGTCGCGCATTGCCCGCGCGTTTTTGCACCGCCGCGCCGATGATGGGAAATCTTGCATTACGATAGTCAAGATGCGGTATCTCTTTCTTCAGGGTATGCAAGTCCCAAAGCTCGCCATCGCTGTCGGTCAGGCGCATGGTGTTGTACCGCCGCGCCGCCGCGTCACGCGCCGCCGGGCTGTGCAACAGGGAAACATGCGCCCGCTGGCTGAACATCACGTTATAGTTCAGCGCATGGCTCAGGTTTTCCCACAACTTCAATGAATGCTCGTAGAAAAAACGATTCCCGGGCATCATATAGTTGGAGCGCACGATAGTGGTGTTTCGCCCGGCATTGCCGCCGCCGAGCCAGCCTTTTTCCAGGACAGCGATATTTTTAACGCGGTGATTCTTTGCCAGATAATAGGCGGTAGCAAGGCCATGCAATCCCGCACCGACAATAACAACGTCATACTTCTTTTTGGGCTGCGGATCACGCCATTGGCGCTCCCAGCCTTTTTGCCCGGTCAGGCCATTTTTAAATACCGACCAGGCGGAAAATCGGGTCATGTTCTCTCACCAGAATTGTTTGCATTATTGTATGGTGCAGACCAAATGGCAACAAGCATGACGAATCAGGCGCACATTTTTAAACAAGAGGCGCCTGAACAGGTAAAAAACGGGAGTTATATGGAGAGGTTTAGACTAAATCTAAGCCACATTGTACTAGGCCGTGTTGACGAGTTATCGGAGTATAATCCGGCTTGACACGATACGAACGAATGCCAGGAACAAGAGAGTTTCTCATCGCGCGTGGCGATGCGGCGAAAATGTTTGGGTTGGTTGAAGAACCGCTCCACCTTCTGACCCAGCTGGTACTTCTCCCGGTCATGGGGAAGCCGCTCGGTGCGGTTCGCCCTGGCGGGAATCACGGCTTCAATGCCCCGGTGTGCCGGCTGTGTGGCGTCGGTATCGCAGGCCTGGTCCATGACCACCGCAGTCGGTTCGGGGCCGTCTTTCAACTGCGCCCACAGCAGCTTGAAGCCCCTGGCGTCATGCTGCTCCCGTATTTGAGATTTTTCCGGGCATACCTTTCGATGTCCGATAACGACAATGCAGGGACAACCCCCCGTGGTTGTCCTTCATCCGGACAGGCACGGGGGCCTGTCCCTACTGACTCCGGGGTGCTTGATGTCCTGCAAGATCGATTCAGTCCGCGACCCGTATACTCATGACGACCCTCCTCAAAACGGTTGCGGGATACAATTATTAATAATTTGATAATTCGTCAACACGACCTAGCTTATCGATGATTTGTTTTTCATCAACTCCAGATTTGAGTTCTTGCTCTACAAGGGAGATTAGTTCAAGTCTTTTATCCATACATGTTGCCTTATTCTGAAATCACGGTACGTATAACGACTAAACTCAGCGGCGGCGGTAGCCGTCCCCTGGAGTGCTTTGTTAGGCGATTATTTTTCAGATAAATCATTCCATTCTTTTTTGAATTGTTTTGTCATATTTTTATGCGTTGAGTCTCTGATTTGGAAGCATCAACTAAGTCGCGTTCGTCATAATCTACATATTCAGGATTTTCTGAAATTTTTTTGAATCAATCCCTCAGCTTTTTCACTTATAGAATTTGCAATAAAGACAAAACCTTGTTATTTTAATAGTGCGGAAGTGTATTCAACATTATTTCTAATGAATGTTTTTTTGATTTCATCTTTTCTTTAAAGAAATATTGAATCCAATATTTTCCTTTTTTACTCTTTCGATAACCTAGAGTCCTCCAATGTCATTATTATAGGGTTGACAGAAAATACATTGCACGCCAATTTATCGGCATTAAATTCTTCATCTATCTTAATATTCAAAGAAACTCTTTTTACCGTACTTGTTATAGTATCAATAACAACCAAAAAGAATATAAAACCATCTGGTGAAGATAAAATAATTCCTTGTCCATTTTCATCACTTAGTTTCTCTGCATCTTTTACTTCTTTAATGTGTAGTGCTCGCCTCAATGTGTTTGGGGTGCTTTGAAAATTCTTTCAATGCTTCCATGTTTTTCCAGTAATAAGTGGCATTTATCTTCTTTCCATCTGAAGATTGCCATGATTCCCTACCAAGAAAGCCGTTTATAGATGCTGCTATTTTATGTATTTGGTTATTCAAAATATAAAATTCTTCAATTACTAGGTTCAAAAATGAATGCAGCTGAATACATATCTTACTCCTTAAGTTTTTGTAAATTCCTAACGCCTTGCTCACCGGAAAATTGTGAGCGCAGCGAGTGATTTTTCCGCGTGTAGCAACTTGTTAGATTTTATGAAGCTCGACACTAAGACAGTAGCTTTTGTTTCTGTATAGAGAATTCTTCTTCATGAGAGCACTCCCTTATCCCGAAGAGCGCTCAACTTTGATAGTTCGTCCGCCAAAGAGGTCTGATTGTTACTCGCGGCCTCGGTAGAGGCCTTAACACCTTCTTGGCGATCATCTTTGTTATCTGCGGTTCTGGTCAGAGGAGCCATTAATCCATGCCAATGACGAGATTGCTCCATAGCCGATTTATAAATAATGTCGTCTTTCTTTCCCTAGACATCCATAAAGTTAATATCCTGCAAGGGATTCTTGGTATTATTGACAGTTATTATAAGGTCAACTCTTTTAACTTTATCGGATGATATTTTTTTACCAGACAAACCGCCAATTATTGCTGCTACACCGCCCAGCGCAATCCCCCCAAGAAGTGCCTCACCAAGTTGGCTACCCCGAGCTTTTTTTGTAACGGTCTCTCCGTCCACGAATATTTCAGATGATAGTACATCTCGGTATGTAATCGTTATTAGATCTATGCCAGCCGCACCATTGTTGATCAAGACCACCTTTTTTCGTTCTTCATCAACTGCAAGCCCAGTATCGCCGTTATTCCCCATTATTTTCTGAGTAGGCGAAAAGTCAGGAAGAGATTCTAACTTTTCCTCCATAAATTTCTTTTTGTTTGACACGGCAATAGCTTGCGCTATACCAATGTCTACACCTACGACAATTATCAGCAATACCCAGCCCTAAAAATCCATGACGATCTCCAATTTAAAATCTAACAATTAGTCATAGGCAAATTCACCCATATATCCAATATTATAAAGCAAATCAGGAAAATCGACCTGTTTTCATAAAAACATGTCGATTTGCTTATATATTGTCACTGCTGTTCCATAAACTTACATGTAAACACCAGTGAGTTTTGATTAGGTGAATGTCGGGGTTCTGGCGGGTCGCCTCTAAGCCAGACCAGCAAGTCACGACGTTCAAACAAATTGAGCTGTAACAGCCGCAGTATCCTCTGAAGACCTGGCTGGACATTGTTAATGAACTTGAGGTAACTGAGCAGTAGATACACGCACAGCGCGATCCGGATCTGGGTCAGAACGGCGTTTTTGGAAGTGCCAGGAAAGCTCTTTATCTTCAGATTTTGTTTGATTCATTTGAAAAACAGCTCTATCTGCCAGCGGGCTTTGTAGATACGGGCAATGGTGCTGCGGCCAGGTGGAAGTTGTTGGTCAGGAAAGTGTAGCGAATGTCCGTTTCGGCATCTTTAAAGCCGATTCGGCGCAGTTTACTCTGGCAGTTCGAGGCCTTTGTTCCCGTGAGTTCGAGGGTTTGAGCACAGGTCACCCCTTGGTGCTCAATGACACGGTAACGAGCATTCTTGCGCAGTCGAGTAACGAAGAAAATATCATTGTTATTATCTGGTTATACCAGGAATAATCGTTGTAGCTTTGATCTATGACAACAATGCTGTCTTTTGGCAGATGTAAGGGCACGGGCAGCAGTAATGTCATGTGTTTTGCCATCGGTAATGGCGATAAAGGTTGGAAGGAAGCCGTCGTGATCCAGGCCGACATGGAGTTTAACGGCGCTTTTGGTGGAGCGGAATTTGGCCCAGGGAAAGACGCTCAGACACAGATCAATAGCGGAGGCGTCCAGGGAGAAAATCTTGTTTTTAAAGCGAAAGCCATGCTTTGGGCAGCGCTTTGACAGCGAGCAAGTAATTTGGCGAACCGGGCTTCATAGAGTTCATGAGGCGGTGTTTCATTCACCTTGCCAGCGATGAGCGGTGACGGAGGCTGCACCGAGGTGATAAAGTTTGTTGGCTTGTGCAGAGATATTACTGAATGAGGCTGATTGGCCAGGGATTCAAATTCATGTCTCGGAACAAGTTTCAGTAATTGAGCGAAAAAAATCGTATTATTGATATGCCAAGGCTTCAATCTCCGTGTATTTACAGTGTTTGGTGGTACATCTATTGTAACAACTTGCTGGGATTTAAACCTTTCTTATTGAGTGTTTATGGGAGAACAGTGAATTGATAACGATAATTGCTGGTTGATTTTTGAGACTATCCTGTCTGCATTCAAGTTAATTTGCGTTTCCAGGTGCTCATTTTTTAACCTCATTAAAAGGCACTGCTTTTTCACCAGAAGCCATAAACTCGTCATGCGCCTGTTTTGCGCCCTGGTAGTCTTCCAAATCCTCCAGCTTTTTTTTGATGTAGTAGCTTTTAGAGCTTTCCTCAGCTCGTGAAACTTTGTCCAGCATTTCTCCCAGCTCTCTGCTGTCTGGCGGGCGGAATACATCAGGTCTGAGTTCAAATCCATACAGTTCATGGAATTGCGGCAAAGTATAACCATCAGATTTTGGAGCATTACCAAAATTCAGCTTGTAAAACCGCGATTTCTCTATCGGTTCGAGAAAAATAGCTACGTATTCCTTATCACTGCTCAAAATCCAGATTCCTGTATATTATTCAATTCTGCGGTATAACGCCTCGCATCATCGGCGCGGCTCTGCCGCATCCGACTGTATACATTTGTTATAAGACGCCAGCCCTTCAATTATTTCCTGGATTTCAGGGATGGTCAACATGTTACATTGCCAGTAAATTTATTTTGTTTTCGTTGATGCATTTGAATGATTGTTAATACCAGCCACAGATTTGGAGCTGCCGACTTTGGCGCTAATGTTGCCAGCATCTAAATTTGTTATTCGAGACATTTTTTGGTAAAGCTGTATTTGCACTCCCCATGGAAAATTTTTTTCTAGTTGATTGGTTGAATATCGTAGTCTAATGATTTTGCTTTGTTGATAAATTTGTCAATATTTACAATTCCCCGCTCGGTGCAGATTGCGATTTTACAGTCCGATAGCTGTATAATTTCTTTATCCTTTATAAAGTGTCTTTTACTAGATTTTCCACTGTATTTTGTTTCTATATATTCCGAGTGGTTAAAGACACCAATAGAGCCTTGAATATCTTTAGGGAATATGTATTTCAGCTCACTATATGAAGTATATGGATTGATTAAAACATGTGCATATATAACAGCATGAACAAGCCTTGCTTTGATTTTTGAAATAATATTTTGTTGTATATTTTTTACTCTTACTTATCTTTTCTGGAGTTTGATCTACCACGCCTTCGTAGTAATTTAACAAATTTTCAATTACGTTTGCAGGTGTATCAAAGCCTTTTGCATGTTGTTCAATACGGCTGTAGACATTGGCTGGAATTCTTATTACGCGACTCATTGTTCTACTCCCCCTGTATAAAGATTGAACAATGTAAAATGTAAAAATGTAAAAGACAAGGGCTTTTGAGCCAGGTCTTCATCAAAGCACCAAACACATTTATCTACTCATCCTGGGTGTCGAACCAGCCCTGGTCAACAAAATTTCCTGCCCACAGCACATCAAACCCCGCCTCTTTCAAAAACCCCACCGTCCCCTGCCACCATCTGGGGCGGTGATATACAGCATTCAGCGCGACTTTCTCAATATTCTGACTGCGCAAGGCTTCGACCATCGCATAGCCTCCCATATATAAAAAGGGGTTAGAAATAACCTTAAATTCATGCTGAAATGCTAACACCTAGTTAAGCGGCGTGCTCCCGGAGTAGCACGTCCGAGTGACGGAGCCGCAGCGCGGCGGAGGAACGGCTTGAACTTTCTGTTATGCGTGGACTTCAACTGTATCGATGTGACGAAATCTATCAAGCTCCCCGTTCTTCCATGATTCATAGTCTGGATTGATGTATTGCAATTCGTTTGTCCCAGAGTACAGCACGAAATGATCTTGGTCATTTGTAATTAGGTAGTGGCACAGAAACTTACTACGTATGCCTATGGCGAGAGAAAGAACGAATTATCTCGCGAATCCACCCCAGATCAACTCACTAGGCGTATCCATGATCTCGGAGATGGTGGCTACGATTTGTCCGACTGCATGCGATTGTTAGGTGCGGATCAGCAATTACGACTTAACATCTCAACAATTTTAGTTTAAACGCTGATTGATTTGCCCTTTGAGTTTTCCACAATTAGGAATTCATCAGTAACCAGATCGTATGATGGGTTCTGTTGCAACCACTGCTCAATTTCCTTGTTCGAACGAAGAGTATTTTTCTTTTTTCGACTCGGTTGGCACGCTCTTCTCAATAGCTCATATTTTGAAACTCTTAAATACACAAACGATGTTAAAAATCCAGAATGCTCTAGCAATTTAGCCACAGATTCCAGATATAATAAATTTTCTGGGCCCGAGTAACAAAAATTAGAAATTAAGCCATTTATACCCGTATACCCTACCTCATTATAAAACTGAAAACGTATACTGTCCCGGTATCGGCGATAATCAGATGCCTCAAAATTGAAAAGCATCGACGCTATATCTACAGATTTTGCATTGTCAAATAGGGGGTAATTCAACCTTTTCGATATTCGTTGTGCAAAGGCAATTTGCCTGAGGCTGGAGCGCCCAAAATAAAATAATGGTCTCTATGCGAGTTCAACGAAGACGATCTCCTTAAGTCAAGAATCTGCTTCAATGGCTAGAAAAGCACAAATGCTCTCTCTTTTTTCTCGCACTCTATTTGGCCTTGATCTAATCAAAAGGTTTGATATAAGAAAGTAAAACACAGGTGCTAAGATTGATACGACAACTATGCTAATCATGATTTGGAATACAGAGATAGCCACCATGATGCTAGCAATATAGCCAATAAAAATCTGGGGACTTCAATTGAACATAGGAGCGCATTATAAAAAAGTGTTGAGATGTCCAGACATCACCTTCCATAGATGGAAATTTTTCGAAAAACTTTATTTTACATGCGAGTTCTATTTCTGATGAATCAAGACTGTTCAAAATAGCAGTTACATCTTCTAGGTTTTTGTTGAAGTCATCAAACCAATATGCGATTTCCGATTGCATTACTCCGAGGAAGTAACCGATACCAATAAATGCTAGCGATTTTGACACATCATTTAAATTTCCAAAGATTTGGAATTGCACAAAGTAATCGACTAAACCAAGCAATATGGCAAGTGATATGCAGCCAGGAACAACATAAGAAACAAAATCTGAATATGCTAGTTTGTCTAACAATTTATCCATTATCCTTCTCTGTCTGGAAGTGCAGCTGTAACGCTAAAGATATTATATTTTCTACAGTCTGAGAGTCAGATATTTGTTGACCACTTTTAAAAAGTTATCGATTGGCGTGTGCAGCAGCTGCTGCTTGATCGTTCCTTATGAGCGCCTTTTGTAATTTTCTGATTAAATGGATACGCTCGGATCTTAGGTAGTCCCGAGAGTCTCTTTCGGTAACTTTACATCCATCATTCATTGCATCTAAGTCCAAAAGGGGAGTGCCAATAAGAAAAGCGGAATAGTACTCAGAGGTAATTACTCCCAAATCTATATGTTCTAATGGTGATTTGGGTAGATAACAACAGAACAGTCTGCCGAACTGTGCATGCGTCATTAAGGAGTCAATAAATAGTCCCTCTATGTGATTCCGACTACGTCTCTCAATATTTTCAATCACCGTTATAGCCGTACTATTTTCATAAACAAATAATATATCTAAGTCACTATTCGTTCAAGTTTTAGAGGGTTTTGTAGTAAGCCGGTATAGAGAATTTTCACCCTCTTGTGTCGCTCGCTAGATTTTTTAATTTGGGCCTATTAATGTTAACTCTACTTGGCGCCCAGTAATGCGAGAAATTGAATCTGCTAGAAGAATAGTCTGATCGACTCTTTTCACTGGTCTCATATTCGAATGAGACGTTACTCGAATTGATCCGGTACTGCTCAATTTTGTCGTATTCCGAGACCGTTAAAATTTGGGCGCAATCGGAGTAAGCACTTTGATTGCGAAATTAGAGTCCATGAGTATTGCCTTGATCTCGTCGGCAAAGTTCGCTGAGTATGTTGCCCAGTAGTCGACGGCAGTCAATTGTAACCTTGTACTGAACACATGTGGCAATTGGTGACCACTTTCCCAAACATCGCTCCACACTAAAAAGGCTAGCAACTTTACATTGATAATTGTTGATTGATATTCGAGATTATCCTGTCTGCATTCAAGTTGGTTTACGTTTCCAGTGCCCATTTCCATCCGTATTTCCCTATTACAGGCGCACGCATTGTAGCGCCTGCAACTCTCTCCGGCACCAATACAGATTCGCCAGCGCAAATAGTGTAAAGAGCTGTGACGCATTTTTCTCGATTCCCCGGTAACGGGCTTTGGTATATCCCGAAAGGCAGGCTCCCCCTTCGCCCAGGTGCGATTGCTTTTACCGTTGAATAAGTGAGCCGCTGGGCTGAGCTGCCTGACCCGCCAGTCAATCCCTGATGCTTCCGCTTCAGCCCGCTTCTTATCATTCGCGCAGGCCTTGTCTCCATAAATCAACCACTCTCATCACTTGTGAGTCGTGTACCGACGCATCGGTCGCTACGATACGATGCACGCAACCCTGGGTATCCGTCCAAAGTACCACTGATTCCCTTGCTTCGTCTGTTTCATTTCAGGGACTCGCTTCTTTTCCCGATGCTTCGTCGAACTCGCGGCGTTGATCATCGTGGCATCGACAATCGTCCCTGCGCTCACGATTAACTCATGCCGGCTGAGGTCACTTTCCACGACCTGAAAGCGTTTCGCACTCAACCCGTTTTGTTCCAGCCGATGTCGAAATCGGCAAATCGTGCTTTCATCGGGAACTGACGACAAGTCCATTCCGACCAACCAACGCATGGATTCGGTATCAGACAGGCTGTCCTTTGCTGCACGGCGCTCAGACTATATCACTGCTGGAGAAAGTAAATACGCAGCATCAATTCAAGGGCAAACGCTGGCCTGCCGGTACAACGCTTCGGATAGGCGCGTGACAGGTTTTATCAATAGCGTCCAGGGAATCATTCAATCCATTTCCTGAAGAAACCTTGCCCGACGGGTCACTTTCTTCTTATGGGCATACTCAAAGTCTGCATAGCGCGATGGTTTCATGCCATTATCCGGCAAATTCAGCCCAACTATTTTAACTCTTTGATAGACCTTTTGCTGAAGCTCCTTCTTGATATTCCTCTGTTAGCTCTATTGCTTGTACAATGTCTAGATGAATTCCGTTTGGGTCTTCGATACAAAAATGGTGCTGTCCCCAGTCTTCGGAACGAAGTTCTAGAACAATATTGAGCGATGCTTTCACTGCTTCAGAATATACGGATTCTACGTTGCTCACCTCAAGGCTAAATATTGCACCAGCTCCATTGTATGACTTTTGAAGTATCTTCGGCTGTGTTGGTTGATTTGGCAAGAAAACCCCAATCTGAATGCCAGCATCAGATACAAGGTGAATATACTATTCATTTTCAAAAGCCACACCAAAACCAAAATGGTTTATATAGAATATTTTTACATCAATAATATTCCCAACTATGAATATTGGAAACGAACTATTTGGATTAATCATTTTGGTCTCCTTATTCAGCTAACGCCAAATTCAGCGGCTGCCGTAGGCAGTCCGCTGGAATTTTTTGTTATGTTTTGTTTGTTCAGAACTCCCAATCATGGAGCTTATGATGAATTTCTATGAGCTGAGGCAGAGGAGCATGTTTTCTTTTTTTCGGCAATCGCATAGGTTTGCCATGAAGCTGTGAACTCAAAATGCTATCCATTTCTGAATAGTCATCTGTTTCTTCTTCTGGGTCATAGTAAATTATTTCATAGTCAGTTGATATTGCTATGTAACCGACATCAAACAGCTTATGGTGAAAACTATTTAATAAAATACCATTTCTAACATCAAGCCTTTGCTCATCTGTAGCATGTTTCCATGGAATTATATGAGCAGCTTCAACTCCTTGAGTAAAAGATATATCAGTAAAAGCACACTTATTAGAATATGCTTTCAACAAAGCATGTCTAAAAAGCATTTGCTTAATACCTCTAGATTTTACTTTTGTATAAATTTCACTAGATGAGTCTGGATTATTAACCAGTAAATCTATTATCGTTTTGTATGAATGTCCATCAGTCGAAAATAAAAATGGATTTTCTAATCTAAACCAATCAAACTTACATGCTTTCTCTAATCTATCTTCAAACTTTCTTAAATCATATGCTATAAAGCCACCGCCAGGCTTCCCTGATGAATTCACAATCAGAATTGTCAGCGGCGGTAAATTTTCTTCTAAACAACAATCATGAATAACACCTAAAACATATCGAATTGCTCTATGATGAATCCTTGGAGCATCGCCTAGCTGCAAGTAAGTAATAGTTTGTCCTTTCTTATCTGTTTCAATCAGAACTGGCCAAGCCCTACATGCTCTCTCGACCTGATTTATTGGCATTTATATGAACTCTCCTTAAAAACATAACGCCTCGCATCAGCGGCCTAGCCGTAGGCCAGATCCGACTGCATGCGTTTATTAGCTGCAAATTCTATCTTACCGCTGTAACTATCACTTCTATTAAGCATTTCCCTTCCAGATTTACTCCTAAACAAGCCCTTTGGCCAATTTTCTGGATTACTTCCGATCCATTCATTCCAGACCTTATCCATAACTGACTTATCTCCGATATTAGAAATAAATACTTGGGCTGATACGATCTTAGTTTTGTCTGATCCGAGTTCGGCCAAATTAGCTTCAACGTTGTTTAGCGTCTGGGAAGTTTGGCCAGTTAAATCTAAACTTTCATCTGAGGCAGTAGCAACCGTCCAGACCAAATCCTTATAGCTCGAAGATTTGCTTCTACTTGGTGGATACGTACCACCTATTCTCTGTATCATTATCTTGCTCCAAGATAGTAATCAGTATTCGTATTGCAGATAACGTTTGAGTTGACAGGCAAATTCTCCAGAATAATACGCCGCAAGCGCCGAGTATTCTGGAGAATTTGCCTGGTCGAACGATTTGTTGATCCGCTTCAAGTATTTGTTATGAGTTTGTCCATTCACTAAGCCGTTTCCTTGAGATAGTAGATGCTTCATCTTCAGCCGAATCTTGAAAAGCTAAAATTTGGATAAAGCCCTATCGAAACAGCAATGGGAGATTCAAAATCCCAGCCATCCAGCTAAAACGGGGAACTAGCCTTTATGAATTCTACAATACCGATATTGACGATCTATATAAGACGTCACATCGAAAATCGGATGCCACATCGGGATGAATCGAGATAAATTGATTGCTCTTATGGAGCTAGCATCTAAAGAAATTGGTGAGGAGGAGCTAGTAAACGAGCTTAAAAAATTAGTTTCCTCTAAATCTGATATAAACGGAGATACCCTCACAATAATCGTTAATACAGGCGTTCATCATTTGCCCACCAAATTGCTACGTGGTCAGGTATTCAAAGCCTCCGAAGGTGCCCTGGATTTTAGTAACCAGCAGTCTATCGAGCAAGAATTCGCTCGGGTCATAAGGAACGTGGCAATAAAACTTAAAGAACAGGAATGGAAGAAAATTTATCTTGTTCCTTTTGGTCCAGTAAATCTTTCAATGTTAATTAAACTCTTGGTATATAGAGTTATCCATATCGAAACAGTTGATATTTTCTATATCGGTGGCGACTACTGGGAAATTGATATGCAATTACGACCTCTAATCGTCGATGCGAAATGAATTAGACCACGTCAGTATGAATACCCGGGATTTCTCCTGGCGCAAGCCCCATCTCCCGGGTTTAGGTCCACTCTCCCCATTTGCGTTTATTTGCGTGTTGCAACATCTTAGGTTTACCTCTGAACTGAGCACGGTTTACTGAACCAAACAATTCGGGCGGCCTGAGGCGACTGCGGTTATCGTTGTACTGACAAATAGCTCGCCGTCAATATCATGCTTGATGTGATTGGCATCCTGTTTGATTCTTGTCTCAATCCGCATTGCGCCGGCCATTTTCGCCATATCATGGGCTTGTTTCTTTGCGATCTGGACAGCGCATTCAATCGCCGCATCCAGTTTTCCAAATTTAATCGGCTGGCCTGTGTGAAATAAATAAAATACACCAAATTCCGGCTGGGTAACGGTGACGTGGACGGTTTGCACCACCGCCCCCATGACCGCGCCGATGGCATTGGCGGTATCCCCGTTTTCGGGTAAATTCAATTCAACCCCCAGCAGTCGGGCCACTTCAGGAAAATAATCTGCTGCCGGGCCGCCGACGGCAACGATGGGAAAATGGTCGGCAAACTGCACATTAAACAACGGTTTCACTCCTTCGGCCTGGTCGCGTTTAAGCACAATGTCTGCCAGTAGCCGGGTCAAATTCTGCGACTGGGCGTCAGCCAGTTTGCCATATTGATTAAGGCCCGCCTCTATCAATTTTTGACTGATAGCGCTCGTCACCAAATCGAATACTGCTGTACATGGTGCAATCGCGTCCCCCACTTCCCAGTTCCCGCAGCCATACAGGTGCCGCATCTGTCGGCCCCAGATTTTCGCACCCAGTTGTGCCGCCCGAACATTCCAGTGATTGCTCATGCCCAACACATGGGTCGCATCAGAAGGCGTAAAGCCGCTGTATATAACCAAACCCAGGCGTTCCATTCTGGCGATGGCGCGCATCATCGGCCGATTGGTGTCGGCCAGCGATTCCAGCTCAACCGGGCCGTGCAGCAGCCGCTGCCATGCCGCAAGCTCAAGCGGGTTCAGATGCCCGGTCAGCACTTCATTTTTCTGTAATGGCAAGGCGAATTTATTATTCCTGGGGCTGGGCGAACCGCTGTATTGGCGTTCAATCGCCGCTAATACCTGTGGGAACTGGTGGGCCAGCAGACTCATCGGCACCACTCGCCGTTGCGAGATATCCAGCCTGCCTTTGAACCGAACCTCGCTGTCCCCGCCCAATCCAATGGAAAATACCCGGATGGCTTCGACCATCGGTTGCCAGTCGCCGATCCTTGCACCATCGGCGCACAGCTCCGGCTGTCCATCGGTGACAATGGCAATATCCGTAGTGGTTCCACCCATATCCACCACGATTGCCTGTTGCAGTCCACTCAGCCCACAGGCGCCAATTACACTGGCGGCAGGCCCGGACAGCACCGTGGTCACTGGTTGCAATAATGCCGTTTGCACATTCACCAGCGAGCCGTCTCCTTTTACAATCATGAGTGGCGCGGTAATTCCTTTTTGCTTCAGTATTGATTCCACCGAGTTTATCAACGCCTGAATATAAAGGATCATGCGGGCATTCAACGCCACCGTCAAAGCGCGTCTCGGCGCACCCAGACCGGATGCCAGTTCATGGCCGCAGGCCACCGGCTTGCCGGTTAGCTCCTTGATCAGATCGCGCAGTTGTTTTTCATGGTCGGGGTTACGTGTACCGAACATGCCGGAAACGGCGAATGCGGATACGTGTTGGTTCTGCTCAAGAATTTTTTGCCTGGCCCGCGCCAAATCCAAAGGCTTTAATTGATCACCGGTCGCGCTATGTCCGCCGTCCAGCAGCGTGATGTATGGTTTTTCCAGAATTTCCGCTAAACCACTCTTCGCCACTTGCTGCGGGTTGTAGCCCGGCAGCAGAATGGCCACTGGTGCGCCTCGGCCTTCAACCACCGAGTTTGTCGATAGCGTGGTGGACAAGGCTACCAGGTGGACTTCACCCAGTAACGCTGCGGGCAGACTGGAAACCGCATTCCCAATCCCGATAGTGAGGTCGAAGCTGGTGGTCAGACTTTTGTTTTTCGCCACCACCGATTGTTGCTCATCCAGGATGACCGCATCGGTGTAGGTGCCCCCGGTATCTATACCCAATTGATATGACATGACTGATGAGACAGGGTTTACCGCGTTATCGTCATTTGAAATTCAGCCTTGCTGAACGGGAAAGGCCGGATTCTAATGCAAATATCGGCTTTGAAATATCTGGTGTGCGTCTTTAGGCGATAATTTTGTTGGTTGTCGGACCTGGTTCGCCGGTTCATTTATCACGGTATTTATCCGCGCATTTATCCGGGCGGTTGGCGATGCTGCGCAGGAATGCCGTCATATGAAATCGGGCGTGGTCGGCCTGGTAATGAAAGGCATGACCGTGCGGGCAGGACAGTCTGGCCTGGCAGGTTTGGGTCAGGCAGGATGATTTGGCGTTTTGTTTCAGAAAGCCATAACAGGCATCGACATCATAGCCGGAATCCGAAAAAGCCCCCACCGGACAGGTGCTTAAACAGGGCTGGTCAATGCAGCGCCGGCAAATATCCTGATCAATGGCAGTGACTTGGGCATCAGGTGAATTGGCCAGCGGGTCGGCCAGTGCGATGGCAAACCGATAGGCATGCCATAAACCATAGCGGGGATGAATCAGCATTCCAATCCGGGACGATTGCAGCGATTCGGCTTTTTTCGCCCAGTTTATGAATGGTTGATAGGGCGGCCCGCCGAAGGGAAACAACGCACGCCCCGCTACTTGACTCGCCATGGCTTGGCCGACTCTTTCGCTCCATCGATTCAGCGGGTCCGCCTGACCATCGGCATACTCCAGTGAGGCCGAAAAGCACGCCCAGAATGAAGAGCCGGCATTACCAAATAAAATCAGCGTTGACGGCATAACGCCAGCATGAATTTCTGGCACGTTGTCATCTTCCCCCGGACAAAACCGGCCGCGCACAACCAGACCATATCGGCCAGCCAGATGGGTAATCTCATCGAGAGTGGTCATCAATTCCTGACAAAGAGGTTTGAAAATCCGCATTCTATGCGTATCCAGCACCATAAAACAGCCCGTTCAAATCGGCTGTTTGATATTTTTGTCCCCGGTGCAGGTTATGCAATGTATCCCGTCTGGACTGGCGGCCATGGTGGTATTGTGGTCCTGTGAAAGAGGCTGTCTATTGACAATTTCTCGTAGCCCTAACATAGTTCGCCTCACCAGGTAATAAATCCAGAGAACCATCATGTCCCAACCCATAATACGCTGCCAGAACCTTTATAAGGTTTTTGGCATCAATGCTGCCGATTTATCCGTTGACGACAAGGGCATGGTTGAACCGTCGATTCTGGAGAGAACGGGAGTGGTCGCCGCAGTTAAAAATGTCACGCTGGAGGTTATGCAGGGAGAAATCCTGGTGGTAATGGGATTATCCGGGTCGGGTAAATCTACCCTGGTTCGATGTCTTTCCCGATTGATTGAATCTTCATCCGGTTCGGTGGAAATAGAAGGAAAAGATCTGGGTTCCATGTCCGAGAAAGAACTGATTGATTTAAGACGCAACAAAATGGGTATGGTGTTTCAGAATTTCGCATTGCTGCCCCATAGAACCGTATTGGAAAATATTGCTTTTCCGCTGGAAATGCGCGGCATGAAAAGGGCCGAATACGTTGAACGCGCAAGGAAGATGATCGACCTGGTGGGTCTGGAAGGAAAAGAAAACAATTTCCCGCGGGAGCTGTCTGGCGGGCAGCAGCAACGGGTGGGTATCGCTCGCTCTTTGGCGGTTGAACCAGACATCTGGTTTCTCGATGAACCCTTCTCCGCGCTGGACCCGCTGATTCGCAAAGAGATGCAGGACGAGTTTATCCGTCTTCAGACCTTGCTCAGGAAAACCATCGTTTTTATTACCCACGATTTTGACGAAGCGCTGAAGCTGGCGGACAGAATTGCCATCATGTATCACGGCAGTGTGGAACAAATCGACAAGCCGGGAAACATCGTTTTAAACCCGGCCACGGACTACGTGGAAAAATTCACCAGCGATGTGCCGCGTGAGAAGGTTCTGAAAGTGGGCTCAATCATGGAAGCGGTAACCAGCGACGAAGACGTGGCCGCAAAATCGGTAAACGTGAATGATCGAATCAACAAAATCGCCGAGTACGTGCTCGGGCAAAACCTGGCGGTGCCGGTAGTAGACGACATGGAGAATATTGTCGGCGTGCTCCACCAGAATCATGTATTGAAAATACTGTTCCCGGACAGCGAATAAGCCCCGGCAGACAACCACTTATTGAAAATAACCGATTATGAGAGCGTTACTGCGACACGGACTACCCCCCGAGAAGCGGTTCAAGGGATATGTTGTGCTGGGTATGATTGTGCTTGCTTTGACAGTCGGCAAGCATTTTAACCTGGTTCCAGGATTTCTGGACGAGCTGCCCCAACACCTGGAAAAAAGCAGTATTGATAAATTAGGGGATGCGGGCAAACAGACCTATACCGAGCTTGTGCCGGTTGATCTGATGCTGGATAAGGTGTTCTATTTTATTCGCGATGATCTCGGGTTTTCTTATGTGACCCGGTTTCTTTCCAAAGCGCTGAAAGGATTGATTAATATTTTCGACAATATTTTGCGCGGCGGGAGCAAGGGTTTTGGCCTGGACAAACCGCCCTGGATGGCGTTGATGCTGCTTGTTCTGGTGCTGGGATATGCGCTGAGGGGTTGGAAGCTGGCCTTGCTTTCCGCCGGAACGGTATTGTATTTCGCTGTTTTCGGGCTTTGGAAATTTGCCATGCAAACCCTGGCATTGCTGGCCGCGTCGGTACCAATTTCCATAATCATCGGCGCGATTCTGGGAATACTGGCGTATAAAAGGAAATCCGTTGAAAAAGTAATCCTGCCAATCGTCAGTGTAATGCAGACCCTGCCGCATTTCGCATACCTCGTGCCGGTGGTGGTATTTTTCGGCATTGGCCACCAGACCGGGGTTATCGCCACCATCATATTTGCGGTTCCGCCCATGGTCAGACTCACCCTGCTTGGTTTGCAAAAAGTGCCGCCGGAAATCACCGAGGCCGGCCGGATGGCAGGCTGCAGCACCCGCCAATTACTGTATCGGGTGCAGTTGCCAAGCGCTCGAAACGAAATCATGCTGGGTATCAACCAGGTCATCATGCAGTGCCTGTCCATGGTGGTCATTGCGGCATTCATCGGTGCCTCGGGATTGGGTTATCGATTACTGCACAAGCTGCAATCCCTCAAGATCGGACAGTCTGTTGAAATCGGCATCGGCATCGTGCTGCTGGCGGTGGTGCTGGACGGCTTGTCCCGCGCATGGGCAGAGAAGTTACGGGACTATACCGCCAACCAGCCTTTTTACATTCGGTACAAGTACCCGTTGATGATCGCCGGCCTGGTTGCCGCGGCAATTTTAATGTCAAAATATTTCCCCATCGTTGATAAATTCCCGAAAGATCTGACCATAACCTACGCCAAAACCTGGGACGCTTTTGTCGACTGGATGGTGCTTAACTGGACCGAAGGATTAACTGCATTTCGTTATTTTCTCATCGTTAAAATGCTGACCCCGCTGCGGGATGCCCTGCTGTTTATGCCCTATATATCGGTGATGATATTAATAGGCGGGCTGGGGTTGATCTTAGGCGGCTTGTATTCTGCTGCATTGACCTGCGGGTTTTTCATATTCATCGCGCTGGCCGGCTGGTGGGACAAAGCCATGATTACCGCCTATATGGTGCTGTTCGCCACGTTTATATGTATCGTCATCGGCGTACCGCTGGGTATCTGGAGCGCGATGACCCGGGAGCGCACCAGAAAAGCCTTGTTCTGGTGCGATACATTTCAAACCTTCCCGTCGTTTATCTATATTCTCCCGGTCATCATGCTGTTTCAGGTCAACGACCTGTCGGCCATCATGGCGGTCATCGTCTATGCAATCATCCCCGCGGTACGCTATACCGTCGAAGGCCTGAAAAGTATCCCGCCAGAATTACACGAAGCGGTGTCCATGGCCGGTTGCAGCCCACGGCAGCGGCTGTTTCAATTGCAGTTGCCGGTGGCCTTGCCGCATATCATGCTCGGTATAAATCAGACCATCATGTTCGCATTTTCCATGGTGGTCATCGCCGCATTTGTCGGCACCATCGATTTGGGCCAGCAAATATTCAAGGCATTGTCTGAAACCAATATCGGTAAGGGTGTTACCCTGGGACTGTGTATTTCGTTTATGGCTTTGGCCGTGGATCATCTGGTTACCCGCTGGGCCCGGGAGCGGCGAAAACTGCTCGGGCTGGATTAAGCAATGGACGCATTCATATCACTCATTCCGGTTATCCTCATCGCACTGGCTGCGCTCACAATGCTCTATATCACCGCCGCTGACAGAGAGGATCAAATCATCCGGTTGAAAACCAGTTGGTCACATTTCACCGATCTAGGATCTACCTGGCCGCAATTATTGAAGAAATTTTTCAGCCCCTACAGAATAATTGTAACCGCCGTACTGCTGTTTCTGGCAACCTATATCTGGGTGTATCAAACGCTCCAGGATGAGGTGGCGGACTTGATGGCCGAGAAACAGGTCGCAGTCACGGTTGCCAGTTTGATCATCCCGTACACTGCGTTTTTCAGGTCAGAATATATCTCTGACACCGGCTTTACCAAATCGAAAAAGAGAGCCCGAGCGAATATTTCGGTTAAAGGCCGCCCGTGGTCCGGTTTTGCACTGGATATTGCGGATACCGAAATGGCGAAGATTGTCAAAATCACCGGCAAGAAGTTTGTATTCGAATATCTCAGCGACGTCAAAGTGCTGGAACCGGTGATTCACAAGCATATGAAGCGGCTCCTGGCCGCAAAACAGATCGATAAATACGAAATTGAAACCTATGACAACCGTGGCCCTTATCTTGTCGTCGCACTCAACGAAAAGCATAAAGGCAAGGCAATCAATCAGGTTGCCGACACCCTGGCCGCAGGACTGCACACCACTTTGACAATTACCAATCAGTTAAAGGTCAATCAGGTGGTGATAAAGATTGTGGACCCGGAACAATACATCAACCATAACAAAATCAGGATAATCGGCAGAGGAACCGCCGGAAGCTATTAAGGAACCTCTGAAAAACATCAAAAATAATAGATGTCGATAATTCCTGGCGGATTCTTAAGACTATTCTGCCTGGCTTCCAAGTTGCTGTACGCGTCCAGTGCCTATTTTCATCAGTATTTCCTTATATCAGATGCACTAATCCTGTAGCGTCTATAATCTCTCTGCGGCACAAATACAGATTCACCAGTGCAAACAGGGAATAACTGAATCCATTTCCTGAAGAGATCTTTCCCGACGGGTCACTTGCTTCTTATGAGCATAGTCAAGGTCTGAAAAGCTTGATTGTTTCATGGGATTATCCGGTAAATCTGTTCCATTCATTTCACCCCTTATCTCTTTAACAACAGATATTTTGCAGAGGTTCCTTAATTAAAAAAATGGTTGTCTGCTGACCCAGCCTAGCGCAAACCCGTCGCTCCGACCCTGGCCATGCTCCTGCCAGCCATTAAATGCGACGGAACATATACTATCTATTGCAGATTTCCAGATATTGCGCAACCACCCGTTCCATACCATGATCAATACACTCAATCGTCAAGGCATGACCGATGGATACTTCCAGAATATTATCGATCTGCAAAAATCGGCCAAGATTCATTAAATCAAGATCATGCCCCGCATTCACACCCAAACCTGTCGATTGTGCATATTTTGCTGATTTCTTATATTTTTCAAATACTTGCGATGAAATAATGTCGCCGATTGTGGCGGCAAAATGCGCCGTATATAACTCTATACGGTCGCAGCGAATGTCTCCGGCCGCCTTGATCTGGCGTAAATCAGGATCCAGGAAAAGCGCACTGCGCACCCCGGCTGCGGTCAACCGCGCCAGGCTGGGTGTTAAAAGTTGATGTTTGTTTTCGATATTCCAGCCATGATCCGAGGTAAGCTGGTCAACCTCATCGGGAACCAGAGTGCATTGATCCGGCTTAATCTCCTCCACCAATTCCAGAAAATCACTGGATGGATATCCTTCGATATTCAATTCAACGTGGTGATAATTTTCCAGTAACTCCCCCAGATCACAGGCATCGGCCCGCCTGATATGGCGTTCGTCCTGGCGCGGGTGAATGGTAATTCCCTGAACCCCGAGCTGGATAAACTTTTTTGCATAAGTAACCACGTTGGGGTAATCCCGGCCCCGGGAATTCCGCAGCAGCGCGATCTTGTTCAGATTAACACTTAAACGAGTAGCCATGATTTAAGCCATGATTTAACTGTACGCTTCGGTTTCAAAACCTGATCCATGCCAATCCGGGGTAAAACCAACCATGCTCACCATTCCCAGCATGGCTGGATTAAACAAAGCATTATGCCAGTAGGCCGCATGATATTTTTCTTCATCCGCATCCACAAACCGGGTTTTACAATTCATGCGATAGATTTGATTGCCCTGATGGAAGTGCAATGTACACCTGTCTGACGCTGCTATCTGATGTGCGAGCTGGCTGTCTGTAGCAAAAACGGCAACCATTTCTTCGTCAAACCCGGCTGGAATTTGATAATAATATTCAGCTAACAGTTTTACCGCGCCTGCATATCTGTCTTTGGGGTCCTGGGTTTTCTGCACCATAAATTTAAACTCGCGGGCGATGTCTGCACAGTCTGTTTTGACCATTTGCACCTTGATCGCCAATTTCAAGTTCCGGCTGCATTCCTGAAGATGGTCGTCCCCCGCTTTTACGCACCGAGTACTGCCTTAAACTGTTTTTTCAGGTCTTCCGGGGCCAGGTCGTTCACGTACCAATAAACTGTACGCTAGAACTTTTTATAGGCATTCATTAAATCGACCATGGGATGTGATTTCGACATCTGGAACCTGACCAGCAGCTCACGGGCAATCATATCCCGGTCCTGCTGATTGTCAGGCAATTCCAAGTCTTCGGGCACTTGCACCCATCCGTTAATATTACGATCAAATACTGCGGGCCGGTTTTCTTCATAGCCCATGTGCACATCCTCAAGCCAATTTAAATCATGCCAGCCCATTATCTCCATGTATTTCTTGAGAAATGGTGGGCAACGATCAGTATCCGGCAGCAGATTGACGTCATAACGATAACCGATATGCTGACCAATATCTTTTTCCCGGCCTGAATCCAGGCCATCGGACGCGATGAATTTATCCACCGCTGCATTGCTCGTGTTTTTACTCATCTCATTAGCCTCCCAGGAGTCGCCTAGAATCGGGTTAAATCAGGCCGGCCAACCGTATACTGGGTGCCCGCAAGGGGGACCTGGGCTAACGCAGAAGCCTCCATGGTCAATGCCGCCAGATCCTCGGGTTCCAGTGAATGGATATTGGTTTTACCGCAGGCGCGGGCCAATAGCTGGGCTTCGATAGTCAGCGTATGCAGGAAGTTATAAACCCGCTCGGCCGCTTCATCCGGGTTTAGCCGTTTACGCAAAACCGGATCCTGGGTGGCGACGCCCACCGGACAACGACCGGTGTGGCAGTGATAACAATGACCCGCTGCAACGCCCATTTCATTTTCGAAATCGGCTTCTGGAATGGCTTTGTTGCAGTTAAGCGCCATCAGGGCCGCATGACCAATTGCCACCGCGTCCGCGCCCAGTGCCAATGCTTTGGCCAGGTCACCGCCATTGCGTATACCGCCGGCATACACCAGTGAAATCTCGCCGGATTTGCCCACATCTTCAATTGCACGCCGTGCCTGACGTATCGCCGCAATGCCCGGCACACCGGTTTCTTCGGTCGCGAGGTGCGGGCCGGCACCGGTACCGCCTTCCATGCCGTCAATATAGATGGAGTCGGGGCCGGTTTTGGCTGCCATGCGCACGTCGTCATATACCCGGGCCGCGCCCAGTTTTAACTGGACTGGAATTTCACCGTTGGTGGCTTCGCGAATTTCGTTGATTTTCAACGCCAGATCATCCGGGCCCAGCCAATCAGGATGACGAGCAGGCGAACGTTGATCAATACCGGCGGGCAGCGAGCGCATCTCGGCCACCTGGTCGGTCACTTTTTGACCCATCAGATGACCGCCCAGTCCGACCTTGCAACCTTGCCCGATAAAAAACTCCACACAATCGGCGAGGCGTAAATGGTTAGGATTAAAACCATAACGGGACTGGATACACTGATACATCCATTTTTCCGAGTATCGGCGCTCATCCGGAATCATGCCGCCTTCGCCGGAACAGGTGGCCGTTCCGGCCATGGTCGCGCCCCGGGCCAGCGCGGTTTTGGCTTCGTAGGACAATGCGCCAAAACTCATGCCGGTAATGTAAACCGGAATATCCAGCTCCATCGGGCGTTTCGCTCTGGGGCCGATAACGGTTTTGGTCAGACATTTTTCCCGATAACCCTCGATAACGAACCGGGTCAACGTGCCTGGCATAAAAGTAAGATCATCCCAGGTGGGGATTTTTTTGAATATTGAGAACCCCCGCATACGGTAGCGTCCCAATTCCGCCTTGATGTGAATATCATCTATCACCTCTGGTGGGAATATGAAGCTTTGCCCCAGGTGGCTGGTATTTCTGCTGGTGTTTGACATGATTTGTTTTTCCTCTGGTTTGTAATCGGTACGCATTGGCATCGCGCTTACAGCACCAATTTTTTCTCGGCAGGTTCTAGGTTGTCATAGTTCCATAACTGCTTTCCGGAAACGAATTTTTTTAAATTCTCAATCCCGCACGCCGGGGTAATACCATATAAGCCCAGTTTGGCTTCAAGCCATTTCTGGTCCATCGCATTGAGTTCTCCGGCAACGCAATCCACCCCCAGCCCCTCGACTTCGCCGCCGACAAAAATCGTGCCGTCGTACATGGAATCACCGAGATTTTTGCCGGCGTCGCCGCATATAATCATCCGCCCCCGCTGCATCATGAAACCAGAGAATGCGCCCGTGCGCCCGCCAACGATGATGGTTCCGCCTTTTTGGTCAATTCCGGTTCGTGAACCCACATCACCGCGACAAACCAGGTCGCCGCCGCGCATCGCTGCACCGAATGTTGAACCCGCATTCTTGTCGATCACCACTGTGCCGGACATCATATTTTCCGCGCATGACCAGCCAACCCGTCCGGTGATATGTACGTTCGGACCGTCAATCAAGCCGCAGCCGAAATAACCCAGACTGCCCTCATATTTGATATGCAAACGATTCAGGATGCCCACACCCACACTGTGTTTGGCGCGCGGGTTTCTTACCGTAATGGTGCCATGGCCGGTTTGCATCAATTTCCGGATTTTCAGATTTATTTCGGTTGATTCCAGATTCTCTGCGCCAAACTCCGCCGATTTGTCAAAATCCACATCCCAGGCCCAGGGATAGGTGAAATTCTCTTCCTCGGCCGCGCTAAAGAAACGCTGCTGGGTGCGGCCGGTCAGCTGCTCGTCATGCAGACCCATATCGTGGGATTTGTGCTCTATGCCTGCCATACTTTTACCTCGCCGTGATAAGGGTCCCAGGTGTCAATTTCATTGGGGAAAATGCTGCGAATGGCCACCTCTTCAGAAGCTAGGCCAACGAAGTCTTCCGATTCATACAAAACCATGGGCTTGGCCGCCATCACGTCTTTGGCCATGCCCAGTTTATCGCTGGTCGCCACCAGATAGGTGAATACGCCATCAAGCTCTTCCACGGACTGGCGCATGGCCTGTTCGAGATCAGCACCTGCACTGATGCGGTCGGCGATATACACTGCGATCAATTCGGAATCGCAGTTGGACATAAATCGATGTCCACGGCGTTCCATTTCGCGCCGGAAAGTCCAGTAATTTGTAAGCTGTCCATTATGTACAACCGCAACATCATTGAATGGGTAGGCCCAATACGGATGAGCGGAACGAATATCCACGTCGGACTCGGTGGCCATGCGCGTGTGGCCGATGCCATGGGTGCCCTGGAATCCGGCAAGTCCATACTGCCCGGATACCACTGCGGCATCGCCCAGATCTTTTATCAATTCAAGTCCGGCACCGATAGAAAGGATTTCCACCCCGTCAATGTCTTCGACATAATCCGCCAGCCGGCCTATGTCTTCATCAAATAAAAACGTATAGCGATGTGCATATTCGGTAGCCGGACGGCGTGATTTTATGGTTGCGCCCAGGCTTTGGAACCGTTCATCCACTTCTTTCTGGCGCGCTGTTACTTGTTTATGTATGTCATAACCACGTTTCATGTCTTCCTGCTCCGCCACCTTGAAGCGCATAATGTACTGGTGCCGGGTCGGAATGCCGTAAAGTGCAAAACCGGTAGAATCCGGGCCGCGATGCTTCAACGATTGCAGCATAGCAGTCATTTCCGTTCCAATATCCGAGCTCTTACCACGATGGATCAGTCCTGCGATACCGCACATACTGTTGTCCTCATAATTAAAGTTTACATTCAGCGGTTAATGATAATTGCGAAAAATCCCGGCCCGGGTGCGCTGCGAGATTTCCGAAACGAACGCCTTGCCAGGGATTCGCCCGGCTACTGTTATGGCAAACAATCAAGATAATTTTCCAGATCCCAATCGGATACGGAATGATTAAACCGCTCCCACTCATCATTTTTGTAATGGTGATAAACCTTGTACATTTCCCCGGGCAGTGCCGAACGGATTACATCATCTTTTGCTAGTGCCTGTAACGCATCACCCAGCGTCATCGGCAGTTTTTTGACCTGTTTGCCGGATTCCATTGCGGTATAGATGTTCCTTTCTTCCGGTTCACCCGGGTCAAGATTGCGGCTTATGCCATCATCGAATGCCTTGAGCAGCGCGCTGCCCATCAAGTACGGGTTTACCATAGAATCCACCGAGCGATATTCAAATCGGCCTGGTGCTGAAACGCGCAGCGCACAGGTGCGATTTTGAAATCCCCAGTCAGCGAAAACCGGCGCCCAAAAACCGGTATCCCAAAGCCTTCGATACGAGTTCACCGTCGATGAGCCGATAGCGGTCAATGCACCCAGGTGTTCAATAACGCCGCCGATGGATTTAAGACCCACTGGCCCCGGTTTTGCCTTGTCGATTTTTGGATCGGGCATGAAATAGTTTTCCCCACCCTGGCGATAGGAAAATACATCGTCCATGCCCGGGATGGATTTTTGATGCAGCGGGTTGACCATGTCTTTACCCCCGGACCACAATGAAACGTTATGGTGACAGCCTGATGCAGAAACATTCATGAATGGCTTGGACATGAAGCAGGCATGCAGCCCTTTTTCCCGCGCAACCTGGGCACAGATTTGACGATAGGTGGTCAGTCGGTCGGCATTGCGTAATACATCATCGAACATCCAGTTTAATTCCAGTTGTCCGGGCGCGTCTTCATGGTCGCCCTGAATCATGTCGAACCCCATCTTTGCGCCGTATTCGATGACCTGCATAAATGCCGGGCGAAGTTCTTCGAATTGATCGATGTGATAACAGTTTGGTTTGGTTACGCCGCCCTGTAATTTTTTATTCTCATCCAGTTTCAGCCACATCATTTCCGGCTCGGTGCCCGCACGCATGTGCATTTTGTGGTTTTTTTCAAACTCGTCGCGCATGAGTTTCAGGTTGCCGCGACAATCTGAAGTCAGATGTGCGCCGGCATCAATCCGCTCTTCGCGGTTGCGGTAACAGGTGCAAAACACCCGGGCGATTCGTTTGTCCCAGGGCAATTGGCAGAAGGTTTCAGGGTCTGGAATGCCGACCAGTTCGGATGCTTCCGGGCCGTAGCCGATGTAGTCGCCATGGCGGTCGATAAACAGGTTTGCGGTGGAGCCGTATACGAGCTGGAAGCCTCTTTCTGCGACTCGTTCCCAATGATCGGCGGGGATGCCTTTGCCGACGATTCGACCGGTTACGGAAACGAATTGAAAGTAAATATAGGTCACGCCGGTTTCCTTGATTTTTGCGCGAACCTGCTTGACGAGCTGGGCCCGTCCCGGCGCACTCACGCAGCGCTCCAGATCGGTGGAAGTCTGTATCTTGCCGGTCGAGCGTTTCTGGTTTATTGCGGTTTTCTGGTTAGCCATGTTTATTCTCCGATAGACAGATAGTTGTTTGGTGGTGTTATTCGTTTGTTTGTTTTAAGTTGCAGAGTCGCTGTCATCATTGCCTGCCCATTAACCACATCTTCAACTCCAGGGAAAAGGGCTGTTTGACACTGGATGCAGCCTGCCTTCAATATAGCGCGAAAAACGGAATGGTTCCAATAACAGGCTGTTTGAACCGACCAGTTCCGCCGCCACCAGTTTTCCAACACCAAGCATTTTGTAGCCATGATTGGAATCGGCGATGAAGTAGCAGTTTTCCCGAAAGGTGTCGAATACCGGAAAGCTGTCCGGGGTAAACGCGCCAATCCCGCCGGAAGGCTGGTTATTATATTTCGCGGTTTGACCGGCAAAACGCTTCTGACAATGCGCCAGCGCTGAAGTCCACATGCGGGCGAATTGTGGCCCGACAACGAATTCCGGAGAATCCACACCATAGGGGTCCACAGCAACCTGGTCAGGCTCCGTCTCCACCCGAAAGGGCGCCGCCCCGCCCTGTATGCCATTAAAGTGAAAATCCGGTTTATAGTAAATACCCCACATTTCATCCGTCAGCAGCGAACCGTCAACATCGCAATACAACGGCGCATTGGAATCCACGTGGATCACTGGCGGCAGCCTGCCATCATTGGTTTTCTGCATTTGCGGATCCACCCCCAGCGTACCTTCCTGCAACGACCAGTAGACCCACATGGGAATATCCCGGTGGATTTCACCAGCGCAATTAATCTCCACGGTTTTGGGTAGTTTAAGCATATCCCAAATAGTTTTAGCCCAGGGCCCGGGTGCAGTCACCAACTGATCGCAGCCAATATTACCTTTATCCGTCACCACCGCTTTGACTGCGCTACTGGCATCATCGCTGATGAAACCAGTTACTGTTATCCCGGTGAGGATGCGCACGCCTTGCGCCTGGGCTTTTCCCGCCAGCCCGTCAAGCGATTTGGTATTGTTGGCGAAGCCGCCCTTTTTTTCATGCAGAACGGAGGTGATGCCCTGTGCCTGCCAGTCATGGAAAAGTCCTTTCATATAATCCATGGAGGCCTGCTCTCCCTCAATGAATACCGATTCGTATCCAATCTGTCTTTGCTGCTCGGCGATTGCGGCCACATCTGCAAACATGGAATCCGGGCTGATCTGCACATAGCCTACCGGATGGTAGCTATAGGCTGCGGCGTCGCTTTCCCAGACTTCCACGCACTGCGCCATTAGCTCGCGCATCGCAGGCTGGAAATAGTTGTTGCGCACCACGCCGCAGGCAATGCCGGAAGCGCCTGCACCAATAGCGGTTTTATCCACCACCAATATATTACTACCACCGCCTTTGCCGCGCGCTTTTAGTTCCAACGCCAGATGGTAGGCCGTGCTTAATCCATGGATACCGGCGCCAATAATCAAGTATTCACTGTGTTGCGGGAATGCCACTGTTGCGCGGTTGTCTCTTGTTTGATTATTGTCAAAATTATGGTATGTATCTGGTATATTTTTTTAAAGCATAAATATACCATTCGTGATATTCTTGTAATCAAAGGCTATTTAACCACTATCTGACAAGGGTATGCAATACCAGATTCGCGGTTGCCAGGATAATTATATAGACCATTAATATACCAATAGGGCTGCCTGGGGGTCGAATATTTAAACGCCGCAATATCAATGCAGTATGGAAGATTACATTCGAGTCACCACTGGCGCAGCGGGAATATTCAATCGTATCCGCGCAGCAATCATTAATGGCGATTACGTGTTTAACGAGCGCCTGCCTTCCGAACGGGACCTGGCTGCACAGTTTTTAGTCGCCCGAGGCACCGTTCGCGCGGCGCTGGATCAATTGGAGCGCGCAAACCTGGTTCGAAAAAAATTTGGCAGCGGGACATTCATAAACTACGACAATCACCACACCAGATTCGGTCAGGAGAATATCGCAGAAGAAACCAGTCCGTTGGAGTTAATCGAAACCCGGCTCGCAATCGAACCACATATTGTCAAACTGGTGGTATCCAATGCCAATAATCGAGGCTTGCGCAAACTGGAAGAAGCGCTGGATAACGTAATCAATGCGACCCAGGACCCGAACAGTTTTTCATCGGCTGATGAGGCGTTTCACCTGACCCTGGCGCATTGTTCCCAGAATCCGCTGTTGATCTGGATGTATCAACGCATCAATGACATTCGCAGCCACACGCAATGGAGTCACCGCAAGCACAATATTTTATCCCCGGTAAAAATCGCCTGTTACAACGATCAGCACCGGGAATTACTACAGGCAATTATCAAAAGAGATATGGACGGCGCGGTGGGATTCATGATTCAGCACCTGAATCAGGCAAAGAAGGATTTGTTGGGCGGTGAACCTTAATATCGATGACCTGTATTGCTTCGAGTTGCGGGTGCAGATGATCCATATCATCATAATTGATGGCCTTGAAGAGGTTAAAGCATCAACGATGATTTCAAAGACATAATCGCATCAAGACCTTGCGAATCGCTTATAGTTGGAGGCTGTGCCAGTGGCGGAAAAATGAAAAGAGTGCCACCTGCACACCAGTCGTCAGGAAAATCGTGATAAACGGAATGATTCGAGTCGTTTGTCTGGCTGGCCGGACAGAATTTCCTGTGCCGCTATTTTGCCAATAATGGGCGCCAATGTGACACCGCTGTGCATTGCAGCGATGTACAGGCCGTCAACATCAGCAGGTGCGCCGAGTACTGGATAGCCATCTGATGGGACGGGTCGGGCACCCGCGGTAATTTCCGCAATTTCAAGTTCCGGGGCGTTGGGCAAATATTCACCCGCGCACTTTATCAATTCACTGGCAAAGCCTGGCGGGCCGCCCGCAACCGTGCGGCCGCCAAAATCTTCCCCGATCACGATTGCGCCGTTAAGGTGCTGGCGAAAATGAATTCCCGGGGTAATCATCAGATGGCTGAGAATCGAATCCACCGGTCGGGTATGGACGATTAATCCCGCTGAATTATTCATGGGCAGCGTGATGCCGCAATTCCCCAGAAAGGTTTGGGCGGATGCGCCGACGGCTGCCACGACGGTATCTGTGTAAAAATCCCCGAAAGCGGTTTTAACCCCAACGCATCGATTGTTATGCACAATCAAGCCGGTTGTTTCACAACCTGTCAGCAGGGTCGCCCCATTGGTTTTTGCGGCGTCGATCATTGCCGTGGTGCAGGCGACGGGGTCAACAGCGCCCTCAATTGGAAACCTGGCGCTGCGAGTCGGTGCGTTCAGAATTTGCGGTTCCAGTTGATGAAATTCATGCGGCGAAATTTGTTCAATGGGATAGCCGTAGTTTTCCAGCCTGGATACATGCCGATCAAACTCGTGGTCGGCGTATTCCCACCACAGGCTGCCGCCCCATTTCAGGCCGATGCACTTGTCCAGCTCCGCCGCCAACCGATGGTATTCGGCCATACTGCTTTGCCGGAGTCGGAAGTAGTCGGCCTGCTGCGGGAAATTGGCATTTATCCAGCCAAACGATTTGCCAGTTGCGCCGCAGGCCGGACGGTGCTGCTCAATCACGGTGACTTCCGCGCCGCCCCTGGACAGGTAGTGGGCGATTGCAGCGCCAATAATGCCTGCGCCGACTATAATTACACGATGCGACATGGTTAACGATTGGTTAAGCTATTGATATTTCAGGTATAGGCCTGTTTCACGGGGATGCCTCTGCAACCCGTTTTCCAGAGATGTCCGACCCCAAGAAGCTGCCAAAATGATCACCACAGCGAATTGCACATGCGACGCCTGGCGCCCAATCAACCGCTTTCCCATGGACACCCAAATTACCGGGTGTACATTATCCGCACAAAAGCTTTACCAGCACTTTTTCATAACATGCGGATAATAGCTCTAGGTCCGCCGTGGACACCTGTTCGTCGATTTGATGAATGGTGGCGTTGACGGGTCCGAACTCCACCACCTGAGCGCCGGTGGGCGCAATAAACCGACCATCCGATGTGCCGCCGCTAGTGGATAATATGGGTGGCTGGCCGGTAATTTCGATGATACTTTCTGAAACCGCATTGATTAGTGCACCTTTCCTGGTTGCAAAAGGATAACCGGGCCTGCCCCACTGGATGGTAAAATCCAGCCCGTATTTTTGCAAAATATTTTCTATTTCTTCTGTCAACTTTCGGTCCGTGGTTTCGGTTGAGTAGCGCAAATTAAAGTCGATCTGTATTTCGCCGGGTATGACATTCGCCGCGCCGGTTCCCCCCTTGATATTGGATAACTGAAAGCTGGTTGGCGGAAAGTTCTGGTTGCCCTGATCCCATTGTCTGGTCGTGAGTTCGTTGAGTGCGGGCAGTGCGCTATGCAGCGGATTTATCGCCAGATGCGGGTAGGCGATATGCCCCTGCTTGCCGCGTATGGTCAATTTGCCATTGAGCGAGCCTCGACGCCCCACTTTTATCGTATCGCCGAGCCGCTCCGTGCTGGTCGGCTCCCCGACAATGCACATATCAATTGAAAGTTTACGCGCATTCAGTGCATCCATAACCGCAGCCGTCCCCCACCGGGCAATCCCTTCCTCATCGCCGGTTATCAACAACCCGATAGCACCCGCATGATTGTTGTGACTTGCGATGAAGCGCTCGCAGGCGGTAACGAAACAGGCGATGCTGCCTTTCATATCCGCTGCGCCGCGCCCATGCAGCATACCGCCGGTTATTTCGCCGTCGAATGGCGGTATGGACCATTGCGCCAGCGGGCCGGTGGGGACCACGTCGGTATGGCCGGCAAATACCAGCAATGGCTTTATCGTCCTGTTACTTTCCAGCCCCCGGGTTGCCCAAAGATTGCTGACGTCATGAAAATTCATCGGTTCGCAGCTAAAACCGGCCCGGGTGAGTCGCTGAGATAGTAATGCCTGGCAGCCGCCATCATCCGGGGTAACCGATGCAAGGCGGATCAAGTCCCTGGCGAGTTCTACGCTGGCTGAATGGGGCATCGTTACAACCGGGGTAATCAAAAAATTTGGATGATGGCATTGTAACGGTAAAAATCCACTGCCGCCCTGACAATTAAAGGCCAGCATAAGCAAATTGGCGGTGAAGGAATGCTTGCGGTTTTTTTTAGTCGAGATCCGCACACAATACAATTTCTGTCGCTGGGCAGCGGTGCATCCGGGAAAAGTAGTTTGCCTGGTATTGATTTAGGGGAGCAACCGAATTCAGGCGGAGGATATTCACCGGGTCCCGAAGAATTCGATTAAAATAACGTCCATGAGCGAATGGTTTAAAACATCCCTGGGGCAATGCCTGACCAAAATGGAAAAGCAGCGGTGTGCGCAGTTGATACCCTCGGAATATTATGCACGAAGTTTGCAGATCGGATTTCCCTGGATCAATTATCTTGAAGCTATCGAGGTGTCTTCACAATACATCGTTGATACCCGATACCCGTCCCGACCCATGGCGGATTCGCTTGACGACACAACCCGGCCCGGCACCAGTCGTCAGCCTGACAGCCCGATTAAGGACTGTCATCATGCTGTTTCATCTGCCAGCGCACTGCCTTTTCCTGAAAAAGCCCACGATTTAATCGTGATGCCGCATACCCTGGATTTTTGCGCCAATCCACACGAAGTTTTACGTCAGGCTAATCAGACTCTGGTTGCCGAAGGCTGTATGGTGATTGTCGGTTTCAATTTATTCAGCTTTTACGGTGGCATCAGGGTATTTAAAAATCACTGTGGGCAAATGCCGTGGAGCGGTCGTTACTATTCCGTTGGCCGGGTGCAGGATTGGCTGGCGCTGCTTGGTTTTGATCTGGCAGGTGCGGAAATGATCTCTTACCTACCGCCGATTCAAGCGGAAAAATGGCGAAAAAAAATGGCATTCATCGAAAAAGCGGGTGATCGGTGGTGGCCTGGATTAGGCGGTGTTTATATTATTGTCGGACGAAAACGCGAAATGGCAGTCAGATTATTACCCAAAACAACCCAGACCTGGCGTAATCTCATACCCGGAATAGCGCAGCCCGCATCCCAGCGGGCAGCTAAAATCCGGCTGAAGCTGGTGCCGAAAAATTAGCGTTCGCTAAAAACAGCCACAAAAACAGGCGGGAAACATAAATGGGCAATGCAGTAGCCATATATACCGATGGCGCGTGCAGGGGCAACCCGGGTGCGGGCGGCTGGGGTGCGCTGATAATATTTGCAGGGCATGAAAAGGAACTGTTTGGCGGAGAAAATCAGACCACCAACAACAGGATGGAATTAACCGCCGCCATTGAGGCATTGCGGGCGCTGAACCGGGGTTGCAGGGTGGACGTCTATACGGATTCCACCTATGTGAAAAATGGCATTCAGGAATGGATGAAAAAGTGGAAGTCAAACAACTGGAAAACAGCGAACCGGAAGCCGGTGAAAAACAGAGATCTTTGGGAAGCTCTGGAGCAACTGTCGGCGCAGCATCAAATCAGATGGCACTGGGTCAAGGGCCATGCCGGCAATCCCGGCAATGAACGCGCCGACCAGCTTGCCAATCGGGGCGCCAGTTGTGCAGTGGAGCAATCAGCCGCATGCGTCAAATAATTCTCGACACCGAAACCACTGGCCTGGAGCCGGAACAGGGCCACAGGATCATCGAAATCGGCGCCATTGAAATGATTAATCGGCGGATGACCGACAATACTTTCCATCAATACATCAACCCCGAGCGGGAAATTGATGCAGCCGCCTTCGAAGTGCATGGCATCAGTACGGAATTTCTTCAGGACAAGCCGGTGTTCAACGGGATAGCGAAGGAACTGCTGGATTTTCTGAATGGCGCCGAACTGATAATCCACAATGCCCCGTTTGACGTGGGTTTCCTGAATCACGAATTTAAAATTGCTGGTCACGGTGACCGCGTCATCGATGAACATTGTGCGGTGCTCGATACTCTGGCAATGGCGCGTCATAAACATCCGGGGCAGAAAAACAGTCTGGATGCGTTGTGCCGACGATACGGGGTAGATAATACCCGGCGAACCCTGCATGGTGCGTTGCAGGATGCGGAAATTCTGGCGGATGTTTATCTGCAAATGACCGGGGGTCAAATGACGCTGCTGGGAGAATCAGAAGATATGGCCCGACAGTCTGGCCAGGAAAAAGCGGTAAAGATTGATCCTGTTGATGCGCAAAAGCTAATCGCCACCAAAGCCAGTGCCGAAGAACTGGAGCAGCATGAAATCTGGCTGAAACTGCTGCGCAAAGAATCCAAAGGTAGCGCAGTCTGGGACCGGCTGGAGGAAAGCGGCCCTGGAATATAAAATACCGGCAGGACAGGACCATCACAAAATCTATCGGGAAACTGGCTATCAGGAAACTGGCGGGCGCTCCGGCGACAATCGCGCATTATGGTTGACTGGTTTAATCGGCCTTGCCGGTTTGATGATTTTCCACCACATCGCCCTGGCCGGGGATTTATGGTCAAACCCGGCAATTGCCCCCGCCCGCGATAACAATACGCAACCGGACTTCATACAAAACTCCCTGGCGGCCGGCAACAATCAACCAGGAAAAACCCCATTAACCGGGCGTTCATTGTTCGATCAACGGTTTCTGACGGTCGGCGACGGGGCGGCTCGCTAGCAGATTTCATACCTCTTCAGCCGGGCTGTCTCCCGATTAGAGCCATCCCCGGGCTGGTCAATTAACGGCGATGCGAACCGGGTAAAGTCTGTGTTAATTCCTTTGGGTTGCTGCATTAACCGATGCCGCTGCACCCCGTTTCCATAAACATCCGCGCATAGTGATTGGCGTGGATACCGAGCACTTTGGTGCGGGTGGCCGGCATTTGAAATTGCTTAAGGATAGAATCTTGATCGGCTACCAGGAAAGGGCGAATGCCATGGCAGTGATCCGTTACAATCCGGCTGCAGGTCGATTTACATTTCAGGTGTGCGTAACTATAAAGAAAATCAAAGGCCCGAAGTTGAATACGTTAAGCGCACACTGTACCGGCTGCCAGCAAAACAATGGCCCGATATTGGCCCGCCCGCCCTGAATGAAACCAATAATAATCCTGAGGTCTTTCGGCGGCTGACCGAAGTGCTGGCTGATTCGGCGCTGGAGGCGCCCGTGTTGCAAGACAGTGATGCCTTGAGCCTGGATGATCCATCCAATCGGGCGAATCTTTTTTTGTCATACCAGACGTTTTGGCAGGGGTATGCCAGGCCGGGTTTGCTTGTGAGCGGATTCGATGCCGGGCGGCAATTTTTGAGAGGGTAATACGCCATCGCCTGCAACAGAACCATAGCGCATTGATATTACTAAAGGCGTGCGAATCTTTGGGCGGGAAAACTGCGAATCATTAGTGTGCAGAGGTATTGACATAGTCAAACGGGTGTTTGATTTTTGGCGGGTTGGTTATGGTTTTATGTTGGGTAAGGCGGGTTTTTTCCAGTACCAGGCTACCAGTGCGAGGCGTGAGCCGGTGGTGATCTTGGTGATGTGGTGGGTGGTGCGGGAGTCGAAGATGAGCAGGGAGCCGGGTTGCAGGTTGATTGGTATTTGTTTCAAGTGAAATATTCCGCCGCCGTGGACAAGGCGGTTACCCAGGGCACTACCCTGCAACAGTTCCGCAAGGACTTCGACGACATCATTGCCCGGCGCGGCTGGGCATACAAGGGCGGGCGCAACTGGCGCACCCGGGTTATCTATAAAACCAACCTGCGCACTGCCTATCAGGCCGGACGCTATCAACAACTCACCGACCCGGAACTCATCAAATCACGGCCGTATTGGCGCTACGTACACAGCGATGCCGTGGTCAACCCCAGACAACAGCACCTGGCCTGGCATAATCTGGTGCTGCCGCATGATGATCCCTTCTGGGATACGCACTACCCACCGAATGGGTGGGGATGTCAGTGTAGCGTCATGGCAGAATCCGAACGCTCCCTAAAAAGCAAAAGTCTTTCGGTCGGCAAGACACCGGATATTAAAATGCGCACCGCAAAATTCGGCAATCAGAGCGTACGGGTGCCACAAGGCATTGACCCGGGATGGAACTATAACGTCGGTGAGGCCGCCTGGGGACGGCCACTGGCGCAGCAGGCCATGCGTAACTATGGGCCCGGCGGCAACTGGACCCTGCTCACACCCGGCGCACCGGCTACCTACAACCGACCCGAAAACCTTCCAGTGCTGTCTACGTCTACACCGCCGGGTGAGTACCTTACCGGTTCAAAGGCCACCGTGACCGAACTGACCCGCATCCTCGGCGGGGAAGAGAAAGTGTTCACCCTCACCGGCAATAATGGGTTCACTTATCCGATCAATGTCAACGCCAAGGTGCTGGGCGAGCATATCGCCAAAGACCCCGGCCGCAGCCCCTACCTGCCACTTTTGCCCGAACTGCTGGAATATCCTCAGGAAGCCTGGCTCGGCTTCTATCGCAGTAAATCAACCGGGGAAATTGCACTGCGGGTGCGAATGCTCAAACTCGTTAAAACCGACAAGGGGGAACGTCCTTTATTCTTCGTAGCCAATGCCTGGCGCGGTCAACTGGAAGCCTGGACCCTGATCCCTATGAGAACCACCAAACAGATCAATAAAAACCGACAGGGGATGCTGATTGCAGCCAGCGAGGAGAACGGACAATGACGGGGAGCGTGACCACAAAAAAAGCCGCCCGAAGGCGGCTTTCTCCTCTACAAGAGAGGCAGACATGTCAGACAGAGGTCCGTCCCATTGGGATTTGTTTGGATCGATTTCAATCCACGTGCAGGTTCTACCCTGTCACGATACCCACTAGTGGGGCAGCCAAAAGGCCACGCAAGTATATCCATGTGTAAAACCAAAGACAAGCCCAGCGCACAGTGCAGGGTCATTGTATGACTGCTCGCTCCCCTTCACCTTTGCGTTATCCCGGCGGCAAGGCGTCACAGTATCCGCTATTGGTCAATATCCTTAAGGAGAACAATCTTAAGGACGGCCATTACGCCGAGCCGTTTTGTGGCGGCGCTGGTCTGGCCTTGCGGCTGCTGTACGCCGGCCACGTGCGTCACATCCATATTAATGATTACGACCGGGCCATCTGGGCATTTTGGTTTTGTGTGCTGCACCACACGGCACAGCTTGTTCGGCGCATTTTGAACACTCCGGTCACGTTGGACGAATGGCATCGTCAGCGTGCGATATATCTTAGCTCACATAATCAGGGGCTTGTTGATATGGGCTTTGCCGTGCTGTTCCTCAACCGCACCAATCGTTCTGGCATTTTGGACGCCGGCGTCATCGGTGGGATGGCGCAAGATGGCAACTATGCTCTGGACTGCCGCTTTAACCGCGGCGAGTTAATCCGCCGCATTGAGCGGGTAGCGCAATACCGCGATCAGATACATCTGTACTGTGGGGACGCGAGCGATTTTATCGTCCAGCACACTTTCAATATTCCACAAACTGCGCCGGCGTTATTTTTTGTTGACCCGCCTTACGTGAGCCAGGGCCGGCGATTGTATCGACAGCAATTCGACCGGGCGGATCACCGGCTACTGGCGGCGGAGCTGCAAAAGCTGAAGCGTCGGTGGCTGTTGACTTATGACGACACACCCGAGGTGCGGCAGTGGTATCGCAATCGACGGCAGTACGCCAACCCTGCACGCTATTCGCTGCAACACAAGCGATCGACTACGGAGCGCATGATCGTGTCGGACAATCTGCAATGGCCCACGCCCAAGTATCAACAACAACCCAACCCGGGGCAAGCCCCGCATAAAAACTATGACCAAGCTAACTACACCTGAAAGTCAGACACTTACATATGAAAACTGGCTAGACGCCAACGGCAATCCGGCTGGCGGGGTGGCCAGCGCTACTGGCCTGTGTATCAGCTGGCAAAACGGCCCGCTGGGGCGCGGAGATGAACGCAAGGAGCCGAATGGCGCCTTTATGGAGACGGTCATCGATGCGCTGATTGAGCGCCTGTGGTTTTATCAAAATGCCAGCAACGGCAAGTTTACCTGCACCGAGAATGCCGATGCTATAGTGCATCTGAGAGATGCGTATAGAGCGCTGCGAAAGCGTACCGCACAGCGCGAAAGCCGTGGCGTAGAGGGAACACATGAAGCCTGAAAAGATCTGGCCCGCGGTGCTCGGCGCCCTGGTCCCCGAGCACTCTCCGAACCCCCATTCAGCCAAGGGTCCACCGGGCTGGATTGCTGTGGATTTTCCGGCCTGGCTTAAAGACCGTTTAACCGAGGCTGTAACGCGCCCGGAAGATGCCCCGAACACTAAAACAGAGCAATACAAACCATGAAAAAAATTATCCCGGAGAAATTCATCCACGGATGCTTAATGCTGGTCTTCGGCCTTGGGCCGATCGCGCTGGTCATTATTGGCATCGTCCTGGCCGTTTCATACTTTTTTTAATTCAACCGACATTGCAGAGAGAACCATGAGAATCACAAAAGACACAACCTATGAGGAGCTATCCGCACTACGCAAGAGCTTTGCCCCGCGCTGGGACACCGAAGCCGCGAAGGTAAAGGAGGCCAGAGCAACGCTGACCGGGGAAGCCCTGGCACAAGCCGAGCAGGCCTACGCCGACTTTGAAACCGTGGCCACCGCGGTTATCGCCATGACACAGCTGCGACAAATCTATGAAGCGGATCTTGTTAAGTGGTCGGAGCCTGCAGCCACTGAAGAGCTTACGCCTGAGGAGCGCGACCAGCGAGCACAGGGCCATTACAGCGGGCCGGACATGACCCCTGGAGATAATGCAAACAGAGCGCCCACACAAGGAGAGATTTTTAATCGCCTGGAGCAGGAGCTGAAGGCCGACTTCCATGACTTATTGAAAAATAAAGTGACGCCTGAACTGGAGAAAGCTTACCACTTCGCCCGCCAAGGCAACTGGAAGCAGTCGCTTCACATGATGGAGCACGCCGTGGATTATATTCTTCAGGTTCTGCGCAGGTCTAACCCGGAGAATATGAGCCAGCTTTCAGAAGAGCGAAAGAATGCCTTTGTAACCTTGCCGGAGCGGGAGAATCTTGAGTCTTTGTACAGGAGCTGCATAGCCCTGGATGAAGAGATAAGGCTTCGGAAACATGGGAAAGCGACTACGGAAAAATTGCGCAATCTGTGCAGCCATGCACAGGATTTGGCAGCGAAGGCCGCTGGTTTTTAACCACTTGTGCTGAATTGCAAAACAGCCGGCGGCCGCAATGGACTGTGTTCCATTGACGGCTGCAGCGGCAAGATCAAAGCGCGCGGACTGTGCAACAAACATTACCAACTCTACTGGAGACAACAAAATGGAATGGGCAGAGCCGCCGGCCCCCTGGCCGACCAGCCCGCCCCGAAGAGAGCCGCCGGCTTAGTCAAAAGCTCGCCGCACGCAGTCACACCCGAAAGTGTTCGGTTGGACTTTGCGATTAGTACCTTTCCGCTCCCACATAATATATCTGCCCCGCTGATTGGCGGGCCATCCTATAATATGCAGGCCGGCCATGAAGCCTAAGCAAGTGTTGCCCCTGGTGCTGGGCGCATTAGCCGCCGAACAGGACAACCCGGATTCGCCCTGGGCGAATGGCTTCCCGGCTGAAAATCCGACCCACCGGGGTGTCCCCAGCAGCGGTCGGCCGTCCAGGAACGATCATCCGCGCAATTGGAAACACGGGAAGCGCTCATTTGCGGCTAGGCGCAAACGGCGGTGACAGATGTCTGACATCTGCAAAACCATCGGCTGTAATAAAGCAGCCAGGAGCGCCGGACTGTGTTCCATGCACTACCTGCGTGCCTGGCGCAAAAAACCCCGCCAGCCCAAAGCCAAAGCCAAAAAAAGCCCGCACTGTTCCGTTGCCGGATGTTCGCTCCCGAACAAAAGCCGCGGACTGTGCAAGAAACACTACCAGCAGGATTGGCTTCGCCGCAACCCGCCGTGTTTCGCTACGGGCTGCCGGAAACAGGCTTTTTCCCGCGGCCTGTGCCCGATGCACTACAAGCGCGAGGAACGGGCCGCAACGCTTATAACGCGAAAATACGGCAGAAAACCCAATGAAGAATTGCACATAAGCTCGGCGCTGGACTTTGCGATTAGTGCCTTTCCGCCCCCGCATAATCTATCCGCCCCGCTGATTGGCCGGCCATCCTATCGATGAAAAGAAACAATGCCCGCACTTAACTTCCAGAAAAGATTTGCCCCGCTGGTGGCGGACGGTTCCAAACGCTCCACTATACGACCCTGGCGTAAGCGCCCGTTCAAAGTCGGTGACCGACTGTATCTGTATACGGGTATGCGTACAAGATTGTGCCGCAAGCTGGGCGAGGCGGTTTGTACTGATGCGGGACCGATACGTATTGATGATTCCGGACTTGTACTTTGGCTTAAGCCAGTGTCCGGGGAAAGATTGACCCCGCTGGATTCGCCGCCAGAGGCGGCGTTGACTCGGGTGATCGCCCAAGGCGATGGCTTTGTGGATTTTACAGACATGCAGAACTGGTTCCGGGATACTTACGGCCTGCCCTTTGAGGGGCAGATGGTGCACTGGGATACACCGGATGCGGCCCGATGAGCGGGGTTAAGTTCCGGGTCGAGCTGGACGATCAGCAAGTGCGCCATGCACTCAACCGATTGCTGCAATCAGGCAAGAATCTGTCGCCAGTGCTCAAGGACATCGGCGAGCACTTGCTGGATTCCACCCGACAGCGCTTTACCCAACAAACCGCGCCGGACGGTAGTTTGTGGCAAGCCCTTTCCCCACAATACAAGAGCGCCAAGAAACGCAACGCGAACAAGATTCTGATGCTGGATGGCCACTTGAGCGGCACTCTGCGCTGGCAGGTAAGCGGCAATACGCTGCTGTTCGGCTCCGACCGGGTGTACGCTGCGATTCACCAGTTCGGCGGCAAAACCCGGGCGCATACCATCCGACCACGCAGCAAGAAGGCCCTGGCCTGGCCCGGCGGCAAACATCCGGTGAAAAAGGTGGAGCATCCGGGTTCCGACATCCCCGCCCGCCCCTTCCTTGGTTTGTCCGCGGATGACGAACGCGATATCGTGGATATTGTCCATGACCATCTGCAAGATGCCTGGACTGGGCCGGGCGGTTAGCGAAAATGTTTGGGTTGGTTGAAGAACCGCTCCACCTTCTGACCCAGCTGGTACTTCTCCCGGTCATGGGGAAGCCGCTCGGTGCGGTTCGCCCTGGCGGGAATCACGGCTTCAATGCCCCGGTGTGCCGGCTGTGTGGCGTCGGTATCGCAGGCCTGGTCCATGACCACCGCAGTCGGTTCGGGGCCGTCTTTCAACTGCGCCCACAGCAGCTTGAAGCCCCTGGCGTCATGCTGCTCCCGTATTTGAGATTTTTCCGGGCATACCTTTCGATGTCCGATAACGACAATGCAGGGACAACCCCCTGTGGTTGTCCTTCATCCGGACAGGCACGGCCTGGACAGGCACGGGGGCCTGTCCCTACTGACGCCGGGGCGGGGTGCCGGCCGGGTGCTGGATGTCCTGCAAGATCAATTCAATCCGCGACCCGTATACTCATGACGACCCTCCTCAAAACGGTTGCGGGACGAGCTAGTACAATGCTGCCGGGCATGGACGGGCCGGTTAGCGAAAGGGCAGGATGCCGCGCCACATCCTAAACATATCCGGCGGCAAGGACTCCACCGCGAGCGCGGCAAGCCCTTTCTGGCCGTATTCGCCGATACCGGAAACGAAGCCCCAGAGACATATTCTTATATTAAGAACCTGCCCAAAGCCACCGGCGGCCCACCGATTGTCTGGGTACGGGCGGATTTCTCGCATAAGTTCAGGAAACACCGGATAAAACTGAACGAACGCTGGGCGGCCGAAGGCATTAGCAGTCATAAAATCAAACAAGCCCTCGCGGCCAAACAACCCACCGGCAATCCGTTTCAAGACCTAACCCTGCTTAAAAGTCGCTTCCCGTCTACCAAGGCAAGATTCTGCACAGAGGAATTGAAGATAAAGCCTATCCGCGAGAATATGTTCAAGCCGGTCTGGGACACCGGACGGGGCGTAATATCATGGCAGGGCGTACGCCGCGAAGAGTCCCGCGCCCGCTCACTCCTACCGAAGTTTCAGCGAATGCAGGATCCAGGCGGCAAGCTGGTCGTCTACCGGCCCCTGATTGACTGGTCGCTTTCTGATGTCTGGGCTATAATCTCGCGCCACAACATCAAACCTAACCCGCTGTATGCCCAGGGATTCAAGCGGGTCGGGTGCTTCCCTTGCATCATGTCCCGCAAGGCTGAAGTGCGCAAAATCGCTGAAAAATACCCGGAACAGATTGAACGGATAGCCGCATGGGAAGCGAAAGTAACCGAAGCCAGCAAGCATAGCATGAGTACGTTCTTCCCAGTGGCCGGACGGGTCGGTAGAGCAGGAGGCATCCACCACACCACTCACGGCATCCATGAAGTGGTGAAGTGGTCGAAAACCAGCCGCGGCGGACGGCAGTACACTCTTACGCCACAGGATGAATCAGAAGCCGAATTCGGCACGGCTTGCCATGAGTGGGGGGTGTGTGAATGAACACCTGCCTGCCCCTGTCTGCAACAGGCAGGCGGGCGGCAAGCAGGAAAGAAAGCCGCCAGAGTTTCGCGTTAGAACGCTAACCGTGGCGGCTGTGTTACGCCTATTGTTGTTGGCGCCGGCTGGTCAATACTTTCTAATCAGTGCAATACAATACCCGCTCAGGACGTTTCAGGACGGTATCAGGACGCTTCAGGACGGTATCAGGACGCTTCAGGACGGTATTTCCCCGTGTTGACATCGTCAAACGACCGTTGGGTTTTCCTCGCAGCAACATGAAATTGCGCACAAAGATTCGCAATAATTTCAACCAAAGATTCGCAATCGTGTAGTATTTTTGCGCCGTGCAAATAAATTCTTATATCCTGCATCAATGAACGGAATCAACGCTGGCCCCGGGGTATCGCCATATTAAGTTCGGATATTCACAACGAGAATCCAGTTCAAAATGGCGCACAGTTGCATTTGATTTCAGCCCGGAAATTGTGATACCCAAGATCGCTGATGATTATGGCAGCCCGAAAATCTGCTCCGCGTTATTGCGGAATCAGGGCAATTTATCTCGCGGGTGATTTACGGCATCTGGACGCCGCGCCGTATCGGCTAACTGCCGGGCCGGGTTGGTCAGGGGCAAAATGCAGGGCAGTTGTCAGCTCAAGAGAATCAATGATCGTTCAGGCCCGCACCATAATTTCCGGCAGACTGGCGACATCACTAAACTGCCAATTGCAGGAAGGGATCTTTTCCAAACCATACCTCTTGCTGGAGGAGCGGTATTTTGCGTCGGGTAAAGTCAAATCATTTCCTGTGGCGGGTTGACTTGTTCCCGATAGCCCGGGCGCTTCCACGGGGCTAACCCACCGGGACAGAAGCATTGAAACGAGAGGAGCTGACCGGGTGATAAATATGCACCTGTTCGGTGCCAGGCACCGGTTTCATGCCCGCCTGCCGGCTGGCGGGGTAGTACAGAAAATTGAAATCCAGTGGCCAAAAGACAAATCCGGCAATCCATGGCAATCCAGTATGTACTGAAAATGACGCGGTTGAAGGGTCGCTGCGCTAACCGTTCTGTCGGACCGCGAAGTCCTGGACGCCGCATTAGCGGCAATGATTACCCGGGCCGACAGTGGCGCCCCGGATTTGTTTTCTGCAAGGCCATTCATGAGGAAAAATTATGATGGACAGGTTGTTTCGCGAGCGTGAGTGCGCTGGTCCCGGACAGGCCGTTTCCCGGTTGATCGCGGTATGCACCATGGTTTTTTGGAACATCAACGCATGGGAAAAGACGCTGAGGTATGCCCTTAAATCCAGTGCCCTGGTCAACTTCCGATTTTTATCAAAAAATGGGCAGAGCCGACGGTTATCCCCATTCAAGGCAGCGCTTTTTTGTATGGTTTGACTTCCACGCTTTGGTATACGCCGGCGATCATGTAGGGGTCCGCCTCAGCCCAGCTTTGCGCGTCTTGCAGCGAGTCGAATTCTGCGATGATCAAACTTCCGCTGAACCCGGCCGGGCCTGGGTCTGCGCTGTCAATGGCCGGGTTGGGTCCGGCGGTCAGCAGGCGTCCCTGATCCACCAGATCCTGTAGTCGCTCAATATGAGCCGGGCGCGTGTGCAAGCGGTTTTCCAGGCTGCCCTCGACATCCTTGGCGTAAATTGTGTAATACATTAATTATCCTCTTTCATTTCGATGTGTCCGGCGAGAAAAAACATCTGCCCCAGCGCAAATACCAGAGTCAGCCCAAGCAGCCCGAACACTTTAAAGTTTACCCACGTTGCGGTGCGGCTGGCCGCATCCGCGTTCAGGTTATAGTAAAACGCCACATAAAGATTCAGCCCGCCCAGGATGATGAAAAACAGCGCCCAGGCCCAGTTCAGCTTCCTCCATACCGGTGCAGGAAGCGCTATCTGCTTGCCCATTACATACTCCAATGCCGATTTTCTGGCATACAACAACATGCCGACGATCACGCCGGCGAACAGCCAGTTCACCACAGTGGGTTTCCATTTTATAAAAATATCATCCTTCAGGAAAATGGTCAGTCCGCCGAAAATCGTGATAACCAACAGCGTCACCAAGTGCATGGCTTCAAAACGGCGGTTTTTCCGCCAGAACAGCGCGATCTGGAGGAAAGTGGCAGCGATTGCCGCCGCAGTAGCCACATAAATATCGTACACTTTGAATGCGCCAAAAAAGATCAGCAGGGGAAACAAGTCAAACAGCAGTTTCATAATTGGTAACGGGTTATTTACAGGTATTGTATTGGTAGCAAGGCGGAAACCATGCGAGTATACGGAGTCGATAACGACCAGGTAAAGCGGATCCTCGCTAGTTAAATTTTGCCCAATATCATAGAGGGCATGATGTGCAGGCGCAAATACAATCAGAGCGAATCAAGTCAAGAGGTCCAAGATAAACGACAACAAGTACATTGTAGTAGAGGGCCCGGTCGGGGTTGGCAAAACCACCCTGGCGCGCAGGATTGCCGCGTCTTTGGGGGTGGCGTTAATACTTGAGCAGCCAGCCGACAACCCGTTTTTAGAACGATTCTATAAAACGCCGGAACAATATGCCCTGCAAACCCAGTTGTTTTTCCTGTTTCAACGGGTACGTCAGTTAAAAGACCTTCGACAGGGGGATATATTTGCACCGGTGCGGGTTGCGGATTTTATGCTGGACAAGGATCCATTATTCGCGCGCCTGACACTGGATGAGGACGAGTTGTATCTGTACGAACAGGTTTACCAGCATCTTGCAACAGAAGCTCCCACACCCGACCTGGTCATTTATTTGCAGGCGTCCACGGATGTTCTGGTCGGCCGTATTCGCAAACGCGGCATGTTGTTTGAAAGAAACATGAAACGGGAATATCTGCAACAGCTGGCCGATGCCTATACCCGTTATTTTTTGTCATACCACAATTCAGCGGTGTTGATGGTAAACGCCGAAAATCTTGATTTTCTCCACAACGATGCGCATTATCAAATGCTGCTGGAGCAGATAAATAATATTTCATCGGGTCGGCATTATTTTAATCCCGTGATTTGAATTGAGTGTGAATCAAGTGTGAACGATCAACCCAATCACAAGTTTCCATCACTGCGCACCGTGGCCATGCCGGCAGATGCCAATCCGAGCGGCGATATTTTCGGTGGATGGATCATGTCCCAGATGGATTTGGCCGGCGCAATCCATGGCAGCTATATCGTAAAGGGTCGGTTGGTGACCGTGGCCGTGGAGAGCATGACATTCCATCTCCCGGTTTTTATCGGCGACCAGGTAAGCTGCTATTGCAATACCGCCAGTATCGGCACCACCTCAATATCCATACACATTGAAACTTGGGTCAGGCGCCGGCAATCGCGGCAGGAACATTTCAAGGTAACCGAAGCGACCTATACCTATGTTTCAATTGACAGCAGGCGCAAACCCGTACCAATCAACAAAATAGACTAGATCGCAAAATCCTTATCCGCATATTCCCGATCCCTGTTCCTGGGCGCGGCAAGGCTATCGTTGCAAAGCTATCGTTGTGAGCGCACCAGCGCTTGGTCAAGGTCCCACAGGATATCGTTAATGCTTTCAAGTCCGACCGAGAGACGAACCATGTCCGGGCTGACCCTCGCCTTGAGCAGCTCCTGCTCGCTGAGTTGGCGATGGGTGGTTGAGGCCGGGTGAATTACCAGGGTTTTGGCATCGCCCACATTGGCCAGGTGGCTGAGAAACCGGACGTTTTCGATGAATTTTGCCCCCGCTTCCTGCCCGCCCTTGATGCCAAAGGTCAGAATTGATCCGGCCCCTTTCGGCAAATATTTCCGGCTTAACGGGTAATAATCATTGGCCGGGTCGCCGGCGTATTTCACCCAACTGATTGCAGCATGATTGTTCAGAAACGCTGCTACTTTTTCGGCGTTTTCCACATGGCGCTGCATCCGAATGGGCAGGGTCTCAAGTCCCTGCAGCATCATGAATGAATTAAACGGGCTGATAGCCGGGCCGAGGGTGCGCAGGGTTTCACAGCGGGCCTTCATGGTATAGGCGAAGTCACCGAAAGTTTCATAAAAGCGCACGCCATGGTATCCCTCGGATGGCGCAGTCATCTCGGGAAACCTGCCATTGCCCCAGTTGAATTTTCCCGATTCAACCAAAACGCCGCCCATGGAAGTGCCATGCCCGCAAATAAACTTTGTGGCCGAATGCACCACAATGTCCGCCCCGAATTCCATTGGGCGGCACAGGTAAGGCGATGCGAAGGTGTTGTCGATTACCAGGGGCAGATCATGCTGATGGGCAATCTCGGCGATGGGCTCCATATCCAGCACATTGTTGTTGGGGTTGCCCACGGTTTCACCGTACACCGCCCTGGTTTTATCGGTAATGGCCCTGGCAAAGTTTTGCGGATCATCCGGGTCAACGAATACTGCGGTGATGCCCATGCGTTTAAACGTATGCGCGAATTGGGATACGGTTCCGCCATACAAAGTATCCGCAGAAACCAGTTCATCGCCTTGTTTGAGAATGGTCAGCAGGGCGGTCATCTGCGCCGCCATGCCGGTGCTGGCAGCAACTGCCGCCCGGCCGCCTTCCAAAGCCGCCATGCGCTCTTCAAACATGGCCGTGGTGGGATTCATCAGCCGGGTATAGACATTCCCGAATGTTTGCAGATTGAACAGGCTGGCTGCATGGTCGGTGTCGTCAAATACGTAGGCCGCAGTTTGATAAATGGGCGCGGCTCTGGCGCCTGTGGCCGGGTCCGGCTGGGTGCCGGCGTGCAGGCACAGCGTGTCAAATTCGAATTCGCGGTCGCTCATTGTCGGCTTGCTAATTTGCGATTACCCTGTTTCTGGCGGATGAGATTATCTTCGTGTTCACGCCAACAAAGTTGAGGCCGCCAAAAATTCGCGCATGTTCGATTTTGACGCATTTGTTCATGACAAAATCCAGGCTGGCATCCTCCGCTGTTTCCTGTGCTTGGTGATTGACGATGCCGAGTTGCAGCCAAACCGCCCTGGCGCCGATGTCAGCTGCCTGTCGCGCATAGTCCGGCGTGGTATCCGCGCGCTGAAAAAGATCGACGATATCCACCGGTGCGGGAATAGACGCCAGGTCTGGATAACACTTTTGGCCGAGAATTTCATCATAGTTTGGATTTACCGGAATGATCGTATAGCCGTGATCCAGCAGATATTTCCCGACAAAGAAGCTCGGGCGGTGCCATTTCGCGGAAAGACCGACGATGGCAACGATATTGCTGTCCGTCAGAATTCGACGCAGGGTACGGGTGTCGGTCATTAATGTGCCGGAATGTTCCGAATAGTGGTTATGTATACGGTTGAATCCAATCTAGTTTGAATGTCGTGGCTAGAGGTATGCAGGAGCACTCGCCTGGTTCGGGATGATACACTGGAGATGGCAGGATTCAATGCGGACGATTGCTATTTGATCCGACCTGACCATGGCGATAATCCGGCGCGGTGAAATCAGGACAATTTTTAGGGACACTAAAAAATTGTATATCCTCAATGCCATGCAGCGTTAATGTTTTGATGGTTTGCTATGAATATCATAATCACAGGTGCCCTGATTGTATCAAAATACGATTCGTTCAAAGCTGAAAAAACCGTTGTGTCCGCTGATTCTGCCCAGTGACTGCTATGGCGGACTGGCCGGGCTGATCCAGCAGCAGCGAGATCAATGCGGTTATGCTGCCAATCGGTTATGAAGATGGAAACTGAAACCCGTCAATTCCTCATTCGCTGCTGGTGGGCGGGGGTGCGCAGCGTGAATGGTGAACGCGTTGTCCGCGCGGCCATTAATAACCAGGAGGTCGGAGACATTAGCCATGTGCTCGCCCTGGGCAAAGCGGCTTCGTCGATGCTGCAGGGCGCAATGTCGAAGCTGTCTGCCCGGGCCAAAGTACTGCTGATTACCAAATACGGCCATGTGGACAACGCGATTCGGCGAATTGACGGCATTGAAATAATAAAATCCGGCCATCCGCTACCGGATGAAAACAGTTTGCTGGCCGGGCGGCGTGCCCGCGAGTTTGTACATGCCATGTCGAAAACGGACAATTTGCTGATGCTGGTTTCGGGCGGGGCCTCGGCGCTGGTTGAATGTTTGCCCGGTGCGGTTGACCTGGCCACATTAGAAAATATCAATCAGAAGTTGATTGCCGATGGATTTTCCATTGATCAAATCAATGCAATCCGCATCCAGCTATCGACCATCAAAGGGGGTAAATTGTTGCGCGGGTTTAACGGAAATCGGGTTGACGTTTATGCCATATCCGATGTGCCGGGCGATGATATTAATCTGATCGGTTCAGGAATTGGCGGCTGGCGCAGTCCTTGGGTGGCGCCCTTCAAAGTTCCCGGGATGTTTTTGCAGGTGCTGGCCAGAGGGAATGCCGAAGAAACCGGTTTAATCAATGGATATAAGGCTACAATCGTGGCATCAAACGCCATCGCACGAGAGGCCGTGCAAACCTGTGCGCAGAGTCACAATTATACCGTTCAAACCAATACGCCGGGCCTTGACCATGAGGTCGAAGTGGTCGCCACAATGATCGGTAAACAATTGATTACCGGCGAAAACGGTGTTTATATCTGGGGTGGCGAGCCGACCATTGAGCTGCCTTCCGTGCCAGGAGTGGGAGGTCGCAATCAAAGTCTGGCCTTAAGCATTGCGCGGCAAATCAGCGGGTGCGGTGGCATAGCCGTCATGGTGGGCGCAACCGACGGCTCTGATGGCCCCACGGATGCCGCTGGTGGATTGGTTGACGGCACCACATTCTTATCCGCAAGCGGCGGCGGCAGCGCGCTGCAGCAGGCAGACGCGGGAACATTTCTGCAACAGGCCAAAGCATTGTTTGTCTCCGGCCCAACCGGAACCAATGTGATGGACTTGGTGGTGGCATTAAAATGCGCTCCGGCACGGTGATGCGCATAGTAAGCTGCCGCGCCGAAGGCGGCGGTGTTGCGCCGCCGTCAGGTAAATCGACCTGGCAGCAGTCCTGATTCATCGCGGCAAATCAGGTTGTCTGGATGAAATTGCTGATAACAGTCAGCGCTGTGCGGGGTGTTCGGGCAGGTTTTGGTTGACCAATGCAGCGTCTGACCTAATACCGCCGGCTACAGATCAAAAACAGGATGGCAGGCCCGCCAGTGCCCAACCATATTCCCTGGGTATTTCCAGATCAAGTTGCGCAGCGGTTATTCTGCTCCGTCAGTGCGGCTTGTCGATACCTGTAGTGGTTTGGCCAGTCTCTATTAAGCGAGCAAGTCTTCAGCCCGTCTGGACGCCAATCGCGCCACAATCTCAGCGGCCAGCATAGATTCGTATTTGTAAACCCGAACACAGTCATGGACAGTAGACCGGTTCAGGGATATTCTCCATACGTGCAGTGAGTAGTAGAATTAATTGGGCTGTTTCCGGGCAGGGTTGGCAAACACATTCACCAGCAACAACGGGGATGCACAAGAATGCGTACATATACAACGATGTTGGTGGTACTTGTTGCCATTTCTCTCGTGCTTACTGCGTGTGGAGGGGGTGGAAGCGGAGGGAAGGTTGACACCATACCAAAGGTTGACCCCAAGCCAGTGGTTATCCCCAATCTTCCCGACCCATCTTTTGATGGGCAGGAAGCCCTCCACCGAAGGATCCACCAGAACGGAGGGTTCAAAGGGATTCTGGCCATCAGCGACGAAGCAGGAACACCCCATGCAACATTAATGTTGCGTACTGTGACGGAAGAAGGTATTCCAGAGGCAAACATTCGGTGGCTTCCGTTTCTCGGAGGAGATCAACTTTTGATCGTCTTTGAGAAAGAAGAATACCGTGCGACAAGAGATCAGACCAAAGTAATGGTGATGCCTATTTTGGTACCAGTGTATACCTCAAGGAGCGCACAAATCCTCAGGGAGAATGACATCTTTCTCTCGGTCTCGGCAGGCAATACCCTGACCGTTGATTCAAAAGGGGTTGACATGGACTTTTGGAATCCAAACCACAAGTTCTGGACAAGCGGGCAGTATGGTGTGGGGAACAAGGAAACCTACGACTTGATGCTGAAAGAAATCTTCCCCACAGAAAAAGTTGCCATCGCTGCTATCGCTAGGCGTGATGAGAAGAGCGGTCGAGTATGGCACTCAAGTCAGTCCGTCATCTGCGGAGATGCCGCACGGTGGTGTTTTACTGTGGTGTACCCAACAGCCACGTACCCTGATGGTACCTCAGATGCTTCTGGGCGTCTCGGGGCGATTGCATTCTATATCCGCCAGTTAGAAGGAATGACGGCGGAAAAAACAATGCAGACCCTGCGTGCCTGCGCCAAAGATCTCGGGGACTCTGGTGTGGACAGAGTGTTTGGGAATGGCGAGCCCTCTGTTGATTGCAGCCAAGTCAAAGGCAGGGCAGTGGCAACGCTTTCCAATGCAGTTCAACAGTCGGTGAGCTTAGCGCAGGCGACGGCATTCAATGCATCACCTGCCAATGTTCAGCGACAGTCCTTCGGGTCTGCTGGGTATGAAGATCCCTCGCTGGTAACACCCCTCGTGGTGAAATCAGCGACAACGGGTGAATCATCCTTTGCGGGAGCGCGTGCAAATCTGGGAGAGGGTTTCTCTCTCTCATACCTGGAAAACACGCGTACTGTTGCAATAGGACACACCAATGAGGTTGGTCCGCTCCAACTTTCTCTCTACGGAGGGAGCGGAGACAATCCGCTTGGAGTGCACTCTCCATATCGGGAAGCGAACAGCGCTCAGTTTGTCCAAGCTGCCGTGAAAGCGGCTGCGTGGGAAACGGAGCAATCGCTCGTTGCCCTGTCTGCTTCGTACGGGGAGGACTTTGGGCACAGCCAGTTCTCTTCTGCCGTGGCAGAGTTTGGAGTTTCTGTTTCTCACAAGGCAACAGAAAAGTCCACTCTCTCTCTGAAAGCTGGACATAAAGTCCTTTCTGCAACTGCCGGTCTGCCTGGCTATCGCACAGCAGGGGCAGGGAAAACTTCTGCAACCGCAGAAGAAAGCTCTGTTCATGTTGCGTTTACAACCAAGTTTTGATCGGGCTAGCGAAGCGCCCCCATCCATTCGGATGGGGGCGTTCTTTTTATATATACTGTGCCGACGGGTGGAATTGAGTCCCACGCTGACTTCCCCATATCGCCATTGGCCCCGTACCACCATTGGGCTACCGCACTCTACTCACCGCTTATTCTTCTTCTTTTTAATTATAAATTTGTTTGACATGCTCTCTATAAGACACCGCTAATCTGCCTGTTTTAATTTTATTTACTGTTTCTTTAACTTCCAGTTCGGATAATACCGGTTGTTTTTTCGATTTTATGAATCGAATATAAACACGACCATGGGTAACATTTTCAGGCATTTTGGTTTTAAAGATACGGCCGCCAACAAACACCACCACTGACTAGGCCGTGTTGACGAATTGTAGGGACATCCCCCCGTGGTTGTCCTTCATCATGGACAGGCACGGGGGCTGGCCGGGTTTAATGTCTGTCAAAATTGATTCAATCCGCGACCAGATCACATCGGTGACCCGTATACTCATCACGACCCTACTCAAAACTGTTGTGGGATACAATTATTAATAATTTGATATATTCGTCAACACGACCTAGCCCCAATAGGGATTCCAGGGTTTTTACGTGCTTATAGTTTTGATGCAGGGAATTTTGAAACCTGCCTGGATGTCTGTGTATTTTTTGATTGGGAGGTGGCCATCAGACAAATCCGGGCGGGTCAAGGCGGGGATCAAGCGGACCATGTAATTGAAACTGCCGACGCAAATGATTTTGGGTAAAGATTCGAGCTTGACGATATGATTGATCTCGACGCACCTAGAGTTTAATTCGCATTGATCTCGATCTCGAACCCTATTAGCCGGTTCGATTACGTTGATTATTTGGGCTTCTGTGAGTTCGTTGATATTCACGGCCCATGATGTCTTGCAGTGGGAACAATGAACGGATGGCTCGAATCGGGAGTCCAACGAATAGGCAGTCTCCATTTTGCACTCCGCACAGGTCACTATCAAATTGAAGATTCCCTTGATCGAAACCCTGATCCTGGGTGTTCTGGTCGTGTTGAGATTATCCTTTGTCTTTTCGCGCCGCACGGTGATGGGTCGCATGAACGCTCGACGCACAGTTTCACGGCTTGCGCCGGGCATGTCGTGGCCCTTTTCGTGCCTAGCCTTCCGGGACTGGTGTTCAATGGGGCGGCAAGGCGATTTCGCAGGATAGCGGGACGGAACGCTTTTTACGGTCGGTCATGCGTCTCTCCTTCCTCAATCCATCATGCTTTAGGAGGCATCAAAGCCATAGAGCATGTTTTTCCGATTTTCCAATTTCTTCATTTTCCGGGCTCTCTTTTCTAGCACCCGGACCAATTCCTCGGTTCGTCATGATCTAAGGAATGTGATGGACTCCAGTTCCACTGTGAATGCTCATCAATGGTCCAATCATCTCGCCAAGGCGCCGGTGTATGTAGCTTTCGCCGCTCAACCTGCTTTTCAGGCAATTCCTCGGCATCGCGAACATTGTGCCGCCCGGCGAATTCGGTGACGTAGCGGTCAAGGTGCTTGGGCGACATCTTGTGATAGATGCCGTTGTGCCCTCGCTTGCGCGTAGACCAAAAGGACTCGATCCCGTTGGTATGCGCCATACCCCGAACGTATGCGCCGACCGAATGATTGACAGCTTCGTGCTCGAATGACATCCCCTGGCAGGCTGCGGCATTGTCGGTGTAGACCGTGGCGTTCTTACGGGCCTGCCGCGCGACGAAGCCTTGAAGGGTCGGCGTCTCGGTCTGCTTGATGACGCGGGCCGTGATGGCCTTGGTCGCGCGACCCCTGGCGCCGATAATCGCCGTCTAGCCGACGGCCCCGCGCCCCGTGAGCGCCTTGCGTTTGGCCTTCGGCATGGTCTTGCGCGTCCCGCCCATATAGGTTTCGTCCCCTTCAACGGGACCGGCGAAAAGCCCGGCCTCGGCTTCGAATGTCTTGCGCAGACGATGCAGCATGAACTAAGCGGCTTTCTGGCCGCCGCATGGAGGATATGCCCTTGATGTTCGTCGTAAAGAGGTCGGTGCCGACGGCCCACACGCGATATTTGAGGTTCGAGCCTTGCATGACCGTTCCCGTCTTGACCGAGAACATGCGTTGGTTCGGGCAATCCCGACAGCGGGGCGTCATAGACTTGTGCTTGATCTTCGACTGAACGTTGACGCTGCCACAATGTGGGCAGTAGGGGCCATCGGGCCACCGTAGAGCGGCGAGCCCCGCCTTTGCGGGATCTTCGTCCGGGAACATGTCGGCGACCTGTCGCAGTGTCAAACCCTTGCGGTGTGCCTTGCGGGTCATCGTTCAACTTCTTGATTTGGATGCCTGCTGTATCAAGACAAAATATGACTATTCGATATAACTCCCTATATTTATTATCGAGCATAACAGCGCCAGTGGTTCCAGCTCTTTTGGCTCGGTGGCCGGCCGTGTTCGGGTCTTGGACTAATCGGCCCCGGGATTTTTCAGGGCTGACCGATTAACAGCGGCCCGCGATCAAAATTCCCGGTTATTCCAGCCCGGTTTCTGCAATCACTTTTTTCGCTGTCCGAAAACATTCCAGGGCCTGTGGTACGCCGCAATAAATTGCGATGACGTGGATGATGGCCTGCAATTGTTTTTTGGTGACGCCATTGGTCACTGCGCCGCGACAATGGATTTCCCATTCGTGCATTTTCCCCAGCGCACCGAGCAGGGTCAGATTCATCATTGAGCGCGTCTTCGCATCAATTGAATCGTCGCCCCAGCCAAATCCCCAGCACCATTCGGTCATCATCTCCTGAAAAGGGCGGGTGAAATCATCCGCCGCTTCGAGATTTTTCTTCACGTACTCGGCGCCGAGGGTGGCTTTGCGTTGCGTCAGGCCTAATTCAAAACGTTCTTTGTCCATGCTGCTGCTCTTTGGGTGGTCGCTTTTCAGGCGTTGTTGACGGGGTGGTTCATGTTTGCTGTCTGCGGCGATTGGTTCAGGTTATGTTCAACCCGCTCTGGCCTGTGCGGCCTTTTCGATCAGAAAATCAATGACTTCGAAGAGTTTTTCATGGCTGCCTGCGAGGGATGCCGAAGTTCGGTATCGACCATCTACAATCACGGCCGGCACCCCGGTAATGCCGTACTTTCGGGACATGACGCGGGAGAAGTTGAGTTTGTTTTCCACTGCGAAAGAGTAGAACGTGTCAATGATCGACTGCGCATCTGCGCCGTTATCTGCGACCCAATCCGCCAGCTCTTCCAGTGTATTGATATTCTTCCTGTGTTCGTGCAGTGCGGTGTAGAACCTGCCATGCAATTCCTCTACTACGCCCAGCGCATCAAAGGTGTAATAGGCTCTGGCATGAAATTCCCATGCGGGGTTGAGCAGGGCGGGGATAGCCACGTACTCGGCATTTTCCGGGATGGTTTTCAGCCATTCCACAATATAAGGTTCCAACCGGAAACAATGCGGGCATCGGTACCAGAACAGTTCGGCGACTTCTATTTTGTCCCCGGTCTGTACCGGTTGAACTTCTTCCAGCAGTTCATAGTGCCCGCCTTCTATGAATTGTTCTTCCTGGGCATGCAGCATGGCGAGGTTAAATGCCAGCCAGAACCCGATTACCGCTGAAAGTGTGCCGCGTTTGTTCCTGATCAGAGTGTTTTTCATGTCGTTTGTATCCAATTTATTTCGCGGGTTCGACAAATATTGTTTCCAGGTGTTCCCTTAATGTTTCGGGTATGGCATCAAAGCTGCCGTTGCTCATACAAATAATAACGCTATTTTCGATATTGCTCAAATCAAGTTCATCAATCAGTTCATCCTTATTGCGGCAAACCCGCAGGCTTGATTCGGAATCCAGATTTTCAGGGCGCCAGTTTAATTTTTCAGGTTGGTAAATAATGGTTATATCCGCATGGTTAAAGGATTGGCCCAGCAAATCGCCATGGCATCCCCGGCGCATGGTGTTAGAGCGAAGCTCAACCACCGCAATCACTTTTTGTTGTGGATATCTGGACTTGATAGCCGCAATGGTCACGGCAATGGCTGTTGGGTGATGGGCAAAATCCTGGTACAAATAAACATTGTGGTGGTGGTACAGCAACTGAAGACGGCGGTCTGTGGGCTTAAATGTCCCCAGTGCATGACAGGCCCGATCGATATCAATGCCGGTGCTGGATGCGGCTGCAATGGCCGCCAGCGCATTTTGCATATTGTGCCGGCCTATGCAGTGCCAATCCACCACGCCGCACCGGCCATCCTGATGGCGGATTGTAAATCTTGAAAAATCCCGGGATGCGGTTGCGGCGAACCATTGGCAGTGCGGGTCTTGAGTCGAGAATGGAATAATGTGACTCCAGCAACCTTTATCCACAACGGCCAGACAATTTGCATCGTCCATGTTCACCACAACGACGCCATTGGCCGGCACAATTCTTAGCAAATGATGAAATTGAGTTTTGATTTGCTCCAGATCTGTAAAAATGTCGGCATGATCGAATTCAAGGTTATTCAATATCACCGTGCCGGGGCGGTAGTGCACAAATTTTGAACGCTTGTCAAAAAATGCCGTATCGTATTCATCGGCTTCAATGATGAACCACGCGCTTTGCCCGGGTTCTGCCGACCGGGCAAAGTTTCCCGGTTTGCCGCCGATCAGGTATCCCGGAGATTTTCCGCAGGCCTGCATTATCCAGGCAATCATTGCCGACACGGTGGTCTTGCCGTGAGTTCCGGCCACCGCGATGACTTTGCGGTCGCGCAGTAAATTATCATGCAGCCATTGCGGCCCGGATTGATAGAAAATGTTCTGGTTCAATACCGCTTCAACCAGGGGATTGCCTCTGGAAAGTGCGTTGCCGATGACTATTTGATCATATTCATTGCCAAGGTATGCGGCGTTATAACCTTGAAACACCCTGATCCCCTCTGACCGCAGCAAAGTGGACATAGGGGGATAGACGTTGTGGTCGCAGCCTTCCACGTCGTGACCGCTGGCCCTGGCTAGTTGGGCGATGCCGGCCATGAATGCACCGCAAATCCCGGCGATGAAAACTTTCACAGCAATTGCTCCCCGAACAGGCTGATCAGTATGGTGGCGAAGGACAATTCGAGCACAAATGCGATCACAAAAGCCAGGACGCCGCTTATTTCCAGGGTCTCGCGAAAGATAAAGACGAATATGACGAAGTGCCAGATGCTGGCTGCGACAATAACCAATCCGGTTAGTCTGTAGTCGAATATGCCGCTGTCGCTGGCGAGGCCGCCTGCCGCGGACAGCATGATAATGGGCAGGGCCGCGGCCAGGAACAGCGCAGAGCAGCCGAACAAGGCCGTTGCGGATTGCAGCCAGCGTTCGGAGCGGGAAAACAAGGCAAGTAAAATCTTCAGCCCCAGCCCCAACAGCAGCACCTGAACAATAGATATGCCAATAATACCTGCGTCGGTATCTGCATTATCGACAAGCTGTTTGTTGCGCATAATAAACAGAATTAGTGTGGCGATAACCGCTGAAACCAGCAGATTAGTTGATGCGGGCAGATCCTGGGGTTTGGCCTTGAACAGGCAAATTCTGATTAATGTACGAACCGTGGGAAGCATGGAGGTCGGGGTGGTAAAAATATTTTCTGCCTGAATGATACTATCGGTTATATGACTAAAATAAAACTGATCTCCAATCCCGACCATCTGCTCCACTGTATCGAGGTCGCGTCCAGCTCAGCATGGCTTGGGATCGATACCGAATTTCTTCGGGAAAAAACCTATTATCCATTGTTGTGTTTAATTCAGGTGCAATCAGAGTCGGATGTGTTTTGTGTGGATGCGCTGGTCATGGACGACCTGACGCCGTTACAGCACCTGATGTCCAATCACGCTATCGAGAAAATATTTCATTCATGCCGACAGGATTTGGAAGCGCTGGATTTGCGGCTCAACCAGTCGCCAGCCAACCTGTACGACACCCAGGTGGCCGCCGCGTTATGCGGCTATGGTGACCAGACAGGCTATGCCGGGCTGGTTGAATCCGTATGCCATGTCAGGCTGGATAAATCACACACCCGAACGGATTGGTCCGCACGCCCCTTGTCATCCGCACAACTTGAGTACGCCGTTGACGATGTGCATTATCTCCACCGTCTGCGGGAATTTTTACATGACCGGCTGGCCAGTCTGGGGCGTCAGGCCTGGCATCGTGAAGAATGCGCAAGAATATTGACTCTGAAAGATTATCAAATCAAGCCTGAAGACGGCTGGAAGCGACTGAAAGGCGGCGCGAGAATCCCGGGCAGATTTCAGCACAGCGCCCGGGCGCTGGCGGTTTGGAGAGAACGCAGAGCACAGCACAGCGATCGACCCAGGGAATGGGTTCTTTCAACCCGGGCGTTGATAGAAATATGCAAACGCCGGCCTGCAAATCTCGCCGCACTGGCAAAACTGGACGGCGTAAATCCCGCAGTGGCCAGGAAGTCCGGTGATGCAATCCTGGAAATACTGCATGCAGATTCGGGCGCTGATCTTGCAGGTGCTATTTGGCAAAGGCCTGCGCCGCTGGATAATCAGCAGAAAATCCGGGTCAGGGAGATTATGAGCAAACTAAGACGAGTTGCTGCGGATTCCAGTCTGAGCCAGTCAATTCTGGCGAATCGAAATGATATTGAATCACTGGTGGCTGGAAAAACGGATATTCCGCTGCTCCAGGGCTGGCGCTATGAGTTTATCGGCAAGCAACTCGCAGCAGAATTATTGTAAGAATGCGCGGCCTCGCACTCAAACCAGATTACCTGTCCGGCTGTCATCATCCGACCCGGAAAATTATAGCCCCGCTGCTTTTGACCGGGGCAGCAACACGATCAATCGCCCCTTTTCCTGCATAATCCCCGCCGACTGTTCCGCATACTCACCATGCCCCCAGAACAAGTCCGCACGCAATGCGCCCTTGATGGCGCCGCCGGTATCCTGGGCGAACACGAGCCGTGCATAATTTCGGCCTGGCTGCCCCGGGTAATTGGTGGCGAGCCATATCGGCGTACCGAGCCTGACCAGTTCTGGGTCAATGGCGATGCTGCGTTCCGTGGTTAAAGGCACATTCATTGAGCCCGTCGGGCCTGCCCCGATGAGTTCCCGCAGCACGAAAAACACATAGCTTGGATTGGCGTTGAGCAGGTTTCCCGCCTTGTCAGGGTTGTCGCGCAACCACTGCCGAAGGGTAAACAAGGAAATTTCCTCTGGTTTCAGGTGGCCTTGTTCCATCAGGATACGACCAATCGACACATAGGGATGCCCATTTTGATCGCTGTAGCCGACGCCGACAGTTTGCCCGTCTTCCAGTTGAACCCGCCCAGACCCTTGTATATGCAGAAAAAACACGGCGTCCCGATCGTCCAGCCATAGTAATTCCTGCCCGGCCAGCAGATCATCATCGGATTCGATTTCGGCCCTGGAAAAAAATGGAATTATTTTATTTCCCACCCGGCGGCCGCGCAGCCGTTTATTTTTCAGTTCTGGATACAAACTACTCAAATCCACAGTAAGCAGGTTTTCAGGCCGCCGATAAATGGGGAATCGATAGCGCTCATCAGGAACGGTGCTGCCAAATAACAAGGGTTCGTAATATCCCGTGATCAAGCCGTGCTCGCGGCCGCCTGCTGCGTACAGTTTATGCGGAACAAACCAGGTCTGGAAAAACCGTCTGGCCTGATTGTGGTCGGGCTGGTTGATGCGATCAGCCTGGCGGCAGATTTCATCCCAGACCGGTTGTTTTGCCAGTGCCTGGCAATTATGTTGCAGCGCGGGCCAGGCCTCGGCGTGGTTGTCGTCATGCCAACCCGGTATGGAATCCCATCCGACCGGCTGCCCGATACCCGGCTGGCCCGGTTTGTAAACAGCGCATGCAGACAGCAATGCCATGCAGCCGCTCAGGAACAACCAGCGCAGAAAATATTCTGGCGAATACATCTGGTATTTTTGCTGAGGAATTTGACGGTTTGCAGTGAATGCGGCCCTGTTACAAAGAGCAGGAGGACGCACAATGATATAACATACCGGCGTCTTTGGGCGAATTACTGTATTGCCGGTCTGGTCGCGGCATAAGCCTGTTCCGCGTTCTCTGGAAACGCGCGGCGTCAACCACATCGCTGCCAGATGGTACGCGCTTCATGCCTTTGTTATACTTAAATTTTCTAGTGATCAGGAGCAAACCGCCATGACACGCCAGATATTCGTAGACATCGATACACAACACGATTTTATCAACCACGACGGCGCACTCCCGGTGCCTGGAGCCGAGCAGATTCGCGGGAATCTGCGAGCGCTGACCGATTACGCGCTGGACAACGGCATCCAGATTATTGCTTCAGCCGATGCACATCTGCCCGACGATAAAGAATTTGAAATTTTCCCGCCGCACTGCATACAGCACACCCCCGGACAGCAGAAGATTGACGAGACGACCGTCGAAAACACCATAGTCATTAAAAACCACGAATCGACCATCCCGGCGCATGAATTGCGCCATACAGCCGCACAAATTTTGTTGGAAAAGCAGGCCTTTGATATTTTCACCAATCCGGCCGCCGACACCATAATCAATAATGCGGCGGCCGACGAATATATCGTCTACGGTGTAGCAACCGATTACTGTGTTAAAGCGGCGGCACTCGGACTGCTTGAGCGGGGGTATAAAGTGGCGGTGGTTGAAGACGCGATTGCCGCGGTGGCAAGCAGAGCCGGCAGGGAAGCGCTGGCATTGATCAAAGAGCAAGGCGCAACCTTGAAAAAAACCCAGGAGATTCTTTGCGTATGAATGGCAGACTGATGTATTCAATCGGCGCGTCTGGAGTTGGAGATTCCATACTATCTTGTTCTAGGCGCCCTGTAGACCCGCCCGATTCTTGGATTCATCATGTTTGCAACCACGGCTCAATACGAACACCGAAACCTGGAACCAATGCGGGCGGTTAAGGTTATGGCCTGTATGGAACCCCTGGTGGTGTCGAACCGTTGACATCATAGTATTCAAAAATTCACAACCCATGTTACAAAGCCGTTTATGAACGTCGCCGTTTTTTCTGATGGGCCATAACCGGTTTGGCGTACCGTGCAGCAAATTCCTTGCATACCGTCACCGTTTCCGATTCTCCAGCGCCAACCCGCAAAATACTTCGGGCACATCCAGCGCGCACGCCGGGATGCTGAAGTATTCGATGATTCGGGCCGAGGAAAAAATCAGGCCGGAAATCAAGGAATCACCCAATAAGCCGGGTGAATTCGGCAGGGAAATACAGTACAATCGCGCCCCTTTTTAACCAGTCCGGGAACAGAGCCTATGCCATCCGTACAAGTTCGACAAAACGAACCTTTTGATGTGATTTTAAGACGATTTCGCCGGGCATGTGAGCGTGCCGGTGTTTTTACCGAAGCACGCCGCCGCCAATGCTATGAAAAACCTGCTGCTGTGCGCAAAAGAGATGGCGATGCGGCGGTTCGACGGGAAATGAAGCGGGTATCCCGTCAAAGAGCCAGGCACAAGCGCCTTTACTAGGTCTTTGTAGAATACCCGCGAGACATTCGGACCGCTGCCGACGATAAATGCCATGGGCCTAAAGGAAAATCTGTTTGCTGACATGCAAACCGCAATGCGGGACAAGGCAGCGACCAGACTTGAGACTATCAGATTGTTACGCGCGGCCATACAACGCAGGGAAGTGGATGATCAGGTCGAACTGGATGACGACGGCGTGTTGCAAATAGTACAAAAGATGGTGAAGCAGTGTCAGGATGCGGCTGCACAATTCAGTAAAGGGAGCAGAGAAGATCTGGCGGACAAGGAAAAAGCCAGTATAGCCATTCTCGAAACCTACTTGCCGGAACCGCTGTCCGACCAGGAAGTGGATATTTTGATTCAGCAGGCCATGCAGCAAACAGGCGCCGCATCCATGAAAGATATGGGCAAAGTTGTGGGCATGATAAAAGCCAGGTCCCGGGGGCGGGCGGATATGGCAAAAGTCAGTGCAAGGATTAAATCGCTGCTCTCCTGATTGGCACAAATATCGAATTTCTGATTGAGGAAAAAGGCGCCAGGCAACAGTAGATTGTCTTGCCAGTCTGGTTTCACCCGGTTTATCAAAGCTACGCAAAGGGCATGCCGATTTTGATGTGTAGGGCAAAAGAAAAAATCAAAGCCGGCCTCATTCGCATCAAGGCACAGCATTCTTCCTGCCAAACGGGTGTGTTCAAACTCCAACTCCGTTTATTGATTCGTTTTACGCAGCACTGCCCGCCGTAACAGCAGCCCTCGTGGTCCCGGTCTGCCAGGACGCGTGATAATTTTTTAGTGTTGTGTCGAATCTCGATGTCGCCAAATACCTGCTGAACGGCATCCGCTCATCCATTTATCCACTTCGTCATAATCATGCACAACGCCAAGGGGCGCGCTGCGCATGTCCATTGTTATCCATATTCAGGAATCAAAAGAAAACCGCGCCTGAAACCGGGGCAACTGCTCCCGGCCAAGAATAAAATCCGCCGCACGCAGCGCCATCATCTGGGTCGGCGCATTTAGATTTCCGCTGACAATATCCGGCATTACCGAAGCATCGACAACCCGCAGCCCCTCTAATTCATGCACTTGCATTTCCTCATCCACCACGGCCATACCATCTGTACCCATGCGACAGGTGCAGCCTGGATGGTAATCGGTGGTGGTGGTCTGGCGCACCCAGGCTTCAATTTCCTGGTCTGAATTAACCCCGGGGCCTGGATGTCGTTCTTTGCCGCGAAATTCATCGAAAGCCGGCTGGGAAACCAGTTCCCGAATTCGTTTTACCGCCTCAATCAGTTCGCCGGCATCGAAAGGATCGGAAAGATAATTAAAATGGGCTGCGGGTCGGTGCGCGGGGTCGGCTGAAAGGAGTTTTATTTCGCCCCTGCTGCGCGGCCGGAGCTGGTCCAGTTGGGTGGTGAAGGCCTGAAATAATTGAATTTTGCCACCGTTAAACTCGCTGTGGATTGGGGCGAAATGATACTGGAGGTTGGGAAATTCAACCTCGGTATAGCCCCGGATATGACCGCCTGCCTCCCAGATATTGGAGGCGACAAAACCCTTGCGGGTTAACAACCATTGACATCCGGTCATCAGCTTTCTTAACGGCCGGCTGGCCTGATGAAATGTGACTGGTTTTTTCGATTCATAGACCGCCGATACTGACAGGTGATCTTGCAGGTTTTGGCCCACGCCGGGCAAATGATGAATTGGATTGACGCCAAATTCTTCGATGTGTTTGGTCGGGCCGATGCCGGACAGCATGAGCAATTGGGGTGATTTAATGGCGCCCGCAGAAACGATTATTTCTCGTCCTGTGTGGGCGTTGAGTATATTGCCTTTATAATGGAACTCCACCGCAGCGGCTTTGCCATTATGGATGACAATACGATGCACCAGCGCGCCAGTGAGCAGGGTCAGGTTTGGACGTGACAACGCCGGTTTCAGATGGGCCACTGCGGCGCTTGAGCGCCGCCCATGCCTGGTGGTGCTGTCCAGGCGGGCTACCCCTTCCGGGTTATATCCATTGGGGTCGTCAGAATAGCCTTGCCCGGACTGGATGCCCGCTTCGATAAAAGCATCGAATAACGGATTGTCCAATGTGCCCTTGGTCACGCCCAGTCGGCCGTTCGCGCCCCGCCAGTCGCTGGCGCCGCGGTCCGAAGATTCGCATTGCTTGAAATAGGGCAGGCACTGATCGTAACTCCATTTCGGCAGATTATAATTCTCGCCCCAGTAGTCATAATCCTGTGGATGCCCGCGCATATAAACCATGGCGTTGATGGACGAAGAACCGCCCAGAACCTTGCCTCGCGGCAGTGTAATATTCCGCTGCCCCAACCCGGGTTCGGATTCGCTGTCATAGTTCCAGTTGATGCTCGGGTCCTTATGGACGCTGTAAACCCCGGCCGGCATATGGATCAGGAACTTGTGGTCCATGGGGCCGGCCTCCAGGATCAGCACTTTATTCGCCGGGTCATGGCTCAGTTCATTGGCAAGTACGCAGCCAGCGGAGCCTGCGCCCAGGATGATGTAGTCGAATTCCTGTTTGTCTTTCACTGTTTTGCGGTTGATGGAGTTAATGACCAATCTGCCAGGTACGCCTCATTTATCCGGCTTTGTGGGTCGTTTCCTTATGAATCAATTCTGCTCCGTCACGGGTTGAAGAATTTACTGCTCTGCTCACGGCATAAAAATCCAGTCGTTCGGTATGCTGTTGTTTGAGGATGAGATTAAGGCGGTTGGTGCCGTCTTTTAACCAGCCCCGGGCCTGATTGGGTTCCAGCATCACCGGCATACGGCTATGCAGCCAGGCCAACGGGCCGACGGGCCGACGGATGGCTGGGTGATAATGGTGCAGGAGTAAAGCCGCAGGTGGTCATGATTCCAGTAGTCCCATAATCCGGCCATCACCAGCGGCGCCTGATTTTTTGTACGGATGAAATAAGGTTGTTTGCTGCCTTTGTCGCCCTTCCATTCGTAATAACCCAGCGCCGGAATGATGCAGGTTCGGGATTTATTCTAGGCGGAGCGGAATGCCGGTTTTTCGGTAACGGTTTCTGACCGGGGATTAAACGTGGCGAATTCAGTCGCCGGCCGTTTGCACCAGCTCGGCACCAGCCCCCACCGCATCCCCATGCCGCTGGTTCTGGTTTTATCTTTACTGAGTAGAAAGGCCGGTATGATTTGCGTTGGCGAGACATTGTAGCGCAATACAATATCCTCGGGCCAGTCGCCGAGGATGTTTGCCCAGCCGTCCATATTTTTTACCTGGTTCGCGAATCGTCCGCACATGCCGGCAATATCATGTTGTCTTGACAGCAGTATAGTGATTGCCAGGGGTCAGGACTACTCCCTGGTCTATTGTCGCCCGTTTATTTGCGGTTTCGGCAGGCAGAGAAATCACGCCCTGCAAGGCAAAAAAACCGGCGCCCGCAAGGATTGTCCATAAGGGTCGGGAGCAGGAGAACGGTTGGGACCGCACCAGCGGCGGGCAATTTCACTGGCAGGATGACCAGGGTTTTCTAGTACAATCATGATGAATTAATCAACCATGGAATCCACCGTGCCCGGTGCATTGCAAACCCATACCAACCCGGACCTTAGGGTCATTGCAGATAACAAGGCACGATGGAATACACCGGATCATCGTCGGCACGGTTTTCATAATCTGCATAATCTCAATCGCTATGCGCTGATGTTCAGGTCGGATCATGTTTTAACGCTCACCAAAGAAATCGACTACCGTATCGGTGAATTAGCCCAGGTGCGGAATCTGATGCGTCATAAAATGTTTTCCGGCATGGTGGTGGTGCGCGGCCAGTCTGTCCTCCACGAAGCCTATGCGCCGGATTTTGGACCGAATCAACCCCATAGCATTATGTCTGTCACCAAGGTTTTCGTAAATTTGATGATGGGTGCGCTGGTTGCCGACGGAAAAATCGACTTGTCCGGAACGGTGGATTATTACATCCCGGAAATTGGCAGTGGATACGCTAAGGCGGTTATCCAGGACGTGCTCGACATGAATATTGAGAATGACTATTCAGAAGACTATGCCGACCCCTTTGCATCATCATACGGGCAGGAAGAAACCATTGGATGGCGATTGCCGCCACAGGGTAATCATCTCCCCGGTCAATTTGAATTTCTTTGTGCAATAAAAGGCGATGATCTGACCAACCACTGTGGACGGGTGAATTATAAATCGGCCAATACCGATGTATTGGCGTGGGTGGTGGAACGGGCAAGTGGAAAGCCTGTGCGTCAATGGATGTTGGAAATTGTTGAGGCAGCGGGTCTGGAGGGCGCATTTTATTGTGGCACCGATCGTAACGGCTTTCCGACGGTGAATGGAGGCGGTTGTATGACGGCCAGAGATCTGGCGCGGACAGGTTTGTTGTTTGCCAGGCGCGGGCGGGGTGTTGCCGGTCGCGTGGTCGGGGACCGGGGGTTTATCGAACACACCCGAAAACGCCAGTATCCAAAATATGCGCCGCCGCGGGAATGGATTGGTTATAGTAATCATACCTTTACCGACGGCGTATGGCTGGGTCACGGCGGCTATGGCGGCCAGTTCATGCTCGCCGACCTGGATACTGGCGTTGTCTGTGTGTTTTACTCGGTGCTTGAAAACCAGAGTGGCTACGATGTGGATTACGCTGCGCAGATAATCCGGGTATTGGGGGATGTGGCAGGCAAATACGGCTGATACAAAATAATAAAACTATATTCAAGCTGAAGAATATGCCGGTCAGGTTCCCTGGTTTAGTCCGAATGCGGCCTGCCTTGTCCTGCTCCAGCTTTGGGTAAAACGGTCTGCAATCATGGCGATAATTGCCATGCCAATTCCGGCCACAATGCCCACGCCAAAATCTCCATCCCCCAGACCAATATAAACCTGCTGTCCCAGGCCGTTGGTGCCCACCAATGCCGCTATTACCAGCATGGCGATGCCATACATGATTGTCTGATTGAGCCCCAGCATGATTACTGGCAGTGCCAACGGGAGTTTAACCTGCCATAACAATTGCGACTTTGTGCAGCCCATGCAAATCGAAGCCTCGATGACATCTTTGGGAAGATTGCGCAAGCCATGCTCGGTATAGCGGACTGCGGGCACTATGGCGTAAGCAATAATTGCCAGTAATGCACTGAATTCGCCAATTTTAAAAATCATCACGAACGGGATTAATATGACGAACAGGGGCATGGTTTGCAGTGTGTCGTTGATCGGCCTTATAACCCGGGATACCAGTTCAATTTCTGCGGCAAGAATGCCGATGGCCGTGCCGACAGTAAAAGAAATAGCCACTGCGATTCCGCACAGATAAACCGAGAGCATGGCGCTGGGCCATACGCCGGCTACCACCAGAAACGACAGCGCCGAGCAGGTTCCTATGGCGAGTAGTTTTCCATTTAGCTGCCATCCCAGCAGGGTTGCCATGGCAATCACGGCAAGCCAGGGTAATTTGGTCAGCCCGAAGTAGAGCAGGATTGCGAAAAATGCAATGACAATCGCGGTGCTGATGCGCCATCTACGTGCCGCAAACACGATGAACGCTGCCATGAAAATAGCATAACCGATTACATGTATGTCAGTGAGCGCAAACCCCCAGGAATACGGGCTGATAGTGTCTTCGAATCCTATGCGGACGGGCAGCATCAGGTAGAAAAAAGTCATGCTCTTGAGTTTGGCAATGTATCCGCTCCAGGCAACGATGAAGTTTTCCAGTCCCTGATTCATGGCGTCTGCGGGGTAATACATCCACTCTTTCGGCCAATCCTGCAGAAAGGGTAAATACCGGGCGGCCACCAGGCAAACAACCGCGCCGGCCAAACCGATTAGCCAATTCCTGTGGCGCCTCAGAATATGATGATCGCTGGCACTGCCCGTTTCCCGCGTGGCCAATCCGGCGGTAATCCGGTCAATAACCATGGCCAGCAAGGCGATTACAATGCCCGCCAGTACACTCTCGCCGAATTGGGCCTTGCGTATATTGGAAAGAACTTCCCAGCCAATATCGGCGGTTCCACCGATAATAGAGGCAATAATCACCATTGAAACTGCCGCCATAGTGGTCTGATTGACGCCAAGCAGGAGCTGCCTGGATGCGGCCGGTACCCGCACGGACCAGAATAGCTGGCCGGGGGATGCCCCGCTCATCAATCCTGACTCTACGACTTCCGGTGAAACCTGGCGCAGCCCGAGCATGGTATTGCGTACCATGGGCGGAAATGAATACAGCAGGCTGGCGATGAGCCCCACCACCGGGCCGAATCCGAACAGCAGCAGCACTGGCAGTAAATAGGCGAAGGCGGGAATGGTTTGCAGCATGTCCAGAGAAGGCATAATCCATATTTCCGCCTTTTTCGAAAAGAATCCCCACACCCCGAACGCAAACCCCACCGCAATGGCGAGCGGAACCGAAATGAGTACCAATGAAAGCGAGTTCATACTTTCGGGCCAGTAGCCAACGATGACCATGTAACACAGCGCCAAAGTTGAGAATGCCACCAGTTTCCATCCCGCTGCGGCATGGGCCGCCACTGCCGTCAGCAGCACCACTACGGGCCAGGGCAGCAATTGCAAAAACACCTGTATGCCTCTTACCGGAATGTCCAGCAATGCGGACAGACCGCGAAAAAACCAGCCGGTTTGGTCAATGAACCAGTCCATGGCAATGTTAAGTATTCCGGTAACTGGAAGTATCCAGGCTGCAGGGTAGGTTATCAGCCAATCAACTTCAGCGCGAAAGAGCAAACAGAGCAGGGTCAGCGCCAGTAACAGCAGCCATAAAACCTCGTTTCGACTGACTGCCGGCATCAGGTTTTGGAATGCTGTGCCAAAGCACGAATTACATTTTGGGCGGTGGCCATGCCGATAACCCGGTGGCGGCTGTCGGTCACGGCAACCGCAGGATTGTCGGCCAGCATGGGCAACAGCTTTTCGACCGGGGTGTCTGCATGTACGCAAGGTGCGCCGGGTGATGAAGCGGTTGCGTCCGCTACGTTCGCGGCGGTCAGCACCCGGGTAATCGGCACGTCGTTGGTGAATTCGGATACATAGTCATCGGCCGGGCTTACGATTAATTCTGTCGGCGTGCCGATTTGTACCACTTCTCCATCACGCATAATCGCTATGCGGTCGGCAATGCGCAGTGCTTCGAGAAAATCATGGGTGATAAAGACGATTGATTTGTGTAATTTTTCCTGGATGTCGAGGAATTCATCCTGCATCTGGCGGCGTATCAGAGGATCCAGTGCGGAAAAAGGTTCATCCAGAAACCACAGGTCTGGCTCCACAGCCAGGGAACGGGCGATACCTACCCGTTGCTGCTGCCCACCGGACAGTTGCGCCGGAAAACTGGATTCCCTGCCCTCAAGGCCCACCAGTTCGACCACCCGTTCAGCGCGCCGCCGGCGCTCGGCGACGGTCATGCCCTGTAGTTTTAATGGAAATGCAATGTTGTCGATGATATTTAGATGTGGCAGCAGGCCGAAACTTTGAAATACCATGCCCATCTTGTGCCGACGAATCTCGATCAGTTCCCTGGCCGGCTTCTTCAGTAAATCTTCGCCATTGAGCAGGACCTGTCCGGCAGTGGCTTCTACCAATCGTGACAAACAGCGTACTATGGTGGATTTTCCTGAACCGGATAATCCCATGATAACGAAGGTCTCGCCAGCGTGGACATCGAAACTGACATCGGCAGATGCCACAATGTTTCCGGATCGCCGGATTTTTTCTGCATGTTCCGCAGGGGCCTGGAATACACCGCTTTTATCGGGAAAAAATTGATCGTGGCCCTCCCCGTAAATTTTCCATACGTTGCGGCAGGACAGGACTATGGGGGCATTATCCATAGGCTCCGGATTGCTGGCCGTGATCTGTGTGCACTAAACTTTCACGCCCGTTATGGAGCGCGAAAGTTTTAAAATGCCAAAGCAGTCGTCGAGTAACTGCTCCGGCATTCAGATTAACGTCACAGACGATGGAAACCTGCTATTGCGCGGCTTCGACCCATGGCTGCCAGGTGGACGGGCTGGCGGCCAGCCATTGCGCAACGACTTCGTCGATTTCCCGTTTGTTGTTGTCGATTTCCAGCATCATATTATTTTGCGCGGCATTATCGATGGACATCATTTCTATCAGGGCATAGGCGCCGGGCCATTTTTCCTGAAATCCATGCCATACGACTTTGCCGATATTGGCCTGGGCAAACCCGCAATCACCGGTTTTGTCCGGGTAGAAGCCAAATTGTGGGTCAGTATCACAATTTTCGTTGGCGGCCGGCAGGTCAACCCAGTGCATGTCAGGCAGCTCGGCAAGAATCCAGTGCGGCGCCCAGAACATCATCAACGACGGTGCTTTCGCCGCATAGGCACTTTTCAATTCCGCTATCATGGCGCCTTCACTGCCGCCAGCAATTGCCTGAAACGGCAGGCCGGCGTTTTCCACCAGGTCTTTGGAGCGGGTTCCCCAGTCGGCCGGGTAAGTTATCAATCGGCCTTTGGGAAAGGTTTCTGCGGTTCCGAATGCCTGCGCACAGTCAATCAACGCCTGTGCCGCCGGTAAACCCGGGCATTTTTCTTCCATATACGCGGGATACATCCATCCTTCCCGGGGTTCGAGCCCCAAAGGCCCGACCTGGACGATTTTGCCGGACTCCACCGCATCAGGATAAATATCGCCGACATTGTTGTCCCAGACTTCGGGTTGAAGATGAAGATTGCCTTGTGCAATGCCGGCAAACTGGGGAACAGCGCCAGCGGTAACATATTCGATATTGAATCCGGCTTTTTCCAGCAGTTGGCCGGCGATATGCGCTGAAATATGCTGCCCTGTCCATTCATTAATCGCAATTTTAATTGGGTCAGATGAGCCATTCGCTGCATAGAGGGTGGCACTGAACAGGCTGAACCCCAGGTAAACAGTTAAAGCAAAATGTTTTATTCTCATAATTCCTCCAATAGAATCGTTGGTTAATCGTATAAAATTTTGTAATGGGTCGGTGGTGAATGCTGGATGCGCAAATATTGAAATAATTGTATAGCCATGCCAATTGTACAATACTCGGTATATTGAGTATTGCCAATAAATATAATTAGCAGGCACTGGCAGGACGCATTACCACCGACCTGTTTAAAAATTATATGTAAAAATATCAACCCCACTGAATACAACGCCTGCAACACATGAAAACAGCATCTATGAAAACAGCATCTGCGAAATTCACTCGGCCACTTACCGGTAATATCGCAACATCGTATACACTGCCCTCGGAATACTACTTGAGTGCCGGCATATATGAACGGGAAAAAGAGGAGATTTTCTACCGGACCTGGCAGTATGTCGCCCACCAGTCCATGCTTGAAAATACCGGCGATTACATCACCCTGAAAATTTGTGACGAAAATATTTTCGTCATTCGCTGCGATGATGGTGAACTCAGAAGTTTTTATAACGTTTGCCGTCACCGCGCCCATGAACTGCTAAAGGGCGCGGGCAATACCAGTCAGGCGATTGTCTGCCCGTATCACGCCTGGACTTATGCGATTGACGGCCGCTTGATGGGCGCTCGCATGAGCGACAGGCGGCCTGGTTTTGACAAGTCGGATTTTGGCCTGAAGGAAATACGCATGGAGGTTTTTTGCGGCTGTATATTTGTCAATCTTGATGACCGCGCACGAAGCCTGAATTCCATGGCCGGCGACCTTGAGCAGGATATTAAATCCCGGGTGCCGTATCTGGATGATATGCGGCTACAGGGCGCGGGCATGTTTGGAGAAACCGTAAACCGGGCGGGATGGAAAGTCGTGGTGGATAATTTTCTGGAGTGCTATCACTGCGAGCCGGCGCATCCGGATTTTGCATCGCTCATCGACATGAAAGCCTATCAAGTGGAAACGTTTGGATACTGGTCCAGGCAAATCGGGGCAAAAATCCGTAATAAAAACACCGCTTATGAGGTTGATCCTGCGGTGGGCAGTCAGCAGTCTATTGCCTGGTATCTGTGGCCCAATATCACCTTCAATATTTTACCCGGATCCCTGGAGTTTTCGATTTATGCGATCCGCCCGACCGGTTTGGACACCTGTAGTTTTGAAGGACACACTTTATCCCATAACGACAGTTTCATGCCTGCCCGGGCCAGCTATGCCGCTAATATTCTGGTGCCCGAAGATATTGCCCTGTGCGAATCCGTACAACGCGGTCTGAAGTCGAAAAGCTATGACCAGGGCCCGTTCATCTACGATCAGGAACGCGCCGGGATCAGTGAACATGGCGTGCATCATTTCCACCGTTTAGTACAACAGGCGCTGAATGCCTGAACCGGCATTCGCTGTAAGGGTCGTTCGGATTGAGCGGGATTGCTGACAACTGGTATGCAGTTCATCGCCTGAGCGATGACATTAATCTGATTACAGAAACCGGTATTGCCGATTGGGTGCGATGTAATATCTGGCATGTGCAGGGCAGAACCCACGACCTGCTCATCGATACCGGCATGGGAGTTCGACCGCTCAAGCAAGAAATTGCCGGATTAAACCAAAACCCCATCATCTGTATCTCTACCCATTGTCATTTTGATCATATCGGTGGTGTGCATGAATTTGCCTGTCGTTTGGGTCATCGGGCCGAGCAGGAAGTTCACCGCAACCCCACCGCTTATAATACCGCCATGGGGTCATTTTTCCAGGCAGAAACATTCACCGCATTGCCTTATCAGGGGTTCAGCCACCAGGATTATCGGGTGAAAGCGGCGCCGCTGACGGACTGTCTGGACGAAGGCGATGTGGTAGATCTGGGTAATCGACATTAGCGTGCTGCATTTGCCCGGTCATTCACCAGGTTCCATTGCCTTGCTGGAGCAGAAAACCGGGATTTTATTTTCCGGCGACAGCATCTATGACGGCGCCCTGTATGACCGTGTTTATCATTCAGACAAAGCGCTGTATAAAGAAAGTCTGAATCAATTGAAGGTCTTGTCCGTGCAAACCGTTCACGCTGGACACCATATATCTTTTAACAAAAACAGAATGGTTGAGCTGATAGACAACTATCTCGATGGCAAGGGAGTTATTGCCGATGCTGCATCCTGGGTGGACAGCGCCGTGGACAAATCGGCTGAGTATGAGCAGCCCACGCGCGATTATCCGGGGTCTCCAGGCAGATGACACCCGAAGAATTTCGTGTTGCCGGCCACCAGCTTATCGACTGGATTGCCGATTATCGTACTAAAATCAAACAATTACCGGTTAAGCATCAAGTAGCGCCTGGGGAAGTACGCAGCCACTTTTCAAAATTCCCGCCGCATGGCCCGGAAAGTTTCGAAAAACTGATTGCAGAACTCGAAAACGCCATCGTACCCGGTATCACCCAGGTGCAACATCCCATGAATTTTGGCTGGTTTCCATCCAATGCCGCTTTAGCCTCCGTATTGGGGGATATCGCCAGCTCGGGTTTGGGCACACTGGGCATTTCCTGGGAAAGCTGCCCGGCTTTGACGGAGGTCGAAGAAGTGGTTTGTGACTGGATGCGGCAGCTAACCGGGTTGTCGGCGCAATGGCGAGGCACGATTCACGACACCGCGTCCACCGCCTGCCTCACCGCATTGCTCCTCGCCCGGGAGCGTGCCAGCGGGCAGGCGCAAACCCGGGGCGGGTTGCAGGGTTTTGATAAACCGCTCATGGTTTATACCACGGCCCAGGCGCATTCTTCGGTTAAAAAGGCCGCCTTACTCGCCGGATTTGGCAACGATAACCTGCGCATGATCGCCGTGGATTCCACCACCCGGGGCATGTCAGCCGAAGCGCTGGGTGCACAAATTATTGCGGATACTGCGAATCATTGCCAGCCCGCCGCCATCATCGCCACGGCGGGCAGCACCGCAACCACCGCGTTTGACCCCATTGCCGAAATTGCGGGCATTGCCGCCAGGCACCATATCTGGGTGCACGTTGACGCCGCAATGGCCGGAAGCGCCATGTTGTTATCTGCCTGCCGGCACCTTTGGGAAGGCGTGGAAGGCGCAGACTCCATATCCTGGAATCCGCACAAGTGGATGGGAACCATATTGGACTGCGCATTGTTTTACGTCAAAGACCCGGCGCATTTGATTCGGGTCATGTCCACCAATCCCAGCTACCTTCGTTCCAGCGTTGATGGTGAGGTGACCCAATACCGCGACTGGGGGATTCCATTGGGTCGCCGATTCCGCGCATTAAAGCTGCTGTTCCAGTTGCGGTTGGACGGGGTAGAGGCGATTAAACAAAGAATTCGCCGGGACCTGGATAATGCACAATGGTTGGCGCGGCAGGTTGCACAACAAGCGGATTGGCGGGTGGTGGCGCCGGTTACCCTGCAAACTGTCTGTGTTCGCCATGAACCGCCCGGGATGTCTGATACAGAGTTGAACCAGCATAACCTGGCATGGGCAGATGCAATTAATCGTTCTGGCAAAGCATTTATCAGCCCGGCAAAATTGGGCCGGCAATGGATGATCAGAATTTCCATCGGGGTGGAGTCCACCACCCGCGAGGAGGTGGAAAATCTTTGGCGTTTGCTCAGGCAGTACGCAGGCACAACCGATGGCGTGGTGGATTTGAATAACTTATAGTTCAATCACCATAAGACCCGAAACCCTGAGGAACCAGCATGAAAAATTTATCCGTATTGGCCGCGCTCCTTTTTATCGGCGCTGCGGTCGCGCCGGCCCTGGCCGGGGACTGCACGGCACCTAAAGCTGCGGCACAGTTGTCAGCAGCACAAATGACGGCGCTGTATGAATGCCTGCATCCCGGATTTGTCGCGGCCTATGGTCAGCGAGGCCATGCGGTGGGCGCCGCCTACGGCGACTGGAAGCCGGCATCGCTCGGGCCGGCCGCGCCCGGGGTGCATAGCGGACAGTATTTGATGACCTATGTGAATGATATTGGATATGACCAGTATATAAAGTATTCCACCGACAGCACGCCGATGCCGGTGGGCACGGTCATCGCCAAAGAGAATTTCACTATCAGGGCCAATGGAAAAATCAAGTGGGGCGCATTGCTGATTATGACCAAAGTCGGGGACGCGGCGGCGGATACCGGCGGTTGGGTATACAGCGGCGTTAAGCCAAAGGGTAAAAAACTTAAAGTGGATGGCAAGGGTTTTTGCCATGCCTGCCATGCAGCCTATGCGCACCAGGATTTTCTGGGCTATCCCGTTGCGCAAATGCGTTTGCCCTGATTCATACAGAATGGATGATACTGGCCTGCATCAAGGTGTTGGCAGCGTATCACTACGCTGCCAGCCGGAAGCAGCCATGCGCATTTCACCAGGATGGAATTAAATTTGAATCCCACTAAAAGAGGCTGACCATGCGCGATGTGAAAAAGGCCGGATTGATTGGCGGCGGCGTAATCGGGTCGGCTTGGGCTGCGCGATTACTGATTAACGGCATTGACGTTAATCTGTATGACCCCGGGCCCGAAGTCGAAGGCCGGATTAGGCATACCCTCGACAATGCGCTCCGCGCCTATCGGAAAATGACCCTGGCGCCGATTGGTGTAACCGGGAAGCTGGCGCTGGTGGACTGCGTGGAAGCGGCTGTGGCGGATGCGGATTACGTTCAGGAAAGCGGCCCGGAAAGAATCCACCTGAAGCAGGCATTGATGCAGGAAATTGGCGACTGTACCGATGCCGACGTCATCATCGCATCGTCCTCTTCGGGATTATTGCCGAGCGAAATGCAGCAGGGCGTGAATCATCCCCAACGAATTATTGTCGGCCACCCGTTCAACCCGGTTTATTTAATGCCATTGGTGGAAATAGTGGGCGGTGATAAAACCACGGATGAGGTCAAATCCGGTGCGGCCGCGTTTTACCAAAGCATTGGCATGTATCCGCTCATCGTCAGGCATGAGGTAGAAGCATTTCTGGCGGACCGGATGATGGAAGCACTCTGGCGTGAAGCGCTGCACCTGCTTGACGAAGGCGTGGCCACCGCCGAGGAACTGGACCAGGCGATTTGCTATGGCCCCGGAATTCGCTGGGCGTTTATGGGGCCGTTTGAAACATTTCGGATTGCTGGCGGGGAAGGCGGTATGCGTCATTTTATGGCCCAGTTCGGGCCCGCGTTGAAATGGCCGTGGACTCGATTTGACGGCCCGGACATGACCGACGAATTGCTCGATATGGTATCCGCGCAATCGGACCATCAGGCTGCGGGGCGGTCTGTTCATGAGCTCGAAAGGAATCGTGACAATTGCATCGTATCCGTGCTCCAGGCCTTGCGTTCAAACGATTATGCCGCAGGCAAAGTGCTCATGCGCTACGAGGAAAAATTGTATCAGGCGGCCCATCCGCAGTTTATGTCCGAGTCGGATGATTGGTCCCAACCGTTGAAACTGCACAGCGATTCTGTGCAGCCTGACTGGGTGGATTACAACAACCACATGACCGAAAGCCGGTATCTCCAGGTGTTTGGTGACGCATCGGACGCCCTGTTTAAATACATCGGGGTGAATCAGGATTATCACGACCAGGGCATGAGCTATTTCACCGCAGAAACCCATATCAACTACGTCAGGGAGGTCAAGGCAGGGCAGCCGGTTTATGTCACCATCCAACTGCTTGGCAGCGACCAAAAGCGCCTGCATATTTTCCACAGCATGTATCTGCAGACCGATGATTCGCTGCTGGCCACCTGCGAGCAGATGCTGCTGCATGTCAACACCCACCTGGGAAAGGTTTGTCCGGTGCGCGGAGATGTGGCCGCACGGGTTGTGAAAATAACCGCAGCGCATAAGAATTTGGCAGTGCCTGGTGCAGTCGGGCGCTCAATCGGCCAGCGCAAATGATGTCATTCGCAGATAAATCGGTTTTAATCACCGCTGGCGCCGGTGGCATCGGCGCGCATATCGCCGCCGCGTTTTCCAGCGCAGGCGCGGCCATTCATGTTGTGGATATAGATGAAAAGGCGGTAACCCGATTTGTCGCCCGGCATGACTGCGTCAGCAGCATTGCCGATGTATCCAATCCACAGCATATCGAAACTGTATTCGCTCGGCATTTTGCGCAATTTAACGGCATTGACGTCCTGGTTAATTGCGCGGGCATTGCCGGGCCCACCGCGCTGGTCGAAAACATTTCCTTGCAGCAGTGGCAGCGCTGTCTGGGGGTGAATCTGGATGCCGCGTTCATGTGTGCGCAAAAAGCCATACCCGCCATGAAACAGCATCGCGCGGGACGGATTATCAACCTGTCATCCACAGCCGGATGGCATGGTTATCCGCTTCGTTCAGCGTATTGTTCGGCAAAGTGGGCAGTCATCGGGCTGACCCGGTCTTTGGCGATGGAGCTCGGGCAATATGGCATTACCGCCAACGTTATTTGTCCGGGCAGCGTGGAGGGCGAGCGCATGGATCGTGTGATTGCGGCGGAGGCCGCAGAAAAAGGGCGGACCGAAGCGGCGATACGCCAGCACTATACGCGCGGCTGTTCGATGCGCACTTTCGTTTCCGCTCAGGATATTGCGGATATGGCATTATTTTTAGCCTCGGATGCCGCGTCGAAAGTTTCCGGGCAAATCATGAATGTGGACGGCCATCTTGAATATTTTGGCGGCATGGATGATTTGGCGCTGGACAGAAATCAAACAGGTGGCAGAAAATGAATTTTGAACATACCGAAGAACAATTGCTGTTAATCGACACGGCCAAACGATTTGTCGAGGAAGAGCTTTATCCCTATGAAGAAGAAGTCGAGCAGACCGGCGAACTCAGGCCGCAGTTAAGGCAGCAGATTATTGATCGCTCGTTACAGGTTGGGCTGTATGCGGCGGCCATGCCGGAAGAATTGGGTGGGGGCGGGCTGGATCCCTTGTCGATGTGCATGCTGGACCGTGAATTGGGCAGGGCCAGTTATGCACTGCAGTATACCGTGGCCAGACCTAGCAATATTCTACAGGCCTGCGTGGGTGCGCAGCGCGAACAATATTTATACCCGTGCATAAAAGGCGAAAAAACCGATTGTCTGGCCATGACCGAACCGGGCGCCGGGTCGGACGTTCGCTCCATGTCCTGCAAAGCCGAACGCCGCGGCGATGATTTTATAATCAATGGCACCAAGCATTTTATCAGCCATGCGGATGTTGCTGATTTTGTGATTTTGTTCGCGGCCACAGGGGTTGACCAGACCCAGCGCGGGCCGCGCAAAAGAATCACTTGTTTCCTGATCGACATGGGAACCCCGGGATTTACCGTGCGCAAGGGCTACCACAGCGTTTCCCATCGGGGATATCACAACTGCATTCTGGAATTTGCTGATTGCCGCGTGCCCGCCTCCCGGGTGCTGGGTGAAGTGGATAAAGGCTTTGAAGTTGCCAATGACTGGCTTGGCAACACCCGGTTACAGGTAGCGGCGATTTGTCTTGGTCGTTGTGACCGTGCTTTTGATCTGGCCTGCGAATATGCGGCCACCAGAAAGCAGTTTAATCAAACCATTGGCACATTTCAGGGGGTGAGTTTCAAGCTGGCGGATATGGAAATGCGCCGCCGCTCAGCGGAATTGATCACCTATCAGGCCGGGGCCAGAGCCAATGAAAATGCGATGACGGACCGGGATGCGGCATTAGCCAAACTGGCCTCCACCGAAGCCCTGGCGTTTATCGCTGACCAGGCGATTCAGATTTACGGCGGCATGGGTCTGATGTCTGATTTGCCGCTGGAACGAATCTGGCGCGATGCCCGGGTGGAGCGAATCTGGGAAGGAACCAGCGAAATCCAGCGACTGATTATTTCCAGATCACTATTACGACCGCTGGAAAATAAATAAATCATAAACCAGTCATGCGTCATGGTTGATCAACAACGCCTGCTGCGCTGCCTGAGCCCCGGGTCTATCGCCGTTGTGGGCGGCGAAGAGGCCGCCAAAGTCATTCACCAATGTCTGAAACTGGGGTTTAACGGCAATATCTGGCCGATAAATCCCGGGCGGCAAACTATCGAAGGGATTCCCTGTTTCCGTTCTGTGGAAGATTTGCCCAATGCCCCGGATGCCGCTTTTGCTGCGATTCCTGCGGATTCGAGTATCGAGGTTATTCACAAGCTAAATGCAATGGGGGCGGGCGGGGCGGTTTGCTACGCTTCGGGTTTTCGCGAAGTGGGCAGTGACGGCCATGCACGGCATGAAATGCTGCTCAAGGCTGCGGCCGACATGCCGGTACTTGGACCGAACTGCCATGGTTTCCTCAACACGCTGTGCGGCGCTGCGCTGTGGCCCGACCAGCACGGTCTGGGCCGCAATCAAAGCGGAGTAGCGATCATTTCATCGAGCGGCAATGTCGCCATTAATTTCACCCTGCAGCAGCGCGGTCTGCCCATAGCCTGGCTGGTTACGGTGGGAAATCAGGCGGTAGTAGGGATAGAGCAATGTATCGCGGCGGCGCTGGAAAATGACAGTATCACCGCCATCGGCCTGCATATCGAAGGATTAAAGGATTTACCGCTATTCATCGAACTGGCCGACAAAGCCCGCACAAAACGCATCCCTGTGGTGGCGTTAAAAACCGGGAAATCGGATATTGGCGCCCGCATTACCCTGAGCCATACGGCTACCCTGGCCGGGCAAAACCAACTCTATTGCGCATTGTTTGAGCGGTTGGGAATTGCCCAGGTGGCAACCCCGGAAGAGTTTCTGGAAGCCTTGAAGCTGGCTACGGTGATCGGCCCATTACCCGGTAAGCGAATCGCTTCAATGAGCTGCTCCGGGGGAGAGGCGTCGTTGATGGCGGATTTGAGCGCAGACAGAGAGGTCGAGTTTCCCAAACTCCATCGATCGCATGCTGCATTGGTGCGGCATACGCTGAACGAATTTGTCAACATCGATAATCCGCTGGACTACCATACCTTTATATGGGGCGATGCCCGCAGGATGACCGCGACTTTTAGTGCGATGATGGCGAGCGGGTTCGACTTGACATTATTGCTGCTGGATTTTCCCTATGTGAATGGCTGCGACCCGACCGACTGGCATGAAACGCTGCAGGCACTGATTGCCGCCTCCCATCAAACCGGGTGCAAGGCGGCGGTGGTATCGTCGATGACTGAGAATATGACCGATGCCGCGCGTCAGCATATGATTGAAAATGGCATTGCCCCGCTGCAGGGGATGGATCAGGCGCTGGCGGCGATTGCGGCGGTGAGTAAAATCGGCCGGGCCTGGGCGGAATGGAACCTGCCCTGCATTGAATTACCCTCCCCTGGCGATGACCCCGAAGAGGTGTGCGGCCATATCCATGGGATGGATGAATACCAGGCGAAGAGGATGCTCAAGCAATCCGGGGTGTCGGTGCCGCAGTCCATATTGGTCACTGGCGCCGCGGCGGCCTGTGATGCGGCCAGCGAAATCGGATATCCGGTGGTTTTAAAAGCAGTCGGCAGCGGGATTGCGCATAAATCCGAAATCAATGCCGTGGTGGTCGGGATAAATTCTGCACCCCGGCTACAATCCCAGGTCGGCCGTTTATTATCCATAGCCGATACATTGATAGTCGAGCAAATGGTCCAGGGCGTGGTTGCCGAGCTTTTGGTCGGTGTGAGTTATGATGCGCAATTTGGTCATTATTTGATTTTAGGTTTTGGCGGTACATTGGTTGAGCTGATTGGCGATCGCGAAATTCTTTTACTGCCGGTAAGCCGGGAAGATATTATCCGCTCGCTTGAAAAACTGAAAACCTGGCCGCTGTTGAATGCCTTTCGGGGACGGGCGAGTGCGGACCTGGAGGCGATTGTGCAAACGGTGCTGGCGGTGCTACAGTTGGTTGCGGAAAACAGGGAAAGCATTGTAGAACTGGAAATCAATCCGCTGTTGGTGAAAGCGGAAGGCCAGGGCGCGGTGGTTGCGGACGCGCTCATAACGATGAAACACTAAAGTCAGCAGGTATTATTATGACGTCCGAAGCGGTTAAATCCGTGCGCAATGGCAGGGTGCTTGAAGTGACACTGGATCGCCCCAAAGCCAATGCAATCGATAACCAAACCAGCCATGAATTGGGCCGGGTATTCCAGAGTTTTCGCGATGATCCGGCGTTGCGGGTGGCCATCATCACCGGCGGCGGCGAGAAGTTTTTTTGCGCGGGCTGGGACCTGAAATCTGTGGCCCAGGGCAATGAAGATGTCAATGCTGATTTTGGCGTGGGCGGTTTTGGCGGATTGCAGGAACTGCCGGATTTGCACAAACCGGTCATCGCCGCAGTAAACGGCATCGCCTGTGGCGGCGGTTTTGAACTGGCAATTTCCGCCGATATAATCATTGCGGCGGAATCAGCGAGTTTCGCGCTGCCGGAAATTAATGCCGGCACGCTGGCCGATGCCGCGACCATAAAACTGCCCAAACGAATTCCCTATCATATCGCCATGGAAATGCTGCTCACCGGGCGATGGATGGCGCCAGAGGAAGCCAGGCACTGGGGACTGGTGAACGAAGTGGTGCCGGCTGACAAAGTAATGGACAGAGCCACAGAGCTGGCGCAAATGTTGGCACAGGGGCCGCCGCTTGTATTCGCCGCGATTAAAGAAACCGTTCGCGCCACGCAAACCCTCACCGTGCAGGCGTCATTTGATTTGCTGCGCGCCGGAACGTTGAAAACTGTGGATAAACTGTACCACAGCGAAGATCAGCTGGAGGGTGCAAAGGCGTTCACAGAAAAGCGCAAGCCACAGTGGAAAGGGCGGTGACAACCCGACGGCCGGGTGTGGATTTACGGATTTACATTCGGGCCCAGGGCATGTATGGGTATCTGCGACAATATCCCGTTGCCAGTCCCGCCGGTATATGCGCTGCGGTGTGGTTGTGCCGCAGGTCTTTGCATAGCCGTCAAATCCGGCTCCTGCCGTAGCGGCATAGTGAAATAATAAAACCATGAATATTTCTGCGGGCAACCTGGTTGCCAGACAACACGGCGCGATGGAGTACAGCGAAGCGCCGATTGACATCGATATGGTCCGGCGCTATCGACTCGGGCGTATCCAGCAGCAGCTGCGCAGACTTGACTACGCTGGGATTCTCTTGTTTGATCAGATAAACTGCCGCTATGCCTGTGATGCCACCAACATGCAGGTCTGGTGTTCCCACTACGAAACGCGATGCGTCTTTATCGCCACGGATGGCCCGTTAATTCTGTTCGATTATGGCCACTACCCGCACTTGGCGGAGGGTATTCCGACTATTGATGAATATCGTCCAAACAACTCGTTCTATTATTTTACGGCCGGCAGCCGCAGCCGGGAAAAGGCGCAAAAGTTTGCCGGGGATATCGCCGACCTGGTACGCACGCACGGCGGCGGAAACACCCGACTCGCCATCGATCGATTGTCGTATACCGGCTGTGAACCCTTGCTTGCCCAGGGCATTTCCATCCATGACGGCCTGGAAGTGATGGAACATGCCAGGGTTATCAAGTGCGCGGAGGAATTGGTGTTGATGCAGTATGCCATTGCGGTATGCGAAGTCGGGATTGGGAAAATGCGCGCGGCGCTGCAGCCGGGCATCACCGAAAATGCGCTGTGGGCAGAATTACACCAGGCCAATATTTCTCTTGGCGGCGAATGGATAGAAACCAGGCTGTTGTCTTCCGGGCCGCGCACCTATCCCTGGTTCAGGGAATCTTCCATGCGCGCCATCCAGGCAGGCGACATGGTGAGCTTTGACACGGATTTGATCGGTCCTTATGGTTATTGCGCGGATATGTCGCGCAGTTGGATTTGCGGCGATAAACCCACGGACCAGCAGCGCCGGATTTATGCCCTGGCATACGAGCAGATTCAACATAACAAATCCATGCTCAGACCGGGTATGACTTTCCGGGAAGTTTCCCGGGCCGCCTGGAAAATTCCTGATGAATTTGCCCACAGCAAATACGGTTCATTAATTCATGGCGTGGGTCTGGCGGATGAATATCCGAGTATCAAGCATATCGATAAATATGCAGTCGCAGGATTCGACGGCGTGCTAGAAGAGAATATGACCCTGTGTGTGGAATCCTATATTGGCTCGGAGACGGCAGGGGAAGGAGTCAAGCTCGAAGAACAGGTGCGGATAACCGAATACGGTATTCAGCAGTTGACAAGTTATCCGCTGGAAACGGACTGGCTTTGAGCGAGCGCCGGTTCTGGCACTGGAAGCAGCATCCTACAGCCATAAATATAAATCCTGAAAATGTATCAATACGCAATTGTTCGCCCACCTGCGGCCAGCTCCATTACGGGATTGACCACGGTCAACCTTGGCAGGCCAGATTATGGTTTGCTGGTGGAACAATACCAAAACTATACCCGAACGCTTCGATCTCTGGGACTCGAAGTGACTGAACTGGCGGCGCTTGAGGCCTTCCCGGATGCTTATTTTATCGAAGACATGGCGGTTGTGGTGGACGAGGCGGCGGTAATCATGCGTCCTGGCGCGGCGGCCAGGCGGGGCGAGACCGGGCATATTTCTGACACGTTAGCGCAATATCGAAAAATCCATACCATTGTCAAACCCGGAACTATCGATGGCGGCGACGTATTGATAGTGGGCAGGCACTGCGTGGTCGGATTGTCTGCCCGCACCAATCAAAACGGCGCCGAACAACTCTGTGAAATTTTGCGCCGCTATGGGTACAAAAGCGATATCGTCCGGGTGCCTGAAGCCCTACATTTCAAGTCCAGCGTGAATTTTATCGACCAACACACGCTGTTGGTCACGCGCGCTTGCCACGACCTGGATTGCTTGTCATCCTACCGCAAACTGGTTGTGCCGGCCGGCGAGGACTACGCGGCCAACGTGGTATGGATCAATGGAAAGATACTGATTCCCGCGTGTTATCCGGGCACCAGAACGCTGCTTCAGGAAAATGGCTGGGAAATAATTGCAATGCCGGTGTCCGAAATTGCAAAGATGGACGGCGGTCTGACCTGTCTTTCTTTGCGCATCAGTTGATTCATGCCTGAAAATATGTCCGAAAACTTCAATTACATCATTGTGGGTGCGGGGTCGGCAGGGTGTGTTCTGGCTAATCGCCTGACTGAAGATCCCCACGTCTCAGTGTTGCTGCTTGAGTATGGCGGCAAGGATGACAGCATGTTTATCCAAATGCCCGCCGCGCTTTCGATGCCGATGAATACCGACAGGTTTGCCTGGCAATTCCATACGGAACCCGAACCCTGTTTGGATAACCGGGTAATGCACTGCCCTCGGGGCAAGGTATTGGGCGGATCATCCTCGATCAATGGAATGGTGTACGTCAGAGGCCATGCAATGGATTTCGACGAATGGGAGGAAAGCGGCGCGACCCGATGGGGGTACCGGGATTGCCTGCCGTATTTCAGGAAAGCAGAGGACTGGAAATACGGCAGCGATGCGTACCGTAGCCAGGGCGGCCCGCTGTCGGTCAATAACGGCAATGAAATGCAGAACCCGCTGTACCGGGCTTTCATTGATGCCGGAGTCCAGGCCGGTTATGCCGCCACTGGGGACTACAACGGGCATCGCCAGGAAGGATTCGGGGCCATGCAGATGACGGTCCGAGACGGTGTTCGCTGGTCCGCTGCCAATGCCTATCTGAAACCGGCGATGCAGCGCAGCAACCTCAGGGTGACTACCGGCGCATTAACCCGACGCATTATTCTGCAACAGAGAAAAGCGCTTGGGGTTGAATACCAACGGGGCGACCGGATTTATACGGCAAAGGCGCAACAAGAAATCATAGTCAGTTCAGGCTCCGTCGGTTCGCCGCAGTTGCTGCAATTGTCGGGCATCGGGCCGGGCCGGGTTTTGCAGGATGCCGGTGTCGCGGTAATCCATGATCTTCCTGGCGTGGGCGAGAATTTACAGGATCATCTGGAATTCTATTTTCAATTCCGGTGTAAACAGAACATCACCTTAAACGGCGAATTAAGCTGGTGGCGAAAGGGTTTGATTGGTGCGCGGTGGTATTTGTTCAGGACCGGGCTGGGGGCAACAAACCACTTTGAGTCCTGTGCGTTTATCCGCTCAAAACCAGGGATCAAGGCGCCGGACATCCAGTATCACTTTTTACCGGCGGCCATGCGATACGACGGCAGGGCGGCATTTGCCGGTCATGGCTTCCAGCTTCACGTCGGTCATAATAAACCGGCCAGCCGGGGCAGAATCAGAATCAAATCCGCCGATCCGATGGATAAACCGTCAATCCTGTTTAATTATCTTAAACAGGAGAGCGACCGTGTCGGGTTCCGACAGGGCGTCCGCCTTACCCGGGAAATCATCCGCCAGCGGGCCATGGATGATTATCGCGGCGCTGAAATACAGCCGGGCGAGGACGTGCAAACCGATGATGAAATTGATGCCTGTATTCGACAGGGGGTGGAAAGTGCGTACCATCCATCGTGCAGTTGTAAAATGGGCGTGGATTCCATGGCGGTGGTCGACCCTGAAACCAGAGTCCACGGTATCGATAACCTGCGTATTGTGGATTCCTCCATTTTCCCGGTCATTACCAACGGCAATCTGAATTCGCCGACAATTATGGCAGCAGAACGTGCGGCGGATTGTATCAAGGGAAAAGGGCTGCTTGAGGCGGCCGCCGTCGAGGTGGGTATCGCCGATAACTGGCGCAACAGTCAGCGATAATTATCCTGTTTCATCGGCCTTTGCCCGACGGCAACCCGTTCAGTGTGGATAGCGAAACCACCAGCCCGATGACTCAAACCTGCATCCTCCCGGCATTCACGGACCAACAGGCGGCGGATGCAGCCAACGCGCTGTTCGGCCTGGCCGGCCCGCTAAAACGGCTGAATGGTGAACGTGATCTTAATTTCCTGATTCAATCCAGGTGTGGCCCGGTTGTTTTTAAAATCGCCAACCGCATGGAGAACGGGGCCATGCTGGCTTGCCAGCATGCCGTCTTCGAACGGATGAATACGCCGGGCACGAATATCCGTTGCCCGGAGAGTATCGCGTCGGTCAATGGCAACATTATTGAATCCGTGCATTCCGCAACCGGAATAAAACACTATTGTCGTGCGGTTACCTTCATCCCGGGATCATTGTTGTCCGCCGTCTACCCGCAAACGCCGGAGCTGCTGGAGAGCGTTGGCCGCTGCGTGGCCGACATGGATTCAGTATTACAGGGCTTCAGACACGCCGGCCTGGAAAGGCCATTACTGTGGAATATGGCGGATGCGATGGCAACCCTTGACCGATTCAAGCCGCTGCTCAGGGATGCGGCAAAAGTCCGGCGAATCGAACGCTGCCAGGCGCGGTTTCGCAGCAAAGTCTTACCCCGCTCCGATGGTCTGCGCCGGGGCGCTGTTCACAACGATATCAACGACAACAACGTCATCGTAGCCAATACTCATCCCTGGGCGCATAGCGTGGCCGGGATTATCGACTTTGGTGACATGGTGTATTCATGGATTGCGGTGGACCCCGCAGTGGCGGCGGCCTATGTCATGTTGGGGAGCCCAAAGCCACTTGATGCGGCCGCTGCAGTTATCCGCGGCTACCACCGGCAATTTACACTTACCGAGTTGGAAATAAGCGTCCTGTTCGAATTAATCTGCACCCGTTTGTGCCTCAGCGTCTGTATTTGTGCGTATCAGCAGTCGCTCGACCCGGATAACCCGTATTTGCGCCTAAGTGAACAGCCTGCCTGGGCAATGCTGGAAAAGCTGGAACCGGTTTGCGCCGATCTCGCCCATTATATTTTCAGGGATGCCTGCGGCCTGGAGCCGGTTCCGGCATCAAACCGGGTGGCCAAATGGCTGGGCGCCCGTTCCGAACGCTTTTCGTCCATTGTCCATAGTGATTTGACCCGCCATCCATTGCTGATTATGGATACCAGCGTGGGCAGCCCGGACCTGCCCAATCCGGCCGCAGCATTTGATCCGAATACAGTGGCCCGGGAGCTGTTTCGCGCCATAGAGGATGCCGGTTGTGTCGCCGGGATTGGTCGCTATGACGAATATCGATTGCTGTACGGTTCGGATGATTTTATTGACCCGACCGGGCACCGGCGAACCCTGCATTTGGGCATTGATGTTTTTATGCCGGCTGGAACGGCCGTTCATGCGCCCTTGTGCGGGAGTGTTTACGGCGTTGCCAACCATGACGCACCACTGGATTATGGCGGCACGTTGATATTGCAGCACGTGGTTGACGATGCCCATGGAGAACTGCGGTTCTATACGTTATACGGACATTTGCGTCCACAATTGCTGGCCTCGCATGAAATCGGTGCGCCGGTTACTGCCGGACAAAAAATCGCTGAAATGGGCGATATACATGAAAATGGTCATTGGCCGCCGCATCTGCACCTGCAAATCATTACCGATATGCTCGGATTGACGGATACTTTCGTCGGCGCAGGAAGTCATGCGCATAGAAATGTCTGGCTCAGTCTCTGCCCGGATCCAAACCTGATTCTGGGCATTGCCGATTCTGTCATGCCGCCCCGGGAAAACCATCCGGCCAGGTTGGCGGCTGCCATATCCTCAAGCCGGGCGCATTGCCTGGGGCCGTCTTTGAGTCTTTCCTATCGACAACCCATCCATTTGGCCCGGGGCGGGTTGCAGTATCTTTTCGATTATACCGGTCGAAAATATCTGGATGCGGTGAACAATGTGGCCCATGTCGGGCACTGCCATCCCGTGGTGGTCGGAGCGCAGCGCCGGCAATCCGGGGTCCTGAATACCAATACCCGATACCTTTATGCGATTATGCAGACCTATTCAGAACGGCTGCTTGAAAAATTTCCGGCGCCGCTGAATGTCTGCTACTTTGTAAACAGCGGCAGCGAGGCCAACGACCTGGCGCTGCGCATGGCGCGAAACTTTACCGGCCGACAAGATGTTGTGGTGCTGGACCACGCATATCATGGAAACCTGTCCAGTCTGATCGAGATCAGTCCATATAAACATAATTCCACTGGCGGGGCCGGTCCGCCGCCGCATGTGCATAGCGCAGATATGCCGGATATGTACCGGAGCGGTTATGCAAACCATGCCGCCGCGCTGACCGGCTGTGTCGAGTCGGTGCGGCAGGCGGTGCGACGGGCAGACCGGCCATCCGGGCAGGCTGGGGTCGCCGCCTTTATCTGTGAGTCGATTTCAGGTTGCGGCGGACAGGTTGTTTTGCCGGATGGATATCTTGCGGCGGTGTATGCGCTGGTGCGCGCGGCGGGCGGGGTGTGTATTGCCGATGAAGTACAGGTTGGCTTTGGCCGGGTCGGCAGCCACTTCTGGGCTTTCCAAACCCAGCATGTGGTTCCAGACATCGTTACCCTGGGCAAACCGATGGGCAATGGTCATCCACTGGCTGCGGTCATTACCACCCGGGAAATCGCCGATGCGTTTGACAATGGCATGGAATACTTCTCAACATTCGGCGGCAATCCGGTTTCCTGCGCGATTGGTCATGCCGTACTGGAAGTTATCGAGCAGGAGGAATTGCAAAAAAATGCCCTGGACGTGGGAACCCGGTTGCGCCACAGGCTGGATTCGATGAAAGAAAAATATCCACTGATTGGCGATGTGCGGGGCAGGGGTTTATTTGTCGGTCTGGAATTGGTTAATCACCCCGCGCGCCTGACTCCGGCTGCCGGGCAGGCTGGTTACATCGTCGAGAGGATGAAGCAGGAAGGGGTGCTGCTCAGCACAGACGGTGCGCGCCATAACGTACTTAAAATCAAACCGCCGGTTTGTTTCAATGATGACAATGTTGATCAACTGGTTTCCACCCTGGACAAAATTCTCAAAGAACCGTTTTCTCAACCAGTCGCATAACCAGTTACAACGGTCTGCGACACAGCCCGCAAAGCGCATCACCGAAAAGCCTGCACGTTTGCGGGCCCTTTATTTGAGTTGCGGGTAGCCGTTTTGTCGGGCTTTCAATGCCAGTTCCCGGATGCAGCCATAGTCTGCGGCCTGCACCGGCCTGAAGCCGGAAATATTCAGCAGAGCGCCGTTTGCAGCAGATATGCTGTCCAGGCTCGCATTGAGTCCGTCGATGATTATTCTGCGGTCGATATCAAGGGTTTTTGCAACTATGAAAGGCAGCCCGGTGGTATAACGGGTTTGCCCGATTATTTTGAGATCGTGTGCATCGATCACGCCCTGCTGTATGGCGAAATGGTAAGTCGCGGCATCAATTGCGGCAATATCCGCCTTGCCTGCGGCAACCAGGTTCATACTCAGTATATGCGAGCCGCTCACCAGCACATTTTTAAAAAATGACGGGGAATTTGCATGTTTGCTTACTGCATAACGAAAAACATTCATTCCGCTGTTTGAGTTGATGTTGTTGATCGCCGCAGTTGAACCCGTGAATTCAGCCAGATCGGATTTGGCCGAATCCGCATGCGCAATAATCCAGCTTGAATACTGCCCTGCATGGCATCCCTTGACAGCAAATTCCGCCACACAAACCACATCATGGGTAGGCTGCCATTTGTACACATAGGGGTAGCCGCAGGTCTGGCCGATGAACAGATGCGGATGGCTTAATATTTTTTCTGCATCATCCAGCTGGATATCAAACCTGCGGTGATACGGGGCGGGAAGATGATTGTGCAGGCGGCCCAGAATTTCCATCCATGCGCCTTTTAGCCGGCGGGTGAAGGCATACATGCCGCAACTGATTATATATTTGTCCACTGAATGGGGCGTTTCGATATGTCAGGTGCGGAGAATCTGGCGGGCGGGTTCTGGTACGGATATTGTCTTTTTCGATCAGGATTCTGCATAAAGATGCTTCGGGGCGTGCATGGTAATTTAGCCAGCGCCCGGGCCATTCATTATATCTTTATCGGTAGATATTCAGTATATTCGGCGCAAGAATTCACATTATGACGAGGTAAATATGCGCAGGCGTTCCCGTCGAGTCATAGAAAAACCCGCCTTCAAACTCAATCAGCTACCCATCAGCCAACTGCAAAATCCGTATTCCCCCATAGCGGTTTTAAGCGCAGAATCGCTGGAAAAGATTCACCATGGTTCAATGCGAATTCTTGAGCAGATTGGACTGCAAATTGTCAACCACCGCGCCCGGGATTTAATGGTGCAGCACGGCGCCACGATTGATGGAAAAACCGGTTACGTAAAAATGGACCGGGCTATGGTATTGGAAAAGATTGCCACCATTCCAGCCGAGTTTACCCTGCACGCCCGCAACCCGAAGTTTAATTCCATATACGGTGGCAGCCATATCAATTTCACCCTGGTGGCCAGCGCGCCAAACTGCTCGGACCTGGACCACGGCCGGCGCAGCGGTAACTTTGAAGACTACTGTAAATTTCTGAAACTGGGTCAGACATTTAACGTGATCAGCGCCTATTCGGGTTACCCGGTGGAGCCCATTGACCTGCCAGCACATACCCGTCATCTGGATGCCTATCGGGCATTCATCACGCTTACGGAAAAACCCTGGCATGCCTATAGTCTGGGTAATGGAAAAATCGAAGACGCGATCGAAATGATTTGCATGGCGCGGGGTATCGATAGGCAAACCCTCAAAAATGAGCCCAGCATTATGACCGTAGTGAATACCAATTCACCGCTAAAAGTAGACGGTCCCATGCTGGACGGCCTGATGACATTGTCGGAATTCAGCCAGCCAGTTGTGGTGACGCCGTTCACCCTGGCCGGTGCGATGAGCCCGGTTACCCTGGCCGGGGCGCTGGCACAGCAAAATGCCGAGGCGCTGGGGGTGCTGGCGGTGACGCAAATGGTTAATCCGGGCGCACCGGCCATGTATGGCGGCTTTACCTCCAATGTGGATATGAAATCCGGCGCACCCACATTCGGTACGCCGGAATACGCCAAAGCGGTTCTGGCCGGCGGTCAATTGGCGCGCCGCTACAACATCCCCTACCGCACCTCCAATGTCAATGCGTCCAATTGCGTTGACGCCCAGGCCGCCTGGGAATCCGGGATGTCGCTGTGGGCAGCGGTCATGGGCCATGGCAATATGATCAAGCACAGCGGGGGCTGGTTGGAAGGGGGGCTGTGCGCTTCCTTTGAAAAACTGATTGTTGATATGGAAATGGCGCAGATGATGATCGAAATGCTCAGGCCAATTGAGGTTAACGAATCCACATTGGCCCTGGATGCGATTGCAGATGTGGGTGCCGGGGGACACTTTTTTGGTACGGCGCATACCATAGACCGTTATAAAGACGCATTTTATCCACCCATCGTCACCGACTGGCGTAATTTTGAAAGCTGGCAGGAAGCCGGGTCAGTGCAAACCGCACAGCGTGCCAATAAATTATTCAAGCAGATACTCAATGAATACCAGAAACCCGGGTTGGACCCCGCAATTGTGCAGGAAATTGATGCCTTTATTTTAAAACGCAAAGGCGAATTGAAATCAGATTGGTAACCAGACCAGGAACAAAAACATGAAGACACATACTCAGGTTGCAATTATTGGCGGCGGCGTGGTGGGTTGCAGCGTGCTTTACCACTTGACCAAATTGGGGTGGACCGATGTTATGCTGATTGAGCGCTCTGAACTAACCTCGGGATCAACCTGGCATGCCGCCGGCGGGTTTCATACCCTCAATGCCGATACCAACATGGCGGCGCTGCAAGGCTATACCATCGGCTTGTATAAGGAGCTCGAAGAAATATCCGGGCACAGTTGCGGATTGCACCATGTGGGCGGCATTACCCTGGCAGGCACACCGGACCGGATGGACTATCTGCGCGCCGAAAGAGCAAAGCATCGTTATATGGGGCTGGACACTCACTTGGTCACCCCGGCGGAAATTCGTCGGCTATCCCCGATTACCAATACCGACGGTGTGCTGGGTGGGCTGTACGATCCGCTGGATGGACATCTGGATCCTTCGGGCACCACGCATGCCTATGCCCGGGCGGCTATAAAACAGGGCGCTGAAATTGTATTGCGCAATCGTATACTAGAGACCAACCCGCGCACGGACGGCAGTTGGCAATTGGTGACCGAGCAGGGCACGCTGAGCGCTGAGCACGTGGTCAATGCGGCCGGGCTCTGGGCGCGAGAAGTGGCTGAAATGGCCGGGGTCTATTTGCCATTGCACCCGATGGAGCATCAGTATCTGGCCACCGAAAAAATCGATGAAGTAGTGAACCATGCCACCGAACTGCCCCATGTGATGGACCCGGAAGGAGAGAGCTACCTTCGCCAGGAAGGCCAGGGACTGGTGATCGGGTTTTATGAACAGCAATGCGATCCCTGGGCAGTGGATGGTACGCCATGGGATTTTGGTCATGAACTGCTGGCCGATAATCTGGATCGGATTGGTGATTCCATGGCGAGCGCGTTTAACCGCTATCCAGTTTTGGCGAATGCCGGAATCAAGCAGATAATCAATGGCCCGTTTACCTTTGCGCCGGATGGAAATCCGCTGGTGGGGCCGGTTCCAGGTCTGACAAACTATTGGTCCGCCTGCGCGGTGATGGCGGGTTTCAGTCAAGGCGGGGGAGTGGGTTTGATCCTGGCGGAGTGGATGATTGAAGGTGAGCCATCCCGGGATGTATTTGCCATGGACGTGTCGCGTTTCGGCGATTACTGCACAAAATCCTATACCCGAATTAAGGTGCGGGAAAACTATCAACGCCGTTTTTCGATTTCCTATCCCAACGAAGAACTGCCGGCCGGCCGGCCATTTCATACCACGCCGGCCTATGGCATCTGGCAGCAGCGCAATGCCGTATTCGGTTCCGGGTATGGAATGGAGCAGGTGAACTATATTGCACCGGCGGGCGCACAACCCTATGAAACGCCAACCTTCAGGCGGTCAAATGCCTTCCACATCGTTGCCAGGGAATGTCATGCCGTGCGTACCGCAGTGGGTATCAATGAAATCCACAATTTCAGTAAATTTGCAGTGTCCGGGGCAGGTGCACAAGCGTGGATCGATACTCTGATGGCCGGAAGAATGCCAGAACCGGACAGATTGACGCTGACACCAATGTTAAGCCCGAAAGGAAAATTGATCGGCGATTTTACCGTATCAAGGCTGGGCGAAAACCGGTTCCAGCTGAACGCCTCGTATGCTGCGCAAGCGTTTCATATGCGCTGGTTCAAGCAGCATCTGCCCGGGTCCGGCGTGGTGGTGCGGAATATTTCCCAGCACAGAATCGGTTTCCAGATTGCCGGGCCGAATGCGCGGGAATTATTATCCAGAGTGGCCCAAGGCGATGTATCAACACAATCCTTGCCATTTTTCGGCGTCAAGCCCATGCAGATTGGTCCTTGCCAGGCCATTGTGCAGCGGGTTTCGTATACCGGGGATCTGGGCTATGAAATTTATGTGCCGGCGAATCAGCAGATAGCGCTGTACCATGTGCTGTGTGAAGCGGGCAATGAACTCGGCCTGCGCCCCTTCGGTATGCGCGCCATGATGAGCCTGCGACTGGAAAAGTCATTTGGTTCATGGCTGCGGGAATACAAGCCGGATTACATGCCGGTGGAAACCGGTATGGATCGGTTTGTGGCGTACAACAAGGAAGCGAATTTTATCGGAAAACAGGCGGCGTTAGCCGAAAAATCCAGTGGCGCACGTAGAAAATTATGCTCTTTTGTGGTTGCAGCTGATGATGCGGATGTGGTTGCCGATGAACCGATTTGGCATAACCACCAAGTGGTGGGTTTTGTTACCTCCGGCGGTTATGCACATTATTGCAAAAAGAGTGTTGCCCTGGGCTTCCTGCCGGTTGAGTTAATTGAAGCCGGGCGGCAGGTCGAGATTGAAATCCTCGGCGAACGCCGGCCAGCGACATTGTTTACCGAGGCATTATTTGACCCGCACAATAAGCGAATGCGTGGCTAATAGTGAATTTTTTTCGGTTACACCAGTAACACACCGGGGCATCAGGGCATTACAGGCGCCCGGCCTTCCCGTATTGACCTATCCTGATATCCCGGCAACCCGAAATCGCATGGATTGAACTGATCCAGAGAATCATAAATTCTCACGGCACCTGGATAACGCGATGGATCCATATTCGGATCAGGAACCACGATTACGCGCATCCCCGCCGCAATGCCCGCCGCCAGGCCGGACGGTGCATCTTCGAATACCAGAGTATTTTCCGGGTCTGCATCCAAACGGCTGGCCGCGACATTGAAAATATCGGCAGCCGGTTTGCCATGCCGCACTTCCGGGTCGTCGCTGGTAACCACAGCGTCGAATAATTTAAACCAGTTTTTGTGGCTGGATGTTTTCGCCTCGAACAGTGCTCTATCAGAACTGGTTGCAACCGCAATTGGAACATCATGGCTGTGCAGATGACGAATGAGTTTTTCCGCGCCGGGCATGGCTTTACAACCTGGAAATTTCGCCTGCAGCAACTGCTTCCGCTCTTGCAGATAAGTGGCTGCACTAATCGGCAGGTCAAGCTCTGCAATCAGATACCGGGCGGCGCTCAAAGAGGGCAGGCCAATCATATTTCCTTTGATCGACCAGTCAAAAATTTTGCCAAAGCGCCCGACGATACTTTGCGTCACCTCGGTATAGATTATTTCCGTATCCAGCAACAAACCATCCATATCGAAAAGTGCATATTTTACGGGTAAACCTGTGGCGTCAAGCATGATTTTAAGCAGGTCGGGGCGATTCGAGCATAATAACAATCAAGCTGGACAATCAGGCCGAGGGGTCGGGTTGAGGGACAATGAAAAGCGAAACATTTTATATTATTTTCTTAAAATTGTGTTTCCGGGTTTGGCCGTCCTGTTTAACATCTTTTCACAGTCATTTATTGTGATACAATCCCGCTGGCCCAGCAGCGGGTTTGACTGGCTTGAATGAAACAATCAACAAAATAAAGTATTTAATTATCAATAGGTTATGTCTGTCACCTTAACACAATCTGCGGCGCAGCGTGTCAGTTCTCACCTCGCATCCACAGGACGGGGAGAGGGTTTGCGTGTCACGGTAAAAAATGCCGGTTGCTCGGGCTATACCTACCAACTGGATTACGCCATGGAAATAAAGGCTGGCGACCAGGTGTTTGAAAGCCACGGTGTCAAGGTTTTTGTACAGCAGGAGCACCTCAATTTACTACAGGGTATGGAAGTGGACTATGTGGAGGATGGGCTGACTGCTGCTTTTCATTTTAATAATCCCAACGTCACCGAGCAATGTGGATGCGGTGAAAGTTTTACGGTCAATTAAGGTCGTCAGAGATAATCACCCTGTAAATCACCGTAAAAATCGCCATAACCCTCCCGTAACAGGGTCAACACGCATATGCCATGCGTTAATAATTTCAGGTACAGGCCCGTGACTTCTGTCAGCGTATCGTTTCCCCAAACCCCAATCGCCAAAACTACAACAAGCAGGGCTGCGCACAGGGCGTTGACTTCCAAACGGGTAGCATTTTCTACCCTTGGGTGCAAAGTCAATTTGTTTGAATCCGAATTGATCTCTGAAAAACTGGTGGGCGACCACTATCAACGGGTTAATTTCAGCGACAAGGCCGATCTTTATGTCATCAACACCTGCACTGTCACGGCGGAAGCGGACCGGCAGGCCCGGCAAACGGTACGCCGAGCCGTCAGGCAAAACCCCGACGCCTGGGTGGTGGTGACCGGATGCTACGCGCAGATGGACGCCAAAACCTGTTCTGAAATTCCCGGGGTTGATCTGGTGGTGGGGAATAGTCAGAAACTGGATATTCCCCACCTGTTAAATGATCTGTACCAGCACCGGCTCCCACCCGTTCTGCTGCGGGACCTGGACAAAGAGATAAGCCTGCCGGATCAATTGCTGCACGGTTTCGAGGGGCGGACCCGGGCGTTTGTGCAAATTCAGCAGGGCTGCGACCAGGCATGCACATTTTGTATTATTCACAGCGCACGCGGACCGAGCCGCTCGTTTTCAGCGGAGATGATAAAGCGCCAGTGCGAACGCCTGATTATGAACGGATACGGAGAAATCGTTATATGCGGGGTGGATATTGGGTCTTATGGTGCGGATTTTGCGGAAAAAAATTTTGGGCTGACCGAGTTATTATGCGCATTACTGGAAATAAAGGGCGAGTATCGCCTGCGCCTAAGCTCGATTGATCCCGCGCATATAACCGACGGGTTTATTGAATTGCTGCGCACCAATGTAAAAATATGTCCCCAACTGCATTTGTCGTTACAAAGCGCCAATACGCTGATTTTAAAAAGAATGAAACGACGCGCAACCCGGGAACAGGTTTACCGACGTATCGCTGCGCTGCGCACCGCAGTGCCTGAACTGGTTTTGAGTGCAGATATCATGGTTGGTTTCCCCACCGAATCGGACCAGCATTTTCACGATACATTATCCGCGGTCAGCGATCTGGAAATTGCCTATCCGCATGTATTTACCTATTCTGCGCGACCCGGTACGCCGGCCTCCAGAATCCCGTCCCAGGTATCGAAATCCATAGGCCGGCAAAGATCAATCGCGGTGCGCAATGCTGGTCAGGCGGTATGGAAGAAGGTGGCGAGCGGCCTTGTTGGACAACGACAAACGGTCCTGGTTGAATCAAGCCAGCCCCATGACAGCGAAAATCTGATTTCCATGGCGGGAAGGGCTTCGAACTACTTTCCGGTTGAATTTTCGGTTTCGCCTGGCAATGGCGAAAGCGGTCCGTGCAAGTGGGTGGAAGTAGAAGTTACTGGAACCCGCGGTGCAAAATTAACCGGCAGAAAGTTTTCGGGAGTAAGTGTCTGATGCATCTGAGCGTATACAATTTCCATTCAAACTTTTCATCAGTCTGGCTTTTTAACTTTTTAATTGAGGAGCTGTAAATGGCGGTAGAGCGTACTTTGTCCATAGTCAAACCCGACGCGGTTGCCGGCAACCACATCGGCAGTATTTATCAACGATTTGAGTCGGCAGGTCTGAAAATAGTGGCGTCCAGAATGCTCCATCTGAGCGCACAACAGGCCAGGCAGTTTTATGCTGTGCACCGCGCACGCCCGTTTTACAATGATCTGGTTCGTTTTATGACTTCCGGGCCGGTGATGGTTCAGGTTTTGGAGGGCGAAGATGCGGTGGCAAAAAACCGTGAAGTGATGGGCGCAACCAACCCCGCCGACGCGGCGGCCGGGACGATACGGGCGGATTTTGCCGCCTCGGTGGAGGAAAATGCGGTGCATGGTTCTGACGCCGCAGAAACGGCGGCTGAGGAAATTGGGTTTTTCTTTGGTGCTGGCGGAATTTGCCCTCGCACCCGATAACGTATGGTCACGCATCAGGCGAAAATTTGCCGCGCCAGTCATTATTGAAACATGCCAGACTCCCGGATTAATCTTTTGTCCCTGGACCGGCCCGCTCTGGAAAATTATTTCCAGAGCATAGGCGAGAAGCCTTTTCGGGCAAAACAACTGCTGCAATGGGTCTACCAAAGGAAGGTAACCGATTTTGCGGATATGACCGACCTGGGCAAGGGGCTGCGACAAACCCTTGGACAAAATACCAATTTGCACCTGCCGCAGGTAGTCGGTCAACAATGCTCAGGGGATGGAACGGTTAAATGGCTGCTGAAACTCAGGGACGAGAATTGTATCGAGACCGTATATATCCCGGAATCGGAGCGGGGAACGCTGTGTGTGTCGTCCCAGGTTGGATGCGGGTTGAACTGTACTTTTTGCTCCACCGCACGACAGGGATTCAATCGAAATCTGGACGCCGATGAAATTATTTCCCAGGTCTGGATTGCAAACAATATTCTGGAGACGTTGATCGGCGATTGTGCTGATGCTTGCGGCCTGGTTGAAAATGCTTTTTTTAACAATGATGAAGATCAACGTCGGCCAGTAACCAATGTTGTGCTGATGGGAATGGGCGAACCGTTGCTCAATTTTGACAACGTTGTTTCGGCAATGCGTTTGATGATGGATGATTTTTCCTTTGGATTGTCCAGGAGAAGGGTGACGCTGAGTACCGCAGGACTGGTGCCGGTGATGGACCGGCTGCGCCAGCAATGCCCGGTGAGCCTGGCCGTGTCCCTGCATGCGCCAGATAATCCGCTGCGGAACAAACTGGTTCCATTGAATAAAAAATATCCCATCGAATTGCTGCTGGACTGTTGCAGACGCTATGTTGGAGAGAATAATCGGCAGCGTGTGACGTTCGAATATGTCATGCTGAAGGATGTAAACGACAGCGTTGATCACGCCCGGCGTTTGGCCAGAATTCTGGGCGATATGCCCGCCAAGGTTAATTTGATTCCATTTAATCCCTTTCCGCAGACACAGTTTGAGCGTTCCGGCGCTAATGCCATCAATCGATTCCGCGATGTGTTACTGGCGAAAAATATTTTTACGGTGATACGTAAAACCCGAGGCGATGATATCGATGCGGCCTGTGGGCAGTTGGCCGGAGATTTTATCGATCGTACCAACCGGTCAAAACGGATGCAGCAGCAGGAACAAAAAGGGAGGTTTGCATGAACCGGCTGCAGGCATCCAGTGTTTTCGCAATGATGCTGGCGCTGCTCCTGACAGGCTGCATCCGTTCAACCAGCGAACAATCGAAAAAGTGGCAGCCCGAAAAAAGAGCGCAAGCCCATGTTGACCTTGGCATGACCTATCTCAGGAGAAATCAACTGGATACCGCCAATTCGGAATTTGATATGGCACTTTCCATCAACCCGCAATCCGACACCGCTCATCATGCCAGGGCACTGCTGTTGGCACGCATGGGAAATAATGATGAAGCCATGACATTTTTCGCTAAATCGGTTGCTCTGAATCCCGGGAACTATCGAGCGGCCAATGATTATGGCATCCACCTGTGCCAGCAAAATCAGGTGGCAAAGGGAATCAGGCGATTAACCGCAATAGAGGGCGTTGCAGCAAATGATCAGGGATTGAGCACGAATCTGGGGTTGGGGGTGTGCTACTTTCTGGGTGATCATTATGATTTGGCTGAAAACTATCTGCGCGTGGTTTTGGCACAATCGCCCAGGCTGCCCCAGGCATTGCTGCCCATGGCAGAAATAAGTTTCAGTCGGAACCGGTATCTTTCTGCCAGGGGATTTCTGGAGCGCTATTTTGGTACCGGGTCGCTGTCAGAGAGATCATTGTTTTTAGCGTTCAATGTGGAGCTTAAGCTGGGAGATAAAATCAAGGCGGGCCAATATGGAAGGGAACTGCGCCAGCGATTTCCTTTGTCCGCCCTGAACAGTCAACTGGACAGCCTGCTAAAATAATTTCGCTTGGTATGATGTCAGGGCCTGCAACAAAACGGGCGGGATACAGAACGTCTTCTTCGTCTCTTTCTTCTTCTCCGGGCAGTCTGCTGGGAAAAAAGCGGCGGGAGTATGGCTGGAGTATGAAGGATGTCGCCAGCGATTTATTGTTGTCCGTTGCCCGGATTGAGGCCCTGGAGAACGATGATTATGAAAAATTGCCGGGTGCCACATACATAATCGGATACTGGCGAAGCTATGCCAATCTGCTTGGAATTGATATTTCTGATGAAATCAAGTTCCACCAGCAATATTTAAAAATACCTTCTGCCGCAGTTGTATTGTACCCTGGTCATTTGCGGGATCATGGCCATCTGGAAAAATCCAGAAAGCGGTCGGCGTTGCTGTTTTGTTTGTTATCGGTGATGTTTTTAGGCGGAATATGGTATTGGCAAAGTCCAAAAGACAACCCGGCAAGTCAATGGATCGAAAGTTGGCTCAGCGGCTGGTTGTCGATTTTGAATTCTGATAATCAATCCGATGGCGTGATTTCAAATAGCGGAACAGCCGATAGCGATGCCCGGTCAGACCAGGGTCAGGCGATCTTCAATATTTCGGTGGATGAAGAAGCGCGAGCCGTTAGCATACTCCCCGAACCGAATTTTTCTGAAGAATTTGAATCCGGTCGTGCGAAATTGCAATCAAAGCAGGCAGGCCCGGTTCAATCAGATACACCCACAGGGCAGGGTCGAAACCTGCAAAATACAGTCACTGGAGAATCCCGGGTTGCCGGCCTGCAGCCGTTCAAGTGGGAAAGCGGCGCCAGGGCAGCATCCGCAGTGGCTGCCGCAATCGACAATAATGCAGCATTATTGACCCTGACCGCAGCCGAAAATGATTATCAGCCTGGTGCTAGCGCCAGTATGGATGCTGAAACCCGATTACAGGCTTCCCGGGATGCCGCAGACAGCGGGCAAGGCCCGGAACAAAATCCGGCTGAATCTGGCCAGGTGAATTCCGGGCAGGCACTGCAATCCAATGCCGATTCGCCTGATCGGATTGTTTTGAATATTGACCAGCAAACATGGTTGGACGTTCGGGACGGCAAGGGTGAGAAATTGATTTATCGCACGGTATCGGCGGGTGAATCGCTGGAATTAAAAGGCAGCCCCCCATTTTTTGTGTTTGTCGGTGTCGCCCGGGGTGCGCGGGTTGAATATCTGGGACGTCCGGTGGAATTCATAACGCACCAGGACGAAATTTTCGCGCGTTTTAAAGTAGAGCCCTGAATAGTTCGATAATGAATCGTCGACAAATCTTTATGCGTGTCTGATGAGCGATAAAATACAAGCCGTTCGCGGTATGAATGATTGCCTGCCAGCGCATGTCGATATCTGGCATCGGGTGGAATCCATTTTACGTGAGGTTGGATGGCAGTACGGATACCAGGAGATGCGTACACCGATGCTGGAGCGCACGGCTTTGTTCCAACAATCCATTGGTGGCCACACGGATATCGTCGAAAAGGAAATGTATACCTTCACCGACAGCGGCGAAGAAAGCCTGTCCCTGCGACCAGAAGCCACCGCCAGCACGGTACGGGCCTGCATTCAACATGGACTGTTGCACAATCAACAACAACGAATCTGGTACATGGGCCCCATGTTTCGGCGAGAGCGACCGCAAAAGGGTCGTTACCGCCAGTTTCACCAGTTTGGCATTGAAGCATTTGGCTGGAATGGACCGGATATTGATGCCGAGATAATTCGGGTAGGCCAGCGAATCTGGAAGAGATTAAATGTGGATGGAATAACATTGCAAATCAATACCTTGGGGTCTGATTCATCCAGGCATGCCTACCGGACTGCACTGCAAAACTATTTTAAAAATCACCTCGATCAGCTTGATGAAGACAGTATACGCAGGCTGGACCACAATCCATTACGTATTCTGGACAGTAAAAATCCCGGGACCCGGGCCATCGTGGCAAACGCTCCGCCTGTTCTGGCGTATCTGAAACCCGCAGAAAGGGTGCACTTTGATGGACTGTGCGAGTCGCTGGAGCGTTCGGATATCGACTATATTATCAACTCAAGGCTGGTCAGGGGCCTGGATTATTATAGCGGTACGGTATTTGAATGGACTACGGATCAGTTGGGTGCGCAAAATGCGGTGTGCGCCGGGGGCCGGTATGATTCACTGGTTGCGCAAAGAGGCGGCAGGCCCACCCCGGCAATGGGTTTTGCCATGGGCCTGGAGCGGCTGATCGAATTGGTGAACAGGCAGGGTAAAAATAATCACCGCGAGCGAAACACGATATACCTGATTGATGTCTCGGCAACCGAAAACTCCGGCTCCACGGCGGTTGCAGAGCAATTGCGCGACAGCGGCCATCGGGTAATCGGTCATTGCGGTGGCGGTAAACTAAAAGTGCAATTGAAGCGCGCTGATCAATCCGGCGCAAAAATAGCGCTGATAATCGGCGAATCGGAACATAAAGCCGGTGTTGTTCAGGTTAAACATTTGCGTGACAATACCGGCCAGCACAATATACCCATGCACCAACTGGTCGCATGGTGTCGCAACAATATTCGGTAACTTCAGGAAATAAATACAAATGGCGGAAGAAAGACATCTGCAATTAGCGCTGGACGATGACACCGCACGAGCAAGGGCATTCTGGAAAGAGAATGGCAGATCCATCGTTGCCGGAGTATTACTCGGACTGGGCGGTATTGCCGGATTTAATTACTGGAAAAGCTATCAACAGACGCAGGGCGAGCAGGCGTCTATTTTGTTTGAGCAATTACAATCCGGGCAGGCAGATGCCGATGTTAAATCCGTCGCGGATCAGCTAAAGGCGGATTTTCGGTCCACCGCGTATGCCGACCTTGCCGCTTTGGCGATGGCAAAAACCTTGGTCGAAGCCAGCGACCTGGATGCGGCGGTCCGGGAACTCACCTGGGTCATGGACAATACCAAAGACAGCGGATTCAGACATATCTCCAGATTGCGCCTTGCCGCCGTATTGCTGGCCCAGAAAACCCCGGATAAGGCATTGAAAATATTGGAAATTGCAGATAAAGGCAGTTTTGAATCCCGTTACCAGGAATTGCTGGGAGATGCGTTTGCGCAGCGGGGGCTGGCTGGAGACGATGATCTGGCTCGAAGCGCCTATGAGCGAAGCCTGCTGACATTGCCAGAGGGCGCGTCACACGTGGGATTAGTGCAATTGAAGCTGGATAATATCGCCGGCAGCAATAGCGGGAATGGTTAAGTGCGCCGCTATGGACGGTCTTTTTCCGCGATTGCGGCCACTGGTTTTTGCGCTTGCAGCGCATACAGTATTTCCGGTACGCGCGCGGTGCGCAAATCTTCATGCTGGCCGTATAGTTTTGGACTCGCGAAAAAATCCTGATGAACAGAGGCGCCTGTAAATGAAAATTTATTTAATATCGATAATAGTCGCTTTATCCGTGCTGGCCGGCTGCCAGAGTAAGGTTGAGAAAGAATCTCTTTGGGGAGTTTACCAAGAACCGATCAAAGCCGGGTCGCTGCCAAAAGATACCGGCGCCGAGGAAATACAAACCCTTTGGAAAAAGGATATTGGCGCCGGCGCTGCTTTGGGCTATGCGCTGTTAAAGCCGGCTTACTACGGCAGGCATTTATACGTATCGAATCGCTCTGGAGGCATTTTTTGTTTTGATTCGGCCACCGGCGCCACGCTGTGGGAAAACAATCTGGGTACACCGATATACGCCGCAGTCAGCGCAGGTGAAAATCTGGTAGTGGCCGCCAGCGACAGCGGCGTGGTTTTTGCACTCGATAGCAATGACGGCGCCATGCGCTGGCGCAGCGCGATCAGGCGGCAGATTTCCGCCATTCCTGTGGTCGGTAAAGGACGGGTGCTGGTACGCACCGCAGATGGATTGATAATCGGCCTGGATAGTCGGACTGGCGAAACCGCATGGCAACTGGAAAAAGCAGCGCCTGGTTTAAGTCTGCATGGCGATTCAACCCCGGTGATAACTGGCGATGCCGTATTGGTTGGTTTGTCCAGCGGCAGGTTAATTGCAAACGACGTGGTGAACGGAAGAGATTATTGGGAAACCTCGCTGTCCTATGTCAAAGGGCAGAATGAACTGGAGCGAATAAGCGATTCCGACGCCGCTCCAATTGTTCGGGGCGCAACGGTTTATGCGGCGGCCTATCAAGGCAGCGTGGTGGCGCTGCAACTGCAAAACGCCGAAGTGATCTGGCGGGCAAAAGTATCGACTCGTTTGCCCATGGCCATCGCACAGGATCAATTGTTCGTTACCGGAGAACTCGGAGAGGTTGTGGCGCTAAGCCTTGATGATGGCAGTACATTGTGGGAGCAACCGGCATTTCGGGGGCACGGCGTGAGTCAGCCGATAGTCCAGGGTGGTCGGGTTATTGTCGGGGATGCCGAAGGTAATATTCATACCCTGGATATCGATTCTGGCAGCCTGATAGAAACCAGGGAGGTGGTATCCGGGGCGGTGGCTGCCATGGTTCAAGGTGACGGGCAGTTTACGGTATTTTCATCGGCCGGCAGCCTGAGTACTTTATCCCTGTCTCCAGCGCTGTAAAGCACGCATTCCAGGCACAGTAATTTTATTCGGATACAGCCTGACCCTGGATAATCATGCTTCCTGTACTGGCATTGGTGGGACGGCCCAACGTCGGTAAATCCACGCTGTTCAACCGGCTGACCTGTTCCCGTGATGCCCTGGTCAACGACCAGCCCGGCGTAACCCGGGACAGATTGTACGGGCGGGGAAGAATAGGCGACAAACCCTATCTTGTGGTCGATACTGGAGGCATTGAATCCGAACCGGGAGACTTCTCATCTTTGGTCAGGCAGCAAGTGGACCTGGTCATCGAAGAAGCTGAAACTGTATTATTTCTGGTCGATTCAATTGATGGTCTGGTGCCCCAGGATCAGGAGATTGCCATGCAATTACGACAAAGTGACCGTGAAATTCACGTGCTGGTCAATAAATCCGAAGGCATGGCCGCGCATCTGGCTACGTCCGAGTTTCAGGAACTTGGCCTGGGGAATCCGGTTGCGATTTCAGCCAAACGCGGCGATGGTATTGAAGGATTCATATTAAAATTACTCCAAAGGTATGAATACATTGCAGCGCAGGTTGATGACCATGTCCCCCGGGTGGCCATCGTTGGTCGGCCCAACGTGGGTAAATCCACCCTCGCCAACAGACTTGCAGGAGAACATCGGGTCATAGTGAGCGCCATCCCCGGGACCACCAGAGACAGCGTGTCCATCCCCCTTAATGTCTGCGGTCAAAACCATGTGTTGATTGATACCGCCGGTGTCAGCAGGAAATCACGGGTTGACGGGGTGATTGAAAAATTTTCGATCATAAAAACGCTTCAGGCTATCGAAACCAGCCATGTCGTCCTGATGGTTGTCGATGCGTCAATGGGCATCGTCACCCAGGATGCAGCGATTGCAGGAATGGTGCGCAATTTTGGCCGGTCTGTTGTGATTGTGGTGAACAAATGGGATGGCCTGGATAATCAGCAGCGCAGGATAATAAGAAAGGAAGTGGACAGCAAACTTTCGTTTCTGCCGTCCCCGGAATCGGTTTTTATCTCGGCCCTGCATGGCTCAAACCTGGCAGATGTCATACCGGCCGCAAAGCGCGCATACGATTCGGCCATGGTTTCAATTGCCACTTCCAGTTTGAACCGCACGCTGGAAAATGCCCTGACGCAAACACCGCCGCCGATGCACAATCAGCGGCCGGTGCGGCTCAAATTTGCCCATCAGGCCGGCCGGAATCCGCCGGTAATTGTGATTCACGGCAATCGGGCGACAACTATTCCGGATTCTTACCGAAAGTATCTGGCGAAATATTTCGCCAAAACCTATAAATTGACAGGCACGCCGGTGCAGATCATCCCCAGAGTGAGCGAGAACCCGTTTAAAACCCGCAATCCTGCCAACACCGCGTTTAAACAACGCTCAGGACGCCGGCGAAAACTGTAACGGGTCGATAAGGTAACCGTTCAGCATCAATTGCCAATCCACCCGTCCAATGGGCGCCCCGGCGCCGTCGGCAACCGTTTTTGTTGTGCCAATAACTTCTCCCGATTCGACCATCTCACCCAGTTTTAATATGGTGTCATTCAGGTAGCCAATGATGGATTTCATTCCCTTGCCATGGTTCAAAACAACGGTCAAGCCGGCAGTATCGGATAAAAATATTTTCTCGACCACACCGACGGCCGGCGAATTCACAATTTCATCCATCCGGGTTATGTAGGTTATCCGGGGATGCTTGATTACATCTGCTCGACCTTGTTGATTTATCAACCAGCCATAAGGAATATAGCTGCCCGCATTGACCATTTGCCTGAAATCGAATTCAGGTTCAATTTGGATATGGTCATCCAGGTCATTATCGATTAACTGACTGTAAATTCTGGTATCCATGGGCGTAAATTCCAGCACGGACAGGCGCACCGGCAAATTCATCGTGCGCCGGGACTGGGATGCGGGCAGCGGCTTGATGCGAAAACTCTTTTTTGAGGGAAGGTCTGATGCGGATTTGAAAGTGAGAATGTATTTGCCCGGCAACATATCCTGGGACAGGCCAATCACCGCTATCCAGTTTGTGTCATCGGCTGTAACCAAAACATCTTTATCGCCAAACATGACTTCCGGTTTCTGCTGCGTCCTGTCATACAGGGGCGCCACAACAACGCCGCCAGGTACCGGATTATTGTCTGGTAATGCGGCATGGCCGCCGGGACCCGTTGCCAAATACCCGGCGAGGCCGACCGCGGCAAGGTGGAAAAGTGCAGGAAATCTATATTTCATTGACTACCGCGCCAAAACGTCCTTTGGACACTTTTACCCGAAGCGCCTGTCCCGGCCTGAGTTGAACCGGGTCGGTAATCACCTTGTCCTGGCCGTCCTGTACGATGGCGTAGCCCCGGTTCAATGTATGCCGGGGGCTTAATAGCTGTATTTTTCCTTGATATTGGGAAAGTGCATGAGCCAAATTTCCAATTTGAATTGCCGCATGGTTCTTGAGTGCGTATTGATGCGAACGGATTTTCTGGGCCAGGTATTGCACCTTCAGGCCCGGAGAGTTGGCCGCAACCCTGTTTGAATTATATTTAAGTTTATTCTTTAACTGCGATATAACCATTTGAAATGTATTAACCAATTGTTTTGAAAGATGCCGATGTTCCGAACGATAGATTGCCAGTTTTTGCCTCGGATGCACCAGCCGGGATGTGGATATATCCAGCCCCTGCTGAAAGTTTTGGCATCTTTTTAGCGCACTTTGGGTCATCCCGGCCTGGAGCGACCACAATGACTGGCGAATATACCGAATATCGGGTGTCACCATCTCGGCCGCCGCGGTTGGGGTTAGCGCTCTGTGGTCTGAAACAAAATCGCAAATTGTGAAATCCACTTCATGTCCAACGCCACTGACCACGGGAATGGTACATTCAAATATTTTTCGGATAACGGATTCGTGGTTGAATGCTTGGAGGTCTTCCAGCGACCCACCGCCCCTGGCCACAATCACCACATCGGTTTCCTGCCTTTTTTCCACCTGTTCCAGCGCGGCAACAATCTTTTTTGGCGCCTCTGTACCCTGTACCAGGGCCGGATAAATAATCACTCCTGCCAGAGGATATCTACACCTGAGGGTAACCAATATGTCATGCAGCGCCGCGCCGCTGTCCGAGGTAATCAGGCCAATTGATTTTGGATAGGCCGGCAGCGCCTGCTTGTGTTGTTGATCGAACAATCCTTCGCTGGCCAGCTTTTGTTTAAGCGCTTCAAAAGCACGGCGAAGTGCGCCTTCTCCCGCTTCTTCCATATAACTGACAATAAATTGTAAATTTCCCCGGGGCTGGTAATAGGAAATATGGCCATGTAATAAAACCTGCATACCTTCTTTGGGGGCAGGTGTGCTGCTGTTTTGTCGATTCCTGAAAAATGCGCATCTGATTACTGCGTTTTCGTCCTTAAGGGAGAAATATAAATGCCCCGAGGCGGGTTTTGACAAACCGGAAATTTCCCCTTCCACCCAAATTGAGGCATAACTCGTTTCCAGCAGCGTGCGCAGTTCGCCATTCAGTTGTCTTACGGTATATATAAATTTGCTCAATGTCAGAAATTTTGTGCGCCAGGTTGTCGGCATCCACGGATATTGTAACTTGGTGTGGGCGTCAATTTAACAGCATTGTCCTGTTGAAATTCAGGTGGGTTAAAAGCGATAAATTTCTTTAATATAGTCAATAAACCAGGCCGACCAGAATCTTTTTTATCAATTTCCAATTGTGTTAGAATCCCGCGCCTTTGAATCAGGCAACAATTTCGGCGGAGAACAAGCAAAATATGGTAACCATTCGTTTATCCCGGGGCGGCGCCAGGAAGCGGCCGTTTTATTCGATTTTAGTGGCGGATCAGCGCCGTTCCACCCGCGGTCGATTTATTGAAAGAATCGGGTTTTTTAACCCCGTGGCCAGCGGCAAAGAAGAAATACTGCGCCTGGACACCGATCGATTGGAGTATTGGGTTGGCCAGGGTGCCCGCCCGAGTGATCGTGTAAAACAGCTTTACAGGCAGGCCAGGTCAACAGCTTCAACAACCGCTGCCTGAACCTTCTGTTCGCCGGCATTGCAAATGATGTCCGGGCAGATCTTCGGCTGATTTACCCTGCGCTGATGCGGTAGAAGAGAATATCGGTGTGGTGAGTGCGAAGTTAATCACACCACGGGTGGTTTTAGGCAGAATTTGCGGACATTTCGGTGTCAAAGGCTGGTTGAAGATGGTGTCTTATACCCGCCCTATTTCACAGATTTTTCAGTACCGCACATGGTTGCTGGGCAGTGATGGGAATGATGCTTCATGGTCTGGCGCTGAACTTTCGGCATTTAAAAAAAATGCCAGAGGGTTGATAGTCAAGTTTGCCGGATATGACAGTCGGGAGGCAACCGGCAAGTTCATTGGCTGCGATATTGGTATAGAAAAATCCCGACTTGAGAAACTGGCGGCAGGCGAATATTACTGGCTGGAATTGATCGGGCTGGAGGTGATTAATCTCGAAGGCGTGGTGCTGGGCAAGGTTGACCACCTTCTGGAAACCGGTGCAAACGATGTGCTGGTAATTCGTTGCGGGGCAGCTGAGGATGGGCAAATCGAAAGACTGTTGCCGTGGATACCCGATGTGATCGCCGATGTTGACCTGGAAAATCAGGTCATGACGGTTGACTGGAAAGAAGATTATTTGATTTGAGTTTTAAACCACGGCCTGCAATTATTTCTTATAAAGTTATCAGCACGGGTTGTCAGACCTCGGGCCAAGCCAGTAAAAAATTATGGAAATAAACGTTATATCGATATTTCCGAATATGTTTGCCGCGATCAGCGATTACGGAATTACCCGACAGGCGATCAAAAACGGGTTGCTGAAACTGCACATCTGGGACCCGCGAAATTATACCGGGGGTCGCCGCAGAGCAGTGGATGATCGGCCGTATGGCGGCGGGCCCGGCATGTTGATGAAACCGGAGCCCTTGGCGCGTTGTATTGATGCGGCCAGGGCGTGCAAACCCGGGCCAGTTGTTTATTTGTCACCCCGGGGCGATTTACTCGACCAGCGCATAGTCGAAGAATTATCCGGGTGCGATGGGCTGACATTATTGTCTGGCCGTTATGAGGGGGTGGATGAAAGAGTCATTGAAACTCGTGTGCACCGCGAAATTTCAATTGGTGATTATGTCATAGCCGGAGGAGAACTTGCCGCTATGGTGGTTATTGAGACCGTTGCCAGAGTATTGCCCGGGGTATTGGGGAATGATTTGTCTATGAAGCAGGACTCATTTTTCAATGGCCTGCTGGACTGCCCGCACTACACCCGCCCTGAGCGTTTTGAAGGGTTGGACGTTCCGCCGGTATTACTAAGCGGTAACCATGAGAAGATCAGGCAATGGCGATTTAAACAATCCGTTGCCAAAACGGGTGAATGCCGGCCCGATTTGCTGGAACGATTGAATCTGCATGACAATGCAGCGGATATTGAGCGACTTGATCCTGAACAGATGAATTTATTGAAAAATTTTAAACTGGAGCGAAAAGATGACTAATATTATTGACCAGCTCGAAGCCGAGCAGCTACAGGATGATATTCCTGAATTTAACCCGGGCGATCAGGTTAGAGTCCAGGTTCGCGTGAAAGAGGGCGCGCGCGAACGATTACAAGCCTATGAAGGGGTTGTTATCGCCAAGAAAAACAGGGGATTAAATTCTGCTTTTACCGTGCGTAAAGTTGCGAATGGGGAAGGCGTGGAAAGGGTATTCCAAACCTACAGCCCGCTCATCGGTGAAATAAAGGTGGTGCGTAAAGGCGATGTGCGGCGGGCGAAACTGTATTATCTGCGCGACCGGTCCGGTAAAGCTGCACGTATCAAGGAGAAAATACGCCGTTAAAATCGCATTGAGAATTTATGGGCAGATGGCATTAAATGCGGATTCCATAATTAAAGCGGGTCATGATTAAAACGGGCCTGGCAAAGGCCCGTTTTTTGTTGCACCTGCCTGTAAAGATATTGATCCTGACGGCATTAACAGCCGGTTTTTGCTTGCCCGGGCATGGTCAGTCTTCACCGACTGCACTGACCGAACTATACGATGTTGGCGATGACAACGCGCAGCCATACTCGCCTCAATTGCTTAGAATTCGCACTCTGGTAAAAGCCAATGTACTGGATTTGGCTCAATCCATTCTGGAAACCCAAAGCCCGCCGGATTTACCCACCAAAGAGTGGATGAACTGGCAGCGGCAATTATGGGCGCTTTACCGGATTCGGGGAAACTGGGCGGCATTGTATCAGCGAACCCGGCAAATTCCTCCGGCGTTTCCGATGTGGATACACCGCGAGGCGGACATTCAGGCAATCTGCGCATTAATTAAATTAAACAGCGGAAAAACAGCGCGCCATCTTCTGCGCCAGTATTTGTTGTCCGGCGCTGTGACCGAATGGGAAAAACGCCGACTGCGCAAATTGATGGTAGAAAGTTATCTGACCGATAATTTGCTGCATGAAGCGAGTATTGCCATGAAAAATTATCAGGTGGATTATCGCTCCCAGGAAGAGGGCTGGCTGTTGCTTAGTGCACAGATTTATTTAAGATTAAATGACGCAGATGCGGCGGTTAACCTGCTGGCGCCGTTAAATCAGCCTGCTGCAAAATTATTGCGTATTTACTCACGGCTGAAAAATCAGTCAATGACCGCGCAACAGGCAATCGACTCGGCTAACACGCTGTTACCGGCGTCAGCGTCCTTGCCGGACCAGGCTGTGCCAAAACCCCATCAGGTCCGGTCGGTGATTATATATGCCAGGCAGTCGAGTAATCAGCACCTTCCCGCCGTGGATGAAATGGAGCAGTTTTTGATCGAGGTGTCCGCGCAGAACATAACTGCTGTTGATGGTTATCCGCATTACTCGGTGGCCGATCTGATGGATGCCTATGCGGCCATTGCTCTGGGAGAGTCGAATGAAAACGGGTTATTAGTGGGAGATACTTCTGCCTGGTTTGATTTTTTAATCAGTCTGGCGGACGACCAGATTATCCTGCGCAAAGCCATCAGCGGTTACCTGCTGAAAAATGTGAACGACGGATTTTTGCGCAAGCAATTGAATAATATTTATATTAGAGCCCTGATTCAATCAAATCGTGTTGATGTCATCCCGCAAATTTACGGCGATGGCAAGCCCTTTGGAAAACTTGCCCTGAGCGCCGACGTCGGTCTGGCGTTATCGAATTTCGCCCTGGCCAATGGCAATATCAGGCTGGCTGCGGAGGTTAATAAGGAACTGGTGGAGGTTCCTCAGGGAATGGAGCGCCGGCAATGGTTGTTGCATGTGGCGCGAATCGCGATAATTGCCGGAGATTATGCGGAAGGGGCGGCGGATTTGATGGAATGGATTGAAGAGTTTGACCAATTCACGCCTGAACAAACCGACCAGGTATTGCAGCCCATCTTTGATCTGCAAACCGTCAACCAGCATTCACTGGCTTTGGAGCTACTGCACCAAGTATATGCCCGCTCCCATTCCGTCAGGCACATGCGTGAGATTGCCTATTGGATCGCGCAATCCTATCAGGCGACCCGACAACACTTGCAAGCTGCCGATTATTTTTTATTCTCGGCCCTGCAAAAGGATAATGGATTTGATCAATGGGGAGAGTCTGCCAGATATCAGGCAGCGGAATCGCTGTTGTCGGCGAATCTGGTTGCTGATTCACGGGTATTATTTTCAGGGTTGCTGACGCGGGCCACCGAGGCGGGCCGCAAGCAACAGCTCCGGCAGAAGTTGCAGGAACTCCGGTTACTCGAATACAGTATTCCGGTCAGGTAGCTGAACGAATACAATAAGTTCAACTGGATTACCCGGCCCTCATCAAATGGGGAGTTCAACTGTCATCGTCCCAACCATGCCCAGGCAATTACAAAACCCGCTGATTGATCAGTTTCTCGATGCAGTCTGGCTGGAGTCCGGGTTAAGTAAAAACACTCTGGCTGCCTACCGTAATGACCTGATTTTATTTTTTGCATGGGTCGGTTGTCGGGGGGATGATCCCATCGCGCCTGGTGCTGGCGCGGTGTCGCATTACCTCTCGCACAGAGCTATCTCATCCTCTAATCGCAGCGCGGCGCGTTCCCTGTCATCAATCAAGCGGTTTTATCGATATTTGTTGCGTGAAAACCAGATAGACCATGATCCCTGTGCGCATGTGGCTGTCCCGGCGGTGGGAAAAATATTGCCAAAATCATTGTCCCAGCATGATGTGGAACGATTGATAGATGCGCCCGATGTTTCCACCGCACTCGGGCTGCGTGACCGCGCCATGATAGAGACGCTTTATGCCGCAGGAATGCGCGTTTCAGAGTTGGTCGGGCTGCCCATGGATCAAGTGGACCTCACGGTCGGAGTTTGTCGGGTGCTGGGCAAGGGCAGTAAAGAACGGCTGGTTCCTGTGGGCGATGTTGCCAGCGAATGGATCAAACGATATGTCGATGGCGCACGGGCAGACATTATTGGTCCGGCGCAAAGTGCCGCATTATTCGTTACTAGGCGTGGCAATGCGATGAGCCGCCAGGGATTCTGGCAGAATTTGCAGCGCTATGCGCTTGTCGCCGGAATGCCGGGGGCGCTGTCACCGCATACACTGCGGCATGCTTTTGCTACGCATTTATTAAACAATGGAGCGGATTTGAGAAGCGTACAAATGCTGCTTGGCCATGCCAGTTTATCCACAACCCAGATATATACCTGTATCGCCCAGGCCAGATTGAAAGACCTGCACAGCCAACACCATCCAAGAGGCTGAACAGGTTGCACGGTTTATTGCACCATGAGCAATCGACAAGCTCCCAGGATTGGCCGGGGAGCGAGGTTGTCGGCTGGTTAGCATCCGTCTGCCCGAATGAAAGCAGCGAGAAAATTGCCTCTGCCTTGCAGGTAGTTGACATAACCAGGCAGCTTGGTATGGATCAGACCGGTTTGGTCGTCTCTTTCTTACTGAGCTTCGATTTGTTTTCTGCTTCGGTAATTGCCAGTATGGGAGAAAATTTTGGCGTTGAGGTGGCGGAGTTATATCGAAGTGCAAAACGAATGCAGGAACTGTCCAGTCTGCTCAGCGTTGAACCCGCCCACCGTCTCGATGAAAAAGAAAATGAAGAAAACCTGCGCAAGATGCTGATCGCCATGGTGGATGACGTGCGGGTGGTGCAAATCTGTCTGGCCGGTCAGTTGAATATTCTCAGATCAGCCAGATATGCGACAGCGGAATATCAGAAATTTCAGGCAAAATTGGCTCGGGATGTATACGCGCCGCTGGCGAATCGGCTGGGAATCTGGCAGCTTAAATGGGAAATGGAAGATTATTCGTTCCGCTACATGCACCCGCATGCCTACAAAACCTTGGCGGATGCTCTCGAAGAAAAACGCCACGCCCGGGAACAGTATATCGCACGCAGGGAGTCTGAAATCAGCAGGATACTAAACCATGCAGGCATAGAGGCAGATGTTCAGGGCCGACCCAAGCATATTTACAGTATCTGGAAAAAAATGCAGCGAAAAAATCTGGAGTTCACCCAGTTATGGGATCTTCGGGGGATGCGTATTCTGGTCCGCAGTGTTGAAGATTGTTATTCGGTATTGAGTGCTATTCACACCACCTGGAAGCACATTCCGCGGGAATTCAGCGATTACATTGCCATGCCCAAGGCGAATGGCTATCAATCCATTCATACTGTGGTAATTGGCCCGGAAATGAAAAGCCTGGAGGTGCAGATACGGACTTATTCAATGCACCGGGAAAGCGAGTTGGGAATGGCCGCGCATTGGCGCTATAAAGAGAATGTTGGACAGGAAAACAGTATTGACCAAAAAGTTTTGTGGTTACGGCATCTGTTGGCGTGGAAGAATGAGGTTTTAGGAGCGGAGCGTGGAGGCGATAGAATTGATGGGAGCGAGACCGCTCTGGCGACTGCCGCCGACGCCGACAGGGAGCAACGTGTTTATGTGTTCACCCCCAAAGGAACCATCGTTGATTTACCCATCGGCTCCACCCCGATTGATTTTGCCTATGCAATCCACACCGACGTGGGGCATCGCACACGGGGTGCGAAAGTAAATGGCAAAATGGCGCCGTTGAACCACCGGCTGCAAACCGGCGATCAGGTTCATATTCAAACGGTTAAATCCGGGGGGCCAAGCAGGGACTGGCTGCGCAACCACCCCGGCAATATAAAAACCAGCCGCGCCCGAAGTCGAATTATGCAGTGGTTTAAGCATGCCGACTATGATCAGCGTGTTTCGGAGGGCAGAGGTATGCTGGAACGCGAGCTACGCCGGCTTGGCCTGGAGGATTTGAGCCATGAGAAAATAAACCAGCATACCCATTTCCAAAAGGTAGATGATTTGCTGGCTGCAATTGGCGCAAACGATTACAAGTTATCGAAAGCGCTATATCCCTTTAAACCGGCAGCGGGTGAAGAGCTGGAATCCATGGTTGTCCAAACGCGTCGCCCCGGGACCAAGCGGAAAAAAGATCGCTTTAGCGTGCACGATATGGGGAATTTACTGACCCGGATGGCGAAGTGCTGCCAGCCCGTCCCCAGAGACGAAATAATCGGATTTATTACCACTGGACGAGGGGTTTCGATCCATCGCAGTCATTGTATTAATATCCTGAACCTGGATGAAGCTCTGGCGAACCGGCTGATTGATGTGGAGTGGGGAGATCATGCGGACTCGTCCTATAGTCTTGGACTGTGGATTCTGGCCTATCACCGCAGCGGGCTGTTGCATGAAGTCACCGAGGCGCTCAAATCCAGCAATGTTGACGTGCTGAAGGTGAATATGGAAACTGACCAAGAGCATGTAACCCGATTGCAGTTTTATCTGGAGATTCCCGAATCCGTTCGCCCGGAGCAATTAATTGGCCGGTTGTCGTCAATCCAAAATGTATTTGAAGTAAAAAGAGCGGTGTAACCTGTTGCGGATATGGTGGCCGCCGAAGGTGATACGCCACATCCTGACAGGAAAGTACCGGGTCATATTAAAAAGCGCCAGGACCGCTGAAAACCACCCTGGTGCTGATGGGGCCCGGTTAGTCTGGATAATTAACTGGTTCAGGAAAATCTTTTACAGATTTTTCTTTGCCGTCCCGGACGCAATATGATCCGGTTGTCGTAATGCCAAAGCGACGATTGTCCAGGTCGGGTTTCCAGCCGCATCCGTGCGAATACCCTCCCTCCAGAGACGAACAAGTTGGATACATCGTGAGCCTGGCCCACTATGTTTCACGTCATCTCCATACTTTTCGTTCATACGATTGGCGCCCAGATTATGTGTAGAAGGATAGGGCGAAATGTACATGCCGCGCCCAGTGTGGCATAAACTGCGGCATCTTGCCAGAAAGTATGAGTACGCATGGCGATGTCATTGGGGTGATCGTCAAAATGCACATCCTGACCTTGTCCGTCCGTCTTGCAATCGCATCCGGGCCAACGCAGTCACCGATAGATTGAGGCTGATAGCCCTTGGTCGGGCCACGGCTCGTAGACAGCCATGGCCGATGGGTTCGGACAACGTAAACGCTTCTTACATGAATACAGGGTTCGATAAAAACAAAACATCGTAGAATCTACCTTTACTTTAATTACAGGATTTGCAAATGTCTGAGCAGGACCCTGCACGATATGTCCCTGAGAATGCGCTGGAACTCGCCATTGGCAGACAGATAAGATCTTTTCGCATCAAGCAGGACATTACCGTTGTTGACCTGGCCAGGCAGGCAGGGCTTTCACCCGGGATGCTGTCTAAAGTTGAAAACGGGCTGACCTCGCCTTCATTAGCGACCCTGCATTCATTGGCCGGGGCATTAAATGTGCCGGTAACCTCATTGTTCAGGATGTACGAAGAAACCCGGGAGGCAACGTATGTTCAAGCGGGAAAAGGGCTGACCATAGAACGCCAGGGTACCCGGGCGGGTCATCAATATCAGTTGCTCGGCCATTCCAGCGGGCGGTCCCCAGCGGTTGAACCTTATCTTGTAACCCTGTCTGAAGAATCAGATGTATTTCCGCTGTTTCAACATGAAGGCATAGAATTTATTCATGTACTGGAGGGGGAAGTGATTTACCGACATGCCAGTAAAACCTACCATTTGGTCCCGGGGGACTCGCTGTATTTTGACTCCGATGTGCCACACGGCCCCGAGGAGTTGATCAAATTACCGATAAAACTGCTTGCCGTGATTGTGGGACGCTCGGCAGAATAGCGCTCACATTTGATTCAATTATCGGGGGCAATTGTCCGGGGGCATTGGGAGACAAAACTAGCAATCCAGTGTGTGGTCCCGTTCCCATTGGCTGATTGACCTGGAGAAATCATCCCATTCATCCATTTTCAATTTGCAATAAGCGTCGATTAATGGCGCACCCAGTTGTGCCTTAAGTTCTTTGCCGGTTTGCGTCAGTCTGATCGCATCAAGCAGATTCAGGGGTAATTTTTTCAGCCCTTTGACTGTGTGGCCCTGGCTGTACATGTTGATATCCAGACGCTTGCCAGGGTCGCGCTGGTTGGCAGCGCCGTCAAGCCCGGCCGCCAGAATGCCGGCCTGCATCAGATACGGATTGGCCGCGCCGTCCATCAAGCGCAATTCAAAACGCCCCGGGTCTGGAATTCTTACCATGTGAGTGCGGTTATTACCCCCGTAACTGACCGAGTTCGGTGACCAGGTGGCACCTGAAAGTGTGCGTGGGGCATTGATGCGCTTGTAACTATTTACGGTGGGATTAAAAATCGCGGTAAGCGCCTCCACGTTGTGCATAATTCCGCCAAGAAAGTTGTACGCCATTTTCGACAAACCCATTGCGTCTTGCTGGTCATGGAAAAGGTTGTCCTGGCCGTTTCTGTCCCAGACCGACACATGGGCATGGCATCCATTACCGGTTAAATTGGAGAAAGGCTTGGGCATAAAAGTGGCCCGCAAGCCATGGTTTTCGGCGATTTGTCTGGCCATGTATTTAAAAAACACATGGCGGTCAGCGGTTTTCAGGCAGTCATCATATTCCCAGTTCATTTCAAACTGGCCATTGGCGTCTTCGTGATCGTTTTGATAAGGCCTCCAGCCCAGTTCAATCATGCTGTCGCAAATCTCGGTAATAACGTCATAGCGGCGCATCAAGGCGGATTGGTCGTAACAGGGTTTTGACTGCATATCGCCACTATCGGCAATTTTTGTGCCCTTGGAGTTGGTCAGAAAGAACTCGCATTCAACCCCGGTTTTCATGCGCCAGCCTTGTTTGGCCGCCTGGTCGATTTGTGCTTTCAACGCGACCCGGGGCGAGGCGTCGACGGCTTTGCCATCGAGATATAGATCGCCGGCCAGCCAGCCCACTTCTTTTTTCCAGGGCAGTTGGATCAGGCTGTCCGGGTCGGGCACCGCAAACATATCGCCGTCCGCCGGGCTCATATCCAGCCAGGCCGCAAACCCGGCAAAACCCGCGCCATCTTTTTGCATTCCACCAATTGCCCGCGCTGGCACCAGTTTCGACCGCAACACCCCAAATAAATCAACGAAACTGATTAGAAAATATTTTATTTTTGCCTGCTTGGCGATTGCGGCCAGATCGGTTGCCATGTGATTACCTCTATTTTGTCAAGTTTGTGTTGCGCCGGTTTTGTCTTGGATGAGTATTTTATCGTATTTTCCGCAGCCGGCAGGGCAGGATTAAAATTTGTTGCCCGGAATCCAGTCCGTGCCCGCCAGCGGCACTTTGGCCATTGCTGCGGCTTCGATAGTCAATGCCACCATATCCTCAGGTTCGAGGTTATGCACATTAGTCTTGCCGCATGCCCTGGCCAGGGTTTGTGTTTCCAGGGTCAGGCATCGCAGGTAGTTGGCAATCCGTCGGCCGGCGATTTCGGGGTCAAGCCGTGCGCCAGGGCCGGGGTCCTGAGTGGAAATTCCCGCCGGGTCCCGGCCGTCCTGGTAATCATCATAATAGCCCGCGCTGGTACCGAGCCGGTTGTAGGCCGCTTCATGCTCGGGCGCATTGTCACCCATGGCAATCAGCGCCGCAGTGCCGATGGAAACCGCATCCGCGCCAAGGGCCAGGGCTTTGGCCACATCGGCGCCCGAGCGAATACCGCCGGAAACAATGAGCTGGACTTTACGGTGCATGGCCATATCTTTTAACGCCTCAACCGCGATTCGGGTGGCCGGCAATGTGGGAATACCCACATGCTCAATGAACACGTCCTGGGTGGCTGCGGTACCGCCCTGCATACCATCCACCACCACCACGTCCGCGCCCGCTTTTACTGCCAGTTGCACGTCGAAGAAGGTTCGTGTTGCGCCCACCTTGATATAAATCGGCAGCCGCCAGTCGGTCAATTCGCGCAGCTCTTCCACCTTGATTTCCAAATCATCCGGGCCAGTCCAGTCCGGGTGCCGACAAGCGCTGCGTTGATCAATGCCTTCGGGCAGATTACGCATTGCCGCCACCCGTGCATTTATTTTTTGTCCCAACAGCATGCCGCCGCCGCCGGGTTTCGCGCCCTGACCCACCACAATTTCAATGGCATCGGCCCGGCGCAGGTCATCCGGGTTCATGCCATAGCGTGAAGGCAGGTATTGGTACACCAGCAATCTGGAATGACCGCGCTCTTCCGGGGTCATGCCGCCGTCACCGGTTGTGGTGCTGGTGCCGATTTCGCTGGCGCCTCGCCCCAATGCTTCTTTGGCCTGGGCCGAAAGTGCGCCAAAGCTCATCCCGGCAATGGTGATAGGGGTGGAAATTGTGATCGGCTGTTGCGCATAGCGCGTTCCTAACGTTACCGAGGTAGTACATTTCTCGCGATAGCCTTCCAGCGGATAGCGCGACATGCTGGCGCCGAGAAACAGCAAATCATCAAAAGTCGGTACCGAACGCCTGGCGCCAAATCCGCGGATGTCGTAAATGCCTTCGCTTGCGGCGCGCTGAATTTCACGAATGACCGGCCGACTGAAGGTTGCTGATTCCAGCAGCCAGGATCTGTCAATTTCGGGCGTATCAATTTTATTTTTCATGCTTTTATTTTTTGTGCGGTTTCCTTAAAAACCAGCCGTTAATATGCACCGACGTTGTCAATCCGGAAGTTATATAACTTCCGGGCCGAACCATAGCGCCTGAAATCATCCGGGTTAATATCATCCATTCCGGCCCGTTTGAGTAAATCGGCAACTTCCTGTCTGTGCTGGTCCTGCATGGGCTTTTCCATACAATCTGTTCCCAGGCTTTTCACCGAGCCGCGCACGTACAGACGTGCTTCATAGATAGAATCCCCCAGCGAATCTCCGGCCTCACCGCAGACAACCAGCCGCCCGGTTTGCGCCATAAAAGCACTCATGTGGCCGATGTCGCCCCCGACCACAATATCCGCACCTTTCATGGATATACCACATCGGGCGGCGGCATCGCCTTCAATGATCAACAGCCCGCCATGGGCGGTGGCGCCGCAGTATTGAGACGCATTGCCTCGGACCCGAATGGTTCCCGACATCATGTTTTCCGCCAGGCCAGGACCGGCGTTGCCGAAGATAGTGACCCGGGCATTTTTATTCATACCCGAGCAGTAGTAACCGACATGGCCCTGCACGGCCACCGCGCACTGGTGCATCGCACCGGCCGCCACGTTATGTTTTCCGCCCGGATTGACCACGAAAAATGAGTCTCCCGCAGCGCTGTCCTGATGCAGGGCGGAATTCAACTCCCGAACCCCGCTGTGCTGCAAATCAAATTGTGGCATTAGGACCTCTCCCAACTGTAAATTCTGGCGGGTTCCGGTTCCCAGATTTTCGCGTTTTCACTGCCGGGGAGCTGGGCAATGGCGCGATATTCCGAAGACATCGCCACCCAGTCATCGGTTTCTGCCAATACCGCAGGTTTACAGGCAATCGGATCTCTGAGTACGGCAAAGCCTTGTTTGGTACCGACCGCGAAGGTGTAAAAACCATCCAGATCTTCCAGCGCCGTCTCCAGCGCCTGGTTCAGGGTAGCGCCCTGCCCGAGCCGCCAGGCCAGGTATCCCGCCGCCACTTCGCTGTCGTTGTCAGTGGTAAATCGAATGCCTTCTGCGCTGAGCATTGCACGCAGGTTATTGTGATTGGACAGCGAACCGTTGTGTACCAGGCAAAGATCGTGGCCGGTTGAGAACGGATGAGAATGCTCGGTGGTCACGGCGCTTTCAGTGGCCATGCGGGTATGGCCCAGCGCATGGCTGCCGGTCATGGCGCCCAAACCAAAGGTATTAATGACTTGCTCCGGCGCACCCTTTTCTTTATAGATCTCAATACAACTGCCCACGCTGGTGACTTTCATATCCGGGAGATTGTTTTCCACCCAGTCGAGCATCGGCTCGGTTTCTGATTCAGCAATTAGCAGCCCGTGGTTGGCCAGGGGCGAGACGCTGGCATGGCGGTCCATATCCGCCCTTGCACTGGCTTGAACCGCATCCCAATCCGTATCAGGGTGGTTCGATTGCAGCGTGATTTTCACCTGCCCCGGGTCCACAGGATCACGATACATGGCGAATCCGGCGCTGTCCGGGCCTCTTTCGGTCATTTGAATCAGCATGTCAGCAAGCATACCGCCCAATCTGTTTTCCATTTGCGGGGATTTTGTATACAGCCCGACTATTCCGCACATAAGCGTTACCGGATTAAAATTTATTGATTACGCATGGTATCAACTAATCATACCATAATCTACTGCTGGTTAATAATGTTTCCCCACAGGAAATATTAAAATTGGCTTGCCCCAGCCAGGAATGGCGCAGACTTGCGGTGGTTATTCATTCGCATTTCCCCCGGTCGCCTCGGGGAAGACATACAGCAATCTATCGGTTCGTCTGCAAATGAACCGCACCGTCATCGCCGGCCCATGGTCGTTTGCGGCCTGTCCGATGCTGCTGGATTTGAAATATTGGAAATAGTTTACAATGCGACGGTATTTAATACTGGCAGTATAACCATGAGTCTGGACTATCTGGAATTTGAGAAACCTATCGCCGAGCTGCAAGAGAAAATCGGCGAATTGCAGCGCGTCAGTGCCAGCAGTGGTCTGGACCTGGATGCGGAGATAAACAAACTACGCAAAAGAAACCGCGAATTGACCAAAGATATTTTTGCCCGGCTGGACGCCTGGCAGATAACCCAGATTGCCCGTCATCCATTGCGCCCTTATACGCTGGATTATATTGCCAGAATAGTGGACGATTTTCAGGAATTGCATGGGGATCGAATGTATGCGGATGATGCCGCGATTGTGGCCGGGCTGGGCTGGATTGATGAGCAGCGAGTGGTCATCGTCGGGCATCAGAAGGGCCGGGATACGCGAGAGCGCACCCGCCGTAATTTTGGTATGCCGCGGCCTGAGGGTTATCGAAAGGCGCAGCGAGTGATGCGGTTGGCGGAACAATTTTGTCTTCCGGTGGTTACTTTTATCGACACTCCCGGCGCCTATCCCGGGGTTGGTGCGGAAGAGCGCGGGCAAAGTCAGGCCATTGCCCGCTCCCTGGAGGTGATGGCCACGTTGAAAACCCCGATAATTTCTGTGGTGATAGGCGAAGGCGGTTCGGGCGGGGCGCTGGCCATTGGTGTATGCGATCGATTGTTAATGCTGCAATACGCTACCTATGCGGTGATTTCTCCCGAAGGATGCGCCTCCATATTATGGAAGAGCGCCGAAAAGGCCGCCCAGGCCGCCGAAGCCATGGGGGTAACCACTCGGGAGTTATCCAAAGCCGGGCTGGTTGATGAAGTGATTGCTGAGCCGCCAGGCGGCGCGCACCGCGACTATGATGCCATTGCACTATCCGTCAAAAGCCGGATTATCGATGAGTTACAACGTTTTGCAGGTATGGACTGCGGGCAACTGGTCGCGAATCGATATTCGCGGCTGATGAGTTTTGGCAAATTTGCAATTAAAGGATGAGCCGCCCGGAGCGGAATTTTCAGTTGTCGCGTTATCACGAATCCTGTTTGAAGACTTTAGATTGGCGGGAAACGCCCGATTGGTGGTGGCGTACAGCGGCGGATGCGATTCCCAGGCGTTATTGCACGCTCTGGCGGGTGTGCGCGAAGATACCAACCTGGAAATCGTTGCCGCCCATTTCGACCATGGATTGCAGGCCCAATCCGCCGAGTGGGCGGATCAATGTAAAGGTTGGTGTGCGCAACTGGACGTGGCGTGCATTACCGTCCGGCGGGAAGTGCGGTCGGCGGCCGGCGACAGCGTGGAAGCGAATGCCCGGGAAGCTCGATATGGATGGCTCCAGGAGATTTGCGATGCGGACCAAGTGGTGCTCACGGCGCATCACGCCGATGACCAGGCGGAAACCTTCCTGCTGAATCTGTTTTGGGGCAAGGAAATTCAACAACTCGCCGGGATTGCACCCGCAAGGCCGCTGGTGCATGGTTCAGCAACGTGTTTGCATCGGCCATTGCTGCGCTTTCGTAAAAAACAGTTGAATGCCTATGCCCGCGGCCACAATCTGCAATGGATTGAGGATCCGTCAAATCGAAACATCGGTTTCTACCGAAACTATATCCGGCACGAATTGATGCCGGTATGGGAGCGTAGATGGCCCGACCTTGTGGCCGCGCTGAATAAGGGCGCGGATTTCAGCCGGATCATTGCCAGGCGCGACCGTATGGAGATGGATGCGCTGTGCACACGGTTTTCATCGCCCCGGTGCAGAGGGGTTTTTTGTCTGGTTGACCCATTGCGGCTTGACTGTATTGATGGACTGGATGAATTTCAGGTCATCGGCGTCATTCGGTGCTGGATCCACCGCGCCGGCTATGCGGCGCCGTCAAAGGGGCAGTTGCTTACCCTGTACCAACAAATTGTCGAGAGAAAATCACCCGCAGCCAGCTTGCAGTTGAATGGCCGGATGGTTCGTTATTTTAACCGTTGCCTGTATCTTACCCGGCCGGTTCGCAGAGCAAATCTTCAGTCTGGTGCAGGGCTTGCTGCTAAAACCATTTCCTGGGATTTGCAACCACTGAAAATTCCCGCCTGTGGCATTGCGGTGGAATTGTGCCGCGCCCAGAGCGGTGTGGACGCGAAGATTTTGCAGGGAAAAACCATAGAGTTAAGCTGGCGTGATGGTGGTGAGCGCGTTCAATTAAACCACCGGCAGCACCGGTCATCATTGAAAAAGTTATTTCAGACGAAGCGTGTGCCGCCCTGGGAAAGAGACAATTTGCCGTATTTAAAGATTGACCATGAGATTGCCTGGGCCTACGGGGTCGGCTGGCTGGGTGATTATGCGGCGGCTGAAAACCCGGGCGCCTATCCGCGATTTGCACCGATTAATGATTGAGAGCGGGCGCTGTTTTTGGTAGCCTGTGTTCCCGTCTGTGGAACTGCATTCCGGCAATTCCCCATAAGCACCGAGTGATTTTCGCGAATTCAGGGTGCCAATATATGAGTAACCACTTGTGGCAATGACTAAATACGTTTTTATTACCGGCGGGGTGGTTTCTTCTTTGGGCAAAGGCATCGCTTCGGCGTCCCTGGGCAGCGTGCTGGAAGCCAGGGGGCTTGATGTTACCCTGTTGAAACTGGATCCTTACATTAATGTGGACCCCGGCACCATGAGCCCGTTTCAACACGGTGAGGTGTTTGTTACAGAAGACGGCGCAGAAACCGACCTTGATCTGGGGCATTATGAACGTTTTGTTCGCACCACCATGCGCCAGGTAAATAACTTCACTACCGGCCAGATTTATGAAAAAGTCATTCGCAAAGAACGGCGTGGCGACTATCTCGGCGGCACGGTTCAGGTCATTCCCCATATTACCGATGAAATCAAGGCGTCGGTGGTGGCCGGCGCCCGGGGTGCACAGATCGCATTGGCCGAAATCGGCGGCACCGTAGGCGATATCGAATCGTTGCCATTCCTCGAAGCCATTCGACAGATGCGGGTTGAACTGGGCAGGCAAAACACCCTGTTCCTACATTTAACCCTGGTGCCGGAAATTGCGGTTGCCGGGGAGATCAAGACCAAGCCTACCCAGCATTCGGTAAAAGAAATGCGCTCCATCGGCATTCAGCCGGATATTCTATTGTGCCGGGCGCGTGAAACGCTGCCGGCAGGGGCGCGGAAAAAGATTGCATTATTTACCAATGTTGAGGAGAAAGCGGTAATCTCCGGGATTGATGTGGATAATATTTATAAAATACCGAAGCTGTACGTGGAGCAAAAAATCGATCAAATCGTAACCGCGCAACTGCATATCACCTGCCCGCCGCCGGATATGTCCGAGTGGGAGCGGGTGGTTGAAAGTAGTGTGCATTGCAAAAACCGCATCACCATTGCCATGGTGGGCAAGTATGTCAACCTGACTGAATCCTATAAATCCCTGTCCGAAGCGTTGTTTCATGCGGGTATACAAACCCGGACAAAAATCCATATTTTGTACGTGGATTCGACCACGATTGAAGAGCATGGAACCGATGTGTTGAAAGGCGCTGACGCAATTCTGATTCCGGGTGGGTTTGGGGAAAGAGGTATTGACGGGATGATTCAGGCAGTGGAATACGCCCGGGTGAACCGGATTCCCTATTTGGGAATCTGCCTGGGTATGCAGGTTGCGACCATTGAGTTCGCGCGCAACGTGGCCGGGCTCGGCCAGGCGCACAGCACGGAATTCGATCGCGAATCCCCGCACCCTGTGATTGCATTAATCACCGAATGGACAGATGACTCGGGCAGACTTGAACTGCGGGATGAAAACACCGACTTGGGTGGTACCATGCGCCTGGGTGCCCAGGAAATTTATCTTAAACCGGGCACACGGTATAAACGGATTTATCAGCAGGATGTGATCAGGGAACGTCATCGACATCGCTTCGAGTTCAATAATAATTACATGCAGCAACTGGAGGCACGGGGACTGGTATTTTCCGGTTTGTCAGGCGATGGACTGGTAGAAGTCATCGAGTTGAAGGATCATCCCTGGTTCGTGGGCTGTCAATTTCATCCAGAATTTACTTCCAACCCGCGCGATGGCCACAGCATGTTTACCGACTATATTAACGCCGGCTTGAGCCATCAACAGGCAGCGGGTTTGGCTGTGCCTCAATCGCATAATTGAGCACCCATGAAACTACCTCAATTTGCGGCTGACAGGCATTCACCATTCTTTCTGATTGCCGGGCCATGTGTTATTGAGTCCGAAGACATGGCGTTGTCTACTGCGGCCACCCTCAAAGCTATCACCGATAAACTGGCGGTGCCGTTTATCTATAAATCATCGTTTGACAAGGCCAACCGGACATCAAGCGATTCACCACGAGGGCCCGGACGCGAGCAGGGATTGCAAATTTTGCACAAAGTAAGGCAGGAGATTGGTGTCGCGGTTTTGACAGACGTGCATAGCGTTGAAGATGTCAAAGTGGCTGCTGAAGTTGTGGATGTATTGCAAACCCCGGCTTTTTTATGCCGCCAGACCGATTTGATTGAGGCCGCCGCTTTGTCTGGGAAACCCGTGAACATCAAAAAAGGGCAGTTCCTGTCGCCCGCCGAAATGCAGCACGTGGTGGATAAAGCCAGGGCTGTCAATCGTCAGGCGGTGGTTATGGTGTGCGAACGCGGTGCAAGTTTTGGCTATAACAATCTTGTGGTGGATATGCGCAGTCTGGAAATCATGAAGTCCACACAATGCCCGGTTGTATTCGATGCCACGCATTCGGTGCAGCTACCCGGTGCTGGAAAAGTAAAATCCGGTGGACAGCGGGAGTTCATTCCGGTTTTGTCCAAAGCGGCTGTGGCAGTGGGTGTGGATGGCCTGTTCATGGAAACCCACCCGGACCCGGCCAATGCCTTCAGCGATGGGCCCAATGCCTGGCCCTTGGATCATATGGCAGCATTGCTTGAACACCTCATCGCGATTGATCGGATAATAAAATCAGAATAATTCATAGCCGACCTTGAAAACCCTGACTAATGTTTGCTGAATGCGCGTCCCGTTTCGGGTTTATCGCAGGCGGTCAAATATTTATACTCACAAAGCCAGATAAAACATGGTCCATTTAATATGACCCTGTCACCCACACTGATTAAAGATATAAAAGCCCGGGAAATTCTGGATTCACGCGGAAATCCCACCATCGGTATCGATCTGATTTTACACAACGGCATCACCGGAAGCGCCGCGGTTCCATCGGGCGCATCAACGGGTTCGCTTGAAGCGCTGGAGCTGCGCGATGGTGATCAGCGGCGCTATCGGGGCAAGGGCGTTTTACAGGCGGTGAACAATGTGAACCTGGCGCTGAAAGATGCGGTATGCGGACAGGAGGCCGGGGATCAACGGCAAATTGACCAGATTATGCTGCAACTGGATGGTTCCGACAATAAAAGCAATCTCGGCGCCAATGCGGTGCTGGCCGTATCGCTGGCCACCGCCCATGCCGCCGCCAATGCGCAGGATATGCCGTTATTCCAACATTTGGGCCGGGTCTATGGCAACCATGCCTTCACTTTGCCGGTTCCGCAAATGAATATAATCAATGGCGGTGCCCACGCCGACAATGCCATTGATTTCCAGGAGTTCATGATTTTGCCGGTGGGATTGCCCACGTATTCCGAGGCATTGCGTTGTGGTGTGGAGGTTTTCCATGCGCTGAAATCCGTGTTGCTGGCAAACAGGCTGAGTACCGGGGTCGGCGACGAAGGCGGTTTTGCACCAGAATGCAGTTCCAACGAGGTCGGCCTGGGCTTAATTATGCAGGCCATCGAAAACGCGGGCTACCAGCCGGGCGAGCAGGTGATGATCGGGTTGGATGTTGCGAGTTCGGAATTTTACCGCGACGGTAAATACCGGTTGCAGGCGGAAGGGCTGGAACTGGATTCGGCAGAATTTGCCGAATATTTACAAAAGTGGGTAAAAAATTACCCGATTATTTCCATAGAAGATGGCATGGGTGAACTGGATTGGCCGGGCTGGGCGCGGTTGACCAGGAATATGGGCAGTCAGGTGCAGCTAACTGGCGACGACCTGTTTGTCACCCATAGCGAAATATTAAAAAAAGGCATTGATCAGGGCATAGCCAATTCAATTTTAATAAAATTCAATCAAATCGGCACGCTTTCCGAAACGTTTGCAGCCATAAAAATGGCGCAGCAGGCCAACTATTGTGCGACTATTTCACACCGATCCGGGGAAACCGAAGATACCACGATTGCCGATTTGGCCGTTGCCACCGCCGCCGGGCAGATTAAAACCGGATCATTGTGTCGCTCTGAGCGGATTGCCAAGTACAATCGGCTATTGAAAATAGAACAAATACTGGGCGAGAATGCCGTCTATGCTGGCGCCGGCGCATTTTCAAATTTGCGCAGCCAGGGCCGCATACCTCATTAATTGTATTGCTGGAGCGCTGTATTGAAACCGCTGAATTTTTTGTTGCTGGCGATGTTTGCAGGAACCCAATACGCATTGTGGTTTGGGGACAAGAACATGTTTGATTTATATCGCCTTAAAAATTCGGCGGAACAAACCCGAGTGGAAAATGAGGCCCTTGGGCAAAGAAATCAGCGGCTGGTGGCCGAGGTCATCGATCTCAAGAATGGCGGTGAAACGCTTGAAACCATTGCCCGCTCGGAACTGGGCCTGATAAAAAAGGGCGAAACCTTTTATCAAATAATAGAGTAGGGCAGTGCGCTGCGGTGCAGTTGCGGCCCGCTGGCCGACCCCACCCGCAGTGCGCCTGATTCAATCATTGTGGTGGGAACCGTCGCCGACAACCAGGTTTCAGTCTCGCCGGTTTTTACTGCGTCAACCACCAATCCTGATTTTTGCTCCGGTTTTTCCGGGTTGAAAACAGCATCCCCCGGGCAAATTTCAGTTGCGCAATGCACCGTTGCGATAATCATGCGCTGCTTTAGTTTGCCGAGGTATTTGATGCGGGCAATAATTTCCTGTCCGGGATAACATCCTTTTTTGAAGCTGATCCCCTCAACCCGATCCAGATTCACCATTTGTGGTATAAATGCTGCGGTGGTTTGCGCATAAACCTGCGGGATGCCGGCACGAATATCCATCCATCTCCACAGGTCGCCGTGACCGGCTGGATGGTGAATTTCTTCGGAAATGATCAGGTGTCTTGCCATAGGCATGTCAGCGCGGCCCGGGTCAACCAGATATTGCTCACCCCGATTATCTTGTTGTTTGTCCCGCGTGTGCTGATAACCAACCATTCCCAGTAATGAGCGTGCATCATCTATGTGCATATTCACTTTGGCACGCAGTACGAACATTTTCAGGCGTTTTAACAGCGATGCACAAAGGTCTTGCGGCACCACCATCCAGAATCCATCGCCACTGCGCATTAGCCGGATAATCGCCAGGGTCCTGCCTTTCGGGTTGCAGTAGGCATGGAGCTGGCTTTGGTGATTTTCGAGCAGGCCGGGGTCGTTGCTGAATTGCCCCTGCAAAAATGATTCTGCATCGGCGCCATTGACTCGTATCAGCCCCAGATGGGACAGATCAACCAGATAGCTTTGCTGCGATTGCGCAGTGGCGAACATTGCCAGATCCATGGCTGCGGGATGAATCAGACCGGGTTTTTCGGTGGCGTGTGGTGGTGAGGCAGACATGATAGACAACGGTGCTTGAATAATTATGGCAGGGATTGTTTCAGCTTAATTATATGGGACGGGAATGCGTTAAAATCAAGCAATGGCGAAACAACGAAGCAATCAGAAAAGACAGGAGATAGCCGATTCCGGGCGCCCTGGCGTGACGGTCAACCCTTCCGGTTCTGAAAATCCCGTGGACCGGATCAGTTATAGTGAAACCAGCCAACAGGCTACGCCTGACGAAACTGGTGGTCCCAAAGGCCTTGAACCTACGCGCTATGGGGACTGGGAAATTAACGGTCGCTGCTCGGATTTTTAGCGGCGCGGATTTATACAGGACCGACAGATGCCAACACATTCAACATTTACAACGATATAACTAGGCATACCATGTATAGCTCAAGTTTATTTTCCGGGGATTTTTTAACCTGTATGTACTAATGAATCAATAAATCCACCATCTGTTCAGGATATCTGTTTGTCTACTCGTAACCGCCCGCTTTCACCCCATCTACAGGTATATAAACCGCAGTTGACTTCGGTGCTGTCAATTTTGCACCGGGCCACTGGAGTCATCATTACCCTGGGTGCGATCTTGATGGCCGGGTGGTTATTCAGCATTGCGTCTGGTTCGAGTGTTTATGCCTGCGTCCATCAATTATTAAACGCCGGGATTGGCAAGGCGCTGTTGATTCTCTGGACGCTGTGCAGCAGTTACCATTTGTTGAATGGCATACGACATTTGTTTTGGGATTTTGGCTACGGTTTTGAACTGGACCGGGCCTACCTGTCAGGCAAAGCGGTCCTGGCCGGCACAGCCATACTGACGATGCTGGTGTGGTTGGTATGAGTAATCAACCCCATACGGGTCACGCCAAAGGCTCCCGCCACTGGCGCTGGCAAAGAATCACCGCCATCGGTTTAATCCCTTTAACCCTGTGGTTTTTATTTGCCATCGCCCGGCATATCGGCGACGACCACAGTGCCATTACCGAATGGATAGCCCGGCCCCGGGTTGCGGTATTGCTGGTTCTTTATATGGTCATCGTGTTTTTTCACGGCCAGTTGGGGCTGCAGGAAGTAATCCGGGACTATATTCACCATGTGAGAATCAAGCGGACCTGTTCATTGTCGGTTAAATTAATATTGTTGGCGGCAGCACTCGCGGCAGTAATTTCGATTGCCAGGATTGCCGCATGAGGAAGTATCAAAATTATTTGATGTACGCTGCGAATCATGTCCCAGGCCTATAAAATTATTGATCATCAATACGATGTGGTCGTGGTCGGCGCCGGCGGTGCCGGGCTGCGCGCCACATTGGGTATGGCCATGGCCGGATTGAATACGGCCTGCATTACTAAATTATTCCCCACGCGCAGTCACACCGTGGCGGCCCAGGGTGGTATGAGCGCATCTTTGGGTAATATGGGAGAAGATGACTGGCGCTGGCATATGTATGACACGGTAAAGGGGTCGGACTGGCTGGGCGACCAGGATGCTATCGAATATATGTGCAGGCAGGCCCCGCATGCAGTGATAGAACTGGAGCATTACGGCGTACCCTTCTCGCGCACCACGGACGGAAAAATTTACCAGCGTGCATTCGGTGGCATGACCACCCATTTTGGTGAAGGGCAGGCCCAGCGAACCTGTGCCGCGGCGGACCGAACCGGTCATGCGATTTTGCACACGCTTTATCAGCAATCGTTAAAACACAACGTGGAATTCTTTATCGAATATTTCGCCATGGATCTGATCATGGAAAATGATGAGTGCAAAGGGGTGATGGCATGGGATCTGGATAAAGGCACGCTCCACCGTTTTGCCGCAAAGATAGTGGTATTGGCCACCGGCGGTTATGGTCGATGTTATTTCTCCGCCACATCCGCCCATAGCTGCACCGGTGATGGCGGCGGAATGGTACTGCGGGCCGGGCTGCCATTGCAGGATATGGAGTTCGTACAGTTTCATCCCACCGGAATTTATGGGGTGGGATGTCTGATAACCGAAGGCGCCCGGGGAGAGGGAGGGTATCTCACCAATTCCAGAGGCGAGCGGTTTATGGAGCGATATGCGCCCAATGCCAGGGATTTGGCGTCCAGAGATGTAGTAAGCCGATCCATGACAATGGAAATTCGCGATGGTCTGGGCGTCGGCGTGGAAAAAGATCATATCCACTTGCATCTGGAACACCTGGGCCCGGAAGTACTGGCAGAACGTTTGCCCGGAATATCCGAGCTGGCGAAAATTTTTACCGGGGTTGATGTCACCAGGCAACCCATCCCGGTTCTGCCCACCGTGCATTACAATATGGGCGGTATTCAGACCAATATTTATGGCGAAGTAGTGACCTTGAAGGACGGCGACCCGGAAACACTCGTGCCCGGATTAATGGCCATAGGTGAGGCGGCTTGTGTATCCGTGCATGGCGCTAACCGGTTGGGATCAAACTCGCTTCTGGACATCATCGTATTTGGCCGGGCGGCCGCTCAGCGTGCACAGGAGATAATAGGCCCAGGTAGTCAACCGGCCAGTCTGCCAAATAATGCGGGAGAGGCGATTCTGGAGCGCTTTGATTCCATTCGTTATGCCGTGGGCGGGACGCCCACGGCGGAAATTCGACTGGAAATGCAAAAAACCATGCAGAATTTTTGCGCCGTATTCAGAACCGAAGCCGTTATGCAGGAAGGCCTGGAAAAACTCACCGCCGTGTGTAACAAATTTGCGGATGTCCGGGTTACCGACCGGTCAATGATCTGGAATTCAGATTTGGTAGAAACCCTGGAGCTGGATAATTTACTGCGCCAGGCCAGGGTAACCATGCACTCGGCCATAAATCGAAAGGAAAGCCGCGGCGCTCATGCCCGGGAAGATTATCCGCACCGGGATGATCGGAACTGGATGCAGCATACGCTGGCCTGGCAGCAGAATACAGCAGATGATGCAGTGATCGATTACCGACCGGTACATAGTTATACACTGACCGACGAAGTTGAATATATTGAACCCAAAGAGCGCGTGTACTGATGGCTGAATTCAGACTGCCGGTTAATTCCCGCATGGCTAAAGGTAAAACCTTTAAAGATGTGAGCAGCGGTAACCTGCGTGCCGTCCATGTGTATCGCTGGAATCCAGACAGCAGCGAAAACCCGCGCGTGGACACTTATCAGGTGGATATGCAAGCCTGTGGGCCGATGGTACTGGATATTCTGATCCGCATAAAGAACGTGATCGACAGTACACTGACCTTCCGGCGTTCCTGCCGAGAGGGAATTTGCGGTTCCTGCTCAATGAACATCAATGGTGTCAACACCCTTGCCTGTACGGCCACGGCAGAACAGGTTGATGGCGATATCAGCATATATCCGTTGCCGCATATGTCCGTGGTAAAGGATTTAGTACCGGATATGAACAATTTTTACCGCCAGTACAGTTCGGTACAACCCTGGTTACAATCCAGTCAGGACGAACCAGAGGGCGAACGCCTGCAATCCGAACAGGAACGTAGCAAACTTGACGGATTGTATGAATGTATTTTGTGCGCCTGTTGTTCGACAAGCTGCCCGAGTTATTGGTGGAACAGCGATAAATATCTCGGTCCGGCGGCGCTATTGCAATCCTGGCGCTGGATCGTGGATAGTCGGGATGACGCAACCCGGGCGCGACTGGAGAACCTGGATGACGCATTCAAGTTATATCGTTGTCACACGATCATGAATTGTACCAAGACCTGCCCCAAGGGATTAAATCCTGCTAAAGCGATCGGGGAAATTAAAAAAGCGGTGGTCCGGCAAAAATCGGGTTAATCAGCCAGGCCAGCGTATATGGCGGATCAGGGAAATATCAAACAACTGCTTTGGCGCTGCCGGCGCGGTACCAGGGAGCTGGATTTGCTATTGGGTCGGTTTGTGGAGAATCATTATATTGATTTAAGCCAGGATGAAAAACAGGCATTTGCTGCACTGCTGGAAATCGAAGACCCGGCGCTGGCCCAGTGGTTATGCCTGAAGGTTAAGCCCGGTTCCCCGGGAATGGTGAAAATTGTCGCTAAAATACTGTCTGCCCCTGTCCCTTGAAACAGGTTCGACGAATCACCTGGGACGATTGATCGCTGCGCTTTATTTACTGCCCCTGGCGCCGATTTACCTGGTTGCTGAAACCACCATTTTTTTGTCGATTTCCCTGGTTTGTATTGCGCTGCTTGGATACGAACTGAAGACTCATGCCGCGCTTGCGCAATATAGCGGTGTGCACGTCACTCAGGATGAACAATGGCATCTGGTGAATGCTGATGGCGGGTTGGAAAAAATCATTTATAAAAGCGCCATGAATATCGGCACCGACTGGTTTGTGTTATTTACCCACAACGGGCGCCGCCGCCGGTTATGGCTGACCGGAAAACATCAAAACCCCCGGCAGTTGCATAAAATGAAAGTCTATTTGCGGAATCGTTGACGAATCCTTGCCATGGCCGCTGCGGGGTAATATTTTTCCTGGAGCTCGTGCATATTGGCGATGCACTACAAAACCTCTACCTGATGTCCCTTTTCGCCCAGCCAGGTTTTTCGGTCGGATGAGCGTTTCCTGGCTAGCAGCATGTCCATTACCGAATGTGTGCCGTCTCCGGTTTTCACCACAAGCTGCATCAAACTTCGGGTTGCCGGGTTCATTGTGGTTTCCCGCAGTTGGGGCGGGTTCATTTCGCCCAGGCCTTTAAACCGCTGTATGTTGATTTTTCCTCTGATTTTTTCCGATTCAATATGATTGAGGATGTCGGTTTTATCCTTTTCATCCAATGCGTAATAGACCTTTTTGGCCACGTCGATTCTGAACAGCGGTGGCATGGCGATACAGATCCTTCCGGCATCCACCAATGCCGGAAAATGGCGCAGGAACAGGGCGCACAGCAGGGTCGCAATATGTGCCCCATCAGAGTCCGCATCGGCCAGGATGCACACCCGTCCATAGCGCAGATCAGTTAAATCCTTTGATCCGGGATCCACCCCCAGGGCGATAGCGATGTCATGGACTTCCTGGGATGCCAGCACCTCCCCCGAATCAATTTCCCAGGTGTTGAGTATTTTTCCCCGTAATGGCATTACCGCCTGGAAAATACGGTCCCGGGCCTGTTTGGCCGAGCCGCCCGCAGAATCGCCTTCCACCAAAAATAATTCCGTCATTTCCAGATCATCGCTGGTGCAGTCTGCCAGCTTGCCTGGCAGCGTCGGGCCGGTGATTTTTTTCCGCTGCACTTTTTTTCCAGCACGTAATCGCCGCCGGGCATTGTCGATGGCGATTTGTGCGATTTTCCCTGCATCGCCGATATGCTGGTTTAACCATAGACCGAATGCGTCTTTGGCTGCGGCCTGCACCATTGAAGCGGTGTGCCGTGAGGATAGCCGGTCCTTGGTCTGGCCGCTGAATTGGGGTTCCTGGATGCGAATCGACAGGACATAACTGCAATGCAGCCAGATGTCTTCCGGGGTGAGTTTTACGCCTCTGGGCAGGCTGTCCCGGAATTCACAGAATTCCCGAATCGCCTCGGTCAGCCCGCTTCTGAAGCCGTTGACATGGGTGCCGCCCTGCACGGTGGGCACCAGATTTACATAGCTTTCCGTAATATATTCACCGCCGTCTATAACCCAGGCGACGGCCCAGTCTATCTCGCCGTCATCGCCACGATATGCTCCGATATAAGGTTTATCGGGCACCAGCTCAGCACCAGTTAAAGCATCGCACAGGTATTGCTCCAGCCCGTCACCGTATTGCCAGCTTTCATTGTTATTCTGGCTGGTCTGGTCGAAGAAGCGGACGTGCAAGCCGGGACAAAGAACCGCTTTTGCCCTGAGTGTGCGTTTTAATCGCGCCACATGAAATTTTGGCGAGTCGAAAAAATTTGGGTCCGGGAGAAACCGAATGGTCGTACCCGTGATCTTTTTTGCCACTTTGGCGGTGGTTTTCAGGCCGGTTTTCTTGTCGCCGTCGGCAAAACTGATGTGATGTTCCTCGCCATTTCTGCGAATCCAGACATCCAGTCTGGATGACAAGGCATTCACCACAGATACGCCAACGCCATGCAGTCCACCGGAGTACTGGTAATGATTCCCGGAAAACTTCCCCCCGGCGTGGAGTCGGGTCATAATCAGCTCCACACCGCTCACCCCTTCTTCCTTATGGATGTCAACCGGCATACCTCTGCCATTGTCTGTAACAGTTAGCGAACCATCTTCGTGCAGATGTACGTCTATGCTGTCGGCGTATCCGGCAATGGCTTCGTCCACGCTGTTATCGATAACTTCGTGGGCGAGATGATTGGGGCGGTCTGTCTCCGTATACATCCCCGGTCGTTTGCGTACCGGCTCAATTCCAGTGAGGACTTCGATTGCCGATGCTGTGTAATTGCTACGCATTAATTTATGGAGAAATACCGGGCCGAATGATAGCCTAAAACCCCGGGCGGTAGAAAATTCCGGTTGGAATGCGCTGTTTGGCGGCGATTTTGCATCAAATGTTATGGGGCGTGACGAAATTTGATACCATATCCAGCCCAAAATTACGCCCCGGTGCCACCTGAAAATGCCGCAATCCGAAAAAAGCGAAATGCCGGATTTCGAAAAGTCCCTGGCTGAGCTGGAAAAGATCGTTGCCAGGATGGAGCGTGGTGATCAGACTTTGGACGATACCCTTGAAGATTTTGAACGCGGCATGGCACTGGCTGAAAAATGCCAAAAAACCCTGGATGATGCCCAGCAAAAAGTAGAAAAGCTGGTCAGGAAACATGGCGCGTATAAACTTGAGGCCATGCAGCAGGACACGGAAGACATGCAAGATTAGGGGGACGACGAGTAGTTGGAAGAATTCGAATCGATATGGAAAAGCTACGCCGCACGCACGGAAGCGACGCTTAAATCCCAACTGATTAGCGCGGCAACTACGCCGAATCGATTACATCAGGCGATGGAGTATGTTTGTCTGGGCGGGGGCAAACGTTTTCGGGCCATGTTGGTGTATGCCTGTGGTGAAGTCGCCGGGGCTGCGCCAGCGCAATTGGATGTGCCGGCCTGTGCGCTGGAAATGGTGCATGCCTACTCCCTGGTTCACGATGATTTACCGGCGATGGATGATGATGATCTGCGGCGCGGGCGACCCACTTGCCATACTATGTTTGATGAAGCCACCGCTGTTTTGGCTGGTGATGCTTTGCAGTCCCGTGCGTTCGAGATTCTGGCGATCTCCCAGGACGGTATTCCGGTTGATCGACGGTTGCGCATGATAACAGAGCTGGCCCGGGCCATCGGTTCTATCGGCATGGCTGGCGGTCAGGCGTTGGACATGGAAGCCACCGGCAAGGTGATTGGCTACGAGGATTTGGTGCAGATACATCGACTCAAAACCGGGGCATTGATTAAAGCCGCAGCGCTGGTCGGCGGATTGGCCGGAGCGAATGTTGATTCGGAGCTGCTGGAGAATTTAGGGCGCTATGCGTCAGCGCTGGGGCTGTCCTTTCAGATTACGGACGATATTCTTGACCATACCTCGGACAGTGAAACCCTGGGCAAGACCAGCGGCACTGATCATCGTATGAATAAAGTGACCTATGTTTCATTGTCAGGGGTTGATGGGGCCAGGACACATGCCCGTAACTGGTCGGATCAGGCTATCGAATCCATTCAGGGTTTGGGGGATAATGGGATGTTCCTGCAACAGCTCGCACAATTTGCGGTTTCCCGGAGTCACTGATGCCCGAGGGCAGCGCCAGCCACTACCCGTTATTATTTACCATTGACCATCCCGGCCAGCTTAAAGCTCTGGGCCAGGCGCAATTGGCCCGGCTTGCAGTCGAGCTTAGAAAATACCTGATAGAAATCACCGCCCAGACCGGTGGGCATCTGGCGCCCGGACTCGGTACCATTGAACTGACCATTGCGCTGCATTATGTTTTTAATACCCCGGTGGACCGGCTGGTCTGGGACATCGGTCATCAGGCCTATCCCCATAAAATTTTAACCGGTCGCAGGGAGCGGTTTGACACCATCCGTCAATACAGGGGGTTGTCGGGTTTTCTCAAACGCAGCGAGAGTGAATACGATACATTCGGCGCCGGCCACGCCAGCACCTCTATCAGCGCCGCATTGGGAATGGCGGTTGCGGCCGGGCGGGAGGGCATTGAACGCGAGGTGGTGGCGATTATCGGCGATGGCGCACTCACCGGTGGCATGGCCTTTGAGGCATTAAACAATGCCGGTGACCTGGATGCAGATTTGCTGGTTATTCTGAACGACAATGAAATGTCGATTTCGCCGAACGTGGGCGCCATTTCAAATTACCTGGCGAGAATTTTATCCGGCCATGCCTATACCACGGTGCGGGAAGGCAGCAAGACCGTATTGGGTACATTACCCCCGCCGGTGAAAAATTATGCCCGCCGTTGGGAAGAGCATCTGAAAGGCATGGTTATGCCCAGCACCTTGTTTGAAGAGCTCGGTTTTTATTATATCGGGCCCATTGACGGGCATAACCTGAATACCGTTGTGGCCACTTTGAAAAACATGAAGGACATGCGGGGGCCAAGATTTCTGCATGTGGTGACGCAGAAGGGAAAGGGATTCAAGCCCGCAGAGGGCGACCCATGCGTATTCCACGGCGTCACACCGTTTAACCCGGATACCGGCAAGCTGGAAAAGAAGAAAAAAGGGCGAACCTATACCCATGTTTTTAGCGACTGGTTGTGCGACATGGCCGCGCAGGATGAGGCGCTGATCGGCATTACGCCGGCCATGCGCGAGGGTTCCGGGCTGGTTCGATTTTCCCGGGAATATCCAGACCGGTATTTTGACGTGGGAATTGCCGAGCAGCACGCATTAACCTTTGCCGCAGGTTTGGCCTGCGAAGGACTGAAACCGGTAGTGGCCATTTACTCCACTTTTTTACAGCGCGCCTACGATCAACTGATCCACGATATTTCCATCCAGCATCTCGATGTGTTGTTTGCCATCGACCGGGCCGGGCTGGTCGGTGCCGATGGCGCCACCCACGCCGGGGTATACGACTATTCGTTTCTGCGCTGTATTCCTGGAATGGTAATTATGGCCCCGGCAGATGAAGCGGAATGCCGCAATATGTTGTATACCGGGTATCGGCATGTTGGCCCGGCTGCGGTGCGGTATCCCCGGGGCAGTGGTCCGGGTGTCGCTGAAAAATCTGAGATGTACGCTTTGGCGATCGGCAAGGCGGAAATTCGTCGCCAAATCACCGGCAAGGCCAGACCCACAGGCAAGACCAGATACGTGGCAATTCTGGCCTTCGGCACCATGGTGGCACCCGCCGTTGAGGCGGGCGCTGTGCTTGACGCCACCGTAGTCAATATGCGTTTTATCAAACCGTTGGATCAGCAACTGATTCTGAGCATGGCTGACACCCACGCGTTGATCGTTACCGTTGAGGAGAACGTGGTGATGGGTGGGGCCGGGTCGGCGATTAGCGAATGCCTGGCACAAAATCATCGGCATGTTGCGGTTATGACCCTGGGGATTCCCGACCAGCATCTTGAGCAGGGCACCCAGCAGCAGCAGCTCGCTGCGATCGGTCTGGATGCGCAGGGGATCAAACGCCGGATTGTGGACAAGTTGGCGGTTATCGCAGAGCCGGAGAATATGGCCCCGCCCATAACGATGGCCAGTTAATTTTCTGGTGGCCGGGGCGCGGTTTATTTCGTCAGCACGAATGATGTTGTGAAATAACGGGCCTTTTTGAAATTTAAACGTTAACCGGCAGGTGGGCCGTCGGATAACAGCGCAATCAGCAATCGGTCAACCAGTTGCTTCTGGCCGGGAATTTTATCGGATAATTGTTTGCGAACCGATTGAAACAGCGAATGTAAGTTACCGATATTGCTGCATTCTTTTGGTTGTGGGTTCTGAACCGTTTCTGCTACCATGCCTGAAAATCAGTGTGGATGGATAAAAACCCGGCCGCTTATTTTAACCTGATACGCGCAAATTTCTGGTATTGCAATTGGGCGTTTCAGGGCTGTCCTGAAATCAGGCATCTGATAAAATTCTCTGCAACACCATATTTTTATCGCTGTTTTCACTATGAATGAACCCGATTTGTCGGCCGAAATTTTGCACAGCTCCATGTTTTACAACCCCATGGTTGAGGCGAAAAATGTTCATTTTTCATTCGGCGACCGGGTCGTATATAACGGTCTGAACCTGACCATTCCGCGGGGAAAGATAACCGTAATCATGGGGCCAAGTGGCTGTGGAAAATCCACATTCTTGAGTTTGCTGGGCGGGAGGTTGCAGACGGATTCAGGTCAATTGAATTTCGATGGTGCAGCGGTGCCGCGTACAAAAAGCCCGGCGCTGTTTGAAATGCGCCGGAAAATGGGAATGCTGTTTCAAAACAGTGCCTTGCTGACTGATTTAAATGTGTTCGAAAACGTCGCCTTCCCGTTTCGCGAGCAAACCGATTTGCCTGAAGAGTTGATTCGTATACTGGTGTTAATGAAACTGCAAATGGTCGGGCTGCGCGGTGCGCGGGATTTGCTGCCGGGCGAGTTGTCCGGCGGGATGGCCAGGCGGGTTTCGCTGGCCAGGGCAATTGCGCTGGACCCGCAGTTGGTCATGTACGACGAACCTTTTGTCGGGCTTGACCCGATTTCCATGGGGGTGATTGTGCAATTGATCCGCCGGCTTAATGACACTATGGGCATCACTTCGATTATCGTTACCCATGACGTGGCCGAAGGTTGTAGTATCGCCGATTATGTCTATTTACTGGACAATGGCGCTGTGGCCGGCCACGGCACGGCCCGGGAAATGATGCACAGCGACCAGCTCGGCATCAAACAATTTATGAATGGCCTGCCCGATGGCCCGGTCGGGTATCATTATCCGGCGAATCATTACCTCGACGATTTGTATTCCGGGACAAGATGAACCTTATCGCCAGCCTGGGCCAATGGGGAATGGGTTTTGTTTCCCGATCAGGCGCCGCAGTATTGTTTCTGTTCGCGGCATTTCGCGGCGCATTTCACAGTCTGCCCAGGGGTTGTTTGATCATCCAGCAGCTTTATGCTATCGGTGTGCTGACCATGTTGATTATTCTGGTTTCCGGTTTGTTCGTCGGCATGGTATTGGGATTGCAGGGTTATTACCAATTGGTGAATTTCAGCGCGGAATCAAGCCTCGGGTTAGTGGTGGCATTATTTCTTGTACGGGAACTTGGGCCCGTTCTCGCTGCCTTGTTGTTTGCGGGCCGGGCGGGTTCCGCCCTGACCGCAGAAATTGGCCTGATGAAGGCCACCGATCAGTTGGCCGCCATGGAGATGATGGCGGTGGACCCGATGATTCGGGTTATTGGCCCGAGATTTATCGCCGGGTTGATTGCCATGCCGTTGCTGGCCGCCATGCTCAGCGCAGTCGGTGTCCTGGGAGGATACTTCGTAGGGCATGGCCAGTTTGGGGTGGATGCCGGGGTGTACTGGTCGTCCATGCAGAACGGCGTTGATCTGGTTGATGATGTTTTAAATGGCGTGATCAAAAGCATGGTGTTTGGACTGATTGTGATTTGGGTAGCGCTGTTTGAAGGGTACAGCGCCGAGCCCACTTCGGAAGGCGTGAGTCGGGCCACAACCCGCACCGTGGTGACTTCGTCGCTGGCTATTTTAGGCGGAGATTACGTTTTGACCGCATTAATGTTTGGAGGTTTTTAAAAGCCATGCAAAGAAAAAGTATAGAAATCTGGGTAGGTCTGTTCATACTCATTGGTATTGGCAGCCTGGTTATGCTGGCAATGCAGGTCAGCAGCGCGGGCACGGGCGCCAGTCATACCTACCGCGTCGAGGCGCGTTTCGACAATATCGGCGGGCTGAATGTAAAAGCGCCAGTAATGATCGGCGGAGTGCGGGTCGGTCGCGTGGGCAACATCTGGATCGATAAAGAAAGCTATGCTGCCGTGGTGGGACTGGATATCGACAGACAATACGATACTCTGCCGATGGATACGGGTGCCTCTATTCTTACTGCCGGATTACTGGGTGCGCAATTCGTCGGCCTGTCGCCAGGCGCTGATGATTTCTATCTGCAGGAAGGGGATATGCTGGAGTTCACCCAGTCGGCAATTCAACTCGAATCTTTGATCAGCCAGTTTATGTTTGCTCAGGGCAGCGGTAAAAAAGACGATAATTCCGCCGCAGAAGGACAATGACATGCAAAGCAACCCAAAGCAGATAAATGAGAAGAAGAACGATAGAAAATTTCAACTGCGCTCAGCCTTGCGCTAACCGCGCGAAATTAATGTCAACCCTGATGTTTGCATTGGCATTATTTGTCGCGCCATTGACCCATGCAAAGGATGACCCCGCATCGTTGGTGCAAGATACGGCGAATGAATTGTTAAGAGAATTCACAGCGAAACGCGCTCAGTTGGAAGGAAACCACAAAGCCCTTTTTCAACTGGTGGAGCGCATCGCCAGCCCGCTTTTTGATTTCGATTATATTTCAAAACTGGTTTTGGCGAAGAGCTGGAAGCAGGCCAGCCCGCAACAACGGGCTGAATTCGCGGAAGAATTTAAAAGATTGATTATCGTCACCTATGCCACAGCATTATTCAGCTATACCGGCAATGAAACCATGGAATTTGGCGAATCAAAAATCAGAGAAAAAAAGGGTGTGTATTTTGGAACGGTAAATACAGAAGTGCGCCTTAGTGATGATGCGCCTGTTGCGGTGGTTTATTTCCTGATTCGGCGTCAGAACAAACCGTGGAAAATATATAACCTGTCGGTAGGCAGCCTGAACATGGTGTTGAATTACCGCAATGTAATTCAATCATCCATCCACAGCGAGGGGTTGGATGGCGTGATTGCCGGTATGAAAGAGAACAACGATAAAAACTTTTAGGAAAGTAAAATGATGAATGTCGCTGGCACCGAAATTGACCTTGCCGGTGATCTGGATACCCGCTCGGCCGCACGGGTATTCGGGCAGTTGCCGCAACTTACCGCACCCCGGTATCGGGTGAATTTACAACGGCTGGGGGAAATTGACAGCGCCGGACTGGCGTTGCTTGTCTATTGGCATAGCAAGGCACGGGCGTCATCTTCTGAACTGGTGTTTACCCATATCCCGAAAAAATTATCGGTAATGGCTGAACTGGGCGGATTGAGCGCCGTTTTTCATCCCGAGCGTATTGGCCTGCCTTGATATGGACAATGCTCATCCCTAAATTAAACCAATGCAAAAAACCACAACCATTAAACGATAGGAATTAACCATGGTCACACCACAAGACATACAAATCTGGATTTCCCGAGGGCTGGAAAACAGCGACGTTCGGGTAGAGGGCGATGGTCAGCATTTTGCAGCAACCATTGTTTGCCAGGATTTTGCAGGCAAATCACTGATCCAGCGCCACCAGATGGTGTACGGGGTATTAGGCGACAAAATGAAATCGAAAATCCACGCCTTGTCAATGAAAACTTTGACGCCGGGTGAACTATAATCCCGACCCATAACCCAACAACCATTACCGAGCATTAAATTTTAGAGGCCCAAACCATGTCAATTCAGGCGCAATTGAAAGAAATCATCGATAGCAATGACATCATTCTTTTTATGAAAGGCAGCCCCGATTTTCCCCAATGCGGCTTTTCGGGTAAAACCACCCAGATACTGCAATCCTACGATGTCCGATTCGCATCGGTGGATGTGCTGGCGGACAACGCAGTGCGCCAGGGCATCAAGGAATATTCAAACTGGCCAACCGTTCCACAGCTTTATGTACGCGGTGAATTTGTGGGTGGCTGCGACATCGTTACCGAGCTGTATGAAAACGGCGAACTGGAAAAAATCCTCAAGCCCGAGGCGGTACGCTGAGTAAATCAAATTACGGTAAATGTGCAATTTGATGCACTGATGATTAAAACTGCCGGGGAACTGGTAGCGCAGGCGTAATCAAAGCGTGCGGATTCCGTCAATATTTCGCGCGGTTTACTGAAGATGAAAGTGCCGCACCTTGTCCCGGATGCACAAACGGTGATTTTTACCCGCTGCGCTGGCGGTGGACGCGCCTCGCTTGCGGCATTAACACTGAAACAAATGGGCTATATCAATAATTGGTTATTATTACTACTGCATATATCTCGCTGCATGATGATTTTGGGTGCGTTCGGCTGGCTGCTGTTGACGGTGATAGAGAAAAGCATATAAAAAAACCCCGGTTTTTAGGCCGGGGGGGTAGGTGGGGGCCGTCTGGCCGTCAATCCATCCTTGGTTCTGCAAGGTCTTCTAATTGTTGAATTCTATCATCTTGCTGACTGGAATGTCCATGCGATCACCGCAAAGTATGCAGATATCAAGCAGGTGTTTTCCAGAATCGGCCAATATAGAATTTGCTCACATATCCATGGATTGATAGCCCGCCCGATATTTTCGCGCTAACCACTGGTGGAAATGCAGAGTGGGCGAATCCTGCACTGGCGAAAAAGCACCGCCGGTATACGCTGACGACAATCGTCCTTGTTGCAGGCCTTCGACGGATGTAACGTCCTCGCTGAACACCTTATTCCATGCGGCAAGATTGGCGATTCTGACTGCTGCAAATCGTTCTCCATTCGCCGCTTCCTGATTGACGTATATTAACCGTAGATCTTCGTGGGATTTGTCGTGATCAATGGGCGTGACAATCAGGGCGAACAAGTGGTTTTCCTGAAATCCAAGCATCAGATTGGGGTAAAACGCGGGATATTCTGCACAGCCTGCCTGTGCTTCGGGCCAATCGACAAATCGCGGTAAACTTTCGCAGGTTGAAATCGACGGATCAAAACAGGTGGATCGCTGTCCGGCGAAATCATCATTCAGAAACAGCGGGTGATGTTTTTCCAGCGGGGAATACTGATTAAGACTCGGGTGTATCCAGGGCAAATGATAGGCCTCGCAGAAGTTTTCCATGGCCAGTTTCCAATTGCAGCCGATGGAAAACGTGACCCGCCCATTGGTTTCGGCCGGCGTGATTGCTGCAAATCCGCCGTCCCCGATAAACCCTTGATAGCGGTCTGTCAGCGGCTTCGCATAATCCTCGAATGCGGCAGCGTCGCCTGACAGGTTGATAAATAAAACACCGAGCCAGATGTGTGATCGCACCTCTTTTAATCCATGCTTTTGCGGGCAGAACCCCTCGGCCTGATGGCGGCCGACGCCGCCGATATGCGGCGTGGCGCACAGCCTTCCGTTTAAATCATAGGTCCAGCAGTGGTAGGGGCAAACCATCATGCCATTGGTCTTTTTTTGCTCGTTGACTAACTTTCTCCCTCGATGGCTGCAAACATTGTGGAAAACTTTCACATCGCCGTGCTGGTTCTTTGCCAGAATCAGCGGCAGCCCCATGAATTCGATGGGCGAGACGGTGCCGTTTTCCTTGTAATCTTCGGTGAATGCGAGGGCAGCCCATGCCGCACCGAGGACATGCTCGCGTTCAAACCAGAAGAAGTCTCTGTCGGTGTAGGCGGCATTGGGCATACCCGTTGCCAATTCGATGGGCCGGTCAATGGCTGTGAGTTGTTCAACTGTGATTTTATGCGCTAAAGGCTTGTTCATCATGGTTCCAGGACAGGTGCTGAAGACTGAAATATATACGAGGTTGACAGGGCTGAATACGGGATCAATAACACGCCGGTCAAACCAAAGCAGAAGAAACCTAAACCGAAGAAAATATTGCTTTTCACTATTTGTTCTCAAGCGCTTTCCAGCCCGCAGAAGGTTTGAATCGCTCCCCGTGCTTCTCATACAGAACTTGCAATCGCGCCAGCATATCTGCCGGGCCCCTGGCGTGGATATAATTGATTGGGCCACCCCTGAACGGCGCGAATCCTGTGCCAAAGATCAGGGCGGCGTCCAATTGCTGGCTGCTTTTGACAATGCCTTCATGCAGGCAGGCGACGCATTCATTCAGGTAGCGAAAAATCAGCCGGTCCTGGCAATCTGCAGTTGAACCACCAGACGCGGTGTCTGGTTTTTTTGGCCTGCCTTTTTCCCATATATAAAATCCTTTTCCGGTTTTCTTACCCAGGTCACCGGCTTTGACCTTTTGTTTTAATAACTCAGGGAGGTCGCCCCCAAAATGGCGGGTCAGATTTTCACCAACGTGATAACAAATATCCAGGCCAACGCTGTCTGCTAATGTAATCGGCCCCATCGGCATGCCGAAATCCGTTGCCACCTGGTCAATTGCCGGTGCCTTAAATCCTTCTTTAAGGAGTTCGATCGCTTCCAGGGTATAGGGCATCAACACCCGATTGACCAGAAAGCCCGGACTGCTTTTGACCGGCACGGGTAATCGACCGATGCGATTGGCAAAAGCGGCCGCGCGAGTAGAAATTCTGGCCAGGGTTTTTTCGCCCTGGACGATTTCGATCAGTTGCATTTTTGCCACCGGGTTGAAAAAGTGCAGGCCCACCAGCCGGCCGGGTTTGGGAAGCGCCGCACTTATCGTTTCCAATGGGATGCTGGAGGTATTTGTTGCCAGTATCGCATTGGGTCCGGCAATTTTTACAAGTTCTGAAAACACGCCGATTTTTGCCTCGGCATTTTCGAATATCGCCTCGATAATTACATCTGCACGTTTCGCGCCATGGCCGGCCAGGTCCGGTTGAAATCGATCCATTGTGCGTTCAATTAATCGGGCCTGTTTCAGCTTCTTCGTAAATAATCGATGGGCGCGCATTGTGGCACGGGCCAGTGCGTCGGCGCTGCTGTCGTGGAGGGTGACGTTCAGGCCGCGGAATGCACACCAGGCGGCGATATCTCCGCCCATCACCCCGGCGCCAATGACGTGAACGTGCCTGAATTCACCATCATTGTGTGGGCGGCCCGGCGCACGGCCAATTTTCTTCAACGCTTCCCGCAGAAAGAAAACCTGCACCAGATTTTTACAAGTCGGCGTGGCAAACAGTCTGGCAATGGAGCGCTGTTCCTGGTACAGCATCGCCTCCCGGTCACCACCGTGCTGTTGCCAAAGGTCAATCAGTGCGTAAGGCGCCGGGTAATGTGCGCGTTTTGCCCGGGCGCTGACCTGCTTTTTTAAATATCGGGCCATCAGCTTTCGGGCCGGGCCAAAATTGAATATGCGGTTTAGCGCACCGGCGCGTTTCGGCGCGGCTGGTTTATCGATAACAAATTGTGCTGCACGTCGCAGCTGCCGTTTTGGTACACACAGATCCACCAGGCCGATTTTCCGGGCTGTTGCGGGCGCCACCGCGCGGCCGGTTAGCATTAAATCCATCCCGGACGGGACGCCGGTTATTTCAATCAGCCGGGCCGTTCCGCCGAATCCCGGATGAATGCCCAGTTTTACTTCGGGCAAGCCCAGGCGGATTGACGGGTGGTCACAGACCACCCGATAGTCGCAGGCCAGGGCCAGCTCCAGGCCGCCGCCGAGGCAATGACCATTGATCATCGCCACGGTGGGAAAGCTGAATGACCCAATGCGATTCATAACCTGGTGTGCATGTCGCAGCATATCGGCAACCTGTTCGGCGCGGCCGATTTTCTGAAACTCGGAGACGTCTGCGCCGGCGATAAAGCCGCAGGGCTTGGCCGATGCAAGAATTAATCCGTTGATCGAGCCATTGGCAGAAAGGGCTTCGATTTGCTCCAGCGCCTGCCCCAGCTCTTTCATAACAGCGGAAGAAAGCAGGTTTTGACTCTTTTTTGGAACGTCAATGGTTAGAATGCAAAGGTTGTCCTGCGCTGTAATTTTCCAGTTTTTCAGTCTGGCCATGGGGCTTCCCCTATCGCTGTGGAGTACGTTGAATCAGCATTGCACCGCCCTGACCGCCGCCTACGCATAAGGTTGCCAATGCACGCTGCCATTGGTTTTTTTCCAGGACGTGTAAGGCGTGCAGCACAATTCGGGCACCGCTTGCGCCAACCGGATGGCCCATGCTCACGCCGCCGCCATGAAGATTCAAACGGTCCTGATCGAGTTTGCCCATGGCACCTTCCAGGCCGAGTTGGCGTTTACAGTATTCATCGGATTCCCAGGCAGCCAGACAACCCAGAACCTGCCCCGCGAAGGCTTCGTTTATTTCCCAGTAATCCACGTCGTTGAGGCCTAATGAATGTCGTTGTAGGATGGGCGTACTGGCGTGTACCGGCCCCAGCCCCATCCGGGTGGGATCTACGCCAGCCCATTGACTGTCGATCAATTGACCGCGCGGCGTTAAATCATATTTCGCTATTGCCGCTTCGCTTGCGAGTATTAACCAAGCGCAGCCGTCCGTGATCTGGGCGCTGTTTCCAGCCGTCACCAGCCCGGTGGGTCGGTCAAATACCGCTCGCAGCCCGGCCAGTTTTGCCGTGGTGGAATCCCGCCGCAGACCATCATCGGCGCTGTAGCAGTTGCCATGCCGGTCATAAATTGTTTCCAGCTCTCCCGCGAATGTTCCATCATCCGTTGCCGCCGCCAGTCGTGCATGACTGCGTACCGAGAACGCATCCATCGCCGCTCTGGTGATGCCAAAATTATGCGCGATTTTTTCGGTGGTTTGCCCCATGGACATCCCGCATACCGGGTCGGTAAGGCCCTTTAGCAGGCCGATGACTGGCGCAAGATATGTCGGTTTGAGCAGGCGCAGGGACTTGATTTTTGCAGCAACAGATTTCGCTTTGCGCCATGCTCCGAGCCAGGTGACGAATTCGGTGGAGAAAAGAACCGGGGCGTGACTCATGGATTCAGTGCCGCCGGCCAGAACCAGGTCCGACCTGCCCAGGGCAATATTGGTTGCCGCTGAATCCAGCGCCTGCATTCCACTGGCACAGTTTCTAGCCACGGTCCACGCCGGCGTTGATTCGCCGCAGCCCAGCCGCAATGCAGCGATGCGTCCAATATTCGCTTCATCCGCCGTGGGCGCTACACAACCCAGAATCACCTCGTCCAGGTCGGTTGGTGCAAACCGTTGTCGAGTAAGCAGGGGTCGCCCTGCCGCCACCGCCAGATCTGCCGCCTTGAAACCGCCTGGTTTGGCGGCGGCTTTAAGGAAGGGTGTGCGACTGCCGTCGATAACGTATACGTTTTTTGCGCTGTGCATAATATAACCCGCCGATTTTGGTGCAAAGCCGGTTGGCAGTCTGACGCCAACCTGGCTCGGAATCTGTTAATGGTATGACCCGGGATTATACTGGAGTGCGCACAATACAAGGCAGCCATCAATCGGTTTGCAGCGTGGCGCACAGCCTGACCAGGCATTTATGTCTCTTGAACTAGCCGGTCTTCTCCTGCCATGAGAATCATCGCTGTTGCGCGATTTTTGCCTGGTGCGTCAATATACTTTGGGATAACTCCCGGTTATTCGCATAGCTCATACGGTATGCCTGACTCGCGTAAAGACTCTTTAATAATCTCTTTGATTCTTTCGCGGTTATCAGTATGAAATCATTTTCTTGCAGGTTTAACTATTTTAAACTCGGAACGAATTCGAGCAAGTACAAATTGCTCAATGCGAATTAATGCTTTTTTATCCCGGATAACCGCCACTCGCGTAAAACAGACTTCATTATCAAAAGTGCGATTATAGTCTCGTAAATGTTCTGCAAAGGATTTTTCGGTTATTCCAACATTAGTATGTCTATTGTTCACCTTGGATGGGGGACCGCGATAAGTCGATTTCAAAACGTCAGAGGTTGGATAAGCAATATATATTCCGGTTTTGTTTAATATCTGGTGAATGGGTTTGTATTCCTCTGTATAAAATATGGTTTTGAGGGAATTGGATTATTGCATCAATGAATTCTGTTCATCAATCGTTAAAGCCGATAAGAAGTTTCGCGCGGCGCGGTGGCCGGCTCACCAGGGGTCAGCGGCGTGCCCTGGATCAACACTGGCCGCGCTACGGCCTGTCGCTTGGTGATGACGCCGAAACGCTGGATTTTTACCGGATTTTCAATCGTCTGGCCCCCACCATTATGGAAGTGGGATTCGGCGACGGGGAAGCGTTATTCGCGGTCGCGCAAAAAAACCCCCAAAACAACTATATCGGAGTGGAGGTGCACCGCCCAGGAGTGGGTCATCTTGTTCTGCGGCTGCATCAGTATAACCTCACCAACGTGAAAGTATTCTGTGAAGACGCCATTGATGTCCTGAATAATGCGGTCAGGGATGCGTCATTGACTGAATTATGTTTGTTTTTCCCCGACCCATGGCCCAGGAAAAAGCATCACAAGCGCAGAATAGTGCAGCCGCCGTTCATCGATCTGGTGGCGCGCAAGCTCAAGCCCGGCGGTGTGTTTCACTATGCAACCGATTGGCAGGAATATGCTGATGAAGCCCTGGCCAGGCTTGATGCGTCATCAAATCTGGTCAATCGGGCCGGTACAGGCATTTTTTCGCCGCGACCCGAACATCGGCCTGAAACCAGATTCGAGAAACGCGGCCGACGGCTAGGTCACGGCGTTTGGGACATTATTATGGAAAAACCTGCATAGCATACGATCGTTGCGGAAATCAGGTTGCAGAAATCATCCCGACCAATTCTTCCAGCGACCTGATTGGCGGGGTGCAGCGTGTGCCGTTGCACACATAGGCAACCGTTGTTTTTTCTGCTTTGCGCAGCGCTAAATGCCCGGGCAGGCCTTTGCGATTTTTCTCAATAGCGAATACGCTCGTGGCCGGGGAATAAATTTGGTTGATGCGCTCTTGCCAGTTATGAATTTCCCCGGCAGCGCCGCGAATAACCACCGTGGTGTACCGGTCGCCAGTGCATTGCAGGGCGCTGGTGATCAACCCATTGATGGACGGACGGCGTACCAGCTCATCGGCAAACAGGGTAAGTGATTTTTCGGCGCTGTGTAAATATCTGGTGTCGCCGAGGAGATTGCCGAGTTTGAGTAAAGCCAGAATCGCCGCGCCGTTACCCGATGGAATCGCGTCGTCGGCGCCCTGTTTTGGCCGATAAAGCAGCTTCTCGTGGTCGTGCGAGGTAAAGAAGAACCCGCCATTGTTTTTATCCTCGAATCGTTCCAGCATGGCGTCACAAATGGCGATGGCGAATTCCAGGTCAGCATTTCTCCATCCCGATTGCAGCAATTCAATCAGGCCGTCCAGCACGAATGCGTAATCGTCCAGGTAGCCGTTTAATCTGGCTTTGCCCTGTCTGTACGCGGCCAGCATTCGATTTCCCTGCCACATGTTATTGCGAATGAAGTCTGTTGCACGTTGTGCGGACTGGATAAATTCAGGTTGATTCAGTGCCCGGCCTGCTTTGGCCATACCTTTGATCATTAAACCATTCCAGGCGGTGAGGATTTTATCGTCCAGGTTCGGTGCTATGCGCAGGCTGCGCACCTTGCGTAATTTCGATTTGGCCGTGGCAATGGATTGTTCGGTTTGCGGGCTGTTGGCCAAAAGTTGCCAATCTGTGTGAGGGTTGACGTTGAAATGCCAGTTCCCGGTAAAATTGGTTTCGCCAAATAATCCGAAATGGTCCTCCAGCGAGGCATACTCATTTTCAGTCAGTATGGCGCGCATATCGGTTTCATTCCACACATAATATTTTCCTTCCTCGCCTTCGGAATCGGCGTCCAGGGTGGACGCATAGCCGCCGTCCGATTGCTGCATTTGTGTGATCACCCACTGCGCGGTTTCCAGCGCCGCATTGACGAACAAGGCGTCACCTGACAACCGCACTGCGTCGCAATACAACCCCAGCAATTGCGCATTGTCGTACAGCATTTTTTCGAAATGCGGAATTTGCCATTTACGATCAACCGAGTAGCGGAAAAAACCACCGCCGAGATGATCAAACAAACCTCCCTGCGCCATGTGGGTGAGCGTATTGTGCAACATCTCCAGATTTTTATGTCGGTTCGGCAGCCCGGGCTGCGCGGCGGCCATCAGTAATTCCAGTTGGCTCGGATGTGGAAATTTTGGCGCGTCGCCAAAGCCGCCGAATTCACTGTCATACTGTTTTTCCAGCATCCCGGCGGCTTTACCCAGGGTCGATACGGGGTCGGGAACCGGGGTTGCGCCGGGTTTTGGATTCAGTTGCTCCAAAGCGGTATTAAACGACAAGTGGTATTGCACTAATTTTCCGGCGTTATCCGCAAAATGCGCCGAAATTTTTTCCAGTAATTCCCCAAAGCCGGGCAGGTTAAATCGGGATTCCGGCGGAAAATAAGTGCCGGCGAAAAAGGGCGCGTGACCCGCCGGGGTCAGTGCGATGGTCAGCGGCCAGCCGCCCGGCCTTTGGGTGAGCATTTGGTGGGCCAGTTGATATATTTTATCCAGATCGGGGCGTTCTTCACGATCCACTTTGATACATATAAAGTGGTTGTTCATGATTTTTGCAATGGCCGGGTCTTCAAAGCTCTCGCGCTCCATAACGTGGCACCAATGGCAGGCGGCGTATCCGATGGATAACAGTATAGGTTTATTTTGCCTGCGCGCAAGATCAAGCGCAGGCTTGCCCCAAGGATGCCAGTCCACCGGATTATTGGCGTGTTGAAGCAGATAGGGACTGGTTTCGGTAATTAACTGGTTGGTCATGCAGCCCCTGTAAAAGTCAGTGACGATGGGAGTATTTGATTCGGGATCAGTTAAAATACGCCGATCCTCGCCATGTTATTTCAGGAATTATAACGTTGTGATTGTACATCCTAATTTCGACCCGGTTGCTGTATCCATCGGCCCTGTATCCGTTCACTGGTACGGGATTATGTATCTTGTCGGCTTCGCCGCCGGTGTGATGCTTGGGCAGTATCGCGCGAAACTCAGCCAGGGAAAATCAAAATCCACGCAGTGGGCCGCAGATGAAGTGATCGATATGGTTTTTTATATCGCCATCGGGGTGATTGCCGGCGGGCGTTTGGGCTATGTGGTGTTTTATAATTTGAGTTTTTATTTATCCAACCCCCTGGATATATTTGCAATCTGGGATGGCGGCATGTCATTTCACGGCGGGATGCTGGGCGTATTCGGGTCGATATTATGGTTTGCGAGAAAAACCAAACGTCGATTTTTAGCGGTTGCAGATTTTTTGGCACCGTTAATCCCGCCCGGATTATTCTTTGGCCGAATCGGCAATTTCATTAATCAGGAATTGTGGGGAAGGGTAACGGATGCACCCTGGGGGGTGTGGTTTTTCACCGCCCCCGGACAACCAAGACATCCTGCACAATTATATGAGGCATTGCTGGAGGGCCTGGTTTTATTTATCCTGCTGTGGTGGTATTCATCCCGGCCGCGAGCGCTGGGGCAGACTTCGGGTTTATTTGTTCTCGGATATGGCATTTTCAGGTTTTTCGCCGAATTTTTTCGGGAACCGGATGGTCATATTGGCGCGGTAGCGCTGGACTGGATGACCATGGGTCAGGTTTTGAGTTTGCCAATGATCGTATTGGGGCTGTATTTGATGACTGGCAAAAAGTTCAGCGACGGTTCGCCCTGAGCCTGTCATAAGTATGGTTTACCGATGGGAAAATAGTCGGGTGAAAAAAAATTCGTATAAAACAGCGACAATATCGTTGCTGATATTCAGCAGTGCACTGGTATGCAGCCAGATCCGCGCCCAGGAAATCGCAAAATGCCAGGATGAAGCAGGCAATTGGCATTATGGTAATTTCGCTGCGGCCGAGTGTGCGCTGTCTTCGGATATAACCACATTAAACGACACTGGCACTGAAGTGCGCAGGCAAAAACCACCACCCACCGCAGCCGAGCTGGAGCAGGCCGCAGCAAAAAAACAGGCTGGAGATAAAGCCGAAAGTGACCGGGAACGGCAAGTCAGGCTGGACCGAGATATTGTGCAGACGTATGGTTCTGAAGAGGTGATTTTATCCACCAGAAACCGAAAACTGGGTTCTATTGATAATAATCTTGAGATCACCCGACAGTTGAAACAAGGGGTAGAGAAAGACATTCTGGCGCTGTTGGAACGAAAGCAAACCAGCAAGGTTAAAAAGCTCATAGAAGCAAGACGGCTGGCCATAAAATCGTACGATGAAGTGATTGCGCACACGTTGTTTCAGCGCAAACAAATGGAAGAAAGCTACATTAGAATTCTGGATGACTTCAGAAAAGCATCCGCCGGGCTGGTGGGTGGGAGCTAGTCCATGCTCGGCATAAATAGAATTAATCCTTATTCATAAATCCAGCTTATATGCACCTTGACAGAACTTATTAGTTTTCTGCCATGAATTCCATTAGATTTAATCCGTCAGGAATTCCAGTCGGTCAGTATAAATTACCCTGGCGTGAATTTTGGAATTCGCCATAAAAACCACTTTTACAATCATTGCAGTTCTTGCCGATTGCAGATAATTTAAACCCGATTACCGGAGATCACCAATGCCTACTTATGTTCGAACCGACAAATGCGACGGTTGCAAGGGCCAGGATAAAACCGCCTGCATGTATATCTGCCCTCACGATTTGATGATGCTTGATAAAGACGGGTCCGTCACGGGCCACGCCATGAAAGCCTACAACCAGGAGCCCGAGCAATGTTGGGAATGTTACTCCTGCGTAAAAATCTGCCCGCAGCAGGCCATCGAATGCCGTCATTATGCCGATGTGGTGCCATTGGGCGCCAGGGTACAACCGCTGCGGGGCACGGATTCCATTATGTGGACCATTAAATTTCGCAACGGCACCATGAAACGATTTAAATTCCCCATCCGCACCACCCCGGAAGGGTCGGCCGACCCCTATGGCGGAAAGCCCGATGCGGACATGGCTGATTTGCGTAATCATGCGAAACTGTTTACCGACCAGTTGCACCGTTGCGATATGAGTCAGTTTATAGCCAGCTAGTTTTTTGGCCGGATTTACTCTGGACCGGCAGTTTTAAAAAAACCGGATCGGTCGTCATACCCGGTTTTGCCATCCGCCGTGCCGGGCAAAATTTTATTTAACCCTATAGCAGATTAACCAGATGCCAGAATACACATTTGCAAATCCCGAAGTGGTCGAAGAAGAAGTCGATATCCTGATCATTGGCGGCGGCATGGGCGCCTGCGGCGCCGCCTTTGAAATCCCGAAATGGGCAGAAGGCACTGGCTTGAAAATCAAGCTGGTGGACAAAGCGGCGATGGATCGATCCGGTGCAGTTGCACAAGGTCTATCCGCCATCAATACCTATATGGGCGACAATGACCCGGCGGATTATGTGCGTTATGTGCGCGGCGACCTGATGGGGATTACCCGGGAAGATCTGGTCTATGACACCGGGCGCCATGTGGATGATTCCGTGCACAACTTCGAAGATTGGGGACTGCCAATCTGGAAGCAGAAAGGTGATGAGGGGAAAAAACTTCGGGACGGCGGCAAGCCGGTGCGTTCCGGCCGCTGGCAGATCATGATCAACGGCGAATCCTATAAATGGATCGTCGCCGAGGCAGCCAAAAAAGCGCTGGGAATTGAAAATATCCAGGAACGCATTTTTATCGTTCGATTAATGACAGACAAAAATGATCCGACCCGGGTTGCGGGTGCGGCGGGATTCTCCGTGCGCGAAAATAAAATTTATATTTACCGGTTTAAAGCCTGTTTGTTGGCGGCTGGTGGTGCGGTTAATGTATTCCGCCCGCGTTCGGTGGGCGAAGGGACGGGCCGGGCCTGGTATCCGGTATGGAATGCCGGCTCGACCTATGCCATGGCTGCGGAATGCGGCGCGGAAATGACTTTGATGGAAAACCGGTTCGTTCCCGCCCGGTTTAAAGACGGATATGGCCCGGTCGGTGCATGGTTCCTGCTGTTCAAGGCGAAAGCCATGAATGCATTTGGCGAAGATTATCAGGAGAAAAACTATGAATTGCTAAAGGACAATGGCTATGACAAATATGCCGTTGGATACGCCATGGGAACCTGTTTGCGCAATCACCTGATGATGATTGAAATGAAACAGGGCCGCGGCCCGATTTTCATGGACACCCCCAGTGCCATGGCCAAGCTGGCTGAAACCATGACCCCCAGGGAAATCAAGCACCTGGAAGCGGAAGCCTGGGAAGACTTTCTCGATATGACCATCGGTCAATGCGGTGTCTGGGCAGGAGAAAATATCGAACCGGATAAAGAAATGTCAGAACTGATGCCTACCGAACCGTATCTGCTGGGTTCCCATGCCGGTTGTGCGGGCTTGTGGTGCTCCGGGCCGGAAGATCTGCCGGGCACACCGGAGCACTATCACTGGGGTTATAACCGCATGACCACAGTGAATGGATTGTTCACTGCTGGCGACGGGGTTGGCGCATCCGGCCATAAATTTTCGTCGGGTTCATTTACCGAAGGGCGGATGACGGCTAAAAGCATGGTGCAATACTGCCTCGACAATCCTGATATCCGGCCCGAGCTGTCCAGAACAACGGACGAATTGGTGGAAGAAATCTATCGACCGGTGCGTACCTTCCTTGCGCATAAGGACTACACCACGGCTATCGATATCAATCCAAACTACATTACGCCAAAAATGCTGCAATTTCGATTACAGAAAATCATGGACGAATACGTCGCTGGTGTCTCCACCTGGTATCAGACCAACGAACCCATGCTGGTCGTTGCCGAACGCAAAATGAAGATGCTGAAAGAAGATTCATTGAAGATGCGCGCCAAAGATTTGCATGAATTACTGCGGGCATGGGAAAACTATCATCGTATCATCGCGGCCGAGGCGCATATGCAGCACATCAAGTTCCGCAAAGAAACCCGCTACCCGGGTTACTACTATCGGGCGGACTTTCAGGATATCAATGACGATGAATGGAAGTGTTTTGTCAACTCTACCTATGACCGCGACAGCGGTGAATGGAAGCTGAAAAAAGTGAAGTGGCAGCCGTTGATTTCAGTGGGCGCGAATGAACCTGAGGCGATGCACCACATGGGACCGCAGATGGTTTAGGTTCGCCTGATTATTGTGTTGAAAAAGCCAGGGTTGCGCCTGGCTTTTTTGGTTATGGCCTTGCGGCCGGCATTCGTATCCGCAGTCAAACCAGGCAAAAGCGCCGCACTCTTTATCAATCCCGAAATTTAAACCCGAAATCCATACCCGCCGCCAGCCCGGAGTTGTATAATCATGCCTCCGTGAATATCGAAATATCCCTTATATTACAATAAGTTAGTGTAATTTTGGCGTTGACTCACCGTTTGCAAAAAATAATACCAACCATATCGAATGCGGCTTAAGAAATTACAGGTGTCGGGTTTTAAATCATTTGTAGACCCGACCGACATCCGCCTGCCTGACCGCCTGGTCGGGGTGGTTGGGCCGAATGGGTGCGGAAAATCCAATGTCATTGATGCGGTCAGATGGGTGATGGGGGAGTCATCGGCGAAGATGCTGCGCGGCGACAATATGGCCGATGTGATTTTTAATGGATCTGCATCCCGCAAGCCGGTGGGCAAGGCATCGGTTGAACTGATTTTTGATAACAGCGACGGTAATGCACCGGGCAGCTATGGCCAATTCGCCGAAATCTCGGTTAAAAGAACTCTGACCCGGGACGGGCAGTCAAATTATTTTATCAACAATCTGAAAACCCGCCGCCGCGATGTTCTGGATTTGTTTCGGGGAACAGGGCTTGGCCCGAGGTCGTATTCGATTATCGAACAAGGCATGGTAAGCCAGATTGTCGAAGCCAGACCGGAAGATTTGCGGGTATTTGTGGAAGAGGCCGCCGGAACGTCGAAATACAAGGAGCGACGGCGTGAAACCGAAACCAGAATTGCGCATACCCGGGAAAATCTCGACAGAGTGGCCGATATACGTGACGAGCTTGGCAAACAGCTTGGAAGATTAAAGCGACAATCCCGGACCGCGCGTCGATACAAAGCGTTAAAGGATACGGAGAGGCAGATAGATGGACAACTTCAGGTGTTAAAGCTGAATGCGCTGGACGCAGATTTGCTGGAACAGGACAGATTAACCGCAGTGTGCGAGAACACGTTGCAGGCCGCCCTCGCATCGCAGCGTGCAACAGAGGCGCAGCTTGAAGCGCTGCGCAGGCAGCATTCCGAAGCCCATGAGAAGAATAATCAGATTCAACAAACATTTTATCAAATCGGCGCCAGTATCACCCATCTGCAACAGCGTATCGAACATCAGAGCCAGACCCGACACACCCACAAGGAAGAACTGCAAAGGCTGAACGCCGGTAAGGCTGAATGCCGGGAACAGATTGAACTGAACAGGCAGCAAGAAATTGAACGCGGTCAAGTCCTTGGGGGAATATTGCCCGATGTGCAATCGCTGCAATCGCTGAGTGACCAGGCGGAAGCGCGATTGGTGCGGGCAGAACGGATATTGCAGGAATGGTTGTCTGAAATGGAGTCGTTCAATGCGGCGTCCCGGGGACCGGCGCAGCAGGTGGAGATACAAAAATCGCGGATCGAATATCTGCACCGGCAGTTGGCCCGGGCTGCCGAAAATAAAGAAAAACTCGGTCAGCGCGTATCCGAGTTGAAACAACAATTGGCTGCGCTGGATATAGCGGCCCTGCGGCAGGAAGTTGCAGACCACGATTATCAATACCAACAGGCGCAGGCGCAGTTTCATAAAACCGAAGCGGCAAACAAGGATTTGCTGACCGAACTGGAAAACCAGCGCGCACATGGCGCCAACGCACGGACCCAGCTTCAAGAGGTGATTTCCCGTCTGGATTCGCTTAAAGAAATTCAAAGCGCGGCGCTGGGCGGCGACAATGATGCCCTGGAATCCTGGTTACGGCACTGCGGACTTGGCAACGCGCCCAGACTGGCCGGAAAAATAACAGTGTCTGCGGGCTGGGAGCGTGCGGCAGACCGGGTCCTGAATGGTTTTTTGGGTGCAATTTGTACTGAAACAATCAGTGCGGATGCCTTGCAGGATCAATCAAACTTTGCTTTTGCGATGATTTCCAGCGCCAGGGTGGTCATGCCGGCGGCCCGGCCAATGGACCGCCCGGCGGACAGCATTGATTTGCCGGAATTAATGGATCGGGTCAGGGTAGAAAGCATCGAAATTTTCCCGTTACTCGCCGGTATCTTTGCAGCAGAGAATCTGGAGCAGGCCATGGGCCGTCAGACCAGGCTGACGGGCAGAGAGTATATCGTCACCCGGGACGGTGCATTGGTCGGTGCAAACTGGGTTAGCTTGCCCAGCCAAAGCCAATTGGAAACCGGGGTGCTGGTGCGAGAAGAAGAGATCAGCCAGTTGGAACTCCGACAACAGGAAATTTATACACTGGTCGAAGCCGCAGATAAAGATATTTCGCGATTGGAGGCGCAGCGCAGCCAGCTTAATTCCCGCATGCAAGGCCAGCGTGCAGGATTAAACCAACTGCGCTCGGAAATGTCGTCCCTGCACAACCGGTTTGGTCGGGAAGAAGCACAGTATCTGGAAGCCCGGGCCCAAATAAACAAGCTGACTGGCGAGCTGGACGACCTGTCCACGCAAATGCTTTGCGACAGCAGCCAGATTGAAAATGCCGGGGCGCGACTCAAAGCTGCGACCGCGCAATGCGGGCGCCAGGATCAACAGCGCGAAAAGCTGATTCAAAAGCGGGAGCTGCTGAATGCAGAGGTCATGGAGAATCGTCATCTGGTGAACGAAGCACGGGAAAAGCTCCATGAAAAAGCGCTGCAAAAACAACGGCTGGAAGCGGAAATTGATTCAATCCGGGAAAACATCAAACGGTTTCGCCTGGATATAGAGCAGGTGGACAGACGATTATCCCAATTGGCAGACAGCGGAACCGGCTCAGGCGAATCTATTGAAATCATGCGGGCCAGGCTCGGTGAATTGCTGCAACAAAAGCTGGAAATAGAAGCGCGGTTTTCAGCCTGCAAAGATGAAGTCGCAGGTTTTGCTACGCGAATATCCCGGGCCAGTGCCAGTCGTACCGATGTCGTGGAGCAGGTCAACGATGCACGGCAGGTATTGGATCAGCAAAGATTGACGAGGCAGGCCGTGTTGGTGCGCAGGGATGCGCACAGGGAATCCATGCAGGCACACGGCTATACGGTTGCGGCCTGTGCCGCCGAATTGCCAGAGAATGCAGCCATTGCCCAGTGGCAGGCGGCCCTTGCAGAAATAAAACGCAGGATTGCGCGTATCGGCCCGGTCAATCTGGTGGCTATCGAAGAATTTGACGAGGAGCGCGAGCGTATGCAATACCTCAGCAGGCAGCATGATGATCTTACCGCGGCGCTGCAAACCCTGGAATCGGTTATGCACCGGATTGACCGGGAAACCCGCTCCAGATTCAGGCAAACATTCGAGCAGATTAACGCCGGATTCAGCGAGTTTTTCCCCGGGTTGTTCGGCGGCGGTACAGCGCAATTGCATTTAACCGGCGATGATTTATTGACTACGGGCATCCGCGTCATGGCCTGCCCACCTGGAAAGCGCAATAGCAGCATTCATTTGCTGTCCGGGGGTGAAAAAGCATTAACCGCCGTGGCATTATTATTTTCGCTGTTCAAACTGAACCCGGCGCCATTTTGTATGCTTGATGAAGTCGATGCGCCACTGGATGATGCGAATGTGGAGCGCTATTGCGAAACGCTCAGATCTCTGGCAAAACGGAGTCAGATAATTATCATCACGCATAATAAAATCACCATGCAAGCGATGGATTTACTGGTCGGTATTACAATGCGGGAGGCAGGTGTGTCCCGATTGGTATCTGTGGATATTGATCAAGCCATTGAAATGGCGGCGCAATAGCTTGTTCCCGCCTTTGGCGCATATTCGTGGATGATGTATTACCGTGATAAATGCGAGTTGAGATCGGCGCTGGTATTAATGCTGGTACAATAAATTGAGAAAAATTTGTTATAGCCACAATGAATGGCCGGCCGAGGATAAGGATTTAATGTGAACCTGCAAATTGCACTGGTTGTTGTCAGCATGGTGCTTGTTATGATTATTTACCTGGTTTCGGTGCGGCTGGACAAGCACAATACCAAATCCAAATCCGCCGGTTTGTGCCAGTATAATGCCAGGGAAAGCGTTCCCGGTTTTGCCGGTTCAAGTGATGGTTTGGGCGATTATGATCCAGACGACGACATTCCCGTGGCTAGAATGCCGGAGGCTTATATGTCAGACAGGAAGGATGATTACGGTTCCCGGGAATATGCTGGCAGTCATCCCGGCCAGGGTTATGCGCCACAACCGCCAGCGCGTGGGTATCGGGAAAAGGATTATCATCATGCAGAAGATTCAGAAGATAAAAAGGTTGGCGACAGTGAACATCAATACCCGGCGGAAATTCACAATCCGGGTAACGGTGAAACTGATATTGATCCCATGTCACAGCGCCAGGTTGCAATAGAGAATCCGCAGGCCGATTCTGACATTCCCATACTGGAATCACCGATACTGGATTGGCCCGGGGATGCAAACGAGCAGCCCCAACGCCCCAGCGCCGAAACAATTGCTCCGGTGGTTGCAGAAAAGATCGAATCGAAATCAGGGTCTGCAGTGCAACCGGACCAGCGAGATGCAGAGCCCGGGCCAGTGCATACTGCCAGACAACGGAACCGGGGTGGAAGCATGGAAGAGCGGATTGAGCCCCGGCTGGTTTCCCCGGACGCGCCAGAAAACAGCGATCTGCCAAACGAATCATCCAGTATTTTTGTCTACCCGGAGATTCCGGGATTCGGGAAGATCAGCCAAATTGATTATTGGGTGAGAATTTACGGCCACCGCGATGTTGGTCGGGAATCTGTTTTGGCCCAATACCGCGAAGCGAAGTCAGCGCTGTCCAAATTCAGCCGTGTCCACGGATTAAAAATTCCCGAAAAAAGCTGGCGCAATCTTGAACATGAACATGAAGACGCCCGGTTTGGCGATCTGGTGGTGACCATCCAGTTGGCCGATCAGCACGGCCCCATTGATGCCGCAGAGTTAGCCCGGTTTTCCCATTTGATTGCAAAGCTGTCCGAGGGGACAGGGCGCAGCTTTACTTTCATGGCGCCTGTGGAGAGCGCTTTACGACAGGCCAAGGCCCTGGCAGACTTTGTGCGTTGCTACGAATCGGTTTTTGTGGTCAATGTAAAATCCCGGGATACCGATCATTTTCACGGCAATGCCATAAACCGATGCGCGATGGAACTTGGACTTGAGCGCAGTGCCAATAATTATTATGTTCGCAATCAATCCGTGGGAAAGGGCAAGGTTTGCTTGTACAGTCTGGCAAATATGAGTGATTCCGGCGAGTTTAATTTCGGCAATTTAAAGGAGTTGCGCACTCGGGGCGTGACATTTTTTACCCGGCCCGCCGTGACCCGTTCCCCGGGCGCCGTGTTTGCTGAAATGGTGGGTACAGCAAAAGCGTTTGCCGGGCGCATAAAGGGCGAAGCAATTGCCCCGCACCATGAAACCCTGTCCCAGGATGATGTCGCGCAGATTCGCCAATCCATTGAAAAAGTTGCGCGGGAAATGGAACAGCAGGGCATGGCACCGGGAAGCGATGAAGCGATGAGAGTTTTTTAAACTGCAACCGGGATATAACCCCGCCGCGTGACTATCAAGGCTTAAATGTCAGGGCTACAAAAACACCCGAAGCAACATATACTTCAGCTAAGGGAACAACTTGAATACCACAATTACCGATACTATGTTCTGGACGATCCGGAAATCCCGGATAGTTCCTATGATCGGTTGATGCAGGAATTGGAAGAATTGGAACAATGTTATCCCGCATTCCAATCAATGGATTCGCCGACGCAAAAAGTCGGTGGATTCGCCTCTGAAACCTTTTCTGAAGTAGTCCATGCTGTACCAATGCGTTCGCTGGGGAATGCTTTTGATACGGCAGAAATTACCAGTTTTGCTCGACGAGTGAAGGAGTTGGTTGGACTGGAAACGGGTGAAGTGGAGTATGTGGCCGAACCCAAGCTGGATGGTCTGGCGGTCAGCCTGCGGTATGAAAACGGATGGCTGGTTCAGGCCGCCACCCGGGGAGATGGGAAAAAAGGAGAGAATATTACGCACAACATGCGCATGGTGTTGGCGGATAGAACCCGGCTCAATGGGGACCGCCTGCCGGAGGTTCTGGAAGTGCGTGGCGAAGTATTTATGCGCACCGATGATTTTCATCAGTTAAATCAAAATCAGCAAAAGGCCGGACTGAAAACCTTCGTCAATCCAAGAAATGCGGCGGCCGGTAGCCTGCGACAGCTTGACCCGGCAATCACCGCATCCCGGCCATTGAGCCTTTATTGCTACGCTTTGGGCGAAGTCCTCGGCGTTGCGCCGCCGAAGTCCCAACTGGATGCACTTGAGTGGATTAAAAATATGGGATTACCGGTCACCGACCTGGTGAAACCGGTGGTCGGCGTAGATGGCTGCATCGACTACTATAATGAATTGCTTGGACGGCGTGATTCGCTGCCATTCAATATTGATGGCGTGGTGTACAAGGTTTCCAGAACGGATTGGCAGAGCAGTCTGGGATTTACCGCCAAAGCGCCGCGTTGGGCAATCGCCCATAAATTCCCGGCCCAGGAACAAGTCACTGTGGTTGAAAATATAGCAATCCAGGTCGGCAGAACCGGCGCCATCACCCCGGTGGCGCGGCTTAAACCGGTATTCGTCGGCGGGGTCACAGTTGCAAATGCCACTTTGCATAACGCCGCAGAAATTAACAGGCTGGATGTGCGGGCCGGGGACACGGTAATCGTGCGCCGGGCCGGGGATGTGATTCCTGAAGTGGTTTCGGTGGTGCATTCGCAGCGCCCGCAGAGCGCCAGAGCTTTCCGGTTTCCCCGCGAATGCCCGGTATGCGGGTCGGCGGTGGTCAACCAGGGAGACGGCGTTATTGCGCGTTGCAGCGGCGGGCTGTTTTGTGCGGCCCAGAAGAAAGAAAGCATAAAGCATTTCGCCAGCCGCAGGGCCATGGATATCGAAGGTCTGGGCGACAAACTGGTCAATCAACTGGTAAACGATAAACTGATTGATGATATCGGCGACTTGTTTTCGCTGACCCTGACGCAGTTGTCGAATCTGGACAGAATGGCGGAAAAGTCCGCCACCAATTTATTCACGGCCATAGAAAGGAGCAAGAATACCACCCTGGCAAGATTCCTGTATGCGCTCGGGATTCCGCTGGTCGGAGAAGCCACCGGGGAAACATTATCTGCGAATCTATTTACATTGGACGAGGTGGCGGCGAAAAGCGAAGAAGAATTACAGAATATTCCCGACATCGGGCCCATCGTGGCGAAGAGTATCCGCACTTTTTTCCAGCAGCCCCATAACCAGAAAGTCCTGGAGAAGCTGTTAAACGCCGGGATTCATTGGCCGCAGCCGACCCGGGCGAAAGATTTTACCCATAGTATTTTTGCGGCAAAGACCGTTGTCCTTACGGGCACGCTGAGTATGGCCAGAGCACAGGCAAAATCCTGGTTGCAGTCTGCGGGGGCCAGGGTGACTGGCAGCGTCTCGAAAAATACCGACTTCGTGATTGCGGGAGAAGATGCTGGTTCCAAAGCCGACAAGGCCAGACAGCTTGGGGTTGAGATTCTGAATGAAGCACAGTTTCTGCAACACATTCACAACCGGCTCACCGTATAGCCTGGCGACCAGCAACAGACAAATGTGCAACAATCACGCTTTATCCAACCCGGTGGAGATCGTTTTTTACTACAAAGACGATTGCCGTCTATGCGATGACATGACAGCGCAACTGAATCAGTTTATATCCGGCCTTGATGAGAAAACGGCTGTTTTTGTGCAGATGCGTGATGTGGAAGATGACCCGAAATGGTATGCGCGGTTTCGCGAATACGTCCCGGTTTTAGTAGTTGGCGGTGAAGAGGTTTGTCATTACTTTTTTGATGGCGCAGAACTGAGGTCGGCAATATCGCCCGCCGGTAATTAAGTGGCGGCCCGCTATTCTCTGATCCCCGGCCAGTGCGAATTGATAGAACATTTCATCGATATCGCCACCGCAGATAATTTGTTTAAGCAAATATACGCAGCCGCAGACTGGCGCCGGCAAACCATAACGCTGTTCGGCAAATCGGTGATTTCACCCAGACTATGCGCATGGTATGGCGACAAACAAGCTGTGTATGGGTATTCGGGAACCCGCAATATTCCGCTGCCCTGGTTCGATGCCCTGCTGGATGCGCGCGCATTGATACAGGCCCGTACCGGCTGGCATTTCAACAGCGTCTTGCTCAATCTATATCGACACGGCGCCGACAGCATGGGCATCCACAGCGACAATGAACCCGAGTTAGGCCGTTATCCCCGCATTGCCGCGCTAAGCCTGGGCACCACCCGGCGATTCATTTTGCATTCAAGGCATGGTCGGCCAAACCTGAAAATTGATTTGACGCATGGCTCACTGCTGCTGATGTCGGGCCGGTCACAACTGGATTGGCGGCATTCGGTGCCGAAAACCAAACGTCTGGTAAAGCCCCGGATAAATATGACTTTTAGAATGGTGAATGAAAGGGCGGAGTATTATTAGCCTCGCTGGAGGATTGCGAAACATCGGTGCGCATTTTCGGGTCAATGGCTTAGGCCTGATTGTGGATTTTAATGGCAACAAGGTTCATCACTCTGGTTGCGCTCATCCGTTAATCGACAATCAGCCAGCCAGTCTGCGCTGACCAGTTTACACCGGATTAATTGGCGGGGCAGTGTTTCGGTCATACTCCACTTTTTCGTACCAGCAAATCACCAGCCCCGCCAGAATAACCAGCGACGCGCCGACATACATGGTCAACGTCGGCCGCTCCGCAAACACAAACCACCCAATCAAAACCGCCCACAGTACCGTTATATACTCAAAAGGAGCGATGACATGCACCCCGGCGTACTGGTAGGCATGGACGATGGTGTACTGCGCGCATACGGTAATTAAACCGAGGGTTAACATTAAAACCACAGACTTCGGGTCAGGTGTCACCCAGTGCAGCATCATAAACGCCCCGGTTACAATCAGAAATGCAAGAGCAGCATAAAAAACCATTAGCTCACTGGATTCATTTTTACTCATTTTACGGGTCTGGATGGCTAACAGCGCAAACAGCAATGCCCCGGCCAGCGCATATAAACTACCGCGAAGGTTCAAATCATCGGCGCCGGGCCGGATAATAATTAATACCCCGACAAACCCGGCAACCAGGACAAGTTTGCGTTTGATGCCCACTGGTTCGCCCAATAGCGGCCCGGATAACGCGGTCATGAACAGCGGCGCCGTCAGCCCAATGGACGTAGCATTTGCCAAAGGCATTTCCGTAACTGCAAGGTAATATGTGAGAAACGCGAAAAAGTTAAACGCAGTTCTTAGAAAATGATCACGGGGACGCAGCGTTTTAAACCCTGCAAGGCCATGCCTGAATGCGATAAACAGGCCAACGACAACAACGATCACAATGCTGCGCATAAAAAGCAACTGAACCAACCGGTAATCCGCGACCAGCCACTTCACCAGCGCATCCTGCACCGAGAAAAATGTCATCGACACCAGGCAAAGACCGATGGCAACGACGGGGCGGTTATAGCGGCCATGTTTGCTACTGTTCACGGCATATCCGGGTTTGAAGCTCATCGTGCAGGGACTGAAATATACAAAAATTCCAGGCGCTGCTGTTTATTTGTTTGCGCCGGCCCTGGCGCACCACGCTGGAGCACATCGTGCAGGCCATGATGACCCGGCCGTAGAAGAACGGTAGGCGCTGGACGAGGGAACGGGTCATCGGATGGATGCTCGCCCGCTATCGGCATTCCGGGTTGGGGACGTAAATCCAGCCTTCCAACCGAGCCAGTGACAGCTCGTCCGGCTGGGGATGACGGAAGCGATCGTTGTCTCGAGCCCAGCAGGCCGCGCCGGCGGCAGCGACCACGGCATCCGGGAAGTCGTCACTGGCGTGGCAGCCCATGCGGAGCGAGGCCAGATCGGGCAACGGGATTCCAGAGGCTGCGGCGAGGGCGCCCGTGATCTTCTCGCGCAGCTCCCAGCAACGACGTCCTTTCTTGTAACCCTTGTAGGGCAAGCCGACGGTCTTCAGGAATGCGCCGGGCATCAATTCCAGCAAGGTGACGGAGTGGGCGGGCCGTACAGGCGACTCCAGGGGCGGAACGTGCCACCGCTGCGGACAGCTCTTGCGCCAGCGGTGCAACAGGCGGATACCCTCATAGGTCATTGGAAGCATGTTGGGGTTCGCGCGATGCAGTGGTGAGTAGCTTTCGGGGAAATGCCGTGCATCCCCCGAGCGCTTGAGCTCGCCATGGCCGGCTACGAACCGATCGCGGGCTGCGAGAAAGTCGCCGGCGGGCATGCCGTGAACGGTTTCCCAGAGGTCGGGCATGGCACGCGGCGGGCACTTCGGCGATAGATGGACGGCGAATCCGGCCGGCACGCCGAAAGGGAAGTCCAACGCGACGACCGCGGGCGTCGGGATGGCGGCAAGGAGGTCGTAGAGGCCAGAGCGGCGCGCAGGTTGCACGTTGTCCAGCAGCAACGCTCCGTCGGCATCCAACCGGCCGCGCGCGACCCAGGTGTTGCGGTCATCCCGGTGCCCGCTGAAGTCGACGCCGACGATGGTGGTCATCAGGACCTGGATGGCAGGGGCGTTATCCGCCCCTCGTTTTGCCGGCGCAAGGTGAACTGAAAGCCATCCCGCCAGTTGCGTCTGTCAATGCTGTTCTCGGGAATCACCGGACCACAGAAAATCTGCAAGTCCTGTAAATCCTTAGGGATGCGACCAGGCCCGAGGATGCTCGGAGTAATCACCGGAAAGTTTCGGGAAGGCTCTGGGCCCGGCTTGTAACTTGTGGGAAAAGTGCCGCCGCATCATCTTAGGTTTTGCCGCAGCCAGTGGCTATCCTGATAACATGGCGCTGTCTGGCCTCATCGAACATCTGTGCTGATACTGTAACTGTTGTCAAAGCGCATCAAGTCAAACTTGTCTTTGGGAGTTGCCATATCGTAGAGGTAGATGATGGTCTCCAGCGCCGGGCAAATATAGATATGGATTCCGGCTGACGCAGCTTCATTTCCGGGTTTTTAGCGCCTTGTCCCGGGCGTCACCGACCCAATCCAGTTCTGAGCCCTTGCTTTCAACCGGGTGTCCTTCTTTATCGACACAGTATCGCCCAAAGACAACGGCTTCAAATACAGCGCCGTGTTGGCGCATCAATGTATGCTCAAATAACATGCTTTTATGAACTTTGGCGCCGCCCTGCAAATAACATCCGTGCGATATCCAGGTCGGGCCCTGAATCTGGCATCCGCCCTCAATCCGCGAATTTGATCCGATATACACCGGCCCTTCGATCAATACGTTGTCCCAGTCCACATCCACATTTAATCCGACCCACACCTGCGGCATAACTTCTGTGCCGGGCATATTCATGCCGCGCAACGTACCCCGCATCAATTGCTGGTTTGCTTGCCAGTAGTCACTCAAACGCCCAATATCCACCCACCGCAACGGGATTTCTATGGCGCCAAAAGGCAGCCCTCTTGCCAGAATATCCGGCAGTAGATCACTGCCAATATCGTACATCGTCTCACCCGGAATAAGGTCAATGATATCCGGTTCGAAAATATAAATGCCGGTGTTGACCAATGTGGATTTTGCCGCTTCCACTGTGGGTTTTTCCTGAAATGAAGTGATGGCGCCGGATTCATCCGCCACCACCACGCCGTAGTCCCGCACTCTTGCTTTTTCAACCCGCTTGACCACAATGCTGGCTTTCGCGCCTGACTGCCAATGCTTACGAATCGCATCGGTCAAATCAAGATCAATAATGGCATCACCGCATACCACCAAAAAGGTATCATCGAAAAATCCGCCAAATTCCTGAATACGCTTGATGCCGCCGGCTGAACCCAGTGGTTCGCCGAAAAGCCGGCCTTTTTCCACGTGCCCCTCAAACGAATATCCGATATTCACACCCCAGCGCCGCCCATCTCCGAAATAGGTTTCTATGCGCTCGGGAAGGTGGCTGAGGTTGACCATCACATCGCGAAATTCATGGCTTGCCAGTTGCTCGACCAGGTATTCCATGACCGGCCTGCCCAGCACGGGAATCATCGGTTTGGGCATTTCATAGGTTAGCGGCCGCACTCGGGTTCCCTTCCCAGCGGCTAGAATCATTGCTTTCATTACTGTTGTTTCTAGGGTTTTTCGTAATCCATGGTAAATGATTGTTTACTAAAATTATCCGTCTACCAGAAATACAAACCCCCGCCGGGAATAAATCCGGGCCGGGGGTTTTTCCCCGAAGGGCAGGTGATACCTGCCCTCAATCACTATGGATTAATCGTCGCCGAATATTCCAAAAATACTCAGCAAACTGAGAAACATATTATAGATAGCAACATAGAGCGTGACCGTTGCGGAGATATAGTTAGTGACGCCGCCATGAATGATCTGGCTGGTTTCGAATAAAATCAAACCCGACATCAATAGAATAAACATGGCAGATACCGCTAGACTCAACGCAGGCATCGGGAAAAACAGGGTGGTTAGTCCGGCGAGAAATGCCACCAGGATTCCGGCCATGAGCATCCCACCCATGAAACTGAAGTCTTTTCTGGTCACCAGGACATAGGCCGAAAGCGCAACAAAAATCATGCCGGTACCGCCCAGCGCAGTCATCACTATCTGGCTGCCGTTTGATAAGGTATGAATGTAATAGTTCAGGATGGGGCCCAGCGTTAATCCCATAAATCCGGTCAGCGCGAATACAAATAATATGCCAAGCGCGGAATTCTGGAATTTACTGGTCAAAAACAACAAACCGAAATATCCGACCAGAGTAACAACCATACCCATTGGTGGAAATTGCATGACCATGGATATCCCCGCTGTGGCCGCACTGAACAGCAGGGTCAGTGCCAGCAGCAGGTATGTATTTCGCAAGACACTGTTGATTTCAATACCGCGAGAAACCGGTCGTGATACGGTAGCTTGAATTCTAGCCATTTCATTACCTCTTAGAAGATTCGTAAATTTGTTCAGACTCGCTACGATATGATTATCCAATCGCATCGTAACCCGTAATCTCTAATTGTACATTAGATGTCGGTTATAGATGTTGGCAGTTTGGCAAAGTTCAATAGCGATATTTACAGTGGCAAAAACCCACCAACGCCATGGCACTGACATTTTCAGCGCTACTGGGCTACACTCATGACCAGATACGGTGTAAAAAGATCATGTCAGACATCATTAAAAATCTGTTTACCCGGGCATTTAAATTAAACGCATCGGATATTCATATCCATTCGGATCAACCGCCCGCAATTCGGGTTGACGGACGACTGTATATGCTGGAAGACGACCCGACAATTTCGCACGCTCAACTGGAGAAAATTATTGACGGCATATTACGGGATGATCAAAAAGAAAGATTTAAAACCGGGCATCAGACCGACACCTCGGTGGAATTTAAAGGCATGGGTACGCTGCGAGTCCATATTTACCGGCAGCGCGGGAAACTGGCCATGGCCAACCGGCTGCTCAGATCGAAAATTCCCGATGTCAGAACACTCGGTTTGCCGCTGATGGTGCAGCAACTGGCGCACCAGCGGCGTGGTCTGATTTTGGTATCCGGGGCCACGGGCAGCGGCAAATCCACCACATTGGCCGCGTTGATTGAACAAATCAATAAAACCTGTCCCCGGCATATTCTGACCATCGAAAACCCCATAGAATATGTGTTTGAAAACAAAAAATCAGTATTTTCGCAGCGCGATATTGGTATTGATGCAGCCAGCTTCAGTGCCTCGGTCGTGGCGGCGATGCGGGAAGACCCTGATGTTATTTTAATCTCGGACCTGCGCGACAACGAAACCATTGAGAACGCCCTGACCGTGGCGGAGACCGGGCACCTGGTGTTTTCAACTACGCACGCGCCCATCGCGCCGGATTCGATAACCCGCTTGCTGGCGACGTTTCCGGTAGAAAAACAGGGCGCAATACGCGCCAAACTGGCGCGGAATCTGCGTGCTGTGGTTGCCCAAAGATTAGTCCCGAAGAAAGGCGGCGCGGGTCGGGTTCTGGCGTGTGAATATATGATCATGTCTGCCCGAATCAGGGAATTGATGCTGGATTCGCTGAAAATTGGAGAGATCGCCGCATTGCTGCACGGCGGTAATATCACAAAGGGGGTGTTGTCTTTCTATTCTCATCTCGTTCATCTTGTTGATCATGGTTTGATTGAACATGAAACAGCGATTCAATTCGCCACCAGTGCCACCGATATGAAATTACGGTTGTCTGGATTGCTTAACTGACTTGCCCCGATGATTTTCCATGGTATCTGCTATGGTCAGGGCGCCAGCCTCGTGCCGATAACGTCTGTAGAGAAACATGCTCAACCAGCAATGAAAATCGCACGCGGTTGTAAATGGCCATCAGCATGGGCCGGTAATTCCTGTGGACTTGCAGGTGTCTGAACTTGGCTGACCGAAGACTCCAGGTGTTTGCAACTGTTGCGCGTTTGCTGAGTTTTACAAAAGCGGCCGAGACGCTGTATATGACCCAGCCGGCCGTGACCTTTCAGATACGCCAACTGGAAGAATATTTTAATACCCGGCTGTTTGACCGCACCCACAACCGCATCAATCTCACCGAAGCGGGTGTTCTGGTCAAGGAATACGCCGATAAAATAATTTTACTGTACAAGGAGATGGACAACGAAGTGCGCACCCTCACTGGCGACGTGCAGGGTCCGCTGATTGTCGGCGCCAGCACTACCATCGGTGAATACTTTATTCCGGGTATGGTCGGCGCGTATCAATCGAACTTCAGTCACGTCAAAGTACGATTAAATGTTGCCAATACCATCGGCATCATTCGCATGGTGGAAAACAACCAAATCGATATTGGCATCGTTGAGGGGCCGGTGAATAATAAAAACCTGATAACTGACGTTATATGGGACGATGAATTGGTCGCGGTTTGTGCTGTGGGCCATCCATTGGCTAAAAAGCAAAGCATCAGCGCAATGGATTTGCTCAATTACCCGTTTATTGGACGTGAAGAAGGTTCGGGAACCCGGGAAGTGGTGGAAAATTACCTGGTGACCCAGAATCTGGACAGCGCACAATTGGATATTATTATGGAGTTTGGCAGCCCGGAGTCAATCAAGAATGCGGTGGCGGCGGGGCTCGGTATCTCGGTGTTGTCCATCGTCACTCTGGAAAAGGAACTGGCCTTGAACATACTCTGCGCAATTCCGTTGGAAAACCCGGTGCGACGACCTTTTTCTATTGTTTATCAAAGACAAAAATTTCGCCTGCGCGCGATGGATGAGTTTCTTGAGTTTGCCCAGGCGCACTGCACGGCAAAGCAAAAATTGTTACCCGGAATTTAATTTCGCTGTCGTGGTGTCTGTCGCGTGGTGTTTGAAAGCAGTAACAGCAGACTCCGGTCTTCCAGCCCGTCCGGTTGCAGGGTTGAAATTATTGCGGCCAGCAAATAGGATTAAGCCATGCAGCGCATTGGGGAAAAACAACAAATAGATAAAGACGGCTACCGGCGGAATGTGGGAATTATTGTCTGCAACAATCTACAGCAGGTATTGTGGGCCAGGCGCACCCGCCATGATGGCTGGCAATTCCCCCAGGGTGGTATTCAAGCCAGAGAGTCTCCACTGGATGCCGCCTTGCGCGAATTGCATGAAGAAATTGGCCTTGAATCTGGGGATGTAAAACTGCTGGGAAGTACTGAAAACTGGCTGCGTTACGATGTGCCTTACGCGTCAAAATTCCGGGGTCACTCAAGAACCAGGAAGTTTCGGGGCCAAAAACAAAGGTGGTTTCTGTTTCATCTGATCGGCAACGAATCCAGCGTTAAACTGGACACTACCCGAAACCCGGAATTTGATCGCTGGCAATGGGTGGATTATTGGCGTCCATTAAAGCAAATCGTCGAATTCAAACGAGGCGTCTATCGAAAAGCACTTACCGAACTGGAACCTCTGCTGCAAACCGGCCACGTCTGATCGCAGACTAATCGAATCGAAATTTTCCGTTAATTGCTGGAGTCTTGCGAAGCAAAGCGCTTGGACGAATGCGTTGAATAACTGAACCGGAAACCATAATTGTTCGGGGGCTTTTTTAACGGCCTGCTAGCTGGATTTGGGCGCGTAAACAACCATCCGGTTCACTCGGTTATCTGCTGAAAGGTAAAAGCTGATACCTAATTGCGGGTATTCAATGCGATTACTTTTGACTAAATTTTTCTGCCGGGAAAACATTCGCCGGATATTCAACGACGAAAATCCGAATCGTGCACCGCTTCGTGTGCGCATCAAAGATGCTGAATTTCCTCTTATTGAAATAGTTTTCAACCTCTCCTTTCCGTGAAAGGCCACCGACGTGTCCGGGTCAGGTTGATACAAGAATTCCAGTTTGCCCAGCAGCCTGGATTCCCGTCGATCGGACGGTTCGCCCCATGCGTTCAATATCGCGCTCATTGGATCGCCGATTCGCGCATTTACAAAGCCCACGCCTGGCACCACGACTTTTTCATTGGCCAGATAAAATAATAGCTGCTCCCTGGTAGGATTGCCCCGGGGTTGTGGGCTGTTGTGCTGCGCCTGATCCTGGGCGAAGGCCGTATCAATCAGAGCAACTTCGGCAAAAAGAGACAGGCCGGTCAAGGCAATAATTTGCCGAACAGTCGGCCGAACAATCGAAACAAAAAATTTTTTCAATTTTAAATGGGTGGTTTTTACTCGCCGGCCACGGTCATTTTGTCAATCAATATTGACCCGGTGCGGATGTTCCCGCGCTCATCCATATCACCGCCGACAGCGGCCATTCCTTTAAACATATCCATAAGATTTGCGGCAATCGTCAACTCCTGCACGGGATACTGTATTTCGCCATTTTCCACCCAAAAACCAAACGCCCCCCTGGAATAATCACCAGTTACGGTATTGACACCAAATCCGATCAATTCGCTCACCACCAGTCCGGTTCCCATATTTTTTATCATCTGGTCGAGGTCATCGTCCACGGTGCTGTCCAGGGTCAGATTATGTACGCCGCCGGCATTTCCGGTGGTTTCCAGGCCGAGCTTCCGGGCGGCATAGCAACTCAATACATAACTTAGCAGAATCCCGTCAGCAATAATCCGGTTTGCGCGAGTCGATACGCCTTCATTATCAAATACCGCGCTGCCGGCGGCTTTTGGCAGATGAGGCTGTTCATATATCTGCACTGAATCAGGGAAAATCTGCTGGCCTTTCCGGTCCCGCAAAAAACTCGCCTTGCGGTACAAACTTGACCCGCTGATTGCTGTGACCAAATGGCATAGCAGGCTTGACGCCACGCCTGACTCAAAGATTATCGGATAAATTCCGGTTTTGACTTTGCGCGCATTCAACCTGCGCAGCGTGCGGCGCACTGTTTCCCGTCCGATCTCTTCGGCAGGCCGCAGATCGCCTGAGAATCTCTTGCTGTCGTACCAATAGTCACGCTGCATTTCATCGCCTTGCCCGGCGATTACCGAGCAGCTCGCAGTATGCCGACTACCACGTGCAAATCCTGTAAAGCCGTTAGAGTTGGCATAAAGGTCAATCCCGTGGTGGCTGGACAGCGTTGCGCCTTCTGTATTGGTAATTCTTGAATCGCTGCTGAGCGCCGCATCTTCACAAGTCGCCGCGATCGCGATGGCCTGCTGCATGGTTAGCGACCAGGGATGATCGAGATCCAGGTCGGGAAATTCGGTGGCCAGTAATTCAACATCGGCCAATCCATTGCATTTATCCTCTTCGGTACATTTTGCGATGTTGCAGGCGGATTCGACGCTGGACCTGATCGCCCCGGGGGAAAAATCCGTAGTAGAGGCATGGCCGCTTTTATGTCCAAAAAAAACGGTAATGCCCAGGCTCTTGTCGCGGTTATATTCCACCGTCTCCACCGCACCCCGACGCACGGTGACCGACAGCCCCTGCCCCTGTTCGATGGAAAGCTCTGAGGTGCTCGCGCCCTGTTTTTTCGCCTGGTCAAGGGCAATATCCGCAGCATTCAATAATTTGCTTTCCAGCGCTGACCGGGGTTGTGGATTCCACGTGGTCACTGCACCGACACCCCGCCAACGGTGAGGCCGTCTATCCGCATGGTCGGTTGGCCGACGCCAACGGGCACACTCTGACCGTCCTTGCCGCATACCCCGACACCGCTGTCCAGCTGCAAATCGCTGCCCAGCATGGAGACCCGGTTAAGTACGTCCGGGCCATTGCCAATCAGGGTTGCGCCCTTGACCGGATAAGTTACCCTGCCTTTTTCTATCCTGTAGGCCTCAGAGGCGCTGAACACAAATTTGCCCGAGGTAATATCAACCTGGCCGCCGCTAAAATTCACCGCATACAACCCTTTATCAACCGAGCGAATAATTTCATCAGGATCATGTTGACCCGCGTGCATATAGGTATTGGTCATGCGCGGCATGGGCAGATGGGCATAGGACTCGCGCCGGCCATTGCCGGTTGGGCGCATATTCATCAGCCGGGCGTTGAGCTGATCCTGCATATAACCTTTGAGAATGCCCTTTTCGATGAGCACGGTATTTTGACCGGGTTCGCCTTCATCATCAATGGATAATGAACCGCGCCGATTCTCGATGGTGCCGTCATCCACCACAGTGCATAACGCTGACGCCACTTTCTTACCGATTCGACCGCTGAAGGCCGAGGTTCCCTTGCGATTAAAGTCGCCTTCCAATCCATGACCAATCGCCTCGTGCAGTAAAATTCCCGGCCAGCCCGGGCCCAGCACCACCACCATCTCTCCCGCCGGCGCCGCCCGGGATTCCAGATTCACCAGGGCCTGCCGGACCGCGTCTTCGGCGTACTCATGCGCACGATTCTGCCCGGTGAAATATTGATAGCTGTAACGCCCGCCGCCGCCTGAAGAACCCTGCTCCCGGCGTCCGTTGTCATCGACGATGACGCTGACGTTCATGCGTACCAGCGGTCGGATATCCGCCGCCAGTTGGCCGTCGCTGCGCATCACCAGAACCGCATCCCGGGCACCAGCGAGACTTACTGTTACCTGGGACACGCGCGAGTCCATGCGCCGGGCTGTTTGCTCCACTTCCCGGATCAAATCCACCTTGTGATTGTCTGCCATGGCCCCGAACGGATCATGTGGTTGGTACAATCTTTTGATACGCCGCTCGTTGTTGTGAATTTTGATCTGCCTGTTCTCATTGGCACTGCGCGCAATGGATCTGGCCGCTTCAGCCGCATCGGCAAGCGCAGGCAGGACTATTTCATCGCAGTAGGCGAAACCGGTTTTCTCACCGCTGACTGCCCGAATTCCCACGCCTTGATCGATGCCATAACTGCCCGATTTAACCATGCCTTCGTCCATGCACCAGGATTCATGCCGGGAATACTGGAAGTACAAATCTGCATAGTCAATCTGCGCACCCATCACCCGGTCAAGGGTTTGAACAAGCTCAGTATTACCCAAACCTGTGGGGCGTAATAACAGTTCGGTGGCTGTTTGGAGTTGGTCGGACATAAACTTTAATCAAATAAATTCCGGTAGCGATCAGGTTAAAACAAGTCAGGCCGGCGGTGCTTTAACGCCGGCAGTTGCGCCCGGATACTGTGCAGCAAATCCAGATCAATATTCGCGGTGACGACGCCGCATCCAGAGCGCATTTCGCCCAGCACCTTCCCCCATGGGTCAATGATAACAGTATGTCCCCAGGTTTTGCGCCCGCTGGTGTGGGTGCCGGTTTGTGCCGGGGCCGCTACGAAACATGCGTTCTCTATGGCCCGAGCCTGGAGCAAAGGCAGCCAGTGACTCCGCCCGGTTGCATGGGAAAACGCCGATGGTATCACGAATAGCTGCGCACCCATGCCGGTTAACTTGCGATACATTTCTGGAAATCGCAGGTCATAGCAGATGCTTAATCCCACTCTGCCGACCGGGGAATCCATTACATTTGCCGCGCTTCCCGGTGCAGTGTAGTCCGATTCGCAATAACGTTCGCCATTGCGCAGCGACACATCAAATAAAAATATTTTGTCGTAGCGTGCGACACGATTACCATAATTGTCGTATGCCAGCAGCGTATTGGTGACCTTGCCTGGCACGGGCGATACAAGCGGCACGCTGCCACCAATAATCCAGGTATCCAGGGATTTTGCCGTGGCTGACAAAAACTCCTGAATCTTTCCCTGACCGTCAATTTCGGCGCACTGGTGCAACTGTTCTTTGCTGGTCTGCATAAACCCAAAGCATTCCGGCAGCACGACAAGTTCGGCGCCCTGCTGTTTTGCCAGCGTAATGTGCGCCCGGGCGTTCAGCAGATTCTGGTCAATATCATCGCTTGAACTGGTTTGGATGGCTGCAACCCTGGACATAACCATACTTCCTGCACGGTGTTTATACCGCAGTTTGTCAAATTGGCAAGTATATCAAACCATCACCGGACAGATGGTGTAGCTGCGCGTACAGTCGCGATTCCCGCAGATCAGAGGATATAAAAGTAGTGATTCCCGATCTTGCCAACCGGCTCGTTCCCAGCCACCCAGTAAGGTTTTACGGTATCGGCATGGTAATGGGTGGCGCCACCGATTTGTGCCGACCGCGCGCCCTCAAGAAATAGTCTGGCAACCGCTAATGCCTGTTGCCAGGCCGTTACATTCATTACTGCGTGATGTTGCACTGGAACGTGGGTCCAACTGAATTGTTTGTGCTGCCATACCACTTCGCATACGCTGTCTGGATAATGTTTGTTGCGCACTCGATTCATTGTCACTGCCGCAATCGCAGACTGTCCTTTCAATGATTCGCCGCGCCCTTCATGGTAGATATTTAACGCCAGACAACCCAGCTCATGCCCCGGTGTGATGGTCGAAAAATCGAAATCACGCGCATGATCGATATGGCAGGCATGGCTAATATTTTGAAATAATGCGCCCAGAGTGGTCACACACACCACCGCAAAAAACAGTAAACCGGTTTTGACTCGCATAGCAGGTAAAGTAATTTTTTAAGAAACATTCCTAAAGTTATTATTAAATGGTAAATTTAAATATTTTTACCATAAGTTATGCAGAAGTATACAAAACATTCCGTGTTTAGGCCACATTCAGGTGCAAAAAATATTTCTTCCAGCATGAAATAATGCCGGACTGGCACCATAAATATTTGACTTCCGTGTTTAGGCGATCTGGAAAAGCCGGTTTCATGGTATCTGCCTGTTAATCTGTGTAACAAAAATCATGCGCCCGTATCGCCTAAGCGCGTTCAATCCAGTTGCCGGAATGATCCAGAATGCCTGCCTCGCAAAGCCGGGCAATAACCTCCTGCAAATGCGACTGGTAATTTCGGAAGCGTTGTTTGGAGCGCGTGTAGATGCCCTGCCGAACCTGCCAGATACTGGCCGTTCTCACCGCAGTATTCGATTGTTTCGGGTCCTGGCAGTTATCTTCCCACGCCAGCCCGGTGGCATTGATAAGCTGACGGACCTGGTTTTCCACGTCTGATACCAGGTCTTCATAAACCACATTGTAAATTGCATCGCCATACAGGGCCTGCCACTGGATCATCAACTGATGATATCTGATGTAGTATTTTGTCAGCGCTTCCAGATGGTATACAAAACTGACGTCCGAGCCGTATAGCTGAAAATAATTGGAGACAATCACGTCCAGCGGGTGGCGTTGGCAGTGTACGATGACCGAATCTGGAAACAGGGCTTTGATCAACCAGATATGGGCGAAGTTAAAAGGCATTTTGTCTGTGAGGTAAGCGCATTCGATGTTATGCAGCCGCTTTACCCATGCCAGATATTCCCTGGCCTCAATTTCCAGTTCGCTCTGGCCAATACGCCTGAAATCATCGGGATAAACCCGCATTGGATTCGCCCTTTTTTCCAGACGGGTAATCGCTCGTTCAATGCAGGGCAGTTCCCCGCAGCCATAAACTTCAGAATGTCGGCAGATAATCTGCTCCACCAGAGTTGTGCCGCTTCTCGGCATACCCAGAATGAAAATCGGCCGGGGCGAATATTTGTGCTGGCTGGTAATAATCGAAGGTGAGTTCAGCACTCTGGGAATGCGCTGGATGTGATCAAAATACGCCGCCAAATCAAGCCGGGATTCCTTGAACTTGAGATCGTTACCGACTTTGTAAACCGCGAATGCCTCATCGTACAGACCGCAGTCGTCGTAAATTTTACCCAGGGCGAAAGCGGTTTCGATGGTTGTCAGATCATCCAGTTCGCGGTTTTCCCAGATCGAGATGAGCTGCTGCGCATCGGCGTCATCAATAGATTTAAATCGCTTCATGGCTGCGATATGTCGATAAGCCTCCACGTGGTGCGGATTTAATTGGAGGGATTTTCGATAGAAAATTGCAGCGTTTTTCTGGTCGCCCAAGGATGAATAGGCCAGCCCCAGATTGCTGGCGAATTCTGGATTTTGTGGGTCCAGGGCGATGGCTTTCTGGTAATACTGTTTGGATTTTTCGATTCCATCCAGTTGGAAGCAGGCGCTTGCCAGTGAATTCCACAATTTTGCCTCGTTTGGAAACCGCCTGATTAATTTTTCCGCGCTGGTAATCACGCCAAAGGGATCGCGTATGGCTTCGCGATAGGCCAGTCCCAGGCGCAGGACCGCTTCTTCATCCGGGGCATCGGTTTCAAGCCCCAGCACGATGGGTGCGGCCTGTTTTAGCTCCTTTTGATCGAGAAAAATCCTCGCCTTGAGTAGCAGGGATTGTCGGTCATCGGGATAAGACGCCAACAGAGAGTCAATGAATGTGTGCGCTTCGCCGTAGTTTTGCAGATTCAATTCCATATTCGCCAGATTGAATTTTGCATCCCTGTTGGCTGGTTGAATTTCAAGGCTTTTATTGAAACACATTCTGGCCTGGTCGTGGTTGTCCCGCCTGACCTGGATGGTGCCCAGCGAATTCAGTGCTCTGGAGTGATCCGGATTTAGTGCCAGTGCCTTGCGAATCGCCTGTTCGGATTTTTCCAGTTGATCAAGTTCCAGGTAGGCGATGCCGATATTTACCCAGCCCTCGATTTGCCCCGGCTTGATTTTAAGCGACTTCAAACAGGCGGCAATGGCCGGTTCATACTGCCCCAGGTGCTGATGACACAATCCCAGGTTGTACCAGACGGCGGCGCTGTGCGGGAGTTGTTTCGATAAGCGGACAAATCCCTTTCTGGCTGCGGCGATATCTCCGGCCTGTAAAAATGCGGTTGATCTGGTGAAGCGTTTTTGCAGGGATTCCGAGGGGGATTGATGCTTGCCCATACTGATTAGACAGGTATCAGTGACCGCCTTGAGTGTGCAATTGGATTCAAGACCAAAACCAGCCGGATTATCCGCACGGTTAATTTGATCATCGGATAATCACTGGCGATCACCGGAAATTTTTAATTTCAGCGCCGACAGATCATTATCCATATCGGCCAACGATTCTTCCCGGCACATCAGGTCGCCAACAAAATCCGGCAGCGCCACATTTTTGCCCGTGGCCTGCTGGATGGCGTCCGGAAATTTTGCCGGATGCGCAGTGCCCATCACGATGGTAGGCAGCGATGAATCATTTTCCAGGCGCGCCGCACACACGCCGATTATTGAATGCGGATCAATGATTTCCCCGGTTGCGATAAAGGTTTGGTTGATCTGCTGGCGAATTTGTTCATCGCTTATTCGATATGCGCTGAAACACTGCCTGGCGCGGGCAAGTACTGCGCTGTCCACACAAAACCTCCCGGATTGATTGAAAGATTCCATAAAACCATTCAATCTATCGCTGTCGCGCTCAAGCAGTTCAAACAGATAGCGCTCGAAATTGCTGGATATTTGAATATCCATGCTGGGCGTCAGCGTGGGGGTGACGGTTTTTTTGTGCATGACGCCGGTCTCGAAAAACCGGGTCAAAATATCATTCTGGTTGGAACCAATGATGAGTTTGTTTACCGGCAGGCCCATTTGTCGGGCAACGTGGCCGGCCAGTACGTTGCCAAAATTCCCGGTAGGCACAGAAAAATTTACCGCACGGTCTGGCGCACCCAGCACCAGGGCCGCCCTGAAATAGTAAACCACCTGGGCGGCGATTCGCGCCCAATTGATGGAGTTGACCGCAGAAAGCCGGTGTTTTTGCTTATATTCCAAATCGTTAAACAGCGCCTTGACCAGGTTCTGGCAATCATCGAATGTCCCGCGCACCGCCAGATTATGGATGTTATGGTCCAACACCGTGGTCATCTGTTTGCGTTGCACAGCAGAAACCCGACCCTTTGGATGCAGCATGTAAATTTTCACCGATTGCAATCCGCGAATTGCGGCGATGGCCGCAGAGCCGGTATCCCCCGAGGTGGCGCCGACGATGGTGCAGGAGGCGTCATTTTTCTCAAGAAAATACTGAAACAGTTGCCCCAATAATTGCAGGGCATAATCTTTAAATGCCAGCGTCGGGCCGTGGAATAACTCCATGAAAAACAACTGATCATCGAGCTGTTTTAATGGCGCGATGGCAGCGTGGTGAAAATTCCCGTATGCGGCGGCCGACAACCTGTCCAGGTGTTCGGATGAAATGCAATCACCGACAAACAGACCGAGGATTGAACTCGCAAGCTCCGGGTAATTTTTACCCTGCAAACTGCGGATATACGCGGCGCTCAAGCGGGGCCATTGCGCGGGAATATACAACCCGCCATCGCTGGCCAGACCAGCCATCGTAGTCTTTTCAAAGTCCAGGGTCGCAGCTTGTCCCCGGGTGCTGATATAGTCCAATTGGAATTTCCCGTTTTACCAGGGGCGGCATTTTATCATTGCGCCGGAAAACATAATAAAGGTTATGTTCTCGTTGTGTGCCGAAATCTGTGGCTGACGTTCATCTGATTTCGCAATTTTTAAAAACAGCGGGCAATGCTTGAAGCGCCATTTTACCCAGCGGGGTGCGGGGCAGCTCGTCGGCGATTGCGAATCGGGTGATCTGGTTGTGCGCAGAAACCAGCGCATTAAATTCCTTCAACACCTGCTTCGCCACTGTCTGCGGATTGTCGCCCTCCACGGCAAGTACACAAACAGGCTTCATATCCAGTTCAAACACGCCCGCTTCCTGGACACCTGAATGCCGCTCCAATAATACTTCCAGCTCTTCAGGATAAACGTTTTTTCCAGCCTCGGTAACAATCAAACGTTTCGACCGTCCGGTCAGGGTTATCCTGCCTGCATGATCCTGCCTGGCGATATCGCCGGTTTTGAACCAGCCGTTTTCGAAAACATCGGCGTTTTGTCCCTCATCCTCATAGCCCAGCATGACATTGGGGCCTTTGATCCAGACTTCGCCATTACCATTTTCATCGGGATTGTGAATTTTCACAGCAACGTGTTCAACAGGTTTGCCAACACTTGCAAATTCCGTGTCGAAACTGCCCTGAACACTGGTCAACGGCGAGGTTTCGGTCAGCCCGTAACCCTGTCGAATGGGCAGGCCAAGGTCATGATAATACCTGCTGATGCGCCCATCCAGGTGGGAACCGCCGCTTACCCACACTTTTATGCGCCCGCCAAGTTTTTTGCGAATCGGCGCATTCAGATATTTTCTGAGGAATAACGGAGAACTTCTCAATATGGTCAAATATATTTGCAGCCCTTTGCCGGCATTGCTGAATTTCTTCTCAAGCCCGAGCATGATATTGCGAAACAGTCGGGGAACCGCGACCACCACAGTTATGTTTTCCTGCGCAAGAGTGTCCAGTATTTCGCCGGCCGCTAAAACCCTGGGAGCAACCAGGGTGCTGCCGCAATACAAGGGCAGCAGTAGATTGGCAGTTAATCCCATGGCATGGGACAAAGGCAGCAGGGAAATAAATCGATCCCTGCGGGTGAATTTCATCAGATTGCATACGGCTAACACATTTGACCCATGGTTGTTATGGGACAAACGCACAACTTTCGGATTGCCTGTGCTGCCAGAGGTGTAAATGCGCACCGCTGTATCATCAGGTTGACCGACAATATCCATTGCCGATTCTTTTTTTACCGCCACGTGGTCTGATTGCATGGAAATTTCCATGCAATCCGTCATGCTGTCCGGGTATTGAATCCTTGATTGGCAAGTGAGCATTATTTTGGGTGACACGGCTTTGACTTGCATCCGGATATCGTGATCACTATTGCCGATATGGATGGGCGCGACATTCGCACCGAGTTTCCAGGCGGCGAAAGCCGCCACCGTCCACTCCGGCCCATTGGGCGCGGTTATGCCGACCGTATCATGTCGTCCGATACCGCACTGACGCAGTTTGTGCGCCGTGGATAATATCGCGTCGTACAACTGTGTATAGGTTACAACTCGTTTGTGGTTTTTACCCCGGCAAATCCAGCCAGGATGGTTTTTATATTTATGGAAGGAAGGCGCTACCAATGCCCAAAGGTTATCCGGCATATCGAAAATCTCGCTTTTGTGTGAAAGACAAATGGAGGATACACAAAAAATCAGGGATGGTGCGGGGATTTGGATGTCTTACCCAGAAAGAGAAACACTGAAGAGGTTCAAAGCCCTGACAGAAACGGTACCACACCCGGCCCGCCGCTTCTTGTCGGCATGTTTGTCACGTTCTTTCCCGCTCACACAGGTTTCGTCAATCTCCACAATGCCGCCCAAAGGCCCGGCGGTGTCCCGGTCGGGAAACTTCTGGAAAATTTCCACAAGACTGATGGTGGATTTGCTCAGATCGTTCTCCAGCCCTCTTAATACACAAGAGGACTGAAATCAATCAGCGAGTCAAGCATATAATTCCCTGCCGTAACCCCGGTGTTTACCTTGCAAATGGTAACGTTTATGTCGTAAATTGCATTAAAGAAATGCCCGTGAAGCAACCTGTAACTGTGGCGGTTTTTTGTACAATCTTTCTGCGCGTTTCCGGTAGCATTGGATCAAACAGATTGTAAACTCCCAGGCACACTTGTAAGTTGATTAACGCCTTGAATATCAATCTCTCTTCTACCCCCCCCCCCCCCCCCCCCCCCCCGCAGGTGATCGAACCGCTCCTGCCTCCCTCTCCGTCGTAGTCCCCTGCCTCGACGAGGCACCGGTCGTCCGGGACACCCACCGCCGTCTCGCCGCCGTCCTGGAAACCGTCGCCGATCTCGACTTCGAGCTCCTCTATGTAGACGACGGTAGCTGCGACGCCACGCTGTGCGTCCTGCGTCAGCTACAGTGCGCCGACGCGCGGGTACGGGTCCTGGCCCTGTCGCGCAATTTCGGCCACGAGCTCGCGGTCACCGCCGGCCTGCAGCACGCCGCCGGCGATGTCGTCGTGATCATCGACGCGGACCTGCAGGACCCACCCGAAGTCATCCCCGAGATGCTCGACCGCTGGCGCACAGGAGCCGATGTTGCCTACGGCGTCCGTACCCGGCGCGACGGCGAGACATGGCTCAAGCGCTGGACCTCCCGGGCCTTCTACCGGCTTCTCGACCGGCTCGCCGACTTCCCCATTCCTCTCGACACCGGCGATTTCCGGCTCATGGACCGCAAAGTGGTGGACGCCTTCCTGGCCATGCCGGAACGCGGTCGCTTCGTGCGCGCCATGGTGGCCTGGACCGGCTTTCGTCAGGAGCCTGTCCCTTATCGACGGGCGCCCCGGGCCGCGGGCAGAACCAAGTACTCGTACCTTAGATTGGGGCGGCTCGCCATCGACGCCATCGTATCGTTCTCCTTAACGCCCCTGCGCCTTGCGACATGGCTCGGCTTTCTTGCCTCCGGGCTGGCCCTGGCCGGCATCGCCTATGCCTTGGTCATGCGCGTCCTGCTCAACGCATCGGTCGGGGGCTGGGCGTCGCTGTTCATCGCCATCCTCTTTCTCGGCGGCGTGCAGCTCGTGTGCCTCGGCATCCTCGGCGAATACCTGGGACGCATCTACCACGAGGTGAAGCAGCGTCCGCTCTATCTGATCAAGGAGCGGCTGGGGTTCGCCGAGGCAGCCCGACCGATGACGGGGGAAGAGACAGCGCATGGGTAGCTCGGGGGCGCGGTGGCTGAGGCTGACGCTCGGCTTCGCCGCCACCGCAGGGTTCGCATGGCTGCTCGCGCGGGAGCTGCACCTGGAGACGCTGGGGCGGGCGTTCGCCGGACTGTCGGCCTCCATGCTCATGCTCGCCCTGTCCTTCCTGGCCGCCGGCATCGCGCTGCGCATCCTGCGCTGGTGGTGGATGCTGCGCGTCCTCGAACCGGACCTGCCTCTCGGCGCCTGCATACGGCCATTTCTGGTTGGTCTCGGGGTCAACAACGTGCTGCCCTTGCGGGCCGGGGATGCTCTGCGCGTGTTTGGTTACTGTCGCCAGCTTCGGTCGCCGGCCATGCGGGTGGCGGGCACCCTGGTCATCGAGCGGACCCTGGACGTCGGCGTTCTCCTCGGCGTGTTCCTTCTGGGTCTGCTCGGCTTGCCGGAGCTGTCCGACGACGCCTCGGCAGGCGGTTTCCCGCACGGCTTCGTCGTCACGGCGACATGGCTGGCGGGCCTTGGCCTTGTCGCGGTCCTTGTCCTGCTGCTCGCGCCCGCGCTCCGCCGTCTCCGATGCGGCTGGGGGCGGCGCCGCTTCTTCGCTGCCCGGCGCTGGCCAGAGGTCGTCTCCGGACACGGCGCGCATCTGATCGAAGCGCTTGGACTCGTGCGCTCGCCGGCAAGGATGCTTGTGCTCATCGGCCTGTCGGTCGTCGCGTGGGCCTGCGAAGGGGTGGTGTTCGTTGCCGTGGCCGGCGCCGTTCACGCCGGCGCCGCGCCGCCGGGTCCGTGGTTCTCCCTCGCCACTGGCACCCTCGCCACGATGCTCCCCAGCGCACCGGGACACCTCGGCACGTTCGACTACTTCGCCGCCCAGGGTCTCGCCGCGTACGGCGCCCCCGGAGAAGCCGCGGCCGCCTTCGCGCTCACCGTCCACGCGGTGCTGTGGGCGCCGGTGACCGCGGCCGGTCTGCTCTGCTTGTTAGCGTGGCGACGGCCAGTCCAGCCACCGGCCGCCGTCAATACGGAGGCTCCCAATGCGTGACTGGGCAGAACCCGTCATCGAACGCATGGCCCGATTCCGTCCCGACGGCTCTAAATGGTTGCTGGCGGTTCTCGCGGTGCTGGGGGCGGCCCTCGTCCTGGCACGCGAAGTCACCTACGGTCCGGGGCTGCATTGGGATTCCATCAACTACATCGGCGTGGCCCGGAATCTGTTGGCGGGAGACGGTTTTGTTGAAATCAGCGGATCCTTATATGCCTCCTGGCCCCCGCTCTACCCCCTGCTGCTCGCCGCAGCCAGTCTCGGCGTGTTCGACCCCCACGCCGTCGCCGGCCCACTCAACGCCGCCATCTTCGGGCTGACCGTCCTGGCCGCCGGACACTATCTGCGGCAGCGCCTGGAATCCGGCTTCCTGGCCCTGTGGGGTAGCTTGGCTGTCATGCTCTCCCTCCCATTGGCGGAGACCGCGTCCTGGGTACTGAGCGAACCCGCCTTCATCCTGTTCACCCTCCTCGCGCTCATTCAGACTGATACATTCCTGAGCGAGGGCAAACGCTCGGCGCTGCTGTGGGCGGCAGCGCTCACCGCCCTGGCCTGCCTGACGCGCTTCATGGGCGTTGCGGTGCTGGCTGCTGTCGTGCCGTTGCTGGTTCTCCAGCACGGCGTTACGTGGCTGGAGAGACTGAAGCGCATCACTGCCTATGTGCTGATTGCAGCCGCTCCGGTATGTCTGTGGATGCTGCGGACTTCCCTGTTCACCGGACAACCTGCTGGACACAGGGGTTTCTCCGGCCAATCGTTGCCGGAGGTGATGGGTCAAATCGCAAAGGTCTTCGCCCAGTGGGTTTTTCACGATTTGCTACCGCACAATCTTCTATCCATCGCTGCGAAACCGGCGGCTGGCTCGGCCCTGCTCGCGTTGACGATAGTGGTTGGATATGGGTTCGTCCACTGGCACCGGAAAAGAGAAGCCTGGACCGGCGGGCTTCTGCTCCCCACATTCGGCGGGTTCGCGTTGGCGTATATGGCCGCACTCGTTGCGGCAGCGATGTTGGGTACCTTTGAGCACGGGATCCAGTCAAGATACGTCACTCCTCTGTATATTCCGCTGCTGTTCCTGATGCTATGGCTGACGGATCGTTCTCTGTACCATGCACGGGAGCAAGAGGTGGTGCAAACCACTAGCCGATTGCCGACGATTGATACATCTGCCTGGGCGAAATACAAGGTTGGTTGGCCGGTGCTCCTGATGACAACGCTCTCCCTGTGGCTGGCCTGGCAAATGGTGCTGAATGCGCGCGCCATAGAACGGGCGAATAACGGCATCGGCCTGGGGTATGCCAACGCAAGGTTTGCAGATTCCGAAGTTCTTCAATATATCCGGGGAAATCCCATCAACGGTTTTGTATTCAGCAACGACGTATATCCTATATATATCCACACCGATGAAACCGCGATATTCAGTGATTTGCCCCACCACCGCAAACTATCCGACGATGTGGTATGGATGGGTGAGTTCCTGACGACACGGAACGAAGAGACTTTTCGCGATCAATCAACGTACGAGACCGTCGTGTCCGGTGATCCCGTGCTCCGTTCCCGCTTCGACGTGTATCTCGGCAAGTCCACCCTGACCTACGTCAAGGCGCCGTGCAGCCGGACGGATACGAAGGCGCCTTTCCTCTTGCACATTGTCCCTGCCGATACCAACGATCTTCCCGATCACCGCAGGCGGTACGGGTTCGACAACTATGACTTCTATTTCGACCGGAACGGCGCACATTTCGATGGGAAGTGCATGGTGACAGTCAAGCTTCCGACGTACCCCGTCGCCCGTATCCGAACCGGACAGTTCATCCGCACGGTCGATAAGGCAATTGGTAAACCTGCGAATGAACAACATTGGATACGTCGGTGGTCCGAAAGTGTTGCGGACGGTTCCCATATCGTCTGGTTTCATGATTTTTATGCAAACATTCGTCTCGACTACAGAGCTGCGGATCTTCGCGCACTGCCGAAGTTGAAGACGGTAGCGGAGTTTAGTGACGGCGTGATATTCCAAGTCGATCAATCCGCTGGTGACGATGACAATCCCTATCGGAGTATGTACGAAGCTGCTGTTGCCGCCGAGCCCATAAGCCGCTCCCACTTCAGCGTGTACGTTGACGAACATGCGCTGACCTACATCAGAGAGCCGTGCAGTCTGGCGGACATGAAGCCGAAGTTCTTCTTGCACATCATTCCCGCCGATGCCCGCGACCTCTCCGACCACCGCAAGCGATACGGCTTCGACAACTACGACTTCGATTTCAAACAGCGCGGCGTACGCTTCGACGGCAAGTGCATGGCGACTGTCAATCTCCCCGACTACGACATCGTCCGCATCCGCACCGGCCAGTTCGTCTCCGGCGAGGGCCAGCTCTGGAAAGGAGAGTTCTTGCCATATCGTGAGGAAGGATAATGTCTGACGCCACAATATTCGGTGTTTCCACGAATTCCCGCTGCTCGGCGCGGGCAGTCCGGTTCCTGGCGCCCCACAGCGCATTGATTGCCTGCGCGCTGTTTATGCTGGTGGGCGCTCTCGTCCTCGACGACTACGGCATATCCTGGGACGAGCCTGTTCAACGCCATATCGCCATAACCACCGCCGACTACATTAGCGGAGACGATGATGCCCTGCTGCGGCCCAAGGACCGGGGTTACGGTGTCGCAATCGAACTGCCGCTCTTGTTCATCGAGCGACTCCTGGGACTGGAAGACAGCCGCAGCATCTATCTGAGCCGCCATCTGTTGACGCACCTGTTCTTTCTGGTCGCTGGAGTCTTCTCTTACCTGTTGGTATACCGTCTGTTCAACAACCGGCTGCTGGCGCTGTTCGCCCTGCTGCTGTTCCTGCTGCATCCCCGCATGTACGCCCACTCCTTCTTCAATTCCAAGGATATCCCCTTTCTCAGCATGTTCATGATTGCCCTGTTTCTCATTCACCGTGCATTCAAGAAGGATACATTTGCCGCCTTCCTCTTGTGCGGTGTGGGCGTCGGGCTCCTCACCAACATCCGCATCCTGGGCGTCATGCTCTTCGCCGCCCCGCTCGCCATGCGGGTCTTCGATCTCATTCATGCTTCCGGTGGGTGGGCGGAGAGAAGGCACGTCCTGCTGACAGCCGGGCTGTTTGCGCTGGCCAGCGCGTTCACCGTGTACGCCACCTGGCCGTATCTGTGGAGCGACCCCATCGGCCATTTCGTCGAAGCGTTCACGCTAATGGTCCATTATCCCAACAATTCGTTTTCATTGTTCCAAGGCAAGTTGTTCCATGGGACAAATCTCCCGCCACATTACATTCCCACTTGGTTCACCATCACGACGCCACCGGTCGTAGTCCTGCTAGGTGTCGTCGGGATCGTCTCCGTCTTCCGTCAAGCCATCGCCCGCCCCCGCGACGTGCTTTGCAACACATCCCTGCGCTTCGGATTTCTGCTCATCGCCTGTTTCACGCTGCCCGTTCTTGCTGTTGTGCTGCTGCGCTCCACTCTCTACGATGGATGGCGGCAGATGTACTTCCTCTATGCGCCGTTCTGTGTTCTCGCCCTGTTCGGCCTGCACTGGCTCGTGTCCCTCGTCAAGCGCGATATTTTGCGGAGAGGAATGTATGTTCTGGTGGGAATGAGCGTCGCCGCAACGGTCTTCTCGATGATTGGAATTCATCCCTACCAGAGTGTCTATTTCAATTTTCTGGTGGACCGAGCTACACCGGGGTATCTGCGCACGCAGTACAACATGGAGTATTGGGGGGTTTCGTATCGTGAAGCGTTGGAATATCTGGTCGAGCGATATCCTTCTTCCCAAATATCTGTCGACTCGGACTTCAATCACGCAAGACGAAATCTTCTCATTCTGCCGAAAGAGGTTCGTGAGAGGATAGTCACACCTGCTGCTGATGAGGCTGATTTCCATGTTACCAATCACCGCATGGAAGTTTTCACAGGAGTGACCATAGAAGACAATCGATGTCATCTTCGGACCGAACCGGTTTATACACGCGAGCTCTATGGCAGCACCATACTCAGCGTGATATCCATTGACAGAAGATCGTGTCTGAAGATCTATCGGCAAGTTGTATCCGGCGAACCCATCGCCCGCGACTTCTTCGATTTGTACCACAACGCCGGCGAGAACACCCTGACCTACATCAAGAAGCCATGCAGTCGGGCAGATACGGAAGCGGGCATCTTCCTGCACATTGTTCCCGCCGATGCCCAGGACCTCCCCGACCGCCGCAAGCGGTACGGGTTCGACAACTACGACTTCGGTTTCAATCAGTCAGGCGCGCACTTCGACGGCAAGTGCGTAGCGACGGTTAACCTCCCCGAATATCCGATCGCCCGCATCCGCACCGGCCAGTACATCTCCGGCGAAGGCCAGCTCTGGAAAGCGGAGTTTTCTTTTCCGGGCAACCGATGAGGCAGCCGGGTTTGGGAAGACGAATTCCCGGTCGGTGAATAACGGCACCGGCTGGCCAGGCTCTGCGTAAAGTTTCTTCCTGCCGCCCCTCGCGCTCTTGACAGTGTGGCAGCGCCATCCGGCCGGAATTTAGCGGAGTTCTTATTGGGAAACTTCTGGAAGAGTTCGGGAAGGCTTATGGTGGATTTGCTCAGGTCTTTCTCCAGTCTTCTTGAATACTAGAAGGTCGGAATCAACCAGCAGGTCAAATATGCGATTCCCTTTGGGTCCGTGTCCAGCAGTATGGAAAAGAACAGGGGAGCTGGTCCATGGTCAGGGGCAGGGTGTTTCCGGGCCTGGTTATGCTAACGCCCCCGGCCTGTGACCCCGGTTATGGCCCCGGTTTGACCACCAGTTCACATGACTCTACCCTGCTAGATGTTTGAATCTGCGAACGAATTCTTTCGTTTTGCGATAAATTCCAGCAGCGCTTCGTCAATAGCCGGGTCCAGAGCCGGTTCCAGGTAATCATTCAGCATTTGTTTCCACAGCTTGTTAGCCCGGCTGACTGCATTCATTGAACCTTCCATTTCCCATTGTTCGAAACTGTTGTTATCGGCGATACTGGAGCGATAAAAAGCAGTTTTAAAATTATCTTGCGTATGGCTACAGCCCAGAAAATGCTGGCCGGGGCCCACTTCTCGCACCGCGCTGAGCGCCTGGGCATTTTCTGAAAGGTCAACGCCATCCGCAAAAACCTGCATCATGCCCAGTTGGTCTGCATCCATCACCAGCTTTTCATAGCTCGAAGACAGCCCGCCTTCAAGCCAGCCGGCGGCATGCAATACAAAATTCACCCCCGCAGTCACAGTGGGCAGGATAGTATGGGCGCTTTCATAGGCGGCTTGTCCATCGGGGATTTTAGCGCCGCACAATGAACCGCCGCTTCTGAATGGTACGCCGAGGCGTCTGGCCATGGAGGCACAGCCATTCAGCACCAGCGAGGGCTCGGGTGTGCCAAACGTGGGGGCGCCGGACTGCATCGATATGGAACTGGCAAAGGTGCCGAAAATCACCGGCGAACCGGGTCGAACCAGTTGGGTGAATGCCATCCCGGCCATCGCTTCTGCGAGTATTTGCGACATGGTGCCGGCGGCTGTCACCGGGGACATTGCGCCGGCGAGTATGAACGGAGAAATAACGCTGGCCTGATTATTACGGGCGTAAACTTCCGAGGCGCCGAGCATGGTTTCATCAAAGGTCATGGGCGAGTTTGCGTTGATCAGATTAACCACCACGGTATTGTCCTCGACAAACTGTTCACCAAACAGAATTTTACACATATCCACGGTGTCCCGGGCTCGCTCCGGCTGGGTGACTGAACCCATGAATGGCTTGTCGCTGTACTTGATGTGGCTGTAAACCATGTCGAAGTGGCGTTTGTTGACCGGAAGGTCCGTAGGTTCGCACACGGTGCCGCCAGAATGGTGCAGGGATGGCAGCATGTAGGTCAATTTTACAAAGTTGCGAAAGTCCTCAATCATGGCGTAGCGGCGGCCCCGGTCCAGGTCACGCACAAATGGCGGGCCGTAGACCGGGGCAAACACGGTATGTTTGCCGCCGATCATGACATTGCGCTGCGGGTTGCGTGCTTTTTGCTCAAAAATCGATGGTGCGGAATCCTGAATGATTTTTCGACACATCCCCCCGGGGAATTGAACCAGGTCGCCCGTGACATCCGCTCCGGCCTGCCTGAACAGCTTTAATGCCGGTTCATATCGAAATTCGATGCCGATTTCCTGCAAAATAATGTCGGCATTATTTTCTATCAGGCATAGCCCTTCTTCATTGAGCAATTCATACTCGGGTATTTTGCGGGTGATATAGGGCGTTATCGTCGGAACAGCGCTTTGCGCCTGCTGCTGTCGCCCGCGCCGCCCGCCTCTTTTTTTTGCTCGTTCTGACATTAAACTGTTATGGTTTGCCTGGGTAACTTTCTAGTATGGAGTGATGCGGCAGACAACACTGCTCATGGCGCGACCCTGGTATAACCGTTTGCGCCACTCACTGGATCTGGATGATAATCAGTCTGCTGCTTTATATTGAATGAAAAGCATGTAAATCCAGTTAATGGCCGGTAAAAATTCCAATCTCTTCCCAGCAGCTTCGCCCCTGCTAAAATTAGCGAAACCGGTGCGCTATGGTTTTTTAGTGATGCCGGAATATTCGATGATGACGTTTGCTGCGGCCATTGACCAGATGCGTATGGCGAATCGGTTGTCGGGCGAAACATTATATGAATGGGAGGTGCTGTCGGCCAGCGACCAGCCCGTCTGTGCCAGCACCGGGATGTCGGTTTCCAGCATTCCAATGAAAAACTGCGGTAGGCTGGATGCGATTTTCGTTTGCGGCGGCACCAACATCGAATCCAAAACCAGCAAATCTGTTACCACCTGGCTGTGGGAACAGGCATCAAGTCGAATCCACTTGGGCGCGATTTGCACCGGCACCTATATTCTGGCCGAGGCGGGATTGTTGAACAATTACCGCTGCACCATTCACTGGGAAAATATGATCGGGCTGCGGGAGCGATTCCCGGAGTTAATCATCAGCCCGGATTTGTTTGAAATAGACCGGGACCGCTACACCTGTGCGGGCGGCAGTGCTTCCATGGATATGATGGTTTATCTGATTGCCCAAAAACATGGCTGGGAGTTGGCTGCCGATATTGCAGAAGAATTTCTGGTGGAGCGGATTCGTGGTCGAAATGACCGGCAGCGGTTACCGTTGCGTTTGCAATTGGGCGCAAGTCAGCCCAGGCTGGCCGAGGCAGTGGCTTTTATGGAGGCGAATATAGAAGAGCTCATCAGTCTGGACGAAATCGCCCGCCACGTTGGATTGTCCCGCCGCCAGCTTGAGCGCCTGTTCCAGAAATACCTCAATTGTGTGCCCACCCGTTATTATCTGCGGTTGCGGCTGGTGCATGCCCGGCGATTGCTGTTGCAGACCAATATGCCAATCGCTGAAATCGGCTTTGCCAGCGGTTTTGTTTCCACACCCCATTTCAGCAAATGTTATCGGGAATACTTCGGCATACCGCCGCGGGATGAACGTAAAGCGCACAGATGTTTGAACTAATCCCCAGGGCTTGGTGTTTAAAAACCGCTGTGCCAATTCGATAACACTTCCCAATGAAGCAGAGCATGATGAAGACCAGAATTCAGCAGGGATGGCGAAACCCGGGATGGCTGAATTATCTGTTACTGCCGCTTTCCACCCTTTATGTGATTTTGGTGAAAATACGTCAGGGCTGCTACAGCCTGGGGATATTCCGTTCCAGCCAGTTACCTGTGCCGGTAATTGTCGTGGGCAGCGTGAGTGCGGGTGGAAGCGGGAAATCGCCGCTGGTAATTTCTCTGGTTCATCATTTCAAGGCAAAAGGCTACCGACCTGGTGTGATCGCCCGGGGTTATGGTGGAAAGTCGGGATTCTGGCCCAGAGAAGTAAATAGTCATACCAATGCAGAATTAGTGGGCGATGAGCCCCAGATGATTTTCGAGATGTGCAGGGTCGCGGTGGTTGTGGGGCCTGACCGCGTGCAAAACGGTCGCTATTTGGTCGACAAACTTGAATGCGATGTGTTGATAAGTGATGATGGATTTCAGCATTTTGCCCTGAAACGCGCTGTTGACATCGCCGTTATTGATGGCGAGTTCGGGTTTGGCAATGGATGGTGCTTACCCGCGGGACCCTTGCGAGAGCCCGAGTCGGGTATTCATCGCGCCCATATCGTCGTCATAAACAGCCTGAGTAATGCCCAGTTCACGGTCCGATGCGATGCCCTGGCCGCCAAAACGTCGGGCCGGGAAAGGCCTTGCGCCATGCGGATGGAATTGCTGGAGATGGTAAACCTGGTCGATAACCGCCGCCGAAATTTGTCACAATGCGCTGGGCAACGGGTGCACGCGGTGGCGGGTACTGGCAATCCGGCCCGATTTTTTTCCCAGCTCGAAAGCAAGGGAATCAAGATCACGCCGCACAGCTTTCCCGACCACCATGGTTATATCGAAGATGACCTGCGCTTTGGCGACGAGCGGCCGGTGCTGATGACTGAAAAAGACGGGATAAAATGCCGGAATATGGCAGTTGCGAAAAACATCTGGGTTGTGCCCGCCAGACTGCATGTAGATGCGGCGCTCTACCAGCGGGTCGAAACGCTTATCCGCTGAGAAACATTGGCAATGGTTCGCTTTCACGTAATTATCCCGGCCCGCTACGGTTCCAGCCGACTTCCAGGCAAAGTGCTTTTGCCCATTGGCGGGAAACCGGTCATCCAGCATGTGGTGGAAAGATGCAGTCAAAGCGCCGCGCAATGCGTTGTGGTGGCCACCGACGACCAGCGTATATTGGAGGCGGTGGAGGCCTTTGCAGGCATAGCGGTATTGACTTCACCGCACCACCCGTCGGGAAGCGACCGTATTGCCGAAGCAGTAAATATCCTTGGATTGGATGATGACGCCATTATCATTAATGTACAGGGTGATGAACCCACCATGCCCGGCGCATTAATCGATCAATTGGCCGGGGCGCTGGTGAATGACGCCGCAGCATCGATGGCTACGGCCTGTGTGCGGCTGGATGATCAGGACCAGCTCGCTGATCCCGCTGTGGTGAAAGTGGTCAGGGATAGAAAAGGTCATGCTGTTTATTTCAGTCGGGCCACTATCCCCTGGGTGCGCGGCGAAACTTCATCTGGTCTGGCGCAGTGTGCGGTGCAGTACGCGCGGCGGCATCTGGGGATTTATGCGTATCGTGCAGGATATCTCCGCGTATTTGCTGCCCGGGGAAGCTGTGAGCTGGAGAATCTGGAGAAGCTGGAGCAGCTTCGCGGGCTGTGGCACGGCGATAAAATTCTGTGTGTGGACGCCATTGCCGTGCCGGAACCGGGTATTGATACGCCAATTGATTTGCATAGGGCGCGGCGGCGTTTTTCCGTAAACGGTAAGTGATTCCGGGGTGGTTCTGATTGGCGATATGGATGTTTGTTCGCGATGGGAATACAATCCACCATTCCTGGCAATGAGTAACCAGGCAGCCTACAGTCCACTATCCACCCATGGCGATTCGCGAAATTCTGGTTTATCCCAATCCCCGACTCAGATCAATATCCGAGCCGGTTCGGGTGTTTGACAATGCGCTGGAAAGCCTGGTCGATGATATGGCGGAAACCATGTACGATGCGCCGGGTATTGGTCTTGCTGCGATACAGATTGATGTGCCGAAGCGGGTGGTGGTGATGGATTTGTCTGAAACCAAGGATGACCTGAAAGTTTTTATTAATCCGCAGGTCACTGCGCTTGCAGGCGTGATTGAGATGGAAGAAGGCTGTTTGTCGGTACCGGGTGTATTTGCTACCGTTGCGCGTGCTGGAGCGGTGCGAATAAATGCCCAGGATGTGAAAGGCCAGCCATTCCAGGTGGAGGCAGAAACATTGCTGTCGATTTGTATACAGCATGAAGTAGACCATCTCAACGGCAGGGTATTTGTCGATTATCTTTCCCGATTGAAACAGCAGCGGGTGCGCAAAAAGCTGTTAAAAGAAGGGCGGTAGCCCGAGATCGTTTAACCCCCTGATAAAGTCAGATCCAAGCCGATGCGAGTGGTATTTGCCGGCACGCCAGAGTTTTCTGTGCCCAGCCTTAGGGCATTGATCAACACACCATTTATTGATGTGGCAGGGGTTTATACACAACCCGATCGACCCGCCGGAAGAGGTAAAAAGCTCCATCAAAGCCCGGTAAAAACCCTGGCCGGCAAAATGGCCATCCCGGTGTTTCAGCCGGAATCGTTCAGGCAGCCGGGCGCTATTCAAGACCTGGCAGCATTGCATGCGGACTTGATGGTGGTGACCGCCTATGGCGGCTTATTGCCGCAGGCTGTGCTGGAAATGCTGCCTCTGGGCTGCGTCAATATCCACGCATCATTACTGCCGCGCTGGCGCGGCGCCGCACCAGTACAGCGGGCCATTGAAGCGGGGGACGAGACGACCGGGATAACCTTGATGCAAATGCAATTGGCCCTCGACAGCGGCCCCATACTGGCGCAGTCACAGATCCATATCAGCGAATCTGAAACTGGTGGAACATTGCAGCATAAATTGTCGCGGCTGGGGGGCGAGGTGCTCAAACAGAATCTGGCCGGCATCAGTGAGCGTGCCCTCAAACCGATCAGTCAAGACCTCAATCGGGTCACCTATGCTGCGAAGATCGGCAAAGCTGAATCCAAGCTCAACTGGCGCCAAAGTGCGCAAGCTCTGCACCGAAAAGTGCGCGCATTTAATCCCTGGCCAGTGGCCGTGACAACGCTCGGTAGTACGACATTAAGGGTGCTGCAGGCCAGTTATCGCGGTGAGGCGGGTGCGGCCCGGGCCGGTGAAGTTCTACATGCAGACAAGGGTGGGATACTGGTTCAGACCGCCCGGGGCACACTTAATCTCGAAGTATTGCAAAAACCCGGCGGCAGGCCCTTGGCTGCGGCAGATTTTTTACATGGTATGCCCATAGCCTGCGGCATGATTTTTCATTCCGGTTAATCGGATGCGGACTATGTTAGCGGCTGCCCGGGTTTTGCGCCGGGTAATTGATCAGGGGCAGTCGCTGGATAAATCTCTGGAAAGTGCGGAGCGTGATTTACACGGCAGTGTTGCTGAACTGAAGGAGCTCGCCTTCGGTGGCTGCCGCCACTATGTTTACCTAGACGGCCTGCTCGCAAACCTGCTGAAAAAGCCTTTAAAAGAAAAGCACCGCCTGGTTCATTTCCTGTTAATCAGTGCGATTTATCGAATCGAGTTTATGCGTACTCCGCACTATGCGGTGGTCAATCAGAGCGTCAGCGCTTTGGATAAAACCAGGCAGTGCTGGGCGAAAAATTTAACGAACGCGGTATTGCGGAATTTTCTCAGAAATAAATCCGCAATAATCGCAACGCTGAGCGAACAGCATGTCCGCGATGCCTTCCCCGGGCACCTGCACCGACGTATCACCAGCGACTGGCCAGACCATGCCCGGGCAATATTTCTGGCCGCGAACAAAAAGCCGCCCTTGACGCTGCGCGTCAACCAGCGCACAACCACGCGTAGTCTATATGAGAAAAAGCTGCAACAGGAAGGTGTGGACTATGTGCTTACCCGGGACAGCCATATCGGCGTGACGTTATGCAATCCGGTTGCAGTTGAGCGTATTCCGGGTTTTGCTGAAGGAGAGGTCTCGGTACAGGATGAGTCTGCGCAATTGGTTACGGGTATGCTGGCGATGGGCAAAGGTCAACGGGTTCTTGATGCCTGCGCTGCACCTGGCGGCAAGACCTGCCTGATGCTGGAATGCGAACCTGAACTTGAAGCCATGGTTGCGATAGATTTGCCGCAGCGAATAAACCGCATTCACCAGAATCTGCACAGGCTGAAACTCAACGCCCAGGTCATTTCTGCCGAGGTTAACCGTCCCCGGGCATGGTGGGATGGCAGGCTGTTCGACCGCATCGTCCTGGATGTGCCGTGTTCCGGTAGCGGGGTTATTCGCCGACATCCAGACATCAAACATCGGCGGCCGCCCGCAGACGTCGACAAACTGGCAGCACAGCAATTGTCCATGATCAATTCCGTCTGGCCATTACTTAAACCCGGCGGCAGGCTTGTATATGTAACCTGTTCGATTTTCAGGGCAGAAAATGATGAGGTTGTGGAGAAATTCATGCAGGATAATGCGGGATTTCAATTACAATTCCTCAACGAAAAACTCGGATTGGAAACTTCATCTGGCCGGCAACGATTACCCGGCGTGCATTCAGGTGACGGGTTTTATTATTGCGGTATAAACAAAACCCGGTCTTAATCGCAGTAGCAACCATGAAAATTACCATACTCGGGGGCGGCCAGGTGGGCGCCTCAATCGCCGAGATTCTGTCCCGGGAAGAAAACGACATCACCGTGGTTGATCTTGATCACCGGGTTCTTCAGACCATGCAGGATCGAATGGATATCCGCACAGTGCATGGAGAGGCTTCCTCACCAGTCATACTTAAACAGGCCGGGGTGGAGGACGTGGATTTGCTTTTGGCGGTAACCGACTCCGATCAGGTAAACATGGTGGCCTGTCAGGTTGCGCATACCCTGTTTCATACTCCGACGAAAATCGCCCGGGTTCGTTCATCGGATTTTCTGGCCCATCCAGAATTGTTTTGCAGGGAAAACATCCCGATCAATGTGATTATCAGTCCAGAGCAAATTCTGAATAAACAGATTCAACGATTAATCGAATACCCCGGGGCATTGCAGGTCATTGATTTTGCAGGAGAAAAAATTCGGCTGGTGGGACTTAGGGCGTATTACGGCGGGGCGCTGGTTGGGCATGAATTGCGGGAGCTGAAAGATCATTTGCCCTCGGTCAAGACCCGGGTCGCTGCCATATACAGACAGGACAGAGCCATTATCCCGACCGGGAAAACCATTATAGAAGCGGATGATGAAGTGTTCTTCATTGCCACCCAGGACGATATAAAAATGGTGATGCAAGAGCTTCGCAGCATTGAGGAGGTGGGTAAAAAAGTGATCATAGCCGGGGCGGGTAATATCGGTTTTCAGCTTGCCCGCTCCCTGGAAAGCAGCGGTTACCAGGTCAAGCTGATTGAGCGCGACCCGCGACGCGCCCGGCTGGTATCCGAGCAGTTGGAAAATACCATGGTATTACAGGGCGATGCGGCTGACGAAGAATTGCTGCGGCAGGAAAACATTGACAATATGGAATTGTTCTGTGCGCTGACCAATGAGGATGAGGCGAATATTCTATCCGCGATGCTGGCAAAACGACTCGGTGCAAGAAGGGCCATGGCCATTGTGAATCGGGCCGCCTATATTGAACTGATCGAGAGCAGCGTGCTTGATATTGCCATTTCTCCCCGACTTTCCACCGTGAGTGCATTGTTGTCCCATGTGCGACGCGGTGATGTGGTGGCCGCGCATTCACTGCGTCGGGGGGTGGCCGAGGCTATCGAAGCGGTGGCCCACGGCGATGCTGGAACATCGAAAATTGTCGGTCGAAAGCTGGCAGATATCAGGCTGCCAAAAGGGGCGACGGTCGGCGCCATTATGCGCAACGATGAATTGATTGATCTGGATCATCGGGCGGTGATAAAAGACGGTGACCACGTCATTATTTTTGTTATCGATAAACGTGGAATTCCAGAGGTCGAGAGATTGTTTCAGGTATCCGCCACCTTTTTCTAGTTTGATTCGCCAATGCAAACCCTCGGCGTAATGAAAATCCTCGGGATACTGACCGCGCTGTTCAGCCTTACTTTGCTTCCGCCCATTGCCGTTTCGGTTTGGTACCGTGACCAGACGCATCCTGCTTTGGTTACCGCATCACTCATTATTCTGGTGGTTGGAATCACCATCTGGTTCCCGGCCAGACACTATCGCGGCGAACTGCGGTTTCGGGACGGTTTTCTGGTCGTGGTATTAATCTGGCTGGTGCTTTCGTTGATGGCTTCGGTGCCCCTGCTGCTGGCTGACAGTCTGGGGATGCGTATGGTGGATGCGTTGTTTGAATCCACTTCCGGGCTGACCACCACCGGGGCCACCATCCTCATGGCTATCGACGATCTGCCGCCGTCGGTATTGTTCTATCGACAACAACTCCAGTGGTTCGGTGGCATGGGGCTTGTGGTGCTGGCCGTTGCGGTGATGCCGGCCCTGGGTGTAGGCGGAATGCAGCTTTACCGCGCCGAAACCCCCGGGCCCATGAAGGATCACAAGCTCACACCCAGAATCACCGAAACGGCAAAAGCGATCTGGAGTATTTATCTGGGTTTGACGATTATTTGCGCTGTGTCCTATTACCTCGCCGGGATGTCCGCTTTCGATGCCATTTGCCATGCCTTTTCAACGGTGGCCATCGGCGGTTTCTCCACCCATGATGCCAGCCTGGGCTATTTTCAAAGCAGCGCCATAAACCTGGTTGCCACGTTGTTCATGTTGCTGGCGGGGCTGAATTTCGCGCTGCATTACACGGCGATTCGATCCAGGCGGGTCGCGGCCTACTTTAAAGACCCCGAAGCGAGGTGTTATTTTGGACTGATACTGCTTACTATCGTCCTCACTGTGATGATGTTACAAAACCATCACGTATACGGCCGGGCCGGCGACAACATCATCCAGGGAGTGGTGCAGGTCATGTCCATCGTCACCACAACGGGTTTTACCACAACGGACTTTTCAGTCTGGCCTACATTTCTGCCCATATTGCTGGTGCTGTTGAGTACGGCCGGTGGGTGCGCCGGGTCCACCGCCGGGGGCATGAAAATTGTCAGAATGATGCTGCTGTTCAAGCAGGGCGCCCGGGAAATATCCAGGCTGGTGCATCCCAGTGCGCTGATTCCAATCAAACTCGGTGGCCGGCCCGTATCCAATAATGTAGTGGATGCGGTGTGGGGATTTCTGTCGCTGTACATTTTCAGCTACGCTCTGTTATTGATATTGATGCTGGCAACGGGCTGTGACCTGCTCACCGCATTTTCCGCAGTGACCGCCTGTCTCAACAATCTCGGTCCCGGACTGGGCGCGGTATCGCAGAACTATGCCGGTATTAGCGACACGGGGAAAATCATTCTGACTTTCGCCATGCTGCTGGGCAGGCTTGAATTGTTTGCCTTGCTGGTGTTGTTTACGCCGGTATTCTGGAAGGGCTGATTGGCAGGGGTTTTTCGGGCTATTGTGCGGTGGCTCCGAGCCAGTGGTTAACCCGTTTTATATCTTCTTCATCCAATTGCCCCACGGATCTTTCCAGCTCCAGTACAGAAATAATATAGTTGTATCTTGCTCTGAGGTAGTCTGTTCTCGACCGTGACAGGTCGCGCTGGGCATTAAGCACATCCAGGTTGGTGGTGAGTCCGGCGCTAAAGCCTTCCTCTTTGGCTTCCAGCGCATTTTCACCAGCGGTAATCGCTTCGAACAGCGCTTCAACCTGACTTGCGCTACTGGTTACCGCCAGGAAAGCGGAAGTGGTGCGGGTCGATGCCAGTCGCTTCGTCTGTTCCAGCAATCGTTCGATACGATTGTATTGTGCACCCGCCTGCCGGGTTCGCAGATTGACCGCGCCGCCACGATAAACCGGCACGCTCACCCGCAATTCGATTGATGTAGTATTAATTTCGCTGGAAGCTGCCGGCGAGGAAAACGCAGTCCGGGAATTGAACGAATGACTGCCATTTAAACTGACGGTTGGTGTCCGACCATTGTTTTGTTTGTCGATTTCCTGCAATGCCTTTTGCAGATTCAATGCCTGAATTTGCAACGGGATATTGGTTTCAAGTGACCTGTTGACCCACGCATCAACATTATTGGGCGAGGGTAGTTCCAGGGGTGCGGAATCGTCCAAAGGGGCTAATGCCTGGGGTGTCATACCGATAATTTGTCTGAGCAGCGCGGCTTCATTGTTAATTTGATTCTGGGCCTGTATTGCAGTGGCCTCGGCCAGTTTAAACCGGGCCCTGGTATCGAACAAATCCGTCCGGGTTCCCAGCCCTACTTCGAGCCGCTCGCTGGCAAGATCCATCTGTCGCCGAATTGCTACTTTCTCAAGGCGGGCCACTTCCCTGGCGTCCCGGGCCGCCAGGAGATTGAAATATCGATCGGCAACCCGGAGCATCAGCGCCTGTTTGGCGTCCTGTAACTGTAAAGCAGAAATTTCGACCTGAATCGCGCTTTGGGTGATCCCGACACGCCTGGTTTTATCGTACAGCGGCAGATTGACGCTGAGGTCAAGCAGATGATCGTCGCCGGTTCGGGAACTGCCCGAAGCGTCTGAAATCTGCTGCCCAATTTGGCCGGTGGCCGTGACCGATGGCTTGAAAGCGGTTTCTGCAAGGGACAGGTCGAGCCGGGTTGACTGATGATTGAGCTGGGCAACCTGGTATTCGGGATCATTGGCCAACGCTAATTCGTAGATATCCCAGAGGTCTGCGGCATGGGAATATTTAATCGGGCCTAATGCCAAAGCCAGGACCATGGTTATCGCCGGGGTTTTTGCAAATTGTTTCATATCTTCTAAAAAATAAAGGAAGGATTGTCATTGACATTGCGCAGTCGTGGTACACAGGTTTCAAACAGGGAGCGCCTTGACCCATCCGCACCATAAACCACAACCTGCATCGCGGGGTGGCGGCCTTCTATTGCAACCACGCGCCCCCGGCGGTTGATCATATTTCTAATTGATTGACTGACTTCGACCACAGACCCGGTCAGCAGGACACCATCGAATTGCCTGCCGTGGTCGCCAGGGTCAAGGCAAAATTCAAAGCAGTCGCCCTGCACCAGTGCCGCATTGGTTATTCCCGCCATCGCCAGATTGATTTCCGCTTGAGCGGATAACTGCGGGTCAATTTCAATGCTGGTAACGTGTGCGCACAGGCTGGCCGCTAAAGCCGTCAAATACCCCGTACCCGCACCAATTTCCAGGATCCGATGGGCCGGTTTCAAGCCAAGCGCTTCAACCATCCTTGCCCCGACTTTCGGTTCCAGCATGACTTCCCCATCGCCAATGGCAATCTGGACATCTGCGAAGGACAGGTCTTTGTACTGGGCTGGAACAAAATCTTCACGCCGGATTTCGCCCAGGGCATTCAGGGTCTGCATCTCCAGCACATTCCAGGGCCGGATTTGTTGTTCGATCATATTGGCGCGGGCGGTTTCGTAATCCATGGGTGCCGGGCGATACTGGCTATAAGTTTATCGGGCTGTTAAGTTCAGTGGACGACCTATCTTACCAAGATTATCACAGCACACGTCAATTGAGCTGGTTCTTTCAGGATACAAAACAAGCACCCCTAATGCGCTCAAATGCGCTGGTGGAATCCTCTCTGGTGATGTTGGCCGGGGTCTGAAATTAACGGCATTGGTGGTTGGTTGGTTTATAATTCCCCGCTTCAACGCCGTTATTCGCTGCAAATTTCACCAACCCACCATTGCGCACAGGATTATAGATATGTCCGGGGATTATCCCGTTAATTACCTGAAAGCGGTTCTCAATTCCAGAGTGTATGAGATTGCAAAGGAAACGCCGTTGCAGCGCATGGAATTGCTGTCCGATCGATTGGGAAATAGCATTTTATTGAAACGCGAGGATACCCAACCCATATTTTGTTACAAGATTCGCGGCGCGTATAACAAGATGGTGAGTTTGAGCGAGCAGGAATTGCAGCGCGGCGTGGTGGCGGCGTCGGCTGGCAATCATGCTCAGGGCGTGGCCATGAGTGCAAAAAAACTGCGCTGCGAAGCACTAATTGTAATGCCTGTCACCACTCCGTCAATAAAGATCAATGCGGTTCGAAAATGGGGCGCAAAGGTGGAACTGGTTGGCGACAATTACAGTGAGGCATACGAGTATGCCCAGGCCGTATGCAAACAGCACCAGCGGGTTTTTATCAGCGCTTTCGATGACCCGTTAATCATCGCCGGTCAGGGCACGGTAGGTATGGAAATTACCAAACAGAACCCCGGGCCGCTTAACGCCGTATTTATCCCCGTGGGCGGCGGCGGATTGATAGCCGGTGTATCTGTCTACATCAAGCAGTTGCGCCCGCAGGTGAAAATTATTGGCGTTGAGCCCTTCGAGTCGGATGCGCTGTACCAGTCCTTGAAAGCGGGCAGGCGAGTGAATTTAAAAAAGGTCGGCATATTTGCAGACGGGGTTGCGGTAAGGCAGACGGGCGAAGAGAATTTCAAAATTTGTCGTGACTTCGTCGATGCAGTGGTCAGGGTGACCACGGATGAAATCTGTGCGGCGGTTAAGGATATTTATGAAGACACGCGCGCCATTGTAGAGCCGGCTGGCGCACTGGGCATCGCCGGCGTAAAAAGGTGGGTAAAGGACAACCAGCCTGAACCGGGAACCGCACGGAAGCCCGGGCAAAAGAACGGCGAAAAGCTGAACCTGGTTACCATTGCATCCGGCGCAAATATGAATTTTGATCGGCTGCGGCATGTGTCCGAGCGGGCCGAGATCGGTGAAAAACGCGAAGCAATTATTGCGGTCAATATCCCGGAAAAAAGAGGCAGTTTCCGCACATTTTACCGCACCCTGGGCAACCGCAGCGTTTCGGAGTTTAATTACCGCTATGCCAACGATCATGAGGCGCATATCTTTGTGGGCGTGCAAATCAAGCATGTGGATGAAATTCAGAACCTGATCAAAAAGCTTGCGGCCAAAGGGATTGCCAGTCTGGATTTGAGCGATAACGAAATCGCAAAAATTCATGGTCGTTACATGGTCGGTGGCAGAGTGCCTGAAATTACCGACGAGCGAATTTTCAGCTTTGAGTTCCCGGAGCGACCCGGAGCGCTGGGGAATTTCCTCGATAAAGTGGGCACGACGTGGAATATCACGTTGTTTCACTACAGGAATCACGGTTCGGATTTCGGCCGGGTACTTTGTGGCATTCAGGTTCCGGCCGCCAGTGCTGGCGAATTTGATGACTTTTTAAAACAACTGGGATATGCCTACTGCGAAGAAACGGACAATCCCGTGTATCAATTGTTTCTGCATTGATAATGACCGACATCGACATTGGCGCCAAAGTAGTGCTGGGTGGAATTTACAACATCCCCGGCGAAGGCTTTGTGGTGGAGCTGCAGTTGCCTGATGCGACCTATCTGTTTGACCGGCAGGGTTTGCAGCACCGGATTATCGAGAAAAAACAAAAAGGCATCGACGCCGCTGTCGAAGAAACCGCACTCGCACAAATAAACAATTTCGGGCCCGTTTTCGACCTGTGGTAGGCCGCGCCGGAGCGGTTGTTGAGCGCCAGCTTGAGTGGCGCTGCACCGTTGAAGATCAAAATATTCAACATAATGAAATTCATTTGTGGTTGATAGATGTGCAAAAATTACCCGGCCCCGGGATTGAATCCAGGTATCCGGGCTGGCTGAGTGAGGCGGAAATTACCCGGGCAAACACAATTATTAATGATGCCCATCGACAGTTGTATCTTGGCGGCCGGGCGGGGTTGCGGAGGCTGTTATCAGGTTACAGCGGGATTGCCGGTTCTGAACTGGAACTCGCCTGCCAGAACCGGGGCAAGCCCTGGTTGAAAAATACCGTGCCGGGTGGGGCATTGGCGTTTAACTACACCTTATCCCGGGGTTTCGCATTGTATGCGTTTGCATTGGACCGGGTATTAGGAATTGATCTTGAGATTTTCCCCCGCAGTATTAACGCCGGATTATTGGCAAAACGCAAGCTGACGAATGCAGAGCAAATGTGCTGGCGCGAAATTCCCGCCGCGCAGCGAAATGACGCCATGCTGGCTTGTTGGACCAGAAAGGAGGCGTATGGCAAGGCGCTGGGTGTGGGCATCCGGTATGCGATGAATCAGGTCGCTTTGTTTACGGATTTGCAACAGGATCAATGGCGCACTGCAGTATTCGGACTGTTCGCCAACGAAACCAGTGAAGAAATCAGTCAGCTGTGCGGGATTCAGCTCGCACTGCCCGTTCCCGGTGCGGCGTGTTTGATGTATGCGCCAGGCGTGGATGACGTGGATGCAATCAAGGGCGCAGCGCAGGAGAATGTTTCCGGCCATATCGGGCCGGCACTACAGGCTTTTCGACGGCATATATAACCCGGGCTTATAACCAGCATGAAAATATAAAATGAAATTTGTTGATCTGGACGCACAATTCAGCCTTATAGAAAGGGAAATCAGAGATTCCATTGATCGGGTATTGGCCCACAAGCAATTTATCATGGGGCCGGAGGTCGGGGTGCTTGAACAGGAGTTGGCCGCGTACTGCGGGGTGAACCATGTCATCAGCGCGGCCAGCGGCACCGACGCATTATTAATGGCGCTGATGGCGTATGGCATCGGCCCCGGGGACGGCATCATTGCGCCGCCATTTACGTTTGTGGCCACCGCGGAAGTGATTGCGCTGCTCGGCGCGACCACCGTGTTTGTAGACGTCGATGAGTCCACCTTCAACATGGACGCAAACGCTTTGGAAAAAACCATACAAAAAGTCAAGGGCGAGGGGAATCTACATCTCAAAGGCATAATTCCGGTGGATTTATTTGGTATTCCGGCGGATTATGATGCGATTCAGGCAATCGCCGACCAACATCACCTGTTTGTTTTAAGCGATGCCGCCCAGAGTTTTGGCGCCGCATACAAAAACCGCAAAGCCGGTTCATTTGGCGATATTTCGGCGACCAGTTTTTTTCCGGCAAAACCGCTGGGTTGCTATGGCGACGGCGGTGCGGTTTTTACCAATAATGCGGAAATTGCAGAAATTGTGGAATCAATCCGATTTCACGGCAAGGGTGTTTCCCAATACCAGAACCTGCGCATCGGAATCACCGGGCGCCTTGACACTCTCCAGGCCGCCGTCCTGAGCTGCAAATTAAAGGTATTCAATGACGAGCTGGCAAAACGACAGGCGATTGCCGATATTTATAACCGCGAACTGGGCGATGTGGTGGTAACGCCAAAGGTGCCGGATGGGTCGCAAAGCGCCTGGTCGGTATATACCATCCGCTCTTGCAGACGGGATCACATCAGACAGAAATTACAGGAAAACCGCATTCCTGCAGCGGTATATTACCCTTTGCCGCTGCACCGGCAGCCCGCTTTCAGGAACGCTGTCGGCGGTGCAATGCCGGTGTCGGACCGGTTGGCGAATGAAGTGATCAGTTTGCCGATACATCCGTATCTGGATTTGCCGGATCAGATGAAAATAATCGAAGTGATAAAATCCGCAGCCTGACGGCGCCCGCTGTACCATTAACCAGACTGCCCGGCGCCTATGCGAGGCTGCCTCTGCCTGGCGACAGACGCCATATTAACAGCCGACTGGGCCGACAGAGGTTCAATCCAGTACATTGTGTGGGCGCTACCCGAAACCGAATCTCTATTTGGTTTTAAGGAGGTGATCCAGCCCCAGGTTCCCCTGGGGCTACCTTGTTACGACCTCACCCCGGCCATGAACCATACCGTGGTAACCGTCCTCCCCATCTTTCGCAATCCTTTAGTTTCGCGTTGCATCGAATTAAACCACATGCTCCACCGCTTGTGCGGGCCCCCGTCAATTCCTTTGAGTTTTAGCCTTGCGGCCGTCCTCCCCGGGCGGTCTGCTTATCGCGTTCAGCCAATATAATCGGACAAAAAATCGCCCACGAGGTTAGCGAATTTTTGCGGCTGTTCAAGGTGTGCCAAGTGCGCCGCGCCGACAATTATTTTTAATGTGGCAGCGGGAATCTGGTCGCGCAGAAGGTTGGTTTGGCTGCGGTTGTAGGAGCGATCACCATCGCCCATATAATTAATGCAGGCATGCGATATCTGCAAGCGCCGCGCGACCCTCCCATGCCTGCATCGCAGCCCGGTCGGCTAAATGCGCGGGCAATTTCGCTTTGCGCGCAATCTTTCTGACGAAAGGATAATGTGGGCTGTTTTTGCCTTCGCTGAGCCATTTTGCCGACAAATCCCTCGCCGCTTCGGTTGCGCCAGTTGCGATTACCCGCCGCCGCGATTGTTGCATTGTTTCAAACCGCCCGGGGATCAAACCGATGGCGCCGGTCCCGTATAGAATCAACGCCGCGATTCGCCGCCCAGCTTTGCGCATCATTTCCTGCGCCACCATTCCGCCCATGGAATGCCCAGGCAGGAAAAATCGGGCAATTCATCGCCCGGTTAGAAAATCCAGCAGCGCCACGGCGAACCCGGCAATGTTTTGTGGCGCAGACAAGTTTGCGCTGTCGCCAAAGCCGGGCAAGCACGGCGCGATTAGGCGAACTTTGCTCGGCGGGAACCCATCGCCGCACTCGCGGAAGTGCAGTTCAGTTACCGGCTGTCGGACACTCAACGGTTGCGGCCCTGGATGATGCGATTCAAAATCATGGCACAAAATAAAATCGCGAAGCCGGCCAAAATGCCCTGTCCGACATTGGCATATTGCAACGCTTCCAACACATCCTCGCCCAAACCTTTGGCGCCGATTAAAGACGCGACCACCACCATCGCCAAACTCAGCATAATGGTCTGGTTTACGCCGGCGAAAATAGACGGCGCGGCGAGCGGCAAATCTACTCTGGTAAGCAGATACCAGTTTGATGCGCCAAACGCGATCGCGGCTTCGCGTATTTGCGCCGGCACCCCGCGCAAGCCGAGCACCGTGAGCCGCACCACCGGCGTGCCGCCGAATATCATGGTGATGATGATCGCAGCCGGTTTGCCCACGCTGAATAATGCGATGACCGGAATCATAAAAACGAATGACGGCATGGTTTGCATAAAATCCATAATTGGCCGAATGACGCCGTAAAATCGTTCGCGTCTTGCGCAAAACACGCCAAGCGGAATGCCGATGCTGATACTGATGCAGGCTGCGGTACCAAGCAACGCCAGCGTGGTCATTGATTTTTCCCAAAACCCGAACGCGCCTATGAACGCAAGCGCGGCCGCGGCAAAAACGGCGTTGCGTAGTCCGGCGGTAAGTCCGGTTAGCAATACGATGAAACTTATCACAATCGGCCATGGAGTTTGCACGAACAGCACTTCCAACCGGTCCAGGAACACGCGGATGCCATATGAGACGAACGAAAAAACGCCGGCACCGGAGTCGGTTAGCCAGGCGAAAAAGTTTACGATCGCATCGATCGCGATGATGCGGTATTTCGGGTCAGTGGGAAAGTTTCCCAGTATACCGGCTGGGTCATTCAATCCGTAGAATGAAATTCCAACAACATAGACAAACACAACGAAGCACGAGCTGAGCGCAATGCTCACAGGCGAAAGTCCGCTTTTCAACGTGCGCAACGACAACCATTCGCTGAACCGTTTTTCAAGCAGGCGATTTGCCAACATGCCTTGCACCAGTTTTATCGACAGCAGCAAAATCAAACCGAACGCAGCGACCCAGATCGCGCTTTCCTCGGCTACTTTTATTTCCAACTCAATTCCGTCTATTTCCTTTTGGAGCACCGCGATCCAATTCAAAATGGTGTCGGCTTTGTCGCCGTCTTCGGCTGCTTCATGTTGACGGTTTCGCAGCGCCAGGGTTCCTTCAATCGCGCTGATGCGTTCGCGGGCAGCGGCTGACAAGTCGCCGAATAACCCGCGCATCACCTGCACCAGCGCCAGCGTCTCGGCGATGACAAACGGCAGCCCCCATTTCCACAAACCGCGCATCCCGAACCAGACCGGACCCAGCATCGCCGCGGACCAGTTAAAACTCCAGACCAGCGAAGTGGTGTCGCCAATCTTGGTAAACTCGCGGCGGTAGTATGTTGGGTTGGACGCGACAAACTGCACCAGCAATTCGGTGCGGCTTTCTTCGGTGGCCTGGTTGGTGGCACTCTCCGCCGCCGGGTCGTTTTTTGGCGTTGTTTTCATGCGTTGAGCGGGCGATGGCCGCTACTCGCTCTCGGTGCCCTCAATAATCGTTTGCAGCAATTCCTTGCGGGTGATGACGCCCAGTTTTTTGCCAGAGTCATTGCGGTCGGTAATAATCAGCGGACGGTCTTGTTTCACCAGCGATTTAATTAGTTCGGACAACGGTGCATCGGAGGAAAACCGCGGACACTCGCGGCCAAGCGTACCGTGCTGGCTTTCAAATTCGCAAACGTTTCGCATCAATGTATGAGCGCGCACGACTTTCAACCTTGAGATGCCAGAGACGAAATCGGCGACATAGTCGTCCGCCGGATGCATCACGATGTTCTCCGGCGTGTCCTCTTGAATTATTCTGCCGTCGCGCATAATCGCGATGCGATCACCCACGCGCACCGCTTCGTCCAAATCGTGGGTTATGAAAACCGTGGTCTTTTTCATTTTCT
>OY730442.1:0-707500 GCA_963422685.1 Arenicellales bacterium | reverse complement strand
ATCAAGTCCCAGTCGTCTTCGCTTTGCTCATCGATGCTTTTTTCAAACATGATGCCAGCGTTGTTAACCAGCACATCAACGCCGCCGAATTGCCCGTCAACAGTCTTCGCCAGCATTTTGACCGACGCGGTCGCGGCGATATCGGTTTCAATCCAACTGATTCTTTCATCGCAGTGCCGCCGCCATGCGTCTACATCAGGCGGAGCATGCAAATCGGCGGCGACCACGTTGGCGCCGGCTTCTAAAAAACATTCGCAAATCGCGCGACCAATTCCCCGCGACCCGCCGGTCACAACAACGACTTTGTTTTCCAGATTTTTACTCATTGCGCGGTATAGCCTCCGTCCACGGGAATGTTGGTGCCGGTGATATGCGCACTTAAATCATCGCATAAAAAAGCGACGACATGCGCGATTTCATTGGCACCGGGAATTCTGCCCTGCGGAATGCCGACGATGTTTCTTTCAAAGGTGCCATCCTTTGCCTCCGCGTGCTCGTGCCCGGCCACCAGCATCGGCGTATCCACGGCACCGGGACAAACTGCATTGACGCGAATATTATCGGTGGCGTGGTCCAATGCCATGGCGCGGGTCAGTTGCACGATGGCGCCTTTGCTGACGCAGTATGCGGTCAGGCCAGCGGTGCCCACAAGCCCGCAGGTGGAGGCAAAATTAACAATGCTACCGCCCTGCTTCATGGCCCGCACTGCGGCGCGCGACATATAAAAAGAGCCGTCAACATTGATCGCCATCAGGTTCTTCCACTGCTCGTCGCTGGTCTGCTCGGCATTGCCGCGATGAATCACCCCAGCCGCATTGACCAGTGCGTCAAGGCGCCCGAAACGCTCGACGGTTTTCGCCACGGCATCATCGGCTACTGCGGACTCGGCAATGTCCCCGATACAGATTTCGGCAACACCGCCCGCATCAACAATGCGCTTTTGCACCGCTTCGGCGCGTTTATGCGAACGGCCGCACAGCATAACACGCGCGCCTTGCGAGGACAGCAACTCGGCGGTCGCGGTGCCCATGCCCGATGTGGCGCCGGTCACCAATGCAACTTTTTTCTTCAGCAGGCTACAACTCCAAACCGGCGGCGTGTCGGCGTTTGGCGAAGTTGATTGGCACGCCAATGCGTAGCAGCCAGGCAGGCCATGTTTTGTTCGGGCGGCCGGCATTGCGCATCATGCCGAGCAGTTCGGATTCTTCTCCGGCAACCTCTTCGGCAATCAATTTGCCGCACGCTGTGCCGCGCGCAATGCCCACGCCGTTGTGGCACAAACTGGCAAACACACCCGGGCCCAGTTCGCCAAAAATCGGATTTCCGTTGTCGGACAAACACAGGGTGCCGCCCCAACTGTATTCCAATTCCACTTCATTGAGCATCGGGAAACGATTACGAAATGATTGTTTCTGTTTTTTGCGCGCCCACAAACGTTGCCGCTCGGTCGGGTTGTGCCCGCGGGTGTAGGCGTAGATGTTGCGAATCAATATCCGGTTTTCTTTCAACCTGCGAATGCTGGAGCCGAACGGGTGCGCCGGCACAATGCCCCAGGCATTCTCTCCGCCAAGCGTTGCTGTCTCTTCTGCGGTGAGCGTGCGCGTCATGCTGGCGTAGGTTGTCAGCGGGATAATGTGCTTTTGATAAAATCCAAATGCCGTGCCGAAACTGTTGTTGGCCAGCACCAGAATATTGGTGTTTATTCTTCCGTGCTCGCTGACAAGCGTATGCTGCCGGCCAAAAACAGCCTCGGTGATTACGCTGTTCTCAAAAACGCTCACATTCTCCGGTTGTGTTATTGCTAAGCCGCGGACCAGCGCTGCGGGCTGCAGTTGTATCGTGCCGGGGGTGAACAGGCCTTCACGGTAGAACAACAGCCCGGTGATGTCTTTCATTTTTTCCGCGCTGTAAAATTCATGCGCTCCGCCAAGCGCATCGAGATTGGACGCGAACTGGCGCAACAAACCTTCTCCATGTCGGGTCGAGGCGCCATGAATTTTCCCCTGTTCCCGCCAGTCGCAATCAATTTTATTTTCAGTGACGGCTTGGCGCAACGCATCCTGCCCCGACTGGTTCAGGCGAATTTGCTCTTTCTCATGTTCGATTTCATCGGCGAAATTTCTTGTGCGAATGTTGTGCGCCTGGTCAATGGCGAAACCGGAGCTACGTCCGGCGGCGTTATTGCCGATACGGCCGCCATCGATCAGTGCAATGCGCGCGTCCGGTTGTAGCTCGGCCAGGCGCCGGGCGGCGGCCAGCCCGGTGAAGCCGGCACCGACCACCGCATAGTCGTACGTGTGCTCGCCGGACAACACGGTGGCCGGCGGCAACTCCGGGAGCATTCGTAGCCAGCCGTTGTTGTTGTCGTTGTCGGGAAGGACAGTGAGTTTTATTGGCATTTTCCCCGGCTCGGCTAGGACAAGTCCATCCAGATGGTTTTTAACTCGCAATACTGATCGTGCGCCGTCAATGATTTATCGCGCCCGCCAAAGCCGGATAATTTATAGCCGCCGAACGGCGTTGTAGCATCACCTTCGCCATAGCAATTAACCGTCACAGTGCCAGCGCGAATGGCGCGCGCCGCATTGTGGGCGGTTTTGTTGCTTGCGGTGAACACCGAGGCGGCCAAGCCATACTCGGTGTCATTCGCCAGCGTAATGCCCTGCTCCGGCGTCTCGAAGGTGGAGACTGCCAGCACCGGGCCGAATACTTCTTCGCGCGCCAGGCGCATATCGGGTGTTACTTTGTCAAACACGGTCGGTTCGATAAAAAACCCGCCGCTGTCAACGCGCACACGATTGCCGCCGGCCACCAACTCGGCGCCGTCTGATTTTGCCGACTGAATGTGTTCGAGCACTTTATTCATGTGCGCTTCTTCGATCATCGGACCCACGCGTGTGGCCGTGTCCAGCGGGTCCCCGACCACCCAATCGTGGGTTTTTTCAACGATCAGTCCGAGCAACTCATTCTTGACCGACAAGTGCGCGAGCAGGCGGGAGTTAGACGAACAGTTTTCGCCCATGTTCCAAAAAATGCTATTCACCGCATGCTGCGCCACGGTGTCCAAATCTTGCGCGTCCGGCATCACCACCATCGGATTTTTTCCGCCGCATTCAAGCAATACGCGCTTGAGGTTGGATTCGGCGGCGTATTTCAGAAACAGGCGACCAGTGTCGGTAGAGCCGGTGAAGCCCACGCAATCAACGCCATGGTGGCGACCAATCGCCTGACCGGCGGTTTCGCCAAACCCCGGCACCACATTCACCACGCCGTCGGGAATGCCCGCCTCCGCCGCCAACTCGGCGAGTCGGATGGTTGACAGCGAAGTTTGCTCGGCCGGTTTGAGTATGACAGTGTTGCCAGCGGCGAGAATCGGCCCCAGTTTCCAGGCCGCCATCATCAACGGAAAGTTCCACGGCAAAATCACGCCGACGACGCCCACCGGCTCGCGCACGATCAGCGACACCACCCGCGGACCGGACGGCGACACTTGATCGTAAATTTTGTCGGCGGCTTCGGCATGCCAGCGCAACGTGGCTACCGTCTCTGGTAGGTCTATGCCGATGCAGTCGCTGACCGGTTTGCCCGCCTCCAGCACTTCCAGTTGTGCCAACTCGTCAATATTCGCTTCGACCAATGTAGCAAAGCGCTGCATGTGGTTTTTGCGCTGCGACGGCGAAAAGCGCGGCCAGGGCCCGTCACCAAACGCCTTGCGCGCCGCTGCCACTGCGGCATCCACATCGCCGGCCTCGCCTTTGGCCACCTGGGCCAATACCCGACCGGTGGACGGATTGATCGTCGGAAAAGTCTCGCCGCTTTGCGCTGGCAACGGACGGCCGCCGATGACGCAGTGTGTGGAAAATTTTAACGCTGTGTTCGCCGCGTTTGCGGTGTTTTGATTTGTCATGTTTTTCCCCGATTACTTTTTCACATAGGACTGTACCAGCCAGTCGCGCTCTTCTTCCCAATCGCGCCAGACCAGTCGGTTGGTGTTGACCGTGCTGTAGGGCAACTTCGCCATTCCCATGCGAATGGCGTGGCGTGCTGCCGCCGGTACCGGCGGCAGCGGCTTGCGCGGCGGGCCGAGGTCGCGGCCTGAGATGCGTGCTGCGGCTTTGACGCCGGTCAGGTAATCCACATCGAACGGATTACCGCCCAGCCATAATGATATGGCTTTCATGGTTTCCCATAACGTCAGCGCCGCGCTGGTTTCGCCGGCCGCAATAAGATTGTATAACTCGGCGCATTCGCGCGGCATGAAATTGGCCGCCCCCCAAATCATGGCCGGGCATCCCGCCATTATGCTGTACGGTGCAAAGGCATCAATGCCCGACATCACCCCGCCGCCCACGGCGATCAGTTTCTGTAGCGCGATAAAATCACCCGAACTGTCTTTGATGTAGTCGAGGTTTTGGGTGGCAATCAGTTTGCAATACAACTCGGGGGTGATGGTGACGCAGGATTGCTCCGGCACATTGTACATCACGACCGGAATGCTGACGGCTTTGGCAATGGCCTGGTAATGATAGAGGACGCCGCGCTCATTCGGGGCTTCCAAAAACGGCGGCATGACCATCAGTGCCGAAACACCGGCGCCTTCCGCCTGGCGCGATTTTTCAATGCACTCGGCGGTGCTGAGGGCGGTGGTCTGTGCGATGGTGGGGACGCGGCCGTCGACATGCCGCGCGCCCAACTCGATCAGCCGTCGCTTTTCCGCATCGCGCAAGTAGGCATACTCGCCGGTGCCCGAACACAACACCAGGCCGTGCAGTCCGGCATCAATCAATTCATCAATATGCTCGAGATAGCGGTCCTCATTGATATGCTCGCCGCTGTCGTCAAACGGTGTACACATCGCGGCGAATATGCCTTTGAAACTACTCATTGCGTTTTCACCAGTGTCGCGGTTGCGGTGTGTCGTACATTCTCCAGGGTGCATATTACAAAAATTCGGTTTCAAAAGGATACGACGACAAGCATTCTACGCCGGTGTCGGTGATGAGCACCTGTTCTTCCAATTTGATGCCTTCGCGGCCGCCTTCTTCGCCACCGTATGCTTCCACACAAATGACCATGCTGGCCACAAAGATGCCATCGTATCCGACTTCCTCAAAATCCTCGGAGTATGTAATAAATGGATATTCATCGCACATGCCAACGCCGTGGAGCAGGCAGGGATAACGGTTGGCGAACATTTTTTCGGGCAACGCGCCGCCAGCATATGAAAACTCCCGGAATGTCAGCCCCGGCTTCAGCCGCTCAATGTGTTTTTCTATGGCGCCCTAAGCATATTCATACAGGCGGCACTGCTCCCGACGGCTTCTTTTCCCCGCACAGCCAGGAGCACGAAATATCCGCGCAATATCCATTGGGTCCGATCAAGTCGGTGTCGAAACTGACGCTATCCCCGTCTTCAATCGCCCGGTCGCCGGCTTCATTGAACCACGGGTTGGTCCTTGGTCCAAAAGACAAAAGGCGCGTCTCTATCCATTCGCCGCCGTTTTCAATATTCGCTTGATGCAAGTGCGACCACAGTTGGTTTTCTGTAATCCCCGGCTTGAGCATCCGCCGCATCCGCTCCATACCTGTCTCGCAAACCCGCACCGACTCGTGCATGACATCCACTTCCAGCGGTGACTTGATGGTTCGCGCTTGCTCCATGATGTTCTGCCCCTCGCCGGTGGAGACGCCCAATTCCGCAAGAGCGGCGACTCCAGCGGGGTCAATGCGGTCGGCCGCCAGACGCCGGTTGTCGGCACCGTGTTGTTTGACCAATCCGGTAATTTCATCGGCCCAGCGCTTCGCCATTCCCTCGCCCCAGGGGGCCGTTGGTGAAATAAAACCAACAGGCGGTATCGTGAAACTCATCTAATGTCTCCAGCCCTTCCGCCAAATTCCGGGCGCCGTGAAAGTCAAATAAAATCACTGGCCCGTCAGCCGCCACGAAGGCGTATCGGGAGGGATTGTGCAGCGTCCATACTTGCATGTTGCGTGCGCCAGTGGCTTAGCGAGCGGATATTGACCGGGTCAAACAACACAACGCCAGCCACATCAAACTCACGTAGTTTTTCCCGTAGCGACTTAAATCGATATTTCCGCAAATGTGCCGACTTTGTTTCGTCAAGTATCGGGGGATACCCAAAACGACGCCCAGCGCATCCCATACGGAATGCGCTGGGAAATCGTAACATCAACCTGCGGTGCGCGCGGCCACAAGCCAGTCGTTGAACTTCCCTTGGTTGTTCCGGACCCAGTCGTCCACATGGCGGGCGATGTCTTTCAATGAATCCTCGCCGTTGCGCATAGTACTGTTCTGTGCGGATACATCGTTGATGTCAATGGTCGCGACTTCAAACAACTTCGCCGCCGCCGGATTGGCGCGCAGGAATTTATTATTCACCACCACACGCAAGCTGTTGACCGCGAAACCCAGATTCTTGCCCTGGAAAGTCGTGTTGTCGGTGCGGTTGTCCGGCAGGGAACTATACGGCACTTCAATCCACTCGACATTTTCTCCCGGCACCAGCACGCCGGAGACCCAATACGGAGTCCATGTGTAGTAAACCACTGATTTTCCGGATTCCAGGCGAGCAATGGTGTCGGCGATGACGGCGTTGTATTCCCCCTGATTGTGCGTGACGGTGTTGCGCAAGCCATATTCGGTCAACTGATGCTCAATGACCCGCTCGCATCCCCAGCCCGGTGGGCAACCAGCCAGGTCCGCGGTTCCGTTGCCATCGGCGTCAAAGCGCTTTGCGACCGACGGCTTCTTCAGGTCGCCGAGATTTGTGACGCCGGCGTCAAAGGATGCCTTGTCCACCAGATATCCTTGCAACGCGCCGGGGATGTAGTCGCCAACCTTGGTCATTTTGGCCGCGCCGCCGGATTCTTCATAGAATGCCAAGTGTAGCGGGTCCCAATGCACCGCGGTGAAATCCCCGTCGCCAGTGCCCAGGGCGAGGTGGATGGTTTGATAGTTAACTTCATCAGGATCGGCCACTGTGTAGCCAAGTGCTTCCAGCGCCCTGTATAAAATCTGGTGCTGAAACTTCTCTTCCAGATTGGTGCCTTCCACCGGGCGAACGGTGATGCCCTTGCCGGGAAGGTCGACCGCCAACGCATTGGTTGACAACAGCAACAGTGCCGCCAGAGCACTTTTTAAGTATTTTGCAATCATTGTAGCCTCTAATTGACTTGGGTTGAAAATGCCGTCATGCCATATATATGTCTATATGAAATGACTGCTTCACGATGACTCCATGACTTCGGATTCGCCCCGCCAGTCGGTGGGAGCGAAACCTTCGCCAAGAGTTTACAAGCGCATCCTAGCATAAATCCCATATATATCTATATGAAATAACTGCTTCACGATGACTTCATGGCTTCGGATTCGCCCCGCCGGTCGGTGGGAGCGAAACCTTCGCCAAGAGTTTGCGAGCGCATCGTAGCATAAATCCCACCGGACCTTGCTGCCACCAGCGCCGGTGTCCGCGTTCCCGGTCTGACTGCCCGAATCCCTGGGAAATCCGATCCAGCACAACGGCGAGAATGACAATGCCCACGCCGCCGACAATCGCCTTGCCGGCGTCCAGCCTCCCCATCGCGCGAAGCACTTCGTTGCCAAGCCCCTTGACCGAAATCAACGATGCGATGACCACCACGGAAAGCGACATCATGATGGTTTGATTGACACCAGCCATGATGGACGGTAGAGACAGGGGCAACTCCACTTTGATCAGCGTCTGCGCCGGGCTGGCGCCGAACGCCGTGGCGGCTTCCACCACGCTCTGGTTGACCTGCCGTATTCCAAGTGCAGTCAGCCGAATCAACGGTGGCAGGGCGAACACCACCGTCACGATCACGCCCGACACGTTGCCGATGCCAATCAGCATGACCACCGGCACCAAGTACACGAATGCCGGGATGGTCTGCATCAAGTCCAGGATGGGGCGAATTACGGCATAGAACTTGTCGCTCTTGCCAGCGATGACGCCGAGCGGCAAACCAATCAAAATGCAGATCACCACCGCAGCACCGACGATAGCCAGGGTAGTCATCGCTAGCCCCCAGGCACGCGGGTCCAGCAAGCCCAGCCCGACCAAGCAAACCAAAACGATAAACGCCACGCGGCGTCCGGCGGCTTGCCAGGCGATCAGGGTCAGGATCAGCAGCATCACCAACTGCGGCGTTGTCTGCAACGCCGACTCGATGGCGACAATCAAGTCATTGACAACCTCCCGCAACGGTTGCACTGACTCGCGGTTGTTGATTGCCCATTTTTTCACGCCGTCCGCCCAGTCGCCTATTCCCAGGTCGACGATACTGAATGGATTCAAGAATTCGCTCATTGGTTCGAACTCGGTTTAACCCGTCCGTCAGACAGATTGTCCATCGTCATTCCAGTGGCCCTGGATGCCCCGCAACAGCGCTCGCTTGGAGACAACGCCCACCGCTCTACCATCTTGCTCAATCAAAATAGCGTGATCCGACTCCATGGAAAGTTCCGTCAGCCGGTTCAGATTGTCCTGTGGTGCCGCGCGCAGGCAGTGGGTTTGATCCAGGTTGCCATGACTGGCTTCATAACGTTCAATGCTTTCCATTACGCGTACTGCCGAGACCAAATGCAGATTGGATATGCCCGATACGAAATCGGCGACATACTCGTCGACCGGGTTGGTCACGATTTCCTCCGGCGTACCGATTTGCACCAGACCACCGTCTTTCATAATGGCAATGCGGTCGCCGATGCGGATGGCTTCATCCAGGTCGTGGGTGATGAACAGCGTGGTCTTTTTCATTTCCCTGGCAAGTTCCACAAACTGATCCTGCAACTGCCGCCGAATCAGCGGGTCAAGCGCAGAGAACGGCTCGTCCATCAACAGGATATGCGGGTCGGCGACGATGGCGCGCGACAATCCGACGCGCTGCTGCATGCCGCCCGAAAGTTCGTCCGGGTATCTTTCATCCCACCCTTCCAGTTCCACCGCCAAAAGTGCCTCGCGGGCAACCCGGTAGCGCTCGCTCCTGCCAATGCCGCGCACTTCCAGGGCGAAAGCGACATTGTCCAGCACCGTGCGGTGCGGCATCAGTGCCATGTTTTGGAATACCATGCCGATCTTGGACGACCGGAGTTCGCGCAACTGCCGCTTGTTAAACGCATTGACATCCTGTCCCTCGATAAAAATTTGTCCTGAGGTCGGCTCTATCAGCCGGTTGATGTGGCGCACCAACGTGGATTTGCCCGATCCGGACAAGCCCATGATGCAGAATATTTCGCCTTCATTGACCGTGAATGACGCATCCACCACTCCAACCACGCAATCAAACCGGTCTCGAACATCCAGCTTGCCGAGGTTCTCCTGCAAGATAGCCTGCTTTGCCAAATCGGATTGTTTGCCAAAAATCTTCCAGAGATTGCGGCATTCAATTACTGCCGGGGGCGTCGTCACGGCATAGCTCCTCAACCCGGGTATTGCCCGGGCCGCCAGGCGGAGATTCGTGGCGGTGCAATATTATGTGGGTCAGGTGGAAACATCTCGAATGTACATGGACGGAGGTCACAAGGCATCAAGCAAGCATTAATTAGGTTGATGAACTTGGCCGGGGGATCGAAACTCATTGAGTTTCCCGAAAGAAGTGCAGGGTTAGACTTTGCCACTTTCCAAATCGTGCGTGTGTTGCACGGCGATGGTGGTATTTATGACAGAATTCTCACGATTGGATTGTGGTGAATTATAGTGGATTTGGCGTTGCCATAACCAAAAAAAGCACAATAAAAAAACTGACGGTGAAATCACCGTCGGTTGATTAAAAGCCAGGCAGATTGTGTGGGCGCTTCGAGACGGAATCTCTAATTTGGTTTTAAGGAGGTGATCCAGCCCCAGGTTCCCCTAGGGCTACCTTGTTACGACTTCACCTCAGTCATGAACCATACCGTGGTAAGCGACCTCCCCATCTCTGAAGATCCGGGGTTAGTCTACCCACTTCTGGTACAGCCCACTCCCATGGTGTGACGGGCGGTGTGTACAAGGCCCGGGAACGTATTCACCGCGGCGTGCTACTTGCACCGCCATCTGGCATTTAACGCCCGCCTGGAATTACAATGTAGTTGGTAACCCAGCGATAACAGGGCACACAGGTTGCCTGAGTTTTGCATTTTGATTGCGGCGTTTTCCAAAAATCAATGTGCGTAAATTTATCCAGCGAAAACCCGATTAACAGCACAAGCGACATCTGGTGGGGCTGGGAAGATTTGAACTTCCGACCTCACCCTTATCGGGGGTGCGCTCTAACCAACAGAGCTACAGCCCCGCCGCCGTATGTCAGTCAGGTTCTATGCAAATATAACTATCTCAAAATCGCGGACCCCGGCCCGCCGCGCATTTGCAGAAATAATTTCCGGATTTTGGTGGGCCAGCCCGCCAGATTGACGGCACCCCATCAGCGATTCGACCCGCACCGCCGGGTTTTCCGGGGCCGGGTTGATTATTGTTTCGCACCCCATTTAAAGGCCACCGCCACACTGAGAATATCCGCATCCGCATCGGTGTATTCTCCTTGCAATGTCGCGGCACCGCCCAGGGTTTTTTCCGACAAAGTCGCGGAGTCAGCAAAAATATGGGCATAGCCAATATCCAGTCGTGTTCGTTCGGATACGTTCACACTCGCGCCAAAAGTCAACCAGATTCGGTCCGCATCGGGAATGCGCGCCGTGCGAAATTCATCGCTGACCGGCGATTCATCAATGGCCAGACCGCCGCGGTAGGTAACTGTCTCGCTTTTTCGATAATCAATACCGATGCTGGTAGTGGTAGTGGATTTCCAGTTATGGGTGGTGGCAGAGATTGGTGTGCCATTGGCACGAATAATGCGAAGTTCCTGAAAGGAACTCCAGTCGGTCCACCTTATACTGGCTGACAGGTCGATTTTCGGAGTCATTTCCCACGAACCGGAGAGATACGCGGTTTTGGGCAGTTGAATACTGGCCCTGGCCGGGCCATTTAAACCAAGATTGGGGGCGGTGGAAAAATCACCTTCAAGCTCCAGATTGGCATGGGAGCGGTATCCCAGACCGATTCGGCTTTTTTCGTTTTCGCGAACGACGCCCACGTTCCATGCCATGCCGGTGTCATCGCCCTTGAGCGTGACACGAGGGTCGTCGGGTGGCTGTAATGCCTGGGTAAGTTCCGCTTCCGCCTTGATCATGCTGACGCCAGCGCCCAGGATGACGCCGTTGTCGAGGCGATAACTAATGGCCGGATTAATATCCACGGTTTTTAATTCCGAACGTATCGCGGCGTAACGGCCAACCCAGTTGGAGTCGTATTCGGTAGCCAGTCCAAATGGCGCGGTGATACCCACACCATAGCGCATCCGCTGGTTTATATCGCCGGCCAGATACAGGTTCGGCACCAGGGCGTTTTCGCCGCCGTCGGAGTTGGGTCCGGTGAGTGGTGGTGTTGATCCCTTATTTTTAAAATCAGCGGAAGTGGCAATGGCATGAATACCGAATTCCAGCTCGGTCCCTTCGCGCAGCGCCAGACTGCCTGGATTGGTGAACATTTCAGAAATCGAGTCGCCGCTCACCCCCAGGCCGGCAAAGGCGCGGCCGAGTCCAGACACGGAAGTTTCACTGATTTGAAAGCCTGCCCCGAAAGCGGCCGAAGCGGATGCCAGGGCGATGACTCCGACCATCGCAGATAGCTGTCCTGATACCCATTGGTTGGTTTTGTTCATTGTACGGAATCCCCGTTTGATAGTTTGAATGTGATGGAGCGCCTGACGAAATTATATCCAGTTTGATTGCGTTGCAACAAAAAATAATGAAAAAACACGACCTGTTCAGGCCTGCCCCGGGGCTGCCGGAATATTTGGCTACAACGACAATTCCAGCCATACGGAAAAATGATCCGAACCGACCGCCGCCGTATCTATGGTGCATTTTTGCACTTTATGATGAAGTGTGCAGCTCACGAAACAATAATCCAGCCGGGCGGGTACGCCATTAACATCGCAGGCAACCCCAAGGAATTTATCATGGCCGCATTGACACCAGGCATCCACATACCCGCAATTGCTGGTGATATGTCCGCTGTAATCGCTCGTCGGGTCAACCACAAGGTTGTATGCCCTGGAATCGGGTTGAAAATTGAAATCACCGAAAATCACAGAATCTGTGGCCGCCTGCTAGTTTGCCGAGCAGTCCGGCCATTCCTTCCCCCGCATATCGCCTTCTACGGGATGGTCCTGATGCAGGGTTGATGCGTCAACGCGCAGCAAATCTCATGTTGAGGCAGGCGGGTTTCGGCGCAAAGGTGGATGAGACGAACAGAATAAATTCGCAGGAGTTGATGGTGAACCCGTATGGTCGCTTCGAGCGCCGAGCACTGGATACTCAATGGCCCAATGCTGCCGCGCTTGGGCAGCAGATGGTGGCGGCTGAATTCAATGAGATATCGACTGAGAATCATATTGCCAAATTGGCGCCGCTTGTTGTCGGCCGGCCGGCTGCCCTGAACGTGTAAATCCACGCCCGCGCCGTAAACGCAGAAGTGAGCGCTGAAGTGATCTCGGAGCAGCTTGGCCTGGTCTACACTCCCGGGACGGTCACAGGCCGCCATAATTATTATCTGCCCTCGAACCCGGTCAGAACGTTTGCCGTATTCATCCCGATTTCCTCCACGGCATAGCCGCCTTCCATGACAAACAGCGTGGGCAAATTCAATTCAGCAATCACCGCGCCATAGCGCTTGAAGTCATCGCTTTTCAACTTGAAAAATGAAATCGGATCGCTTTCAAAGGTATCAACCCCCAATGAGACCACCAGCGCGTCCGGGGCGAATGCCCTGATCCGGTTGCAGCCATCCCGCAGCGCTTCGCTCCACAGGTCATAGGGTGTGCCGGGACGAAGCGGATAATTATGATTAAACCCGTCCCCATTTTCCCCGCCGGTTTCGTCTGCATAGCCGAGAAAATGGGGAAAGGCATCTTCAGGGTGCCCGTGTATGGAGGTGAACAGGACATCATCCCGATGGTAAAAAATGGACTGGGTGCCGTTGCCATGATGAAAATCCACATCAAGTATAGCTACCCGTGCGGCACCCTGATCAATACACGCCTGGGCACTCACCGCGGCATTATTGATAAAACAGTAGCCGCCGTATAAATCCCGTGCGGCATGATGACCCGGGGGGCGACACAGGGCAAAAACAGCATCTTTGCCCCGGTTAAGCTGCGCCTGGGCGGTGAGCGCTACATTGACGCTGGCCCGGGCTGCGGCCCAGGTGCCGGCGCTGATTGAAGTTTCCATGGCCATCGCGTAATAGCCCAGTTTGCCATCGATATGCTTTGGCAGGCGCTGGCGCATGCCGCGCGCTGGGGTGCAGGTGGGAATGGCTTCGCCCTTGAATCCTTCGGCTTTCCATTGTGCCCAGGCGGTTTGCATAAATTCGATAAACCTGGCGTCATGAATCCGGTGAACCGGTTCAATACTGAAATCTTCCGGGGCAATAACTTTGCCGAGCCCGGCCTGATTAATATGATCAAGTATATATTGCGCCCTTTGCGGGCATTCAAATGGTGCGACCAGCTCACCGCCGTATAATTCGGTTTTTGCATTACGTAAAATATGATCCGGGCTGTATACGGTTAGCATGGCAATACCTCGTCACTGGTTTTTTTAATGTTAGGGTGTTGTGAATAGCGTATTCTAATGCCTGGCTGTCGGCCTGGCGTACGCCCTTGTCAGCGTAGTGGAATTGGATTTTAAGAATATGAATTCTGGTTCGGTTTTTTGCAACCAGTGTTCCTGAAAATAGTAATTTACGCGGAGCCGGCAAATCGAACAAAATCAGGCGAACTCACTCAATCAGGATTGCTGCGATGATTAGAACTGGCGAACAATATCGGGAATCTCTGCGCGACGGCAGAGAGGTTTATATGGATGGCAAGCGGGTGGAGGATGTCACGGTCAATCTAAAGTTCAAACCATTGATCGATATCCGGGCGCGCATCTACGACCTGCAGCATCAGCCTGATACCCGGGAGATCATGACCTTTGAGCAGGACGGCGAACGTTTTGCCGTCGGCAATCAAATCCCCCTGGAACAGGCGCACTGGCAGGCCAAGCGCCGGGCGGTTGATACCGTCATGCAGGACATCGGCGGTGTGGTGACCAGGGTAGGGGATGAAACCGTGGGGGAAATGTGGTCCCTTGCGGATGGCGCGGACATTCTGAACGAAATTGATCCGCGGTTTGCCGAAAATATTAACCGGCATATCCGGCTTGCGGTAGAAAACGATCCGTTTCATGTTTCCGCTAACACCGACCCCAAGGGCGACCGCTCACTGCGACCGCAGGAGCAGGACCCGGATATGCTAACCCATGTGGTAAAGGAAACTGACCAGGGCATTATAATCCGCGGTGCGAAATACGAGACCGCAGCGTCGTACTCGAATCAGGCATTTTTGAAGCCGACTATTGCCAACTGGGGCGATGCGTCTATTTCCGACTACGCCTTGGGATGTATCGTCAATATGAACGCAAAAGGGGTCAGGCATATCTGCCGGTCCGGTTTTCAGCAGGATGGCACCGAGCAGGATTATCCATTGTCGAACAGGTTCGATGAAGTCGATACCATCCTCATCCTCGACGATGTATTGATCCCCTGGGAAGATGTATTGTTCTACCAGCATACCCGGGCCGCGGCCTTCATTCGCACCACCCTGCACCGATACTCCGCCCTGCCTTTTGTGCAGCGCCTGATCACGTATGCGGATATGATGATGGGTGCGGCGCTGTGGAATGTGAAACAGACCGGGTTGGAAAAACAGCCTGCCGTACAGGAGAAACTGGCACAGCTTGCAGTCTATCGTGAGGGCATCAATGCCCATTTGACCGCGGCCATCGCCACTGGCGAAACCAGTCCGGGCGGTTTCCTTATGCCAAACCAGTCCCTGCTGATGACCGGTCGGGTGCATGCCGTCGCGAATTTGCCGGCAATGATGCACATCGCCCGGGAATTATGCGGCGGGCAAATTTGTATTACGCCGGATGTGGATTCCTTCCAGGGAGCAGAAACCGGCAAATGGCTCAACAAGTATTACACCATTAACCAGCGCTGGATGGCGGATGATCGCCGTAAATTACTGGCCTTTGCCCGGGACCTGTTGAATTCGGGTTATGCCGGTCACCGTCTGACTTTTCATCTGTTTGCCCAGTCGCCGCCATTTGCGCATCTGGCGGCGGTTTATCGCAGCTTTGGCTGGGACGGGCCACTGGACTTTGTAAAACATGCAGCCGGGCTTTCGGATAATATTTATACTGGGCCGGCAAAATCATAATCTGAATATTTATAGAGGTTTTTCCATGATCGATATCAATCAACAGCGCAGTAATCAACGGCAGGACGCCCTGGAAATCTGGAACAAGGATAAAAATCATCATGTCCATCCGTGGACCGATTTTTCTACTTTTAAAGAAAAAGGATCGTTAATTTTGACGGGTGCCGACGGTGCCAGCGTTACCGATGCCCAGGGCAATACCTATCTCGATGGCATCGGCGGCTTGTGGTGCGTCAACGTCGGCTACGGCCGCAGGGAAATCGCCCAGGCCATGGCCGAGCAGGCCGAGAAGATGGTGTACTACTCATCGTTTGGTCACCATACTTCGGTTCCGGCGGCAGAGCTGTCCCACAAGCTGGCCTGCCTGGCACCGAACGGACTTAACCATATCCAGTTCGGCACTGGCGGGTCTATGGCGAATGACACGGCGATTCGCATGGTTCATTTTTATTTCAATCGTCTCGGCAAAAAATCCAGGAAAAAAATTATCACTCGCCACGACGGTTATCACGGCAGCACCTATCTGACCATGTCATTAACCGGCATTGATTTCGATCATCAGGGCTTCGATATTATTGAGGATGGGCTGATTCACCGTATTTCCGCACCCGATACCTACCGCCGCCCGGAGGGCCTGTCGTTAGCGCAATTTTGTGATCAACTGGTGCAGGAATTGGAGCGCAAAATAAATGAACTCGGTGCCGAAAACGTGGCCGCGTTTATCGCAGAACCCATAATGGGCGCAGGCGGCGTAATCATGGCGCCGCCGGGATATCACGCCAGGATGCACCGGATTTGCCGTAAATACGAAGTCCTGTACATTGCTGACGAAGTGGTAACCGCGTTCGGGCGTCTGGGTCACTTCTTTGCTTCAGAAGACGTATTCGGCATGATCCCCGATATCATCACCAGCGCCAAGGGCCTGTCCTCGGCCTATGCGCCGTTGTCCGTGACCATTCTGTCCGACCGGTTTTATGACGTGATCAGCGTACCCCAGGCCGACGGCGCCATGCTGACCCACGGGTTTACCTATTCCGGGCATCCGGTGTGCTGCGCCGCTGCGCTGAAAAATATCGAAATCATGGAACGCGAAGATTTATGCGGCCACGTGCGCACGGTCGGCCCGTATCTTGAACAGCAACTGGCCACCCTAAGCGACCTGGATATAGTCGGCGACGTGCGCGGCAGCCATTTCATGATGTGCGTGGAAAACGTGGCAAACAAGGCCACCAAAGAACTGTTCCCCGCAGAAATTCAGATAGGCAGCCGGATTGCCGATGCGGCGCAAAAGCGCGGCGTTCTGGTTCGGCCCATCGCCCATCTCAACGTGCTGTCGCCGCCGTTGATTCTCAGCCGTGGGCAAATTGATACGCTGGTGTCGGTATTGCGCGCGTCTATTGTGGAGGTAATGGACGATTTGGTGCGGGAAGGGGTGTGGAAATTCGGATGGGCGCGTGTGTAACCTGTGAACCGATACTTACAGACACTTTTAAAGAGAGAATACTATGCAAAGGCCTGATGAGAAAAAAGATGATGAGAAAATTGCGGTTTTAATCGATGCGGATAATACGTCGGGTAAAAAACTCAAATTGATTCTTGAGGAAATATCCGCAAAGGGGCAGGTCGTGGTAAAGCGGGCCTATGGCGACTTTTCCAATGAAAGTCTTAAAAACTGGCAAATCCCACTGAACGAACTGGCTATAGACCCCATCCGGCAAAAACTCAACCGATATATTGATGATCATCGAGGCCATGGATTTGCTTTATAGCCACAGGTTTGATGCCTTTGCGCTGGTCTCCAGCGACAGCGACTTCACCCGGCTGGCCTCACGCCTCCGGGAATCAGAAAAGCGCGTATTCGGTATAGGCGAAAAAAAGACGCCGGTTTTATTTATTAACGCCTGCAGCGAATTTATTTATATTGAGAATCTGGGCGACGTGGAGGATGAGCAGAAACCGGATAACAGTGGGCTAGCGATAGAGAGTGCCGTTGCGCCGGGCAAAAAATCCAGTGAAAAGCCTAAGGAAAAGCCCAGGGAAAATAAACCTGTCGCCAGGGACTCGACAAAAGAAATCGTGTCCTTGCTTCACAAGGGCTGGCAGCAATTCCATGGTGATGATGGTTGGGCGGACATTGGAACGGTGGGAGGTTTCCTGAAAAGAACCTGGCCGGACTTTGATCCAAGGACGTATGGCGCGACCAAATTGTCGCAACTTGTTGGTAGTTTGACTGTGCATTTTCAGACTAAAAAACATGCAAACGGTGGGCTCACAGCCTACCAACCCAAGAAAAAACCAGCCAGCAAGCCGCAGGGCTGAGGCCGGTTATGGGCACAAACACTTGCATGGCGGGTATTCACAGCAGCGCAATATCGTGGTGTTGGAGTCAGGGTTGATTGCATGGCCAAACACATACATAGCGGGTACGCGCAAAAGCGCAATGCCATAGATTGGGGATTGGGAAAAAGGATTTGCCGGGTCGCGCCATGACAGTATTCTGTGAGCGCCTGACGAAGCGCATTTCATGCCGGCCGCGTTGATCTATAGCGTTATTGCGGTTGATCGGGCAGGTTGCTTTTGGCACGGCGGCGTTTGCCCGAGGCTGCAAGGCATATTGTAGATTTCCATCCCGGCAGTGGCGAGAGCCTTGTATTGGGTTCGCGGCCAGTAGCGTTGCAGGCTAATACGGGTGGAATAAAAGTGAATATGCCGCGAATTGTTGCCTGGATTTCGCCGGTTTGTCGGGTGCATTATGCGGGTCAAATCTGCTTTTAGGCGGGATTTTCCTGTATGGTCGGCGACTTTCCCGCCGAGTTCATGCTGCGTTACCAATGCCAACATCCCGGAGAACAGATCTGGTCGCCGCCGCGCTGTGGATGCTGCTGGGAACCGCCGCATTCCTTGGGTTGATGGTGGGTGTCCGGCAATTGTCTGCCAATATGTCGGTGTTCGAGATGTTGACCCTCAGAAGTGTGGTCGCATTCGGCGTTTTGCTGCTGCTCTCCAGATACTTTGACCGCCCGGTATTACCCACTACCCGTTTTCCCCTCCACGTTACCCGCAATATTTGTCATTTCACAGGCCAGTACTGCTGGGCAGTGGGTGTGATTTTATTGCCGTTGGCCGAGGTGATTGCCATCGAATTCACCACGCCAATCTGGATTGTGTTGCTGGCGTGTGTGTTTTTACATGAAAAGCTGACCGCTTCCCGCGTCGGCGCACTGGCGGCGGGAATGGCCGGGGTTTGTATTATTGTGCGGCCGGGTTTTCAGGAACTGCAATGGGGTACGCTGGTGGTATTTGCAGCCACCATCGGTTTTGCGCTGACTTCGTTTGCTACGAAAAAATTGACTCAAACAGATTCGGCATGGACCATACTGGTTTACATGTCCGCCTTACAGTTTCTGATGGGAATTGTGCCCACACTCTATAGCTGGGTGTGGCCAGCGGGGATGGATTACTTCTGGATATGCGAGATCGGGGTTTGTGGGCTGCTGGCGCATCTTGGCTTGACCAAGGCGCTTTCTCTTGCGGATACGGCGGTCATTCTGCCGCTGGATTATCTGCGATTGCCAGCCACGTTTTTAATTGGCTATCTGTTCTATCAGGAATCTGTGGACAGTCTGGTTTTGCTCGGCGCCAGCGTGATCTTCGCCGCCAGTTATTTTCACTTGCGGCAGGAAGCGCGGCGGTGAATTGCGAAGTTTGACATGCGCGATTCAACCAAAGGTTTGCTGATCATGTTTCTGTCCACCATGGTGATCGCCTGTATGCACGGCATGGTCCGGTTTCTGGGCAATGATTTGCATCCTTTCGTAATCGCTTTCTACCGCAGCCTGTTTGGCCTGGTTGCGATTATGCCGCTGGTGCTGCGTGCCGGCCTGACGGTGTTACACACTGCTCACCTGCGGTTGATGATGGCGCGCGGCGCCTGCGGAATTTCTGCCATGTTGACTTGGTTCTACGGCCTTGCCCGAGTACCCACCGCAGAAGCCACTGCATTGAGTTTTACGGCTGCGATTTTTGCTGCTATTTGTGCTTTTGTTTTTTTACGGGAGACCTTGCGGCTGCGTCGGTGGAGCGCTATTGTCGGTGGATTCATCGGTGTTTTTATTGTATTGCAGCCCAATACCGAAAACTTCAATCCATACATGTTGTTGATTCTGGTGTCATGTGTGTTCTGGGGAATATCGGTGACGCTGGTCAAGTTTCTTACCCGAACGGATTCAGCCACCAGTATTGTGGCGTGGATGTCCATACTGCTTACGGCTATGTCATTGCCCGCCGCCCTGTATTTTTGGTCCTGGCCGGATGTAGATCAGATTTTACTGCTGTTGATTATGGGAGTGCTCGGTACGCTGGGACATTTGGGGATGGCCCGGGCATTATCGCTTGCCGATACCACGGCGGTGATGGCCATTGACTTTATGCGGCTGATCTGGGCTGCGTTGATCGGGATTTATTTCTTTGGCGATAAATTTGATATTTATACTTGGGTAGGCGCGTTGATTATTTTTTCCAGCGGGCTGTACATTATTTTCAGAGAGTCCGTGGTAAAAGAAAACGAATAGACCGGATCAATCGCGCACGGTTTAACCAGACGATTTTGGCCAGAGAGTTTTATGGATTACTGATTTAAAAACATAGCGATCCAAGGCTATTATTGGGGCATTGCACATACCAACCATTCCAAAGTGAGGACTTAATATGATGAATAGCAAATTCAAGAAAACTAAATAAAGTGATACCGGAGATTGTCGCCACCGCGCCGTTCGGTGCCCGTAACCGTCACCCCCCCCCCCCCCCCCCCCCCGATAATTATGGCCGGTTCCGGCTGCAGAACCCAAGATCTGGACTGATATTCGTTTTCTTGTGCGCACTCCTGGTTCTGGGCGGGTGTGGAGGCGGCGGCAAGACGGCGGATGTCGAACCTGAACCATCGAAGCCGGCACCCGGAATATCCGTCAGCAAAACACCTCCCGTTTTCATCAAAAAAGACGAAAGTATAACCGGAAGCGAGGATTCCCTTTTCCCGACGCTGGGGACGACTATATACCGCAGTTTGGCGCCCGGGTCGGCAAGCAGCGCACTTTCGGATGGCTTTCGTGTGAACAGCATCCGCAGGTTGTACGACAACGAACCAGCAGACGACGACAAATATGTCATAAGCTACACGCTTGATGGTGCCAGAGACGAGGTCACCATACCTGAGAGTGCCTGTAATATTGGAAATGCAGACTGGTGTTCCGTCACAGTTGGTGGACGTGAGTTCCATTTCTGGTCCACGGCCTCAGGGGTAACGCCTTATGATCCTTTCGAAACTGGCGAGTTCGATTACTTTTCTTCTGCTGTTTTATCCATGTGGCCGGATCAACACCGCAACTACCGGAGTTGGTTCGTTGCCGGAACCAGAACCGTCACCGAGACCTTGGCGGATATGGGCCACGCCACTTGGCAGGGGCACTTCAGGGCCCGAAGCTGGAAGACCGCCAATTCGTCCGTTGATCAGCGCCAGCGGCATTATGGCGACATGCGTCTGGTAGCGAATTTCGACCTGGGGCAATTGCATGGCCGTATCTATGGCATGGAAGGCACCACGCCCGGTGAGTTTAACGATTGGCAGGACTGGCCAACGAGCGGTTTCACCCTCACTGACGGTAAAATCTCGGATGGCCAGTTCACGGCCACTCTGACCGGCGTGGACAGTAATCCAGATACGCCGTTCGACGAAAGCGTGCGGGGTTTCATGGGCCGGATCTTCGGCGAGTTTTACGGACCGAATGCAGAGGAGATTGGCGGTACTGTCGCCGCGACCCGTGATGCAGATAGCACCGACAATGACCGCGTGCTGCACGGCTTCTTCGGTGGGCGCAAAGTCGGTGAGCGCATCTCTGACGCAGAGGCATTCGTGACTGGCGTCGACCAGGATTTCGGCTCGTCGACGACTGCAATGGCAAATATCCCGTCTGCTGCGATGGAGCCCACAAAGGATGGTTTCCGCCTGACCTTGAACAACGCCGATGGAACGACGACTACTCTTGAACTGGGAGAGGATGATTTTGGTTCTGACGTTCGTTATCCAACATCCTACTACACCGGGGACGGCGCGGGAGCATACGTCGGGTGGTTGTGGTCCGAAACCGGTTCGTTCACCGGGCCTACTGAGTTTGCCCATCTCGATGTCAACGGCTGGGCAGTCTCGTCCAATAGCGGGGGTGCCGACGAGGAGGCGGTCGGGTATGTTGTCTATGGTACCCGGACGGCCGACATGCCGACCACCGGCACCGCCACTTACAGCGGGATGATGCGGGCCCGGGTGATGCCCAGCGATGACGCTGTGTACAATTCGAATGCAAAGACGATCCACTACCGGGGTGCTCTTGACCTGACGGCGAATTTCGCAACCGCCGCCGTAGCGGGCCGAGTCACCAACCTGGAAAGCAGTCCCGGTTATGATGGTGATTTCAACAATGCCGCGGGCGGGATCAGCTTCAACGCTGCGGTCATCGGCAGCGGACTATCAGCCAGCGACCTGAGTGGCACGGGCGTCCTGGCCGGTTATCAAGGCGGCTCGGCCAAAGGCGCGTTCTATGGCGCTGGTGCGGCGGAAGTCGGCGGCGTGTTTGAGGCAGCGGACAGTACCAACAACAGGCTGCTGAACGGTGTGTTCGCGGGCAAGAAGCAGTAGGAGTAAGTTTAAGGAGTAAGGAGACATCGCTGCCGTGCAGCGGTTGCTGGTGTTCCTTGTTTGCGTCCTGGCGGCGTCTGTCCTCGCCGCCGGGATACCGGTGAGCCGCGCCGCCGGGACCGTAGACAACACGGCAGGTGATCCTGTGGTCATCCCGGACTTGCAGGCCGGGTGGCTCCTGTTCAAAGCCGGTCAATTGCAGCAGGCGCACGAGCTGCTTGAACGGACGCAGCCGGCGGACGATGCGGGGCGCACCGAACGCCTGTTCCTGCTCGGCCTGGTTGAGGTGCAACTCGGACTGTTGCGGCAGGCGGCGCGGCGGTTTGAGGTGATTCTGGCGCAACAGCCGAAACTGACCCGGGTTCGGTTGGAACTGGCGCAGGTGTATCATGCCCTCGGGCGCGATGAGAAAGCGAGGTTCCATTTCGAGGCATCCCTGGCGGATGAGTTGCCCGCTTCGGTCGAGACCGTGGTCGAGGACTTTCTCAACCGCATTGACGTACGCAAGCGCTGGTCGGCGTCGTTTTCTGCGGCCGTGTTGCCTGAAACCAACCCGGCGCGGCGTTCGGACAGCCCGGAAGTCCTGATTAGCGGCATTCCCTTCCAGCTTGACCAGCAGAAATCATCGGGCGTCGGGTTGCTGGTGTCCGCTGGTGCCGCGTTCTCGCCGATGATCAGCGACGACCTGCGCGGCGTGCTCACGGCCTCTACTACGGCAAAACTCTATCGCCAACAAGACTGGAACGACGTTTCCGTGCGGGGCGAGGCCGGTCTGGTCCGGCTGTTTGATGGCGGGATGCTCTCGGGCGGCCTGCGTGTGGGGCGCAGATGGCTGGACGGGGATCTCTACAACCGCGAGATCGGCCCATGGCTGCGCGGGCGCCTGCGCCTGTCTGCGGTCAGCCGACTGCACATGAATATGAGCGCCGGCAACCACAAGCACCCCGGACTGCATCGCCAGGACGGGTGGCGTATCAGCGTCAGCCCCGGCCTGATCCATGCGCTCAATGCCAGAACCTCAATTGAAACCGATCTTGATCTGGAGCGCGTCGGCGCCCGCGAGGATTACTACACCAGCCGCCTGGTTGGGTTGGGAGTCACCCTGAGGCGCGCCTTTCGGGGTGGTCTGTCCATTGCTCCGGGCCTGTCCGTGCATGTGCGGCGCTATGCCGGTTTAGATCCGCTGTTCCAGCAGACCCGAACCGACCGGCTGTTGCGCGTCTCCGTCAATCTACTCCACCGGGCGCTGCAATATGAGGGCTTCGCTCCCTATGTCGAATATTCTTTCGAGTCGAACCGATCCAGCATCCCACTCCGTACTTACCGCAACCACGGCATCATGGTCGGCATCTCCAAAAAATTCTGAGACAGGTTAGGGATGGCTCGGGCATTATCCCTTGCCGATACCATCGTGCGCAACTTAACCAGACGATTTTGACCAGGGAATTTTATGGATTACTGCTTTACAAACATAGCAGCTGAGGACTATTATTCATTATGGCATTATGTATACCAAATGCCACATTCTCGTAAATTACCAAATTCTAAGGAGGACTTATGATGAGTACCAAATTTAAGAAAACCAAAAAAGTGATACTGCCTGCGGTTGTAGCGATTGCCACTGCTTTCGGATTTTCGGCGACCGCCATGGCAGACTGGTCACCGAAAAAACCGATTGAGTTGATTATCATGGCTGGCGCAGGTGGTGGAGCTGATCAAATCGCTCGTTTGCTGCAGGGTCTGATTGAGAAAAAGGACCTTTCAACCAGACCTTTCATTCCGATAAACAAGGCAGGCGGTTCAGGCGCGGAAGCGTTGCGTTACATGCAGGACAAGGCCGGCGATGAGCACACGATTTTAGTGACGCTTAACAGCTTTTACACAACACCTATTATTCAGGAAGGTATTGGTGTGGACGTGACTCAGTTTACCCCGATTGGGCGTATGGCGCTGGACAACTTCCTGCTCTGGGTGAATACGGACCGATCCGATATTACTGACCTGGACAGTTATGTTGCGGCGGTAAAATCCGCTGGTAATGACTGGAAGGTAGGTGGAACCGGGTCGGGTCAGGAAGATTCAATCCTGACCGCGATGATGGAAAACCATTTTGGCTATGAAGTGACGTATATTCCTTTTCCCGGTGGCGGCACGGTTGCCAAGAATCTCGTGGGTAACCATATTGACTCTACGGTAAACAATCCAGCCGAGCAGAATGAATTCTACCGCGCGGGCAACACCAAGCCATTGGTTCAGTTTACCGCCGCGAGACTTCCGGCCTACCCCGATATTCCCACTGCAACCGAGCTTGGCCATCCCATTGAGTACTATATGCAGCGTTCCATTAATGGCCCTCCCGGCATGTCAGCAGATGCGCAGGCCTGGTATATTGATCTGTTTGCAACCCTGTTTAACTCGGAAGAATGGCAGACTTTCTGCGTGGAAGACGGGCTGGCTTGTGAAGAATGGCTGGCTGGTGACGCACTGGGCGCATACCATCTGACTGAAATCGAAAAACATAAAAACCTGATCAAGTCGGTAGGCGCAACAGCGATCACTGGCGAGTAATATTCTGACTACGCAGGCTGTAATACATCGGGCTGTTAACATCGGGCTGTTAATACATTATGTAGTCGTCAACCGGTTTTTTGGATGCGGGGCGGCATTTTTCAGCGCCCCGCATCCATCAAACTTTTATCCGGTTTACCTCCCGCTCTCGGTGAAGACGAGACAGCGCTGCACCAGAAATAAATACTGCATTGACCATACCATGACTGTTCGTACAGCAGAAATAATCACCGCTGTGGTTTGTGCGTTATGCGCTATCGGCCTGATGATCAAGAGTGCCGAATTGAATATAGGCTGGATTGAAGGCAGAGGACCGGGTTCAGGCGCCTGGCCGTTCTGGTTGTCGGCCGGTATGTTGCTTGCGTCTCTTGCAACGATGTATCGATGGGTGCGGCGGATTACCCCAGAATCCAGGTCCACCGAGCCGTATATTACTGGCGACAGATTGAAGGTGGTCGGTATATCGGCAGGGTCTGTTTTCTTCCTTTTGGCGGCGACTCACCTGGTCGGTATATACCTCGCTCTACTGTTGTTCCTGTTGTTCTATTTAAAATTCGTGGGCCGGCATTCCTGGCCGCTCACTATCATTCTGATGATTGGCATACCCGTATTTGTGTTCGGTTTGTTTGAATGGGCGCTGAAAATTCCATTGCCCAAGTCAATCACCGAACCCTGGTTTTATCCTGTCTATGATCTGATGTATTCATGAAGGGCCGGAGGGGCTGGCGGGCGCGATGCCTGAACGATAATCAACAAACAGAATTCAAACCCAGGTAAATACTGTGGATTCCATACTCACCTTACTCGGCGCGGGAATACTCCAGGCCCTGGAGCCGGTGAATCTCATGATGATTGTGCTGGGCTGCACCATTGGCTTGCTGGTCGGTGCTATGCCGGGGCTTGGTTCGGTGAATGGTGTGGCCATACTTTTGCCCATCACTTTTCTGGTGCCGCCCACCGCTGCCATTATATTTCTGGCCGCGATTTACTACGGTGCAATGTATGGCGGTGCGATCAGTTCCATCACTCTGGGCATTCCCGGCGCATCCACCGCAGTGGCCACGGTGTTTGATGGAAGGCCTCTGGCCCAGACAGGAAAAGCCGATAAAGCGCTGGTCGCGGCGGCGATTGCGTCATTCATCGGTGGCACAATTTCCGTGATCCTGTTTACCCTGTTTGCACCACCGCTTGCACAGTTCGCGCTGAAGTTTGGCCCCCCGGAAGAATTTTCCCTGATGGTGCTGGCTTTTGCCACATTTATCGGGCTGGGCGGTGACGATATACCCAAGACTATTTTTTCCATATTGATTGGGCTGGTATTGGCCACAGTGGGTTTGGACATCATATCCGGCCAGCCAAGACTGATCTTCGGTGATCTGTCCGGGTTTCTTCACGGTGTGAACTTTCTGGTACTCGCCATCGGAATTTACGGCATCGGTGAAATGCTGTGGACGCTGGAGACGACCAAGGGCGAAGTCGCGGTGCATAACGTGCGCATGTCGGTAAAAAACCTGATTGATAATATCAGGGATGTTAAAACCTATCTTGGCACCACCGCACTTGGATCGTTCATTGGTTATTTTGTCGGTACCCTGCCCGCCGCTGGCGCCACCCCCGCTTCCCTGATGTCTTACGGGTTAGCGAAAACCTTCTCGAAACAGCCCGATACCTTCGGCAAAGGCAACATTGCCGGGGTGGCCGCCCCGGAAGCGGCCAATAACGCCGCCTCCACCGGTTCCATGCTGCCCATGATCACCCTGGGTATTCCCGGCTCTCCCACCACGGCGATTTTACTGGGTGGGATGATTATCTGGGGACTCAGGCCGGGCCCCTTGCTATTCAGTGAACACCCGGGTTTCGTTTGGGGATTGATCGGTTCCCTGTATATCGCAAACTTTGTTACCCTGCTGATTAATATCGCGTTTATTCCGCTTTTCGTTCGGGTCCTGACGCTGCCGTTTACCATCCTTGCGCCCACCATTTATGTGCTGTGTGTGGTCGGCGGATACGCACCCACCCAGACCATGCACGATGTATGGCTCATGCTGCTGTTTGGAATCGTCGGCTACCTGCTGCGAAAATTGAATTACCCGGTTGCCCCGGCAGTATTGGCAATTGTGCTGGGGCCGCTGGCAGAGCGCTCGCTCCGGCAATCCCTGCTCGCTTCGCATGGCGAGGTAATCACATTTTTTGAACGTCCTATTGCCGCTGTTTGCATGTTTCTCGCGTTTGCGCTTATCAGTTATCCGGTTGTGCAGAAGTATCTGAAGAAGAAACGTGCAAAAGCCGCCGTCAGCGGTCAAGACCAATAGTTAAGGCCCGGGAGAGTTACAACGGGATACTTGAATATGTCAGCCGTAAAATTACGCCCGATTGTGGCCAGTCCAGTACTCAAGGATAAAGTCTATGAAGCGCTCAGAGAGGCGATTGCGGAAATGGATATTTACAGCGGTGAAGAGCCGCCGCGGCTGGATGAGCGTATGCTGGCCGAACAACTGGAGGTGAGCCGGACTCCGATTCGGGAGGCGATTATGTATCTGGAACGCGAGGGGCTGGTTGTTTCCTATCCCCGACGCGGTTCGTTCGTGGTCAGAAAAACCAAACGGGAAATTCTTGAGATCATTTCAGTATGGGCGGCGCTGGAGGGCATGGCCGCAAGAATGGCTGTAGATAATGCGACCGATGCAGAAATAGCGTCAATGCGGTCTATGTTTGCAACATTCGATGACCATAATCAACCCAAGGCCCGTATTGATGAATATTCCCAAACCAACATCGAGTTTCACCAGCGAATGATGCAGCTTAGCAAATGCAAGCTGCTGATTGAGATAACCGACGGCCTGTTTATCCATATGCGGGCAATTCGCCGAAAAACCATCGGAGAACGGGACCGCGCGGCGGAAAGCATAATTGATCATATGCGGATTATCGAGGCCATCGAGTCGCGCGATGCCACCCGGTCGGAGCGGCTGGTAACAGAACATGCCATGTATCTAGCTGACCATGTCCGGCAGTACGTGGATTATCTGGACTGACCGGGCCCGCCCCCGGTTCAACCAAATATTTTTTAACAATTGAGACGTAATTTTGAGGTTTTAGAATGAATAGACCCGTGGATACCGCAACCGACACCCTGGCAAGAAAAGATAAAAGTGGCAGCGTCATTTCCGGTGGGCATCTTGTTGCCAGGGCGCTGAAGCACGAAGGCGTAGATACGATCTTCACCCTTTGTGGCGGGCACATTATTGATATCTATGATGGTTGTATTGATGAAGGTATCCGCATAGTAGATGTCCGACACGAACAAACCGCCGCCCATGCGGCCGATGGCTATGCCCGGCAAACGGGCAGACTGGGTTGTGTGGTAACCACAGCCGGGCCGGGCTGCACCAATGCCATGACTGGTGTCGCCACTGCGTTTCGTTCCGAAAGTCCGGTTCTGCATATCGGCGGCCAAAGCTCCCTGACCCAGCATAAAATGGGTTCGCTCCAGGATTTGCCCCATGTCGATATGATGACGCCCATTACCAAATTCTCCTCCGGGGTTTTTTCCACCGAGCGCGTCGCAGACATGGTGTCGATGGCGGCCCGGGAGTGCTTTAGCGGCGCTTACGGCCCGTCATACCTTGAGATTCCCAGAGATGTACTCGACCGTGAGATCCCGGTGGAATCCGCAGTCATACCGCAACCGGGATCCTATCGCGCCTCGGTGCGTTCCACAGGCGATCCGGCGGACATCGAAAAGCTGGCCGACATTTTGCGTAAAGCTGAGCGCCCCGCGGTGCTGTTCGGCCAACAGGTATGGGCAAGTCAGGGGCATAATGAGGCGATCAGCCTGATACGGGCACTGGATATTCCGGCGTATATGAACGGAGCCAGCCGGGGCATGTTGCCCCAAGGTGACCCGCATCACTTTGATCGAACTCGCAGCGATGCTTTTAAGAATGCGGACGTCATTCTCATTGTCGGTACGCCATTCGATTTTCGCATGGGCTATGGAAAACGCATTTCAAATCAGGCCACGCTGGTGCAAATCGATCAAAGCTACGCGACCGTGGGCAAGAATCGTGCCATCAACCTTGGGCTGGCTGGCGACCCGGGCGCGATTCTGGCCGCTGTAGAGCAGGCCGCGTCGGGCCGGATAGACTGCGGCGCAAGAAGTGCGCGTCAGGCCTGGATGAAAGCGCTGCGAGACATTGAGACCACCAAACTCGAGAAGCTGATGCCGGTGTTTACCACCGGGCAAAACCCGATCCATCCCTACCGTCTTGCCTATGAGATCAATCAATTCCTGGATGAAGATACGATTTATATCGGTGATGGCGGCGATATCGTCACCATTTCGGCCCAGGCGGTGCGGCCCAGAAAGCCCGGTCAGTGGATGGACCCCGGTGCATTGGGTTCGCTCGGCGTGGGCACCGGATTTTCCATGGCGGCAAAATTGGCCAATCCTGATAAAGAGGTGGTCTGTCTTTATGGTGATGGTTCGTTCGGAATGACGGCATTTGACATGGAAACATCCCAGCGTTTCGGCGCGCCTTATCTGGCAATCGTGGGAAACAATTCTCACATGAATCAAATTCGTTATGGCCAGCTCGCCAAGTATGGCCGGGAGCGGGGCAATGTGGGTAACAAGCTGGGTGATATTCCTTTTGGCAGGTTTGGGGAAATGATCGGCGGCTATGGCGAAGAAGTACACCAGGCCAAAGACATCCAGCCAGCACTTCAGCGCGCCCGGGCCGCCATCGCCAAAACCGGGAAATGTGCCGTAGTCAATGTTTGGGTGGACCCGGATGAATATGCGCCAGGCACCAAAGCGCAAACCATGTATAAATAAAATCTGCGGTCTTTGTGGACTTTTTCTGAACAGCCCGGGTTTATAAATCACTGTCTTTTGGAGTAAAAAAATGAAGGCACTTGAAGGCATAAAAATACTCGACTTCACCCACGTACAATCAGGGCCCACCTGTACCCAGTTGCTTGCCTGGTTTGGTGCAGACGTGATCAAGGTGGAGCGCCCGGGTGTGGGTGACGCCACACGCAGGCAACTGGTTGATGTGGAAGGCGCCGACTCGCTTTATTTCACCATGCTTAATCACAATAAGCGCTCGCTTACCCTGAATACCAAAACCCCGCAGGGAAAAGCCGTGCTGGAGCGCCTGGTAAAAACCTGCGATGTGATGGTTGAGAATTTCGCGCCGGGTGCGCTGGATAGAATGGGTTTTACCTGGCAGCACATTCAAGCCTTAAACCCGCGCATGATTATGGCTTCGGTCAAGGGATTTGGCCCCGGTCCTTATGCAGAATGCAAGGTATACGAAAACGTGGCGCAGTGCGCCGGTGGGGCTGCGTCAACAACGGGTTTTCTGGACGGCCCGCCATTGGTGACGGGGGCGCAGATTGGCGATTCCGGGGCGGGATTACATCTGGCGCTCGGTATCGTCACGGCGTTGTTCCAGCGTGAAAAATCAGGCAGAGGACAAAAAGTCCTCGCGCCCATGCAGGACGGCGTGCTCAATCTGTGTCGGGTGAAGCTGAGAGATCAGCAGCGTTTGCAGTGTGGTCCATTGCCGGAGTATTCGCAACATGGCGAAGGTATTGCGTTTGGTGACGCCACGCCGCGGGCAGGCAATGATTCCGGGGGCGGGCAGCCCGGCCGCATTCTTAAATGTAAAGGATGGGAAGATGACCCGAATGCCTACACGTATTTCATTACCCAGGCAGCGGTTTGGCGAAATATTTGCGACCTGATCGGGAAGCCGGAATGGAAAGAAGACAAAGACTTCGCAACGCCGTCGGCCAGGCTGCCCCGGCTTAACGCGATCTTTGGCGCGATTGAAGAATGGACCAAAACCAAAACCAAGTTCGAGGTGATGGATATTTGCAATCCACTCAATATCCCGGTGGGGCCAATCCTGTCGATGAAGGAGCTGGCCGAAGAGCCGTCGCTGCGGGAAACCGGAACCATAGTGGCGGTGGACCATCCGCAAAGAGGCAGGTATTTGACCGTAGGCTGCCCAATCAAGTTGTCTGATTCTGCGGTGGATGTGGCGCGGTCTCCGTTGCTTGGGGAACATACCGACCAAGTCCTGGACCAGGTGCTCGGTTATTCCGAGGAGGAAATTTCGTTAATCAGGGAATCCGGTGCTGTCTGAGTTTTAGCGGGGGTAAATACTATGCGAATCGTTGTGCATGGACAGCAGGCCTTCGGTCATGCTGTTCTGGAAAAACTACTGGCCAGAGGAGAAAATGTGGTGGCCGTGTGTACCGCGCCGGACCAGCAGGGCCGCCCGGCTGACCCGCTTAAAGCGCTGGCATTGGCAAAAGGGTTGCCGGTGCATCAACCCGACTCCTGGAAAACACCGCAGGCGCTTGAGCTGATGCGGTCTTTCGATGCCGATGTGTGCATGATGGCGTACGTCCTGCTGTTCGTGCCCGAAGCGGTTTTAGATGCACCCAGGCACGGTTCGTTTCAGTATCATCCTTCCCTGCTGCCCATGCACCGGGGGCCGTCGTCCATTAACTGGCCCATCGCAACAGGGGCGACGAAAACCGGCCTGACTATCTTCTGGCCGGATGACGGGTTGGACGAGGGCCCGATCCTGATGCAGAAAAGCTGCGAAATTGGCGCGGATGAAACCCTGGGCGATGTCTATTTTAACAAGCTGTTTCCGATGGGCGTGGCGGCAATGATTGCGTCTCTGGATTGGGTTAAAGCGGGTAATGCGCCGAGAATTGAGCAGAATCTTGATGCAGGGTCCTATGAATCCTGGTTTGGTAAAAGCCAGGCAAAGATCAATTGGAGCGATTCCGCCGCGCATATTTATAATATTATTCGCGCATCCAATCCACAGCCTGGCGCCTGGACCACGCACCATGGTGCAGAGCTGAAAATATTCGATTCGGCACTGGAAACTGGCAGCGGCAAACCTGGAGAGGTGGTGGCGATGGATGAAAACAGTATCCTGGTCACCGCTGGCGATGCCGCCCTGCGTATCAAACGGGTTAGGGCGGGCGGCGGCAAGGTGCCGGTAACGGAATACGCCGCATCAAGCGGCCTGGTAGTGGGCGACATCCTCGGGAGTTGAGCGAAGGGTGGTTTGCGCATAACCGCATTCACCGAAATCCGGTTCAAATGGAAAAAGGGTTGTGCTGGTGTGTTAAAACTATTCTTGCGCCATTGCATGGCAGCCCGGTGCTGTTAGCGCACAACATATTGAATTAATTGGAAAAATAACAGGGGCAATTTGTATCGGGTACAATCGTGCGCTGAATTTTTACGCTTGAGGTGATATGAAATGAAAATCTGTGTAGTAGGCGCAGGCGCAATTGGTGGGTTTATGGGTGCCCGACTTGCAAAGTCAGGAAATGAGGTCTCGCTGATAGCCCGTGGGGCACACCTCGCGGCCATCAGGAAGAACGGATTGAAGTTGATTCAAGATGGCGCAGAAATTATTGCCGATAATGTGATTGCTACCGATGATATCGCCGAACTGGATCATCAGGACGTGGTATTGCTGGCGTTAAAGTCGCACCAGATTGGGGCTGTTCTGGATAAGCTATCGCATTTGATCGGGCCAGACACGGTGATGGTTACCCTCCAGAACGGCATACCGTGGTGGTATTTTCAGAAACTTTCGGGAAACTACCAGGGACGGTTTGTTGCAACAGTAGACCCGGGCGGAGCGCTGGCCCGGGCCATTGACCCTGCATGTCTGCTGGGGTGCATTGCCTATCCGGCCGCGTTGGTATCAGAACCGGGGGTTATCAGGCATATTGAAGGCATCCGCTTTCCGGTGGGGGAACTGGATGGCAGTGTTTCCGACAGAGTGGGCAAAGTCGTAGAACTGTTTGTCGCTGCCGGATTTAAATCCCGGGTACTGGATGATATTCGCTCTGAAATATGGCTCAAGTTATGGGGCAATCTGTCGTTTAATCCGATTAGCGCGCTGACCCATTCCACTTTGGAAGCGATATGCCAATTTCCGCCATCCAGGGCGCTCGCGGCCACAATGATGAGCGAAGCCAGGGAGGTGGCAGAAAAGCTTGGCGCGGGTTTCCGGGTTACTCTTGAGAGACGTATAGAAGGCGCGGAGAAGGTAGGTAAGCATAAAACTTCCATGCTGCAGGATGTAGAAACCGGTAAGCCGCTGGAAATCGATGGCATGTTAGGCGCGGTCATAGAGCTGGCCGAAATTACCGCAACCGAAGTCCCCACCCTGCGTGCGATCTATGCCTGCGTCTGTTTGCTTGGCCATACTATGGAGCGGGAGCGGATATTCATCAAGGGAGCGTTGCAGCCCTGATGCGGTGATATGCTGGTCTGCTGCGGTTACACCACTGCCGTTGCCGCAATACCGCCGATAATACGGCGCGCGATAATACGGCGTTATGCGGCTGCCCGTTAATTTTATATTTCTGCGCTGAGAGCCGGGTGTTGGCGCATATTGGTGAGCGCAAAATTTTTGTCGGGCGCGTTCTGTTGCAAGGCTAAAATGATGTCAGATGATGAGAGAGATTGAACGGCGGGTTGCTGCGCATATGCTTGGTCAGTTCGACCAGTTCTACAATCAATTTCGCGACGTACCCAGGCAGGCGAAACATGCTTTTGAAAGATGTCACTTCAGCGAGTCTGTGCGGCTGAGTAATCTTCGACTCCGGCTTTACAGCGAGAGTATCCGCAAAGAAAGCGAACGAATCGCCAGGCTTTATCCCGCAGTAAAAAAGCAGGAGGCGCGATGGGATGACGTGGAGCGGCACTTCCGCGCATCGGTGGAGTCGGTTTACCATGCAGACCTTGCGCTGGCCTATCTGCATTCGATTAGACGCAAAATCTATATCAGCGAGTGGCTGGTGGCGGACTACGCCTCTCGCCCGCTTAACCCACTGACGCAGCGGCAAATGGAGGCATGTTACTGTCGTATTGATCTGGGCAGACAGGCGATCAATGTGGCAATGATTGAAAGTATTCTGGATCTGGAGAAATTCCAAACGCCTTTTCAGGATATTACCCGTGATGCGGAACGCATCGTTGCAAGACTTGAAAGAAACCTTAAACTGAAACACCATGATATGGATCATCCGGTTGCTATGGAAATGTTTCGCGCAGGCTTCTACCGCAATCGGGGCGCCTACCTGGTGGGGCGTTTCAGCTATATGCGGGGCAAGTATCGGCCATTTATTATTGCCCTGCTTCATAATGAACCCCGGGATAAATCACGGGATCAATCGGGTATATATGTGGATGCTGTGATTAACAGCGCAACTTATGCGCATAATATGTTCAGCTCCACTTTGGCAAATTTCCATGTTACCAATGATTATTATCATGAGTTGTGTTTGTTTCTGAAAAGCATTATGCCAATGCGGCCCATTGGATTGCACTATTCCACCATCGGCTACAACCATTTGGGAAAGCTGGCGGTGATGCGCGAGATGGAGCAGGAAATCAAAGACAACAAGGCCGTGTTTTCAATTTCTCCCGGTGCCAGGGGCACAGTGGCCATCGGATTCTCCACCCCGGGTTGTTCCTATCATGCCAAAGTGATTCGTAACGTTCCCACCGATAATTACAAGTGGGATAAATTTTATGGCGTGAATTCCGTGCTTGAAAAGTATACCCGGGTGCATGAAATAAATCGCAGCGACAGCATGCTGGACAGCATAATTTATTATAAATTGCGCTTGCCCAAGAGCTGGTTTGATGAGGAGTTGCGGACTGAACTGCTGGCGTTTGTCCACCACAGCATCGAACAGGATGCGCATACTTTACTGTTCCGTTACCTCATTGTGCAAAGGCGGCTTAGGCCGCTTCCCGTTTACCTGGAAACCGCAACGGACAGGCAGGCCCGGACCATTATGATCAACCTGGGGTATTGCATTAAAAATAATGCCGCAGCGAATATTTTCAACAAGGATCTGGATGCGAGAAATTACGGCGTGACGGCGTACTCCAAGGTTTATCTGTACGACTACGATGCCATTGAAACGCTTGGAGATGTAAAGGTGCGATCAAATTCAGATCGATTTGATGGCGAAGAAGACATTCCAGACTGGTATTTTGAAGACGGTTTCGTATTTTTACCCGAGGAATTGCCCAGCGGTCTTTGTCTTTCGGATAGAAATCTACGCAGGATATTTGCGCGTGAACATCATGCACTGCTTACTACGGATTATTGGGATGCGATGCAGCGTAAACTTGCGAGCGGCGAAGTGCCCAGAGTCAGTGTTTATCCAGACAGCGAGCGGGTCTCCGGCCATTTAGCAGCATAACCGACCCACAATTGCCTGTGCTGGCCCAGGGCGCACCGGGTGCCCGGAGCGGATTCTTTGTTTTTTCAATCTTTATAGACATTGGTCAATTTGCCTATGCCGTCAATGTTCACCTCAACCTTCCAGCCATCTTTCAGCGCCCCGGCCCCGAGTGAAGTACCGCAGGCGATGATGTCGCCGGGATTTAGCGTCATATCGCAAGATATTCTGCTGGCTATCTCGTGGGGAGAAAATATCATGTCGCTGACAGGATAGTGCTGGCGCTGCTGCACTGCATCGCCAATCAGCCGGGTCTTGACGACTAGACTATCGGGATTAATATCGGTTGCAATGGCAGGGCCAAATACACCAAACCCGTCAAAGTTTTTCGACCTTGTCCAATGAGCGAAGGCCGGTTCATGGAAAAGATATTCCAGCGCGGTGACATCATTGACACAGGTATAACCGAAGATATAGTCAGCGATATTGGTGGCTGCAATGTCCTTGCAGGTTTTGCCGATGACGATGCCCAGCTCGCCTTCAAATAAAATTTTACCGCTGCATATATTTGGCCTTTTGATGGTTGCGCCGCTGGGTGCAAATGAGTTGCTGGTTTTAACGAAGTACCAGGGATGGCCGGGTCGCGGCAGATTATTTTTTTCCGCGGTGGCGTGAAAATTGTTCCATAAAGCAAGCATTTTCGAAGGTTGACAAGGCGTAAGCAGTCGCACCTCTTCAATGCAAAGCGTTTCTCCTGTGCGTGTGGGATGGTCGAACAGTTCGCCTGTAAAAACTTCTACGGTCTCGCCATCAAGTGTTCCAATGCGAATAACGCTGTTTTGTTCAAATCGTATCCAGTGAGTCATTTTCGGTTCCGGGGATTAATCTGTGTATTGCGGGACGCCGGGGTTGAGTGATCATGCAACCCCGATAGTGGGCTGTCCGATGCTGACAAACCCTGCATATCAAATCATACCGCAGTTGGCATATAGCCGGTACTGGAAATGATGGCCTGCGGCAATGGTTCGTTCAATCCTGATTGCCTGGCATTTATGCTTCTCGGATTGTATCCGCCGTTCTTTCGGTTAGAATACGCCGCCTTTTAAATTCCGCCCTGTTCAGGAAAATCCGGGGAATTAATGCGGCTGATTAAATTGATCCGGAAAAACAAGATGTCCATTGAACGGCTCCGAAATATCGCGATAATCGCCCACGTTGACCACGGCAAAACCACCCTGGTTGATCGCTTGTTGCAGCAGTCAGGCACCCTTGGAGAACGTTTTGGCCCGGTGGAGCGGGTCATGGATGCCAATGATCTTGAGCGTGAGCGCGGCATTACCATACTGTCCAAGAATACTGCGATCAAATGGCAGGGTTATCGCATCAACATCGTCGACACTCCAGGCCATGCGGACTTTGGCGGCGAAGTGGAGCGCGTGTTATCCATGGTGGATTCGGTACTTTTACTGGTGGACGCTGTGGAAGGCCCTATGCCGCAAACCCGTTTCGTCACACAAAAAGCGTTCGGCCATGGACTCAAACCCATTGTGGTAATAAACAAAATAGACCGGGAGGGCGCTCGCCCTGCCTGGGTGCTGGATCAAACATTCGATTTATTTGATCGTCTTGGCGCAACGGACCAGCAGTTGGATTTCCCCGTTGTGTATGCCTCCGCCCTTGAAGGCTTTGCCTGTCTGGATGCCCAGGTGCCTGCCGATGATATGTCCGTGCTGCTGCAAACCATAGTCGACCAGGTTCAACCCCCTCAGGTGGATGCGGACGGGCCGTTCCAGATGCAGGTGTCATCGCTGGATTATTCCAGGTATGTGGGCGCAATTGGCGTGGGTAGAGTGACTCGCGGCGGTATTAATGTTAAGTCTCCGGTGACCATAGTTGATCGGCAGGGTAAAACCAGAAGTGGGCGGGTGCTGGAAATTTTTGGTTTTCACGGGCTCGAAAAGGTTGCGGTTAAAAGCGCCAGCGCCGGCGATATTATTGCGCTGACCGGAATCGAAAATCTCGCCATCTCAGACACGATATGTCACCCGGAAAAACCGGAAGCACTGCCGTCATTGCGTGTGGATGAACCGACCGTGCGAATGAATTTTCAGGTGAACACCTCGCCATTCGCGGGCCAGGATGGAAAATTTGTCACCTCCCGTCAAATTGGCAATCGTTTAAAGCAGGAATTGATCCGCAACGTTGCATTGCGGGTGGAGCCGACGCCGGACCAGGATGTTTTTGCGGTTTCCGGGCGGGGCGAATTGCACCTGGGGATTTTACTGGAAACCATGCGTCGGGAAGGATATGAAGTCGCCGTGTCCCGGCCCCGGGCGATTACCCGGATGATTGATGGCGTGTTATGCGAGCCCTGGGAAGAATTGACTGTGGATGTTGAAGAATCAAATCAAGGTGCGATTATGGAGGCATTGGGAAGTCGCTCCGGTGAACTACTGCAAATGCAGCCGGACGGTAAAGGCAGGGTGCGCTTGAACTACCGTATCCCGGCGCGCGGGCTGATAGGATTTCAGACAGATTTTATGACGCTGACTTCGGGCAGCGGATTGATTTATCATGTGCTCGATAAATACGCCCCGGTGGCAGGTGAAAACATCAACCGCCGCCAGAATGGTGCGCTGGTGTCAACCAGCACCGGCAAGGCGCTGGGGTTTGCATTGTGTAATCTGCAACAGCGCGGCAGAATGTTTATCAAACCCAATGCGCAAGTCTACGAAGGACAGATTATCGGGCTGCATTCCCGGCACAATGACCTGGCGGTAAACCCGCTGAAAGGCAAGCAGCTTACCAACATTCGCGCCTCTGGAAAAGATAATGCCATCGTGCTTGAAACGCCAATAAAATTAACCCTGGAATCCGCAATCGAAATTATCGATGACGATGAACTGGTTGAAATTACCCCGAACCATATCCGCATCCGCAAAAAGAAACTCAAGGAGCACCAACGCAAAACCGCTTCCCGGCTGAAAAGGAGCGCGTGACCCGTTTCTACCGGCTTATAATTTCTGGTCTGGGGATTTGCTGTTAAATGCTTTAACCTGATTAATGCCCCGTCTGGTTTCAGCCTCCAGCCACGGCCTGGCCTTTGTCGATGAATTCCCGCGCAGCATAAAACCACTCCGGCAATTCCAGATTCCGCTGACTGAAGGAGTTCACTTGCGGCCCGCACGTTGTGGCCGCAAGGAGGCGGAAGTTTCCCTGGTGCCTGCTATTTCTGCCGGCGGCGCGATTTTACTGCGCATCTGGATGCAGCCGCCCCAGGTTCTAACCGGATACTGCCTGGAACACCAGGCCGGAAATGATTGACCCCGCCAGACCCGTGGACAGATAAAAAATGAATACCGACTTTCTGACCAGGGCATATACCGCGATGGCCGCCGGGATGGACGAGACCGCTCCCGCCAGCATGAACGACATGGCTGCTCCGGGCGACATGCCCATTTGCATAAGTTCGCCCACCAGGGGGATTGCGGCATAGCCATTCAAGTATGACGGCATACCGATCAATGCCGCGACTGGAATTACCAATGGCGAATCCCCGCCCGTGTACAGGTGCACCCATTGCGGGTTTATATAGGCCACCATCAGGCTTTCAATGAAAAAAGCCAGGGCCAGCCATTTGCCGAGAAATAACGCCGTCTGCATAAATTCAGATTTAAATAACTGTATTCTCGCTGGCGTGTTCCAGAATTTCCATTCAACAACAGTTGCATTGGCCGGGCGGCAAGGAGTTGCGCAGCCGCCCGGAGTCTGTATGCGCTGCGCCAGCGCCGAATCCATTTTGCCAAACCGCTGGATCAGTAAAACACTCAATCCCGCGAATAGCCCCAGCGCGATGGCGAACCCGGCTTTGGCAGTGGCGAACGGCATGCTTATACCTGCCGAAGTCAAAATGAACATCTCCGGGTCCATAATGGGAGAAGCAATCCAGAATGACATGACTGGTGCAAGCGGCACCCCTGCCGCCAGCATTGATGCAATCAACGGGATAACGCCGCAGGAGCAAAAAGGAGAAAGTGCGCCAAAAACAGATGCAATGATGACAATTTTTACCGGATGGCCGGTAAACAGCCGGACAATTATTTGATCTGCTCCAGTGGCTTTTATGGCAGCGGCCAGCACAACGGCCAGAATAAAATACGGCGCAATATAGGTTATTGATCCCAGCATGAATTGCACGCTTCCGAGCCCTTGTTCTGGGCTGAATATGTAGAGCGTAGCCATGGCCGCCGTCAGAAACACAACCACTTTGTCTGGTTTAATGTTCCAGTTGATGCGTGTTTTGAAATTCATGGAACACCTCTTTGTTTTTATATTACTGGTAATATCGAAATAATAATGCCAAAAAATCAACCGGCCTTTTTGGTGTTTTCCCGAACACAGCATTCTGATTGCAAATAATGGATCGCTTCATCCAGTTTTGCATATTGAACGGAGCACACCAAGGTATTGCTCACCCGGTATTGATGGATTAAGCCTGCGTTTTTCAGATGCAGTAAATGATGGGATAATGTCGACCCGGGGATGTTTAATTCCTTTTGAATCTCGCCGACTTTTAGTCCCTGCTCACCGGTTTCCACCAGAATCCTGATGATACAAAGCCGGATTGCATGGCCTAATTGACTGAAAATTTCTGCGGCGTGTTCATTGGTTAACTTCATGGCGCCGAGTGTAGGTTATAAAAATCCTCAATACAACCATTATTCTAGTAATATAGAAATTTAATGTGAACCTGCAATTTATTTCCTAACCCACTGCACCTGAAATGGTTGGTCGCGTTTGCGGGTGGACGATCCGCCGTTCCGGGGTGATGTTTTGTATATATGCGGGATACAGGATGCAAAATCCCGGCGACCTTCAGGGATGAGAGTACAGATGCTGCATCGTTGCATGGATGCGGTCTGGCAGAGCAATGCAGAATTGCCGGGTAGAAATTATCCGCCTGTGCGCCTGTCTCGACAATATTCAGGACAGCGGCCCTTCATCATACACCGGTAAATCATCGGTAATCTCATACCAGCGCGCCTTGCTGGCCACGTGGATATGATCAGCCGGCTTGCAGCCGGGGTGGTCATCGAGAGCCCCGAAAGGGACGACGGCAATTTTTCTTTCGGGGTCAATACGCGGTAATCCAGAACCACAGACAGCACAAAATGCGTGGGTGAAAAACCGGGCCGAGGGTAGTTTGTAATGGCAGACGCGGTTCCGGCCCTTGCTGAATGCAACCGCGCTCATCGCGACAAAGCCGTTGGTTGCATGGACAGCAGAACGTGCCTGGCGACAGCGCGAGCAATGGCAGTTATGTACGACTTTGAACGGCTCGGTTATTGCAAATGCCACGGCATCGCACAGGCAGCTTCCCCTGATTACCCCTGCTACTGCATCCGGGTATTTTTTATCGGCATAAGCTGGCAGACCTTCGCCATCGGGGTATTGATCATGGCACGGTAGGCCGTCAGTTATATCGAACCAGGCCGCCTTTGAGCCGACGAAAATATGCGCATCCACCATCGGCCCATGGTCATGGCATCCGGCAGGGACGTAAACATTATTGCCATACTGGTCCGGGACCACCGAACCGCAGGTTTTGCAAAATGCCCGGGTAATCCTGGGAGAAGAGGCAAAACGCATAACGCTATCCGGGCTGTTGGTCCAGCGAAAATTCTCCGCTGCCATGAAATAGTAACTGGCGAATGCCGTCCCATGAGCTTTGCGGCACATACTGCAATGGCAATGATAGGCTGCGGACGGCTTGCCCATGATTTGCCAGGTGATGCGGCCGCATAAACATTTTCCGCTGCTCATAATACCTGCCTCATAGTGGATGATGGATTTACTCTGTTTTTAAACTAATGCGCTTGGCGGGGTGGATTCGGGTTGCAATCGACATGCAGACCGGTCAGCGTGTTTATGATCGCACAGTTACACATTCGCAGGCAAACCACTCCCAGTCAAGGCTGCTTTGGGCCGACTAAATCACTTCATCCTCAATCATTTTTTTAATTATTTTTATATTGTTCTTTACCCCGGTCATATGCGGATTTTCCGCCAGCGCTCTTTCCATATACTCCAAAGCCAGTTGGCGATTCTGCTTGTGCATATAAATCAGCCCCTGGCCTGAAAGTGCGCCAAAATGTCGCGGCTCAAGACCGAGTGTTTTGTTCACATCATCCGTTGACAGATCGAATTCCCCGATCATGTAGTAAACCGTGGCCCGACGATTCCACCCTTCAGCGAATTCTGGCGCAATGTCGATCACCTCAGAGAAGTATTTGATCGCTTCATCATACCGCGCTCTGCGCATACTTGATTCGCCGCGTTTCATCAGTTTGGTGATTTGCGGATCATCCGACTGGTACCAGTTTCCCCAGATTTTCCGGGTAATTTCCGCCACTTCAACCACATCCCGGGTTGTATGCAATCGGGCGAAAAGCGAATCCAGCTCGGGGTTGTTCTGGTCTGACTGCACCGGCGGCAGGCTCACTGCCAGCGTTATTGCCATCGCTTGGAGAAGCTGTCGAATGGTATTTCTCATGATTGAGTCCTTATTGTTTTCAGTTTGGCGCGAACCATAGTTCGCGCAGTTTAGCTGATTTTTCAAGGACATCCGGGCGCAGCGCAGCTCCTGAAGGATTTCCGCGCGTGACAACCGGGTATTAATACCGAAACCGGCTTCGACAACATGACCATCCATTTGAAAAAGGGTTGCCGGAATGCCGGTTCTGCGCTTGCCCCAAATCAAATCCCCGCATTGGGATGCAGGAATCTGTTGCTGGAAATCCGTGTTAATTATTTACCCTGCTGACGGCCCGCACGCAAGATCACCGAAAATCATATTCATTTTTGGCCGCTTTCCAGTTCTTCGGGCAGCACAAGATTTAAAATAATCGCGATAAATGCAGCCGGCAGCAATCCTGAGGTCAGCAATACTTTGACCGTTTGTGGCACATGTTGCAGCGCCCCCGGCTCAAGCTGAAGGCCCAGGCCCATGGACATGGCAACGGCGAAGATGATCATGTTACGCCGGTTCCAATTGACCGCCGACAACATGGATACACCAGCGGCGGCCACCATGCCAAACATAACGATGACGCCCCCACCCAGTACTTCTATGGGGATTGTGGAAATCAGCGCACCGACCTTTGGTATCAGACCCGCGATGATTAAAAAAATCGCGCCGAATGTGACAACCTGACGGCTCATTACACCGGTAATGGCTATCAGGCCGACATTTTGAGAAAAGGATGTATTCGGCAAGGCGCCAAATAACCCGGATATGGCCGTACCCAGACCATCGGCGAAAGTCGCTCCCTTTATTTCATTGTCCGATGCTTCCCGTCCTGCGCCGCCTTTGGTAATAGCGGATACGTCGCCCACGGTTTCGATGGCCGAAACAAAAGCCATCAGACAGAACCCCAGCACGGCGGCAATACTGAATTCAAATCCAAAGTGGAAGGGATCCGGCAGTGCGAAAACAGCGGCTTTGCCGACACTCGCAAAACTGACCATGCCAAGGAAAAATGCCACGATATAACCCGCAAACAGGCCGATTAATACTGCGGCCACCGACCAGAATCCCCGCGCAAGGAACTTGAATCCCAATGTGGTCAGGATCACCACCAGCGCCACCGACCAGTTTTGTAAACTGCCGTATTCCGGTTTGCCCATCGCCGGTACGCCACCGGCCGCATATTGAATCCCCACCTTGATCAGCGCCAGTCCGATCATGGTCACCACCAGGCCGGTCACCAACGGCGGCAGGGCAAAGCGGATGCGACCGACAAACGGTGCCAGGCAGGCATGAAACAGGCCACCTGTCAGTACGCCACACATCACAACCGCCATTGCATCCACACCTTTGCCGGCAACCAATGGAATCATGATCGGAATGAAGGCGAAGCTGGTGCCCTGAACAATCGGCAGCCGGGCGCCGACCGAGCCAAATCCAATGGTCTGGAACAATGTGGCGACGCCGGCAAACAACATTGACATCTGAATCATATAAATTAAATCAGGAAAGTCGGGCGAATTTGAGCCGAAACCAAAACCGGCCGCACCGGCTATGATAATGGCCGGTGTGACGTTGCTGACAAACATGGCCAGCACATGCTGTATGCCCAACGGAATCGCCTGCGCCAAAGGCGGGGTGTAATCAGGGTTCTTGAGCTGTTCGGCTGTGCCGAGGGATGGATGAACTGTAGACATAAATTTTCCTCTGATTGCGCGAAATCCAGCTGTTCACCGGAAGGCTGGCCATACTTCTCATGACGACCCTGCTGCCCCTGCTCTCATCACCGGGATGGTAAAACGCAAGGCTAAAGTGCTCACCTGGCCGGCGGCCACGAGCACAGCAAATAAGGACCAGGCATTATTATTTTGCGTGGATACTATAATAAACTCAATTTATTAATCAAATTGTGTGTTCGGCCGGGGCCTGACCATGCAGCGGGGCATTTGTAGCAGGCGCACCATGCTGTTATTGGCCGCAGCAATAATTCGGCCAGTATATTGCCATTTGATTGGCCAACCATCCGGGCTGCCTGCGGTGACTGGAAAATCTGCGAAACTCAATACCAGGCCTCTGGAATTTGTGATTTACGTTTTGCAACGTATTCTTTTAACTCTTCTTCTTTCGCCTCATCCATATACGGCGCTTCATAGTCATTTAAAAATTGATTCCAGCGCTCCCAGGCGCGTTTTGCGGAATCTTTGCTGCCTTGTTCCTGCCACTGCTCCACGCTTTCATTGTCCGACAGACTGGCATCGTAATAGGCACTCTCATAGTTGGACATAGTGTGGGAGCAGCCGAGAAAATGCCCGGATGGTTCAACTTCAGAATAAGCGGACCGGGCCAGGGAATTATCATCCACAGGCATACCGGCCAGCATCACCTGATACGCGCCCAGCCGGTCCGCATCCTGCACCATTTTTTCATAGCCGGTGGACAATCCTCCTTCCAGCCATCCTGCTGCCTGCAGCACGAAATTCGCACCGCCTAAAACGGTGGACAGCATGGAATCAGCGCTTTCCGCCGCCGCCTGGGCATCCGGCAGTTTGGAGCCGGTGAGTGAACCGCCGCTGCGTAACGGCACCCCCAGCCGACGCGCCAACTGACCGATGATAAAATGCGACATCACTGGTTCAGGCATGCCGAAAGTCGGCGCACCGCTTTTCAAATTCATTGAAGACAGGAAGTTCCCCAGGATAAAGGGCGCTCCCGGGCGGATAAGCTGGGTAAATGCTCCCACCATCATGGCTTCGGCCAATGCCTGAGCGATTGACGCCGCAGTCGTGACCGGCCCCATGGCGCCGCCCAGAATGAACGGTGAGGCAATCAGCCCCTGGCCTGCGCCGCAGTACACCCGGGCGGCTTCGGTTACCACTTTATCCACCAGCAGCGGCGAATTGGTATTAACATTACCCATGATCACACAGTTGTTTTCCATGATCTCTTGTCCGAACAACACCTGTGCCATATCCACGCAATCCTGCGCCCGTGATTTTTCGGTAATCGCGCCCAGAAAGGGCTTGTCGCTGTAACGCATATGGGCATACAGCATGTCGAGATGGCGCTGGGAAACCGGTACATCGCACGGCTCGCATATCACCAGCCCGGTGTGATGAATGCTGGGCAACTGGTAGGCAATTTTCACCAGATTTTCCAGGTCCTGCAGCGTGCCATAGCGGCGTCCGCCTTCCAGGTCGCGCACAAACGGCGGGCCGTATACGCAGGCGAAAACCTGGGAGTGGCCGCCAATTTCAACGCTGTTGGCCGGATTTCTGGCCACCTGGATAAATTTTGCGGGTATGGTTTTGCACAATTCCCGGGCCATACCCCGGGGCAGTTTCACCCGGGTGTCGGTTACATCGGCGCCGGCTTTCTGCCAGATCCGCAGTGCTTCGGCATCACCGCGAAACTCCAGACCGATTTCCTGCATGAGCCAATCGGCCTGATCTTCCAGGGTGCACAGCCCTTCTTCGCCGAGAAATTCATAGTAAGGAATTTGTCTTTTAATATACGCTGGCGCTGTGGGTGCGGCCCGTCGGCGTTTATTCCCGCGACCAGATCGACGACGATTTTCGGCTTTACTGATTTCTGCGTTCATGGCGCTCATGGTAATTATTTGATTATTGCTCCCGGGCAGTGGCGCAAACAAGTATAGCAACTTAACTCTCGTCTTCCGTCAATCATGACTTTTCCGGTTTGCCGCGCATTAATGCCCACATTGACCTAATTCTGTCGGCCACACAGCGCTCCTGAATATCAAATGATCAACCTGTGTACAACGTGACATTTTTATATCATTATTGTGCGTGGCTTTGCTACCGGGATTCGGAATGCGGTCAGGATATCCGGCCCATCCAGTTGATTACACCGGGCCGGGTATTCATATCACAACCATTCGCGACGCTTGTCTGATCAACCGCTTTCATTCAGGAACAATGCTATCCGTGATAATACATAAACTAACGACTTCAAGATAAACGGCGGCAAGCATGGAAAACCTTCTGATTGAGATCCTGTGACTGCCCGGTTAAAAATTATCACAAAACCACCCACCCCTGATTCGCTGTGGATGGCCACTGCTATTGACCTGGCTGATCAGCCGCAATTGCACGGTGATTTGCGTACCCAGGTAGCTGTCATTGGCGCCGGATTTACCGGCTGTTCAGCAGCCTTGCACCTGTGCGAGCGAAATATTGATGTGGTGCTGGTGGACGCGGGCCAGCCCGGAATTGGCGCTTCGGGCAGAAATGGCGGTCAGGTTAATCCCGGTATCAAAAAAACGGTGGAAGAAGTGCAGCAGGTCTGGGGCACTGAGCTTGGTAAAAAACTGTACACAATTATTGGCAGCGCACCGGATCTTGTGTTTGAATTAATCAAAAAGCATGGCATTCAATGCCACCCGCTAAGAACTGGCATCGTACAGCCGGCTTACTCCAGCAAATCCATGGATTACCTGAAACAATATGGAGAATACCAGGCCAGCACCGGTGCGCCGGTGGAAATTCTGGACCGGCAGCGCACTGGCGAATTAATTGGATCCGAGTTTTATATCGGCGGCTTTCTGGATAAACGGGCCGGCAGCGTACAGCCGTTGAGCTATTGCCGTGGTCTGGCCAGCGCCGCCCTGGCGAACGGTGCGAAAATATTCGGCGATACTCCCATCCTGCGCATTGAACAAGCGGGCGGCCAGAAAAAAATTCGCTCTAATCAGGGCAGCATCAGCGCAGAGACGGTTCTGGTCTGTACCAATGGATATACCAACCTGGTTGACCGCGACCCTTTAATCAAAAAACTGAGTAAAACCGTGATCCCGTTTTACAGCTATCAAGTGGCTACCCACCCGCTGCCGGGTGATTTGCAGGAAACCATCATTCCGCAGCAGCAGGTCATTGCCGACACGCGCCGGCTACTGGCTTATTTCAGAAAAGATCACATGGGCAGGTTGGTGATGGGCGGCGCGGGAGGGCCGTACCAGGCGCGTAATAATCATTCGTACAACCATATTGTTGCCCGCATTCATGAGCTGTACCCACAGCTCAAAAACCCTGAGATTGAATTCAGGTGGTGTGGAAAAGTCTGCCTGACTCTGGACGGTGTCCCCCATGTGCACCAACTGGCGCCTGGTGTTTTTACCGGTCTGGGGTATAACGGTCGTGGTGTTGCCATGGCTTCGCTGATGGGGAAGTGGCTGGCGGCCATGGTATCTGGCGCTGAAATCGAAACGGAAATAATCCCGCTAACCACCCAGCGCACCATTCCTTTGCATGGTCTGCGCAAGCCATTGATAAAAGCCATGCAGTATATAAAAGATTTTCAGGACAGAGTCGAAAAATAATTTCTTAGTGCGCTGGATTGCCTGCGCCTGGCGGCGGCTGTCGTGCTGCAACGGGTAATATCGCCATATTCGCGGGCGGCGAACCAACCGGTCTTGACTTAAGAAGAAAACGGCTATCCAGTGAATGCACTTATGGAGAAATCGCAACAGTATTTTGTTTTTTCGACCGCTGAATCAGGTGCAGAACTGGGATATAAAACAGGTTTCGATGGATATTAAAGTAGACGACTTGACCAGCCCGCAGATAGCGGAATTATTGCAGGAGCATTTACACAGCATGGCGCTCTATTCTCCGCCGGAGAGTATACATGCACTGGATCTTGCGGCATTGCGCAAGCCTGAAATTACGTTCTGGAGCGTATGGGACGATGCCGCGTTATTGGGTTGTGGTGCGCTCAGGGAACTAAACTCCCGACATGGTGAGATCAAGTCCATGCGTACTGCCTCATCCCACTTGCGCAAAGGCGTCGCCGCAATATTGCTGGGCTGCATACTCAAAGAAGCGCAGCGCCGCAAATATCGGCGAGTGAGCCTGGAAACCGGGTCAATGGCAGCTTTTGCTCCGGCGCGCAGTTTATATATCCGTTTTGGGTTCCAAATATGCGAACCATTCGCAGACTACGTAGAAGACCCATACAGTGTATTTATGACAAGAGAATTATAAAGGGCAGTATAGAAATCAGTCAGGCGCCAATTCGAATCAGAGTTTTAGTACCGCACCCTCCAGCGAGAGTCATGCCGATTCCAGGCAGCACGCCACCGACCACATGTTCAGCGATCAAAAAACGATTTCCGCGGTAGAGCGGAAAGTTTATTTGTCACTAACCAGGGTTGACAATAGTTGTTGACTGAGGTGGTTTAATGCGTATAATTCGCGCTCCTGGATTTGGGCAGTCGCTCAAATCCTTTAGGTTCTTTTACAACTAATCAAGCAGATTATGTGGGCGCTCGGATTCGTCATAGCCTCTCATCCGGTATGCTGGTTTTTCGCATCTAAAAGTTTCAAAGGCTTCGGTTTGCGCAGGAAATCCAGCCTTAACCAGGCAGTTGAACGCTGGTAGTCTGCTTGACATATGTCAAGTAAAGCAGTTGGCGTTGATTAGTTCGCCGGGGTTCAGTTCTATATTCATACTAAAGAATAAAAGTTTTGCCTAGAAGTGTTCACACAATTTGCTTGATTGACTGCAAAAGTCAGTCCTTAGGGGTTTCAGGTTCACTGAACGATATATTTCAAACAAGAAATCACACTGCGGGATTACATTTTGGAGCTGAGATCAGCGGGCGCGAACCCAAGTAGCTGAAGCGTTGTTCCAACAGCGATATTTGGGGCCATAGCTCAGCCGGGAGAGCGCCTGCCTTGCACGCAGGAGGTCGGCGGTTCGATCCCGCCTGGCTCCACCAGACTCTTCAAGACTGATTTTTGGATGTGTTAAACATAAATTAACCGGGTAGTTAATTTATGTTTAACACTTGCGGTTCTCGTCATACGACTTGAACCTGGTTCTTTTACAATTAGGGTAGTCAAAGGCGCGCGCAAGCGCGAATTTGTGTAATGTTGTTATCACATTACAAAAATGTGTTCGATTTTTATGAACGCATAACGGCAAATTCCGTAAGCGCGGGTACCAAAGATATATGAAAATATATTTTAAGTTTAAATTAATTGCATTTTTATGTTGCAAAACTCTTCGAGAGTTCAAGCTAAATGTAACCTTAGCGAGTTAGTTTAACCAGGAGAGTTAATGAACTGGTTAGGTAATGACGAAAGATTTTTGTTTGATTACAAGATGTTCGACCAACGAACCAGGTTGGGTACTGAAATGTACGCACCTGAACGCGGAAGGACAACGAAGTGACCGGGCAGGAAACGAGTCGGAAAAGGCTTTTTGGGGTTATATGATCAAGCAAAAAAGCGCACATGGTGGATGCCTAGGCGATAAGAGGCGATGAAGGACGTGGTAGTCTGCGATAAGCCCTGGTTAGCTGACAAGCTAGCTTTGACCCAGGGATTTCCGAATGGGGAAACCCACCTGCTTGCAGGTATCTTGCACTGAATACATAGGTGTCAAGAAGCGAACCCGGGGAACTGAAACATCTAAGTACCCGGAGGAAAAGAAATCAACCGATATTCCCTTAGTAGCGGCGAGCGAACGGGGACCAGCCCTTAAGCTTTATGAGTTCTAGAAAAACAGTCTGGAAAGTCTGGCCATAGAAGGTGACAGCCCTGTATTCGAAAGGGCTTATGAAGTGAAATCGAGTAGGGCGGAGCACGAGAAACTCTGTCTGAACATGGGGGGACCATCCTCCAAGGCTAAATACTACTTATCGACCGATAGTGAACCAGTACCGTGAGGGAAAGGCGAAAAGAACCCCTGTTAGGGGAGTGAAATAGAACCTGAAACCGTGTGTGTACAAGCAGTGGAAGTCTGTCTTCGGATGGACGACTGCGTACCTTTTGTATAATGGGTCAGCGACTTAATTTCAGTAGCGAGGTTAACCGTATAGGGGAGCCGTAGAGAAATCGAGTCTTAACAGGGCGTTTAGTTGCTGGGATTAGACCCGAAACCGGGCGATCTAGCCATGGCCAGGTTGAAGGTCGGGTAATACCGACTGGAGGACCGAACCAACTTATGTTGAAAAATGAGTGGATGAGCTGTGGCTAGGAGTGAAAGGCTAAACAAGCCCGGAGATAGCTGGTTCTCCCCGAAAACTATTTAGGTAGTGCCTCGTGACTTCACTTCTGGGGGTAGAGCACTGTAATGGCTAGGGCTGCATCTCGCGGTACCAATCCATCGCAAACTCCGAATACCAGAAAGTGCAATCACGGGAGACAGACGGCGGGAGCTAAGTTTCGTCGTCGAAAGGGAAACAGCCCAGATCGCCAGTTAAGGTCCCTAAACACATCTCAGTGGGAAACGATGTGGAAAGGCTCAGACAGCCAGGAGGTTGGCTTAGAAGCAGCCATCCTTTAAAGATAGCGTAATAGCTCACTGGTCGAGTCGGTCCGCGCGGAAGATATACCGGGGCTCAAGATGTGTACCGAAACTGCGAATGCTAATTTATTAGCATGGTAGGGGAGCGTTCCGTAAGCCGTCGAAGGTTTGCCGTGAGGCCAAGCTGGAGGTATCGGAAGTGAGAATGCTGACATGAGTAGCGATAATGCGGGTGAAAGGCCCGCACGCCGAAAGCCCAAGGCTTCCTGCGCAACGTTCATCGGCGCAGGGTGAGTCGACCCCTAAGGCGAGGCAGAAATGCGTAGTCGATGGGAATCAGGTTAATATTCCTGAACCGAATATAACTGCGACGGGGTGACGGAGAAGGCTAGGTTGGCCGGGTTTTGGATATCCCGGTTTAAGCGCGTAGGTTGAGGACTCAGGCAAATCCGGGTCTTCTCAAGACTGAGGCGTGATGACGAGCGCTTTTACTAGCGCGAAGCAATTGATGCCATGCTTCCAGGAAAACCCTCTAAGCTTCAGGTTATATTTGATCGTACCCCAAACCGACACAGGTGGGCAGGGTGAGAATCCTAAGGCGCTTGAGAGAACTCTGGTGAAGGAACTCGGCAAAATAACACCGTAACTTCGGGAGAAGGTGTGCCTCTGGTAGGTGAAGAACTTCGCGTTCGGAGCTGAAGGGGGTTGCAATAAAGAGGTGGCTGCGACTGTTTACTAAAAACATAGCACTCTGCAAACTCGTAAGAGGACGTATAGGGTGTGACGCCTGCCCGGTGCCGGAAGGTTAAATGATGGGGTTAGCTTCGGTGAAGCTCTTGATTGAAGCCCCGGTGAACGGCGGCCGTAACTATAACGGTCCTAAGGTAGCGAAATTCCTTGTCGGGTAAGTTCCGACCTGCACGAATGGCGTAACGATGGCCACACTGTCTCCACCAGGGACTCAGCGAAATTGAACTTGCTGTGAAGATGCAGTGTACCCGCGGCTAGACGGAAAGACCCCGTGAACCTTTACTACAGCTTTACACTGGACTTTGAATAAGCATGTGCAGGATAGGTGGAAGGCTTTGAAGCGGAGACGCCAGTCTCTGTGGAGCCATCCTTGAGATACCACCCTTGCTTGTTCGGTGCCCTAACTGAGACTCGTTATCCGGGTTCAGGAGCGTGTATGGTGGGTAGTTTGACTGGGGCGGTCTCCTCCCAAAGAGTAACGGAGGAGCGCGAAGGTATTCTAAGTACGGTCGGAAATCGTGCGGTTAGTGTAAAGGCACAAGAATGCTTGACTGCGAGACAGACACGTCGAGCAGGAACGAAAGTTGGTCTTAGTGATCCGGTGGTTCTGTATGGAAGGGCCATCGCTCAACGGATAAAAGGTACTCCGGGGATAACAGGCTGATACCGCCCAAGAGTTCACATCGACGGCGGTGTTTGGCACCTCGATGTCGGCTCATCACATCCTGGGGCTGTAGCCGGTCCCAAGGGTATGGCTGTTCGCCATTTAAAGTGGTACGCGAGCTGGGTTTAGAACGTCGTGAGACAGTTTGGTCCCTATCTGCCGTGGGCGTCGGAGACTTGAGAGGAGCTGCTTCCAGTACGAGAGGACCGAAGTGGACGTACCTCTGGTGTGCCAGTTATCATGCCAATGGTATTGCTGGGTAGCTATGTACGGACGGGATAACCGCTGAAAGCATCTAAGCGGGAAGCCCCCCTCAAGATTAGGTCTCCCCGAAACTTCGGTTTCCTGAAGGGTCGTTGCAGACTACAACGTTGATAGGCTGGGTGTGGAAGTGCAGTAATGTATGAAGCTAACCAGTACTAATTGCCCGTGAGGCTTGATCATATAACACCCAAGAGGCCTGACCTCGACAGAGTAATATGCAACAAGCAATTAAGAAATTATGCGTCAATGACTACCCTGACTTGTATTTATGATGAAATTCATAAATATGACAACTTATAAACAGTATTTCTGTTGTTTTGAGAACAAAGCTTCGCCCTCGGGTCTGCGCCCGAGGGCGAAGCTTTGAAATAGCAAGCTGTTTGCAAGCTTTGTCTGGTGACAATAGCAAGCGGGCACCACCTGATCCCATCCCGAACTCAGAAGTGAAAACGCTTAGCGCCGATGATAGTGTGGGGCCTCCCCATGTGAAAGTAGGACACTGCCAGGCAATTAAATATGAAACCAGCGTCTGAACAAGGCGCTGGTTTTTTTACGCCCTATCCGTCCTGAAGGCACGAAAGAATAAATCATCGCCGCCCACCTGATCACCCTTGAGGATGACTTCAACTCATCCTGATATGGCACGACTGTCGCAATCAAGATCGGGTTTTCAGTCGTTTCTGGAATGACAATATGAAATGCCATATTCGCCTTGACGAATTTGTCCGATTGCGTCCGAAAGTATTGTTTTTGTATATCCAGCGCAGCCAGGCGCACAGGACAACCGGCAGCGACCTGATAATTTCCTGATGGCGGGTTTTTCGAATGTGATCTATCAGCGCCACCAGATGACCGATAGAAAACGGTTTGTGGCAAGGGCAGGTTGCGGGAATCCCGGGGATGCCAGGATTGTGGATACAGGATGGGAGGGATGAATATTGGAGAAATATATTACCAAATATTACGAAATAGAGATCAGGATAGCTCCCGGTGTCAGTCATGCGGGACGCATCGGGGCGACTAATGTATATAATCCCGCCATGCCAACAATCAACTTTATTCTGGCCGACGGCACCGAACATGCCATTGAAGGAGAGCTGGACACGCCGATAATGTATCTGGCCCGACGCAATGCGCTACAGGGGATTCTCGCCGAATGCGGTGGCGCTTGCTGCTGTGCAACCTGCCATGTGCATATTGACCCGGACTGGATGTCAAAACTTCCCGCGATGAAAGACGATGAGCGGGATATGCTGGAGTTTGCTGAAGGCGTGGATGAATTTAGCCGGTTAAGCTGTCAGATAAAAATTACGGATGAAATTGACGGGTTGGTTGTGCATGTGCCTGAATCCCAATACTAGAATTATCACAATTATTCCGTGGGTGCATATCCCTGATTTTGTCACTGTTAATGGACATTTGTAAGGCAAAGGGAACGGATACGTGGACAACATCCAGATAGACCGCGAAAGTGTGGCAGCCGGTCCATATCTTTGACCTACCAGAAATATACAAAATAGAGATTCAAAGAAAAGCCAACATGAGAATTAGAAGATGAGCGAAGACGAGTACCAAAAAAATCTAGACCGCCGCATTCGCCGCGCTGAGAGTTGGCTGCACCGCGCCGAGTCCGAACAGTACGACTCTGACGCTGCTTTCATATTCTACTGGATTGCATTCAACGCCCTGTACGCCGAAGACAGCCCTGAAACCCACAACTCTACAGAGCGGGCTAATTTTAAGAGGCATTTCGTCAAGGTGCTTGATCTCGACGCTGGCCGCTCAATTTACGACTCAATCTGGCAAAAGTTCTCAGGCCCGATCAGGCTTCTACTCGATAATCAGTATTTGTTCGAACCATTCTGGAAACATCACAATGGCATAGCGGGGTATGAGGACTGGCAGGGCCGGTTTGAAACAAGCAAAAGACAAGCGCAGACTGCCCTCGGAAAAATGAATGCCCGTGCCGTTTTGACCGAGCTGTTTGGCCGCCTGTATGTGCTGCGCAATCAACTGGTTCACGGCGGGGCGACCTGGAACGGCTCTGTGAACCGTCCGCAGGTCAGGGACGGGGCGGCGATAATGGCGGTTCTTGTACCGGCATTCGTTGAACTGATGAAAGACAACCCGCAAGAAGACTGGGGCAAGCCCTACTACCCCGTCGTCGATTGACGGGCGCCGAAGTGCTGCAAAATATTGTAGTATTGAAGCAGACAAAATCCACTCAATAAAATACCGGAGTCAAAAAATGCTGGAAGTTTGGGGGCGTAGAAATTCGAGTAATGTCATTGCGGTGATGTGGGCTGTGGGCGAGGTCGGCATTGCCTATCAAAGATACAATATCGGCGGGTCGTTCGGTGGCAACAACACACCCGAATATCTGCAATTGAATCCCAATGCGGTGGTGCCGACCATTAGAGACAACGATATGGTCCTGTGGGAATCCAATGCCATAGTCCGCTATCTGAGCGCAACCTACGGACAGGGAACACTGTGGCCGGATGATCCGCATCAACGCGCCATTGCGGATCAATGGATGGATTGGGCAAAGGTGGCGTTTTATCCTGTATTCATGCCGTCATTCTGGCAATCGGTAAGAGTCCCGGCCAGGGAGCGCGATGCAGCGGCCATTCGCAGCAGTGTCGCCGGCAGTGGAAAATTACTGGCTGTACTGGACCGGCATTTAAGCAGCAATGATTATGTGGCGGGGAATGGATTGTCCATGGGCGATATTCCTTTGGGGGCATGTCTTTATCGTTACTTTAATCTTCCCCTGGAGCGGCCCGCATTGCCTGCGGTTGAAGCCTGGTTTGATCGATTGATGCAGCGACCCGCTTACCAGGAACATGCAATGGTGCCATTTGGTAACTCCCCTGAAGAATGGCTGCAACTGGAAAAATCCGGGGCATAAAAATGTACCGGATAACCACTCCCGGCCCGCCCCCAGAAGTTTTGCCGGCATCGGCGGCGCCCGGAATGCCTTCGCCCAGAGCAAATCGGCGATTGAAACCCTGTTAAAATTCGGCAGCGCGGTATATCCGGGTTGAACTGCATGATAGCTGCGCAGGGGATTGCGTTAAATTAGGCCGTGTTGACGAATTATCGCAGTATGATCCAGTTTGATACGATGTGCATGAATGCCAGGAACAAGAGAGTTTCTCATCGCGCGTGGCGATGCGGCCAAAGGGTTTGAGTTGGTTGAAGAACCGTGCCACCTTCTGACGCAGCATATACTTCTCCCGGTCATGGGGAGCCGCGCGATGCGGTTCGTCCTGGCGGGAATCACGGCTTCAATGCCCCGGTGTGCCGGCTGTGTGGCGTCGGTGTTGCAGGCTTGGTCCATGACCACCGCGGTCGGTTCGCTCGTCGGTGCAGGCGACGTGCAACAGGTTTGGACAGGCACGGGGGCCTGTCCCTACACCTTGACGCTGGTGCGAGAGCGACCCGGAGCTCCCGTATTTGAGGTTTTTCGGGCATACCTTTTCGATGTCCGATAACGACAATGTAGGGACAATCCCTCGTGGTTGTCCTTCATCTGGACAGGCACGGGGGCCTGTCCCTACTGACGCCGGGGCCGGGGTGTCGGCCGGATGCTTGATGTCCTTTAAAATTGATTCAATTCGCGACCAGATGGCATCGGTGACCAGTATACTCATGACGGCCTCCTCAAAATTGTTGTGGGGTACCGTTATCAACAATTTGATAATTCGTCAGCACGGCCTGGCCGAAATGGCATTGACCCGATACGATTGCGAAGTTGCAACAGCGGCCCGCGCACCCCGCCTTCCAGTGGGCACAGCCCACATCGGAAGGCTTGCTCATCACCAGGCATCCAGCGCGGCAAAACAGCAGGAATAAATTCTGAACAACCAATACCAGCCACTTGCAGATAGACTGCGGCCTGCAACACTGGATGAAGTGGTGGGTCAGCAGCACATTCTTGCCAGGCAAAAACCCTTGTACAGCGCGATTGAAAGCGGACAATTGCATTCGATGATATTTTGGGGGCCGCCGGGAACGGGCAAAACCACCCTGGCCAGGCTGCTCGCTGAACAATGTGCGGCCACGCTGGTGGCATTGTCGGCGGTATTGTCCGGGGTAAAGGATATTCGTGAGGCGATAGAAACTGCCAGACTCAGGCAGCAGGTCGGCCAGGGTAAAACGATTTTATTCGTCGATGAGGTGCATCGGTTTAATAAATCCCAGCAGGATGCGTTTCTTCCGCATATTGAAAATGGCACCATTATTTTTGTCGGCGCAACCACTGAAAACCCCTCCTTTGAACTAAACAACGCATTGTTGTCCCGTCTGCGTGTGTATGTGCTGCGGGCACTGTCGGCTGAAGATATCGTTAAAATAATCAAACGGGCATTGCGGGACAGGGAAAAAGGACTGGGGCAACTGGGACTGGACATGTTGCCCGATGACGTGCAGCAGCTTGCCAGAGCGGCGGATGGCGACGCCAGGCGGGCATTGACATTTTTGGAAATCGCCGCAGACCTGGCGCCCCGGGATCGTATTACCAGCGAATTAATTGCCGCAGTAATGGCGGATGGTTCCCTGCGCCGATTTGATAAAGGCGGGGAAGCGTTTTACGATCAAATATCCGCTTTGCATAAGTCGGTGCGTGGTTCAAGCCCGGATGGTGCGCTGTACTGGTTTTGTCGCATGATTGACGGCGGCTGCGACCCGATGTATATCGCCCGTCGGGTGGTGCGGATGGCTTCTGAAGACATCGGCAATGCCGACCCCAGAGCGCTCCAACTGGCATTGACCGCCTGGGAAACCCAGCAGCGGCTGGGCAGCCCGGAAGGCGAGCTGGCGCTGGCCCAGGCGATTGTTTATTTAAGCGTGGCGGCGAAAAGCAATGCGGTTTATGCGGCGTTTAATCAAGCCATGTCCACCGCAAAACAATCGGGTTCGCTGGAGGTGCCATTGCGTCTGAGAAACGCACCCACCAGATTAATGAAAGATCTCGATTATGGAAAGCGGTATCGATATGCCCATGATGAACCCGATGCCTATGCAGCCGGTGAAAACTACTTTCCAGACGAATTAGGCCGCCCGGTGTTTTATCAGCCCGTGGAACGTGGTATGGAAATCAAAATAAAGGAAAAACTGGCGCAGCTTGGTTTGCGGGACAAGCAGGCCGGGCAAGACGGATAGAGCGGGATTCTATTGGCAAGGCAGTAAATCATGTAGCTGGTTTAGAGCCGAGCAGTTTTTCACTACACTTTGGTAATCTCAAGCAGATACATCACCATAGTATGCTCGCCTTGCCGGTATTGAAAATGATAGGCGTCTGAAAGTTTTTCCACGGTCTCAATTTGATCCAGATTTTCGTTGAATACCGGATTGAATTGATACAGATTAAAATCCACAACGTTATATCCGTAACCGTAACGGCCCAGCAAGTCTTCAGTCCGGCGCGCACCGAGCATGGAGACCTGCATGAGATACGCGGCTCCATCGTCATTCAGGTAATTTTCGAGATTCTTGATAAAATGGTCGAGCAGGTTTCGGCCCCAATAGTCGATCTCTCTGTGCCTCCTGAACTGCCCTTTCGGATTGGTCGGCATCTGGTATAGACTGGCCGCCACCACGTCGAACTTTTTGTCCGGTATAAAAGAATATAAATCCGCAACAACACCGGTCATCGTATCGGCGACGCCGTTTCTGAATCCATTGGTCAGGGTATTGTCCACCGCCTGCGGCAGGATATCCACAGCGGTCACATCCTTTGCGCCATTGAGCGCGAGTTGAATGGCCAGTATGCCGACGCCGCAACCGATATCCAGGCAGGACCTGGCCGCTCCGATGTTATGGTTGAACAAATACTTCCAGATGAGGTAGCTGCCCTGGGTGGGCACAAATACGCCTTCATCCACCACAATTCGCGGCAGTGGCAGCGGATACAATTCCCGGCCCGATTTGTCCCGCCACTGATTCGCCCGGAGTAAGGTGGATTGATGGTCGTATATCCCTTTAGTTGCGTCGGCTACAGTGCTGTGCGTCCCTCGTGGTTTGTGCTGCAGTTGTTGGGCAATCGACCTGATTTCTGCGGGCCCGACACCGCAGCAGCCGCCGATAATCTGCGCCCCCTGCTGGCGCCAGGTCATCGCCATACTGGCATAATCCCCGGCCTGAATGCGCGGGTCAAACTGCCAGCCCGACTCAACGAATCTGCCCGTGTTGGGATAAACCCCCAGTGCTAAATCCGTAAAGTCTCGCAACCAGGGTAATGTGCCATCGACGCGAGAGGTTGGCAGGCAGTTTATCAACAGCGCATCCACGCCGGATTGTTCAAGCGACTGGGCCAGCCGCCCAAACCGGTCCCCTTCCGGCCCGCCCCATAGTTGGCCATGTATGCCACATACACCTTTTCGACAGCGGCGAAAGCTGACCCAGACCGGGAGACCACTGTCCATCACCATTTTGATGGCATCCACAGTGAGATTGTCTTCAATCAGAGACAGGCTTTCGAATAGAACCAGGTCCGGCGGTGCGTGTTTGAATATTTTCAGCAGCAATTGCAGGGTCGCCCGATGGTCCGGCGTCTCAATCTCGCCGCCAATACTGAATGCCACCGCAGCCGAACATCGATCATGCCGATTGGCGATAGCAGATTTTGGTAATTCAATGGCACGTCTGGCCAATTCCATCCAGTGTATCGGGCTGCCGGTATGTGTATCGTATTGCCCGGTATAAGTCGGCGCATCGAGAATGGAGTAGGTATTGGTGGTCAGGATATCCGCGCCGGCATCAAGATATTGCCGATGAACGTCCACAACCGCGTCGGGCGATGTATGCAATGCGTCGAACCCCCAGTGGGTATCATCGCTTAGTGCGAATCCAGTGGTATTGCGCCGCTGTAATTCGGTCGCAATTGCGCCGTCCAGAATGACGCATTGATCATCTGCGATTTTCTTCAGGATGCGTGAATAGGCTTTGCTGGAATTCATTCTGTGCTGATTAGCTGATTGTCATACTGATGTTTCGGGTACATTCTGATCAGTCATTATGGACTGCCCAGGTAATTTTGGGGTAATTTTCTATGGAACAAGGCGCGCGGAAAAACGTAAATTCCGCCACGATTCTCTCCCATTGACGCATGTAGCAAAAAACCCTTACCCACCCGGTCAGTCGATGTCCATTATACTCCCCGCCTTTTGTAGCAGGACCAGGCCTTGTCAAATTCAGACAATATCCAAATCGAGACCAGTCGCCTGCTGCGCATCGCGCTGCCTTTGACTGCGGCGTATCTTGCCGAGTTTGCCATGTTTGTCACCACAAAAATGGTGGTCGGGCGGCTCGGCTACCAGGCGTTGGCAGCGGTGGGGATTGCCGGGGATTTGACCTTCGAGATTCTGGTGATTCTCATGGGGCTGCTTTCCATTGTCGGCGTATTATGCGCCCAGGCCGAAGGCGCCGGCCACGGCAAAACAGCAGGGCTGGTGGTACGCCAGGGATTCATCATTTCAGTTTTGCTCGGCATTCCGGCAATGTACCTGGTCTGGAATCTGGAGCTTGTGCTGATCTGGAGCGGACAGGATGCGGTCATAATAGAGCTCGCCCCAGCCTATCTCAAACCGCTGAGCGGCTGCGTTCTGCCGGTTTTGTTTTTCGCCGTACTGCGCAATTTTGTTTCTGCACTGGCAAAACCATTGATGGTAATGGTGATTACCGTGGCTGCGGTTTTCATTAATTACGGGCTGACCGTGTGGTTTGTTTACGGCGGTTTTGGCATACCCAAAATGGGCATAATGGGTGCTGGCCTGGCTACCAGCATGGTTTCCTGGTTAATGTTTTTTGCATTGCTGCTGTATGTCTATAAAACCCCCATGCTGCGCGGTTATGGCATTTTTGCCGAGCGCTGGAAATATGACCCCGCGCTCAGCGGCGAAATAATGCGTCTGGGATTGCCGGTCGCAGGACTGGTGCTGCTGGAAGCCGGCCTGTTCGTTGCCGCCTCTATTTTATCCGGCGTGATCGGCGCGGAAACGCTGGCGGCCTATGAAGTGGTGATGGCCTGGGTGGGCATTCCGTTTGTCATAGCGCTGGGGATTGCCGAGGCGACCATGGTGCGGGTGGCGTATGGCGTCGGGCGCAGGAACCTGGTCGCTGCACGACAATCCGGGATGCTGGGGATGGGATTAGGGATTGCGGTACTGGTTGCCCTGGTTGTTTTCCCATTGGTATTTTCAGGCCATATAATAAATATCTTTATTTCCCCTGAGGACCCCGGTTTTGCCATGGTTTCAATGCTTGCGGTGGAATTGCTGGCCATCGCTGCTGTCTTTCAGGTGTTCGACGGTTTGCAGGCGGTGGCCGCCCGCGCATTGCGGGGCCTGAAAGACAACGTTGCGCCATTATGGATTGCCGGTTTCGGCTACTGGGTGCTGGGCATCGGCGGCGGCGCATTTTTGGCATTCAAGCTCGACATGGCCGGCCCGGGCCTGTGGTGGGGGCTGGCGCTGGGCCTTACCGCAACTGGCTCCTTGCTCGCCTGGCGCTTCCATCATCTTTCTGCGCGGATGCTGCGCGATACGGGTGATGCCTAAAGGGCGCCGAAATGACCTCGCACCCATCCAAAAACCGCGTTCATTTTCTCCGCGCTTGTCATTGTCATAGAGGTGTAAACCACGTTATACCCGAACTTGCCCGACGGCAATTTTGCAACCGTCCATCGCCTTTTGCGCTGCATCGCGGCCGGCCGGAAAGCTCGGTCCGGCTACACGGGGTCGGGATGACGTCTGTTTTCACGCCATGCTACATATTCTGATAGGTGACGTTTTCTTGTTTGATGGTGATGTATTTTTGTTCTTGCAAATCCTTTACGAGATTATCGATTTTCTCTGCTTCGAGTTTGTTGCCGAACAGGGAGTTGATGGAATTCTTGAGCGTCTTCACCTTGCGAGGCCGGGAATTGCCCCGTGCGGACAAATTTTCGACGATCGCGGTGATCTGCTCATTCACCGGTTTCTTGTTGGCTGACGAAAGCCATGGAATTTCGAATAAATCCTTTTGCCTCGCCGCGTTGACCTTCTTCCCCTTCAAATGTTTGATTAACTGGTCATAACCGGTGTCCTTGGAGATGACGTGAAAATATCCGTTCGGGTCGCGCTCGGTCAGCGCTCCGAGATAATAGGCAATATGAAAGTCGAGCGCGTTTCGCCCGCTTCCGGTGATTTGGACGTATTCCGCCTTGTCTCCGAACCCCTGCATCGATGAAACCAGATCGATTGGAATTTTCGATTGGTTGGCGCCGACGAACACAATCACCCGGAAGGCTTGATTCGGGGTGCCGTGCAGCACGGCCAGACTCTTCGTCTGCACGTTTTCATAGTCGATCAGAATGTAGTGTTTTTTCATTTTCGTCGGTAGCGGTCTGGATTGTGAACGGTCGTACTACAGACCGACTCGCCCGGATATGCGCCGAGGAAGGGTATCCCGAATTTGGTGTACAATTGTTGTTACGGCACTTTATACTGGGGCGGTGGCCGTATACAACACGGCGATGACGGCTTTTCGAATGTTCGTTCCGGTACGCATGAACGTATAGGGAAAATAACTGGCCAGAGCGCGCGCCGGGAACTCCATTGACCCAGTCAACCAGGCACTATAACCGCGCCATAACTGTGCCGCACAACTACTTCCATTCCGCAGCATTTGCGCCGACCATTTCATTGTGTTGACATTAATGTATCTATCATCATTTTAACAGCGATATCGCTATTGATCTTTTCCTTATAGAAAAACAGCGTGAAAGCCGGCATCAATGCACCCCAAAACAGGAGGATGGTGAAGACCAGGCGATAGACGTGTATCCCGAGCACTTGGTGGAAAGTCAGGACGGGATGTACGGTATACAAGTACATCACCAGAGATGACTAGGAGAAAATCAGAAACACAATAAGCCACATGGTGAGCAGTCCGGCCCTTGTTGCTGATGGCTTCAACACCTGTCAAGAGCACGAGGATAGCGATCAATAAAGAAATCAGGATGTAGTAGCAAAAGTAGTTTACGAAAGTATTGAATTCTTTATATCTTCCAATAGTTATCATCAAATAGATAGTCAGAACAACGCAAGTGGCAGAAACACGAAAACCACTGTCAAAGATGGAAATATAGACGACACTTCTAAACGTAGAAGTAAACGTGGAAGAGATGCTGCAATTGCAAACAGGGTCGCCGTAAAAATCAGATAGTCAAGCGATTTTAGCGGCCCTGCCATGTGCGACCTGGCACCACCTGCCGCATCGTCAATATAGGACCTTGGGTTATGGCTTGAAACGCGGGTGAAAAATTTCACTGGTGTAAACAGCACGTGGCACGATGTGCAAGCGTACCGGACAGGGGTAACCCAGAGTCGGACCATCTGCTCTGCAAACGAGTGAGGTTTATTAAGTGAGGTGGATGGGTTGGTTTTCGTCATCGCTCTGTACCCCGTTCAAGATGGTTGGATCAAGGTGCCGCTGCGTTGCACGGATAATGGTCGCCGTCGGTTCCTGCGCTGAACCGAACGTCCCGGGCCATCGTGTCCCCAGCGGCCAAAAGCCGGATGACCTGCTGCCTGGTGTGTCACGCGCCACAGTGGTCGGGCAAGATGACAGATCATCCGCCCGTTAAGGATTGCAGTATGTTTTTTTGACCGGGCCTCGCCACCGTCGCTTATCTTTTTTATAAACTTACCGCAGCGAGGCGACCATCCAGACGGGTTGTGGTATGGGTTATGCTTTGTTCGTTATAAGCATATTGCATGTCGGCCTAAAAAATAAATTTACTCATTTGACCACCAGCACTTCCTCACCCAGCATATCGACGATTTTCACGGCCACTTTCGCCTCGTGATGGGGGAGGGCAAGCTCATACTCGCCCTTGATAAAATCTGTTTTCTTCGCGGGCAGATCGCTTTGGGTGATGTTGAACACCTTGCCGTTGTAATCGTTATCCAGCAGGACGCAGTCTATCTGCGCACGGAAATCGGCGATGCGTTCCTGGAAAACCGTGCGCTCAATCTCCATGCGCGCAACAATGCCCGGGCTGATGTAGTCCATGATGTTCACCCTGGCGCGCCGGCCGGATTTGATGATGTCCACGTCCGCCTCGGCCGGTTGATGAGTAATCATGCCGTCCTGTTGAATGTCGTAGATCGTGATTTTATTGATCGGGCGCCTCTCTTTGGCAAGCTCACCGATGATTTCCATCTCGGAGCCATTGCAGAAAACCGCGATATCGCGTTCTTCGTCTGGTCGGCTGCTCGCAATTTCGTCTTTGATAACCTGAATATCCAGCCGCGTCAGCGGCCTGTTCAGATCAATAATCTTCGCCAACTGTCCCTGATATGTGCCGTCAAAGAACAAATCCCCGTTATCCTTCCGGACGCCGTATTTGGAAATGATTATTTTTTTAAGTTCGTTCTGTTTGGCGTAGTCATAGTTATTCACCCTATAGTGAACAAAACCGTGTCCGTCTTGCTCTGCAAGGTCGCCGTTCTTTTTGTTGATGATGCCCTGCAAGCGTTTGATAGTGGTTTGAATCGCGCCCTTGTTCAGGTCCGCCATAATCCAGCGGCGGCCCAGTTTCTCGGCCACGGCCGCCGTCGTGCCGCTGCCGCAAAAGCAATCCAGCACAATGGAATCCTCGTTGCTTGAGGCCTTGATGATGCGTTCCAGCAGGGCTTCGGGTTTTTGGGTGGGGTAGCCGAGTCGCTGACTGTCACCCGCAGACAGGTAGCTTATATCAGCCCATATATCACCTAACGGGGCCCCGGCATATTCATCAGCGTAGATTTTGTATCTCGGACGCTCATTTTCCGTCCAATGAATTAAATACGGATTGATCTTCAATCTTGCATCAAAGGTTTCTTGAGCCCAGATCCACCCAGTATTACTGATTACTGTTTTGCCTTGTATAAATCTTTTTCCTCTACTGCTGGCATTTGAAGTTTTTTCTAAAGCCGCGTGTTGGTAATGCCTCCCAGTTTCTTTTTCGATATGCGGGAAACGTTTCGCTAATTCATCTCCAGATGATGCACCGTACTGAGAATTGAACCCAATGCCCGAAATGTTTTTTGCATAGAATAATATTGTGTCTGTTATCGCGTCGTAACCAGAATCCGATAAACTGTGCGCAGCATATCTTTTCCAAGAGATGGCATTACAGAAATTCTCCGCCCCGAACACCTCATCCAGCAAAAAGCGCAGGTGATGGTTTTTATGCCAATCGCAATGTAGATAAAGACTGCCTGTATCGCTTAATAATTCGCGCAATAAAATCAGCCGTTCATACATGAATTGCAGATAATTATCATTCACCCAGATGTCCTCATACTGTGCCTGTTCAAGCGCCGTATGCCCTTCGCCTTGCAGTCTGTCCGACAGCCCGCGCAGTTTCACCCGGCGCACGTAATCCGCCCCGGAATCAAACGGCGGGTCGATGTAAATCAGGTCTATTTTGCCGCGAAACCCGGCCACAATCAGCGACGATAAAATCTCCTTGTTGTCGCCATGAAACAGCAGATTATAGTCGGCCTTGATGAACGCCTTGTAAGACGGCTCGGCCGGCGGATTTTCAACGCCGACGGTCTCGCACAACTGCGCCGGAAAATACCGCACCACATCCAGCGGCTTCTTTCCCACCCAATGCAGCATGGGACGGCCTTTGATGGGGGTGATTTTGAGGGGTTTGGGTTTCATTTTTCAAACAATAAAAGCGGCGAAGACGGAAACCAAAGACAAAATACCAAAAAAAACAGGAAGAAACGTTTCGACGACCGTGAGTTTCCAGTATTTACTTATCTTTTCCCCTTCTTCCAGCAATTCCCATTCACGCTTGAAAAAAGGATAGGCAAGTTTTTTTTCCAACTCGTGCAAAGCGCCAAACTTTCCCGAATTAAGCTGGCGATAGGAGCGAATCACAATGTACCACGACGCGGAAAGGGAAATGCCCCAAAAACCGGCCACAAGCAAAATGACCCAAACAGGAATGGCTCCCGCCCCAAACCTGAGAATAGCAGCGAGGAGAATCAAAATACCCGTCGACAAGCTGGCATAAAGCCGGTTTGCCCCCTCCCGCCGTTGGCTTACCCGGTCGGCAAGCTCGGCGTGAAGTTTGTAGATTTCCAAAAGCTCTTGTTTATCTGCATTCATCGAGCCAGGTCTCTTATAGCCGAGACAACGCTGTCGGTGTTCCACTTAACGAATTTGTCTGCATTATCCCTGACTTTTTGAGATGTCTTCTCACTCCCCCAAGGTTCTATAGCTATGATTGGTTTTGGAGTATAAAACTTCCGTTTCGCTATTTTGATCTCTTTATCAATCCACTTGCTATAGGTTGCATAAACGCCTGCCAGGATAAGTATTGCACTGCAAGGCGACATCTTATTATAAATGGCCTCGGACAACTGCTTGTCAGTTCCATTTGTGTGTATCGGATCATCTTTTGGCACTGAATAATTTCTGAACTCAAAATATGGTTTTTGCTTTAACAAATTTACCAATTGATCATACTGATCAGAATATGTCCAAGAATGACTGATAAATAAATTGTAAGTGTTCATTTTAATATCTCATTTTATGTTTTGTTTATTCAATCCCAAACCGGCTGAATTTCCCCGCGCCTATGGAAGCCACAGATGCGCAGACAACATTATACTTGAACCCGGCGGGCCGCATTTTCTTCAATCGTTGAACCGCATCCGCCAACTCTGCCAGAAAATACCGGCCACATCCAGGGAATGCCGCCAACACGCTCCTGGTCTCCCGCGTCATTACAAATTCCTTACCATTAAACCGCATTGTATATAGGGCGGTCTGTTTTCTCTCTGAACCGCGCTTGTTTTAAGGTTCCATCCAGGAATACCACCGCCTAAAAAAGCCTGGGCACTTCAATCAGAAATCAACATCCCATTCTTTGACTATTTTCAGATACTTTTGCACATCGTGGTCCTTTATCAAACCAACTCTTTGGAGTTTCAGCAGATTTTCGACCGCGCCTTCAATCGTATCAAGAAACCTAAACCACCAGCCGGTATCATCATGAATCTTCCCATCGCTATCAATGTAAAAGCATTGACCGACATGGCTGTATCCGGCCAGACGGGCTGGGGCCCGAGTGACGATATCCTCGTTATTTTGAAAGCGGTGGTGTCTTCGACCAGCCTCCATGTTGTATATTCTCGCGCCGACACGGTTCATGACCCGAGGCTGTCCAAAGGTATATACCGCAGTGAATGGCATATCCTGATGAATAAAACGGGCGGCGGCGATGGTCGCCATGGCACCGCCTAAGCTGTGTCCGGTGAGAAACAACGGTCTCTTTTTGGTTTTTCTGAGTTCCTGGTATCGGGGGTAAATCACATCCCAGACGTCTTTGACCGATCTCCAGAATCCTCTGTGAAATTCGCCGAATAATACGTCTTTGCGAAATATGTTCATGTTGTCAAGCCAGTCAACGGGTTCGTTGGTGCCGCGAAACACCATGCACAAGTATTCTTGATGCTCAATCAATGCGGCCTGAGCGCTGTTCCTGTTTGCCCCGGTAACCGACTTAAAATCGCCGTCATCGGCTTGCAAGGATTGCAGGATTTTCTCTTCATCGGGGGTCTCGTCATCGTCTCTGACCTTCTCATAAACTTCCGCGGATAGACGCGCCATCCAGTAGGCATTGCCTGCATCCAGACGGGTTGTGTATGGGTTGATCGCTTTGTTCATGGGGATACTCCGAATAAGATTTGATTAATAATAAATATGCTGCATGTCGGTGCGACCGACAGTCGTTCTGCTTACGCAAAAGCAATCCATAAAATCAAGTTTTCATTGCTTGAGGCTTTGATCATTTTCTCTAAAATCACTTTGTATTATTGAGTAACGTTATAGGAATTTAAGATATTATGTTTCGTTTTTTTCAAGCAAGTTCATCTGTTTCGGTTTTTCTGATTTGCGTGGATAAACAGATTCAACCGATTTCTCAAAATCGACAAGGGCATTCTTATGATTATGCAAAAACCATTTTTTATGGTTTTCAAGATATTCTTTTCTAACAGATTCACTACGTAAATCAAAAGGTACGCGCTTCATTCTCGGATCAACACTATCAAATTCTGAAAATTTCTGCTGCAAGCGTTCCTGTGAAATTTTTATGTAATCAGGATTTAATTCTATTCCAATACCTGATCGGTTCAATTGCTGACATACAATAAGTGTGGTTCCACTCCCAAGAAAGGGATCAAGAACCAACGATTCTTCATTGCTTGAAGCTAATATCATCCGCTCTATCAAACCTTCTGGCTTTTGAGTTGGATGCTTTTGCCGATTCTCATTGCAATAGTGAACATGTGAAAATTCCCAGACATCTCCAGGGTTTGCTCCCCGCATATTATTACGGCCACGGTAATATTTTTGGGGTATGCGAACATTATCCAGATCAAAAATAAACTCCTTAGATTTTGTGAACATGAGAATATCATCATGGCGTGGGGAAAAACCTTTTGTTTTTCCTGTGCCTTGTGTGTAATGCCACACGATCCAGCTATTGAAGAACATTCCACACTCCCTATCCAGGATTTCATAGAGATAAGCAATAAACCGAAACCCCATAAAAACGTAAATTGTTCCATTGGTCTTCAGCAATCTGTGAGCTTCTTTAATCCAGATTTTTGAAAATTCCAGATATTCTTCAAACTCCTTAGTATCATGATTGTTTCCATAATCCTTTCCTAGATTATAAGGCGGATCAGCAACGATAAGATCAAACGACTCAGAGTTCAGGTTTTTCATTTCAGTGATAGCATTTCCCGGAATAATTTTTTGTTCAGTCATTGTGTTTTATCCATCCGTTTTTGTTGGCTAATTCAAACCATTGTTTAAATGATCGACGAGCAGATTGAAGATACTTTTTATCGAGTAACTGACAAAATGCCCATGTGTTTCTTTTTTCAAGTTCAACATAATGAATATCCCGTATCTGGATTTGTCCTGTCCCAAGTGCCGGATTATAGTTGATGTCTCTGGAGGATAAATATTTGAGATCATAAGCATTATATGCAATGACTTCCATGATTCCATCTATCAACCCTGTAGTCTTATTGCGTGAGGAATATACGCGATGTTTCAAAGACAAAACAATGAATATATAGTCCGGATCTTCGATATAAGCAGTGCGAATACGGGCAAATGAAGTAATATTGGGTGATTTTCCACTGGAAGTGATATCTTCTGCCGTCGCTTTCACGTCAATATTAGCCGTTACCCCGCTTTCAATTTTCCTCCGTTTCTGAAACTGTAATACGATATCTGCCATATGCAGGCGTTCAACTGCTTCCACGTTGATCAATTTATAGCTGTTATTTTTATCTTCAAGTACATCATAAAATGTTTGTGCTGCCCAGGCTTCAACAAATGGTCCAGCGATTTTATTTATATTCTCCATCGGGAGGCCAAGTTTCAAATTTGTATTGATAAAAATTTTATTTTCCCCACAGTCAATCGCTTCTTTGATAATAGTTTCAATCGTGTTCGTAACAAAATACGAGCATTTCGGATAGTCTTCAGATTGGCTTGGAATTTTGAAACTCTGGGTTTCGTATGTCATTTTTATTGGCTTACATAAAAAGTAAATTGTCGTACGGTTTACGCGTGACTGCAAGTAACTATCATTCGATCAGATGTCTTCATATTACGCCTGAATCAAATAGCAGGTCAATGAAAATCAAACCCATCACTTCGCTCAACTGATCTGGAAAATACCGCACCATGTCCAAAGGCTGCTTGTTCATCCCATGCAGCATGGGCCAGCTCTTGATGGGGTTATTTTGCGGGGTTTGGTCACGCCGCAAGCCTTGGAATATCCAAAGAAGCCTTCTCACGAAAATCATCCAGGGTTGGATATTGCTTGTCAGCATTTTTAGTCAGGTAGAGTTTCTCCTTACTCCCTAATTCCTCCATATCTTCATGAACAACAAAACTGATAAATGGCAATTTCGCTTTCTGCAATTCCAGCAAATAAATCGCTGCATTTTTTGCTTTGTCGTTGCTATGCACCCCGAAAAGATAAAGATTACGATTGTTATGCGTCAGGGACCAATCCACACTGATAATGTCATAACTGGGCAAAGGTGACCTATCGGGCGCTGGGTTGAACTGCCGTAACTCGCGGATAGTGTAGTCCCTCAAATCATCGTAAAACGCGGTTCTGAAAAGCTCCCTGCTCCAATAGCGCATATTGCACACCTTTTGCGCACAGCCGGCAAATTGAAGAATGCTCTCATAAAGCAGGTCAATGGGCGTATCCAGATAAAGGTTTCCTCCATCATTTTCAACGCCGTTATTAACGAGGATGCTGTCAAAAATTTTCCGCCGTGAATCGGTGCCAAGTTCATAAGTATAGGAAAGGCGCATTAGGCCCAGGCCATAATCGCAGATACGGATATGACCTTCCCCCTTGGGACTGTCCTGCAAATAGATATCCACCATGTCGCCGTCTTCATGGAGTATGGGAATAATGAGTTGATATTTGTCTGGGCGACGTGGATAGAGATCAATACCGGCCGACCTCTTCCGCAGCGAAGCAATAATCTTATTGATATCCATTGAAAATGTCTCTTTGGGCTATACCGGGAAAATATGATTCATAATTCACAGCGCCAATGTCTCTAAAGAAAACGATGAGGGCGTCGTCAAATGTCGCATACCTGTCAGTGATTTCCCTGTGCCTTTCCTGTGGCTGGATGCTGCCGGCCTATAGTTCTGCTTCGGTGATGCGGTGTATATGCGGCTTGTTATAGTGGTCGTCCTGATGGCGGCTTGCCTCTCCGTGCGGGCCGTTATAGCGGACCAGCGTTATATTCCCTAATTCCCTGTTTCTGGTTTTATAACGCAGGCCGATAGAGAAGTTTTCTATGAATGTAGTATTTTGACGAATAAAAACCGAAAATTTGTTCCCGCCACCGCCGACCAAAGTCAGTTGGCAGCGCTTATTCCCGTCTTCTTCTTTGTAGCCTTTAACAGGGGTTTTTTGGATGATCTTTTTGGCTATCGTTATCATCGCTTTGATATCTTGTTCGGTCATCATTTCGCATTCATTACCCAATCCAAAATCGGCTTTATTACTGCTGTTCTTATTGTAGTCACTGGTGGAGTATAAACGATGTTGTATCTGAATTTATCTGGTTGCATTTTCCGCGATTGATGAACTGTCTCTACCAGCTCCCTCGGGGAATTTTGCATCGTATCCAGCGGTTCTTTGTCAATCCAGTGGGGAATTGGGCAGCCTTCGGGGTTATCATTATTGATTAGATTCTTTTTTTTGGCGTAAAAGTACCAATAATCGTAAAAGGATTTCTTGCCCTTCTCCTGTGAAATTCCAGCGTAGTCCCCAGAATAAAATACAAGTCTTTGGTGAGAGCAAAGTCATCCCGGTATTTTTTATGAACATCCTCAAGAGCTTGTTGTTTATTACGTCTTCGCTGTAAACAGTTCCTGTAAAGTGCCTGTATCTCCCAGTCCTCTATCATCATTTTGCTTTTTTTGCTGTTTATGTCTTCAAATTCATAATAAAAACGATAATCGGGTTTGGAAACTGGTTCAATATCCTTCAAACCGTCATCTATCAATTTCATCTGCTTTCTTTGATTTAAAATTTCTGCCATCTTTTTTTGATATTCTTGGTGTTCTTGTTCGGAAACTTCTTTATCATCAAAGCGTATAACTTTTTCAGGTTTAAATACGGCCAAAGATAACTTATTTTGATGGGCCAGACTGATGAGTTCACCCATATCCCTATAAACATTCTGCAAAACATATCGCTTTCTCTTGCCCCAGTTGTCTCTGGTGTCCAGATGTGCACCGATCTTCAAAGTTTCCATATTGGGTATAAAACTCTCTGGACGCATGTCCTGATTGCGCCGCTCAACTTCAATTTCTATCCAGTCGTATTTCTTGTATTGTTTTTCATAATCCATCCGCCGAAAGGGTATAGGGTAAAGGCGAACCCAGGAACCATCCTCCAGAATTCCAGCGGTGCAAACCAATTCATCGTACTTAACAGACAAATTCGGGTAGGTTTTTACGACTACCAATACTCTCTTGATCGCTCGCACCATTACAAATTCCTTACCATTAAACCACTCTGCGCACTAATAACCTCAGCCAGGGCGTTGCGGTGGCAGCATAAATGATCTTTTTCAAAACAGGTGAGTGCCACTCGTTTATGCTTATCCAACATGGCTTGAATGCGTTGCAGTGCCTTGGTTTTTTCAGGAAGGGAAGCACGGTAATTTGCGAACAGATGTCTATATTCCCCGGTAGAGACAAGATGTTTACGGGCGGTTCCTTCAATACCGAGTTCCGGTATATGGCAATAGTCTATTTTGCACTCGCCGGTAATATGCCGAAGCTGTTTTTTGGAAAATCCATATTTCATGCTGAACGGGTTATGCCTGACGTCTATCAACATAGCGATTCCATTTTCTATCAAACAATTCACATAGTGCTCTATGCTTTTACCCTCATAGCCTATGGTAAAAAGCGCACGACGGCTGGGGCTGAATTTCTTTCTTTTTTGTTCTATCGCACCGCGCAAGGAATAAAGATGCGGCTGGTTTAGCAGTTCACTGTTGACGGCATAGCGCGGATATTGCTCATAAACCCGATAAATCAATTCGTTTTTATTAAGGTGCTCATATTCTCCAAACAGAATATCAAGCCGGTCGCAGTCCTCGTCTTTCAGTGAAAGATGCTCTTCTGTAACTTTTCCATTATTCAGCAGATACTGGTGTTCTTTTTCTATCAGCATTGCATAATGACCGGCAAGAATTCTCGCGTCCTCGGCGGCCTGGAATGAATAACAGCCGTATTTGTAAGGTAGAAAATGATAAGCCGGTTTATCCTGTCCCTGAGCAAATAAGAAAAGCAGCTTTTGTAAACGAAGTTTTTCCATCCGTCCTCCGGCACGGTGTAAAACGGCCAGCAGGATACGGCGGCGGTAGTACATAAATACAGGGAGTTTTGATGTGGCTTGTTTTTTCACAAAGCCTTTGCCCAGCCCTTAACCGGTTTGATCTTTACTCTGCATCTGCTTGTAGGGAAGGTTTAATATGTTTCCAAAGGGCGGAGATAGCGTATAGCGCGCACCACGCTTAGGTTTATTTGCTTTCAGTTTTTCCAAACTCTTTTCTAGCTCTTGGTATTCTTTCACAACTGATTTACAAACCTTCGGATTTTTCTCTAAAATATCCTTGGCCATTCTATTATTAGTTCTCATAGACTCACCTCCTGAGCTAATTAAAAATACTCTTTAGTGTGGACAAAAGGAGCTAACTTCTCCCGATTTAAATAGTCAAGTAAAAGTTCTACATAATCTCTTATCGCTTTGCTTAATTCTTTGTTTTCTGAATAGTCCTCAATCTTTAGATTTAATTCATCTCTTAGGGTCGAGATGCTAATGCCTCGTGCATGTGAATGCCATCTGTCAGTATCATTTAATATCTTAGCGATTTCTTCAGCCCGTTTTTCTTTCATTTCTGGTGTAACCTCGTCTTTTTTTCCCTCTGTAATCACCCAGTCTTTAAATTTATACTGCGACAGCCATTTTTTTAGAAGCTCTATTGAAAGGTCGCGTGCCTGTTCAAATTGATACATCTCACCTACATCAAATTGCTGAAGCATTGCATATTCAACCGTAGTCAGATCGCCTGCAACGGCTTTTTGATTTAGCTTTTCATATTGCTTCAAATAAGACACCGCCGGGACAAGTCTGTCTTCTTTGAAAATCTGTGGGTCAATGGGTCCAAGCCGCGAAAAATAATCCATCATTATCCGGTCTGCGCTCAACGCCAAGACGGTTCCCGCCGACATGGCCTGATTTGGCACAATAACTATGACTTCTTTATAAAAATTCCTTATTATCCCGACTATTCTTTCAACAACTTCCACCACGCCTCCCGGTGTTTGTAGAATAATTGCTAACTTGCTCTTCTTGTCGCGGTTCATCTCGATGGCATTTCTTACTACCACGTCAACGGGTGGCACAAGGAGGGCGTATATAGACATTGTATCGACATCGCCCAATTGCTCGCCGATTCCTATGATATGGCGGTTCAGTTGTTCTTTTATGTAGTCGTCAAGTGGTCTCATAGGTGGTTACCTGCTATCTGTCCAATCATACCTCACCCAATCCCAAACCGGCTTGAGTTTATCATTATTTATAGTGGACGCTCCCGCATAAACAACGTGATACCTGAACTTATCCCGCTGCATTTTCTGCAACCGCTCAACTGCCTTTCGCTTCGCCTCCACCGTCTTGTCACCGCGCTCGCTTTCGGCCTTGACCTCGATAATATAAAACTCGCCCGTCTTTTTCACCATCACAAAGTCGGGGAAGTAGCGGTGATAGCGCTTGTCCTCGCCGAGGTATTCAAAATGAAAATCGGTTTTCTTTGGGTCGGTCAGCCCGCCGGTGAACAGGAACGTTTCCACTTCATCTGAATTGGTATTGAGACTTGCCAGGATTTGCCGAAAGAAGGAACGCTCCGGCTGGCTGTCAAAATTGTAGGGCGTGTAGTGAAAGCTCAAATCATGCCTGTCTTCATATGCGCCTTGTTCGGCGAGCAGGTCGTTGGCAATCATGTGCTCATGGGTCCGCTTCAAAATCCGCAAGCGATGGACATAATGATTGTCTTTATCCTTTTCAAAAACCTCCGCGCCGTTTTCATCGCGCAGCCGAATCAAGGCCAGCGCCTCGGTGACTTTCTCCGCAATCGTTGTGTAATTCGCCTGTTGTTGTTCAATTTGCTGAAACAGGTCGTACAGGTGACTGCTCGGCACCTCACCTTGTGGATAAAGATTCCTCAGCGTTTGCAAAATCGTCATCACTGGCCGGTGATAGCGCCGGGAGATCTTCCAGGCGGCGGTGTGACAATCCGTAACGCGCTCGCCTGCCGGCAATGCCGTGGTTTCGCCGGTTGGCATCAATATCTCGCCGGGGCCGCTGAAATCCGCTGTGAGGACGTGGCGCAGCGCGGCGGGCAGTGCTTGCGCTTTGGGTTTATGCAGGGTTATGCTTTCATTCGGCCTGGCTTTGCGTATGACTTTTTTAAGGGTGCGGGTGATCTCAAGTTTTGGCAGTTCAGTTTTGAGTATGCGCAGGGTTACGGTTTCTTTTTCCGCCGCGCTGGCGCTGATCCGGTCAAGGTCGGTGCCGAAGTTATCCTGCAATTCCCTGTCCAGAATGCGCGCATTGGCCGCATCCAGAAATATCCTGGCCGAATGCGCATTGCCCGGCACCTGCCGCAGGCATCGGGTCGCCGCTTGTAGGACATAGTTGTTGCTGGTGGTCTGCTCTTTTATCAATGCGCAGGCAAACAGGCTCGGGCAGTTCCAGCCTTCCACGCCCTTGCCGATCAGCAGGATGACGCGCTTCTGATTGGCGGGATTATTGAGCCGTTTGAATTCGTCAATTTCTGCTTTTCCTGACTGCTGGGTATTGATCAGAATCTGCGCAACGTTCTCGCCCGCCGCCGTCATCGCCTGTTCAATCAAACGCCGCGAGGCGTCCAGATGTTCCTGCGTTTTGAAATAAAAGGCGATCTTCGCCTGGGCGCCATCGGGCATTGCAACGTTGCCGTAGTGGGTAAAAAACTCCCTGATAATGTCGTTAAACACTTCCTCCTCCGACTGTGCGCCGATGTCGTATTGATGAATGCCGTCTCGCAGGTGTTTGAGGATATTGTCCCGGATGCCGTCCGCCAGCCCATACCAGACGATGACCTCTTTCAGCGGCTGCCTTTTGTAATACGGGGTTCCGGTGGTGTTGACCACGGCCACAATTGTGGTTGCCTGATGGATATAGTTAATCGTCTCGCGCACGCGCTTTAACTTCGCAAAGGTGTTGCCGTAAGTATGATGCGCTTCATCAGAAAAGACGCCGAGACTGGGCAGGCCGGCAATCTTTTGCAGCCGCAAATTTGCTTCTACTTCCTTGCGGTCAAAGACTTCCTGCTGCTGATTTGCTCGTCGCTTGACGCGCAGGCTGATCTTTTCGGTGTTGGTCACAATCAGGTTATAGGCGCTTGCGCTTTGGACGGATATATCCTTGCCGTTCCCCGGGTATTCAATCTTCAGATTGGCGAGAAAGTCGCGGCATAAATCCGGCGGCAGGATTTGCTCAAACGGCATCCCGGCAAGCTCGCGCAGCGATTCAATAATCGTCGTGCCAGGCGCGAACACCAGCGCGTTTTTCATAAAATTGCCGTGCGGATAACGCAGCGACAGCGCAAATTCGGTGGCGACAATGGTGCCGATCAAAACCGTCTTGCCGGCGCCCATGGCCAGCGCCAGGATGTAGCTCGGATAAGCTAAGGCGGCGGCCTCATGCAGGGCCTGGATTTTCTTGTCCCTGACGAACTGTTCATTGGTTCTGATTCTTTCGATCACGTCGTCAATTTCGGCAAATGCCAGCGCGTCCCGGGAGATGGAAACGCCGAGCGCATCGAAAAAATCCTTCTTATCGCTGCCAAAGTAATGCCTGTAGAGGTCAATGACATGCGGCGTTTGCAAGACAAGCCGCACATACCAGTAAACTTCCAGCGCGAAAAACTGCGGTTCGCGCAGATACTGTAAAGTGGCGCTGCCCGCCTGGGTTCTGGTTTGAAAAGAAAGAATTTCGCCGATAAGTGGGTACCCGGCGCTGACGTAGCCTGCTTTGCGCCAATCGGCCACGTCCCTGGCAAGTCTGGCGAACAGCGATAAGTTTTCCATGCGCGGATTATAATGCACCCGCCCGGCAACCGCCCGATAAAACATTTTTCCATCAGCGCACACCACCAGCCTGGCCCACCGCCTTACAAACCCGCCGCACCGGAATAATGCAGGCCAATAAAAACAGCGATCATTCAGGCCGGCAATAAACCCTGGTTTCCAGGATTGCATGGAAGCGCCGGTTTAAAATCGCTCAGCAGACATATAATCCCGGTCAGAACGTGACACGGTTAGTTACGCCGTGTCACTATTTTTCGGGGGGCTTGGAGTCAGGATTCGGACCGGGCGGGGATAAGTCGTAATGCGATCTGATTGCATCGATGCTCAGGGTAGTGCGGCGGCCCGAGAGGGCGTCCAGGCTGGTCAGGAGCCAACGCGGCACTCGCAGCGAGACATTGATGCCTTGCTGCGACTCGGCGACTTTCGGCCGCCCGGCGCCCGGTTTATTTTTGCGGCGGGGTTTAATGAGCGCGGGCATTGTATTAATTTGCTGGATTGGCTTAGTCCCGGATATTGAAATGCGTATATCCTGCACCGACAAATTCTTGATAGCGCTTTTAGATGATCGCAAACCGCGCCATTTTCAGATTAATCTAAATTATTTTTCGACACAAAGAACCCCGCATGGTTAGTGCGGGGTTCGCGCCAATGGCAATAGCCCAGACAGTCATAACTTTATCGCGACAAAAGTGCCCGCGCTACCGCGATATACCAACGTACCTGAGGCCGACCGACAATTCATAGCAACCTCGCCCTGCCATCGCACGCCAGACAAATCAGTCGCATCAAAACGGGTACCGTTTAGGGTAATGTCGCCTGCGGCTAGTCTAATCGTTTGTATAATCTTTGCGCCGGCAATATTGCTCGTTACACGCCACTGCCCGGCAATACTCGCCGGGGAGCAAGCCGCCCCACCACCCGAACTGGAATCACCACCGCCGCCGCAACCAGATAGAGCGACTAGACAAACAGCCACAATCAGTGTCTTTATAGATCTCATCTGCACCTCCAAAATTAAATTGTTAATGTAATATACCCAACCCCCACCCTATCACACGCCGCCTCAATCCGATACTCAAAACGCCCCACCTGACCATCTGTGTCGTAAATTACTACTACTGGCCGCTTGCCGGTTAAGTGGCTGAAAAACAACGCCTGCTGCACGCTGTCCAGGCTGCTGCGCTTGTGTAACCCACCCTCATACACGTGCGTATCCGTCTCACAATCTACCTTGACGTAACTGCGACCACCCGGATACTCATACTCATGCCGTACCTCGGTACGACCACCTACCGATGCACAAAACGCACGGTTGTAATCGTCCTCGGATAATGATCGCCCTGCCCTGGAGTTACTGCCGGGCTGGCCGGCACCGCAACCAAAGATGTGCACCACGCCACCCACGGCATCCATGATGTAGCGGCCTGGTCGAAAACCAGCCGCGGCGGACGGCAGTGCAATGCCGCTGGAGGACCCGAAAGTGGGATTCGGGACGGCTTGCAGCGAGTCAGGTGTGCGCATGAAAACCCCTGTCTTCAAAACGGATTTAAGGGGAAATCGCCACACTACGCCGACCCAGGACGATTCAGGACGGTATTTCCCCGTGTTGACATAGTCAAACGCGCATTTGCTTTTTCTTCCAGCGCTATAAAATAGCGCATCATCTTTCGTACAACATTACGCCCCATCTTTCGCACAACATTACGCCCCATCTTTCGCAATCCTCTAGTCAGGATTCCGGACATGGCCCGCAAACCCAAAACCGGGAACTTCAATCTTGACCGTACACAGCAGCATAAAATTTGCCGGATTATTCTTCGTACAAACTCTGTCAAGAGGGATTCTCCTTTCGGTGATCCCATTGCAGGCGCTGTCATTGCTGGGCGATGCCCAGCGTACCAGCACCCTGTTTTTCGCCGTTAGTGTGGGCGGCATTCTGGCCGCGCTGGGGATGCCCATCGTCATTCAAGTAATCGGCAACTACCAGTCATTTCTGGCCGGCAGTGCGGCGATGCTGGTATCTGCGGTATTGCTGTCACTTGAGCGCCCGCTGTATTTTTCCATCGGTTTGTTTTTTCACACCTTTTCCATCGCCGCCGTGGAAGTATCGCTCACGCTTTACGTATTGGCCCGCATTCCCAGACGGCAGCTTACCCGATTTGAACCATTACGCATATTTTCAACCGTGCTGGCATTGACCATTGGGCCCTTTGTCGGCGTATTTCTGGAAGAGCGATTGGCGCATAACCTGCCTTTTGCCCTGAGCGCCCTGTTCGCGATTCTGTCGATTGGCTATTTCCGTATGCTTGGAATGCACCGCGACCAGATCCCAAAATCCGCGTCGCACGGCGTCAATCCGGTTCAATACCTGCAACGATTCATCAGCCAGCCCCGGTTAAGACTGGCCTACGGGCTGGTTCTGGCGCGTTCCTGCTGGTGGACCATGTTTGTTATTTACGTCCCGATTTACGCAGCCCAATCCGGTCTGGGGGACCTGTTCGGTGCAGCAATTGTATCTTTGGGTACGGCCTGGACCCTGACCGTGCCTTTCTGGGGATGGGTCGGCAGGCAATACGGCGTCAGACGATTGCTGAAATCCGGTTTTGCCGCTACCGGCGCGTTGTCGCTGCTGGTTTACATTTATACCGCAACGCCCATGATCGCCTCAGTCCTGCTGGTAATCTGTGCGCTGGGTGCAACCATGCTGGATGGCATGGGCAACGTACTGTTCTATCGCGCCGTGCGTGGCCGGGAACGGTCCGAAATGACCGCGGTATTCGCCACCTACCGCGACTTCGGGCAATTGGCAACGCCGGGTTTGTACGCGGTGTTATTGAATTTCTTCGCATTGCCCATTGTGTTTTTCAGCGCATCGGTGTGGATGACAGCCGCGTCCTGGTACTGCCGTTACATCCCAAAGCGGATGCGCTGAAGATTTGGGGCACGCGCCGCCTGCGTGAAAATAACACCGGATATTTTTTGTGGCGGGCCGCATCCGCGATCGTCAACCCGGGCAGAGCTGGATTAGACTGAAGTTTAAATCAGCGGGCTTCCGCGGGCCTATCTCATCGATCTTTACGGCTCCGCTTCCGCCTTTCCTGAAACCGCGCATGGGATTGTGCGCTGCCGTCATGGAACGAATCGAACCATTTGTCGAAGGGGATTTCCAGACCGCCATAGTTGCATTCAAAATAGCGGTGGTGCATTTGATGATGGTAGGTTCCCAGCGCCAGCCGGTTTTTATTTTTCACCAGCAGGCCTTCAAAGCCGCAATGGGTAGTGGCGGCGGTCAGTGTGAAATATTGCAGGTGATAGAGAATATGCAGCGGGTGCGCGGCTACCAGCCAGTGAATTAAAACGGACCCCAGATACAGGATATGCTCAATCGGGTGCATGGACAATCCTGACCAGGGACCGATGTTGGTATTCCTGTGGTGCAGGGAGTGGGCCAGTCTGTACAGCGGCGGCCAATGAAGCATTCGGTGAATCCAGTAGAAATAGAAGGTTTCCCAGATTGGAATCAGAAAGAACAGCGCAACAAACCAGACTGGGTTTTCCATCCAGCCCAGGCTCGACGCGTAGCCATTTGAAATTGCCCACATCATCAGGCATTCATACAACGACCAGATGGTCACGCCGCTGACACAGCTCCAGAACATGTTGTCCCGGACCTGGCTGCCGAATGTGAACAGCCCGCTGTGCTTGACCAGCGGCCGGGCATCATAGCGCAGGCTGTCGTGCTGCTGCCTGAATACATACAAGTACATATGAATGCCACCGGCCACCAGCAGCATCAGCGCAAGATTGCGGGCATGGATTTGCGCCATCCAGCCGATTGCAAATTCCCGACATCGCGCCAGTTCCGGGTGCAAATAAAACCAGGATATTGCGGCCAGTGCGAGAATGATCAGCCGCTCTGAAAGGGGAAACCAGGCATTCCAGAACCATTTCAATATCTTCGGCAGGCTCGGCGGCCATTGAAATACGGGAGAAACTTCGATGGGCAGTGCCGGGCGATAGTTCCATTCCTGGCGCCGTGGCTGCGCCTTGCTGGTTGAAGATGGCGGCGGTTTATCGGCTGTTATCATTTTAGATTCCGGTTTGGCGGGCGAAGATTAAAGCGCAAACAACACATCCGAGCGGATAATGTATTTGGTGCCCGAGATGATTTTTTCAGAACTATGGATGCAATGCAGCGGGTGGCTGCCATGTGGAAAGCAAAGTGCTGCACCAGCCGGGGTGCGGATATCCACGCAGTCGGTGCCGCCTTTATGCGCCTGTTGCGCGACCGGGCTGCGGGTATAGAACCGCGTACTGCCTCCCTGGTAGCGGTCGCTTAAAAACAGCAAAAAGGAAAGTTGACTCCATCGGTCTGCATACGCATTGGCAATCAGTTGGTTATCGACTATGCGGCTGCCGGGCCAGGCGCCGTCGGTATGGGGTCTGAAGAAATCCCCGGGCCGGTAGCGATAAAATCGAAATCGATTATTCAACCCCAGGGGGCGCTTGCCAAAGAATAAATCCGGCCAGTGGGGCATGGACCGGCGGCAGCGCTGCCAGATAATCTCCGAGGTGCGATCATCCACCACCCAGGTCAGGCTGTGGTTGTGGCGGATTGAGCGCGGCAGGGAAACCGCCGCATCCTGAACATAGCCGATGGACTCCGTGAGCGCTAACAATCGGCGGCATTCAGCGGCGGACAAAACATGCAACAATTGAAACGCCCCCGGCACCGATTCAAGCACGACTGGTTTTACTTCAACCGGTGCGTTTTCAAGCAGGTCCGCCGGGTTGGCAGAATAGTTGGCCCAGGTTGGAATGGCCGGATGCTCGGCGCCGGGTTCCTTGGCGACAATATAGAACGGGTCTTCGGCGCCGCCCCGACTTTTTTCAAAACTGCTTTTCATCGGTTAGAACGCTTGCGTGGATTGGTGGGCGCCAGGACTGCCAGTTAAAATGCTTCTCCAGCAGGGCGGACACCTGCAACACGATATGATCCTGCCGCAGATGCCCGGCTAATTGCACCGCAGCGGGTGGTTGGTCCGCAGCGAGCGGCACCGGCAGCGATGCAGCAGGCTGGCCGGTTATATTGCAAATGGCGGAAAATGGTGCAAACCGGTCGCCCTGCATGGCCCAACGAGGGTAGTCGAAAGCGCTGGTACGGCTGTCAAATGCGCCGACCGGTACCGGGTCGCTGCCCAGCGCCGGGGTCAAAAGCAAATCCAGACCGGACATTGAATGGATGATTTTTACGCTGTTTTGATGGGCGCATAATCGCGCATGATAATGATCCATGGCAGTCATGGAATTAACCCGCTGTCTGATGTAATGGGTGATGCTCTCCAGTTCTCCGGCTTCCGGCTCCCGGCCAGTCAGGGCAATTTGCCGCTCCAGTTCGTAGACGATGTCAAACATCCACAGTGCATCCATCGAACCGGCCAGATCCAGGTCCGGGGGAAACGCATATTCAACCATCTCGTGTCCGTTTTCCGCCAATACTTCCCGGACATTTTGCACGGCAGCCTGTTGACGCGCCGGGGTGGGCGCCCCGCACGGCGTGTTGACGCATACCCCGATGCGTAATGTTGCCAGCGGCTGCCCAAGACAGCCGAGAAAAGACGGCACGGCGGGTAAGACTGGATAGCGGTTGCCCGGAATGGCAACCGCGGTCGCATCCAGCGCCGCCGCACTGTCCCGAACCGAGCGGGTGAGTACGTGATCCGAGTTGAATCCGCTGGCCAGCTCCGGGTGCGAGCTGTCCACAGGGTTCAACCCGGTTGTCGGCTTCAAACCATAAACACCGCAGCAGGCGGCAGGAATTCTGATGGAGCCGCCCAGGTCGGTGCCGTGGGCGATGGCTACCATGCCGGATGCCACCGCCGCGGCCGCGCCGCCGCTGCTGCCGCCGGTGGTGACAGTGGTGTTCCATGGATTAAGCGCAGGGCCGCGAAAAGTGGATTCGCAGACAAAATCTTCGGCAAATTCCGGGGTGTTGGTTTTTCCCAGCACCACCAGGCCGGCGCTGCGCCAGCGTTTGACAATTTCGCTGTCGGCACCCGGCTTTGCATCCCTGAAAAACCGGCAGGAAAAAGTGGTTGGCATATCATGGGTGAAGACGTTGACATCTTTGAGCAGAAACGGCACGCCCGCCAGGGGGCGATTCGATGAATCAGCCACTGAGTCGGCGGATGATTCCAGTGCTGAATCGGTTCTGGCGGCCGCTGCGCGTGCGTTTTCATAATTCTGCATGACCACCGCATTCAGTTGGGGGTTCAACTGCTCAATGGCCTTGATTGCGGTGTTGATTGCCTCGCTGCGGGTAAACTCGCCAGATGCAATGGCAGCCGCCAGTCCCACTGCGTCCAGCCGTGTATATTCGCTCAGGAGCATTTGCAGGTTCTGATGCTGGTCAGCCGATGTTGATTAAGTGAGGTCACTCAATGAATGACTATTGTTTGAGTTTGTAGCCGGTCCTGAAAATCCACCAGATCAGAATAATGCAGGCCAGTAAAAACACACCGATCATGGTCAGGCTGGTAATCACGCTGACATCTGAAATCTCATAGAAACTCCAGCGAAAGCCGCTCACCAGATATAACACCGGATTGAGCAGGGTAATCTTCTGCCAAAGTTCCGGCAGCATGTTGATCGAATAGAAGCTGCCGCCCAGAAACACCAGCGGCGTGATCACCAATAGCGGAATGATTTGCAGTTTTTCGAAATTATCCGCCCAGATGCCAATCAGGAAACCAAACAGGCTGAAGGTGATGGCGGTCAAAACCAGAAAAAACAGCATCCAGCCAGGATGATCGATCTGAATCGGCACAAACAAACCGGCGGTGGCCAGAATAATCATCCCCACAATAATCGATTTTGTCGCCGCCGCACCCACATAGCCAATCACAATCTCGAAATGGGAAATGGGCGCGGACAGGATTTCATAAATGGTGCCGGTGAAGCGAGGGAAGAATATACCAAAAGAGGCATTGGAAATACTCTGCGTCATCAGCGACAGCATGATTAGTCCGGGGACGATGAAAGAACCGTAAGACACGCCTTCGATTTCTGTGATGCGCGAACCGATGGCCGAGCCAAAAACCACAAAATACAGCGAGGTCGAAATCACCGGCGAAACCACGCTCTGAAATACCGTGCGCCAGGCGCGTGTCATCTCATAAAGATAAATCGATCTAATCGCGTGCAGATTCATTTTGATGCTTCCACCAGGGTAACGAAGATATCCTCAAGGGAGCTCTGTTGGGTGCTGATATCCTTGAATTTAATCCCCGCTTGATTCAGGTCCGCGAGCAAGGCCGTAATCCCGGTTCGCTGTTTTTGTGTGTTGTAGGTATAAATCAGTTTCATTCCCTGCTCGGCAATGGCGAGGTGATACGGATCAAGGCTTTGCGGTAATGCAGAAACCGGCCGGTGCAGCTCCAGCAGGAGTTGTTTCTGGCCCATCTTGCGCATCAGTTCGGTTTTCTCTTCAACCAGGATAATTCTGCCGTTGCTGATGACGCCAATGCGGTCGGCGATATCTTCGGCCTCCTCAATATAATGGGTGGTCAAAATGATGGTGACGCCGCTTTGTCGAAGCTGCCGGATCAACTCCCACATTTCTTTGCGTAAAGTAACATCCACGCCCGCAGTGGGTTCGTCGAGAAACAGAATGCGGGGTTCATGGGACAGCGCCTTGGCGATCATCACCCGCCGCTTCATGCCGCCGGACAAGGCCATAATACGCGTATCTTTTTTCTCCCACAGCGTCAGATCCCTGAGTATTTTTTCAATACATTGCGGGTCAGGGGGTTTGCCGAACAGGCCGCGGCTGAACGACACCGCAGCAAACACGGTTTCGAATGATTCGGTGGTCAATTCCTGGGGAACCAGGCCGATCAGTTTGCGCGTGGCCCGATAATCGCCAACAATGTCATTGCCCGCCACGCGAACGCTACCTGAACTCGAATTGACGATGCCGCAAACGATACTGATCAATGTGGTTTTGCCCGCGCCGTTTGGCCCGAGCAGGGCGATGATCTCGCCGTCCTGTATATGCAGATTCACCGAGGCAAGCGCGGTAAACCCGCCGGCATAGGTTTTACTGAGATCTTTTATTTCAATCAGAGTGGGCATCAGCGCTGTTTGTGGGTAATTGCCAGGGCCCGAGTATAAGCGCCTGGTGATTTTCGCGCTAATGGCCGCGGTGGATTTTTATCTTGTCCTGATGCGGGCGTTTTGATGTGGACGTATCCGGGAAATATGCTGCAGGATTGAATGCGGCAGGCGGTTTGTAGTTGTTGGTCAAATCACAAAATTTGGCTCAGGAATTCCCTGGTGCGCGGGTCTGTGGCTTCGGTAAAAAAAGTTGACGGTGGCCCGTGCTCAACGATGACACCACGGTCTGTGAAGTAGATATGATCGGCGACCTCCCGGGCAAATCCCATTTCGTGGGTCACCAACACGCACGTCATGCCCGACTGCGCCAGGTCCTTGATCGCAATCAGTACGTCTTTGACTGTCTCAGGGTCCAGGGCAGCGGTCACTTCATCGAATAAAATCACTTCCGGGCTCATCGCCAGGGAACGGGCAATCGCTACTCTTTGTTGTTGTCCGCCTGAAAGTTCGCCGGGATAACTGCTTTCCTTGTCCTTCAGATTTACCCGGTCCAACAGCGACCTTGCCTTTTCTTCCGCCTGCTGTTTGGGCTGCTTCAGCACCTTCAACGGCGCCATCATGATATTTTCCAGCGCAGTTTTATGCGGAAACAAATTGTATTGCTGAAATACCATGCCTACTTTTTTTCGCAGCTCCAGTTTATTTAAATCAGGCGAGTTCACTTCAATTCCTTCCACCCTGATCGAGCCCGAGTTAATGGGATTCAGCGCGTTTATGCAGCGGATCAGGGTTGACTTGCCGGACCCGGATGGACCGATGATACAGATTACTTCTCCTTTCATTACATCCAGCGAAATGCCGCGTAAAACCGCCAGTTCGCCAAAGGATTTATGCACGTCCCGGATAGATACAATCGGTTGATCGGCGGTCCACGCTGTGTCATTCATCGCTGGATTTCCAGATAATTATTTTCTATAAATACGGTGCAGCGCATTTACAATTTCACTGCGAATCGTTTCTCTAATGCAAGGGTAAACCTGGCGATGGGATAGCAGTAAACGAAGAAGATGATCAGGGCAAAACCGAAGAACGGCAGCAGTAGCTCAGGGTGATTGTCCTCACTCTCCATGGCCTGGCGCGACAAGGTCACCAGCTCTTCTACGCCCAGCAGCGAAACCAGCGGCGTAGCCATGGTCAATATGGCGTACCAGTTCATCCACGGTGGAATCATGCGTTTGAAGCATTGCGGCAGTATCACCAGGCGCAGGGTTTGCCTGCGGCTGTACGCCAGCGATTCCGCCGCCTCCCACTGCCCGGTGGAAACGGACTGGATACCGCCGCGTACAATTTCAGAAATATTCGCCATGATTGGAAAGGAAAGTCCGATCACCGCCTTCATCCAATCCGGTACAGGAATGGTTGTGTTACCGATTTGAATTTCAAACGGAAATGACAGCATCACAATAAACAGCAGCACCAGCCATGGCGAGTTTCTGAAAAGCTGGGTCACAAACCACGATACTTTCCGCACCCAGGGCCGGAGTGACACCTGGGCGAGTCCCAGCAGCACTCCGGTCAGGGTGCCGAGCAACATGGTCAGAATGCTGATAATGACGTTGAACAGGAAACCTTTGGAAACCAGAAATGGCAGCCATCGCCACAGCGTGGAAAAGGCTTCTTGTTGTGTATAGTGACTTTGCGCCAGGGTAACCACTGGCCATAGCATCGCCATTGCAAATATTAAAAACGGCAACCACAACGGGATTGACCCCAGCCATCGACTGAAGAGAACGTCGTCTGCCATCCCGGCGCTGGTGGCCTTGAATGGCTTGAGTACGGGCAGGTCCGTATTCGAACCGTCCATGCTCGCGGCTGAATTGAATAATGGCATTTTTCTAGTGCCCGTAACCCGGGATTTGTAATTGTCGCTCCCAGCGATTCATGGCAAAAACCAGCACACCGACAAGTATGATATAGGTAATGAAAACCACTACCATGGCGGCATTTTGCGCGGTGGAATAATCGTTATAAATGCTGACCATCTGATACAGCAATTCGGGAACCGCGATGGCCAGCGCCTGGGTGGTGGTTTTGACCAGATTCACCAGATTATTATTCAGTGCCGGCAGGCTGATCCGAAACGCCAATGGCATGGTCACGTATGCGAAGGTCTGAAAGCGGTTCATCCCCAGGGCCTCGGAGGCTTCCCGGGTGGATTCGGGAACCGCCTCAATGCCGGCCCGAAATATTTCCACATTAAAGGCGCCAGCGAAAAATGACATGGAAATAATCGCCCAGCCGACGTTGGAAATCAACGGAATTTCCAGCCAGCCATCCGGTGAATAGGTTGGCGTAAACTGCCCCAGCGCGAAATAGAAAAACAGTAGTTGTATCAGCGGGGGAGTATTGCGAAAAAACTGAATATATCCCTGAACCAGCAAACGAATGGTTTTAAACGGTGACGTTTGCAGCCATGCGCCCACAAGCCCAATGATAACGCTGCAAATAACGCAGATTACCGCAAGTTTACAGGTAACCCATAAGCCGGTGGTTAAACGCTCGAACTGAAACGGTTCGTAAAAGAAAATGAAATTCCATTTCGGATGGGTTTGCGCTAATTCGCGAAAGTAAAGCTGAATGATTTCAATCATCTAACCACAAACGAACAAAACCGCAACCGCAGTTAGCGATTAAAATGTATCAGTCGCCAACTTGCGGCGGCGGGAATCAGGATTTATTCCTGAATCCAGTCGGCAAAACGCTGTTTCTGCGTTTTAAGGTAGGCGGTGGGCTGGATTCCCCACTTTTTCTCCAGTTCAATCAGCTTTCCGGACTGGTGCCAGTTGTACGTCATGCCGGACATGAACCGACCGAAAATGCAGTCTTTTTCAGCCAGCGGAACCGCCAGACCCCAGGGATTATCATCTTCAGTTGGCATGGGCATTTCATAATCGTCCCATTCACCAGAAGCGAGGTCCGCCATGATAGAGGAGTCATCGTAGACAAAACCGATACATTTCTTGTCCCGTAATGCTTGTTTGGCTTCCGCATTTCCGGTAAATGCGGAAATGTTGGCGCCGTAGGTTTCCTGGGTTTTCTTGTTGTAAAACGCGCCCTGCTTCCCGCACACTGGTTTGCCGCGCAAGTCTTCCCAGTTTTTCAGCTTCAACGCTTTTGGCGCCAGCAGGTTGGTCCCGGACGTATAATAATTCGGCAAGGTGATGCCGACTATCAGACGCCGGTCGGGGCGGTCCGACATGGTGGCGATCATCATATCGATTTTACCCTGCTCCAAAAATTGCATCCGGTTTGAGGACTGAACCGCGACCAGTTCCACCTCCACGCCCATGGTTTCGCCGACCTCTTTCACCATATCAATTTCCATACCAATAATTTCGCCGTCCGAATTTCGGTATGCCCAAGGTTTGTAATCGGCCTTTACACCTACCACCATCTTGCCGTTGCGCATCACCTTGTTCCAGGTATCGTTGGTACATTGCGCGGAATAAGCAGCGGCCGACGCAAACATCAAAGTAGCGGCCGACAGCACAACCGCAGTATTTTTCATATTCATCAGTTAAATCCTCTCGTAGTATTTCAGTAAATATCAAATCCCTCCGTAAATTATCAACGAACTTGCCGGAAAGCAACCGGTATCATAGCAGACGCGAAAAATCGGCATCTACTTTAAGGAAAGTTGGTTTTTGCCTGATTTCAAGGTTTATCCGATGGGGCTCGGCAACACTTGCGGAGCCGCTGGCCAAAGACCGCAAGTGTCAGACCACCACGAGCTCAATAGATTGCCGGCTCAATCGCTGCACGCCGTTTTCCGTCACCCGCACGGTTTGCCCCAGGGTCATGGAATGGCCGGTGTCGCTGTTCATCAGGATAATGTGCACGAAGAAAATATTATTGGCCTGCATTACAAACGGGTTGCCCGCATAAAACATCGGAAAATCCATCCACATGGGTGTATACATCGCGCCCAGGCTGTAACCGCAGGCATTCATGCGATGCTGCCGGTAACCGGCCTGGTCCAGTACCCGGGCGTGTTGGTCGAATACCGTTCCCATGGTTTCGCCGGGTTTGATGGCTTCGAGACAGGCGGCCATGGCATCGCAGCACGCCTGGTGCATGTTGACGTGTTCGGTTGCGGCCTGGCCGGTGAGGAACGTTTGCATCAGGGCGGCGTGATAGCGCCGGTAGGCTCCGGCATATTCCAGGGTCAACTGGTCTTGCTGCCCGATGGTTTCGCGCCCGCTGAAATAACGGCACAGCAGCGCCCCGGCGCCCGACCCGATGATAAATTCATTGGCCGGATAGTCGCCGCCGCCCTTGAACACTGCGCCCTGCATGGCCGCCAGCACCTCGCCTTCAAATACCCCCGGGCCGGCGGTTTGTCTGGCCGCGTCCATGGCGTCGTCGGCCAGTTCTGCGGCGCGTTTAACGTATTTTATTTCAGCCGCACTTTTGATTACACGCAGTTCGCTGACCAGTGTCGAAGCGTCTTCGAACCGGCAAAACCCGGCCAGGCTGCGCTCCAGCATTTTACCGTAGGCGGCGGACAGGCCGTAGGCATTGTATTCGCAGCCCAGGTTTTTTCCGCGCACCTGGTATTCGGTTAAAACCGTCTTTAAATTATCTGCCGGATTGGCGCCTTGCGCATCGATCCAAACGCGAATATCTTCAATGTCTGATGTATGTCGGGCCTGCCGCAGGTCGGGCGTCCGGGTCAGCAGGAAACGGCGGCCGTCCGCGCCGAGATACAGGCACTGGAAAAAACAGTATCCAAAGGTGTCGTACCCGGTCAGGTAATACATGCTCTCCTGTTTAAACATCAGCAGGCCGTCCAGTCCTTGAGATTCAAGTTTTCTGATAGCGGCGGCGCGGCGGGCGGCCAATTCGGCGAGTGTGAAATGGATGGGCATTGGTTTTGTTTCGGTTGATATTCTCCGATAGTTACGGGATGTTGGCAGGCTGTGTCTGGCTGCAAAGGATAACCGCCATTCTCTGTGCCGTGAAGTAATCCGGTTATAATATTTGCGAAACAATCTGAATAATAACTTTGATGACGAATGGGAAAACCGACGAAAACCCGATTTGACACCTTGGCGCTGCACGCGGGCCAGCGCCCGGACCCGGTGCACGGCGCCAGAGCCGTGCCTATCTACCAGACAGCCAGCTATGTTTTTAAAGACAGCGACCAGGCCGCGTCGCTGTTCAATATGGAACGCCCCGGCCATGCCTATTCACGCTTGTCAAACCCCACTACGGCGGTATTTGAAGAACGCATCGCGGCGCTGGAGGATGGCGTGGGCGGACTGGCCACGGCCAGCGGCCAGGCGGCATTGCATCTTGCCATCGCCACGCTGATGGACAGCGGTTCGCATATTGTGGCCTCCAGCGCCATATACGGCGGCTCCCACAATATCCTGCAATACACCCTGCCGCGTTTTGGCATCCACACCACTTTCGTATCCCCCCGGGATATCGACGGCATTCGCAATGCGATTCAACCCAATACCCGGATGATTTTTGGCGAAGTCATCGGCAATCCCGGAAACGATATTATGAATCTGCCGGTGGTGGCGCAAATCGCCCGGGAAAACAAAATTCCCCTGATGATTGATTCCACCTTTACCACGCCTTATTTATGCAGGCCATTTGCATATGGCGCCGACCTGATCATGCACTCCGCGACCAAGTTTTTATGCGGGCACGGCACGGTGATTGGCGGGGTTGTGGTTGATCATGGCCGGTTCGACTGGGAAGGCAGTGGGAAATTCAGCAGCCTGTCCGAGCCATACACCGGTTTTCATGACATGAGCTTTGATGAGGAATCTTCCCAGGGCGCGTTTTTATTGCGCGCCAGACGCGAAGGGATGCGGGATTTTGGCGCGTGCATGGCGCCCACGGTGGCGTTTTATATTCTTCAGGGCATGGAAACGCTGTCCATGCGCATGGAGCGGCACGTATCCAATACCCGGAAAATTATAGAATTCCTGCAATCTTCCGATGTGGTTGACACCATTAGCTATCCAGAACTGCCGCAGCACCCGGACTATCATCTGGTTGATTCGCTGTTGCCCAAAGGCGCAGGTTCGGTATTCAGCTTCTCACTCAAAGGCGGCCGCCCGGCCGGTCGGGTATTTACCGAAGCCCTGGAGCTGTTTTCGCATCTGGCCAATGTGGGCGATGCCAAGTCACTGGTAATCCACCCGGCCAGCACCACCCACTATCGCATGAGCGCCGACGATCTTTTGCAGGCCGGAATCAGCGAAGGGACGATTCGCATGTCGGTTGGTATCGAGGATATCGATGATTTGCTGGACGACCTGTCCAAAGGGCTGCATTTATCCGGCAAAGTGGCGAACTGAACATGCACTGAACATGCCATGTATATAAATATAAATAATTCGCGCTGCTACGCCTATACCGGCACCCGCCACCCCCGGGGAGATTTGCCAACCGTGGTATTTGTCCACGGGGCTTCAATGGACCACACGGTCTGGGCCCATCAGAGTCGTTATTTTGCCTATCATGGCTATAACGTCCTGGCCATCGACCTGCCCGGTCACAAATTCAGTCAGGGAGATTTATTACCTTCAATTGCGTCCCTGGCGGCATGGTTAAATCAAATCATCGCGCAGGCTGCGGGCGCCGGCTTTCATATTGTGGGCCATAGCATGGGCGCATTGATTGCGCTTGAAGCGGCCGCCGGTTTCAATCATCCCGCGTCGGCCTTGCATTCGTTGGCACTGATCGGCTTCAGTTATCCCATGCTGGTGACGCCGCAGTTGCTGGATGCGGCAGAAAATGATCCGGGCCGGGCCTATTCCATGATGACCCAATGGAGTCATGCCTCAGCCATCGGCGGCGAACCGGTGCCGGGTTTCTGGTCCGCGGGTATGCAAATGAGCATGATGCACAGCAGCCGGGAAGGTTCGATATTTTTTGATCTCACCGCATGTCATCAATACCGTGGCGGTGAGGCGGCGTTTGCGAAGGTCAATTGCCCGATTCTTTTCCTCAGTGGGCGGCAGGACAAAATGGCGCCGGCCAAACTTGCCAAAGTGGAAGCGGATAAAAATGCCCGTGCAGAAATTGTGTTGCTCGAACACTGCGGCCACAGCCTCATGTCTGAATCGCCAGATGGTGTGCTGGACGAGTTGAAGCGATTTATTGGCAGCCATGGCGACTAACCGGACGAATAACCGGGTATTGTTTGCGAGCGCGGTTCTCCTGGTTTTTAACGCAATCATTCATATTCCATGCGACCCGTTGACCAGATAATCCAGCCCAAATGGCTGATTCCCATGGATGCCGGGCCACCTGTACGGCAGGGTCATGTAGTAGTGGTAGACCAGGGTGAAATTATTGAAATCGGCCCGAGCGGTGAAACGGCCGCCCGATATGACGCGGCTACAGTTACAGTATTAAGTGATCATGCCCTGATCCCCGGCCTGATCAATGCGCATACCCACGCCGGCATGAATCTGTTGCGCGGTTTTGCCGATGACCTGCCACTAATGCAGTGGTTATCCGCATATATCTGGCCGACGGAAGCGAAATGGGTGGATGCTGCATTCGTCGAAGCTGGCACCAATCTGGCCTGCGCGGAAATGATCCGCAGCGGCACCACCTGTTTTAACGACATGTATTTCTTTCCTGATACGGTGGCCCACTGTGCCCAGTCGGCGGGGTTGCGTGCCTGTGTGGGCATGATTGTCATCGACTTTCCCACGGTGTGGGCGCAAAATGCTGACGAGTATATTAATAAAGGTCTGGCTGTACGCGATGCGGTCAGGCATTCACCGTTGATTACCACCGCATTTGCGCCCCATGCGTCCTATACGGTGGCCGATGCAGCGCTTGACCGGGTCGCAACATTGTCACAGGAACTGGAATGCCGGGTGCATATACACCTGCATGAAACCGCCCATGAAGTCAAACAATCCGGCGCCCGTTATGGTATGCGTCCGGTTGAGCGGCTGCAGAGGCTGGGGCTGCTCGGCCCGAACCTGATGGCGGTGCACATGACTCAATTGCTGCCCGGAGAAATCGAAGCGGTCGCCGGGCATGGTGTAAATATTGTGCATTGTGCTGAATCCAATATGAAACTGGCCAGCGGTTTCTGTCCGGTGGCGCGGCTGGTTGAGGCCGGGGTCAATGTCTGTATCGGCACCGATGGCGCCTGCAGTAACAACGACCTGGATATGCTCGGTGAAATGCGCAGTGTGTCCATGCTTGCCAAAGGTGCCAGCGGTGACCCCACCGCTTTTAATGCCTTGCAAACTTTGCGGGCGGCCACATTGAACGGCGCCAAAGCGCTGGGGCTGGAGCAGATTACCGGTTCGGTTGAATCTGGTAAAAAAGCCGACCTGGTGGCAATTGATTTGTCGCATTGCAGCACCCAGCCGGTTTATGACCCGCTCAGCGCCATCGTTTACAGCGCCAGCCGAGATCAGGTGTCCGATGTCTGGATTGCCGGGGAGCGCTTGCTCGAAAATGGTGAATATACCCGCATGGACAGCGACTCTGTATGCCAGGCCGCCAGGGAATGGCGAAACAGGATAATCGCCTGAATGATTGACTGATGTAGATTGCATTGCAATGCGCCAGAACCAGGAAAATCCAGTCAATGTTGACCCCGCCGAAATTAATAAATTTAGCGAGCAGGCGGCCCACTGGTGGGACCGGGAAGGCGCACTCAAACCGCTGCACCAGATCAACCCGCTGCGATTAAATTTTATCGATGAACATTCTCCATTGGCGGGCAAAGCGGTATTGGACGTGGGATGCGGCGGCGGCATTTTGAGTGAATCCATGGCGTTGCGCGGCGCCGCCGTGACCGCAATCGATATGGCCGAAGCGCCGCTGAACGTGGCCCGGCTGCATGCGCTGGAAAGCGCGGTGGAGATTGATTACAGGCAGATCACGGCGGAAGCGCTGGCACAGCAATCCCCGGGTAAATGGGACGTGGTCACCTGCATGGAGCTGCTGGAGCACGTTCCCGACCCGTCGAGCATGGTTCGGGCGTGCAGCGATATGGTCAGGCCCGGTGGGGCGGTGTATTTTTCCACCATAAACCGCAACCCGAAAGCATTTATGCTGGCTATTGTGGGCGCGGAATATGTGCTTGGTTTATTGCCAAAAGGCACCCATCAATATGAGAAATTCATTCGCCCCAGCGAGCTTGCGCAATGGGCCGAATCCGCCGCTTTAAAAATCGAGCAGCTAATCGGCCTGCACTATAATCCGATATGGCAAAGTTGCCGTCTGGACGCCGGGCTGGATGTTAACTACATCATGCGAACTACAAAAATCATGTCGTGAAAATCATACGATGAGCTTTCGATTCGATACGTTTTTATTCGACCTGGACGGCACCTTACTGGACACCCATGCGGATATGGGCAGGGCGTTAAATACTATTCTTGAAAACCACCACAGACCGCCATTACCCCTGGAAGTGATTCGGCCTTTCGTATCCAAAGGCGGCATGGTGATGGTGTGCCTGGCGTTCAGATGCCGACCTGGAAGCGATGAATCCATGGCGCTTTGGCATGAATTGCTACACACCTATGCCGCAGCCATTTGTATGCACACCGATTTTTTCCCGGGCATGGAGCAGATTATCGATCAAATTGAGCACAGTGGACGCAAATGGGGCATAGTGACCAACAAGCCCGGGTTTTTAACCGACCCGTTGCTGCAGGCATTGGGGCTGGATACACGCACTGGTGCGGTGGTCAGCGGCGATACCCTGACCGAGAAAAAACCCCACCCGGCGCCATTGCTACACGCCTGCGAGCAGGTTGGTTCGGCGCCGGGCCGGTGTATTTATATCGGTGACGACGAACGGGATATTGAGGCCGGCCGGCGGTCCGGCATGACCACCCTGGCCGCCGCTTATGGTTATATTGTTGCAGAAGATGATGCCAGCGGCTGGAATGCAGACGGCGTCATTCACAGTCCACAGGAAATCACCGCCTGGCTGGACTAACCCGCCGGTTATGCATGTGATTACGGCGTTGTCTTCGCCCCGGGCAGCGTCAAAGTGGTGCACCCAACAGCGCAAGCGCATATCCCGGATCGGATTTGTACCCACTATGGGAGCGCTGCATGACGGGCATTTGTCCCTGATTGCCAGAAGTGTTGCAGAAAACCGGGTGACCTGCGCCAGTATATTTGTCAACCCGCTGCAATTTGACAACCCGGACGATCTGGAAAAATACCCGCGTAATTTGCATCAGGATGTGGAGTCCCTGGAAAAAGCAGGATGCGATATGGTTTTTACCGCAACGCTGGGGCAGTTTTTCCCGGAAGTGGATGACCCTGGCAAAATTGCCATGAAAAGCCCGGGGTTCGCCGGTCAGGGGCTGGAAGGAGAATCCCGGCCGGGGCATCTGGCCGGCGTGGCAACAATCGTGGAACGTCTGTTTAAAATAACCGGTTCGTGCCGGGCCTATTTTGGAGAAAAGGATTACCAGCAGACCCTGGTAGTCAGGCATCTGGCGCAGCAGCTTGAAAATGCGGGGGAGGATGACAGGCTGGATATTGTGGTAGTGACCTGTCCCACTGTGCGCGAAGATTTTGGTTTGGCCATGTCCTCGCGCAACCAGAGGTTGTCTCCGGCGCAAAAACAAATCGCCGGGAATCTGTATAAAGCGTTATCTCATGCAAAAGTCTGCTGGCAGGCCGGGATTCATAATCCGCTGGAACTGGAAACCCGAATGCGAAAAAAGCTCATGCACCCCGAAATTTCCATCGAATATATTGCTGTGCGGGACCAGGAGCGCTGGACCAAAGATACCCCGCACCAGCCCATAACCCATGCGCGCGCACTGCTCGCGGCCACCATAGGCGGCGTCAGATTGATCGATAATCTGTATTTGGGATCCACGCCATAGACATCATTATTATTGGCTGGCATAGTTGCGCAAGACCGCCACAGTCAGGGATGTGATTTTCGGCGCGGTGCTTCCCCTGCGAAAAAACCCTGATACAGGGACGCCCCGAAGATATAAAAGAGAGATATTAAGGCGAGACATAAAAATTTAATCTGAATTATGCGCGACGAGTTCTACCAAAAGCCAATTCTGAACTCCCCCTATGAGTATCCGTCCGCTCACTGGGAACTGGATGATGGGCTGCCGACCCGCAACGTCATCAATTCCCGCAGAAAAGCGGAGTTCATCACGCCGATTCCAAAGCCGAAGAAGCGCAAAGACTCACAGTCCCAGGAGTTATTGGATGAGAGCCTTGGCCTGGGGGACGGCAGCCAGAAATACGACCCGATCTCCATTATCAATGAGCTGCGCGGCCACGTGGATGCCTGGCGCCGACTGCCAAACGAGCGGGACTGGCTGGTCACGCCGGCCACGGTCAGGCTGTTGAAGCACTGGCGGCACTATGAATTCAACGGCATTCGCCCGTTCTTTTGTCAGGTGGAAGCCGTTGAAGTGGCGATTTGGCTGACCGAGGTTGCCCCGAAATTCGGCAGGGCGGGCAGGAAATTTCAGGATTACCTGAAGGGTGTCAACGAAGCTGCCAACCCCGGCTTGCAGCGGCTCGCCCTCAAGCTGGCCACGGGTGCAGGCAAGACAACGGTGATGTCCATGCTGATCGCCTGGCAAACCATCAATGCGGTGCGCCAGCCGGGCAGCAAAAAATTCACACGTGGATTCATGGTCGTTGCACCGGGCTTGACCATCAAGGACCGGCTTCGCGTGCTACAACCGAACGACCCGGACAGCTACTATCAAAGCCGTGAAATCGTGCCGAATGAGATGTTGGCCGATTTGGAACGGGCCAGAATCGTGATTACCAACTACCACGCATTCAAACTGCGTGAGCGCATTGATATATCGAAGGGCGGCCGCGCGCTGCTCAAGGGCAAAAGAGGCGAAGACCTGAACACGCTCGAAACCCCAGGCCAGATTCTGCAACGGGTCATACCCGAATTGATGGGCATGAAGCACATCCTGATATTGAATGATGAAGCCCATCACTGCTACCGGGAAAAACCCGGCGCAGACGAAGAGGGCGGTCTGAAAGGGGATGAGAAGAAAGCAGCCGACAGCAATCGCGAAGCGGCCCGGCTGTGGATTTCCGGGCTGGAGACTGTCGCCGGGAAAATCGGTATTAACCGGGTTGTCGATCTATCGGCAACGCCTTTTTTCCTGAGCGGCTCCGGCTATGCCGAGGGCACCCTGTTCCCCTGGACCATGAGCGATTTTTCCCTGATGGACGCCATTGAATGCGGCATCGTGAAGCTGCCCCGAGTTCCGGTGGCCGACAACATACCCGGTGCCGAGATGCCGAAATTCCGTGAACTGTGGAAGCACATCGGCACAAAAATGCCGAAGAAAGGCAGAGGTAAAGGCGGCAAACTTGACCCGCTCAGTATCCCGGTCGAACTGCAAACGGCATTGGAAGCGTTATACGGCCACTACGAAAAGACCTTTGAGTTGTGGCAAAACGCAGGCATCAACGTACCGCCCTGTTTCATCGTGGTATGTAACAACACGTCCACGTCGAAACTTGTTTACGACTATATATCAGGGTTTTATCGGGAAAATGAAGACGGTTCCGCCGAACTTGAAAACGGCAGGCTATTGCTTTTCAGCAACTTCGACGTTCACGGCAATCCGCTGCCAAAACCCAATACCCTGCTGATCGACAGCGAACAACTGGAATCTGGCGAAGCGCTCGACCGGAATTTCCGCGCCATGGCCGGGGACGAAATTGCGCGCTATCGCCGCGAAATTGTCCAGCGCACGGGCGACATCCGCGCTGGCGACAGCATCTCCGACCAGGACCTGCTGCGCGAAGTTATGAACACCGTCGGCAAAGCCGGACAACTGGGCGCGAATATCCGCTGCGTGGTGTCCGTTTCCATGCTGACCGAGGGCTGGGACGCCAGCACCGTCACTCATGTGCTGGGCGTGCGCGCCTTCGGTACCCAACTTCTGTGTGAGCAGGTGGTCGGGCGGGCACTGCGGCGGCAGTCTTACGAACTCAATGAAGCAAACCGCTTCAACGTGGAGTATGCGGACGTTCTGGGCATTCCCTTCGATTTCACTGCCAAGCCCGTGGTTGCGCCGCCCCAGCCGCCGCGCGAGACCATTCAGGTCAAAGCAGTTCGCCCGGAACGCGACCATCTGGAGATCCGTTTCCCCCGTGTCGCCGGGTATCGCGTTGAACTACCCGAAGAACGACTGACCGCCGCATTCACCGCAGACTCTGTATTGGAATTGACCCCTAAACTGATCGGCCCTTCAATCACCCACAACTCCGGTATCATCGGCGAAGCCGTTGACCTCAATCTGATTCACACCCGTTCTCTGCGTTATTCGACGCTGCTGTTTCACCTGACGCAGCGCCTGCTCTACACCAAATGGCGTGACCTCGACGAAGGGCCAAAGCTGCATTTATTCGGCCAGCTAAAGCGTATCACCCGGCAGTGGCTGGACAGCTACCTGGTATGCAGAGGCGGCACCTATCCGGCCCAGCTCATGTACCAGGAACTGGCAGATAGGGCCTGCTCAAAGATCACTGCGGCCATTACACAGGCGGAGCAACGCAAAGACCGGCCCATCAAGGCGTTGTTAGACCCGTACAATCCGACGGGATCGACCCTGCATGTCAATTTCAATACCTCTAAAACCCAACGATGGGAGACCCATCCGCTGAAATCCCATATCAACTGGGTGATTCTGGACAGTGACTGGGAGGCCGAATTCTGCCGGGTGGCGGAAGCGCACGAGCAGGTTGTCTCCTACGTCAAGAATCACAGCCTGGGGCTGGAGGTTCCCTATCGCTATGGTCCGGAAACACGCAACTATCGCCCGGACTTCATCGTGCTGGTGGACGACGGGCGTGGTACTGGTGACCCCTTGTATTTGATCGTCGAGATCAAGGGCTATCGCCGGGAAGATGCCAAAGAGAAGAAACTCACCATGGACACCTACTGGGTTCCGGGGGTGAACAATCTGCAAAGCTACGGGCGCTGGGCCTTCGCCGAGTTCGTGGACGTCTGGGAAATGCAGGATGATTTTGCAAAGAAGGTGGCGGCGGAGTTTAACCGGATGATCCATTCAGCCAGTACAAAGGGTAACCTGTGAACAAATTTCCGATAGAACTAACATTTCAAGTCGAAAACCTGGGCAGTGCCCGCAGCGGCGACTTTACGCAAAAGCCGCTGACGGTTTTTTGCGGCCCCAATAACACTGGCAAAACCTGGGCCATGTATTCGCTGTATCACCTGTATCAATGGTTGCGCAGTACCAGACAGGAATTCAGGGAAGAAAAAGCAAGTGGTGACCAGTCAGAACCGGCTGACCTCACGCTAGAAAACTTCAACAAGAAGGTCTCAGGCACATTGGAAGACCTGTTTAACGCCGCACCTGATTCCATGAAAGAGGCGAAATTTAGCCTTCATCCGGATACGGACTGGCAGGCATTGCTTGCCTCGAACCAGTTGCCGAATATCTTTTTGATGCCCGCCGAGCGCAATGGCCTGCACCTGTTCTTTCGTGAACTCAGTACGCGGCGCACCGCCTTGCTGCACCATGCTTCCAGAGAAAAGATCGATATCAGTGAACTGCTGCGCGACGTTATTCGCTCGCGCTATGCCTTTCCGATAGCACATTACATTGATTGGTTGAATGACTTGGCCGAAAAGCAAAAGTCAAAATCACCGGAATTCCATCCGTTCGCGGAACAGCTCAAAAAGCAACTGGCAGGCGGTGCCTACAGTGTGGACGCCCGTACCGGCAGCATTGAATTCAAACCCTATCAACCCAGGCGGGACGGCAAAAAAACCACCGCCATGGGTTTGCACATGACCTCCAGCACCGTCAAAAGCCTGTTCGGTCTGTGGTTCTATCTGAAGCATCAAGCGCGTAAGGGCGACCTGCTGATGATCGACGAGCCGGAACTGAACATTCACCCAAAAAATCAGCGCCAAATTGCCCGCCTGCTGGCGCGGCTGGTGAATGCCGGACTGAACATCACTCTCAGCACCCACAGCGACTATATTGTGCGCGAACTCAATACACTGATCATGTTGGGCCAGGAGGGCGCGGAAGGCTTAAGAAAGAAACATGGTTATGAAGAAGACGAAACCCTGTCCACCGACCAGGTGGCCGCTTACCTGTTCGATAAGCAGGCCATCACGCCTTTTGAGATTACGCCGGATGACGGCATCTACGCCACTACATTTGACGACGTGATTGATCGGCTCAATAGCGTCAACAATGACGTTTACTACAGTTTGCAGGAACAAAAGAATGTGTAGGGAACTTGTCGATCTGGTACAGCGGACGATCAATAGCAAATATACCCTGGAAAGAGAGGACAAAAGCTGGTTTCTGAATGAAGCAAAAGAACACGGCGGAGAAATAGCAATTCGAGCCGCCAACAGATATTCGTTTGCTTTCTCCCTGGACCATCCCAATCAGGACAACCAGCCGCTGGCTTTTTTCAGTGCCCAGCCACCCGGCGGTATCGCCAAAATGTGTGACGCCATAATGGTGTGCCACCATAAGCAACAGTGCTATCTGTTCCTGATAGAACGCAAGACAGCGCATCGGGATGATTACAGGAAACAACTGCATAATGGAAAATTCTTCTGCGACTGGCTGTTGCGGTTGTACGAAGAGCATGGTCACGTCTGCCAGTCTCCGGTTTTTATCGGTCTGTTGATCTGGTTTCCCCGCCGGTCGCCGCCCAGGCAGGGTACCGCGCACGGCGCAGAAGGGTCGGGAATTCGTCCAGCCGATGCCGATAAAGAGTTTTTTGATCACAGCTTTAAAATTGAAAACCAGAAATTGATTCCGACGATCGAATTATTCAAACAGCTTGCGGGAGCGGTATAGAATGGCCAGGCGAAACAAACCCGGTAGGCAAATAGAGACCCTCACCCATGAAGATGCAGCCCGCAATCGGGATATGGACCTGCAGCTCGTGTGACATCCGACAAGGCTTCGTGTACGAGCGCGTGCCGCACATCACCCTCAAGTCCTCTGATTCCACACCATGACACTCCCCGGCGGTCCCGCAAACAAGATCGGCAACCGCTACGAGACTCTGTGGACGGTGTCGGAATGCCTTCGCATGCTCGACGGCACCACGGAGTCCATCCGCATCGAGGCCCCGGGCATCGAGAAAGCGGAGTTCGTCGTGACAGCAGACCCGCTGTGGGAACGGCATCAGGTAAAACGCAGCCACCCGAGCGGCAAGTGGAGCCTCCACGCACTTGCCGTAGGTGGTCTTCTCCAGGCAATCGGCGAAGCGTTGGCGGGCGATGAGGGTCGGTTCGTCTTCGTATCGGGCAGCGATGCGCGCGAGCTTTCCGATCTGTGCGAGTCGGCAAACCACGCAGAGTCTGTGGAGGAATTCGAGCATGACTTTCTCGCGGCCAAGGCACGGAAGAAAGCGTTCGAGAAGCTGCGTTGCTGCTGGGCGTGCGACGTTCCGACCGCGGTCGAGCGCCTGCGGCGAATCGAAGTTCACACGATTGACGAGCGCGAACTCGAAGCCAAGGTGCGGTGGAGTGTGCAGGCGCTCTTTCTCGCAGAGCCGGGAAACGTGGTGTCGGCACTCCGGGCGATTGTCGAAGACTCCCTGCACCACACGATTACCCGCCAGTGTCTGGTTGACGCGCTTGCCCAACGGGGCTATCGGCTACGGCATCTGTCAAGCCCCGAGCATGCAGGCGTCGCCGTGGAAGAGACCACGGATCGGTATCTGGCCAGTACAAAGCCGCAGCTCATTCGGAAAACGCTCGTTTCGAGGAAGTCGGCGGGAACGCTCCTGTCACGACTGGGGGAGATGGCGACTGACAGCGTCGTGACCGGCAGGGCCGGCGCCGGGAAAACGGCCTGCGTCATCGAGACCGTGGAGGGCTTGCGTGAGCAGGGCTTGCCCGTGCTGGCGTTCCGGCTCGATCGTGTTCTGTCGGCATCGTCGATCACGGACCTGGGAAGTCGTCTCGGTCTCGAAGAATCGCCAGTACTGGTGCTCGCAGCGGCGGCCGATGCCGCCGGCCGTCCAGGCGTTCTGATCGTCGATCAGTTGGACGCGGTAAGCACCCTGTCCGGAAGAAGCTCCGGCACCTTCGATCTCGTCGAACGGTTGCTTCAGGAAGCGCGCGGTATGCGCGCACGGGTCGCGATTCACACCGTCGTCGTCTGTCGGGCCTTCGACTGGCAGAACGATCATCGTCTGAGGAAACTCCTCCCCGATTCGGGTGCGCAGGTTGACGTCACGGAGTTCACGAGTGATGGGGTCGAGTCCATCCTGGCCGATGGCGGTTTCGATCCGGCGTTGTTCCAGGAACGCCAGTTGGCGCTCCTGCGGCTTGCGCAGAACTTGTCGCTCTTTCTTGAAGGTGGCTTCGATACGTCGTCTACACCCGCCTTTAGTACCGAAAAAGCACTCTTCGACAAGTACTGGGATGCAAAGCGGCAGTCGGTTGCGGACCAGATTGCGCCCGCGCCGGACCAGTGGATGGCGGTCACAAAAACTCTCTGTGATAAGATGACCTCCACACAACAGCTCTCGGTATCCAAAGAGAGGTTGGACCCCGTTTCGCCAGACTGCGTGAGCCGAATGACGTCGGAAGGTGTGCTCACCTTCGACGGGCGTCGCTATGGATTCGGCCACGAGAGCTTCTTCGACTACTGCTTTGCCCGGTTGTTCGTAAACGGGTCGGAATCGCTGGTATCGTTTCTCAAGAGTTCGAAACAGCATCTGTTCCACCGCGCCCAGGTTCGGCAGGTGCTGGCCTATCTCCGGGACGCCGAGCGTGACCGGTATCTGCGGGAGCTTGCGGGATTGCTTTTGGAAGAGGGGATCCGGGCGCATATCAAGGATCTCGTGTTCGCGCTGCTTGCCGAAGTCCGGGATCCGGATGAGGAAGAATGGGAGATCTGGCGGCGATGGATCGCCCCGGAGCTCAAGGCCATCGAGGACGGGGCGCCGAACCCGGACAAGCTGTCACAGGTCGCATGGCGGCGGTTCTTCGGGTCTCCTTCATGGTTCGCGTGGATCGACGGACGCGGGATGGTCAAGGGTTGGCTGGCCTCGGGCAATGATCGGCTTGCAGACATGGCGACGAACTATCTGAGAATCCATCAGAGCGTTTCGCCGGATCGCATCGCGGCCCTTCTCGAACCCTATGCCGACTGCGGCGGCGCGTGGCCGCAGCGGCTTCGGGCCGTCACGTCATGGAGCGGCAGACACACAAGCCGCCGCTTCTTCGATCTTGTTTTGCGTCTCGTGGACAACGGTACGCTCGATGAGGCGCGCCTGCCAATTGCGACCAACAGTACATTCTGGCTCCTTTTCTACGGTCTGGACGAGACCTGTCCCGAGTGGTTTGCCGAAGTTCTGGCGCATCGGCTCCGGCGGCGTGTTGCGATCATCCGCAACGCCGGCGACTGCTTGAAAAGCCGGGCACTCATCGGCTACGACAGTTTCGCGGCGGGCATGACAAGCAAATCGGCGAAGGATGCGCCCGCCGCGTTCGTGCGGCATGTGCTACCCGTGCTTCTCGATATTTCGGATGCCGCCTCGACCGACGACGACGAACGGCCGAAGCGCGATGCCGTGTGGCCGGTGCTCATCAAGACCGAACAGCCAGACGGCGAGCAGGCCTGTCTCGCGGGGACGGCCGGGGCTCTCGCCTCGCTCGCTCGCGAGGGCGCCGCTGATCTGGGCGATATCATTGCCGATTTGGGCCGCCGCGATACGCACGTCGCGAATCACCTCCTTCTGGCCCTGTATGCTGGCGGAGCCGCGCGCTACGCGGACGAGGCGGCACGGCTGCTGTGCGACCAGCCGTGGCGCTTCGAATGCGGGTTCTCCGACAGCCCGCACTGGTGCGCGATGGAGACGATTCGAGCAGTTCTTCCGCATTGCACTGCTGAGAATCGTCAGAAGATCGAGACGGCGATTCTGGATTACGTCCCTGCCTATGAATGCACCAGATACGGGTACGAGAATTACGGCCTCGCCCAGTTCGAGCTACTCTCGGCGATCACGCCGGAATTGCGCAGCACCCGCGCGCAAGCGCGTTTTGGCGAATTGGAGCGGAAGTTCGGCACGCCGCCGGGCGGACCGCGCGGAATCGTTGCAGGTTGGGTCAAGCCGCCCATCGAGAAAGACGACGCGGCCAGGATGACCGACGACCAATGGCTGTGGGCCATCGCGAAACACAACTCCGACAAGTGGCCATGGCGCGAGGATCTCATAGGCGGCGCGCGGGATTTGGCCCAGGTCCTGGAGGCGCAGGCCAAGGAAGAGCCGGAGCGATTCGCTAGGCTCGGTCTGCGCCTCCCCGCAAATGCGAATCCCGTGTATCTGGATCGGACGCTGGCGGCGTTGACTGGCGCCCCGATCACAACCGATCTCAAGCTCCAAATATGCCGGAAGGCGTTCGAAGAGGCGCTCGAAGCGTGCGGTAAATCAATCGCCGACCTCATCGGAAGCATCAAGGGCCCGCTCCCGGATGACGCCGTCCGGATGCTCCAGCGACTCGCCACGGAACATGAAGATCCTACCCGCGAAGTCTGGCAGGATACCCAACTGCTTTCTGTCATCGACATCCGCCAAATGGCGAAATCCGCTTCTGGCGAGACCTCTACGAAGGACGCAGGCGACAGTAAAGCATACTACAATGGTGATCCTCACCATCACGGCACCAATACGGTGCGCGGGAGAGCGGCTATCGCAGTGCAGAACCTCATTCTCGCTGCCTCCGCCCATGTCGATCGGTTCCGTCCGGCCCTCGAACGGATGGTTCGGGATCCGAGCGCGGCCGTGCGCTCCTGCGTTTCCGGGACGCTCCGGGCCGTTGCCTGGCATGATCCCGCGCTCGGCATGTCCCTCTTTCTGAAAATGGATCTGTCCGAGGACAGCCTGCTCGCGACGGATCACGTGTACGGATTCATTCGTGACGCGATCCGCGACAATTTCGCCGAAGTGGAGCCTGTCTTGAAGCGCATGCTCCGCTCGCCAGAGCCCGATGTTCGCAAGGCGGGCGGGCGCTTGGCGAGTCTTGCCGCCCTGCACGGCCAGAATTCCGCGAGCCTTGTCGACGAGGCCTTGCAGGGCGACGCTTGCGCCCGCCTCGGCGTTGCCGAGATCGCCTCGGCCCATATCGACGTCCCGCAATATCGAGCTTGGGCCGAGGCGAGGCTTGTCGCGTTGTTCGATGACGAGGATGTCACCGTACGCCGCAAAGCGGCTTCATGTTTTCGTCGAGTGGAGCATGGAACGCTTGAAACCCTGGAAGAGCTGATTGCGAAGTTCTGCGACAGCAAGGCGTTTCAGGAGGATTCGTCCTCGGTTCTTCATGCGTTGGAGAAAACGCGGGGACAGCTGCCGGGGACGACATGCGACGTCTGCGAAAGATTCCTGGACCGCTTCTCCGACGAGGCGCGGGACAGTCGGATCAGCCGCGCCGGCGACGCGCACGACGTCACGGAACTCGTCTTCCGGACATACCAACAGCACCAGGACGACATATGGACGGTGCGCTCTTTGGACTTGATCGATCGCCTCTGCCTGGAAGGAGTTGGCGATGCGGAAAGCGAGTTTGAGCAATTCGAGCGGTAGCGGATATTGGTCACGTATTCTCCGATCAGCCCGTCCCCGGAAGATCCTGATCTGGTATAAACTCGCATAGATTGAAGGACGGATTGACTCCCATGCCCCGCAAGCCCGCAAAGCCCAGACAGGTCGCCACGCTCACCCACGGCGAGGCAACCCGCAAGAATATTCCGACTGCCGAATATCAAACCATGATGGCAGACGAGGAGCGGAAACCCATCCGGGTTGCCTACGAGCGTCGTAACCGGGACCTCGACCCGCAGCTTGTTTGGCGCGGCAAGGACGAGCAGAACGAGTCGGGCCTCGTGGTGCAAGTGCCGCCGCTGTTCATTCAGGAGAAGGTGCATCCGCAGGTGCTGATTGACGATCTGCGGCAGCGGAGCAAGGAGACGGAGGATAGCGAGCCGGGCTTCCAGACCGATCTTTTCTCTGACTTCAACGGCCTGCCGAGCGAGCACGCCAGAACCGAGTTCTACCAGCACGACGCCAACTGGTCGAATCGGATGATTCTTGGGGACAGCTTGCAGGTGATGGCGTCTTTGGCCGAACGCGAGGGCCTGCGCGGCAAGGTGCAGTGTATCTATCTGGACCCGCCCTACGGCATCAAGTTCAACTCCAACTTCCAGTGGTCAACCACCAGCCGCGATGTGAAGGACGGCAAGGCCGAGCACATCACCCGCGAGCCGGAGCAGGTGAAGGCGTTTCGGGATACGTGGCGGGACGGGATTCATTCGTATCTGACGTATCTGCGGGATCGGCTGACGGTGGCGCGGGATTTGTTGACGGAGAGTGGATCGATCTTTGTGCAGATTGGGGATGAGAATGTGCATCGGGTGCGGGCGGTGATGGATGAGGTGTTTGGGGAGGAGAATTTTGCGTCATTGATTTCGTTCTCCCGCTCAGCGGCGAGAGGCACGGGAGCCAGGAGCCTGGATAACGTTTGCGACTACATTCTATGGTTCTACAAAGGAAGCTCCGGGAAGTACCGACAGTTGCATCGAGAAGTTGATCCACGCAGTTCCGACCCGTCAATGGCCCCATTCAACTATATCGTCCTGCCTGACGGACACCGCAGATCTATGTCAAAGGATGAAAAAGACAATCCGAAGACGCTGCTGCAGGATGCTAGGCGATACCGGACGATATCTCTCTCTGCGCAATCCAGGTCGGACAGCGCGAGTACTGCCTACGATCACCAGGATACGGCATTCAAACCGGCGGCAGGTAGAGGATGGAAGGCAAGCCTGAAGGGTTTGGATCGTCTTGATAAGGTTGACCGAATGCAAAGATCTGGAAAAACACTTAACTACATGTCCTTTGCGGATGAAAGACCCGGTATACCATTCACTAATCAGTGGACTGATACTGCTGGTGTTGCAGACGAGAAGTCCTACGTCGTCCAAACTGCCACCAAAGTCATCCAACGCTGCCTCCTGATGACCACCGACCCCGGCGACCTCGTCCTCGATCCCACCTGCGGCGCCGGCACTACCGCCTACGTCGCCGAGCAGTGGGGCCGCCGCTGGATCACCATCGACACTTCCCGCGTGGCCCTCGCGCTGGCCCGCGCCCGCATCATGGGCGCTCGCTATCCCTACTACCTGCTCGCCGACAGCCCGGAAGGCCGGCGCAAGGAAGCAGAAATCAGTGGCCAGGCGTCAGTGACTGGTGGTCAGTTTAACGACAACTCGCCGACCACGGGTCACTCTCACTCCATCCGCCAGGGCTTTGTCTATCAGCGCGTCCCCCATATTACGCTCAAGTCCATCGCCAACAACGCCGAGATCGACGTAATCTGGGAGAAGTATGAGGAGCGGCTTGCGCCGCTCCGTGAGCAGTTGTCAGCCCACCGGCCACTGGAAGAATGGGAGATACCGCGTGAGCGTCCAGAAGACTGGCCACCGGCCACTGAACCACTGATCACTGCCTTGTGGAAGCAGCGCATCGCCCGACAAAAGGAAATCGACGCTTCCATCGCCGCCAAAGCCGACTACGAATACCTCTACGACAAACCCTACGAAGACAACAAGAAAGTCCGCGTGGCTGGCCCGTTTACGGTGGAAAGCCTGTCGCCGCACCGCCTGTTGGGCGTGGACGAGAACGACGAACTCATCATTGATAAAGCTGCCGAAGACAAACCCGACTACGGCGAAAAGCAGGATTTTGCCGAGATGATCCTCGATAATCTCAAAACCTCTGGCGTCCAGCAGGCGCACAAAGACGGCAAAATCAACTTCAGCTCACTCGTCCCCTGGCCCGGCCACCTCGTCTGCGCCGAAGGCCGGTTTGATAGTGGTCAGTGGCCCGTGATCAGTGGCCAGAAGAAGAACGCACAAGCCACTGAACACCGCGCCGGCATTTTCATTGGCCCGGAATTCGGCACCGTCTCCCGTCCCGACCTCGTATCGGCGGTGCGCGAGGCCGCCGACGCCGGCTTCGACGTTTTAATCACCTGCGCCTTCAACTACGACGCCCACGCCTCGGAGTTCAACAAACTCGGCCGCGTCCCCATCCTCAAGGCGCGCATGAACGCCGACCTGCATATGGCCGACGACCTCAAAAACACCGGCAAAGGCAACCTCTTCGTCATCTTCGGCGAGCCGGATATTACAGTGACCAGTGGTCAGTGGCTGGTGGCCAGTAACGGGAGAATGATTGCGAATTATAAGCACGTTAAAGAGTTATCAGGACTTGGAAGTCTGGAAGAAATCAATCGAACTGGCGGAGATGGTCTATCGAATCTCTGCCAAGTTTCAGCCGGAAGAAAGATTCGGCATAACCAGCCAGGTGCGGAGGGCGGCGGTATCCGTGGCAGCGAATATCGCAGAGGGAGCAGAGCGTCACGGGACCAAGGAATTTCTCCAATTTCTGGGGATAGCCAGCGGTTCTCTAGCAGAGACGGAGACCTTTCTGATTCTGGCGCAGAAACTGGGAATGGCCCCAGCCGAGCAGATCAACCCCCTGCTATCGCAGGCGGCGGACGTTGGACGGATGCTCAATGGGCTCAAACGCTCGCTGCGGTCCAGAAACTGACTCGTGCGGACTTCCCGCTGTCACTGACCACAGGCCACTGGTCACAGATCACTGTCCACGGCGTGGACGTATTTCATCCGAACACCGGCGAAATCCGCAGCGACAGCACCGATGGCATCGCCTGCTGGGGCATCGCCTGCTGGTTTGTCGACACCGACTACAACGAGGAAAGCTTCTTCGTGCGCCACGCCTACTTCCTCGGCGCCAACAACCCGTACAAGGCGCTAAAGACGACGCTCAAAGCCGAGGTCAATCAAGAAGCTTGGGAAACCCTCCACAGCGACACCTCCCGGCCTTTCGCCAAGCCGACGTTGGGTCGCATCGCGGTGAAGGTGATCAATCACTTGGGGGACGAGGTGATGAAGGTGTTTCGGGTGTGACAATGCCATCGCCTAGACAGGTATTTGACGACCCAATAGGGCATTGGGCCTTTCTCATCCAAAGCTCTGATGATGCTTTCGAAGGTCAGCATTTCGAACGGAAAGCGATTGGTCAAGCCGACGTTGAACCAGCAGAGCCAGAGAGTCTGTTGAGAAATGTGCGAGATGGAATCAAAAAGTCGCTCTCAGCATTTTCCAACAGTAACGTCGAAGGCGGGCTGCTTGTTCTCGGAATTGCCTCTGATGGAACCGTGAAGGGCATTGACCACCTGTCAGAACAGCAAAGGAACAGCCTGACGGATTTTGCGACACTCCTCCATCATCAGGCGGCGGAACCTAAGCTACATAAATGCCTGGATACTCGGGACACCTCTAAGACTATCTGTCTGATCTTCGTTCCCCATGTAAACCAAGGCATTTGCGAAACACCCGAGCGAATACCTAAAGCCTGGACCCGAAATGGTTCGCAAAATGTTCCAATGACGCAGGATGTACGCGATCGAATCAGGAACGATAAAGGTCTATTAAATTTTGAGAATGATTTCTGTTGCCCATTAGAGGCTGGTGACGTTGCCAAAGATGTTCTGGTGGAGTTTCGGAAAGTATTCCACCCTGATTCCACTCACGAGTTCACAGACGAGCGTGTGCTTTACGAAGCGGGAGCTATCGTTAAACGCAATGGAGAGCATTGGTTTACACATGCTGGCCTGTTGTTCTTCGCGTCAAATCCACAACGCGTCCTTCCTCAATCCCGCATTCGTCTACTTCGCTTCGCCGTTTTTTCCGACCAATTCCAGAGGCGGGGTCTGCCAACTCTTGATAAGTCGTTTACAGGCCCATTGACGAAGCAGATTCGCGCCGCTCGGGCTTTCTTCCGGGAATCCGCGTTCTTCAAACGATACCAGAGACGAAAAGCCGGAGGCGGCTTTGTGGAGGAACAGGAGTTTCCACCGACAGTGATTGATGAAGCCATCGTCAATGCGATCACTCACCGTGATTACCGAACTGGCGTCCCGATTGAATGTGAATCGTACCCCGATGCCTTCCTGGTGAAGAACCCCGGTCGAATGCTGCAACGAGACAACGACCTGCCAAACGAATTTTCGCTCTCCGATACGGTACTGAACTCGATGCCAAGAAATGCAAAATTGATCGAATGGCTCAAGCTGATGAAAGACCCTGGCGGCGTTGCTTACGTCCAAGCCATTAGCGAGGGCACAAAACAGATGTTGAACGAGATGAGGCATCTCGGTCTACCTGCGCCACGGTATCGGTTAGCAGAAAACGAAACGCTGATTAAGCTCGAAAATAATGCCGCAGCACGTGAAGCCGCAATGCTCGCCGCAAGCCAGGTTAAGTGCACGGAATTTGGTAATCTCTTTCTTCTGAGGATTAGACAGGGAGATAAACCGGTTAGTCATAATACGCTCAATGTCCGTTATGGGGAGTTCGTTAAAACACTTCGCGACGTGCTGGCGGGAAAAGGGTGGTTTATTGACCGATTCGGATTTAGCCGAATAGTAGCGCATAGACGAGGCATTGAACTCGACGCCCCTGCAAACGTAAGGTCTCTATTGCGTTTCTACCCAGCCTATGAGTTCCAGATTCGACAGTATTTTGAGAGCTTCTACCTCTGTCTCGACTACAAGTGTCAAGTTCTTAACGTGCAAAAACTTGCCGTCGTTGGTCAGCAAGTCCCGAAAGAAGAATTTGTCAATCGTCTTTGTGTTGCAGAAAAGGGGCAGTGGCGCGAGGGACGAATTGTAGAGTTTGATGCGGAATTTGCCAAAGTCCATTTCTTTGACACTGAAGCGGAAGAACCAGTGCCAGTAGATGCGGTCATACCCAGTTGCTCATTGGCTGTGCTTGAAAAGTCGCTACGACACGCCGATGTGACTTTCGACCTCTCTGCTGCCATCAAGAAACACAGTTTGGTGTCGAGGTCAGGTGCTGCCAGAGAGAGATCTGATAAGGTCTCAACGATGATTCGGTATGTTGCTGATAACGTGTTCCCGATTCAGATCGGTGATTTGGAGGTTAGCGTCATTACGGAGCCGCTACAACTCCTGGAGCAAGCAAAGCATACTGAAAAAAGTCTTCCTGTCCGCCGCCTGTCGGAGCCGACTGTAGAGTTCAGGGAGCATCGTGCTTTGCCTGATGTTCGGGACGGCATCACGAAGTACGGTACTTATGACACCGATTCGCATAATATTGCGATTATTCCTGTCTGCCCCAATTCAATGCGTCACAAAATGGAGGAACTGATCAATCGTCTAAAAGTTGGAAAATATAGATATCGTGGTGCTGAACGGACATTTGCTACAAAATTTTCATACTCAACGGTTGTGACCGTGGAGTGCATCGAAAATACTCAAGGCGAGATCAAACGGTTACTGGCGGAGCACTCGGATTGGCAGGGTGACAGCAGGCAGGGTGACAGCAGCCTGAAACGGATATTTCTCGTTCACACACCAGAGCAGGGCTACTTGAAGGACGACCACCATTCACCCTACTACGTCATCAAGAGAATGCTCCTGGAAAAGGGCGTACCATGCCAAATGGTCGATACACCAACGTTACAAAATGCGGACTGGAAAGATTTGAACCTGGCGTTGAATATCACCGCCAAATGTGGTGTTAAGCCCTGGGTTCTACCCGACGCGATTCCAGACGCCGACTTTTTCATTGGTCTTTCGTATACGCAGTCGAGAGACGGTCAGCGAATTATGGGGTTCGCAAATGTCTTCAACAGCTACGGCAAGTGGGAGTTCTATTCCGGTAACACGTCATACTTCGACTTTGAGGAGCGTACTCTCCACCTTGCTCGGCTAGCCGAAGAAACGCTAACAAAACTTCAGAACCAACTCTCGCCCACTTCTCAGATTATATTTCATTATTCTGCCAAACTGTCGAACGAAGACCGAGACTTAATTCTTCAGGCGGTTCGCACTGTAAGACCAAAAGGGACCTTTACTTTCGTCTGGATCAACTCACATCATAATGTTCGATTTTACGACAACAGGCCAGAAACAGATGGTAGTCTGCGCCGCGGAAGCTACGTCGAAGCAGCGAAGAACAAAATCTATCTCTCGACGACCGGCTATAACCCGTTTCGGCGGGCGATGGGAACACCGAAGCCGCTGGAAGTCTCAGCGTGGGTCCATCGGCCAGAAGAGTTGCCGAGAGCGGAACTTGACCTTCGTGTTCTCGCAGTGCAAGTTCTAAACCTGACCAAGTTGAATTGGGCGTCTACAGATTCGTTCTGTGGAGAGCCTATTACTCTGAAGTACGCCGGAAATATTGCGTACTTGACCGCCGCGTTTCTAAGACAATCCGAACCGTTCAACCTTCACCCTGTTCTGGAAAAAACGCCGTGGTTCATTTGATTCCAATCACGATCGACAGTGACTAGGAATCTCATCTTTCGGTAGTGTTTTGCGCTAGGGAACCTCTGATTTATTCGTCCGATCTTGGGATAATAGCGCCATTCCGCCACTGCCTCTGAAGTTTCCCGATGAAGCACCAAAGCTTAGTCGCAATGAGCTACCAAGCGAAGAAGAAACAAACGCGCCGTGAGCGTTTTTTCGCTGAGATGGAACAGGTCGTTCCCCTGACCGGGCTGACCAACCTGGCGGCATGAGCGGGCCGGTGCATCTGAAATCCGTCGGATTGATGGGAAAGAACATGCAACCATTACCCGATGGTCATCGGTGCTTCAAAAAATCGACCGGTTACGCCAATCAATGTGACTTGGGTGAATAGTTCATAGGTTCCTTCGTAGATTAGATATAATCATTAATTTAAGGAAGGTGTACAGGGTGTGAAAACATTTTTGCAACGACGGGAGATTGCTCATGGCTGGCGCTGCACCATTTGAAACGACGACGAAGAGGTCAGGGAGTAACGACATGATGGACGCTGATCAAACCCACCAGTCGGTTGATGACGAAGAACTTGAAGGTCTGGATCCAAACAGTGGGTCGTGGGGCGACTATCCCATTGACGACCTCTTGATTCGACATGAAAATCGAACGATCTATGACGTCATTCGGAGGATCAATAAGGGTAGCTACGTCATGAATCCGGACTTCCAGCGCGACTTCATATGGCCGGAGGACAAGCAAAGCAGACTGATCGAATCCGTGCTCATGCGTATTCCTCTACCAGTGTTCTACATGTCGGAAAATGATGAAGGGAAAATGGTGGTGGTGGACGGTTTGCAGCGCCTGTCTACGTTCCAGCGGTTTATGAAGGACGAATTGCGGCTGCGTCTGTCGGGTCGGAGCGAACTTAACGGCAAAGGGTTCTCGGACCTGCCGTCGAAACTCCAGAACCGCATCGAAGATTGCAATCTTATTCTCTACATTATCGACGAGAAAGCGCCGGAACGCGCCCGTCTGGATATCTTCGAGAGAGTGAACGGCGGCGTGCCGCTTACAAGACAGCAGATGCGCAACTGTCTTTTCATGGGGCCGGCAACCCGATTCCTGAAGGATGAGGCACAGAACGATGTTTTCCTTGAGGCAACTGGTGGGAGTCTAAATAAAAAAACGATGCGGGATCGAGAATTCGTCAACCGATTTTGCGCTTTCCGGATTCTCGGTCTCAATGAGTACCACGGAGACATGGATGAGTTCCTCGCCGACAGCTTGAGGAAAATGAACCGATCAGATGAATTGGAACTCTCACGATTGTCCGACGAATTTCACAGAGGGCTCACTAACAACCTTGTGCTGTTTGATCGGCACGCATTCAGAAAGCACGAGCGTGATCAGGAGCGGCGCAGCGTTCTCAATGCATCCCTTTGGGATGTGATGTCGACCGGTTTGTCGCGATACGCCGAAGACCAAGTGGATGCATGTGCCGAGCATCTTCGCCAAGGTATCTATGGGTTGCTGGAGGACGAGGAGTTCAAAGACGCGATCACTTACGGCACAAACGACACGAGGAAGGTAAGGCGCCGGTTTGAAATGACCAGACAAAAATTCGAGGAGATTCTGGGTGCTCACACGGATTGATCTGCGGCATTTCAAATGCTTTAACATACTGAAGCTGTCGTTGTGCCCGCTGACTCTGCTATCTGGCGCCAACGCTTCCGGGAAATCTTCGGTGATGCAGGCGCTGGTTCTGCTACATCAAACGATGCGCGAACATGAATGGTCGTCGCGCCTGATGCTCAACGGCGCCGCTGTCCGCCTCGGCACCGTGGCGGATGTGATTGATCAGGTTCATGGGCGACGCAACCTTGGAATCGCGCTGTTGGACGGTGATGCGGCCCGGTTTCAATGGGAGTTCGAGGGCGAACGCGACGAGATGTCGCTGGCGGTGAGAAAGGCTCGTGGGGAGACGGGCGACGGCGACGGTTGGGATTTTGACGGGTCCCAGCCGCTTCACTACCTGCTGCCGACGCCATTGAGTGGTCATGCGTTGACCGGCCGTTTGCGCGGGCTCACCTACCTGACCGCGGAGCGACTGGGGCCACGCGAACATTACGTGTTCGACGACCCGCAGCTTACGCCCGTCGTCGGCCCGCGGGGGGAATACGCCGTCAGCGTGCTCCACTCCGGCCGCGATATTCGTGTGCTGGATACGCTGGTGGACGAGAACGCTCCGCCTACGCGGTTCCGGCAGGTGGAGGCCCGGATGGCGCGCTTCTTTCCGGATTGCGTTTTGGTAATCGAGCAAGTTCCGCGCACTAATGCCGTCACGTTGGGGATTCGTATATCCGGCAGTACCGATTTTCATCGTCCCATTCATACCGGATTTGGGCTGACACAGGTTCTACCCATCGTGGTGGCGGCCTTGTCCACGAACGGGAACGACCTGCTGCTGATCGAGAACCCGGAGGTGCACCTGCATCCCGCCGGGCAGGCGGCGATGGGAGAATTTCTGGCGGAAGTCGCGTCGGCGGGTGTGCAGGTCGTGATCGAGACGCACAGCGATCACGTGTTGAACGGCATTCGGCGGACCGTCAAGAACCGCACGCTGTCCAGTGACGATGTCGCGCTGCATTTTTTCCGACCCCGGCACGAGGACCGAACCGATGGCGGGCCGCAAGTGCAGAGCCCGGTCCTGGATGCCGATGGCAACATCGATAGTTGGCCGGATGGGTTCTTCGATCAGTTCGACAGGGACATGAACTATTTCGCCGGCTGGAGTTGATATGGAACTCCTGACCAATGACCTGTCAATCCACGAGCAGTTCCACGACATAGCATCGTTTCGTGGCGCGCTCGCACGGCTGATGAAAATGCGCGCCGCCGCCCAGCGATTCGGACGGGAGTTATACTGCCATCGTGCGTTCCTGACTACCAGCCCGATGCCGAACGTGCCGATGCAGCAGGCGGTCGGACGCTTGTCCGTCGAGAGCGAGCGCCGCGCCGCGATGGGGTGGTTGACGCGCGCCGGTCCGTTCTGGGACGATTTGCGCCAACACGGTGCCGAAGACTGGCTGGAATGTTGTGGCGATATCGTCACGGATACCGCCGTCGGCGAAGCCTCGTTCCGAACGTTGGACGGCGTTGAATGCGACTTGGTCAGCGTCACGCCGTCCAATTGGAATTATGCGCCTGTTGACGTGACTTGGTGTCGAGAGGGAGGGAACGACCCAAGTACGCCCCTCCAAAACTGGTGGAGTGTCCCTGCGCTGGAAGATAGACTGCGGGAAAGGGCACCGCCAATTCAATCATGGGACGCTTTGCGCGAGGCTTCAACGAAGTTCCAGAGCCTGACATTCGCTGGCAATTGCTTCATGCCGTTAGACGGGGTTCCCTTCGCCAAGAGTGCCGCGGAGAGGTTGCTCAAGCTATTCGACATCCTGAACCGGTTTGCGTGTGTCTTCAACGCAGATGGTGCACGTACCCCACAAGGCCAGCAGATTTATCAGGAATACTTTACGGGCGACAATGCGTTGTTCTCCGACTCGTCGGACTCGGAAAAGAACCGCTTCCGTAATGAACTGACGTTCCGTCATCCGAACGATTCCCAAAAGCCTCTGTTCTGCACATGGCACGGCAAGGTGCGCCACCCGATGCTTCGTCTGCACTTCTCTTGGCCTGTCAAAGCCGGCCAGCCGATCTACATCGTCTACGCTGGCCCGAAGATCACCAAGAAGTAAAACGACTAGGGTCAGCGCGAAATGAGACAGATGCTTGACGTTCGCCTGATGGAACGCTGATTGACACGGCGATCCCCCCCCCCCCCCCCCCCCCCCCCCCCCCGCTCCTTCGACACGCCCGCATCTGGACGCATCACCACCAAGGTCATCAACCACCCGGGCGACGAGGCAATGATATAGTATAGCCCAATGGAATTTCGCATATCCAATTCATTCACAAGCAGCCTGGCCAAATTGGCCGGCGATGAGCAGAGGGCAGTCAAGACGACTGCGTTCGATTTGCAGATGAATCCGGAGAATCCCGGTCACCGCTTTCACAAGCTGGGTCGTGCCCAGGACAAGAGCTTCTGGTCGGTGCGGGTGAATCGCGATATACGAATTATTGTCCACCGTTCAAGGTCGAGTTTGCTGCTCTGCTATGTGGACCATCACGACGATGCCTACCAATGGGCGGAAAAACGCAAACTGGAAGCCAATCCAAAAACAGGCGCGGCCCAGCTTGTTGAAATTCGTGAGCGGGTTGAAGAGATTCGTGTGCCGTACTACATCCATGTCGAGACCCCGCCATCAAAACCGCTGCTTTTTGACCGGATAGCCGACGATGAGTTGCTTGGCTACGGCGTTCCGGCAGAATGGCTGACAGATGTCAGGCGTGCGAACGAAGACTCTATTCTTGAGTTGGCGGATAACCTGCCGTCCGAGGCATCTGAAGCGCTGATAGAGATAGCGGTCGGGGGTACGCCGCAACCGCCAATCGCGGTGCCACCAAAAACCGATCCATTTGACCACCCGGATGCGCAGCGCCGTTTCCGTATAATGAACGATGTCGATGCCTTGGCGCGGGCGCTGGATTCCCCGTGGGAGCAATGGACGATCTTTCTGCATCCGGCCCAGCAAGCCCTGGTGAAGCAGGACTTCGGTGGCCCGGCCAGAGTGTCTGGTTCGGCCGGCACGGGCAAAACGATTGTCGCGTTGCACCGTGCTGTGTATCTGGCAGCGCAGCATCCAGAGTCTCGCGTTCTCTTGACCACTTTTACGGATTCTCTGGCCAATGCGCTCAGGGAAAAGCTGAAGCACCTGATCGGCAGCACGCCCGGACTGGCGGAAAGGCTTGAAATTTATTCAATGGACGCCATTGCGCTGCGCTTGTACAAATTCAGCGCTGACCGGAAAAAGCGGTTGGAACGGCCACAGCTTTTCAGGTTGGTGTCAAAGTGTGCAGATGGTGTTGAAGGATTGCATTTTTCCAGGGCATTCGTCTTTGCAGAGTGGCTTCAGGTGGTTGATGCCTGGCAGCTCAATACGTGGGAAGCCTATAGAGATGTACGCCGCCTGGGCCGCAGAACCAGACTCACAGAAGCGCAGCGGCAGCTTCTCTGGCAGATGTTTGAGCAGGTGAACAGCAAGCTGGAGCAGACCAACTCCGTGTCAATGGCCGGCATCTATCTGGCGTTGACTGAGGCGCTGGCGGACAGGAAGAACAGCCCGTTCGATTTTGTGATCGTGGATGAAGCGCAGGATATCAGCGTTTCGCAATTGAGGTTCCTGGCCGCACTGGGCGGCGGCCAGCCCAATGCGTTGTTCTTTGCCGGTGATTTGGGGCAGCGCATCTTCCAGCAGGCATTCTCATGGAAATCGCTTGGCGTAGATATACGGGGCCGGTCAAAAACGCTGCGGGTGAACTACAGAACTTCTCACCAGATACGAATGCAGGCGGATCGATTGTTGGGGCCGGGTGTTGCCGACGTTGACGGCAATGCGGATGACCGCCGTGGTACGGTTTCGGTTTTCAATGGGCCGGTGCCGGCCATCCGCAATTTCGATTCCCATGAGGATGAGATCGCCTGTGTTTCACAATGGCTGAGCAGCCTTCAGGAGGCAGGATTTAAGCCATATGAGACTGGTATCATTGTGCGCTCCGAAAATGAGTTGGCGCGGGCAGAGGTGGCCATCAAGCGGGCGGCTATTCCCTGCCAGCGACTGGACAGCGATATTCAACTCGCCCCTGGCAGTGCAGCGCTCTGTACGATGCATTTGGCAAAGGGCCTGGAGTTCAGGGCCGTTGCGGTGATGGCCTGTGACGATGAAATAATTCCATCACAGGAACGGATTGAAGGCGTTGCGGACAGCGCGGATTTGGCAGAGGTTTATGACACGGAACGGCATCTACTGTATGTTGCATGCACCCGGGCCAGGGATCGTCTGCTGGTCACCAGTGGTGATATGCCTTCCGAGTTTTTGGAAGATTTGACACTTGGCCAGGTAGAACATGGATAAAGGCACTCACTTTTCCTGTTGTGACTTTCAAGTTCATTCTCCGCGGGATTTTCGGGAAGCTGCGGTGGATGAGGAAACCCGGAAGGCGCGGCGAAGATCGTGACCCTTTCCGGGCTTGAGCTGACCCTGAATGTTGCTTATTGTCAATCACCGGGCGGCCTGGTGCGCATCCTGTCGGGAAGAAATTCCTAATCCAGGCCACGGGTACGATTGTCATTGTCCGCATGGTTGAGGGGGCCGCCTGTCAATCAGCACAGGAGACTCCCTGTTCGCTTAATATTCGGGTTGAACGGTTTCCTTTTACGGTCTGATGGATTATCTTCCTGAAAAATTTAAATACCGGATAATTTCATAAATTTCAACTATGACTGATTTTAATGGCAAAAAAGCAATCGTGCTTGGCGGCACCTCCGGCATCGGACTGGCCACCGCCCAAGCGCTGCTGGCGGCGGGTGCGGATGTCATCGTTGGCAGCCGAAACGCAGCAGAATGCGCGCACACCCGGGGCATGGCGGTTGAACAGGTGGATGTGCTGGAGCGGCAGGGGCTGGCAAAATTATTCGAAAAATACGCGCCTTTCGATTTCCTGGTCAATGCTGCAACTGGCGGCGCACGCGCGGTGGGGCCGTTTTTGGAGATGGATCTGGATGGATTTCAGGCATCATTTGCGAAACTGTGGGGATACACCAATTCGGTTCGGCTGGGTGCGAATCACTTGACCGAAAACGGTGCGATTGTCCTGCTCAGCGGCTATCCTGCGCGAAATTGCAAAACCGGCTATATCGCAATTTCCACGGTGGGTAATGCCGTAGAAGGTTTCGTCCGGGGCATTGCGCCCGAGTTGGCGCCGCGCCGTATAAACGCAGTCTCCCCCGGCCTGATTGATACACCCATGTTTCCGGCCCGGGGCGAGGCCAGAGAAGCGTTTTTCAATAATGCGACTAAAGATCATTTGATTCCAAGGGCAGGGAAGGCTGAAGAAGTTGCCAAAGGTGTGGTGTTTGTGCTGGACAACGACTTTGTTACCGGCACCACGGTTGATGTGGATGGCGGCGCATTATTTGCCTGAAGTGTGCAGCCCGATGGGACCGGAATCTGCGCCAGATAAAACCAGCCACCCATGGCGGGATTCAAAAATCTCAACCCGACTCCATGAGCATTTGTCCGTTGCTGCCAAAGCTAGGTGGTTTCGCCAACGCGAAACACTGGAAAGAGCCGCCTGAAGCGGCAAGAACACCAGAGTAGCAGACCGTTGCGCTTGCCTTGAAACGCAAGCGTTTCAGAGCGCTACACTAGGACAGAAAAAAAGGTAGAGATAGCTCTTTAGACGGTAGAGCAAGAACAAGAACAAGAACGAAAACACATAGAATAGTAAAACATAGCGGTTGGTATAGCGTGGAAAAAATTGTTCCACCAGACGCCCAACAAATATGAGAACCGCGCCCAAGGCAAGAACATAGCCTATAGCTAAAAAGCCGCCGAACAATGAACAGTAGCCGTACACGCATTCGTAGGTGATCTCGTCAACAAAAGCCTCGGGTAAAGCTGTTGAGCCGGTGAACAATGGACAGGGGGAAGAGGGGTTAGTCAAAGATTTTGCCTATCCCACGCATAAAATTCGTAGAACCTATCCAACCTTAATTTCAGGTGTTCAGGTTCAAACGAAATATCGCATTTATAAAGTGAGAAGAACCGTTTCATCTTGAATTGAAGATGATGAGGTTCATTGGAAAACGGTAGATTCCTGTCATCAGACGATAAGATATCCTTGAGTAATACATCAAGCTTAATGCGTGATGACCGCGCATACAGCATATAAATGACGCTCCACAATGAAACCCGGTTCACTTCACCCGCCGATTGCGTCCCGCATCCAGCCCTGAAGCACTTTAATTGAGTGTTCGGAGCGGACGCCGCATTTTGGGTCAATGACCAGCGGGCCTGGCCGGTATCCGCGACTTTTCAGGCCGCGCTGGACGGACTCGACCAGTTGTATATCCTCTGCAACCGTGGTTGCCCGGTCCTGTATGGCAAGCTGGCGAATAACTGCTGAATCAGCGCCCGCAACGGTATACCAGCCGCGCCAAACAACAACGTTTTGGTGATCAACCGGCCGCCAGTGATAGGTATTCAGCACATTGCCCGGATAGACCTGGAAACTTGTCGTCGGCCACAAGAACCAGGACGAATATTGACCCGCATACGGGTTGTCATCCAGGTCAACGGGATAGCTCATCTGGTCAAGATTCTGGCATTGCGTGGTGTGGCGCAGGCAGTGGCCCTGGGGCTGAATGTCATAGGTGGCCGATTTGATCACGCCATTGGAGAAAGTCGGGTGGTTAAGTTGGCAGTGATAGCATTCCGAGTAGTTTTCGATTGACACTTTCCAGTTGCATTTTTCTGGCGTTTCCACCCATTCGAGCGGTTTCAACCGGCGGATTTTCGGGACAAAGGCGGTCAGCTCGTCGCGCACCCCGGGGAACCACTGCTCCATTGCAGCCGCATTGCGGTCAAGATTGACAAACAGAAATCCGCAGAAGTCCTCAATCCGTATTTCCTGGAGGCAGATACTGGATTTGTCGAAACCCGCAACGGCATCTATGTTGGGTCCTGCCCGAAGTTCTCCGTTCAGTTCATAGGTCCACGCATGATAGGGGCAGACGATAACTTTTTTGTTGCCGCTGCCGGTTAACAGCTCATGCGCCCGATGCTGGCATACATTGTAATAGGCTTTGATTTCACCTTCCCGGGTGCGAATGGCAAAAAGATTTTCTCCGGCAATTTCGCATGTAAAATAATCGCCTGGCACTTCCAACCGGGAGACGTGGCCGGCATACTGCCAGGTTCGCGCCAGCATGCCCTGTTTTTCCATCTCGAAAACAGCAGGATCAGTATAATAACGAGCGGCCAGGGAGCGGGTCGGTTTTACCGCTTCATCCATTTATTTCTCCTGTGCATAAATACCGAGCTGATGTCGGCGGGTGTGGAATGCTTCAATGTTGGCGATTACATCGGGCCTGGCATCGGCAATGACGAAAGCCATCAGGGTTTCCAGTAACGCTATGATGGAAACGGATGATGGAAAAAACTGCGGGGTATCGGCTTCAATCACAAAGGCGTGGTCGGCGACGGTCACGATGGGCGATGCCGGGCTGTCGGAAATCGCTATGATGGTTACCCCCTGTGATTTTGCAAGACCAACAGCCGCCACCACTTCAGTTCGATAGGGCTTGCAGGTCATGGCAATCAGCACATCGTTGTTGCCTGCCCGCACCAGGTCATCAGTGGCGGTGCTGCCCTGTTTTGGAATGGATTGGATGCCATCCAGCGCCATATCCGCAAGGTAGGTGAAGTTGCGGGCGCTGGTATTGTTGATACCGACGCCCAGAACGTATGTGCGGCGGGCCGAGACGATTGTGTCAGCCGCGTCCTTTACAGCTTGATCATCGGTGGCCGCGAAGGTTTCCTCAATATTGCGGATAGCGCTTGCCGCCATATCTGCGTAAAGACCGGCAAGTTTGCCGCCCTGGGCGAGGGATTGCAGCCAGCGCGCCCGGTCGGGGAAACTGATGCCGCCACGCCGGATTTCTTCACGAAAAGGTGCACGGAAATCGTCGTAGCCATTAAAACCTGCACTGCGCGCCATCCGAACCAATGTATTGGGCTTTACTCTGGCCCCGTCCGCAATCTTCCGAATGGACGAAATCCCCACGTCATTCGGGTTTTCAAGCACGTATGCAGCCGCCTTGCGTACTTCAGGAGTCAGGCTTTCCAGCTCTGCCTCAAGCGCTTTCAACACCTCGGACGGGGCTTTGAGAAGCGGGTCTGGTTCATTCGTTTTATTCATGGTTGACAAATGTACATCTGTACGATTAGTCTGTCCAGACCAATTTTTTGACCGCCAGAAGAAAATTCGTGTCCCAGCAAACAACCATGCCAAATCTGCCGCAAACCGCCCGGGTGGTCATCGTTGGCGGCGGCATTATGGGCTGTGGATTGGCCTATCATCTGGCGCACGCAGGTTGTACCGACGTGGTGCTGCTGGAAAAAGCAGAGTTGACCTCCGGCTCCACCTGGCATGCTGCGGGTCAAATCACCCGTTCCACTTCAAGTTTCGGCTTGGGCAAATGCGTTGACTACAATATCGGTCTTTACTCCGGCGCCCTGGAAGCCGAGACCGGCCAGTCTGTGACCTGGCATGGCTGCGGGTCGTTGCGCCTGGCCTACACCCGGGATGAGATGGACTGGCTGCGTCATACGCTCAGCGTTGGCCGTTCACTTGGCTTCAACATAGAACTGGTTGATCCGGCCTGCATCGCCAGACTGCATCCGTTCTACAATCTCGACGGGGTCATCGGTGCGCTTTATACACCCGATGACGGCCATGTGGACCCTGCTGGGGCGACCCGGGCGATGGCATTCGGCGCACGTCAGCTTGGCGCGAAAATCATCCGCCGCTGCCGTGCCACGGATATCAGGCCGCTGCCAGCAGGGGAGTGGCAGGTGTGTACCGAAGCGGGCGACATTGTATGCGAGCACGTGGTCAACGCTGGCGGCACCTATGCGCGGCAGATGGGTGAATGGTCGGGTCTGCAACTGCCAATGACTTCCATGACCCACCATTATTTCATCACCGATACCGTGCCGGAATTTCAGCACCTGACCACGGAGCTGCCGGTTATGCGTGACGATAAACAGGTCTCCGGCTACATTCGCATGGAGCAGAAATCCGGCCTTATCGGCATTTATGAAAAAGAAAATCCGCATACGGTGTGGGAAGATCACTGCCCATGGGAAGCGGAGAACGAATTGTTCGAAGCCGACTATGGTCGGGTCATGCCCTGGCTGCAAAACGCCCTGGAGCGCGTCCCCGTTTTTGCTGAACTCGGTATAAAACGCGCGGTGCACGGCGCGATTTCCCACCCGCCGGACGGCAATCCGCTGATCGGCCCGGCACCGGGCGTGCAGAATTACTGGTGCTGCTGTGGAACCCAGATTGGCATTGGCTGGGGACCGGGTCTGACCCGTGAGCTGGCGCGCCATATGTTGTACGGTGCGGCGGATATTTCAATGCGCGAATATGACCCGCGGCGGTTTGGTGCTTACGCCACAAAACCCTGGCAGATAATCAAGGCGCAGGAAGATTATTGCCTGCGCCACGAAATTCCATTCCCGCATTTCAACCGTCTTGCTGGCCGACCAGTCAGGCCAGGCCCGCTGTACCGGCGTCTCAAAGCAAAAGGGGCGGTCCATGAAGAAGTATATGGCCATGAACGCCCGCGCTGGTTTGCCATAGACGGCGCAGCGCAGCGCGATCATTACTCCTTTAAACGCAGCGTGGTTGATTACGTGGTTGGCGGTGAAGTCAGCGCGGTCCGCCAGCGGGTGGGTATCATGGACATATCGGCTTTTGCCAGGGTGGTGTTGTCGGGAGCCGATGCCGAAAGTTTTCTCGACCGCCTCATACCTAACCGGCTGCCGAAAAAGGTCGGCGGCATGGCGCTTGGCCACCTGCTGAACCGGCGCGGTCGTATTGAGATAGAGCTGATTATTGTGCGCCTTGCCGAGCATGAATTTTATCTGGTTTGCGCAGCATTTTTTGCGCAGCGCCTGCTGGATCACCTCAATCAGCGGCGGCATGGCGCAAGCGTTGACATTGCCACGCGGTCAGATGAATGGGCCGGACTTGCCATTAGCGGCCCGGATGCGCGTGCAGTCCTGGCCAATTGTACCGATACGCCCCTCGACAACGCTAGTTTCCCCTGGATGTCGGCACAGCCGATAGAAATTGCCGGAAATAAAGTCTGGGCCCTGCGCATGTCCTATGCGGGTGAGCTGGGTTGGGAACTTCATGGGCCACGTGAGTATATGCCGGCTGTTTATGACACGCTTTGGGCGGCGGGTGAACCATATCGCATGGTTGACTTCGGCTCCTTTGCCATGAACGTGATGCGCATGGAAAAAATGTTCCCGGGTGCGGCTGAGCTTACCAACGAGGTCACACTACCCGAAGCCGGCGTGATGCGCTTTGTCAGCATGGACAAGGGCGACTTCATTGGCAAGGCGGCAACCCGGGCAAGTCTGGATGCTGCGCTGCCATGGACCTGCGCTTATCTGGAGATTGAACCGAATGGTGTGGAGGATGGGCATGGCGGAGAAGCGGTGCTGCACAATGGTGAAGTGGTGGGTTCCACCACGTCTGTTGTATACGGTCACAGCGTCGGGAAAATTCTTGCCTTTGCCTATATCAAACCCGCTGCGGCCAGGACAGGAACCAGGCTTGAAGTAATCATTGCCGGCACGCCGCGTGTTGCCCGGGTTCTGGGCGAACCGGCCTATGACCCCCAATGCATATTGCCGCGCGTGGACGTCCCGATGCGGGAGATGGCCGCGTGAGACCGGCCGACGGTATGCGCGCCTTCGTGCTGACTGGCCACGGCGACCTGGATAAACTGGTTTTTCACGACAACTGGCCGGTTCCAGAACCCGGGCCGGGCGAGGTGCTGATCAAGGTTCAGGCCTGCGGTTTAAACAACACGGACGTCAACACACGCACGGCCTGGTATTCGAAAGCGGTCAGCGAAAATACCACTGGCGGCGCATTTCACAGCGCCGATGATGCAGACGCCGCATGGGGCGGCGCGGCAATCACTTTTCCGCGTATTCAGGGCGCTGATGTGGCGGGCCGGGTAGTCGCGGTTGGCGTGGGGGCGGATGCAGCGCTGGTCGGCAGGCGGGTGCTGGTGGATACCTGGCTGCGCGACTGGGACGACCCGCTGAATCTGGACAAATGTGGCTATTTCGGCTCGGAATGTGACGGCGGCTTTGCGGACTACACCCGGGTTGATCAGCGTCAGGTACATCCGGTGGAATGCAATTTGACCAGCGCCGAACTGGCGACGTTCGCCACTTCGTCCATCACGGCGGAAAATATGCTCAACCGCGCCAAAGTCGGTGAGCGTGACACGGTTCTTGTTTGCGGCGCGTCAGGTGGTGTGGGTTCGGCACTGATACAGCTTGCAAACCGGCGCGGCGCCACAACCATTGCCATGGCGTCACCGGACAAACACGCCCGGCTTGGCGCTATCCGTCCCGCAGCCATCCTGCCGCGGTCCCCCCGCAATCTGCAAACGGCGCTGCAAGAGGCAATCGGGCAGGACACGGTTACGGTTGTCGCAGACGTGGTGGGCGGCGCGATATGGCCCAGTCTGATCGGCGTACTGGCGCGTGGCGGATGCTATACCTGCGCCGGTGCCATCGCCGGGCCCATGGTGCAAATGGACTTGCGGGTATTCTATCTGCGCGATCTCACTTTCACGGGCGCGACGGTGGCGCCCCCCGGCGCTTTTGCTGATCTGGTCGGATATATCGAACGCGGCGAAATCAAGCCGCTGCTCGGGGCGACCTATCCGCTCACAGCGCTACATGATGCGCAACGGGCATTCATAGGGAAAAAGCACGTCGGCAACATTGTAGTGACCAATCAGGATACATTTTGAACATCACTCGCCTGTCGGTTTACAGAACACATTTGCCCTATGCCGGCGGCGAGTATGCCTGGGGGGCCGGAAATGTTATGGCCACAGCGAATGCTTCCGTAGTTGTCATCGAAACCGATGCCGGATTGTCCGGTTGCGGCGAGTTCACCCCGTGCGGCGAAAATTATATGCAGGCCCATTCCGAAGGCGTAGAGGCCGCCGCTCGCTTGCTGGCTCCGGTTCTGATTGGGCAGGACCCGCGACAGACCGAAAAAATTGACCGGCTTATGGATGGCACAATTCTCGGACACGGATACGCGAAGGCGCCTTTTATTGCGGCTTGTTGGGATGTGCTGGGCAAGGCGACAGGACAGCCTGTGTGGATGTTGCTTGGTGGCAAACTTACCGACGGTGCGCCGATGTATCGGGTTGCGCCGCAGAAGCCCGTCGAGCAAACCCGGATAGAAATAGCGCAGCACCGGGCTGACGGGTACCGGCAATTCCAGATCAAGGTGGGTTCGCACTGGGCTGCGGATATTGACCATATCCGTCAGACCGTGCCGCTTGTGCAGCCCGGCGAGAAGGCCATGGCTGATGCCAATCAGGGCTGGCGCGTGGATGATGCCATACGGGTCGCTCGCGCCACCCGGGATCTGGATTTCGTACTCGAACAACCCTGCCGAAGCTACGAGGAATGCCAACAGGTTCGCCGTTTGATTGATTTGCCCATGAAGCTTGATGAATGCCTCACGGACATGCGTATGGCGCACCGTATTGTTGAGGATAAAGGGGCTGAGATCTGTTGTCTGAAAATCTCGAATCTCGGTGGTTTGTCAAAAGCCCGCAAGGTCCGGGACTATCTGGTTGAAAACCATATACCGATTGTGGCCGAAGATACCTGGGGCGGGGAGATAACTTCAGCCACGGTGGCCCATTTTGCGGCGTCAACCCCCGCCGAGTTTCTGGTTAACTCAACCGATCTGCATCATTACAACACCCGTTCCACCGGGATTGGCGGCGCCACTACGGCCGATGGCAGGCTCTATGCCAGCGATACGCCCGGGGCAGGAGTTGAACCCGATTATGACAGCCTGGGCCCGGCCGTTGCCGTGTATGCAAAGCGACCATGAAAATCATCCGCATTAGTGTGTGGCAAATGACGCTGCCTCTGGCCGAGCCTTACTGGCTCAGTGGTGGGCGATTGAAATTTGAGCAGCTCGACAGCACGTTCGTGCGCCTTGATACGGATACAGGTATCAGCGGCTGGGGCGAGGGCTGCCCCTGGGGAAATACCTATCTGCCGGCGCACGGGCCCGGTATCCGCTGCGCTATCGGCACCATGGCAAAGTCCATCCTGAACCAGGATCCCTGCGCGGTGGAACTGGTTGAACGGGCAATGGATCTTTGCCTGCCGGGGCATCTGTACGCCAAGGCGCCCATTGATCTTGCCTGTTGGGACATCATGGGCAAGGCATTCGGCCGGCCCATCGCCGACCTTCTGGGCGGGCGTCGGGCCGCAGGCACCCCGGTGGCGTCGTCGGTTTCCGCTGGTGACCCGGATTATATGCTCGGCATTATCGAAAAATATCGCAAGCAGAGTTACTTCGCACATTCCGTGAAAGTGGGGGGCGATGAGGCCAAGGATATAGAGAATATCCGGTTTATAGAAGCGCACCGCAGACCGCATGAAATCATGCTCTATGACGCCAACCGCGCCTGGACCCGGCGACAGGCCGGCATCGTCATGAATGCTGTAGCCGACCTCGGGGTTACCTTCGAACAACCCGGCGAAACACTGGATGATCTGGCAGCAGTGCGCAGGATAACCACGTCACCTGTCAGCGTGGATGAGACGCTGGTGACCTTGCAGGACGTGGTTCGTATCGCCCATGAAGGCATTGCAGAGGTGATAAACGTCAAGCCGAATCGGGTGGGTGGTCTGACCCGGGCGCGGCGCTTGTGCAGCATTGCCGCGGCGTATGGTATGCAGATTTATGTGATGGCAACCGGCGGCTCGGTACTGGCGGATACGGAAGCGGCGCACCTGGCGCAGAGCATCCCCCGGGCGTTTGCAGTGGCCACCTGGGCCTGCCAGGATATGCTGACGGTGGACGTGGCGCCTGGCCAGGGCTGCCGCACACGGCACGGGCTGCTCACCGTTTCCGATGCGCCGGGGCTTGGGGTGGAGCCCGACGTGGAAATTCTTGGTGAACCCGCTGCGGTTTATGAATAAGTGAGACGTACCATGTCTGAAAAACAGCAGGATTGGATTGACCGGGGCAATGCCGTTTTCCCGGCAGGCGGTTTTGGAAACTTCGATCCCGGCATCATCATCAGCCGTGGTGAGGGTGCCCGCGTCTGGGACGAGGATGGCAATGAATATATCGACTGTCTGATTGGTTCTGGCCCAATGCTGCTGGGCCATGGGCACCCGGAAGTGCTCGCCGCGGTGCATCATCAGCTTGACCGGGGCATGACCTTTTTCGCCAGCAATGCTGCGGCCGTAGAACTTGCCGAAGAGATTTGCCGGGCGGTGCCCTGCGCGGAACAATTGCGATATGTTTCGACCGGCGGCGAGGCCGATATGTATGCCATGCGTCTGGCCCGTGCATTCACCGGGCGCAACAAAATTGTGAAGTTTGAGGGCGGTTATCACGGCATGTCGGCGGAAGCGCAGATGAGCCTTGCGCCGACAAAGCTGGTGGATTTTCCCCTGGCCGTCGCCGATTCTGCGGGTATCCCGCAAAGCGTATGCGATGAAATGCTCATCGCGGCGTTCAATGATGCTGACTTCACCCGTTCCCTGATTGCGGAATATGCAGACGAGATTGCTGCGGTCATCGTCGAGCCGTTGCAGCGCATTATTCCGTCTGCCCCCGGTTTTCTCGAAATGCTGCGCGAAGAATGCGACAAGTACGGCATCGTGCTTATTTTCGATGAAGTGGTAACCGGCTTCCGACTGTGTTATGGCGGCGCACAGACACTGCATGGCGTTACCCCGGATGTCTGCACCCTCGGCAAAGTGATCGGCGGCGGTCTTCCGTTGGCTGCGATTGCCGGGCGCGCCGATATCATGGCGCATTTCGATCAGGGCAAGGTTGGGGCCGATGGATTTTTAATGCAGCTTGGCACGCTTTCGGGAAACCCGGTGGCCGCTGTGGCCGGGTTAAAAACCCTGGAAATCCTGCGTCGCCCGGGCAGCTACGAGAAGCTGCTGGAAAATGGCAAAACGCTTATGCGGGCGTTCTCAACCCATCTCGCCGCACATGGCCACGCACACCGGATTATCGGCCATCCGGTGTTGTTTGGTGCCGTTTTCATAGACAGGGCCGTTAGCAATTACCGGGATATTTTGACCGCGGATGCCAGCAAGAGCGCCGCTTTCAATAAAGCGCTTAGAAAACGGGGCCTCCTCAAATCACCCGGCAAGGTCTATCCCTGCCTTGCCCTGACGGAGCAAGACCTGCAGCGCGCTGCAACAGCGATTGCAGATGCGGCCGCATGGATATGCACGGCTGAAAAATAGTTGCAGCAGGTTTGCGTTCGCCGACTGCCCGTTGTTGGATTAAGGGCACTTCTAAAAGCATCGCGATACACTATGCAGAACAGAACAAGCAGAACAAGCAGAGCAGGTTTCCAGCATCATGGATTATTGCCGGATGAAATTGCTTGAGTTTTTGGCTTAATCTATCGTTTTACCGGTCAGGAAGGCGTATCGCCGCAAGTTATAGACCCCATTCATCATCCCCACTTTGATCCTGGCACGTTCCAGCCTTGTGGTGCGGACAAGTCGATTAGCGGGTTGCGCAAAATACGTGGCTCAACCCGAGCACGCAGGATGGAGCGTTTACGATTGGCTTTTTGCCCGCGTTTATTGAGTGGCCGCCCTCGCGTGCCCTTAGGATGAATGGGACTGCGGCCTCTCGTTCCCTACTGCGATAAGCCGAGTCCGTCCACACTGCCGTTACTGTTGTTCGGGTCCAGCAGTTCTTCAAATACCTGGCTGTGGTGCACTGAGGCGGTGGTGATACGGTAGTGGCGTATCAGCTTGTGCCGATGCTCCACACTAATATGGTTTTTATACCCATAGTGAGTTTTGTTGTGCTTTTTTATCCACCGCGCCTGCCCGTCTTGCTGACGCCGTTTTGCTGCGTCCCAGTCAGGAATATCACCTGCCTTGATCGGTTCGTTCTCTTTTCGACTATTGCATTGTTTCGGGGCAGGAACCATCCCGGCGTCCACAATCTGGCCTTGCCGGGCGGTGTAACCGGCTGCGTTGATCTGCACCAGTAATGCCTCGAACAACGCATCCATTATGCCCGCGGATCGTTTTGGCATCGGGCACTCTGTCTTCGGGTTCCAGACCGAGAAAGTAACAAAAACTGTAGCGGTCGCGTATCTGATCTGCGGTTTGATCATCTGACAAGTGATAAAAGTGTTGTAACACCAGCACTTTCAACATCAGCAGGGCATCAACCGGTGGACGGCCTCCCTTATTCTGGAGACGGGTCTTGTAGAGATCTTTGAATAATGGACGAAAGGCTTCCCGGTCAACAATTCGTGATCAGGCCAGCAACGGACCGCCCAGGTGTTCGAGCTGCTCCAATCGGTTTTGGTGGTCAAAAAATCCCGGTTGCCTCGCGTTACCTATTCGCCTTTGTAGTGTATGGACTGTTATCGCAAGAATTGAGGGGGGGGGGTTAGAGATCCCATTAACTTTACTTCCAGCATACTTCCCTTACTTCATGGCTTTTCCCGCCCTTTCCAGGAATAATGGTTGTTTTGACCTCCAATCCGGCTTCTTTTTCGTTCAGGAATCCGGGCTGTAAAGTTTTTCTTATAAACTGATACGCGCCCACATAGCCCATAAAATCACGGCGCGTGATTTTTGGGTTGTTTAACATTTTATGAATATCCTGGTCGCGGCCTGGCAACGTCCTGATGTCATTTTTCTCCATACTCGTGAATTTCTCCTGAAATCTGGTGTTATGGAATAATTCCAATATATGTGAATGCCATATATTTGAATGGGGTTCAATTCGGAATAATGAAGGCCCGAACTTCACCAGGGCATTTATAGTATTAATTCCCGGCAAAGCGGAAGCGGTATTAAATCATGGCGCAGAATGGCCTCGGTCGGCGGGCGCGCAATGGATGACTTCTTGATCTGGAGTATGATTTTGCGCGGGTTTTGTGCCCATACTCTGGATGTCGATCAACCCATAATCAATCAGTAATCAAGCAGTGAAAAATCAGGCGAGAGTGGTAGTGGTAGGCGGCGGATGTGTGGGTGTCAATATTCTTCACAGCCTGACCGGGCGCGGCGTGACGGATGTGGTTCTGGTTGAGCGTACCGAGCTGACGGCCGGGTCCGCCTGGCATGCGGCAGGTCTCGTGCCACTGTACAGTTTCAGTTACAGCTTCGGTGGTCTCATCGCCCGCATCATTGAAATTTACCAGGAGGTGGAAAAGAAGACCGGGCAAAGCATTGGATGGCATCAATGCGGGCAGCTTCGACTCGCTAATACCGCCGACAGAATGGATGAGTATCTGAAACTATTATGAGTATCGCCGAAACCTGGAGTATTCGGGCGGAAATTCTCGCTCTGGCACAGGTTTATGAGCTGTGGCCGCTGATGGCACGAAACCCCAAACTGCTCGGCGGCGTCTACAATCCCGATGCCGGGCATATTGCGCCAGCGGACATCATCCAGGCCCTGGCCGAAGCAGCTCGCCGCAATGGCGCTGAAATTTATCGACATACGCAGGGACGGGTTTCGAGTGCTCAGCCAGCGGTGACTGGAAAGTGAAAACCAGCCAGGGTGACATTATCTGCGAGCATGTTGTTTGCGCCACCGGCAACTACGTGCAGCAAACTGCGCAACTGCTCGGCATTGCAATCCCTGCGTTTCCCGTGGTTCATCAATACTGGGTCACCGAATCGGTCCCGGAACTTGAGCAGCGTCAAGCCCAGGGTTTGCCGGAAATGCCGGTACTTCGAGATGAAACCATCAATGGTTATGTGCGTGAAGAAGGCTCGGGTTTGATGTTCGGGCCATACGAGAGGCCAGAGAATCTCCGGCATTTTGCGCGCAATGGCGTACCCGCAGGATTTGGCGCGGAGCTGCTGCCCGAAGATTTCGAATCCGTGCAAGCGCATTGGCGAGAAGCGATCAGGCGCGTGCTGGCATTGGGCGAAGTCGGCATCAGGAGCAATGTGCGTGGACCGACCTGCACGTCCCCGGATAACCTGCCATTGGTCGGGCCGGTGCATGGACGCAGAAATCTCTGGCTGGCAGAAGGCGTGTCGGCGGGATACTGATGGGCGGCGGTATCGGCCATCAACTGGCCCACTGGATTACTGAAGGCGAACCCGAGTCGGATATGGCGGAAATTGATTGCCGACGGTTTGGCGGCCATGCCAGCAAGGAATGGACAGGCCAGCGCAATCGTGAAACCTTTGGTCACAATTTTGGCGTTCATTATCCCGATTTCGAGTGGCAGTCAGGCCGGCCGTCTAAAACCATGCCCTGTTATGATCGCTTGACTGCTCAGGGTGCGGTGTGGGGTTCGGTTTATGGTTGGGAGACGCCGTTGTGGTTCGCACCCAACGGGGTGGAGCCCAGGGATGAATACAGTTACTGGCGGTTTAGGTATATGCCGTATGTGGCAGAGGAGGTCAAAGCGATTCGCACGGGGTCGGTTTGTTCGAAATGACTTCCATGGCGAAGTTTGAGGTCTCTGGAGCAGGCTACGGACGATGGCTGGATACGATGCTTGCGAATCGCTGTCCCCGGCGTATCGGGCAAATCGTGCCGGCGCATTTGCTGACAAAGTCCGGTGGAGTGCGCAGCGAATTTACGGTTACCCGGTTAGCGGATAATATGTATTATCTGGTGGCAACGCCGCGTGGTGAATGGCATGACTTCGACGTGTTGCAGAAATTATTGCTAAAACAAGGCGACGTGGGTTTGCGCAACGTGACTTATGAATGGGGATGTTTCACGATTCCTGGCCCCATGCCCGGGATGTGCTGCAACCAATTACCGAAGCGGGTTTGTTGAATCGGGCGTTTCCATGGCCGTCGGGACAAACCACTTCCATCGGCTGGGCCGCCGGGGGCGCATGATGCGGGTTAATTATGCCGGCGAGCTCGGCTGGGAATGTTATCATCCGATCTGCCATCAGCATTATTTATACGATGGGCTGACCCGGGCCGGTCAAAATCACGGGCTGAAAATGGTGGGCAATCGCGCCATCGAATCCGCCCGTCCGGATAAATCATATCGGGCAATGTATCGGGATTTGAACATTGAACATGCTGCGCTGGAATCCGGCCTTGAACGGTTTGTCTGCCTCGATAAAGACTGGGATTTTATCGGCCGCAAAGCAATTGAGGCGCAAAAGTCCAAAGGGCTCGGCAAAAAGCTGGTGACCCTGAAAGTGCAAACCACGGATGCCAGCGCCTATATGAATGAAGGGGTTTATTATGCGGGCAGACTGGTGGGTCGGGTCAGCCCGGGTACGCATTCTTATCATTTCGGTCATGCTGTTTCCATGGCTTACCTGGAGCGCGATTATTCTGGCCCGGGCACCAGGCTGGAAATCTCGGTGCCGGGTGTGCGCTGTGCTGCGGTGGTGGTTGAGGATGCTCCATACGGCCCGGAAAATATCCGCCCCAAAATGTAGGAGGCGGATTATCATGCAGTATATTCGTCAGGGAAGCGGTCCGGTGCTGGTGTTCCAGCACGGGTTTTTAAGCGGGGCAGGGTATTGGCGAAATCAAATAGATTATTTCGCACAGTCATTCAATGTGATCGCTACCAATTTGCCGGGTTATGGCGACAACGCGGAAAGTCCGCCGCTGGATACAATAGAAGACGGCGCATGGTTTGTGATGGATTTGCTGGACCGCCTGAATGTGGGTCGATTTTCACTGGTAGGCCATTCCATGGGTGGGATGATTGCCCAGGAAACCGCGATTATTGCCCCGCAACGGGTGCAGAAACTGATCCTGTACGGCACCGGGCCGGATGGCTTGCTGCCGGGCCGGTTTGAATCCATTGCGGACAGCAAATGGCGGGTGGGGCATGAAGGTAAAGAAGGGACGATTAAAACTACCGTGGCCAGCTGGTTTTTAAATAAGGAAGCGCATCCAGATTATCCCGCAGCGCTGGAACTGGCGATGCGAGTAAATGCATCAACCATGCTGGCGGGCTATAGCGCATGGCAGCGCTGGCGTGCGGTTGAAAGACTGGATCAGATAACGGCTGAAACCCTGATTGTCCGGGGTGCGGAGGACCGCTCCTATCCAGGGCGCCAGATTGATCGACTGCTGGATGGCATACAAAACAGCCGGCTCAGGATCATGCCGCGATGTTCACACAACGCGCATCTGGAGAATCCGGCATTATTCAATCGGATTGTGGATGAATTTCTATCTCCCTGAAATATGTTACTCCCACAATTCCTGTTTACCTGGTCATGAAAGTTGTTCCATCTGTGCATACCCGAATTGATGCGTTGCAAATTTTCGGCAAACCCGGAAATTATCTCTGCTTCAATCGCCGGTATTTAATCCTGCGAGGCGTGATGCCATGACCGAAACGGCGTTTGTAATCTGCCTCGTAATCGCTGTAGTTGCCGTTGAACCAGGCTACCCGGGAATGGCCTTCAAACCCCAGGATATGCGTGGCAATTCGATCCAGGAACCAGCGGTCGTGCGAAATCACGGCTACACAACCCGGAAAGTGCAGAATGGCTTCTTCCAGGGCGCGCAGTGTTTCAACATCAAGATCATTGGTGGGTTCGTCGAGCAGCAGCAGGTTACCGCCGCTGGCCAGGACTTTTGCCAGATGAACCCGGTTACGCTCCCCGCCAGACAATGCGCTGATTTTCTTCTGTTGATCGGCGCCCTTGAAATTGAAGCGGCCAACATAGCGCCGTGACTGCACCGTGTGACCGTTGACCAGCATTGAATCCAGGCCGCCAGAAATTTCTTCGAATACCGTGTTGTTTGCAGCCAGAGTATCCCTGGACTGATCCACATAAGCCACTTTAACCGTGTTACCAGTTCTGAAGTGACCGGACGTGGGTTGCTCCTGCCCGGTCATCATGCGAAACAACGTTGTTTTACCCGCACCATTGGGGCCGATTATGCCCACAATGCCGCCTTTAGGCAGGCTGAAGCTCAAATCTTCATACAACACATTGTCGCCATAGGCTTTGCAGATTTTGCCGGCTTCAATCACTAGGTCGCCCAGACGCGGCCCGGGCGGAATATAAATCTCATTGGTTTGTGCACGTTTTTGATAAACCGTCGAGCTGAGTTCTTCATATCTTTTTATCCGTGCCTTGCTCCTGGCATGGCGGCCTCCAGGATTGGAACGCACCCATTCGAGTTCATTCTGCATACTTTTGATACGCGCTCGCTCGGTTTTTTGCTCCAGTTCCAGCCGCGTCCGCTTTTGTTCCAGCCAGGAAGAATAGTTGCCTTGCCACGGAATGCCCTGTCCGCGGTCCAGTTCAAGAATCCAGCCGGCAACATTATCGAGAAAGTATCGATCATGGGTTACGGCAATTACGGTTCCTGCGAACTCATGTAAATATCTTTCCAGCCAGGCAATGGATTGTGCATCAAGGTGGTTGGTCGGCTCGTCCAGAATCAGCATTTCCGGGTCGGACAGCAGTAATTGGCACAGTGCCACGCGACGTTTTTCGCCGCCAGAAAGATTTTTGATTGCAGACTCCCAGGGCGGCAGGCGCAGCGCATCGGCGGCGATTGCAAATTTATGCTCCAGGTTATGCGCATCCGCAGCCTGCACAATGTTTTCCAGCCGCGCCTGTTCGGTGGCCAGGGTTGCGAAGTCTGCGTCGGGTTGCGCATAGGCGGCGTATACCGCATCGAGCTTTTGTTTTGCGTCATTGACGTCGGCCAGGCCGTCTTCCACGTTACCGCGTACATCCTTTGATTCATCCAGTTCTGGTTCCTGGGCGAGATAGCCAATTTTCAGGTCGCTCCGGGGTCGTGCTTCACCGATAATATCGGTATCAATGCCAGCCATTATTCGCAGCAGCGTGGACTTGCCTGCGCCGTTATAACCGAGCACGCCAATTTTGGCGCCCGGGAAAAAATTCAAGTGAATATCTTTAAGAATCTGTTTGTTGGGCGGGACCACCTTGCCCACGCCGCTCATAGTAAAAACGTATTGCGCCACTGCACCCTGCCCGGAAAAATAATTGGTTGTGAAGAGTCGGTTAAAACGCTGAATTATATCGCTGTTTACGGATTTCCATTAAAGGTTCGGTAAGCAGAATTCCCGCTCCTTGTGAAAGGTCAATCCGTAGACGCTGCGAGAAAAACTCCCAGGAAACAAATTTCCTGTTTATTTTAAAAAAAATGTGCTTTAGCGCCGACCCTAGAATCCCGAATTGGCCTTTACATATCAACTTTATCATGCCGGAATTTTGCCCCGGCCGGTTTTTCTATGGCTGCCGTAGTCTGGCGATGGCTTGCTGGTGCAAAACCGGATTTGCCGAAGCCAGAACCTGACCAATGGATTCCAGTGTAAGAGGATTTCCCTGCCAATCGGTTATCATTCCACCGGCGCCTTCTATCACCGGTATCAGCGCGGCATAGTCATAAGGTTTTAAATCCGCCTCGCATACCAGGTCGTTATACCCGGATGCAAGCAGTCCGTATCCATAACAATCGCCGCCAAAAACTCTGAACCGGCAGCTTTTGGTGAGGTTTTGTGACTGCTCTGCGGTAATCTCGTCGAACATATCCATGCTAGTCGTGTATATGCTGGAATTTTCCAGCGAGTCCGTCGATCGCGTCCGGCAGGGATTGCCATTATGCGTGGTTTTCTTTCGTTGTACGCCGACCCAGCGCTCGTCCAGTATGGGATGATCGATAATCCCCAGAACCGGCTGGTGATGATGTAAAAGCGCGATTAATGTGCCAAAGGTTGGCATTCCCGTGGCAAAACATTTGGTGCCATCAATGGGGTCAATTATCCATTGCCATTCCGCATTATTTAGCTGCCAGCCGGTTTCTTCGCCAAAAAAACCATGGTCCGGGTGGCGCGCAAGGATTATGGTTTTTATGACGTCTTCGGTTTGCCGGTCGGCAATGGTAACCGGGGTATTATCCGTTTTGCTGGCAATGCGCAAATCCGCCCGAAACCATTTGCGGGTAATGTTACGGGCCTGGTCTGCGGCGAGCGCTGCGGTATGCAGCAATTCATCCAGCAATTTATCGCTGTTTTCGGTCACGGATATCTAAGTTGTTCGGGGTAAATACAAAGCGTATTCTAACTCAATGGCAGCGGCCCCCTGCCAGACCCCTGGCGCTAAAAATCTCTATTCTGCGAATTCCGATTAGGGTAGAATCCGCGCCCAGTTCCGCTATCCATCACCTTTTCGGGGAGAGTCCACGAAATGAAAATACTGGTACCAGTAAAACGAGTCATCGACGCAAACATCAGAGTCAGGGTCAAGGCCGACCACACTGGTGTTGAGACCGCTAATGTAAAAATGGCTATGAACCCGTTTTGTGAAATTGCCGTGGAAGAAGCGCTGCGAATCAAACAGGCCGGTCATGCTGAAGAAGTCATCATCGTTTCCGCAGGCCCGGCAAAGTGTCCGGAAACAATCCGCGCCGGCCTGGCGATGGGCGCCGACCGAGGCGTGCATATCGAGACAGAAGCGGTGCTGGAGCCGTTGGCCATCGCCAAAATGATCAAAGTGATTGCGGAACAGGAATCCACTGATCTGGTCATTCTGGGTAAACAGTCCATCGACGATGATAATAACCAAACCGGGCAAATGCTGGCGGCGATTATGCAGCGTCCACTGGGTAGCTATATTTCTAAAATCGAGAGAAACGACGGCGGCTTCGCCATCACTCGCGAGATTGATGCCGGACTGGAGAAATTACAAATTACCTGTCCTGCGGTGGTGACCACGGACCTGCGCTTGAACGAGCCGCGATATGCGTCATTGCCGAACATCATGAAAGCGAAAAAGAAACCAATCCAGGTAACCACTCCGCAACAGTTGGGTGTGAATGTGACCAATCGAATCGAAGTGGTAGAAGTTAATACCCCCCCGGCCAGAGACGCCGGCGTTATGGTTGCCAGTGCGGCTGAACTGGTGGACAAACTGAGAAACGAAGCGAAGGTGATTTAAATGCGTATTCTGGTAATAGCCGAACACTATAAATCTGGGTTAGCACCGGCCACCCTGAATACCGTTGCGGCCGCGGCACAGGTTGGCGGCGAGATTGATGTGCTGATAGCGGGTCAGGATTGTGCCGCAATTACGGCGGCGGCGGCAAAAATCGCCGGAGTGCGTAAAGTGCTGGTATGCGACAGCGCAAGCCATGCCAATGAAATAACCGAAAACACGGCGGCATTGATCAAGTCTCTGATGGATAGCAGGGTAGATGAGTACAGCCATGTGATGGCGCCTGCGTCAACTTTCGGAAAAGCGCTGATTCCGTATACCGCAGCGCTGTGCGATGTACAGGCCATATCTGACATCAGCGAAGTGGTTGATGCGGATACCTTTGTACGCCCGATCTACGCTGGTAACGCGCTGTCTAGGGTGAAATCACTGGATGCGGTTAAAATGATTACCGTGCGCACCACGGCATTTGATCTTGCTGAGGCTGAAAGTGGCGGCGCAGAGATTGAAAACATTGATGATGCGGGCGCTACTGACCAGGTGCAATTCGTGGAGCAGACATTGGGTTCGAGTGAACGCCCGGAACTGACATCGGCCAAAGTCGTGGTGTCCGGCGGACGTGGTATGCAAAGCGGGGACAACTTCCCCATGCTTGAGAAACTGGCCGATCAGCTCGGCGGTGCGGTGGGCGCTTCCCGCGCTGCGGTGGATGCAGGATTTGTGCCGAACGAGTATCAAGTGGGTCAAACCGGAAAAGTGGTGGCGCCGGACCTTTATGTGGCGGTGGGAATTTCTGGTGCGATTCAGCATTTGGCCGGTATGAAGGACTCCAAGGTGATTGTCGCCATTAACCATGACGAAGAAGCGCCGATCTTCCAGGTGGCTGATTATGGCTGGAACGAAGATTTGTTTGTCGCCGTTCCTGCCTTGCAGGCCGAACTGGAAAAGTAACCCGAACCGCGTTTCTTTCGACTGGACGACGCAGGGCGCCACAATACAACCACAGCGCCCGCACTGATTAACCCATACCCATGGCGGAATTCATAAAATCATCCATTACCGAATTACGGAATTTCCCCAGGGTTAAACTGGGCCATATGCCCACACCGCTGGAAGCCATGCCGCGTTTGTCTGAAAATTTTGATGGCGTGGAATTGTTTATAAAACGGGATGACTGCACCGGGCTGGGGTTGGGCGGCAACAAAGTCCGCCAGCTGGAATTTTATCTTGGCGATGCCTTGTCCAAAGGATGCGATACGGTGCTGAGCACTGGGGCGGTGCAGTCAAATTATATGCGCACCCTGGCCGCGGCGGCGGCCAGGCTGGGACTGGAATGCCATATCCAACTGGAAGACCGGGTAGATAACCGGTCCGAAGATTATCAGGCCTCAGGAAATCGATTGCTTACCGGATTATTCGGCGCCACTATTTATCGCTATTGCCAGGGCGAGGATGAAGCAGGTGCGGATAGAGAGATAAATCGTATCGCCGGTGAGTTGCAGCGAAATGGCAGAATTCCCTATGTGGTGCCGCTGGTGCCGACTGCGGAGCCTAAAGGTGCGTTGGGGTATATCGTCGCCGCCCGGGAATTACTCGAACAAATTGAAAATCAGCAGTCTGGCGCGGATTTGATCGCTGTCGGTTCGGGAAGCGGAATAACCCATGCCGGAATACTGTTCGGGATGCGATTGTCCGGGTCGAATATTCCAGTGTTGGGGGCGTGTGTACGCAGGGGCAGGGCGTCCCAGTTTTCCCGAATTCGCTGCCATTGTGATCATTTATCGAACATGCTGAATTTGCCGGGAATGGTAAAAGACGAGGATATCTGGACCGATGACAGCGCGTTTGCCCCGGGTTATGGTCAGATGTCAGCGCAGTTGAATCGCGCCATCCACATGGCGGCCACTTGCGAAGGCCTGCTGGTGGACCCGGTTTATTCGGGCAAGACTCTGGCCTGCATTATCCAGCTTATTGAGGACGGATTGTTGTCCCGATTTAAAAAGATAGTCGTAATTCATACCGGCGGTACACCCGCGTTGTTCGCATACCGCAGTGAGATAGAACGGATCTCGTCTCGACCAGTGACCGGGCAGGACGCCGGACAGACCACGGCATGGATATAAATGTCAAACATCGTGGAATCATTATCGGCCAACTGGTATTACGATGCCGAAATATTTGCCGTTGAGCAGAAACAGATTTTCACAAGGAACTGGACGTTCATTACCGGTTGCCAGGAACTGAACAAACCGGGCCAGTATGTTACCGCAACAATCGCCGGCCAATCTATTGTCATCGTTCGGGGATACGACGGTAAATTAGCGGGATTTCTTAATTTATGCCGCCATCGCGCTTCCATGTTGTGCGCGGATGAAAAGGGTTCAATCACCCGGTTCACCTGCCCATATCACGCATGGAGCTATGCGCTGGACGGGAAATTGAAAAATGCCCCGGGATTTAACCCGGGCGAAGACCTGATGGCGGAAAATTACGGCTTGATTCCGGTCAGGGTGGATGTCTGGAATGACCTGGTTTTTGCCTGTCTGGATGTGCACAGCATCTCATTGTATGAATGGCTGGGCGATGTTGTGCGAATCGCAGAAAACTTCCCGCAAGTCGCGGAAATGGAATTTACGGTAATGCGCAATAACCGCGTTCGCGCGAACTGGAAAAACTACAGCGACAATTCCACCGAGGGCTACCATCTGTCCACCATCCATCCGGCGCTCAATGCGTCCATGGCGGGCAGACAAACACGGATAAAACCCTGTGAAAACGGAAAATTTGTCGGCTTTGATGTGACCTACAAGGACGGCAGCCCGGGGTTCTGGATTTACAAATTCCCGGGGCTGCTGCTGCATTTTTCCATGCACAGTTTTAATGTTGAACGTATCATTCCGGTGAACGAAAAACTGACAGCGGTGCAGAGATGGTTTTGGTTCGCGTCCTCCATGGGAAAGGCGCAGCGACTCGAAGCGGTTGAGTTTTCCAGTCAGGTAATGCGGGAAGACGCAGGAATTTGTGCACGAGTGCAAAAAAACCTGGAAGGCGGCACGTATCAAACCGGCGTATTATCCAGACAACGCGAACCCGGCACAATTTTCTTCCAGCAGTGTGTACGCGAAGCGCTTGGTTAGGGCCCGGCTGATCCGGGTCGGCCTTAATCATGACTGAAATGCCTGAACGGGCCTCACCCCTGGACGGGTTGATTGTAATTGACCTGACCCGGGTGCTGGCCGGGCCGTATCTGACCATGATGCTGGCGGATATGGGCGCCCGGGTGATTAAAGTTGAAGCGCCCGGGGTTGGTGATGACGCCAGACACTTCGGTCCGTTCGTTGATGGCGAGTCCGCTTATTTCGCATCGATTAATCGCGGCAAGGAAAGTATCGCGCTGAATCTTAAAGCGACCGATGACCGGGAAATATTTACCAGACTTGTGAGCAAAGCCGATATGCTGGTGGAGAATTTCAGAGCCGGTACGCTGCGAAAACTGGGTTTTGGCTGGCCCGGGCTACAAAAAATCAATCCGCGATTAATTTATGGTGCCGTGTCTGGTTTCGGGCATACCGGGCCTTATAAAGACTGGCCTGCCTATGACATGGTGGTGCAGGGCATGGGTGGAATCATCAGTCTGACGGGTACGGATGCCGCCCGACCGGTCCGGGTTGGCACTTCGCTGGGTGACCTCACCGCAGGGTTGTTCGGTCTGTCCGGGGTATTGGCGGCGCTGTACGACCGGGAAAAAACCGGCAGGGGTGGGAAAGTGGATATCGGTATGCTGGATTGCCAGGTGGCGATTCTGGAAAATGCAATCTGCCGCTATTTCGCTGAAAATGCTGTCCCCGGGCCGCTTGGATTGCGCCATCCTTCAATCACGCCGTTCGCCGGGCTGCGAGCGCTGGGCGGTGAATACATCATCATTGCGGCGGGCAACAATCCGTTATTCGCTACACTGTGCCAGGTCATCGGGCGGGCTGATTTGCTAAAGGACAGACGTTTTAGCAGTAACGAGGCAAGAACGGAAAATTTTCAAATCTTGTACCAGGCGCTTGAACAGGCGCTGGCCGCCAGATCCGTGACGGAGTGGCTAAGGCTGTTCCGTCAAGCCGGTGTGCCCTGTGGCCCAATCAACAACGTTGCGCAGGTGGCCACCGACAGCCAGGTGTTGGCGCGTAATATGATTGTCACCGCCAAAAGCGGCGCTGGCAGGGAATTCAGGATGGCGGGTAATCCGATCAAGTTTTCGCAATACGAAGATCCCGCCGTGCGCACCGCCGCGCCTGAACTTGATCAGGACCGCGCCGCAATTCTGGCTTTAATTGACCAGCCCTAATCAACCAGCCTAACAAATCAAGATTAGGTCGTGTTGAGGAATATATCAAATTATTAATAATTGTATCCCACAACAGTTTTGAGTAGGGTCGTCATGAGTATACGGGTCACCGATGTGATCTGGTCGCGGATTGAATCAATTTTGACAGACATCAAACCCGGCCGGCCCCCCGCCCCGGCGTCAAGGGTAGGGACAGGCCCCCGTGCCTGTCCATGATGAAGGACAACCACGGGGGATGTCCCTACAATTCGTCAACACGGCCTAGTTCGGCCGGATTTAAGACACCAGAGCCTGGTCTAGCTGGAGCAGAACCGGCCCGGGCTGCACAAACGCTTTTTCCAGGTCCGACCCCAGAGTCCGTAATCCCGCCACCGGTTTTGCCTGCCAGCCACAGGCATGGGCTAAAGCAATAAAATCCGGGTTTTTCTGGGTCACGCCGATGGGTTTGATGTTCGCATTTTGCATATCGTCGAAAATTTGCAGCAGGGCCTCATTGTTCCACAACAAAACCACCAGATTCAGGTCCAGCTCCGCTGCCAGGGTCATTTCCTGCATGGTATATTGCAGGCCCGCATCGCCAACGATGACCAAAGCGGGCCTGGATTCATCCGCCAGCACCGCGCCTATCGCCGCCGGCAGTGCATAACCCAGAGTGCCGTATCCGGTAGGATGCAGCCATTGATTCGGTCGGGCCATGGGCAGGTAGTCCACCGCCGTATAGGCGATTTGGGTCATGTCGCTGACGATGGTCGCCTCAAGCGGCACATGCCTGAGCATTTCGTTCAATACCGATAAATGGATCATTTCTTTTTCGGTCAGCGCGCTGCCATGCCGGGTTCTGGCCAATCTGCATCTGGCATGGAGCGTATCGATTTCCGATTGGCGGGGTTGGCAAAGCGCCCGGGCCACCCGTTTGGCACAATCGCTGCAGTCGGCCTGGACGGTGAACGCCGATGGGTTCCGGTTCAATACATGCTCCCACAGGTTGACCCACACCTGGCGGTCGGGCAGTTTCAGATCATCATTCCAGTGGTCGGTTTGTGCAAGTTCAGTGCCGAGAAACAGCGCCAGGTCCGATTGGGCCAGCATATGCTGAACGCTGGGTGCGCGTAGCTGGGCGCCGATACACAGCGGATGATTAGCCGGAATGACACCGCGGCCAGCCACGGTGGTAATCACCGGGCAGCAGGTCTTTTCTGCCAGTCGCACTATATGTTCCGCCCCTGCGGTTGTGCCGCCCCCGGCCACGATCACCGGATTGTCTGATTTTGCAATCAACCGGCATATTGATTGTATTTGCGCATCCGTGGCCAGTCTAGGAGTCGCCAGTGGCGTGGCCTGCCATTTACCGGATACCGGCAGGGGAATAATAGACAGCGGGATGCTGATATGCACTGGCCGCGGCCGCTCACTGGAAAACAAATCGAATGCCCGGGCCACAATTTGTGGAATCTGCCCGGCATCGCTGATGGTGACGCTGAGCGCGGTGAGCGGCGTGGTTACCGCAGACTGGCAGGTAATTTCATGTAATCGCCCACGGTTAATGTTATCCGGGTCCGGGTCATTAACCGGTGAAATGACCAGCATTGGCACCGAATCCATATAGGCTTCGCCCATGGCGGTGGCGATGTTGGTGACGCCAGCGCCGGTAATCACAAAGCAGACGCCAGGCTTTCCGCTGACCCGGGCATAACCGTCGGCCATAAAGCCGCCGCCTTGTTCATGGCGTGGCGAAATGTGGCGTATTTTCCCGTTGCCGAGGCCGCGGTAAAGCTCAATGCTGTGGGTGCCGGGTATGCCGAATACCAGCTCAACCCCATAGTCAGCGAGTAACTCCACCAGGGCCTGCCCAACGAAAAGCTGCTTGCTCATAATTTTGCTGCTGCTTTCTGGTTCTTGCCTTCTGGTTTCTGATGTCGGCTTTGACTTTTCTGTAATCCAATGCGATGCGGATTAGCCTGTTTCAAACCACACCATACCTGGATATTTCGAGTTTGCGGCACTCAATATATTGATCCATCCCGGCCACAATTTTTTCATCAATGGGTGGCTGTTGGTAATTTTCCAGCAGCGTCTTGCAGATTTCATTGGCACGCACCGTAGCTGATTTCGACCCGCATTCCTGCCAGTTTTCAAAATTTTGCCAATCAGACAAAATGGGGGTGTAAAAGGCCGTTTTATATCGCTGCATGGTGTGGTCGGTACCAAAAAAGTGACCGCCATGACCGGCCTGCCGGATGGATTCGAACCCGAACTCTTCGTCACTGATTTTCATCGGTTGAAATGCCTCGCACAGGGTTTGAATCATTTCTGCGTCGATAATAAATTTTTCCATGGATGCGCACAGCCCGCCTTCCAGCCATCCCACCGCATGGTTGATGATATTTGCGTGGGCCAGAAAACAGGCCCATATCGACATCGCGGATTCATAGGTCGCCTGGGCATCGGGATAATTAGCTGCATTCACATTACTTGACCGGTAGGGCAGTTTGTAAAACCGTGCCAACTGCCCGCCAGCCAATACCCCTTTTATATATTCCGGCGTACCGAATGCGGGGGAGCCGGATTTCATGTCTACATTGGAGGTGAATCCGCCAAATATGACCGGGCAACCAGGGCGTATCATTTGTATCAAAGCGATCACCGACAAGGCTTCTGCGGTTTGCTGCGCCAGTGCGCCGGCCAAAGTCACCGGACTCATCGCCCCGGCCAGCGTGAATGGCGTAACCGCGCAGGGCAGCCCATGTCGAGTCATTTCCATTAAACCTTCCAGCATTTCCTTGTCAACCACCAGTGGCGAGTTGACGTTGATTACGGTCCACAACCCGGGTTTCCGGTGCATTTCGTCCGCGCTGATTCCACGGGACATGCAATTCAGCGCAATTGCATCCTGTACCCTTTGCCTGCCGATTGCCCGGGCATTCCAGACCTGATCTGAGAATAATGTCTGGGCGCGATAAAAATCCAGATGCCGGGTTTCGCCGGGCAGGTCCATGGCTTCCACGGCGGTGGCACCGGATAGATTTATCACATTTAACGAATGCACCAGTTTTATTAAGTTGCATTGGTCCTGATAGGTTCCAGGGCGGCGGCCCTTGTCCAGGTCAGAAATATTCGGCGGACCGCTGACCGGTGAAAAATTGATATGGTTTTTACCGATAATCGCATTGCGCCCCGGATTGCGCGCATACAGGGTAAACACTTCCGGCGCTTTTGCGATGAAGTCGCGAATGATATCCTCATCGAACTTGACCAGTCCGGTATGGAAATTCACCTCGGCGCCGTGGGTTTCCAGTATTGCAAGCGCTGCCTGGTTTTGAAATCGTAATCCGGTCTGTCTGAGAATTTTCATGGCAGCGGCATCTACCGCCTGTAGCTGCGACCCGGACAGAATTTCAAAAGGCGGATAGGGTATTTGCATTTGCCGCCGGGACAATTGCGGTATTGGTGATGAATCCCTGGTAGCCGCGCTGTTGTCTGCAGATCTTTGCGCACGTTGTCTTCTTCTGCTCATGTATGATTCAGCATTGCATTCGGATTATTTTAAATTCGGACGCTATCACAATTGCCCATAAAAGAATTAATTTGCATTCATGTATTCGCTGAAAAAAACCAAATACGTTGTGTGGGTAACTGCGGGCCAGGACTTTTTCTCGCCAGCGTTTTTCCAGGGTGATGATGTCCAAACGGGGATTTCAGGATAATTTAGTATGCTGTTGTTTTTATTTAAAGTATGTTTAATATATTTATAGCATTCCCGAGTTTGATACTTTAACTTTTAATCAAGACGGACCCGGATAGAATATGATTTCAAGGCCGGACCATCCCAGCTGCAAAAAATCACAATTCATGCCTGATACGCCGTCCAGAAAACTGGCTGATTTTGCAGCCGGTTTACAATTTGACCATATCCCGAAAAATGTAACCGAACGGGCGCAGTGGCTGTTTCTGGATTGGTATGGTTCCGCAGTCGCCGGTTCCCGCTCGCGAAGTCCGGGTGTATTCAGAAAATTTGCCAGTCAAATGGGTCCGCCATCGGGTCCCTGCCAATTGATAGGCGCCCGGCAAACCACCAGTTCATGGTTTGCCGCCTTGGTGAATGGCGCCGCATCCCATGTGGTGGAGCAGGATGATTTACACAATTCCTCGATTTTGCATCCAGCCACCGTGGTATTTCCACCAATTTTTGCGCTGGCCCAATGCAATGAAAATATCACTGGAAAAGATTTTTTGACTGCGGCCGTGGCCGGTTACGAATGCGGCATCCGGGTTGGGGAATATCTGGGGCCGTCCCACTATCGGGTATTTCATACCACCGCTACGGCGGGCACGGTAGCGGCGGCGATGGCAGCGGCGCGGCTGCTAGGCCTTAACCCCGGGCAGACACTCAATGCCCTGGGGTCCGCTGGCACCCAGGCGGGTGGATTATGGGAGTTTTTGAAAGATGCCGCAGATTCAAAACAATTGCATACCGCCAAAGCATGTGCCGACGGGCTACTGGCCGCGTATACCGCGCAACAGGGCTTGACTGCGGCCAGTCAGGTACTCGAAGGTGAGCGTGGCATGGGGGCGGGTATGCTGGCGGACGGCGATAGCGGAAAAATTACCGATCGACTGGGCAGCCGCTGGGCGCTGGCCGAAACTTCTCTTAAATTCCATGCCTCATGCCGTCACACCCATCCAGCGGCGGATGCGTTGCTGCAGATTTGCACCCGCCATCATCTGGACTTTTGCCGTATCAAAACCGTCACGGTTGATGTCTACCGGGTGGCGCAAGAAGTATTGGGCGCGGTTGATGTGCCGGTCACTATCCATCAATCGAAATTTTCCATGGGCCATGTATTGGCATTGATTGCTCGATATGGCTCGGCCGGGGTGGCGGATTTTACCGAACAACAGCTTTCAGACCCGGTTAATGCTGCATTCAGGGAGCGGGTGACCATGCGGATTGATGAACAAATTGACCGGCAATACCCCACCAAATGGGGCGCAAGAGTAGCAGTGAAGCTGCAATCCGGCGAGTCCTTGAGCGCATTGGTGGATACCCCCAAGGGTGACCCCGATAATATGTTGACCCGCTCGGAACTGGAAAAGAAAGTGTTAAGTCTCGCAGATTACAGTGGCGTACTGGATAAATCCGGGATGCAGGCGATTATCGAATTGGCCTGGACGCTGCCGGATATTAGGTCTTTCAGCAAAGCGTTGCGATAGTTAATTGTGCCGGGCGGAGAGTATTCGGGCTATTTGTTTTTTTAAGTCGTCAGCACCTCTGTAGTGCCTTGCATGCGTATATTATTAGTGCGAGTAACCGTTATGAAACAGCAGAGATTGACTTTGAAGAGATTAAAAAACGGATAGAAAAATCAAATGACGGGATCAATGGATATACACCCTGTAGTTGGATTCAGCCTTGGGGATATAAGGCAGGAATATGGTTTTTTGGCAGTAATGTTATGGAGAAGGTTATCCGCTACATAAACGCTGGAAATTACATTCACGCAATCTGTGAAGAGTTAAAAACAGAGTATGTCAGGGGATTTTCTGTACCTTGAATGGACAACTGTGATATATCCTTGCCGCATTAAATTTCAGATTTGCCGATGTGTTTAGCATAACCATGCCAGCCATTTACAGAATATGCAGCCTTTTGCAAATATCCGGGTAATTGATTTAACCCATGTTATTGCCGGGCCGTTTTGCACCTATCAACTGGCGGTGCTGGGTGCCGACGTTATCAAAGTCGAGCCGCCCCAAACCCCGGATATGGTCCGCGCCCGGACCGGCCAGTTCCCGCACGGCGCAAATGGCCTCGGGTCTTTCTTCACCAGCCAGAATGGTAACAAGCGCGCCATCTCGATTGATTTGCGAACCGAGCAAGGCGTGAAGATACTGAAGGAGATCATCGCAACCGCAGATGTCCTGGTTGAAAACTATCGCAGTGGCGCACTGGCGAAACTCGGCCTGGGATATGACGATGTGAAAGTATGTAAACCCGATATTATTTATTGTTCCATGACCGGGTTCGGGCAGGATGGGCCGAAGGGTGGTCGAACTGCTTACGATAATGTGATCCAGGCCTGTTCCGGACTGATGAGCGCCACCGGCACCAGGCAGACTGCGCCCACCAAAGTGGGTCCCCCGGTTCTGGATTACGGCACCGGTATCCAGGCCGCTTTTGCGATTTCCGCCGCGCTATATCAAAGGACATTTACCGGCCAGGGCCAGCACATAGATATTGCCATGCTGGATGCGGCGATTATGTTGATGAGTTCCAATGTGACCCATTACCACCAGACCCAAAGCCTGATGCCGTTGGCCGGCAACGACAGCGCGTTTAATGCCGGGTATTGCTGTTACCAGACCAGACAAGGCCGCCTGATGCTCGGGGCGTATACCGGGCAGCAGATCAGGGATTTGTGGATGGTATTGGGCGACCCGGATCACGCCGCAGCAATGCAGGATCTGCACCCTCCGGCAATGGCAGCGCATGTGGAAACGGACCGTGCCCGGATCAGCGAGATTCTGCTGCGAAAAACCGCCGCCCAATGGGAGGAAGAATTAAACGCCCATCGCGTGCCCGCCGCGCGGGTGCGGTCGCTGGACGAGGCGCTGAATGACGAACAGTTGCGATACCGAACCGTGGTCCAGACTCTGGAGGATGACGAACAGCAGTTGCAGATACCCGTAGCGTCGTTCAAATATGCCGATAATGGACCAAAACTCACCAGCCTGCCGCCGGTTTTTGGTCAGCATACTCATCAAGTGCTGCGGGCGCTGGGGTATGACGATAATGAAATCAGCCATCTTGAATCCCGGGGTGTCATTGCCCGCGCCCGTTCCTGAAAAAATTCCTCGTGCCGCGGTGCGGGTAGAATCCAGCAGGGTCAGCACATAGGCAAACGGGCAGTCCCAGCCTTCGCGCAATGCGTCTTTGGTCAGAATGTAACGCACGGCGGAATAAGGCGACAGCAGGTCCTCGTCGGCGATTTCATCCCGTTCCGCAGTTTTGCGGCGGATTGCGTCATTAGATAATCACGCACGTTCTCGGCATGAATATACTGACCATCGCGCTGTTCCCGCGCCCAGCATCATTGGGCGAATGTAACGCCCGCTTTCGCCTTGCAGTTGACGCGCCTCCTGCTTCAGTTTGTCTGGCCGTTTCTTGGTTCTGGACAGCGTGTATTGCATGGAAATGCCGACAAAAGATCTGGTCTTTTTGGGGCAAAGGCAGGATGCCAAGAGAGATTCTGAAACAAGCTCAGGGTGATATAAACACATCTATAGTTGGTTCTGGTGGGCGCTAAAACCCCAATTTCATATCCTGGCCCCTATATATCCCGACGGGGTTATTTCCTTTACGAAACCCAACGCCTATGCTTGACTTTCTTAAAATCTTGTTACCGGGAAAGCCAGTCCTGAACGATTTTATACTCTTGCGTTCATAATCCCGACTTTAAGCTCCGGGTCTGATAGCTTTTCCAAATAAGGGCCCCAAATGTAGACCTGCAACGTTTCCAGAATTACCCCCTTATAACGGAAATCAATGCTCTGCATCGTTTTATACCGGACTGTTTTTGGGGTACACGGGTCACGACAACACTACAATAAAATCTTCCAGCGTAAAAATATGCCGTGCTCGGTGGCGCCCTCCGCATTCTCTCGCCGCACCCCCTCCAGGCTTATATCCATCGATTTGTCTACCTCGGCCTGTGCACCCAGCCGGTAGCGCGTATCCTGCCCGGTCGTCAATACCCCCCCGTACGGCGTCACCAACCAGCCGCGACCACGCGTTGTCATACCATAGCCAAGGTCAAACTTCATCCGCCCCGCCCCTCCGACTTCCCGGATGCCCTCGCTGTCCCACAGCTGCTCTACGCCACTGGCCGGGGCCCCCCACTGCGGCTCATACGATAACCACAGCCCATGCCCCCCAAGACCCTCTCCAATCTGCAACGCAAAACTGCCTCCCCAATCCGCAAATTCAGACTCCTCATGCGCCAGTAAATACCGACCCCGAACACCCAGACGCAAACCCAAACGACTCTGTACGTACGCTACCCCGCCGCTGATCTCTACCCCTATACCATTGTCCGCATCACCCTCGTCCCAACGCCCACTAAACTCTATATCCGGCCGCAGCAACGCATCCGGCGATAACACCCGCTCAGCACCCATCTCCAGCGCCAACCGCGCCCGCCGCGCATCCCCCGTCACCGCTTCAAGACCTGCCGCCGCGTCCGTCTTCAACTCTACCGCCAATACATCGGATTTCACCGCAAAATCTACCCCGCGCCACGTCTTCAACCGCTGACGAACACCCACAGCGGCCATCACCATCCGAACGTCCGTCTCTACGCTCCCCCCTTGATCCTTGAGCTTGACCTCCCCCGAACCCGCTCCCGCTAATCCCCATATTCCCAAACCCAAACGCGGCGTGTAGTGCACATAGGGCAACACACTGGTCATGGCCAAATCCACCTCGCCCGTGATGCCCCCCCTCTCTCCATTAACGAGAAGAAAGTCCCCCGCTACCGCGTAGTCCACTTCCCCCGCACTGTGCGAAAACGCTACGCCCGCCAGGGCGTTGTGATTGCTTCCAAACCGGTAATCCAAACCCATGTATCCCGTGTGTAACTCACCATCAGTCTCAATTGCATTTGCCTCACCGGAAAATCTGCCGGCCGAACCCTGGCCCCAAAAGGTCCAGCCAGTCCTGACCCGATCCTCTTTTGTGCCTTGCAACGGCAACACAAAATCACTTCGCGAGAATAACTCCCTGGCCGAAACCCCCCGCCACGTAATTAACCCCGGATTTAAACCGTCTACTGTGGCACCACTTTCACCGCGCGCCTCAGCCAAACTCAATACGGCTGAGGCAGAACCGGAACCAACGGATGACAAGGCCGTGCCACCCAGCGTGATACCCGAACGCGCAACCGGGGCCGCAATGAAACGCCGACTAATGACGTCCACCGCCTCGGCGGCCGCGGTACGCCCGAACGACGCCAGGGCCACAGCGAGCGCACGGGGACGCTCCTTCACTTCAGCAGACTGCACCGTGACCCTGAATTGCAACTGACCGGTATGACCGTCGGCGTCCGTGGCCGTGTAGGTGAACTCGGCCGTGGCGAACACCTTGTTCGGGGTGCCGGTGATGGTGCGCGCCGTTGCATTAAACGTGAGCCCCGCCGGGAGAGACGGACTCAGCCGGTAGGTGATCGGCCCGTCGCCCCCGGTGGCCGCCGGCAGCTGCACGTCAACGGCCTCGCCAACCGTCCAGACGTAGTCGTCAACGAAGGCTGAACCGAAAACCGGCATGGGCGATCCTACTACAAAAATAGAAAAGTCTTTTGTCTTACCGCAGACATAACCGTTGGGCGCCGCCAATGCGGGCAACAGTTTCTCCCACGTATTGGCCCCATCGGCAAGATGATACACAAACAAAGTACCCGACAGCCCGGCGGGCTCTTCCAAACAGACGCTGGCAGCTGAGGAGAGCTTCGCGTCTAGCGCGCCTATACGGATATCCACGTAAGCCGGTTCTTCCCCAAAGGTTACACCGACCTGCGCAGCCGGCACGGAGCGGGGCACCGCAAACGCTACCTTGGCCACACCATGCCCGGCAGGCAGCGTCAACTGCACACCCGCCCCGTCTACCTTTGTGGTGATGGTGTTGCCCTCTATCTTGGTAGTGCCCGGGGCGACACCGGTGATTTCAACGGATAACGCGACACTCGAAGTCGCAGCAGAGGTGAGAGATTCCGCCGTGCTGCCGGCATCGGTCCAACTCACGGTGACGCTGATGGCCGCCCCGACATCGGCCTGCGTCAGAATGTAAGTCCTACTGGTGGCGCCTACGATGGCAGTGCCATCGCGCTTCCATTGGTAGGTGAAGACCAGACTGCTCGGGCCGTCCGGGTCGGAGATGCCGGAGGTGTCCGCGGTCAGTGTCTGCCCCTGGGTCACCGTGCCGGTAATGGTGACGGCCCCGGTCGGTGCGTCGTTTAGGTTCGCTACATCCGAAGTCGCAGTCGAGGTGAGAGACTCCGATTCCCCACCAGCATCGGTCCAGCTCACGGTGACGCTGATGGCCTTCCCGACGTCGGCTTGCGTCAGCACGTGGGTGTTGCCGGTGGCGCCGCTGATGGCAGACCCATCGCGGTTCCACTGGTAGCTGAAGGTCAGACTGGCCGGGCCGTCCGGGTCGGAGATGCCGGAGGTGTCCGCGGTCAGGGTCTGGCCCTGGGTCACCGTGCCGGTGATGGTGACGGCCCCGGTCGGTGAGTCGTTTATGTTCGCTACGTTCGCTGTCGCAGTCGAGGTGAGAGACTCCGATTCCCCACCAGCATCGGTCCAGCTTACGGTGACGCTGATGGCCTTCCCGACGTCGGCTTGCGTCAGAATGTAAGTCCTACTGGTGGCGCCTACGATGGCAGTGCCATCTCGTTTCCATTGGTAGCTGAACGTCGGATTACTCGGGCCGTCGGGGTCGACTATCGTGCTGGTATCCGCGGTCAGTGTCTGGCCCTGGGTCACCGTGCCGGTGATGGTGACCGCCCCGGTCGGTGCGTCGTTTAGGTTCGCTACGTTCGCTGTCGCAGTCGAGGTGAGAGACTCCGATTCCCCACCAGCATCGGTCCAACTCACGGTGACGGTGATCTTGGCTCCGACGTCGGCCTGCGTCAGGGTGTAGGTGCTACTGGTGGCGCTGCTGATGGCAGACCCATCGCGCGTCCATTGATAGCTAAACACCAAATTACTCGGGCCGTCGGGGTCGACGATCGTGCTGGTCACCGCCGTAAGCTCCTGCCCCTGGGTCACCGTGCCGGTGATGGTGACGGCCCCGGTCGGTGCGTCGTTTAGGTTCGCTACGTTCGCTGTCGCAGCAGAGGTGAGAGATTCGGCAGTGCTGCCGCTGTCGGTCCAGCTCACGGTGACGCTGATGGCGGCCCCGACGTCGGTTTGCGTCAGAACGTAGGTGCGGCCGGTGGCGCTGCTGATGGCCGCCGCGCCGCGTTTCCATTGGTAGGTGAAGGTTAGATTGCTGGGGCCGTCGGGGTCGGAGACGCCGGAGGTGTCCGCGGTCAGTGTCTGGCCCTGGGTGGCGGTGCCGGTGATGGTGACGGCCCCGGTCGGTGGGTCGTTTAGGTTCGCTACGTTCGCTGTCGCAGTCGAGGTGAGAGACTCCGATTCCCCACCAGCATCGGTCCAGCTCACGGTGACGGTGATGGCCGCCCCGACGTCGGCTTGCGTCAGGGTGTAGGTGCGGCCGGTGGCGCTGCTGATGTCCGCCGCGCCGCGTTTCCATTGGTAGGTGAAGGTTAGACTGCTGGGGCCGTCGGGGTCGGAGATGCCGGAGGTGTCCGCGGTCAGGGTCTGGCCCTGGGTCACCGTGCCGGTGATGGTGACGGCCCCGGTCGGTGCGTCGTTTATGTTCGCTACGTTCGCTGTCGCAGTCGAGGTGAGAGACTCCGATTCCCCACCAGCATCGGTCCAGCTTACGGTGACGCTGATGGCCGCCCCGACGTCGGCTTGCGTCAGGGTGTAGGTGCGGCCGGTGGCGCTGCTGATGGCAGACCCATCGCGCGTCCATTGATAGCTAAACACCAAATTACTCGGGCCGTCGGGGTCGACGATCGTGCTGGTATCCGCGGTCAGTGTCTGCCCCTGGGTCACCGTGCCGCTGATGGTGACAGCCCCGGTCGGTGGGTCGTTTAGGTTCGCTACGTTCGCTGTCGCAGCAGAGGTGAGGGTCTCCACGATGCTGCCGGCATCGGTCCAACTCACGATGACGCTGATGGCCTTCCCGACGTCGGCTTGCGTTAGGGTGTAGGTGCGGCCGGTGGCGCTGCTGATGTCAGACCCATCGCGCTTCCACTGGTAGGTGAAGGTCAGACTGGCCGGGCCGTCGGGGTCGGAGATGCCGGAGGTGTCCGCGGTCAGTGTCTGGCCCTGGGTCACTGTCCCGGTGATGGTGACCGCCCCGGTCGGCGAGTCGTTTAGGTTCGCTACGTTCGCTGTCGCGGCAGAGGTAAGAGATTCCGCAGTGCTGCCAGCATCGGTCCAGCTCACGATGACGCTGATGGCCTTCCCGACGTCGGCCTGCGTCAGGGTGTAGGTGCGGCCGGTGGCGCTGCTGATGTCAGACCCATCGCGCTTCCATTGGTAGGTGAAGGTCAGACTGGCGGGGCCGTCGGGGTCAACTATCGTGCTGGTATCCGCGGTCAGTGTCTGGCCCTGGGTCACGGTGCCGGTGATGGTGACGCTGCCGGTCGGCGAGTCGTTTATGTTGGTTACACTCGCGGTAGCAACAGAGGTGAGGGTCTCCGCGGTGCTGCCGGCATCGGTCCAGCTCACAATGACGCTGATGGCCTTCCCGACGTCGGCCTGCGTCAGGGTGTAGGTGCGGCCGGTGGCGCTGCTGATGTCAGACCCATCGCGCTTCCATTGGTAGGTGAAGGTTAGACTGCTGGGGCCGTCGGGGTCGGAGATGCCGGAGGTGTCCGCGGTCAGGGTCTGGCCCTGGGTCACCGTGCCGGTGATGGTGACGGCCCCGGTCGGTGCGTCGTTTATGTTCGCTACGTTCGCTGTCGCAGTCGAGGTGAGAGACTCCGATTCCCCACCAGCATCGGTCCAGCTTACGGTGACGCTGATGGCCGCCCCGACGTCGGCTTGCGTCAGGGTGTAGGTGCGGCCGGTGGCGCTGCTGATGGCAGACCCATCGCGCGTCCATTGATAGCTAAACACCAAATTACTCGGGCCGTCGGGGTCGACGATCGTGCTGGTATCCGCGGTCAGTGTCTGCCCCTGGGTCACCGTGCCGCTGATGGTGACAGCCCCGGTCGGTGGGTCGTTTAGGTTCGCTACGTTCGCTGTCGCAGCAGAGGTGAGGGTCTCCACGATGCTGCCGGCATCGGTCCAACTCACGATGACGCTGATGGCCTTCCCGACGTCGGCTTGCGTTAGGGTGTAGGTGCGGCCGGTGGCGCTGCTGATGTCAGACCCATCGCGCTTCCACTGGTAGGTGAAGGTCAGACTGGCCGGGCCGTCGGGGTCGGAGATGCCGGAGGTGTCCGCGGTCAGTGTCTGGCCCTGGGTCACTGTCCCGGTGATGGTGACCGCCCCGGTCGGCGAGTCGTTTAGGTTCGCTACGTTCGCTGTCGCGGCAGAGGTAAGAGATTCCGCAGTGCTGCCAGCATCGGTCCAGCTCACGATGACGCTGATGGCCTTCCCGACGTCGGCTTGCGTTAGGGTGTAGGTGCGGCCGGTGGCGCTGCTGATGTCAGACCCATCGCGCTTCCATTGGTAGGTGAAGGTCAGACTGGCGGGGCCGTCGGGGTCAACTATCGTGCTGGTATCCGCGGTCAGTGTCTGGCCCTGGGTCACGGTGCCGGTGATGGTGACGCTGCCGGTCGGCGAGTCGTTTATGTTGGTTACACTCGCGGTAGCAACAGAGGTGAGGGTCTCCGCGGTGCTGCCGGCATCGGTCCAGCTCACAATGACGCTGATGGCCTTCCCGACGTCGGCCTGCGTCAGGGTGTAGGTGCGGCCGGTGGCGCTGCTGATGTCAGACCCATCGCGCTTCCATTGGTAGGTGAAGGTCAGACTGGCGGGGCCGTCGGGGTCAACTATCGTGCTGGTATCCGCGGTCAGTGTCTGGCCCTGGGTCACGGTGCCGGTGATGGTGACGCTGCCGGTCGGCGAGTCGTTTATGTTGGTTACACTCGCGGTAGCAACAGAGGTGAGGGTCTCCGCGGTGCTGCCGGCATCGGTCCAGCTCACAATGACGCTGATGGCCTTCCCGACGTCGGCCTGCGTCAGGGTGTAGGTGCGGCCGGTGGCGCTGCTGATGTCAGACCCATCGCGCTTCCATTGGTAGGTGAAGGTCAGACTGGCGGGGCCGTCGGGGTCAACTATCGTGCTGGTATCCGCGGTCAGTGTCTGGCCCTGGGTCACGGTGCCGGTGATGGTGACGCTGCCGGTCGGCGAGTCGTTTATGTTGGTTACACTCGCGGTAGCAACAGAGGTGAGGGTCTCCGCGGTGCTGCCGGCATCGGTCCAGCTCACAATGACGCTGATGGCCTTCCCGACGTCGGCCTGCGTCAGGGTGTAGGTGCGGCCGGTGGCGCTGCTGATGTCAGACCCATCGCGCTTCCACTGGTAGGTGAAGGTCAGACTGGCGGGGCCGTCGGGGTCGACGATCGTGCTGGTGTCCGCGGTCAGTGTCTGGCCCTGGGTCACGGTGCCGGTGATGGTGACGCTGCCGGTCGGCGAGTCGTTTATGTTGGTTACACTCGCGGTAGCAACAGAGGTGAGGGTCTCCGCGGTGCTGCCAGCATCGGTCCAGCTCACAATGACGCTGATGGCCTTCCCGACGTCGGCCTGCGTCAGGGTGTAGGTGCGGCCGGTGGCACTGCTGATGTCAGACCCATCGCGCTTCCATTGGTAGGTGAAGGTCAGACTGGCCGGGCCGTCGGGGTCGGAGATGCCGGAGGTGTCCGCGGTCAGTGTCTGGCCCTGGGTCACTGTCCCGGTGATGGTGACCGCCCCGGTCGGCGAGTCGTTTAGGTTCGCTACGTTCGCTGTCGCGGCAGAGGTAAGAGATTCCGCAGTGCTGCCAGCATCGGTCCAGCTTACGGTGACGGTGATGGCCTTCCCGACGTCGGCCTGCGTCAGCACGTGGGTGTTGCCGGTGGCGCCGCTGATGGCAGACCTATCGCGGTTCCACTGGTAGCTGAAGGTCAGACTGGCGGGGCCGTCGGGGTCGGAGATGCCGGAGGTGTCCGCGGTCAGTGTCTGGCCCTGGGTCACTGTCCCGGTGATGGTGACCGCCCCGGTCGGTGAGTCGTTTAGGTTCGCTACGTTCGCTGTCGCAGCAGAGGTGAGGGTCTCCACGATGCTGCCGGCATCGGTCCAACTCACGGTGACGCTGATGGCCTTCCCGACGTCGGCTTGCGTCAGGGTGTAGGTGCGGCCGGTGGCGCTGCTGATGTCAGACCCATCGCGCTTCCACTGGTAGGTGAAGGTCAGACTGGCGGGGCCGTCGGGGTCGGAGATGCCGGAGGTGTCCGCGGTCAGTGTCTGGCCCTGGGTCACTGTCCCGGTGATGGTGACGGCCCCGGTCGGTGAGTCGTTTAGGTTGGTTACACTCGCGGTCGCAGCAGAGGTGAGGGTCTCCACGATGCTGCCGGCATCGGTCCAACTCACGGTGACGCTGATGGCCTTCCCGACGTCGGCTTGCGTCAGGGTGTAGGTGCGGCCGGTGGCGCTGCTGATGTCAGACCCATCGCGCTTCCACTGGTAGGTGAAGGTCAGACTGGCCGGGCCGTCGGGGTCGGAGATGCCGGAGGTGTCCGCGGTCAGTGTCTGGCCCTGGGTCACTGTCCCGGTGATGGTGACCGCCCCGGTCGGCGAGTCGTTTAGGTTCGCTACGTTCGCTGTCGCGGCAGAGGTAAGAGATTCCGCAGTGCTGCCAGCATCGGTCCAGCTTACGGTGACGGTGATGGCCTTCCCGACGTCGGCCTGCGTCAGCACGTGGGTGTTGCCGGTGGCGCCGCTGATGGCAGACCTATCGCGGTTCCACTGGTAGCTGAAGGTCAGACTGGCCGGGCCGTCCGGGTCGGAGATGCCGGAGGTGTCCGCGATCAGTGTCTGCCCTTGGGTGGCGGTACCAGTGATGGTGACGGCACCAGTCGGCAAGTCGTTCAAGTTCGCTACCTTTGGAGTGCTAGCAAGGAAAAGCTCCCTACGCCCACCATCGTGATAAGCCACGACTACGGTGATGATCTCCCCAACGTCCGCCTGCGTCAGGGTGTAAGTGCTGGTGCGGCTGACAGTATCCGGGCCGCGCGTCCACTGGTAGGTAAAGGTCAGACTGTCAGTGTCAGGGACGTCCGGGTCGGAGATGCCGGAGGTGTCCGCGGTCAGTGTCTGGCCCTGGGTGGGGGTGCCGGTGATGGCGACGGTACCGGTCGGCCGGTCGTTCACGTTCACCACCTTCGCTGTCGCAGCAGAGGTGAGAGACTCTGATGCCCCATAAGCATCGGTCCAGCTCACGGTGACGGTGATGGCCTTCCCGACGTCGGCCTGAGTCAGAACGTAGGTGCCGCTGGTGGCACTGCTGATGTTATTCCCATCTCGCTTCCATTGATAGCTAAACACCAAATTACTGGGGCCGTCCGGGTCGGAGACGCCGGAGGTGTCCGCGGTCAGTGTCTGCTTCTGGGTGGCGGTGCCGGTGATGGTGACGGCCCCGGTCGGCGGGTCATTCACGTTCGCCACCTTCGCTGTCGCAGCAGAGGTGAACGACTCCGCAGTGCCGCCGTCGTCGGTCCAGCTTACGGTGACGGTGATGGCCGCCCCGACGTCGGTTTGCGTCAGGGTGTAGGTGCTACTGGTGGCGCTGCTGATGGCAGTCACGCCACGTTTCCACTGGTAGGTGAAGGTCAGACTGCTGGGGCCGTCGGGGTCGGAGATGGTGCTGGTCACTGCGGTCAGTGTCTGGCCCTGGGTCACCGTGCCGCTGATGGTGACGGCCCCGGTCGGTGATTGGTTGGTGTTTGTTACACTCGTGGTAGCAGCAGAGATGAACGACTCCGCAGTGCTGCCAGCATCGGTCCAGCTCACGGTGACGGTGATCTTGGCCCCGATGTCGGCTTGCGTCAGGATGTAGGTGCGGCCGATGGCGCCGCTGATGTCAGTGCCATCGCGTTTCCATTGGTAGCTGAACGTCAGACTGCTCGGGCCATCCGGGTCGAAGATCGTGCTGGTGTCTGCGGTCAGTGTCTGGCCCTGGGTGGCGGTGCCGGTGATGGTGACAGCCCCGGTCGGCGGGTCATTCACGTTCGCCACCTTCGCCGTCGCAGTCGAGGTGAGGGTCTCCGCCGTGCCGCCCCCGTCAGTCCAGCTCACGGTGACAGTGATCTTGGCCCCGACGTCGGCTTGCGTCAGTACGTAGGTTCCACTGGTGGCACTGCTGATGGCAGACCCATCGCGCTTCCATTGGTAGGTGAACGTCAGACTCTTCGGGCCGTCCGGGTCGGAGATCGTGCTGGTATCCGCGGTCAGTGTCTCTCCCTGGGTCACCGTCCCGGTAATGGTGAAGATGCTTCTCAGGGTGACGGGCACGAACTCGGACTCCTCTCCTGTAACACTGCCTGCCACCGCACGAATCTCGAAACCATACCTGGCGCCGTTGGTCAGACCCGTTACCACGTAGCTGGTGGTGTTCTTTCCACTCCCTGGTATGTCAGTCCAAGAACCCTCAACAAAAGAGCCCCCACTCAGACCCAGACTATCATTCCTGAAATCATGCTTTTTGAGCTGATACCCGGTGATGGTAGGATTGTTCGGATTCCTCCAGTTTAACGTCACCTGAGAGTCACCGGCCGTCGCCTTGAGTCCGACAGGCGGCGACACAGGCGTCGCACTGACGGGATCGGACGGCGTCCTTGTAACAGCGCCTACCATCGCACGGATACGGAAACTATACCTCACGCCGTTGGTCAGACCCCTTACCACGTGGCTGGTGGTGCTTGATCCACTCCCCGATATGTCAGTCCAACTCCCACTCTCGCTACTGCCCGTCCACTGCTTGATCTGATAGCCGGTGATGGAAGCGTCATTCGGATTACTCCAGCTTAACGTCACCTGAGCGTTGCCCGGCGTCGCTGTCACAATAGGCTTGTCTGCCACAGGCGTCGCGCTGGCGACATCCGACCCCATCCCCGGAACACGACCCGCCATCGCACGAATACGGAAATGATACCTCACGCCGTTGGTCAGACCCGGCACCGTGTATGTGATCGTGTCCTTCCCACTCCCCGATATGTCAGTCCAACGCCCTCTCTCGCTACTGCCCGTCCACCGCTTGATCTGATAGCCGGTGATGGAAGCGTCATTCGGATTACTCCAACTCAACCTCACCAGACTGTCGCCCGCCGGCGTCGCTGTAACAGCAGGCTTGTCCGGCTGTGTCGCTGGCGTCTCACTGACGGGATCGGACGGCGTCCCTGAAGCGTTGGTACCTGTCACCGCACGGATACGGAAACTATATCTCACGCCGTTGGTCAGACCCCTTACCACGTGGCTGGTGGTGCTTGATCCACTCCCCGATATGTCAGTCCAACTCCCACTCTCGCTACTGCCAGTCCACTGCTTGATCTGATACTTGGTGATCGAAGCGTCATTCGGATTACTCCAGCTTAACGTCACCAGAGCGTTGCCCGGCGTCGCCGTCACGGCAGGCTTGTCCGGCACCGGCATTGCGCTGACGGGATCTGACTCCACCCCTGGGAAAAGACCCACCATCGCACGGATACGGAAACTATACCTCACGCCGTTGGTCAGGCGCCCCACCATGTGGCTGGTGGTGCTCGATACACTCCCCCATATTTCAGTCCAACTCCCACTCTCGCGACTGCCGGTCCACTGTTTGACCTGATACTTGGTGATGGAAGCGTCATTCGGATCACTCCAACTCAACGTCACCAGAGTGTCGCCCGCACTGGCACTGACGACAGGCTTGTCCAGGAGTACCGTCCTGACGGGATCGGACGGCGTCCCTGCAACATTGGTACCTGCCACCGCACGAATACGGAAACTGTAACTCTCGCCGTTGGTCAGACTCCTCACCACGTGGCTGGTGGTGCTCGATCCACTCCCCGATATGTCAGTCCAACTCCCACTCTCGCTACTGCCCGTCCACTGCTTGATCTGATATTTGGTGATGGCAACATCATTCGGATTACTCCAACTCAACGTTACCTGAGCGTCGCCCGGCATTGGCGTTACGGCAGGCTTGCCCGGCACAGGCGTCGGACTGACGGAAGTGGACGGCGTCCCCGGAACGCTGCAAGTAGAAATTGTAGTTCTCCCCAAATAACATATTGCCACCGCACGGATGCGGAAACTGTAACTCTCGCCGTTGGTCAGACCCCTCACCACGTGGCTGGTGGTGCTCGATCCACTCCCGGGAATGTCCTTCCAGCCATTGGCCGGCTCGCTACTGCCCGTCCACTGCTTGATCTGATACCTGGTGATATAGCTTGTGATCCTCGACCAACGTAAGGTCACCTTAGCGTTGCCCGGCGTCGCCGTCACGACAGGCGCAGCAGGCGGTACCGTAATGATCGCACCGGCAGAACTGGACTGAGGCCCGATAGAGGGGCCTGCCACCGCACGGATGCGGAATCTATAGATAACAGAGGTGTTGGTCAGACCCCTCACCACGTGGCTGGTGGTGCTGGTATTACTGCCCGGTATGTCAGTCCACCTCGCCCCTCTCTCGGTAGACAGTGAATTCCACTGCTTATACTGATACTTGGTGATGGCGGCGTTATTCGGATTATTCCAGATCAACGTCGCCTGATTGTTCCCTGCTACTGTCCTGAGGCCGGTGGGCTTGCTCGGTTTCGGCGGTGGCGGGGCCGCCGGAGCCGCTGGTGTCGCATTGGCCTCAGACGGTTTCCCTCCCTTTTTGCCCACCATCCAACGGATTTGGAAACTATACCTGACGCCGTTGGTCAGACCCCTCACCACATGGCTGGTGGTGCTGGCATCACTGCCCGGTATTATGTTAGGCCATTTAGGAAATTTAGGAAATTTAGTCCATGCCCCGTTGACATAAATCCGCTGCCTGATCTGATACCCGGTGATGGCGGCGTTATTCGGATTATTCCAGGTCAACGTCACCTGACCGTCGCCCGCCACCGCATTGAGACCGGTGGGCGCGGCTGCCTGAACAACGGTGGGCAGCAACAGAAACAGCATAACAACCAGCGCAATGCTCACCCGCACTACCGTCACAGAGGAAGCAGAACTCACCCCCCCCCCCCCCCCCTCAATCGCGGGCTTACGTGTCCTTAGGGCAAATATCTCAGGCATGATTGTTTCCCTCCTCACTGTTAAAATAGTCAGACCAAACCAAGATTGTTACATAAATTATGCAACCTTCAACAACTATATCTCATTATTTTTCCCTGAACTCTACAGCCCCATTTAAGATTAAAAGCAAAATGCCACCCACCGCCGATTTACTGCTCTTTCTACAACGCTCGCCCACGCCGTTCCATGCTGTGACCAATATTGCCGAAACACTGCAAAATGCCGGTTTCTCACGCCTGTATGAGCAGGAATCGTGGCCGAATCAATGAAGAAATGGCTCAAACAACAGCATCCTGACCGCATGGTTGCGGAGATTCCAGGCTTCGAATTATCGCTGTATGACTGTCAAGCTTCGGCGAAGGTGACGACCGGCTTTCAGGGGAAAACACCATAGTGGCCACCGCAGATCTGGCAAAACGTGTTTACGACCACACCTTCAAGCTAGACCCGATTGTCCGCAGTTTGCTGGATACCGATATCTACAAGTTATTGATGCTGCAGACTATATGGAAGGAGTTTCCCCGGGTTCCGGTCACATTTTCGCTGATAAACCGCAGCAGGACGGTGCGGCTCGCACAGCAGATAAATGTGGATGAATTGTGTGAGCAACTCGATCATGTGCGCACCATTGGCCTGTCCAAGAAAGAGGCGATTTGGCTGGCGGGCAATACTTTTTATGGGCGGGAAAGACTGTTCTCCACAGAATTCATTGAATGGCTGAAAGATTATCGATTACCCGAATACCATCTGCGCCAGCAGGAGGGCCAGTTTCTGATTGATTTTCATGGTCCCTGGCCCCAGGTGACGCTGTGGGAAATTCCACTGTTGACTATCATCAGCGAACTGCGGTCCCGCGCTGCGTTAAGGGCTTTCGGGCGGTTTGAACTGGATGTGATCTATGCGCGCGCCAAGGCAAAACTGTGGGGCAAAGTGGTTCGGCTAAAAGCCCTCCCCACCCTGCGACTGGCAGATTTTGGCAGCCGGCGGCGGCATAGTTTTCTGTGGCAGAACTGGTGCGTTCAGGCGCTCAGGGACGGTCTGGGTGAAAAGTTTATCGGCACCAGTAACGTTCTGTTGGCCATGCAGCATGATCTGGAAGCCATTGGCACCAACGCTCATGAATTGCCCATGGTACTGGCCGCGCTGGCCAACACCGATGAGGCCTTGCGGTATGCGCCTTACCGGGTGCTGGAAAGCTGGCAGCATCATTATGACGGCAACCTGCTGATTGTGCTACCCGACGCCTATGGCACCACAAACTTTCTGCGCGGCGCACCGCAATGGGTGGCGGACTGGAGCGGATTTCGTGTGGATTCGAAGGACCCCGTGCCAGGCGGAGAAGAACTGATCGCTTGGTGGAAATCCCGTGGACAGGACCCCGGGGAAAAGCTGATTATTTTTTCCGACGGGCTGGATGTTGATGAAATCGAAGCCATCGCCCGTCACTTTGGGGAAAGAGTAAAAGTGGGCTTTGGATGGGGCACCAATTTAACCAATGACTTTAAGGATTGCGCCCCCGCCAATGACCGGCTTGGGGCCTTCTCGCTGGTCTGTAAAGTGACCGAAGCGGACGGCAGACCTACGGTGAAATTGTCGGATAATATGGCAAAAGCATCCGGACCCAGAGCTGAAATTGAACGCTATTTAAAAGTATTTGGCAAAGATCAAATCACCACAAAGAAAGTGCTGGTATAACCCGCAAGTCAATTTTCCTGCCGGACCAGATGATTGAAATAGACAGGCATTACCTCGTCCTGGCGAGAATTGACTGATTCCAGCGCAAGCTGGCCAGACGGCAAGTATTCGCCGCAAATAAAACCTGCCAGCCTGCCAAGTTGTTTTGTCCGGGTTTGACAATATATATTGCGGTGACAGCCAGCTTTCGACTGGAAAATAATGGAAAATCACGCCAACCCATTTTCAGCATTATAAAGATATTCATTTTCCTTCAGACCCGACAAGCTGGCCCCCGCGCCGGGATGGTGGGTGCCGGGGTTCGCCACTTTGTTGCTGTGCTGGTTTTTGATTCGCGGATTGATGAAATATTATCGATATGTTTGACCAGCGCGGGCATTTCGCAAGCAGTTATTGGTTCGGGATATCCAGGGCGGCGAACAAAGCAGGATTGCGGTTGTCCAGCAAATGTCCAGAGCAGTTCGGCAGTTCGCCATATACCGTTACAGCGAATCACAGCGGGAAACCGCCAATTGCATCAACCCGCTCACACGCCTGACAGTGGTTTCTGGAAATGGCTGGCCGGGTATTGACATCGCGGTATTTCTGGAAACGACCCGGGGTCGGCCGGATAGACCGACCGGTTGTGCAGGGAGCCCCCGGGAGCGATGAAACCAATAAAAATCTTTTCCAGACTCAAAAAAGCCGGCAAAGATGGTGATGCCCGCAATGCTAGGGCCGCACTCAAAGCATGGGCCAAAGCGCATTGGCCGGACTTTCCCATACCCGCACTGGGAGACATTGCGGGGCGGTTGAATTCGAGTGAATTGGCCAGTGAGTTCAACCGCCGGGATCAATACCCGTACGCTGAATCCGCAACAGCATCAATGGGCGAAAGCAGGCATCCGGTGATCTGGTCTGGTGCAGAACTGTTGCGATTATTGTCAATAATATCCGGCATAAAATCCGTAATGACCATAAATCCGCACAGTATTGCCGCCGCTGTATCCCGTCAGGGATTGAACGATTCGATAAACAGCCGGGGGTGGGAATCAAATAAACCATTGCTGTTTGATGTTCAGGCGTCAATTTCGAGGTAATCCATTGCCCGGAAATAGTCGTACAATACCGCTTGATTTTTATAACAGGATTGCGCCCGGACAGAATGCGCAACCTGCTTCAACCCCGGGGAAAATTCGTTTCCCGAACCCTTGGTTTGCACAAAGGGGAAATATCCACCCAGTCATCAGAAGCTATCAATATGAAAATAATACGATTTTTTGCAATCCCGCTGTTGTCCTTTAGTTTCATTGCCAGTCCGGCCCTGGCGGACGACTTCACAATTGACCATAGAGGAGCACATGCCTTTGTGCAGTTCAAGGCGTCGCACCTGGGTTATTCCTATGTGATCGGTCGATTTAATGACTTCAGCGGCACCTTCAGCTATGACCCGGATAATCCGGCCACAGCCCGGACCAGCGTTACTATCGATGCCAGCAGCGTTGACAGCAACCACGCCGAGCGGGATAAGCACTTGCGCAGCGCAGATTTTTTTGCGGTTTCCACCTATCCTGAAATTACCTTCATCAGCTCCGCATTCGAACAGGCGTCCGATGGCAGCGTCAGGATTACTGGCGACCTGACCCTGCGCGGGGTAACCAAAATCATTACCATCGATGGCAGACACGTCGGGCACGGCGATGATCCATGGGGCGGTTATCGGCGCGGACTGGAGGGGAACGTCATCTTGAACGCCGCCGATTTCGGTTTTCCAAACTGGGTTGGCGAGGTTGAAATCTATCTGGTGGTGGAAGGCATCCGCAAATAACCGCGGCAACGCATCATGACAAAACCTGCTCCCCGGGAGCGAATGCGCGGATATTTGCAGTTGGTGGCCACGGGCCCTGAACTGAGCAAATCGCTGGATGAACATCAGGCCAGGGATGGTCTGGCCATGATCCTTGATGGCGAAATTGATCCGGTCAGGGCCGGCCTGTTTCTGATCGCGTTGCGCATGAAGCGCGAAACAGCGGCGGAAAATATCGGCGCCATGCAGGCCCTCAACCATGTCCTGTGCCACGGGTCTGCCAATGCGCCCCAAGTACTTGCCATTGCCGATCCATTTAATGGCTGTTTACGCGGATTGCCCGCCACGCCATTTCTTCCCGCTGTACTGGCCGCCTGTGGTTTGCCCAGCTATATCCATGGTCTGGAGGCGGTCGGCCCCAAATATGGGATTACGCCGCATATGATATTCGCCGCATCCGGCAAGCGGGTGGACAAAACCGTGGACCAAGCGATTGCCGGTATCGATCAGGCCGGGGTCGGGTGGAGTTATCTTGATCAAAAGATTTATCTGCCCGAATTGCACCGCCTGGTTGAATTGCGCGACACCATGGTGAAGCGAACGTGTATATCTACCCTGGAAGTGGTGATGAAGCCGATTCGTGGAGCAAACCGGACCCACCTGATGACCGGATTCGTGCATAAGGCCTATCCCCCAGTGTATGCCATGCTGGCGGGAAAGGCAGGTTTTGATTCGGCCATGATCATCCGCGGCGTTGAAGGCGGGTGCATCCCGTCCCTGAGTCAGTTGTCGCGATACTTCGCCTGGTATGGCCCGGGTTCAGCGGCCAGCGGGGAGGATGTCATGCGGTTGCACAAGCTGGTGCCGCAGGAAGTCGGTATCGTTCAGGATCAACGCATGGTGCCCATCCCCGGCCGGTTTGATGAACTCATTGCGCAAACCGCCTATCAGCAAACGGCGGTTTTAAAACCGCTGGTCGCGCACAATCTTGCACTGGGCCTGGATGGGCTGGCAAACAAGTCGGGGGCCATGCGCGACAGCTTGATTTATGCCGCATCCATTGCGCTTTGTCATACGGGTGTTTGTGAAAACCGTCACCAGGCGGCGGATAAAGTGAGAAAAGTGCTGGCCAGCGGGGAGGCGTTGCGACGGTTTGAATCAGGCTAGGGCGTATTAACATCAAATATGATATGCCCTGTATACCCGGTTGACAGGAGAGCGAGACATGCAACTCACACAGCAGCAATGAACCAGGCTGTGTTGACGAATTATCAAATTGTTGATAACGGAGTCCTACAACAGTTTTGAGGAGGGTCGTGATGAGTATACTGGTCACCGATGTGATCTGGTCGCGGATTGAATCAATTTTGACAGATATCAAGCACCCGGCCGGCCCCCGCCCCGGCGTCAAGGGTAGGGACAGGCCCCCGTGCCTGTCCATGATGAAGGACAACCACGGGGGGATGTCCCTACAATTCGTCAACATGGCCTGGTTCAAAACCTGTTGCCGCGCCAGCGCGGTAAGGTCACGCGCAACAATCCGGCGGTGCTGAACGCCATTTTGCAGGTCGCCGAACAGGGCTGCAAATGGCGCGGTTTGCCCGAATGCTTCGGCCATTGGCATCGCCTCTATACGCGCATGAATCGCTGGACGAAGGCTGGCGTGTTGGGCGGGTGTTTGCCGCATCGGCAGATCATTCGCGTCAGGGTGGAAGCCGTGCCGCTGGACAACACCACGGTGAAAGTACACCCGGACGGGACCACTGGGCTTCATCTGGTTGCCGCGACTGCCCGCACAGCGGTAGGCTTCTCCTTGTCTGCGGGCCCTATGGGCGATGCGCCAGCGGGACGTAAGTGGCTGACCAGCATCCCATTGTCAGCCGAATGCGTCGTTATGGACCAGGCCTATGAGGGTGATGAAACCTGTCAGACGGTACGCGACCGGGTTTGGGCCTGTGGTGCCGCCCAACAGCAATCGTATTGAGCCGTGGGAATATGATCGGAAGAGATACAAGCAGCGCAACGAAGTCGAACGGCTGTTTAGGCGCATCAGGAGATGCGGGAGAATCTTCACGCGGCTCGATAAACTGGATAGATGTGTACACGTTCTTTGTCTATTTCGCGCTCATCTTCAATACACTCAATAGGGTTAACACGCCCTGGTTCGGCCCGCAGATTGGCAAGGTATCCAGCTATCTGGAAACTAAAGTGGGGGATGCGTATGCCGTGGGGTTGTATGCGCCGTGGATTTATGCGATGAACCATCCATGATATTGAGTAATGGCAGTTCATCCTCAGTAATGCTATTTTATAAAGAGGCTGCTGTTATGTTGAAATATATGATTACTTTTTGTGCAATGGTCGCACTTGGTGCCTGTGCAGCACCAAAAGCCGGGCTTGAAAAAGATGCGCCGCTGCTGCGTGTAACCCAACTGGAAGTGGAAAGGGAACTAACCGCAGACATACCTTATGCGGCAACCTTGCGTTATACAGTGGTTGGGGCAGGCGGTAAGGTGAGTATTAATCAGGCCTGCTTTACCTGGTCCGGTGAGGGGCCATATTGTTTCCCGGTACGCACACAACATGGTGACGCAACATCGACTTTGCGCACAAGAAATCCGGGGGTGTATTATCTCAAAGGATTCTTGGAATACACCAGCAATGGATATAGTAAACGGTCAAATGTTTCTGCGGCATCAAGAATTGAAGTCAAGTGAACGTAATTCCCCTGATTTGGTCCAGGAGCGGATTGGTAAGGCTTTTAATATGATCAAAACCTGTATCCATTATCAGGATGGATGCGCCGGATGAACCGGCATTTTGCGCAGGTGCTGGTGGAGCAGGCGCCCTCTCCCATGAAGCTGGAGGTGCTGAACGTGGAATACTGGCCGGTTATCAAAGAACCAGCCGGTATCAGCGAACGACACTATGCGGAGACTGAAACCAGTTTTATTGTGGCTGGCGCGGGTGAGATTGCGGTGGAAGGTCAGGCCACCGTAAAATTTACTGCGGGTGACCTGGTTACTGTGCTGCCCGAAACCCAGTGTCTCTGGCATGTCACAGCAGCGATAGAACGTCACTACTGTAAAGGATAATCCCGGCAATTATTTGCAAGTGCTATCGTAGCCGCATTCAGAGCAAAAGAATCAAGCATTGTTTATGACTAATTTTTACTACGATACGATCACCCGGCTGGAACAGCAGCAGATCGCCAGGGATTACATTGTAGGCTGGGCCAGCGGGTTTTTGGGTAACCCGAAAATTGAACAACAGCGTATTACCCGGGGCTGGGAGGCGGGGTATGCGGACGGGCGCAATAAAAACACCGATCATGCCGAAAACTGGAAGTCGGAAAAATAAATTCCGGGATATACGCTTAAGGATAATGCGCGTTGCTGGCGGATAATCCGCAAAAGATCCCGCTTAATCCTACATGTTGACATAGTCAAATGCGGTTTGATTTTCTCTGCTGACCCACGCCATTAAAAATGAGGAATACGGTGGGACCCGAACCTTACGACCAATGGATTAAAAGTCCATTGCTCTATCTGACTGATCTACAGGCCCTTACGCCTAGTTCGGTGGGCACGTAGTACCACCATTTTAATGGAGTGTGCAGTCGAATGTTTCCCGCGGAAAGTCTACACAGGTACCTCCATAGCATTTTGTATCTGAATATGTCCCAAGACCGCCCGGATTTATAGTAAAACTGTATTTGAATTTGTCGGCCAAACTACTATCTGGCCCGAACATCCAAGTCCTATCCAGCCCGGCAACTCCAAAGAAACCCCAATGGGTAATACCGGTTGTCGACACCGAGCCTAATCCAAATTCCGAAATCCCCGGAATCCCGTCACTCATGGCCGCAACAAACCACTCAACAACCGCAACGTCCTCAATACTTGACCGAAGCTGTTCAATTAGTCCGCTAGTGTCCGTTATCCGAACCAGTTCAACCACACCTTTTCCGCCAAATTTCTGTACACATCGCCATTCTTCAAATGGTGGTTTATCTTCTTGTGCTTGTACGTAACACGAGGACATACCCAACACTATAAAAAAGTCGCAATAACCAACTTATTATTGACCATTTTTACTACCCCCTAATTTAATTAGTAATTACTGATTACGCACTGTACCTTGAATATCTGTACACGAGCTGCTTCAATTTCTGCGGCCTCCGCCCCTTATTACCCCTTAATTGTTGATATACCCCAGTGCAATTAACTTGCACACAACCTGGAATCGCCCTAGGGCGAGATACTTAACTCCGCTACGCAATGCTAAATATACGGCTAAACTGTGAAATGCGTACCCATGTTTCGCATTCTTCTATATTGATCATCTCCGGATTAAGGAGAGTCAGCGGTCAATAACCCGAGGCGCGCTTGAGCTTATCGAAAGATTGCCGGAAAATTTCATAGGCCTGCGGCCCGTCTATTTCCATCACCTGATCGGTGATCCATTTGTTGGTTTGGCAATTACCCATAATATCCTGCACCTGGAGCCCGAGCAGTCGACGCATTTGATATCCCGGCTGATCGCCGGAGAATCGCCATTGCGCCAATGTATTCATGGTCAGATTCAGGTCATCCACAAACGATGCCGCATGGCTGTCCGTTACATTGGCGCGGCCCAGAATCTGTTTGGCGTTTTCCATATAGTGCCGTTTGCAATCCATCGTCAGGGCAGTCATAAACTCGCCGCGCCGCGTTTCATCATGCGTTTGATCGAAGTATGCAAACATCAGGCGGTCCGCACAGTGGATGAAAAAATGCAAATACGCCTGGATGACGCCAATCCGCTGCGGGTCATCGTGGTAAATAAAATCCTGTTGATGCAGGTTTTTGGCCGCGTTGAGTGCAATGCGCCAGCAGATGGCGGATAGCGCGTTGGCAAATTCCTTAATGGAAATTTGTTTTTCCCTGTTCTTCCAGCCGGTGCGGATTCTGGCTTTCTGCATGGATAGTTTGATTTGCGAGCGGCCGGGATATGCCCCGGCGCCTATCGTTTGGAGCCTTTTTCGGCGTGGGCCATATCGATCAGACGATTGGCGAGTTGGTCGTGTCGTGTCTGGTACGCGGACCATTCGCTGTCCTCTTCCGGGGCATAATATTCTTGGGAGTCAATGCCGCCGGCCTTTTCCCGACGAATAAATTGCTTTTGCATTTCTACCAGTTCATGGATTAATTTTTGCTTTTGGTTCATTGGCTCTGCTCTTGATTTGGTAAATACAGCGTATTGATTACGGTATTCAGCCATGACCCTGACTTTCTGCCACGGCGGCCAGACCTTTATGGGGCAGGAAAATACCACATCCAAGCTTTCCTCCCGGGCCGACGCCGCGCCGCTGTAGTTGCATTGATTGGTCCGGGTCCAGATCGGCGATGAGAACGCTGCGTACCGTGTGGTTTCCCGGCGGCGTGTGGATCGTATGCGCAAGACCGCACAGCATTTTTGTCACTGTAATGTCCCGAGTGCGTAAAGTATGTGCAATCCGGCGGGAAAAAGCGGCTTCATCCTCACCCGCATGACCGCATACCGAACGAGAAAATACGGTTCGGGCCGGTACCAGCGCCCTGGTGCGGCATTCTCCCACCTTGACAACACAGCCGGATAATTCAAGGGTTGCGCCGGTAAGTGTCATGGCATCCGCAACGCGTTGTTTGGCCAACCGCAGATACAGACGGGTGCGGCGGGAAAGCTGCAGCCTGCTGTTTGATTGTGGCGGCGGGCGATTCCAGCCATTGCCTGAGGCGGCGCCGTACAGGGAATGGATAGCAAAATCAGATTCATGCCTGATCCACGGTAATTCCGCCTGAATGGCCTGGCTTAGCGCCCAGGCGTGATCGACGGGCAATTCGCTGCACTGGATTCGAAATGATAAATCCATCACATCGTCCGCCACAATAAACTTCCCGGAGTCAGTTTTTTCCTGCCACAGCATAATTTGCTCCGATCGCCTGGTCAGCAATAAATGCTTGCAGCGCATTTCGATCAATCCACCACTGATCCTGTACCAGCACGTCAATAATGTTGCGCATCCTGACCAGGAGTTTTGCCGGATCATCCAGTTCGAGTTTCCTGAACCATCGGTCAAATTCATCCCGGGATTGGGCATGGCCATGCCGCCGGGCGACATCATTGAGCATCTGCCCCGCGGCAAGTGCGGCATCATCCCCGGCGTTGTCACCGCGAAGATCGACTACATAGGCGGCCATCGCCGCAGCCACTGCGGCGCCATCGGAGTCATCGGGTGTTTCATCTATGACGTGCTGTAATTGTGCCAAGGTCAGGGTGGGTTCCACTGGAAACGTAATGCTCAGCCACAAGGCATGCCCCAGCGCGACCAGTGAATCCGCCTGCTCGCTGCGAAACAGCGTCTCGCACAGCATAACGGCTTGCTGCCATTGTTTATGATCGATATAAAGCGCCAGCACCGGGAAAGCACGGTTCCATGCCATTTGCCCCTGATCCATATCGATTAAAACAACGGCGAGTTGATGATTCAGCTCTGCATACTTTTCAATCCGGTCGGGGTTTTTGCGCTCCATGGCATCAATCCGGCGCTGGATTTGCCTGGCTTTTCGTTCCAGCACCTGCATCGCAACCCGGGCGTCGTCCTGACATTGTGCGCCGAGGTCAAACTGGTTTTTATGCAAGTGCTGCATTGATTCGGTCTTTGAATCGAATCCGGTGCAGACAACGGCCCGGAGTCGCATCGCCATCGGCAAATGCGCTGCGATTATGCAGAACGTTGTTACAGATAACACCCTGGCCGGGCTCAAGTCGGATGCGCACTGACCAGGGATTGCCATCGGCAAACAATGATTTGAGAAATGCCAGCGCATCTGTGGTGGCTTGATTCTGCTGCCATTGAATATGGTGCCGGCGCCCGGTGTAGCGTGCGTACAGTTGTGCCGTTACTGGATCAGTGCTGAATACGGCGCCGCGAAATTCGGCTCGAATCAATTTGCCGTCCTGAAAATTTGCCGGAATGGTAAAGCATTCGGGATGGCATAAAGCGTTGGCCCATTCCGGCTTCCGGTCGCGCAGCAGCAGGTAGGCAATCTCATGATCCATAAGGCAATTCTCCCCGCCCTGCCCGGCGCGGCGCTGACAATGCAGGACAAATGAACGCACCTGATTTTCCGGATGGTTGTAGTAGCCATCCGTATGCCAGTTGAGCGCCTGACTGGAATAGGGGATATAACGCGGCCGGGTGGAATTGTCGCCGCAATTACCAGCCACTTCTATGCGGGTGACGTTATTGCTTTGTGCGCCGGGATTGGGGATTGCATGGATCAATCCCAGTCGTTTGCAGATATGCCGGTATCCATCAATTTTACCGTGCTGTTCGGGGCGGTATTGATAGATAACAAAGTTATTATTATTGACAATCTGCCGGATTTTGCCGAATTCTGTAGCAGTCAGGGCATAGGGATTATCAATTTCTACCTGGCATTCACTTGCCAGACGGGTATGGCGTTCAAGTTTTTTTTTGCGCCAGAGACGATATTTCGCATCGGACAAACCGGGAATCGGAAATGATGCCGTATTCACAACCGGGTCTGCCTTATGTTGCTGCACTGTATCGGGTCCGTGGATTTGCGAAGATTGGCGCCGTTGCCGATCAAGATATATCGATCGGGCGAATTGTGGGCGTCAAATTCAGCCAGTCCACGGGGATTTCGTCCATACCTCATTAGGGATAAGGGCGCTTATCCTGTTTGGGTGATGGAGTAATTGGCTGGTAACGCTACAATAGCCGTGTACATAAATGTTGCGAAATTGCGGTGTCTTTAGATGGCCGGATTCGGCCAGGTGCAGACCGGCATCAACAACAACCCAGACCAGTAACCTGCCGGAGCGATCGGGAATGAGCCAGACCAGACACGACACCCCCATGCTGGATGAATTGGAGAATGGCCCATGGCCAAGTTTTGTTTCCGGCATCAAGCGATTGCGCGATGATCACCCGGATCAACGGGTAAACGGCGTCGCCAACGACCTGCTCGGCCAACTGGAGCATTCCTACGAAACCCGAAAGGGTTACTGGAAAGGCGGTACGGTGAGCGTATTTGGTTATGGCGGTGGGATTATTCCGCGATTTTCTGAGGTGGGCAAACAGTTTCCCGATTCCAGAGAATTCCATACTTTGCGGGTTCAGCCGCCCGCGGGAAATCATTACACCACGGATATGCTGCGACGGCTGGGTGAAAGCTGGGAAAAGTGGGGCTCCGGTCTGGTCACCTTTCATGGGCAGACGGGCAATATCATGTTTATCGGCACCTCTACCGAGAATACCCAGCATTTTTTCGACGAAATCAATGACTATGGTTTTGATCTCGGTGGTGCGGGTCCCTGTGTGCGCACGGCCATGTCCTGCGTGGGCTCGGCCCGGTGCGAGCAATCCTGCACCAATGAACACCGGCTGCATCGCGAGTTGGTGAACAACTTTACCGACGATGTCCATCGTCCGGCACTGCCCTATAAATTCAAGTTTAAAATATCCGGCTGCCCCAACGACTGTACCAACTCAATTGAACGCGCTGACTTCGCGGTGATCGGCACCTGGCGTGATGATATCAAGGTGGACGCAGCCGAAGTGATGAATTTCATCACCACCAAAGGGCGACAGTATGTCATCGATAACGTGGTGACCCGATGCCCGACCCACTGTATGACCCTGACCGATGACGACCGGCTGGAGATCGATAATCGCAATTGTGTCAAGTGTATGCACTGTCTTAACGTCATGAATAAATCATTATCCCCGGGCGATGACAAGGGGGTGTCGATCCTGATGGGGGGGAAACGCACCCTGAAAATTGGCGATCTTATGGGAACTGTGGTGGTGCCTTTTATGAAACTCGAGACCGAAGAAGATTACCGGCGCATCGTGGATATCGCCGAACAGACCATTGATTTTTGGGCCGAGAATGGCCTGGAGCATGAACGCTGCGGCGAAATGATCGAACGTATCGGGCTGGTCAACTTCCTCGAAGGCGTTGGCATTGATGTGGACCCGAATATGATTGCTCATCCCCGGGAAAGCTCATACGTGCGCATGGACGGCTGGGACGAAGAAGCGGAAAAATGGTTTCAACGCAAGCGCCAAGCCAGACTTGCCGCCGTTGCAGATTGATCCCCGGTTTTATATCAGTGCGCCAGCAATCAACAGTTGAGAAAATAATATGTCGCTAAAAGATATGCGCAGACCCATCGAATCCGGCTGTCCTGACGGAATGCAGTACATGCACCCGGTGATGATCAGGAATTTCGGACAGTGGAAATATCACCAGCATCCCCGCCCCGGCGTGCTGGTGCATTACGCCCATAGCGGCGATGCAGTCTGGACAGTCAAAGCCGGCACCCAGCGCATTCTGGATGTTTATACACTACGCAAATTATGCGACATCGGCGACCAGTTTGCCGATGGTCATGTCCGTTTTACCATGCGCAGTAATATCGAATATATGGTTGACGATGAATCCAGAGTAGAGCCGTTAATCGCAGCGCTGGAAAATGCCGGCTTCGTGGTCGGCGGCACGGCCAACTCCGTGGCTTTTATATCCCATACCCAGGGTTGGCTGCACTGCGACATCCCCGGCACCGATGCGTCCGGCGTGGTCAAGGCGATGATGGACGAATTGATCGACGAATTCAGAAACTGCCGTATGCCCAATCGTGTGCATATCACCACATCATGCTGTCAGATTAACTGTGGCGGGCAGGGCGATATTGCGATTAATGTGCAGCATACCAAGCCGCCGAAAATCAATCATGATCTGGTGGCCAATGTCTGCGAACGACCGTCTGTGGTGGCCCGCTGTCCGGTGGCGGCGATTCGCCCGGCCATGGTGAATGGCAAACCCAGCCTGGAAGTGGATGAAAAGAAATGTATCTGCTGCGGCGCCTGTTATCCACCGTGCCCGCCCATGCAGATCAATGATCCCGAGCATTCCAAACTGGCCATCTGGGTGGGCGGCAATCATTCCAACGCGCGCAGCAAGCCGAGTTTTCAAAAACTGGTGGCCGGCGGCGTACCCAATAATCCACCGCGCTGGCCGGAAGCCACCACCATTGTGAAAAAGATTCTCAAGGCGTACCAGACCGACGCCAGAGACTGGGAGCGGGTGAACGACTGGATTGACCGCATTGGCTGGCCGCGTTTCTTTGAGCTCACCGGTCTGCCGTTCACCAAATATCATATTGACAACTGGCGCGGCTCCCGCAAGAGCCTGAACGCCTCGGCGTATATACGGCTGTAGTTGCCGGATCAAGCATGAAGTTTGCGGTGGTTGTGAACGAAGGTCCGTATACCCATCAGGCCAGCGACAGCGCGTATCATTTTACCCGGGCTGCGCTGGAGGCCGGGCATGAAGTCATGCGTGTGTTTTTCTACCATGACGGGGTGAACAACGGTACGCGATTAACCACCCCGCCCCGGGATGATCGCCATATTGTAGATCGATGGTCAGAATTGGCCGATCAGTATGAACTGGATTTGGTGCTGTGCGTGGCGGCCGCACAACGTCGCGGCATCGTCGATGCAGGGGAGCAGAAACGAAACCGCAAGGATACCAATAATATCGCCCCAGGGTTCCGTATTTCCGGGCTGGGTCAGTTGATTGAGGCGGGTATACAGTCGGACCGCCTGATTGCATTTGGCGATTGAGAACATAATATTTCTGTCCGGGGATACCTGAAGATCCTGAAGATAATGAACGAAAATGCCAGTCGCTCCGGCGCAATGACCAAAAAAATCCTGTATATCAATCGCCGGGCGCCCCACGGCTCTGGCTATGCCCAGGAAGGATTGGATGTGGCGTTGATTGGTGCGGCCTTTGAGCAGGACGTGGCCATGGCATTTATTGATGACGGTGTTTTTCAGCTTAAGAAAGGTCAGGATACACAGGAAATCGGCAGCCGGAATTTCAGCGCGACTTATCGGGCGCTCGGGGATTATGACGTGCACAGGGTCTATGTTGAGCGCGAGTCCATGACCCGGCGCGGGCTGGATGAAGATGACCTGATGTCGCTGGTGTATGCAGACGAGGAGGATGACTGGCAGGAAAAACCCTTGATCCGGATTGTCGGCGCAAAGGAAATGCGGGACATCATTGATGACCATGCCGTCATTTTTAATTTCTGATCGCGAATTCAAGCGCTCCCAAGTTGTCAAAAATTATCAAGCCCGAAGCATTCCAGGGAAATATTCAGGATAGTATTGCCATGCTGCATACCGTAAACAAATCTCCATTTGAAAAGAACAGCCTGGAAACCTGCCTGCGCCTGTCCAAATCAGGCAGTAAAATTCTGTTGATTGAAGATGGTGTGTATGGTGCGCTGAAAAACGGCGAGATGGCATCGGCTGTCAATCAATGCCGAAAAGATCGAGAAATCTATGCGCTCGGCCCGGATCTCAGGGCACGCGGTATCGAATACGATGAACTGATCCAAGGCATTGCGGTAGTCGATTACCCCGGCTTCGTCCAACTGGCTGCGGAATCCTCCGGGGTTCAATCCTGGATGTGACTGGTTTAATCACTTAGGCAAACAATTTTACCCAAGCGGGGAGCTGATTATGGCAATCGAAATTAATGGCAAATCCTTTCAGACCGACGAAGAAGGGTACCTTGAAAATCTGAGCGACTGGAGTCTTGACCTGGCCGAAGCGATGGCCAGTGAAGACGGTTGCGACATGACGGAAAATCACTGGGAAGTGGTCAATTTCCTGCGTGAATACTATGACGAGTATCAAATCGCACCGGCGGTGCGCGTGCTGACCAAAGCGATTGGAAAACGTCTTGGCAAGGACAAGGGCAACAGCAAATATCTGTATGAATTGTTTCCTTACGGTCCGGCCAAACAGGCCTGTAAATACGCTGGACTGCCCAAGCCTACGGGATGCGTCTAGATCGCATTTCCGGCTGGTTTCTGCGCGCAATTTGAAAACCGGGATTTGCCGTGTCTTTTGTCACCATTTTGTACGCTGGATTGTTTTATCTGGCGACCGCTGTGCTGATAATCGGTGTGGTCAGGCGGATGCGGATGTATGCCCGTGCCCCCGCGCCGCTGAAAATTCCAACCACCCCGGCGCCTACCAGTCGGGCAGGCGTGGTGGCCAGGCTGTTTCGTGAAGTCGTGTTTTTTGAAAGTCTGTTCAAGGCCAGCAAGTGGACGTGGATATTTGCATGGGTTTTCCACTTTGGTTTGCTGCTGGCGCTGCTGCGCCACCTGCGTTATTTCACCGACCCGGTGTGGCCTTGGGTCAACCTGTTGCAGTCCGCTGGAATTTATGCGGGCCATGCCATGGTGTTTGGCCTGCTGGGTCTGTGGGGCAGAAGAATTTTTGTCGATCGGGTGCGATATATTTCCGCTGTCTCAGATCATCTGATGCTGGCCTTGATTCTGGCGATAGCGGGCTCCGGTCTGGGGATGAAGTATATATGGCATACCGATGTGGTGGCGCTTAAAGGCTTTGCGCTGGGGCTGATGCGGTTTCACCTGCATGCCCTGCCAGCCGACCCCGCGCTATTGATACACCTTGCTTTGGTGATTTGTCTGATGCTGGTTTTTCCGATCAGCAAATTACTGCATGCGCCGGGTTTGTTTTTCAGCCCCACTCGTAATCAGGCCGATAATTCACGGGAAGTACGGTACCTTTCTGGCGCCGGCAGGATGAAAAAACCGGGTGAGCAGGCAGGATGAACAAGGTAGAGTTTAAAATTCCGGTTATTACCAATCATGCGCAAACGCCAGCATTGCAGGCGGCTGCAACGGCCCATATCAAACCTTTTGTGGCCAAATCGGGGCATCAGGAAGCCCTGGGGTTTCCCGGAGAGCTGGTAGAAAACTGGCACGACAAAGCCATCGAAAAAATGCGGGAGTTGCTGGGCAAGCACCGATCGCTGCAGGTATTCATGGACAGTTGCGTAAAATGCGGCGCCTGCACCGATAAATGTCATTACTTTCTGGGTACCGCCGACCCAAAGAATATGCCCGTGGCCAGACAGGACTTGATGCGTAAGGTTTATCGCCGCTACTTCACCTTCGCCGGCAAATACTTTCCCTGGCTGGTGGGCGCGGTGGACCTCACCAAAGCCGTGTTGGAAGACTGGTATACCTACTATCATCAATGCTCCGAATGCCGACGATGCTCGGTTTACTGCCCCTTCGGTATTGATACGGCGGAGGTCACCATGGCCGGCCGGGAAATCCTTGCCAGCGTCGGCGTGGGACAAAAGTATTCCAGTGAGATTATTGGCAAGGTCTACAAAACGGGTAACAATCTGGGGCTGCCGGAGCCTGCTTTGATTCATACTCTGGCGGGACTGGAAGAAGAAATCAAGGACGATACGGATGTGGATGTGCGGTTTCCACTGGATGTGCACGGGGCCGAAGTTTTGCTGGTCACGCCCTCGGCAGATTTTTTTGCTGAGCCCCATGTGGATGGGCTTATCGGCTACGCCAAAATTTTTCACCAGGCCGGCATCAGTTGGACCCTGAGTTCCCACGCCGCCGAGGCGGCCAATTTCGGATTGTTTATCGGCAGCCAGGACAATATGCAGAAAGTGGCCATGCGCATCCGCGAGGCGGCGCTAGAACTTGGCGTAAAACGTATTATTGTCGGAGAATGCGGCCACGCCTGGCGTGTGGCCTACAGCTACTGGAATACGCTGATCGGGCCGTTTGATTTTCTCGACCCGGACTATCCCGCACCACAGCATATCTGTGAATCCACTTATAATCTGATTCAACAGGGCGCGCTGCAATTCAACCGGGAAGAGAACGACCACAAGGTGGTGACTTTTCATGATTCCTGTAATGTTTCCCGGGCCTCAAGAATGGGTAATATGCCTGGCGGGCAGTTTATTATTCCCCGGGAAATCATCAAGGCCTGCTGTAATCATTTTGTGGATATGCGTCAGGACTCCATTCATGAGGGCACTTTTTGCTGTGGTGGCGGCGGCGGCTTGTTGACCGATGATCTGGTCGAGCTACGGGTCAAGGGCGCCGCTCCCCGCATACAGGCGCTGCATGAAGTGATAGAGCAGCATGGCGTCACCCACATGGCGGCAATCTGTGCCATCTGCAAAAGCCAGTTCACCAGAGTGCTGCCGTATTACCGCATGAGCATGGACATGGTTGTGAGTGTGCACCAACTGGCTGGCGATGCGCTGGAACTCGGCGTTGAAAGATGATTCTCAGGTTGAGGAAGCACTAATGGTGTCAACAAAAGAGCGAAAATTAACCTTCCGCGCATATAAAGAGGGCGATGATAAATGGGATGACTGGCAGCAATCCATTTTCAGTGCAGATCACTCGCACAAGTGTCCGACCTATGTGCACCGTACACCGCCTTGCCAAGCCAGTTGCCCTTCCGGCGAAGACGTTCGCGGCTGGTTGCAAATTGTTCGCGGCATCGAAAAACCGCCCGCCGGTGTTGCCTGGGAAGAGTATGCGTTCCGCCGGTGCACCAACGCCAACCCGTTTCCGGCGATGATGGGAAGAGTCTGTCCAGCGCCCTGTGAGAATGGTTGCAATCGAAATGATGTGGAAGATTATGTCGGCATCAATGCGGTTGAGCAGTTTATTGGCGACCACGCATTCGACAAAAAGTACGCATTCCATGCGCCGCATCCCGGCGATAAAAAAGTCGCAATTATCGGCGGCGGGCCGGCGGGGCTGGCCGCCGCCTTTCAACTGCGGCGCATGGGCCATGGTTCGACCATATTCGATGGCCATGAACAGCTCGGTGGCATGATGCGCTACGGCATTCCCGGTTATCGAACGCCGCGGGACCATTTAAACCATGAAATTCAACGCATTCTGGATATGGGCGAAATTGAAGTTCGCACCCATTGTAAAATTGGCGCGGACCTGGCCGTGGAGCAGCTTGAGCGGGATTTCCATGCCGTGCTGTGGTGTATCGGCTGTCAAACTGGCCGCCCGTTGCCGGTACCCGGTGCAGACGCGCCGAACTGTGTCAGCGGGATAAAATTTCTGGAGGTATTTAACCAGGGGAAATTGCAGGTAACTTCGGAGCGGGTGGTGTGTGTGGGCGGCGGCGACACTTCCATCGACGTGGTCTCGGTGGCAAGACGGCTCGGCCGCATCAGGAATATGAATAAATCACAGCGCCCTGAAGCCGTAATTGGTGGCTATGTGGCCCATGACGCCGCAATTTCTGCGGCCCGGGAAGGGGCCAGGGTTACCCTGACCTCGCTGTTTCCAAGAGAGCAGATGACCGCGACCGAACAGGAAGTGGCGGATGCGCTGCACGAAGGTGTGGATATTCGTCACGGCGTGATGCCGGTGGAAGTGCTCAAGGATAAAGCGGGGCGCGCTGCCAGACTGCGGCTGGCTGAATGTACTGTCCAGGGTGATGGCCGACCGGTTCCGGTGCCAGAGACGGAATTCGATATCGAATGTGATTTGATCGTCGCCGCTATCGGACAGGGCGGTAATCTGGCGGGCCTTGAGGAGTTTGACAACGGACGGGGTCTGATGGATGCGGACAGGTTTTATCAGTATCCGCACAAACCGGGCCACTTTGTTGCCGGGGATATTATCCGGCCCCACTTGTTGACCACGGCCATTGGCCAGGCGGCCATCGCATCGCAAAGCATCGATCAATATCTTAAAAATGGCGAACCAGCCAAACGCCCGAAAGTTGACGTTCATCATTTTGATCTGCTGGACAAGTTGCGGGAGACAAACATCGGGCCTGGAGAATATGATCATCAACAGCAATGGGGCACCTGTAAATCCGATTATGCGATTCATAACTTTGAGGATCGCAGCGCCCATGAAGTGATTCCATCCGCGAAACTGTTCCTCGGCCATTTCGGCTATACGCCGCGCAATCAACGCATATCCACAGGGCCGGGCAAGGATCAGGTGCTCAGCCATTTCCAGGAGCGCCACCAGGGTTTCGATGCTGAAACGGCGAAAAATGAAGCGCACCGCTGCATGAGCTGCGGGATGTGTTTTGAATGCGATAACTGCGTTATCTATTGTCCCCAGGATGCAGTGTTCCGGGTCAGCAAGGATCAATCCACCCTGGGCAGGTACGTTGACACCGACTATAACCGCTGTATCGGATGTCATATTTGTGCCGAGGTCTGCCCCACGGGTTATATCGACATGGGGATAGGGGAGTAATTCCTTGGCATGTCTGCCTGCTATTGGGAACTGCTTTTTTGTCGTGGCCGGCCTGTTATTGCTAACCGGGACATCAGGCCATGCCGAAATGCCGGTGCTGCCACGCGGCAAAGGGGAGCGCTGCGTTGAACCCACCGATGTGATGCGTAAAGATCACATGAATTTTTTATACCATCAACGGGACAAAACCGTATACCAGGGAATACGCACCCGGCAGCACAGCCTGACAGGGTGCATTGATTGTCATGCGCAAGCGGACAACCAGGGGCGATTTATTGCCGTGAACGCGCCCCGGCAGTTTTGCCAGACCTGCCACAGTTTCGCCAGCGTGAAGCTGGATTGTTTTGAATGCCATGCCGCCACCCCGGATGAACATCGCACCGCGGTGAATGCGTTCGAAGTGGATAGTCTCAACTTTCCACTCTGGCATATGACCGGGGCAAATGAACAGCATGAATAAGTCTCACCAGCATGACCGCCGCGACAAAGGTGGCCCACACTGTCAATCCTTGCCAGCCCACGGCGCCAGGCGCCGCCGGCTGGTGGCCGGTGCGGCCAGCGCTGCGGGGCTTTATGCCGCCGCCAAAGGGTTTAGTCTGGTTGAGCTGGCCATGGCAAAATCCGCTGACCAGGCGGCATCCAGCCTGACCCGCTGGGGACTGCTCATCGATGCCGCGAAATGCGCCAGCGGCTGCGATGCCTGCGTATCCGGGTGTAACAGTGAACATAATCTGGAAAAATTTGATCGACCCGAATCCGACCCACAATGGATTCGCAAACTTGATCTGGTTGACCGGCAGACCGGCCATGCCAGTTCATTGCCCATGTTGTGCCAGCATTGTGAAAACCCGCCCTGTGTGGATGTCTGCCCGACCGGGGCCTCTTTTAAACGGGCAGACGGGATTGTTCTGGTGGATAAGCACACCTGTATTGGATGCCGTTACTGCGTCATCGCTTGCCCCTATAAGGCCCGTTCTTTTGTGCACGAAACATTGCACAACCAGAAGTCCTATTCGCCCAGAGGCAAGGGCACGGTCGAAAGCTGCACCTTTTGTGTGCATCGCATAGACCAGGACCCACCAGCCGGACAGACTGGTCGATTACCGGCCTGCGTCGAAGCCTGTCACGCCGACGGCAACGGCGCCATGGTGTTCGGGGATTTAAATGATCAAAACAGCGCTATTGCTGTCAGGTTAAAAACCCGGCCCAGCCGCCAGGTACGGGCAGATCTTGGCTTGAATACCGGCGTGCGATACCAGCATGTCTAGTTTTGCCAGAGCAGTATCGGAAATTTATGCGCGACCAGTACCAGGAGCTTAAATGCAGCCGGCCGGATTACCGGATTAGTGTGGTGGTTTTGCTAATACTAATGGTCTGCGGTTATGCGGCGGCACGTTATATCGGGCACCATGGGCATTGGGTGACCGGAATGAACAACCAGATAGTATGGGGGCTGCCCCATGTATTCGCCATCCTGCTCATACTGGCGGCCTCCGGTGTACTGCATATTGCTTCCATCAGTTCGGTGTTCGGCCAACAGGCCTATGCACCCTGGGCGCGTCTGTCGGCATTGTTGTCGATCTGCCTGTTGCTGGGCGGTTTGGTCGTGCTGGTGCTGGACCTCGGCAGACCGGAGCGACTGATGGTGGCTATGACCCATTACAATTTCAAATCAGTTTTTGCCTGGAATATTTTTCTGTACAGCGGCTTCGTGGTCGTGGTGATCGCCTGCCTTTACACCATGTTCGAACCCGGCATGAACAATCATATCGGCAAAGCGGGTTTGATTGTATTTATCTGGCGCCTGGTATTGACCAGCGCAACCGGGTCAATATTCGGATTTCTGGTGGCGCGGCAGTTTTATGGTGCCGCGATGATGGTGCCCATATTTATCGTATTGTCCCTGGTCCTGGGTACTGCGGTTTTTATTTTGCTGGGCCGTATTGTCAGTCTGTGGGGCGGTAATCCCATCGAAGACAGGCTGCTTGTACGGCTGGGCAAATGGATGGCTGCTTTCGTGGCACTGGAACTGTTGCTGGTAACGGTGTTTCATTTGACCAATCTCTATATGGCGGAGCACCATGGCGTGGAAAAATTTATTTTGCGCCACGGCGGTATCCACACCGTCCTGTTCTGGTTTGGGCAGATATTAACCGGGGCCATAGCGCCGCTGGTGATGATTTATCTGACCCGGTTGGGGGATGCGCTGAAAGGCGTCATGGCGGCATCGGTGCTGACCATAGCGGGCGCCATCGCCCAGCTTTATGTCACGATCATCGGCGGCCAGGCCTGGCCGCTTGAATTGTTTCCCGGTAAAAATGTATCCAGCTCGTTTTACGATGGTGTGGTGGCCAGCTATGCGCCGAGCCTGGCGGAATTCATGCTGGGTGTGGGGGGGCTCGCCCTGGCCCTGCTGTTGATAATCGGGGCGATGCGCGTGCTGCCGTTTCTGCCCGACAACCGAATCCATAAAACAGGTTGATATTCACGGCCGGTGTCAATCCTGAAAACCCCCGGGTGCGGGCGCCCGGGACATAGACCAGACAATTCAGGAATTCGGCCATGTCACGCATCCTCGTTTCCGCAACCCGAAAGTCTTCGGGTAAAACCATGCTGGCCGCCGGTCTTTGCCGTGCGCTGGCGCGGCGCGGGCTGGGCGTACAGTCATTCAAGAAAGGGCCGGACTATATCGATCCGATGTGGCTTGGCATGGCTGGCAGGCGGCCCTGTATCAATCTTGATTTCAATACCATGTGTGAAAATGAGATTCTGGAAGCGTTTGGGCGTTACCAGGCAGATGCGGCGATCAGTATTATCGAAGGCAACAAAGGTTTATTCGACGGTGTTGACCCGCTTGGCAGCGACAGCAATGCTGCCATGGCAAAGCTGCTGCAGGCGCCGGTTATCATTGTTATCGACGCGGCCGGGATTACCCGGGGGGTAGCGCCGCTATTGAATGGCTATCAGGGATTTGATCCAGATATTCAAATTGCCGGTATCGTTTTGAATAATCTTGGCGGTCGGCGCCATGAAACCAAGCTGCGTGACGTTATTTCGCACTACACTGATATCGAAGTGCTGGGCGGAATTCAGCGGCACCCGAATCTGCTTATCCCCGAGCGCCATCTCGGATTGACCACTCACAAAGAAGCGCCTGTACCGGAAAGGATTATCGATAATCTGGCTGCAGCGGTGGATGCCGAGGTGGATATCGATCGCATTATTGAAATCGCCGAGGCAGCCGCAGCGCTTCCGGATTTGGTAAACAAAACCAGCCTGAAGGCGGCATGCGGTATCCGTATCGGTATTGCCCATGATGACGCTTTTTGTTTTTATTACGAAGATGATTTTCAAACCATGCGGCAACAGGGCGTACACACGGTGTTTTTCGACACGCTCAGGGATCGGTCATTGCCCGAGGTGGATGCCTTGTTTATCGGCGGCGGCTTTCCCGAAGTCCATGGTGTTGAACTGGAACAAAACATCGCCATGCGCGACCAGATTCGACGCTTTGCCGATTCGGGCAGACCGATTTATGCGGAGTGCGGGGGGCTGATGTATTTATCCCGGCAGATAACCTGGCAGGGTCGATGTAACCAGATGGTCGGCGTCATACCCGCCGATACCCGGATGCAGGCGCGGCCGGTAGGGCGTGGTTATGTGGTGCTTGAATCCACTTCACACCATCCCTGGGACATGACCCTGGGCGGTGCACGGTCAACGCCGTGCCCGCCGCTCCATGCCCACGAATTTCATCATTCCAGCCTGCATAACCTCGGCGACCAGATAGAATTTGCCTATAGGGTAAAGCGGGGGCATGGCATTAACGGCAGATACGATGGCCTGGTGTATAAAAATATATTCGCAAGCTATTCGCATATGAGAAATACCCAATCCAACCCCTGGATCAAACGATTTATCGCAGCCATACAGAAGCCGATATGAGTATCATCGAATATCGACGTCATTGATTAAGGAAGAACGTGATTACCATCAGCGAAAGCGCCGCCAGACAGATCAAGGCATCCATGCAGGCGTCCAACGCCGAAGGGTTGTCGCTGCGCATTGCAGCAAAAAGAATGGGAGACGGTTCCCTGGACTATGCCATGGGTTTTGACAGCTTTGACCACAATGACAGCCACAGCCGATCGAATGGAGTGGAAATCGTGGTTGCGCCGACCAGTACGGAATTATTGCATAATGCAAAACTCGACTACGTAAAAATGCAGGATGGCGAATATCGCTTCATCTTTATTAATCCGAACGATCCGGCGCATAGCGAGCCCGAGTTGGAATCCTGATAGCGGTATCAAACGACAGATCAGCTGATTCCATAGTGAATTTTAGCGCAACACAAAACCTGAATTTCCAGCAGCCGAAGTTGAGCCAATCACCCAAAACCCGGTATTACCGCGTATTGCGGCCGCTGTGGATAGTCGCAGTATTATCCGGCGCGCTGGTTATCTACCACAGCGCGGTTTATCTGGATTCCAGCCAGCCAGGCGCTGAAGCCGTCTGGCTGACTGTGGTTTTTCTGACCATGCTGGGGCTGGTGTTGTATGCAGTCATGGCTATCCGGGCAATACCGCCCACCCATTCCAGCGATCTCATCGGGCAACTGGCGCTGCTGTACGAAGCCATAACCACGGTTAACCAAGCCTGGGAGCTGGATGACCTGTTGATTCATTTTATGCACCGCCTCGCTGACCACTATGCGGCCGGATCAGGGGTGGTACGAATCCTGAAAAACAATCAACTGGAGCTCATTGGGAGTTTTGGCGGCGAAGATAAAAACAGCTTGTTTGCGCACAGTATCCCGGTGCGGGAATTGATTAATAACGGCCCGTCTGCCGGGACCGCCATTGAAGTTCGGACTGCGCCGGTGGAGCCATCCCCGGCAATGGCAGGTCGGTCGGCAGATGGAATGCGGCAAATGGTTTTTATTCCCCTGCAATATCGTGATTCCATACTGGGATGTTACCAGCTCATGGTCGGCCCAAAGATCGATGTGAACGCTGAAACCCGTGAATTGCTGGCCAATATCGGCTGCCACCTGGGTATTGCCATTGAGCAATCGCGCCTTGACCAAGAGGCGGGAACGCTGTTAATGGTGGAAGAGCGTGCCAGGTTGGCCAATGAATTGCATGATTCGCTGGCCCAGACCCTGGCCAGTTTGCGCATCCAGGTGCGGGTGGTTGACGAAACCCTGCACCAGGGGGATGAGCAAGTCACTTGGGAAGAAATGGAAAAACTGGAAAGCACTGTGGAAGAAGCGAACAGCGAATTTCGCCGATTAATCGGGCAGTTTCGTGCGCCACTGCAATCCCAGGAAGTGGTTATCTCGGTGGAAAAACTGATACGCAGGTTCAGGCGGGATACCGGAATTGCCGTATTCTTCCAGAATGAATGGACGGATGACCACCTGCCCCAGGAATTGCGCACCGACGTGATTCGCATCGTGCAGGAATCGCTGGCCAATATTAAAAAACATGCCGATGCAAAAACCGTGCGGGTTCTGTTGCGACATCAGGCCGGGCGCTGTCGGCTGATGGTGGAAGACGACGGCACAGGCTTTGACGATTCAATGATCATCAGTAACAGCCCGGGTGAGCATATCGGGCTGAAAATTATGACCGAGAGAGCCGAGAATCTGGGCGCCGCGCTGCGGGTGGAATCCGAGCCTGGCGACGGCAGCCGAATCGCCCTGGACTTTGCATACGGCGACTTTGATGCCGGTGGCCATTCTGCTCAACCGCTGGCCGGTTAGCGCTGTGAAAGTAGTATTGATTGATGATCACGCCCTGTTTCGGGCCGGGCTGGAAGGACTGCTCAGGCGTCGGGGTGTGGAAGTAACGGCCTGCTCCAATGCCCGACAGGGAATCGAAGCGGCCACCTTGACGCCTACCGACGTGGTCATGGTGGATTTGCGTATGCCGGAAATTGATGGCGTCAGAACGCTACAATTATTACGCAGCAAAGACAAGAAAATTCCCATATTGATCCTCACCACCAGCGATGATGCGCAGGACCTTAAGGATTGTCTGCGGCATGATGCCAATGGTTATTTGCTAAAAGACATGGACCCGGATGAATTGGTGATGGCATTGCGCAGGGTCATCGCCGGGGAAATGGTGATCGCGCCCGAACTGGCCGCGACCCTGGCGTTGATTATCCAGAATCGGGGTGAAAATGCCGCAGAACATGGCGCCGCAATATTCTCCAGCCTGTCCCCTCGGGAAATGGAAATACTAAGTCATGTGACCGAAGGCCAAAGCAACAAAGTAATCGCGCGGCATCTGGGCATCTCCGACGGCACCGTGAAGCTGCATGTCAAATCCATACTGAAAAAGCTGGGCCTGGGTTCACGAGTGGAAGCCGCCGTACTGGCGGCCAATGAGCGGATATTTGTCAACAAGCGTTGATCGCCGACGGCGATTCGGGAATATGGAAATACCGCCTCTGATCTATCCGCTCAGCTTTCAAGCCTGACGGAACTATCGGTCAAAATTAATCCAATTAATCTAAGGCAAATTTCATCCAGGCAGTAGGCTGTTGTGCCGTGTCCGACCTGCATACAACCGCACCAGCCCCGGGCTGTCGTTTGGCTTTATACGGATTGCTGACCCGGTCGACAACAACAGGAAGCGCTGATTGCCACATCTGTTTTTTCCATTGCCAGGGCAAGTTTCCGGGAAATTCCAACGATTTCATCTTTTTCACCCCGCTTGTGCAGACATTCAGCCAGCCCGTGCAGGGACCATACATTATCCAGGTGCTGGCTGCAGCGCTGCAGTTTATTATTTAGCCCGAGGTCAGTTCGATAAACTTCTTCAGCTTGTTCATAATGTCCCTGTGCGGTCAGCAGCGCCCCGAGCGCATGTCTGGGCGGGTGCATCCAGGCCCAAGGCTCGGAATAGGCCAGATTATCGTTCAGGCGAACGCTGGTTTCGAGCGCGGCATAGGCTGCCTGATAATGACCTTTGTGGTATTCAAGCTCGCCTTCAAGCATATATTCCGCCACTGCCAGAATATCCAGCGCGTGGTTATTGAAAAACCTGCGTTGGGCGGGAATATTTTCAAGCGAGCGATAGAAACTGGATTGCGCCCGCTCCGCCGCATCAATATGACCAAGCGCGGCGTGGCTCACCCCCCGGGCATAGTGGTGCATGGCGATTGATACGCAATACAGAATCGAGCATTCGGGTATTGGCGCCGCAATGATTTCCTGCCATTTTCCGAACCGCACCAGCACGTGCATTTGCATGGAGTAATATCCTTCCAGCGTATGCGCGAGATAGGGGCGGTCCTGCACCTGCAATACATCCCGGGAAAGGGTTGCGCACATTTCCTGCGCCGCCTGCATGGCCGGTTCAAATTGCCCGAGCAGCATGCAGGTATACATCATCAAGTGCAGGTCGTGACAACGGGCAGTGGTATAAAAATTATAGGGTCCGGCATATTCCAGATATTTCCGGTCTGCCTGGATGGCCCGTTCGCTGGCAGTCTTTGCTTGCTCATACAGACCGCACAGCACATAGATATGGCCGGGCATGTGGGCCATGTGCCCGGCATCGGGACACAGGGTGCCGAGTACATTGGCTGAATCCATAGCACTGTCTGGCCAGGGTGACATTTCCAGACAATGAATATGTAAATGCAGGATAGCCGGATGCTGCGGTATGCCCTTGATATCTGCCAGGGCAATGGCTTTGTCCAGCACCGCCAGGCACTCCAGCGTATCGGCGCCTGCAGCCGGCTGGCCGGATTTGACATCCCACAGTTTCCAGGGTGTGCGTGTCATCATGGCCTCGACAAAAATGGCCGCAACGTCAAGGTCCTCGGGGTAATTCTGATAGACCTGACGCATGGCATCGGCATAGGCATCATCCCAGGCATCGAATTCTTTCAGGGTGACGCCGTGGTCGGCCTGAAATCGTGTGGCCAGCGCGTGGATCAAATCCGCTTCAACTGTAGAGATTCCAGCCACAAGGGTGCGCGCTGTGGCGATATTGTCGTAGCAAAACCGGGTGCATTCGGCTATTTCCTCCGCACAAAAATCCCGCCACGGCATGTTGTAAAAAGGCCCTGCCGCGTATGCCATGCCCCAATACGCCATGGCGCAGGCAGGATCATATTCCAGCGCTTTGTGAAAGCACTTTACCCCTTCTTCCTGGTTAAATCCAAAACACCAGTTAAGACCCCGATCAAACCACAATTGCGCTGCGGGTGAACTGGTTGTGACCGGCCGCTGGTGGGCGCCCAAATTAAAGTAATTTTTCATTTTGATGTCTGATTGATGTCAGACATTGGTTTTGCAGCGGCCATGCAGAGGCAATTCATCGGGTCGGTGGCTATCCAGCAATGCCATGGTGACAAGGCGGTCCAGTGTGGGGTTATCAATACAGGTGACGCCGATGTTGATTTCAAAATTGGTCAGACATGAAACCAGTTGATCGGGCGCCATAAACCGGATATCCAGTTGGAGCAAAGGATAGCGCTTCTGCAACAGTTGGCTGACGGTAGAAAATAATGGTGCATTCATGGAATCGCACCGATTCGCGGCCCAGCCATTTGAGTGATTCTTCCAGCATGGCAGAACGATCAGCCGACAGTCGTTTTGCCGGGCGACAATGCGTTTGCCTTCTTCGGTGAATCCCTGAAATTTTTGCTGCCTGAGTAATGAGTGGAATACCGGGTTCTTCTTCCAGACTTTTCAGGGCGCTGGGCAGGTTCGGCTGGGATACATGGCATTTCTCCGCAACGCGGCCAGAGTGGCCCTCTTGCTCCAGAGCGGTCAGATATTGAAATTGTCCGGGAAACATGTCCGTTCAGCGCTGGTTTATCCGATAATAAATCAATCAATTAATATCATTGGCCTAGTATATGAAATCGCAATTTTATATACATTCGTCTATCATCGCCACACACCGCTGCATCTCGAAACCGGTGGAGACCCATCCGCGGTTCACCAAAGTTTTCAATATGCTTCTTTCCCCTGTATTAACCGCCATTGTTTTTGTGGTCGGCCTGCTGATTGGCAGCGTGGGGATCGGCGGTGCGCTGCTGGTGCCAGCGCTAAAGTATCTCGGTGGCATTCCGCTGCATTCGGCTGTTCCGGCCTGTATGTTCAGCTATGTCGTTACCGGCGCGGCTGGCGCCATGGTCTATGCGCGTTACGGCACCATAAACTGGCCCATGGCGCTCAAGCTGTGTTTCGGGGCGCTGCCCGGGGCGTATGCTGGCGCATTTTTACTACCGTATTTTTCCGCCGCTGTACTGGAAGGGGTGATTGCAGTGTTCATACTGTTCGCCGGGGTCCATGCGCTGACCAGGTCCGACAGCGTGCAGCGGAATCAGACCGGGAACGGCGGCCATATCCTGGTGGTGATGGTTTGATCACAGGTATCGGATCAGCGCTCACAGGAACCGGCGGGCCATTGCTGCTGATCCCCATTCTGATCTGGGCCAACCTGCCGGTACTAACGGCTATTGGGCTGTCCCAGGTTGTTCAGATACCCATCTCCCTGACCGCTACCCTGGGGAATTTTATCCATGGAGAGGTTGACTTTCACCTCGGCCTGGTGCTGGCATTAACCATGGCCGGTGGCGCGTTGGCCGGTGCCGGGCTGGTGCACAGGCTGCCGGTAGGTCCGCTCAAGAAAATAGTAGCGATCCTCCTGGTGGCGGTTGGACTGTTGATGTTATCCGGTTTTTCAGATATTGCTGGACGGCATTAACTCCCGCGTGGATGGGTATCCAGTCTATTTCTGATGGGGCGTTGTTACGACAGGGTTCAGGATAGATGGCGATAGTGTAAAATTCTTTGCGTGTAAAGTGTGGCTGGATACGCACCGCCTCAGCCGCCTCTACGTAAGGTTTTCACTGGTCTGTCCAGGGCCGATATGCACCGATTCTGGCAGCAGAAAAAATATCAAACACCTGAACAATGACGATGAGTAACCTTCCAGCCGATAAAATGCAGATCGAGATAGAGAGGAAAGATCAGACCTACCGCTTTGACGCGCGGTCCCAGGAAAAACTGTTGTATGCCGGTTTGCGCGCCGGCGTGCCGCTTCCCTTTGAATGCGCAACGGGTACCTGTGGATCGTGCAAAGCCAGGTTGAGCCATGGCAGTGTCAACCCGGGCTGGCAAGACGCCGCCGGGCGAAAACACCTCAGATCTGAAAGGCGTGAATTGCTGATGTGTCAGGCCACTGCGGATTCCGCGTGTAAATTGCGCGTGGTGGCCGGGATCAGGGCATTTCGTGAGGACGACATCTGCCCGGATCATTACCGGGGCGTGGTATCGAAGTGGGAAAAACTGACCAGGGACGTGCTGCGGTTTGAAGTGAGCCTGCCCTCTCCGGTGAAATTTCATCCAGGTCAGTTTTTCGTTCTGCAGGCGCCAGGGGTGGACGGCTACCGTGCCTATTCCATGGTGAACTTTGCCCCGCAGACCGACTGTCTGGAATTCATCATCAAACAAAAGCCAGATGGCGGGTTTTCCAACTGGGCGTTCGGCCCGGCGCGGGAAGATGGGGAAATCGCCTTGTTTGGCCGCCTTGGTCGCGCTACATTCCATGCCGATGAATCCCATGATCTGTTTATGATTGCCGGTGGTTCGGGTATTGCTGGTCTCATGTCGATTCTGGAGCATGGCTGCCAGTCCGATTATTTCAGCCGACACAAAGCCGAGCTGTATTTCGGTGTGCGTACCCAGGAAGATTTATTCTTTGCCGACAGACTGGCGTCGGTCAAAAGCCGGTTTCCGCAAAACATTGGCATTAATATTGTTTTCTCTGAGCAGGCGCCGGATACCCGGCGACTGCCGGAATCCGACTGGTTTTCCTGTCAACACGGCATGGTGCACGAGCATGCGCTGCCCGCTGTTTCGACTGGTGCAGCCAACACAATGATCTATCTGGCCGGGCCTGCGCCTATGGTAGATGCGCTAATCAGGCCGTTAATTCTGGATGCAAAATTCGCGGTAAACAGGATTCGTTACGACAAGTTCAGTTAGCTGGTGCGTTATATTGAAGTAATCACCACCCACTGCCGCGCCGGCAAACTGGACGCAGCGGCACTTTGAGAACCCGCTGCAACTAAAATTGTTGAATCAGGTATGGTACGCCTGCTGCCAGCGAAGAGGATTTCGATGCGCTGGATGACGCCTTCATTGATGCCTGATGACCTGATTTCATAACCTCCCAGACGTACACACGTGTATGCCGGGATTTACTGGTCAGACCGCAATTCGAGATTATCCCGATATTGTTTCAACCCGCATTGAAATAGACTGGCGAATACAGCTTGCAAACGCCCGGCTTCAACTAAAGGCCTGCGAAACGTGCGGTGAAAAAACGCGAAGCTGACATAGCCAACAAAGTGTTGATTTTTGATTATGTTTGTCCGGGATTATAGTTTTGGCGTTATTTTACTGGTGGACAGCAAAGGGGATTAAGTATGGCTGTTCCGGCGTTACCGGATTTCGGGGAGATGGATGATGGTGAGAAGCGTTCCGAGTTCATATTGTGGTTAGAGAAAACATTGCATGCCGTCGTCACTGCAGCAGAGTACGAGGGATTATTCGTGCCTGAATTATACCAACCGATGCAGGCGGCCTGGCAGGAGGCGCGGCCGGGATTTGCAGGTCTTGCTGAGGCAGTGCATGATATGGATGATGAGGCGGTGTTAGCACATGGTCTGGGCGGTTGCGCGGCTTACATTCAAACTGGCTGTAATACGTTATTTTGCGGGCATGGAATCCATAGCGGATAGCCAGCCACCTCGTTCTGGCGAGGGTTTGAGGGCATTCGTGGAGGAGATTTCCCTCCTTTTCGATGCGATTGATACGCCGCTTGAGAGTATTCTTGCCGGGTTGGGTGCAGGCAAGCGGAATTTAAGGATAGCATTGATGAATCGCTGGCCAGGCGGCGGTCAGGTTGATTTCTGCTCTGGCAGGATGGCGGAAGCCGGCCTTCAGTGTAATTCTGGTGTTGGGGCGGGAGTATAGCGCGTTGATTGAGGGCGCTGCCGACAGCGCCTTTGCAAACCGTGACGCAGATTTTGTCACCCGGGCGACATTGTATTGAAAATACCGATAACCTGCCGATTTGCCCGCACCGCCAAGAGAACAGAAGAATTAGTGGCCATGCGAAGAGATCCTGGGAATATGCGGCGGAAGATTCGCGAACGCATTGATTGGTCCGGTAAATGGATTGCATTACTATTATCAGCGGGCCGCTTTTGGTTTTGCTGGCGGGTTTTGGCGCAGACGGGAATCCGGCAGGCAAAGCCAGCGCGAAACGCCAGCTTTCTATCCCGGGACAGGAATTCTGATCATCAAGATGTTCGGGCCGCTGGATCGTACCGCTTGCCGAGGCGCTATACCAAACCGCAGATTTTACAGGTTTTATACTGGTGACATTTACAACCGGCGGGGCAGAAAACTGGACACGGATGCCGCGGTGACAAGCAAGCCACCCAACACCAGATAGAAAACCTGGAAAGGGGCGAACATCAAAATTACCGCAGCTACCAGGGGTGTCAACAACTCCGACCCCTCCCGCCAGGTTGAAAAAATCATCGTCATTTCCGTTCTTTCCCGGGGTTTGACCCTGCGCATAAAGGGGATATTTCCGAGTACATCCAGCATTGCTGCGCCTACCGCGGCCGCACCCCAGAATGCCAGCCCTATGGGCCGGGGGTCACCGATAAAGAAGAGTATGGAAATACTCAATCCTGAAATTAACTGGCCGGAAATGATGATTGCGCGGGTGCTAAATTTTTCCGACAGGTTTCTAAATACCGGACTAAAAAACAGCAGTCCGCTGACAAACGACAACAACCCGCCCGCCACCCAGTTCGGCATACCGGCCTCTACGGCATAAATCGGACCATACACAAACAGCGACACCCAGAACATGGACCGGGTCAGGGTGATCAGATACGCAATGCGCAGCGCGGGCTGCTGGAAATAACGGGGAATTATTCTTAACGGATTAACCGAAGGATTTTTCGCTTTACGCACAATTTCGTTGGGCCCCAGACGCAGTCGCCAGAAAAACCCCAGCATCAGCCCTGCCCCCAGTGCCGCGATTAAAAATGGCGACCACGCTGCGCTGTGGTTCCATAGCCATATGCCAAGGCTGGGGCCAGTCAACCAGGCGGCACCATTGAAAACCATGCGCCGCGATTCGGTTCGGGTGAGTTCCTTTTTGCCGATATAGTCCATTATGTACAGAGACAAACAAACTGAAAATAACGACGCGGCAGCGGACCGCAATCCGATTCCAATCGCGAATTCCAGGCCGTCTCCCACATATAAAACCAATGCGGCAAATATTAAAAACGCGCCGCCCAGCGTGACTACCCAGCGTCGTTGCAAAAGACTTTCCAGTGTGGCGAAGTTGAGCGTGATCATCAGCGTCATAATGGAGCCGATAAGATAGGCATTGGTCACCGCCTGTTTTGACCCAAGCGCTTGCAATGCGAGCAGGGGAACTACCCCCACCAGCACCGAGCGGGAGAATCCTTCCAGGGCGTTGAGTTTGGCGAGGGATTTGCCGGCATCGTTAACGACGGAATTCAGGCCGGGGGGACGTCTATGAAACATGTTTTTTCACCATTCGGCTGTCAAACGGTTGCAAACGGTTATGACCCGGAATAATCCGACAGGTCGCCTGGGCGGATATTATTCCAATCTATTGGTGGGGGACAGTATTTTATTTGGATGTCGGAATGGGTTTTGGGGATATTCAAGACAGCGATTGACGGCAGCGCCCCTTGCGGATGTCTATGCAGCCCGAGGTGAAGGGATCGCCGGGTTCAGAGATTTTCTCCTCCCAAGCACGACCCCGTACCTGATGCGCCTGACCGGGGAGGCGCCTTAAAAATCAATCCAGCAGATTTTCTTCAAACGGGTAAGTCGTCAGCATCTCATATCCGTCATCCGTAACCAGAACCTGTTGCTCAAGTTTTACGCCGTCCCGCTCGCCCACTGCTCCCATATAGCTTTCCACACAAATCACCATACCCGCTTTGAGCGCGCCATCATAAGGCGTCGGGCCGCGGAATTTGGGATTCACCCTGGGGTATTCATCGCACATTCCTACCGCATGAATAATGCATGGATAGGCGTTTTTATGAAATTCTTCGGGGATGTCACAGGATTGATTCTGCAACCTGGCCAGGGTGATGCCGGGGCGGACAAGTTTCAGATTGTGTTCAATCTCGGCCATTGCCAATCGATACAACTGCTTCTGCCGCTTGGTGGGTTTGGCTGGTCCGCAGTGCATGGTGCGGGAAATATCGGCGAAATAACCGAATGGGCCAATCATATCGGTATCGAAACCCAGCAGGTCGCCGGATTCAATCTTCCGTGCGGATGCTTCCTGCAGCCATGGATTGATGCGCGGGCCTGAGGCCAGCATACGACCATCGTGCCAGTCACCGTTGTTGGCAAGATTGGTGTAATTTAAAAGCGCCCACAGTTGTAGCTCGGTGACCCCAGGCCGCAGCGCCTGTTTCATTTTGTCGATGCCGTATTCCGCGACCGCGATGGCCCAGCGCATGCACTCGATTTCATCGGCAGATTTTATGGTGCGGGCTGTTTCGCATACCACCGTGCCGTCGATGACTTCAAGCCCGCGATTCATAAGCGCCCGGGTAATACTGGGGTTGACGTATTCGACTGCAACCCGGCGATTATCCGATCCGATTTCGCTTAAATAGTCCACCACATCACCGGCCAGTTTTCGTGCGTTTTCATCGAGTTCCGTACCACCGTCAAAGAAACTTATGGCGTGGCCGGTACGCAGGTTCTGCATAGTCTGGCCGGGGTCATAGGCATTGTAAAATGCGCTGTGGCCCTGGTCAGATATAAACAAATAGGTATACGGTATGTGCGATTGGAACAGTCCATAGCTGCGATACTCCATGGCGTAGCGCAGACTGATTGGGCTGACCAATATGCACATCGCGGCGTCGGCTTGACGCAATGCGGCTTTCATCCGGTCCATGCGATATTTGCGCAGCCGGTTGTAGTCGATTTCCGGTTTGTCCCGAAACCGGGTCAGGTCACTCCAGTTATCGGCCCGGGCATCGGCATGAACCATGGCGTCAGGGTTGGTTGGGTTGATGATGATTCTCGAAATCGTGTTTCCAGCGAAGTATACTTAAAACTTATATAAATGCAGAAATATACTTGCCTGGGGCGGTCCATCAATATGACCAGTAAAATGACCGGCGTGATTGCGCCAATTTTGACGCCATTTAACCACGACTTGAGTTTTGCGCCGGACTTGTACGTCGACCATGGGCACTGGCTGCTCGCCCGGGGCATACATTATATCGCGCCATTTGGCACCACTGGGGAAGCGCTGAGCATGACGGTAAATGAGCGTATGGTCGCAGTGGATGTCTTGATTGACGGCGGTATTGATCCCGCGGCACTCATGCTCGGGGCCGGGCTGTGTAATCTTGAAGACACGGTAACGCTGTGCCGACATGCGGTAGAGCGGGGCTGTGCAGCGGTGATGACCCTGCCGCCATTCTTCTATAAAAATGCCAGCGATGACGGGTTGTATGCTTATTTTGCCCGATTAATCGAATCGGTAAACCATCCCGACCTGAAAATCTGCATGTATCACATTCCATCCATGGCGGGGATCGGGTTTGGGCCCGAACTGGCGGGGCGCCTCGCCAGAGATTACGCCGATACGGTGGTGGCGTATAAGGACAGTTCCGGGGATTTTGAACACACCAGGGCGATCATTGCCGCCGCGCCGGACATTGCCGTGTTCCCGGGTTCAGAAACATTTTTACGGCTAGGTCTCGACCATGGCGGCATGGGCTGCATCTCTGCCACCTGTAACATCAATCCATGCGGGATTCGCCGGGTCTATGATATGGTGACGGGCGCCATGCACGGGGAGCTGGATCAGGTGAACGATCAAATGATCGCCATACGCAAAGTGATGGGAGGCTATGCACCCATACCCGCAATGAAAGGGCTGCTGGCCGGGATGCACGGGGATGAAAGATGGCGTAATCTGCGGCCGCCTCTGCTGCCGATTGGCAGGGCTGAAACTGCGCGACTGATCGATGCTCTCGACAGCGCAGGATATGGCATCCCCTTGACCGCGCCCTGAATTGTCCTGAATTCCACGGCGACCGCTGCGGCCGCGCCACTCGGCGGTTTTGGTGCATACTTCAATGTCACTATCCGCCGCCAACCATCCGGCCCGCTGTGAAAATGATGCGATTATTCGACGCTTTCAGCAACAACACCAAAGGGATTCTCTGCCTGATGGCGGCGGTGGTGTTTTTAACCCTGAGTGATTCCATCATCAAGTGGCTGAGTCCGCGCTATGCGCTCCACCAGATAATGCTGTTCCGCGCCGGTTTTGCAATGATCGTAGTGCTGTGTATTGTGCATTTTGAAGGCGGGCTGGCCGCTCTTAAAACACGCCGCCCCATGTTGCATTTACTGCGCGGCACACTTTTGGTCTGCGCCAATATGTTTTTCTTTCTTGGCCTGGCAACCATGCCGCTGGCGGAAACGGTGGCGCTGTTTTTTGTCTCGCCCATGTTTATTTGTCTGTTGGCGCGACCCGTGCTGGGTGAGAAGGTGCCAGGGGCGAGCTGGGTTGCTATCTTTATCGGGTTGTGCGGTGTGATTATTATGCTCAGACCGGGCGCCGACCTGTTCGTCCTGACCAGTGTTTTGCCGATTATGGCGGCGCTGACCTATGCAGCGATTCAGATGATCACACGTAAACTGGGTATGCACGATAAAGCCGGAACGCTGACATTTTATATTCAGGTGGCTTTCATATTAATCGGTTCGGCCATGGGGCTGGTGGTGGGGGATGGCCGCTTTAACGATCACGACAACCCGACTTTCGAGTTTCTGCTGCGCGCCTGGGTGTGGCCTGCTCTGGATGATTTTGGCCTGCTCGCCCTGTGTGGTTTTATTGTGGGCTGCGGCGGTTATCTGATGTCCCAGGCTTATCGAATCGCCCAGGCATCGGTGGTTGCACCATTTGAATACACCTCGCTGCCGTTCGCCCTGATCATTGGTTTTGTGCTGTGGGGCGACTGGCCGGACTGGGTGTCATTTGCCGGAAGTGTGCTGATCATTATGAGCGGATTGTTAATTGTGTATTTCGAAAACCGCTCTGCATCCAGGCTGACGACCAAAGGTCGAATCGCCAGACAACCGTGAGTACCCATAAAAAATCAACCAGCACTCATCGCCAGCACCATCATGCCGGTGAATGCCAATCCTGCGCCGATCCATTGTCCGGTGTTTAACGATTCGTTAAACACAAATCTTGACACCATCACGGCAATAACGATGGTGCCGCCCACTATAAATGGAATCGCGCTGCTGGCCGCCATGGGTTTGTCATCGCCAATGCCACGGAACAGATAAAAATACGATATTTCTGCCAGACCAATGCACAACCCGGCCGCCACAGCCCAAAGGCAGGCCCTGGCGGGCAATGCGATGGCAGTGGTTTGCCCGGTGATATAGATCAAATAGACGATAGAAACGACAAGCGCTGTGGCCTGCAAACAAATTGTGGCAAGTATGGGTGATGTGGTCGCCCCGATATGGCTGCCGGATATTTTTACTAACAGATTGTATGCGGCATAACAAACCGTAATCAGAAACAATAGAATGAGCGTGTGCATTCGGTAATAATACGCCAGCACAAATTTATTGGCCATGATTAAAATCTGACATGAATAAAATCCAGCAAAAATGAATCATTCACGCATCGCCATAGATACCCGAAATGTCAGCAAAATATTTGGCGGCGACCACGACAGCGTGGTTGCCCTGGATGATGTATCTGTCAGCATCAATGAGAACGAGTTCTTTACATTACTGGGCCCTTCGGGCTGCGGAAAAACCACGCTGTTACGACTCATCGCCGGGTTTGAACATCCCACACAGGGGCGGATTTTGCTGCATGGCAGCGAGATCTCCCAATTGCCCCCCTACAAACGCCCGGTCAATACCGTATTTCAGAGCTACGCATTATTTCCACATATGACCGTGGCAGAAAATATCGGTTTCGGACTGGAGATGCAGAATAAACCGGATGCGGAAATTGCCGCCACGGTCAATCAAATGCTGCGGCTGGTAAAAATGGAAGAATTACGCGACCGCCGCACGCATCAAATTTCCGGCGGACAACAGCAGCGGGTGGCATTGGCCAGGGCGCTGGCGCCCCGGCCCAGGGTGCTGTTGCTGGATGAACCGCTTTCCGCTCTGGATTACAAGCTGCGCAAGGAAATGCAAATCGAGCTCAAGCGCCTGCAACACGAAACCGGCATAACCTTTATATTTGTCACCCATGATCAGGAAGAAGCATTGACCATGTCGGACCGGGTTGCAGTCATGAATCAGGGCAGAGTATTGCAGGTTGGGGCGCCCCAGGAAATATACGACCATCCGTCGGATCGATTTGTTGCGGATTTTATTGGCGACACCAATTTTATAACAGCGCAAGTCGGGGCCGCTGAAAACGGTCGGGTATCGATCGAAATGCCGGGCGGCCAGTGTGTCCGGGTGCGCAGCGATCTGGATCTGGCCGAAAAATCCAGGGTGACACTGGCCATTCGCCCGGAGCAAATACGACTTTTATCGCCGCATTCATCGCCGGGCAACCGCGCTTTGCTGCAGGGCGAGTTAGAAAATATCGTTTATTTCGGAACAGATACGCATTATCACCTGAAACTGCCCACGGGCATCGCAATGATGGCCAGAATTCAAAACACCCGCAGAAAGCAGGCGCTGTTTGCAACCGGTTCCAGGGTGAGCATCGATTTCGACCCGGACGCATTGCAGATATTGAAGGATTAATCGGGGCGTGTCCGGCAGCCATGCGCAGTAACACCAGGTCAGGTCAAATGGACGCGAATCGTCAGGATGATGCCATGGCGCCGGCATCGAAAATCGAGCGCACAGCTCGCAAACAGCAGACGCGGCGACATATTCTGCTCACCACGCCAGCCCTGATTGTTTTGGCCGCAGCGGCATCCGGCCCGCTGATAATCATGCTGATTTATTCTTTCCTCACCGCTGGCGACTACGGCGGCGTGGTTTGGAAAGCATCCACACAGGGCTGGTTCAAGGTGTTTCTGCATAAAGATATTTTTGACGACGCCCTGTCTTTACAGGACGCGCATATTTCCATTTTCTGGCGCTCGGTCAAATTGTCTTTGCTGACGACTTTGCTCGCGGTGATACTCGGCTTTCCGACGGCTTATTTTATCGCCACCAGAGCACCTGGCCGCCGCAGTATGTGGCTGTTTCTGGTCACCATTCCGTTCTGGACAAATTTGCTTATTCGCACCTTCGCCATGATGGAAGTGATTCGCAACGAAGGCATTCTGAATAATTTGCTCATGAAACTGGGATTGATCCATACCCCGGTGCAGATGCTGTATACGGATTTTGCGATTTTGTCGGGTATGACCTACGTATATCTGCCATTGATGATTTTGCCTTTGTATGCGTCCATGGAAAAACTGGATTTCAGTTTAATCGAAGCAGGGTACGATCTTTATGCCACCCGGATGCGGGTTTTGCGCCGCGTTATTTTACCGCTGGTCAAGCCCGGGCTGGTGGCGGGGTCCATCCTGGTATTTGTGCCATCGCTGGGCGCGTATGTCACCCCGCGTGTATTGGGTGGCGGCAAGAATCTCATGCTGGGCAACCTGATCGAACTGCAATTCGGTCAGGGACGTAACTGGCCGTTGGGTGCGGCGTTATCCATTACCTTGCTGGTTATGGTTATGATCGCCTTGATATTCTATGTGCGCAGTATGCAGGGCGGGCCCCGACAGCATGGCTGACAGAATCCGGCACAGGCCATTCTCCGTGCGTCATCTGCCCGGTTTTTCGATGCTTGCGATGGCCTGTTTTATGGTTTTGTATTTGCCGATTATGGTGCTGGTAGTGTATTCATTTAACGCCGGCTCCAACATCGCTCTGTTTGAAGGTTTTTCCTGGCGATGGTATGAGGCCGCCTGGGGCAATGAACAGGTTCAGCAGGCAGCGATTCGCTCCCTGGTGCTTGCGGTTACCGCGTCGGCCTGCTCCACCATTCTCGCCACAATGGCCGCTTTGGGGACCACCCGCACTTCCGACTATAAAGGCATTACCGTTATCTACGCCATGATTAACCAGCCGCTTATGGTGCCGGAAATCGTTACTGCGGTTGCGCTGCTGATATTTTTTGCCATGATAAAAGTTTCCACCGGCTACCAGGGCGTGGGTTATTTGATGATTGCCCATACCGCTTTTTGCATACCATTTGCCTACCTGCCCATTCGTGCCCGGCTGGAAAGCATGGATCTTATGCTGGAAGTGGCCGGGGCTGATTTGTACGCGACCCCGTGGCGGACGTTTAAACGCATTACCTTGCCGTTGTTGTGGCCAGGCATACTGGCCGGCGCCATGCTGGCTTTCGTGATTTCCCTGGATGATGTGGTGATAACCGAATTCGTTAAAACCCCGGGCCAGGACACCCTCCCAACCTATATGCTGGGGCAGTTGCGGCGGGTCATCACCCCGGAAATTAACGCAATATCTACTGCGCTTCTGGCTATTTCAGTTATACTGGTGACCGGCATTTTCCTGCTGAACCGGAAAAAGGGTTAGCCCAATCAAGCCGGAGAATTCCAATTAAGCACCTTAATAAATATTTGTGGAGAAGCCATGAAACAAAAAACCATATCAATCGTTGCCAGCTTGTCGCTGCTGGTCGCAACCGCAACGGCAAACGCAGCCGGAGAACTCAATCTGTTTAATTGGGGTAACTACACCAACCCGGAATTAATAGAAAAATTTGAAAAAACCTATGACGTCAAGGTGACGGTCACTGACTACGATTCCAATGATACCGCCCTGGCCAAGGTAGAAGCGGGCGGACATGGTTATGACCTGGTTGTGCCCTCGGCAAGTTATGTGCCAATCTGGGTAGAAAAAGGGCTGTTGATGGAAAGCCGACCCGATCAAATGGAAAATTTTAAACACGTCAGCACGGAATTTAATGATCCCTCGTGGGACCCGGGTCGCCGCTACACAGCGCCGTGGCAATGGGGGTCGGTGGGTATGATAGTGGATACTTCGATTTATTCCGGCGACATTAACACTTCCGCAATATTCCTTGATCCGCCCGCAGAGCTGATCGGAAAAATCAATGTCGCGCCTGAAATGAGCGACGTCATCAGCACCGCGATTCTGTATATGGGCGGCGAACTCTGCACCACCGACAAAGTGCTGCTAAAGAAAGTCCGGGATAAACTGATTGAAGCAAAGCCAAAATGGTTATCCATGGATTACGGTGTGATCGAAAAATTTGCCGGGCGGGACATGGCCGCTTCGCTGTACTGGAATGGCGCGGCATTCCGGGCCCGGGAGAAAAATGCCGACGTGCGTTATGGTTATCCCAAAGAAGGGTATACCTTGTGGATGGATAGCGTTGCCGTGCTGGCCGACGCCAAAAATGTGGAAAATGCAAAACTTTTCCAAAACTTCATAATGGAACCGGAAAATGCGGCGCTGATTTCCGCATTTGCCCGCTACGCCAACGGCATCGCCGGTTCTGAAGCGTTTATGCCGGAAGATATGCAGGATGCGCCGGAAATCATCATTCCCGAAGAGTTCAGAAGCGCTGGCATCTTCGCGCTGACCTGTCCACCGGCAGCGCAGCAAATGTACACCGCCATCTGGACGGAGCTGCAAAAATAAAGAACATATGCTCTGCGAGCAAAAGGGTTGGTGGCGTCGGTCATCAACCCTTTTTTAATTTATAACCCGGATCAGGATACAGCTTATGAGCGATGAAGAATTATGCTACATGCCGGCAACCCAAATGCTTCGGCAGTTTAAACTAAAGAAAATTTCACCCGTGGAAGTGATGCAGGCCACCATCCATCGCGCGGAAGCCACCGAGCCCACAGTAAATGCGTTGAGTCATACCTTTTTTGACGCGGCCATGGATCAGGCAAAAAAAGCCGAAGAAAAATATGCAAAAGGCGCTCGCACCCGTGCACTGGAAGGATTGCCCGTCGGTATCAAGGATGAAACCGAGGTCAAAGGCATGCCCTGCTCCAGCGGTTCACTTACCAAAAAAGACTATATCGCCGAGCGAACTTCGGTAAACAACCAGCGGATTATGCGCACGGGCGGCATTCTCCATGCCCGCACCACCACCCCGGAATTCTCCTGCGCCGGTTATACCCATTCAAAGATCTGGGGGGTGACGCGCAATCCATGGAATCCGAAGTTTACTTCAGGCGGATCATCCGGCGGCGCGTCCGCCTCGCTGGCCTCAGGAACAAGCAGCATTGCTACCGGATCTGACATTGGCGGTTCAATTCGTATTCCGGCATCCGCCACCGGGCTAATTGGCTATAAGCCCCCATACGGGCGCAACCCCGAAGGCCCGCCATTTAACCTCGATCAGTATTGTCATACCGGCCCGCTGGCGCGCAACGTATCCGATGCAATTCTTTTGCAAAACGTGATGTGCGGACCCCATCCCCAGGATATCGCCTCACTTAAGCCCAGGCTGGTGCTGCCGACAAAATACCAGTCCATTAAAGGCTGGAAAATTGCCTGGTCCATGGATCTTGGAATTTTTGAAATAGATACGCAGGTGCAAAACAATACCCGCAATGCGCTGGATGTCTTTCGCAGCCTCGGTGCTACTGTGGAAGAGGTGGATTTGGGATGGACGCATGAAGTGGTGCGAGCGGGCGTGAATTATCTGGATCATATTTTCGGTGTTTCCATGCTTGAAGCCTATGAAAAGCACGGGGATTTACTCACGGAATACGCGCGGCAGTTTGCAATTAGCGGCGGCAAATCCACGGCGGCTGATTTTTACCGAAGCATGAAAGTGGCGGCACAGATGTACAATACCTTCGGCCCATTATTTCAAAAGTATAACCTGTTCGTTTGCCCAACCAATGCACTGGCCGCCGTTGCGGCGGAGCACGACCAATCCCGGGACAGGATTTTTATCAACGGCAAGTCGGTTGATCCGCTGCTTGGCTGGGTATTGACACTGCCTTTTAACATGCTGAGCCGCTGCCCGGTCATCAGTATGCCATCAGGCCGAACCAGAGATAACGTACCCACGGGCATTCAACTGGTCGGCCCAAGTTATCAGGACAAGGTGGTGTTTCAGGGTGCTATGGCGTTTGAAACCGCTGTGGGACAGTGGTACACCGATGCCCAAAACCGCCCCCGACTATAGCGCCGCGACTTTCGTGAACCGGCCACTTGATACCGATATTTCCAACTGGCGACACCGGCCGCACAGCGCCTGGGCTTTTCAGCATGTTCGGGAAATTCTACCAACGGCGCCCATCCAGGCGACAGCCAGCCAGCCGCTGGTTGCTGATTTACAGGATTTCAGCAAATTGGATTTTCAATGCCCGACCGGATGTTGCGGCCTGGATGATTTACTTCGACAAAGTTATTCAGACGGGTTGCTGGTGCTGCATAAAGCAAAAATTGTATATCGTTGGAATGCCGCGCACTTTGATCCGGGCAATCCACACATTGTTTTTTCAATCAGCAAATCCATAACGGCCATGCTGGCCGGCATTCTTGAAGGGCAGGGCGTGATCCATAGCGAAGCGCCGATTGTCGATTACCTGCCGGGCGCTAAAGCAGGCGTCTACGGCGGTTGTCGGATTCGACATTTGCTGGATATGACCGTGGCGCTGGATTTTGCCGAGAATTATACCGACCCGCACAGCGAATATATTCAATACCGAAAGGCGACGGCATGGAATCCTGTAGACCAAAACGCTCCCGGCCCTGGCCTGGAAACATTTTTGTACTCACTTCCCCGGTCCGCGGACGAACATGGCAGGGCGTTTCTTTATCGTTCGCCAAATTCCGACTTGCTCGGGCTACTCCTTGAGCGTGCCGCAGGCGAGACATTGGCAAATTTATTTGCAAAATACCTGTGGCAGCCCATGGCAGCCACCATGTCGGGTTACATCACCCTGGAACGCTTCGGCGCGCCACGGGGTGCTGGCGGTATTTGCATCGGCATTGAGGATCTGACCCGCCTCGGACAACTTTTTTTGGATAACGGCAAAGCCAATGGACAACGGGTTGTGCCGGTAAAGTGGATTGAAGACACCTGTAACCATGGCGATCAATCCGTCTGGGACCGGGGAAACTACAAACAGAAATTGCCGAATTACACATACCGAAACCAGTGGTATCAAATTCAAAACAGCGAAGGCGAAATATGCGCCCGGGGCATTCACGGTCAGTTGCTTTACATCAATCCCGCCCGGTGCGTGGTCATCGCAAGACTGGCATCCCACCCCGAACCACTAAATGACATTACCACCAGTTTGCTCATGGCCGCGTTCGATAAAATAGCCAAACAGTTTTAGATGTAATGCAACGGGCCTGTCGGTGCGCAATCATCCGCGCCAGGTCCGGGGTCTCAATACAACGGGTTCAAGTGGGTTGCAACCTGAAAAAATTGAAAACAATCTGCTGACGTGCTCTACGCTGATCATCAAGGGGCATCAGCTGCCCATTATCGATGAAAAACTCGCTGAACTTTATCCATTGTAAACACTGGGCGAAAGCGCAACCGTAATTCCCGTTTACCGGGAAATTAAAATATGGTCGTGAAGCGACCGGGCGTAATACGCTGTGCTGATTAAACCCGGCGAGAAAGATTATTTATACTGGTGTATAAACCTGATTCATTAACATCGTTAAATAAACACCCCATGCTGAATTCAATTAACGCGCTGATGCCGATATTTCTGGTAGTCGCCATTGGCTTTTTGATCCGCCGAATTGGTTATTTGCCGAAATCCATCTGGCCTGCTCTGGATCCGTTGTGCTGGTATCTTTTGTTTCCGCTGTTAATTATTCGCACACTTTCCCGGGCTGACCTTGCGGTTGTGCCCCTGCACGGTTTGGCCGCGGCATTGTTGATTGCGGTCACATCAATGATCATCCTTTTGTTCATTTTGCGGCCTGTGCTGAATCGGCTTATTGGATTAACCGGCCCGGGGTTTACCAGCTTTTTTCAGGGCACAAGCCGCTGGAACGGATTTGCGGCATTAGCGATTATTCAAGCGCTGTACGGCGAACCGGGTTTAATCCTGGGCGCGTTCAGTTTCGCGGTCATGGTGCCGGTTTTGCAGATTGTGAATGTTGTTGTGTTATCTGTTTATGGTGTGTCGGAGCAAAACAAGGCGGCGGATTTTTCTTTCGGGCGATTGATGATTCAACTGATTCGCAACCCCATGCTGGTGTCGATCTCGATCGGAATCGGGATGAATCTGCTCGGCTGGCAGATTGGCAGTGTTTTTACAACTACGCTGGAGTTGATTGGTGGGAGTGCGCTGGGGTTGGCGTTAATGGCGGTGGGAGCGGGTTTGAAATTTGCTGCGCTGAAAAAAGTGCGCACCACAGTGGTGCTTTCATCCATCCTGAAGTTAATTGTTATGCCATTGATGATTGTGTTGGCATGTGATGTATTGATGGTTAGCGGGTTGTCGCGAGAGGTTGCGGTGGTTTGTGGTGCGGCGCCCACCGCCGGAACTGCTTATATAATGGCCAGGCAAATGGGCGGTGACGCCGACATGGTGGCCGCGATTATTACCTTCCAGACAGTGGCCGCGATGGTGACTTTGCCGCTGATGCTGTATTTTCTTTCCTAAAGATTGTGCGACCCTCTTTTTTCCAACAGCGTTTGTAATTTCAGCCGTTGAATTTTTCCTGAAGGGCCTTTGGGTAAATCGTCCAGTATGCAGATTTGCCTGGGGGATTTTACCGTGCCAAGCAGCCTGGCGCAGTGCCCAAGTAAAGTGGACTCATCGCAGGTCATATTCGGTTTTAGCGATACCGCAGCCATTACTTCCTGCCCATAGATTTTATCAGACACGCCAAATGCGGCTGCTTCCAATACACTGGGATGGCGGTAGAGTACATCATCGATTTCACGCGGCGCGATATTTTCACCGCCTTTGATAATCAGTTCTTTAAGCCGCCCGGTTACAAATACGAAACCGTCTTTATCTTTATAGCCCAAATCGCCGGTGTAGAACCAGCCCGCTTTGTCCAGCGCTTTTCCCGATTCACCCGGGTTCTTGTAATAGCCCTGCATCACATTGTCGCCGCGCACCGCGATTTCGCCTTGCCGGCCAGCGCCCAACTCGTTTTGATTTATATCGACAATGCGAATTTCATTACCGAAGGGAATCCCGGGCGAACCCACTTTGCACTGTCGTCGATCTATTGGATTCGAGAGGATTTGACCGGCGCATTCGCTGATGCCCATGGTTTCAATAATCGGCACACTAAACAGCGATTCAAAGGTTTCATGGGTTGCCGGGGGCAGGGCGGCTGAAGCCGAGCGGGCGAATCGCAGTTGTTTGCGCAATTGGCCTTTATCCGGGCTGGGTTGTGAACCGCTTTGCCGCCGTTCGATCAGGTAGGCAAAGATGGTAGGCACTGCGCTGAACCAGGTGCAGTGGTGGTCAACAATCCAGTTCCAGAAATGCGTGATGCTGAGCCGACGGCTGATGACCACGCTGCCGCCGCTCACCAGGGGGGACATGATTGAGACCATTTCTGCATTGATGTGATACAGCGGCAATATACATAATCCACGGTCGCAGGCGGTTAACCGATGCGCCTGCACCGTGTTTCTGCCCCCGGCAATGATATTTTTATGCGATAACAGCACTCCTTTCGGTCTGCCCGTGGTGCCCGAGGTATAAATCATTAGCGCAGTGCTGTTTCCATCAATGGTATTGTTGCGGTTTATTGCCTCTGGCCTGTATGCGTTTATTGCCGCCGGGCCGTCATTTTCGCTGCATTCAATCAGGCGGACGGATGGGTTGATTCTGCCCAGCAGGTCTGAAAATTCGTCCCGGTAATGGCTGGAGCAAAAAATCACCTTCAAGTCGGAGTGATGGATAATGAATTCCAGTTGATCCGACCCGGCCACAACGTTGAGAGGCAGCACAACCCGACCGGCGTACATAATCCCCAGCATCAATACGGCAGTCCAGCAGCCATTGTCCAGCATGAATGCGGCGGTGGCGCCTCGCGGGATGCCGATTTGATTCAAATAGTTCTCGATGACCCGGGCATGGCGTTGCAGTTGGCCGAAGGTGATATCCGTTCGGGTCTCGGCTGAAATCAAAAATCTGTTATCGCGGTTTGCGCCGGCGCGTTGGTCAACGAGTTCGCGAAGCGTGCTGCCAGGGGAAAAATCAGCCAACGATCAACCCCTGGATGGTGATATATCGTAGCGCTGCCAGTAGTCGCCGAACAGGTCCGGTTCGCCAGGTTCATCGCTATCGATAGGATAGGCGATGCGTGTGGTGTTCAGGTAATGCCGATAGTTCATGTTATCGGAAATACTGTTTTTCCCCCAGGTGCCGCAACCCATGGACAGGGAAAAAGGCAGGCCGTTGTCGAAGCTGCCCCCGGTGGCATAACAATGTATCTGGTTGACGATGACCCGGCAAACCGGCATGGTCAGACCCAGATCCATAGCCCGTTGGGTATTTTCGCTGTGCAGCGAAAGCGAGTGACCTTTTCCCTGAAAATTCAGGATGTCTCTGGCTGTCTGTTTCGCCCGCTGAAAGTCCGCAGCCCGATATAAAGTCAAAACCGGACAAAGTTTTTCTCCAGAAAACGGGTGCTCCGCTCCTGTACCCTTTTCTTCAACAATGATGATTCGGGTATGTTCATCGGCATTTGCATCAAGGCCGGCCAGCCGCACAATTTCTGATGCCCGGCGGGCAATCAGCCCCTGGTTAAGGCGGCCCTGCTGCCACAGGACTTGTTGCAGTCTGGATTGATCCTGCCGGCTGAGTAACATGGCGCCATGGCGAATCAAGGCGGATACCGTAGCATCATAATTTTGTTCAACTACGACCAGATTGTTTTCGGAGGAACAACTGGTGGCGTTGTCAAAAGATTTTGATGTTACTATTTTCTGTGCCGCCGCTTCTACGTTCGCAGTTTCATCGATGATGGAAACAACATTGCCAGCGCCTACGCCCACCGCGGGTGTACCGCTCGCATATGCGCTGCGTACATTATTTTGTGAACCTGTTGCTACGATTAAATCCACGTTCTGCATCAGATGCCGGGTGGCAGCTTTGCTCACCGGGGAGGGCAGTTTTTGCACCAGGTCAATGGGCGCACCCACACGTTCCAGCTCCACTTGCATCAATTCAATAAGCCGTGCACAGGTACGTTCGCCTTTTGGTGATGGCGCAAGTATCACCGCGTTGCGTCCTTTTAGTGCGTTGATTACTTTATTGGCCGGGGTGGCCACAGGATTGGTAGATGGCACGATGGCGCCGACAACGCCCACCGGCCGGGCGATCTCAATCAGCCCTTTATCAGCATACTCGGCGATGACACCGACTGATTTGGCGTGCTGTAAATCCCGCAGCAGGCCGATTGTTTTTCTCCGGTTTTTAGTAAACTTGTCGGCAATATTCCCAAGGCCGGTATCTGCCACCGCCAGACGTGAAAGCGCCTGGTTGTTGTCCGGTTGAACCACCGCCCAGCCCACGGCAGTCACTACTTCATCCACTGCTGCCTGGTCATAAGCTTCATATCTGCACTGTGCAGCGCGTGCGCTGTGGATTATCGCATCGATTTTATGGTGTAGCGAGGCGACTGGCTGATTTTCCTGTTTGGTTAGGGAATCAGACATTTAAAATAAATAAAAAAACGTATCGTCAGGCCAGACAGACCTGACGATGTCAAAAGGACAATAATAATAAAGACTCAGTCTGCTTTTAATCCAGCCAGTAACTCGTTCAATGCAGTTTGACGTTCCTGCCACATTACCAATACTTCGTCACGATTCATGATTCGAACCGGAGAGTTGGTTTGTTTCATCTTGCCCAGGGTTTTCTTGTCGTTGAACATCACGGGCACTTTTTCTGCCAGGAAGTCAATGATGCTCTGATCCGCTCCTTTAGGAACCATTAGTCCACGGAAATTAACGCTTGCGTTGTCAACGTCAATTCCAAGCTCTATGAATGTTGGTACATCCGGTAAAAATGCGTGTCTTTCCATATCGGCCACAGCCAGGATTTTAATATCGCCGGCCGCTCTGGCCGAATCAGATAGATTATTAAACCCGGCTATGACTTGTCCGCCTTTGACCAGCTTGAGTGCGCCCACGCCACCAGCACCAGGCACGTATGTCATCTCGGCACCAGTGGCTTTGACCAACTGTAAGTGGGCAATGTGGTGCCCGACATATTTGCCGGCACCGCTAATGGTTACCGCGCCAGGATTGGCCTGCGCATAGTCCACTAATTCCTGTGCAGAATTAAACTGGCTGTCCTTGCCGGTAATCAGTACAGCGGGGTCCGCGCCCCAATTGCCAACTGGTTCCAGATTGTTAATGTTGTATTTGGTGTCAAATACGATGGATTGCGCAATAAAGTGCGGAACATTATACGCCGCCAGCATATAGCCGTCGGCGGGTGCTTTTTCTGCAAACCAGTTCCAGCCTTTACGGCCACCCGCGCCGGGTTTGTTGGTTACATAAATGGGCGCGCCAATCGATAAAGGTTTCTGGGTTTCGCTGTCACGCTTGTCCGAGGCCAATGTTGCGATGCGCGCCTGAAAATCTGTGGCGCCGCCTGGGTTGTACGCAACCATCACGCCGATTGGGCGATTTGGATATTCTTCAGCGCTGGCAGTGGATGCTGCGCCGAAGATCATTGCGGTGGCTGCCAGGCTTATCGCCAGGTAGTTCAAGTTTTTTATGTGCATTTTCTTCCTCCCGGAATATGGTGAATTAACCTCGTTTGAGGTGTTTGGTTGAATGATACGCCGCGTATGCGGTGACGACAGCAAAAAAATTGGAAAATATTCAAAACAGCAGTCCGGTAGGCGTTCGAACATTCAATAGTTTCCAGAACAGTAGATACAGAATCAGGGTGAAAACCAAACCGATCAATGCTTTGCGGGCGAAGGCTCTGGGATTGAACGCGCTGCGTTTGCCGTAAATCGAAACAATCATGACGAATGCCGCAAATGAACTCACATAAAACCCGAGTTGTTCCATCACCATAACGTAGACCGCTCCAACCGCAATTCCCGGCAGCAATGCACGCCAGTTTATCTTTCCAGTGGCAACGGTTTGTGAACCCGGACGGCGGCTGTCAAGCAATAAACCTATAAACTGAATCAGCCCCAGGAGCAGCATTAACCCTGCGGCGATGCGTGGAAATAAATAGACCTCGGCATCCGTATTCCAATACGCAGACGCGGTAAAAATGATGCCGAGCAGCAATGCAAAAAATGCTGCCCCGCCCTGTGTTGTACGCATCACTGTTTTATAAATCATCATGCGCTCCATTCGCGGTTTTGTGCTGCCGACGCTTTGCCTTTGAACCGGAATAAAGGCTGTAAGCGATGGAACCAATACAAATCGCAATCAAGGTTAAATTTATCGGTCCAGAAGTAAAATATTCCAATGCGCTGCCACTGCTTTGTCCGATCAGTTTGCCTTGCAGGAAGTTGTCTTCTGCTATAGGGCCCAGAATTATTCCCAACACTAATGGCGCCGGTCCGAATCCCAACTTGCTGCCAAAGAACATGATCAATCCAAGGGTGAACATAATCAGTACATCGGAATAGCTTGATTGAATGCTGTATGTGCCAAATACTGCCAATACCAGTATTACCGCCGCCATGTAGTGACCGGGTACCCGCATGATCCAGCCGCTGTGCTGGCTTAGCATTAATCCGAAAATCAACATGAACACCTGGGCGACCAAAAGCGAATTAATAAATGTCCAGGTCACTTCTCCATGCACGGTGAACAGGTCCGGGCCTGGAAACAGGCCATGGATTAACAAGCCGCCCAGTAAAACCGCTGCAGTCGGGCTTCCGGGTATGCTCAGGGTTAATAATGGCACAAGAGACGGCCCGACCATGGCGTTGTTGGCAGATTCAGCGGTGATAATGCCATCAGGTTCTCCCTGGCCGTATTTGCCAGGATCTTTGCTCGTTTTCTTGACCTGATCGTAGGCCACCAGGCCGGCTATCTGGCCGCCAGCGCCCGGAATAACGCCGACAACAACTCCGACCAGTGAACCGATACCCAGTGCCCTGAATCTGCAAAGACTGTATTTGAGTGAGGCCGCCAATCGGGAGCTTCCAAGGGCATGCAGCGTTGCATTGCTATCCTGCATGGCCTGTTCGAGTAATGAGAATACCTGGGGTACGGCAAACAAACCTATTAATGCGGTAACGATGTGAATACCGCTTTCCAAGTGTTCACTGAAAACGAAACGATCCTCGCCCAGCATCGGATTGTCGCCGATTGTAGAGAGCGCCAAACCAAACAATCCGGCGAATAGACCTTTAACTACCGATTCACTGCCGATGGTGCCGATGATGGTGATGCCGAGGATTGCAATCCAGAATAATTCAGTCGGACCAAATTTCAGTGCCAAATCGGCCAGGGGAGGGGTAAAAAATATCAGAACCAGGATGCCGGTAATGCCGCCGATAAACGAACTGGTAAAACAGTAGTGTAATGCTTCAGCCGCACGCCCCTGTTTGGCAAGCGGGTGCCCGTCCAGTGCGGTGGCAATGTTGGCCGGTGCGCCAGGCACGTTGACCAGAATGGCACTGATAGCGCCGCCTGCCACGGTAGCGGTATACATCGCGCCGAGTAGAATTAATCCCGCAGCCGGCTGCATGTGGAAAGTAAACGGAATCATCAACGCTACCGCCATGGTTGGGCTGAGCCCGGGCAGCGCACCCAGTATCAAACCGGCCAGAGTGCCGCCGGCCAGCAAGGCTATGTGATATACCGTAAATACATTCTGGAAGTAGTTCAGGAATTCCACTGCCGGGTTCCGGGTTTATGCGCGTAATGGTATGTGGTTTCTGGTTCAGGAAAGAATATTTGTACACCAGTACATTTACAATCCTGTCAACTCCTATATATGAGTTGATATGCTAGATTATGTGCTGGCCGAATGCAAGTCTGCATTAGTGAAATAAATTATATATTTTTACGGGTGAAATATGGTAGACAAGCCGCTTTATAAAGTCGTCCAGCAGTTTATACATCAGCGTATAAACGCTGGCGAGTTAGTCCCCGGTGACCTGATTCCATCTGAATCGCAATTGTCGGAAAGCCTGAATGTCAGTATTGGTACCGTAAGGAAAGCTATCGACTTGCTGGAGCAGGAGAAATTGTTGTATCGGCATCAGGGCAAGGGAACCTATGTTTCCAGGGTGGATTTTGACAATAGTTTATTCCGGTTTTTTTCTTATGGCACGGCATCTGGAGAAGCGGCCCGGATACATAAACGCACGCCGATTCGTGAACGCATACTGGGCACGGCCGATATTTGCCGACACCTGAAAACCTCCATCGGCACACCCCTGATATACATAGAGCGTGTCGGCTATGACGACCATGAACAACCCGTGCTGGTTGAAAAGTGCTGGTGGCGCGCAGACATAGTTGCTGGTCTTGAAGACGAAGATCTGCATATACCGGATTTACTCTATGCCATCATTGAAGAAAAATTTGGTGTCCATGTGGTGCGCGCCGAAGAAACGCTGACTGTTGACATTGCAGATGTGCCCACCGCTAAAAGGCTGAGTATTCAGGAAGGCGATCCGCTGGTGGTGTTATATCGAACTACTCACGCAACCAATGATCGGATCATAGAATACCGGGTAACCAGAGGGCGGCCTGACCGATTCACCTATAAAACAGAAATTCGCTAAAAGTGAAGTTGGATTCAGGCGCAAAGGTTCTTTGAAGATTCAAGTGGGCTTGCCGGGCCATCTGTTGATATATAATGCGTCCGCTGATGCCCAATAATATGCACTATGGAACTGGTCATTGAGCTGATGAAGCGCTGTGCAGATACACTGGCGGGGTGATGTCTCCAGAGGATATACACAACTAAATTAATGCCACCCCAATCCTATATACACAATGATCGACTTAACCGTAAAAAATGACGTGCTGGAGCGAGTCGTCAGGCGCGCTAAAGAAAGAAACATAATCATTCCCACGTTCAGGCAGCAGCGCAGACCTGACCTTATTCCGTGCGTGGTAAAAGACAAACTGCGGCATGTGGGTTTGTGGGATATTGAACCGATCAATTTATTCCGTATCAATTGGCACAACCAGCCGCTGGGCCAGGGTGGCGGGTATGCGGGTGTTAATTATGTGGAGTTTCCAAAAGTGCTGACTGGAATTGAGGCGCGAATTGTCGCCATTGTGGGTAAATGGTTTCCCACCGGTACGCATAAAGTCGGCGCAGCATTTGGTTGTCTTGTGCCGTCCCTTGTGACTGGGCAATTCGATCCCACAACCGAGAAAGCGGTCTGGCCTTCCACCGGAAATTATTGCCGCGGCGGTGCCTACGACTCAGCCCTGTTGGGCTGCGAGTCCATTGCGATATTACCCGAAGGTATGAGCAAAGAGCGCTTCCAATGGCTGGAAAAAGTTGCGGGAGAAATTATCAGAACCAAAGGCAGCGAAAGTAATGTCAAGGAAATCTTCGATAAATGCCGGGAATTGCGTCAATCTGGTCAGGCATTATCGATTTTCAATCAGTTTGACCAGCCGGGCAATTATTTGTGGCACCACGAGGTGACCGGGCCAGCTATGGAGGAAATGCTTGCGCAAAGTATGCGAGCCGATGACGTGTATCGCGGGTTGGTTGTGGCCACGGGTTCCGCCGGAACCATTGCCGCTGGGGACTACTTGAAAAAGCAGTACCCGGGCAGCAAAATTGCCGCCAGTGAGGCGCTGCAATGCCCAACAATTCTAAACAATGGCTTTGGCGAGCATCGAATCGAGGGCATCGGCGACAAACATATTCCCTGGATTCACAATGTTAAAAACACCGACATGGTTATCGCGATTGATGACCAGGCGCCGGTAAATCTGATCAGATTATTTAACGAACCGGCCGGTCAGGCTTGTTTGGCGCGGCAAGGCGTATCCGCAGCATTAATCAACCAGTTGCCGCTGATGGGTATCTCGGGGGTGGCGAACTTACTGGCTGCTATCAAGTTTGCAAAGTATTATGAGCTTGGCGAAAATGATGTTGTCGCTACGGTGTTGACGGATTCCATGGACATGTATCACAGTCGATTGTCCGAATTAACCATGGAGCACGGAGAGTTCAATGCCGCTGATGCGGTGGCCGCTTATCACCGTTATCTGCTTGGAACGACTATCGATCACGTTTTGGAGTTGGATTATTACCAGCGCAAACGGGTGCATAATCTTAAATACTACACCTGGGTGGAGCAGCAGGGAAAAACCTGTGACGAGATCCAGGCGCAGTGGTTTGACCATGGTTACTGGAATGATATCCCCGGCAAAGCGCAAGAGATTGATGCGCTGATAGAAGAGTTTAATGCGCGTACCGGCTTGACGTGAGGGATGAAAATACACGAACCGCCAGTGTACATATCAGGATTATTATGTTCGGTTCAACAACGAACCGGATGGGATGTGTATCGTTCTGCCGTGTAGACCATAGTGGAATTTTCTACCGGCTGGCGAATATCCTTATGGCGGTTATCCAGAGTCAGTCGAAATCCGAATTTATGGAAAAACTGATCGAATAATTCTGCACCGAGTGTGGCGGTTGCATAGTAGTAATCAGTGCAGGAGTCATGCTTGATAATGATCGCGGTTAGCGGCTGGGGTGCCGGTCCACCGAGCACTTTTGCGCCTTTGGCCGGGTCATATACGCTGCGTTCCGAACAACAATAAATAAGTTGATGCTGCTTTTTGGTTTTTTGGTCGCTTCCGACAAAACTGATTTCTTCCGGCCGGAAGTTTATAAAACTGGTTGTCCTTGTAGCGTAACTTAACTTGTGGGCACAAATTGCCGAGAACGCAACCAGTGTTTTATCCGGCCCAACCCCGCCGGGCCATTGATATGTATCGCGGTCTTCCGTCTTAAGGTATTGGGTCCGGGGAGCCGGGGAGTCGAGGTTGATCAGAAAACACGGCGTGGTATAAAAAGGATAGTGAAAAATATAATAATTATTGCTGCGCAGGGATTTACTGGTTAGCGGCGCTTCATTTTCGTTTACCAGCAGGGCGGGAGCATACTCTTTCACGGCCAGGTTCGATTGTGCGAGCAAGTTCGGGTTGGCGGCTACCATGGCCGCCGTAGACAGACAGGTTTTGAAAAAAATTCTTCGGTTTATCGGGTTAGCTTTCATATCCCGGGTTCGCCTGATTCCGTGATCTCGATAAAATCAGCCAGGCTGACCGTATGCAGGGAATGATCAATCAATTTCATGATAACCCCGCCGTTCTTGTTTATTTTTTCCATTATCCCGACAATTTCGCCATCCGCCAGCCTGATAACTTTCTCCGCGCCGATGCCTTCAATGCGCGCCCGCCACTGTTGCAAAATCATTTCCATTCCACGTTCCGACCAATGGTTGATCCGGGTTATAAACTGTCTGGCATAGGTTTCAAGCAGCAGTCGACTATTGAGGTCGGTATCGCCCTCGGCTTCTTTGATACTGATCGCCGCAATAGAAAAGTCTTCCAGGGAGTTTTCAATATTAACCGAGATGGTAATGGCTAACCAGGGTGATGTTTGATCCCGATTGGCATTGACCCAGATAGATGCGACTTTATGCCCGGCGATAGTGATGTCATTTGGCCAGCGAAAACCCAGGGCGGTCATGGCCGATAAATGTGTGGCCAGTGCCTGCGCCATACTCACTGCGGCCACAATCATGACTTCGGGATATTTTTCTGCTGAAAAATCCGGGCGAAGAATCACGGTGCAGTGTAAATCGCCGTCGTTACAATGCCATTTTTGATTCAATCTGCCTCGGGCATTTGTCTGGGATGATGCCCAAATCAAGGTTCCCTCTTCCGCACCCGCCTCGGCCAGTTTGATCGCCCGGGCACGCAGGTCTTCAATCTCCGCATAGTGTATCAATCGGTAGGCAGCAGGGAGTTCAGGCGCGGTTTTTGCCATGGCAATACCAGGGGGCTACTGTGCCTTTTCCAGTAATCGGGCCAGTTTCTGGTGGCCGCTGTCTTTGGCATACATAGCCGGTGTTCTGCCGGAGAAATCCGTATTGCCGGGATCAATTCCTTTTAGCATCAGCATATTGACAATTTCTGTATTGCCGTTTAACGCGGCGTGGTGAAGTGCAGTTGCGCCATGCTCGTCGCGATGCTGTATATCGATTACCTGGCTTTCAAGCAATAACTTCACCACTTCCACCCGGTTTTCATAGGCGGCTCTGTGCAGGGGTGTCCACAGGTAAATATCTGTGGTGTTTATATCTGCGCCAGCATCAACAATACGGCGGGTAGCGCCAACATGCCCTTTGGCCGCGGCGATCATCAATGCGCTCCAGCCATTGCGGCCGCGCAGGTTCACATCTGCACCCGAGTCGATAAGCAGGATAATGGTTTCGACATCACCATTGATTGCCGCGAACATTACCGGTGTGCCGCCATTGATATTAACCGCCCGGGAATCGGCCCCAGCCTGGAGCAGTTTTTTTGCCAGTCCGGCATCGCCCGCTTTGGCCGCGATCATTAAAGCAGTTTTACCATTGGTTCCTCTGAGATCAACGTCTTCGGTGAAATCGATCAGTCGGCTGATATTTTCCAGGTTGCTGGTGCGCACCGCATTTTGGAATTCATTTTCTGCGCACCAGGCCGGATTGGAAATTGCAATGGATATAAATAATCCGAATGTCATTATCTGGCGTTGAAGCGCCTTTACAGTTTTCGATTTGCCCGGTCTCTTCATCGGAATGCGTAATTACTGCACACTTCATCAATGGCGCTGGCCGCATTGTATTTTCCGGTTAACCTGAGCACGGCATCATGGTTCACCGCATCCTGAAGCAAGTCCGTATAGCCCTGTCGTTCATGATCAAATAACGTCGTTTGCTGGGAATGGATGACGTCGTAGGCGGCGTCGCCGAAATACCAGCGAATTTGTTTTTGCTCTGTCAGATATTGCAACGTGTCGAACTGCGTGTCGCCGAGTCCGGGAACCAACAACACTTCGCCGACCAGCGGATTTTCATGCCGGGTAGCGACTTCGAATCGCAGCATCACAATACTGCCGTTGGCATGGCTGATCAGGTCGGTTTCCACGGTTACCGGAAGTGTGGTTTTTGTGCGCCGCAGTAAGCGCCGATCGGCTTTGCATTCCTTGCCGCCGACCTCAAAAAAAACCGCCGACTCCCAGATTCCGTTATCAAACTGCACCGGTACGCAAGTGGTCATCGCGCCATTATTGCGCATGCCATTGGCGATGGGTTGGGGAAATTTATCCATGCTGCATTAAAAAACCCCTGGCAAAACTACCGGGGGTTTTCGGGTTTACAACCTGATTCAGGAGGTCGAAGTTCTGGCACCATCGGGGGCTTCAGGATTTGCTCTGTCGGTTGGGCTGCCGGCATGGGCTTTTACCTCCTCGTACCACAAGTCGTGATGTTCTCTGGCCCATTCCACACTGACTCTGCCTGTGGCCATACCTTCCAGCGCTCCTTCAGTACCGATTGTGCCGATATAAACATGCCCGAAGAATACGACAATCCAGACGATTGCAGCAATAGCATGAACCTGGTGCATGGTCTGCATGGTCGCGCGGGTGGTATCGCCCAACCCGAATTGTGCAGCCCAGCCGATCAGGGCGAAACCCGTGCCGCATACTGCGAGCAGTCCAACCAGAATCACTATCCAGTACCAGATTTTTTCGCCGCCGTTGGCTTTGCCGGCGCTGGGGTGGGCGCTACCGATAATACCGCCTCCAGCGCCCAGCCATTTAATGTCCAGCGCGTTCGGGATGTTATTTTTAACCCAGAACAATAACATTGCAAATACGCCGATGGAGAAGAATGGCCCCACAACATTGTGTGCGTTTATTGAAAAAATGGCCCACATTGAGAATCCTTTCGCTCCCAGTAACGGTATGAGTACCACCCGGCCGAATAGCATACTGAGCCCGGTAACTGCCAGTATTATAAACAGCACAGCGGTATACCAGTGCATGACTCTTTCCCAAAGCGCCCACCTTGGCACGGTCAGTCCAGAGGCTTGTGCGCTCAATTTAATTCTGCCGCGAATCAAATAGAACAATGCAATACTGGCCAGGGCAATGATAATTGCCCAGCCGCCGTAGTTGGCAATGATTCCATTTCTCATTTGCCGCCAGTTCTGGCCGCCATTATTGATGAATACACCGCTCTCCGCGCCCGACACCGCGCTGTAGCCCGCCTCTCCCTGACGCACTGCGCGCCAGAAATTTGCCCGCTGGTTTTCATCATTACTGACTTGGGCGAGGGCGGTGTCGCCGGATATAAAATAGGTTGCGGCAGGTAATACCATGGCGCTGATGACTATAAACAGGAATGTCCAGGTCATGGCCCGTACTCGACCGCGCGTCTTTTTCTGGCCAAGAGAGTTTATATTTTTTGTGCTTCTATCTACCATGGATAATTCTCCAGGATTGCTTGATGTGATCGCTACCGGTCCATTTGTCCCTTGAAGCGGGACTGAAGTGCAGCGGCATCACTGTTGCCAATCAATGGGTCTGTGAAACCTTGATATACGCCTGGTTCATGGAACGTAACATCAGTAGATTCCAGGCAACCCGATAATGCGAGCATCAGGGTGAATACGCTAATCAGTGAAAATATATTTTTTAGTGTTTTCATCGCTGTTCGCTTTATTTATCGTTGCAACGGTAATCACGAAATGAGGTGAGGCCCGTGGTAATCAGGCCCCACCATGGACCACTAGCTGGTTTTGTTGTAGGCGGTTTCCCAGCCCCAGGTCTGTGGGCGTCCACCGCGCTTCAGAATGCGCTCGCGGTAAATATCGGAAACCATGTCACCATCGCCGGCAATAAGCGCCTTGGTGGAGCACATTTCTGCGCATAATGGTAATTTGCCCTCTGCAACCCGGTTGCGACCGTATTTCTCCATTTCTTCTGCGGAGTTATCGGCAGTGGGGCCGCCTGCACAGAAAGTGCATTTGTCCATCTTGCCGCGCACGCCAAAGGCTTCCTGTTGCGGGTATTGCGGCGCACCAAACGGGCAGGCATAGAAACAATAACCGCAGCCGATACAAAGATCTTTGTCGTGCAGCACAATGCCATCATCGGTGGTGTAGAAGCAATCCACCGGGCAAACCGCAGCACAAGGCGCATCGGTGCAGTGCATACAGGCAACCGAGATTGATTTCTCCCCGGTTTCGCCATCGCCCAGGGTGATGACACGCCGCCGGTTAACACCCCAGGGCACTTCATGCTCGTTTTTGCACGCGGTGACACAACCATTACATTCGATGCAGCGTTCAGCATCACACAGGAATTTCATTCTAGCCATGATTATTTCCTCCGGCCTTAAGCGATTTTGACGCGACAAAGAGACACTTTGGACTCTTGCATCTGAGTTACGGAATCATATCCGTAGGTGAAGGCTGTGTTACAGGCCTCACCTCGGACATACGGAGCGGTACCCTCTGGATACTTGTCCACCAGGTCCTGGCCGTCATACCATCCACCGAAGTGAAATGGCGTAAACAGCACCCCGGGGGCGACGCGATTGGTGACCATCGCTTTCACCTTAATCCTGGCGCCTTCCGGGCTTTCCACCCAGACCATTTGACCATCTCTGACACCGTTGTCATTGGCATCTTTTGGATTGATTTCGCAGAACATGTCCTGCTGCAGTTCCGCCAGCCACGGATTCGAGCGGGATTCCTCGCCGCCGCCTTCGTATTCAACCAGCCGTCCGCTGGTGAAAATGATGGGGTAGTCCCGGGAAAAATCCTGGGCCTGAATTGAACCATACCGGGTGGGCAGCCGATAGAAACGTTTACGGTCTTCATAAGTTGGATACCTGGCCGCCAGTTCCCGGTCCGGGGTATACAGCGGTTCCCGGTGAATGGGGACGCGGTCCGGGAAAGTCCAGACAATGGCTCTGGCTTTGGCATTTCCGAATGGCGCACAATTATGTTTGATCGCGACCCGCTGGATGCCGCCGGACAAGTCGGTTTTCCAGTTCTTGCCTTCCGCCGCGGTCTTTTCTTCAGCGGTCAAATCATCCCACCAGCCCAGGTTTTTTAATAATGTATGGGTAAATTCTGGATATCCATCGCGAATTTCCGAACCCTTCGGCCAGGAACCTTCGGCCAGAATATTGTTGCCTTCATGCTCAACCCCGAACCGTGCGCGAAAACACAAACCGCCCTCTGCTATGGTCTTGCTGGTGTCGTACAACACTGGCGTACCCGGGTGACCCATCCCGGCGGTTCCCCAGCAGGGCCAGGGCATGCCGTAGTATTCGCCATCAACCGGCCCGCCTTCCGCTTTCAGAGTAGTGGTGTTGAAGGTGTGCTTGTTCTGCATATGCAGTTTCATCCTTTCCGGACTTTGGCCGGTATAGCCGATGGTCCACATACCCTGGTTGAATTCCCGGGTAATATCCTCCACCAAAGGTTCATCGTCGGTTACTGCAATATTTTTACAATATTGATCGGCGAATCCAAATTTCTTCGCGAATTTGTAAAAGATGGTGTGATCAGGCAATGATTCGAACAGGGGTTCAATGACTTTTTCGCGCCATTGAAGCGACCGATTCGAAGCGGTGACGGAACCATAGGTTTCAAATTGCGTACAGGCTGGCAGCAAATAAACGCCGTCGGTGCGATCGTGCAGAACCGCGGCGTGGGTTGGATAGGGATCAATGATCACCATCATATCCAGCTTCGCCATGGCTTTTTTCATTTCAGGACCACGGGTTTGGCTGTTCACCGCATGGCCGGCCCAGACCATCGCTCTGATGTTGTCTCTCTGGCCGATGTTGTCTTCCAGCACGCCGTCAACCCAGCGCGAAACCGGGATGCCTTTATAATTCATGGGGTGGACAGGCTTGCCGCTGTCGCCTTCGACTTCTTCGGCGCTGAACCGGCTTTTGACCCAACCGTGGTCAAGGCCCCAGACTTTCGACCAGTGCTTCCAGGCGCCATCGCTCAAGCCGTAGTAACCCGGCAGCGAGTGCGACAGGACGCAAAAATCCGTGGCGCCCTGCACATTGTCATGACCGCGAAAGATATTCGCGCCACCGCCCTGGGTGCCGATATTGCCCAGTGCAAGCTGGAATGCGCAGTAAGCGCGCGTGTTGTTGTTGCCAATGGTATGCTGGGTTCCGCCCATGCACCAGACGAATGTGGCGGGACTGTTTTCAGCCATTATCTGTGCGGCCTGTTTCACCACATCTTCCGGTGCACCAGTTACCCGTTCGCATTCTTCAGGGGTCCACTTCGCCACTTCGGCGCGGACTTCATCCAGGCCGTAGACGCGCTGACGAATATATTTCTCATCCTCCCAGCCGTTTTCGAAAACATGCCACAACATGCCCCAGATAATCGCAACGTCGGAACCAGGTCTGATCCGTACAAAGTGATCCGCGTGGGCGGCCGTTCGGGTATATCGCGGGTCAATCACCACCATCTTTGAACCATTCTCTTTGGCGCGGAAGATGTGCTGCAACGATACCGGGTGCGCCTCTGCGGGGTTGGAGCCAATGAACAGCATGGCTTTGCTGTTGTGCATGTCGTTATAGGAGTTGGTCATCGCGCCATAGCCCCAAGTGTTGGCAACCCCGGCAACCGTCGTGGAATGGCAGATTCGTGCCTGGTGATCGACGTTGTTGGTGCCCCACATGGCGGCGAATTTGCGAAACATATAGGCCTGTTCGTTGCTGTGCTTGGCAGAGCCCATCCAGTAAACCGAATCGGGGCCGGATTCTTCGCGGATTTTTAACATGCCATCGCCGACCTCATTGATCGCATCGTCCCAAGACATTCGTTTCCATTGGCCGCCTACCAGTTTCATTGGATATTTAACCCGTTTCTCGCCGTGACCATGTTCGCGCACCGACGCTCCTTTGGCGCAATGTGCGCCGAGGTTAAATGGTGAATCAAAGTCCGGTTCCTGGCCGGTCCATACGCCGTTTTGCACTTCCGCGACCACGCCGCAGCCTACCGAGCAGTGCGAACAAACGCTTTTCTTGATGGTGATATCGCCCGTTGCTGCGGCAGTGGCCGCATGGGCTTTCCTGACCCGGCCCGGGGCCAGCATGGTCGAGGCTGCGCCCACTCCCATGGCAATTCCCGAGCGCTTTAAAAATCCGCGACGATCAATGGTCTGGCCGATGTTCAGAGATTGGTCAGTCTCTTCATTGGGCCTTTTTCTGATAAGTTTCATGTTGTTTTCTCCTGCATGGTGTTGCTAAATTAGGATTTATAGCGATTTGAATGAATCAGAATCGAGCCACTCTATAATACTCGCGGATGTGGTCGGTTTCTCGATAGCCTTTGGTGGCTGGCTGGGAAGGTTCAACAGAAACCTCCGCCAGTGCCCCGGTTGTGAGCGCACCGCTTCCCAGCACCACACCCCCCAACGTTGCGCCTTTGAGAAAAGCGCGTCGCCGGATTTTTTCGGTTGTCGGTTTTTTCATGGTTTTGCCTCCACTTAAGAGTCGTCTATTAATAAGTTCGCGTTAATGTGTTTGAATATTCAGATACTGCTTCTCAAGCCGCATGAATTGCTGCCCGAGATAACCGACGGATTTATAAAATACCGCAGATTCCGCAGCCTGAAGTTCTTTGAAAAATTTTTCGGCCCAGGGATTGATGTGCCGCAGAAAAAATTGCCGCTCCCGGGTTTCGTCAATATCATCGGCGCCGATGATTAAGGCCATGGTTTCGCACAAGGCCGCGATATGATCTTCTGGGTCTTTTTGTGCTGCATCGGATTCAATACCCAGAGATTTAAGATCATCGCGCAGGTCGCTGAGAGGTTTATCCATGAGAAACCCGGTAATGTGCCATGAACCATAAGGCACCAGAACGCCTCGACCAATGCCAATAAACAGCCTGTGGTATTCGTCGTCTAATGAATTTAACCTGGTTTTTACAGCGGCAATCTGAATTTGCTGCCAGGCCCGACCCACGTCGCCCGGGTTATGGTCCGACGAAGTGTTGATATGTTTCAGGTAGTCTATTAACTCCCGGGACGGGGTATGGCTAAGAAGGGAAGCGAGGATGGAGTAGGTGTCAGCCCGCAGCCGCCCTTCATCATTCATCGCTGAATAAATCTCCCGGGTACGACTGTTTAACGGTATCGCGTCTTCCAAGGAATGTCCTCAAAATCAGTCTTGAATACAATATTTGCTAACTCCATAACAATATACAAATATGTTTCATCATGCAAATACAATTTGTTGTTAAAACGTTGCAGTTAAAACGGGCTGCGGCCTTGAAGTGTTTTTATCGTGATATCCTTATAAATCAAATCGTTAAGTTATTCACATCAAGCAATCATATCGTTTTTGTCAAACATATCCTTAATTCGGCAGTCCTCACACATCCGTAACCGGTTTAACGCTTCAGGTTTATCGAACATCCAGTGGCCGCGTAATTTTTCTGTCATTTTCGAAATCATCGCTTTCGTAGCGAATGGCTTGCCGCAGTCAACGCATAAAAACGGGGTTTCTTCCTTGAGTGTCCTGACTTTGTTAATGATGTTGTAGTCGAAGTGCAGTCGTGGTTCCAGGGTGACGGCTGACTCCGGGCAGGCGCGTGTACAGATACCGCATTGAACGCAATTGGCTTCTATAAAACCAAGCGCCGGGGATTCGCCACCGGCCTGTAATGCGCTGGCCGGACATACTGATACGCATCCCATGCACAATGTACAGGCATCTGCATCCAGGTGGATTTGGCCGAATAATGCGCCGTCAGGAAGCTGCACCGCCTCCACCGGGCACTGCGGCATTTCGCTGAAAAAACCCAGCGCCGCGCGGATGACAGCGCGCTTGTCCCCCATCGGGGCGAAAATTGCGGCGTGTTCGACCCGTTTCGGTTCATCATCCGTTGAAAGTGCTCGCAGATTGCCGATAATTTTTATCTGGTGGGTATCGCAATGGGTTTGCTCAAGCACCGCTGCAATGATTGAAAGGTTTCGCTCCAGCGTTGCGGTAACCTGGGGCGATAATGTGTCGGGGACATACAGATACACACGATTTGCCCCGTAGGCCAGGGCGGATGCGAGTAAATCTAGTCCAACCGAACCAATTTCTTCGACCACATACGGTATGACATATTCAGCAAGTTGTCCGGCGAATGATTCCAGGACCTCGCGCCCATGTTCATTGTCGAATATTAATAATGTCACTCCATGATTCTGATTTTTCTCTCGCAGGGACTTGAGTACGACGCGTAAAAATTCAATCTGCTCATCGGCCTTGGGATAAGCGTAACCGATCGCACCAGTCGGGCAGCTACTGGCGCAGGCGCCACCGCCCTGGCAAAGGTGCGGATTCACCTCAATCATTTCACCCAGAGAAAATATGGCGTCCGCAGGGCAGGCATCAAGGCATCGGGTGCAGCCGCGGATGCCGCTGCGTCCGTGTGCGCAAATATCCGGGTTGTAATCAAAAAACTTTGGTTTTTCGAATTCACCGATCATTTCCGGAATGTTTTCCACAGCGATTTCCATTAACGATTCGTCTTGGCCCACATGATGATACCCCGGCGGTTTGATGGCGGCCGTAATGAACGGGCGGCTGCTGCAATCCAGAACCTGGTCAAACAACTCGCTGTGAATGTTGAAAATGCTGGCAAGATTATTGTTCGCATCGGTGGCCGTATCGGCGCCAGGGTGCTCATCGATGAATACCGCAAACCGACCCAGATACCCGGAAACCGCGAGTCCCGAGCAATAATAGCCATTCGCGGGTGTTGCCGGGCCGCTTTTATCCGCCGGGCAGGCGATATAACACAAAAGCTTTTCGGGAAGTCGGGCTTCAATCTGTCGCGCCGTTTCCAGACCCGCAATGATTAACAAACGATTCGCCGAGACATACGAAACATGGGTAGTGGGAACAGGCGCCCATGGTGTAGACTGCAAAATCTGTTTGCGACGTTTTCCGGCATCACTTTGCGCGGACAGCGGCAAATTTAATGCTTCAAGATAATTGCTCATCGGGATTGCTTCAGGTGATCACGGATTAATCCGTTTTACTGTGGGTGTTGTCCGCTTCGGTGTCATCGGAAATGATCGTGCCGGACTCTGAAATTGATTCCTCTTCAACCGGGGTATCAGGGGTATCAGGGGTATCAGCATCCGCTCCATCACTGTCGGTATTATCTTCACTCTCGACCGCCGCCTCATCCTTTGCGGCGCCAGCCTCTTCTTCCCTGCGTTTGCGTTCTTCTTCCATCTCCATCCGGTGTTTCATGTCGCTGGTAATAATGTCGCCCAGTGCGGCAAAGTTCCGAAAGTCATCATCGTAGTCGTCCAGGCCGTCACGAATATTGAAACCAGCGCCACTGAACAGTTTTCGCAGTGCCAGTCTACGCAAGGTCTCACTGACCCCCCGGGACATAAACATGGAATAGTCGCTGTCTTCGTTGAGGCTGTCGATGGGCGGCATATCTTCATCGATGAGAATGGCTTCTTCAGTCTGCGGTGATTGTTCGGAACCTGAGTCCATTGCCTCAACCATTTCACCAGCCGATTTTGACTCGCTGATTGTATTGATATTTTCTTCATCAGATTGGTCCAGGGCAGATTTGTCGACTCCCCTGGTCTTGAGACGCGACCAGCGGGAAACAAACCCTTCTTCAGCTTTTTTGTCCGGGTTCTTTTGCATAAGCCGTATTTTCTGCCCAGTTCTGGCGTTTTCGTTTTTTCTTTTGCCGGGGGAAATAATGCGAGATGACATAGCGCTCGAGAATATCGCGAATTTCTGCGGGCATGGCGATAGATAACACCATACGGTCAGACTCCATGTACCCTGTGGCCTCGTCCTGATTGGCGGTTACAAAGCCCGGGTCAATTTCCATTTCGCCTTCTTCGCCGTCGCAAATGACGAAAAGATACGGCGTTTTGGAAAGCAGATTGTACCAATACCCTTCGGAACCATCCTTGTATAAATGCAGCACCATTCCACCCCAGTAAAAACGACTGCGAATTTCGTCCTGATGAATCAATACTTTTTGGTGGTGTTGGCGAATATGTTCGCCGGTAACTATGGCGAAAAGGCGCCACTGGGGCAGTACCCATTTTTTACTGTGATCCATAGCCCGTTCCAGTACTACAGCAACCGGGATGGAAATCTCGCGGTCGGATTCAGTGAAATTGACGGGGGCGCAACTGGCCAATGCTATTGATCAATCCTGATAACTTCATCAATCACCAATGATACGCCAAGCGACTTGATGCTTAATGTCATGGTTGCCGGGATACTGTCTCCAGCGCCCAGTTCACCGTTTTCAGTGGCCGCACGGATGGCTGATTCAATTTCTCGCTGGGCGTTAATTCCGACTTTTTTGAGAAATTTTCGAATCTGCATATTCAGGGATTCTTCGTTCATTGACAGGTGCTCAGGTATACGGGGGTTGTGTGACTTCAAGCATAGTAGCACAGCACTACTAAACACAAGCACATCGTTATTCTTGTTTCCTCGCAATTAGGCTATGATTCTTTGATGATATATCTCATCGCTTCAGTCCGGGATGGATGACCGCAGTAGAAATTTGCACATGAATCCATCCATCCACGCCCTGCTGCCCGAATCAGCACCAGTAAAGACCGAAGTCCACAATGGTACGCCGGCGCTTTGTCCAAAGATGAGTAATGCGGGCCTTGAGTCGATTCATCAGGTGTCGTCGCATAATCAATACGGCGAAGAACAAACCATCAACATAGTGGGCGAGTTGCCATTGACCATAAAAGTCGATGGACAGGAGTTGGTGACATTAATGACCTTGGGTACCCATCCGGAAAAACTGGTATTGGGCTATTTGCGTAATCAGACCCTGTTTGACAGCCCGGGTGAAATCGAATCGGTTATGGTGGATTGGGATCGGGAGTTAGCCGAAGTTACCACGGTTGCAGGAAATGGCGTACCGGGATTCGACAAATTAAACCGCACTGTGACCACTGGCTGCGGACAGGGGACGATTCTCAGTTGCACCATAGACAAGCTATACGACCACCGATTGTCGAATGTGGAAATAAGGCAGTCTGATATCTACAACGTTCTCAAGCAAGTCACCCACTGTAATAAAGCGTATCGTGCTGCGGGTTCGGTGCACGGCTGCGGACTGTGTCATAACGGCGAAGTGTTATTATTTATTGAAGACGTCGGGCGGCATAATGCGATGGACACCATTTCCGGCGAAATGTGGTTACAGGGAATCAATGGTCACGACAAAATATTTTACTCCACTGGCCGGCTGACCTCGGAAATCGTCATGAAAGCGGCACTCATGGGCGTGCCCGTGCTGGTTTCACGCAATGGCACCACCCACATGGGATTTGAATTGGCTGAAGAATTGGGGGTAACCCTGATCGCCCGGGCTAAAAGTCGGCAGTTTGTCGCACTCAATGCAAAAAACCTGGTATTCGATCAACCGCCAGCGAGAAAATGATCAGTCGGTTTACTGATCCGGTTTGCTGGGATGTGAAGCCGGGCCATGAGCGGTGGAACGTATTGCGGCGATCTGGAATCATCTTGTCCGGTCGCCGCCGCCGGATGATATTTGCCAGTCATGGCAACGGGTCGCGGTTGAGCGACCAGGTCGAACGTTGGTCTGCGCCCTGGTTGTTTTCCCGGAACAATATAACCGAAACGGATGCTCGGTGCGAATACATCAAAGTGGAGCACCGAATTCGCCGACACAGTGCCAGGCGGCATCTGTTCTGTCGGCGCTTGCGGCATAAACCCGGCTTGACTGGATCACGATGTTTGTGGACAGGGTCAATGCGGCAGCCCGGCAACCTGGATAGAGCATGACAGTTCGCTCCTTCCGCATCGAAGTTTCCGACGAGGTCCTCGATCGAATCCGCGCCAAGGTGGCCGGCTACGTCTGGCACGAGATGCCGGATGACGGAGGCTGGGCCTACGGCGCCAACCTCGACTACATGAAGGAACTCTGCGCCTACTGGCTGGAGGAGTTCGACTGGCGGGCACAGGAGGCGAGGCTCAACCGGCTCTCGCACTTCACGGCGCCGATCGAGGACATCGACATCCATTTCATCCACGAGAGAGGCAGCGGTCCCGCGCCCATGCCGCTGCTCATCTCCCACGGCTGGCCCGGCTCGGTCGCGGAGTTTCTGGACATCATCGATCCGCTCGCCCATCCTGAACGCTACGGCGGCAGCGAGAGCGACGCTTTCGACGTGATCGCCCCGTCCCTGCCGGGATTCGGATTCTCCGGCCGTCCGGCACGCCCGATGGGACCGCGCAAGATGGCCGCTCTGTTCGCCGAACTGATGACCGGCGCGCTGGGGTATGACGGCTATCTGGCCCAGGGCGGCGACTGGGGCGGCGCCATCTCCAGTTGGCTCGGCTACGAGCACGCGCCGGCCTGTCGGGCCATCCATCTCAACATCATGACGATGCGCCACCCCGGCGGACCGCAAGGCGCGGAGGAGGAGGCATGGACCGCCCGGTTCGAGAAAGAGCAGGAGCTCGAGAACGGCTACCGCACCCAGCAGGCGACCAGGCCGCAGACGCTCAGCTACGCCATGATGGACAGCCCCGTCGGCGTCGCCGCCTGGATCATCGAGAAGTTCAACTCCTGGTCGGATACCGAGGGCGACGACATCGAGAGCGTCCACACCAAGGACGAACTGCTGACCAACATCATGATCTATCTGGTTACCGGAACGTTCAACACGGCAAGCTGGATCTACTACGGCCGGCGTGAGGAAGGCGGGCGCGTGCTGTCACCCGAGGGAAGACGCGTCGAGGTTCCGACGGGATGCGCGCTCTTTCCGGCGGAGCTACTGGCCTGGCCGCAACGCAGCTACGTCGAACGGGTCTACAATGTGACCCACTGGACCGAAATGCCTCGCGGCGGCCACTTCGCGGCCATGGAGCAACCTGAACTGCTGATTGAGGACATCCGCGCCTTCGCCCGCACCGTGCGGTAGACAGGTGCCGCCCCATGAAGTGTTGTCAATAGACATATATTGTATGCAGGACAGCTCAGGGCTAGACGGCAGGCAGCCGACTGTGTCGCCGGGCATTAACCCGGGACGGTTTTATTGGCTTATTCGTAAAGTGCATATCGTGGATTTTGATAATGGCCGTGGCATTGAGTCCGGTCTGGTCAGGTCTTGCTCATTGTTGCCGGCCCTTTAGTTACCGGTCTGTGAAAGAGAAGCTGTGCTGCATCCGTGAGACGATCCCGGAGCAGGATCAATTTGGTGTGTTTTTATATATTCTTGATAATTACATTGTGGGCGATTGCCCGAACTTGAACCAAGTGGTTAGAATGGGGTGAAATTTAAATTGACACCTGCGTTGGCAACGGTGCGTTACAAAAAAATCCCGGGATCTGCCATGGTTCGGCAATTTGCCGTTTCGTAGAAGTTTGTATTAACGAAATTTATATCGACCATGAATGATACCTTCCCAAAATTACTGATTGCCAATGCCCGGCGATATACTGACCGGCCGGCTATTCGGGAAAAGGACATGGGTATCTGGCAGAGCTGGACCTGGCAGCAGATGCGCGACGAGATATTTGCATTGGCCAACGGTCTGGTCGCATTGGGCTTCAGACGCGGAGACAAGCTTGCCATAGTGGGGGCCAATCGCCCGCGGTTATATTGGGGCATCGCCGCCGCGCAGTGTCTGGGCGGAATCCCGGTGCCGATCTACGCTGATTCGGGGCAGGCGGAAATGGAATATGTACTGAACCATGCGGAAACAGGGTTCGTTCTGGCGGAAGACCAAGAGCAGGTTGATAAAGCCATGGAGAGCAGATCAAACTGCCCGGCCCTGGAGCATATTATCTTTGACGATAAACGCGGCTTGCGGGATTATGCGCGAATGGAGCTGCATGACTTTGATGCTGTTCAGTCCGCTGGCCGGCAATACGCCGAGCAAAATCCCGATTTTCTAAACCGCCGGATTGCCGCTGGAACCGGCGATGACCCGGGTATTATTCTTTACACCTCCGGCACCACGGGCCAGCCCAAAGGCGTGGTATTGACGCACAACAATGTGTTGGTCACCGCGATTAACAGTGTCAGGCTGGATAATTTAACCGCTGATGAGGAGATGTTGTCGTACTTGCCCATGGCCTGGGTGGGCGATCATATATTTTCATACGGCCAGGCGTATGTTGCTGGTTTCTGCATTAATTGCCCGGAGAGCGAGGCGACGGTTGCCAATGATCTGCGCGAAGTCGGCCCGACTTACTACTTCGCGCCGCCAAGAGTTTTCGAGAATATTTTGACTTCTGTCATGCTCAGGATGGAGGATGCCGGGTCATTAAAGCAAAAGATGTTTCACAGTGCGATGACAGTGGCCAGGAAAACCGGAGTTGCCCTGCTCAATGGCGAGTCGGTTTCGATGCTGGACCGGCTCAGGTACTGGTTGGGCGATCTGTTTGTTTACGGCCCGCTTAAAAACATAATGGGGTTTAGCCGCGTGCGCCTCGCCTATACCGCAGGGGAGGCAATTGGCCCGGAAATCTTTGATTTTTTTCGCGCATTGGGCATCAATATAAAACAACTGTACGGCCAGACTGAGGCGGCAGTATTTATTACTACCCAGCCTGACGGCGAGGTTTATGCGGATACGGCGGGGAAACCCTCGCCGGAAGTGGAGGTAAAAATCACCGACCATGGCGAAGTGATTTATCGCAGCCCCGGGGTGTTTCACAGCTACTATCGCAATCCACAGGCCACCCGGGAAGTCAAGGACGAGCACGGCTGGGTGAGGACCGGAGACGCCGGTTTTTTTAACGACAAGGGGCATTTAAAAATAATTGACCGCGCTAAAGACGTGGGCAAGCTCAGTAATGGCAGTTTGTTTGCGCCAAAATATATCGAGAACAAATTAAAATTTTTTCCCCAGGTCAAAGAGGCCGTAGCCTTTGGTGCGGGGCGGGAATTTGTCACGGCGCTGATCAATATCGATCTGGAAGCAGTGGGCAACTGGGCCGAACGAAATAATATCCCCTATGCAAGTTACCAGGAACTGGCTGCGCACGGGCAGGTGTACGACATGGTGATGAAAAACATCATCCAAGTTAATCAGGACTTATCTGCAGACCGGCGGTTATGCGATTCACAGGTACGCCGGTTTCTGATCCTGCACAAGGAACTCGACGCCGATGATGGTGAACTGACCCGCACGCAAAAAGTGAGACGCCGAATTATTGCCGAAAAATATGCGCGGTTGATCAATGCGCTGTATGCGGACAAAGCGAGTTGCTACATTGATACCGAAGTGACTTTTGAAGATGGTCGAAAGGGCTCCATTGCGGCGGATATCGAAATCAGGGATGTTGAAATATTTGTACCCGTGCCCAAGGCCGGTTGATGACCGTACAACGACAGTTCGGTGATGTTTTACTGGAAGCGAAAAATATATCGCTGTCCTTTGGCGGGGTCAGGGCATTAAGCGATATCAGCTTTGACATCAGGGAAAAAGAGATTCGCGCTATCATCGGCCCAAACGGGGCGGGCAAAAGCTCCATGTTGAACGTAATAAACGGTTTTTACCATCCCCAGCAAGGGGAAATCTGGTTCAACGGCAAAAAACGCAATGCCATGAAGCCGCACCAGATTGCCACCCAGGGAATCGCCCGCACGTTTCAGAACATCGCTTTGTTTAAAGGCATGTCCACCCTGGATAATCTGATGACCGGCCGACTGACGCGAATGAAAACCAATATGTTCTGGCAGGCCCTGTGGCGCGGCCCAGCCGAGCGAGAAGAAATCGAACACCGAGAAAAAGTCGAGCAGATTATTGATTTTTTAAAAATCCAGTCAATCCGCAAAACCCCGGTCGGCCAACTCCCATACGGATTGCAAAAACGGGTTGAACTGGGCCGGGCGCTGGCCGCTGAATCCAGGTTATTGCTGCTGGACGAGCCGATGGCCGGAATGAATCTGGAAGAAAAAGAAGATATGTGCCGGTTTATTCTCGATGTCAACGACGAGTTTGGCACCACCATTGCGCTGATTGAACACGATATGGGAGTGGTGATGGATATTTCTGACCGCGTGGTGGTGCTGGATTATGGCCGCAAGCTGGCGGACGGTTCGCCGCAGGCAGTGCGTGGCGATCAAAATGTAATTGATGCTTATCTGGGTGTGAGTCATGTTGAATGACCCGCTCAGGCGAATCGGTTTGATCCTATCCGGCGCTGCAGCCAGCCATGGAGCAATGCAGTGAGTCCAGATATTTTAAACAGCGTGGAAGTCATTCTTAACGGGCTGATGAGTGGTGTCATGTATTCGCTGGTTGCCCTGGGGTTTGTCCTGATTTTTAAAGCATCGGGTATTTTTAATTATGCCCAGGGTGTGATGGCGTTGTTTGCGGCGCTTACTCTGGTTGGATTCCAGACCGGTCAGGTGCCATTCGCGCATTTGATAAATACCCTGTTTGGCACGGAATATCACCATTGGTCCGGCGGCATGAACAGTTTCCTCGCCATCGTTCTGACCATTGTGGTGATGATTCTGTTTGCCTATATTGTGGAGCGACTGGTGCTGCGACATCTGGTCAATCAGGCGCCAATAATTCTGTTCATGGCGACCATCGGCCTGGCCTTTTTCATGGAAGGCTTCGGCGATTTGATGTGGGGCGCGAATATCAAAATGCTGGATGTGGGCATCCCTTCGGGCGGGTCGTTCTGGTGGGAAGATGTAACCAGAACCTGGGCACCGGCGGAGGCGAATTATTATGGCATGTATATTGACGTGCTCGACGTATGGGCGGCGGTCATCGCCATCATTCTGGTGGTGGCATTGACGCTGTTTTCACAATACACCAAAATCGGCCGGGCGCTGCGTGCGGTGGCCGATGATCACCAGGCTGCGTTGACCGTGGGTATTTCTCTGCGCATGATCTGGGTCATCGTATGGTCCATCGCAGGTTTCGTTGCGCTGGTGGCCGGCATTATGTGGGGTTCCAAGTCCGGGGTGCAGTTTTCATTGTCGCTGATTGCATTAAAGGCGTTGCCGGTGTTGATTCTGGGTGGCTTCACGTCCATACCTGGAGCTATAGTGGGGGGCCTGATCATTGGCGTAGGTGAAAAATTATTTGAATTCGGGGTCGGGCCGCTGATTGGCGGCGCCACCGAAAACTGGTTCGCCTATGTATTAGCGCTGATATTTCTGATGTTCAGACCACAGGGCCTGTTTGGCGAAAAAATAATCGAAAGGGTATAACAATCAGGCCATGTTTTACAGAGAATCCGGGGATTTCAAAACCACCTACGGCCAGGACCAGCAAATCTTTACCATCGGGCTGGACCGCTGGTTTGTCGTCGCAGTATGCGTCTTTGCCTTCTTTGTAGTGCCATTTCTGGTAAACGACTATTGGGAGAAATCCGTATTACTGCCCATGCTGGTGTGGTCAATGGCAGCGCTTGGGCTCAATATACTGGTCGGTTATTGCGGGCAGTTGAGCCTGGGTACCGGCGGGTTTATGGCGGTGGGTGCGTATGCTTCCTATAAGTTGACAACCGCATTTCCACAGCTCAACATGTTTCTGGTGATCCTGTTTTCCGGCGGCGTGACCGCGCTGGTCGGCATCGTATTCGGCTTGCCCAGTCTGCGCATTAAAGGTTTTTATCTGGCAGTGGCCACATTGGCCTCGCAGTTTTTTCTGGTTTGGCTGTTCAACAAGGTTCCCTGGTTTTATAACTATTCGGCGTCCGGCATGATCACCGCGCCGGAAAGATTTATTTTTGGAGTAGCCATTACCGGACCGAATGCGCCGCCCTGGGCGACCTATCTGTTTTGCCTGGTGATCGTGGCGGTTTTTGCACTGGTCGCGAAAAATCTCACCCGTGGCCGTCTGGGTCGATCATGGATGGCCATTCGCGATATGGACATCGCGGCAGAGATTATTGGCGTGCCGCCGTTAAAAGCCAAACTATCTGCATTCGCGGTCAGTTCTTTTTACATCGGTGTTGCCGGTGCGATGTTTTTTACTGTCTATCTGGGTGCCGCAGAGCCGACCGAAGCATTTGGCATTGACAAGTCATTCCTGGTTTTGTTTATGATTATTATCGGTGGACTCGGGTCAATTTTCGGCTCGTTTATCGGTGCCGCGTTTATGACCCTGATGCCGGTTTTATTGAAAAATATCATGGTTGGCGGCCTTGGCTGGCCTACTGACCTGGTAGCTCACCTGATTTTTATTTTGATCGGTGGGTTAATTATGTTTTTCTTGATTGTTGAGCCCCACGGGTTGGCACAGCTGTGGAGAGTGACGAAAGAGAAGCTCAGACTTTGGCCATTTCCACATTAAGTAAGGTCATTCAACTGTCCGTAATGGACACAAACCATTTCCCTGGAGAAAATATGAAAATCACGAAACTAAACGCCGCAGCCATTGCCCTGGTAATGACGCTTGGCAGCGGGATGGTATCAGCAGACCTGGTGTTTCCCTCGCTGAGCTACCGCACCGGTCCCTATGCGCCAAACGGCATTCCATTTGCCGATGGTTATGAGGACTACTTTACATTACTCAACGAACGCGATGGCGGGATTGGCGGTGTGGCGATCAAGGTTATTGAGTGCGAAACCGGATACAACACCGAAAAAGGTGTGGAGTGCTATGAATCGACCAAAGGCGAAGGTGCGTTGGTGTATCAACCACTTTCAACCGGGATTACTTATCAGTTGATCCCCAAAGCCACGGCGGACGGCATTCCAATTCACTCAATGGGCTATGGCCGCACCTCGGCGGCCAACGGCAAAGTATTCAGCCACATCTTCAATTACCCGGGCACCTATTGGGACGCGGCCTCCATCATTGTCAAACATATCAATGATCAGGAAGGCGGCGACCTTGACGGCAAATCCATTGCACTGGTTTATCACAACTCTGCGTATGGTAAAGAACCAATCCGCACCCTGGAAGAGTTGGCCAAAAAGCATGGTTATGAATTGACCCTGCTGCCGGTGGACCATCCTGGCCAGGAACAAAAATCCCAGTGGCTGCAGATTCGTCGCGACCGCCCTGACTATGTTCTCATGTGGGGCTGGGGGGTAATGAATCAGGTAGCCATCCAGGAAGCGGCAAACATTCGCTACCCGATGGACCACTTCATCGGTGTGTGGTGGTCAGCGTCCGAGAATGATGTATTGCCCGCGGGTAACGCAGCACAAGGCTATAAGGCAATCGCATTCCATGGTGTGGGCGATGATTTTCCGGTTTATGACGACTTGAGAAAGTATGTTGTCGAGGCCGGTAAAGCCGCCGGCGATGGTTCTAACCTTGGAACGGTTTTATATAACCGGGGTATGTACGCCGCAATGCTGGCTGCTGAAGCGGCCGCGACCGCACAGAAAATTCATGGCGTGGTGCATATCAACTCATCACAGATGCGCGATGGTATGGAGGCGCTGAAAGTGGACCAGGCGCGCATGGCTGAACTGGGTTTGGCTGATTTTGGCCCTGAAATCAACGTCAGTTGTGAAAACCACGGCGGCCCGGGTCTGGGCGCAATTCAACAATGGGATGCGGCTGCCAGAACATGGTCGCTGATTACCGGTTTTACCGGCGCTGACCGTGAAGTCGTTGATGCCTTGATTATGGAAGATGCTGCCGCTTTCGCCGCCGAAAATAATATTACAGAACGGGACTGTGGTTGATCACCCGGCCAATCATCAGTTAGTAATGCTGCAACAGGATTGTTTGCCGGGGCGATGCCCATCGCCCCGGACTTTTTCCTCTGTCTGGGCGATAACTGTAACGCCCTGACGCTACACCCGCATCAGCATGTTCACAGCCGAAAACATTGCCCTGAGCATCAAGAATATTGAAGTGATCTATGATCATGTCATCTTAGTGCTCAAAGGCGTTTCCCTGGATGTTCCCCAGGGCGGGATAGTAGCCTTGCTGGGCGCCAACGGGGCAGGGAAGACCACAACCATAAAGTCTGTCTCCAATATCCTTGGCAGCGAACGCGGTGATGTTACCAAGGGGTCCATAGAATTCATGGGCGAGAAAGTGGAGAAGCTGTCGCCCACCGAACTGGTGCAGCGCGGTGTGGTTCAGGTCATGGAAGGGCGCCATTGCTTTGAACACTTGACCGTTGAAGAAAATCTGTTGACTGGCGCATTCACCCGCAAGGATGGACGTAAAGCCATCTCCAGCGACCTTGAAATGGTCTACGGCTACTTTCCCGCATTAAAAGCAAGGCGAAAAAGTCAGGCGGGATATACCTCAGGCGGCGAGCAGCAAATGGTTGCAGTGGGCCGCGCATTAATGGCCAGACCCAGGCTGATTCTACTGGACGAACCATCAATGGGGCTGGCGCCGCAACTGGTGGAAGAGATTTTTGAAATCGTAAAAAAACTGAATGCACAACAGGGCGTGACTTTCCTGCTGGCAGAGCAGAACACATCCGTGGCCCTGCGTTATGCCACCTATGGCTACATTCTGGAAAATGGCCGCGTGGTAATGGACGGTGAAGCCAGGTCGCTGGCTGAAAATGAAGATGTAAAAGAGTTTTATCTGGGCCTAAGCGGCGCCGACAAGAAAAGTTTTCGGGATGTCAAACATTACCGCCGCCGCAAGCGCTGGCTTGCCTAGATGCTGCATATGCCGGATGCGCATTCCAAGTCGGGCCGCCCTGGGGGATGCCGCTAATCAATGACTGAACATTACGACAACCTGGAAATACGCAGCCAGCAGGAACGAGAGCAGGAACTGGTGCAAAGTCTGGGTTCGCAGTTGGTCAACGCAAAAACCAACACCATCGCCTATCGTCAACGCCTGAAGGATTTTCGATGCGATGCTTTTTCGTCCCTCGGCGACCTGAAAAACTATCCGCTTACCCGCAAATCAGAATTGCTGCAATTGCAGCAGCAATACCCGCCGTTTGGCGGGTTTACCGCGTTCAAGCACCATCAACTGAAGTATATCTTTTCTTCCCCCGGCCCGGTTTATGAGGCCAGTACACAGCGCAGCGATTATTTTCGTTTTGCCAGGGCGCTGTACGCGGCCGGATTTCGCGCCGGTAACCTGGCGCACAATTGTTTTTCATATCACCTTACACCGGCGGGATTCATGGCAGACGGCGGGTGTCATGCCCTGGGCTGCGGGGTAATCCCGGCCGGCGTGGGACAAACTGATTCACAGGTTCAAACCATCGCTGATTTAAAACCCGACGGTTACATTGGAACGCCGTCATTCCTGAAAATAATTCTGGAAAAAGCGGACGAGTTAAAAATCGATGTGCGCAGTATGACCCGGGCGCTAGTGTCTGGAGAAGCGCTGCCACCAGCGTTGCGCAAGGATTTTGCAGCACGCGGCCTATGCGTGCTGCAATGTTTTGCCACCGCAGACCTCGGCATGATTGCCTATGAATCTTCGCCGCAATCGGGTTTGATCGTGGATGAGGGGGTGCATCTGGAGATTGTCCGGCCCGGTTCCGGCGACCAGGTCGCCGATGGTGAAGTCGGCGAGGTAGTGGTGACCACCCTTAACCCGGATTATCCACTGATACGTTTTGCCACCGGAGACCTGTCGGCCATACTGGCAGGCGAAAGTGCATGCGGCCGCACCAATAAACGCATAAAAGGCTGGATGGGCCGGGCGGATCAGACTGCCAAGGTGCGCGGTATGTTTATCCATCCCCAGCAGGTCGATAACGTGGTAAAGCGACATGTGGAAATTATTAAGGCGAAACTGGTAATTGACTGGGTTGAACAAAGCGACCAGATGACTTTGCACTGCGAAACCACCCGGCCATCCGGGTCGCTTGGGAAAGCGATCAGCAAAAGTATCCGCGAACTTTGCAAGGTTCGCGGCGAAGTCAATTTCGTTGCGCCCAACGCTATGGCAAATGATGGACTGGTAATACAGGATGTTCGCAAATATGACCAGTAGCCCGATTGTTGTAGCTGTTTACGTGTCCGCCGACCAGAATCACGCAAATACGGGTTTATTGTCAGGTGTGCGGGTACTGGATCTTTCCCAGTATATTCCCGGGCCCTATGCCACCCACCTCATGGTCAGCCTGGGCGCCGGGGTGATCAAGGTTGAGCCGCCCTTTGGGGATCCGTTGCGATATATGTTGTGTGCTGAACAGCAGGGCGTTTCCCCACTCTATCGACACCTCAATGCGGGAAAAAAAGTGGTGTTTGCCGATCTGAAAACATCCTCTGGCCGGCAGAATCTGGACAATCTGATCGGGCAGGCGGATGTGATGCTGGATGGCTGGCGGCCTGGCGTATTATCCGGGCTGGGTTTCGACCGGGCCAGAATCGAGGCGGCCAATCCCGGTCTGGTTTATTGCGGACTTTCCGGTTTTGGCCAAACCGGGCCAAATGCGTCGCGCCCAGGGCATGATATTGGCTACTGTGCCATGGCCGGTCTTTTTGACCAATACAAGTCCCATTCCCGGCCAAAAATACCCTTCCCGCCCATTGCTGATCATGTTGGCGCGATGCAGGCGGTCAACGCCATTCTCGCTGCATTACTGCATCGTCAAAAAACCGGCAAAGGATGTTGGCTGGATATCAGCTTATACGAAACCATATTCTCCTGGCAGTATGTCAATCGCCTGCCCGCAGTACGGAATATGCTGGGCGGAGGCGCCGCTTTTTATAACATGTATCGTTCCGGGGATAATCGCATATTGACTCTGGGGGCCATCGAGAAAAAATTCTGGGCAGAATTCTGGGCAGCACTGCAACGGCCGGACTGGACGGTACGCCATGATGACTCGCTGCCCAAACCAGTCTGATTGCTGAAGTATTGACTTTAATAAAATCCCGACCTGTCGTGCTGGCTTGATCGATTGAAAAATGTGGATTGCTGCCTGGAAATCAACCCCTTGAAAAATCAGCTTTTGAATCATCCTCATGCGCAGGCCCGGGGAATAGTCGGTCAAGCCGAAATAAAATATCCGGGATTGATTAACCATCAACCGACCCCCGCATTGGAAGATTTTTGTGAAGTATAAATTGATGAAAATTTTAAGTGGGAAAATATATGAATTACACCGATATAAAACTTGCAGTAGATAAACGATGCATCGCCTGGCTCACCCTGGGCCGTCCACACCGGCACAATGCCCTGGGCAGCCGGATGATGACCGAGCTGGGTGATGCCTGCGATGTTATCGGCCGGGACACATCGATAAGAGCCGTAGTGCTGGCCGCCGAGGGCGATAAAAGCTTTTGTGCTGGCGCCGACCTGGGCTGGATGAAAGAAAACCTTGCACGGGACCGCGCGGGCAGAATCCAGCAAAGCTCCGCCCTGGCTGATACTCTGGATGGATTGAACAGTTTGAACAAAATCACCATCGCCCGGGTAAATGGTCAGGCCTATGCGGGCGGTGTGGGCTTGATCGCGGTATGTGACGTGGCAATCGCCGTGTCTACGGCACGGTTTTCATTAACCGAAACACGTCTGGGCCTTACGCCATCGAATATTTCTCCTTATCTGGTTGAGCGCATGGGCCTCAGCAATGCCCGTCGTACTTTATTGAATGCGCATACTTTTAATGCCAGCGAAGCGATTCAGTTGGGATTGATCCATAAAGTAGTCGAATCCAGCGAGCTTGATCGGGCGATTGAGCAGGAATTGAAAAGCTGCCTGGCCTGTGCCCCTGGCGCCATCGCCATGACCAAGCAACTGCTCCGCACGGTCAGCCAGCAAAGCATGGAACGAAACCGCCGCTATACCGCCGAAATGCTGGCGGATGCCTGGGAGAGCGACGAAGCCGTCGCCGGGGTCGGCGGGTTTTTTAATAAAAAGCCGCCGCCCTGGGCAGAGTCCGGTTAGATGGGCATTGTCAATCATGGTGCGTCACGATTTCCGGGACTTCGCCGTCATTCCATTGTCCCATAGCCCCAATCTGAAAATCCCGTATTACCAGTAGCGCAGCGCGGCGCGGTAAATATTTTCGATATCGACAAGATTCGCCTGTTTCCAGGCATTGGCAATCGCGCGTTTTTGCCGGAAGGATGAATTGGCCAAATCCCGGATGTCCGCCGGTCCAAACCCCACACCGCTCAACCCGTTGGGCATGTTGGTGGCGCGCATTAAATCGATAATGCGCGTTGCAACCACTTCTCCGGCGTCCTCAGGCCCGGCGTCCCAGCAATCGGCCCCAAGAAACCCGGCCGCTTCAAGATGGCGTGTTGCAGTCGCATCTGCCAGGTATCTGAATATGGCCGGCGCACTCACCACCACGCTGATGCCGTGGGGGATAAACGGTGCGGGCACGGCATAACCGTCAGTGGTGATGTTGTTCATTAAATGGGTGACGCCATAGGACATGGCATGCGGCAAATGCGTACCCGAATTGCCAAATGCCATCCCGGCCAGCGAGGCGCCCCACATCAACCCGTCCCGCGCTTCATGATCGGTGCTGTCCGCCACACCCCGGCTTAAATATTTCCCCACTGTTTGCAGCGCTTTCCTGGCGGCCATGTCACTCCACGGATTCGCCCCTTGCAACATGGTTCTTGCCCTGGGGTCTGCAATTTGCGGCCACCGGGTATACGCCTTGGCGGTATAACATTCCAGAGCATGGCAAAGTAAATCGAATCCGGTGGACGCCACCACGTTTGCTGGCAGGGAATCGCATACCTGGGGGTCAACCAGAGCCTGGGTTGGCAGCAGATGTGGGCTGCCCAGGACAAACTTTGTGTTTAAACTGCTGATGCGTATCACGGCAACAGAAGTACATTCGGAACCTGTGCCCGAGGTAGTGGGGCAGGCCAGATGAGGCAGCAGCGGACCGGGCACCGGCTTTCCCGGCCCCACGGGCGAGCCGAAATACTGATTGAACTCCGCCGGATAAGCCGCATACACCATGGCTGCTTTGGCGGTATCCATTACCGACCCGCCGCCCAGAGACACCACGCCATCAAATTTTCCCTGGCCCAGAAACCTGGCCGCGTTGATGATGGTGTGATCATCCGGTTCAATACGCACATCGGAAAAAACATCCGCTTTTATTCCGGCATTTGCAAGGGTATCGAAAACTGCGCTGAAATATTCGCCATCCCGTAACTGCGCATCGGTAAACAACGCCACCTGTTTCATGCCCAATGCAGATGCACACAGACCGGCTTCCTGTAAACAACCCCGGCCGAAAGTGATTTTGGGCATGGCTACGGTAAAAGATGTCGCACCGCCGTCTATTGTTTCAAAATACTGGCAACCCATTATTTACAGCCTCTGAATTGATGGTTTCCGAATATTGGTGATATCTGGACGTACGCATATTACCAAATGTTTCCGGGTCGGCCTGTTTTATAATATTTTATCAATCAATTGAAAAGGTCAGGTTTTGGCAATTCCATCACTATTGGCAGGCCGTCTCAGGATTCCGCTGGTCGGTGCCCCGTTGTTTATTGTATCGGTGCCAGAACTGGTGGTCGCGCAATGCAAAGCTGGCATCGTCGGTTCATTCCCGGCGCTGAACGCACGACCGCAGCGGCAGTTGGACGGCTGGATCAAACAGATTAAAGACAAGCTACACCAATACGCCGCTGATTATCCAGATCGCCCGGTGGCGCCGTTTGCGATAAATCAGATTGTACACGGCAGTAATGATCGGCTGCATCTGGACCTCGATACCTGCATAGGACATCAGGTTCCCATCATCATTACCAGCCTGCGGCCCCCTGCCGAAGTGGTCAGCGCAGTGCACGAATACGGCGGCCTGGTATTTCACGATGTCATCAATCTGCGCCATGCACGCAAGGCGATTGAGCAAGGAGTGGACGGCATCATCGCCGTGTGTGCCGGAGCGGGTGGTCATGCCGGAACCCTCAGTCCATTCGCATTGGTAAAGGAAATTCGCCGGGAGTTTGACGGTGTGATCATCTTATCCGGGGGCCTGTCCAGTGGCAGCGATATTCTGGCGGCGCAGGTGCTGGGTGCGGACCTGGCGTATATGGGCAGCCGGTTTATTGTTACAGAAGAAGCAAATGCGGTGGGTGCGTATAAACAGATGATCGTTGACAGCAAAGCGCAGGACATTGTCTATACGCCGTTTTTCTCCGGCGTTGCCGCAAGCTATCTCAAAGCCAGCATTGCCAACGCTGGCTTTGATCCTGAAAATCTGCCCGACGCTCCTGCATCAATGGATTTTGGCGACGAAAAAAGCATTGAAGCGAAAGCGTGGCGGGATATCTGGAGCGCAGGACAGGGTGTGGGTAATATGGATGAAGTGCTTTCGGTTGCATCACTGGTCAGGCGCCTGGCGGCGGAATACGAACAGGCCCGCGAAAAATCGGGGCTGGTCAAATGAACAAACCAGCCTAAAAGCAGCCTAAAAGTGGCTGGAATATTTTTACTATTGCAGGGTTTTGAAAATTTCAGTGTTCAGGTTGGCAATGCGGTTCGCACTTCGTTTTATAACCTGCTGGTAGTAACCAGCTTTGGGCATCTCCCAGGCAAAATAGAATTTCGCGGTTTCGATTTTTGCGCTATAGAATGGGTCACTGCCATCATCCAGCACCACCGCAGCCTGTGCGGCGCGCGCCAGTTGCCATCCACACGCCACCACTCCCCATAAACGCAGATAGGGGTCGCCAATCCCCGCAGGCTGCCGTATATCGTCCCGTGCCATATCCAGAATAGTATTCATGGTGGATTCCAAGGCATTGAGCCCATCAATTGCCTGGCCACGCATGGACAGCAGGCTGTCATGCTGCACTTTTTGCAAATCCGTGCGCAGATAATTCACCACGGCGCACGCCATGCGGCCTTGATCCCGCAATAATTTTCTGCCGACCAGGTCCAGCGCCTGAATGCCATTGGTCCCTTCGTATATGGGCGTGATGCGCTGGTCTCGATAATATTGCGCCGCGCCGGTTTCTTCGATAAAGCCCATGCCGCCGTGCACTTGCAGGGCCAGAGAAACATTTTCCAGCCCAAGTTCAGTCATATACCCTTTTACCACCGGGGTGAAAATCTCCACCATGGCCAGGCTGAATTCTCTGGCCGCCGCATCTGGATGCTTCAGGCTTTTATCAATCGATGCGCCCAATACCAGACCCAATGAACGCAGGCCTTCTATACGGCACTTCTGCAACATCAACATCCTTTTTACATCCGGGTGATTGACAATGGTGACGCGGTCGCTGCCCGGATCTTCTATCGCGGTGCCCTGGACGCGCTCACCGGCAAACCAGGCCGCCTGTTGATAGGCGCGGTCGGCAACGCCGTTGCCTTCCAGACCCACAGCCAGTCGGGCGATATTCATCATGGTAAACATATAAGTCATGCCCTGGTGCGCCTCGCCCACCAGATAGCCGGTGGCGCCGCCTGTTTCACTGTATTTGCCGCTGCCATAGGCCAGTACGGCCGTCGGGCTGGCATGAATCCCCAGTTTGTGCTCCAGGGAAACCGTCTCGATATCATTGCGCACCGTCCAGTTACCCTCTTCGTCGGGCAGAAATTTGGGCACGATAAAAAGAGAGATTCCCTTAACGCCTTCTGGCGCCTCCGGGAGGCGGGCCAGCACCAGATGAATGATGTTTTCTGTCAGGTCGTGGTCACCATAGGTGATAAAAATCTTCTGGCCCTTGAGCAGATAGTGATCACCAGTCGGTACGGCCAGAGTCTTGATGGCAGCAAGATCGGTTCCGGCATGGGATTCGGTGAGATTCATGGTACCGGACCACACCCCGGCAATCATGTTATTCATATAGGTGTCTTTTTGCTCATCGGTTCCGTGCAGCGCGATTGCTTCTATCGCGCCCTGGGTAAGCAGCGTGCACAGGGAAAATGCCATATTCGAGGCGTGCCATATTTCCTGGATTGCGGTGGCCATCAGCCAGGGCAGCCCCTGTCCGCCCCGGTGCGGGGGAAAAGGCAGGCCATTCCAGCCGCCTTGTATAAATGTGGCATAGGCCTCTTTCCAGCCAGTCGCGGTCTGTACCTGGCCATCCACTAACTTAACTCCCTCAATATCGCCGGATTTATTTATTGGCGCGAGAACTTCCTCGCCAATTTTCGCCGCCTCCCGCAAAATGGCTTCCAGTAAATCATCGCTTGCTTCCTGGTGGCCTGGCAGTGCGGCCACCGCAGCCAAATCGGCCAGATGGATAGTAGAAAATAAAATGTCCCGGATGGGTGCTTTATAGGTCATGGTGGGCGTATGTTGAATTCAGCGATGTCGAAAAGCGGCATAAATCCAATGAATATGACTGTATCCGCGCCGCATAACTTACTATTTCTCACCGATACATTCCAGTTTTTTTTAAACATGTTTGACTGTGCCGTACACAGATTATTCCTGTTTTGAAAAACTCCCTGTCCATAGATTGTGATAACGGCCAGTGCGTATATTTAATGCTGAGTGGCCGGGTAACAGGTTGCGCCATAGAAAATTATGTTAGATTCGGCCAAATCTGCCGCGCAGAAAAGCAGTCGGATCGTCGATTCAATCACAAATGATGTACTTAACCCCGGGCAGCAGTTATGTTGCATCATCTCATGCAGAAAACCAGGCCGGGATGAGGCATCGGTTTCTCATCAGGAAAACTCCGTTTTTGCCTATGAACCAGAGGAAGGCGTTTTGAACAACCTGTCAACAACCGCTCCCCGCGTTGTGAAATTCTCTGGCGGGCGCTCCAGCGCGATGATGCTGCTTATGTTGCTTGAAGACCAGGCGCTTGACCAGGCGCGTGGTGATGTTGTGATATTCAACAATACCTCGGCCGAGCATCCAGCCACTTACGACTTCACACGCCGGATAAAGCGGCGGGTTGAAGCCGGGTACGGTATCCCGTTTTTCTGGGTTGAATACCTCACTTATGAGGACGCCTTTCGAGGAGAATGGGTCAGAAATCCGGCCTTCAGGCTGGTTAACGACCAGCCCTATTCAAAAGACAATCCGCAAGGCTACCACTTCCATGGAGAAGTGTTTGAAGAACTGATGTCGGCGATGGCCTCGGTGCCGAATATGCAGACCCGAATATGCACCCAGCACATGAAAATATTTACCACCAACGCCTTTTTGTCGGATTGGCTGGCGATGAAACCCCATACTTCACGCCTTGGTCATCATGGCGAGACCTCAAGAATGACCGACGAAGGCATTATTGCCCACCACAGGAAGAACAGCGGCACCGTACCAGATGAAGTTTTGTTGCAGAAAAAGCAGTTTGCCAGGCAGTGTACGCACTATCGTCCAGCACAAACCTTTCAGGATTTCACCGAGGCCGACACCACGTTTGCCAACCCTGCAATCAAACCACTTGGCGGCAAGGCCACGCTCTACGGCCAGGACGCTGTCACCTATATTTCATGCCTAGGCATCCGCGCCGATGAAGCCCACCGGGTGGACAAGATACGGTTGAGAATAGAAAAAAGCCCGGTCAACAACGGCACCTCACTATTCAATCAGCCACCAGGGGAGAAGGTTCACGCCCCATTGGTTGACAATGGCATTTCCGTTGATGATGTCAGCGCCTTTTGGAAACAGCAGGACTTTGACCTTGCCCTGCCGCATTCCGGGCTCTTCTCCAATTGCCTGTACTGCATGATGAAAGGAAGGGAAAAACTAGTCACCATTGCCAGGGAAGAAATCAACCAGGTCGAGCAGACGCCGGTTTCAATAGACTGGTGGGTGGAGATGGAGCGTAAATACAGCCGGGATCTGATCGCTGAAAAACGCAGGCTGGTCAACAGGGAAGTCAGGCATATCGGCTTTTTCGGGGCAAGCAGCCAGCAGGCCTTCGCCACGATAAGGAAAGAGGCGCGAACGGGTGCGGCACAAAAGTCGGATGCCGAGTATCTGGTGGATGAATCTTATGACATTTGCAACTGCACTGATTAGCGCGAGGTAGGAGATGTCGGAACTGTATTTGTATTTCAGATTGGGCGATATGGCGGGATTTACTGCAAAAATTCTGGCGGATCAAAAACCGGGCTTTGCGGTGCCGATACGGGAGCTGGTACAAAATGCGCTGGACGCATCATCAACCGGCGGTACGTGCAGGGTCAGCATTGGCATTGAAGACATCGACAAAAAATCAATTCCGTGCATCCGGGACTATGAGTGCGCATTAAAAAATGCGAAGGAAACGCAAGAAGAAAAAGGCAGTTATCAGGCACAACAACAGCAGGTAGTAAAGAAAATAGAGGACGCTCTGGCTTTGGAAACAATCACCATCCTGTCGTTCTCAGACGATGGTGGGGGAATGAAACCGGACAAGCTGGAGGCATTGTTGTCGGGACGCAGCTTGCAGGATGACAGTGACAGGTCAGCAGGCGCATATGGTGTGGGTCACCTTTCTGCCTACCATCTTTCCGCGCTGCGTTATGTGCTCTATGCAACCCGCTACGCTGACGACAACGGCGAGCGCAAAGATCTGTTCACGGGTTCGCCGATTCTGGCCGGCTACCATGACGGCCAGGCCGAGCGGGGCCCGGTCGGCAGAATCGTTAAGGAGAAGCCGGAAAACGAGTCTGATCCGAATTTTCAATACCTTGATACTTTCCCAGCATTTATTCAAAACAAAATGCAGTGCATGCAGTCGACTGGCACCATTGTGGCCATTTTGGGTCTGGCTGAAAAATGGAGCGAAGAAGCCGAATACGCCATTGCCAGCCATTTCTTTTCGGCGCTGGCTTACGACAAACTGAACATTACTGTTTATGACCACGACCGTGCCACGACGTTTGATCAAGAGAGGGTTGATGAACTGCTGGGACGGAAAAAGGATAAACAACGCCGGCGCAAGGATGAAAACGATATTCTGACCGGGCAGCAATCCTGGCAATCCTGGCTGGCTGTGAAGAGCGGCACCCCCAAACAGGTGATCCTGTCCAACGGCGATAAAGTGAATATTTATCTGAAAACCGATGACGTCACTTCTTCTTCGGTGGCGCTGGTGCGCCGTGACATGCTGATAGCCCGCCATGATACGATGCTGTCGCCTGACATCGAAAATTTAAGGAAGAACACGGAATTTCTGCCGTTTGCGCTGGTGATCGATGTTGAGCAGCAGACGGCACCAGAGTTGTTCAGGCTGGTGAAGGGTGCGGAAGGTCCCTACCACAACGAACTTATACGTGACGCTTTGAGTAAGAAAGATGAAAAGTGTATGAGGGCTCTGTTCAAAGAGATCAGCAAAAAAATCAAAACTGACTATTTGCAAAAAATAGAAAGGGAATCATTTGACCTGCCGCTTTTTCAGATACCCGAAAAAGCTAGCGAAAAGTCTTTCGGTGGAAGCCAGAATCCTGATCAAACTACCAGGGCAACCCCCCCCCCCCCCCCCCCGCATACGGACAAATCCTTCCCCAAATCCGCACGATCAAGGCAAGGGCAAAAAACGTCTGGCTCCCAACGTCAGTTATCGTGCATTGGAGGCCCGGACAGCGGCCAGATGCCAGGATACCGGCGAGGAATACAAGGTTGACCTGTATGTCACTCCGGTCAGAGAAAACAGTCAGGATGATGTATGGCTGGCCTTTTGCATGGATGAAGACAGCGATGACGGGCGCACCCACGTCTGGCTTGACTTTGCCGCGATTTCCATGGACGGAAAGGCGCTGGCCGTTACCGATGAAAACAACAAGCAAATATCCTTGGGCAGCCTCACGCCGCATCAACGTTATTCCCTGGCAATCAGGCTGCACAAGCCGCTGGACAAGGTCGGCAATATGAAAGCAGCGTTAAAACCGATACTGAACCTGAAGCGCAAGAAGAAGGTGAGTCAACATGAATGAGTACCGCATACTCGACTTCCCGGTGTGGCAGCCGGAGGGCGCCGACTTTGCGGAAGACGTGCGCTACAGCGTAGAGGTTGAGTACCGTGACCGCCGTCTCAAGGTAACACACAGCCTGGAAGGCCAATCCTTCATTCGGGAATGGTTGTTGCAGGGAACAGCGGTGTTCAGCGTACAGCTGCTGTACAAGGACAGCTCTGAACGCCAGGCATATCGCCTGGAAAGAAATAATGTAAAAAAAGACCAGGGTGGCGTGTTGCATGCCATCCACGACATAGCCATTGACTTTTCATACCCGCCCAAAGTCACCCCCAGCATCGTCCTGGTAGAGCAGAGAAAACTGGTAGTGCAACACCCAAAATCGGGTTTGAGCAGCCTCCTCTGGAAGCCGGGCGAGCCAATCAGCATCCCTGCCTGGGCGCGTATTGCCTGCCATGCTCCGCTGGACTTCACGAGTGGAGAAACGGCCAGGCTCATCACCATAGATTGTGACGAAACAATGCAGTCGGGAACGATGCGAACCAGCGTCAATGAAGGTGCCGCGGAAAGCGAAAAGCCAGTTACTTTGCTTTGTGCAAAAGATGTATACAACGAATTGCGCAAAATCAAACAGGGCGAGGATGACGTCAGCAGCATCCGGTCTTGCGCTGCGGCGCTGCGCTTGGCCATCATTACCCAAGCCCTGTCGGTGGTGTATGCCTATATGCACCGCTTGTATAACAACAATGATTTCAACGCAGAAGATATAAACGACACGCTAAAGGCCCACCTTGAAGACATGCAGGAACAAACCGGGATGGTATTGGGAAACGAGAATTTTGAGCCCGGTCTGGCCGCCACGCAGATGCGTCCCTATGCGATACAGGCACTGAATACCGGGGAGAACGAGTAGTGGCTGCCCCATACGCCCGATTTGCAACCATACCCTGGATTGAGTTCGGCAAGAACCTGCTGACGGAAAAGGGCGCCCAACAGCAGCGGGACTTTTTGCAGGCCTGCCTGTCAAAACGGGATTTTCAGCAACACATCGAGCAATCACCTTTGTCTTTAAATCGCGAGCAAGGTGATCCGATTCCATTCAGCTACCGATTTACCGAAGCCGAATTTTACAACCCCTGCAAGGATTCGCAGGAAGCGATCTGGAACGCATTCAATGGCATTGACAAGGAAACCGCAGCGGATGATTGCTTCTGGGGCAAGGTGGTGATGGATATGATTGAAAAGAAACAAATTGAGCCGGCGTGGCTGGCCGCCGATGGCAAGGGTGCAGAGGAAGAGGGGCGACACAGGATCGAACGTCTCTTGCAATCAGACGCCAACAAAGATACGGATAGCAACCACATGGATAGTTGTGTGCGCAGAGTCCTGCGTTCCCTATGCCATCGGGCGCCGCGACGCAAACGGATTATTTTTTATGACTTCCCCCTGGGCCGGGTCTGGTGGCGCAGGCACTGGGCGGACAGGATGGCCGAAAAGCTGTCAAGAGACAGAGAAAAGATATTAGAAACCATGGACGAAACAAACTACAAACTGTTAGCGGAGAAACTCTATTCTGGCAAAAGTTATCTTGGCGCCGACAATGTGTTTGGCGGATTGCTGTTGTTTCTCGAGAAAGCGCCTGTCAAGGGTGACAAACTCAAGGACATCCTCGACAGATTGGCATACCTGAGCGCATGGAAAGCGATTGAATTGCAGTCTCCTGAAGAAAACTGCGATGAGATCAGCCGCATCTTTGAGTGTCTCTGAGAAATACAGGCGCATACACCAGGCAAAAGCAACCGGATAACCGTTTGACTTGCCTCACGTTCCAGCCAGAATAAAGGATGGAATGCTTGCCGGGTTGACAACACCATCCGGCAGGCATTTACGGTCTTTCCTGTGCTGCGTACCATAGGCGTCATGGGCGACAAGCGCATCTATGAAAATGTTATTGCGCTGAGGACGGTTACCAGCGCCGATGGGATGACGGCGGATTGGGAGAGAATTCCGCCGGATGTTCCTGAGAAAGTTTCAACCCGAATAATCAACGAAGCCTAGGCCGCGGGCAGGATCGTCTATGACATCGCCACAAAACCGCCCGTCACGATAGAATAGGGGATGGTTTTTCCGGCAAGATAGCAAAATTGACAGGAATGGAAATGAACAGCAGATTCTTCACCAATGACGGCGAGAATACGTTATTGGAAAAGTTCAGGGGGGTGTTTCGGCATAATCCGCATATCGCCGAATTTGATGCCCTGGTCGGTTATTTTTACTCCACAGGATATTTTCACCTGCGCCCGCATCTACAAGACATAGGGCAAATGCGGGTGCTGGTGGGCATCGACGTGGACACAATTACCGCCCAGGCACAAGGGCGGGGATTAGCCTTGTTGTCCGGAGCGACGCAAGAGCAGGCCAGCCGGGATTACACACGGCAGTTTCAGGAAGAAATAGATGGCGCCCGGTATGACCGGCAAACCGAGCGCAGCATTGAGCAGTTTGTGCAGGACATTGCCGATGGGAAAATTGCAATCAGGGCGCATCCCGCACGCAAGCTGCACGCCAAGATCTATATCTTCCGCCCGCAAGCGTTCAATGAACACAGCGGCGGCGAGGTGATTAGCGGCTCGTCCAACCTGACCGCGGCCGGGCTGGGCGCGGATGGCGACACTGCCAACTATGAATTCAATGTGTCGTTGCGCGACTATGACGACATTCAATTCGCCACCGACGAGTTTGAAAAACTGTGGCATGAGTCGGTTGCGATCCTGCCCGAGACGTTGACGGATGCCAGAAACCAGACTTACCTGCGCGATGATTTCACGCCGTTTGAGCTCTATGTCAAGCTGCTGATTGAGTACTTTGGCAGGGAAGTTGAGTTTGATCCGAACAGCATCACCGACCTGCCTGGCGGCTTCAAGCGCCTGAATTATCAGCTGGATGCGGTGGAGCAGGGGTACATCCTGCTGCAAAATCATCACGGCTTTTTTCTCTCCGATGTGGTGGGTCTCGGCAAAACGGTGGTGGCCACGCTGATTGCCAGAAAATATTTTTTACTCAACAAATATCCCGAATACCGCTCGCATACGCTGATCGTCTGCCCGCCGGCGGTGCGCACGAACTGGCGGGAAACCGTCGATAAATTTCAGCTTGACAATGTGGATCTGATGACCACCGGCAGCCTGCACACAATCACAGACCCGAAAAAATATGACCTGATCATCGTGGACGAGGCGCACAAGTTCCGAAACGACACCTCTACTAGTTATGCCGAATTGCAACGCATCTGCAAAACCCCGTGTCGCAATGACGGCAGAAAGCGGGTTATTCTGGTGTCTGCCACGCCGCTCAACAACCGCCCGGAGGATATACGCAATCAACTGCTGCTGTTTCAGGACGCCAGTGACAGTACGCTGGATATCAACATCGCCCGTTTTTTCAGCCGGGCATCAAGGGAGTATAAGGACCTGATTAAACCCTCCGCGCCGGCTGACGCTGCCGAACGGCTGGAAGCGCTTTACGCCGGCATCCGGCGCAAAATAATTGAACCCCTGACCGTGCGGCGCACCCGTACCGACCTGTTGCGGCATCCGCTTTATACCGATGACCTGCAACGCCAGTGCATTGTATTTCCCAAAGTCGAGCCGCCGGCAAATCTGCTTTACCAGCTTGAGCCCGAGCTCAATGACACCTACCAGCACTCTTTTGACCTTATCCGGAACCAACACGGCAACGGCCTGCAGTATATGCGCTACCGCCTGATTGAATATCTCAAGCCTGAGCATAAGCAGGACTATCAGCGCCCGGAATTTATTGCTGAACGCCTGGCGGCCATTATGAAAACCCTGCTGATCAAGCGGCTGGACAGCAGTTTTTATGCCTTTCACCAGTCGTTGAAGCGCTTTGTGCTGGCCTCTACGAGGGTGCTTAAAATGGTAGCGGACAACCGCATTTTTATTGCCGCCGATGAGCAGATAGAAAAATACCTAGAGGAAGGGCGCGAAGACGAATTGCTGGAGAAACTGGCGCAGGAGCAACTCACCGACCCGAGCATCAAGGTACTCACCCGCGACGACTTTGAACCGGGGTTGTTTGCGCTGCTGCAGCAGGATCATGCGCTGTTGCAGCAGATGGAAGCCCAATGGCGTAAAGTTGTTGAACAAAAAACCGACCCCAAACTTGAACTGCTGCTGGCCGAGTTGCCGAAGCGACTGTTGAACGCAGAGCATAACCCGGAGCGCAAACTGGTTATTTTTTCCGAATCCGCCGACACCACCGGCTATCTGTACGGGAAGCTCAGAGACCAACACAGGGCTCTATCTATCGATTCGCACAACCGCGCCCGGCAGCAAGACATCATCCGGCAGAACTTCGACGCCAATCTGCCGCTTAAAGAGCAAAAGTCCGACTGCGATATCCTGATCGCCACCGAAGCCCTGGCCGAGGGCGTCAACCTGCACCGCGCCAACACCATCGTCAACTACGACACCCCCTGGAACGCCACCCGTCTGATGCAGCGTATCGGCCGCGTCAACCGCATCGGCAGCCGCGCCGGCGCCATTTATATCTATAATTTCTTGCCGACCGAGCAGGTGGAAGACGACATCGGGCTGAAGCGCCGTGCCCGGGTCAAGCTGCAAGCCTTCCACACCGCGCTCGGCGAGGATTCACAAATTTATTCCGTGGATGAAAAAGTGGAGACCTTTGGCTTGTTTGATAGAAACATCACCGAACCGGAAGAAATCAGTGGACGGCTGGCGTACTTGATGGAAATCCGTGCGTTCAGGGAAGAGCATCCCGACGAATTCAGACGCATCAAAAACCTGCCGCTGAAAATCCGCAACGCCGTCGCCGATCCTGAGCGCAGCGGCGCAACCCTGTGCTTTTTGCGCAACTCAAAACACAACGCCTTTTATCAGGTAGACCGCGACAATCAGGTAACCGACCTGGGTTTTCTGGAAGTTGCGCCGATTTTCAAAAGCCACCGCAACGCTGCACTGATAAAGCCCCTGCCGGATGCGCATTACAATCAGGTGCAACGCGCCATGGCGTATTTTATGGAACAGGTACAAGATAAAATCATCAAAGAACAGCAGGCGCCGGAACTCACCCCGCAGCAGCGCACGGCCATCAACTACCTCCAAGCCTTTATTAACCTCGACATTACCCATGCGAGAGAACAACAGCGTATTGCCGGGGCTATTGAATGGGTGAAACTGGGGCGTTATCAAAACCTGCCCAGAGAGATAGTCAAACTGCAAAGAAGCCAGAAAAAATCACCGGCCGTGCCCGCCAGACAACTGGAGGCACTGATAAAGATAATCGACAAGCATGTGCCGGAAACCACCGTGAACGATAATGATGAACCGCCTGCTGAGACGAAGGCCAACGAGCCGCCAAGGGTCATTATTTCACAAAGCTATCGGTAGCAGCCGCGCACCACAGGGAATGAATGCGGCCGCGAGTCAAGCGAAAATTTTCTGTGCCGCCCGCTTGAGTCCGGCAAGCCGAGGCGCGCGTCAACCAGGCTTGCTGGCAAGGATCAGTTATTAGCGCGTACCTCAATATGCAGACCCATTGCCTGTAACGCCCGATGCACAGTTTTATACTGTGTATTGGTCGCGTCAGGGCTGAACGCCTTATACAGGCCGTTGCGCTCAAGGCCGGAGGCTTGCGCAATTTGGCTCATGCCCAGCGCGGCAAAAAAGTACTGCTCGCCCTGCTGTGCGCAAGCGGTGAGATATTCGGCGATGATTTCTGGTGAATCCAGGTACTCGCTGACATCAAACACGGTGGTTTTTTCTTTCGTGGCAGGCGATGCTTTCATGCTAAGTTCTCCGAGTTGCTCTAAAGGTTCTTCAGTATTTTTTTAGCCTTTTCAATGTCTGCTTGCTGGGTATTTTTGATGCCGCCCGCAAGCAGCAAGACTACTTGTTTGTTACGAATCGTGTGATACACGCGATAGCCCTGGCCGGTAAAAATACGCAATTCGTGCAGGCCTCCGCCAAGGTTTCTATGGTCGCCGAAGTTACCGTCTACTTGAATCATGGTGATCCGATTGAGCACGTTGGCTTTAGCCCGGACGTCTTTATGCAGCCATTTTTTAAAGGTTTCGGTTTGGCGTATATTCGATTGCATGATCACAATTTATATACTTTATAATTTGTATAATATACTTATATTGTCTATATAAATATACACTTGCGCTATGGAAATTCCAGCCCGAAAACAAAAAGGGCCGGGGCATGGGTGCAATTAGCTGATATCTGGCGCATCTACTTTGCCCGTGGAATAGATAAGATTGCGCTGTACTCCCCCCGTCATGGTTTCCTTCAAGCGCCAGACATCACACCACCGCAAGCGCAGCAACCTCTGCCAAACCGCCCGCCGAACCCCAAGCCACCGAGCCACCAAAAATGACTATTTCACAGCTCTATGTCTGATTTGCAAACCTTATTAAGCAGTGGCTACGACCGCGAAAGCTGGCTAGCCCGATTGCAGCAGTTTTTCCCCGGCATTGAAATTTTCTCACAGCCGCAAGCTGTTGAAGACAACCGCGTAGCGTCTTTTGACTATCTCGGCAAGGCTCCCACTGCAGACGGCCAGCAGTTGGGCATCTATGAAATAAAAGTCGGCGCCAACACCCAACTTGCCCGCAACCGTGTGCAACTGCGCCAGATGGTGGCCAAACAGGTTTTAAACCAGGCCCTGGGTGGTGCACTGGCGGTTTACTACGACCATGGCCAACAGTGGCGGTTCAGCTTCATCAGCATGGAATACAAGCTGAACAAGCAGGGACAGATCGACAAGCAGGAAAGCACCCCAAAACGCTACACCTATCTGCTGGGCAAAGGTGCCAACATCCGCACGGCGGTTGAGCGTTTTAGCCATCTTCCGCGGCAACCATCGCTCGAAGACTTCAAAGCCGCCTTCGCCGTAGAGCCGTTGAATAAGGAGTTTTACACAAAACTTCATCAGTGGTATGAGCAGGCAAGGAATAAAGTCACCTTTCCCAATGACGACAAAACAGAAGACGCAACGCACACCGCCACCAGCCTGATCCGCCTGCTCACCCGTCTGCTGTTCGTCTGGTTTATCAAAGAGAAGAAGCTGGTCAACCCCGACCTGTTTGACGAGGCGCAACTGCAATCCATCATCCATTGGCAGAAAGACAGCAGCTATTACAAAGCCATTTTGCAAAACCTGTTCTTCGCCACGCTGAACCGCGAGATCAAAGACCGCAGCTTTCGCACGACTACCGACGGCAAGGCCAACAGCGGCAACTATCTGACGACAAACCTGTACCGCTATCGGGACCATTTTCAGGAGAGCAATAAAGAAAAAAAAGAAAAAATTATCGACCTGTTTGCTGACACCCCGTTCCTGAACGGCGGACTATTTGAGTGCCTGGACCGGCAAGCCAATGAGGATGAACAACAGAAATATGAAAAAGACAAAACCATCCGCAATGAAAGATATGCCATGCGCATGGACGGCTTTTCCGACCGGGCGGACAATCCCCTCAGCCTGCCCAATGCATTGTTTTTCAGCGATGACGAAAGCAACCCCGGCCTGATTGACCTGCTGCATCAATATCAGTTCACGGTGGAGGAATCCACCCCGCTGGATATTGAAGTGGCGCTGGACCCGGAGCTGCTGGGCAAGGTATTTGAAAACCTGCTGGCCGCCTACAACCCTGAAACTGGGCAAACCGCCCGCAAGGCCACCGGCAGCTACTACACCCCGCGCGAGATTGTCGGTTATATGGTGGATGAGAGTCTGAAAGCGTATCTGGCCGGCGCGGTGCCGGCGCAGGATAGCGATGCTGAATTCTGGCGCGAACGCCTGGATGACCTGTTTGACCTGGCCGCGCAGACCGGGGAACTGGCAGAGAAAAATGGGAAAGCCCTGCTGTATGACGAAGAAATCCCCGAACTCATTCAAGCCATTGACCGTATCAAAATCCTTGACCCGGCGGTAGGCTCCGGCGCCTTCCCCATGGGGGTGTTGCAGCGGCTGGTCGGTCTGCTGGCTGTTCTTGACCCGGACAACCAGCAATGGAAAGCACAGCAGATCAAGCGACTGCCGGATTTGCAATCCATCCAGGCCGACCTGCAAACATCAGAAAAAATTAACGACAGACAGGCTAGACAAAAGGCGCAAGAGGAATTGCAACAGCGAAAGCAGGAAATCACCCGGGCATTTGAAACAGAAGCTGACTACGCCCGCAAACTTTATCTGATAGAAAACGCCATCTGCGGCGTGGATATCCAGCCCATCGCCTGCCAGATTGCCAAACTGCGCTTTTTCATCTCCCTGGCCATAGAGCAGCAACCGACCGCCGACAAGAAGGACAATTACGGCATCAAGGCCCTGCCTAATCTGGAGACCAGATTTGTTGCTGCTAACAGCCTCATCGGCCTGGAGAAGCCCAGGCAGATGGCAATACGCAATCCAGCTATTCAAAAAAACGAGCAGGAACTGAATCAGGTGCGCCGCCGCCACTTCAACGCCAAAACCCTAAAAACCAAAAGGCAATGTCGGGAACAGGATAAAACACTCCGTGAAGAGATTGCCGCATTATTGGTAAATGATGGCTGGGGCGACAGCAATGCCCAAAAAATCGCCCACTGGGATCCCTACAACCAGAACGCCGTCGCCGACTGGTTCGACCCGGAATGGATGTTCGGCATCAGCGACGGCTTTGATGTGGTGCTGGGTAATCCGCCTTATAGTCAGGTTCGAAAAGGTATTTATTCTGCTGAACAGTTCCCCTATTCCGAAAGCAAGGACAAAGGCAAGCAAAATCTTTACAAGCTGTTCGTGGAGCAGTCCTTCAATTTATGCAAGAACAACGGCGTGGCTACCATGATTGTACAAAGCAGCCTGATGTGCGACCTGTCATCTGCCGCCACCCGTCAATTGTTACTGGAACAAACGCAACTGCATCATATTATTGAGTTTCCAAAGAGAGCCAAGGAGCGGGAAGCCCAGGTTTTTAACACGGTTACGCAAGGCACCTGCATCTATCAGTTTGTCAAAGCAGAGCCCGACGGCAGCCCATTCAACATCTCGGTAGGCAACGATGCATTGACCATCGCCAACTTGCGCTTCGCCCCGATTGCTGCACAGACAATTACAACGCTCTACCCTGGTTTACGCTGTTTTCCGCATATTCGCCCGGGCAGCGTTTCCATTCTGGAGAAAATCGCCAGCGGTCGGAACATCAAGCCGTTGAAGCATTACGCCGCCGGCATCGCTCAGGGCGACCTGAACCTGACCACGCATCGCCATCAATTTTCTGCCGGCCCTTCCCCTGTCCGGCTTCTGCGTGGGCGGCATATTGCCCGTTTTGTGGTGCGCTGGGACGACACAACCGAGTATTGCAAAACGGGCTTTATGATGGACAAAGTTCAGAGAAACCGGCAAACGGTTTTTCTGATTTCCCAGGAAGTGACCGGAACGGTTGATCCACGCCGCCTGCACTTTGCGTTGACTGCACCTTCAACGGACAGTTTTCTCTGGGGTCATACCGTCAACAAAACCCTGCTCAAAAACCAGACACACAGCAAGGCATTCCTGGCCCTGCTCAATTCGTGCTTTATGGATTGGTTTTTCCGCATGACTTCCAGCAACAACCATGTTCAGGGTTACGAACTGGAACAGTTGCCTATCCCTCAAATACCTGAAACCGACCGCAAGCAGCTTGACTGCCTGGCAACTTCAATCCTTGCCGCCAAAGCCGCCGACCAGTCGGCAGACACTACCGCGCTGGAAGCCAAAATTGACGCGCTGGTTTATCGGCTGTATGGGCTAACGGGGGAGGAGATTGGGGTTATGGAGGGGAGGTAGTTGCGAGGGGGCTTGTTTTTTGGAAATAGTTCACATATTAGTACTTTGAACCCAAAGCTCCCCGGAGAGTAACCAGATGGCCAGAAAAATCTTTGTCAGCTATAAACACTCAGATGCTAATGTTGCACTGCTGCCTGACAAAGGATCAACTGCCCGGGCTTACGTTGACTACCTTATTGATAAATTCAAAGGTGACGAAATTTATAAGGGCGAGGGAAATGAAGACTTGAGCGAGTTCAAAGATGAAACCATCGCCACTCACTTGAAAGACAAGATATACGACAGCAGCATAACGCTTGTTCTCATTTCTCCTGGAATGAAAGAGCAGCAGCAAAACGAATCAGATCAATGGATACCTTGGGAAATTGCTTATTCACTCAAGGAAATAACCCGAAACGAGCGCACCAGCCAAACCAATGCCGTATTGGCGGTAACCCTGCCGGACCAAAATCACTCATATAGCTATTTTATCGAAGACGATATTTGTCCTTACTGTCATTGCCGCACATTACGCACAGACACGCTCTTTCAGATACTGAGAGGCAATATGTTTAACATCAGAAGGCCATCGTACTCTAACTGCCGGCATCATAGGCCTGAAACAGTTTATCTTGGCGATTCGTCATATATCCATGCAGTGAAATGGCGTGATTTTAAGAGCGATACGGAGAAATACTTTAAAAAAGCAGAAGATATTCGGGACAAAACAGAGGACTACGACATAACCAAAACAGTCAGTAACTGACCTATGGGTGAGAAAATGAGCAAAGACCACATAATCAAACACCTGGAAATGACCCAGACCATTATCAATCGCCTGGGCAGCAACTCCTTCCTGCTCAAAGGCTGGAGCATGACCCTCATCGTCGCTGCGATGGTGCTGGTCGCGCGATATGACTTGCAAAACCCATATCTTGTTCTGACGCTGGTCGTTCCCGTCCTGGGATTCTGGACTTTAGACGGGTACTTTCTTTGGCAAGAGCGGTTGTTTCGCCAGGTTTACAATGAAATCCGACAGCAAAACGACACCGACTTCAAGATGGATGTGATGAAGCACCGGAGCAAGCCTAAATGCAGTTGGGTGTCCGCTATTTTTTCGGTCACGCTTATCATTTTTTATTTGGTAGAAATTACGTTCGTCCTGCTTGCGTTTTCAATAACCTTAACGGAGGTATTATGAGGAAAGTATTTTTCAGTTTTGATTGGGACGATGTTTAGCGTGTCAACCAAGTTCGTCATAGTTGGGTCGCCAAAGGCAGCTACACTGAGGCGGGTTTCGTCGACAGCGCAGAAATTGAAACGCTCAAAAGAAACACGGATGCGGCCATCAAGCATTGGATAGACGACCAAATGAACGGCACTTCCGTAACTTGCGTTTTAATCGGCAGCCAAACCGCTCATAGCAAATGGGTCAAATACGAGATAGAGCAAAGCATAGAAAAGCAGAATGGTTTAATCGGGATATATATCCACAATGTTAAAGACAGGTATGGTTGTACATCCCGCAAAGGATCACGCCCGCTTGCCCTACCTCCTTTTAACTTTCTGTCCATTAACCCTAATTCGGTTTACCCTTGTTGTTCTGATTATAACTGGGGAGATGACAATGGTTATGACAACCTTGGCGACTGGATTGAAAAAGCCGCACAGCAAGCCAGAAGATAGGGACACCAGCGCATCAGGAAGCCGAAATCGACCGGCTGGTGTATCAGCTATACAGGCTGACGGAGGAAGAGATTAAACTTGTGGAAGCGATGAGATAGGATAAACCAGGAATATCAGCAAATTAAAGATGGAAATTATCCTTTTACTACTTGTCCTCGTGGTTACCCGGGGTTTTGTATAAGTCATCAAAATGCCATAACTTTTCTATTAAATATTTAAGCAAAATTGCCAATCCACTACTAATAATGCCCAGTGTAAAACCCAGTCCAGCGCTTGTCTGAAAACTTCCTGATGCTATTAGCCAAATTGCTGCTCCAATCAGGGCTATAATTCCAACGCAAAGCACAGACGATACAATTCTAGAAAACCAAAGTTGCCGAGCGAGAGACTTGAACCGGTAAGCCTCTATGGTATGGCTATGTTCCTGCTGTCGGCTTTCTAATCCTTGCTTATGCTCTTGCTTTGCAGTCCCCCGTGGAGCTTCCTGTTTCTGCTCGTTCAGTCGCGGGTCTTTAATGGGGACTCGATCCACTTAGTTGTTCATTAGCTGTTTGAAATGTTTCTTTATTTCTTCCTGGCTTAATTTGTTGTTTGCTTTTCGCCTGGCTGATGACCAAGGTGTGTCTGCTTCATGTGTCAAATTTGAAAGGTATAAACCGGAGTAAGGGGAATAGAGGTTCCAAACCTGACCCAATAGCCAGTGGAAATCGGTATCTTGCTCGGGTACTACCTTATCATCTGCGGTTCCATATACTTCCCAATTTTCTTTACTGATAGGCACGCTCCCAAATATTTTGTAAGCATGATAAATTTCTGGAAATACCGGGCCATACTTCCAGGTCTCCGGTTCATTGTTGATTGCTGGTCTATCAAAAGATGCCAGGTGCCATCCGTGAACGAGATATGCCAGCTTTTGTAACTTAAGCGGGCTAATCAGTATATTTTTCTCAAACGATAGCTGCAATACACTATTGGCAACTTGCAGTGCAGGATACATTCTTGATTACCTCCCTAAACCTCGTTTGTGCTCTGGATCAAATCTTATATTACTTTAGTACAAACAGGTTATCTTGTCTATCAACTCTACGATTTGACAGATGCACGTGGTGAGATAGGGTGAAATCAGGCGAGCATATACCGCAGTGCGGCGACTCATCATGCACGGATGGACAAGATCATGGCGGTAACCCGTCACACCAGCACTAATACAGTAGTGAAGTACATCCGCGACGTGGATGTGTTTACCGACCACGCCGGGCAGGGGTTTTTGTGAGAGTCGGCGGGCGGGACGCTGTTCATTTGGGCACTGGACGGGATTGGCGCACACCATCGAACAGGAAGCCGAAATCGACCGACTGGTGTATCAGCTTTACAATCTGACTAAGAAATCGAAGTGGTAGAGGCATAGCTAATGAAATCCCGTTGCAGAGAATTTACGGATCGGGCGATAGCCGCAACTGTGGCTGCTATCGAGATTTACAACAAGCCGGACTTTCCCTATCGGGCGGAAACCTTTTGTATTCTGGCCATCAATGGCTGGGAACTGCTTTTGAAAGCGAAATGGTTGCATGAGAATAACAACAAGATTCGGTCTCTCTATGTGAGGGAACCCTACCAGAAGAAAGATGGGACGCCGAGCAAGCGATTGAGAATCAAGCGTACTCATTCAGGAAATCCGTTCACGTACAGCTTGGGTTCTCTCGCCAGGAAGCTTGTCGAACAGAAGCATCTAGATCAGACAGCACTAAAAAATATAGAGGTATTGCTTGAATTGAGAAATTCTTCCGTCCATTTTTACAATCAATCCGGCACAGTATTGGCAACTCAACTTCAGGAATTAGGTGCTGCCAGTCTCAAAAACTTCGTGCTGGCCATGAAAGACTGGTTTGCCCGCGATTTAAGTGAATTCAATTTTTACCTGATGCCGCTATCGTTCGTAAGTTTGCCGCAACGAACGGACGCCATTATCCTCAACAGGGAAGAGCAAAAATTCCTGGAGTATCTGGAGCAACTTAAGACGCAGACGGATGAAAGCGGCTCAAAGTACGTCTTCATGGTCAATATCGAGGTGAAATTCACCCGATCCAGGGTAAAAGGTGCGCCCGAAGTGCAAATTACAAACAATCCCGATGCAACGGAAATTCGCCTTTCAGAAGATCAGATTCGGGAGAGATATCCCTGGGACTATGAAAGGCTGGGAGAAGAGTGCCGCAAGAGATATCCAGACTTCAAGCGGAATGGAAAATATCACGGAATCAGACAGTCGCTATCCGAAGACGAAAAATTCATCCATGTCCGCTACCTTAACCCGAGCAATCCGAAGAGTTCAAAACAATCATTTTACAACCCCAACATTCTGCAAGAGATGGACAAGCATTATTCGAAGAAATGAATAAAAACAACACATCCGATGCCTTTGGCGGTTCCTGGACTATGGAGAAGCTGGACATCCTGGAAAAATATCTTGACGATTATACAACCGCATTAAAGAATCAGTCCTTCAAACTGGTGTACATAGACGCCTTCGCCGGGTCAGGGGAAATCAGCCTGACAGACGAAGACGACGCGAGAGGGTTTTACGAAGGCTCGGCCGCACGGGCCATAAAGATTGACAGCAAACCTTTTGACAAGCTGGTTTTTGTTGAGCGGGACACTGGACGATATCAGAGGTTGCTTGGTCTGCGTGATGAAAATCCTGACAGAAACATCATGGTCAGGAATGCCGAGGCAAACAATTTTCTGTGTAATGACCTGCAAGGAGACTGGCAAAGGTGGCGGGGCGTACTTTTCCTGGATCCATTCGCGACAGAGGTAGAATGGACAACCATTGAGAAGATAGCAGGATTTAAGGCGCTGGACATCTGGATTCTGTTTCCCACATCAGCCATTACGCGGATGCTGCCCAGGTCGAGAAAGCCGGAGGACATTTCGGGTAGTTTGGTCAACAGTTTGACCCGTATTTTTGGTGATAAGCGCTGGCAGGAACTCTATTCCGTCAGTCCACAGATGTCTCTGTTTGGCAAGAAGACGCACCAACGGGAAGCCGGTGCAGATGAAATTATCAAATCTTACAAGGAAAAGCTGAAGGGGTTGTTCGGTAACCGGTTTATGGAAAAATCCAAAACGTTTAAAAACTCGAAGAACTCACCGCTCTTTGAGTTCATATTCTGCGCCGGAAATCCGGCCGGGGCTCAGCTCGCCAAAAGCATAGCCGGCCATATTCTAAACGCAGCAGACTGACAACGTGGCAGCCAAATCTCAAATAGAATGGACCGAAGTGACCTGGAACCCGGTTACGGGCTGCACAAAAATCAGTGCCGGCTGCAAGCATTGCTACGCCAAGCGGATGGCTGCCCGGCTCCAGGCAATGGGTAACTCGCGATACGCCAAGGGTTTTACGCTGACATTGCACGAAGACCTTGTCGATACCCCCCGGCGGTGGCGGTCGCCCCGGGTTGTCTTCGTTAATTCCATGAGCGACCTGTTCCACGACCGTGTGCCTATTGACTTTATTCAGCGGGTCTTTCGCACCATGAACGAATGTCCGCAGCATACTTTCCAAATCTTGACTAAGCGCGGCAAGCGGTTAAGAACCCTGGCGCACAAGCTTGAATGGACGCGGAATATATGGATGGGCGTCAGCGTGGAGGATGATCGGGTTTATCACCGCATCCATGATTTGTGCGAAGTGCCTGCCCGAGTGCGTTTTCTGTCGTGTGAACCCTTGATCGGCCCTGCGGAAAACCTGCCGTTGCAAGGCATTCACTGGGTGATAGTCGGCGGCGAATCCGGCCCGAAGGCAAGGCCGATGAAGGCAGACTGGGTTTATTCCGTCAAGGAGCAGTGCCAGGATATCGGCACGGCGTTTTTCTTCAAGCAATGGGGCGGCGTGCAAAAGCATCGCTACGGCCGTATGCTCGATAACAGAACCTGGGATGAGATGCCGGCACAGGCGTTATAATTCTACATGGCGTGCCAGCCTTGCGGCCAGCGCAGACACCCACCACCAGCACTGCCCAACGCATCGCCAACTGGAACAAGCCGCAACACGGGATCATCAACAACCTGAAACACTAGGCCGTGTTGACGAACTGTAGGGACATCCCCCCGTGGTTGTCCTTCATCATGGACAGGCACGGGGGCCTGTCCCTACACCCTCGGCACGGGGGCCTGTCCCTACACCCTCGGCACGGGGGCCTGTCCCTACACCCTCGGCACGGGGGATGTCCCTACACCCTCGGCACGGGGGGATGTCCCTACACCCTCGGCACGGGGGGATGTCCCTACACCCTCGGCACGGGGCCTGTCCCTACCCTTGACGCCGGGGCGGGGGCCCGGCCGGGTGCTTGATATCTGTCAAAATTGATTCAATCCGCGACCAGTATACTCATCACGACCCTCCTCAAAACTGTTGTAGGACTCCGTTATCAACAATTTGATAATTCGTCAACACAGCCTAACCTAAAGCAGTTTCTCCCCCAGTTTCTCTGCGCCGTATCTGACCACGTCGGTTACCGGCAAACCAGTTTGGTCTTCAAGAGCGGCGATGGCGGACTGCGCTTCTGCGTCGCCGACCGATGCGGTGTTCAATGCGATGCCGATGGTGGTGGCTGTTGTCAATGAGCCGCATACCCCGGTCAGCGCTTCGTTTAAATCAATGAACGCTTTTAGCGGCGGCATTTGGATATGATCCGGCTTGCGCAGCCTGTGCATTCCGGCGCGATGACACATGATCAGGTGTGTCGGACAGCCGCCGCGCATCAACGACAGCGTTGCACTGCTGCCGGGGTGCAGTAATGATCCTTGTCCTTCAATCAGAATAATGTCTTTGTCCGCCGCTTCCATCACCATGGTCTCTACCGCGCCGCAGGCGTGGTCGAGTTTGAACGCATCCAGCGGAATGCCCTTGCCCGTCAGCGTGATGCCTATCTGGCCAGTTGCCAGGAAATCAGCGGAAATATTTCTGTGTTTCGCCGCGTCTTTAATCCATCGATATATCTCAAGGCCAGCGGTCATTTTTCCGATGGCCATGTCGGTGCCGACAAACAGTACGCGTTTGTTATCCAGCGCGGCCGCCCGCGCCTGGCCGATTTGCGGGACGAATGCGGGCTGCCTGACGTCCCATATCCATTGCCCGCCATGTAACTGGTTCGCGAATTGATCGTTTAATGTATCATGCAATCCGTTAATGATCGACATGCCCAATTCCACCGCCCGCCCTAATGGGGCGTTCCATTGGTCCGGTATCCGTCCGCCGGATGGGGCGGTTCCCAGGATCAGAACTTCAGCGCCCAGCGCCGCCGCCTGATCAATGGAGTCCACTATCGGGTAGGCAAACGGCAGCGCGCATACCTGATTGATTTTCCTGCCGGCGTGAGTGGAATCTATCACCGCGACAATGGGATTTTCTATATAGCGCATGACCCCAAAGCCCATTTTCCCATAGTCGCTGTCCAGGTTTTTTTCCATATAAATGGCGATTTTTTGATTATTTTTGAGCATCGGTTTTAATTAATGGTGGCGCCGTGGCCGGGCCGGTCGTTGGGAACCACTACTCCGTCAATCAGCTGCGCACCGCAGCAGGGGTCGGGCGCAAGATTGAGGTGGGAATCCAGGTCGATGTGATCCACCAATCCTGAGATCGATGCGGCGGCGCAAATGGACATGGATGATTCGCCCATGCAGCCGATCATGGTTTTCAGGTTAAACGCGCGTGCCACGGCAATGATGCGCAATGCTTCGGTGATGCCGCCGCACTTCATCAGTTTCAGATTTACGCCGTCCACGGTGTTTGCCCAGTCGGGAATATTTTCAGAGTAACGGCAGGATTCGTCGAGATAAATTGGCAGTGGACGGTTTTTGAAAATCGCCGGGAGTTCGCTCTCCTGGCCCTCGGCCAAAGGCTGTTCGACATAGTCGGTGCCGCGTTCGGCCAGCCATTTCATCATGGTGATTGCGTCGCTGGCACTCCAACCGCCATTGGCATCCACTCGCAGATTAACCTTGTAGGCTTTGGTGCTTTCAACCACCTGGCTGAACATGGCCTGGTCGGCTTCAATGCCTTGTGTTGATCCCAGTTTGATCTTCAGGGATTTTATCCCGGTGCCATCAAGCAGCAGGGGAACGCGCTGTTTAATCACTGCGGGTGGGTTAATGCCGATGGTGACGGACGTGGGGGCGACGGGTTTGCCGATTCCGAGCAGGTGATACAGCGGCAAATTTGCCTTTTTGCCCAGCCAGTCCCACCAGGCTATATCCAGTCCTGCCAATGCGCAGGCCGCGATGTTTTGCCGGCGACCCCGCTGGTAGATTTGATGAATGGACAACCCGCCTGCATCCTGGTCGAGAAACCCACTCAGGATGTTTTGCGCCTGCTGCGCGGTGGCGGCACCTTCGCTGGCTCCCGGAGATAATTCGCCCCAGCCGGTTATGCCCTGATGGCTGATTGATATGAAAAGGTTGTCCGACCCGGTATGAATGCCCCGGCTGATGGCCAGCGGAAACCGTTTTTTCAGGCGAATGATTTTAAAGCCAATTTTCATGGACGCCCGGTTTCAGATTGAACGCATGTAACCGCTGCCAATCGCACAATATCGGTTACGCTGCATCCGCGGGAAAGATCGTTTACTGGTTGTTTGAGCCCTTGCAGTATGGGGCCGGTCGCCTTGACACCGCCGATGCGCTGGGCGATTTTGTAGCCAATGTTCGCTGACTGGAGTTCGGGAAAAATAAATACATTGGCCGGCGCGTCTACTTCGATGTTCGGCGCCTTTCGCTTTAATACATCGGGCAGGATAGCGGAATCGAATTGCACCTCGGTCATCAGTCGGATGTCTGGCCTGGTTCGACCAATGATTGCCCCGGCTTCAATCACTTTATCGGCATGAGGATGCCGGGCGCTGCCTGCGGTGGAAAAACAAAGTAATGCCACTTTGGGTTCCAGGCCGATGAGGTTCTTCGCGCTGTCGGCGGATGCGATGGCGATGCCGGCCAACTGCCGGGCATCCGGGTCAATGACCAGTGCGCAGTCGGCGTACAGCACGGTGCCTTGAATGGCCTGATGATCCAGGTCGTGCTGCATTAAAAAGAAACTGGAAACCAGATCGCTGTCAGGCTTCGTGCCGATTATCTGTAATGCGGTTCTGATTACATCGGAAGTGGTATTGACCGCGCCGGCGATACAACCCTGGGCATCGCCATTGCTCACCATCAAAGCAGCAAAGGTCAGAGGGTCGTTGATTCGTTCAACGGCCTGATCCCGGGTAAGGCCCTTGTGCCTGCGTTTGTCCACAAGATGCCGGATGTATTTTTCCGTACTGGGGCTTGTGCCGGGATCTTCGATCTGGATACCGCCTGGATCCACACCGTTTTCAGTGGCAAGACTGCAAATATCATCGCTGTTTCCAACCAGCGTGACCTGTGCCAGCCCCTGTTGTGCAATCATCCCGGCGGCCCGGATGATTCTGCTGTCGGTGGCCTCAGGCAGGACAATCCTTTTGGGATTTGACCTGGCCCGGCGGAAAATCTGTTCGAGCGCATTCATGTGGTCAAATTCTCATTTTATTGGCAGCAATTGCAACTGGCACTGATGCGGATTCCGGGCTGTTCCCCTGCACGTGATGAATTGTACGATGTTTATTCACGACGTCTATTCTGGACGGTGGACCGGGGCAGCCGGGTTCTTACATTAAAACACAGGCAGGAGACAATCCCCTGTGGCGGCCTTGCCGGATGAATAAGGTATGCTCAAACTGATTCCAGCCGAGCCGGCCCGCTCCTGCGCCCGCGGCATACATTCCCGGGTCCATCCGGGATTTGTCTGTCTTCAGCGTAGCGGGTTATTACTCCTGGCCGCCTTCAGCGGCTTTTCAGTGTTTCGCTTGGCGAAACTACTTATATGTTTACTTCTTCTTGTTGGGCAGTTTCAGCTCATGCGCCTGTGAAGGGCGCGACAAAACGCATTTGAATAAATCCCTTGGCTTGGTTGTATCACCAACTTCAACATTCGTAAAATCGTAGTACAGCCCATCACCATCTGGCGCGATGATAAAGCTGTAATTCATTTTTTCGCCGAAGTTCCACCGTCTATCGAACCCGGCAACTTGAAAAGATGCCGGGTAGGTGGTCCCGGCTACCGACACCTCACCAAATCCACTACTCTTGCCGTCCCCTTCTACATAAGCTACATGCTCCAACTGGACCAGGACGGTTTCCTTGTAGTCAAACTCATCGAAACATTGCCACTTTTCGGTTTTTATACTGTCATTATCTTGTGCCTGAACATTGACCGTTGCGACCAGGGTTAGAGCTATGAGCGTTTGGCGCCAGGCTTCGGCCCGGGTCCGAAATTGTCCGTGGGGTAGCGTTGCTGGTTGGCTTTTCCAGGCTGGTAGCCCTGGGTCAATTTCTGAGCGGTCTGTCATATCAAATCCTAATGTTGGTTATAGCAAGATTGCTATCCGCAACTATTTACTATTATCAATACTAGGCCGTGTTGAAGAATTGTAGGGACATCCCCCCGTGGTTGTCCTTCATCATGGACAGGCACGGGGGCCTGTCCCTACACCCTCGGCACGGGGGCCGGGCGGGTTTGATATCTGTCAAAATTGATTCAATCCGCGACCAGATCACATCGGTGAACAGTATACTCATGACGACCCTACTCAAAACTGTTGTGGGATACAATTATTAATAATTTGATAATTCGTCAACACGACCTAAAACGTCCTTAGTAAATAAAACCGACTTCTATACAAAATCCCGATATTTGGCCAGATAGCGAACTGGTTTGTTCAACGCATCACGCCGGAACGGGTCGCCCAATTCGCGCGTACACATGATTTCGATCACCGTTGATTTGCCCTGGTTCATTTGCATGTCGATGGCCTTGTTCAGGGCCGGGCCCACCTCTTCCAGCCGGTCCACGACCATGCCTTCGGTGCCCATTGATTTGCCGATTTCTGCAAAGCTCGTATTATCCAGTTCGTCCGCAACGAACCGTCGATTATAGAAGTCCACCTGGTTTTTCTTCTCTGCTCCCCACTGGCGGTTGTGGAACACCACGCCGGTCACCGGGATATTGTGTCGAACCGATGTCATGATTTCCGACATACTCATCGCCCAGGCGCCGTCGCCGGAATAGGCCACCGCCGGGCGTTCAGGCGCCGCGCATTTGGCGCCAATCATGGCTGGCAGCGAATAACCGCAGTTGCCCCAGCTCATCGGCGCAAAAAAGCTGCGCGGCCGTTCAAACCGCAGGTAGCTGTTTGCAATGGCGTTGATATTGCCGATGTCGGTGGAGACCATGGCCTCCGCCGGCATGGCTTTTTCCAGCTCGCGCAGTACCTGACGCGGATGCAGCCAGTTTCCTGCTTCCTCATCCTGTTGTTTGATCATGTCCAGGCTGTAGTCGTCCTTTTCATGTACCCACTCATCCAGTTCGGCTTCCCAGGCCGCTTTGGCCGCCGCAATCTGTTCGGCCCGCTCTGCTTTGCTGGCATCACATGCCAGGGTTTGATCATGGATTCTGGCAAGCAGCGCCTGGGCTGAAGCGCCGGCATCACCGCATATTCCCACTGAGATTTTCTTGACCAGCCCCAGCATTTTATGGTCGGCGTCGATTTGTATGATTTTTGCCTGTTTGGGCCAGTAGTCAATGCCATATTGCGGCAGCGTTCCGAACGGCCCCAGTCGGGTGCCCAGGGCAATAACAACGTCCGCTTTGCTGATCAGCGACATGGCCGCTTTTGAGCCATGATAGCCAAGCGGGCCGCACCACAGCGGGTGGCTGGCCGGAAACGAGTCGTTATGCAGGTAGCTGTTAACCACCGCAGCCCCCAGGCGTTCGGCCAGCGCTTTGCAGTGCTCAACCGCGTCCGCCATCACCACGCCGCCGCCCGAAACAATCACTGGAAATCGGGCCGTTTTGAGCATTTCTGCTGCCTGGTTCAATGTGTTGTCACCGCCCGGCCCGCGGTCCAGCACCATGGGCTGGGGTATATCGATATCCACTTCGCCATAAAAATGGTCGCGCGGAATGTTTAACTGGGTTGGCCCGAGCTCTGAATGGGCGCGGTCAAAACAGCGGGCAGTATATTCAGCCATACGCTGTGGATTGTTGACATGGCCCTGGTATTTCACGAATTCCTGAAACATGGGCAATTGGTTGGCTTCCTGAAAGCCCCCTAAACCCTGGCCCATTGTGCCGGTTTCCGGGGTAATCATGACCACCGGGGAGTGCGCCCAGTACGCGGCGGCGATGGCCGTAACGCAGTTACTGATACCCGGGCCGTTTTGCCCAATTACCACACCGTGGCGCCCGCTTACACGCGCATAACCATCGGCCATGTGACCGGCGCCCTGCTCGTGCACCACCGGAACCAGGCGGATTCCAGCGGGCGCGAAAATATCCATGGCGTCCATAAACGCCGAGCCCATGATGCCAAATATATCGGTTACGCCATTGGCAGCCATGGTTTCGACGAAGGCTTCCGAAGTGGTCATTTTTGTCATTAGCTGTTGTTTCCTCTGAAAATATAATTAACTAATTTATTGCAGGGCTGCTTCAGCCATTCAATCTAACCCTGCAACGCTGCTGTCGCTTCGACAAATTCATAGCCCAGGTCTGCGGCAACTTCCCGGCAGGTAATTTTGCCGGCATGGACGTTTAACCCGTTGCGCAGATGCGGGTCGTCCAGCAGGGCCTGTTTTGCGCCTTTGCCGGCCAATGAGAGGGCGAAGGGCAGGGTGACGTTGTTCAATGCGTAGGTGGACGTGCGCGGTACGCCGCCGGGCATATTGGCGACGCAGTAATGGACCACATCATCCACTACATAAGTTGGCTGGGCGTGTGTGGTTGCTTTTGACGTTTCGCAACATCCGCCCTGGTCGATGGCCACGTCAACGATTACCGCGCCTTTTTTCATGTTCCTGACCATTTCTGCGGTTACCAGCCTGGGCGCTTCTGCGCCTGGAATCAATACCCCGCCAATCACCAGGTCGGCGCTCAATACGTGATGCTCCAGCGCATCTGTGATGGAAAATACAGAATTCGTGGTACGCCCGAATTGCTGCCAGTGTCTTTCGATAGAGACGGGATTGTTGTCCAGAACCCAGACGTCTGCACCCATTCCCACCGCGATGTGACAGGCATGGGTGCCAACCACACCGGCGCCTAGCACCACAACCTTTCCGGGGTCTACACCGGGCACCCCGCCGAGCAGCACACCCAGGCCACCATGCGGCTGCTCAAGACAGTACGCTCCCGCCTGGACCGCCATTCGGCCCGCTACTTTTGACATCGGGGCCAGCAGGGGCAAGCCGCCGAGTGGCGAAGTTACCGTTTCATACGCCACACAGGTCGCGCCGCTGTCTACCAGGTCTCGGGTTTGTGCCGGGTCCGGCGCCAGGTGCAGGTAGGTATAAAGCAATTGACCTTCGCGCAGCATGGCGCGCTCCACTGCCTGAGGTTCCTTGACCTTGACAATCATCTGTGCTTTGGCAAATATTTCCTCTGCGCTGTCGAGGATGATTGCGCCGGCGCTGGAATAATCGTTGTCGGTGGCGCCGATGCCTGCACCCGCATTGGTTTCCACCACAACATCGTGGCCCTGTCTGGTCATTTCACGCACACTGGTCGGGGTCATACCAACCCGGTATTCATGACTCTTGATTTCTTTGGGGACACCGACCAGCATGGTATTTCCTCGCAATTATGAGAAGCTGAAATAGCTGAGGCAGAGAATTTGCCGAGGCAGCAAAATAGTAATTCTGGATGGCCCGTTGTAGTACCAGAGCCCGCCGCCGGGTTAAGCCAGATTCTTTAACCCATTGATTTTAATATATAAAAATACAAATTCCGGCGCAACGATTTTTTATGAAAACGAGACATCGCGGCCAAATCTCAGGGATGTGCGGTAATCCCGCCGTCGACAATCAGTTCGGTTCCGGTAATGAATCCGGCATTGTCGGATAACAAAAACAAACAGGCATTCGCCATATCCCCGGCTGTGCCCAGTCGTCCAAGGGGAATACGCTGGCCGATTTCATTCTGCAAATCCGGCTTGCCCTGCCAGCGCTGCTGCATGGGCGTCAACGCCGGGCCGGGTAAAATCACATTGGAGCGTATCCGGTGTTTGGCGAACTGGATGGCGAGGGATTTGGACAATCGAATCAATGCCGCTTTGGACGCGCCGTAGGCGTCCTGGGGTAGCGGGTCGCCGCTCAATGCGTCAATGGATGAAAAATGCACCATCGCGCCGCCACCGCATTGCTGCATTGCTGGAACGACCTGTTTTGCCAGCAAAACCACTGAGCGCAGGTTGATGTTCATCACTTCATCCCAGACTGCCATATCGATATCCACTGCGGAGCGGTCTTTATCCAGCCAAAGCACGCCTAATGTGTTCACCAGATAGTCGATGCGTCCAAGTTCCTGCCGGGCGCGACTGACGGTTTTTTCCACCGCATCCTGGTGACTCAGATTCGCCTGGAGATAAATTGATTCGCCCGGGCCATCGGTGATGCCCTGGGGCCGGGGCTTGATATCTGCCAAACAGACGTTGACCCCGCGCCGGATAAGTTGACATGCAATCTCCAACCCCATGCCGCCGCCTGCACCGGCCACCAGAGCGGTTTTTCCTGAAAATTTCATGATATTAAGCCGCAATTAATTATGTTGTGTGCACGGGTACGGATCGGGTAACCGGCCCGCGGGCGGATAAATACGTTTCGGACAAACCTCTTTCATCGTGATTCATCCGCCAGGAGATGAGTTTTTGCGCATATTCCAGAACCAGTCCCTGATATTTCGGGTGCTGCGCACGATTTTCAAACTCATCCGGGTCATCGCGCAGATCAAAAAACAGGGGCGGCAATGCCGTGAAGTGAACGTACTTGTAATTTTCATCGCGGATTACATTCAGCGCACATTGATGCTGGTTAATCCCCAGCGCCTGTTCCACTTTCGGGTTTACTATTTCCCTGAAATCATATTCCCAATGCACTTCACTGCGCCATCCGGGCGGCACGGCGCCGTGGTGGATAAAATACATCAGGGAATGGCCGTCGCACTGGGTGGGCCGGTCCAGGTGCAGCGCTTCCAGCATGGTCGGCATAATATCCACATTTTCCGAGAATCGGTCTACCCTGGCCCCGCGAGTGGCATCCGCCTGTTTTCGCGGGTCGCGGATTATTAACGGTATGTGGTACGAACGATCAAAGTACCCGCATTTACTCATCAACCAGTGATCCCCCATCTGCTCGCCGTGATCCGAGGTGAACAGGATCATGGTGTGGTGCCATTGGTTCAGCGCCTTGAGGGCGCTAAACAGCCGTCCCAGCGCGTGGTCCACCTCGGTCATCAATCCGAAATAGCTGGCGCACAGGCGTTTAAGCGTTTTCGCATTGGCGGGTGCGCGGAACTTTTCCCGGGTCAGTTGATAGGCCAGCCAGGGATGCTGGGCTGACTCATCGGCGATGCAGGATGCGCGTTTGCAATCCTCCAGCAAGTCCGGGTCGTACATGCGGTTATAGGGCTGCGGTGCAATAAACGGCGGGTGGGGCCGGAACAATGATAAATGACCGATCCATGGTGCGGATTGTTTTTTAATCCAGTCAAGGCATTCATTGACCATGAAGTTGGTTTCATGGTGTTCACTCGCGATGGCCAGTGGCAAGGGCACCGCTCCGCCGTCTTCCCATTGCCGGCCGCGTTTTTCCATGGCGTATATATCCCAATGGAAATCTGGAACGGGATAGCCGGATTGACGTAAATGGTTGACCCAGTTTTGCGGGGTTTCGTCGGCGTATACGGTGTCTGTTTCCATGCCGGGCAATGGTTCGCTATAGTGCTTCAGGCGCGAATCCTCAGGATCCATTTCACCCGGATCCGGGGCAGAATCGGTATAACCGAATAGATAGGGCGTATATCCGGCTTTGCGGACTTCCAGTGCCCAGTTGGTATGGCGGGCTGCCAGCGGTGTGCCGTTAATACAGGCCCGGTGATTGTGTAAATACATGCCGCAGTGCAGCGAAGCCCGACTCGGGCCGCAGGGGGTGGCCTGGGCATAATGCCGCGTAAACGACACCCCTTCACTGGCCAGAAGGTCAAGATTCGGGGTTTGGACATGGGGGTGGTTCAGGCTGGAAAGGCATTCACCACGCCATTGGTCGGCGGTTATAAAGAGTATATTCATTTTGCTGTGCGGGTATTTGCGGCTGCCATTTCCAGAAACGCATTGGTGACCCGGGCTGAACGGGTTTGTTTCAGACAAACTATTAATTCTGAATGGGTCAGGGCGGCGTTTTTTACCGGCAGGGCCTTAAATCTGGTGCTCGTTCCCAATTCATTTTCAGCAATGATGCCGACGCCGAATCCAGCCGCCACGGCTTCCCGCACCCCTTCCCGGCTGCTGATTTCCATCACATCATTGAGCTTGAGATTGGCGTGGTCGATGGCCTGCTGAAAAATTGACCGGGTGCGCGAACCTTTTTCCCGCAGAATAATTCTTTGGTTGACCAATTCCGCCAAAGAAATTTTCCGGTGCTCGGACCAGGGATGATCCATGGCAATGAATGCCACCAGTTGGTCCGGTTCCAGCGCCACAATATGCAGTCGATCGTCGTCTGCCACATTCGGCAGAATCGCCACGTCGCATCGCTGGGATTCCAGCCACTGCATGACCTGCGCGGAATTGCCATATTGAATTGAAATGCGGATGCCAGGATACAGGCGCTGGAACTGGGCCAGCAGCGGGGTAATGATGTACGGTGAATCGGCACCCACCTGCAACTCCCCGGTGGTCAAACATCTGGCAGATAAAAATAACTGCTCCACGTCGTCTTCATGGCGAAACAGTTTTTTAGTAATGGTAAAAGCGGACTTTCCGAGTTCGGTCAACTCGATACGCCGACCATGGCGGATAAATAACTTCACGCCGTAACGCTCCTCAAGTTCTTTTACCTGCCCGGATAAAGTGGGTTGGGTAATGTGCAGAGTGTCTGCCGCTTTGGTGAAGCTGCCCTGGGCGGCTACGGCATTGAATGATCGCAAATGCGCGTGTGGGATTGGCATAGCCTATTTTAAACATCTGTAATATCGATTGGATAAATACTATTTGACAGCGCTATAAATATCAACTGACTGATACCGATGAGCAAGCCGGTGCAAAAACCGCAAAATCCACACAGCATACCCGGGGCGGCGGCCTCGCCCACGGGTGATCCATTTTTACTTACCCCGGGACCGCTGACTACTTCGGAAACGGTGAAGCGGGCAATGCTGCACGATTATGGTTCAAGAGATACCCGTTTTATCGAGTTGAATCAACGGGTGCTGTCCCGTTTGCTGGATATCGTCAGCGGTCAGGGCAGCCATGTCGCCGTACCTTTGCAGGGCAGCGGCACCTTTGTGGTTGAGGCGATGATTGGCTGTTTTGTACCTGCGGACGGTAAATTGCTTATTTGTATAAACGGCGCATACGGTCATCGCATCGCCAAAATCTGTGAATATTATGGTCGGGAATATGTCATACAGGAATCCAGCGAAGACGTGCCGGTGAATCCGGCGCAGTTGGAGCAAACCCTGGACCAGGATAAAACCATCACTCATGTGGCCTGCGTGTTTTGTGAAACCACATCGGGCATCCTCAACCCGGTGCAGAAAATGGCCGATATTGTGGCGAAGCATGGCAAAGGTTTTTTGATCGACGCGATGAGCGCGTTCGGTGCCCTGCCGGTGGACAGCAAATCCATGCGGTTCGATGCGCTGGCTGCGTCAAGCAATAAATGCCTGGAAGGCGCGCCGGGTATGGGGTTTTGCATCGCCCAGGAACAGGCATTGCGGCGCACCCGCGGCAACTCGCCGTCCTTAAGCCTGGATTTATACGATCAATGGGCGGCCATGAGCAAAAACCGGCAATGGCGGTTTACACCGCCCACCCATGTGCTGCTGGCATTCGATCAGGCGTTGAATGAGTTTGAGCAGGAAGGCGGTGTGGCTGGCCGGGGGCGGCGTTACCAGAGAAACTGTGATGTTTTGGTAAAGGGGATGCGGGGTATGGGATTCAAAACCCTATTGGCCGATGCGTTGCAAGCGCCGGTGATTGTCACTTTCCTGATGCCCGGGGATGCAAGGTTTTCGTTCGCCGCATTTTATGCACAACTGCGGCGGCGCGGTTATGTCATTTATCCCGGCAAACTCACCGTCGCCGAAAGTTTTCGGATAGGCTGCATTGGCCGCCTCGGCGTGGATGAAATGAACGGTGTACTGGCAGCGATACACAGCACTCTGAATGGATTGGGTATGGATGTTCCGATTCACCAGGACCCGGCAGCCCCTGCACCCGCTGACTGATTCTCCTGAGCGGATACTGTCTGGCGCCGCTCGTGATTAAACCCGAACTGTGGCCGAATCGTGGTGTGAATTTTTCATCCGCGGCATGACGAACCGGGTTCGGTTCAATTAAGACGCTTTGCACCCGATGGGCAGCACTGCTCACAAAAAGCACTTCAAACGGCAGGTGATTCCGGGGTGGTTCTGATTGGCGATATGGATGTTTGTTCGCGATGGGAATACAATCCACCATTCCTGGCAATGAGTAACCAGGCGGCCTACAGTCCACTATCCACCCATGGCGATTCGCGAAATTCTGGTTTATCCCAATCCCCGGCTCAGAGTAATATCCGAGCCGGTTCGGGTGTTTGACGATGCGCTGGAAACTCTGGTCGATGATATGGCGGAAACCATGTACGATGCGCCGGGTATTGGTCTTGCTGCGATACAGATTGATGTGCCGAAGCGGGTGGTGGTGATGGATTTGTCTGAAACCAAGGATGACCTGAAAGTTTTTATTAATCCGCAGGTCACAGCGCTTGCAGGAGTGATTGAGATGGAAGAAGGCTGTTTGTCGGTACCGGGTGTATTCGCCACTGTTGCACGTGCTGGAGCGGTCAGAATAAATGCCCGGGACGTGAAAGGCCAGCCATGGTAATCGCAGAAAAGTACCGACGGATTAAATTGGCATCGCCCGTAGCGTTACACGCCAACGTGGATATGGCGGTCACTGCGCTGAACAGCAAATTCAACCCCGATGATTTTTATGTCGTCCGAAGCGACGATTCATTGGAGGTGTGGCTGCGACAAGTGAATCTGGGCAATTTATCTGTAGCGGTGGACGGCACAGCATCTGAATATGGTGATGCGGCAGCGCTGGCGCAGGTGTTTCAAGCAGTGGAAAGCATCCGCAGCTACGGCGTCAACGGCGACAAGCGCCTGTATGTGGGCTACAACAGCGAACGCAAGGTGATTGGCCGGAAAGAAAAAGAGTTGCATCGCGGCAAGCACTTTTACGCCAACAGCCACAGTTTCAGACGAGCTGAGAACGCACTACCGGCCGAATTCACTGACCAGATAGTTTGCGGCGACAGCGCGGTGGTCTTGAAACAATTGCCGGATAACTGCATTGATTTGGTTTTTACGTCGCCGCCTTATAATTTTGGGCTGGCTTACCAGGAATCCGACCACGCAGCGAATGGCGACGCCACAGATTGGGAGTCCTACTTCGCCAAGCTATTCGCAGTGTTTGACGAGTGTATCCGGGTGCTCAAATTTGGTGGGCGAATTGTCGTCAATGTCCAGCCGCTGTTCTCGGATTACATACCCAGCCACCACATCATTTCCAACTATTTTATGGAGAGGCGGCTGATCTGGAAGGGTGAAATCCTGTGGGAGAAAAATAACTATAACTGTAAATATACGGCTTGGGGTAGCTGGAAAAGCCCGTCCAGCCCCTACCTCAAATACACCTGGGAATTTGTGGAAATTTTCTGCAAGGGTAATCTGAAGAAGCCTGGTAAATCCGCCAACGCCGATATTGACGCCGAGTCGTTCAAGGAATGGGTGATGGCGAAATGGTCAATCGCCCCGGAGCGGCGGATGCGGGAATTTGACCATCCAGCGATGTTCCCGGAGGAATTAGCCCGGCGGGTTATACTGCTGTTCAGTTTCCGGGGTGATACGGTGCTTGACCCATTTGCCGGTGTGGGAACCACGTGTGTGGCAGCGCAGCGAAACTGGCGTAGATACTTGGGTATAGACATTGCGCCGGAATACTGCACCACTGCGGAGTCCAGGCTCATTGACACTCAACTATGGGGGATATGACATTGACCACAGCTAACGCGCCAGCAACCCGGCAGGAGCTAATCCGTTCCTACAACCTGCTGGTTGGCGGCATTGAGGACGAGGCACTTGATGACGCCGACCGCGCATACGGCGGGGTGATACGAGCGCCCAAAGGCAAGCTGGTTGAGGAGATGGTGCCGCACATCATCCGATTGGCCTGGCAAGATTGCGGCGGCCCATCGGAGCGGCTGTCTTTCGGCGATGTCAAAACTTACCGTGTGCAGATTCAACCGGACTACGTTGAACGTCTGCCCGACGAAATCAAGGCTTAGGTTAATGCCCGGTTGGACGATCATTTTTATCGCGCCAAGGTGGACAGGCACATTTTCGTGGACTTCGGTTTGCTTAAGTCGTTGCATCCCAATCTAGTCTGCTGCTTGCTGCAATTGGAAAGCCAGTTGGGTGGTGGTAGCTATTCAGAACCGTTGGCAAACCCACAGGTCGGCAGCCCCAGCAGTCACACGCTGATGTCGTATTTCTCGGAAATTGATTTGCACATCATCACCTTGTTGGAAGGTGAGCGGAAAGTAGATCAACCTATCCACCAAGCGGACTACTTCAAGGAACTTAGCCCTGAGTCGCTAGACCACACCATCAACCGTTTTTCTCGGCTGCTGGCGCCATTCGTCTAATTGCCGATACCTGGCCTACCGGTTCCTGCTGTGGGTCGTCGAATGTGGCCGGGGTGTCAACGGTTTGAGGGTTGAAGAGCACTAGATCGGCTTTGGCGCCGTTCCGCATCCTTTGGGTGTGCGGCGAACTTCATCTGGCTTGGCGCAGTGTGCGGTGCAGCATGCGCGGCGGCATCCGGGGATTTATGCTTATCGCGCAGGATATCTCCGCGTATTTGCTGCCCGGGGAAGCTGTGAGTTGGAGAAGCTGGAGCAACTTCGCGGGCTGTGGCATGGCGATAAAATTCTGTGCGTGGACGCCATTGCCGTGCTGGAACCGGGTATCGATACGCCAGCCGATCTGCACAGGGTGAGGCAGCGTTTTTCCGCTCAATTGATTCAAGCCGATTCAGGTGAGCACAGCCCTCTGATTGCCAAGGTCTGGCTAATTATCGGCGGGAAAAATCGACGGGACAAAGTTCTGATCTTCCATCGGCGGTCGCACGTAATTTTTTGCGATGGCCGGTCTGGCCTGCAGACGCATTGCCTTCGGGGTCAGATCTTCGTAGTCAATCAGACCCAGCAGGTGGGATATGCAATTAATCCGCGCATGCTTCTTGTCATCTGAATTTACCACATACCACGGTGCCTGTTTTATGTCGGTATGTGCGAACATGAAATCCTTGGCTTTGGAATATTCGACCCAGCGGTCGCGGGATTCCAGGTCCATCGGGCTGAGCTTCCAGCGTTTGGTGGGTTTTCTAGAGCGGTCCTGAAATCGGCGTTCCTGTTCTTCGTCGCTAACAGAAAACCAGTACTTGATTAATTTAATGTCAGAACGTATCAGCATACGTTCAAATTCGGGGCAACTGCGCATGAATTCTTCATATTCACCTTCCGAGCAAAAACCCATAACCTGTTCCACTCCCGCCCGGTTGTACCAGCTGCGATCAAAGATTACCATTTCACCCGCTGCGGGAAGATGAGGCACATAACGCTGGAAATACCACTGGGTCTTTTCCCGTTCGGTCGGTGCGGGCAGGGCGACCACGGAGCATATCCTGGGGTTGAGTGATTCGGTAATGCGTTTTATCGTTCCGCCTTTGCCGGCTGCATCCCGGCCCTCAAAAATGACCACGACTTTCAGCCCTTTGTGTTTAATCCATTCCTGGAGTTTTATTAATTCAATCTGAAGCCTCCCCAGTTCTTTTTCGTAGGCCTTTTTCAGTTTCTTTTTCAGTTGCTTCGGCGTGTCCTGGTCGGGGGTGTTTTTTGTCATGGGAACTCCAGGTGAGTAGTTAGTCCTGGCTTGTATCGGAAAGTATCCAGGAAAATATCATGGGACTGCGAATGTTCAGGTGCATTTGAATCGTCTCATGTAAAAAATTTGGGGCGCTTGAGCGCCCCAAATAACCGTGCTTATTCTATAAATCCTATCTTCTATAAGCCAATCGGGCACTTATCGAATGGGCGCCGCATACAGGATGCCGCCGTCTCTCCAGGAAGCGTTTAAACCGCGCTCCAGCGCAAGCGGCGTATCCGGGCCAACATTCCTGTCGAATATTTCCGCGTAGTTACCGCCCGCCTGAATCGCACGAACCGCCCAACTCACGTCCAGACCCAGCATTGCACCCATGTCAGCTTCGGTGCCAAGCAGGCGATTGATGCTTGGGTTGTTGCCGGCCTCGGCTGCCAGTTCGCCGACATTGGCTTGAGTTACCCCCAGTTCTTCGGCAATGATTAATGCGTTAACCACCCATTTACCGATGTCTGCCCATTCGTCATCGCCATGGCGAACCGCGCCGCCCAAAGGTTCTTTGGAGATGATTTCAGGGAGCAGTACATGGGCTGAAGGATCTTCGAGCGCCGCCCGTGTAGAGGCCAGACCGGAAGCATCCGTGGTGTACAGGTCACAACGATTTGCCGAGTAGTTGGCGATGCCTTCTTCGTTGGTTTCGATGTTTACCGGCTCGTAGCTCATACCATTAACGCGGAAATAGTCGGCCAGATTCAATTCTGTGGTGGTGCCGGTCTGGATACATACGGAAGCACCGTCCAATTCCGTTGCAGAAGAAACCCCCAGGTCTTTGCGAACCAGGAAGCCTTGACCATCATAATAGTTGATCGGCAGGAAGGTTAATTTAAGATCCGCATCACGACTCAGGGTTTCCGTGGTATTACGGAAAAGAATGTCGCCTTCGCCCGAGTTCAAAAGAGTAAAACGGGTTTTGCCGGTTGAAGGAAGGAATTTAACCTTTTCGCCATCGCCCAGTACCGCAGCGGCAACCGCCCGGCAAAAGTCAACATCGAAACCTTCCCATCGACCGTTTTCATCCGGTGCGGCAAAACCAGCCAGGCCGGTGGTTACAATACAGCTTAATTCCCCACGCGCTTGCACGTCGGCTAACGTACCCGCTTGTGCGGTCATCGCGAACAGCGATAGTGCAGCGGCCAGCGCTGCGGATTTGGTAACGCTCATTAGATTTCTCCTCATAATATATAGGTTTGAGTTAGGGTAAAAACAGACCGATTACAGGCATCTCACAGGGATTATTCGACAATCTGTAATCAAGGCGCCCAAATTGTACCGCATAAAATGCCTCTATAACCATATACTTGTTGGTCATGAAGTGTGGGTCGACGCGACCCGGGCAAATATCAGGTGGTGGAATGCGCTTGTAAATCCGCATGGTAGGACGATCGAACCATTGGCCCGGATGCCGCATTGCTGAAGCCCAGGGATTCGGCAATCCTGCCCAACTGGTCAAATTCTTCGGGTGTCCAGTATTTTTCCACGGCCAGATGATAACGACTGGGCTGCAAATACTGCCCCAGGGTCAGCATGTCGACGTCATGTCTGCGCAAATCCTGCAAAACCGCAATCACTTCGTTCCGGGTTTCGCCCAGGCCCAGCATAATCCCGGATTTTGTCGGCAGATCAGGTTGTTTTTGCTTGATTCGCTGCAAAAGATTGAGGGAGTGTTGATAGTCGGCCCCGGGACGCGCCTGTTTGTATAAACGTGGAACCGTTTCCAGGTTATGGTTAAACACGTCCGGGGGCGACTTTTCCAGCACCGCTGCGGCAACCTCAATCCTGCCGCGAAAATCCGGGGTCAGAATTTCAATTTTGGTAGTGGGGCAATGCGCCCGAACCGCGTTGATACATGCGGCAAAATGGGCGGCGCCGCCATCGCGCAAATCATCCCGGTCCACGGAAGTGATAACCACGTATTTTAAATTCATGGCAGCAATGGTTTGCGCCAGGTTGTGCGGCTCGTTTTCATCTAGCGGGTTTGGTCGGCCATGCGCGACATCACAAAACGGGCAGCGCCGGGTGCATATATCGCCCATTATCAGAAAAGTGGCGGTGCCATTGCCAAAGCATTCGCCGAGATTGGGACAGGCCGCTTCCTCGCATACCGTGTGCAGCCCTTTCGCGCGCAGGACTTTTTTTAAATCCGAGACCTGGCGCGTGCCGGTGAAGCTGGCGCGAATCCATTTTGGTTTTCTGAGTCGCTGCTCTGCGGGCAATGGAATGATCCTGACCGGGATACGCGCCATTTTTTCCTGGCCGCGCAGCTTTTCTCCCTGGACGACTGTTTTGATTTTTTTGGCTGTGGGCGGCATTTTGGTTTGATTCCCGTAGTATTTATATGTTCGCGCCGGGCAATGCCGGGTCAGGCGTAATCCGACATTGGCGGACAACTGCACACCAGATTTTTGTCACCATAGACATTGTTTATCCGCCCCACGGGGGGCCAGAATTTATTATCTTTGGTTGCTTTGGTCGGAAAGAATGCCTGTTCCCGGGTATAGGGTGCATTCCAGTGATCCGCAACCAGCAAATGATAGGCATGGGGCGCATTTGTCAGCAGGCTGTTTGCAAGGGCCGCTCTGCCCTCTTCGATTGCGTGAATCTCGGCGCGAATGGCGATCATGGCGTCGCAGAATCGATTGATTTCTTCCAGCGATTCACTTTCTGTGGGCTCTATCATCAGGGAATCAGCAACCGGCCAGGACATGGTGGGAGCATGAAAACCATAGTCAATCAGTCGCTTGGCCACATCTTCCACGGTCACCCCGGCGCTGTCCTTGATGGCGGCCAGGCTGATTACGCATTCATGCGCCACGCGCCCGGTTTTGCCTTTATACACCACCGGAAAATGCGGGTCGAGGCGATGGGCGATATAGTTGGCGTTAAGAATGGCTACCTGGGTTGAGCGTTTTAGTCCATGTTTTCCGAGCAGGCGCATATAGGCCCATGAAATCGGCAGAATCAGCGGCGAACCCCAGGGCGCGGCGGATACGGTTCCCAATGGACTGGAACCGCCGCGATTGCAACTCACCACGGGATGATCAGGCAAAAAGGGCAGTAGATGTTTCTTTACCCCGATAGGCCCCATACCCGGCCCGCCGCCGCCGTGGGGGATGGCGAAGGTTTTATGCAGGTTCAGGTGCATGACATCCGCGCCCATTTCCGCTGGGCGGCAGATGCCTGCCATGGCGTTCATATTGGCGCCGTCCATGTACACCTGTCCGCCGTGGTTGTGAACGATTGCGCAAATCTGCCGGATGGATTGCTCGAATACCCCGTGGGTTGACGGGTAGGTCACCATGGTGGCGGCCAGGGTTTCGGCGTGTTGCTGGGCTTTTTGTTTGAAATCGGCCACATCGATATTGCCGAGCTCATCACACTGGACGACCACCACTTTCATGCCGGCCATGACCGCGCTGGCCGGGTTGGTGCCGTGGGCGGAGGACGGGATTAAACAGATATTGCGCTGCGCATCGCCATGCGAGCGGTGCCATGCGCGGATACATAACAAGCCGGTGTATTCTCCCTGTGACCCGGCGTTCGGCTGGAAGGAAAAGCCGTCAAATCCGGTGATTTCGCATAACATTGAATCCAGCCGGTTAATGATTCGATGATAACCCTTGGTGTGTTTGGCGGGGGCAAAAGGATGGATATGCGCGAACAGCGGATTTGAAATCGGCTCCATTTCGCTGGCGGCATTCAGTTTCATGGTGCATGAACCGAGCGGGATCATGGCGCGCGCTAGGGTGATATCCTTGCTGGCGGTTTTGCGCAGATAACGCATAAATTCCGTTTCAGAACGATAGCGATGGAAAATCGGGTGGGTCAGAAATGCACTGGTGCGCCGTAACTCTTCGGGGATGGATTGGTGCAAGTCGATATCGAACAAATCCCCATTCACCTGTTTTGCCGTTGTGCCGGCAAATACTTCCAGCAGCCCCACCACTTTTTCCCGGCTTATGGTTTCATCCAGGCTTATCCCCAGATGATCTTCGTCAACAAACCGCAAGTTATAGCGGGCCTGCTCTGCCTTATCCAGGATTCTTTTTGCTTTGCCCGGGGTGTGGACAATCAGGGTATCGAAAAATTGTCCATGCACAATTTTAAAGCCCAGACTTTCCAGTTCACAGGCCAGCGAACGGGCCAATCGATTGACCCCATTTGCGATTCGGCTGAGACCTTCCGGGCCGTGATACATGGTGTAAACCGTTGCCATAATCGCCAGCAATACCTGGGAAGTGCAGATGTTACTGGTGGCTTTGCCCCGGCGTATATGCTGCTCCCGGGTCTGTAACGCCATACGGTAGGCGGGATTGCCGTTGGCGTCGATGGTCGCGCCGATCAATCTTCCGGGCAGGGAGCGTTTGTATTTTTCATGGGTCGCCATATAGGCAGCGTGCGGCCCGCCAAACCCCATGGGCACGCCGAACCGCTGGGTGCTGCCCACGGCGATGTCCGCGCCCAGTTCGCCGGGCGGTTTTAGCAGGGTTAGCGCTAACGGGTCCGCCGCCACAATCACCAGAGCATTGCGGGCTTTCAGCTTTGCAATGATGTGACTGAAATCCCGCACCTGGCCCGACGCACCGGGATATTGAAGTAATGCGGCAAAATATTCGCCATTTTCGATTTCCGCATCACATTCTCCAACCACCACATCAATTGCCAGCGGTTCGGCCCGGGTTTGTACTACTGCAATGGTCTGCGGCAGGCAATCGCGGTCCACCAAAAACCGCCTGGATTTGCTTTTGCTGAGGCGGTGCGCCATCAGCATGGCTTCGGCCGCCGCCGTGGCTTCATCAAGCAGTGACGCATTGGCCAGCTCCATCGCGGTCAAATCCATAATCATTTGCTGAAACGTGATTAAAATTTCCAGGCGCGCCTGGCTGACTTCCGGCTGGTAGGGCGTATAGGCGGTATACCAGTCCGGGTTCTCCATCACGTTGCGACGGATCACAGGCGGCGTCACCGTGCCGTAATAGCCCAGCCCGATCATGGAAATTGCGGCGGTATTATCCCCGGCAATCTGCCTGCTTAACTTGTTCAGACGATTCTCATCCAGCGAACGGGGCAGGGTAAATTCATTTTTACTTTGAATAGATTCGGGAATGGTTTGCGCGATTAAATCATCCAGCGATTCCAGCCCCAGCGCATCCAGCATACGTGCGATATGGGCGGGGTCAGAGCCGATATGGCGGATGGTGAAATCATCGGATCTTGGCATGGTTTACCTCGGGCGGTGTGAGCCGAAACTGTCGGGCAGGGTTTAGGGTTTATGCTAATGATTCGACCAGGGATTGATACGCGCCTTCATCCATTAAATCTGTCAACCAGACGCTGTCGGCGGGTTTGATTTTGTAAATCCAACCGGTTCCAGACGGATCTTCGTTGATTTTTTCCGGCGCATCTTCAAGGGCCTGGTTGACTGCGACCACAGTGCCGCTAACCGGCGATTTCACTTCTCCCGCCGCTTTTACTGATTCAATCACCGCAGCCTCTTCGCCCTGTTCCAGTACCCGGTCAATGTCCGGGAGTTCCACGAACACCACTTCGCCGAGCTGTTGCTGGGCGTAGTCGGTGATTCCGACCACAATCAGATCATCTTCTTCTCTGGCCCATTCATGATCATCGGTATATCTTGTGGACATTGGTATTGACCTCTCTCAGGTTTGTTTTCGGGTTTGTCTGCCCTGGTTTACAGCAGGGCCGTGATAGTAGTTGGGGCTGACGAAGGGCAATTTTGTTACCGCAACCGGCAGCCGTTTGTCTCGTACCACCGCGTTTAGTCGATTATGCTCGCTGCACTGCCCGACCACTGCATAGCCCATGCAGACGGGCCGCCCCAGGCTCGGGCTGAATCCACCGCTGGTTACCTGCCCGATGGCGCGGCCTGCCATATCTTCAATGACGGCGCCCGGCCGAATAAGTGCCCGGCCAGCGGGTGAGAATCCAACCAGTCGTTTCGCGACATTGCGCGGAATCTGCGCCAGCACGATGTCATCTCCCACAAATCCCCCGGGACGCGGGCCTCCCGTCCGGCGGGCTTTGGACACGGCCCAAAGCAGGCTGGCTTCGATGGGGGTGGTGTGTTCAGTAATGTCGTGACCATACAGGCATAGACCCGCTTCCAGGCGCAGAGAATCCCTGGCACCCAGTCCCACCCATTGCACATCGTCATCCTTGAGCAGGCAGGCAGCAATTTCTGCGGCATGGTTGTCATCGACGGAGATTTCAAATCCATCTTCTCCGGTATAACCCGAGCGCGACAACCAACAGGGTACGCCCGCGAGTTTGAGTTGCTGCGCCTGCATGAATCTCATGTTGGACAGGTCGTGTCCCAGTTTTTCCATCACCCGGGCACAGCGGGGGCCCTGTAATGCCAGCAGGCTTTGGTCGGCCTGCATTTCAACCTCCAGACTGTCTGGAAGGCGTGCCCGTATGTGATTCAAATCAAAGTCTTTGCGGGCTGCATTGACTACCAGCAGATAATCTTCCTGACCAGTCCGCGTCACCATCAGGTCGTCGATAATGCCCCCGCTGGCGTTTAATAATAAGCCGTATTTTTGCCGTCCCCGGGGCAATGAAACGATGTCCACCGGCATCAGAGTTTCCAGTAATTGGGCGGCATCCGGCCCGCAAACCCGGATTTGCCCCATATGCGAGACATCAAATAAACCGGCTTTCTCCCGGGTATGCAGGTGTTCCCTGATAATGCCATGGGCATAGTGCACCGGCATTGCATACCCGGCAAAAGGCACGATTTTTGCGCCGGCCTGCCGATGCAATTCAAACAGTGCGGTGCGTTTTAGGACTTCAGGCGAATTCATCCTGCATTTTCAGGAGGTCAGGTCAGGCAGCGGCTGTAAATTGGGATTTGCCGTAATCATAAAACATATATGGGCATTTTAGAAATCAGGCGGCTACCCCATTTGCAGTGCAGATAACCGGCGTATTTTCGGGGCCGGTGAGCAACGTATCGGCTTGCACTGAAAATACCTGCCAGAGTTTTCATGTTTTTTTATAAACATCATACTATTTGCGATATTCCCGCCACAACTGACAGGATTATCTAGCCCTTCAAACCACCCATTTCGGTGGTGATTACCGGTTCTATCATTGCGCCTGCTGACTTCCGGATTTTTTGTGATAGTTAAAATGCCTGCTTTATCGAGTTTGGCCCTGGTTTGTGCAACCGGGAATCCTGCCGAACAGCTTGCCGAAGCCGTTCGGCGGTGAACGGGCTACAAGGAGCCATATTGATGCGCCGGTTTTTAATCCGGTTTGATTGACTTGCCATGCTTTGAGAGACGCAGGTTGATAAATATGCCCACAGCGTAAATCCCGGCGGCTGCCAGCGACCAGGTTTTTGCATCCGTATCCATACACAAGCCGCAGGATACGCACCCGCCCGCATTTTACTCACCCCACGAAGAAGCACAAGCCAAACGGCGAAGCCCAACATGATTGTTTCAGTTTGCATGTTTTGTCCTCGCTCTTCCAGTGCACAGGGCAAGGACCAATGCCACCACCCATCCAATCATCGACCAACCAAAACACAGATTGATCCAGAAAACCGAAAGAGAGTTTTGGTTGTCCAGCATCTTTGCCACTAGCCATGGCAACATGTAGAAGACAATACAAAAGACTGCTCCCAACACAAAAAAGACCATGTATTCCATTAGTGCAACCTTTCCTTTTCGTTTTTGCTTTCCAAGATTCTGAAAAGCTCCTCAACGCTGTCCACAACGGCACCCGCGCGAGTGCGCCCGATGCATAGCACTTCAACCTTTCCCTGAATGGCCCGGGCTAGCCAAACCCCTTTGGGTCTTGGCCAACTTGCAGGAGCAGAGGCTTCATCAGTCGTCCCTTTCCATTTCTATTTAAATCAACTTCTGCGTATCCTGCCGATAATTCGCGCATTTTTTCAGATAATGTGCTGTGCTCGCCGGCATGGGTACACGAACATTGGCAATCCAGGTAATCAAGTCTTTCCCCAGGTGCAGAATATTGGTGCCGCGTTTTATGTGGCGCTCCAGTTTGTTGCTGGCGTCAGCCGGAATCCGGGCGCGAAAGTTAAGAATCTTTTCACCATCAGCAACAAACTCGGGCCAGATGGTCAGGTAATCCGGGTCGCTGCGCAGGATTTCACTTTCATTTTTAGCGATAACGATAAAGTCCTCCATCAGCGGTCTGGATTTGCTGAACCACTCCAAGCAGCACAAGGATTGCTGAATTGCCTCGCCCACGCGGTCAATTTCCCGCATTGCCTGGGCGATTTTCCGGTAGCGACTACAGTAATAATCCGCAATTGACATGGTAAACACTTTCACCGGCTCCCCCCACAGTTCATCCACCCCTTCTTCGCCGCTGTGATGTTTTACATTGCCGCTCAAAGAAAGCGCTTCGGACAGGCAGCTTGAGCACTGGCGCATCAAATCATCCTCTTTGGTGATGTGGATACCGTTATCCTCCAAATCGACGATAGTGGTAAAAATATCCGTGGCGCGGTTGAACAGCGCTCCGGCCAGCATGGCCGCATTTACCCGTTTGCACTCCGGGTCCTGTTGTTTTTCGTAGGCCTGCCGCACTTCTTCCAACCTTTCCCCCGGTGTATTGATGCCGGGCTCTGTGTGATGAAAAGTCCGGCGGGTCAGCGCATCCAGCAGTTTCTTTTTTTCAGACAGGGATTCCGCCGGTGGCGGGTAATAACGAATCCAGTAATCGTCATAGAAAATATGGTCAATGCCGCCGGTTTTTTTAATCGTGCCATTTTCGACGGACCTGGTTTCAGCGGCTGACATATTTACCTGTTCACTGTTGTGAGTGGGCTCAATGAATCAACGGCAGCCGGCTGAAACCAATCTACAGTCGCCGATGCGCTCCCCGGATAAATCTATACGCCCAGTTTCTGCATGGTCTGGTCCAGGCTGCGCCAGGCCAAATCATGTAGTTCATCAATCTGCTCCCGGGAAATGATCAGGGGCGGGCACAGGATCATTGTGTCACCCACTGCACGCATGATTAATCCGTTTTCCGCACAGCAATCACGGCATAATTTGCCGGCGCTGCCGTCCTGGTCAAACCGGTCCCTGGTCTGCTTGTCCGCAACCAGTTCCAAAGCGCCGAGAAAACCCTTGCCTCTGGCCTCGCCAACCAGCGGATGATTCCCGAGGCTGGCAATTTTCAATTGCAAATAATCCATGGTGTGCTCCCGGGCGGTTTCGATAATCCGTTCGTCGCGTATGATTTGTATATTTTTCAGGGCGACCGCGCAGGCCACGGGGTGCCCGGAATAGGTATAACCGTGGGTAAATTCGCCGCCCTTCTGATCGAGGACTGCGGTGATTTTATCGGCGATCATGACTGCGCCGACAGGCTGATACCCGGAAGACAGGCCTTTTGCCAGGGTCATTACATCAGCTGCAATGCCAAAAGTGTCCGATCCGAACCATTCGCCAGTGCGGCCGAAACCACAAATCACTTCGTCTGCGCATAACAGCACATCGTATTTTTTGCAGATACGATTAATTTCCGGCCAATAAGGATCCGGTGGAACAATGACCCCGCCCGCGCCCTGAATGGGTTCGCCAATGAATGCAGCCACACGGTCCGAGCCGACTTCCAGAATTTTTTCTTCCAGTGCCCGGGCACGTTGCAGCCCGAATTCTTCTAAATCAAGATCACCGCCTTCGCGATAGAAATAAGGTTGATCGATATGCTCAATGTCGGGAATCGGCATACCGCCCTGGGCGTGCATGGTCTGCATACCGCCGAGGCTGGCGCCCGCCAATGTGCTGCCGTGATAGGCATTTTTCCGGCTGATAATGATGCTGCGGTGCGGTTGTCCCTGCAACTGCCAGTAATACCGCACCAACCGAATCACCGTATCATTGCCATCGGACCCGGAGCAGCCAAAAAAAGAACGGTTCATCTGGGGCGGCGATACTTCGGCCAGTATTTCGGCCAATTCAATTGCGGGTAACTGCGCGGTTTGAAAAAAACTGTTGTAGTACGGCAATTGCTCCATTTGTAATTTAGCCGCTTCGGCCAGCTCCGTGCGGCCATAGCCAATATTTACACACCACAGCCCGGACATGCCATCCAGATATTTTTTACCCTCGCTGTCATAGATATAAATATTTTCGGCGCCGGTAATAATTCGAGCGCCTTTTCGGCGCATATCCTGATGGTCGGTAAACGGGTGAAAATGATGTTTTCGATCGATTTCACGTAATTGCGCGGTGTGGTACGTTCTCATGGTCTGACTCTCAAGTGATGGCTGCCTGGTCCAGCCGGATTATTTTATGTCAAATGATAACCCGGACCGGGTATGGTATGTCTCTGCATCATAATAGATTTTCGGGATAGATTTCCGGGCAGGATTTTAGCCTGTTTCGGCCGGATTCCGCAGCATATCAGCGCCCTGGTTTACCGCCTGATTCATCCGACCCTGATCGACGAATAATTCCCCTGAACCAGGATTGTTGTATTGTGAAAACCTATCCCGTCTGTTCCAATACTGGCGCCCGGCTGACGGCCGGTTTATAGCTGGCTGGACGGCTTGCAGCCGGCATAATTTACAAGGATTACATTTTGTTTTTGAATTTTTCCATGGTCAGGTTTTTTCCATTTCTGCGATGGGCAAGAAATCTTGACCGGGAGGCCGTTCGTTCGGACCTTCTGGCGGGGCTCACCGGCGCGGCAATCGTATTGCCCCAGGGGGTTGCATTCGCCACTATCGCTGGAATGCCGCCGGAATACGGCCTGTACGCAAGCATTGTTCCGGCAATTATCGCCGCTTTGTACGGGTCGTCATGGCATCTGGTGTCGGGACCCACCACGGCGGCATCCATCGTCATGTTTTCCTCGCTCAGCGCATTGGCGCTGCCTGGCAGTCCGCAGTACATTTCTTTGGCTATCACCCTGGCATTCATGGTGGGCGTCACCCAGTTTGTGATGGGTGTGGTGCGGCTTGGCGCATTGGTCAATTTTATTTCCCATTCGGTTATTGTGGGGTTTACCGCAGGGGCCGCGCTGCTCATCGCCGCGAAGCAGGCGAAAACCTTTCTCGGGCTGGAAATTCCGGTGAAAGAGCACTTTTATCATGAGGTGATATATATGTGGGAGAACTGGAGTGCTTTTCACCCCATGGTCACCATTGTCGGCGGTGTGACCATGGTGGTCACCATAGTCCTGAAGAAAAAGTGGCCGCAGTACCCCGGCATGATTGCGGCGCTGATCATCGGCGGCATTATTTCCGCGCTGCTGAATCTGGTTTTCGGCGCAGGAAACACCGGCATCCACATGGTGGGCGCGCTGCCACGGCAACTGCCGCCTTTGTCTACCCCGAATTTTTCGATTGATGTCTTCCAGCAGTTAGCCCCTCTGGCGCTGGCCATGACATTGTTCGCACTCACAGAAGCGGTGTCCATTGCAAGATCCATTGCGCTCAAGAGCGGGCAGTCCATACAGGGCAACCAGGAGTTTATTGGCCAGGGATTATCCAATATTCTGGGCAGTTTTTTCTCCTCCTACGTTGCCACCGGGTCATTCAATCGTAGTGGGGCAAACTACGATGCCGGCGCGAAAACACCCCTGTCGGCTATTTTTGCCGGACTTTTATTGATCCCCCTGATCCTGGTGATTGCGCCGCTTACCGCCTATTTGCCCACCGCATCCGTGGCGGCGCTGTTGATTCTCGTGGCCTGGCGGTTAATCAATTTTGCCCAGATAAAGACCATATTCAGCGCAGACCGCAATGAAGCGGCCATCATGGGCGTGACATTTTTCAGCACCATTTTCTTCAAGCTGGAGTTCGCCATACTGTTTGGCGTGATCCTGTCGTTAATGCTCTTTCTCAGAAAAACCTCCCGGCCAAGGATATTGCCCAGAGTGCCCGACCCGCAGTCCAGGCATCGTAAATTCGGTTCCGCAGTCACTGCGCCAGAGTGTCCACAGTTTAAAATGCTGCGACTGGATGATTCGGTTTACTTTGGTTCAGTGGCGCATATTGGTGAAATGTTTCGACTGTATCGTGAACATTATCCCGACCAGAAACATCTGCTGCTGCTGACCAAAGGCATCAATCAGGTGGACGTGGCTGGCGCAGAGCTTTTCATGAGCGAGACCCGGGCAAGAAGAAAGATGGGCGGAGATTTATATATGTACCGATTGAAAGACCCCGCCAGCAGGGTGTTGCGCGATGGGGGCTATCTGGATTTTATCGGTGAAGACAATATCTTCGATTCCAAGGAGGAGGGCATCCGGCAAATCTTCGAGCGGCTGGACCGGGATATTTGCAGCACCTGCGAAAACCGCATTTTCCTGGAGTGTAAAACCATCGAACCCGGGCTGGTCAGGGTAGAAATACCCGCAGTGAAAAAACCGCTGGCTAAAAAACCAACGGCGAAAAAGGCACCGGCCAGAAAAACCAATACGAAAAAGCCGGCCAGGGCGAAATCCGGAAATCCGGGTGAAACCTGAAAATCCGCGTAAAAAAACCGCAAAAAATACGGCTCGGGATACCCTAACGATTGCCCGGTTGATACCGGGCTGCGGTTATTATTTTAGGGTATCTCTAAACCCCCCTCAATTCTTGCGATAACAGTCCATACACTACAAAGTCGAAAAGAGAACGAACCGATCAAGGCAGGTGATATTCCTGACTGGGACGCAGCAAAACGGCGTCAGCAAGACGGGCAGGCGCGGTGGATAAAAAAGCACAACAAAACTCACTATGGGTATAAAAACCATATTAGTGTGGAGCATCGGCACAAGCTGATACGCCACTACCGTATCACCACCGCCTCAGTGCACCACAGCCAGGTATTTGAAGAACTGCTGGACCCGAACAACAGTAACGGCAGTGTGGACGGACTCGGCTTATCGCAGTAGGGATCAAAGTGGGGATGATGAATGGGGTCTATAACTTGCGGCGATACGCCTTCCTGACCGGTAAAACGATAGATAAGCCAAAAACTCAAGCAAATTTCATCCGGCAATAATCCATGATGCTGGAAACCTGCTCTGCTTGTTCTGTTCTGCATAGTGTATCGCGATGCTTTTAGAAGTTGCCCTTAAATCATTGCAGGGCGGCGGTGTGCCATACTTGTTGAGGCTGGCTGCATCAGCCTAGACATTGAGCAATAGGTGCTCTCGCTCCCATGCGCTGATTACATTCAGAAAAATATTGTATTCGTGATGTTTTACGCTGCTGTACAGGCGCACGAATTTTTCCCCGAGGAGCGGATGCAAAGGCTTGCATTGCAGCAGCCCGTCCACCGCTTCTCTTAACGTATGGGGCAGGGTGGTCGGTTCGCGGCAGGCATTCCCCTGGATGGGCTTTTTGGGTTTGATTTGGTTCATCATCCCCAAATAGCCGCAGGCCAGCGACGCGGCGATTGCCAGATAGGGATTGACATCCGCACCAGCGATGCGGTTTTCCACTCGCCGCGCCCAGGGATTCGATACCGGCACGCGCAATCCCGCTGTGCGATTGTCATAACCCCATTCAATATTGACCGGAGTGCCGAATTCGTCAGGCGCCAGGCGCCGATAAGAGTTTACATTCGGCGCGATTAACGCCAGCGCTGCGGGTAAATACTGCTGCAGGCCGCCTATATACCATTGAAACAGCCTGCTTTCGCTGCCGCTGTTATCACTGAATATATTGTTGCCGGTTTTTCTATGGACTATGCTCTGGTGCAGATGCATGGCGCTGCCGGGTTGGTGTTCCATGGGGGCGGCCATAAATGTGGCGTATATTTCATGGCGCATGGCAACTTCCCGCAATCCGCGCTTGAAGAGAAACACCTGGTCGGCCAGCTCTATGGCGTCGCCGTGCAATAGATTGATTTCCATTTGCGTAACCCCGGATTCATGGATCAATGTTTCGATGCCGATGTCCTGAATTTCGCAATAATCGTACAAGTCTTCAAACAAAGGATCGAATTCGTTCACAGCATCAATGCTGAATGACTGCCGGCCGGATTCTGGACGACCCGAGCGGCCGACAGGGGGTTCCAGCGGATAGTCTGCATCAGGGTTGGGTTTTACCAGATAAAACTCGACTTCCGGCGCGACCACCGGATTCCAGCCCTGTTTTTTATAAAGATCCAGCACCCGTCGAAGCACCTGGCGGGGCGACACTTCAACCGGCGTGCCGTCAAAGTGAAAGCAGTCATGGATGATGACCGCGGTTGGGTCGGCGGCAAATGGCACCCGCCTTACCGTTGACGGGTCAGGCTGCAAAAAGATGTCGCCATCAGCCTCATCCAGCACCTCCTGCTCCTTTGGATAATCGCCATTCACGGTTTGGCTAAAAATACTTTCGGGCAGCCGCAGCCCGACATCTTCCTGGTATTTTTTCGCTGGCAGGATTTTGCCCTTGGCGGTTCCGGTCATATCCGGTATCACCGCTTCTATTTCTTCGATGTGATTACTATCCAGCCAGTTTCTCAGGTCGGCAGGCAATTTCCCCCGGGCCTGGTTCTCCTTTTCCGGCGTGATCGGCATGGTTGTTTGTACTGGGTATGGGTTGTGTAGGAAAAATCAGGTTGGGCAGGTATTATAGCGCAAACCGGCTCAACTCATTTCCCCATGTTTTCCAGCAGCGAAAAAACCGTAGATTCGTATTACGCGTATACGCGTAATACGAAAATTGATGCGGCAGCGCTGCACGGCAATATACAGGTTGATGTGCTGGTCATCGGCGGTGGATTGACCGGATGCTCTACTGCATTGCATCTCGCGGAAAAAGGAGTGGATGTGGCGGTGGTGGAGGCGCGGTATTTTGGCTGGGGTGCATCGGGTCGAAGTGGCGGTCAGATATGCAATGGTTTTTCTGCTGGAGAAGAAGCACTGGAAAAACTGGTGGGAATGGAGACGGCCAAAGCGCTCTGGATGCATTCGGTCAGGTCCGTCGAATACACTCGTCAACTGGTGAAAACCCACAATATTAATTGTGATTTGACCATGGGGTATTTGCATTGCGGGGTAAAACCCCGTCAGGCCAGGGCGTTGCAGAAGTGGGTCGAGCGCCGGGCAAAATTATACGACTATGCGTTAATGGAATATCTTCCCGGAACCGAACTGCGCGGGTATATCGGTTCGGATATTTATCAGGGCGGCGTATCCGACCCGGGCAGCGGGCATCTACATCCGCTGAATTATTGCCTGGGCATGGCCCGGGCCGCACGGGATGCCGGCGCCAGACTGTTGCAAAATACCGTGGTCAGGAAAGTTGAAACATCCACAGGCGGTAAACTGGTTCACTGCGCCAATGGGACAATAAAATGCGACCGGGTTGTGTACGGATGCAATGCCTATATTGATCATCTGGCGCCCGAAATTAACGCAAAAATCATGCCGGTGGGCACCTATATCGTTGCAACGGAACCACTGAAAGAGGAGGTTGCCCGGCAGTTAATATCGAATCGGGCCGCGGTTAGTGACACCAATTTTGTGCTGGACTATTACCGGCTGTCGGCGGATAACCGCCTGTTGTTTGGCGGACGGGTGAGTTATTCCACCCTGGAGCCATTCAAACTTACCCGGTCGCTGCAACGCAGAATGCTCCGGGTCTTTCCCCAATTGGCCGGTGTGAAAATTGATTTCTCCTGGGGCGGTTACGTGGCCATTACCCGCAATCGTGCGCCGCATATCGGACAGTTGCCGGATGGCAGCTGGTTTGCCCAGGGGTATTCCGGGCAGGGCATGGCGCTGACCGGATACATGGGCAAATTACTGGCCCGGGCCCTGCTCGGCGATAGAGACGGCATTGCCTGTTTTGAACAGATACCGCACAAAACCTTCCCGGGCGGGAAGGCGCTGCGAATGCCCGTATTGGTGGCCGCGATGGGGTATTACAAGCTGAAAGATTGTCTGTAGAGCTGGTTGAATTTATATTTGATGCACTTTTCAGGCATGGACGATACAGTACGACCAAAGGCAAGACTTGCAGATATTGGCGCAGGCGAGCACGGGCAGCGCATTGATAATTACTTGATAAAGGTATTGAAAGGCGTCCCGAAAACCCGAATTTACAAAGCCGTTCGCAGCGGTGAGGTGCGGGTAAACGGCTCAAGAATAAAAGTGGGGCACAAAATTCAGCAGGGGGATAAGGTGCGGATTCCGCCGATTCGCTGTGCCCAGGCAAATCAATCTGTCGTCATTCCGCCCAGGCTGCTGGAAAGTATTCCTGCACTCTTTGAGGATGCCCATTTTCTGGTGGTGGATAAACCGGCAGGACTGGCAGTGCACGGCGGCAGCGGCATCCAGTATGGACTGATAGACGCATTCAGGCAGTCAGGTGCGCAAACCCGGTTTCTTGAACTGGTGCATCGGTTGGATCGAGACACTTCGGGGTGTCTGATGCTGGCCAAAACCAGAAAGGCATTGCTTGCATTGCAGCAGCAACTCGGAGAAGAAAGAACCATTGGTAAATTTTATCTGGCGTTGGTGAAGGGGGCATGGCAGGGCAGGGCCAGAGAGGTTGACCTGGCAATACCAGGAAAAAGTTACCTGGTCCGGGACGGGCGGCGCACGGTTGAGCGGCCGGGACAAAAGGCGATCAGCAGGATTTCCAGGGTCAATGGCTGTCGGGATTCCACGTTGGTGGAAATAGAGCTTAAAACCGGGCGCAAGCATCAGGCCCGGATTCATTGCATGGGCTGCGGGCATCCCATCGCAGGCGATGGACGGTATGGCGACAATGATTTCAACAAAAAATTACAAAAGATCGGGCTGGGCCGAATGTTTTTACATGCGCACAAGCTGACCGTCCGCCACCCCATGACGGGTCAATCAATATTTATCCGGGCACCGCTGCCAAAGCCCCTGCAAGTGGTGCTTCACAGACTGGATATTTAGCCGGGGATATTCAGATATGGCAGGCCGACTTGAATACCAGCTCATCATCTTTGACTGGGATGGCACGTTAATGGATTCGAGCAAAAAAATAGTGCGATGTTTTGCGGCGGCGGCCAGCGACCTTGGCATCCCGGCTGCGGATGCCGACAAGGTAAAAAGTTATATCGGCCTCGGTCTGGTGGAAGCGCTTGTCCGGCTTTACCCCGGTCAGGAGATTGCGACAATCAATCGGCTGGCATCTCGCTATCGGCAGCACTGGTGGCATATAGACGAAACGCCGATGCCGGTATTTGCCGGGGTAGAACCAGGGCTGATTGACCTGAATAATGCCGGATATTTGCTGGCGGTGGCCACAGGAAAATCCCGAAGCGGTCTGAACCATGCGCTTGAAACCACGGATTTGCAGAAGCGATTTGTATACAGCCGATGCGCAGATGAAGCAAGATCAAAGCCTCACCCGCAAATGCTGCTGGATATACTGGCGTATACCGGTTTGGACAATACGGCGTGTATTATGGTGGGTGACACCACCTTTGATCTGGATATGGCTAAAAACGCAAACATGGCCGGTCTCGGCGTCGGCTATGGTTGCCATGCGCGGGAGAGGCTGGCGCCCTTGAGTATTGATGCGGTGGTTGACGATTTCAGCCAGTTGACCGCGTACTTTATACGATGACCGATCAGGTCGGCGCAAAATTCCGGCAGACAGGCTTGACCTCCCGGGTAGCGGAACGTGGAGAAGCTGTGGTATTCGAAATCAACCCGGAAAATTTCATCAGTGGTTTTGCCAGCAAATTTGACGGTATGATTTTCTGCTACCGCCGGCTCCCGGATGGAGATTTTTTGATGACGCAGGTGAAAGGCCGGTATGCGCCACCCGTGGCGCTGTTTTTGCACCTGCAACCGGCAAACGCACCCTGTGTTAATCAGCGATTAATCGCCATACCGGTGAAGTTGCGAGATGGCATACTCTTCGCCCGCTACTGATAATAGCGCTGCCCGGATGATAGAATCTGGCATTCGTTGCATTACCATCAAATTCAAGTGCCCAAAGCCAGCCCGTCCGGCAAAAAAACGCCGCAATTCAATTCCATTGTTCCAGACAAGATCCTGTCGTTGCTGCGGGAAGCGGGGCTGATTATATGGTTTGCCGTGGCAGGATACGTACTGGTTTGCCTGCTGAGCTATTCCCCGGCTGACCCGGGACCGACCCATACCGGCAGCGCAGAAACAATCGCGAACATGGGCGGCATTGTGGGCGCCTGGATTGCCGACCTGCTGTTTACCGTGTTCGGACGCATGTCATTTCTGTTGCTGGCATTACTGTGCCTTAGCGGTTGGCGCATATACAGGAACCGGGAGCCAGAAAGAAGACCGGGGTGGAACTACTTTCTGCTGGCGGTCGGTTTTATCACGACCATGACCAGCGCCTGCAGCCTGGAGCAAATCTATTTCCCCGCGCCCGGCAGGCAGGCAGTTCTCCAGGCCGGCGGGATTATTGGCCAGTACAGCGCCCCGGGTTTTGCCGCAAATTTTGGCGTGATTGGCGCAACGGTAATACTCATTGCCCTGTTGATTACCGGCATAACGCTGGTCGGTCATGTTTCCTGGTTCAATTTGATGGACAGAACCGGTTATCTGGCCTTTGTATTTGCGGCATGGATCAAATTACGCTTCGAGGATTTAATTGATCGTAAAAAAGGCGCCCGGGTGAGGCGACAACGCCGGGAGTCGGTCAAAGAATTCAGCAATGTGCTTGCAGGGAAAAAACCGCCAAGGATCGGACCGAATCCCCGAATGACTGCGGAAAGCGAGCGCAAACAACAGGAAGGGCAAGTCAGCCTGCTTGCTGACCCGCCTTCTGGCGGTATGCTGCCGGCACTTTCATTGCTCGATACGCCGCAAGAGAATGTAAAAGGCTATTCCCGGCAGGCGCTGGAGTCCATGTCCCGACTCCTTATAAAAAAGCTGAAAGATTTCAAGGTGGATATCACCGTGGAAGCCGTCCAGCCCGGGCCGGTTATCACCCGATTCGAAATTGAGCCCGCCCCGGGAATTAAAGCCAGTCAGATTGTCGGTTTGTCCCGTGATCTGGCTCGATCATTGTCGGTGGTGAGTGTGCGTGTGGTCGAAAATATTCCGGGCAAGACGGTAATCGGCATCGAAATTCCCAATCAATATCGGGAAACGGTGCGGTTGGTTGAAGGGCTGGCATCCCGGGAATATGAAAAGAGTCGTTCGCCGTTAACCCTAGTACTCGGCAAGGATATCGCCGGGAATGCAGCCATAACCGATTTGATGAAAATGCCCCATATTTTGATTGCAGGCACCACGGGTTCGGGAAAGTCGGTCTGTATCAATGCGCTGGTGCTGAGTCTGGTCTACAAGTCTACGCCGGAACAGATACGCATGATCATGGTGGACCCGAAATTCCTTGAGCTTTCGGTTTACGACGGCATTCCGCATCTGCTGGCACCGGTGGTTACCGATATGAATAAAGCGGCAAATGCCCTGCGCTGGTGCATTACCGAGATGGATAAACGCTTTCGATTGATGGCGGCCATTTCTGTGCGCAATATTGCCGGCTTTAACAAGAAGGTCGAAGCCGCCGCCAGGGCGGGCCAGCCTTTGATATACCCTGGCGGGGAACCGGGCCCGGGAATGCAGCCCGAAGCATTGCAATCATTGCCCTATATTGTGGTAATCGTCGATGAATTGGCGGATTTGATGATGGTGGCGGGCAAGAAGATTGAAGAAATTATCATCCGCATTGCACAGCGGGCCCGGGCGGCCGGCATTCATCTTGTCCTCGCCACCCAGCGGCCTTCGGTGGACGTGGTGACCGGTCTGATTAAAGCAAACGTGCCTACCCGTATCGCTTTCCAGGTTTCCTCCCGCGCGGATTCCAGAACCGTGCTGGATCAAATGGGTGCCGAACAATTGCTCGGGCAGGGCGATATGCTGTTTCTCCCGCCGGGTTCCGGGTTTACGCAACGGGTTCATGGCTCTTTCGTATCCGATGAAGAAGTGGCCAAAGTAGTGAGCAGCCTGAAACAGATGGCGCGACCCGTGTATCTCGACGAAATTACCGACGGTGTGGCCGACGGATTTGCGGGGGAGGGTGGATTATCCGAACACCAGGGAGAGTCCGATCCGCTTTATGATGAGGCCGTGAATTTTGTCACCCAAAGCGGCAAGGCCTCTATCTCCGCAGTACAAAGAGCCTTGCGTGTGGGTTATAACCGCGCCGCGCGGATGATCGAAACCATGGAGCAATGCGGCGTGGTTTCTGCCCCGGACAATGGTAAGCGGGCCGTGCTTGCGCCGCCTCCGCCTGAAGTTTGACGGGCCTGGTCGAGGCGCATGACCGGGCATATAGATTGACCAGAGTTTTCCACAACATGAACTTGAATATGAACAGGATTTTCACGGCATGAAAAATAACGACATAAAAAACCACAGCAGGAAAAATAGAATTGCCGCAATCCCGGCCTGTTTATCGCTGGTTCTGGTCGGTATGGGCGGCGCATACGGCAGCCCGGGACTCGATGCCCTGGATTATTTCTTTAATGAAATCAATACCTTTGAGGCCAGATTCGGGCAAAGTGTGCTGGATGAATCGTTGACTGAAATTGACAGCGGCCAGGGCCGGATGTGGATCCGGCGTCCGGGCCTGTTTCGATGGAATTATGACCCGCCTGAATCCCAGGAGATTGTCGGTGACGGCGAAAACGTGTGGATACATGACATTGAACTCGAACAGGTTACGGTGCGTAATCAGGAGCAGACACTGGGCAAGTCCCTCGCCATACTTCTGGCCGGGGCTGGCAACCCGCAAAAAAATTATCATATCGATGATATCGGCACCCAGGGTCGCTACGACTGGGTAAATTTAATTCCCAAAGACGAAGAAAATGCCTTCAATGCCATGCGCATTGGTTTTGAGGATAATCGGCTGCGATTGATGGAGCTGGTGGATAATCTGGGGCAGACTACGCGCATGGTTTTTGTGGATTTAAAGGAAAATGCGCCGATTGCCCTGACCACATTTCATTTTATCGCGCCGGAAGGCGTGGATATTATCGATAATACCGAGTAGTCAATGAGCGCCCTGGCCCATACCGGAATCCATCTGTTGAAATGAAGTTTCTGGCCATTGCACTCGGCGGTGCGGCAGGGTCGGTTTTGCGATGCTGGATGTCCACATCCATACAGCATCGGTTTGCGTCAAATTTTCCAATTGGAACGCTGTCGGTCAATGCTTTGGGTTCGTTATTGATCGGCCTTGTGTTTGTGCTGGCGCAGCATCGGCTGCATGGCAATGAGATTTTCCGGGGGCTGGTCATGATTGGATTACTGGGTGGTTTTACGACCTTTTCGACTTTTTCCCTGGAAACCCTGCAACTTTTGCAAACCGGCTTCTGGAGCAAAGCGTTGTTGAATATAATCAGCAGCGTCCTGGTCTGCATCCTGTGCGCATTTTCGGGCATGCAGTTTGGCCGGTGGGTGGTTAATATTTAGCGGCCTGCATGGTATTTTCAATCTGAGTTTGACTTTTAATTTTCGGGAAATTTTATGCTGGACCCACTGTATCTGAAACAGGATATCGAACGCACGGCGGCGCAGTTGCGGCACCGGGGATACATCCTGGACACGGGTCATTACCGGAGTCTGGAAAATAAGCGCCGCGCAATCCAGAGCGCCACAGAATCCCTTCAGGCGGAGCGCAATAAAGCATCCCGGCAGATCGGAATTGCAAAATCAAAGGGAGAGGATGTCGGCGGGAGCATGAATGCCGTTTCCCGTTTGGGCGATCAGCTAAAGCACAAGCAATCCGAGTTAAACGCGATTCAGCTTCAGTTAAATCGGTTACTCAGCGAGATTCCAAATATTGCCCATCCCAGCGTCCCGCTCGGCCAGGATGAGCGGGACAACCTTGAGGTAAAGCGCGTAGGAGTGCCGGAAAAATTCGATTTTGAAGTGCAGGATCATGTCGACCTGGGCGAAGGGCTTCGCGCCATGGACTACCAGGCGGCCAGCAAACTTGCCGGTTCCAGGTTTGTTGTCATGCAGGGCCGGCTTGCGCGACTGCACCGCGCACTGGCACAGTTTATGCTGAACCTGCATGTCGATGAACATGGCTACACCGAAGTGAATGTTCCGCTGCTGGTGAATCAACAAACATTATTTGGCACCGGTCAGTTGCCGAAGTTTGCGGACGATCAGTTTTCCACTCGCGACGAGCAACCGTATTATTTGATTCCCACGGCGGAAGTACCCCTGACTAATCTGGTGGCCGGGCGGATCGTCGGAGCGGATGAATTGCCCATCAAACTGGTGGCGCATACCCCGTGCTTTCGCCGCGAAGCCGGTTCCTATGGCCGGGATACCCGCGGCATGATTCGCCAGCACCAGTTTGAAAAAGTCGAAATGGTACATATCGTAAATCCGCAGGAATCCTACCGCTCCCTGGATTTGATGACCAGCCATGCCGAAGCGATTCTGCAAAAACTGGAACTTCCATACCGGATTATCACGCTCTGCACCGGAGACATGGGCTTCGCTGCAGCAAAAACCTTTGATCTGGAGGTGTGGATTCCCAGCCAGAATCAATATCGGGAAATCTCGTCCTGCAGCAACGTGGAAAGCTTCCAGGCAAGGCGAATGAAAGCACGATGGCGAAACCCGCAAACCAGAAAACCCGAGTTGGTACACACCCTGAATGGGTCCGGCCTGGCGGTGGGTCGCGCGCTGGTCGCGGTGATGGAAAATTACCAAAATGCGGATGGCAGCATTACCGTGCCGCGGGTTTTACAGCCATACATGGATGGATTGGGCAGAATTTCCAAACAGGATAGATTCGGTGGGCGGTCGGCATGAAGCATAAAAATCGGATTTTCATGGTGACTGGAGCGAGCTCGGGAATCGGCGCTGCGGTGACCGATCAATTACTGGCGGTTGGCGCGAAAGTCCTTGGAATTTCCCGACGCAAAATAACCGGAGAATTGTCCTGCAAAAACAATGGGATGCAGAATCTGGAATCCGTCCAGTGCGACCTGTCGGATTTTAATCAACTGGAAAAAACGCTCACCGCAATGCTAAAGGCGAACCCGGATTTGGCGGGTGCGATCCTGTGCCACGGGTTTGGTGACTTCTGCTCGCTGGAAGAATTGTCGGCTGCAAGAGTGCGGCGTCAAATTGATACCAATTTGACCAGTTCGATTCTGGTTTCGAGACTGGCCATACCCGTCCTGAAAAAGAACCGGCGCGGCGACCTGATTATCATCGGCTCCGAGTCGGGCCGCACAGGCGGCAAAAAGGGCGCCGTCTATTGTGCGACCAAGTTCGGCCTGCGGGGTTTTGTCCAGGCCCTGCGACCGGAATGCGCATCAAGCGGTGTGAGAGTCGCCATCGTCAATCCAGGCATGGTCGATACCCCGTTCTTCAATGATCTGGATTTTTCGCCCGGGGAAGCCCGGGAAAATGCCATGCGGGCCGATGAGGTTGCAAAAGCTGTGCAATCCATTATCGATATGCCGGCCGGAGCGGTGATTGATGAAATCAATTTATCCCCGCAAAAAACCGTGATTCGCAACAAATCCCCGATTCCTGGTACTTCACATAATTCATAATGCCAATGTCACCGACAAACATCACGGTATGCTCTCCGGCAATCTCGCCGCCACGAATAGTTGAAAACCCTATGCACCCGGTCTTGCGCGGCCCGGTATGCCCGTGTCGGGAAAAGACACCACAACTGGCCAGATCTTTGCCTTGTGCGGACGCCGCCGCCTCACCCAGCAACAGCGCCGTACCCGAAGGTGCATCCACTTTGTGGCGGTGATGCGCCTCAATTACTTCAAAACCGATGACCAATAACATGGACTATGCGGCTTGCGTCGGCATGACAGCGGCCGTATTTCCCGGCCTTATACAATTTTAGAGGGCTTTATAATGATCAAACTTGCAATATCCGGCGCTGCGGGCCGTATGGGAGGCGCTGTCATCCGCGAGTTGGCGCAGTCTGACAACATGGCGGTGGTCGCCGCATTGGAGCACGAAAGCAGTTATGCCATTGACCGGGATGCCGGTCGGATTGCCGGCCTGGATAACATGGACGTGCCCGTCTCCACCGACATCAGCGAAATTGCGTTTGATGTCATGATCGATTTTTCCAGACCGGATGCGGTCCCGGAGCATCTGCAAATGTGTAAATCGGTTAATGCTGCAATCGTTATCGGTACAACCGGATTGAATGCGTCCCAAAAGCGGCACATAGCCGCGGCCGCGAACTACATTCCGGTTCTACTTGCCGCAAATACCAGCGTGGGTGTCAATTTATGCGTGTCACTGGTTGAGACGGCCAGCAGGGTTATCGGCTGCGTTACCGATATTGAAGTAATTGAGGCGCATCACCGCCACAAAGTGGATGCACCTTCGGGTACGGCGCTGTTGCTGGGTGAGGCGGCGGCGTCCGCACAAGGCAAAGATCTGGCCAGTTGTGGTGTCTTTTCCCGACACGGGCATACCGGGCCGCGCAAGACCGGGTGCATAGGGTTTTCAACTATTCGTGGCGGCGAGATTGCTGGAGAGCATACCGTGATGCTTATCGGAGATAATGAGCGCATCGAGATTACGCATCGCGCCACGGACCGAAAAATTTTCGCGCAAGGCGCAATACGTGCTGCCCAATGGTTGGCTACCCGCAAAAAAGGACTGTTTGATATGCGCGATGTCCTGGATCTTCATGCCCCTTCGCGCCCTTGATGCGTTGATTCAATGCCGCAGCGCAGGTAGAATGCGCCAGGCAAAAAATACCATGTAACGGGAGAAGCCCGACCGCGGTTTCTCCCTTTTTTTAGGCAGATTTTGCCGGTTTGGATCAATCTGTGAATTAACCGGAGAAATTATTGGACACACCTGCGCTGCTTGTTCTCGAAGATGGCAGCACATTCCATGGTAAATCCATCGGCGTAAGTGGAATGCGCACCGGCGAGGTGGTTTTTAATACGGCTATCACCGGATACCAGGAAATTCTCACCGACCCTTCCTACGCAAGGCAACTGGTCACCCTGACCTATCCCCACATCGGTAACGTCGGCGTTAATTGCGAAGACATTGAATCCCGGGGCGTATTCTGCTGCGGACTTATTGTAAAAAATGTGCCGCGGCGGCACAGTAACTGGCGCACTGAAAAATCCCTTCCTGAATTTCTGAAAGATCGGAATGTGGTAGCGATATGCGACATAGACACCCGTAAATTAACTCGGTTGCTGCGCACAAAAGGTGCCCAGCGCGGCTGCATCGCCGCAGGCCAGGCTATTGACCTTGATGCCGCCCTGGAAGCCGCGAAATTATTTCCCGGACTGGCCGGAATGGATCTGGCCAAAGTAGTTTCGGTAAACCGCTCCTATCAATGGTGTGGTGGCGGGCATGGGCAGGGCGAAGGAAAAAGTGGCCTCTGGGGTCTGCGGTCCGGCTACCGTACTGCGCCAGCGCAGAAATACAATGTTGTCGCCCTGGATTTCGGCATCAAGCACAATATCCTGAGGATGTTGGCGCAGCGTGGATGCCGTATCACCGTGGTGCCTGCCGATACTTTCGTTCATGAAATACTCGCTCACCGACCTGATGGTGTTTTCCTTTCCAATGGCCCTGGCGACCCTGCACCCTGCGGCTATGCGATCGCGACCATACGGGCTGTCCTGGATAAAAACATCCCGATGTTTGGTATATGCCTGGGCCACCAGCTATTGGCCCTGGCCAGCGGCGCGCACACCATGAAGATGAAATTTGGACACCATGGTGCCAACCATCCGGTGCAGGATCTTGCAAGTAACAAAGTGCTGATTACCAGCCAGAATCACGGATTTACCGTGGATGAAAATTCTTTAAACGATAATATCAGGGTCACACACCGATCATTATTCGATGGCTCAATCCAGGGCATTGCACGCCTGGACAAGCCCGCCTTCTCGTTCCAGGGTCACCCCGAAGCCAGCCCCGGGCCCAGGGATATGGATTATTTATTCAATCAATTTATCAATATGATAGAGAATAATATTAAGGCTAAATCCAATGCCCGGGCGGAGTGATATTCGGTCCGTTCTGATTATCGGCGCCGGCCCCATCATCATCGGGCAGGCATGCGAATTTGATTATTCCGGGGTGCAGGCCTGCAAGGCGCTAAAAGAAGAAGGCTACCGGGTTATTCTGGTGAATTCCAATCCGGCTACGATTATGACCGACCCGGATTTTGCCGATGCCACCTATATTGAACCGATAACCTGGCGCACCCTGGAGAAGATTATTGAACAGGAGCGCCCGCACGCCATCCTGCCCACCATGGGCGGCCAGACCGGATTGAATTGTGCTTTGGATTTAAATCGCCACGGCGTTTTGCGTCGGTATAACGTTGAGATGATAGGTGCAACCAGCCAGGCCATCGATAAAGCCGAGGATCGCGAACTCTTCCGCATGGCCATGAAATCCATAAATCTGGATACTGTGAATGGCGAAATCGCCCATTCAATGGAGGATGCCCACGCCATAGCAGCAAAAATCGGCTTTCCCGCAATCATTCGACCCTCCTTCACCCTGGGCGGCAGCGGCGGCGGCATTGCCTATAACATGGATGAGTTCAACCAGATCTGCAGCCGCGGGCTGGATGCGTCGCCGACCAGAGAACTGTTGATTGAGGAAAGCATTATCGGCTGGAAAGAATACGAAATGGAAGTGGTGCGGGACAGTCGCGACAACTGCATTATTGTCTGCTCCATTGAAAACCTCGACCCCATGGGCGTACACACCGGAGATTCCATTACCGTCGCCCCGGCCCAGACATTAACCGATAAAGAATATCAAATCATGCGCGACGCCAGCATCGCGGTTCTGCGCGAAATTGGCGTGGATACCGGCGGTTCCAATGTGCAGTTCGCAGTGAATCCAGATAACGGTCGAATCATCATTATCGAGATGAACCCCAGGGTATCGCGCTCTTCCGCGCTGGCCTCCAAGGCCACCGGGTTTCCCATTGCAAAAGTGGCGGCCAAGCTGGCGGTTGGCCTGACGCTGGATGAATTGCGCAATGATATTACCGGCGGGGCCACTCCGGCCTCATTTGAGCCGACCATTGATTACGTGGTGACCAAAATCCCGCGCTTCGATTTCGAGAAATTTCCCCAGGCGGATGCAACCCTGACCACCCAGATGAAGTCTGTCGGCGAGGTCATGGCCATCGGCCGCACCTTCCAGGAATCATTCCACAAAGCACTGCGTGGACTGGAAATCGGCGCGGATGGCCTGGATGAACAGACCCTGCCGGCAGATAATTCGGTGCAGGAATACATCACCGCCAGGCTGCGCATTCCCGGCGCGAGTCGGCCTTGGTATGTCGCGGAAGCGTTCCGATTTGGCATGTCGGTAGAAGACATCCATGCAATCTGCAGGATTGACCCCTGGTTTCTGGGTGAAATAGAGGATTTGATAAAAACCGAAAAGGACATCCGGGCGCACCGCATCGCTGCCCTTGACCCCGAACTTATGCAGCAATGGAAGCGCAAGGGATTCTCTGACCGTAGAATCGCCGTTTTGACCAGTGCCGATGATGAACAGGCAGTCCGGGACTTTCGCTATGCCCATGGCATTCATCCGGTGTACAAGCGTGTGGATTCCTGCGCAGCGGAATTTGACACCACCACCGCTTATTTGTATTCCAGCTATGAAGATGAATGTGAAGCCTTGCCCACCAACCGTAAAAAAATCATTGTCCTGGGCGGCGGCCCCAATCGCATCGGCCAGGGAATCGAATTTGATTATTGTTGTGTGCATGCCTCCATGGCCCTGCGCCAGGACGGATACGAAACCATCATGGTCAACTGTAATCCTGAAACCGTATCCACCGACTACGACACCTCGGATCGATTATATTTCGAATCGCTGACCCTGGAAGACGTGCTTGAAATTGTGCGTATTGAAAAGCCCCGGGGGATAATCGTGCAGTTTGGCGGGCAAACGCCGTTGAAGTTGGCCCGGGCACTGGAAAAAGCCGGCGCGCCAATTCTGGGCACTACGCCGACATCCATACATCAGGCCGAGGACAGAGCGTTTTTTCAAAAGCTGCTGTCCGACCTGGATTTTCTCCAGCCGCAGAATCGCATGGCCGGCAGCATGCAGGAGGCATCCGCCCTGGCAGAAGAAATCGGCTATCCACTGGTGGTTCGACCCTCCTATGTTCTGGGTGGGCGCGGTATGGAAATTGTTTATAGTTCGCAGGATTTGTCTGCGTACATGCGGTCAGCCCTGCGCGTCTCATTCGACTCTCCGGTATTGCTGGACCGGTTTCTGGATGATGCGGTGGAGGTCGATGTGGATGCGGTATGCGATGGCCAGGCGGTGATCATCGGTGGCATTATGGAGCATATTGAAGCGGCCGGGGTGCATTCCGGGGATTCCGCCTGCTCGCTGCCGCCATTTGGTTTATCCGCTTCCATTCAGGATGAATTGCGCAAGCAGACCCGGGCGCTGGCGTTGGCGCTCAACGTGGTGGGTCTGATGAACGTACAATTTGCGGTGAAGGGGGACAGAATTTACGTGCTGGAAGTCAACCCCAGAGCTTCCAGAACCGTGCCCTTTGTTTCCAAAGCCACCGCCAGACCGCTGGCTAAAATCGCGGCCCGGTGTATGGTCGGCCAGTCGCTGGCCGAACAGGGGATTGTCAGCGAACAGCCGCCCGGATTTTATGCGGTGAAAGAATCGGTTTTTCCGTTTATCAAATTTCCCGGTGTGGACACGGTGCTGGGCCCGGAAATGAAGAGTACCGGCGAAGTGATGGGCATCGGCGAAAGTTTCGGCGAAGCGTTTGAAAAAGCCCAGAATGCAACTGGTTATACCGTCCCACGCAGCGGCGCTGTTTTATTCAGCCTGCGTAAAGAAGATCAGGCTGGCGCCATCGCAACAGCGCGATACTTTTATGATGCCGGGTTCAGCATCGCCGCCACAGAAGGCACGGCAGCCGCCATCAATCGGGCCGGGATTCCGGCGGCTCGGGTAAACAAGGTTGTCGAAGGTCGTCCGCACGTGGTGGACATGATAAAAAACCATGCGTTTGCGCTCATTGTCAATACCACTTCCGGTAAGCAGAGCCTGAAAGATTCCTATACAATTCGCCGTGAGGCTTTGCTGCACAAGGTGACCTACTACACCACACTGGCCGCCGCCAAAGCATCCGTCGAAGCGCATCGACAAGCCGGAGTTGTAACCGTGAATAAACTACAGGCGCTTCATGGCAAGTTGTCGAAACCAGCAGGCCGAAACCAGCAGTCTCCCTAGAATAAGTATGGATAATAGATAAATACATAGTGTGCGGTGCCAACTGAAAATACCGGCGCCGAGAGGTTATGACAATGAATAATAGAGTGGTATTAACGAGTCAGGGCGCCCAGGCGCTGCGCGGCGAGCTGAAAAAACTGAAAAGCACGGACCGCCCAAAGGTGATTGCCGCCATCGCCGAAGCGCGGTCTCACGGCGACCTGTCCGAAAATGCCGAATACGACGCAGCCAAAGAACAACAGGGTTTCATCGAAGGCCGAATAGCGCAGCTTGAATCCAGCCTGTCCATCGCGGAAATAATTGACCCCGCAAAAATTGGCCAGGACGGCAAAGTCATGTTTGGCGCATACGTGGAGCTGTATGATAACGATCAGGGTCGAGAGGTTCACTATCAGTTGGTGGGAAATCTTGAAGCGGATATCGCCAAAGGCCGGATTTCCATCAGCTCGCCGATTGGCAGGGCATTGATTGGCAAGCACGTTGCAGACGAAGTCGAGGTGCATGCTCCAGCGGGTAAAAGAACCTATGAAATTCTCCGCGTGGTTTACAAGTAGTTTTCAGCGTCACTAATCTGACCCGGTACCTCCCGGCGACATCCCGGTCAAACGCCTGGCCAGCCAAGCGCCTGACGATGAAGCCAATTCATATCCTGCTGGCGGTCGCGGTGCCGATTATCTGGGGCATGGGATTTATCGTTGCCAAGGCAGCGATGGCGCATTTTTCGCCCATATTGCTCATGGCGCTGCGCTTCACCCTCACCGTACTTTGCCTGATCTGGTTTTTCCGGCCGCCGCGCGCCATGTTTAAAGATTTGTTCTGGATTGCCCTGGTCAGCGCGACGATTCAATACAGCCTGACCTTCAATGGTGTCAATGGTATCGACGCATCCACTGGGGCATTACTGATTCAACTGGAAGTGCCATTTGGGCTGTTGCTTGCCTGGTGGATGCTTGGAGAAAGACTGACGGTGCGGCAGTTTTTCGGCATGGCCATTGCGTTTTGCGGCGCGGTGCTGATTATTGGAGAGCCCAGGCTGGGGGGCAGTCTTGTTTATGCCCTGATGGTGGTCGGCGGCGCGTTTGCTTGGGCCGTTGGTCAGATCATGATCAAAAAACTGGGCAAACTCAATGGCTTTGACCTGATTTGTGGCGTGGCGCTGTGCGCAACACCCCAGCTATACGTCGCATCGGCAATATTTGAAACCGGGCAAATCGAACAAATAAACACCGCCAGCATTGTTGCATGGGTAGCGGTGGTTTATCTCGGTATGGTGATGACCGCGATCGGATACGCAATCTGGTATTACCTGATCGGTGCCTATGAAGTAAACAGGGTAATGCCCTTTCTGCTGCTTTTGCCCGTGACATCTGTGGCCGGTGGAATCATGCTACTGGACGAATCATTGACCGCAAAAATTGCCATCGGCGGTGTCCTGGCAATAGGCGGTGTGGCAATTATTACCATGCAGCGAAATAAACCACCACCCTCATCACATACGGCCGGGGACTGATAGACTACGCGCAAACTCACATTCCATTCAGGTTCATGCTGGATCAAATAATGTTGTTTGTGTTGCTGGGCGTGGTATTCGGTCTGTTGATCTGGGGCAGGATACGGTACGACCTGATCGCCTTTGGCGCCTTGACCCTGGCAATAATCATTGGCGTCGTACCCCGGGACCAGGCATTCGACGGCTTTGGTCATCACGCCACCATAATAATTGCACTGGTTCTTATCGTCAGCCGCGGGCTTTCCAATTCCGGCGCAATCGAGCTGATTGCAAAATATGTTATCGACGCTGGCCGTTCGTTATTTCTGCATATCAGTATGATGTCCGCAGTGGCGGCCGGCCTGTCTGCGATGATGAACAATGTTGCCGCGCTGGCATTACTCATGCCCATTGACATGCAGGCCGCCGTCAAGGCCAAAAGAAGCCCGGCGCTGACCCTGATGCCCTTGTCTTTCGCCTCTATCCTGGGCGGCCTGATCACATTAATTGGCACCCCGCCAAACATAATTATCGCCAGTTTCAGAGAGCAGGCCATGGGTGAGCCATTCGCAATGTTTGACTTTACCCCGGTTGGAATGGTCGCAGCCATTGTCGGGGTTTTGTTCGTCACGCTGATTGGCTGGCGATTGATTCCAAATAGCACAAGCGGCCAGGGCGCGGCCAGGGAACTGTTCCAGATTCAGGAATATGTCGCCGAAGTCCGGGTCGGCACCAAATCATCCGTACTCGGGAAAAAAGTCAGGGATCTGGATACACATGGCGACGATGCGGATGTGGCAATCATCGGCTTGGTTCGCCGGGGCAAACGCTTCCCTGGCCATGCTCGACGAGAAGTCATTAAAGCGGGCGATTTGCTGGTGATTCAGGTCAATGCGACCAGCATTGATAAATTTGTCGGCCAACACGGCCTCGAATATGTCGGTTCTGAAAAACACGACACACTCATTGGAGAAGATTTATCACTGATCGAAGTGGTCATCCCGGAAGGTGCACGCATTGAAGGCCGCACCGCGCTGGATGTCCGGTTGTTGTACCGACATGGCGTCACCCTGCTCGGCGTCTCCCGCCACGGTAAAGCCTTTCGCGACCGGGTGCGCAAACTAACCATCCGGGCCGGTGATGTTCTGCTGTTACTCGGCCCCACCGAACGCGTGACCGATGTGGGCATCTGGCTGGGCGGCCTGCCCCTTCAGGAGCGCGATTTGCAGGTCATTCAGAGAAATAAAGCCGGCATCGCCGCTGGGAGTTTCGCCCTCGCCATCGGCGCGGCCAGTATGGGGATACTGGATTTGCCGGTAGCGCTGGCAATGGTTTGCATCATCATGGTCGGGTTTAACATCGTCCCCATTCGTGAAATTTATACTTCCATAGAATGGCCAGTCATCGTATTACTCGGCGCCATGATTCCAATCGGTTCTGCATTAGAGGCCTCTGGCGGAACCGCGCTAATCGCCCGGAACCTGTACAGCGTATCGGCGGGTTATGGCCCGGTGGTGGTATTAACCTTATTAATGGTGGTCACCATGACCCTGTCGGATGTGCTCAACAACACCGCCACTACGATCATCGCTGCGCCAATTGCCATCGACATCGCCAAGCGCCTGGAGGTGAGCGCCGACCCATTCCTGATGGCTGTGGCCGTGGCCGCATCCTGCGCCTTCCTCACCCCCATTGGTCACAAAAACAATACCCTTGTAATGGGTCCTGGCGGATATAAATTCGCAGATTACTGGCGCATGGGTTTGCCGCTTGAAATAATCGTTATTGCGGTCTCCATACCCATGATCATTTGGGTATGGCCATTTTAATCAAGGGTAATTGGAACGTTCCCATGGTCGGGTTTTCGTCTTATTTGAAGCCATGCCACAGGGAGAGTGTTGTACGATAAGGACCCATGCCACCCATGACTTATGCAACGGGGCATGGTTCAGGTTTTTACCGGATTTTGTGGCGTCACACGGTTTTCCATAAACCGGGGCTTGAGTAACATGGCTGCGTTATCAATCCGGTTCATTGGTCGGTATCGGGATACTACTTCTTCGGCAGTGTCAGATAATTCCGCGCCACATCAGACAGGATAAAATGATCAGGCTGGCTATAGATTATATATAAATTATTTTCTTCATTTTCAATGCGCTTCACCAATACCTCTCCAATCCCTTTGAGTTCATTTAAAAAGTTTGCGTCATAGGAGGGGTTGGCTTGACCAGTCCATCTCTGCAGAAAGTGGAATACGACTTTGCCGATTTCCCCCATTTCTTGCTGCATATCCACGATCAGTTGGTTGGTATATAAATCGTTCTTTGTTACATAATTGAGATATACATACAAGAAAGTATTTTCCTTCAATAGATGGCCACGGAGAGTGTCTTTGAATTTATTCAATAGTTTCCTGATTTGCCGACGGTTTCTAGGGTCATCAGCCAGTTTTAAAATCTGGCTGTATATTTGCAGCAGCACTTGATGCTCATCGGTTAATTCTTCTATCAGGTCCTCACGATACGGGATTTTGGTATTCGGCGCGTACTGCTTGTGCTTGGTAGCTTTGTCTTTTTTTCTCTTAAATAGATTAAACATACTTACATAATTTCTATAATTTAAATACATTGTAGCACAGCGGCGTATATCAATCGTCCATATTAATGTGATCAAGGGGTAGGGGGAAGGTGGGATCATCTCCGGAAAAAATACAGTGCACTTGTGTATATGCAGGCGCATGTTGATGATGCTATCCTGTATAAACACCATAAACCAGGACCCTGGCCATGCAAGCAACCCAAGCCAATCTAATCAGAAAACAAATTATGTTATCAAACGAAAACATAACCAAACTAAAGCGCATTGCGCACAAGCGCGGGTCTTCGGTTGCTGAAGTGGTTCGTATTGCGGTTGATACCTATAACCCTGATGCAGATGTGGGTGAAACGGAGCTTATGGAACTGGTGTCAGCGAGGTTGAAAGAGACCATCATCGATACGGCGAAAACAAGAAAGCGGCTGAACAAGGCCATACAGCAACTCAAGCGGTGCAACTGATGGCTGGCTGGAAAGAGTTACTGGTTGATGTATTGAAACTCACTGACGAAGTAAAACGCATGAATCGGGATATTGAACGTGTAGAGGCGCATATTCTGGATATCGACAGGCGCCTGGTTCGGGTGGAAACATTCGCACAGGTGGCGAAATTCATTCCGGGCAATCCGGGATAGAAATCAATCGGGCTGGAAACTGAACAGACTGGCGGAGCTGGTTTTACAGAATTCACGCGAAAACCGTACATGCTCAGGCGACAGGCAATCCGGGTCGGCACAGGTCTGCATCTGCTCTTTGGGCGCATAATCCCTATCTGATTACTTTTCCCGGATTCAGAATTCCATTCGGGTCAAACAGGTTCTTTATTCCCCGATACAATTCCAACTCTGTGGGGTCTTTATATTTATCCATCTCATCCAGTTTTGATATCCCTACTCCGTGTTCTGCGCTGAAAGAACCCTGATATTCATGGGTGAGATCATGTATTAAGGTGTTGATTGCTTTCCAGTGCGCGAGAAATGCTTCTTTATCCATATCCGCAGGCTGTGAAACATTGAAATGGATATTGCCATCACCCAGGTGGCCGTAGGGGTAGGGGTGTGCGGTTGGCATGTACTGATTAATCGCCTGGGATGCGTGGGCAATGAACTTTGCGGCTTTGGATACGGGGACTGAAACGTCGTGTTTGATACTGCCGCCGATGAATTGCTGCGCTTCGACGATGTTTTCACGCAGGAGGATTAATTTTTGCGCCTGGGTTTGATTTTCTGCAACCACGGCATTATTTATCAACCCGTCTGCAAGCGCCGCTGCCAGTGTGTGCTCTATCAGCGTTTTAAGATCAGAGTCCGGTTCACTACTGTCGATCACTGCCAGAATATACCAGGGGCAGGGTTGATCGAACGGGTCGGTTTGACTGTGGACGTGTTTCACCGCAGTTTGTACCGAGATTTCCGACATCAGCTCGAAGGTAGTCAAACGGTCACTGCTGGCAAATTTTAATCGGCCCAGCAGGGTCAGCGCGGATTCCACAGATTCTACTCCAATCAGCGATACCATCTGTCCTTTCGGGCAGGGAAACAGTTTCAATACGGCGGCCGTGATTATCCCTAATGTACCCTCGGAACCAATAAAAAGATTTTTTACATCATATCCGGTGTTGTTTTTTCTCAAAGTGTTCAGCCCTTTGAAAATTTTCCCGTTGGGCAGAACAACTTCAATGCCCAATACCAGATCCCGGGCATTACCATAATGGAGTACATTGATCCCGCCGGCATTTGTGGCCAGATTGCCGCCGATCTGGCAACTTCCCTGGGCGCCCAGACTCAACGGAAATAACCGGTCATGCTGCCTGGCCGCTTCCTGAACGGCGGCCAGAATACAGCCCGCCTGCACCGTCATGGTATGGTTGATTGGATCCACCGCGAGGATTTTATCCAGCCGTGCAAGGTTTACAATCAACTGATGTTTCGTGGCAACTGCGCCGCCCATTGCGCCGGTATTCCCGCCCTGGGGGACAATCGTCACGTCATTTTCGGCGCAATACCGCACTACTTTGGAAATTTCTCCGGCATTCGCCGGCAGGGCAACGGCCAAACAGTCGCCGGGATAGCGCCCGCGCAGTTCTTCGGTATAGGGGGCTGATTTTTGTTTATCGGTGATAACGTATTTTTCGCCAATAATTCGCGCCAGACCCGACATGAAATCCTGCATATTGAAAATTAACCAGGTAATGGAATTGCTTATAATCATACCTCATTCGCCCCATTATCCTGCTGTATGAAAGTCATTGCCCGATTAACTGGAATCGCCGTGGTCGGATTTGTGATGTTGGCTATGATGTTATGGGGCACAGCCACCGCCGCATCGTGTCAGGATGCCAACCCGGGGATGGCGGTTATGCAGGTTGGAACAATCTCTTTGCGCGATGATGCCGGTAAGATTATCGATATTACGGCGCATATCGCAGACGATGATATGGAGCGCTCCCAGGGATACCAGCATATCTGCCCGGAGATTATCGATAAAACCACAATGCTGTTTGTTTATGCCCGGCCAGTGGACGGGCGATTTCATATGCGCAATGTTAAAGCCGCACTGGATATCGGCTTTTTCGACGAAAAAGGCAGGCTGGTTCGTGTTCTGGCGATGGATACCTATGCGGACGGCAACCACCGCCTCTATCACCCGGGCCGGCCTTTTCAGTATGCGTTGGAGGCCAGGGTCGGGTTTTTCAAACACCACCATTTATCCGCAAACAGGGCGTGGCTTGTCCTGCATTCTGTCCACGATAATTTTCAGGGATAATTTTCAGGATCGGGTTATGGGTAAATCATCGGGCCGGCAAAAAATTATGCCTTATGGCTTGTGGCGAAGCAGCGTTGAGATTGAAGCCTTGATGGAGCAGCCCTGCGACCCGTCCTACCCGTTCAAATTCCACGGCCGGTTATATTGGCTGGAGGCTGTTTCCGCAGAAAAAGGACGAATCGCCCTGATGCAGGAGAGTGAGGGCGCCAGCCCCACTTGTATTACACCCCGGGGCTTTAATATTAGAACTGGCGTGCATGAATACGGCGGACGATGTTTTTGTATCGTGGGAAACAGTATTATTTTCAATAATTACAACGACGGAAATTTATACCGCCAACCCCTGCAAGCTGATTCACAGGCGCGTTTGCTCACCAAGCAGAACGAAGCTTGCTGCGGATACGCTGATCTGATTGCAGTCCCCGATAAAGACGACTCCGGTGAAAGGGTGGTTGTGGCGGTCATGGAGCTTGCCCGGGAAGACGGGTGCAACCAGAATTGCCTGGCCGCTATTGTGGTTAGCCCTGCCGCATCCGGCGATGCGTTGTTGGCGGCAGAGCCGGTTGTCATTGCACAGGGCGCCGATTTTTATGCCAATCCGGTAATTTCTCCAGATGGGCAAAATATCGCCTGGTTTGAGTGGAATCATCCGTATATGCCGTGGGACCGGAGTCGATTGGTTTGTGCCAGACTTGCCAATGTGCATGACCAGGGGAGTAACCGGGAAAGCGGCAGATTTCTGATTCGGGATGCAAAAATCGTTGTGAATGAACCGAATCGCTCGGTGTGTCAACTCGGGTATCTACATGATCAAAGTTTGATTTTCGCAAGTGACAGTGAGGCCTGTGACTATTGGAACCTGTTTAAATATGACAAACAGGGGGTGCGCCAGTTGACTGACAGAGCGGGCGAGTTTGGCGAAGCGCACTGGGTTTTCGGCCAGCGCCGGTGGCAGGCTGTTGGTGAGGAAGTGTTGATAGCCACTGTGACCAGGGCAGACGGGGACGAGCTTGTCCGAGTAGACGTCGGGACGGGTGATTGCACGGTTTTGCACCGGGGCTTTTCCGCCTGTAGTCATTTGCAGACAACCGCAGAGGGTGAGTTGCTGTTGATTGGAAAGTATACCGACAGGCCCGCTGAAATGGTCAGTTTGTCAGTTCAGTGCGGGCGTATAAAGACCTTGCAGGCCAGCCGGTTGCGGGCAGCCAATCCGGGTGCGGAATTTCAGGATTACAGCGCACCCGAGCTGATTAAATTTCCCACCAGCGATAACCGCATCGCCTGGGGATATTTTTATCCACCCTGCAATCGGAATTGTGCTGCACCAGACAATTCCCGGCCGCCGCTGTTGATGCTGGTGCATGGTGGGCCGACCAGCAAGGCCACGTCCGAACTGGTAGGTATAAAACAGTATTTCTGCTCCCTCGGCTATGCGCTTTTGGATGTGAATCATCGGGGCAGCACCGGGCATGGCCGAAAATACCGCCAGTCGCTGCTGGGCAATTGGGGAGAATACGATGCGGATGATATTGCCAATGCAATCAAATATGTGGTTGACAAACAGTGGGTTGACCCAAATCTGGTTTTTATTCGCGGCAGCAGTGCAGGTGGTTATGCCGTGCTGCGCGCATTGACACGCTTTCCCGGGCGGTTTGCCGCAGGCGCCTGTTATTACGGTATAGGCAACCTGATTACATTGAGCAAAATCACCCACAAGTTTGAAGCGAAATATACCGATCAACTGATCGGCGAAATGTTTGATGCGGAAAAATCCGGCAATCCTGAAAGTCGATTCGTTGCGCGTTCGCCGATTTTCCAGATGGAGAATCTGTCCAGTCCGTTAATCCTGTTTCAGGGCGGGCAGGATAAAGTCGTTCCTCCCGCCGTGTCCCGTGAAATGGCGGCGCTGCTCAAGGCCAAAGGCATACAGCATGGTTATACCGAATATCCCGGAGAAGGGCATGGCTTTCGCCAGGTGGAAACCAGAGTGGACGCCCTGCGCAAGGAAACGGCGTTTTTTGCGGAAATTATCATGCAAAGACACGCCGCTGAAAATTCGCATCAGCACGGCCCGGGCAATAAAACATCCGCCGCCAAAACCCATCGCGGTGATCAGAATGCCGCCGAATAGAGGTCTTACCCTGGCTGTTGCCGGGGTGTTTCAGGCCGCTGCGCTGGTCCATCAGATTGCCAGCCGCGGTGACTGCGAACGGAGTGCGCTGCACCAGTCCGGGTATAGTTTGATCCGGCTGGACGTGGACCATATCGAAGATCTTTACGGGTCGGTATACGGCGTGGAGCTTGGCCTGAGAACCATAATAAAATTGTTTGCATACAAACCCGACCTGTCCACCAAAGACATCTATCAATACGCCATAGCGGTGCATCAACTCAGTGTAAAGTTGGCAAAGCTGCAGAAAACCAGCGATATCATTCATCAGGAACTTGCCGAAGTAAAAACCCGGTTCCCCGAAAGTCAGGATGACCAAAGCCAGGATGACGCGCTGCACGAGTCCCTGGCAAATTTATACAGTCGAACCATCAGTTATTTAACACCGCGAATCATCGTGCAGGGTTCATCAGAAAAACTGCAACAGCGGGCATCGGTTAATCGCGTTCGAACCGCATTATTCGCTGGCATACGCGCCGCTTATCTGTGGAATCAGCTCGGTGGACGCCGCTGGCATTTGATTCTTCATCGCAAGGAATATGCAGGCATGGCGAAAAGCATCCTCAACGCTTGACGCGGATGGCCCGGGCGGTTTCCAGGTACATACAATCAGTCCATAGTGCCGTGATGACGGCGACCAAAGAATTGCCCGGGCGTTCATTCCATACGCGCGTTGTGGGATAATCACCGCAATCATCGGGTATTAACAGAGAATTATTTATGGCTGTCATTTTGGTTCTGGTATTGTTGGTTTGCGGGTTTTTGTGGTTAAAGCTGCCTTTTAAAAACTGGTTGATCGCATCTGGCGTTGTGCTTGTGGTCACCATGTTGACGGGCATTACCGGCGTTTTCCTGTCGCTGGTTTTCATTATGGTTTTTGCGGCCATGGCGCTGCTGCTGTTCTTCCTGCCGGATTTGCGCAGGCAATTCATCAGCTCGAAAATATTCGCAGTGGTAAAAACCGGAATGCCGTCCATTTCCCAAACCGAACAGGATGCCATTGACGCCGGTACAGTGTGGTGGGATGCGCAATTATTTTCCGGCCGTCCGCAATGGAATGTATTGTTTGATGCCGCACCCGCCGCGCTCAGCCAGGAGGAGCAGGCGTTTATGGACGGTCCGGTGGAAGCATTGTGCGCCATGGCGGATGACTGGCAGATTACCCATGAACTGAACGACCTTCCCGAACCAGTCTGGGCATTCATTAAAAACAATAATTTCTTCGCACTCAACACCCCCAAAGAATACGGCGGCCTTGGTTTTTCCGGCCATGCCCAATCCTGCATTGTGCAGAAACTGGCCACACGCAGCAGCACGGTGGCGGTTACGGTGATGGTGCCCAATTCCCTCGGGCCGGCCGAATTGTTGTATCACTATGGCACCGACCAGCAAAAAGACTACTATTTACCCCGGCTGGCGAAAGGACAGGAGATTCCCTGTTTTGGCTTGACCAACCCCTGGGCCGGGTCAGATGCCGAAGGTATGCCGGATGCGGGTGTGGTGTGCATAGGCGAGTACAACGGAAAATCCGTGCTGGGATTTAAAGTGAATTGGGAGAAACGCTATATCACCCTCGGCCCGGTTGCGACGCTGCTGGGCCTGGCGTTCAAAGCCTGGGACCCGGATCATCTGCTGGGGGATGAAGAAGATTTGGGTATTACCTGTGCTTTGGTGCCGGCGGATACAGCGGGGGTTTCCATCGGTCGGCGACACCTCCCGCTCAATGCTTCCTTCCAGAACGGCCCCAACTGGGGCAAAGAGGTTTTCATCCCGATGCAATGGGTTATTGGCGGTCAGGAGAGAATTGGTGAGGGATGGCGCATGTTAATGCAGTCCCTCGCCGCAGGCAGAGGGATATCGCTGCCGGCCGCTGCTGCGGGCGCGGCAAAGGTTGCGGTGCGCACCTGTGGTGCGTACGCGAAAATTCGTGAGCAGTTTGGCATTGAGATCGGAAAATTCGAGGGCATTGAAGAGGTGCTGGCGCGTATTGGCGGCCTGACCTACCTGCTGGACAGCGGCAGGATTTTAATGACCACGGCATTATCCCTCGGCCACAAACCTGCGGTGCTGTCGGCCATGGTCAAACAGCAGTGTACGGATTTGTCCCGCAGCGTGGTTAACCATGCCATGGATTTGCATGGCGGCAAGGGGATATGTATGGGGCCGGGTAATTATCTGGCGCGGCTCTATCAGCAAATCCCGGTGGGCATCACGGTTGAAGGCGCCAACATATTAACCCGCAGCCTGATAATTTTCGGGCAGGGCGTCATGCGTTGTCATCCTTATCTGCTAAAAGAAATTCAAGCGGTGTCGATGGAAGATGAACCTGGGGGGCTTGATGATTTCGATCAGGCCCTGGCCGGGCATATCGAGCATGTCGCCAGCAACAAAATCCGCTCGTTCGGATTTGGGCTAAGCCGGGGATGGCTGGCCTCGGGAACCGGTCGCGGGTTAATCAGGCGGCATTCCCGCACCATCGAACACCTGAGCGCCGCTTTTGCCTGGCTCACCGACATGGCCTTGTTTTCGCTGGGTGGAAATTTAAAACGCAAAGAAATGCTGTCGGGAAGGTTTGCGGACGTGCTGAGTAATCTTTATCTGGCCTCGGCGGTGTTGAAGCGATTCAAGGACAACGGTGAACCTGAAAATGAAGCGCCGTTAGCGGACTGGGCCTGCCAATACGCACTGTATCAGGCCCAGCAGGCCTTGCATGGCATTTTGCTGAATTACCCCAATCGAACGTTCGGGAGAATACTGCGCATTATAATTTTTCCGAGCGGCCGATATTTACAGATGCCGACGGATAAACTTTCCCGGCAGGTAGCGGATTTGCTGCAAACCCCGGGCGCGGTGCGAAATCGACTCACGCAAGACATGTATATTCCGCATAATGAGGATGAAACCATCGGCCAGATTGAAGCCGCGTTTGAATCAATGCTTGAAACCGGAAATTTACGCCAGCGATTGAAAAAATCCGGCCAGGTTCCTGCGGCCATGGAAGGTTACGCAGACTGGTTAAACCGCATGGTAAAAGAAGGCGCAGTCAGCAGGGACGAATCCGCGTTGCTGGGCAAAACCCGCGAACGGGTGCGCAAGGTTATCGACGTGGACAGTTTCGAACCCCGCAGCCTCGAATCGAAGAAAAATATATAGTCCTTGTTCAACCGGATTGCTTAATGAATAAATCATCAAAAATCAGAGCCGCGGCAGTTTTTCCTGAGGACGCATTAGCCGTCCATCACGCTAAAGTCGATGCCATTGATGGCAGGAATATTGATTCCATTCCGGCGTTATTCGAACAGCGTGTCAGGCGCAGCCCGGAAAAAACAGCGTATTGCCAGTTTGATCCTGTGCGCGAGGAATGGATTGAACACACCTGGCAGGATATGGCGGAGGCGGTGAATCACTGGCGCAGAGCGATCGCTGCGGAAGGTTTGCTGCCGGGGGAGCGCGCAGCCATTCGCATGTCAAATTCCACCGAATGGGTATTGTTTGATCAGTCGGCCCTGGCCCAGGGGCTGGTTGTGGTGCCGGTTTATGTCGAAGACCGCGCTGACAATATCGCCTATATTCTTGAACACACCGGAGCCCGGTTGCTGTTGCTGGAGAATTATTCCCAGTGGTCCGAGCTGAGCGGACACACTGCACTGGTCGCCGTGATTAAACGGGTGGTAGTGGTGAACGACGAGAATGACGAAATCGAGCGCTGCGGCGATGCCCGGGTGATGCTGCTGGACCACTGGCTGGCAAGCGCCGTTTCCGGGCCGCTGCCCACTGTCGGCATTAACCGTAATGATCTGGCAACCATTGTCTATACATCGGGAACCACCGGCCGACCCAAAGGCGTCATGCTTTCCCACGGGAATATGCTTGCCAATGCCTATGGCGGATTACAAAGCGTTGCAGTATTTCCAACCGACCGGCTTTTATCCTTCTTGCCCTTGTCCCACATGTTTGAACGCACTGTGGGGTACTACCTGACCATGATGGCAGGGGCCTCGGTGACATTCAGCCGGTCAATTCCGCAATTACTGGACGATATGGCGGAAACCAGGCCCACCGTGATGATTATCGTGCCGAGAATATTTGAAAAAGCATATTCAAACATCAAGACCCGGCTGGACGATGGCCCCGGGATCAGGAAATGGTTGTTCCAGCAGGCGGTGGACGTGGGCTGGAAGCGATTCGAACACAGACAAGGTCGCGGCAATTGGCATTTCAAACAATGCTTTTGGCCGATTTTCCGTGCTCTGGTGGCCAATAAAGTGGTGCAGCGTTTTGGCGGTGAATTACGGTTTGTGGTATGCGGAGGCGCGAGGCTGGCGCCGACAATTGCCCGGGTATTTGTCGGGCTTGGTATTGAAATCCTGCAAGGTTATGGTTTGACCGAAAGCAGCCCGATATTGACCGCAAACACACCGAACCAAAACAAGCCATCATCCATAGGATTACCATTGCGCGGCGCCGAGTTAAGGTTGGGCGATAATGATGAATTGCAGGCCAGAGGCCCGTTTGTCATGCTGGGGTATTGGAAAAACCCCGAAGCCACCCAGCGCAGTATTGACCCGGATGGCTGGCTGCTGACCGGTGATATAGCCAGTATCTGTGAACAGGGGTTTATTTCCATTACCGGGCGGATCAAGGAAATCATTGTTTTGGCTAATGGCGAGAAAGTGCCGCCAGCAGATATGGAATCTGCAATTTGCGAGGACCCGCTATTCGAACAAGCCATGGTTGTCGGCGAAGGGCAGGCCTGTCTCGCCGCACTGGTGGTGCCAAGCCCGGACCGCTGGCCCCGGACGGCCCGGTCGCTTGGGGTGAATCCGGCAGACCGGGCGGCGCTCCAAAGTGACAAAGTAAAACAATTTGTGCTGGACAGGATTGCCGCACAGTTACACCAGTTTCCGGGCTATGCGTTTATTCGATACGTGACCATTACCACCGATGTATGGTGCGTTGACGATGGCTCGATTACGCCTACCCTGAAGCTCAAACGCCCAGTGCTGATGGAGCGATTCAAGCAACAGATAAGCGCCATGTATATGCCGCCAAAAGCCTGAATATTCCGCCTCGGGGCGACACTCCCAAACCCTTTGAAATCCCCATTTGCAATCTGGATATGGCATAATCGGGCGCATAAAAATGCTGGATTTTCCGTAGCATGACACCATCAACTCATCCTTATGAAGGACTTTACATGAATTTTCTAATATCAGATGCCTGGGGCCAAACCGGTGGAATAGGCGGCGGCGGACTGATGGGCATCTTGCCCATGGTGCTTATCTTCGTGGTTTTCTATTTTCTGCTGATTCGACCACAACAAAAACGCACCAAGGAACACAAAGCGATGGTGGCGGCGGTGAGTAAAGGCGATGAAATCGTAACCAATGGCGGCACACTGGGCAAAATCATGGACGTGGATGATAATTTTATTACCCTGGAAATCGCTGCGGGGGTGCATGTCAAAGTACAGCGTATGGCCGTTTCCCAAATGATGCCCAAGGGGACAGTGAAGTCCTGACGGCGCAGTCCGCCTGATTGCCGCCGTGGGGTTACAGCCAGACAAGACATTCCGGTATCGATGATTAATCAAACTGCATGGTGGAAACACCTGGTTATTGTCGTTGTAGTGGTGGCCGGGCTGTTCTATGCCTTGCCAAATATTTTTGGCAGCGACCCCGGCATTCAGATTCGCGGCGCCAGAGGATTCAACATTGCGCCAGACGTTATCGGGCGAATGCAAACGCTTTTAGATATGCAGCGGCTTGCCTATAAATCCATTTCCCAGGATGATAAAGGCATCAAAATTCGATTTGCAAATGATGAAAATCAGCTTCGTGCAAAAGAAGTCATTGAAGAAGATCTGGGCAACAATTATTCATTGGCTTTAACCTTGTTAAGCGGTGCGCCGGACTGGCTGAAAAATGCGGGTGCATTGCCCATGTACCTGGGCCTGGACCTGCGCGGCGGGGTGCATTTTCTTTTGCAGGTGGATATGCAAAACGCCATTGACCGCGCACGGCAACGGTATCGGGAAAACATCAAATCCGTGCTGCGCGAAAATCGGCTGCGTTACCACAGCGTTACCTTAAACAGCCAGGGCCAACTGGAAATCATCGTGCGCAATCCGCAACAACGTCAGCAAGCTCTGGATTTTCTCACTCAGGCGATTCCTGATACAGATATTGGAATCAATGCTGATCGGCCCGAACTTATTGTTGCGGAGCTCGGCAAAGCGCAAATTGATGAAATCAAACAATTTGCGCTAGAGCAAAACCTCACCGCATTACGCAATCGTATCGATCAATTGGGGGTGGCTGAACCGGTAGTGCAGCGGCAAGGTGACGACCGTATCGTGATTCAGCTTCCTGGCGTACAGGATACTGCCCGTGCCAAAGCGATTCTCGGCCGGGCAGCGACGCTGGAGATACACCTGGTTGATGAGAAAAATAATGCCACGGCTGTGGCTTCCGGTCAGGCGCCTGTGGGTTCGAAGATATTCAGGTTTCGCGATGGTCGACGGATACTACTTTACAAGCGGGTGATTTATTCCGGCGACAACATCATCGGTGCGGCCGCTAGTCTGGACACGCAAACCGGCGGCCCCATTGTGAGTATCACCCTGGATTCTGCCGCCGCAGCCATTAATAGCCGGGTCACGGCCGAGAACATTAACAAACGCATGGCGGTTGTATACCTTGAACTCATCTCTGAAATTAAAAAAGATGCAAATGGTGAACCGGTGCTGGACGCTAAGGGCAGGCCGGTGCGCGTGACCAATCGGCTTGAAGATGTGCTGACCGCCCCGGTGATTCGGGATCAACTGGGTAAGCGCTATCAGATTGAAGGGCTTGATTCTGTAGAAGAGGCGAGAGATCTGTCGTTAATGCTGCGATCTGGTGCGCTGGCAGCGCCGGTAGAAATAATTGAAGAACGCACGGTTGGTCCAAGTTTGGGTCAGGCGAATATCACCCAGGGGCTGCGGTCGGTAATCGCCGGTTTTGCACTGGTATTGATATTCATGCTGGTGTATTACCGGGTTTTCGGCATGGCCGCCATGGCCGCATTAACGCTTAATCTGGTACTCATCGTTGCGGTTTTATCCATGCTGCAGGCAACCCTTACTCTGCCAGGCGTTGCCGGGATTGTGCTGACTGTGGGTATGGCGGTGGATGCCAATGTATTGATATTCGAGCGCATACGCGAGGAAATCAGAAACGGCAACTCGCCCCAGGCGAGTATTCATCTGGGATACGACCGGGCGCTGTCCACCATCGTCGATGCCAATATTACTACGCTGATCGCCGCAATCGTTCTGTTCAACTTCGGAACCGGGCCGATCAAAGGCTTCGCCGTGACTTTGAGTATCGGCATCATCACTTCAATGTTTACCGCGATTATGTTGACCAGGATGCTGATCAATTGGCATTACGGCGGCAAAACGGTGAAACGACTGTCCATTTGATTCGCCATGGAATTGCTGAAAAAACCAACCAGTTTCGACTTCCTGGGCAAACGCAAATCTGCTCTGGTATTGTCAGCCATACTCCTCGTTATCAGCATTGTCAGCATTTTGGTGCAGGGATTGAACCTGGGTATCGACTTCACTGGCGGCACTTTGGTGGAAATTGGTTACCGGGATGCCGTGCAGATAGAGACGGTGAGAGCCGCTTTGCAGGAGAATGGTTTCGATGATGCCATTGTGCAGCACTTCGGCACGCCCAGAGATGTCATGGTGCGCCTGCCGGCCACGTTTTCCACAGAGGGTGTCAGCGCCGCAGCAGTAAGCAGCAGCGTGATGGAGGCATTACGATTGCCCTATGCAGAGGTGCTGGTTGAATCCGCCCGTGTCGGCAGTCAGCAATGTATTCTGGACAACGTAACCAGCGATTGTCAGGTGCAAATGCGGCGGGTGGAATTCGTCGGCCCCCAGGTCGGCGATGAATTGGCTAACGAGGGTGGATTGGCGATGTTATACGCCCTGGTCGGTATACTCATCTACGTTACTTTTCGGTTTGAGTGGCGGTTCGCCGTCGGCTCTGTGGTTGCCCTGGTGCATGATGTGCTACTCACCGTTGGCACGTTCTCGTTATTGCAACTGGAATTTTCATTGCCCGTACTCGCTGCGGTGCTCGCGGTAATCGGCTATTCCCTGAATGACACCATTGTTGTGTATGACCGCATCCGCGAAAACTTTCGGAAAATGCGAAAAAACAATGTGGTGGAAATAATGAATTCGGCAATTAATCGAACACTTCCGAGAACCATTCTCACCTCATTAACGACTTTATTGGTGGTGCTTACATTATTACTGCTGGGCGGTGAAGTAATTCGCGGATTCTCTTTCGCATTGTTTATCGGTGTGATCTTCGGGACTTATTCATCCATATATATTGCCAGCCCGGCGGTTCTGGTTTTGGGGATCAGTCGGGAAGATATGCTGCCGGTGCAGAAAGAGGGTGAAAACGTTGACACGCAACCCTGATGGCCGCCCCCGCAGCTTGACCACGTTATGCGCTGCCCATTTTGCGCCAGTGACGACACCCGGGTAATCGACTCGCGTCTGGGAGACGGCGGCGAAAGCGTGCGGCGGCGCAGACAATGCCAGCAATGCGCTCAGCGGTTTACTACGGTTGAACAAGTGGTATTTGAAATGCCCGGGGTGATCAAAACCGCTGGCCGCAGAGAAAAATTTGATCAGGCAAAGCTGCGTAGAGGTATCACCCGGGCGCTGGAAAAAAGACCGGTTGGCGCGGAGGTGATTGAAGGCGCGGTTAATCGTATCATGCGCCAGTTTACCCATAAGGGTGACCGGGAAATCGAAGCGAAACAAATTGGTGAGGCCGTTATGGATGAGTTGCGGGAACTGGATGAAGTGGCCTATGTTCGATTTGCCTCGGTATATCGCAGTTTTCAGGACCTTGAAGCGTTCAGCGATGAAGTGCAGAAATTAAGACAGTCCTGGTCGATCCGGGCCAGTAAATTGCAGTCATCACTGCTGCCCAGCGCGGAGAAAAAAAGTTGAACTTATTGGCCGGATTAAAAGAATTCAAGCAGTCTGCATTGACCATGGCAGAGCCAACCCGGCCAACGCCGGATAATCACCGGTTAAACCCGGGTGACGACGAAGGCTATATGGCCAGAGCCCTGCAACTGGCGCGCAAGGGGATTTATACCTGCCATCCTAATCCCGCGGTGGGCTGCGTCATCGTCAGGCATGGGAAGATTGTCGGTGAAGGCTGGCATGATTTTGTCGGACAGGCCCATGCAGAGATCAATGCTTTAAAACAAGCCGGAAAAGCTTCAGCCGGGGCGACCCTGTATGTCACTCTGGAACCTTGCAGCCATCACGGCCAAACGCCGCCCTGCGTCAAGTCGATCATTAAGTCCCGCATCAGTCGAGTGGTTATCGCCACCGAAGATCCAAACCCGCTGGTAAATCGCTCTGGAATTTCCGCATTGCAAAGATCAGGGATCGATGTGGTTGTGGGGATTGGACAGATTCAGGCAAGGCATATCAATCGCGGGTTTCTGAAACGCATCACCACCGGCATCCCCTGGGTGACGCTTAAAATTGCCGCCAGTCTGGATGGAAAAACCGCGATGGCAGACGGTGAAAGCCAATGGATAACCTCACAGCCCGCACGTAAAGATGCGCACAGGTTGAGAGCAGCGGCTTCAGGCATACTGACCGGAATAGGCACGGTGTTGCGCGATGACCCCGCTATGAACCTGCGTATTGAGGGCGTTGCGCGCCAGCCGGTGCGTATTATCCTGGATACCCATTTAAGCATGCCGACCAATGCAAAAATACTGGGCGGGGCAGGCGAAGTATTGATTGTTACTGCAAATTCTGCGCCCAGTGCACGGGATGCTTTTCCGCACAGCGCCGTCGACATCATTAATTGCCGGACCACCGCTGGACGAATAAATCTACACGAAGTCATGGCTGAGCTGGGTAAAAGAGAAATGAATACCATTTTGCTTGAGGCCGGGGCGAAACTTGGCGGCAGTATGCTTGGGCAGGGTCTGGTGGATGAAATTGTGGTGTACCTGGCGCCGGATTTGTTGGGCAGCAACACCAGGGGGATGTTTGAGATTCCCGGACTTGAGCGGCTTGCCGATAAACTCAGGCTGGAATATAAAGATGTTATCCGGGTAGGCCGCGACCTTCGGTTGACGCTGTCGGTTTTGAATTAAGCAGGATATGTTTACCGGAATAATACAGAGCGTGGGTTCTGTTGTTGCTATGTCATCCTGCCCGGATGGTGCGCGGTTGTCCATTGATCTCAATCGGCTTGATCTGGAACGGGTTCACCCGGGCCATAGTATCGCGGTAAATGGCGCCTGCCTTAGCGTAACCGGAGTAGAGCAAAATATCGCGCATTTTGATGTGTCCAGTGCAACTCTGGAAAAATGTCTGATTAGTGACTGGGGTATGGGTGACCGTGTCAATCTGGAACTGGCCTTGACATTAACCACACCGGTCGGCGGACATCTGGTTTCCGGGCACGTGGACGGAACGGCCCGGCTGGTCGGCCGGCAGGACCGCAATGGTTTTACCATGATGCGATTTGAAACCGAAATCGCCATTGGTAAATTTATTGCCATAAAGGGGTCCGTGGCAATGGATGGCGTTAGTTTGACGAGCAACAACGTGGCGGATAACCGGGGCCGTACTTGTTATGATGTGATGCTGGTTCCTCATACACTGGAAAACACCACTTTGGGCGCACTGGTTCAAGGTGATCCGGTTCACGTTGAGGTTGATCAGATTGCCCGCTACATTTGCAGAATCAATGAATGTGAAACCTTATGAATAAACGGCTCGCGATTGATGCCATAGAAGATATTCTGGAGAATTATCGCCAGGGGAAAATGGTGATCATGGTGGACGATGAAGACCGGGAGAATGAAGGCGATTTGTTAGTGGCCGCCGGGTGCATCAGCGATGATCATATTAATTTTATGGCTTCCAATGGTCGCGGATTGATTTGTCTGGCCTTGACCGAGGAGCGCTGCAACCAGCTCGAATTGCCTTTGATGGTGAGTCGCAACAGCGCACGATTTTCAACCAATTTCACCGTTTCTATCGAAGCGGCTGAAGGTGTGACCACCGGTATTTCCGCCCAGGACAGGGCGATTACCATTCAAGCCGCAGTCAATCCCCATGCGCGACCTGAAGACCTGGTGACGCCGGGGCATATTTTCCCGATAAAGGCGCAGACCGGAGGCGTGTTGACCCGAGCGGGCCATACCGAAGCCGGAGTGGATATGGCGCGCCTGAGTGGATTTGAGCCGGCCAGCGTGATTTGTGAAATTCTCAAGGATGATGGCGGCATGGCGCGCCTCCCGGACCTGATGGAATATGGAAAAATCCATGGCTTGAAAATCGGTACTATCGCGGATTTGATTCGCTATCGGCTGAAAAATGATCCTACCCTGAAACGTGTTTCCATGGAAAAACTGGCATTGAAACAGGGCCTATTTCGCTCATACGTTTACCAGGATGTGGTCGAAGGCGGCACCCATCTGGCCATGGTCAAAGGGGAGATCAACCCGGGTCATGTCATCCCGGTTCGTGTTCACGTTCATCGCGGGCTCCTTGATGCCGTACTTGACCCGACACCATGGAGCTGGACACTGGAAAATGCGCTGGAGGCAATTTCCACCCAACCATCCGGCGTGGTGGTTATACTGTCCTATAATGAATCCGTTGACGAGCTGGTCAGTCGCATCAAATTAAACAGCGATACAAAAACAAGGCGTCCAGGGAAAAAAATGACCGGACATGATGATCCGGGCAATTTGCGAATGCTGGGGGCGGGCGGTCAGATTCTGGCCGACCTTGGCGTGACCCGGGTGCTCGCGCTGGGACGGCTCAAGAAAGCGCATGGATTGTCGGGATTCGGGCTGGAGATCGTGGACTATGTCGAAAGCCCGCAGCAACTGCAGCAGTGGAGTCGAATCAATCAAAGCCATAAAACACAAACCGGTGAAAATAACTGACCATGAAAATCAGGCATATAAGCGGTGATTTCAAGGACTGCAGCGGCAGGTTCGCGCTGGTTGCAGGTCGATTCAATCATTTTATTACCGACAAGCTGGTCCAGGGGGCGGTGGATGCGCTAGCCCGTCATGGTATCGCCGAATCCCGTATTGATTGCGTCTGGGTGCCTGGTGCATTCGAAATTCCCGTGGTTTCCAAAAAACTGGTTGATTCAAAAAACTATTCGGCGATCATTACCCTGGGCGCGGTTATTCGGGGCGCAACGTCGCATTACGACCTGGTCTGCGGCGAATGCGCAAAGGGCATCGCACAATCAAACCTGGCGGGCGAGACACCGGTAATATTCGGGGTGCTGACCACCGATACCATAGAGCAGGCCATCGAACGGGCGGGAACCAAAGCCGGCAACAAAGGCGCGGATGCTGCGCTGGCGGCGCTGGAAATGGTCAGCCTGATGAAGCGGTTATGCCAGCCTTCGGCCTAGATTTCCCCCGGGGATTTGTATAGTGGTGCGCAGCAGCCGGCACCTTGCCCGGCGATGTGCGGTGCAGGCGCTTTATCAATGGCAGGTAACCGGGCAAGCGCCTGCGCAGATAGAAAGTGGTTTTATCAGGAACGAAAACCTTTGCGGGCATCATCTGGACTATTTTTTGTCGCTGATCAAAAATATTCCACCAAACACCGGGGTGATTGACGACCTTATTTCCCCCCATCTGGACCGCCCTCTGGAGCGGGTTGATTTGGTTGATCACGCTATTTTAAGGGTGGCTGTCTATGAGTTGCAGTTTCAGCCGGATGTGCCAACCCGTGTGGTGCTGGATGAGGCCATTGATTTAGCCAGAATATTTGCCTCGGAGCACAGCTACAAATACGTCAATGGTGTGCTGGATAAAATCGCTGCGAAGGTGCGACCCGATTCCCCGGATTAGCTGTGGGGATTTATTCTCCTCTCCGCTGAATTTTCTGGCTTTCGGGTTTGGAGCCGGCCTGTCACTCAAGGCCCCCGGCACCATGGGCGCATTGGCCGCAGTGCCGCTTGTCTGGGCAATGGCGCAATTGCCGAATCCGATCTACCCGTCTGTCACCCTGCTCTGTGTTTTGGCCGGCCCGGCAATATGCAGCGCCGCCTCGGCAAGGCTGAATACCCATGATCACCCGGGCATAGTATGGGACGAAATTGTCGGCATGATGATCACCATGATTTTTATTCCGTTTACCTGGCCGGCGCTGGCAATCGGATTTTTATTATTCCGGTTTTTCGACATTTTAAAGCCTTGGCCGATTGGCTTTTTTGACCGGTATGTACATGGCGGCATCGGCATTATGCTGGATGACATTGTGGCAGCCATATTTGCAAACATCCTGCTGCGACTGTTGCTGCCTTACCTGCCCTAGTCCGTAAGTTGTTGTTTTCATCGCATTTGTTGCGGGTGCAGGTTATGGACAGGTCTACGGTTTTTCGCCGTTTTTATGTTAGATTACCGCCCCTTGTATTTAGCGCCGCTTATATTCAGCGGCGCATAACGGTCCACCCGTTTGATCAATAATAAGCAATGCTAGACATCACCCAGCCAATCCTGCGAACCGATGTGTCGGGTATGCCGCTGGAATGGATACATTTCAAGCGCGCTGTCACCCTGATCACACTGGGTCAGGTCGCTTATACCTGCGGCGAATTCGTAATGAATGTCAGGGGAGGAATTAACCGCTTTACCCATCGCCAGAGTACACTGGAAGTCAATTCCATTCTTGCAACCCATGGCGCCAGCCGGGTGTATGCCAAAATGGCGGGTGGCTATGCCCCGCCGCTGCATAATATACCGCTTTTTCAACGGGATGCGTGTATTTGTTTGTATTGTGGTGAACAGTTTAAACCTTGCGATTTGTCCAGAGACCACGTCACCCCATTTGCCCAGGGCGGGCAGGATAATTGGAATAATGTGGTCACGGCCTGTATTCGATGCAACAATTTCAAGGCAGGCAGAACGCCGGAACAGGCAGGCATGAAGCTCATCGCGGTGCCGTTTACCCCCACCCATGCCGAATATATATACTTGCAGGGCAGAAAAATTCTTGTCGACCAGATGGAATTCCTGAAATCACATTTTCCCCGTTCGAGTCCGCTGCACCAGCGGGTTTGATGGATTTCGCAACCCGCTAAAACAGGTTCAATACCATGTCATCCTTTCGCGCATTCAGAATTAATCGGATTGAAAACAATATAGTCGCAGGTTTTGAGGAATTAACCGTTGACGATCTCACCCGGGGCGATGTGGTTATCAGCGTGAAATGGTCGGGCATAAATTACAAGGACGTGCTGGCGGTCACCGGCGCGGGAAAAATATTACGACAATACCCGCTGAACGGAGGGATAGACCTGTCTGGTGTGGTGATGGAATCCCGCGACCGACGGTATAAAGAAGGCGATCAGGTGCTGGTGGCGGGATGCGGGTTGTCTGAAACAGCGGATGGCGGGTATAGCGAGGTTGCGCGGGTAAAAGGTGATTGTATCGTGCCTTTACCCGGGGGTCTGACGCTGCGGGAGGTCATGGCGCTGGGCACCGCCGGATTTACCGCCGCAATGGCCATTGCGCGGATGGAAACCAATGGGCAAACACCGCAGGATGGGCCGATTATAGTGACCGGTGCGACCGGCGGAGTGGGCAGCATCGCCATCGACATCCTGGCGTCAACGGGCTATCGGGTGACGGCATTGACCGGGAAACCACATCAACACGAATATCTAAAAAAACTGGGCGCCAGTGATTTTATGGATAGACATACCCTGGACAAGGGGTCACGGCCACTTGAGACCGGAGTTTGGGGAGGAGCGGTTGATAATGCCGGGGGAGATACGCTGGCGTGGGTTATACGCACGGTCAAGCCCTGGGGGAACATTGCCAGTATCGGCCTGGTGGATGATTACAAACTGAATACAACGGTGATGCCATTCATATTACGCGGCGTTTCGCTGCTGGGTATCAACTCAATCGAGATGCCGGCGCCGGTGCGGAATCAGCTATGGAAACGCCTCGGCGCTGATTTGAAGCCCCGACAACTGGAGCATGTCGTAACCAATGAAGTAGCTTTCGAGAATCTGACCCATACCTTCGATAATTATTTGAATGGCAGCAACTGGGGTCGGACGGTGGTCAAAATCCAGGACTAGCATTCCCGCTTACTTTTAAACCATCAATGAATCCGCCCGAAAGCGCGTTGCAGCGCAGTTTTAAAAGAAAGCCCGATAATACGCCGGATGATAATGATCGCATCGAGACAGGCCCCAGCCAGACCGCTTTTGAGGAATGGAAAGCCCTGGGCCTGACGCCGCCGGATATGGCGGCGCTGCGGGAGTACCGTCTGGAGCGGGTCAGGATGCAGTTGAGGAAATATGACTATGCGGGAATCATGCTGTTCGACCCGCTTAATGTCCGCTATGCCACGGACAGCACCAACATGCAGTTGTGGATTACCCACAATGCGGCACGGGGATGCTTTATCGCTACCGACGGGCCGGTGGTTTTGTTTGATTTTCACAATTGCCGACATCTGAGCGAACATCTTCCCCTTATTGATGAAATCCGTAATTTTTCCGGGTTTTTCTATTTTGTTGGCGGTAGCCGATGCGAAGAATTTGCCGATAAATTTGCCGCACAAATTGATGAGTTACTGCGCAGCCACGGCGGCGGGAATCGCCGTCTCGCCGTGGACAGGATGGAGATTGTCGGGGTTCGCGCATTGGAGCGTATGAAAATAGCGGTGATGGAAGATGGCATGGCGTTAATGGAAACCGCCCGTGAAATCAAGAATGAAAATGAACTGCGCGCCATGCGCTGTGCCGTCGCCGCCTGCGAAGCGGCGCTGCGGGAATTTGAAGCGGCCATCGTACCGGGAATCAGTGAAAACGAATTGTGGGCGTATTTGCACGCGGGAAATATCAAGCGCGGGGGCGACTGGATTGAAACGCGAATTCTGTCATCCGGGCCCAGAACAAACCCGTGGATGTCGGAATGCGGGCCGAGAATTATCCATGCAGGCGACCTGGTTGCCCTGGACACGGACCTGATTGGCGTATATGGGTATTGCGTGGATATGTCGCGCACCTGGATAGCCGGTGAGGTGAAAGCGACCGCGGCGCAGAAACAGCTTTTTCAGGTGGCATATCAGCACATTATGGAAAATATGGAATTGCTGAAACCGGGTTTGACCTTCAAAGAACTTAGCCATGGCGGTAATCAACTGCACCAGAAGTATCGCCAGCTACAATATGGGGTGAAATATCATGGTGTGGGGTTGTGCGATGAATATCCGGCAATTATGTATCCGGAAAACTGGCAATCCAGCGGCTACGATGGGGTATTGGCGCCGGGAATGTGTTTGTGCGTGGAAGCCTATATTGGCGAAGTCGGCGGCAAAGAAGGCGTGAAACTTGAAGAGCAGGTGGTGATTACCGAAACGGGTTATGAATTGTTAACGCATTTTCATCACGACAAACGGCTATTGGATTGACAAGGCAAGACGACGTATCAGTTCCTTCTCCAGCGGTGAAACTTCCCTAACAGCCTTAGCGCCCATTGCGGCGCGTGGTTTTTTTTCCAGTTGCCGGCGGCGTATTTATTGGCCTCCATCCAGGTGGGATAGGCATGAATCGTACCGAGTATTTTGTTCATGCCCAGGCCGTGGCGCATGGCGAGCACGAATTCCGCGATCATTTCCCCGGCATGTTTTCCAATGATGGTAACGCCAAGAATTTTATCTTTGCCGGGTACGGTGAGCACTTTAACTGTTCCGAATGCCTGCCCGTCTGTTTTTGCCCGATCCAGTTCGCCCATATTGTATCGGGTTATTTCACAGGGAATTTTCTGTCGTCTGGCATCCTGTTCGTTCAGCCCGACCCGGGCGACCTGCGGATCGGTATAGGTGACCCATGGCAGAATGCTGTAATCAACCTTGAATTTCTTTAGCGGGCCAAGCAGGGCGTTAACGGCGGCATACCATGCCTGATGCGCGGCGAAATGGGTAAACTGATAGGGGCCAGCCACATCACCCACTGCGAAAACATTAGGGTGACCGGCCTGGAGATACTGGTTTGTTTCGATGGTTTTGTGTTGACTGAGCCGGGTGTCCAGGTTCTCCAATCCATACCCGTCGGTTCGTGCAGCTCGACCTGATGCAACCAGTATCTGGTCAAATTCAATTTCGACTTTCGCCCCGTTTGCGTCGCAAATTAAACGTTTGCGGGTGCCGTCAACGATAAATTTTTCTGCCCGATGCCCGGTCAGGACCGTAATGCCTTCGTTTTTGAATACCCGGGAAATTTCATCAGAAAACTCCGGGTCCTCCCGGATTATGAGATGCGGCGCCATTTCAACGATGCAGACTTCACTGCCAAATCGACCAAAACACTGCGCCAGTTCACAGCCGATCGGTCCGCCGCCGAGTATGACCATTTTTGCAGGCAGTTCAGTTAGATTCCATATCGTATCCGAAGTGTAATAATCTATTTTGTCCAGGCCTTTGATGGGCGGAACAAAGGGTTCGGCGCCTGCGGCTATGACGATGTTTTTAGCCCACAGCTCCTGGCCGTTGACCCTGACGGTATGCGGCGAAGTAATTACAGCCTTGGCCTGAATTACCTCCACGCCGAGCGCGGTATAACGTTCTGCTGAGTCGTGGGGCGCGATGGAGTCAATCACTCGCTTGATGCGTTTCATCACATCCGCAAAATCAAATTCCGCGGATGCCTGTCTGATTCCAAGTTCCCGGGCGTTTTTCAGATCATGCAAAAATCTGGCTGAGGCGATCAGGGACTTTGAAGGTACGCATCCGCTGTTCAGGCAATCCCCGCCCATCTGTCCCTGCTCGATTAATATTACTTTTGCTTTTACTGCGGCCGCGATATAGGCGGTGACCAGGCCGCCGCTGCCGGCGCCAATTACGATGAGATTGGCGTCATATTTTTTACCCATATTCAGTTTTCTCCGTTTTTGATTTTCCCGCCTTTGATCCGGCGCAATAATATTTTTGCCATATACGGAAATGCGGCTAGCAGCAGGAATGAAATAATCAGTGCGGGTGACAACAGACCTTTGAGGGAGTCCAGTTTTGCAAGCTGGGTTCCGGCGTTGACAAATACCATGGTCCCCGGCGCCATGCCGGCAAAGGACGCGATACAGTAGGTAAGCGTTTTGATGGAAGTCAATCCCATCAACAGATTGATGGCGAAAAAAGGGATAACCGGCACCAGGCGCATTGAAAATAAATATGAAGCACCTTCTGTGCGAAAGTTTTCACGAATCTTTGTCAGACGCTGGCCCATTTTCGCCTGCACCCAGTCATCGAACAGATATCTGGCCACCAGAAAAGCAAGGGTGGCGCCGATAGTTGCAGACACCAAAGCGATGATTGAACCCCAGATAAAGCCGAACAGCGCACCGCTGCACAGGGTCAGCACCAGGGCGCCGGGAATTGATGCGGCGGCCACCGCGATGTAAATTGCTGAGAATATCAATCCGGTTAACAACGGGTTTTCCTGTTTAAAGCCGATTAATTGCTCCAGTTTCGACTTTATATATTCCAGATTCAGATATTTTTCCGGCCCGATATAAATCAACAAACCGGCGACCAGTAATAGCGCGACCACAAGGGCAATTTTGCCTTTCGACATGGGATGTTTTAAGTGGCTGGTTATTATTTCACGCTACAGACCGTGCGTAATCGGTAATGTTGTATCGGTCTATTATGGGGCAGATCCATCAAACCGCCAACGTGTAGCTGGCGCCGCAGCATGTTGACTGTCACCACAAGAACGGCGGGCGGTATTATTGAAATCAGCCGTAAATTTTGGCAATCAGCGCATCGGCAAAAGCGCTGGTGGGCAACGCGGTGGAACCTTCCATCAACCTGGCAAAATCATAGGTCACGGTTTTCTCCGCCATAACCGCAACAAAAGCATCGTTTATCAGCGCGGCGGCGTCATTCCAGCCGATGTACTCCAGCATCATTGCTCCGGAAAACAGCAGGGAAGAGGGGTTGACCTTGTCCTGGTCAGCGTACTTCGGCGCCGTGCCATGGGTAGCTTCAAATACCGCAATATGATCCGCCATATTGGCTCCGGGTGCGATACCCACACCGCCCACTTCCGCAGCCACGGCATCCGAGAGGTAGTCGCCATTCAAATTCATGGTAGCGAGTACATCAAATTCAGCCGGGCGTAACTGCAATAATTGAAAAATAATATCGGCAATTCGATCCTTGATCAGTATTTTCCCCTCGGGCATATCGCCGCCATGTTCATCCCAGAGTTCGTCTTCGGTGACAATATGGTCGCGAAATTCCTGTTTGGCTACTTCATAGCCCCAGTTACGAAAAGCGCCTTCGGTAAATTTCATGATGTTGCCTTTGTGAACCAGGGTGACATTGGATTTATTATTATCAATCGCATACTGGATCGCCTTTCTCACCAATCGTTTACTGCCGAATGGGCTGATCGGCTTGATCCCCAGCCCGGCATCTGCAAAAAACTCCGCCCCCATTTCCTCGCGTAAAAATTTCGCCAGTTTTGCATTGGCGGCCGAACCGCTTTCGTATTCGATGCCGGCGTATACGTCCTCGGTATTTTCCCTGAAAATGACCAGATCAACTTCCTCCGGCTTTTTCAGTGGCGAGGGCACACCAGCGTAATACCTTACCGGGCGGACGCAGGCGTACAGGTCCATTTCCTGGCGCAGCGATACATTCAGCGAACGAAATCCGCCGCCGATGGGGGTGGTGAGGGGGCCCTTGATGGAAACGATGAATTCTTTCATCGCGGCCAGCGTCTCGGCCGGAAAATAATCCCCCGCATAAATACCGGCGGCTTTTTCACCCATATACAGTTCACACCATCGGACTTTGCGTTTGCCGCCATAGGCTTTTTTCACAGCAGCATCCCATACCCGCAATGATGCGCCAGTAATATCCGGCCCGATACCATCCCCTTCCACATAGCCCAGAATGGGTTGTTCAGGAACGACTAATCGGTGGTTTTTAATCGTGATTTTTTCGCCATTCTGTGGGAGTTTGATATGCTGATAAGTCATTACGGCCTCGTGGTAGTTAAAATTGATTACAGTGAAATGGTGCTGATATTAAACCAAATCCCGGTTCGCTGCTGCAATCGCTGCACCCATTGATCGTGCCGAAAACATCAGACTTGCAGGCGATCGGGAAATATGACATGCGGTATATCCGCTCAATGGTGGTTGGTTCTTGACCGATTAAAATTGCTTGTCAAATAATGAAAACTGGGATTAAATTTCGCCACTTTTATCGAAGTTGAGGATAGGCAAATGGCAGTTTCCGCGATGAAGAAAATAGCTGAAAACCTTGAAGAGGATCCGCACTATGAAGATCGCTGTGATTTGGCGGCAGTATTTAGATGGACTGCACGACTGGATATGCACGAATCCATCGCAAATCACTACAGCTTTGCCGTATCAGGGGATAACACCCGGTTTTTGGTCAACCCGAATGGTCGGCATTTTTCCAGGGTCAGAGCGAGCGAGCTGTTGCTGGTGGATGCCAATGACAAGGATACGCTGGACAGGCCCGATGCGCCGGACCCGACTGCTTGGTTTATACATGGCGCATTGCATCGAAATGTGCCCCGTGCAAAGTGCGTCCTGCATGCCCATCCAAAATATGCCACGGTTCTGGCCTCGCTGGCCGACAGCAGGTTGCTCCCTATTGACCAGAATACCATGCGGTTTTTCAATGACATTGCATTGGACGTCGGCTTTAACGGAATGGGTGTGGATGCAGAGGCAGAGCGTTTATCCACCACGGCAGGCGACAAGTCAATTCTGCTCATGGGCAACCATGGTGTATCGGTTTTTTCGGAAAGCATCGCGGTGGCATTTGACCGATTGTATTATTTCGAGCGCGCCTGCCAGAATTACATTACAGCGAAGATGACCGGTATGCCGCTGCGAATCGCAAGCGATGCGGTTGCACAAAAAACGGCGGATCAGTGGAAAGGCTTTGAAAAAAATCTGGCGAATGCGCATCTGCGCGAAGTAAGAGAAATCCTTGACCGGCAAGAACCCGATTACAAACTGTAGTTAAGCCGGCTGTTTAAACAAGCTGTAATTTAAAGATTAACCCGCTATAAATTGCCAGTGTAATTGCGATGAAAAATACTGAATCCGGCGCCGCGCTGGTGCCAACCAATGCAGCTTCATCCGGGGTTGAGATAGATAAAAAGCGGCTCAAACAACTCATGAAACGGTCTGACCGGGAAGGATTGATCTGGCTGTCCGGATGGTTGGGAATGCTGGGGGCCAGTGGCTATTTATTGCACCTGAGCATGCACCCGGGCTGGCCCACGGTCGGGTTTGTGGCAATGCTGTTTATATATGGCGGTATTTTAACCACGTCAGGATATGCCTTGTCCCATGAATGCGGCCATGGCACGGCCTTCCGCACCCGCTGGATAAACGAAGTATTGTTTTGGATTTCATCGTTTATTTGATTTCATCGTTTATTTATTGTGAGGAGCACTGTTTTCGCCGCTATACCCACGCCAGCCACCACACTCATACCTACCATCGGGGGCTGGATGCACAAATTCCGTTTAAGGAACCGCTAACCGTTGTCGGCTGGTTGAATGCCATATCGGGGTTGGGGTTGCTGGTTGATGATATCTGTGCATTTTTCAGAAATGCGACGGGAAACTTTGCCCAGCTTACGCTGGCCTGCACCCCCCGGAACGAACTGCCAAAACTGCAGCGCAATGCGCGTATCTATCTGGTGCTTTATGCTGGCTTGGGGGTCGCTATTTATTCTGGAGCGGATTTTTTACTCTGGTACTTTGTCCTGCCGCGCTTGCTGGGTGGGCTGGTGATGGGATGTTTTGTCATTTTACAACATCTGGAAATGACTGAGGATCAAATGGATATACGGGAATCCACGCGCTCATTCAGCACCAATGCGCTGGCCCGATTCCTTTACATGAATATGAATTACCACATTGAACACCATCTCTATCCCACCGTACCCTTCCATGCGCTCGCTGAATTGAACGCCGCCATCAGGAATCAACTGCCCGACCCGGACCCCGGACTGTGCCTGATGAACTGGTGGGGATTAAAAACGGCGATTAAGCGCAGCACGGGCAAGACGCCGATGGGAAATCTGGCACGTACGGTGGCGGTAGGATAGTGTTTGCAGTGCTGTGAATTTATAAAGGTTGGTTACAATAGGCACATCAGGCATGATAATAAAATGAATACCCTGGGCGAAAACTGGCATCGTATCGGGCCGGCCGATGAAATTGATCGGGAAGACGTGATGCGGTTCGACCTGGGTGAAAAAACCTTTGCCATCTACCATACCAAAGATGGGTTTTATGCCAGCGACGGTTTGTGTACACATGAATTTCAGCATCTCGCGGACGGGCTGGTCATCGACGACATTATCGAATGCCCTTTGCACCAGGGGCGGTTTCATATTCCCAGCGGCAAGGCGAAAAGTGCGCCGGTATGCGTCGATCTGAAAACTTACCAGGTTCAAGTTGTTGATGGGGATATATATATTCAGGTATAGGCCGGTACAGCAATATATTTTGGTGTGGAAAGTCAAGGAAATACCTGGTCGTTGCCATTGACCGCATCAGTGCAGCGACACTCCGGGTAACCAGTGCCCGGCCCAGATAAATGATCACAACTAAAAATACCGGCATTGAATAAATTCATTCTTTGCCGGTCCGACAACCCGCCAATTCATGATCATGCCGGTATGCGAACTGCTGATTTTCAGGGAATACCGGTCATCTTTGCAAAGATGCGGTTCAACTGATTGCCACGATTGACGCCGGGTCGGCTCAAGCGCGAATAAACTGACCGGTTTATCTCCTCCATAACGCAGGTGCTGCAGTGTAATGGCATCAATGTCATGCGTGTACGACCACTTGTATCGATTGGAAAAATTCATTTCAACCCCGAAGCCAGTCACCCATTGCCCGGTTTCCAGATAGATAATGGTTTTGTCATCGGGTGTTTCTACTTTTACCGTACCTGAACCAGTGCCGTTCCAGCCGGCTTTCCCTCTTGCAGATATTGTGGCGAAGTCAAGCGAAGATATGTTAATCAAACACTTCCAGAATGAGATTAGCCGCGAATCGGTCGAGCCCAATGACAAATTCGGTGACGGATTCAATGGTTGATCGCGTTATCGAGCGCGGCCAGTATCCGTTCAACCTCAGCGGCATTGTTGTAATGCACCAGAGAAATTCTGACCACGCCGTCCTGCGGATCAATGCCAAGATCATCAATCAAGCGACAGGCATAGAAATGGCCGCTTTCACAACCGATACCCATTCCCTGCATTTTAGCTGAGACTGACAGCGAAGTTTGCTGCACGGGCTTAAAAGCAATGGTTGGCGCCCGGTCATTGTCTCTGGTATGGGTTCTTCCAATCAGGCGTACCTGGTTGCTGTTATCTAAAAAGTCCAGGATTGGCGCGGCCAGATCATCTTCATGAGCAGATATCAATGAATGAATACGCGCCAGTTTTTCAGGCAGGGTGCGGTTGGCATCGTCGGAAAAGTGATGTTGGTGCAGTCGGTCAAAGTAATCCAGAACGCCGGCACAGGCGGCAACCTGGGCATGTTGGGGCCCTGCGGGATTGAATAATTTACCTGGGTATCCGCTGTTAAAATAATGGCACTGTGGCCTGAGTGCGGCCAATAAATCCTGATTGACATACATCAAACCCTGATGCGGACCAAATACCTTGTACAGGCTAAATGCGTAACCATCCACCCCCAGCGCTTTTAGATCGCATATCTGATGCGGTGCATGGGCCACTGCGTCCACAAATACTCTGGCCGCAGATTTCTGTTTGATGCGTTTGGTGATTGCAGCGACCGGGTTTGTCGTGCCGACGATATTCGAGCAATGTGTAAAGAAAACCCATTTGGTATTTTCGGTGAGCAGAGAGTCCAGGTGTAGCGGGTTGAGCAAGCCGCTGTGCGGGTCAACTCTCCATTCGCATAATCTGGCGCCTTTTTCCCAGGCTTTTCTTCGCCATACGCCGCTGTTCGCTTCGTGATCCTGATTTGTGACGATGACCTCATCTCCTGGCCCCAGATTTTCACCAATGGCCTGGGCCATAACATAAGTATTCATGGAGGTGGATGGACCGATGGTTAATTCGTCGGCTGAAATATTCAGTGCCTCCGCCCAGCCCTTGATGGTGCGATCCATTACCTCCCCAGCCCGGGTGGATAGCGCATAACGTTCATAGGGTTGTACTCGTGTGTGGGTGTTGTAGTGGGCCATCAGATCATTCACCTGATCTGCCATATAACTGCCGCCGGCATTGGCGCAAAAAACAAAACTCCCATCATGATTGAGCGGATTAAATTGATTCCTGACGTATTCGATGTCCAGTTTCATTGGTAAAATGTTAGAATTTTCCTGGGAAAATCAGCATGAGAACAGGCAGTTTGGAATTACCAGCCCGGATTGCACGGTGATTGTCAGAGGTCATTAGCTAAGGACTTTATTTCTGGTAAAATTTCCGTATATTGTAACTGCGGTTAGCAAACTCATGCAGATTCCCGATTAAACTTATCCGATAATCCATGCAGACAGACCTGAAAATTTCCAACAATGCAGTGGGGCGAATCAATGCACTGCTTGCCACGAAAGACAATCCTGATTTGATGCTCCGGGTGTATATCCAGGGTGGTGGTTGTTCCGGCTTTCAGTATGGTTTCCAGTTTGACCAAAACCAGGAAGAAGACGATATCACCATTGAGCGCGACGGCATCAAGGTGCTGGTAGATATGCTCAGTCTGCAATATTTGAGCGGTGCAGAAATCGATTACAAGGACGACCTGATGGGGAGCCGATTCCTGGTGAATAACCCTAATGCTTCAACCACCTGCGGCTGCGGATCTTCTTTTTCCATTTAAACCTTTGTTTCCTTGAGACAAAGGTTTATGCCCGCAGGCAAAGCCATCAGGACTCTCGTTCCGCCGGTTCGAGCCTGAAAAAAGCAATTGACGAAGCGCTAAAACCCGCCTGGACAGCGCGGTTCGCGCATTATTCAATCAAGTAAAAAGCACAAAATCCCGTTTATTGTCCCTTGACCTTTCAACCCGAATCCCCATATTCCGTCTGAAACAAACACTGGCAACCCATAAATTTCCCGCAAAATTTATTGAATTTAGGCAATATGTCCACGCATTCACCACAGCCACAGACCAAAAACCAGCCCGACCCGCAATCTCAACAATCTGTTGACCTGGATGGGGTCGCGAGCGAACCGGTTGAAGAGCAAACCCCGGACAAGCCGGATTTGCCGGAATCCGGGAGTGAAGCTGTTGCAGACATAACCAGAGAGGATTTAATGGAGCAATTGGCCTCCGCTCTGGCGCGGATTGATGAAATGCAGGACGGTTACGTTCGGGCCAAAGCAGAAGTAGAGAACATTCGACGGCGCAGTCAGAATGAAATGATATCCGCCAGGAAATTCGCTGTCGAAGGTTTCGCCAGGGCATTGCTGAGTGTGGTGGACAGTCTGGACCAGGCTGCCCGAGTGGAAATGGATGGGTCAAACAGTGAGGCGGTTGGTAAAATGAAGGAAGGACTGGACCTGACCCTCAAGCAATTTGAAACGGTTATGGAAAAGTTTGGTGTGGTCCCAGTGGAAGCCGAGGTCGGGGTTAAATTCAACCCGGATTTGCATCAGGCAATCAGCATGGTTCCCAGCAATGAAGTGGCGCCGGACCATATTGTGAACGTGATGCAAAAGGGTTTTTCCCTAAAAGATCGGTTGTTGCGTCCGGCCATGGTAGTGATTGCTGAAAGTACAGCAAATCATTGAAAAATCTTGTTATTAAGCGGTTAACCCTTATATCAGAGTCAGAATTATCAAGACAGGTTTATTGAGGACCCAAAAAAATGTCAAAAATTATCGGTATTGATCTCGGTACCACCAACTCCTGCGTAGCAGTGATGGAAGGCAGTACACCTAAAGTGATCGAAAATAGTGAAGGGGATCGCACCACACCCTCTATCGTCGCGTTTACCAAAGACGGTGAGGTTCTGGTCGGGCAGTCGGCCAAACGTCAATCTGTTACTAACCCGGAAAATACGATTTTCGCGGTAAAGCGATTAATTGGCCGCCAGTTTAGTGAAGATGTTGTGCAACGGGATATGGACATCATGCCATATAAAATAGTCAGGGCGAAAAACGGCGATGCCTGGGTAGAAGCCGGCGGCAAGCAAATGGCGGCGCCTGAAATCTCTGCGCGGATACTGCAAAAAATGAAGCAGACCGCAGAAGATTATCTGGGAGAAGCGATAACCCAGGCGGTGATTACCGTACCTGCATATTTCAACGACTCCCAGCGCCAGGCCACCAAAGACGCGGGCCGGATTGCGGGCCTGGAAGTCAAGCGAATCATCAATGAACCCACTGCGGCGGCGCTTGCGTACGGCATGGATAAAGCCAAAGGAGATCGAAAAATCGTTGTATATGATCTTGGCGGTGGAACCTTTGACGTTTCCGTTATTGAAATCGCCGAAGTAGACGGAGAGCATCAGTTTGAAGTGCTGTCCACCAACGGCGATACCTTTCTTGGTGGGGAAGATTTTGATCGGCGCCTGATCGATTATCTTGCGGATGAGTTCAAGAAAGATCAGGGCATGAATCTTCGTGGCGATCCATTAGCCATGCAAAGGTTGAAGGAAGGTGCTGAAAAAGCGAAAATTGAATTGTCTTCCAGTTCCCAGACCGAAGTTAATTTGCCTTACATCACGGCGGATGCCAGCGGGCCGAAACATCTGAGTATGAAATTGACTCGGGCCAAACTGGAATCGCTGGTCGAGGATTTATTGCAGCGCACACTCGGGCCATGCAAGATTGCTTTGCAGGATGCTGGAATGAAAGCGTCTGAAATAGATGATGTGATTCTGGTGGGCGGGCAGACACGCATGCCCAAGGTGCATGAGGTGGTTGGAAACTTTTTCGGCAAGGAAGCGCGCAGAGATGTCAATCCAGATGAGGCGGTTGCTGTGGGCGCGGCCATCCAGGGCGGTGTTCTGGGCGGTGACGTTAAAGATGTGTTGTTATTGGACGTTACGCCATTATCCCTGGGCATTGAAACCCTGGGCGGGGTGATGACCAGGCTGGTTGAGAAAAACACCACCATCCCGACTAAGGCAAGCCAGACATTTTCCACTGCTGACGACAACCAGAACGCGGTAACGGTTCATGTGCTGCAAGGCGAACGCGAAATCGCCAGTGGAAATAAATCTCTTGGTCGATTCGACCTGACAGAGATTCCGCCTGCACCGCGAGGTGTTCCGCAAATTGAAGTCTCGTTTGATATTGATTCAAATGGTATCCTGCATGTTTCGGCAAAGGACAAGGCCACTGGCAAGGAAAACAAGATTGTAATCAAGTCCAGCTCTGGATTATCAGATGACGAAATCAACAAAATGGTTCAGGATGCTGAAGAACATGCTGATGAAGATCGAAAAGCCAGGGAGTTGGTTGATGCCCGTAACCAGGGCGAGGCGATGATTCACGGTGTTAAAAAATCCATGGGCGAGCTTGGCGACAAAGTCAAGGCCGGTGAAAAAGAAAGCATTGAGTCCGCAATTACCGAACTTGAACAGGCGTTAAAGTCGGATGATCTGGAATCCATCACCGCTAAAACTGCAGCATTGACTCAGGTGAGCCATAAATTAGCCGAGCAGATGTATACTGAAGCGCAAAGTGAACAGCCCGGCGGAGATGGTCAGAGTGGTCAATCCGGCGAGTCTACCGACGATGTTGTCGATGCGGAGTTTGAAGAAGTGGATGAAAAAGACAAGAAGTCCTGAGCGTTTATGTCCGCGCATTGCCCTGAGCGTTTATGTCCGCGCATTGCAAGTAAACTGTCATCTGGAGTTGAAGCGGGGCTGTGGCCCCGCTTTTGTTTGTTATATCGAAACGAAAAGCATGTCATTCATACATCAAGCGCATTCTTAAATCGAACATACCAGTCATGTCAAAGAGAGATTATTACCAGGTTCTGGGCCTAAGCCGGGATGCCGGTCAGGAAGACCTGAAAAAGGCTTATCGTAAATTGGCAATGAAGCACCATCCTGACCGTAATGAAAACAGTACGGACTCTGAGGCTAAATTCAAGGAAATTCAGGAAGCGTACAGTATCTTGGCGGACCCACAAAAACGATCGGCTTACGATCAGTTTGGACATGCTGGCGTCGATACGTCTGCCGGTGTTGGCGCCGGAACGGGATTCGGCGACATATTTGGCGATATGTTTGGTGACATATTTGGCGGCGGCGGTACGGGTGGCCGCCGCCGAAGGAATCGGGGTGCAGATTTGCGATACAGTATCAGTCTGTCTCTTGAAGAGGCGGTTCATGGCGTCGAAAAACAGATACGTGTCCCCAAAATGACGGATTGCGCAACTTGCCAGGGTTCCGGGTCGCGCCCTGGTTCCCAGGCGAGTACCTGTGGTACATGCCATGGGCAGGGGCAGGTAAGAATGCAGCAGGGTTTTTTTTCGGTTCAGCAGACATGCCCGAAATGTAAGGGCCAGGGCAAAGTGATTAGCGACCCTTGTTCATCCTGTGGCGGTCGGGGCATGGTGAAAGAGGAGAAAACGCTTTCAGTAAAAATCCCCGCTGGTGTGGATGAAGGTGATCAGGTGCGTTTGTCTGGAGAGGGTGAGAGTGGTGGGCCGGGTAGTACACCGGGCGATCTGTATGTACAGGTCAGGACTAAAAAGCACCCAATATTCGAACGTGATGCGGACAATTTATACTGTGAGGTTCCGGTCAGTTTTATCACCGTGTCGCTTGGTGGTGAGCTGGAAATACCCACGCTATCGGGTCGTGCCAGTTTGAAAATACCCGCTGAAAGCCAGTCAGAAAAAGTTTTTCGATTGCGTGGAAAAGGAGTGAAGAATGTGCGCAGCGGCAATCAGGGCGACTTGTATTGCAAGGTAGTGGTGGAGACGCCAGTAAATCTGACCAAACGGCAGAAGAAGCTGCTTGAGGAATTTGGCAAAAGTCTCGAAGATGACAGCGGCCGGCATTCCCCGCGCAGTCGTTCATGGACAGGCAAGATAAAATCATTCTTTGATGAGCTGGTACCCTGAATTAGTGCCTGCAGATTAAAAGTTGCACTGCCTGCCTGGATTTGCCCCGAAACACCCGGGGCTGATATTCAATTAATATTGTGGAGCACCTGTTTCCAGATCGAATCATCCATCGGCCTGTCCAACTGCGGCCCCGCGCCCCGGATACCCGATTCTGTCAAATCCAAAGCTGCCAGGTATTTATCTACAACAGCCACCCCGTTGGCGTGTCTTGCCGGTCGATTCAAGCACACGCGACCTCCTTTGGATTTTCCCGAGGAATCCGGGAAAATAATTTTCATTGCGGGCCTTTGACTGCAAAGATTCATGTCTGAAAGCTATAACACTTTGGCCGCAGACGGGGTGTTTCACCGGTTAATCGAAGATTTCACGCCTAGGCTGGCCCAGCAGGAGATGGCCCAAGCGGTTGAAGATTCGCTAAACTTTTGCGGACGACTGGTAGTGGAATCCGGTACGGGTACAGGAAAAACCTATGCCTATCTGGTGCCGGTGGTGCTGAGCGGAAAACGTACCATCATTTCAACCGGAACCAGACACTTGCAGGAGCAGATATTCAACCGCGACCTGCCGGTCGTGCTGAAAACGTTGAATGATTCCGTGCAGGCCGAAATGCTGAAAGGGCGAGCTAACTATTTATGCCGTTATAGACTCAGGCTGAACAGCCGACAAAGCGATTTTGTCGGCAGACAAAGCCAGTTGGATTTCGATGTAATCGATAAATGGGCGTCGCGAACCAAAACCGGCGATGTATCCGAGGTTTCAGATGTGAATGAAGAATCACCGATTTGGAAGCAGGTCACATCCACCGCCGATAATTGCCTGGGCGGTAAATGCCCCGATTATGCAAATTGTCTGGTAAATCAGGCGCGGCAGCGAGCGATGAAAGCCGATATTGTGGTGGTAAACCATCATCTTTTCTTTTCGGATTTGACCCTGAAGACCGAAGGGTTTGGTGAGTTGCTGCCCGACCATGAGGCGGTAATTTTTGATGAAGCTCATAGCATTCCTGACACGGCGTCAAAGTTTTTCGGTTTCACGTTATCCAGTTTTCAGCTGAAAGAATTGACCAAAGATGTGCTGGCCGCAGAGAAAGAGGAAAAAAGTGCAGTGGACTTCAGTGCCTGTATCACCAGACTGGAAGCGCAGATTGACAGGATTCAGGCACATTGCAGGCGCTTGAAGAATACCACTGAAGTTCTGGCGAATTTAAAAAATGCTCGATTTGATGAATTAATCGGCTCGGCTGTATCGGCGCTGGAAGCGCTGCAAAACGCATTGACCATCGCAGCGCCTGCCGGTGAGGGCCTGCTTCGCTGCCAGAGTCGTTGTTTACAAATTCAAAGCCATCTGGATCTTTGGTGGGAAAACCAGGACAGCAATTCGGTATGCTGGTTCGAATCCAGCAATTCCTGGTTCAGGATTCATCTAACGCCGCTTAATGTCGGGCAGCATTTTGCCAAATATATCGACAAGCCTGGTGTTGCATGGATCTTTACCTCGGCAACCCTTGCAGTCAAGAATGATTTTACCGCTTTCTGTCACGAAATCGGACTAAAGGACGCGGAAACCCGTCGCTGGGAGAGTCCCTACAACTTCCAAAGGAATGCCCTGATGTACCTGCCTGCGGATATACCCGATCCCCGGGAAGCCGGTTTTTCTGCAATGCTGGCAAACACCATACTCGATATTACCCAGGCGAGTGCCGGGCGGGCATTTTGCCTGTTTACTAGCCACGCCATGATGAAAAATGTTTATCAGCAAATAAAACCCCGTTTCCAGTGGCCGTTATTCGTTCAGGGACAGGCTGCGAAAAAACAGTTATTGGAGCAGTTTCTGCAATCGCAAAATGCGGTATTGCTGGGCACATCCAGTTTTTGGGAAGGGGTTGACGTGAAAGGCGATGCGCTTAGCTGCGTGATTATCGACAGGTTACCCTTCGCCTCGCCGTCCGACCCGGTATTGAAAAGCAAATTACAAGACAGCGAAGAACAGGGCGGCAATCCGTTTATGGATATCCAGCTACCCAATGCAGTGATTGCGCTAAAACAAGGCGTCGGCCGCCTGATACGGTCAGAAACAGACCGTGGCGTGCTGGTAATCTGCGACCCGCGGATGACGACCAAAGCATACGGCGGCGTATTTTTAAGCAGCCTGCCAACCATGCCGGTTAGCAGAGCTTTGAATGACGTGTATCGATTTTTCAAATAGTCGCCTGTACGTCATTGTTTAACCTCAACCCGCATATCGATGGATGGACATTCTTGGCATTGATACCGCAACCGGGGCCTGCTCTGTCGCAGTTGGAATTCGGGGCGAAGTCATTCAGGAATACCAGGTTCAACCCGCCGGCCATGCAAAACTGGTTCTGAAAATGGTTGACGCAGTCCTGCACCAAGCGGGCATCAAATTAACCCGGCTGGATGCCATCGCAGTGAATACCGGGCCGGGGTCTTTTACCGGAGTGAGAATCGGTTTGGGCGTGGCCCAGGGCCTTGCCTATGGAGCCGGACTGCCGGTTATCGGGGTGTGCTCGCTGGTGGTATTGGCCGCCGCAATGGATACAACCGCAATTGATACAGCAGTAATGGACCAATGTGTGGTGTTGCCGGCCATTGATGCGCGTATGAACCAGATATATTGTGGTCTGTATGAACTCGCCGCAGATTCCGACCCGGATGAAATCGTTCAGCCGGTGGTAACTGCCCCGGATTTGATCCCGTTTCGAATAAATTCAACGGATACCACCGTCTATGGCTTGGGAAGCGGCTGGGAGGTATATTCCGAAAAAATCAGGTCGAATATTGGAGATTGCCGGATTGTCAGAATCCCCAATAAGTACTCCGAAGCCCGGGTATTGGTCCAGGTGGCGGCGCAAAAAGGATTGAAGTCATCCCTGGCCCCCATGCTGCTGCAGGCAACTTATATCCGCAATAATATCGTACAACGCCCGGCCGAATAAATCTGACCAGTAATTCCGGTCAACACAGCACGTTGAAAACCGGAGCGCCGATTTGTTCCTGGTCAATTAAAACTCTGGCATGCCATTCGCCGATAAAATCTTCCATACCGAATGAAGGGTCAAAAATCTGGCCGATGACCGCGCCAGTGGGGCCGTGGAGTTGTAACCACGCCCACACGCGGCTGGGAGTAGACGGATGCGCATGGAAATCAAAATTTGTCAGCTCCAGCCGCTCATCAGCCGGATTGATCCATTCAACCGTCAATTCATGTTCCGCCTGCGCCAATCCGGTGGCCTCAACCACAACGAAGATTCTGTCCGAGCAGTCGAATTGGGTTACCGCCGTGGAGGTCGGTTGGGTGCTGATTACATGGTTGGTGAGGTAAATCTCGTAGCGGACATCTGCGGCGGCCTTTGCAGGCAGGGTTGCAAGCAATGCCACAGCGATAAATGTTTTGTAGCAACTATTCACAGCCTGAGTAAAATTGCCGTACCTCGCATCCTGTTCATTATTTCGCACAGTTATCCGCATTCATCAAAATTGCCCACCTCCAGATAAGTAGACGCAGAAATTTTGAAGTCTCCGAGCGAAGCCCCTGTGTTCGACTCTATCCTACCGTGATACGTTACAGTTACGTCGTAGCGTTCAACCTCCGTTGGAGGCAGAAATCCGTCTCTAAATTTCTTGCCCTGGATTTGCTCCAGCGAAAGCAAAACAACATCTGTGGATTCTGTGGATTCTGTTTCAGAAACAGTCAGACCAAAGCCTTTTTGATACGGGTCAGGGGGGGGTATAACTGGTGCGCTCCCTCTTCCCCCGCCAGCATAAGACACGGTATAGCGGTCAAGCGCAACATGTTTTGGGAATAATCCGCCGGTTAAATCCGTTGTATCTTTCGCGGTAATTGTAAGTGTGCCGGATTTCGTTGTGATGTTTGGTTCCTTGCCGGTAACGTTGCCTTTGAGGTCAAGGCAAAAGGTTTGGCGTACATCGTGACTAAAACTGTCCTCGGTCGACAGGGATGCCGTCATCCGCACCCCCGCTACGGTTACCGAACCTTCGCCCCCGCCCCCACTTGTACCGCCGCCGCCGCAGCCCGCTGTCAGGTATGTCGCCATCAGCATCACGCATATCTTTTTTTTCATCGAAGCAATCCTGAATTTTCCTTTTTATAATATGAAGTTAGGAACTAAAATCACTGTAAATTCTAGCTAGTACCATACCCTTTCCCGGGTTGCCGGGTCAACCCCGAATGTGGTGGTTAAATCGGCTGCAATCAGTCTCAACCGCGCAGCACCAGATCGTTTACAAATCGCGTGCCAAAATACGCTAATACCAGCAGTGCAAAAACAGTAATCGTCCATTTTGCTGCAGCCTGGCCACGCCAACCGACAATTTTTCGCCCGGCCAGCAACCCGCCAAAGCCGAGCCACGCGATGACCGAAAGTAAAATGTGATGATTGAATGTGAGCAAAATGCCATGATCGTTCAGGTTGGATATCATGCCCATGATCAAATTCACGGTCATAAGCGAAAATCCCGCCAGGGTCAGCCAATACAGATTCGACTCCATGGTCTGAATTGCCGGCAGCGCAGGCAGCAGGCGGTCAGGATTGGGTTTGCGTAATTGCCGGTCCTGCAAAATCAGCAAACAGGCTTGTGCGCAGGCAATGCAGAGGATGCCGTAAGTGGGTATGGCGAATACGATGTGCCATCTGATACCCCGGGAAATCTGCTCAATTGCATGGGCGTCACCCGCGGACCCCGCTCCGGCCAGTAGCGCGAGCAGGCCCATCGGCAGTATGATGATTCCAAGGTTCAGGGTTTTCCCGAAGATAGAGATACAAAAATACAATAACACCGAAATCCAGCCCGCCATGGATAGCGCCAGGCCAAGAGAAATATGCGCGCCATGTGCGGTGAAAATATTCTGATACAATAAAAATCCGTGCAAAACCATGATCAGCACCGCCAGCACGGGAATGGCGTATTCAGCCCGGCTGTTCATCCTGCGGCCTTTTATTCTGCGCCAGATAAAACCAGTACAGATGCCGTATAGGAGCGCACAGACGGCTACCAAAAACAGTGATGAAGACATATCATAGAACCAGGCTGAACATGCGGCGAATTATACAGAATTATGGGTATAACCCGAAAATCGCTGCCAATCGAACAGACCTCATTACCATCGTAAATAAAATCACCAAATAAAATCCCCAAACAAAACTCTAAGGCATTAACCATGTTTGACCAGCTAAGTGCGCGACTCCGAAGTACGGTGAAAACCCTGACAGGAAGGGGTCGCCTGACTGAAGCCAATATCGCCGATGCCATGCGCGAAGTGCGTATTGCCTTGCTGGAAGCCGATGTATCGCTTCAGGTTACCAAAAGTTTTGTGGCTCAGGTGAAAGCCCGTGCAGTGGGTATACGGGTGTTGGCCAGCCTGCAGCCAGGCCAGGCGGTGATAAAAATCGTCCAGGATGAATTGGTCGCATTGATGGGGGAATCCAGCCAGGGGCTTGATTTAGCTGTGCGTCCACCCGCCGCGATTCTGCTGGCAGGGCTGCAGGGTGCGGGTAAAACTACCACGGCGGGTAAACTGGGTCATTTTCTGAAAAATCGCCAGAAAAAATCAGTGTTGCTGGTGAGCGCAGACATTTATCGGCCAGCGGCCATAGCACAACTGGATGCGATTGCCAGCCGGCTTGATTTGCATTTCTTTCGCGGCGACCCGTCCCAACAACCCGTAGAAATCGCCAGCAGTGCTATCCGCCATGCCCGCAGACACAGCATTGACGTGGTCATCGTGGATACGGCCGGTCGTTTGCACGTAGACGAAGCCATGATGACAGAAATCAAGGCGTTGCATCAGGTTGTGCAGCCCGTTGAAACGCTGTTTGTGGTGGACAGCATGACCGGGCAGGATGCGGTGAACAGTGCCAAAGCGTTTGATCAGGCGCTGCCTTTAAGCGGGGTAATATTGACCAAAACCGATGGTGACGCCAGGGGCGGGGCGGCGCTGTCGATTCGTCAGGTAACCGGAAAGCCGATTAAATTTTTGGGCATCGGCGAAGCAATGGACGCGCTTGAGCCCTTCCACCCGGACCGGGTGGCATCGCGTATTCTCGGCATGGGCGACGTGCTGTCCCTGGTGGAGGAAGTGGAGCGCAAGGTTGACAAGGCCAGGGCTGAAAAACTGGCGAAAAAAATCACCCGAGGTAAGGGTTTTGATTTGGAAGATTTTCGCGACCAGATGATGCAGATACAGAATATGGGAGGGATGATGGGAATGATGGAAAAACTGCCCGGCATGGGTAAGCTCCCGCAAAAGGCGATGCAACAGGTCGGGGATAAAAACACCGCGCAGATAATCGCCATAATCAGTTCGATGACTGCGCATGAGCGAAAATTCCCCGCAGTCATTCGCGGCTCGCGCAAACAGCGCATCGCGGCGGGGTCAGGCACCCGGGTGCAGGATGTGAATCGACTATTGAAGCAGTTTTTACACATGCAGAAAATCATGAAACGCATGAACAGGAAAGGCGGAATGAAAGGGATGATGGAGCAAATATCAAATGCCGGACACCGGAAGCCGAACGCAGGGCAGGGCGGCGGCATGTCGGGTATGCCGCATTGATTCGAACTATAAAACAGGAATTGTGGCCCCCCAATGCACTGCGGGTTATCGGGATGCACATATAAACCCAGGCACGCTCCCAACTCTGACCTTCCCCCGTGTTGCCTGGAATCTTTATTACTATTGAACTGTCTCGATTGCCGCGCAATCCATTGTGCGCCGCGTGACAAACCTGTGGAGCACCGACAGTTTGGCCGTAAATCCTTGGAATCTCTCATAAAATGTCGCTATACTCGCCCGTTCATTTAACTGGTGGAATACCGTTGTCCAGCGGACTTTTTCGCTTCATCAGAGGTAGTCAGTGATATTAAAAGGTTCAGATATTCTTGTCCGTTGCCTCCAGGATGAAGGAATCGAATATATTTTCGGTTATCCGGGCGGGGCGGCACTGCACATTTACGATGCGGTGTATCGTCAGGACAAAGTAAAACACATTCTGGTGCGCCACGAACAGGGTGCAACCCATGCTGCGGATGGCTATGCTCGCGCCACCGGGAAACCTGGCGTGGTACTGGTCACATCCGGTCCGGGCGTCACCAACACCGTGACCGGTATCGCCACGGCTTACATGGATTCAATCCCCATGGTGGTCATCGCGGGTCAGGTTCCTTCGCATTTAATCGGCGATGATGCCTTCCAGGAAGTGGATACGGTGGGCATTACCCGACCCTGCGTAAAACACAACTTCCTGATCAAGGGCGTGAATGACATCGCCGAAATCATGAAGCGCGCATTTTATATCGCCACTTCTGGCCGCCCCGGCCCCGTTGTGGTCGATGTTCCCAAGGACATCACGGATCAAACTGCGGAGTATCGCTATCCTGAAACCGTCAGCATGCGCTCTTATCGACCGCGTTCCAAAGGTCATAATAAACAGATTGAGCGCGGTATGGAACTGCTGCTGCAGGCCAAAAAACCGGTTGTTTATACCGGCGGTGGCGCAATTCTGTCCGATGCCAGTAAATCCTTAACGGAACTGGTGGACACCTTGAAGTTTCCGAGCACCAGCACCTTGATGGGGTTGGGTGCGATTCCGGCATCAAACCCGTATTTTATGGGCATGCTGGGTATGCACGGCACCTATGAATCGAACATGGCCATGTATGAATGTGACGTGATGCTGGCCGTTGGCGCCCGATTCGATGATCGGGTTACGGGGGACCTGGCCAAGTTTTCACCGAATTCAAAAATAGTACAGATAGATATCGACCCCGCATCCATCGGTAAAAACGTAGCGGTTGAAGTGCCCATCGTTGGGGACTGCGACGAAGTGCTGGTTGAATTGAATGCCCGGTTAAAACCCGAAGTGGGGCAGATTGATCGAGAATCCGTGAATCAATGGTGGGACACGATTAACCGGTGGAAAACCCGGGATTCCCTCGCCTATGATTTGAGTGATGCGGTAATAAAACCCCAGGCAGTGGTGCAGGAGTTACTGGAAATTACCAAAGGTGACGCTTATATCACCTCGGATGTGGGGCAGCACCAAATGTGGGCCGCCCAGTATTATACTTTTGAGAAGCCCCGCCGCTGGATAAACTCCGGCGGTTTAGGCACCATGGGATTTGGACTGCCGGCCGCAATGGGTGTACAACTGGCATTCCCGGATGATGTCGTCGTTTGTATTACTGGTGACGCGAGTATCCAGATGTGTTTACAAGAGCTGTCCACCTGCCTGCAATATGGCCTGCCGATTAAAATCATCAATCTGAATAACCAGTACATGGGCATGGTTCGACAATGGCAGGAATTTTTCTATGATCGTCGATATTCCCACTCTTATGTGGACGCACTGCCGGATTTCGTCAAGCTGGCAGAAAGCTATGGGCACGTGGGTATGCGGGTTGACAAACCGGAACAGGTTCACGGGGTGCTGGAAGAGGCATTTGCATTAACGGATCAATTGGTATTTGTCGACGTCATAACCGACCACACCGAGAATGTCTATCCAATGATTGCCGCCGGCAAGGGCCACAATGAAATGCTGTTGAAGCCAGGCGAAGGCGCTGCCCGGGAACGGGAGCTGGCCTGATGCGAAGAATAATTTCAGTTTTGCTCGAAAACGAGTCCGGGGCCTTGTCCCGGGTAGCCGGTCTTTTTTCGGCGCGGGGCTATAATATCGAATCCCTCACCGTTGCACCCACAGATGACGCATCGCTGTCGCGCATGACCATCGTGACCAGTGGCACCGATCAAATTATTGAGCAAATAACCAAACAGTTGAATAAATTGATTGATGTGGTGAAACTGCGCGACCTGACCGAGGGGCGGTATCTTGGACGCGAACTCATGCTGGTCAAAGTGGCTGCATCAAATGCGGGTCAAAAGGATGAAATCAAGCGGCTGGTAGATATTTTCCGCGGGCGAATTATCGACGTCACCGAATCGACTTACACCCTGGAAATGACCGGCAGTACGGAAAAGGTGGACGCCTTTCTGCTGGCATTGACGCAAATCGAATTGGTCGAAGTGGTTCGATCCGGGATACTGGGCATCGGACGAGGAAAAAACGCACTGAAAATTTAATGCTGTGTGTTTGGCAGGTGAATAGCAGGATTAATAACAGCAGGTCCAATAATTTTTCCGTGTTTGTATTATTAATTGAAATAGAGCGAGTTAAAAATGAAAGTATATTATGACAGTGATGCGCACCTTGAAATCATCCGCAGCAAAAAAATAGCCGTAATTGGCTACGGTTCTCAAGGCCATGCCCATGCAAACAATCTGCAGGAAAGCGGTTGCGATGTGGTTGTAGGACTGCGTCAGGGTTCGGGTTCGCAGGTCAAGGCCACGCAGGCGGGCTTGCATGTGGCCGCAGTAAAAGACGCTGTGTCCCAGGCGGATGTGGTGATGATGTTGTGCCCGGACGAATTAATGAGCGCCATCTATAAAGATATTGAATCCGATTTCAAACACGGCGCGACCCTGGCTTTTGCCCATGGATTTAATATCCATTTTGGCTATATCGAACCACGCCGGGACTTGAACGTAATTATGATCGCGCCAAAAGGCCCGGGCCACCTGGTTCGTTCAACCTACCAGCGCGGCGCTGGTGTCCCCTGCCTGATTGCCATTCATCAGGACCCGACAGGCGATGCGAAAGCATTGTCTTTGGCCTATGCGTCCGGGATTGGTGGTGGCCGCGCCGGTATTATCGAAACCACCTTCAAGGAAGAGACCGAAACCGATCTGTTTGGTGAGCAAGCGGTGCTGTGTGGCGGCGCGACTTCTTTGGTGCAGGCCGGATTCGAAACTCTGGTAGAAGCGGGTTACGCGCCGGAGATGGCCTATTTTGAATGTCTGCACGAACTCAAGTTGATTGTTGATTTGATGTACGAAGGCGGTATCGCCGATATGCGCTATTCAATTTCAAATACCGCAGAGTTTGGCGACGTAACACGCGGTCCGCGTATCGTAAATGAGCAGACCAAAGCCGAGATGAAAAAGATTCTTGGCGAAATTCAATCCGGCGAGTTCGCTAGAGAGTGGATGGATGAGAATGCCACTGGCGGCAAGCGATTCCCCGAACTGCGCCGTAGAGGTCAGGCCCATCAAATCGAAGAGGTCGGTGCCAGACTCCGCTCAATGATGTCCTGGATCGACGACAATAAAGTTGTAGACAAGTCCAGAAATTGAAATAACGCAACGCCGCGGCGTTATTTCATCCCGCATCCAAACCCAGCGAATTCGGCAACAAGACCTCCACAGCAGTCCGGCGCTTGCAGTTATGACCTTTATTTTAAACACGGCTTTCGTAGCGCTGTTTTGCTCTGGTTGATTCAAGATGATATTCCACGCGTTGCTGCAAAACTGAAACGTGTCCAGCTACCCGATTCTTGCCAGGGAAGGCGCCGCTCATTTGATCATTGCCGCAATTTCGGGCCTGTGTGCCACATTTTTGCTGGGCTATTGGTCAATTCTGGTATGGTTCGTGGTGCTCTTTGTTTTTCAGTTCTTTCGCGACCCGAGGCGGGTAGTCAGCGACGAAGCGGGCGCCATTGTTTCTCCGGCCAGCGGTCAGGTAGTATGGATTGGCGAAGCAGAGAATCCCTATCAGGACAACCGGAAAGCCCTGAAAGTCAGCGTGTTTATGAATATATTTTCTGTGCATTCCAACCTCATCCCCATCGCCGGGGTGATTAGGGATTGCTGGTACTTTCCCGGTAAATTCGTCAATGCCGTGCTCGACAAGTCGTCCAGTGAAAATGAACGAAATGCGATTTGTATTGAGACAGAAGCGGGTTTTCATATCTACAGCGTGCAGATAGCCGGGCTGATTGCACGGCGGATTTTATGTTATGTAAAAGCAGGCGATACGGTGGAAACTGGTGAGCGCTATGGGTTTATCCGGTTTGGTTCCAGAGTGGATTTGTATCTGCCACCGGCTTGCCGATTAGCGATAAAATCGGGCCAGTGGGTAAGCTCTGGAAATAATGTGATCGGATACTTGCCCGGTAATTGACCAAACGTCCCGAAAATTCGAATTTTATCCATGGGTTCAAACCAGTCAAATCCCGGCAATGGTCAAAAAGGTATTTACTTCCTGCCCAGTCTGTTTACCACTGCCGGGTTGTTTTTCGGTTTTTACGCCATTATCCAGGCAACTCATGGCAGTTTTGCCAAAGCGTCTGTGGGCGTATTAATCGCCATGATCATGGACGGGCTGGATGGGCGAGTCGCTCGCTGGACCAACACAGCCAGTGATTTTGGAAAAGAATACGATAGCCTGGTTGACCTTGTCGCATTCGGTTTGGCCCCCGGGATGATCATGTACTTTTGGTCGCTGCAATATATCGGCAAGGCCGGGTGGCTCATCGCATTTCTATATACAGCGGCCACGGCGCTTCGATTGGCGAGATTTAATACCCTTACATTAAAAGATAACCGGTATTTTTTCGGACTGGCCTGTCCGTCTGCGGCGGCATTCGTTGCATTCTGGGTGTGGAATTTTGATGAAACCGGCATATCCGGTGAATCAATGACCTGGATTAGCGCCATTGCAACCCTGCTCATGTCGGTTTTGATGGTGAGTAATCTTAAATTTCGTAGCTTTAAGGATTTTGATCCCAAGCACAAAATTCCGTTTTTTGTATTGATCGCCATTGTGGGCACAATCGTATTGATTTCATTCGACCCGCCCCGGGTGCTGTTCCTGATGGCGTTGACCTATGCGGCGTCTGGTCCCATAGGCTGGGTGATTCGAACACAGCGCGGCAATATGGAAAGCCCGGCTTTTCTGCCCGATGAGGATGACGAAGATTCTGACCAGAAAAAATCCTGAGTATTCGGGTTGTTCACCTCGCTGCATGAATTAAGACACCGTATTTTGCAATTGAACCTGATCAATTAATTCGATCAACTGCGCCACACCCGGAGTGATTTTATCGGTGGGGATAGAAGAAAATCCCATTCGGAAATAATTTTTCGGCGGATTTTCGCCGTGAAAAAACACTTCTCCCGGTTCAAACAGAATGCCCGATTTTGCGGCTTTTTCAGCCAGTCTGCTGGTGTCCAGTCCTTCAGGCCCTTCAATCCAAAATGCCGACCCGCCGAATGTCGGGCGTTTGCTGTTTCCCGGAAACTGTTGTTCGAGCAAATCCCCGAGCAGGGTCCAGCGCTCGTGTAATGTATGACTCAGTCGGTTGATCAGGGCATCGTGATACCCTTGCTTGAGGAATCGTGCGATGACAAACTGGTTGTTGCTCGGAGGATGCCGCAGCATGAGTCTGCGCAGTGCGCGCGCCTGACGAACAAATTCCCGGGGTGCTGCCAGATAACCCAGGCGAATTCCCGGCGCCAGGGTTTTGGACAGGCTGCCGACATAAACAACCCGGCCGTCATCATCCAGACTTTTGAGTGCCGGTGTGGGGTCGCCGATGTAGTTAAATTCTGACTCATAATCATCTTCGACAATAATCACGTCATGGTGATGGGCTTGTTGCAATAACTCAATGCGCCGCGCTTTTGGCATGGTCACGGTACTCGGATAATGATGACTGGGCGTTGTATAGACGCAGTCACATTTGGCAAATGATTCATCCGGCACCAACCCCATGTTGTCAACCTGCAGTGGCACTGTTTTCCGGGTGAATACTTGAAATGTGTTTTCCGCATCGACGTAACCTGGTGATTCGAACCCGACGGTTTTATTCGGATTGAGCAACAACTGAGCGGCGAGAAATATCCCTTGTTGTGCTCCCACCGTCACCAGGATTTCATCCGGTTCAGCCCAGACTCCACGCCGGGGTAAAATCTTTTTATGAATCTGCTCGATCAATTCCGGGTTGTCGCGGTCAATTTGATCTTTGGCCCAGTCGTGGATGGCGCTGATGGCCGCCGCTTCGCGGGCACATTCCCGCCAGTCGGCGATGGGAAAAATTTTTCGGTCATACTGACCGCAAATAAATGGAAAGGGATATTGATTCCAGTTCAATGGTTTAATGTTCTGGCGAAAATCATCTGGATGCGAAACCAGTTTTTTCGCCCAGTTTATTTTGCTCTCAAAAATCCTGGTCTGTTTTGGCGTATTGACCCGACCTTTCAATATGTCTGCATTGACATAAAATCCACTGCGTTCCCGCGCCAGTAAAAACCCTTCATCAACCAGGTTCTGATAGGCCTGCACCACGGTATTGCGCGCCACAGATAGTTGCCTGGCAAGTTTTCTGCTCGATGGCAGCGGGGAATCCAGCACCAGATGGCCGTCCAGAATGGCACTTACGATCATCTCCTGGATGCGTGATTGCAGAGTTCCCTGCCTGCGAGCGGGCAATTGAAACAGGTATTCGGTCAAAATAATCTACAGCTCGATAGTCAGGCGGCCATTACATCATGGATTCAGTAGAAAAAGAACGCCAGGCCGGCCTTTGTAAGGGTTTGCTGTAATGGTTTGTGCTGTAATGGTTCGTGCTGAAGCGATCAATTACCGGCAATCCACCATTGCATTCGGAGATATGCCTTGTCATTGTGCTGTATTAAATCCTGTAACCGATTACTATTCGCCAAAGTCGCCAAATCCAGACATCTACACGAGAGATTCAAATCATGCCTTTAGTAACCACCTGTATCGGGGCTTATCCCAAACCGGAATACGTAAAACTGCCCGACTGGTTTAACAGCCAGGCCGGCCCGGATACGCCGCACCCGACGAAACTCTGGGCCGATGCCATGGAAGCCATGGGCCCGGACGGGCCGGATATTATTAAACAGGGAATCAGGCAGGCAGTCACAGACCAGGTCGAATGCGGCATCGATATACCCACGGACGGTGAAATAGTGCGTGAAAACTATATTCACTACCATTGCCGACATTTACATGGATTCGATTTTATAAATCTGACAGAAAAGCAGGTGCGCGGCGGCACGTATAGCGCGAATCTGCCATCCATCGTCGGCCCGGTTTCGATAAAGCGGCAATATAGTGTCAACGACTGGGAAACGGCCCAGTCATTTACCCGCAGACCGCTCAAAATCACCCTGCCCGGGCCGATGACCATTAGCGACACCAATGCGGACCTTTATTATCACGATGCCAGAAAACTCGGTGCAGACCTGGCCGGGGCGCTGAACGTGGAAGTGCTGGCCCTGGCTGCGGCGGGATGCAGGCATATCCAGATTGATGAACCGGTATTTGCCCGACAACCGCAGAATGCGCTGGATTTTGGATTCGAAAACCTTGAAAAAGTATTCCATGGCTGCCCGGCCCACGTGGTGCGCACGGTGCACATGTGTTGTGGTTATCCTGACAAACTGGACAGATCAGACTACCCCAAGGCTGACCCGGATTCGTATTTTCAAATTGCCGACGCGATTGAGGATTCCAGCATTAACTCGGTCTCTTTCGAGGATGCGCATCGCCACAATGATTTATCTCTGCTTGAGCGCTTTAATACCACGTCGGTTATTTTCGGCGCAGTGGCGATTGCAAAAAGCCGGCTGGAATCCGTCGAAGAAATTACCTGGCGTCTTAAACTGGCGCTGGAGCATATCGATGCCGAGCGCTTGCTGGCCGCGCCGGATTGTGGTTTGGGGCTGCTCGGCAGGGACCTTGCCATGGCCAAACTCAAGCATCTCAGCTCTGCGGCAAAAAGTCTGTAATCCCATCTGCTTTGCCGCGAGACGGGCAGTTGAAAAAGACAACTCTCTGGAATACATTCATCTTTTACTTTAAATCGTACAGAAGCGGCGCGTATTGTGCGCAGGAAAATCCATGAAACAAGAATCAATTGAAATCGAAAAACTGCACCACTTCATCAACGGTCGAAAGTCTCCGGGCAATAGCGAGCGGTTCGGGGATATATACAATCCGGCGCTGGGGGTCGTGGTTAAACAGGTGCCGCTGGCCAGTCGTGATGACGTCAGGCAAGCCATTGCCAGCGCCTGGGACACATTTCCTGCCTGGGCGTCAACGCCAGCGGGCCGGCGTACCCAAGTGATGTTTGCATTTCGGGATTTGATCAAATCGAACATGGATGCGCTGGCTGAGACCGTGTCCTGCGAGCATGGCAAAACCCTGGAAGATGCCAAAGGTTCGATTACCCGGGGTTTGGAAGTGGTTGAATTTGCCTGCGGAATTTCCCAGTTGCTGAAAGGCGAGCATTCCGGCAGCGTAGCGGCCGGCGTGGATTCATGGAGCATTCGTCAGCCTTTGGGCGTTTGCGCCGGGATCACGCCGTTTAATTTTCCGGCCATGGTGCCGATGTGGATGTTCCCGATAGCCATCGCCTGCGGCAACACGTTTGTGCTCAAGCCCTCTGAGCGCGACCCCTCCTGCCCGCTGCTGCTGGCGGAATTAATGCAGCAAGCCGGGCTGCCTGACGGTGTGCTCAATGTGGTTAACGGCGATAAGGAAGCGGTCGATATCTTGCTGACAGATGAGCGTGTGCAGGCGGTGAGCTTTGTGGGGTCCACTGCAATCGGTGAATATATTTATCATACCGGCATCGCCCATAATAAACGTGTCCAGGCTTTATGCGGTGCCAAGAATCATATGGTGGTGATGCCCGACGCGGATATGGAGCAAGTGACGGATGCGGTGATGGGCGCGGCGTATGGTTCGGCCGGTGAACGCTGCATGGCGATTTCGGTGGTTGTTTCGATAGGGGACAAGCCTGCTGACACATTGATTGGAAGACTGCTGCCAAAACTGGACTCGTTGAAAGTGGGGCCGTATACCAATCCGGATGCGGAAATGGGGCCGGTCATCAATCCCCGGGCGAAAGCACGGATTGAAAGCTATATCGCAAAAGGCGTGGATCAGGGCGCTACGCTGGTTCGGGACGGACGCGGGGAGGTGGTGGCAGGTTCACAGAATGGCTGTTTTGTTGGCGCCACTATATTCGACCACGTGCAAACCAGCATGAGCATTTACACCGACGAGATATTCGGACCGGTCCTGAGTATTGTGCGGGCTGAAAGCTATGAACAGGCGGTGCAGATGATTAACCAGCATGAATACGGCAATGGTGCCGCGATTTTTACCCGGGACGGCGATGCGGCGCGGGATTTCAGCCATCGTATTCAAATTGGCATGGTGGGTATTAATGTGCCGATTCCCGTGCCCATGGCATTTCACAGCTTTGGTGGATGGAAGCGGTCGTTATTTGGCGATCATGCCATTCATGGTCCCGAGGGTGTGCGGTTTTACACCCGGTTGAAAACCATCACCGCCAGGTGGCCGTCTGGAATACGCTCTGGCGCGGTGTTTAATTTCAAGGCAGGCGGCGAGCATTAGGGATTCAGGACTGCCCCGGCCGGGACACCGGGCATTCTGCCCGGCTGGCCTGCCCGGGATTTAACATGGCGAACAGCCGGTTCGGATAATCCGTGGTAATTGCGTCTACCCCCATGGCGATCATCCGCGCCATATCCCGTTGGCTGTTTACCGTCCAGACATAGACTTCCAGTCCAGAATCCCGGGCGCAGCGGATGTCTGCTGCGGTTAAATCCAGGTGATTGCTTGACCAGACGTCACCCCCCAGAAATTTGATCATGGTCGGTATGTGATTATTAAATTCCCGCAGATCATGATGGTTTGTCCATAACGTGGGTTTCCCGGAAACCGGAGTAACAACACCGGATTGCTGATCGGTTAAAAACCCGGTTTTGAGCCGGGGTAACAGGGTCTTCGCAGCCATCACCAATCGCCAGTCGAAGCTCTGTAAAAACACCCTTTCTACAATATTGAATTTTTCCAGTTCACGCACCACCAATTCAACATAGTGCTGGACATCGGGTGTGGCCGCCGTATCATAAGGCGTGCTCTTCAGCTCCAGATTATAAATAACCGCTGAATCGAGTTCGCCTGCCAACCCCACAAACTCGCTCAGAGTGGGGATGCGTGCGCCATCCACTGGTGTTTGACAATGGAACCTGGCGGCATAATCTGATTCAGGTTGTATTCTGCCTATGTCGTAGGTTTGCAACGCGGCCAGGCTCAATTCGCGAATACGAATTTCCGCGTCTATCCAGTGACCGTTGCCGTCTCTGACCAGATAAGGAGACAGAATCGGGCCATGATGGATAACCAGATGGTTATCCCGGGTGACACAAAGATCAACCTCAATAGCGTCGCAGCCATGCTTGATGCCAGCCTGAATGGCAGCCAGGCTGTTTTCTGGAAATAATCCTCTAGCGCCCCGATGTCCATGAATTTCGGGTTTGGTTTTTATCGCCATCAATCTATGAATTCAGAACATGGCTGGCCGGGAAATGGGCCGGGCTGACCGCCCCGCAGAAGCCCTATAAATACCATCATCCGCGATGCAGGTTTTAATGCTCCTGCCATTTTGGGCGGCCGTCTTTCTGCGAACGCTCTGGCGCCTTCCATAAAATCCTCGGACAACAGCATTTTCTGATAAGTGGAGAAATCTTTGTGTTCGGGTTTGGCGACGGCCAATGCGCCCCGGATTGGCAGGTTATAAATACCGGGAACGGTTCTTTGTAATGCCTGCAAAGCCAGCGGTGCGCCATTGGGTAGCAATTTTGCCAGCTCCCGGGCACGGAGCAATAAACGCTGCGGGGGCAAAACCGCGTGAACGCATCCCCAATGTCCGGCTTGCGCTGCGGGCATTCTCCGGTCGGTTAACAGTAGCTCCACAGCGATATTGTACGGAAACTTCCCTGGCAGGTGGACGGTTCAGGACGATCTCCACCCTGCCATTTGGTTGAACCCGGGCTTCATCATTCATGGGGCATCATTCATGGATGAGTATCTGTTTTAAATAAATGCAGCCGATATGGACGATACATCTTCACATGATTGCGCAGTCAGCAGGTACCCTGGATGTCGAGGCGACCGGCGCCCAAATCCATTGCCCTGGCGGGCATATCCCAACGCCGCAACAGTTTCGGTCAACGTGTCAGGCAACTGCTGAATTATCATGATTACGGGCGCCATGATTCCCCGGGCAAGCTGCGTGTTGTAAACCCCGGATACCGGCAGGTGGAAGCTGTGCCCTGTGATCCAGACCCGAATCGTTAGCGGATATTTCCGCTATGGTGGTGTTGGTGACCGCGGGTGGAACTGATTCAGGATGCCCGCGTGCATACCGGAGCGCGGACGATCAGCCCGTTGACTTTGACAACGGTTCGTTTAATTCGATGGGGTAACCATCAGGGTCCTTGATAAAAGCCAAAATACGCGACCCGTTTTTCATTGGTGAAGGCTGTTTGGTAAATTCCACGCCCTGGCTTTTCAGATATTCGCTGGCAGCAAAAACATCGTCAACTTTTAAGGCGATATGCCCCCAGGCATTGCCGCGATCATAGGGTTCGCTTTGCTCCCAATTGTAGGTCAGTTCAATGGTTGTGCCGTCATCTTCCCCCTGATAACCGATGAATGTATTGGTGAATTTCCCTTCGGGATATTCATTCTGGCGCAGCACTTTCATGCCCAGAATGCGGACATAAAAATCCAGGGTTTTATCGAGGTCGCTGACCCGCAGCATGGTGTGATCGATACGAAAATCCGGCATGTTTCCGGCTATATTTTTCATCGTGGTTTTTCTGCTTTTAGAGTTGGTGAAAATTTATTTCAGCGCGGGCAAAACCGCATCGAATACCAGTTCCTGGAATCGTCGGACGCTGTCTTCCCAATGGGGTGACAGAACCCCTCCGTTTGCCGCTGCATCGGACAATCGCCCTTGCTGCAGTCGTTCACAAATTTCGTGATCTTCTTTGTGCACATGGTACCAGAGGCTGCGGATTTGTTCGATTTCATGCTCCGTGGCCGGGTTGTCCTTATGCAGATAAATGACCCGACGCTGGGCGGTTTCCCGCGCACTGACCGGAATATTCAGGTGGACACCGAGTTGATCCGGCGCATAGGTGCCCAGCACAAAATTCGGGAACAGTGTGAGAAAGCTGGACGTAACCGCCAGCGTTCCGGCGGTATCCCTGCCTTGATCCTGGCTGATATCGCAAGCGCTTCCCAGGCAGTGATCTGCCAATATGGTGTAGTGATCGGACAAAGGCTGGCTGGTGGTGGTTTTGTGGACAAACTGCACGTGATAGGGCTCGATGAAATTCTCCATCAGCGATTTCCAGTTGGTTTTCAGCAGGCCGAAATCGATCGTGGCCACGGGCCTGATTTGCTCCAGATCCATGCTGCCCAGTTGTTTTTTTAACGGCGCTACAAAGGAGTCAAAAGATTGGGCATTGCCATCGATATTGATAAAAACCCAGTCGTGCCAGGTTGCGCAATTCACTGGAACCAAACCGTTGTCGGCCAAGTTGAATCCTGGGGGCGGTTTTCTGTGTTGACCGGCAAAATAGGGCGCCGCCCTGAGTCGGCCTTTGAGGTCATATACCCAGGCATGATAAGGGCATTGAATCAATTGTCCACAATTGCCACGCTTTTCGATGAGTTTCAGGCAGCGATGCCGGCAGACATTATGAAATGATGTAATTTTGTTGTGGTTATTGCGTATCAGGAAAAATGGTTTTCCCGCCACCGTCACCGGCTGGACATCGCCCGGGTTTTTTAACTCGTGGGCAAAACCGGCGAACACCCAACTGCCGGGGAACAGGGTCTGATTTTCTATTTGCCAAAACCCGTCGTCGGTATATACAAAAGGCGGCAAACCATGCTTTACCGGGCCAGATGTATCCAGGAAATTTTCAAATTGACCATTCACTTTTTATTCGCGGTGCTCATCAAAATGATCGCACGTCAATACAATCTCAGATATTCCCGAACTTCCCAATCAGTTACAGATTGGTGATACCGCTCCCATTCGTCTACTTTGTACCGCAGGAAAGAGTTCAGCATCACCGGCCCCAGTACATTTTTGGCCAGTTCACTTCGGGCAAGGTGTTCGGTGGCTTCGAGCAAATTGCGCGGCAGTGGCGTAATCGCACGCTCCACTTTCTCCAGCTCATCCATAACATAAAGATCTTCATCGAGTGATCTGCCCGGGTCAAGTTGGTTGACCAGGCCATCCAGCGTAGCCGCCAGCATCATACCCAATCCCAGATAAACGTTCATGCACATGTCTGCCGCTCTGTTCTCAATGGCAAATCGACTCTGCGGCAGGCGCAGCATGGCCGAGCGATTGTTTTTGCCATAGGCCATATGGGTGGGCGCCCAGGTATAGGTCCCGCCTTCGAATCCGCCGACTTTAGGCACCAGGCCGTTATAGGAATTCACCGTGCAGCAGGCGATTGCTGTGATCGCGCTGCCGTGTTGCAAAATACCGCCGAGGGCGTGGAACGCCTGTTCGCTCCACTGGCCGTTTTTACCCTCATAGAGATTAATCCCGGGATGGTCGATGCGTTGCATTGATGTGTTGATATGCGCCCCTGAGCGCCAGTCGCCGGTGGTGGGTTTCGGCATAAAGGTAATGAACATGCCATGCTTTTTCGCGATTTCCTTGAGCAGAACCCGCAGAAAAACGAATCGGTCGGCCATATTCAGAATATCGGTATAGTGAAAATCCAGCTCAAATTGTGAATACGCGCCTTCGGTAACCACATCGTGAACCTGCCATCCAAGCTCTTGGAGGATATCGATCATCTCTCCGAGAAAACCCATGGAATCCATAGAATATTCCACATCATAACCAAACGCCTGGCGCCGAGGCCGCAAGCCTTCGCCGGGTCGTGGATCATCATCAATGGCTTTCACCGGCATACCCTCATCATTCCATTGCATGGCAATGAATTCGGGTTCAATGCCGGCGTACATGGCATAGCCTGCATTTGCGGCCTCGCTGATTGTGCGCTTTAATGCCTGCCGCGGGCACAGATTGTAGGGCTTGTCCTGCCACCATAAATCGGCGAATACCCAGGCAATTGTTTCATCCCAGGGGCAGATTACCAGGGTGTCGATATCCGGTAACGGGATCTGGTCGGCGTCGGCCGGGCCCAATTCCGGGACAAAAGAAACCGAGTGAACGGCGAATTGCGGGCCTTTACCCATGCACAGCAGTTCGAAGTCAGCGATTGGCACGGGCTTGGTTTTTGGAATGCCGAACATATCGATCCAGCACGAAAGAATATATTTGACACCGGCATCTTCAAGTTTCTTCTTCTCTTCTGCCAGGCGTTTGGGGTCTGGCAGGGCATCATTAAAATGCTGGAAATAGATATTGCTCATTTTTCTCCTCGGCTTTGGTCAGAGTTTATGGTTAATTAAATGATTTGTCGTTGGTGCGCATCCACCAGAATTGCCACTGCATTGGTTGTAATCCTGAAATTTGCAAATGATCGCAATCGCCCAATCTTACTGGACTTCCTGCGCTATGGAAATATCTGTAATTTTGCCAAAACCTGGTCCATTCATAAAATTATTTCTGTACTATCGCCAATCATTGCCCGGGCATTAAAATAATTGGCAGTATATTGAAAACGAATTTTGACGCGATTTGAAAAATCAGATGCAGGGCCCAAGTGACGGCATTGTTAACCGAATCAGAGTTTGAAAATATCCGCAAAGGCTATGATCCGATTGCAGAAAAATCCTGGCCGCTCAATGCCGCAGCCCGTTGTGACCGAAAATGTGTGCAGAAAGGTATGCGAGCCCGGCCTTTGGGCAGGGTTGATATATGATTCATCACAGCCACTCGGGCAGGAGCGAACAGGCAGTGCAGCATTTTTACGGGCTGATCCTGGCGGCATTTAAAAATATGACCGCCGTATGAGCGCCGGGCTAAACGGAAAAATCGCAGTGGTCACCGGCGGAAGCCGTGGCATTGGCAGAGCCATTGTTGCGCGTTTTGACCATGAGGGCGCCGTGGTTATAACCTGTGGTCGGGGTGAGCGGCCGCATGATCTGAAGGCTGGAGTGGTCTGGCGGCAGGTTGATGTTGGGTCGGGCCCGGATGTTCTGGCCTTTAAGGAATATGTGGCGCGGCAATACGGCGGGCTGGATGTGCTGGTAAATAATGCCGGCGTACAACTTGAGAAAAATATTGTAGCGTCAACGGACGAAGACTGGGATCAAGTGACCGGCGTAAACATTAAAGGCGTGTTTTTGTGTTGCCGCGCATTCATCCCGCTGATGACCAGCCGTGGCGGTGGCGTGATCATCAACATCGGCTCCACCGCCGGCCATCAGGCCGAGCCGGGGATGGCAATATATAATGGTTCAAAGGCATTTGTGCATGGCATTACCCGCAGCATCGCCGTCGATCACGGTGCGGACGGGATTCGCTGTAATGCCATCTGCCCCGGCTGGATCATGACGGCGATGGCAGAGACGGCATTTGATTTGGCAGACAATCCAGATGCGGCAAAAGCGGATGCACTGGTGCGCCATCCCTTAGGACGACTTGGTCAACCGGAAGATATCGCCGCTGCGGCCGTGTGGCTGGCATCTCGGGATGCTGTATTTATTACCGGTCAGACAATCACGGTGGACGGCGGACTGGTTGCAGGTTCACCATTGCAACCAGCACTTTTTTAACGGTATTTTATCAAGCAGTAATTACATCATGGATTTAAAAATCCCCGCCGCAGGCAGCGGGGTATTAAGCGTGCCAACCTGCCAGAACAGAGTCAATTGAGGGCCGTGTGATTTCTGATACATGCCGCCCTGATTGTTTACATCGTTCCCTGTCATCAATTCATCGCCATGTTTCCCCACCGTACCGACATACCCATCGCTCCAATACTCACCACCCCACAGCTTCCTCTTTACCTCAGGGCAACAACGGAATATCTCCCAACCCCTTAGTCTCTTAATCCGCACCACCAACTTTGTCACGTCGTACGTGGGAACAGACTGAACAAAAAAATCAACCTGATCCCGGTCTGTACCTACCTCCAAAAACTGTAGCTGGTATCGAATCTCCATATCCAGGCAAATTTCATCCGAGCAAATTCCCTCCAGCTCTCCATCCACTTTCTCATCAAAAACAGCTCTGCGGTACTTCGCAGGAAACACAAGATGGTGCAAAAAAAGGTAACATCATGACTCTTATGGATATATTCACTCATATCCTCACGATACGCCCCAAGCAGCGGAGAATATAACCCCCAGAGATTTAATGGAAAAAACGTCGAGACGGGCAGTTGAAAAGGCCAATCCTCTGGAATACATTCATCTTTTACTTTAAATCGTATAGAAGCGGTGCGCATTGTGCGCAGGAAAATCCATGAAACAGGAATCAATCAAAATCGAAAAACTGCATCACTTTATCAACGGTCGAAAGTCTCCGGGCAATAGCGAGCGGTTCGCGGATGTACACAATCCGGCGCTGGGGACCGTGGTTAAACAGGTGCCGTTGGCGGGTTGTGATGACGTCAGGCAAGCCATTGCCAGCGTTTGGGACGCAACGCCGGCGGGCCGTCGTGCCCAGATGCTGTTTTCATTTTGAATATACATGCCGTTATTCTGGCCGGCGGTTCGGGCACACGGCTGTGGCCGCTTTCCCGGGACCTGCATCCCAAGCAGTTCTTGCGGCTGGTAAATCAGGACACGCTGTTACAGGCAACGGCCAAACGATTATGCGGGCTTGGGATCCAATCAATCTTGACCATCTGCAATGAACAGCACCGGTTTTTTGTCGCGGAGCAGCTTCGCCAGATTGATCGGCCGGGGCCGATTATATTAGAACCCGTGGCGCGCAACACGGCGCCTGCAATCGCATTGGCCGCGCTTGCAACAGAAGATGACTCGGTATTGATGGTAGTGCCGGCCGACCATGTCATTGAACATGAGGCGGCGTTTACCCGGACGGTGACGAGCGCCATGCCGCTGGCAGCCTCGGGCAAGCTGGTCACATTTGGAGTTGTACCGGTCGAAGCGAATACAGAGTACGGGTATGTCAAGCGTGGGGATTCACAGGGGGCAGGGTTTGCTGTGGATCGGTTTGTGGAGAAGCCCGCGATGGAGGAGGCCGAAGTCTATGTGAAATCAGGACAATATTACTGGAACAGCGGCATGTTCCTGTTTAAAGCAAGTCGATACCTTGAAGCACTTAGGGAACACCGGCCGGATATCTACGCCGCCGCTGAGTCGGCGATGACCAAAACGACCGCAGATTTCGATTTTGTGCGCATTGATGCGGCTGCGTTTGAGGCCTGCCCCAGCGAATCAGTGGATTATGCGGTGATGGAAAATACGCCTGATGCGGTAGTGGTCCCAATGGATGCCGGCTGGAATGATATCGGGTCCTGGGCGTCTTTGTGGGCGGTTTGCAAAAAAGACCCGGGCGGCAATGCGCTGGATGGTGATGTCATCGTGCGTGACTCGACCAACTCTTATGTACGAACCGATGAACGGCTGGTCGCGGCGATTAGCGTGGACAATTTGGTCATCGTGGACACCAAAGATGCGCTGCTGGTGGCTGACAAAGACCGCGTGCAGGAGGTCAGGTTGATTGTGCAGCGGTTAAAATCCGCTCACCGCCCGGAATGGGAGTCGCACCGGGAAGTATATCGTCCCTGGGGCAAGTACGACTGCATTGATCGGGGCGAGCGTTATCAAGTAAAAAGAATCTGCGTAAACCCCGGGGCCAGGCTCAGCGTGCAGATGCACTATCATCGCGCTGAACACTGGATTATCGTAGCGGGCACGGCCCGGGTAACCAAAGGCGAAGAGACATTTCTGTTGTGTGAAAACGAATCAACTTTCATCCCGGCCGGGGTTAGGCATGCGCTGGAAAATCCGGGAAAAGTGAACCTTGAATTGATAGAGGTGCAATCCGGGTGCTATTTGGGCGAGGACGATATTGTGCGCTTTGAAGATGTCTATGGAAGGGTCACCGCCGTATGAAAAGCGCCGTGAAAGTACGGTGGCAAACCCGCGATTTCGACCATGGCGAAACGACTGTTTAGGCAGATATGAAATTGGACAGCAAACCCAAAGTCGCCCTGATTACCGGTATTACCGGACAGGATGGCGCTTACCTCGCGGAGTTTCTTATCAAAAAAGGATACGAGGTGCATGGCGTTCGCAGAAGAACTTCGTTGTTTAATACGGGGCGGATTGACCATTTATACCAGGACCCGCACGAAAGTGAGGGCAAGTTAACTCTGCACTACGGTGATATGACCGATTCGAGTAGCTTGCTGCGTATTATAGAGCAATGCCAGCCCGATGAAATTTATAATCTGGCGGCGCAGAGTCATGTGGCTGTATCATTCGAGGAACCTGAATATACGGCGAATTCAGACGCGGTGGGGGTGCTGAGAATGCTTGAAGCCATCCGTATTCTCGGGCTGGAAAAAGATACGCGATTTTACCAGGCATCTACTTCCGAGCTGTACGGTCTGGTGCAGGAGATACCGCAAAACGAGACAACGCCGTTTTATCCCCGCTCGCCTTATGCGGTCGCTAAACTGTATGGTTACTGGATTACGGTTAATTATCGCGAGGCGTATGGACTGTATGCGTGCAACGGAATTTTGTTTAATCACGAGTCGCCCATAAGAGGCGAGACTTTTGTGACTCGCAAGATCACCCGCGCATTGGCCCGCATCAAGCTGGGCGAGCAGAAATGCCTTTATTTAGGTAATTTGGACGCCAGGCGCGACTGGGGGCATACCAAAGACTACGTCGAGATGCAGTGGCTGATGCTGCAGCAGGACGTGCCAGAAGACTTTGTCATTGCCACTGGTGCGCAATATTCGGTGCGGGAGTTTACCGATAGAGCCGCGCAGCGCCTGGGACTGGATATAGAATGGCGTGGCAGCGGTGCGCAGGAGAAAGGTTTGCTTGCGGATGGCCGATGCATTGTTGAAGTAGACCCGGGTTATTTCCGCCCGACAGAAGTGGCATCCCTGTTAGGCGATGCCCGCAAAGCGCGAGAAAAACTCAACTGGATTCCGAAGATCAGTTTTGATGACATGGTAAATGAAATGGCGGATGCAGACTTGATTGAGGCTGAAAAGGAACTTGCTTTTAAAGGCGCCAAACGGACATCGTTATTTTTATGAGCGTGTTGCAGCCCAATCGCGTCGATGGACAAGCCGGATGAATAGCATGATAGAGACGATTACGGATAAGGGCAAAACTCTGGCGATAATAATATTTTCGGATTATGTCGCAGAAGGTATCGAATTCTTCACCCCGGATGATTATCCCCAGCAGCTTGGATATATGAACCATCCCAAAGGTTATGTTATCAAACCACATGTACATAACCAGTCGGTGCGGGAGATTTTGTTTTCACAGGAAGTGTTGTTTATCAAGTCGGGCCAAGTGCGAATAGATTTTTATGACGATTCAAAAAAATATATCGAGAGCCGTTTATTGGGCGAGAAGGATGTTGTGCTGCTTGCGTCTGGCGGTCACGGTCTGGAAATGCTTGATAACAGTGAAATTATAGAGGTGAAGCAGGGTCCTTTTGCTGGCGCCCTGGACAAGGTCCGATTCGAACCAGTGTTGAAAAATAATTTGGTGGTGAAATCGCTGACGGGTCATGGATAAACTGGAAAACGGGATGTTTGAATCGTACAGCCGTTATTATGACCTGCTGTATTGCGACAAGGATTACGAAGCTGAAACGCAATACGTTTGCGCACTGCTTGAGCGCTACGGAATCACCGAGGGTGAATTACTGGAGTTTGGTTCAGGAACCGGTATACACGGCCGACTGCTTGCAAAGCGCGGGTTTCGTGTACATGGAATTGAGCTTAGCCCGCAAATGGCCGCCAGAGCCAGGCAGATTGACGGATTTACCTGTCAGCAGGGCGATATCCGGCTGGTTGAAATGGGCCGGCGATATAATGCAGTAATAGCATTGTTTCACGTAATGTGCTATCAGAATAAAAACAGCGATGTCAATGCGGTCTTTGCACGTGCAGCGGAGAGTCTGGATACCGGCGGCATGTTTATTTTCGATTTTTGGTATTCCCTGGCAGTTTATTCTCAAAAACCCACTGTTCGGGTAAAACATATGTCCAGTGACATTATCAATGTTGTGCGAACAGCGAAACCACAAATGGACGGTCTGAGGAATATTGTCAACGTCAGATTTTTTATAGATGTGGAACATGTCGGGGCGGACGTTCATCATCGGTTTTCGGAGCTTCACCCGATGCGTCATTTTTCACTGCCCGAGATTGAATTATTCGCCGAGCTGAATGGTTTCTGCAAAGTTGGCTGTGAGGCGTTTTTATCCGGCCTGGAACCCGACGAATCGACCTGGAGCGTTACGGCGATACTTCAGAAAAGGCCCGATTAGTGCAGGGGTTTATACCGGTAAACGAACCGCTGCTTGACGGCAATGAGAAAACCTATCTCATTGAATGTATTGATAGCGGATGGATATCCTCGGAAGGGCCATTCGTAATGGAGTTCGAGAACCGATTTGCCACTGTGGTTGGCAGGAAACATGCCATAGCCGTTGCAAACGGAACAGCGGCCATTGATGTCGCAATTGAAAGTCTGGATATCGGGCCTGGTGATGAAGTGATTCTTCCCACATTTACGATCATTTCCTGTCTCACTCAAATAGTGCGCGCTGGCGCGGTTCCGGTATTGGTTGATAGTGACCCATTGACCTGGAACATGAACGTCGCTACTGTGGAAAAAACAATCACCCCCAAAACCAAAGCTATTATGATCGTCCACACCTACGGGCTACCCGTAGATGTGGACCCCGTTCTGAAGCTGGCAAAGCAATACAACCTCAGGATTATTGAAGACGCCGCGGAAATGCATGGGCAAACATACAAGGGGAAGCCATGCGGCAGTTTTGGAGATATAAGTATTTTCAGTTTTTATGCCAATAAGCATATCACTACTGGCGAAGGCGGTATGATTGTTACCGATGACGACGAGCTTGCGGCAGCCTGCCGCAGTTTACGAAATTTATGCTTCCAGTCCGGGAAACGTTTCGTACACGAACGGCTCGGCTGGAATGTTCGAATGACCAATATGCAGGCCGCTGTCGGTCTGGCGCAAATTGAGCGGTTGACATATTTTGTCCAGCGCAAGCGCCGTATCGGGGCGTTATATACGAAATTGCTGTCCGGGCTTGAAGGAATAACATTGCCGCTACCTGCAACTGAGTATGCAACCAACATCTACTGGATTTATGGGATAGTTTTAGATGAGTCTTCAAGTTATGCCGCAGTTGAGGTGATGACCCGGTTGTGCCAGGCCGGTGTGGGAACGCGCCCTTTTTTCTTTCCGATGCACCTGCAGCCAGTGCTGCTGGGGAAGGGGTATTTCAGGCATCAGACCTTCCCGGTTGCGGAGCGGTTATCCAGACAGGGTTTTTATCTACCGAGCGGAATGTCGCTATCGGAATCACAAATTTATGCAGTTTCAGAAAAACTAATATCGATATTGGATGACTGAAATAGTTTAATGGACTCATGCGCCCTGATTCATCATTCAGTCGAAAACAATTCGAAAATTCATGTCCAGTGCCGTGATCATAGTAAGAAACTTTTTTGATTCTGCATTTCTGCCGGCGGGTATTTCAAGATTGGTCCTTGCTTTGCAGTTTATCTGCATCGCAAAGATTGCCGCGCTCTATTTTGCATTGGCCGAAGTGGGATTGTTTTTCCTGCTCTATAATCTGGTGTTGTTGTTTTCCACCACCCTGTTCTCATCCCAATCTGCGGGATTGTTGCGATTTTTCAGTCTAATCGAAGATAAAACGTTATTTTATCGGACATTGCTGCATCAACTAATCATTGGGGTATTGATTGCGATCGCAGGTTTTTGCATCTTTTTAGGGATATCAAGTGGGTCCGCCGACCTTGATGTTATGGCTGCGGCGATATTGCTGCACGGCATCAGCACAGGCTGTTTTCTTAACCTGATCACAAAATTCAGAGCCGCATCTGAATTTAGGAAGATGCTGGTTTATACGTTACTGCAATTTTGCTTTAACGCGCTGATTATCGGTTTATTTGTGTTTGGCGAAGCGCTCACGCCAATAACCCTGATTATTTCCATGGCGTTGTCCAACATGGTGTGTATTGGTATTTTTACCGTGTCGCACCGCCGGATATTCGGCAGGATTTTGTTAAAAAAAAATGACCATGCGCTGAACATGGAAATCTGGCGATTTGGCATACCGCTGGTCGCCGTCGCATTGTTCAACTTAATGCTGTCGGCTAACAGTCAGATGATCCTGAAAACACTCGGATTCGATCAGGAATTAGGAGTATATGCGGCGAATTATAATGTCGGCGAAAAAATTATTTTTATTGTGTTTTCGCTATTGGTAACCGTCAAAGTGCCCGAATTGTATCGCGGCGCGAAGCGCAGTTTGCCAGAGGCCCTTGCCCTGCTTAAACGGATAATTTTCAGTTTTTCGGTTTTTTGCGTTATTGCGCTGATTTTTTCCGGTTTCTTTTCCCGGCATTTAAGCTACATTTTTACCAGTCAGGTTATTTCCGACCATGGGCACTGGGTCATCCCGTTAACGGTTATTAGCGCTTCGCTGCTGGGGGTCGCTTCATTATGCAGCGAAGTGCTGCTTTTTTTGAAACGTTCGGCCACGCTTGCGTACTGTTTCGGGGCAGGGGTTGTGGTTAACCTGAGCGCAGGCTTTATCCTGATCTCGCAAAACGGTATTGTTGGTGCCGCTGTCAGTTCCATACTGGCTAACCTTGTTCTGTTGTGCATTATTCTCTGGCTTTCCCATAAGACTTTAAAGCGCATGGAATTGAAACCGCATACACGATAATTAATGTGTCTCATAGAATAAAGGGCCCTGTATGCATCGCTATCATTCGTCTCGTAACAAACTTCGCAGACTAAAATACCACTTTGGGCATGGCGGGCTCAGTCAGGTTTCGCGTGCGCTTATTGCTTTTATAAAGTTTAAATTTCGATCATTTTTTGCGCCTGTCTATGTATATATCAAAAAAACATTGCCTGATCAGACATTTTCTATCGCCGGGAATGAATACAGGTATTTTTATCACGAGAAAAATCACACCTGGACCAATGAACGGGCAGTTGAAATAGCGGTAATTCTTAAATTTTTAAAAGATATTAAAGGTAAAAAAATTTTGGAGGTCGGCGCCGTTATGGGTCACTACATACGGCCTGACTGGGAGATTATTGATAAATTTGAAGTAGGGCCAGGCATCCAGAATATTGATATTGAAGACTTCACCACAGATGAAAGGTACGATCTGATTTTTAGTATATCTACTTTGGAACATGTCGGTTTGGATGATGAAATACCAGATCCGTACAAGGTCGTTCGGGCTCACGATAACATTATGAACCTTCTGAAGTCAGGTGGTATTTTTTTGCTCACAGTCCCTCTGGGTTATAACGGCTTTCTTGATCAATTGATTTATGCAAACGCGTTTAATCACGGTTCACGGTATTTTATAAGGAAAATCACGCGAAGTAATCGCTGGAAGGAGGTGGAAAAAGCCAGGGTAATCAATGCCAACTATGGCGGTCGCTATGACGGTGCTGAAGCGCTATACATTGGAATCGTCCAGCGATAGCCCGGTTACAGTTTTTGATACCTTGACGCCAAAGCAGTCTGCTCGGGAATTTGTCGAATGATTTACGATTTTGTTCAAAAATACAGCGCGATATGTTTTCGTCGGTTTTCGCTTCTGGGTCTGATCATATTGTCTGTGCCCTTTCTTCATATATTTGGGCCGATTAGGGGGTTGTCTGTCCCATTACTGGTTGGTTCCTGTGTTGTTTTTGGTTTTCTTGTCGTGCGGCGGTTCAGGTGCAGGCTACCCTTCGCAATCGAAGATGTTTTTCTTTTGTTTATGGTTTTTTTAGGCGTGTTTCTGATTGATTACAGCACCCTGGCCGCGAAAAATATTTTTCATTCCGGGCTGTGGATGGCGACGCTTGGTGTGTTTTATTTCGGAACGAAGGTTTTGGTGGTGAATACCAACGTTACGGCTTCACAACTGAAATTCTTTTTTTTCCTGGCATTGTGCGTGACCTCGGTGGGTGTAACCGCCGATTTTTATACAGCAAATTTTTTGGGCTATTATCTGTCAGATATCCTTCCATACAATATGGGGGAAATGAAGCTTACGAAAAATTTTTCCAAATTACTTTTTAGAGCCAGGGGATTTGCAGCCGAACCGGGATTTACCGCCATGGTCTACGAAATGCTTTTGCCTCTGGGTATACTCTACTGCAGAAAATGCCCTGCAGCGCTCATTCTCTTGCCCTGGATTTTTGCCTGCTATCTGATTTTAACCAGCGCTGCTTCGTTGGCTGGGCTTGCACTTTGTTTGCCGATGCTGTTTGTTGCGCTTAAGTTTAGACAGGTTGTGTGGCTGGTTATCGCTATGCTGGTCATCACGCTTTTGTTTCTCGCTGAAATCCAGCATTATCTTGAACACTCCATTGGCATAAAGATCTCTCTATGGTTATCGGGCGAATCCGTCAGGTATAAAATTTACGAATCGTTGTTGCCTGTCATTGCCAACAATCCGGCCGGAATAGGATTTGGTTCGCTTTCCCAGGCCTACGCGCAAACTGGACATTTTGGCGGCGTTAGGCTGATTGGAGCGGGCGCTATCAATCTTTATCTTGAAATTGCGGTGTTTTCCGGGTTGTTGGGAATCGCTTCATTTTTGATTTTTCTCGCCAGGCATAGCTACCGTTTCTGGTCGCTCAGCAAAACTCCCGAAGTCTATGCTTTAGGGTTTTCGTTTGTATGGCTGGCATTTCATCATGCGCTGTTGACGGAATATTATTTCCCCATGTTATGGATGGTTCTGGCTTTACTGGGGACCTGGACATACGTTCATCCCGGCCAGGCGCCGTCTGATGCGCCCGTTTCCGGCGACCCAATGTGAGTACAATCAGCGACCTGTTCATTGTCGAGCCGTTCGATACGGGCTGGATAATCGAGAGGCTCGTTCGTGACATCGCGGTCGAATGTCGGGCGCGCGGCATTCGTGTATCAATTGGTGCCGAAAATTCGTATCTGGGACAGCAGGTGGCTCTGCATTCCCGGTTTCTGTATGCGAATCCGATTTCATCGGCCAAAATAAACGCGGTTTTTATGACCCATATTGATGATATGGGCAAGGAGTTTGAGGTAAAAACGCTATTTGGTCACATGGACAGTTTTCTGTGTATGTCGCCACAAGAGGCAGATATTCTGGTGCAGATGGGTTGTTTGCCAGCAAAGGTGCGAGGAATTGAATTGCCGCATCGTGGCGGGTTTGTAAACCGGGTGCGGGTTTGCGTTTTTTCTGATCGATACGGCGACAAACGAAAAAATGAAACATGGATACTGGACTATTTTCGCAGTCGTGAGCCGCACTTTCGCCAAAAAATAATATTTACCTTTTTGGGGCATGGCTGGGAACGGTTTTGTGAAGAACTGGGCAAACTCGGCGTAAGTTACGAAATAATCTGCTACGACCATGCTTTGCCGGGAGAGTTTGAGTTACAGCGGCTGATGCTGGAGAAAATGGATCATATGCTTTACATGGGGTTTGATGGTGGGGCGATGTGTGTTTACGAAGGACTGAAGGCGAATCTTCATCTTGCAGTGACCGATTTCAGCTATCATCGCGGTTTGCCAGCAGATACGGATTATTTTAACAGCCAAAGCGATTTTTTCAGTTTTCTGGACCGTATCGCAGTGCGTATTCTGGAACGTGAACAGATATTTAATGATCGTTCCATTCAGGTATATGTCACTAAAATGCTGGCACATTGGGAGGAAATCATCAGCGGGGCGGATGGCCCGGTTTCAGTTGCGCCGAGTTCCCCGGACAGTTTGGTAGAAGCCGATTACAGAGAACGTTATGCTACTTTGACGATAAGGCGGTTTGTTTCCAGCCTCTTTCGATTGGTAAAAAGATATCTTCGCCCGGGATGACAAGTGTTACAGTATAGAGAACCCTGCTTTAGAAATAAACGTAGTAGCATCGTTGCAAATCATCGCGTCGGCATGACGGAAATTTTTTAAAAAATCAGATGGGACCGAATCTGACAGCGGGCGAACCTGATTGGTGCTGTGCAATCCTGGTAGGCGCAATATGAAAATTGTGTATGTTATCAATCATCTTTCTTTTCTTGTCTCGCATCGACTCAATCTGTTGGCTGCACATATCGTCCGTGGAAACAAAGTTGTCGTCGTCTCGGGATGCGACCGGTCCAGGCAGATGGATGACAAGGCCGTTGAAGTGCTGAACCGAAACGGAATTTATGACTGTATCAACGTCGGTTTTACCGCAGACGGGGTTAATCTGTTTCGGGAGCTTGTTGCAATATTCAAAATTTACAGAATCCTGCGAAGAGAAAAAGCGGATATTGTTCATTGTATTACCCCAAAAGCTGTCGTTTACGCAGGATTGTGCGCACGATTGCTGAATGTGAACGCATTGATTATCACAATTAGCGGCATGGGCCTGCTTGAAACAACGGACCGTTTTATCGGGCCCTGGTTCAGGCTGCTGCAAAAATTTAGCAGGCTTATGTATCGTTACATTTTTTTGCATCAAAGAAAATGTATTGTGGTGCAAAATGAAGATGATATGCACAATATTATTTCAAACTATCGCGTTGATTCGCGGGATGTCAAAAAAATAGCCGGTTCGGGCGTCAATATGGACCTGTATCCGGTGCCCGATTTCGCACACAAGAAAAAACAGGTGCTGTTTCCTGCCCGGCTGTTGAAAGAAAAAGGCGTTTATGAGTTCATCGGAGCAGCGCGAAACCTTCGCGCTGGCTTTCCTGACTGGCAGTTTTTATTGGCGGGCGACTGGGATTATCCCAGCCCAAATGCTATTTCAGCCGCGCAAGTGCGGGAATGGAACAAAGAAGAGAATATAATTTGTCTGGGATATGTCAGCGACATACATAAAATATTTTTGGATGTATGGGTTGTGTGCCTGCCGTCATACCGGGAAGGCTTGCCCAAAGCTTTACTGGAAGCGGCCGCTGGCGGATGCGCAATCATAACTACCGATTCAATCGGGTGCAGAGAGGCAATAGTTGCCGGGGAAACCGGTGATTTGATCATGCCAAAATCAGAAAAAGCCCTGACCGAAGCGCTGCAACAATTGTTGTCCGATCAAGGTCGGATTGAGTCGTATGCACGGAATGGGCGAGCTTTGGCAGAGCAGAAATATTATATCAAGCTGGTAACCGCCGCCATGTTTGAAATATATGATCAATTCCCTCCTCCGAAATCTGCTGGAATCAGGCGTTTGCCGAAATGATGCTGTGGGTGGCCGGCAGACTTAATGCTGTCGCGTCAGCGCGGATATTTTCACTTGGACTGGTTGGTATGAATTGACCCAGGTATGAATGGACCCGGGCCCGTCAATTCATACTGATATTTTGTTGAAAAACTTTGACAAACGGGATGTTTGGTTGACCTGGTGCAAGCGCATGGAGTCGTTGTGCCCGGGCATGGGCGGCGGGATGGTCCGGCGACTGGAGTTGTCTGGCGGCCGCTCGCGATCATTCCTTACTCAGTATCAAAAGTCCGCTTGTCTGTATTGTCCGTCAAGAACTCATACCGCAGGGTTCGTGCCAGACCCTCCTCTAAAGATACTGGTGGCACAAATCCGGTTTTGCCAACGGATGATGCAAACTGGGTGGTGCTCATAAACTTCCTGACTCGAATACTGCTTACTGGCAGGGGTTTTCCGATAATTCTGGCAGCCAAATCCGCAATGTGACCAATCCCGACGCCGATAAAACCCGGCAAACGAAGTCCAACCTTGTTTTTGCCAAACAAGGTTTTGCGGGCCACTGATATCAGGGTGTTCATATCCAAATCAGGTTTGTCAACGTAATTATAAATATGCACACCCGGTTCAAACCCCAGGCTGTATACCAAGAAGGCGGCCACATTTTCAACATAAGCCATTGACTTTCGGTTGGTGCCGCCACCAAACATAATGAATCGACCAGCGGCAATCTGCTTGAGTAAATTATACACATTGCCGCGATTGCCCTCTCCAAATATCACCGTTGGTCTGAGAATAACCAATGTACGATTTTCAGGATCTTCATCCTGCCACTGTCGATAAACGCTTTCTGCCAAAAATTTGGTTCGTCCATAGTCATTGAAGTAATCCGCCTGCCCGGTTTCATCCGTATCAGCAGGCGCAAAACCGTAAATAGAAACGGAGCTGGTAAAGATTATTTTATCAACATTATGTTTACGGGCCGCGTCACATAGGTTTACAGCGCCACCGACATTAACCTCGGCGTAAAGCGAAAGCGGGCGGACATCATCCCGGTGAACGGCGGCCAGATTGACAAACACATCGAATTGTCCGTATTCCCCTGCAATGGGTGAAGACACATCCACCCGACATTCATCATCTTCCGTAAACACATCCCGCACTGCGAAATTCACCGGTTCGGACTCAAGTCGAGCTGTCAGTCGCGAACCCAGGAATCCATTTCCACCAAAAATACATACCTTCATACTAATCCTGCATGAATAACCGAGTTTAAAATCCCCGCCATTTCCATATCAAATTTACAACTGGCTGGTCTGAGTGCGAGCAGAAGCCTGGTTGGTCGGGAGCGCATAAAAGGCGATGAGATAGACCGCTATTTGTCCTGCGAACAGGGCAATCCAGTAATTTGAATACGCATTCCACCAATTCAGCAGAAGCACTGCAACGCCAGTGGTGGTAATGCTTATAATCAATCCCGATATGGAATTGGCCGCCAGCGGAGAAGATAAAAACCGCCGAAGATATTCATATAGCCGATTGTGCAGATGATCGTTGTCAGGGGCCAGCGGTGATCTGCCGGCATGTTTTCTGCGGATGAAGCTGGCAAAGAAATCAATCACCGGATACGCCGTCAGACAGAGGAAAAACCATACTTCAGCATCATTCCCGCTGGTTATTTTTATCGCACTCAATACCGCCAGAGTGCCTAATCCATAGGAACCTACATCTCCCAGGAACAGCTTGCCCGAGAGCACGTTGAACAATGCGAACACCGCCAGCCCAGCGGTCACGGCAAAATAGACCGGCTCGGCTGATATCTGGAAGAAGCTGTAAAAAGCACCCAGGAATACCAGGGGCATCAGGCCATTGGCGCCGTCCGCCATATTGGTTGCATTCAGTATGGCGATACAGGCCACCACGCACAGCACAAAGGCGGCCGGCCAGAATTTCAGCAAGTCATCAATCAGGGGTATGCCAATAGTGGAGGGTATGTAATCCGGGTTTAGCAGCAAACAGGCAGAGAACAGTATTGCCGAGAGTGTAATGCGCAGGGCGGGCGATAACTCCCCGCGAGTATCATCCCACAGGCCAATCACCCCGATTAAAATGGCACAGGTAACCGGCGTAGCGGTCAAGCGCTCGCCAAAGCTTTCCACAGACAAATCCATACCGACCGAAATCCAACAGGTCAGAATCGCACAAAAGAAGACGGCCAGGCCGCCTAAACGGGAAGCAGACTGATGCGAGATACCGTGTTTTTCGTGGCAGTCCACCGCAAAGCTCTGGCGGGTCATCCACAGCATCAAAAATATTGTCAGGACGCCAGCGATGCCCGCTATATACGCGCACAGCGCAACGAGTAATATTATTTGCGCTATTTTTTTAGCAGGGAAAGTCTTTACCGGCAAGGATTTCATGAATATTGAATGATCCAGGTCTTCAACTGCAATAACACCCCGAGGGTGACCACGGCCATATTTGTCTGACAGGTCGAGTGTCTGGTCCCTGCTGCGACAAGTCGGACTGCAATCCGACCAGAGTTTTCCCGGCGAACCTGGGCAGAGCAAAAACCGGCAGACCGCTTGTCCAATATAATAACAGGGGGTTAGCAGTGATTTTTCTGAGATGAAGGGTGGCTTTGCTATCAGCAGGCCCTGGGTCACAGCGAATCCATTCAGGGGATTTTACGTCATCGATTTTTTCAGGTAACTGCGGCATGGTGGTTGCGACAACCTCAGCCGACTCTAGTGGCCGGCCACGTTGGACCGCACCGGGTGAAATTGATCCGAAAAACGCTGGCAGGATATTCTGGATCCACCCCCCCCCCCCCCCCCCCCCCCCCCCCCAATTGACGGGCAGTGAGTAAAGGAGCGGATAGATGCGCTTCTGGAGACAAATAGAGAAACCAGGCTGCGGAGGATGCCGGGGTGAAGGGCTTTCATTGTGACCATCAAAATGGCGTATTTAAAGGGGGATTGCGGAAGGCGGGTATTCTGAATGATGCGAAAAATGCTGTCCAGTAATTTATCTGTCGGCATGTGTATCAGTGATTTTATGGGTATGGATTGCAAAATTCCGAAAATTACTGGACTGACCAAAACTTCTGTGTGCCTGTTAAAGTAGAACTATCTTAAATTATCTGGTATCCGGCAAACCGGAATCGGGCGCATTTTGTGTCTGTTTGTCTGGTTCAGGCTGCGATAAATACCCAGCACTTTAATCTGGCGAGGCGATAAATCCAGCCCGGATATCGCTTCGTCATGCTCCATGGCCCATTCCAGTTCAGCATAGCTTGCGCCCAGTTGATCTGCATCGCTGCGCTCATCGCCCCACAGGCCATCCGTCGGTTCAGCGGTCATTATTGCCCGACTTACATGCAGTATTCGACCCAGCGCATAAACCTCGGACTTGTTCAAATCCGCTATGGGACTTAAGTCCACACCGCCATCGCCGTATTTGGTAAAAAACCCTACGCCGAAATCTTCAACCTTGTTGCCCGTGCCCGCCACCAGATAGTTATGCAATCCGGCAAAGTAATACAGCGTGGTCATGCGCAATCGCGCCCGGGAGTTGGCCAGACTCAGGAATCGATCTTCTTCGTTTTCCACGGGCGGCATGGCCGCAGCAAACGCATCAAATACCGGGGTCAGGTCGGTTCGTATTGAAGATACATTCGGGTAGCTGCTGTGCAATGCTGCAATGTGTTCGTGCGCTCTTGAATCCTGGGAAGCCGCCTGGTGGATGGGCATTTCCAGACACAGGGTCGGTTCACCGGTTTGCGCGGCCAGAGTGGCGGTTACCGCCGAATCAATTCCGCCCGAGACGCCGACCACAAAACCGTTTGCTCCGGCTTCGCTGGCGTATGCGCCCAGCCATTGGACTATATGGGAAATAACAGCTCGGGTATTCATGAAATCCTGCGCAGTATGTGCAAATTGACAAGTGCGTTTATAATCAAATTTTACCCTACGTGAGCTATACTAATGTTAAAAACGATGACGTTTATTGTCAGCGGTCGCGTTCAGGGGGTTGGATTTCGTTATGGCGCCCGCAACCAGGCAGTGGCCTTGGGATTGACTGGCTGGGTCAGAAACCGGGCCAATGGCGAGGTAGAGGGAATAGTCCAGGGGAGAGCGGACAAGTTGTCCGAATTTGCATCCTGGTTATGGGATGGGCCTGAATTTGCCCGGGTTTCTGCGGTTAAATGTGAAAATATCCAGCGGGAATCCATCGCCGATTTTCAGATAACACAATAAACAGCGGCGATTAATCAATCGCAAATCACGGGCCTGATTGTTTGCGCAACATTAGCTGGTATATTCGACTTCTTTAAAAAAACCAATAAAAATCGGGCGAACAGCATGATTAAAACCGTGGTTAATTCATGGAATGAATTTGATCCTTTGCAGCACGTTATCGTCGGGCGAGCGGACCACACCTGCATCCCGCCCAACGAACCGGCCACGGAGGCGAAGATTCCCGAGCACAGCGACATGCGCGGACTGTGGGGCCCGCGCCCTTTGGATACGGTGGAAAAAGCAAATTTTCAACTGGATAATCTGGCGAAAATTTTGCGGGAGCGGGGGATCAGAGTTGACCGGCCCACGCCGTTGCAATGGAATCGGGCCGTGCAGACCCCGGATTTCACCACAGACTCACAATTTGGATGTATGCCGCCGAGAGACGTGTTGTTAACCATCGGCAGCGAAATATTGAGCGCCCCGATGTCGTTTCGCTGTCGATATTTCGAGTATCTTGCCTATCATGATTTGATGCAGCAGTATTTTGACGAAGACCCGAATTTCAGATGGGAGACTGCGCCGCGCCCCCGACTCAGCGACGCATCCTACCAGCAGGGCTATTTTGATGATATTACCATTGCGGAAAGACTAGCACGGACCGCCGCTTTAAATTTTGTCACCACGGAACACGAGCCGCTGTTTGATGCGGCCGATGTGTGCCGGCTTGGTAAGGATCTGTTCTGCCAGCATGGCTTGACCACCAATCGGCGTGGCATGGAATGGCTGCAGCGGCACTTCCCGGATCATCGGGTTCATGCAGTGAACTTTCCGGGAGACCCCTATCCAATTCATATTGATGCAACATTTGTACCCCTTCGACCCGGCTTGATCATTAACAACCCCAATCGAAAACTGCCCGAATACCAGCGCAAAATATTTGCCTGCAATGATTGGGAAATCGTCGAAGCTGCCCAGCCAGCCCACGAAGCGCCGCCGCCGCTTTGTTATTCCAGCGTATGGTTATCGATGAACTGTCTGGTGCTTGATCATAACACCGTGATCGTTGAGGCCAGCGAGGTCCATCAACTGGAGCAGATGGATAAACTCGGGATGGAGGTTATTCCAATCGATTTTCGCGATGCCTATCCTTTTGGCGGCGGCATTCACTGCGCCACGGCGGATGTTCACCGACAGGGCGCCTGTGAGGATTATTTTCCCAATCAGGTGTGGGGTACACAAATCAGATGAAATGGATACTCATAATCGCCAGATTAATCATAGTCGCATGGTTTGCCATGAAGAAGGGAAGAAAAGCGAGAGCCGCCAAAACATTACGCGAGACAGAGGAATACCTTGCAAGCAAGGAAGAGGCATTCATCGGAGACTGGAAAAGCCTACCTGAAAAATGAGCTTGAGCCAGGCCGAACTCCAGCCGAGAATATGCTCGAAATGGAACAAGCCATTGAAGGCAACAATATCTTCCAATGGATAATAGAGACCATTTGCAGGAGACGAAACGAACCATAGGCGGGCCGGGTGACGACCTTGCCCGCCGTCCATGAAGCAGTACCGTCACCCAAGAGGTGACTAATAAATGGACCCTGTGACGCATGGGCAACCCGGATTATGAGGTTATGAATACGGCATCTATCACCCAGGGACAGACAGCATCGTGCCCAGGCATTTCTCTGGCCTTCTAATCCGGCCTGCTAATAATATTCACCAAATCCACCGCAGACACAGGCCAATAATTCGGAATAAATTCGCCATAATAAATCCAGGGTTATGCGGCGCATAAAATCAACCTTAAATCAAACACCGCTCCACGGCCTTGCGCCAGCCGCTCAGATATTGATCCCGGATTTCCGCCTTCATGGTATTTTCAAAAACAGCCTGCCGCCGCCAGCTTGTGGAAATATCGCTTACTGATTCAAACAGGCCGATTTGTAAACCCGCGAGATAGGCAGCGCCAACTGCGGTGGTTTCGGTAATGACCGGCTTGCAGATTCTGGTTTGGGTAATATCGGCAAGGAACTGCAGCATCCAGTGATTCACCGACATGCCGCCATCAACGCGCATCTCGGCAAGATTCAAACCGCTGTCACCGAGCATGGCATCGACCAGGTCGCCGGTCTGGTAGCATACCGACTCCACCGCCGCACGCACCAAATCCGACGCATCGGTATCCCGGGTCAAACCCGTAATCAGACCGCGCGCGTTTGGGTTCCAGTGGGGCGCGCCCAGCCCGGTGAAAGCGGGCACCAGATAAACGCTATTGTTGGACGGTGATTGTTGCAGATGGCGTTCAATTTCTTCGACTCCCTTGAGCACCCCGATTCCATCCCGCAGCCATTGAATCGACGTGCCGGCGTTAAAAATCGAACCTTCCAGCGCATAAGTTATTGTATCGTTTAATCGATAACCGATGGTGGTGAGCAGTTTATTGGCGGAGTGAATCGGCTTGGACCCGGTATTCATTATCATGAAACAACCCGTGCCGTAAGTGCTTTTTAACATGCCGGGTGTAAAGCAGGCCTGACCGACCAAAGCTGCCTGTTGATCCCCCGCTGCGGCCCGGATGGGCAGTGCAAAGCCGAGCACGGATTTATCCGTTGCGCCGAAATCATCCGCGCAGTTTTTCACCTCGGGTAACAGCGCCCTTGGCACATCAAACAACCGCAGTAAATCATCATCCCATTGATTGGTATGAATATTAAATAATAATGTCCGGCTGGCGTTAGTGGCGTCAGTCAAATGACATCGGCCATTGGTCAGCCGCCAGATCAGGAATGCGTCCACTGTGCCAAATGCCAGCCGCCCGGCTTCGGCTTTTTTTCGGGCACCCGGAACATTGTCCAGAATCCAGTTGATTTTTGTTGCTGAAAAATACGAATCCAGCAGCAATCCGGTTTTGGCCGTGACCTCCTTTTCAATGCCGGACTGTTGCAGATTGGCGCAAAATTCTGCGGTTCGCCGGTCCTGCCAGACGATGGCGTTATAAACCGGTTTGCCCGTTTGTTTGTCCCAGATGAGGGTGGTTTCCCGTTGGTTGGTTATGCCAACCGCGGCGATACGGCCATAGGCCTGGCCGCTGGCAATGGCCTGCTTGCACGTGCCCAAAGTGGTTTTCCAGATGTCTTCGGGGTCATGCTCCACCCAACCGTCGTTCGGATAGTACTGCCTGAATGCTTGCCGGGCACTGGCTACAATCTCACTGGCCGCAGCGAAAACCAGTGCGCGGGAGCTCGTTGTCCCCTGGTCAATGCTGAGAACCAGCGTGTTGTGGTGATTAGCCTGCAACCGCAATCAGTGCGTCCGCAAATCTGTTCAGTTGTTCTTCATCGCGGATGCCGGCAATATTAATTCGCCCGCCCGCCACGGCGTAAACCGCATGGTCATTTCTCAGGCGGTTGACTTGTCGGTCATCAAGCACCAGCAAAGAAAACATGCCGCGATGCCCGGCGATAAAATCCCATTTAGCCGACCCGGATTTTTGCCGCAGTATATGGTTTAGTTTCTGTCGCAGGGACAACAGACGCCTGCGCATTGCAGTCAGTTCATCCTGCCAGGACTGGCGCAATTTCGCATCGGTCAATATCCGGGCAACAATGGCGCCGCCGTGGTCTGGGGGCATGGAGTATGAACTGCGGGCGGTGCTCAGGACATGTCCCAGGGCAATTTCTGACACTTCAGGACGACTCCCCATTAACATTGCGCAGCCAACCCGATCCCGATACAGACCAAAATTCTTCGAACATGAACTGGCAACCACCATGGACTCCACCGAAGATGCCAGCGCTCTGATACCATAGGCATCCTCTTCCAGGGAATTGCCGAAGCCCTGGTAGGCGAGATCAACATAAGGGAAAAAGCCATTTTTGCTGGCCAGACCGGCGATTTCATCCCAGTCCCGGGGCCGTAGTTCAGCGCCGGACGGGTTGTGGCAGCAACCATGGAATACCACGATATCGTTTTTGCCCAGGGTTGCCAGTTTGCCCATCATGGCATCCACGTCCACAGTTTTATTTTTTCTATCCAGGTAAGGATAGACATCGACCCGGAATCCGCTTCCGCGAAATATTGGATAATGGTTACCCCATGTCGGGTCGGTCACCCAGACGGTTCGATCTCTGGCGATGCGATGCAGCATATCCGATAACATTCTAAGCGCGCCGCAGCCGCCAGGGGTCTGGACCGCACGAACCCGGTGCCGCTGCCCGGACTGCCCGAAAACCATGTCGGCGATTTGCGTATTGAATACTTCATCACCGGCCAGCCCCACATAGGCCTTGGTGGTTTGGCTGCGATGCAGTTGTTGTTCGGCGATGCGCACCGAGTCCATGATGGGGGTCTGGCCGCTGGAGTCGCGGAAAACGCCGACGCCCAAATCTATTTTTTGCGGGCGCGGATCATCCCGAAACATGTTGATTAGCTTGATTATCGGGTCCTGGGGAGCGGCTGTAAATTTTTCAAACATAATTTTTCATATACGGTTTTTCCCGTCCATAGTATGCGTTGATGCGGCCAATCCCTTGTATTCAATCACCCGGAGAATGTCAACCGCTGGCGCATTATTCAGCAGTGGATAAACGCAGTATGGAAAAATATTCCGACAGGATGCCGGTAAATCCTGGATTAAATCTGCCCATGAATCGGCTATACGCGATAAAATACCGGCCTTCCCGCAAACAGAAATCAATATTCAAATGTCAGTGGAATCGAATATTCATGCCAAACTGCAAAGTTTTTCTCCGGTTCATATCGAAGTAATCAACGAAAGCTTTATGCACAGCGTACCCGAGGGAGCCGAATCGCACTTCAATGTCACCCTGGTCTCGGCGCAATTCGCAGGCAAAATGCTGGTAGCGCGGCATCGACTGGTGAATGAAGTGCTGGCCGAGGAGCTTTCCGGGCCCGTCCATGCGCTGGCGCTGCATACGATGACGCCAGACGAGTGGTTCGAAAAAGCCGGTCAAACCCCGCATTCGCCGCCTTGTCTCGGTGGTTCCAAAACCTGAAAGACTAATGGGAAAACCAGTTTTTCCGACTTTTTCAGCGATTAAAACCAGCAACAATTAAACGGAAGATCAGGCTATGGCATGGTGGGGTAAAGTGGTCGGCGGTACACTGGGATTTTTGCTCGGCGGGCCGCTTGGCGCCATGCTGGGCGCGTCTCTGGGACATAAAATTGATGCGGGATTGGGCCAGGGCGGGCAGGGTTATTTCCCGGGAGATCAGGAGCGCACCCAGGCTGCCTTTTTCACCGCAACTTTTTCGGTGATGGGGCATATCGCCAAGGCCGACGGCCGGGTTACCCTGGATGAAATCGCGCTGGCCAGGCAAGTGATGGGGTATATGCAGTTGAATCCTGCGCAGAAAAACGCCGCTATGGATTTGTTCAATCAAGGCAAGGATGAAGATTTCGATATTCAGGATGTTTTGAGTCAATTCCGTAAAGAATGCCATCGCCGCTCAACCCTGTTGAAAATGTTTTTGGAGATACAGGTTCAGGCGGCGTTTGCAGACGACAAATTAGACCCCGGAGAAAACCGTGTATTACGCGAGATTGCCCAAACCCTGGGTTTTCGGCAGTCGGACCTGCAAACGATCATTGAAATGATCCGTGCCGGGGGCAGTGCGCAGCCTGCCCGGAAAGAATACCACCATGATCCCTATAAAGTGCTGGGCGTATCGCCGGAAACCCCGTTCCATGACATCAAAAAAGCCTATCGACGACTGCTCAGCCAGCATCATCCCGACAAGCTGGTTTCCAAAGGACTGCCGGAGGAAATGGTAAAACTGGCAAACCAGAAAACCCATGAGATTCGCATGGCCTGGCAACGAATTCAGGAAGTACACAATCAGCCCTAATCCATCTACGACCCCGCCAAACCATGGGATTTCCGGGCAGTAAATAACCGCATAATATTTTGGAAAATCAGGGGAAATACTCCGAATTTGCTCGGTTATTTGTTGTATCATCGCGCCCGCTCCAAACCGGCGGCATAAAAATTCCGGCATAAAAATTCCCATAGGGAAGGGCGGTTTCTTACCCCAAACAGCGCGACCCAGACCAGGTTAAAGTCATGACAGCATTATCAAAGTACAGGAATATCGGCATCTTCGCCCACGTTGACGCCGGCAAAACTACCACCACCGAACGAATTTTGAGCCTCACCGGAAAAATTCACAGAATCGGTGAAGTTCACGATGGCGAGGCCACAACCGACTTCATGGATCAGGAGCGGGAGCGCGGCATCACCATCCAGTCTGCCGCGACCAGTACGTTTTGGGATGGTCACCGACTGAACATAATCGACACCCCGGGCCACGTTGACTTCACCATTGAGGTTTATCGTTCGCTGAAAGTGCTGGACGGCGGCGTTGGCGTATTCTGCGGCTCTGGCGGTGTGGAGCCCCAGTCCGAAACCAACTGGCGTTATGCCAACGACTCTGGCGTTGCGCGCATTATTTTTGTGAATAAACTGGATCGTATAGGGGCGGATTTTTACTGGGTGGTGGATCAGATTAAAGATGTACTGGGCGCAAAACCGTTGGTTATGACCTTGCCAATCGGTATCGAAGACGACTTTATCGGGGTCATCGATATTCTGGCGCGCAAAACCTGGATCTGGGATGGTTCGGGTGATCCGGAAAATTTTCACATGGAAGAAGTGCCTGCGGATATGGTGGAAAAAGTAGAAAGCTGTCGCGAGGAACTCATCGAAATGGCCCTTGAGCACGATGATGAGGCCATGGAGAAGTATCTTGACGGCGAAGAACCTGATATGGCTGCGATCAAGGCCTGTATCCGCAAAGGCACCATCGGTCTGGACTTCTTCCCCACCTATTGTGGGTCGGCGTTCAAGAACAAGGGAATTCAGTTAGTACTCAATGCGGTTGTGGACTATCTGCCCAACCCCATGGAAGTCAGGCCGCAGCCCGAAACCGATTTGCAAGGCAACGAAACCGGTAAATTTGCCGCAGTTGATCCCGGCAAACCGATGCGCGCCCTGGTTTTTAAAATTATGGATGATCGATTCGGTGCATTGACGTTCCTGCGTATTTATGCAGGAACGATCAGCAAAGGCGCCATTGTGCTCAATACCGCTACCGGCAAAACCGAACGAATTGGACGTATCGTAGAAATGCACGCGGATTCCCGTAAAGATTTGAGCTCGGCCGGGGCCGGAGACATTGTTGCGGTATTGGGTATGAAGAATGTCAAAACCGGGCATACCCTGTGCGACCCGAACAATCCAGCCACACTGGAGCCGATGGTTTTCCCGGACCCGGTTATTTCCATGTCGGTCAAGCCCAAAGATAAAGGCGCTTCGGAAAAAATGGGCATCGCTATCGGTAAAATGGTATCCGAAGACCCTTCTTTTCATGTCACCACGGATGTAGACAGCGGCGAGACCATCTTGCAGGGAATGGGCGAATTGCATCTGGATATCAAGGTTGACCTGCTGAAAAGAACCCATGGAGTTGACGTCGAAGTGGGCAAGCCCCAGGTCGCCTATCGTGAAACCATTACGCAACGAGTGGAAGACACTTATACCCACAAAAAGCAAACCGGCGGGTCGGGGCAGTTTGGTCGTATCGATTATATTATTGAACCTGGTGAAACCGGCACAGGCTATCAGTTTCAATCCAAAGTTACCGGCGGCAATGTCCCCCGGGAATTCTGGCCTGCGATAGATAAGGGTTTTGCCGGCTGTATGCAGGCGGGCGTATTGGCGGGCTATCCATGTATTGATGTCAAGGTTACCTTGATGGACGGCGCCTTCCACGCAGTAGACTCCTCCGCAGTGGCATTTGAACTCGCAGCAAGAGCCGCATACCGACAATCAATGACCAAAGCCGGCCCTCAGCTACTCGAACCCATCATGAAAGTGGATGTATTTACACCGGAACAGCACGTGGGAGACGTGATCGGGGATTTAAACCGTCGTCGGGGCATGATCCGCTCCCAGGACGCTGGTGCAGCCGGGGTGCGCATCAAAGGTGATGTGCCGCTGGCCGACATGTTTGGTTATATCGGCGATTTACGCACCATGACCTCCGGCCGTGGCCAGTTTTCCATGGAGTTTTCCCACTACAACCCGTGCCCGGGGAATGTGGCTGAAGCAGTAATTAAAGAGGTACAGCAAAGAAACGCGGCGAAGTGAATAGTCGGCAAGGGCGCCCAAATCAAACCGCGGCGCTCTAAAAATTTGTTGATAAACTTGCTGTTATTTCAAACCAAACGTTGCGGTAAAGCATGAAAACAGAACTTTTTTATCTTTTTCGACCCGGCCCGGGAGTACTGCCTAAGTGCAAATGCCGCATTTTTTGAAGAGGGTTTTTCGCACGAAAAAATCGTCCGGCGCAGCCAGCGGGAGGAACTTCTCTCACGTTGCCAACGTTACCGATTACATGAAAATAGTCGTGCATATCGTACAGGTGCATTTTCCTGATCTGTCGGATAGAAAAATTCTGCATCTGCCGGCGGGTAACGGCTGGATAGGAGACCAGCTTCGCAACCATAATGCACAGGTCATTGACGCCGACATCAACCAGGTGCGCCCGGATTTTCTCTACGTCAATATGGAACAGCCACTGCCCTTCGCGGACAATAATTTTGACGTGATTATTTGTACCGAAGGTATTGAACACATATTTTCACCTTTTCATCTGTTCGCAGAATTCGCACGCTGTCTTAAGCGAAGTGGTATGCTGATAATCAGTACGCCAAACGTCCAGAACTTATATTCACGCTACCAGCTTTTATGCACCGGCTATCCGTTTCAGTTTAATCCGTTTACCCGCAGGCCACGTGCAGAGAATGCCGATAAAGGTCATATATCACCAGTTTTTTATACCCAGTTGCACTACTACGCCGAACACTTCGGCATGCGTATTGCTGAACCAGCCGGAGATAGAATAAAGCGCAAAATACTGATTCCTTTACTCCTGCCGTTCGTCGCCATCGGCTATTGGTGGGCCAACCGTGACCGAATCCGTGCCTCCAATGATAAAAATCAAACGCAGATAATCAGACATCTTTTTAATTTTCACGTACTGCTGTCCAGGAGTTTGATCTTTATTGCGTTTAAGTAAACGCTGGCCCTGCGCTAATCGCCAATACAATGCGCAATAAGGTACGCTATTGCGTGAGCGCGAACCTCACCAGGCCGGAGACGGTAGTGCATAGGCAATACCGTCCGGTCACAATGAATATCCGTATGATGCCGCTCACTGCCCGGGAACCACCAATAATATGCTACTCAAAATTCTGTTTACTCTGCTGGTGTCGCTGTGGCGAGGCTGATTTTTCGTTATGGCCACCTCTTGGCGTATTACGCACATTGGTTGATTAGCCCCGGATTGTGCGGTTGATCATTTAGACAAACTGTTACAGAAGAAACAGATTTAAAGACAGGACTGTTGGAGACAATCTGTAACTTGTCTGTCGTGGATTAATGCGATAATTTTCGGCTTGTTGACCGTAAAAGATTCAGAAGGTATTGGCATTAAGGCAGTGGTTTCAAAATTACCCGCAAAAAATATCAGCGATGCCGAATGGCAGGTGCGGCAAGACCTTGCGGCCTGTTATCGATTGTTCGTTCAGTATAGGTGGACGGATTTAATTTTCACACATCTAAGTGCCCGGGTGCCTGGGTATGATGACCAATACCTGATCAACCCATACGGTGTTTTATTTCCTGAAATTACCGCAGGCAGTTTGATTAAGGCAGACTTCCACGGCAACGTTCTGCAAGGGGAGCACCCGTACAACGCCGCCGGACACGCCATTCATACCGCTGTTTTAAAAGCCCGCCCGGATGTAAACGCCGTTTTACACAGCCACACCCGCGCCGGTATGGCGGTGTCGTGCATGGCCTGCGGACTGTTACCCCTGACCCAACAGGCCAACGAAGTCGGTGCAATGGTGTGTTATCACCAATACGACGTGGCCACGAATAATCAGCAGGAATGCGACAAACTCTGCGCAGACATGGGTGATAAATGGCTGATGATCATGCACAACCATGGCTTGCTGGCTGCCGGCAGAACAGTGGCCGAAGCCTTCTACTACCTTTACACCCTGGAGAACGCCTGCAAGGTACAAGTGGATGTAATGAGCTCCGGCGCGAAGCAGGTTGCACCTGGCGCAGAGGTGATTAAACAACTCAACCGCGACGGCATACCCCCAGCCAGTGCCCCCGGAGATTTTGTGACCCGGTCCTGGCAGGCGCTAATTAGAATGCTCGATAAACAGGACTCGTCTTACCGGAATTGATAAACGCATTTCCAGCCGATTGAAAGGTTTTTGCGATATGCCGCGCCTGCGCTTATGAAGACGTCAATTGGTAAAAGTCCTCGCTCAAAACCTTCGCGCACTGTTCGAAGATGAGTTCAAGACCGTCCCCGGGGTGCTTGAGCTTTAGGGACGCTGGCATTCAGGTGTGGCCTTGATGGCACGTCGGGCCCGGCGGCCGATGTCCGTCACTTTCAGGGCGAGTCGTCTTCATCAAATACACGGATATTTTCCGTTCGTTTCATCTCGCCTGCTTGAAGTGATGAGCAAAAAGAGGCGCCCAGTGTCTCGTATCTGCAAAAACCCAAAATGGTTCCTCTTTATTTTCAAAACGAATTTCATCCATAAAGGTATGTGTGCCCGTCAAGTGAAAATAGCCACTTGTGGTCCAGCGGGTCCGTCCAATAGCCCGAAGTTATGCTCCATTGAAAACTGATAACTCTTTCATTAATTTGGACAAGCACTTGAACATAAACCAACTGTAAAGATAAATTCATTTTTTTCTATTAACCTTCTTATCACTTGGCACAAACGCCCAAGAAATCGACATCGACAAGCAAAAGAAAGAAGATTTTTCATTGCGGGTTGATGAAGCTTTGGTCCCGAGTGGAACCATTAGAGTATTCATGGCAATGACATATGTTGCGCGGGCAGATGACGCAGGGATTTTTCGGTCTGAAACAATTGATATACCTGGCGTTGGGATTACGGCAATCCCAACATCCTTTTCTGAGTTATATTTACGTGATGACAATATATTGCTTTCAGGTGGTCTGCGTTATGGGATAGCTCCAAGATTGGAATTGTCGACTGCTGCCACATGGGATTGGACCCGGGAGCAGGCAGCATCTGCTGGATTTGGCAGCGTCTCTGAAACGAGATCGGGCTTTTCCTCTCTTGTCTTAGGTGCCACCTATCGAATCCGTGAAGATGATGGATTTTTTCCGGCTGTTCTTTTGCGTATCAACCGCCCCGCCATTGAAAACGAAAATACTGTGGAGAATGAATACAGCTATTTAAGATCTGGACGGATATCTGTCAGCGGTTATATGGTAATTGACCCGGTTGACAGGATCAATTGGCTACCAGCATCGTTAGAGAACGAACCGTCTTGGGGAGAACCATTGAGGCGTCACATTCTTTCAGCGTGTCTCCCGGTTTTTCAATTGCTTTGAACGACAGATTGACGACATCGATTGGAATCAATTTACAATGGTTTCCTGCTGTAATAATAGATGACATTGAAAGTATGCCGTCCCGTACAAATGGTCAACTCAATCTTGGTCTAGGATATCTATTCGACAGTGGAAACACGATGCAGTTTTTCTCTGGGATTGAAGTGCTTGGTGAAAATTCAGTTTCAGTGGGTATGTCAATGTCGTTCTAATTTATTTCAATACAATAGGATTTTTTCATGGACAGTCGCCACATTTCTCCTGATTGGTCTGCTGGCAGTAGCCTTTCAGTTCAAGAGCGAACAGAAAGCCGCGAATGCTACAGTACAGGATGACCTGGCCTATGCTTTCAACGGAGAAGTACAAGTTTCACTTCTTGATGACGAAGAAATGGAACAAATAGAAGGGAAAGGAGCCCCTCTCATTGCGGTTATCGTTGTTCAAGGAGGGCGTATGGTAATCCAGAGATGGGTAAGCTCACGTGTAGCGGCGAGTATTGTCCGTGCTGGCGGTGATGTCTGGGTTGCCACAGGGTAAGCCGCAAGATCACTCGCCCGGGCCATCGGGTCGAAACGTCCAATCCGAGAATTTCATTCTGGGTCAGGAACTCGTTTCACCCATTATCATTCAAACCCAAGGAATAAAGCGCACATATGGTATGGAACTCCCAGAACATATGGTTTTTCAGGGGCGGGCATATGGAGCAGCTTCTGGGGATCATCACGTTTTGGCGGTTCACCTAATAATTGTTAAATTCTGTTCGGGGTTCATTGATTACATCAATTCGAAACAGATGCCTGTTTGCTCTTCATCTTCTCAAAGTAAGTTTGCGAGGAGAAAAACATGTATGCGCAAATTATTTGTGTGAAGTGCTGGACAAGGAACAGTCAAAGCTATTTTTTATGAATGTGGTTTTGACAGCACCAAACTACCGTGAGAGCATGGTGATGCTGAAGAAACATATCTTTCTTGAGGGCGGTATCCTACAAAATATTCCCGAAATCATATGGATAGACAGACAATTACATGTACCACCTGGGATATCCCAAACTGAAGGGGGGCGTGTGTATTTTGATGCGTAATTTTCTTTATGCGGTCTTGATTATTACCTGGATTTATGGGATTCCAGCAATTGCATATATTCGATATCGGGAAAGATCATTTTACCGTTATTAAGAGTAATATCTTCAGGAATCGTTCGGGAATAGAAGATTCCGGGATAAAATCTTCCGGAAATGTTGGGAGATGGATACAGAAAGTAGGCGGATACTCATTAAATTGTTCCGAATAATTTGTCTGAAGTTCCAACTCAGGAAGATTTTTTTCTTGAACCAAAGGGTTTTCGTCTTATGTTGAATCACCTGTTCGACCAAAACATATCGGCCATGATGCTCTGATTATGTTCATTAAACCACTCCTGTCCACGGTTCATGGGCAATACCATGAAATTTATACCCCACTTCCGTCTTTATGGGGATGGTTCTTCCTGCTTTCCGTATTACGCATGTATATTTTCTGTCCTGACCACTTGGGCTACCAATCAGTTAATCGGATTTACACTCTTTGATTTCCCGACAACTTTTAACAGCATTGCATGGGGAGTAGCAATATTAGTGGCTGGTGTATCGTCGAGTTTGGGGGTGATTTTGCTTACAAAAAAACTAAAATTACCCCGAGTTTGGCAGTTAGTCATTTCTTTCCATGCAACACTAATATGTTATAAATTGTTTTACTTGGCAACATCAGTATTCTTGTCGAGTGACTATGATGCCTTCACACTCCAAGAATTGAAACAAGCGTATATCAGAGAACTCATTTCGTTGATGTTCTTGCTTTCTGCTGGCATTCTTGGGGTATATGTGGAAAAGAGACAAAGAGGCTAGTAACATCTTTCTGACCCCAAGGCTGGAGATTTCTGACAGTGCGACAACACAGTCGGAAAGATGGCTGAATCTTCATTGGCAGCATGATATTCTCCAACGAGATCCGCTCTCTGCATAATTGATATTATTCCGGCCGGCGATAGGCGCCTTCCGTAATTCCGTTGGAAATGACGATTTGCCATAGCTGTAAATGCCGGGCGCGGAAGCCGCCTGCGCATGCGTGCAAATAATATTTCCACATTCGATAAAAGCGCTCGGGATGATCATAATTATGCTTCAGCACCGGCCAGGCCCGGTCAAAATTATTGAACCAGGCCATCAGGGTTTTGTCATAGTCCGGTCCGAAATTATGCACATCCTCCACGATCATTGAAGGTTCAAGTGCAGTGGTTATCTGGCGCAGCGAAGGCGTTTCTCCATTTGGGAAAATGTATTTGGCAATCCACGGATCAACCCCTGGCCGGGAATCATTTTTACCGATGGTGTGCAGTAAAAACCGGGCACCGATTTTTAGGCATTTCCGCACCAGGTTCATATATACACGATAGTTTTTGTGCCCGACATGTTCAAACATGCCCAGCGAAACGATGGCGTCGAATTTTTCATCAACATCACGATAATCCTGGAGTCGAATCGTTATCGGTAATCCTTTGCAGCGCTGGCTGGCCAATTCCACCTGCTCTTTAGAGATGGTGATCCCCACCACTTCGACGCCATAATTCTCTGCGGCATATTTGGCGAAACTCCCCCAACCGCAGCCAATATCCAATACTTTCATGCCCTGACGCAATTCCATTTTGCGACACACCAGATCAAGTTTGTGGCGTTGGGCATCTTCCAGATTGTCTGCCCTGGCCCAGTAACCGCAGGTGTATACCATCAAGTCGTCCAGCATGGCCTGATACAGCGCATTGCCCATGTCATAATGTTGTTCGCCCACCTGAAAGGCGCGGGAGTATTTTTGCAGGTTGAACAATTTGGCCTGCATCCATTTCCAGATATAGATTAAAAACAGATGATTGCCCACAATCGGGCTGCGTATAAGCAGGTTCACCGTCTGGTCAATTTGTTTGCTGCTCCACCATCCATCCATATAGGACTCTCCAAGCCCCAATGATCCGTTTATCAGGACTCGCCGATAGAAAGCCGGGTTGATGACCTGGATGTCCCATGGGTTGGCGCCATTTATGGAAATACCCGAACCGGCCAACATCTGCTCAACGCGCTGCTGCGCGAACCCCTGAGTATTTTCTTCAAACTGTTCAGATGTGAATTCAGGCACGTTTATCTCCGTCCAGTTAAATATTGCGGAGTGATCAGGATACAGGCGATATATTGCCTGATAGCCTGGTTATCTGCAACTTGCGCCCAGAGTTGATTTTAACCAAATCTTGATATTCCCTTGGTTATGCGCTCCACAGGAAACCATTCTGTAATGTTCATAACCGGATCAATGCCGGCCAGGACGTGGTAGCTGCGATAAACAAACCGGTGCTCCGGGCAGAGGTTCAGCAGGGTCGCGGCTGCATAATTTGGTGCAACTCCGCAGTCAATAATTTCTCTATGATTATCCGGGGCCTGGTCATTTAATATGGTGCCGATAGGGATTTTACCCTGGACAAGCATATCTTGAGCGGCCGGGCTGAGCAGCTGGTGCGACACAATAGATTCTGCATACAGCCAGTCAGTATTGGTTGCTGCGCCCCTGAGGGTGATGGCGCGATGCAGGCAGTTCGCACTGCTGTGGTCACCCGGAATGCCCGGATGATTTTCGACTTTGTCGAAGTATTGTTTTTTATAGCCTATTTTTATCCGCTCTTTCAGCATGGCCTCCAGCAATTCGGTGACCGTGCCATCTGTTACCAATAGCAGCCGCGCCGCCAAGGGCAAATCAAAGTAGATATGATCCTTTGCCAGGAGGATGGATTCGACTTCCGACCGCATTGGTTGATTTTCTAGTGCGCTTCTTTCCAGTTCATACCCACGCCGATGTCCACCACAAGGGGTACATTTAATTTGGCGACACCGCACATTATGTCCGCGACAACCCGGGTCATATTGTCGGTATGGTCTTCAGCCACTTCAAATACCAGTTCATCATGCACCTGCATGATGATTTTGCCGGGTGATTCGTTGTCCAGTATCCAGCGATCGATTGCAACCATTGCCAGCTTGATCAAATCCGCAGCAGTGCCCTGCATCGGCGCGTTAATTGCGGTGCGCTCGGCGTATTGTCTCACCACCGCATTTTTCGCATTAATATCCGGCAGGTTTAATCTTCTGCCATACAGCGTTTCCACATAGCCGTTTTCGCGTGCATTTTGTCTGGTTTTTTCCATGTAATCCTTCACGCCCGGATAGCGTTGAAAATATATTTCCATATACTGCCGCGCCTGTTTTTGCTCAATCTTCAGTTGCCGCGCCAGACCAAATGCGGACATGCCATAGATTAATCCGAAATTAATCGCTTTTGCCCGGCGCCGTTGTTCGCTGTCCACCTTTTCGGGCTCGGTTGCAAACACTTCCGCGGCCGTGGCGCTGTGCACATCAATGCCGTGGTTAAAGGCGTTGATCAATCCCGGGTCGCCAGACAAATGCGCCATGATGCGCAGCTCTATCTGGGAATAATCCGCCGCCAGCAGTACATAACCTTTTTCGGCGATGAATGCCTCGCGGATTCTGCGCCCGTTTTCCGAACGAACAGGAATATTTTGCAGGTTCGGGTCGGTTGAGGAGAGTCGGCCAGTGGACGCCACGGCCTGATGGTAGGAGGTATGGATGCGCCCGGTTCGGGGGTTGATCAATTCCGGCAATTTATCCGTGTAGGTGCTCTTTAATTTCGCCAGGCCGCGATGCTCCAGAATCAACCGGGGAAGTTCATATTCTTCGGCAAGCGCCTGCAGCACATTTTCGGCAGTGGATGGCTGGCCTCCAGGGGTTTTGCGTAATACCGGAATACCTTGTTTTTCGTATAAAATTTTCTGGATTTGTTTCGGTGAGGCGATATTAAACTGCTCTCCGGCGACACAATACGCCTTCTTCTCCAGTTTCGTCAGTTGTTTCGCTATTTCCGCGCTTTGCCGGCGTAACTGGCTGTCATCAATTTTCACGCCGTTGGTTTCTGTGCGAACCAATGCCGCCATCATGGGCATTTCGATCTCCTGATACAACTTGAGCAGGGTTTTATCTTTTTCCAGTTCGGCCAGCAGCGTCTGGTGTAGTCGCAAGGTGATATCCGCGTCTTCTGCGGCATACGACGTGGCGGCTTCGACAGGCACCTGGTCGAACGTCAGTTGTTTTTTCCCGCTGCCGGCCACTTGGGAAAACTTGATGGTCTCGAAGCCCAAATGCTTGAGCGCCAGGGAATCCATGTCGTGGCGGGAGTTGCCGGCGTCAAGAATATAGGAAATGAGCATGGTGTCATGGGTAACGCCCTGCAATCGAACATCGTAATTTTGCAATACCTCAATATCGTATTTCAGGTTCTGCCCGGTTTTTGCCTGGTCTGCATCTTCGAGGATCGGGCGCAGCCGGTGGAGGGTTTGTTGCAGTGGGAGCTGTGTCGGCGCACCCGCATAGGTATGGCCGAGGGGCAGATAAGCGGCCTCGCCCGGGGTCACAGCGAAGGACATTCCGACCAAATGCGCTTGGTGTGCGTCCAGGGAAGTGGTTTCCGTGTCTATTGCGAATATCCTGGACTTTTTGAGTTTGTTAATCCACTTGTCAAGAGATTCCTCATCCAGAATCGCCTCGTATGCGGTGTCAGCCGAATCGGCGTCCTCTGATTCTGCCTGCGCTTCTCTGGCATCGGGACTTTTCGCAGGTTCATTGATCGCGCCTTCAAGCTGGTCAATTTCTTTCAGCCATGAGCGAAATTCCAGATCGGCATAATAGCGGCGTAGTGCGCCATAATCAGGATTGCCCAAGCGTAAATCCTCGGGCGACTGTGCAATTTCGACATCGCATTTCAGGGTCGCAAGTTGTTTAGAAAGCGCCAGCTGGTGCAAGTTATCACGCAGGTATTGGCCCACTTTCCCGGCAATTTCTCCAGCATTTTTAATAATATTGTCCAATGTTCCGTATTGTTCGAACCACTTCAATGCGGTTTTCGGGCCTACTTTTGGAATGCCTGGAATATTGTCCGAGGAGTCGCCAATCAAGGCCAGATATTCAATAATTCTTTTTGGCGGAACGCCGAATTTTTCTTTAACCCCGGCCGGGTCAAGTCGAAGGTTTTTCATCGTATCGATCATCTCCACTTCGTCATTCACCAATTGCGCAAGGTCTTTGTCGCTGCTGACAATCATGGTTCGAAACCCCAGCGCGGTGGCCTGTATCGACAGGGTTCCGATCACATCGTCCGCTTCAACCCCGGGTATGGAGACCAGCGGCAGGCCCATGGCCGGAATGATTTTTAAAATGTACGCCAGTTGCTCTCTCAGATCATCGGGCATAGGCGGCCGATTCGCCTTGTATTCTTTATACAGGTCATGGCGAAAATTTTTACCTTTTGCATCCATCACCACCGCGATATGGGTGGGCTGACATTCCCTGAGCAGACTGCGCAGCATATTGACCACGCCGAAGACGGCCTGGGTGGTTCTGCCGTCTGATGTGGTTAATGGATTGCGGCCCAATGCGTGGTAGGCGCGGAACAGGAACGAAGCACCATCAACCAGGATGATCTGTTTATCGGGAGACATGAAATTTTAAAGTTTTTGCTCGGAAATCGCCGTATTATGTCACTAATTTCAGGATTGTTATGACTAAAACAGATTTGCCAGTGGCGGGAATTTGCTTGTCCTGGCCCAACGCCACGACCAGGCGGCCCACGACCGCAGCGAAGCTGATAGAGCATAATGCAGCGACCGGGAAACAGTGATAATATTGTCCGATGCGCATGAATTTAGTTTTTTGGCGTTAGCAATGAAATTACTGAATTACTACAAACATCAACGACCCTTGAGAGAGAAACAAATGAAAAAAATCCTTCTAGTATCAACCGTTTTGACCATCCTGTCGGCGCCAGTTGCTGCTGACGATATCAAGATAGGTATCATCCTCGGTTTCACCGGGCCGATCGAATCACTCACACCGTCAATGGCGGACGGCGCCGAGCTGGCGCTGTCCGAAGCATCCGGCTCAGACAGTTTTCTTGGCGGCCGGAATGCCGTAGCAATCCGTGGTGACTCCACCTGTATTGATGCCGCCGCCGCCGCCTCGGTGGCCGAACGCTTGATCACTGCGGATGGCGTAGCGGCAATTATGGGGGCTGATTGTTCGGGTGTCACCACGGCCATTGCGAACAATGTTGCAGTGCCCAATGGTGTGGTCATGGTGTCTCCATCGGCCACATCTCCTGCACTATCGACCATTGACGACAAAGGCTTTTTCCATCGAACGGCGCCTTCTGATGCCCGCCAGGGCCAGGTACTTGCCACCGTGCTCAAGAGCCGCGGGATTATGGAAGTGGCGGTAACTTACACCAATAATGATTATGGCAAAGGGCTGGCGGATTCGTTTGCGCATGCTTTCGGAGCCGTTGGCGGCAGCATTTCAATCAGCGCCGCGCATGAAGACGGCAAGGCAGATTATTCTGCCGAAGTGGGCGCGTTGTCTGCGTCGGGTTCGGAATATCTGGCGGTATTTGGTTATCTTGATCAGGGCGGCAAAGGAATTATCCAGGCTTCCATCGATTCTGACGCCTTCAGGAATTTCGTTGTGGCCGATGGCATGGTTGGCGATTCCCTGATTGCTGCAATCGGTGCGGACCTTGACGGCACAATCGCCACATTGCCTGGTGGTGCGTCTGGCGCCGATGCTTTCGTTGAATATGCCAAAGAAAATGGCATTGTGGGTGATGGCCCTTTCGTGCCCGAGTCATACGATGCGGCGGCCCTGATCGTGCTGGCCATGCAGGCGGCTGGCTCGGCTGACCGCGCCGGGATTCAGTCAAAGATGATGATGGTTGCCAATGCACCGGGTGAAAAAATCGGCCCGGGTGAACTCGATAAGGCGTTAAAAATTATTGCCGCCGGCGGCGAGGTTGATTATCAGGGCGCAACCAGCGTTGAATTTAATGATGTCGGCGAAGTTTTCGGATCTTATAAAGAACTGGAAGTTAGCAATGGCAAATGGAATACCGTCAGGGTTCATTAGCCTGATTTTTTGAATTATTTTATAAAAGCCCGGGCTATCGAAAGGTAGTCCGGGCTTTTTTGCCATTTGCTTTTATAGTGCGGTTTGCCAGTAGCAGGCGAACTTCGGCCAGGGGCTGTCCCCGGCCATTAAACGCCCTTCTGACTTTTGCTTTCCGGGCTTTTATGCGGCGGGTCGGAACATTTGCTCCGGGTTAAACCATAGCAGGCCCGCGAATGGCCTTTTCCTCAACGGCGTTTCTTGACAACTTCGGGCAATAACCCGCTTGGGCTGAACCGCAAAACCAGCAATAACACTAACCCCATAAAGAACAAGCGCATGTGCTGTGCATTACTGATTAAATGAATTTTCAGCGCATTGCCATCATCCATCCAGCCGGTGACAAACGCCATTAGCCACACGCCTACAGGCTCGGCTTCTATCCAGGCGATCCAGATCAGGAAACTGCCCAGCACCGACCCCATATTGTTCCCCGAGCCGCCGACGATGACCATGACCCAGATCAGGAAGGTATAGCGAATAGGCCGAAAAGAGGCCGGGGTGAATTGCCCGTCCAGCGTGATTAACATGGCTCCACCGATACCAATCACGGCTGAGCCGATAATGAAAATCTGCAAATGCCGGGCGGTTACATCCTTGCCCATGGCGCCTGCTGCAATTTCATTGTCGCGTATGGCGCGCATCATGCGGCCCCAGGGCGAGTTGAGCGCCTTCATGCTCAATAACAGAATGATCATCAATACGGTGGCGAATAGGCCGGTATAACAAAGTTTTACAAATATACTGGCCCCCTCAATGATGAATTGGGTGAGCGCCGCTGGTTGATCGGTGGTGCTTAATGCTGAAAGCGAGTCGCGGTGCCACCAGCCGATCAAATCTATAAACCAGGGAGTAATTTGCAAATTCACCTCATAGGGCACTGGCCTGGGCAGGCCAGTGATGTTTTTCACACCCCGCGTTAACCAGTCCTCATTCTTCAACACAGCAAGAATAATTTCAGAAATACCCAGGGTTGCAATGGCGAGGTAGTCCGCGCGTAATCCCAATGCGACCTTGCCGACAATCCAGGCGACTCCAGCCGCAACAACACCGCCGAAAACCCATGAAGTGAGAATCGGTAAATTCATGCCGCCTAAATAGCCGGTCCTGGCCGGCTCTATGGATTCGATTGCGGTCACCGCAGGGTCAAGAAAATGCCGCGTCAGGAATAATCCGATGATGATGCTCAGAGTTATGGCGATGGTGCGATGTTTTCCAGGTGCCATAACCCGGTAACAAAGAATCGCTGCTGTCATGGTCACGGCGAAAAATAATGCGGCCAGTACCAAATTACCCCAGCCGGCCTGCCAGGCAGCAGTCACCGGTTGCTGGGATACCAGTACCGCTGTCATGCCGCCCAGTGCTGAAAAGCCCATGACGCCCACATTTAACAACCCGGCATAGCCCCATTGTATATTCACGCCCAGCGCCATCACCGCCGATATCAGGCATAAATTCATGATGCCAAGTGACACAGACCAGGACTGTGCAAATCCGATAATGACCAGCAAAACCACAACCAGTCCAAAACCCAGGCATGTTTTCAGATGATTGCTCATATCACTTTTCCCTTCATGATGCCGGTCGGCTTGATCAATAACACCAGCACCAGAATGATGAATGACACCGCGAATTTATAGTCGGTGGATAGTATCTGAACCAGGCTGTCGGGTTCGAGACGGGTCGGCAGCAGATAGGCAAACACCTTTTTATAGGCATAAGTAACCGTTACTTCGGAAAATGCAATGACAAAGCCGCCGGCGATGGCTCCGATTGGGTTGCCGATGCCGCCGACAATGGTTGCGGCGAAGATGGGCAACAGCATTGACAGGTAGGTAAAGGGTTTGAAGCTTTTGTCGAGCCCATAAAGCGTACCTGCGATAGTGGCGAGTATGCCGGTAATGATCCAGGTGACCAATACCACCCGGTCTGGATTGACGCCGGATAAAAGCGCCAGCTCCTCGTTGTCCGAATAGGCGCGCATAGCTTTTCCGGTTCTGGTTTTCCCCAAAAACCAGAACAGGGCAGCGACCAGCGCGACCGCCAGTACAATGGTCAGCCCCTGGGATACCTTGATCGACAGCCCTTCATTCAGACCGGTGAAAGCCTTGAAGCCGCGCGCACTGACGATAAATCGTTCGCCATCCAGAAAACGCTGGTCGTCCGGGCCGATCACAAAACGCACAATCCCGTGCATCATGAACATGACACCCATGGAAACAATCATGAATATCACTGGCGCCGCTTTTTTACGTCGGTAATATTGATAGACGGTTTTGTCGGTCGCAACGAGAATGAATATGGTCACCAGGATGCCCACCGGCAATGCCAGTAGCGCAGTGGGCAGCGGACCCAGACCAACACCTTTTGATTGCAGCCACCAAGTCACCAGAATGGTGGTCATGGTGCCAAACGCCATGGTGTCGCCGTGGGCGAAATTGGCAAAGCGCAATATGCCGAAAACCAGGGTAAGCCCCAGCGCACCGAGCGCCAGTTGGGAACCATACGCCAGGCCCGGGATTACCACGAAGTTCATCAGTAAGACCATTGCGCTTAGGATGTCGGTCAGGATTTCCATTTAACCTCCCAGAAACGAACGTCTGACCCGGGGATTGTTGAGTAATGCCTTGCCGGTATCCGTATGCCGGTTTTCTCCAATCACCATGACAAAACCTTTGTCCGCAATGCTCAGCGCCTGTCGGGCATTTTGCTCAACCATCAATATGGCGACGCCGGTTTTGCGAATGGCAACAATGCGATGAAAAAGCTCGTCCATGACAATGGGCGAAACCCCCGCAGTGGGTTCATCCAGCATCAATACGGCAGGTTGTGACATGAGCGCTCTAGCCACAGCGACTTGCTGGCGTTGGCCGCCGGATAGTTCTCCTGCCAGTTGGTTTTGCTTTTTCGCCAATACGGGAAAAAGCGCAAAAATCTGCTCGGTGGTGTGGCTAAAATCGTCATCACGCAAAAATGCACCCATCTCCAGGTTTTCCCGCACACTCATATTGACAAAAACATTATTCGTCTGCGGCACAAAAGCGATACCCCGGGCAATACGATCTTGCGTCGACAAATGGGAAATATCCTGATCCTGCAATCTGACACTGCCGGATTTAAGCCTGAGCATTCCGAGCATGGCTTTCATGGCGGTGGATTTGCCGGCCCCGTTTGGCCCCACAATGACGGCAATTTCGCCTTCATCCACTTCCACCGTGCAGCCCCGAAGTATATCGGCGCCGCCGTAGCCACCCACCATATTCTCTCCAATCAGAAAACTCATGCGGCGGCCTCCTTGTGTTTGAAACTGCGGCCCAGATAAGCCTCAATCACTTCTTCGTTGTTTTTGATTTCTTCGGCCGTGCCCTGGCACAGCACGGCGCCTTCCACCATGCAGATGACCGGGTCGCACATACGCCCGATGAAGTCCATATCGTGTTCGATCATGCAAAAGGTATAACCATTTTCCTGATTTAATCGCACGATGGCATCGCCAATTTCTCTTAGCAGACTGCGGTTAATCCCCGCACCGACTTCATCGAGAAATACAATTTTTGCGTCCACCATCATGGTGCGCCCGAGCTCAAGCAGCTTCTTCTGGCCGCCGGACAAATTACCCGCCAGTTCGTCTGCAACATGACCGAGGTTTAGAAAGTCCATTACTTTCTTCGCTTTTTCGTGGATGGCCTGCTCTTCCCGTTCCACCTGGGCGCGATTAAACCAGGCATTGAAAAGGTTTTCGCCGCACTGGCCCCGGGGCACCATCATCAGGTTTTCAAGCACCGAAAGGCGCGAAAATTCGTGCGCGATTTGAAAAGTGCGCAGCAGGCCTCTGGCAAAAAGTTGATGCGGTTTCAGCCCGGTAATATTCTCGCCGTCGAGATAAATCGACCCGAAGGTCGGCGCATAAAGTCCGGCGACGGTATTAAAAAGCGTGGTTTTGCCGGCACCATTGGGGCCGATGAGGCCGGTAATGGATCCTTTGGCGATGCTGAGAGAAACATTATCCACGGCTTTGAGGCCGCCAAAGTGTTTCGATAAGTTTTCGACACGAATCATTGAATACAGATTTCAGACTGGAGCATGGTTAAAACCGCCGTTATTGTTTTATGGCGCGATTATTTATGCGCAGCCAGTCTACACAAAAGAATCGCGCAAACCCAGTTTGCCGGGGTTGTTTGCGGTTGAAACCCGGCCGAACAATCATGTTATTATCACCTGCGGATGCAACCATCGCCAGTTCGCAGGTCATATCCATCGGTAAGTCACAACCCTCTATTCCTATTTCAACCAGGCCATGCTCATGATTACTATTAAAAACGGCACCTTGTTCAAAACCATACCTGAAACAGCCATCAAACATGGATTCGCATACCTTATCGCGTTCGCATGGGCAATCTCAGCAGCCTGTGCCCAGGATGAACCATCGGAAAATAAACGACTCTTGCCCGAACGTCTGACAATTGAAACAAATGATAAATATCAGATAGAAGAGACGCGCATAGCGGGTCGGCTGGAACGGCTGACGGTGCGAAGAAACAATGGGTTTACCGAGATATATCAAAATAATAGTAACCATACTATCTGGGCTTCAGATGAATCCGAAGTCGGCGATTTGCAAAACCTGAGGCAGTGGAGACTGGGTGGCTGGTGAAAATAGCTTGCGGCGCATTGTGGCTGCGATGGGATTCGGGCTGATTTGCGGGCTGATTTATGGAACTGCCGGGTCGGTGCTGGCGGATGATCATGGCAAGGTGCGCATCTATAAGCTGAATAAAAAACAGCAACTGCTGCGCCAGCGCCGGATGGAAAAATCCGGTGTTGCAGGTTGCCATGGTTTATCCAGACCCGGACAGGTCCACCGATTCGCCCAGAGCGGGTATGCTTATTGCGCGCTGTTTGCCGAAAATAATTGCCGACAGGGAACGGAAATCACAGCGAAATGGCATGGAAAGAAATATCGTTCTGCAAACGTTGACCTGACCCGGCCACAGGTCAGGTTATTGCCGGGCAGTCAGTGGATTCTGGCACCGTACCGGAATACCGCGATCCAATCCTGGTTTTGCCGGTATTAGCGCCGGGGTTTCATGATACGCATCACTTTGGCGCCGTACTGAGCGGTATCGACACGGTTACAGCCACCCCCGGTTGGTCGCTGCGATTTTCGGCCCAGCATGTGCCCTGATGATATTCTGCGATGAGCCGCACCACGAAAAGCCCCAGACCCAGATGCGAATATTGGGCATCAGTTTTTCCATAGGACACCATCGGGTCGAATAGCCGGCCGCTGATTTTCTCAGGTAAATCCGGCCCCTGATTGAGCACGGTAATTTCGGCATTGTCACTGTTTTGTGTGATTCTGACGATGATGGGTGCGGAAGACCGGCTAAATTGAACGGCGTTATCGACCAGTTTGTCCAACATCTGCGCAAGATGGTCGGGACTGCAATTGACGATGAGCGGAGCCGCCCTGATTTGCAGCAGGAACTCATATTCCGGGTGGCTGGTTCGATAACCGTCAACGAATTCGGTAATCAATCCTGGCAGGTTGACCGGTTTTTTGGTTTCACCGCGCATCGCCTCTTCGAGGTTTGCCGCTTCGGTCAGATTGGTCAAAATTATTCGCAACCGATTGACCCCGTTGCGCGCGCGCTGCATGTGTTTGTTTTGATCAATATCGGGGACATCCGTGCCCAGAATTTCCAGGGAAGAGCTGACTACATTCAGCGGATTGTTCAGTTCATGAGCAAGGGCATCGGGCATGCTTTCCAGATATCTCGTATAACCGGACAGCCGATTCAGCATGTTGACTATGCTGCGACCGAGGTCGCCGAGCTCGTCTTTGGGATAAATTCGCTGGGGAATTCGATCCTCAATCACCCGGCCTTCGGTGGTGATGGCCTGCTCGGTAGTATTGTATAAACGCCGGATTCGCGCCGTGAGCCGCCAGGCAAAAAGAAGCAATGCCAGTAATATGAAGAAAAATACCAGCACCGTTACCAGAGTCATGCTGCGCAGCAGCCGGTATTGCAGTGCCAGTATAGCATGGCTGCTCTGCTCCACGATGACCGCGCCGAGAATTTCGTCACCGGATTTGATAGGGTAGCCTGCCACCACAATCTGCGCCTTGCCATCCACAGAAAGCCGCTCCTCTACTCGCGGCGTGCCTTTGAGAATCGCCGTAAAAATTTTATCCGGGCGATGGGTGACCTGGGGTGATATGTCCGTAAACTGCTCAGGCGGGCGCTTTAATAACGCATCGATATGCCCCTGAATATTTTGAATAAACCGGATCAGCGGATTACCCTCTTCCTCCAGGGCAGGTTCCGGGGGAAGGGCTGCGGATAATCCACCCACCACGGCGCGCACCCGCTGTAATTTGTCCAGAATCCAGATTCGCGATTGGGGCCGGTCAAGGCCTTTGAGGATTTTCGTCAATTCGGGCGAGGTGATTAAAATTTGCGCCGGCTCTCCGGAAATCTGCGGCGAAGTCGATAGTGTGGCGATGATTTCACGGCTGTGGCTGTTATCCACGTCAACCGCAAAAAATCCGATGCGTGTGCGAAAGCCGATGACGTTCCGCGGTATACGCAGTTCGATTTGATATCCCCTTTCGGTTTCTGCAAGTTCAGCGGTAAATATTGTGACATCATCGCCCTGCAGCGGCAGTTTCCATTGTTCATCAACCAGGAAGATGCTCATTCTTCCCGGTTTGCTCGCCACCAGAAGATAGTGCTGCAAAGTGCCGTCAGGAAGCTGAATCAGCATTCTTATCTGGTCACTGGTGTTCAGGGATATTCTTTCCAGGTCGCGATAGACGAGTTGATCATCGTCTATTTCAAATAGCGCATATAAATACTGTTCGTAATAACCGATGATGCTTTTGAGCGAAAACGAGTCCGGGTCATAATCGCTTTTACAAATGAACGACTCATCGCCCGTGTAATAATTGGCGAACTGCTGGACTGACTCCCAGTCTTCCAGCTGGCCGTCAAGCTGGATCAGATTGTCGAGTTCATGCGCATACAGATCGTTTTCATTTCCCAGCACTTCGGGTACGCCGGTTTCGGGATTGAATAATTCTGAGCGGTCATTAAGAATGGTGGCGATGCCATTGGCGGTCAAAAGCAAGGCATCTTTTTGCCCCTGCACTAAAAATCGCTGCGTCTCCAGTACATAGTAGTATCCCATCCACGGGATGATCAGCAGCGACGAAACAATCCACAGCAGTTTGGAGCGAATACTGAGGGTGCGCAGTGGCTTCAACATAATTTTTCTGGTGCGATTTGCAGCATGAGAATCCGTCCCGGAATCAGGCTGGCTGCCACCGGTATCCCACGCCAAACACGGTTTGAATCATTGAAAAATCATCATCTACTTCCTTGAATTTTTTGCGAATTCGACGGACGTAGCCGTTGATCGTATTTTTCTCTACATAACTTTGTCGTGTAGTTTGCATCAATGCCGCATAGGTTTTGACATGCCCCGGGTTTCGCGCCAGCGCCTCAATCAACCAGAATTCGGTCAGCGTTAAACTCAACAAATGCCCCCGCCAGCTAATCGACATGCTGTTTTGATTGATTTCAAGATCGCCCAGTATCAGTGTGGAAGGCCGGTTTGAATCGCTGTGCATGGAAGTTGCAATGCGGAACAATGAAGAAACCCGCACCGCCAGAAATTGCAGATTCACGGGTTTGGTAATGTAGTCCCAGGCATCCAGCCGCAGTCCGGAAACCCGATCAATATCGCTATCCCGCGCAGTTAAAAATATTATCGGCATTTTCGGGCTTTTCTGGCGTAATTCCCGACAAAGGTCAAATCCACCATCCATCTCGCCTTCCAGCATGATGTCCAGTATGGCCAGATCGGGCAAGGATTTTGTGAACCCGTCTAACGCCTCAATTTTGTTGGCATAGGTTTGCACGGTATACCCTTGGCTCGACAGCGCATCGCAGTAGTTTTCCCTTTGGTCGGCATCATCTTCCACAATGGCAATGTTTCTGGACATTAAGGAATCTCCCGGTAGTGTTTGTATGAATGAGAAGTATAACGGATTGAAATAGCGAAAAAATAATCAGGGTTTATGCCAGTGGGACTACCATTAAATTACCATTAGTTACCCCGCTGGATACCATGTCCACAGGGTGTAATCACGCGCTATTAAGGTTCCGGCAAATAACCGGCCAGATAAATTGAGGGGCGATAGAAATGAAACACAAGGTATTTATTCCAGTCACCGATGAAATGCTCTACGAGTATCCCGAGTTGATCACAGCGCCGTTGCGTCCCTATCAGAGTGATCATCCCTGCTTTCACTGGATGGCCGCCATTGAGTCGGCCCATACGGATGAAACCAGTCATAATCAACCAACAGGGCATTTCCTGTCATCGAATGACTCCAGGGCAATCACCAGGGCCAATCAGGTGATTAGCAAAGCGCCCTGAACCGCAATACACAGCGACTCCAGCAAAATTCAGGCCAATACAAAATCAGCCTGGCAGAATACTAGCTCCTGGTAAAATGCTAGGTTTAAAATGCTAGGTTGATTCGAGATTGGCGTAAGCACAGATCAGCCATTTCTGGCCAGCGTCCGGGAAATTCACCTGTACCCTGGCGTGTGCACCCTGTCCCTCAAGATTAATGACCGTCCCTTCGCCAAATTTTGTATGGCGCACCAGTTTGCCCGGTTTCAAGCCATTGAATTCAGCAGGAATACCCCGGTCTGCGCCCGGGCCGCCGCGATAAAGCGGTCGGCTCAGACTGGCCGACCGAATTTCTTCGACGTATTGTTTTGGAATCTCGGACAGAAATCGGGATACTCTGGTGTAGTTCTCCCGGCCGTAAATACGCCGAACCTCGGCATAACAAATATAGAGTTGCTGCATTGCCCTGGTAATGCCGACATAGCATAGACGCCTTTCTTCCTCAAGCCGCCCGTCTTCTTCTATGGAACGCTGGTGCGGGAATAGTCCTTCTTCCATTCCGCATAAAAATACCAGGGGAAACTCCAGGCCTTTGGCCGAATGTAAACTCATTAGCTGTACGCAATCTTCCCATTCTTCCGCCTGGCCCTCACCGGCTTCCAACGCGGCATGGGCAAGAAACAGCGATAATTCATCCATTTCTTCTTCGGCGTTATCCGGGTCGAAGTTGCGGGCCGCATTGACCAGTTCTTTCAGGTTTTCTACCCGGCCCTGGGCTTTTTCGCCCCGGCCCTTTTGGTAATGATCCAGCAAACCGCTTTGCTTCAGAACATGATCCGTGGTGTCGGTCAGATCAAGCTCCCCGGTGGCTTCGGCCAATTGATTAATCAGGTCCTGAAATAGGCTGACTGCGGACAATGTTCTTGGCGGGAGTCCCTGCTCGCCAATTATTTCCGTGGCCGCCTGCCACATGGAAATTTGTTTCAGGCGTGCCCGCTCCCGGATATGCTCCAGGGTTTTGTTGCCAATACCGCGGGTGGGCAGATTTACAATTCGCTCGAAGGCCGGGTCGGAATTTCGATTAGAGATGAGTCTTAAATAGGCCAATGCGTCCTTGATTTCCGCGCGTTCGAAGAATCGCAGCCCGCCATAAACCCGATACGGCATACCACAAGAAAGCAGTTGTTCTTCAAACACCCTGGACTGGGCGTTGGAACGATATAAAATCGCTGACTGATCGCGTCTATTGCCCCGTTCTGCCCAGGTTTGGAGTTGGTCGACCACAAACCGGGCTTCATCTATTTCGTTATTTGCCGCATACAGCCGAATGAGCGGCCCTTCGGCCTCATCCGTCCACAGCTCCTTTCCCAGGCGTCCGGCGTTGTTGGCGATAACCGCGTTGGCGGCATTGAGTATATTCCCGGTGGAGCGATAATTCTGCTCCAGACGAAACACCGTGGCGTGGTCGAAGTCTTTCTCGAAACTCAATATATTTTCGACCCGGGCACCGCGCCAGCCGTAAATAGACTGATCATCGTCGCCCACGGCGAACAGGTTTTTATGCTGGTCAGAAAGCATTTTCACCCATTGATACTGGATGGCGTTGGTGTCCTGAAACTCGTCCACCAGCACATGCTTGAAGCGTTGCTGATAATTTTCGCGGATGGTTTGATTGTTGCGAAACATCTCCAGAGTACGCAGCAGAATCTCGGCAAAGTCCACCAGGCCAAATCGATGACAAAATTCTTCATAGGTGGCATAAACCCGATAAAGCGTTTGCTGCTGGCTGTCATTCCCCACGGGTAAATGTGCCGGGCGGCGGGCCTCTTCCTTGTGGTGGTTGATCATCCACTGCATTTGTCGGGGAGGCCAATAGGCTTCATCCAGCTCAAGCTCCCGCAATACCCGGCGAATCAGCCGATACTGATCATCGCTGTCGAGTATTTCAAAACCTTCCAGCAGGCCGGCCGCATCATGGTGCAGGCGCAGCAGGCGGTGGCAAAGGCCGTGGAATGTGCCCATCCACATGCCGCCAGACGGCATTTTTAACAGTTCTTCAATGCGACCCCGCATTTCCCGGGATGCTTTATTGGTAAAGGTCACCGCGAGTATGCAAAGTGGGGAAATATGGTGCGCCCGGATCAACCAGGCAATGCGATGGGTAAGCACCTTGGTCTTGCCGCTTCCAGCGCCAGCGAGAACTAGTAATGGGCCCGGGGGCGCCGCCACCGCTTCTCTCTGGGCATCGTTCAGGGGGTCGAAAATATGCGAGACATCCATGACCGAATTGTACTCGGGAAGGGTGAGGGTCAAAAGAAATATCTGCGTATTAAAGCGCCTTTACCATGGCCTGCCAGGTTACCCGCAACTGGCCCTGTTGCATAATCAGATGTGCAGAGTATGGTCAGGGTTGTATGAAATCAATCATAATTCAGGCACTAATGATCAACCGGTAACAGAAAATGAATAGAGCAAGTGATATGAATAGTTCGGATATTGTCAGCAGCGACAAATCCCATGTCTGGCATCACCTCGTCCAGCATAAGCCGATGCAGACTGCGAATCCCATGGTTATTGTCCAAGGCAAAGGTCTGCGTGTAACCGACATCAACGGCAGGGAATATCTGGATGCGGTGTCTGGCGGAGTGTGGACCGTAAACGTTGGCTATGGTCGCCACAGTATTGCCAGGGCGGTTCACGACCAATTACTGAAAATGTGCTATTTCGCGAATTCGGCAGGCAACATTCCCGGGGCGCAGTTCGCAGAAAAACTGATCGATAAAATGCCCGGAATGAGCCGGGTTTATTATTCCAACTCCGGGTCCGAAGCCAATGAGAAAGGGTTCAAACTGGTCAGACAGCTTGCCGCGATGAAAAATCACGGCAAGAAGCACAAAATCGTTTATCGCGACCGTGACTACCACGGTACGACTATCACCGCGCTTAGCGCCACCGGACAGATTCAACGCAAAGATCAATATGGTCCTTTCACTCCCGGTTTCGTTGAAATGCCGCATTGTCTGGCCTATCGTTGGCCCAATGGCAATGACCCTGATTTTGGCGTTCAGGCTGCGAAAGAACTGGAACGGGTGATATTGGCAGAAGATCCCGATACAGTAGGCTCGGTCATACTCGAACCGATTACCGCAGGTGGCGGGGTGATTACGCCACCCGAAGGTTATTTTGAAACTATCCAGGAAATATGCACGCAGTACGGTGTGCTTATCCATATGGATGAGGTGGTATGCGGAATGGGCCGCACCGGAAAATGGTTTGGCTATCAGCACTATGGCGTCAAACCCGACATCGTTACCATGGCAAAAGGGGTGGCCAGTGGTTACGCCGCGATTTCCGCTACGGTGACCACGGAAGATTTGTTTAGCCAGTTCCTGGCCGAGCCGAGCGAAAAATTGCAGTATTTTCGCGATATCAGCACTTTCGGTGGATGTGCCGGCGGGCCAGCCGCGGCGCTGGAGAATATGCGCATTATCGAGGAAGAAAATATCCTGGATAATGTGAATAAAATGGGCGACTACCTGATGGATAAATTATATGAACTTCAGGAGAAACACCCGGTAATAGGCGAGGTGCGCGGTAAAGGATTATTTGCCGGCGCCGAGATGGTCAAAGATCGAAAAACCCGGCAGCCCGTGGATGAATCGGTAACCGCTGGGGTAGTTGCAGATTGCCTGCAACAAGGCGTTATGATCGGTCGAACCAACCGGAGCTTTGCCGAGCATAATAATACCTTGTGCCTGAGCCCGGCGTTGGTTTGTACCGCAGGCGACCTGGATGAAATCATCGGCGCCATGGACAATGCCTTGACCAGGGTTCGGTTTTAGTTTGGACATCTGGTTGAAATCAAGCGGATACCGCGGTTTTTCTATTATCTGAACACCAGGTGCTTTGACAGGTGAGCAGCGGGACATCAATATTTTGAGAGTATGGTGGCGCGTTGTGGCGCTGTCACCCGTCAATTGGGTTGGCCGGGCGAGGGGGCGGTTACACCTCCGACCCAGCGGTTCACCGCATTTTCCAATAACCAGTCGGTTTGATTTGGCGACCGCTGTTTTCCTGTTTCAAGGCAGCCTCAAGGCCCGAATCTGATGTTTTAGCTGCTTTACGCCATTCATATCCTGCTCACAGCCATATCGCAGTCGAACATAAAGCCCGGTTATCGTCTGAAGTTTGCTTTTTTCCCGGGGGAACAAGGCCGCGCATCGGGTATAAAAATCAACCGGGCCTTCGGCCTGCTTTCTGGTCACACCCTGTTTTTCGAGTTTTTTACAATACCGCGCATAAAGCCGGGTCGCCGGGTCCTGCCGGTTCTGGTCACCCCGATAAAAAAGGAATGCGCTGCCGGTCAAAATCACCAGCCCGGCCAAGAATGCCAAGGCGACCAGTGCCTGCGGATTGAATGTATCCAACCCGATATTTTTAAGCAGGGATTGCTGGCGCCGGTAGTCGAAACCAACAAACCATCGCTGCCATTGTTGCGCTGCGTAGGCAGAATACCATCGGGTTTGCTGCAATAGTTTGCCGAAGAAGGCCGTCTCGCCGGAATCGAATATGACCGCTCCGGCGCTTCCTGTGCTCAGGCTGTAATCGATCGGGTTCTCTATTCGTTCCGGTGCGATGGCGGCAGTGGGGTCGGCTCTTATCCAGCCGCGCTCTTCGCTCCAGAATTCGGCCCAGGCATGGGCGTCGGATTGGCGAACGACAATTTGACTGGCGATGGGGTTGTGTTCTCCGCCGAGATAGCCCAGCACGATGCGCGCCGGAATGTTTGCTGCTCGCATCAGTGTGACGAAACTGCTGGCATAGTGCTCGCAAAAACCGGTTTTAGTGGAAAACATAAACTCATCAACGGGTGAATCGCTGAGCAGACGGGGCGGACGCAGCGAATAGACAAACGGATTTTGATTGAAATAAGTGAGAATGCCCAAGGCATAGCGGATTGGATCAAATTTCTGGTTTATGGTTGAGGCGGCGACCTGGGTGGAAACAAATTGAGCAAGCCTCGGGGTAAGGGTATCAGGTGCGAGGTTTACGCCGCGCCGCCGCTGGGCCGGGTTAATGGTTTTGTTCAGGTACTGGCTGCTGGATGTGATGGTATAACTGGCCGGGGAACGGGAGGGGCTGTTTTGATATAAATACAGTTCTGGGGACAAGATGCTGCCGGGCGGTTGACTGACCGGGATATCCAGGGCAAATAACCAGTTTTTATCGTTCGGCTGCAATGCTATTTCGTGCTGGTACGAATCACCCGTGTTTATCAGGTTTATCCGAACGGGTTGATTAAATGCATGGGTGGGTGGTCCTTTTATCCATTTTCTACCATCCGTATCCCACAGCACCGCCCCGCGCCAGTATCGAGCAGAGGCGGGCGGCACCAATTGATCCGGGAAAGTGGCAGTGAAAGCAATTTCATCGGATTCAACCAGATCTGCAATAGCGCCCATAGTCAGGGTTTCGCTCATGCCGGTAGTGCCCTGGTCGGAGCGGGATTGCAGCAGCCACAGTGCGCCGGAAAAACGCGGGAACAGGAAAAACAACAGTAATGCGAAGGGTATGGCCTGTACCAGCAATTTTGCGGCCAGCCGGATATCACTTTTAATGTGCGGCCGGGCGGCCACATGGCCTGACTGGATCATCGACCAGGTCAGGGCAAAAACCATTACAAACAGGAATGCGACCATGGGCAAACCATTGAAATACAGGAAGTGGGTTATGACGATAAAATAACCGAGCAGTAACACCATGCGAACGTCCCGTCGAGTCCGGCTTTCCAGCATCTTCAGTGCAAGCAGTATTATCAGGAAACTGACGCCGGGGTCGCGGCCAATGGGTGGACCGTACTGCCATATCGAGATTGAAAAGCCGATGATCGCCAGCACTACCGCCAGCCAGCGGTGCGCCATCCAGCGATGCCATTGGGAGAACAGTTTCCATGCGACGATGAAGGTAAAGGCGAGCAGTGTGGTGTGGTGAATATTCAGGCTGTGCGGCGCCACAATCAAGGCAAGCAATAATGCCGCCCGGACAACTTGCCGGGTGCTGGCGTTGACATTGTCCAGTTGATTTTTCATTTAAAAATCGCCAGCGCTGTGAGGCAGGTCTTTTTATGTTCAGGGCCGCAATCAGGCGCAATACGGGTCCCCGGCAGCGACAGCCCGAATGGAGAATCGAATCGGGACAGTTCTATCACCGCACGACATAAAATGGACAATTTCTGCTCCACGTCATCCGCCATGACATCAAACCATTCCAGCCAGACAGCATTATCATCGCCATTTTTTGCAAAATGCTTGACCAGGCAACCACGACCACGGGCCAGCGCTTTCCAGTCGATCCGGTGCGGAGCGTCTCCGGGCCGGTATTTTCGATGCCCCTGAAAATCCAGGTTATCGTCATTTTTCCTGTCATCTCCAATCTGCCGCCGGAATAGTGCGTCAAGCGAACTGTCCGCAGCGGGTTTGGGATATACCAGGCATTTCGTCATGGTATTAAAGTATGCCCACGAACAAAACAATCCAAGGGGAAAATAGCTGCATACCGTCCAGCGCGGCGGCGAAAGCAACCCTCTTTTGGCGGTGTGAATCTGGCAACTCACCCGCAAACCCTGATTCCCGGCCAAATCAAAAGCAACCGGGTTTTCGCCGACTTTTAATTGCAGGGCGGAACGATTATCCGGTCGCCGGTTATGCACATAAACAAAAAATTCCGCCATTTCACCGCAATAAACCGGCTCTGCATGACCTGGTGTAATCTCCAGATGCACCAGGTTTCGCCAGGTCTGAATCATTGCGGACAGCCCCATGCCGGACAATAAAAAGGTCAGCATGAAACCGAGATTTATCCCATAGTTATTCGAACCAATCAGCATGGCGACTATCATGAGGGCGAAGCCTGTGCCGAAACGGGTAGGCAGAATATAAATCTGTTTCGGGGTTATGGTGATTTCCCCCGCCGCATCCACCTGTGCTGTTCGGCTGAAGGATTGCCTTAGGCTATTGATCAGACGGCCATTTAGCAGTCGCTGGCGTCTCCGCGGTTTATGGGCTTGCAGGCTAGGGAATCGCAACGTTGTCCAGAATATCTGCCGATGCACTGATCTTTCCGGCGCTGGCGTGTAGATGGTGCAGGGTGGCGGGAATGATCGCCTGAATATCCTCGGGAATCACCGCATCTCTGCCCGCTATAAATGCCCAGGCTTTGGCCGCACGCAGGATTCCCATGGCGGCCCGGGGAGAATAACCGTTGATGAATCGTTGGCTGGTTCGACTGTATTCGACAATCCCCTGCAAATAATCAAGTAATGGTCCGGCAGCATGGACGCGACTCACGCCTTGCTGAATCCCGGATAAATCATCTTTACCAATCACTGGCGCCATACTGTTCAGGGTGATTCTCGGGTCCTGCTCCTGCAGCATTCTGCGCTCGGACTGATGGTCGGGATAGCCTAATTCGATGGAAAGCAAAAATCGATCAAGTTGGGATTCAGGCAACGGGAATGTACCCGCTTGTTCGGCTGGATTCTGGGTGGCGATGACGAAAAATGGGCTGGGAAGCGGGCGGGTTTCGCCGTCTATGGATACCTGGTTTTCTTCCATGGCTTCGAGTAGGGCGCTTTGGGTTTTGGGTGTGGCCCGGTTTATTTCATCCACCAGAATCAAATGCGCGAATATCGGTCCTGGGTGAAACTCGAATGTTGAATGTGGTTGATTGAATACAGAAACCCCGGTGATATCGGCCGGCAGCAGGTCACTGGTAAACTGAATGCGCTGAAAATCCAGCCCGATCATGCGAGCGACAAGGTTGGCCAACATGGTTTTCCCAACCCCGGGTAAATCATTAATGAGCAAATGCCCATTGGCAAACAGCGCGGCCAGTGACAGCCTGATTTTGCTTTCCTTGCCCAGCAGGACGCGGTTGCCATTGGTGATAAGGGCGTCGATGTGGCGCTGATAGGGGTGAGACATTGCCGCAGATTGTGCTGACCAGGGCCAAGTATGGTGCAAATTCAACGACAAAACCAGTGCCTGTATGGGCCCATAACATATGGCACAGTGGGTGATGAAGAAGCAGAGATTGCAGCGGCGGTGCGGTCGTTCGGTGTTATAGAGCACCAGCCAGTCTGCCAGGGCGGTGGAAGCCGGCGACAGGGCCATTTTTTGTTCGCGACACATATCAATGCCACGTTCATCAGCAAGCGTTCCGGCAGGCCGTGGCGGGCGGTTTTGGCGATTTGACCCTGGTGACGTTTTCAGCTTGCGGGGAGTCGGGGGCCGGCAAACATGCGGCTGATCTCATCGCAGTTTTCCTGGGGAGACCGCAATTCAATCGCCTGCCATGCGCTCAGGTATGCCAACCTGTCGAGGATGTCCTTGAGTTTGTCACCTTATGACAGGTTCTTTGTCGGGAAACAACAGCAATCCGGTAGCGCCGGGATAACTTTTCCCGGGATAGAGCTTCTCCGCCAACAGTTTGTAATTTGTTTCGTCCATGGTTTTTAGTATCTTTTCGCTGTCGCCTGACAGGTGTGCGGCCATCCTTTCCGCCCAGTGCCGGCGCCACCAGACCCGGCCCGGAGGGAAGTCATAAAAAACAATCCGTTGGCGCTGCGGCGCCCGATGGCATAGCGAGCGGGCATAGCGAGCGCAGGACCCGGCGCACACAACTATACATATCCTTTTTGGTGCCGGATAGCAGGAGAGATTCGACCCGGTATCGCCCCTCTTGCTCTGCACCCTTGCCATCGGCGGCTCAGGCAGTGCTGATCCCGGGCCAGTCAGCACAGGAAGCGGAGCTTCCCGAGGCCCAGGTTGGCCTGGGCGAGATGGCTGCCCCGGCGTCTCGTGCAGGCGGCCTCAATCAATCGTTCGCGAACGTCCAGGGCCGATGTCTGAATGCGGTCGCCCAGCAGGAATTTCTGGCTGCGCGTGGAAGCACCCCACGGCGGGGATCAGCCAGTTCAAAAAGCGGTAGTGCGACTCCAGCGCCGGACCGGTTTCGACCGCTGCGCCAGGCCGCGCGGCGCCGCTGTTGCGGTGCGTGGAAGTCTTGTTGCCCGAATCGTTCATCAAGGCCCTCAAAATGCGGAAATTGGAAAACAATTCAGAAAGGGGGCAAGCCTCCTTGGAACCCCCCGAAAAGAGGTAAAGAGGCGAAGACTCAAGGGGTAAGCATCCGCGCCACTCGAAAACCGCTGCTGTAGCTGACGTCCTTGATGAAGATGCCCATGTGACGCCCTTGCTGTGATTCGCGGTGCGGAGGAAACTCGGACTGGTGTGCCAGGAACCGCCGCGCGCAACGCGACCCCCAGGCCATACAATTACATTACCCAGGCCCTGATAGGAACCGCCGCGCACAACGCGACGCCCGCAGTGCCCGTCCGTCCAGGCCGAGCCGTCCGCCGGCGCCCCCGCATAGCCCTCGTTCCAGCAATTCCCCGTCCACTCCCATACATTGCCGTGCATGTCGTGCAGGCCCCAAGCATTCGGCGCGAAGCTTCCCACAGGCGCCGTCTCCTCGTCGTCGTCCCACCGACTTCCGCAGCCGTCGCAGTTCGCCTTGTTCGTGCCAAGCTCGTCACCCCAGGAGTACGCCGTCTCCGTCCCCGCCCGCGCCGCGTACTCCCACTCCGCCTCGCTCGGCAACCGGTACGACTCCCCCGTCACCGCCGACAGCCACTGCGCATACGCCGTCGCATCATCCCACGTAACGTTGACCACCGGACGGTTACCCCGGCCCCACTTCGTCGTCCGGCAACGCCCGCCTCGTCGCCAACGCAAAGCGGTCATACTCCGCGAACGTCACCTCATGCGCCCCCAACGCAAACGGCCTGACCATCACCACCGTATGCACCGGTTTTTCATCACGACTACACCTTTTCCCGGATACGCATATTGGTGCTGAATATCACGCCGGTGCGCCAGCCACGTTTACCTTTATATGGTCCCCCATGCCGATGCACCAACTTTCTTGTAATAGCCAACGAGGAATTACGGAGTATTTAGGTAAGCTTCTTAATAATGTCTTTGATGAGTAGAGAGACCGTTCCTTTGGGCAACTTTGCCTCAACGGTGGCCCCCACTGTCGCGTCTATAAACGCTTTTGCAATTGGCGTGTTGATATTGATGGAACCCCATTCCGGGTTCGATTTTTCGCAAGTTATTAATGCCTGCTTTTCGTCCTGTGGATTTTCAGTATCCACATAAACTACCGTATCCTCAACCTCGACTTTGATATCGACTGCCGGCTCATGAATGGGGCCAGCCGGTTCGTTTTCTAGGGGCGCTTCCTCGGTCGGTTTATCTTGTAGATCGGATGTGCTTATATCCTCGGCGATATGCTGCGGGTAAATCTCTCTTTCCTCTAACGCATCCCAAAGATTCTTCAAGGTACCAACCTTATTTGAGTAAAACGCCGATTCCCTGACTCTGAAGAACACCCATCCGCAACGCTCCAATTGCCGCTGACGCTGCATATCGTCTTCATGTCGATCAGCCCCGTGCCAGTAATCACCATCGCACTCAACGGCCAGCCGCGCCTGTCCTCCCTCAACCACGAGGTCAATCCGTTTTCCAGCGACTTCGTACTGCGGCTGTACAGCAAAATTCTCGCGAAGCAGTTCCAGGGCAACGTCAACTTCGAACCAGCTTTCAAATGGCGCAGGTGCTTTTACAACGCCCCGATTGTCCTGTACCGCCCGCCGTTCAAGTGCATCCTGGTTAGTTTTAGCAATCTGTTGCGGCTTTGTTTTCTCGAAGAAATCAAGAATCTTGCGCCGGAGACAATTAGTGCTGAGCTCATCGCGGGTGACAGAATGGAAAAGAATCATCCTGTCGCGGGCGCGGCTGGCTGCAACATTGAACCGTCTCTCGTCGGCTGCCTTCGTGAGAGGGCCGATTCTTATATTGCTGGCCGCAACGAGCGACAGAAATATAATGTCGCGCTCGTCGCCTTGAAAACTGTAGGGGTCGCCGCAAACCAAATGTCGCTGCTCCATTTCCTCCGCGCCCAGTCGTTCAAGTAATAGAGCATCGATCAACGGAGCTTGTGCTTTTCCCTGAAGAACAACCACGCCAATCGACATGTCATCGTATCGGCGGTCGTCACACAGCTCGGCTATCTTTACGACGATGGCTTTGGCTTCCGGGCGATTGATCGTCCAATTGTTGGTACCTTCGCGATGTCCCCCACTCACCCAAACATGTTCCAGCGGTGGCAACCGGTTCGGCCCATACTGTCTCAATGGAATCAGCGGTGTATCCGAATAGCAAAGACCATTGCTGAACCGAATTATTTCAGGCATGCAGCGGAAGTGCTCGCGCAAAGTAATCCGCCGGGTTCCATAAAGACGTCTTCCGTGATCGAATAAACTGCTCTTTATATCGAAAGTAGATTTGAAGTCGAAATCGTGAAGGTACTCTTCCATTAGACGATGTACCGCATCGTGATTCACGCCCACTGCTTCCGGACTGATCTGCTTGTCGTCGCCAACAATCAATATCTTCTTACCCAGATAAAACAGTGGGAGTGCCTCGAAACCGCATTGTGAAGCCTCGTCGACGATAATCACATCGAACATACCCGGCGCAGGATCCACTGTATCCCAAACACGATGAAGCGGCATTACCCAGGCCGAAACCGCTTCGCGACATTTATTCAGATGCCCTTGGGCTTCACGGCGATGGCGATGCGCGTGCTTTCCTGTTCCTTTACCAAGCTGCCGCATGGACAGTTGCCAAGCCTCCATGTGGCGGCGATGGTCTTCTTTGAGTCGTGAGAAACAGAAGGACCACGCATGAAGCGAAGCAAGTTTCGCGATTATGCCGTTTACCTCGTCCTCGATTTGTTTGGCGCGCTTGTCGAGAGCCGGAGCATCCTCCTGCCGGATGTAGTCCTCGATCCAGTATCGCGCTTGCGCCCAATGCCAGGCGTTGCCAATATGTTGAATTCGATCTTCCCAATATGATTCATTGCAGGTGGCTTCCAAGCAATCCACAAGGCGCGGAAGCGTGTGCGTGTGGCGTAATTTCTTTAGGTATTCTTCGACCTTGCAGAGGCGCAGGCGCTCCTCCTCCAAATCTTGGATCTTGTTTGTGCTCTGTGCGAATCCATCTACATTGCGGTCACGAATCGCTAACAGCAATTTTTTCATTTCCGGATGTGCGTTGATCTTGGCGGCTATGGAAGAAACCGGAACCTCAACACGCAGGATTTCCTTCTCGGCAACTGCCTGCAGATTAAGAGCCAATGCAAGACGGCAGGACAGGATAATTCTTTCAACCTGGGACTCATCCGCCCATACGGGTGCTTCTATTGTTGGGCATCTTTGTATTGCTTCACGACACTTGCCAATAATTTCTTCAAGCGACAAAACGTCTTCAAGTGCGTTGCTCCGTGACTTGAGGTTAGCCAGTTGCAGAGCGTAAGTTTCTTGCGCCTTATCAGATCGATCCTTCCAAAAGCCCCATGCTTTCTCGGCTTTCTCGCATTCGATGCGAACATGCAGCACATTGGCAAGGGTTGAGAAATGCTCGGCTGTCGAGCAAGGACGACCGCCGATCTTCACAGACTTGATCACATAAATCCGCTCTTTTACGGGTCTTGATCGGAATACGCCACAACCCAATTTCCCGCCATTATCCATGTGCTCTTTCAGCTTGATGGCATCTGTACGTAGCACTCCGACGTTGCAGGCATCCGGGTAATTAATCGGGGTGTCATCCGCTACTGCAACGTGAGGTTCGACCGATGTAATGGTGTATCGCGTGGCACGGAGTAGTGCGTGCCACTGGGACGAATTGCCGCCCAGGATATCGTGCTTGGCATCATTCATCCACGGATCCGGAATCGCCATCGCCATTAACCTTTTTTGAGTGTCGCGGAAATCGGACAGAGCGTCATGAATCGCTTCGATGGTCGATGGAGCGTTGCTTGCCAGCAAATCGGCGAAACGTTTATCGGCTCCGGCTGTTGATGTTTCCTGTTGTTCAATCGCACTTGTCTCGTTCTTCACCAGATCGGCAAAGCATTCCGAGGACGGCAAGGCGTCGGACCATACAGTATCCAATTCTCTGCGCTTCTCAAGCGTAAAGCGACGAAGAGTCTCCAGAACGTTGCGCAGATCGCTTGTGGATATCGGGCAGGTCTTTTCCAAAGGCACCGAATCCAAGAACCACTTGTAGTCGGCGTCGGCGCCGCTCACGGCTTTGCCGATTTCGGCCGCTGTCCCTTGATAGGCTCCTTCTGCAATGGATTGCGTATGCGCTTCGGATTCTCGGATGTTACGGAGCCGCCGGTCGACCTTGGTCTTTTCTTCCCGGAGCTTTCGCAGGCGCTCTTGAAGTTCCGCACATTCTCGCGTGGCGCGATCTTCTTCCCATTCCCCATTTTTGCGGAGAATGCCTCCAACGCTGGACTCTAAAGATTTTCGCTCTTCGAGTCCGCTGCCAAGCAAGTTGATGCAGAGAGGGCGTAATTCATCTGGAACAAGCCCTTTAAGAACCTGAAGCGCACGTGATGCTTTCGCTGTGATCAGCGTTCGTTGTCCCGTTGCAAGCAAATGGCAAATCAGATTCGCGATGGTATGAGATTTCCCTGTGCCGGGCGGTCCTTGCACCAGAACGCCGTTTGCCGCACAAATCTTATCCACGATGCGGTGTTGCTCATCATTCGAAGGCTTTGGGAAAAATACTTCTCCATCAAATTTTACATTGGGATTGTCCGGACCGTCGCCCTGCTTGCGATCATTTTTAGATCGAACCTCGGCAAGGTCTGCAAGTCCACCGGGGATGTCTCCGCCCTTTTCGATTTGCTCCTTGATCCGTTTCAAGGTTTCAGTGAGACCTTTGGCGGAGCGCTTTCGCAGAATCAAAGCAGGAGCATGTTCGACGACCGGCTTCGATGAAGCGCGGATATCTTTCTTCTCCAGGGAATCGTCATAATCGCCTTGCGAATTGATCGAATGCACCAAGGCCTGGAGCACGCCTTCAACACATCCTGTCTCCCAGGGGTCGTCTTCGGCTTTGGAAAGTGAATCCTTCGCGGCTTCTTCGGCACTCGCTGGTTGTTCCGTGATATCCAGCATATCGAGTTCGGGCCGTAGTTTGGCACCTTCGGTATGAGGACGGACGGTGAATTTGCCCAAACGGGCTTCGAACTCAAGAATAGCGTCGGCGACAACTAAGTGCCGTTGGACACGCTGCCCGGTGGGCGTTTGCCAAGTCAGCAGACCTAAGCCGAGCACGAGTTCGTATTCCTCTCCAAGGCGGCGTTGCTCTTGACGGATGGCAAAGAGTGAGGAATATACTCCGCGGACCTTCTCCCAGGCATTATGTAACTCCATCCAGGGTAGCCACTTTCCTTCAACATACTGATCCCATGCACGCTGAATCGCCGGATGATCTTCCATATGTTCAGTGTGCGGAATTGTTTTCGGCTGATCCGATCCTTCGCGCCAATCCGGATTTTTGATTTGTCGAGTAATTTTTGACAGAAGCTCGGGAAAGTCGCCCTTATCTAGTAGCTTAGTTTGACTGATGACCCAGTCTTTGCATTGAGCGGGTATGGCAGGCAATTCCGGTTCCCGCCGATTTCTCACCTCAATCCACTCGTCCGGCTCATGCTCCGCATCACATCCCCACGCTCGAGTAAAACACTCTTGCTCATGCGGAATGCTTGAAACCCAAAGGGTCTTCTCGTATTCTTTAAAATCACGAATCAGTTTCGAACGCAGAGTCGCCAGTTGGGACAAATAATCGACCAGGCGAACAGTTTTTTCATTCGAACTCTGCATTGTCGAGGCACTCATTTTGTTTCCCCTGTAGATTTTCTATCCGCCGCAGGTTGCTTGTTTTTCACCCAAGCGTCGATCTCATCCCGGTCGAACCGCTATTGAGTTCCTATCTTGGAACCTGGCAATTCGATTTGCAAGCCGAATCTCGGCAACTTCCAGGAAATTCCTGGCTGAATCCCGCCCGCTGAAATTCGCCGTCAGCCTCCGACACATCGCCGCAGTTCCCAGCGCGATCAAGCCGGTCACCCCGCTGGCCTTCGCGCCGGCGGCAATCAGCATTTCGACGATGTCGGCATGCCCGGAGGCTGCCGCCAGCAGCAACGATGGCCCCGCTTCCATCGTCTCTTCCAGGTTCGGAATCGTTTGCCTCAAAGCCCTCATGACTTCACGAGTGGCTCCCATTTTCCAGTCCGTCGAATTCACATCCACGCCTGCGTCAATCAGGCGCATCACAATCTCGGATTGCCCGTTGGCCGCCGCCACAAGCAAGCCCAGCACGCTGCCAAACTCGTCGGGTTTGATGCCCGCCTTCAGCAGCAGGTCAACCGCCAGGGCGTCGCCTCGGTAGGCCGCAGCGACCAGGGACGGCGAACTGTACTCAACGCCGAGGGCGGTCAGCTCCTTGCGGGCGTCTGCGGGAGAAGGCTCGCAACCCGTGAGGACGATGCCTGCCAAAACTGTTGCGCAAACGGAAGCAACGTAAGGTCGGATGATAGTTTTCATTACTCTGGTTCCTCCACCGCCTTGCTGGTACACGTCATGGCGCCGGAGGGTAGCACAGGAAGGGGGGCTATCTGTTTTTTGCGCGTCTACAGCCTGGGGTGCTCCGGGTGATCGATAAGGCGGGATGGCGGGGCAGGCATGTTTTCCGGCGCTGGCGCACGGGCTTGGGCCGGCCCCGGGCGCCGAGGCGGGTGAGACAGTGGCGCATCAATACGCCCAATGGTAGAGGCACTGGGGCAAGGCAGTCGGCGTAGTTTGCGCACCAGTTCGGGTTGCCAGTTCGCGCGGCTGCGGGGGATTAAGGCCGCCGGGTTGGTATTGGCTTGCTGTAGGCGGCGGCTGGTCTGGAGGGCATCGCAGGCGGTTGAGGTGCCGTGTTGTTCCCGGAAGCGAAGAACGTTGAGTCGGTGTCGGGCATCGGGGTGCATTTCGCCAGGATGTCCTATGCAACCCCCTAGTCCGGTAACCGATATGTTGATATTGCATGGCTGCTCCTCCTTTGTTGATGTGTGCCAATTGCCATGCTTTTATGACCATGATTTGGCGGCGGCGCTTCAGAAACCGGCGCAGGTACGGCTGGTTGCATGCAAATCCGCTATACTAATTGGCTGGAACAACTCTGTCGCGTCCACTCCAAAATGAAATTTTCCAGCCTTACCCGACGAATCTGCGGCGAAAGTGTGGATGCCTGGGATGTCCATTACGAGGCACTGGCAAGGAAGGAGGCCGGGGAAGATATTCTTATTCTGAGTGTGGGCCAGGAAACCGACCAGATGACCGATGCGCTCATCGTGGATTCCGCCATCGCCAGTTTAAAAAGTGGGCGGCATCACTATACGCCGGTGCAGGGTTCTACGGCGCTGCGCAGGGCCATTGCCAAACGACATAATGAATTAACCGGGCAAGGCGTAGATGATACGCATTGCGCAGTATTTGCCGGTGCGCAAAATGCCTTGTATGCGGTGGCGCAATGCGTCCTGGAACACGGCGACGAGGTGATTCTTGTTGAGCCATACTACCTGACCTATCCGGCCACGTTTACCGCATCCGGTGCAGCCATGGTGAGCGTCCCGGCCAAGGCCGGAAACAACTTTGAGATTGACCCCAACGACGTGGTGACCGCAATCACTGAACGCACCAAAGCCATCGTACTCAATTCGCCAAATAATCCGGTGGGCGCAATATACTCTTTGGCGCAGCTCAAACCCATTGTTGATGCCTGTGTTGAACGGGAAATCTGGCTGATTAGTGATGAGGTCTATCAGGAACTGTTGTATCCCCGGGACCGGGCAAGTCCGGCCAGTTTGGCGGGGGCGGATCAGGTCTGCGTGACGGTTTCAAGTTTGTCAAAATCCCACAGGATGACCGGATGGAGACTGGGATGGGTGGTCGGGCCGGCAAATTTAATGGAAAACCTTTACAACCTGTCCATGTGCATGGCGTATGGATTGCCTGAATTTATTATGGATGCCGCCGTAACCGCACTGGCATCCGGGACCACTACGGCGGATGCGGTGCGAAACAGCCTGAACGCCAGGCGTGAAATTGTGGTTAATTGTATTGAAAACGTGGATGGAATCACGGTTTACAGTGCCGCAGGCGGAATGTACATCGTACTGGATATTCGCCAGCTCGGCGTGACCAGCTATGAATTTTCGCGGCAAATGCTGGATCGGTTTAACGTTTCCGTGCTGGCCTGCGATGGTTTTGGCGCAACCGGTCGTGGTCTGATTCGGGTGAGTTTATGCGCCCCGGATGATAAATTGAAACTGGCTTGCCGCCGCATGATTGCATACATTGATTCCCTAAGCCAATCTCCGTTTAACCACAATTGCCATAACACTCCAGGCGCAGGCTGATCAGGAGCAATGCTGGCCGCCAATGGCAGGGACGCCCCGGATGCAATCAAAACCGCGCTGTCTGTTTATACATTTCATCCAGCAATGTATCTGGATTTTCGTGGATGGCATATAAAGATTGATGCGCCGGCTTGATAAATTCCTGCCCCACCGCATGGTGGATAAAATCCGACAGGCGATCGTAATAGCCGCAAACATTAAGCAAACCAATTGGCTTCACATGGATCTTCAACTGGGACCAGGTGATCGCCTCGAAAACCTCTTCCATGGTGCCAAAACCACCTGGAAGCGCGATAAAACCATCGGCCAGAGAGACCATGCGTTCCTTGCGCTGGTGCATGTTGTCCACGGTAATCAATTGCGTCAGGCCGGTATGGGCAATTTCATTTTCGAACAGCGAATGCGGTATAACCCCAATGGTTTCACCGCCGTTTTCTACCATGGTATCCGCAACTTTACCCATCAGTCCGACGCTGGCACCGCCGTATACCAGACCTATACCGCGCGCGGACATGGCCTGCGCAAGATTTTCGGCAGATTCAAGATACTCGGAACGGCGGCCGGGTCTGGAACCGCAATAGACACATATTCTTTTCATTGTTTTTCGGTTCGTTTACGGGCAATTTACGCGGTGATTCTGATAATTGAAGAATACACCGGCCAGGGTGAAGAATGTGTTTGTTTCACAGGCATATTTAATAAATAATCCATCAACCTAATAATTTCCCTTTGGAGTAATCATGACTAAAGTCGGTTTTATCGGGCTGGGTAATGTGGGCGGCAAGCTGGCGGGCAGCCTGTTGCGCAGTGGCATTGACCTGACCGTGCGGGACCTTGATAAAGAGGCCGCGCAGCCATTGCTGCAGGGCGGTGCAAAGTGGGGCGAGAGCCCGCAGCAAATGGCCGCGAATGTGGATGTACTGATCACCTGTTTGCCAAGCCCTGCCGCCAGTGCCATGGTAATGGAAGCTGAGGATGGCGCACTGCAGGGATTAAGTGCCGGCAAAGTCTGGGCGGAGATGAGCACCACGGATGAAACAGAAGTGCATCGACTCGGTGAATTGGTTAAAGCTACCGGGGCCGAACCGGTGGACTGCCCGGTATCCGGCGGCTGTCATCGTGCCGCCACCGGCAACATTGCCATCTTTGCAGGCTGTAAGCGGGTAGCGTTCGAGCGCCTGCTGCCAGTGCTGACCACCATGGGGCGGCGAATTCTCCATACCGGGCCGCTCGGTTCGGCATCCGTACTCAAGGTGGTGACGAATTATCTGGCCACCGCAAATTTGCTGACACTGTGCGAAGCGCTGGCCACCTGCAAGGCCGCCGGAATGGATATGCGCACGACTTATGAGGCTATTCGCATTTCATCCGGAAACTCATTTGTTCACGAAACGGAAAGCCAGGTTATTCTGAACGGCAGCCGGGATATTAGTTTCACCATGGATTTGGTATGCAAGGATATAAGCCTGTTCAGCGCTGTCGCAAAACGCGCAAATGTGCCACTGGAACTGGCGCCAGTGATGGTCAAGATATTCGAGGACGGACAAAACCGTTATGGCCCCCGGGAATATTCGCCGAATATCATCCGCCGTCTGGAAGAATCCACCGGGCTTGATATCCGCGCTGCGGGATTTCCGGCGCAAATACTGGATGACGAACCGGAGCAGCCGGGTTATGAAGTGCAGATCAGAAATCCACAGATTCAGTCAGCAAACGACCGCCCTGGTTATTATCATGGCGATGGAGCGCAGCCACCGGGAAATCCTGAACGGTGAAGATCTTTTTCTGATACGGAATGAAATATTTTGTTTGCGCAGAAGTCGGAAAATGCGGCATGGTTGTGGCTCTGCAACATCCGGTTAGCGCGTACCGTAAATGCGGTCTCCCGCATCGCCCAGACCGGGCAGGATATAGCCGTGGTCGTTTAGCTGACGGTCCACCGCTGCAGTGAAAACAGGCACATCTGGATGTTCCTTTTCAAAAGCGTCAATCCCTTCAGGCGATGCCAGCAGGCAAACAAATTTTAATTTGCTGGCGCCGCCCTGCTTTAACCGGTGCACCGCAGCAATAGCGGAATTAGCCGTTGCCAGCATGGGGTCAACCACTATAGCCAGCCGTCCACCGATATCCTGGGGAACCTTGTAATAATACTCCACAGCAACCAGGGTGGCCGGGTCCCGGTACAGCCCGACATGCCCCACCCGGGCAGAAGGCATCAGCGTGAGCATACCGTCAAGCAAACCGTTGCCCGCACGCAGTATGGAAATGAAACAAAGCTTTTTACCGGCCAATACCGGAGATTCCATCGCTTCTAGGGGTGTCTCGATTTCACGGCGGGTAAGTTCAAGGTCCCGGGTTACTTCGTAACCCAGTAACAGGGCAATTTCGTTTACCAGTTGTCGGAACAGGCTGGTCGGGGTTTCTTTTCGCCGCATCAATGTGAGTTTGTGTTGAACGAGCGGATGATCGACAATGGTTATGTTCATGCTTCTGTACTAATTTGTGGCAGGGTCAAATCACGGTAGAATTATTACACAAATATTTGTTATTCAGGTTGGCCGGAATGGACCATATAAATTTTCTGAAAAAGGCGGCGGCCGAAGCGCATCGCAGTCATGCTGACGAAATGGTGATAGCGGGCGCGGTGCTGGTGAAAGGTGAAGCAGTGATTGCGCAGGGGTATCATCGTTGCCAGGAACTGAATAACCCGATGGCTACTGCGGAAATGGAGTGCATTCGCCAGGCTGGCCGACGCAGCGATCAAGCCGGGCTGGTGCTGTATTGCTCACGTTATCCCGACATGTTAATTGCCGGCACCATAGTGCAGTTCTCGATCGGTTCTTTGGTCATCGGCCTGCCGGAAAAATCGAATCCGGCCATTGATTTTCTCAAGTTAAAAAATGTGCCGACGGCATTTATTCCCACAGCCGAATGTATCGAATTTGAGGAAAAATCGTGGTGAATGATTCGGACCGGAAATTTTTACGCCGGGCATATCAACAAGCGCTGGCCGGATATGAAGAAGGGGGCGCTCCTGTCGGCGCTGTCATGGTGAAACAGGGCAAGGTCATCGCCCACGGTAGAAACAAACGCGTACAGGAAAGCGACCCGATTATGCACGGCGAAACAGACTGCCTGCGCAACGCCGGCATCATCGACGATTACAGCGGCGTTGATTTATACACCTCGCTAAGCCCGTGCATGATGTGCAGCGGCGCCATAGTGCATTTCGGCATCAAGCGCGTGGTCGTGGGAGAAGACTACAACTTTGCCGGCAATATTGATTTTCTCAGGGAAAATGGCGTCGAAGTTATATTGGCGGATGATCATCACTGTAAAAAACTCATGTCGCGATTTATCGCAGAGCGGCCGGATATATGGTTCGAAGACATTGCCGGAAACGAACAGGAATGAACCACGTTTTGTCAGCCGTTATTTGCCAGTGCCGTAATCGGTGGCTGATATTTATCTGATAAATTAGATGGATAATTTCCCAGGATGAGGTGGCAGAGAAAGTCGGAGCATCATTGCCGCAGCGTCAGGGCGGTCTCTCTGCCCAAGAGCTCCTTGGTTTATGTCCGCTGCATTCATCCATATCGTATTGACCGATTAGGTCAGGATGTCTCGGCATTCTGCTGAAACGATTTTGAGATAGGTTCATGTCCCCGACCCGGAGCAAATGTCTAGAGAGGCTGCAACTGTCTTGAGCGGATATGGTGTAGGCCGTCGTGACTGTACGCGAAGAAATTTGACCAAACGGTAATCACAAAATGAGGATAGGAAGCCTCGAACTCGCCAACTTTCGCAGTGTTGCGAAGGGCAAGGTCATCTTTCCCGGACATACGGTGATCATCGGCGGAAACAGTGTCGGGAAGTCCACGATGTGTGAGCATTGGACCTCCTCCTCGGACCCGAGCGTCTGTCGCGGAGCTCGCCGATAGACGAGCACGACTTCTTCGAACGCCGCTATCTGGATGAGAACGGTGATCCGATCCCAATCAAGTTGGAGGTCGTGCTGACCGGCCTGAACGACGATGTGTTGACGAAGTTCCGCACGCACAGGGAACACTGGAACACCGCGACAAACGAACTGTTGGACGAGACCGCGACTCCCGAAGACGTTGACAACGACGATGTGGTGCCCGCTCTGCGGATCAAGTTCGAAGGCGTCTATGACGTCGAAGACGAGATCGCCGATGTCTTCGACGCGGCCTGGGAGCTCGAACAGATCGGGATCGAGGATCTGCTGGCAGACGAGACGACGATCGAAGTTATCCATAACTTTCTGGAGGAAGCGTCGGAGCGGGACGACTATCCGCACAATCAGAAGAAACCGAAGCGGTTCGCAGACGATCCAGACAACGGGGATAACGATGTTCGCCAGTTGTGCAAGCAGGTCCTGAAGAGCCGGAAGGGGTCGGGCTACGCCCAGCGTCTTGTCGAGCTCTGTTCGGCGGGGGACTTGCCGGATGTCATCACCGAGGCGCTGGAACATATCAGCGAAGCACTGCCGAACGAGATCTCGAACGATGAGGAGGACGAGGGGGGCGACGTTCGACCATCCGACAATCGGCTCCCCGACGCTGAAGATGGATAAAGATGGACAACCCGGAGCACCGATTCGACCTCTGCGGCAAGCGTCGCGCCATCCTGAACGGCAGGAGCCACATGCTCGTGGTCGGGGGGCCGGGGTCCGGCAAGACGACGATCGCGCTGCTGAAGGCCCGGCGCGCGGTTCTCGAACGCTTGCGGCCGGAGCAGTCGGTGCTCTTTCTCAGCTTCTCGAACGCCGCGATCCGGCGGATTCTGGAGAGCGGCGGGAGCATCCTCACGAACGAGATCGCGCGGCAGGTAGAGATCAGGACCTACCATTCGTTCGCCTGGGACATCCTCAGGTCCCATGGCTATCTGCTGTCGTCGCAGCGAAATCTTACGATCATCGGCGCGCACGATGCGGCAGTCTTCCGCGCTGGTCTAGAGGACGCGGACTGGAGCGTGGAAGAAGAGCGTCTGTTCGAGGAGGACGGACGGGTGACGTACGATCAATTCGCACCCCGCGCAGCGGACCTGCTGGAGCGCTCCGGCGTCGTCCGGAAGTGCTTCAGCCACGCCCATCCACTGATCCTCGTGGACGAGTTCCAGGACACGGACGACGAGCAGTGGCGGCTGATTCGGGCACTGTCGGATGACTCGGAGGTCGTCGCCCTCGGCGATGCCGAGCAGCGCATATACGCTTGGCGAAGGGGCGTGAGCGCGACACGCCTGGAGGACTTCGCCGCCACACTCGACGCGGCGATGTTCGACTTCCAGGACGAGAACAATCGAAGCCCGGCTGCGGGCATTGCGGGATACGCGCGCAGCCTGCTCTCCCCGGAAGCCCATCTTGATCTGCCGGACGACATCGTATTCAAGCAGTGTCAGTCCTAGCAGTTCGCGATGCGTTTGCGCTTTGCGCTGTTCTGGACATTGAAGGAAGCGGTCAAGAGGACCGAGCATCGCGATTGGTCATTGGCAGTGGCAGCGCGCAATCGGCGCATGGTCCGCAAGATATCGGACTCCTTTGGAGAGGAGCTCACCGTCCGAGACAAGAAGTACCCTCCTGTCCAACACGATGTGATGTTCGACCAGAATCAGATTGCCCTGGCAGCGCGGGTCATCGCGTTCGTCATGGCGTCGCCGGTGGTTCCTCAGAACGAGAGGCTCGCCGGCGCCCTGGAGAGGGTCGGCGCGGTGCTCCGGTCCACGGGCAGGGAAACGGCGATCCAGACATCGAATCGACTGTCGGGGTGGGCGGGCAAATGCCGCAACGACAACGTGCCGAACACGAAATGCGTCAGGGCCTTGACAGCCGCGTTCAAGCTGGTCGACGCGGTCGGCTTCGTCGGATCGCCGACAGAGGACTGGCATGCGGTTCGCCGTGCGATCGAGCGCAGTGCCGCCGATGAACTCAAACGCACGGGGGAGCACGCGCGATACCTGCGCCTTCTTCGTCGGGGATCAGCGATCGAAGAGCGGCTGGCGGAACTCTGGAGGCAAAAGGGCAGCTACGAGGGCGCCGAGGCCGCACTGGACGAAGCGATACTCCAGGACCAGATCATCGACAGCCACAGGGAAGCATCCCGCATCAGCGTCATGACGATGCATCAGCTCAAGGGGCGGGAGTACGATTCCGTGCTTCTCGTGGAAGATGAGCACCGAAGCTTTCGGGGGAGAGACAATCATCCGCCCTACATGGATACTAGGCGGCTCCTCCAAATGTCCCTCACGAGAGCCCGGCACTTTGCCTGTATCTTGTCAGGAAAAGGAAACGCTACATTGGATGTGATTTTCGAAAGTTGAGATAAACCTATCTCGAAATCGTTTCAGCAGGATGTCGGTGCAGCCAAGGCGCAGGAATCCAGGGAAGTTGGCGGCACAATGTTCCCAACGCACCATCAAGCGACGACTCCAATGAAGATATCCGAAATAGCGTTCCGCCAGCTGCCACCAGCCGCAATCATGTGAAAATTAAAGCGCAATTGCACCAACTTCACTTCATGATGATTCGCAGCATGAGCGCCCATCACCGGCGGAAGGCCATGACGACTGGCCATCCTCACGATCTTCATGTCTTTTCGCGCTTCCCGCGCCTAAACTTCTCCCTCCCTTAGCGAGAACGAACATCCTATCAATAAAGCCCTCCGGCTCGTCAAGGCGGCCAGTCTCCGTGAAGCTCGTTCACCAAATCCGCTAGCGCATTGTGTAGCGCCTCATGATGACGCCATTGCTAAAAGTGTCGTGAACCGTTTTGCAATTTGGATGGCGTCGTCAGAGTCCACAGCGCCGTCTCCGCAATGGGGGTCCGGGAACTCGCCAAGCTCAATCCCGTGGAACTGATCTACGTTCGCTACCGACTGCCATGCGGCATCAAGCACCGTCTGGCATTCGCGGTGGTTGCTTCCCGAGTCTCCCGCGTCATCTCGAAGAACTCGTTGTAGAAGCATTGTGGTTTGCCGAGTGCAGACAGATTCTTGAAGGAGAGATCGTGGCGACGCAAAGAAACAGCGCAACGCGCTCGCGTTGTCCGCGGTCTTGCCCGCACACTATCGTGCTTCTCGCCTACGAGCCCCACAGTACCAACAACAAGTCTATGACAAGAGAAACCGGATAAGTCTATTTTGTTGCGAACAGTCTGAGGCCGGATTCCATAGCAAGGTATTCAAGAAATCCGCACACAAGTCCGGGAGAAATGAATACACGGAGTTCGCACCCATCCCCTTTACCGGATCCACCGGAAAACTGCATCAAGGAGCGCGAAACAGCGCTTGAGCGGGTCACTACGTACCGCAAAGCGGCGGATCAGACGCACGAATTCGAAACCGGCCGTGGTGAAAACTCCGCAACATGAGTTTCGTGCGTAATCAGGTACATCAATTCGGATCAAATCAAACTGATGAAAGGATCGCATAGGGTCGGCACTACTGTTCATACGCCCCGAACGCGCCGACGAAACTTTCCATTCCACTATTGCTATTGCTGGTCGCGCCGAAAGTGCCGGAGGCGGAGTTCGGATGGTCGTCCGTAGCCGAGCTGCCATTACCGTAGAACTGGCCGCCCCATTTGCCGATGAAGCCGCCATCGGCGCTGGTGTCGCCATTGAAAAAACCACCATCCGCGCCATTCGTGATGTCGGCGCTCCCCAGATCTATGGTCATATTCCGGGCCTTGCCGCCCACCTCAAACTCGGACACGGCGCCGCTCACTGTACCCAGCGCACTGCCATCGCCGAAATCGGCAGTCAGGCGAACATCCGCGGTGAAGTCGTCGATGGTGGCGCCGCCGGACGCCACGGTTACGCTGGTATGCAGGCCACCCGCATTTCCACTGTAAGTGGCGCTACCGGTCAGGCCGGCAAGACGGTTCTTGGCGAATGGGTCAGCGCCGTCGGCGAAGACCCCGACTTCATATTCTCCGGCCTGTTTGGGGTCTGCCGGAATAAGAACCCACACTCCGAGGGAAAGGTAGTCGGTATCTGGCTTTGTTATTTTGGTTTTGGTTTCGGATGTGGGGACAAAAGTCACAGTGCCATTGAATTGACTAACAGAACCGTCGTAAGAAATACCGTAAGCATTACCTTTTGAAGACTTGATCTGGCAAGCAAGTACCGGTGAATCGCAATAAAATTCTCCTGACACACCATTCAGAGTTCCGGACACTCCTCTGGTTTCCTTTATAAAGCGGTCGTATCCACCTCCACCTCTATTATTGATGAAACGATCCGTTCGTATAGCATATAATACCGCGAGAGTCTGCGTAAGCGTTCCATATTGAGAACTACTCCGAACCGTCGTCTCTCCCTTAATTGTTGCTTTGTCTCCAACTGAAAGCAGTCTCTTGTTAGAAGTATCCGGTTTTACCTCCGTCCTAACCTGCCCCGTATCTGCAGGTTTTTCAATGTCCGAGTAGATCAGGTAATGGTGGGAAACTCCTTGTGAGTCAGCTTTCAGTTCACTGCCATTCCACTTGTCAGCGAAGCTCTTCACCCTGGTCGTGGTAATTCCGCTGTCGGGCAAAGGATGGCCCCCTCCGACTGTGAACCTTGGCCCATCGGCAGCATGGACTACGTCAACGTTTACGCTGACTTGTCCTGTTTCGGTCGATGGCTGCGTGACGCTGCCCCGATTGGGCGAATTCATGGCGGCGGTTGCGATCTTGTCCGCTACAGTAAACGCGATTGCAGAGGTTTTTGTAGCCGCATTGACCAGTTGCGTGGGAACCGGCAGAGCATCTCTAAGGTTGCTGTTGTTATTAGCGGTGTTGCCGCCGCCACCACCGCATCCGGCCAGAGTGACTGCCAGAGCGATGACACACAAACTGGCACGGGCTATGGGTTTGATATTCATGATAGTTTCTCCAAGTTAGACTGACGGCTACATTCGACGGATTCCAAAGTCTATCCCCCCCCCCGCGTCAATCCCCAGAGCCATTTTTGCAGGGTTAAATTTCGGGGATTATCCAGGGAACTAGCCACCCTCCTTGTACCCACCCGCATTTATGCCATTATGCTATGAACCGTCCCGGCTCTCCTACGGTTCGCCGTCGATTTCGGTTTCCGCCCGGTCCGCCGTGGAGGTAAAATTGCATTGAAACCTGCCATCTTGTACGTTACTATCTTAATGTAGGACTTGGGTATGAATCGACACCTGTTTAAAAAGTATTTTAAAACCCGTGGCCCGGCGGTATTACCGGTTATCCATGTACTTGATCAGGAGCAAGCCAGCCGCAATATCCGCATCGCACTACAGGAAGGTGCAGTCGGTGTGTTTCTGATTAATCATGATTTTGATATGGAAACATTTCTGCCCATAATTCGGGCCATTCGACTCGAATATCCGTTTCTTTGGCTGGGCGTGAACTTCCTGGCGGTAACGGCCAGGGATGCTTTTCCGGTGCTGGCCGATTTGGAAAAACAGGGATGCGTGGTAGATGGTTACTGGGCGGATGACGCCAGAATCGATGAAAAGCGCGCTATGGACGATCAGCCCGAAGCTGCGGAAATTTGCAAAATAAAAAAAGAATGCGGCTGGGAGGGTATTTACTTCGGCGGCACAGCATTTAAAAAGCAGCGGCCCGTTGAGCAAGGCGATTATCCGCACTGTGCCGCCGTTGCGGCCAGGTGGATGGACGTGGTGACCACCTCGGGGACGGCCACGGGTAAAGCGGCGTGCATGGAAAAGGTCAAATCATTCCGGCAGGGAGCGGGGAATACCGCACTGGCATTGGCGTCTGGCGTCACCCCGGAGAATATTGGCGAGTATGTGGATTCGCTTGATGCCATACTGGTGGCGACCGGGATTAATTTGCCCGATGATTTTTATAACATTGACCCATCCCGGCTGGGACGGCTGATTAAGCAAGCCAGGGTTTTGCCGGTTGCTGAAAGTACGCATCACCACGATGAGCACGGTGATGACAGGCGGGAACAGCGATGGTATTTGAGTCTTATGGCCCCCCGTTCCCGCAGTGAGAAGTATGCCTGGCTGGACCCTTCTGCCGCTTACGTTAATGCGCGCTCTTTTAATGCAATGATGGATGATTTGCTTGAGCCTTTCAGCGCGCAGGAGATTGATGTGGTGGCAGGCTTTGACGCCGCTGGGTTTGTTTTGGGCGCGGGTATGGCGACCAGGCTGGGCAAAGGCTTTTTAACTATCCGTAAGGGCGGAAAAATTCCCGTGGACTACGATGTTGTACCCATGAGCAACTATTCGGGCCGGACCCAGGAGATGGAAATGCGCAAGCCGGCCTTCGCAAAAGGCACCCGGGTATTGCTTGTGGATCAATGGATTGAGACGGGCGGCACCATGACTGCCGGGATTCGGCTGGTGGAACGCCAGGGCGGCATCGTGGCGGGGATTGCAGCGGTTTGTATTGAAGATAACGCAGTCACCAAAGACCTGTATCAGCGCTATAAAATGACGTCCTGCGTTGTGCCCGGATCGGAAATTCAGGCACAATGCAATCAACAAACTCTGGATAGTTTCAAGACATTTAAACCCGAACATATTTTCCCGGATATATTGCCGGGGGAAAACAATACCCGGCAATATTAACCGAAATCATCTCATACAAACCAACCTGTTTACGGAGTCCAACATGACTGAAAAAACCGATTTATCCAAAAGAAAATTTATCAAATCTGGTGCTGTTGCCTCTGGCGCACTGGCGATGCCGATGATACTGACCGCTAATAAAGCGCGGGCGCAGGCAGTAGAAATCAATATGCTGGCCTGGTATGGGCATGGCGAACCAGACATAGTCGAAGAATTCGAAGCGCAGAATAATGTTAAGTTTAATGCCAAGTACTATGCCGGCGGCGACAATATGCTCGGATTGATTGCCCAATCTCCGCCAGGAACCTATGACATTATTTTGTCCGATGCCGAGTTTGTGCAGCAGTTGAATGCTGCCGGGTATATCGAAGAGTTGAACCCGGATGATTATCCATTCGATGATTTTATGTACGAGGATTTCACCCGATTCCCCGGGCACTGGAAAGACGGGAAGTTATTTTCCACCATGGTGCGTTACGGGCATCTTGGCGTTTCCTATAACAAGAATGCGATAACCGCAGAAGAAGCATCCAGTTACCAGTGTTTCTGGAAGCCGGAGATCGCCGGCAAGGTCGGGCATTTCGACTGGCATCTTCCAAACCTAGGAATGATGAGTCTGAAAAACGGTAATAATAATCCCAGCCCGTTTAATATTGACGATGACGCCTGGGAGGCGGTACAGCAAACGACCATGAGTTTGCGTCCGCAAGTCGGCGGTTTCTTCGACTATGGCGGTACGTTCAACTCGCTGAAGAATGGTGAAATGCTGGCAATGTGTGGTATCGGCGACTGGATAACCGGTGTGCTTGAAAGAGATGGTGCGCCAGTTGCTTCGGTGGTGCCGAAAGAGGGTGGCATCCAGTTTACCGAGTCTTATTGTATCGGCAAGGGTTCGGCGAATGCTGAAATGGCAAACAGGTTCATTCAATATATGTTGACCCCGGCCGGTCAGGTCCGATCTGCGCAAATGGCCGCCTACCCTGGTTTCTGCGTGACAAATTCCGGCGTCCAGGCATTGCGTGAATTGAATATGGCGGAAGCCGAACGCACCGGCCAGATTGAGGGCGCCGCGAATAATCCGGTAAGGTTGATCAAAGAAGGCCGCATTCATTATCGGGATATTCCTGTTCAACAATCGCTGGAGGACTGGAATGATTTCTGGTCAGAGTATAAAAACGCCTGAATTGCCGCAGCGCTTGAGTATTTTGTTAAACCCCTGGCGTATGTTTACGCTGTATTTTCGTCGGACGTAACGTTATTCCATACTGTCTGGCGGGGCGGCTGCGGGGGACTGCCCGCAGGCTTTGTATTATGGCGGCGATAGAGAAAGATGGATGGTCGGTGCCATCCATCTTTGGTTGTACCACGCATTCATTCATGCCGTTGATATACATGCCATCAATGTCCAAAAGCATCGTTAAAAATAACAAATTTGACCTGTATGCCATGACCTGGCGGCTGCCAGTTGTTGTCTGGCAGATTTTGTTTTTTGTCGGTCCATTGCTGTTCATGATTGCCATGAGTTTTTTTCTGGTTGAAAACTATCGCATGATCGAAGCATTTGAAATGCAGAACTGGATCAAAATGCTCGGTAAGGAATATTTCTGGGATTCTTATTTTTTTACCCTGAGTCTGGCCGGGTTGTCTACTGTTGCAGCGACCTGCATTGCGTTTCCCGTTGCATTCGGTTTGGCTTTTAAAGTTTCTGACAATATGCGGCGCTGGATAATCTTCCTGCTAATCATCCCTTTTTTTACCAGCTATCTGGTCAGGACCTTCTCGTGGTACGTGATTCTGGCGGAGTCAGGCGTGGTTAATAACCTGCTGGGCTATATCGGCTTGGGCCCCTATACCATGCTCAACACCCGATTCGGCACCATGGCGGGATATATGACATTGACACTCCCGTTGGTGATTATTCTGCAAACATTATCCCTGTCCAGCGTGGATAAAAATCTCATCGAAGCGGCCCAGAACCTCGGCGCCGACCGGTTCAAGGTAATCTTCAGGGTGATTGTCCCTGCGGCAAAAGCAGGTCTGATAATTGGCGCCGTGTTTTGCTTTATCCTGTCTTTTGGCGATTTTGTCGCGCCATACTATCTGGGTGGGTCCAAACCGCCGACCCTGTCCATATTGATAATTGATACAACCAAGTCCGGGCAGCAATGGCCCAGAGCCGCAGTCGTGGCGGTAATGATGATGATTACATTGATGATCGTGGCGTTTACCGCAATCAAATTCGCCTACGCAAAGAAAAAACAGGTGTAAATTGAAGTCCGACAGAATCACACGAATATTTTTACCGGGCTATGCTGTGCTGGTTTTCGCATTTATATTTACCCCTATAATAACCAGCATTGTTTTTTCGTTTAACTCGGATCGCTTCCCCACCATACCTTTAGGTTCATTCACCTGGAAATGGTATCAAACCATTTACGCCGACCCCGATGTATGGGATGCCGCAAAGACCAGTATCCTGGTCGCCGCTACTACCGGCGTCCTGGCAACATTTATCGGATTTTGCACCGCCTATACGGATTTCCGTTATCAGTTCAAGGGCAAGAACGGTTATCTCGCATTGGCATTACTGCCGCCTACTATCCCGCTGATCATTCTGGCTCTGGCGATGTTGGCGTGGTTTTCCAGAATAGGTATATCGGGCCAGAAATGGGCGATTATTATCGCGCATACCGTTATGTGCGCGCCATTTGCCATGGCCGTTATCCGCTTGCGGCTGCAACAAATGGATCCCGACCTCGAATCCGCTGCCTGGAATCTGGGCGCTGGCGAGTGGGCGGCCATGGCGAATATCGTGATTCCTTTTGCCCGGCCCGGAATTATTTCCGCGCTGTGCCTGACCATGGCGGTATCATTCGACGAATTCGCCGTAGCCTGGTTTGTATCCGGCCTGAACAAATCCATACCGGTCATTATTCTGGAAATTTTGCAGGGAAATATTGACCCGCAAATCAATGCCATCGGTACATTCGTGTTCATAACATCCATTACCCTGGTAATTCTGGCACAGTTGTTCTTTATTTTGCGCACGCCTAAAAAACCTTCCATTGCCTGATCTGCGCCATGTCTGATGCACAAATCGTCTTCGAAAATGTAGTCAAACGCTTCGGTGATGCGGTGGCGGTGGACAAAATGAATTTTTCTATAGAACAGGGAGAATTCCTGGCCATCATGGGTTCTAGCGGATGTGGTAAAACCACTACATTGCGTATGCTGGCGGGTCTGGAAACACCGAGCGAGGGTGAAATCCGGCTGGGTGGAAATCGTATCAATGAATTAAAACCATCGGATCGAAATACCCCGCTGGTATGGCAGTCTCTGGCATTGTTTCCCTTTTTAAATGTCATCGAAAATGTCGAGTTTGGATTGAAAATGCGCGGCATTAAATCCCGGGAAAGAGAACAACGCGCCATGAAATGGCTGGAGCGGATGGAAATCACCGAGTTTGCCCATCGCCCGGTGGAGCAATTGTCCGGTGGACAGCGCCAGCGTGTGGCATTGGCCAGAGCACTGGTTACCGAACCACCAGTGCTGTTGCTTGATGAACCCCTAAGCGCGCTGGATGCAAACCTGGTGGTACGCATGCAAGGGGTTTTATCCAGATTGCAGAAAGAACTGGGTATCACTTTCGTATACGTTACTCATAGTCAATCCGAAGCATTCGCCATGGCCGACCGGGTGATAATAATGAGTCAGGGAATGGTGGAGCAGATTGGCACGCCGCGACAGGTTTTTCGTGAACCGGCAACCCGGTTTGTGGCGGAGTTTGTCGGTTCGAATAATATTCTGAGCGGTAATATCCAGACAATCGAAGAGGGAAAATTGTCTATCGATACTAATATCGGGCTGGTGGTCGCCGATAATGCCGCGCGTGAGGAGCTTGTGGTCGGCAGGCATGTTGATATGGTGATCAGCGCTGACCGGCTTGACCTCTCGGACGAATCGGATTCATCGTCGAATAAATATCCCTGTAAATTAGTGAGCGAAGAATTTGTCGGTGCGGTTATCACCCTGCTGGTTGAAACCGAAAACGGCTCAGAATTGAAAATTCAAAAACAGCAAAAGGATCTGGATAATGTCAGCCTGAAAACCGATCAACAGTTATGGGTATCCTGGCCAGAAGAAAGCGTTTACATTATTCCCGACCACAAAACGTGGCCAGGAAGGTTTAAATGAGCACCGCATCAGCAAAGCATATTACGTTAAATTCCCATCCCACGGGTGCCCGGAAGCCCATTGCAGTGAAATGGGGGGCGCCCGATCCGCAGGTGCGAGGCCCTATCGTTGCAACACCGTCCGGTTTGGGTGAGCGCAATGCGATTGGAGCCTATTCGGGCTCCTATTCGGTATACCGCGCACTGGCGGTAGCAGCCGGTTCCCTTGATCCGTTGCACCAGCCGGACTTGACCGACACTGCCCCCGCGATTGACATCGGCCCGTATCCGCAATGGAACGACCCGGCCAGAATTGTCTCCATTGATCCCTGGGGACACCAGGTGGGTCAGGCGTTCAAACAGCATCTGGATCAGGGTGTTGATGTGCGCCCCACTATCGCGGTGACGCGGGCCAGATTATCGGTTCCCGAGCTTGCCAACGGGATTGCAGGTAAACGGCTGATTGCCGACGGGCAGGTATTGCTGGAAACCGGGGAAGTGAATGTTATCAAAATAGCGATTGAGCCAGTCTGGTACCTGCCCGGTATCGCACAGAGATTTAATACCGATGAACATTCGCTGCGCCGCTCGTTGTTTGAACAAACCGGCGGCATGTTTTCGGATCTGGTAACACGGCCGGACATCCATGTTTTCCTACCGCCCATTGGTGGCATTACCGCCTATGTATTTGGTGAGCTTGCCGGCATTGCCGATTCCAATCGGAAACTTTCCTGCCGTGTTCACGATGAATGCAATGGTTCTGATGTGTTTGGTTCGGATATCTGCACCTGTCGCCCCTATCTGGTTTACGGCATTAAGGACGCCATAGAAACGGCGCAAAAGGGTGGGGCCGGGCTGATTGTCTATAACCGCAAAGAAGGTCGGGCGCTCGGCGAAGTGACGAAATTTTTAGTATATAACGCACGTAAACGACAGGTTGGCGGAGATACTGCAGAGCATTATTTTGCAAGAACGGAATGCGTGGCCGGTGTCCAGGATATGCGCTTTCAGGAGTTAATGCCCGATGTTCTAAGTTGGCTGGGCATTACCCGAATAGATCGATTCGTATCAATGAGCAATTTGAAATATGACGCCGTTGTGGGCCAGGGCATCGAAATAATAAATCGGATTGCCATCCCCGAACACAGTATTCCGGCCGACGCCAAAGTTGAAATGGATGCCAAAAAAGCAGCGGGCTATTTTACCGATAGCGACACGAAGGTATCGCATGGCAGAGGGCTGGGAGAATATTAAAATCGCGCGTTCAAAATGATCCCCAAAACTTGTCTGTGTATGAGTCGCTACTGTGTGCAGCGGCGGTGCGCGAACGCTGTGGGCGTATCGGTGAGCTGGCACAAGCTGGCCAGGCAAACTGGTTTTCAATTAATCAGGGAAATTTTCAGCGAGCGGTGGCGCTGGTCAGGCAAAATTGTTTAAAAAACTATCCTGATCTTAAAATTCCGCTGCACAGCCGCTGGCGTCATTTCGAAATGGGTGAAACCGGCCTGTGGCAACACTATACCCGGGGCTTTAATGGCGGGAATGTCGAACTGGCACGATCCGGCATCGACCTGGTTTTTTTGAGTGTGCTGCTTGATGCCGGCGCGGGTGGACAGTGGCAATACCAGTGTCCGGTAACGGCGGCCAGGCTGTCCAGATCAGAAGGATTGGCGGCCGCCAGTGTGGATTTGTTTTTTAATCATGTTGCCCGATTCGAACCTGCCCGGGGCTGGATTATGGATGCAGAGTGTTTGTACCAATTAACACAAAAGAAACTGTGCGCTGCAATGCAGCACTCCCATAAAAACCCGTTGCTGGGGGTTGAGGGGCGATTATCATTGCTGCATGGACTGGCAGATGTGCTGCATGCCCGACGCACCGATGGACATCTTTATAGCCGGCCCGGTAATCTGGTGGATGAATGTATGGCGATTTCGAAAACACCATTGGGTGGGAAATTGTCGCTTGATTTGACGCATGTGCTGGTCATGGTTTTGAAAAATTTCAGCACTATGTGGCCAGGCGGTCATATTCATAACGGCGTGAATCTGGGGGATTGTGGGTACCATTCCCTGATCGCCACGGAAGATGCGACTTCAGGCATTATTCCTTTCCATAAACTCTCGCAGTGGTTGACCTACTCAATGATCGAGCCCTTGAAATGGGCCGGAATAGAAGTGACTGATCTGGATGGACTAACCGGATTACCCGAATACCGCAATGGCGGCTTGTTTGTTGATACCGGCGCACTGCAACCGCTGGATGTGAATCTGATCAATTCAAGGCTGGGTCTGGAATCCGAAGCGGTAGTGGAATGGCGTGCGCTTACGGTGTTTATGCTGGATCAACTCGCTGTGGCTGTGCGCAAGTCATTGCAATTATCAGCAAAACAATTACCACTGTGCGCCGTGCTTCAGGGTGGAACCTGGGCCACAGGACGAGAGCTTGCGGCCCGGTTACGACCCCGGGCCGCGCCGCCGTTCAATCTGGTTACCGATGGCACTGTTTTTTAGGGGATTTATTCAATCACCATAATGTTGGGGTGACATGCCACTCCGGGGTAATCAAACAACTACTGTAAATTCAACCGATGCGCTGTCAGACATACATTATCGATAACCTGCCGCTGCAAAACGGCGAAACCCTGGTCAATGCTGTCCTGGCATACAAAACTTATGGAACCCTGAATGCGGCAAGGGATAATGTGGTTGTGCTGCCTACTTTCTACACCGGTACGCACACCAGAAACGAAGGTTTCTTTGGAGCAGGCCGGGGAATTGACCCGGACAGGCATTTTATCGTTTCAATAAACCTGTTCGGTAATGGCATTTCTTCATCGCCGAGTAATACCCCGGCCCCATTCGGCGGGGCGAAGTTTCCACTGGTCACGCTGTTCGATAATGTTTCTGCCCAGCACCGATTGTTAACGGATGTGTTTGGCATCGAACAAATAGCGCTGGTGGCCGGATGGTCGATGGCCGGCTGTCAGTCATTCCAGTGGGGTGCGCAATATCCTGATATGGTAAAAAGTATATTGCCATTCTGTGCATCGGCAAAAACCTCAGTGCATAATTTTGTATTTCTGGAAGGGGTTAAAGCAGCGCTGCAGGCGGATCAGGTGTGGAACGGCGGGGATTATGCCGAGCAGCCGGTACAAGGCTTGAAAGCATTTGGCCGGGTCTATGCGGGGTGGGCATTTTCGCAAACATTTTATCGCCAGGGATTATTCAGGCAATTGGGCTTTGACAGCGCTGAAGAATTATTGCGGCACTGGGAAGCCGATCATTTGCATTGGGATGCCAACGATTTACTCTGCAAATTAAAAGCCTGGCAGTTGGGCGACATCAGCGACAATCACTTGTATGGAAAAAATATCGAAGCGGCGCTCTCGGCTATACAGGCGAAAACCATCATCATCGCCTGCGACAGCGATATGTACTTTACCCCCCAAGACAATCGCATTGAAGTACAACATATTGCCGGCGCAGAGCTGAGGATTTATCACTCACCCTGGGGGCATTGTGTCGCATCGCCGGGCAATGATCCGAAATTTCATCGTTACCTCGACCACGCCATTCACGCGCTACTGAGTGGTACGCCGTAAAAGGGCGCGATGGTCTTCCGCCATGGCGGCGTCCATGCGCTATATGGTGTTGGGTACGGCGTACTGCCGCACTCACCAAAAATCCTGATTCGCCGCCGCAACCGGCAATCAACCCTGGTTATCGAATTACGTTAAAATCCGCTGCATAATCAACTGCGCAATATCCCTGCCAAAATACATGAAAAACTCATCAGGCAAATCCTCAGGCAATCTGGATCACTGGAAAAAGCGCGCTGCACAGGAGCTGAAGAATCGCTGCGTTGATGGGATAAACTGGCAGACACCGGAAGGTATCGAAGTCAAGCCGCTGTATACGGCCGCCGACCTGGAAGATATTGCCACAGTTCAGTCCATGCCGGGATTTGAGCCGTACACCCGTGGCCCCAAAGCCACCATGTATGCTGGCCGGCCCTGGACCATTCGCCAGTATGCCGGATTCTCCACTGCGGAAGAATCCAACGCATTTTATCGCGCAAATCTCAAAGGTGGTCAGACCGGTTTATCGGTTGCATTCGACCTGGCCACCCACCGTGGATACGACTCGGATCATCCGCGCGTAGCGGGTGATGTGGGCAAGGCCGGGGTGGCAGTCGATTCGGTTGAAGACATGAAGATTCTGTTTGCTCAGATACCGCTGGAGAAAATGTCGGTGTCCATGACCATGAATGGCGCGGTGCTGCCGATAATGGCCATGTTCATTGTGGCCGGAGAGGAGCAGGGCGTGGACCGTGCGGCGTTGTCCGGCACGTTGCAAAACGATATTCTGAAAGAATTCATGGTGCGCAATACCTATATTTACCCGCCCGGGCCGTCGATGAGAATCGTCGCCGACATTATTTCCTATACTACCCGCAATATGCCCCGTTTCAATCCGATTTCCATATCGGGCTACCACATGCAGGAAGCTGGCGCCACTATCGTACAGGAGCTGGCCTATACCCTGGCGGACGGCATTGAATATGTTCGCACTGCGGTCAGCAGCGGACTCGAAGTGGATGAATTTGCGCCGCGCTTATCCTTTTTCTTTGCCACCGGCATGAATTTCTTTATGGAGATCGCGAAGTTAAGAGCAGCCAGGACGTTGTGGTGTGAATTGATGGATGCGCATTTTTCACCGCGGGACCCGGCATCAAAAATCCTGCGCACCCATTGTCAGACTTCCGGAGTGAGCCTGACCAGCCGGGACCCGTACAACAATATTATTCGTACCACTATCGAAGCCCTGGCCGCCGTATTGGGCGGTACCCAATCGTTACACACCAACTCATTTGATGAGGCGCTGGGGCTGCCCACCGAAAATGCCGCACGGATTGCCCGCAATACCCAATTGGTGCTGAAACACGAAACGGGTATCCGTCATGTAATTGATCCTGTGGCGGGCGCTTATTACCTCGAAAGCCTGACCAGCAGTCTGATGGTTGAGGCGCGCAAATTAATTGATGAAGTGGAGGCAATGGGCGGGATGACCATCGCCGTGGAAGCCGGATTACCCAAACTGCGCATTGAAGAGGCGTCGGTGAAAAGACAGGCGAGGATTGATCGCAGGGAGGAAATTATTGTCGGTGTCAATCAATATCCACTGGATGAAGAGGTCGAAGTGGATATTCTGGTAGTGGACAATAATTCGGTGCGAGATGCGCAGATCAAACGGCTGGAAAGTGTTCGGGAAAACCGCGATGATGCAAAAGTCAAATCCACGCTGGCCGCATTGCAGGCCATAGCCGGCACTGACACTGGAAATTTGCTGGAGGCGGCGGTAAATGCAGCCCGGGCGCGGGCCAGTGTGGGCGAAATATCGGACGCTTTGGAGCGGGTATATCATCGGCATCGAGCGGCAATCCGTTCGGTGGGCGGCGTATATGGTGCGGCCTATGCCGGGGATGAAAAATTTAATACGCTGAAGCAACAAATAGAAGCCTTTGCCCGATGCGAAGGCCGCCGGCCGCGTATGCTGGTGGTAAAACTCGGACAGGACGGCCACGACCGGGGAGCGAAAACCATCGCCACTGCATTTGCCGATATGGGATTTGATGTGGATATCGGCCCCTTGTTCCAGACCCCACAGGAGGCGGTCAATCAGGCCATTGAAAATGATGTGCATATCATGGGTATTTCATCCCAGGCTGCCGGCCACAGAACGCTGGTGCCGGCGGTGATGGATGCTTTGCGGGCTGAAAAATGCGATAACATAATGGTGATATGCGGCGGCGTTATCCCTCCGGGTGATTATAATATGTTGTATGAATCCGGCGTGGCCGGGATATATGGGCCGGGCACCCACATCCCGGATGCGGCCAGGGAAATACTCAGTTTGTTGAAAAGGAAAAATTAATTTATATAAAACAAAGTGTTGCAGCCTGTTATTCTAGCCCTGCATGTTGATAAATATCGCTGCGAACCGCGCAGTAGCCTTAGTGAAACTGCGCTGACGACCTAAGTACAAAATCGCAAATTCCCCATGTATGAAATAATTGAGGAACTGGAGAAAAACCGCAGTCTGGCAAAGCAGGGCGGGGGAGTAAAACGCATCCAGGCCCAGCATGACAAGGGCAAACTCACCGCCCGGGAACGTATCGAGGTGCTGCTTGATGAAGGCAGTTTCGAGGAATGGGATATCTTTGTCGAGCATCGATGTGCGGATTTCGGCATGCAGGAAAAGGCCATCCCCGGAGACGGCGTGGTGACGGGTTATGGCACCATTAACGGCCGACTGGTTTTCGTATACAGCCAGGACTTTACCGTGTTCGGCGGTTCCCTGTCCGAAGCCCATGCTGAAAAGATTTGTAAAGTGATGGACCAGGCGATGAAAGTGGGCGCACCAGTGATTGGCATCAGCGATTCGGGCGGCGCCCGCATCCAGGAGGGGGTGGCATCGCTGGGGGGTTACGCGGAAGTTTTTCAGCGCAATGTGCTGGCCTCCGGCGTGATTCCACAAATTTCCCTGATCATGGGACCGTGCGCCGGGGGGGCAGTTTATTCTCCGGCAATAACCGATTTTATCTTCATGGTAGAAGACAGTGCATATATGTTCGTAACCGGCCCGGAGGTGGTGAAAACCGTAACCCACGAAGCGGTTTCTGCGGAAGACCTGGGCGGGGCGGCCACCCATACCGCAAGGTCCGGTGTGGCTGACCTGGCATTTGCAAATGATGTCCAGGCCCTGTTGATGACGCGGCGATTTTTTAACTTCCTGCCCGGCAGTAACCGGGACAAAACACCCCGCCGCCAGACGGCTGACAGCCAGAGCCGTGAAGAAAAGTCACTGGACACATTAGTGCCCGACAACCCGAATCAGCCATATGATATAAAAGAACTGATCGAAAAGGTGGTGGATGAAGGCGACTGGTTTGAATTGCAGCCGGGCTATGCGAAAAACATCGTGACCGGTTTTGCGCGCATGGAGGGCAAGACCATCGGCATAGTGGCCAATCAGCCCATGGTGTTGGCGGGATGCCTGGATATCAATGCTTCGACAAAAGCGGCGCGATTCGTGCGATTTTGTGATGCCTTTAATATTCCCCTGATTACCTTCGTCGATGTGCCCGGATTTATGCCGGGCACGGATCAGGAATACGGTGGCATTATCAAACATGGCGCAAAACTATTATTTGCCTATGCCGAATGTACGGTGCCTAAAATCACGGTGATTACCCGCAAGGCCTATGGCGGCGCTTATGATGTCATGGCGTCCAGGCATCTGCGCGGTGATGTGAATCTGGCCTGGCCCAGCGCGGAGATTGCGGTCATGGGGCCAAAAGGCGCGGTGGAAATCATCTTTCGTGAGGAGGCCAAAGACCCGCAAAAATTGGCCCGGCGCACCGAGGAATATCGTCGAAAATTTGCCACACCATTCGTTGCGGCAAAGCGCGGCTATATCGATGACGTGATTTTTCCGCGCAATACACGTAAACGGATTTGCCGCTCTCTGGCCATGCTGGAGAATAAGGCGATGTCTAATCCCTGGAAAAAACACGACAATATTCCCCTTTAATTTTAATGAAATAAAACCAGGTGTTCAAAAAAATATTAATTGCGAATCGAGGTGAAATTGCCTGCCGGGTGATGCGTACCACAGCTACAATGGGGATTAAATCTGTTGCCGTGTATTCCCGGGCCGACCGGGATGCGAAGCATGTCAGTGTGGCAGATGAAGCTATTTCAGTCGGCGGTTCAACTGCGGCCGAGGGTTATCTGCTGGCCGATAATATTATCCAGGCCTGCCAGCATAGCGGTGCGCAGGCGGTTCATCCCGGATACGGATTTCTTTCTGAGAACGCCGCATTTGCCAGGAAACTGGCCCAGGCCGGCATCGTATTTATTGGTCCGGGAGCGAAAGCCATTGAAGCCATGGGCGACAAGATTGCCTCCAAACGACTGGCCGAACAAGCCGGCGTGAACATCATTCCCGGGCATGACGAAGTTGTGCCGGATGCACAGGATGCGGTCGCTATCGCCGATAGAATCGGGTACCCGGTGATGATCAAGGCAAGCGCCGGCGGCGGCGGCAAGGGAATGCGCGTCGCATATAACCGGGCACAATGCCTGGACGGATTTGAACGCGCCGCCAGCGAGGCGATTTCGAGTTTTGGCGATGGTCGAATATTGATTGAAAAATACATCGAACGGCCCCGCCATATCGAGATTCAGGTCATGGCCGACAGCCATGGCAACGTGGTCACGCTGAATGAACGCGAATGCTCTATCCAGCGCCGCCATCAAAAGGTAATAGAAGAAGCGCCCTCTGCGTTTATGGATGACAAAACCAGGGCGGCAATGAGCGCACAGGCCGTGGCGCTGGTCCGGGCAGTGGATTACCGGTCAGCCGGTACCGTGGAGTTTATTGTCGATGTGGACCGCAATTTCTATTTCCTGGAGATGAATACACGATTACAGGTGGAACATCCGGTCACCGAGTTCATCACCGGGCTGGATCTGGTTGAATTAATGATTCGGGTGGCGTATGGCGAAAAACTGCCGATTGCGCAGGAACAGGTGGTCATCAATGGATGGTCAATGGAATCGCGAATCTATGCGGAAAGTCCCCTGCGCAATTTCTTGCCTTCTGCGGGGCGTCTCACCCGCTATCAGGCGCCTGAACAGGGGGAGTGTGTGCGGGTGGATGCGGGGGTAGAAGAAGGATCGGTCATATCCCGGTTTTATGACCCGATGATTGCCAAGCTGGTTACCTGGGGCGCGTCGAGAGAGGCCGCGATTACCAGCATGCAGCAGGCGCTGGCGCAATACTATATACGGGGTGTGGATTCCAACCTGCCTTTTGTCGCTGACATCATGCACCACCCGCGATTTCAGGCGGGAAATCTGACCACTGATTTCATCGCCGAAGAATATCCAGACGGATTTGTACCATCCCCGCTGCGCGGCCAAAAGCGGGATAACCTGGTTTGCGTGATGGCATCGCTGCACCACCGTCTGGTCCGGCGGGCGGCCACCGTCTCTAACCCGGTTCCGGGTTATGGCCGGAATCTGCAATCAGACTGGGAGGTTGTGATTGGGCGGAACAATTTCCATACCCGGGTCCAGGGCGAGGATGGAAAGTGGAATGTCGTATTGAACGGGCAATCCTGCCAGGTTGAGGATAACTGGCTGCCAATCCAAACCGTATACCAGGGGGCCGTTAACGCTCAGCAGGTTTGTTTGCAGATTGAAAAAAATGGATATGGCTACGATGTTTCCCACTCCGGCAATCTCCTCAGCGTCCACGTGTTTACACCGCGAACGGCGGAGCTGCACCGCAAGATGCCCAGTAAACAAAGCGTCGATCAATCGCGATTTTTATTGTCGCCCATGCCGGGATTATTGGTAACGCTGTCCGCAGCACCGGGGCAAGTGGTCAAGGCGGGAGAGGAACTGGCGGTGATTGAGGCGATGAAAATGGAAAATTCCCTGCGTGCGGAAAATGATGGTGTGATCTCGGCGGTTTTGGTTGCAGCGGGCGCCACACTGGAAGTGGATCAGGCTATTTTGGAATTTGCGCTGGATGGCTGAATGAATCCGAACCGGATCAATCCAAAAATCAGTATGGACGATTTACGTAATGCGGGTCGACGAACCCTGGCGCGGTCAATTACCTTGTTGGAATCTACCCGGGAAGACCACCGGGAACAAGCAGAGCAGCTCATCCAGTCCGCCATGCCCTATAGCGGCAACGCCCTGAGAATCGGCTTGACCGGCGTTCCCGGCGTCGGCAAATCAACCTTAATCGAGGGGTTGGGGAATTTTGTGATTAATCTGGGGCATAAACTTGCAGTGCTTGCGGTGGACCCGAGTTCCTCCCTGAATGGGGGTTCCATACTGGGCGATAAAACCCGAATGCCCACCCTGTCCGCTAATCCCGGTGCTTTTATCCGTCCCACTCCTGCCGGAGATGCCGGCGGCGGTGTGGCGCGCAGAACCCGGGAATCAATCATACTGTGCGAAGCCGCAGGCTTTGATGTGATCATGGTTGAAACCGTTGGCGCCGGGCAGTCCGAAACCCTGGTCCGGGAAATGACCGATATATTTGTATTAATGCTGCTGCCGACCGCTGGCGACGAACTGCAGGGCATCAAACGCGGTATCATGGAATTGGCGGACCTGATTTTGATTAACAAGGCCGACGGAGATTTGCAGTCCAGGGCGAACCTGGCGGCCGCAAATATTCAACATGCCCTGGGATTGATGCAACCACGGCATCGCCAGTGGCGGGTTCCGGTGATAACCGGTTCGGCTTTGGAACAAAAAAATATCGGCGAGGTATGGGATGCCATTAAAAAATTCCAGTCATTGCTCAATGCCGGTGGAAAGCTGCACCGTGAGCGTCAGCAACAGGCAAAGAACTGGCTGTGGGTCGAAACCAAAGCGTTGTTATTGTCCGCGCTCAAACAGGATAAACGGGTACAGCAATTGCTGGCCATCCTTCAAGACAAAGTGGCCCGCGGCGATATTCCGCCCACCGTCGCGGCCAGGCAGTTGGTATCTAGGTTTCTGGGCGGATAAGCAATCCCGGCCCGTCTAGTCTAATTGGGAAAACAGCATGAACGGAGAAAATTAACGCATGATTGGCCGATTGAATCATGTTGCGATCGTTGTTCCTGATTTGCACGCGGCAACAAAATTATACCGGGAGCAATTCGGCGCGGAGGTTTCCGCGATGGTGGATTTGCCCGATCATGGAGTGACCACGGTATTTGTAAATCTGCCCAATGCCAAAATTGAACTGCTTCATCCATTGGGCAGCGAATCGCCTGTTGGCCGCTTTCTCCACAGGAATCCACAGGGTGGAATCCATCACTTATGCTATGAGGTGGATGACATCGCTGCGGCCTGCCAAAAGCTGCACGATCAGGGCCTGCGCGTTCTGGGTGACGGCAAACCGGGAATCGGCGCCCATGGCAAGCCGGTTATTTTTCTGCATCCAAAAGATTCGCTGGGCACCTTGGTCGAACTGGAGCAGGTGTAATGGTTGGTGGTAAAGACCGGCTCTTTGCCGCGCAGCGCCCGGATATCGCCGATTTTAAATTTGACGAATCGGTGTCCGGCGTTTTTCCAGATATGATTCGCCGCTCCGTTCCCGGCTACGAAACCATCACAGCGCTTACCGGGATCATCGCGGAAAAATACGCCCGGCCAGATACCCGTGTATACGACCTGGGGTGTTCTTTGGGGGCTTTGATGTTGTCGATGTACGCACGAATTGACGATGATTCTGTGCGTTTTGTCGGCGTGGACAATTCCCGCGCCATGCTGCACCAGTGCGGAGAAAATCTGCATGGCGTTATCCCGCCCGGCCAGATTGAATTGATTGCCGGCAATGTGGAGGAAGTCGATGTGCGCAATGCGTCCGTGGTGGTAATGAACTTCACTTTGCAATTTATAGATACCGCGTTTCGTGCGCATTTAATTCAACAGATATTCAACGGGCTACGTCCCCATGGCGCCTTCATACTCTCGGAAAAAATCAGTTTCGCCGACGCTGCCGAATCCCGCCTGCAGCAGCGGCTGCATGAACAATTCAAATTATCCAATGGCTACAGCGCACTTGAAATCAGTCAAAAGCGCTCGGCGCTGGAAAAGGTCATGATTCTGGACGACGCAAACACTCATCTGCACCGCCTGCACTCAGCCGGGTTTCATTGCGCTGTACAATGGTTTCAAAGTTTTAATTTTGCATCGTTTGTCGGGATTAAATAGATAATGCCGGATACGGAAACCCGGTGCAGACCGGTAGCGGGTTCGTCAATAAAATCCATTGTGCGGTCGCTGTTGGCGTCGGCCAATGCGACACTGGGTCAGCGCCCGCATGGTGATCAGGCTAAATGGAATGAAATAATCCGGGCAATGCCCAGGGCCGTCCCGTCTGTGGTTGATTTTACCCGGGCGATTATAGAAATAGGCAGACCGGGCGATATGGCCCGGGCCGACAAGGCGCAGTTAGCGCGGTTGCTGCGCGACCTGCATCCCTGGAGAAAAGGCCCGTTTGATATTTTCGGCATCCGCATCAACAGCGAATGGCGCTCGGATTTAAAGTGGAGCCGACTGGAAAAGCATATCAGTCCGTTAGATCATCGACTGGTTCTGGATGTGGGCTGCGGCAATGGCTACTATATGCTCAGGATGCTGGGGGCGGGCGCCAGATATGTGCTGGGTATTGATCCTGCCCAATTGTTCAATGCGCAATTCAATGCACTCAAAACTTTTATCCCGGATGTGCAGGCCAGCATGCTGCCGCTGAGATGCGGGGAGCTTCCTTTTGCGGCCATCGAAAATACAGGCGCAGCATTCAATACGGTATTCTCCATGGGCATTCTGTATCACCGCAGGGATGCCATGGCCCATTTACAGGAATTATGGCGATGTTTAAAACCGGGCGGCGAGCTGGTTCTGGAAACCCTGATGTTTGACGGCGGCGCCGGGGAGATGCTGGTACCCGATAAAACCTATGCAAAAATGCCCAATGTATGGTGTATCCCAACGGAAGCGAAATTGCACAGAATGTTAAATCAAACCGGTTTTTACCGGGTCAGGACCATCGATATCAGCATGACCACCGTGCAGGAGCAGCGAAAAACGGACTGGATGATGTTTGAATCCCTAGCAGATTTTCTCGACGCAGATGATCACGCCAAAACCATCGAAGGCTATCCCGCGCCGAAGAGAATCCTGATTACCTGCACCAGGCTTTGAGGACCGGATTGAATATTGTTTACTCTGGCGGCTGAGCATACCGCGCAAATACTTCGGCCCCGGTCAGGTCTTCGGTTTTAGCGGCTTTTCATCAATAAATATCTGTTGATCGAATTTAAACCCCCGAGCAGAATCAAACAGTCCCACCGGCACTGTGTGTTGGCCGGTTTCTTTCAATCTATAGAACAGATGGCTGCCGCACTGGGCACAAAACCCCCGTTCTGCCCAGGCGGATGAGGCAAACACCGATATGTTCTGTTTGTTGTCAAACTGGATATTCACGCCGCAATCCACTGCCATCAAAGGTCCGCCGCCCCATTTCCTGCATGTGTCACAATGGCAGGCATGAATGTTTGGGCTGACATTTGCAGTTACCCGAATGGCGCCGCAAGGACATCCGCCGGTTTTCTGGTTTGAATTCGTAATCATCTTCTTCTGTTGTTCAGGCAATAATATCGGGCGGTTTAAAATTCAATGCGCCGCAGTTGCTCAGGTTTTTCATTGACAGTATCCACAGCCGAATAGCGTTGACAGCGCTTTCTTTGCCTGTAATCCGGCAGATGGCCCCGTGTTGAATATGAAATGTGCCCTGAGTACGCAACCGTCAAATTCGTTGATATACGACATTCACCAGCCCGGCCGCTTGCAGTGGTTTGGTGTGTGTTATTTCCCATTGGTTCGGGTCGATAGCAGGGAATTTGACCGCGTCCGGGGAATCAATGATGTCCGGTACATAGGTTATATCCAGTCGCGTTAACCAGGAGAAAACGGCGTTATAAATCTGCCCGCCACCGATAACCCATATATCTTCTCCTGCGGATGCGGCAATTGCCTGTTCGATATGGCGGAAGTGTGCAATATCCTGATGGTTATATTGATCAGGATTTTTTGCGGGATTGCGGCTGATTACAATATTGCGGCGGCCTGGCAGGGCGCGCGAACCGATGGATTCCCATGTCAGTCGGCCCATGATAATCGTGCTGTTGAGCGTGGTTTGCTTGAACCGCTTTAAATCTGCCGAATAATGCCAGGGGATCTTGCCATCCAGACCGATGACATTTTCCCGGGTCATCGCCGCTATTGCACCGCGAATAGGCACGCTTGAATTCTGACTCATTCAGACCGCAACCCGGAACGGGATGGCCGGGTGAGGGTGGTAATTGTGCAGGACAAACCGGGACATGATTTCATCGGTGTCCAGGGCTAACAACGGCTCGATATGGTGCAGAGATTTTATTTCAGGATCAATTTCCAGGGTCGGTAGATCGCCAGGTTTGCGGTCGAGTTGGCGTTGCAGTCCCGGGACGTGATCGTATTGCGTCATGCGGCCGTCGGCTTTGGCGGTATAAATATGTGCATCAATCAAGGTATGCGCGAAAATACCGGCAGGTATTCCGCTGAACCGGGATAACAACGCCAGCAGGAGCGCATATCCGGCAATGTTGTAGGGAACTCCCAGGGCCATGTCGCAGCTTCTTTGGGTCAGGTGGAGACAAAGATAAGGCGAACCGTCCAGGTCGAACTGCGTATTGACCAGCCAAAAAGCATGGCAGGGCGGTAGCGCACTGGTGTGGGCATTCCCCGGCGCCCATGCGGATACCGCCATGCGCCGGCTCATCGGATTGGTTTTTAGTTGATCAACCACGTATGCAATCTGATCACAGGTTTGATTCCCGGGTAACGGAAAGTGTCGCCAGAAACTTCCATAAGCGCTTGGAACCCTGCCGTTTTCATCCGCCCAGGGATCCCAGAATTTACAATTATGTTTTCTCAACAAGGCAATATCTGTTTTCCCGGACAAGAACCACAGGTTTTCGATAACGATGTTTTTCCAGGAAATTTCTTTTGTGGTGAGCAGCGGAAAGCCTTTTCGCAAATCAATTTCATAATTTATATTGAATGTAGACAGCGTATCTACACCAGTGCGACTGCTTTTCCTCTGACCTGTTTCCAGGGTTTCTTTAACGGCGTCCAAATATTGTTTCAATGCGTTTCCCTAAGATGACTGGGTAGATGATTGCTTTGGGCGGAAATAAAATTCCAGCATTTCCCGGGCCAGTCGGGACGATTTTACATACCATTTTTCCTGGTTTATGCACAACACCGCAAAAGCGATTCTCTGCTCGTCTCTTTCACCAAAGCCTACAAACCAGTCATATTTACCCGGCGGATTGAATCCGGTGAGCGAACCGGTTTTCCCACCCACGTTAACATCAGCCAACGCGCCTTTATGAAACCCTAGAAAGGATTTGCGTGCCGACCCCGCCGTAACGGTGGTTTGCATCATTTTTTTAAATTGCCGGGAAGAGGATTCAGACATGGCTGCTGAAGCCGCCGGCTGCTCATGCACATAGACCGGAATGCCGTGGGGACCAACCAGTGACTTCACCAGGATTGGCGCAACCAGATTTCCGCCATTCAATGCAGCGGCTGCGAGGATGGCGGCATGCAGCGGTGATAAAGTGTTTCTGGTGGTATAGCCCGCCGCCATTTCTGCCACCTGCCATTGATCTTTCGGGTCCAATTCAATGCGGCCGTTTGCAAACGCAATATCCGATGCAAAGCGACGGTTGAATCCCAAACGGTAGGCGTATTCGAGCATCATGTCGCCACCCACATCAATTGCCCCGATTCTGGCAAAAATCGTATTTACCGATTTCGCAAAGGCCTCATCCAGGGTGTAGCTTCGGGTCCATTTGTGGTTTTTATGCCTGAATACATTTTTTTTGTAGAGCGACGTGGACTTGCCATTGAACAGGATGACAGTGGAGCCAGTGGCTTTGTTTTCATTGACTGCGGCGACGGCAGTGATGATTTTCGAGATAGACGCGGCAGGATATGTGTTGATTAGCGATAAATTGCCATGATCCGACCCGTCCCGGGTGGAATCGGCCATGGCCAGAATATGTCCTGTGTCTGGAGAAACCGCCACGAAAACCCCGTAATCAGGATTGTATTTTTTCAAAAGCCGGTTTGCTTCTGCCTGAAGCGCAGGGTCCAGGGTGTAATTCACTTTTAGCGGTTTGCCGATGTCGAATCCGGGGATAGACAGCTCCTTCGCGAAAGCATGTTTTTCAACGGCGGGGGTAATTGCTTTTGCGATGATCGCTTCGTTTATTCCCTGGTTACGCGCTTTTTCAGTATCGATCAGGCTCATGGCAGCCGGCCATGCGGATGCCAGCAATATCAGTATAAAAGCGCCGGACCGAAACCGAAAACGCCAGAAATATTTGACCAGATGCATCAGAATTTACGGACCGGACAGGGGTGCATTGGGAACAGCCCGGATTCTATATCAATGACAGAACGAATTTAAGCATCAGGTTGAATTTATGCGGCATTTGCAGTTCAACCATTCAGCAAAGTGTCTTTCGCCTGATTGATCTGGGCCGCGAGAAAGTCGGAACCGCCCCGGTCCGGGTGGATCTTCTGGATCAGTTTGCGATGTGCATCGATGATGTCCTGGTCGCTGGCGCTTGGCTCCAGATCCAGAACCTTATAGGCCTCTTCCCGGGTCATTTTTACCGCTGCCCCGGAACTTCTGGATTTACCACTGCGATTATTGCGGTTTCTGCCAAACATATTCCACAACTGCCTGACCTGCATGGCACGATTTATCCACGGCACGGCCGCACTGAACAGGGCAAACAGCCAGGAAATTCGACCCGTCAGCACCAGGACCAGGAGGGCGGCGGCGGTGCCGTAAAGCAGGATGCTTATTAGTGAGCGATTTCGCTGTGCCTTGTCTGTGCGTTGATACCATGCCAGATACCACATTACGGCGACCAGCCCAACCAGAGCGAGAAACAATTTTGCTGCCATTAGAGTTGTTGTATTATCCGTCCAGTAAAACGATTTTATAAGCATTATAGTGCCTGTGGAATTTTATTTACGACTCCCGGGAAAAATCAGCCAATGATGGAAAGCATAGACAATACTACCGACAGTGTTATCGGGTTCTGGTTTGGTGATCAGCTATCGAACAGGGATATTAACGCCCAGAAGAAATCTGTATGGTGGTCGAAAAGCGAGGAAGTTGACAGGGAAATCAGGCGGCGGTTTGAAAGTGTTACGAATGCTTTGATTCGTGCCGAGATGGAAGCGATGCTGGCATCGCCACGGGGGATTTTGGCTGCTGTTATTTGTCTTGACCAGTTTCCAAGAAACATGTATCGCGGCACGGCCAGGTCATTTGCCTATGATGCAGCCGCATTAAAGTTAGCCGTTGCAATGGTTGACCAGGCCTGGGATCAGGCGCTTCGGCCAATTTATCGGGTATTCGCCTATTTGCCGTTTGAGCACAGTGAAGATATGGCAATGCAGGAAAAATCCCTGATGCTGTATGACAATTTGCGTAACACGGTGGATGAGGAAGAGCGGCAAATGTTTGATGAATACTATCAATTTGCCTATAAACATTTCGAGTTTATTGCGCGGTTCGGGCGCTATCCGCACCGGAATAAAATTCTGGGCCGGGAATCTACTGCGGAAGAACTGGCGTTTTTAAGTCGGCCAGGATCTTCTTTTTGATACTTTCGGGTATGCGGTGGCTTTGATACCTCTTTCAAAGCCACCGTATGCGGCGAGTGAAGCGCGATATTAGGTCTGCATCGGGACAACCACAAACCGGGCTTGGTTTTCCCGTTCGACCAGTAACAGCACAGATGATTTGTTTTTACTTTTTGAAGATGCAATGGCCTCGGTTACATCATCGGGATGGGTGACATCGACTCTATTGATGCGCTTGATCACATCGCCTTCACGCAGACCACGCTGCGCAGCAGAACTGTCTGGTGCAACATCAACAATAACCACGCCAACGGTGTTTTCATCGAGACGGTATTGTGCAATTTTGTCCTGATCCACTGCGGCCAGGACAAGGCCAAGCTCGTTGGATGCCCCATCCAGTTCCGCCGCACCTGCCAGTTCTGGTTGATCGCTTGTACCGACAGACACCCGCAGGGTTTTACGGCTCTCATCCCGCCATATCTGGATATTGACCTCGCTGCCTTCGGTGGTTAATGCCACCAGCTTGGGCAGATCACGCATTTTTACCACTTTCCTGCCATCGTAATGGAGAATGACATCGCCGGCCTGGACGCCGGCCTGCTCTGCCGGGCTGTCCTCCATGACCCGGGTAACCAAAGCGCCGCTGGCATCGTCCAGTCCAAGGCTGTGGGCAATTTCTTCGCTGAGCGACTGGATGTGTACACCAAGGTAGCCGCGCTGCACGATGCCATTGGCCTGCAATTGAGCGATCACGCTGTTGGCCATGGAAGCGGGGATCGCAAATCCGATGCCCACGCTGCCGCCGTTGGGAGAATAGATTGCGCTGTTGACGCCAATCACCTCTCCTTTGGTATTGAATAATGGGCCGCCGGAATTGCCGCGGTTTATGGAGGCATCAATTTGTATGAAATCATCCAGCGGACCGGAGCGAATATCCCGGCCGCGGGCAGAGATTATGCCGCTGGTCGTGGTGCCGCCCAATCCAAAAGGGTTTCCTATGGCGATCACCCAGTCACCGACTTCCGCTGCATCCGAATCTCCGAATACAACATAGGGCAATGGCTGATCGGTTTTGATCTCAAGCAGTGCAAGATCGGTCTTTTCATCGGTTCCTTTTAAGGTGGCTGGAACGCGCCTGCCGTCGTCAAACACCACTTCTATTTCATCCGCGCTTTCGATAACGTGGTGATTGGTTACCACCAGACCATCCGGGTCGACTATAAATCCAGAACCCACTGCGGTGGTTTTTCTCTGGTAAGGCTGCTCGTTATTATCTTGCTGATGGTTGTCAGGCGTCCCGGGCAGCCTGGGCAATTCGCCAAAAAACCGTCTGAAGAATTCTTCAAGCTCTGGAGTCTGACCGCGGAATCCGGGTTGATTGCCTGGCCCGGGCATAACTGCATGTCCCGTAACCGATATATTGACCACTGCGGGTTTCACGGCTTTTACCAGCTCGGCAAAACCATCGTTGACATTTATGTCTTCGAGCCTGGCCGCGGCGTGTGCAGGCTCTGCTTTGGCCTTCAGTGGTGGGGAAGCCACGCCCATAACGGCAATGGCTATGGCCGTCAGCCATGTAATCGCTATGGCCATGGGCAGTTTGTCATACCACCGGGCCTGCATCGGCCGGGCCTGAATGTTCATTGGGCGGATTTCGGGAAGAAGTTTGTTTTTCATTGGCTTCACTCAATAGCGTTAGGTTGGGCGCGATTAAAGCAAATGAAACCTTAAACCAGAATGAATGGCGTATTAATAAATGGTAATCTGGAATGCGGAACTTTTTTGCTGATTTGTCAGGGCGGGATGATGGGCGCGCGGATCATTCAGAAAATACGGTTTTGCCGCCAATCATTGTTTTTGTAACTTTTCCGATTATTTCCCGTCCCATGAAAGGCGAGTTTCTTCCCCGGCTTTGCATGGTTTGCTCATCCAGCCGCCATTTTCGATTTGCATCGAATAAACATAAATCCGCATTGGCGCCTATTGATAAATCTCCGGCGTCGATGCCGATAATTTTTGCCGGATTGGTGGTTAATGCAGCGATCGCCTGTTTCATGGTTATATGACCCCGGGCGGCCAGGTGCAGGGCCAGTGGAAGAAGGGTATCAATTCCGGCGATGCCGGTGGCCGCTTCGCTAAAAGGTGCCAGCTTGGAATCCGCTCCATGGGGTTGATGGTCGGAGCAAATCGCCGCGATCTGGCCGCCTGCAACCCCGGCAATTAATGCGGCCATGTCCTGGTTGGTTCTGAACGGTGGCATCACTTTATACCGGGTATTGAATGCGCCGATATGGTTTTCCGAGAACAATAAATGGTGGATGGATACCCCCGCAGAAACCGGCAGGCCGCGTAGCCGGGCTTCGGCAATCATGGTCACCGAACGAGCGCAGGAAATGAGATCGAAGTGCGCTGCGGCACCGCTGGTTTCCACCAGCGCCAGATCCCTGGCCACGCCGACGGTTTCAGCGGCTTCTGGAATGGCCGGCAGCCCAAGCCGGGTGCTCACTTCGCCTTCGTGAACCACGCCGTTGCCTTGCAGCCATTTATCTCTCGGGGTAAGAAAAACGGGCAGATCATAGGTCGAGGCGTACTGCATGGCGCGACGCATGACCAGGGTGTTATCCACCGCCGCCAGGGCATTGCTTACACCGACACAACCTGCATCCATCAACATCGCCATATCCGTCAGTCGCTCTCCTTTCAACCCAACCGTTAATGCGCCCAGAGGATGAACTCGGGCGTAACCCGCTTCATCTGCTCGGTTCTGTACCATATGCGCCATGGCCGGGGTGTCAATGATGGGATGGGTGTCCGGGGGGCAAACCATGCGTGTAATACCCGCGCAGGCAGCGGCGCGGGATTCGCTTGCAATCGTGGCTTTATGCTCCTGGCCGGGTTCCCGCAAGCGCGCGCATAGATCGACAAGCCCTGGAAAAACATACTGATTTGCGGCGTCGATTACAGTGCATTGCGGAAACCGGGCCGGTTGTTTGCCAATGGCAATTATTTTGCCGGCGCTGATAAACAGGTCGGTTACCCCATCAACATCATTGGCCGGGTCTACCAGGTGACCATTGCGCACAACAATACTGCTGTCGATATTACCGGTCATATTCGCGATTGGCACCAGGTTCTTTGCGCCTGCCCCCCCATCAGTCGGGCCATGATGGACATTCTTACAGCAATGCCATTGGTTACCTGATCGAGAATCAGCGAGCGTGGGCTGTCTGCGACGCTGGAAGCGATTTCCAGCCCGCGGTTTATCGGCCCGGGGTGCATTACGACGGCATCGGCTTGCGCGTATTGCAGCTTCTCCTCGGTCAGTCCATAACGATTAAAGTATTCCTGTTCGCTGGGAATGAGCTGACCATCCATACGTTCTCGCTGGATACGCAGCATGATCACCACATCCACGTGGTGCAGCCCCTGGATCATATCGCTGGTGGTGTTCACGCCCATGGATTCGATTTCAGTGGGGAGCAATGTTCTCGGGCCGATTACGCGGATTTCCTTGACGCCGAGAATATTCAGGGCATGAATTTGTGAGCGCGCCACCCGGGAATGTAACACGTCGCCAACGATGGCCACTCTTAATTTTCGGAATTCGCGTTTAGCCTGTCGAATGGTGAACATATCCAGCATGGCCTGGGTCGGGTGGGCGTGCCGGCCATCGCCGGCGTTGATCACGCTGACATGCTCGGGCAGATGTTCGGCAATCAGGTGCGCGGCGCCGCTGGCATTGTCGCGCACCACAAACAAATCCGTGTGCATCGCCACCAGTGTGCGCACGGTGTCAAGAATGGTCTCGCCCTTGGAGGTGGACATTCTTGAGGCGTTCAGATTAATCACATCTGCGGATAAACGCTTTCCGGCGATTTCGAATGTGGTTTTGGTGCGGGTGCTGGGCTCAAAAAATAAATTGACCAGGGTCTTGCCACGCAGCAATGGGACTTTCTTGATCTCGCGCTGACCAAAATTGATGAAAGATTCAGCGGTATCCAGGATATTTATCAGGGTTTCCCTGGGCAGCCCGTTTATGGTTAGAAAATGTTTTAAATTGCCGTTGGCATCGAACTGGATTGAGCTGTCGGACGGAATCATACGTTTTTATCCGTGGAGACGATGTTCAGTTCCAGAATGCCGTCACTGCGGGTGAGTCTGGCCTGCTGATTTTCCTGTAGATTCATGGTCCTGCCCACAATTTCTGCTTGGATGGGAAGCTCCCGGCCGGGTCGGTCGATCAATACGCCCAGTTTCACCGAATCTGGCCGCCCATAGGAAAATATTTCATTCATCGCCGCTCTGATTGTGCGTCCGGTATATAGTACATCGTCTATCAGAATGATATTACGGCGGTCAATGGGCATGGGTAATTCTGAAGATTTTACTTCGGGGTTGAGCCCGACCCGACTGAAGTCATCGCGATAAAAAGAGATGTCCAGTGTGCCCAGCGGCTGGTCGTATCCGAGCATCCGGTGCAATTGCTGCGCCACCCATACGCCGCCAGTGTGGATGCCAATTAACAGCGGGTCTGGCAGATTGATTGCGGCAATCTGTTCCGCTATTGTCTGAATTGTCTGCTCCATATTTATGACATCATATGGCATTGTGCATGGTTTGATAGTCGTTGAAACAGGTTTGAAGAATCAATTGTGCCGCAAGATTATCCCTTGCGACCCGATGTTTTCTGGTCATCTTTTTGCCGGGCGCAATGGATTCACGCAATAGATTGTCGGCCGATACGGTGGAAAGGCGCTCATCGACAAAGTGCACCGGAATTCCGCTTTGTGCGGATAAGTTTTTGCCAAATTTTTTTGCCGCAATGGACATGGCGTTTTCCATTCCATCCATTGTCAACGGCAGTCCCACAACCAGCAGGCCTGGTTTCCATTGCTGCAGTATTTTGTGCAATTTATATGGATCGGGTTGGCCGTTTTTCGCTGGAAGGGTCGAAAGTGCCTGGCTGGTCCTGGTTATCGAGTTGCCGACGGCCAGGCCGATTCGCCTCAAGCCAAAGTCGAAACCGAGTATCCTGGAATTCAAACTGCAAACCTCATGCGCCCCGGGATTGATCCGGGTATGCGGAACCGCCTTGTATCAGGCATGGCCGATCTGGTGGGAAAAATGGTTGGTATCAATTCCAAGCAGTCTGGCCGATTGCTGCCACTTGTTATTTATCCGTGAATCAAACAAGATGTCATGGTCAGCGGGAGTAGTAAACCATGCGTTTTGCTGGATTTCATGCTCCAGTTGACCCTCTGCCCAGCCCGCATAGCCCAGGCTCATAATTACTTTTTCCGGACCTTCGCCCCGGGCTATATCAGACAATATATCTTTGGAACTGGTCAATCGTAAATTTTCACCGATGGCCATGGTGGACTCCCATCGCGGCGGCAGATGGTTATGCACAATGAGTCCGAGTTCGGGATAAACTGGCCCGCCGTCCAATACCGGGTGGTGGCTGTATCTGCTGTTGGCAACGTCAATATGAAGTTGTGCGAAAATATCGCCAATGCGATGGCCGGTTAACCGGTTGATGACGATCCCCATCGCGCCTGTTTCGTCGTGTTTGCACAGCAGTATGACAGTCTGATTAAAATTCGGATCATTCAACTGTGGCATGGAAACCAGAAATTGATTTTCCAGGCAGTGAGAGCTGTTTATGGCCAATACCATGATTTTGTTTTCGCTGTTTTGAGACAGGGTTTTATGTCCGGGGCGGCTATTATCCGGCAGTTTTCGGTTTGGCTGCTGTGGATTTAAGCCGCCCTTGTCCAAACTCCCAGGTTCGTACAATGTGTAATATATCAATTTCTGTTTTAATTGTATCTGGGAAGGGAGCAAACGGGGCGGCCATCAGCACAATTCTCGCGGCCGCGTCATCCAGTGTTTTATACCCCGACGAACTCAGGACTCTGATTTTGCTTACTGCGCCATCCGCCGAAATGGCGACATCAAGCACCAGCGAGCCTTGCAGTTTTTGTAGTCTCGCTTCTTCCGGGTAGTTCAAATTGCCCACACGCTCCACCAGCCGCCGCCATTTTTCGATGTATACGGCGTATGTGCTTTCCCTGGACCTGGCGCTGATGTACTTTTCCCGGGGCTTTGACCGGGCATTCAGGTTGGCAAGACTGATGCTGCGGGCTATTTGTTCTCTGCTCAAGTCATTCCGGGTCAATGCAGAATCCGGCGCTGCCTGATGATCAGAGAGTCTGGCCGTTGCGGATTCCCTGCTGATGATGTTGTCAGTCTGCTTCACTGCAGGTCTGGATTCAGGTATTTGTTTGATCGACGCCACCAGATCGGGCAGCTCGGCACTGACGCCTTGTTCTCCGGCGCTGTTTGCCTGGGCCAGGGTATCGATCTGGTCCGGGGCCGAGTCTGAAACCCGGGTTACCAGCGTTATTTTTAGTGGAGGGCTAAACCCGGTCTGTGCAATCTGGTTCGGCATAACAAAGGATATGCCCAGTACGACAAACAGGTGAAAAACAATTGAAATCACCAAAGTCCATCTGAAGATGTCGCTGTTGCGCAATTTATAAGCCCTGGATATTTGCACAAAGAAAATTCCAGTTGAATGATTGATTGTTTAGCCGGGTCCGACCCGATGATAATATGGCAGCGTCTGGCGGAAAATCGCGCTTGATCATGATCCGGCCGGCATTGGAGAGCCTGTTAAATTCTTGAATTGTCATATATTATATCGAATGCCGGGCCAATATCGGGTTTTGCGTTGTTTGTTCACTAGGAGCGAGAGTGTTGATCATGAAAAAAATTCTGTTCGTAGACGACAGCAAAACTGTTTTACATAAAGCCTCCCATGCCCTGCAAGGCGCGGGCTACGAGGTGGTCACGGCCATGGACGGATTTGAAGCGATATCAAAGGTGACAGATTGTCATCCTGACCTGATATTCGTAGACATTATCATGCCGCGCCTGGATGGTTATCAGACCTGTTCACTGGTGAAACATAACAGCCATTATCAAGACACGCCGGTAGTGATGGTGTCCAGCAAAGATGGTTTATTCGATCGTGCCCGTGGCAGCATCGCGGGCGCGCAGGGCCATATTAATAAACCGTTTAGCGATAATGATTTAATTGCGGCGGTGGAGCGCTATACTTGACAAGCCATACCACCATAAAAAAAACCGGAAAACTGAACCCGGACGGAGCATAAAGCATGGCTGACAAAACTGTATTGGTTGTGGACGATTCCGCGACAGATTCCTATCTTATGTGCAGCGCTTTATCCACAGCCGGCTATAACGCCCTGGCGGTGGATTCAGCCGCAGAAGCGGTCAGTGTGGCAAAAGAGGAACGTCCACTGGTTATATTGATGGACCTGGTCATGCCCGGCACCAATGGATTTCAGGCGATACGGCTGTTACGCAAGGACCCGGACACTGCGGGCATCCCGATCATAATCGTTTCTTCAAAAAGCAAGGCGTCAGACAAGGTTTGGGGATTGCGCCAAGGCGCGACGGGTTATATTACCAAACCCTTTTCCGATACTGAGTTAGTAGAAAAAATCAAACAGTTAACCGTATCATAATTCACCGATCAGGCAGGTACCCGGGAGGTACTGAAAAGAAGTAATGGTGACCCGACAGCGAATTCACTTTTTTCAACACGGCCGTGGCAAGCGGCCTGCAACCGTAACCACTTGTGACAATTTATGCCAGTGAATAGCCCGGATTCAACTCCCCTGGCGCTTTTTCGGCAACTGGAAAATGACAGTCTGGGAGATCAGCTTGTAGACCAGGACGTTCGCCCGGGCGAGTTCTGGCGGGGTTTTGTCTTCAAAGTTGATGAGCTTGATCTGGTGTTACCATTATTTAGGGGATTTGAGATCGTTCCCTGCCAGGAATTATCGCCATTGCCGATGGTGAAAAGCTGGGTCAAAGGCATGACCAATATTCGCGGCGAAATTTATACGGTGGTGGATTTTTCAGAATTCATCGGTAAAAAACCCGTCAGGGCAACCAAAAACTGCAATTTATTTTTGCTCCCGGATGTACGCATGAAAAGCGCTTTATTGATCGAAAGCCGGGTGGGTTTACAGTCGTTCAGTAGTGAATTGCGGGTCTGTGCAACGGATTCACTGCATCCCGGGTTGACCCCTTATCTGGGCACCGTTCTGGTTGATGAAGGTTTAAACCGGGGTGTAATCGACATTCGGGCATTATGCGATGCAGATCGGTTTGTGCATATAGGCAGATAATATCCGTACAAAATTTATGAACAATCAGGACGGTGGTTTGTGGTTTTTTCCACAACGGCTGGTCGCCTGAGTTATGTATAATCGGCGCGTTAATCAAGACACCGAAACCAGGTTTCCACGATGAATGACAAGACAGCAGATGAATGACAAGACAGCAGAAGAGACACTGAAGGAGATTTTCGCAACACTGGAAAATACCGATGACGAGATGGAAGGCCGGTTTCCCGCAGATGAGTTTGGTGCAGCGGAAAAACCGGGACACGGGGAAGAGTTTGGCGAGCTTGCAGAATTTGCCGGATATTCGGATTTGTACGAGCCTGATTCTGATCATGCGCTGGAGACCGTGCCGGAAGAGGACCCCGGTGAAATTGGCATAAACTGGTCGGCATTATTCTGGCTGGTCCTATCGCTGGCATCCGCCGGTATTCTTTTTTATACCCAGTTGAGTGACACCGCCCAGTCTGCAAATCGTTCAACACTGGCTGCCACAACGTCCGCACTGGATACACAAATTACAGACATAGGCTATCAATCATTGCTGGCTGTAAATGGCAAACCAGAGTCATTCGCAGCCGTTGACAAATTGACGGAGCAAATTGACACCAGCATAACGCTTTTAACCGTTGACCATGCCTCCAGCCAGGCAGACCCTGCAGCGGATTCTGTCCGGGATAAATGGCAACTTCTTGCCCGGGCGTGGAATAACATTAAACCGGATATTGCCGTTTTGCTGAACAATCCGGGTGCCATCGAAAAGACGGTGAGCAATGTGGCGATGATTAACCGGTTGACGCCGCAATTGCTGGTCAAAACCGACCAGGTGGTTGAGCGGCTGATCGATGATCAGGCGAGTCTGGAGTTAATCAATATGGCAAGCCGCCAGCGTTTTCTCAGCCAGCGAATCAAAGCCGGCGCGAATGAATTTGTATCCAGTGGGCCGGGATGGGAAGATGTGGCAACACAATTTGCCCAGGACGTAAAATCATTCGGGCGGAGCAATATTGCGATTTCCCGTCAGGGCGGCAGCGTTGTGGAAAGCACGGCTAGGGAGGTGGGAAATCTGCACACAGAATTGACCGGCATCGCCGATGATCTGATGAATAACGTCGGCGACTATTTTTCGATGCGCAATGCAGCCGACAATGTCATTGCGGCCAGCAATACGATCAACCATCTGCTCAAGAATCTGCAAGCCGGTTTCACTTCGGGTTCGGAGTCGATTGCCGCAGGACGGCTGCCGATGGTTTTGGGCGGGGCGGCAGTGCTGTCCCTGTTCGGATTATTCTGGTCCATCTTTAGCCATTCCAAAAAACAGGCGGCAGTCAATGCCCGGCGCACCCAGTTATCAGAAGACGCCGTTATCAAGTTGCTGGACGAGATGGGCGATTTGGCCCAGGGGGATTTAACGGTTGAAGCGGAAGTAACCGATGAGATAACTGGTGCTATAGCGGATTCAATCAACTTTGCCGTGAGCGAGATGCGGGAGCTGGTTACCGGTATTAAATCTGCCGCGGGCGAAATGAATGAAACCGCACAAAGTACAGAATCGCTTATTGCACAGTTGCTACTCAGCAGTGATGCGCAATCACAGGAAATCGAAAGTGCCGCAGCAGAAGTCAGGGATATGAATGAAGGGATAAACAGAATGAATCATTCTGCTGTGCAGACTACCCGGCAGGCCCGAATATCTGCGCAAGTTGCGCAAAACGGAGCGGCAGCGGTCAGAAACACGGTACACGGCATGAATACTGCGCGAAACCAGATTCAGGAAACGGCCAAGCAATTGAAGCGCCTGGGCGAGAGCTCCCAGCAAATCAATGAAATCGTGGATTTGATTCAGGACGTGACCGAGCAGACAAACGTGTTGTCTTTGAACGCATCGATACAGGCGGCTATGGCAGGTGAGGCGGGTCGGGGTTTCGCGGTTGTTGCCGAGGAAGTCCAGCGACTTGCGGAGCGTTCCGGGCGGGCGTCAAGCGAAATCACCGAACTGGTGAAAAATATTCAAAAAGACGCCAATAATGCAATAACATCCATGGAAGCGACAACACAGGAGGTTGTGTCAGGCGCGACCACGGCTGATGAAGCGGGGCGAGCCCTGAGTGAAATTGAGACGATGAGTCAGGATTTGCTGAAAACCATCAACCAGGTGGGCGAAGAGGCCCAGCACGAATCCAAAGTCGCCGAGACTGTGGCCAGCAGGATGAAGGCGTTGCAATCGTCCACATCGGAATCTGATTTGAGTGTGTCCCAGGTTGCGGTGGCGCTGGAGCAGATGAAGTCAGTTACTGAAAGACTCAATCAATCCATCGCAGGTTTTACTCTGCCACAAGAATCCTGAGCGGCAATCCTGATTGGTTGAAAAAATGCCTGGTCGGTTCAGGTTGACCCAAATGCAGGCCTTGCGAGACTAAAGGCTGAATTAAACCGATATGAGCATTCCCTCATCCAGCCCGCGGACATTTGGTTGGATCAAGTCTGCGCTGAGTCAGTCTATGCTGCAGGCCACCGAATCCCTTGCGCTGGCGGAGCATTCCGCTGACAAGTCGTCATTGCAAACGGTTGCCAAAAACCTGCACCAGATTCAGGCGTCCCTGCAGATGGTGGAACTGGATGCAGCCGGTATGCTGGCCCGGGACCTTGAGACGTTAACCGGCCAGTTGTCAGAGTTTTCGGACCGGAGCGTGGATGATCCGTCGAATTCAATTTCTGTTTTGAAGAATGGACTGGAAAGTCTCAAAAAGTATCTGGCTGCCATAGAAAATCAAATTCCTCAGTCGCCATTGGTGCTGGTTGATGACATCAATGCGGTTAGAGCCATCACCGCCGATAAAAAAATTACCAGCTACGATTTGTTTGATCCGCCACTGGAATTCAGTGCGTATATTTCGGACACAAATACCCTCAGGCTTCCCGCAGACAAACGCAGGAATATTCTGCTTGATCTGAGAAAACGTTTTCGCCAGGCTTTGCTGGCATGGCTTGGCAACCATAACCGCGATCAGTCTTTAACCGCCATGGCAGAGATTATCGGCCATTTTCAGAAAGCCAGCGGCCTGGATATATTGCAGCAGTTGTGGTGGGTGGCGGCTGGATTTGTTGAATCGGTTCAGGCCGGGAAAATAAAGGAAGGTGCGGATATCAAGGCGCAATTCGCAAAGCTTGATCATGAAATGAGTCGAATGAGTGATAACGATTGGGGTTCAATCGCCAGTGCACCCCCGGACGAGTTATTGCGTCAAATGCTTTTTTATATAGGGGATGCTGTGGTTGACCGTTCTGATGCAAACCACCCTGTAGATGAAATATCCCAACGGGTGAGCCAGATAAACGAGCAGCTCGGTTTGCAGCAGTGGTTTGCTTTTGCAACCGATGTGCAGCAGCAGGATGAATTCGCCAGACTGGCCCGGGTCATTACCGAATTTGCAGCGGCCTGTGATACCGTGAATCCGGAGCGGCTCGAAAACCATATTGATTCATACTTCGCGGGCGGTCTCGAAGCAGGGCAGGTCGAAAACTTTTTTGCGCTGCTGGATAAATTAAAAGCAACATCCGAACAATACAATATGGAAGACCTGAATGATTTCATCAATGCACTGGTGGAATCAATCAAGTCCGTGGATCCTGGCTCTGGTGTCCTGTCGCAAACCGGGGCAGATATTAAAATTGCTTCGGCATTGCTATTGCTGAAGGATTCACTGGCCACCCCATCCATGCTTTCACCGCAGTGGCGGCAAGCGATTGCCGAGCGCACATCCGAGCTTACCCGACTGCTTGAATCTGAGCACAGTGACCAGCGCGTTGATGTCAGCAGCGGGCACCAGGCGGATGCGGAGTTTGCGCAAGCGAAAGCAGCGGTTATCGATGAAATCAATGCGCGCTTATCAACCATAGAAACGGTTATTTCAACAATCAGCCATAGCGATTTTGATCCACAAAACCTTGCCCGGGTTTCTGAACATCTTTATCAAATTGCCGGTTGGTTTGAAATCCTCGGTGGCGGTCAGACAGCGATACTGGTGCGTAGTGCCGCGCAGAAATTTACGCAATCCCTTATTGATGCGGAAAATCAGGAATCCATTGCTTTCGTGATTGCGGCTGTGGGCGTGTGTGCGGAGCAATTGGCTCAGGCCGAAGCTGATAATCAATCCGGTGAGATAATAGAACGCGCCCGGAAAATGCTGGATACGCTGGTTGTGCAACAAGCGGCCCCGGCATTTCAGACTGAAACAAGGCAGGGAAAAGACCAACCAGGGCATGAAAACAAATCTGAAAACGCTATTGGCATTGAACCGGTTGAACCGGCCCCGCCTGTGATTGATGTCCATAGCAGTAATGACGACCTGATTGCGGGTTTGGTTGATTCGGATAGCCCGGATGATATGAAATCGGTTGCCAGCCAACTCGAAAACCTGGATGCGATTAGACGCGATATTTTAAACGCCAGCGACCGGGAAGTAGACAGCATCCGCCTGGCATTGATATTCAGCAGGCTGGAGGACAGCGCAGACATTCATCAAAGTAAGGGCACATCTGATCTGGCGTCAATCGGCAGGCAGTTGACCCAGAAAATAATCAATGGAGAGATTGCTTTCGATGCCGAAGTTGCGGATTTTATCGGACTAATCAGCCGGCAAATGCGGCGTCTTGAGTCCAGTCAGCAAGAAGACTCCGAGTGGAGCCCGGCCGGATGGGAAGAAAAACTGATCAGTATTATTAGCAGGAAAGAAATTAAAGATGAACAACACCTGGAGGCAGAGGCAGCACTCGACCCACTAGTACACCAACCTGATGCCATCCAGGAGTCCGCTCCATTCGACAACCCAATGCTCAGAAAAGTATTTGTCGATGATCTGAATCAATATTCGGTAATGCTAAAAGACGCATGTCTGGCAATTTATGATGATGCCGAAAGTTCGGATAGTGTCGGCAGCCAGGACCAGATCCGGCGTGCCAGTCTTGAACAGGTGACCCGGGTAATTCATACATTAACCGGAAATTTTAACAGTCTGGGACTGGCTTCAATTGGTGCGTGTTTCGAGCGCATGGAGACGGCGATTCAACTGGATACCGATGATGCCGTCATTCGCCACCGTCATTGTCTCGAATTGCGGGCGCTTTATCTGTTGCTGGCGGACACTGCCGTGGAAATACAACAGCATCCGGAGACTTTTCAAAATGACACAGACCGGCAGCGCCCGTACTCTGTTACATGGCCAGCGGCGCGGGTCCAGGGAATTTCTCAAAGCACTGCTGAGCGGTATTGGGTTATCGCCGACCGGCTCGACGCGCTTCAGCGTGAAATGGCAGAAACTGCAGCTGCGCACATGGGCACGGGAGAACCAGAGCAATTGGATGAATTCCAACAAGGAGCGCCGCCCGAACCCGATCAGGCGGCGGATTTTGACGCCCTGGAACTCGACCAGGCGGCGGATTCCACTGCCGAACTCACTCCGCCCGATGACGATTCAGCAGAACTGAAACAAATTTTTCTTGAAGAAAGCGAATCCCGACTAAATACAATAAATGGTTTGCTTACTGAATGGCGATTAAACGATGTGAATGAAGCGGTTTTGGGCGGAATACGTCGGGAATTTCATACCTTGAAAGGTAGCGCAGCGGCCACAGGATTCGATGAAATTTCGAGATTGAGTCACGCTGTGGAAAGCTTGTTGGAGCAGGGTGATAATCGTTCGCTGTCCGATCATGCCGGTCTGCTCAATCTTCTGGAAGAAGTGCACGACGGGCTGGCCGCGGAATTGGGTTTTATTCCCGGGGTCGGTGCGGATCATGTGCAATCACTTATCAGCATGGTGGAATTACTGCTCGGCGGTGATTCCAAACCGCTTGAGGAAGATGAAAACAGGCAAAGCCAGCTGTCCATCGCCGCAGCGGATGATCGGAGCGCACTTGTTCAACAACAGGCCGCTTCCCGGGAACCGGTAGCCGGTCATGAATCCGATCATGAACATGAAGAACCGGGGAAACAGCAGGCGCCCCAGGAATCAGCAACTGACCGGGAGCCGGAAGTCGCTCAGAAACCGGCATTGATTCAAACAGCGCCGTCTCATACCGAACAGACAAAACCATGGAAGCCGCCAGTTGATTTTGCGCCTGGGCGCATGGGTTCAGAGGCCAGGGATTTCGCGGAGGGGTCGTTGCGCATCGAAAACCGCAGATTGACGGATTTGCTGAATTATTCAGGAGAACTGGGTCTGACCAGAACCCAGGTTAAAAACATTCTGGACAGTACCAGAGCAGAACTGGACACGCTTCGCAGCAGCATGGAAATGATTCGTGACGGCCTGCGCGATATGGAATTTGAAGCGGATGCGCAAATGCGGTCGCTGCCTGAAACCAGCGAGCAAACCCTGGGCGATGAAGCCTTTGACCCACTGCAACTGGATCGGTATTCGCGGTTGCAAACCAAAGCCAGGGAAGTGAGTCATCAACTGGATTCCCTGGTGAAGGTAGAGCGGCGGTTGAGTGCGCATGCTTCCGACCTGGGTGGCGCATTGACTCAACAACGCTACCTTGGCGAACAGCTGCAGGATGGATTGATGAGCGCGAGGATGATTTCTGTCAACGACTATATGCCGCGCCTCCGGCAACTGGTGCGTGACAGTTCGCGCAAATTGGGCAAATCAGCGGAGTTTTCAGTGGAAGGCGGCGACATTGAAGTGGACCGACAGGTGATGGATATGATGATGCCGCCTTTTGAGCACATGGTGCGAAATGCCATCGTGCATGGCATTGAAACGGATACGCTGCGATTGGAAAAAGACAAGCCGCCGACCGGGCAAATTCGTTTGCATGTGGTGCAGCAGGGCTCTGAATTGCTGATCAATTTCAGCGATGACGGCCAAGGCCTGGATCAGAAAAAATTATCCCAACGTGCACTGGAGACGGGATTGATAAACAGTGTAGAGGAGAGTAACGAAGAGCATTTTCTACAGATAATTTCCCAACCTGGTTTCAGCACGGCCGATACGGTGAGCATGGCATCGGGTCGCGGGGTTGGCATGGATATCGTGTATCAGGTGGTGAGGTCGCTGGGTGGATCAATGGCGCTGTCATCGGTGCCTGGAGAAGGCACCGATTTCCAGTTTCGACTGCCAGTGACGCTGGTTGTATCCCAGGCCTTGCTGGTTAAAGTCGGGACATTCAGATTTGCCATAATTACCCGCACAATTGAGCGAGTGATGCGCGTGCGTGAAAGCGAATGGGAGATGATCGACGGAAAACGGCATGTGGTCGTGGATGATCAACACATACCCGTATTCAATCTGGCGGAGTTGCTGGGTGAGGTGAGTCTGAATACTGAAGAGTCGTTCAGATCTTTGGTTTTGCTCCGGCTGGCGGACAGGATTGCCGGGTTTGAAGTGGATCAATTGCAGGAAACCGTGGAAGTGGTTACCAAGACGCCGGGAAGCCAATTGACCTCAATCGAGGGGGTCATCGGCGTAACCATTCTCGCCGATACCAGTATTGTATTGATTATTGAACCGGATCAATTGATCCACAAAGCGGTATTGCAAAGCCAGGGACTGCCTGCTTATGTGTATTCGGAGCAGGATGACAAGCCCATTGCAGGGGTTGATGTCTCTACGATCTTACAGCGTGTCCTGGTGGTGGATGATTCTCTGGTTGTACGAAAGGTAATGCAGCGCGATATTGCAGGATTTGATCTGGAAGCGGTGTTGGCGGTGGATGGAATAGATGCTTTGGAAAAGTTGCAGGAGACAGCAGTGGATTTTGCCTTGATTGATCTGGAAATGCCGCGTATGAATGGCTATGAGTTGATCATTAAACTGCGGCAGGACCACAGGTTCGAAAATTTACCCATAATTGTAATCACTTCCAGGTCAGGGGAAATGCACCGTGACAGAGCCATCGGCCTCGGCGCGGATGGATATATAACCAAACCATACGACAATAAAGAATTGAAGAAAATGATGGAATTGATCAGCTTGCGCAAAACGGTCAAACATTGATGCAGGTGCTTTCCCTCGGTACCTGTGCAGGTTCGCTACTTGTCCCGGTGGGGGTGGTGGCCCAGATTGCTGGTAGTGAAGAGCGAATATCACAAGCCCATGAGCTGCCTTTTATCAGAAATCAAATCCAGTGGCGAGAATACAGTATGCCACTGGTATACAGCTCGGAAATGCTGGGCGCTGGTGTCGGTTCAGATGATGCCTGCAAGCGCTCGGTGATTTTCTGGCCGATGAAAGGCTGCGGCCATACCGAATTATTTGCCCTGACCAGTCTTGATTCCCCCAAAGTACTCAATCTTGACGAAGATGTTGCCGCCGTTCGGGTTGATACGGGTGAGGGCGCATACAGTCTGTACAACAGCCGGTATGTATTGGGATTGGTTCGGCTCGAAGACAAACCCGGCATCATTCCGAATTTAAAATATTTAGCCGAAACAATTTTTTTAAAATAGTGTTCTGTTGACGTGTCCATATCCACTGCCCGATTAAAAACGTCCGGCCCTGATGTATTGACGATTATCGCCATTGTCAAACACGCTGCGGAAAAAATCATCCCGCAAAAAAGTCATTCAGGGATGCGTCACGACGCCCGTCAAGTCAAATCAGACGGCAGTTTTGTCACCAGAGTTGATCAGGGAATGCAGAGCCACTTGAAACGATTATTAGCCCGCACGTGGCCGCAATATGGCTTTATCGGCGAAGAAATGGAGCATGCTCACCAGGTTAAAATCTGCCAGGAAAGTCGCCATGGCTATTGGGTGCTCGATCCCATGGATGGTACCACCAATTTCACCTCGGGATTTTTATTTTACGGCGTATCGCTGGCCCTGGTGGTAGACGGCTTGCCCATACTGGCAGTGGTGTATGACCCTGTGCGCGATGAATGTTTTTCCGCTGCAGTGGGTAAAGGCGCCTGGTTGAACGGGTCGCCCCTGGTTTGCCCGGATACCGGGCAATTGGGTGGATGTATCGCAAATATTGATTACAAGCGTTTGACTGGCGACCTGTCGGCACAACTTGTGCGTTGTCCACCTTATCGTTCCCAGAGGAATCTGGGGGCATCGGTTCTGGAATGGTGTTGGCTGGCTTCCGGGCGAATTCAATTGTATTTGCACGGCGGCCAAAAGCTCTGGGATTTTTCTGCCGGATATTTAATCCTCCAGGAAGCAGGCGGGGCAGCCACTTCGCTTTCTGGCGCGGCGCTGGATTGTGGTAAATTACGCAAACGTTCCGTGGTGGCTGCAGTGAATAGACCGTTACTCGATCAATGGGTGGAATGGATTGATGCCAACAGCAAAATTTCTCACTCGACACCTTTTTAGGCGCGGACTGAAACTAACTTCTATATTTTATTTCCGGGTGTGATGTTTGCTGTTGTGATATTTAGCCGCTGTAACATTTGGCTCCTGCCTAAATGAGAGAATAGATGCCCCGGATAAGCCGACGAGACAAAGCCAATGCAATTCGTGCATTAAGCATGGATGCGGTGCAAAAAGCCAATTCCGGTCATCCGGGTGCGCCCATGGGGATGGCCGATATTGCCGAAGTGCTGTGGTGTGATTATCTGCAACACAGCCCGACCAATCCGAAATGGCCGAACCGCGATCGATTTGTACTTTCCAATGGGCATGGGTCCATGCTTGTTTATGCTTTATTGCATTTGTCAGGCTATGATCTTGGAATTGATGAGCTGAAAAAATTCCGACAGCTACATTCAAAAACGCCCGGCCATCCAGAATATGGTTATACCCCGGGAGTGGAAACCGCTACCGGGCCGCTGGGGCAGGGAATTTGTAATGCGGTTGGCATGGCCATCGCCGAAAAAACCCTGGCCGCCCGATTCAACCGTAAAAACCACAGGATCGTTGACCATCATACCTATGTATTCCTGGGCGATGGATGTCTGATGGAAGGCATATCGCACGAGGGTTGTTCACTCGCCGGTACGCTTAAACTGGGCAAGCTGATCGGATTCTATGACGACAACGGAATTTCTATCGATGGTGCGGTAGCCGACTGGTTTACCGATAATACGCCGCTGCGATTCGCAAGCTACGGCTGGCATGTGATTGCCGATGTGGATGGTCACGACGCCAGCGCAATTGCCGCCGCAATCGAACAGGCGCAGGCAGAAACCGATCAACCCAGCTTGATTTGCTGCAAAACCATAATCGGATTCGGTTCACCAAATAAAGCCGGCAAGGAATCCAGTCACGGCTCTGCACTGGGCGAGGATGAAGTGGCGCTGGTTCGAAAAGAATTGAACTGGCCGCATCCGCCCTTCGAAATTCCCGCAGACATCTATGCGGCGTGGAATGCGGTGACGGCGGGCAAGGCGATGGAATCCCGATGGAACCACGCATTTGAAAAATACAGAAATGAATATCCCGAACTTGCGGCAGAGTTTGAGCGGCGAGTCAGCGCCAGACTACCCGAAAATTTTGCAGCAAAAACCAATAAGCTGATAGCCGCTGTCAACCATAAACAGGAAACCATCGCGTCACGCAAGGCCTCGCTTAATGCGCTTGAGGGACTCGGGCCGCTGTTGCCCGAGTTAATTGGTGGGTCTGCGGACCTTGCGAGTTCAAACCTGACGATATGGTCGGGTTCCAGAGGCATTCAAAGCCAGCCGGATGGCAACTACATTTATTTCGGCGTGCGTGAATTCGGTATGTCGGCCATCGTCAATGGATTGGCCCTGTACGGTGGTTTCAAACCCTATGGCGCCACATTTTTAATGTTTTCTGAATATGCGCGAAATGCGTTGCGCATGGCGGCGCTAATGAAAATTCCGAGTTTATTCATTTTCACCCATGATTCGGTGGGTCTGGGAGAAGATGGCCCCACTCACCAGGCGGTGGAGCAAACGGCAACATTGCGGTTAATTCCGGGCATGTCGGTTTGGCGACCGTGCGATGCGGTGGAATCGACGGTGGCGTGGCAGCAGGCCTGTCTGTCAACCGACCAGCCGTTTTCGCTGATTTTTTCCCGGCAAAATTTACCCCATCAAGTGCGCACCGCAAGTCAACTGGAATTAATTAAACGCGGCGGCTATGTGCTTAAAGACTGTGCCGGCCAGTCCGAAGTGATCATTATCGCCACTGGTTCAGAGGTTGATCTGGCGATGGCGGCCGCCGCCAGTTTGCCGGAGCGCCGTATCCGCGTGGTTTCCATGCCGTCCACGGACCGATTCGAGCAGCAGGACGCGGCATATCGGGATGCAGTGCTGCCCGCGAACGTAATCAGGCGAGTCGCGGTTGAAGCGGGGGTCGGCGCGGGCTGGTTCAAGTACGTCGGATTCGGCGGCGCCGTGGTCAGTATCGAAAGATTTGGCGAATCTGCTCCGGCAGCGGATGTTTTCAATTATCTGGGCATGACCGCAGAGAAAGTTATTGAAGCCGTTAAAAAAGTTTTATCGAGCTGATTTTTATCAAATCGGTTCGATACGTTCGATCCATCCCGGATTATCCGGGCCCGGAATATTCGAGACTTAAATAAAATATCAGGAGTTACTACCATGTCAATTAAAGTTGCAATTAATGGTTACGGGCGTATCGGGCGAAATATCCTGCGCGCCAAATACGAATGTGGAAATGACGAAATTGAAATCGTCGCCATTAACGACCTGGGCGATGCCGGCACCAATGCCCATCTGACCCAATACGATACCGCGCACGGCAGGTTCCCCGGTACTGTCGAAGCCGGGGATGACCATATCGTGGTCAATGGAGACAGGATTGCGGTATTGGCCGAGCGTGACCCGGCCAGGCTGCCCTGGGCTGATCTGGCAATCGACGTGGTGCACGAAAGCACCGGGTTCTTTACCACAAAAGCAAAAGCCGGCGCGCATTTAACTGCGGGCGCGAAAAAGGTGATTATTTCTGCCCCGGGCGGCAAGGACGTTGACGCCACTATCGTTTACGGCGTAAACCATGGGGTGCTGAAATCAACCGATACGGTGATTTCCAATGCTTCATGCACCACAAACTGTCTGGCGCCGCTGGCTAAAGCCCTAAATGATTCTGTGGGTGTGGTGCATGGATTAATGAATACGATTCATTCCTATACCAATGATCAGGTGCTGACCGATGTCTATCACAGCGATTTGCGGCGTGCCAGGTCGGCCACCAGTTCCATGATTCCCACCAGGACCGGCGCGGCCGCTGCGGTGGGATTGGTGCTGCCCGAACTGGATGGCAGGCTTGATGGATTCTCCGTGCGGGTGCCAACCCTGAACGTATCCGTTGTAGACCTGACCTTTGTGGCCGCGCGGGAAACTTCGGTCGAGGAGATCAATCAGATTCTTAAAGATCGTTCGGATGGAAAGATTCTGGGGTATAGCGATGCACCGCTGGTGTCCATAGATTTTAACCACATTCCGGTATCTTCAACGGTTGATGCCGGTATGACCCGGGTGACTGGCGGGACACTGGTTAAAGTTTGTTCCTGGTATGACAACGAATGGGGGTTTTCAAACCGGATGCTGGATACCACCGTGGCGTTAATGAACGCCAGATAGGCGGTCATTTTAATCTCCGGCAAAGCCCACTGCTCAGGCCGTCATGCCGGACAATTCCCAGGGCGGCGGGCTGTCAGGTTGAGGCTCAGGAACCAATGGCGGTAACCAGGCTGCACGATTTGGATATCGCTGGTTCACGGGTGCTGCTCAGGCAGGATCTTAATGTTCCCCTGCACAACGGCCGCATCACTTCAACCGCCAGGATTGAAGCGTCGTTACCCACCATCCGGTACGCCCGGGACGCGGGCGCCAGGGTTTTGATCATGTCGCATCTTGGCAGACCCGTGGACGGGGAAGCAAATTCAGAATTTTCACTGGCGCCGATTGCGCGATATTTATCAACCAGGCTTGGGCAACCTGTGTTTTTGAATACCAGCTATCTTCGAGTACCGCCCCGACTGCAAAACGGTCAGGTGGAATTGCTCGAAAATGTCAGGTTTAACGTCGGCGAAACATCCAACGATCCCACCCTTGGTAAGAGATATGCGGCATTGTGCGATGTTTATGTAATGGATGCCTTCGGCACCGCTCACCGTGCCCAGGCTTCGACCTGGGGTGCGGGAATGAATGCGGCCATGGCCTGTGCCGGGCCATTGCTGAGTGCGGAACTGGATGCGCTGAATCGGGCATTGGAAAAGCCTGCCCATCCGCTGGTGGCAATTGTCGGCGGTGCAAAGGTATCCGGCAAATTAACGCTGTTGGAATCGCTTGCGAACAAGGTGGATCAACTGGTTCCAGGGGGCGGCATCGCCAATACGTTTATCGCGGCGGCCGGGTATTCAGTGGGAAAATCTTTATACGAGCCGGAGTTGGTCGATCAGGCCAGGGCGTTAATGGCATCTGTCGGCAAAAGAGGTGCTGAAATCCCTGTTCCGACGGATGTGGTAGTGGGGAAACAATTTTCAGGCGATACGGACGCACAAATAAAGCCGGTAGATGAAGTGAATGAGGATGATTTTATTTTCGATATAGGCCCGGAAACGGCAAAACAATATGCGGCCATTATGAAATCCGCAGGCACAATTTTGTGGAATGGCCCGGTCGGGGTGTTTGAATTCGGACAATTTTCCCGGGGTACGGCAGTCCTGGGGGCGGCCATTGCAGATTCGAGCGCATTTTCCATTGCCGGCGGCGGGGATACGCTGGCCGCGATAGAGAAATTTGATCTTGCCGGGCAGATCTCCTGCATCTCAACCGGCGGCGGCGCATTTTTAGCGTTTCTGGAAGGTAAAACTCTGCCTGCCGTGGAAATGCTGGAATTCAGACATTCAAACCTCGTAAAAACCGAAGTTAAAGGAGGCTTTCTTTAAAGTTAAGTTAGGGAGTCTCTGAAAAACGTCAAAAACAATTGATATTGATAATTGCTGGTTGATTTTTGAGACTATCCTGTCTGCATTCAAGTTGGTTTACGTTTCCAGTGCCCATTTTCATCCGTATTTCCCTAGTACAGACGCACGCATTGTAGCGCCTGTAACTCTCTCCGGCACCAATACAGATTCGCCAGCGCAAATAGTGTAAAGAGCTGTGACGCATTTTTCTCGATTCCCCGGTAACGGGCTTTGGTATATCCCCAGAGGTGTTTGACCATCCGCAAGGCATACTCCCCCTTCGCCCGGATGCGATTATGTTTTACCGTTGAATAATTGATCCGCTCTGCTGAGCTGCCTGCCGCGCCTCGTTTCTTTTCCCGATTCTTCATCGTGACATCGACAATCAGCTCATGCCCGCTGAGGTAACTTTTCGCACTCAACCCGTTTTGTTCCAGCCGATGTCGAAATCGGCAAATCGTGCTTTCATCGGGAACTGACGACAAGTCCATTCCGACCAACCAACGCATGGATTCGGTATCAGACAGGCTGTCCTTTGCTGCACGGCGCTCAGACCATACCACTGCCGGAGAAAGTAAATACGCAGCATCAATTCAAGGGCAGCCGCTGACCTGCCGGTACAACGCTTCGGATAAGCGCGTGACAGGTTTTATCAATAGCGTCCAGGGAATCATTCAATCCATTTCCTGAAGAAACTTTTCCCGACGGGTCACTTTCTTCTTATGGGCATACTCAAAGTCTGCAAAGCGCGATGGTTTCATGCCATTATCCGATAAATTTGTTCCACCATTCTTAACTCTTTAACAGGCCTTTCGCTGAGGATCCCTAAATAATAGACATACTGTAATTATACTTTTAAATGCTTTTTTTATATTAGTCTACCTGCTTTCCAAAACATGTAGCTCTATTAATAGACGTTGAATCCGGCACCTCCCAATGCGCGTCAGTTGAAGCGTCTACACCGCCTCCAATAATACCACCAAATAAAACATTGCCCCAGACCATAGAACTTTGAGTCGGTGAAATACGGCGTGTAATAATAGATTCGCCATCTTCACAAGCAATATTAAGGTCATCATCACTTTTTGTAAATTTTACAGGCCCAGGCGCAGTAAATTCCCAACTGCCCTTTTTATTGGTTGCTGTACATTTAATCGGTTCAGACAATTAATAACTTCAACTTGAACTACGTCTTCAGTACCTTTGGTAATTGTTGCGCACCCTGATAGTGCTGCCATACTCAATCCTGCAATTATTAAATTATTAGTTTTCATATTTATTTCCTCTTGATTAATTTACAAATGAGTTGCTGATTATAAGAATCCATCAATACGATGATTTCCAGCACTATAAATCTTTCATCGCTTTTTCAAACCCTATCTCTAAAAGCAAGGATAGACGTGCGCAAAGTATCAGACGCATACCGCATTTGTATTATTTTCGCAAAACGGGTTATAGCGGGAGTGGAAACAACTGGCGGTAGCCGCTGATTGACATATCGATACCGACGTACAAGATCACGGCCAGACCGATGTAGCCAATCCATCGGTGCTTTTGTAACGTTTCTGCGATTAAAGAAGCGGCAACGGTCATGAACACCACGGACAGCGTCAGCCCCAGAATCAGCAGGCCGTTGTGACCATCTGCAATGCCGGCCACGGCAAGCACGTTGTCAAGGGACATTGACAGGTCCGCCAGTACAATTTGGGAGATCGCATTGCGCAGCGGCGGGTTTTGCGCTGCCCCGGAATCATTGCCCTGGTCTTTAATAACGGGCGCGGACGAGGGCGATCGCAAGTCCTGCCATAGCTTCCAGCAAATCCACAACAGCAATAGGCCGCCGACCAGTTGCAGGCCGGTCACTGCGAGTATTTGTACGGTTAATAATGCGAATAGAATGCGTAGAGCCACCGCAATGCCAACGCCCAAGAAAATAACTTTTCGCCGATACTCTTTGCTGAATTTGGCCGCGACCAAACCGATGACGATGGCGTTGTCACCGGCTAATACCAGGTCGACAAAAATTATTTGTATCAGTTTGACAAATTGATCGGCAAATTCCATGAACGTCTTCCCAAAAAGTCCAGCCTTTTAACCTTTAGTGCTGCGTAAATCAAGGAAATTGGTTGAATAACTCATTTGTCGGCGTCTGTAAACGGCAGGAACAACCTGGAATCCTGTGATACTCTCGCTGGCGCTTATGTATTGCTGATTTAGCCCACACATCAAAACTTTCTGATTGAAATGCTAAAGAACATCTTCCTGCTGGCTATTTGTCAGGCGCTGATGATGTCAGCGATTTCGCTGGCCATGACCAGCTCGGCCCTGGTCGGACTGGAAATCGCGCCCAGCGAAAGACTGGCGACGCTGCCGTTGGCGCTTTGTTATGTGGCCAACGTGCTGATGCTGATCCCGGGGTCGTTGTTTATGCAGCGATACGGTCGCCGGGCAGGGTTCTCGGCCGGGGCAGTCGGCGGGGTTTTGGCCGGCGTTATCGGTGGAATTGGGATCTATACCCATGATTTCGTACTGTTTTGTATTTCTGCGATTTTTCTGGGCATTGCAATGTCCTCCGCCCAGTTCTACCGATTCGCTGCTGTTGAAGTTGCCGCAGAAGACTTCAGGAGCAGGGCAATATCCTGGGTTCTGGCCGGCGGGCTGGTGGCGGCATTTCTTGGCCCATCCATCGCACTTTATACCCGGGACACGTTTCCCGGGCCGGTGTTCTCGGCTTCATTCGGTTGTGTTGCGCTGCTTGGTTTGGGGGTGTTGCTGTGTCAATTCTTTTTACACATACCGACGGTTAAAATCGAGCAACACCACGCGCCAAAGCGACCGCTGATGCGAATCTTGCGCACCCCTGCTTTCACCGTCGCAGTACTGTGCGCAATGGTCGCTTATGGTTCAATGAATTTGCTCATGATTTCCACACCCCTTGCGATGCATCATCTAGACATGAGTTTTGACAGCACTGCCGTGGTGATTCAATGGCATATTGTGGGAATGTTCGCCCCGTCATTTTTTACCGGTAGCCTGATTCACCGATTCGGTGTATTGAAAATCATGTTTGTCGGTGTACTGATGTTGTTCGGCTGCGTTTTCACCAGTTTGCATGGACATGGCTTTGCGCATTTCCTCGGCGCATTAATCGCGCTGGGTATCGGGTGGAATTTCCTCTACGTGGGCGGCACCACGTTACTCACCGAGGTATACCGACCTGCTGAAAAAGGCGCCATCCAGGGGATAAATGATTTTCTGGTATTTACTGTGGTGGCGTTTACCGCGCTGGGGTCGGGGTATCTGCACCATACGGTCGGCTGGACGAAATTGAACCTGCTCACCATCCCGGCTATGGTTATAGTGGGTCTGGGCATTTTCGCATTGTATATTTACAATCTCAAAAACAGGACAGTCGCCAAAGCCCGGGCAAATCCTTGATCTGTCCTGAACCGGATTGTACACAGGGCGACCAGAACATTGATTCAGTTTTTCCGCAGTACAACAAGACGGGTTTGCGACAGGATATCATGCCAGGTTGACTGGTTATGATGAAACAAAGACCACAAAAACCCCATTCCAGCTACGCACCAGGACAGCAATGCCGAAATAAACCGCATCCACGCTGCCCGCCAGGTCACACCGTTATGATTTGCTGACGTGGAGACCAGCTTTATTCCCCATGCCCGCATCCCCAGAGTCTGGCCGCCGTGGCACCAGAACCAGCCGAAAAATAAAAAGCAGATTACCGTGAGATAGACCAGTCGGATACCACGCCCAAGAGTGGGATGCAGCGCTTCTGGAATCAGCGGCACAGGCTGCCAGGCAAGAAATACGACGCAGGCCAATACTATCGAGTCATAAATTATGGCGCCCAGTCTACGCCACAGCGAGCATGAAATGGTTTCTGGTTCAGTTGGTGGATTTTTTTCCAATGTTGAATTCATTTATGCCTGTAAGCGCTTGTTTTTACTAATAGGATACAGGGTTTATACACAATCTGAATTTGCAGTAACTGGCCAATCAGGTTGTTCTCATTGGTTCATGAATTATTAAAGTAATCTTTTTAACTATTTGATAAATAACAATTAAATTCAAAATAACTGAATTTTATCAACCCGGGCATAAGAATCATCGGCCAAACAGCAGGTAAGAACCCTGATATTATCCACAAAGTTATCCCCAGAACATGGGGGTTTTGCAGGATGCGATATGATCTAGTTCGTTGCGGTATTTTTCAATTTAAAATCGCCGCCCAAAGCCGAAACCAGGGCAAAGATTATACTCGCCCCGGCCACGATTGACGGCCCGGCCGGAGCGTCCCAGAATACCGAAACGGCCAAACCAAATACCACCGGGATGGCCCCTGCAAGCATGGCATAAACAGCCATTTGTTCAGGCGAGCGGGCAAATCTCCGGGCGGTTGCAGCGGGAATAATTAACAGGGAAACGATTAAAAGCAGGCCGACAATCTGCATGGAGATGGCCACTACAAAGCTGAGCAGCACCAAGAATATTAATTTAATCCGGTTTTCATTCACGCCGTCTGCCAGCGCCAGGTCGCGTTGAATGATTAAAGACAACAGCTTCGGCCATATCAGAAAAAGCACCACCATCACCACGCCGCCGCCAGCGTAGATCCAGGCGATATCCTGCCAGCTTATTGACAGTATGTCGCCGAATAAATACCCCATGAGATCCATTCGCAGGGATGGCATCAGGCTAAATATGAGAATTCCAGTTGCCAGCGAGGCATGCGCCAGTATGCCCAGCGCAGTATCCGGGGACAGCTCTTTGCGTCGATTCATTATCATCAGCAAACCGGAAACCAGCAGGCAAATTACTAGAATCGAGAGATACAAATTAACCTGGAAATAGATTCCGAGTGCGATTCCGAGCAATGCAGCATGGGATAATGCCGCGCCAAAATACGCCATGCGTTGCCATACCACCAGACAGCCCAGTGGCCCGCAAATAATCGCTACGCCAATCCCGCCGAGCAGGGCCCTGAGCAGAAAATCATCCATGCCCCGGGTCTTTGGTATGCTGATGATTACCAGAATCCTGATTACAGGCGCCACGCACATTCCCGTGCAGATCATGTTCGTGATCATGGTGGTGGCGATAAATACCCAATGCACCGGCATCGCGCCGGCCAAACAGGGCAACAAATTCAGGATGGTGCTGCACATCTTCCGGCGTCCCCGAACAACATAAATGGCGGTTCAGGCATATCACTTTGTCCGTGGCCGCCATGACGATATGCAGATCATGTGAGACCAGCAAAACACCACATTGATACTGGTCCCGAATCCACTGAATGAGTGCATACAAAGCAGTCTGTCCGCTGACATCAATCCCGGACGCAGGCTCATCCAGAATCAACAAGTCGGGTCTGGCCAGTAATGCACGGGCCAGTAATACACGGCGCATTTCTCCACCAGAAATATCGCTGAGGGATTTTGACAGTAGTTTTTCCGCGCCGACCCGGGCCAGCGACTCAATCAGATTGTGTGGATCTTTTGTTGCAGAAATTTCCAGGAAACGCTGCACCGTAACCGGCAGACCCTCATTCAGATCAACGGACTGGGGTACGTAGCCTATGCCAAGCTGCTTTTGTTTTTCCACCGACCCCTGATCAGGCCTGGTTAATCCCAGGGCGATTTTGACCAGCGTACTTTTACCTGCTCCGTTAGGGCCGATCAGGGTGACAATTTCGTTGCGACACACGGATAAGTTAATATCGTCGAGAATGAGCCGATTTCCTCGTTTTATACGAATATTTTTGAGCCGAATCAGCGCATTATTTTCTGCTGACATCCACTTGGTGCGTTCAGCCGTCATCATGGTTTTGGCATGTCGGGCAAAGGCCCTTGATTTCCACGGTTTGCTGCTCAACCCTGAAGCCGGAGCGTGCGCCCTGCTGGAAAATGATCCGGTTGACGTCAGGGTCGTCGATTTCTGCCACCTGGTTGCATTGGCTGCAAATTAAAAACTGACTAGGGTGGGCCGTGCCCGGGGAATTGCAACCAACGTACGAATTAAGTGATTCGATTTTATGAATCAATTGATTCTCCAGTAAAAACTCCAGTGCGCGGTAAACCGTTGGCGGCTCGGCATTTTCCTTTTCGCGCCGCAGGGTCTTGAGTAAACCATAGGCCAGAACCGGTTCATGATCAGACCAGATCAACTCCAGTATCCGCTTTCTGATGTGGGTGAAACGCAGTTCATTTTCGCTACAGATGGATTCGGCCTTGCGCAATGCCGAACGAATACAGGCCTGGTGATTGTGCTTTTTTGTGTGAAAGAGTGATGCAGGCTTTGCCGCCATGATATTGATTGGAGGAGTTGATGATGAATATATATTATGTTATATTATAACGGTTAACAATCCTAAACAACCTCGAAAATCGAATCGGATAGCTATGACCCTCTTGCAATATTTACATAAATTATCCAGACATGTTCAGGTACGGATAGTCGTTGTCATATCGATAATCGTCTTGACCTGGGCCGGTTCCGTGCGGGCGGCGCCAAATGTCGCAGTCTCCATCGCCCCGCTGCATTCCCTGGTATCCGGCGTCATGGCAGGGGTGGGCCGCCCCGAATTACTGGTCGCGGCCGGGCAGTCACCGCATACCCAAAGCCTTTCCCCCTCCATGGTAAAAGCAGTCCACAACGCCGACCTGGTTATCTGGATCGGCCCGGATTATGAAATCCCGCTAAACAATACAATGGATCAGGTGGATGCCCCTGAGCGGGTAAAGTCACTGGCGAATTCCGGCCAACTGCTAACCTATCCCGTTCGCGAGAGCGGTTTATGGGCGCCACATGAAGCGCATGCCGGCCATTCCCGGCAAAGTGAACGGCGGGAGAATATTGATCCGCATTTATGGCTTTCTGCCGACAATGCAAAAGCCATGGTGATGCAGTTTCGCGCCTGGCTAACCGCCGTTGACCCGGAAAACGCGGATACTTACCAGCACAATGCGAACCGGATGATTGTCCGCATTGAAAACCTGGAAGCTGTGCTGGCAGAAAATCTTGGTGCAGTAAAGACTATGCCCTATGTGGTGTTCCACGATGCCTATCAGTATTTTGAAAAAGAGTTTGGACTGAATCCGGCGGGGTCAATCACCCTGAGTCCCGAACGACCAGTCGGCGCAAAACGGGTTCGGCAAATAAGAAAAGCCATCATCAGTAACCAGGTGAAATGTATTTTTAGCGAACCACAGTTCCCGCCCGGATTAATTCCCACCATCATGGAAAATACCGACGCGCATTACGGGCAGCTGGACCCGCTGGGAGCAGGCCTTCAGCCCGGTGCGGACTTGTGGTTCGATCTTATGACCCGGCTGGGGCAGTCGTTAAATGAATGTTTATCGCGCAACCAATTGAAACCGGATCAAGGCTTGTAAACATTCGACTGGTGGCTACGCCCTGATTCGAACAGGGGACCCCATCATTATGAGTGATGTGCTCTAACCAGCTGAGCTACGTAGCCGTTTTATCGAGCGATAGTCGATTTGCGGGGTGGGCAGGGTACCGTAATCCCTGTTTTCGTGCAACTGGCCTGTTGTCTGCCTTGAATATAGAGGATTACATGGCTTCCGGGCCTGCTTGCGCATTCGTATACTCTTACGGTAATCTGTGCTGGGCGACATATAATTTTGACGCGGTTTCCCTGGCAAAAGCACCTGAATGGACCACTTTCACCCGGCAGTAAAAAACTGGTTTTATGACCAGTTTGATCAGCCAACCCGGCCGCAACTCGATGCCTGGAAGGCCATTGCAAAAGGAAATCATACGTTAATTGCGGCGCCAACCGGATCCGGCAAAACGCTGGCTGCATTTTTAGGCGCCATTGATGGCCTGGCCAAACAAGCTGAAAACGGAATGCTTGAACCCCGGGTGAGTGTGGTTTATGTCTCACCGCTCAAAGCGCTTTCCAACGATATTCAACGCAACCTGCAAAATCCCTTGCTGGGTGTTCGGCAGTATTTTGCATCCCGCAGCAATTTGCAGGCACAGGCTGCGCCCGAAATCCAGGCCGCTGTCCGCACCGGGGATACCCCGCAAAGCGAACGCACCAAAATGCGCAAGAACCCGCCGCAGATTCTGGTGACCACACCGGAATCTTTATATATTTTGCTGACATCCGAATCGGGTCGCGCCATGTTGTCCACTGCGGCGACCCTGATTATTGATGAAATACATGCTTTGGTTTCGTCAAAACGCGGGGCGCATCTGGCCTTGTCCATGGAACGACTACAGAATCTGTGCGGCCAGCCCCTTACCCGCATAGGCTTGTCCGCAACCCAGGAACCTGTCGATGTGGTCGCTGGTTTTCTGACGGGTGTAGCCGGAGCTGGAAAATGCGAGATCATCAACAGCGGCCATCAGCGTCATCGGGACCTGCAAATTTGTTTGCCCGCTTCTTCATTGGAAGCCGTTATGGCCGGAGAAGTCTGGGGCGAGGTATATGCTGTTCTTGCAGGGTTAATTGAGGCGCATCAAACGACGCTGATTTTTGTCAATACCCGACGTTTGGCGGAGCGCCTTGCCAGGGCGCTGGCCGAGCGACTAGGTGACCAGGCGGTCACTTCGCATCATGGCAGCCTGGCTAAAGAGCATCGATTTTCTGCCGAGCAGCGATTAAAAACCGGGCAGTTGCAGGCATTAGTAGCCACGGCTTCGCTGGAGTTGGGCATTGATATTGGTGATATCGATCTGGTTTGCCAGATCGGTTCGCCCCGGGCGGTGAGTGTTTTCCTGCAAAGGGTAGGGCGATCGGGTCATAGTTTGGGCAAAACCCCGAAAGGGCGTTTGTTCCCGTTGTCGCGAGACGACCTGGTGGAATGCGTGGCGCTGCTGGATGCCGTGGACCGGGGCGAGCTGGATCAGCTCGCAATTTATCCCCGGCCGCTGGATGTGCTGGCCCAGCAGATTGTCGCCGAAGTATCCGCAGGAGAATGGCTGCTGGATGATTTATTCCTGCTGATAAAAAATGCCAGCCCGTATCGGTATTTGCATAGAAAACAATTCGATGACGTCATTGCCATGCTCGGCGATGGCTTCAGCACAGGCCGGGGCCGGCGCTCCGCATACCTGCACCTGGACGCAGTAAACGGTCGGGTCCGGCCCAGAAAAGGCGCGCGATTAACCGCCATTACCAACGGTGGGACCATACCGGATCAATTCGATTACGACGTCGTTCTTCAGCCGGAAGGATTGAAAATTGGTACGCTGAATGAAGATTTTTCCTTTGAATCGTTGCCAGGGGATATTTTCCAACTGGGGAATACGTCTTATCAGATTCTGAAAATTGCGTTGGGCAAGGTGTTTGTGCGGGACGCTAAAGGTCAACCGCCAAACATCCCGTTCTGGTTTGGTGAGGCGCCTGGCCGAACCGATGCGATGAGTCATTCGGTTTCGAGACTGAGAAAAAATCTGCAATCGTGGTTGGCAGATGGGTTCGCAGCGGCCCGGCAAAAAGTCATCCAGCATTACAAAATTACCGACAGCGCCGCGTCCCAGTTGGTAGACTATCTGGGCGCAGCCCATGCAGCGCTGGGGGCGCTGCCGACCACAGAAACGGTGATCTTTGAGCGCTTTTTCGATGAAGCAGGCGATCAGCACCTGGTCATTCATTCCGCCTTTGGGTCACGGGTGAACAGGGCCTGGGGACTGGCCTTGCGCAAGCGATTTTGCCGCAAGTTTAATTTCGAACTCCAGGCCGCTGCGCTGGAAGACGCCATTGTGCTTTCCCTGGGCAGCACGCATAGCTTTCCACTGGAAGAGCCGGCGGGTTATCTTAAATCCGGCAGCGTCGAGGCGGTATTGACGCAGGCGCTGCTGGATGCCCCCATGTTTCCAACCCATTGGCGTTGGAATGCAGGCATTGCACTGGCCATCAAACGATTCACAAATGGTAAAAAAACGCCACCGCAATTTCAACGCAGCAATGCGGAAGATTTGATCGCCGTGGTGTTTCCCGATCAAATAGCATGCGCTGAAAATGTGGCGGGCCAGCGCGAGATTTCGAATCATCCGCTGGTTGAGCAGACACTTTACGACTGCCTGAACGACTTGATGGATGTCAGAACGCTGAAGAAAATTCTCGATGGGCTGAAGCGAGAACGGATTGGTCTGGTGTGCAGGGATCTTGCCGCGCCATCGCCATTGGCAGAGGAAGTGCTGAGCGCCAAACCCTATGCCTTTTTGGATGATGCCCCGGCGGAAGAACGACGCACCGCGCTGGTGCGGACGCGGCAATTCCTGCATCCAGAAGATGCTGTTTCTCTGGGCCGGATGAACCAGAAAGTGATCGATGAAGTGCGGCAGGAAGCCTGGCCCGGCGTTACCGATTATGACGAATGCCATGATGCGCTGATGGTGCTTAGCGGGGTGTCTGACAAAGAGGCGTTGCAACATGGTTGGTCCATCTGGTTGGAGCAACTCGCTGATCAACAGCGCGCCTGCCTGATAAAAATAAAACAGCAGTGCATCTGGGTGGCGGCAGAACGCCTGTCACTCTGGCTGAACGTGCATCCGCAGCTTTGCAGCACGCCGGCAATCAAACCGGTTGGGGGAGCAGGGTTTGCGGATGTGAATACCGCCGTGATGGAACTGATTCGAATGCGATTGCAGGGCTTGGGGCCAGTCACCGGGATGAAGCTCGCCGGATTTCTGCAACTGGATGCCGAAGTGGTTAATCGGGGATTGTCAGCGCTGGAGCAGGAAGGTTATGCCATGCGTGGGCAGTTTGACTCCACCGCCATGTCAGCCGGGGCCGGCCACGACCAGCAGCAATGGTGCGAACGAGGGCTGCTGGCGCGAATTCATCACCGCACCATAAAAAACCTGCGCAAGCGGATTCGACCGGTATCCATTGATGGATTTATGCGTTGCCTGTTTCAATGGCAGGGATTGGACAGCGCCAGCGAATCGTCGGCAGGTGATCCAGAATCGCTGGCGATGGTGCTTGATCAGTTGGAGGGTATAGAGGTTGCTGCGGCCGCCTGGGAAGAATCGGTTTTACCCGGGCGGCTCGCGGCATTTATGCCGTACTGGCTAGATATTCTTTGTTCCAGTGGTCGATATTCATGGCTGCGCCTGAATCCCCCTGAATCCGGAAATTCGATGGCCAGACGCAGCCGCAAACAATCCCCAATAGCACTCATATCGAGACCCGGGCTGAAACACTGGCAGCAATTCAGCAGACCGCCAGTGGAGCCGGATAATCTGTCGTCACGGGCCAGGCAGATTTATCGATTGCTATCCGCGCATGGTGCGCAGTTCTTCGATGATCTGTCAGCCCGGCTTGGTGGTTTAGGCATGGAGATTGAACAGGGTTTGGCCGAACTTGTCAGTGCGGGAATGGTGGCCAGCGATAACTATGCCGGGCTGCGTGCGGTCACCCAGGGCGCAGGCAATGGCCGTGGGAGCCGGGGCAGACGCGGAAAACCGGGGAAATCAGCCATGGACAACGCCGGTCGATGGTCGCTTGTTCCGGGTCTGGAATGTGTGGGTACTTCACATTCGGGTGCCGCTAGGTGGGATGCGGTGGAATATATCGCAAAAGTTTTGCTGCGACGCTATGGCATTGTATTTCGCCGGATCCTGGATCTGGAAAATAGTGTGCCCGGCTGGCGCGAACTGCACTATGTCTATCGCCGCATGGAGGCCAGGGGTGAAGTCCGGGGAGGTCGATTTATAAACGGGCTGGCGGGCGAGCAATTTGCCCTGCCGGAAGCGGTGAGGCTATTGCGCCAAATGGATAAACACCAGGACCAGAGTCTGATTTCGATCAGCGCCGCAGATCCATTGAATCTGACCGGCACCATCCTGCCCGCAGAGCGTGTTCCGGCGGTCAGAAAAAATAGAATTCTATTTGAAAACGGCAAAGCGATTGCCACATTGATTGCCGGAGAAATCAAATGGCTTGAACCCGCAGACCAGCAGACCCAATGGCAGGCCCGGCAAAAACTGATAGCGACACCGCCGTCCCGCCCGGGAAAATATCGACACCATCGAAGTGCGGCGTATCATTAAGGTTAAATCTCTGGGGGTTATATTCTCCGCTGCTTGGGGCGTATCGTGAGGATATGAGTGAATATATCCATAAGAGTCATGATGTTACCTTTTTTTGCACCATCTTGTGTTTCCTGCGAAGTACCGCAGAGCTGTTTTTGATGAGAAAGTGGGTGGAGAGCCGAAGGAAATTTGCTCGGATGAAATTTGCCTGGATATGGAGATTCGATACCAGCTACAGTTTTTGGGGGTAGGTACAGACCGGGATCAGGTTGATTTTTTTGTTCAGTCTGTTCCCACGTACGACGTGACAAAGTTGGTGGTGCGGATTAAGAGACTAAGGGGTTGGGAGATATTCCATTGTTGCCCTGAGGTAAAGAGGAAGCTGTGGGGTGGTGAGTATTGGAGCGATGGGTATGTCGGTACGGTGGGGAAACATGGCGATGAATTGATGACAGGGAACGATGTAAACAATCAGGGCGGCATGTATCAGAAATCACACGGCCCTCAATTGACTCTGTTCTGGCAGGATGGCACGCTTACTACCCCGCTGCAAGCAGCGGGGTATTTTATTTTTTTGCGAATACAGGGAACCATGCCCCATCCGCAGATTCGGGTGCTCAAGGTTCCCGGGGAAATGCAGATACGATGACCCGAACATCCGCAGGGCTTCCGCTATTGCAGGGATTATTGACTTGCGGACAGTTTGCAATTACGGCCAAAGCATCCATTTGCGCTTGTAAAGAGACATAATCTCCCGGTTTGGAATTTTCATGGACAAATACTTACGGGAGGAATATGAAAGATGATGCGCCCTCCGAGTCAGATGCAGATGTCTGAGAACCAGCGCCGCCGTCAATTCATCGAATAACACGGCAAGCCGCTGTTACTGTGCCCGCCTTTGCGCTTTGGCCCGGGTTGATTAGTTCATCGAACAATACAGCAAACTCGCCGCTGTTACCCTGGTGACCCTGTACGCTCATGTCTCCCGGTCGCGCCGCATACGGACAAGTGAGTAACGACGGGGCGTTCCAGCCCCAGCCGCTGGTGCTCAATCCGCTAAAGGAATTGGCTTTCATGCTGCGTCAGCATATCAATCCTCCAGTGATCCTGCCGGCGGCGACCGGCGGAATTCCTCCCTGTTCCTAATTTTGTAACACATGACCGCCCACTGGCCTTTCCTTTGATCCAAAAACCCCGAATCACAGGCATCCCGACCGTCAACGACGGGACATTCCACCAGCACACAGTGAAGGATAGCGGCGGGAATTCCAATGCTGGGCTTTTTAATATCTTCCTAATACTGAGAAATTCACTATCTTCATACAGTCATGACGCATCACAGGTTGCGGTTTGGGCGCATCGCTGCTGGCTTCGGGTGAATGGGTACAAGTTTATTCATGCCAAAAATATATTCCAGCGCGGCTGCGGCACAAAGCATGGATGCCTCGCCGTAAGCCTTTGACGCAATCTGCAATCCCACCGGCAGGCCATGCTCGGTAAAACCGCATGGCAATGACATCGCCGGGCACAGGGCCGTAGTGAACGCATAGGCGATTGACAGCCATTGATAGTAGTTGTCAAATTTTTCACCATTGCACTCGGTTACATGGGTCTGGAGCACCGGGTACGGCGGCACAACCGTGGCCGGGGTTAACAGCAGCTCGTTTTCATGAAAAAACTTTTGCACCCGCCTCACCAGCTCAACCCGCCGGGTTTGCGCGCGTATCACGTCGTTCAGCGTCAGTTTCAAGCCCGCTTCGATATTCCAGATCACATGGGGGTTCAATTGCGGTTCGTGGTGCTTTAACAAGTCGCCCAGGCTCGAGGCATAGCTATATGCGCGCAAGGTATGGAAAATTTCATGCAGGCCATTAAAATCCGGTGACTTTTCTTCAACCACAGTGCCGGCGTCTGCGATTTTCTCCATGGCCCGCATAAATACCTGCTCAACCTGTGCATCCACCGGGGTAATGCCAAGTGTCAGCGAATAAGCGATGGATTTGGGTAATGCGGGTCTGGATGCGGCACGCAGAAAAGTGGTTTCCGGCTTTGGTATGGACAATGGGTCCAGCGGTTCGTGACCACACATGGCGTCCAGCATGAGCGCAAGGTCGGCTACGTTTCTGGCCATGGGGCCGTTTGTAGCAAGCGTATCGATCACGTCTGACCTGGGCGTGGATGCGACCCGTCCAATGCCGGGTCGCAATCCGGTGACGCCGCAAAAGCTCGCAGGGTTTCGCAAAGAACCGCCCATATCAGAGCCGTGCGCCAGCCAGGCCATGCCGGTAGCCAGGGCCGCCGCCGCGCCGCCGGATGACCCGGCCACACTCAATTCCTGATTCCATGGATTGCGGGTCATGCCGAAAACCTTGTTATAGGTATTGCCGCCGGTTCCAAATTCAGGGGTATTGGATTTGGCGTAAATAATGCCGCCCTGCCGTTCGAGGTGCTCAACCAGAATATCTGACCGGGCGGAAATATTATCAGTATAAACCGCCGACCCAAATGTAGTTTTAACCCCGGCCACATCGGTCAAGTCCTTTATCGGTACCGGGATGCCAGCCAGTACGCCGGCCTGTGATTTTTTATGCGATTTTGCCGAATCCATTATTTCTGCATGGGCGCGAGCACGCTCAAAACACAGCGTGGGCAAGGCATTGATCGATGAGTCTATCGATTGAATCCGCGCCTCCACCTCATTGAGCAGCTCCATACTCGATACCTTTTTTGCTTTTAGCAGCCCCACGATTTGGGTGGCCGGCATTTTGATCAGTTCAGAAACCGGGTTCATTTATCAAGACGCCAGGTTGATTCCATCAACGTATCTGCCTGTAAAAGTTTTCTGGCGCAGCGCCGAATTTCCTGCCAGCGGAAGCGCACCGAGTTTTTTACAATCTCTTCGTCTTTGTTTTTTAGCTGGTCGGCCACCGGCGCCCAGTAGAAAAGCGATTCAGGACTTTTACTGAAGGCAAATTCATCGTCCGTGATGGTTGTGTAATCGCAGTTGGCGATGCGCTGCCTTAGACTCTGCGCAGTATCTGGAAACTTCGCAGAGGCTTCTTCCGGTATGCCGGTGCTGTTTAATATTTCATCCATCACCGGGCATAACAACCGGCTGATGTGGTTTGAATTGGCACCGGTGCGCTGGTGAATTAACCCGCCAATATAGATGGTTAAATCCGAGAGACAGGCCAGCCAGATCTGCCACTTCGCCATATTAATGGACAGTAGTATGTTGGGGTTTTCGAACAATTCCGGGTAGCGCGTGCCGGCCCGGGTGCGCAAATATCCATAAAGAGAGGTTTGGGCGATATGACTTGCCCGGGTCTGTATAAATTGTCCAAGTGACTCGGGATTGGTTAAGTGCGGTGTTTTATCGCTTCTACCAATGCCTACATAGTCTGCAAACACTTTCCAGGAAATCTTTGACCGAGATCTATATAAAATCAGCGCGTTAAAAAGTTTTATTATTGTTTTTGATAAAAAAACCACTGTAATTAGCTTGAATATCCGCTGGTTAAACCAAGAATTTTATCTTATTTCAAGGGTGACATATCAATTACTTGTCGCTATTATTGGGGGTCGTAACACCCGGAAATATTTGTATTTGTTATTAATTTTTTCACCACTATCTTCTTTGAGGAATATGTATGACTGATTCACGCCAAAGAGCGGCTCATTGGGAGCGCACCAAACGCCTGATGATCATCACGCTTAGTATATGGTTTGTATTTTCTTTCCTGGTTCACTGGTTTGCCAACGCACTAAACGCATTGTCGTTTTTAGGTTTTCCACTGGGCTATTACATGGCGGCGCAGGGTTCCGAAGTAATTTTTGTAGTCCTGATTTTCTGGTTCGTCAGAGTGCAGCATAAAATAGACCAGGAAACTGGTTTCGCGGAGGATCTGTAAAATGATTAAAGGCGATTTTATCGACAATCTGCCCAAGGTCTATGGCCTGTATACCGGTGGATTTTTACTTTTCGTCCTGCTCATGGCGGTGCTGGAGCAGATGGGCATGGGTGCGGACACCATCGGCATTTTGTTTGTGGCGTTCACGGTGCTTATCTATGCCGGTATCGGCTGGCTGTCACGCACCATGCAGGTTGATGCCTATTATGTGGCCGGCCGTCAGGTGCCCGCCGTGTTCAACGGCATGGCCACGGCGGCGGACTGGATGTCTGGCGCCTCTTTCGTGGCGATGGCCGGCGGTATTTACTTCGGCGGTCACAGCTATTTGGCGTTCGTAGTGGGCTGGACGGGTGGATATGTACTGGTGGCCGCATTGATGGCGCCCTATCTGCGCAAGTTCGGTTGCTACACTGTTCCGGATTTCATCGGCACACGGTACGGTGGCAACCTGGCGCGATTCTTCGCGGTTGTGGTGCTGACTGTGGCATCGTTTACCTATGTAACTGCACAGATCAACGCCACCGGAACCATCGCAGCCCGGGCACTGCAAATTCCATTTGAAGTCGGTGTCTGGTTTGGTCTGCTGGGCATCCTGCTGTGTTCCATGCTGGGGGGAATGCGGGCGGTTACCTGGACCCAGGTCGCGCAATACATCGTATTGATCATCGCTTATCTCGTACCGGTATTCTGGATGTCTAATAAACAGGGCTTCGGATTGATTCCCCAACTGGTATACGGCGACGCAGTTACCCGCATCGGCGAACTCGAAGCGATGTACAATCTGGGCGGATTGGAAGCGGTTGAAGGCGCGAAGAAAGGGCTTAAAGCATTGAGTACGGCCCATGCCGCAGCCGGGGATTCCTGGAAGTTCGTCACGCTGGTATTGTGCATGATGGCGGGCACCGCTTCATTGCCACACATCCTGATGCGCTACTTCACCACACCGTCCGTCCATGCTGCGCGACAATCGGTGGCATGGTCGCTGTTCTTCATCTTCCTGCTGTATTTCACCGCGCCTGCACTGGCTACATTTACCAAACTTCAGGTTCTGGATCCCAATCTGGCCACAGGCATTATCGGTAAGTCCATCGCCGAGGTGAACGCGCTGGAATGGGTGCAGAAGTGGGCGAATATCGGGTTTGTCCAGATTATCGACGCCAACGGCGATGGTTTATTACAAATCAATGAGTTCTTCATGCGCGGCGATATCGTGGTACTGGCGACGCCGGAAATCGCAGGTTTGCCCTATGTGATTTCGGGTCTGGTGGCCGCAGGCGGCATGGCTGCGGCGATGTCAACAGCGGATGGCTTGCTACTGGCGATTGCAAATGCGCTGTCCCACGATTTGTACTACAAAATCATTGATCCAAAAGCTGAAACCAGAACCCGCCTGCTGGTTGCCCGTACCTTGTTGTTAGCAATAGGTGGGGCCGGTGCGTTCGTGGCCAGCCTCAAACTCACCAGCATCCTGGGTGCGGTGGCGTGGGCTTTCGACTTTGCATGTTCCGGCCTGTTCTTCCCCATCGTATTGGGAATCTGGTGGAAACGCGCCAATCGTCCTGGTGCGCTGGCGGGCATGTTGTGTGGCTTCATCGCAGGCAGTGCGTATCTGTATTACGTGGCCCCGGCATTCCTTGGCAATGACCCGTGGCTGGGTATTGATCACTTGCGATTCGGAATCATCGGTATGCCGGTGAGTCTGATTGCCATGGTAGTGGTTTCATTGATGACGGCGGAACCCGATGCAGAAACTCAGGCAATGGTGGATGAAATCCGTGTGCCTGCTGGTGATACTGTACTTAGTTCCACGCATTAAGTTTTACCCTCGCAGTAAACAGGAAAGCCGGAGCTAGGCTCCGGCTTTCCTGTTTTATAATCACCAGATAAAGTTCGGGAGAAATTGTAATGATTGAAAACTTCCCGATCTGGGTAATCGTGCTGGATTATATACTGGGCATGATTATGTGGACGCTGATCGGGCGCTTTGCCATGGGGTTGTTTTTGCCCCAGGACAGTTCGTTTTTCTTTATGCGCTTTTTTGTTCGCTCAACCAATCCTTTGTTACGAATTTTTTCTCCGGTCACGCCGGGTTTTTTGATTGAGCCATTCAGGCCGCTGTTCGTGGCATGGTTTTTTTACATGATCCGGTTTTATATCATGCCGTGGATACTGGGTTATTCGGTAATGGGTATGCTGTCATTTCCATTGGAGAGTGAATTTGCTCGCGGCGTGGCTGATTTCGTCGGTAAGTTCATGGAGTGGGCGTTTTAGCACTTTTTAATATCCGGGGATATGAGAATGCGTAAAGATTGAGGCATCCTGAGCGCAGAATATGACGGGAGCGCTCTTTACCAAGAGAATAATCAAAGCCTTCCGCAATCACAATGCTCAGCCAATTGACGTCTCTTTTCATCGGGTCACTACTCGCCTCTACCCTGGTTCCCGGCGGGGTGGAGGTGTTACTGTACTACCTCTATCAATCCAGCCAGCACAGTTTTTCTTCATTGCTGGCCGTGGCAACCATGGGTAATACCATGGGTGGAATCATTACATTCCTGATGGGCGTTGTACTACATCGGGGTTTGGCCGGATTCTCCTGGCATAACCGAATTCAGAAATTCTTCAAGCTGGAGCATACCTCCCTGATACGGGTTAAAAAATGGGGGGTACCGGTTTTGCTGTTTAGCTGGATGCCAGTAATAGGCGATCCTTTGTGCCTGGCCGCTGGATATTTGCGGCTTCCATTCTGGCCAAGTGCCGCAATGATATTTTTCGGTAAATTCACCCGCTATCTGGTGTTGCTTTGGGTCTTCACTCAACCCTGGGCCACAGTCCCGTAAAGGCCCCGGGCGGGCCAGTCCCGGCAGCGATATTTGTCCACCATCCGTTGCAGTCGGGTCGCTTATCAGGCTAAAGCACCGCCGCAGCTACTGCCTGCACCCGCCGTACAACCGAAGCAATGTTTGGCCAGCGCCACTGGGCCGTGGTCAAGCTGACGGCTGCTAATCTCCCACAGTCGTTTTTTACCGGTGGCGGCCAACGGCAAGCCCAGCATCTGATTGAAGTCACAATCATAGACATAACCCTGCCAGTCTACGCTAAGCAAATGACGGCACATTAAGGGTGCAACTGTGGCGGGGTTGAAATTATCGACCAGCAATTGCTGGTAGCTTTCCAGTTGGTCGGTTCTATAGAGGTAATGCTCAAAGCGGTTGATAGGAAGATTGGTTATGGTTAACAGATTATTGAAATCAATATCAAAATCCTGTTTCAGTCGGCATTTGTAATCATTTTGTAATTCGATTTGATCAGGGGGCAATACGGCGTCAATCGGGTTGTAAACCAGGTCGATGGTCAGGTCGGCAGCTCTGCCATAACCTACGGCGTTGAATGCCTGTAAACCCGAGATGCTTTTTCCGAATACGCCCTTGCCGCGCTGTTGATCAACATTCTTTGGGGTATAGCACGGCAGCGAGCAAACCAGGCGAATTTTCCTGGCGGCATACCACTGTGCCAGATCTCCCTGATTCGGTTCATACATCACCGTAATATTGCAGCGCGATGTAATGTTTATTCCTTGCGCAATAAATCCATCACAAAAATCGCGGAAGTGCGGGATCATTTCCGGCGCACCGCCGGTAATGTCCACCGCTTTGATGTGGTTGTGTTTCGCCCACCCGAGAATTTTCTCCATGGTTTCCCAGGTCATCATCTCTGTTCTCTTTGGTCCGGCTTCTACGTGGCAGTGCTCGCAGGCCTGATTGCACAGGTAGCCGATATTGAGCTGCAATTCAGATAATCGGGTCCGGCGCAGCGGAAAGCAGCCATGGGTTTTGAGTACTTCATTGAAATCGTGGTGCACCTTGATACCCCTAAGTGGATTGTTTGTTGTCAGGTGAATGTTATGCTAACGTATTTTACGCTTTAATTTGACCGGCCAGAATGTAAACAGGAAAATAACCGGTTTCAAATCAAAACCCCTGGCGCTGGGCGTGAGTGAGCGCGGTGTCACACAGGTCGTTGAGCAGGCACTGGTCGCATTTGGGCCTGCGCGCAATGCAGGTATACCGCCCGTGCAAAATCAACCAATGATGAGCATCCGGTTTAAAACGTTCTGGAACTGATTCCAACAATGCTTTCTCCACCGCCAATACGTTTTTGCCGGGGGCGATGCCGGTGCGATTTGCAACTCTGAATATATGGGTATCCACTGCAATGGTAGGCTGGCCGAAAGCCGTATTTAACATAACATTCGCCGTTTTGCGCCCAACACCGGGCAATGCTTCCAGCTCCTCTCTGGTTTGCGGCACCTGTCCGTTGTGCTTGTCGAGCAGCAGCGTACAGGTTTTGATGACGTTATTCGCCTTGGTGTTGAACAGGCCAATAGTTTTTATGTAACGTTTGAGTCTGGTCACGCCGAGCTCCTTGATGGCTTTTGGTGTATTCGCCACGGCATAAAGTTTTTCCGTAGCCAGATTGACAGAAATATCCGTTGCCTGGGCGGACAATATGACCGCAATCAACAATTCAAATTCAGATTGATAATTCAATTCCGTGGTTGGCGCTGGCGTATGATTTTGCAGTCGCTTGAACGCGGTGGTAATTTGTGCGGGTGTCATCTTTGCGCAGTCGGTATGGGTGATTACGGTTTGTCGAAGCGGACTTTTACTTTCCCCGGCAGGTTTGTCGGCCGGTGCCGTTGCGCCGATTGCCGCGACTTTCGCTTTACAGCGGCAAGAATTTCCTGCTGCATTTGTTTGCGCATGATCCTTCTTTTGCGTTTTCTCCTGTCTTGCTCACGTTGCCGATTCCGGGCCAGGGTTTGCTCCGTATTGCATCGCGCCCGTGTGACCTGCTCCTCGGTGAAGTCCGGCCATGGACTTGGATGTCCATGCTGGACCGGCTGTGTATCCGGCGCCACCAATTGGATGCAATCGGTGGGACAAACGGGGATGCAGAGTTTGCACCCGGTGCAATCATTGGCTATGACGGTGTGCATCAGCTTGGCGGAGCCAACGATGCAATCCACGGGGCAGGCTTTTATACATAATTTACAGCCAATGCAGTGCGGTTCATCAATATACGCAATCTGTTTTGGCCGGGTTGTGCCGTATGCCTGATTTAGTGGCACGGCCGGCCGGGTTAACAGTCTGGACAATGCGGCAATGGTGATTTCTCCGCCTGGGGGACATTGATTTATCCCGGCTTCTCCCCGGGCAATGGCCCGAGCGTATTGCCGACAGCGTGGATAGGTACATAACGTACACTGGGTTTGGGGCAGACATTGATCAATCTGGTTGACCAATGACGAGGCAGCGCAGGAATCCATGTAAATTAACAATTAATACAGTCAATATGAATCGGTATTGTATTGCCAAACGCGCCGATGTAAATGCAAGGCGTTTGTCAAAGGCTGCGAGCAGGGTGATAGAATTCCGCAGATTATTCTATGGCTGCCTGCTACTTGTCGTGACTTGTTGCGACTTATTGAATAGTGGTATTGGCAATGCAAATCAGAACGTTATGGCAATTACTTATCCCGACTACCGGCAAAAGTTTGAGCAGATCCTAACCCGGACACCGTTTGGTTTATTAGCGGCATCGGAGCAGGTGTTTCTGAAAGAAAAGGCGCACGAATTTCGATTTACCCATCAGGAACTGCGGTTAGTGAGCGAAATGGCATTGGAGCGCAGGCGATGGAAAGAGCCGCCGTTGTCCGCAGTATGGCCGATGGAAAAAATAAACGGGGATGCGGTCGGGACAAAAAAACGAATCCTGGTCATGCTGAAAACACAACAGGCGTTATTGCGCAGCGAGGAAAATAATTACAGCAGGCTTTCGATGCACGACAAGCCGAAACCCCAAAAGCCCGTACTCAGGACCAGCGTGCAGCCAAAACTGGGATTGGGCCGCTGCCCGGTGGCCTCCGAACGTACCCGATGCTGTAATTTGCTCACTCTGGATGCGGTGAAAAAATGCGGATTCGATTGCAGCTATTGCAGCATTCAATCGTTTTACCATGGCAACAAAGTCGTGTTTGACAGCGGGTTTGCGGAAAAATTATCGAGGCTTACACTTGACCCGCAGAAAACCTATCATATTGGTACCGGGCAGTCTTCGGATTCGCTGATGTGGGGGAACCATCAGGGCGTACTGGCGGCTTTATGCGAATTTGCCGCGCGCCACCCGAATGTTATTCTGGAGCTTAAAACCAAATCAAGAAATATCAACTGGTTGTTAAAAAACAACGTGCCGGCCAATGTTATCTGCACCTGGTCGTTGAATCCGCAGACCATAATTGATCACGAAGAACACTTGTCGGCCAGCCTTGAGCAACGGCTGGATTGTGCAAAAGCGTTGGCGCACAAGGGATGCGTGGTCGGCTTTCACTTTCATCCGATTATCCAGTATTGCGGCTGGGAAGCGGATTATCAAAATATTTGTCGCAGGCTCACAACTGATTTTGCAGTAAATCAGGTTGCGCTGGTATCAATGGGTACCCTGACCTATACCCGGTCGGTGATGAAGACCATTCGTCAAAGAAATCTGACCAGCAAGATTCTGCAAATGCCAATGGAAGAATCTGCCGGAAAATTCTCATACCCGCAAGAAACCAAACTCGCATTGTTCAAAAATGTGTTTCGCGCCCTGTCGCCCTGGCATGGCGAGGTGTTCTTTTATCTCTGCATGGAGCCGCAGTCATTATGGCCGCCTGTGTTCGGGTTCGATTATGCGACTAACAATGAATTTGAAGCGGCCATGAAAAGCGCCTATTTTTCCAAAATTAAAGCTGTATCAGCTTAAATTTCCCGCCACCATATTTTTCTTTTAAAGAAAAAGCCGCCAAGATTGTACCTGGTAGTTTGAAGTATAAAGAGATTTCTACGCCGCGCGATAGTATAGAAGAATGCGAAACATGGGTGCGCATTTAATGGCGTGAGCGGAGAAACTCAAACCGCGTTTGACTATGTCAACATGTAGGATTAAGCGGGATCTTTTGCGGATTATCCGCCAGCAACGCGCATTATCCTTAAGCTTATATTCCGGGAAATTTATTTTTCCGACTTCCAGTTTTCGGCATGATCGGTGTTTTGATTACTCCCGTCCGCATACCCCGCCTCCCAGCCCCGGGTAATACGCTGTTGTTCAATTTTCGGGTTACCCAAAAACCCGCTGGCCCAACCGGTAATGTAATCCCTGGCAATCTGCTGCTGTTCCAGCCGGGTGATCGTGTTGTAGTAAAAATCAGTCGTAACCATGCCTTATTCTCTTGACCCGAATGCGGGAACTACCCTTTGCAGTAGTGGCGTTCTACCGCTGCAGTGATATGCCAGATACACCGGGTTTCAGGCAGCACGGTAACCAGACTAGAGTTGAGCGAATCTTTGGGCGGAAAGAATGCGAGGCAGGGTTGCGCAGAGGTGTTGACATCGTTAAACGGCTGTTGGATTTTTCTCCATTGTTCCCCAGGTTTCGCCTTCTTTTACTATTCCAGCGAGGAGAGTGTTCGCCATGCGTCCAGAGTTTTCTTTACGTTGCCGGGTAGAAGGTGGTGGCACACCGGTGCTATCGCAGTGGGGTGCGGATTGTGAGTATGGTGTGCTTCGGGATGTATTGCTGGGGCCGGTTGATCATTACCGATGGCTGGAAACCAGCTCGGTATCCAGGAAAAGTATTCGCCGCCATTTGCGATTTGATGGGGCGGTGGCCAGGCAGCAACATGCGGAAATGATTTGTGCATACCAGTCTGCTGGCGTAACCGTACATTTCCATCACCCGGACCCGGCTCTGCCCTATCAGATCTTTGCCAGAGACTCATCGGTGATGACGCCCTATGGCGCGATGATTACCAATATGGCGAACTGGTGGCGGCGTGGGGAGAATTTTCGTTGTATGGAAACCTACCAGCGTTTGGGCATTCCCATCTACGACTATGTTACCGCCGGAACGTTTGAAGGGGGTGACTTTAATGTGATTGAGCCGGGCAGCGTGTTGATCGGTTGGGCGGGTGAGGGCGGACGCAGCCAGGAATGCGCCGCCGCGCAGCTTAAAGCCTGGTTGGCCGCGGAAGGATGGGAGGTGAAGTTGACGGATATTGATCCGTTGGTGGTCATGCTTGCGCCGAAGCTGGCGGCGGTGTGTCTGGAATCCACCGACCCGGATGTGGTGGCCTGGCTGCAATCGAAGGCCATCGAAATCATTACGGTGCCTTTTCAGGAGACCCTGGCCCTGGGCTGCAATGTGGTGGCGTTGGGCCATGACCGCATTTTAATGCCGGAGAGCAGCACAACCCTGAAGGAAAAAGCACGGGCCCATGGCCTGACCGTCTTTGATCCGGATATGTCGGGCGGCGCAGGCATTGAAACGCGACCCCGGATAATCAACATCCGGGTGTTATGCGGCGCTGTGCGCCGTTCGTTTCTCTAGTCTTCCCGGCAAACACAAAGTACCGCATCAACCCCTTTGTAACGGAAATCAATGCTCTGCATCGTTTTATGCCGGACTGTTTTTGGGGTACACGGGTCACGACAACACTACAATAAAATCTTCCAGCGTAAAAATATGCCGTGCTCGGTGGCGCCCTCCGCATTCTCTCGCCGCACCCCCTCCAGGCTTATATCCATCGATTTGTCTACCTCGGCCTGTGCACCCAGCCGGTAGCGCGTATCCTGATCAGTCGTCAATACCCCCCCGTACGGCGTCACCAACCAGCCGCGACCACGCGTTGTCATACCATAGCCAAGGTCAAACTTCATCCGCCCCGCCCCTCCGACTTCCCGGATGCCCTCGCTGTCCCACAGCTGCTCTACGCCACTGGCCGGGGCCCCCCACTGCGGCTCATACGATAACCACAGCCCATGCCCCCCAAGACCCTCTCCAATCTGCAACGCAAAACTGCCTCCCCAATCCGCAAATTCAGACTCCTCATGCGCCAGTAAATACCGACCCCGAACACCCAGACGCAAACCCAAACGACTCTGTACGTACGCTACCCCGCCGCTGATCTCTACCCCTATACCATTGTCCGCATCACCCTCGTCCCAACGCCCACTAAACTCTATATCCGGCCGCAGCAACGCATCCGGCGATAACACCCGCTCAGCACCCATCTCCAGCGCCAACCGCGCCCGCCGCGCATCCCCCGTCACCGCTTCAAGACCTGCCGCCGCGTCCGTCTTCAACTGTACCGCCAATACATCGGATTTCACCGCAAAATCTACCCCGCGCCACGTCTTCAACCGCTGACGAACACCCACAGCGGCCATCACCATCCGAACGTCCGTCTCTACACGCCCCCCTTGATCCTTGAGCTTGACCTCCCCCGAACCCGCTCCCGCTAATCCCCATATTCCCAAACCCAAACGCGGCGTGTAGTGCACATAGGGCAACACACTGGTCATGGCCAGATCCACCTCGCCTGTGATGCCCCCCCTCTCTCCATTAACGAGAAGAAAGTCCCCCGCTACCGCGTAGTCCACCTCCCCCGCACTGTGCGAAAACGCCACGCCCGCCAGGGCGTTGTGATTACTTCCAAACCGGTAATCCAAACCCATGTAACCCGTGTGTAACTCACCATCGGTCTCAATTGCTTTTGCCTCACTGGAAAATCTGCCGGCCGAACCCTGGCCCCAAAAGGTCCAGCCAGTCCTGACCCGATCCTCTTTTGTGCCTTGCAACGGCAACACAAAATCACTTCGCGAGAATAACTCCCTGGCCGAAACCCCCCGCCACGTAATTAACCCCGGATTTAAACCGTCTACTGTGGCACCACTTTCACCGCGCGCCTCAGCCAAACTCAATACGGCTGAGGCAGAACCGGAACCAACGGATGACAAGGCCGTGCCACCCAGCGTGATACCCGAACGCGCAACCGGGGCCGCAATGAACCGCCGACCAATGACGTCCACCGCCTCGCCGGCCACCGTACGCCCGAACGACGCCAGGGCCACAGCGAGCGCACGGGAACGCTCCTTCACTTCAGCAGCCTGCACCGTGACCCTGAATTGCAACTGACCGGTATGACCGTCGGTGTCCCTGGCCGTGTAGGTGAACTCGGTCGTGGCGAACACTTCGTTCGGGGTGCCGGTGATGGTGCGAACCGGTGCCTCAAACTCAAGACCCGCCGGGAGAGCCGGACTCAGCCGGTAGGTGATCGGCCCGTCGCCACCCGTGGCCGCCGGCAGCTCCACGTCAACGGCCTCGCCAACCGTCCAGACGTAGTCGTCAACGAAGGCTGAACCGAAAACCGGCATGGGCGATCCTACTACAAAAACAGAAAAGTCTTTTGTCTTACCGCAGACATAACCGTTGGGCGCCGCCAATGCGGGCAACAGTTTCTCCCACGTATTGGCCCCATCGGTAAGATGATACACAAACAGCGTACCCGACAGCCCGGCGGGCTCTTCCAGACAGACGCTGGCACTCGAGGATGACGGGAGCTGCGCGTCTATACGGATACCCACGTAAGCCGGTTCGTCCCCAAAGGTTACACCAGCCTGCGCAGACGGCCCGGAGCGGGGCACCGAGAACGCTACCTCGGTCACATCGTGCCCAGCCGGCAGCGTCAACTGCACATCCGTCCCGTCTACCTGTGTGGTGATGGTGTTGCCCTCTATCTTGGTAGTGCCCGGGGCGACACCGGTGATTTCAACGGATACCTTCACCTTCGAGGTGACGACCACGTCATCCGGATTGATGCCATTGTAGTTGCTGTCGTTACTGGCCGCGATACCCAGTTCTATTTTGTAAGACTGCTCGCCATCGTCCAAACGGTCATCCACCCCGGTGACCGTGATGGATTGTGCGGTGGCCCAGTTGTGGGGGGTGAAGACCAGGCTGCTCTTGTCAACCGTACCTTCGGTGGTGTCGGAACTGGTGACGGCGAGGGTGACCTCGGCCGTGGGCTGGCTGTCCAGTACTACGCTGATGCTGTCACTGCCGCCACTTTCGGTGGTGGCAGTGCTGCCATCGGTCTCGGACACGGTGACGCCGGCGACATCGTCATCAATGAGGGTGACGACCACGTCGGGAATGCGCACCGAGTCGTAGCCGCCGCCTGAAGCACTATGGGTGATGGCGGTGCTTCGGTCTCCCGCATCAACGTGGTCGTCCACTCCGGTGACCGCGATGCTTTGTGACTCGGCCCAGTTGTCGGCGGTGAAGGTGAGTGATGAGGGGGTGATGGTGGCTATGCCGGTATCACCACTGGTGGGGGTGACGGTGACGTCGCCACTCGGCTGGCTTTTCAGGACGATTTGGTAGTAGTTGCGGTGCATGGCGCCGTCGGCCTCGGTGACTTTCAGGGTGTCCCCAGCAAATCCGAATAGCAGTGCATCCACCGTGTCGTCGTCCACCAAGATGACGGCGACGTCGGGGATGCGCACCGAGTCGTAGCCACCCCCAGTGACGGTATGGGTAATGGTGGTGGTTCTATCGGCATCGGTGCGATCATCGACGACGCCAACGGTGACGATCTGCGGATCGGCCCAATTGGCGGGGGTGAAGGTCAGCGCGGTGACGTTGCCGTGGACTTTGGCCACCGAGGTGTCGCTACTGACTGGGGTGACGGTGACGTCTCCCGAGGGCCGGGTGTTGAGTTTTACGCTGTAGGTGGCAGTACGCCCGGCACCAAAGGCTTCGGTCAGCGTGACACTGGTTGTGGATAAGGTGACGCCGGCGGTGTCGTCGTCACGGGAGTGGGTGGCCCCCTCCACGGTTCGGGTACCGACGACAACCGGCGACCCACTCCGCATGCTGCCGCAGATGTATCCCGGTAGCCGTTGCTGATTGCCAGGGACAGCCAGTTCTTCCCATTCGCTGCCTTGATCGGCAAGGTGGTATACCGCCGCATTGTCTGACATCCCGGCCGGCCGTTGCAGACAGACCGTGGCCGGTGAGGATGCCGGCAGCGGCGGGGCTAGCTCCACGTTCACGTAGGCCGGCGCCGCTCCAAAGGTCACCCCGGCCTGGGGCGGGGGTAGTTGTTCAGGCGTCGGCCTGGAGAAGGCGGCTCGGGTGACGCGGTGTTCAGATGGCAGTGCCAGTTGTATACCAACACCAGTTACCCGAGCATTGATTTTGTCGCCGTCGACGCCAAGACTGCCAGGGTCTGCACCTATGACGGTGAAACCACCCATGGTGACTGACCGGGTCCCTCTTGTGGCAGTGTCGGTGTCGGTGTTGGTAATGGCGATGTCAATCGGGTCAATGCCGTGGTAGTTGGTATCGGTGCTGACGGCCGCGGCCAGTATGATGGTGTAGTCCTGGTCGCCATCGGTAAGGGTGTCTGCCTGACCGGTTACGGTGACGGTCTGTGGGGTATTCCAGTTGGTGGTGGTGAAGACCAGGCTGTTCTTGTCAACCGTGCCTTCGGTGGTGTCGGAACTGGATACGGCGATGCTGACGTTCGCCGAGGGCTGGGTGTCGAGTACCACGGTGAAGCTGTAACTGCCGCCGTCTTCGGTGGTGGGGACGACGCTGTCAACGGTTCTGGTGCCGGTATGGACGATACCCAAGGATATGGCGATGCTGTCGCCGACGCTGTCGCGTACGGCTACGGTGATGCTACCAGGTACGACCACAGGCGCGGCCGGTATTACGACGGCGGTGTAGGGGGATCGTGATCCGGTAACGCTGCCGGCGACCGCACGAATGCGGAAGCTGTATTTTACCCCGTTGGTCAGCCCGGGCACGGTGTAGTCGGTGGTGTCTTTGTCGCTGCCCGGGATGTCGCGCCAATCACCCCAGCTGCCGCGCTCTCCACCACCGGTCCATTGCAGTATCTGGTATCTGGTGATGTCGGGGTTGTTGGGGTTGTTCCAGGTTAATGTGACTTCGCTGTCGCCGGCCACCGCCTGAGGGCGGGCGGGACTTCTCGGCGGCCCCGCTAACGGGGTCGCCTGCACGAGGTTGGACTCGGTCGTTATAAAACCGTTGGTCAATCCACGAATGCGGAAGCTGTAGGTGGTGTTGTTGGTCAGCCCGGTGACGAGGTAGTAGACGTGTCTGGTGTTGATGGTGGCGGATATGTCGCGCCAGTCTCCAGTCTCGCTGTTGCCGCTCCAGTATTTGATCTGGTATTTGGTGATGGTGGTGTCGCGTTGATCTGTCAGGGTCGGATCACGCCAGATCAGCTCGACTTGTCTGTACCTGGCATGGGCACTGATTTGAGTAGACGCTTTCTGTACCGGCGGTGTCGCCGGCGTGGCACTGGCGGATCTGGATTTGACCCCGGCAATCCTGCCGATCATGGCCCGAATGCGGAAGTGGTATTTGGTGCCGTTGGTCAAACCGGTCACCGGGGGACTGTTGGTGGTGTCGGCATTACTGCCCGGCATGTCGGTCCAGCGGCCGCTCTCGGGGCTGCCGCTCCAGTATTTGTATTGATAGCCGGTGATGGCAGGATTTTTGGGGTGGTCCCAGGTTAGTGTGACTTGTCCGCTGTCAGCTACCGCCGTAAGACTGGTGGGTCCGGGCGGCGCTGCCGGCGCTGCCGACGGTGCCGCTACCAGCTTGACTCCGATGACACTGGATGCGGGCCCATGGGCCGCCGGCCCATGGGCATAGTCACCAGCCACTGCCCGAATGCGGAAGTAGTATTTGACGCCGGTGGGTAAACCGGTCACTGTGTGGCTGATGGTGTCTTTGTCGCTGCCGGGGATGTCGCTCCAGCCATTCCAGTCGGGTTTAGTCCCAACGTGTGCAATCGGCACGCCCCGCCGCCGGATCTGGTATTTGATGATGTCGGCATTGTTGGGATTATTCCAGCTTAATGTTATTTGTCGGTCGCCGGGTACCGGTACCGCGGTGACAACAGGCCTGTTGCCAGGCGCGGTCGGAGTGGGCCCGGGGGTCACGGTAATGACGTCGGAGGGCGCCCCGGTAACGTTGCCGGTGGCTACCGCTCGAATGCGGAAGTTGTATTCGGTGCCGTCGGTCAGTCTCCGTACTGAGCGGCTCTGCGTAGTCGCACTCATTGCACCTGTAAAGTCTTTCCAGCCACCGGCAGGTTCGGTATTACCCGTCCATTGTTTATATTCGTAGTGGGTGATGGCGAGGTTGTTGGGATTGGTCCAGCGGAACTTGACTTTGCCACTGCGTGCAATCACTTTGAGCCCGACAGGGGCCGCCGGTGCTGTCACTGCAGAGGAGGTCGCTGTCACTGCAGAGGAGGTCGCTGTCACTGTAGTGGTGGCAGCAGAGGTAAGAGATTCCGCGGTGCCGCCAGCATCGGTCCAGCTCACGGTGACGGTGATGATTGCCCCGACGTCGGCTTGCTTGAGTATGTAGGTGCCACTGGTGGCGCCGCTGATGGCGGTGCCATCGCGCTTCCATTGGTAGCTGAAGGTCAGACTGCTGGGGCCGTCGGGGTCGGAGATGGCGCTGGTCACGGCGATCAGTGTCTGTCCCTGGGTGGCGGTGCCGGTGATGGTGACGGTGCCGGTCGGGGCGCTGTTATCGTCATCGGTCAGGGTGACCCTGACGCTGGCAATCCTCACCGAGTTGTAGCCACCCCCGGCTGCCGCATGAGTAATGGTCGTGGCTCTCTTCGCATCGGTCCGGTCATCCACCCCGGTCACCGTTACCTTCTGCGGCTGATCCCAGTTCGAAGGGGTGAAGGTCAGCGAACCTGATGGCGTCGCCACATTCGGATTCCTGCTCCTCGGCGTCACTCTCACGCTCCCCCCCCCGGTCGGTTTGCTGGTCAAGACTATCGTGTAGGTCGCCGTCCGCCCCGCTTTCGTCACCGTTACACTCGACGTAGAAATCGTGACGCCGGCGACGTCATCATCTCTGAGTGACACCGCCACGTTCGCGATGCGCACCGGGTCATAGCCACCACCGCTTACGGTATGGGTAATGCTGGTGGTTCTATCGGTATCAAAGTCGTCATCCACCCCGGTGACGGTGACGGTCTGCGCCGTGTCCCAGTTGTCGGCGGTGAAGGTCAGGGGCGCGGAGACCATGGCCACGTTGATGTCACCGCTGCGGGGGGTGATGGTGACACGGCCCGAGGGCCGGCTGTCCAGGACTACGCGGTAGGTGGCGGTGCCGCCATCCTCGTCAACCGTGACCGCACTCTCAGACAGTGTCACGCCGGCCCCGTCGTCATCAATCAAGGTCACCGCCACATCCGCCCCACTGACCGAACCATAGCCACCGCCTGAAGCCCTATGGGTAATGCTGGTGCTTCTGTCGGTATCGGTACTGTCATCCACCCCGGTGACGGTGACGATCTGCGGGGTCTTCCAGTTGGATGAAGTGAAGGTCAGTGAGGCCGGAGAAACGGTGGCCACAGAGTCGTCACCGCTGACAGGGGTCACGGTAACGTTGCCCGAGGGCTGGCTTTGCAGGACCACGCGGTAGGTGGCCGTGTGCCCCGAACCACGGGCCTCGGTCACGGTTATCGCACCAGGCGATGCCGTCACACCAACGTCGTCGTCGTCTGTGTTGATCGCCAGAACGTCCGCCGGATCGAACCCGTTATAGTTCACGTCCGCACTCACCGCCGCCGCCAGCCGAATGGTGTAACGCCGATCTCCATCAGCCCGGTCGTCATCCTTGCCCGTGACGGTGACGGTCTGCGCCGTGTCCCAGTTGCCGGACGTGAATACAAGGCGGCTCTTGTCAACCGTGCCTTCACTCGGGTCGGAACTGGTTACAGCAATGGTGACTGTGGCGCTCGGCTGGCTGCCCAGGGCTACCCTAAAACGGCCCCTGCCCCCACCCTCCGTGGTCGTCACGCTGCTCACGGATACCGTCACCTCAGCCACGTCATTGTCTGTGTTGGTCGCCGGAATGTCCGCCGGATCGAGCCCGTTATAGTTCACGTCCGCACTCACCGCCGGCCCCAGCCGAATGGTGTAGTCCTGATCCCTATCAGCCAGCACGTCATCCTCCCCCGTCACCGTCACCTCCTGTGGCTGATCCCAATCGCCGGACGTAAAGGTCAGAGACGCCGGGGCCACCCGGCCTTCACCAGGGTCGGAACTGGTTACGGCGATGGTGACGGCCGCAATCGGCCGGCTGCCCAGGGCTACCCTAAAACGGCCGCTGCCCCCACCCTCCGTGGTCATCACGCGCCCGCCCCCAGATACCCTCACCTCAACCGCGTCATCGTCTTTGTTGGTCGCCGGAACAGCCGCCGCGAACCCGCGATAGTGCATGTCCGCGCTCACTGCCGGTCCCAGCCGAATGGTGTAGGACTGATCACCATCGTCCAGATCGTCGTCCTCCCCAGTTACGACCAATACCTTTTGTTCGCCCCAGCCCGCGGGCGTAAAGGTCAGAGACGCCGGGGCCACCCTGCCTTCAGTAGTGTCGGAACTGGTTACGGCGATGGTGACGGCCGCGGTCGGCCGTCTCGTCAACCTCATAGATAGGAGTTCCTGTTGCCCGCCCTCGGAAGTCTCCAGCTTGCTCTTCGACAGGATTAATCCGGGCCCTTTATCGTCATCAACGTTGGTGACTCTGATGTCTTTCGGGTCAATGCCGCGGTAGCCGGCATCGGCGCTGACAGCCGCGGCCAGTACGATGGTGTAGGACTGATCACCATCTTCAATCCGGTCATTCACCCCGGTGACGGTGACCGTCTGTGCGGTGTCCCAGTTGCCGGTGGTGAATACAAGGCGGCTCTTGTCAACCATGCCTTCACTCGGGTCGGAACTGGTTACGGCGATGCTGACGTCGACCGAGGGCGGGGTATCGAGTACTACGGTGAAGGTGGCGGTGCGCCTAGCACCACTGGCTTCGGTGGTGGTGACGCGGCTCTCGGACACGGTGACACCGGCCTTGTCGTTATCGATGAGGGTCACCGTCACGTCGGCGATGCTCACCGAGTCGTAGCCGCCCCCGGCTGCCTTATGGGTGATGGTCGTACGGCGATCCGTGTTGATACGGTCATCCACCCCGGTGACGGTAACTTGCTGCGCCGTCTTCCAGTTGCCGGTGGTGAAGGTCAGCGAGGCCGGGGACACGGTGGCGACAGAGTTAGCACCGCTGGTGGGGGTGAGAGTGACGGTGCCCGTCGGCTGGCTTTGCAGGCCCACGCGGTAGGTGGCCGTGTGGCCGCTGCCGCTGGCCTCGGTGACCGTGACGCGGCTTTTGGACACGGTGACGCCGGCAGTGTCGTCATCGGTCAGCGTGACGCCCACACTGGCAATCCTCACCGAGTCGTAGCCGCCGCCTGAAGCCCTATGGGTGATGGTGGTGGTTCTATCTCCTGTATCAATGTCGTCATGAATGCCGGTGACGGTGACGATCTGCGGTAGGTGCCAATCGATGATGGTGAAGGTGAGGGGCGCGGAGACTGTGGCCACGTTGCTGTCGCCACTGGTGGGGGTGATGGTGACGGTGTTGGTCGGCGAGGTCTTGAGTACGACGGTGTAGGTGACGGTGCGCCCGGCACCAGTGGCTTCGGTCACGAGCACACTGTTGGTGGAGACAGTAACGCCCACGGTGTCGTCATCAACGTTGATGACGGCTATATCGTTCGGATCAACGCCGTTGTAGTTGGCATCGGTGCTGGTGGCCGCGGCCAGTACGACGTTATAGGACCGATCACCATCTTCAAGCCGGTCATCCACCCCGGTGACGGTGACTATCTGTGCGGCATCCCAGTTGCCGGTGGTGAACACCAGCTGTGCGGGTGATACTCTGCCTTCACTTCCGTCGGAACTGGTTACACCAATGGTGACGGCCGCCTTCGGCTGGGTATCGAGTACTACAATGAAGGTGTCGCTACCGCCGGCCTCGGTGGTGACGGTGGTGCCACCGGTCTCGGTGACCGTGACGCCCGTCTCGGACACGGTGACGCCGGCCCCGTCGTTATCGATGAGGGTCACACTGACGCTGGCGATGCGCACCGAGTCGTAGCCACCCCCGGTGATTGCATGGCTGATGGTCGTGCTTCGCTCGGCATCGGTCTCGTCGTCCACCCCGGTGACGGTGACGGTCTGTGCCGTCTTCCAGTTGCCGGTGGTGAAGGTCAGCGTATTGGCGGCGGCGGCCGTGGAGACCGTAGCCACGTCGGTATCGCCACTGGCGGGCGTGATGGTGACGGCGCCACTCGGCTGGCTTTGCAGGACCACCCGGTAGGTGGCCGTGTGGCCGCTGCCCCTGGCCTCGGTGACCGTGACGCGGCTTTTGGATATGGTGACGCCGGCAGTGTTGTCATCGATGAGGGTCACCGTCACGTCGGCAATCCTCACCGAGTTGTAGCCACCCCCGGCTGCCGCATGAGTAATGGTCGTGGCTCTCTTCGCATCGGTCCGGTCATCCACCCCGGTCACCGTTACCTTCTGCGGCTGATCCCAGTTCGAAGGGGTGAAGGTCAGCGAACCTGATGGCGTCGCCACATTCGGATTCCTGCTCCTCGGCGTCACTCTCACGCTCCCCCCCCCGGTCGGTTTGCTGGTCAAGACTATCGTGTAGGTCGCCGTCCGCCCCGCTTTCGTCACCGTTACACTCGACGTAGAAATCGTGACGCCGGCGACGTCATCATCTCTGAGTGACACCGCCACGTTCGCGATGCGCACCGGGTCATAGCCACCACCGCTTACGGTATGGGTAATGCTGGTGGTTCTATCGGTATCAAAGTCGTCATCCACCCCGGTGACGGTGACGGTCTGCGCCGTGTCCCAGTTGTCGGCGGTGAAGGTCAGGGGCGCGGAGACCATGGCCACGTTGATGTCACCGCTGCGGGGGGTGATGGTGACACGGCCCGAGGGCCGGCTGTCCAGGACTACGCGGTAGGTGGCGGTGCCGCCATCCTCGTCAACCGTGACCGCACTCTCAGACAGTGTCACGCCGGCCCCGTCGTCATCAATCAAGGTCACCGCCACATCCGCCCCACTGACCGAACCATAGCCACCGCCTGAAGCCCTATGGGTAATGCTGGTGCTTCTGTCGGTATCGGTACTGTCATCCACCCCGGTGACGGTGACGATCTGCGGGGTCTTCCAGTTGGATGAAGTGAAGGTCAGTGAGGCCGGAGAAACGGTGGCCACAGAGTCGTCACCGCTGACAGGGGTCACGGTAACGTTGCCCGAGGGCTGGCTTTGCAGGACCACGCGGTAGGTGGCCGTGTGCCCCGAACCACGGGCCTCGGTCACGGTTATCGCACCAGGCGATGCCGTCACACCAACGTCGTCGTCGTCTGTGTTGATCGCCAGAACGTCCGCCGGATCGAACCCGTTATAGTTCACGTCCGCACTCACCGCCGCCGCCAGCCGAATGGTGTAACGCCGATCTCCATCAGCCCGGTCGTCATCCTTGCCCGTGACGGTGACGGTCTGCGCCGTGTCCCAGTTGCCGGACGTGAATACAAGGCGGCTCTTGTCAACCGTGCCTTCACTCGGGTCGGAACTGGTTACAGCAATGGTGACTGTGGCGCTCGGCTGGCTGCCCAGGGCTACCCTAAAACGGCCCCTGCCCCCACCCTCCGTGGTCGTCACGCTGCTCACGGATACCGTCACCTCAGCCACGTCATTGTCTGTGTTGGTCGCCGGAATGTCCGCCGGATCGAGCCCGTTATAGTTCACGTCCGCACTCACCGCCGGCCCCAGCCGAATGGTGTAGTCCTGATCCCTATCAGCCAGCACGTCATCCTCCCCCGTCACCGTCACCTCCTGTGGCTGATCCCAATCGCCGGACGTAAAGGTCAGAGACGCCGGGGCCACCCGGCCTTCACCAGGGTCGGAACTGGTTACGGCGATGGTGACGGCCGCAATCGGCCGGCTGCCCAGGGCTACCCTAAAACGGCCGCTGCCCCCACCCTCCGTGGTCATCACGCGCCCGCCCCCAGATACCCTCACCTCAACCGCGTCATCGTCTTTGTTGGTCGCCGGAACAGCCGCCGCGAACCCGCGATAGTGCATGTCCGCGCTCACTGCCGGTCCCAGCCGAATGGTGTAGGACTGATCACCATCGTCCAGATCGTCGTCCTCCCCAGTTACGACCAATACCTTTTGTTCGCCCCAGCCCGCGGGCGTAAAGGTCAGAGACGCCGGGGCCACCCTGCCTTCAGTAGTGTCGGAACTGGTTACGGCGATGGTGACGGCCGCGGTCGGCCGTCTCGTCAACCTCATAGATAGGAGTTCCTGTTGCCCGCCCTCGGAAGTCTCCAGCTTGCTCTTCGACAGGATTAATCCGGGCCCTTTATCGTCATCAACGTTGGTGACTCTGATGTCTTTCGGGTCAATGCCGCGGTAGCCGGCATCGGCGCTGACAGCCGCGGCCAGTACGATGGTGTAGGACTGATCACCATCTTCAATCCGGTCATTCACCCCGGTGACGGTGACCGTCTGTGCGGTGTCCCAGTTGCCGGTGGTGAATACAAGGCGGCTCTTGTCAACCATGCCTTCACTCGGGTCGGAACTGGTTACGGCGATGCTGACGTCGACCGAGGGCGGGGTATCGAGTACTACGGTGAAGGTGGCGGTGCGCCTAGCACCACTGGCTTCGGTGGTGGTGACGCGGCTCTCGGACACGGTGACACCGGCCTTGTCGTTATCGATGAGGGTCACCGTCACGTCGGCGATGCTCACCGAGTCGTAGCCGCCCCCGGCTGCCTTATGGGTGATGGTCGTACGGCGATCCGTGTTGATACGGTCATCCACCCCGGTGACGGTAACTTGCTGCGCCGTCTTCCAGTTGCCGGTGGTGAAGGTCAGCGAGGCCGGGGACACGGTGGCGACAGAGTTAGCACCGCTGGTGGGGGTGAGAGTGACGGTGCCCGTCGGCTGGCTTTGCAGGCCCACGCGGTAGGTGGCCGTGTGGCCGCTGCCGCTGGCCTCGGTGACCGTGACGCGGCTTTTGGACACGGTGACGCCGGCAGTGTCGTCATCGGTCAGCGTGACGCCCACACTGGCAATCCTCACCGAGTCGTAGCCGCCGCCTGAAGCCCTATGGGTGATGGTGGTGGTTCTATCTCCTGTATCAATGTCGTCATGAATGCCGGTGACGGTGACGATCTGCGGTAGGTGCCAATCGATGATGGTGAAGGTGAGGGGCGCGGAGACTGTGGCCACGTTGCTGTCGCCACTGGTGGGGGTGATGGTGACGGTGTTGGTCGGCGAGGTCTTGAGTACGACGGTGTAGGTGACGGTGCGCCCGGCACCAGTGGCTTCGGTCACGAGCACACTGTTGGTGGAGACAGTAACGCCCACGGTGTCGTCATCAACGTTGATGACGGCTATATCGTTCGGATCAACGCCGTTGTAGTTGGCATCGGTGCTGGTGGCCGCGGCCAGTACGACGTTATAGGACCGATCACCATCTTCAAGCCGGTCATCCACCCCGGTGACGGTGACTATCTGTGCGGCATCCCAGTTGCCGGTGGTGAACACCAGCTGTGCGGGTGATACTCTGCCTTCACTTCCGTCGGAACTGGTTACACCAATGGTGACGGCCGCCTTCGGCTGGGTATCGAGTACTACAATGAAGGTGTCGCTACCGCCGGCCTCGGTGGTGACGGTGGTGCCACCGGTCTCGGTGACCGTGATACCGGGGATGTCATTTGCATGGGCCGGAAGTGCGCAGATGGTACAGAGGGTCAGGCCCAGTATAGCGGCGAGGTGCCGCAGGTGTTGACGAGGCTTGAAGGCGTTAGTCCGCCGAACAGGAGTTTCGGGGAGGGCGCGGTGAGAGCCCGGGGAACAGGTGCGAGAATCCAAATAACCAAGGCTATCCACATTATTTACGCGCGCGTGATTGTTCATCACCTAACACATCCATTTTTACCTTATCTCAAATATGCACAGCAATATCATAAAGAATGAAAACACGCATGTACAGTAGGAATATGAACGTGGACATACAGGATAATCAGGAAGCAGATAGAGCAGGATTAGGATTCAGGGTTTAATTTTTACGAGGGATTTTATGCGGACGGGCACAGGGGCCTGTCCCTACCACATTACGTGCTCAACATAATTCGTCTAGAAGCGCAGCGAGGCGTTCAGTTCGATGCGGTGTTCCGGGCGTTGGTGCAGGTCGTTGTGTTCAATGAAGACCTCGGTCTGTAACCCCGCAGCCCGGCACCTCTAAGCGTACACCTTTGCGCAGCCGCTGCGGCTGTCCGTCTTGCAGGTGCAGTTCTGCATACGGACATCGTCCAGTTCCAGTTGGCCCAGGCCGAAATGGAAGATCTGATGCAGGTACACGTCGTTGTTGCGGATTTCGGTGTATTCTCTGGTACCCAGGTCCGGGAATACGCGGTGCTCTCCGAGCACCAGCAGCAGCGGTTGATAGGGGCGGGCGCGGTTGGCACCGCCGGTCAGGGAGTAAGTTGGTTCGGGTTGTGCCATGGTGCCGGGCGATGGCTGGCGGATCGGGGCGATGGCGTTGATGACCAGATTGCCGGCGGCCATGATCAGTGTACTGCCGACGGCAGTGGCGGCCACCTCACTGATCCCGGAGAAGAGTGTGCTGCCTAAAGGGCCGCCGAACTTGTAGGCGACGATCATGATCGCAATTTGCAGTAGGGTTCTTAACGGATCCGAATCGCCGCCGGCCAGTGCGGTGCGCAGGGTAATGATTTCGCCGCCCTTAAGTACCGTCGTTAGCCAGTCAGACGGCGGTATGATGCGCCCGTTGACGGTGGCATGGGGCTTTGCGGGGTACGGCCAGCGCGCTTTGACGAGTGCGGCCAGCGTTGTCCCGGGCAGGACGATGCAGGGCCGCACTTCCCGCCCATACGTAGTGAGCGGATGCGGCAGCAGGTCCAGGGTTACAGCCATTGATAGATCCCGGTCATTTCCAGTCCGCGGTGCGGCAGGTCGGCCAGAGTGTGTAAACAGGTGCCGAGGCCGGCCTGGCAGTGCAGCACGTGCGCTTGACTGCCTGCCCAGACGTACAGCCCGATATGATGACCGCTGACCCGCCTGCGCCCGGCCCTGCGCATCAGCACCGCATCGCCCTCTTGCGCACTTTCATCGCCGCGGCGGCGGCGGGCATAGTCGCCGGACAGGGCGTTGATCTGTGCATCCCGGGCGCGAATGCTGGTGGCATGAACGGGCAGATTAATCTGCCGCCTGAACTGTTCCCGCTGCACCAGCACCACCAGGTGTGCGCAGTCGAATTCGCCCGCAACGTACGCCCGCCCGATATACCGCTCGCTCCAGTGCGCCATCAAAACAACCCCGGTGCGGTCTGCGGGTCGTAGCGCATCGGCACCGCGGCCCGACCGAGCAGGGGATCAAACCCCAGCCGCAGCACCACACTGCGCTGATCCAGGCGTACCGAAACAACGTCCAGCGTCTGCTCCCATTCAATCGCGCGGGTGGCCGGCATGAACTGCATCACCCGCACCTGTACGCCCACCCCGCCATCGGCTCGGTCAATCCACTGGGTTAATTCCCGCCCAACGTTGTCCACCGACAACTCGGCCTGGGGTGTGCGACCGTCCGTATCATCGGCCAGGCGTATCTCAAAGCGCACGGCGGTATAGCGGTAACGACCGATGCTGCGATCCACCGTATCGTTAATCACCCGCACCGGCTGCGGCAGACGCGCATGACGCAACACCAGCGCCGTCAGAATCAGATCCTGCGCACTGGCGGCCCGGTGGGCACGTTGATAGGCTTTCGATGCCATTAGATTATATCGTGCTGATAGCCTTCCAGCACCAGCTCGGCCCGCCATACCACCCGGTCATCGCCGCGAGTGCGGGCCTGATGACTTCTACCCCCGACACCGCCGAGGGTGTCGGCCTGATAATCAATACCGCCGACCCCGCCGCGCACCCGCACCCGCCGCACAACCCCGTCATCCGGGTCGGCAAAGGCAAACCAGCGGTGCGCCCACTGTGTCGCCCAGGCGCGAAATTCGTTCAATCGGGCGGTGCTGTCCAGCATGGCGGTCACCGTGCGCAACTGCAACGATGCGCTGTACCGCCGGGCCTGGCGCACCATGCCGTCATCGAAGGTGGTGCGCTCCACGTCTGCGTCCTGACCCAGCTGATAGCCAGATACGATGATGCGGGCATAATCCGGCCAGGCGCTCACGTCACCGCCTCACGCAGACCATAATTACTGCGCAAACGCGCACTGATCGGCCCGCCGCGATCCAGATCATCGGTGACAATATTGACGACCATGGCGCGTCCGTCAAAGCGCGTCTCCTGCGCCACCTCGCGCTGCGGTGTGCCCCGGTTCTCAAAGGTGATCTCCACCTTCGGGGGTTGGGACGGCCCCAGGGCGCGCATCTGCGCGGCAGTGAATACGCCTTCACCGCGCTCCAGGATGGTCGGCACTTCGTTGGCCGCCAGACCGCCGGCATGCAGCCTGGGCGCAGCGGCAAACAGCGCCGCCGGCACCTGTGTCGACACCCCCTCCAAACCGACAATACCGCCGCTGTGCTGGCGAAACGCCTGGTGCTGGGCAGTCGTCATACCGCTTGCCATCGTCGCCGGGCCGCTCAACAACCCCGTCCCCCAGTTCAACAGGGCTTGCAGCCCAGGCTGTATCGTTTGTTGAAACGTCATACGCGCCAATTGCTCTACTACGTAATTGGCCAGCGAACCCATCTCAAATTTGCCGGTGCGGGCAAACTGCACCCAGGCGTCCTCAGCCGAGCGCAAAGTACCCAATATCGCCTGCTCGGTACTACTGGCCATATCCTGCGTATCGCGCGCAATCTCCTGCAGCGCCCGCTGCGCACCCGACTGCCAGTCGGTCGCGGCTCGCAACTGCCGCTCCGTGGCCTCCTCGGCCGCCGCGGCCAACCGCCTGCGATAAATGTCTTCAACTTCTGCCGCCCATTCCTGATACCCGTGCCGGGTCTCGTCCAGCCCGGCCAGGGCGGTTTGCTTCCATTTCTCAATTTCTGCCACCGCCTGCTGATACGGACTGGCCAGAGCCTGCTGCTGGGACTGGATGGATTGCAGTGCCGACTGATGCGCCGCATCCTGCTCACTGATAATGGTCAACAGGTCGTTTTGAATCAATTCTTCCTGCTTGAATGCGTCCAGCTTCTGCGCCAGCAGGATCAATTGCGCACGCTGACCATCTGTCGCAGCCGTCAGTGCGCCCTGTTCCAGATCATACAAAACCCGCGCTTCTTCGCTTGCCTCACCCGTCAACGCCGCCTTGCGCTTGAGCTGGGCAATGCTTTGGGCAATTGCATCCGCACCGCCGCCGAGCTCCAGGGCCTCACCACCGCCTCCCCCGTCTTCAGCCGCTTTCCCAAGCGCCTTAATTTGCGCACGTATCTTGATTAGCCGCACTCTCTGTTTTTCCGTCTCGGCGGCGGCTGCCTCATAATACGCAATCGCATCGTTCTTCGACTGCGTCCCATTATTCAGGAAGTTCGCCAACCCCTCATCCTTCACGTTGACGAAACTATTTGATCTCCCAGTACGCCTTAAAGACCGCGCAGCTTGCAGCGACTGCCTAAATTCCGCCAGCTTCGCCTCACGCCCGGCAATCAATTCGTCAATGCGGTCAACACCACTCTTGACGCTGCTCTCCAATGCCCTGATTTGCTGCTCAATCGCCTCTTCTGCACCCGCCGCCGCATCCCGCGCCGAACGACCCCACAGCGCCCACGCCGTCGCGCCAACAGTCAAGGCCGTGGTCAATATCCCAAGCGGCCCGCCCAGTGTACGCACAATACCCAGCGCCGCCCGACCCGCAATACCGCCGCGCACCGTGGCCGCCGCATACGACTGGGCGGCCTGGGCCGCCTGACGCTCGGCCGCCGCCAGCCCCAAAGCCGCCGTGCGTGCCGTGCGTGCCGTTGTCGCCTTGCGCACATTCGCCTGCGCAACCCGTACAGCCGCATTGGCCTGCATCCGCGCCGCCCGGGCCACCACCGCACGTTCGCGTCCCTCTAGCCGCAATACCGATAGATTTTGCAGCAACGCCGCCGCAGCTCTGCCGTAACCCCTGACAACACCAGTAGACCACACCGCCGCCGCCAACAACGCTACCTTGGCAAGGTTGTCCCACTGCCGCGATACCGCCAGAACCGCCGGTGCCAGATTCTCACCCAACACCGCCGCCTGGGCGTCCATGTCGTTCCTGACCAACTGCATCTGTGCACTGAAAGTCTGCGCACCGCGAATCGCCTCTTCCGTCAACGCATTGTTTTCACGCACTTCCCGATTCGATAGCTTTAATGCCCGAGACAACTCCTCCGGACGCTTCGCCAACGTACCCAATACCTGAACCAATCGCTGACCATCCAACCCCAGCGCCGCAAATATCCCCTGCAAATCCCCACCAGCAGCATGGGTGCGACCCAATCCTTCAACGAATAACTGAAACGCACCCACCGCATCCTCGGCAAATAAACGCTTGAGCTCCTGCACCGACCGACCCGTCACCTGTGCCAATACCCGCGCACCTTCTCCACCCTCGCGCAGCGCAATATCAATCGAAGCAAATGCACGCGCCACCGCTGTACCGCCCAATTCGGCTTCTAGTCCTAACGCCGCCAAAGTCGCACCCAACGCCGCCGCCTCATGCGCCGCGACTCCGTACAATGCCGTACCCGTGGCCAAACGAGTGGCGTGATGCGCTATCTCCCGCTCCGATGCCGCAAAATTGTTACCTAGCGAGACAATCGCACTGGCAAACCGGTCTACCTGACCAATCCCTTCACCGGTCACGGTAAGAATCCGCGCCAACGATGTCGCCGCTTCATCCCCGGATAAATTACTCGCCAACCCCAGCTTGCCCACCGTTTCAGTGAACAACGATAAATTACCGACTCCCTTCACCCCTAACTGACCTGCCGCCGCCGCAATATCCAACAACTCCTTACGCGCCACCGGTAACCGCTGACCGATGGTGTCTATCTCTTCTCCTAACCGACGCACCTCAACCGCGCTTAAATCCGCCGTCTTGGCCACCGCCACCAACCCATCCTCCATCTCGCTGTACGAACGCAATAAATGCGCACCCAGATTACGTATCTGGGAAACGGTGACCAATGCACCAGCCGCCAACTTCGCATGGCGTTCAATGCGATTCAATCCCTGGCTGATGGAGTCCAGCCCCTTGCGCGTCTTGCCAATCCCGGCCGCAGTGCGATCCTGCGCCGTGATGACAATCCCCGCTTTGATTTCTTTGGCCATGGTTGCTGCTTTAATATAGGTGGGTATATACTGATGCTATGGAATTCGACTGGCTTACACTGGTACTGAGAATCATCAATTTTGTGGGCTGGTTAGGTCTTGCGCTGCTGGTTATTGGCTTTGCCTTTTCATTGCCGCCTTAAACTACTATCCTCATTCAGCACCTGCCGCGCTTCGCGCTCCATCATCCGTAAACCCCGCACCAGACGCCCGGTGAGCTTCACACCCTGGGCTTTCAGCAGCACCTTCACCGCCGGCCAGTCCAGCCCCAACACCCCGCCCATGGCACCAACACGCCATTGATCGCAAATTAAACTCCAGGCCTCTACCACCGGCCAGTTGTCCGGCCATACCGCAATCTCACCCACTGCCTGTGCCGCCCATCCCCGGGCGGCACCTGTCAGTTTTTTTCTAACGCCAAAGAACCCAGCAATTCCTGCAATACCGCATTCCTCAACGGAACCCACACGTATTCCAGATTCAATACTTCCCTGCGCCTGGACTCGTCACTGAAGTCCAGCGCCTTGCCCTGCTCATCCGCCAATCCGGCCCAGCCCACCAGCAAATCGTCCACAATGTCCTGGTCATACAGATTCTCCTCAGCAATGCGCTGCTGATATTCCACTCGCTCATCCCGACCCAGATAACGCATGGTGATCCTGATTTCTCCCGCCGGACCACCCGGCGGCGACAACTTCACCGACAAGGTGATCGTCTCCGGCTTCACCAAACGAAACATCTACACCGCCTCCATTCTGGAAAATAACAGTTATAGAGTTCCTTTTTTTCTAGGAATATGTGCTACAGGGATCACTCCCATAACAGTACAGCTGTCACTGGAGGAATCTGTTCCTGTTTGGACCCCACACACAACCTGAGAGAGTAATGGTTAGAAAAGCTAAGGCAATTGATGCTTTATTATGTATGACCTCATCTTTTTTCTCCTGTCAAGGCATATTCATTACGGGGCTTGTAATTTAAGTTTCTGCCCAAGCGGATAGAATAATTAAACCTGTTCACAATAATCGATATAAAGATTGAGTTGCCGGTATAGAACATGCTCCTACCTGTCAAAACAAACCAAATGGTCGATCTCCAGTTTTATTCCTAGATCTTCGCCGATGGCGTGATTGTGGTGAGAGGGCACCAAAGAAAGTATTTCGCTGCCACTGGGAAGCACCAGAGTATATAAATAACTTTCGCCGCGAAACGCCTTTTTCCTGATTTTTGCGGTCATTTTGCTGGCATCATCGTGAATGATGTCATCCGGCCGAATCAATAGCTGAATGGGCTTGCCGGGTTCGGCATCGTCTTGCAGGTCGCCCTGGAGCACGGCCAGCTCGGATTTGATATTATTTTTGTCCAGAATAATCGCATCAAGGAACACGCCATCCCCAATAAAGTCGGCCACAAATCGTGTGGCGGGTTGATGGTACAGGTTATAAGGCGTATCCCACTGCTCAATTTTCCCGTCTTTCATTACCCCGACCTGATCGCTGAAGGTGAATGCGTCCTGTTGATCATGGGTAACCAGAATGCAGGTGGTGCCAATTTTTTTCAACAAGTCGCGCACTTCCTGTCCCAGGCTTTCGCGCAGTTCCCGGTCAAGACTGGAAAACGGTTCGTCCATCAACAATAACCCAGGGCGCGGTGCCAGCGCCCTGGCCAGGGCAACCCGCTGCTGTTGTCCGCCGGATAGTTCATGGGGATAGCGTTTGTTGAACCCTGACAAACGGACATAGCTCAGCATTTCTTCGACGATTATCTCGTTGTTTTTTCTTGCATTGCGGTGTAATCCGGCGGCGATATTTTTTTCCACGGTAAGATGCGGAAACAGCGCATGATCCTGAAATACCATGCTCAGGTTACGCTGCTCTGGCGGAATGTTTCCTTCCGGGCTGGAAATACACCGGTTGTTGAGCACTATTGACCCGCAATGCAGCTTTTGAAACCCGGCGATGGCCCGCAATACGGTGGTTTTGCCGCAGCCGCTCGGACCCAGTAAACAGGCCAGGGAGCCTTCTTCTATTGCAAAACAGGTCGAATCCACCACATTGCGATTCTGGTAGCGGCAAATCAGGTCTTGCACTATAAGCATCGGGGGCATGGCGATGAAGAATTACTCGGTCTGGCGGGTCAGGGTTTGAGAATACGCAATAGTTTTACTCAGGACAATAACCGGAATGAGGCCCGCCAGAACGATAAATAATGCGCCCAGCGCACTTTGTTCAATCATTTCATCCGAAGCGAAAAGGTATACATGGGTGGCCAGGGTTTCGAAATTGAATGGTCGCAGCAATAGCGTGGCGGGCAATTCTTTCATGCAGTCAACGAATACAATCAACGCCGCGCTCAGCACTCCGCTTTTTATCAATGGCAGGTGGAATAAACGCAATGTTTTCAATGGAGCATGGCCCAGCGTACGGGCGGCCATATCGATAGAGGTCGATACCTTTGAAAAACTCGCTTGGATACCGCCGATAGAAATCGCCAGGAAGCGGATTACGCAGGTCAGAATTAATGCGCAGGTTGTGCCACTCAAAAGCAGACCGGTAGAAATGCCAAAGTATGATCTGAAAAAACCATCCACACCGTTGTCAATGGCCGCCAGCGGGATAACAACGCCTACGGCCAGTACCGCACCGGGTACGGCGTATCCCATGGATGCAAGTCTTGCGGCATTATTTACCCAGCCATTGCCGGTGATTCGTTTCGCATAACTGACCCATAAAGCCATGAAAACGCAGCAACTCGCAGTAGCAAATGAAACCCACAAACTATTCATTGCATAGTCTCGAAACTGGCTGTTCCACGACTGGTGGAAATAAGTCATGGCATAACCGGCCAGCATGACGACCGGAATAAAAAAACCGGCCAGTACCGGAATAAAACAAATCGTAAATGCTGCCCATTTCCGGCATCCCTTGAGCTTGATTCTGTCTCGCGCGGTGAATCTGCCGACGCTTTGATAAAAACCAGTCCGCTTCCTGCCGAGCAGTTCCAGGCCAATGAGTAACAACACAAACGTCAGCATGATCAGGGCGATCTGTGCTGCGCCGCCGAGATTATTCATATTCAGCCAGACATCAAATAATCCGGCAGTTAAAGTATGTACGGCAAAAAAATCCACTGTACCGAAGTCGTTTAGTGTTTCCATTAACGCCAGGGCGATGCCGATGGCGATTCCGGGCCTGGCGATGGGCAGCGAAACAAATAGAAAAGTTTTGAATTGCGACCGCCCCATCAAACGGCTGACGTCCAGTAAATGAGGCGATTGTTCAAGAAACGACGTGCGCGCCAGCAAATACACATAGGGGTATAACACCAGCCCCATCAGACTAATTGCGCCGCCCATGCTGCGTATGTTGGGAAACCAGTAGTCCTTTGCCAGTTCCCAGCCGAAAATTCCCCGTAACCCGGTTTGCACCGGGCCCGCGAACTCAAGCAAATCGGTATATAGATAAGCGATTACATAAGCGGGTACCGCCAGCGGAAGTAACAATAACCATTCCAGTTGTGTTCGAAAAGGGAAGATACAGGTGCTCACCAGATACGAAGTGGATACGCCAATCAAGGACACCAGAACGCCCACACCGGCCATCAAAACCAGGGTGTTGCGCAAGTATCGGGGCAGGGCGGTGCTAACCAGGTGCGGCCAGATATTTTCCGCTGGGAAAAAAGCCAGCCAGCCTATGGCAAGAACCGGAAGTGCGGCCACCAGCGCAATACAGATTGTTCCGGTCTGCCACGGCCCGGTATTAGTCGTCGTAAGCAACCCGGTCTGCCATTCTGGAGGCTTCGGCGCGAAATCCCGCTACCTCGATGAGATTGATATGGTCGCGTTTGAAATGGCCCCAGGCCTTGACCGAATCCGCCAGCGGAATGCCTTGCTTGACGGCGTATTCGCCATTTACTTGGGCGTACATTTGCTGTGCCCCCTCGCCTGACAGAAATTCCATCAGTTTTAACGCATGATCTTTATTGGGGGCATACTTTGTCATCGCCATGCCGCTGATGTTCATATGGGTCCCCCGACTATTTTGATTGGGGAAGACGACACGCACTGCATCCGCCCAGGGCTTCTGCTTCGGGTCGGTCATCATTTTATACATGTAATAATGGTTGATCAGGGCAATATCGCATACTCCTTGTTTAATCGCTTTTACCTGGGACCGATCATTGCCTTCCGGCTTGCGCGCCAGGTTGGATTTTAATCCGGCCAGCCACTGCTGCGCTTCGGCTATGCCGTGGTGCGCGATCATGGCCGCAGTGAGCGCAACCATATAAGCGTGTTTCCCCGAGCGGGTACAAATCAAACCTTTGAATCTCGGCTCGGCCAGATCTTCGTAGGAGGACACCGCGCCCTCACTGATGCGGTCTTTGGAGGTAACAATGATTCGCGCTCTGGAAGTCAATCCATACCAGTGACCTTCGGGGTCGCGCATATATGCCGGAATGTTATTGTCCAAAACTGTATTTCGAACCGACTGGGTTAATTCGGCATTTTTCAGATCGGATAATCGGCCAATATCAACCGTAAAAACAACGTCCGCAGGGCTGTTCATGCCTTCGCTGCGCAATTTCTCCAGCATGCCTTTTTTGGCAAATACAACGTTGACACGGATTCCAGTGGATTGGGTAAATTCATCAAACACGGGTTGGATGAGCTGGGGCTTGCGATAGGAGTAAACGTTTACTTCATCCGCAGCATAGCTCCAGGGAATGGCGGCAAAAAGCATTCCGAGCAGGAACGGGGCGGTAATAGTTTTGTTCATATTTCTCATTAATGTATAGATAGTTGGCAGGGTGTAATGCGCGAATCGTAACGCGAATGAGAATGATTCGCAATATTATTCTTGATTATTTCTGGTCCTGGGTAGGTTTGGTTTTAAACTCAGTTGCACTTCTACCGGGAGCCGCCTGAAGGTACAATCACGCGCCCGATTTCCAGCGGATTAATTCAGACTTCTGTGAAAAACATCATCATCCAGCTCCTCGCCAGGGCGGTGGAGGCATTGCAACACCAGGGAATTCTGGATCAATCCGCTGGAGATTTGATTAGTGTGGAACGTGCACGGGATGCGGCGCATGGCGATTTTGCCAGCAATTTAGCGATGAAACTGGCGCAGCAGGCGGGCATCAACCCGAAAGCGCTGGCAGAGAAAATTCTGGCTGAACTGCCCCCGTGCGATGTTGTCGAGAAAATCGATCTGGCCGGCCCCGGGTTTATAAACTTTCATCTCACAAAAAACGCCTATCTTTCGCTGATTGACAAAATTCGGGCGCAAAATACTGCATTTGGGCGAAGTAATATGGGCCGTGGCGAGCGGATTATGGTGGAGTTCGTATCCACAAATCCAACTGGCCCGCTGCACGTTGGGCATGGCCGGGGCGCCGCCTATGGCGATGCCCTGGCCCGGGTACTGCGCGCGGCGGGCTATGATACCCACTGCGAGTACTACATCAATGACGGCGGCCGCCAGATGGATATTCTGGCGGTGAGTGTGTGGCTGAGATATATGGAATTATGCGGTCAGGACGTTGCGTTTCCGCAAAATGCCTATCAGGGTGATTATGTGCGCCGTATAGCAGCCCAACTGCAAGACAAAGTGGGCGAGCGCTACGCGGTAAATACGGCACGCCTGTTTAATGATCTTCCCGCTGACAGGGAGTCGTCCATTGATGTGCTGATCAGCCGTTGCAAGGAATATCTTGGTGACAGGAATTTCAGGGTTTTGTTCAATACCGGCTGCGATACCATGGTGGATGATATTCGCCAGGACCTGGCGGAGTTTGGCGTGGTATTCCAGCGGTGGTTTTCCGAGCGCAGCCTGGTGGACAACGGTGATATGGAGAAATCCATAAGCACACTGGAAGAAAACGGTCATATATACCAAAAGGACGGCGCCAGGTGGTTTAAGGCCACAGACTTTGGCGACGACAAGGACCGGGTAGTAATGCGCGCGAACGGCGTGCATACCTATTTCGCCTCTGATACGGCGTATCATTACAACAAGGCGCAGCGTGGTTTCGACAGGATTATCAACATTTTCGGCGCCGATCATCACGGTTATATAAAGCGTCTTTATGCCTCATTTGCGGCGCTGGGGAATTTCCCTGAAAGACTCCTGTTTATAATCGTTCAATTCGCGATTTTGTATCGGGGCGGCGAGAAAATGTCGATGTCCACCCGCAGCGGTGAGTTCGTTACTTTACGCGACTTGCGCGATGAAGTGGGGAATGATGCGGCGCGTTTTTTCTATGTGTTGAGAAGGCCCGATCAGCATCTGGATTTCGACCTGGATTTGGCAAAATCCCGGTCATCAGACAATCCCGTATATTATATCCAGTATGCCCATGCCCGAATTTGCAGCGTATTTCGCCAGCTTGAGGAAAAAGGCATGCAGACATTGCAACACGCCACACCGGATTATGCCTTGCTCAAACAGCCCGAGGAATTGGATTTGCTCAAAATATTGTCCCGCTTTCCCGAAGCGGTGGAAATTGCGGCCAGTAGTTTTGCACCGCATCAAATCGCATATTATTTGCGTGATCTGGCCAACGCATTCCACACTTATTACAATGCCCATCCATTTCTTTCAAGCGAAGAAGATATCCGCCTCGCCCGGCTCGGATTAATCGAATCAACCCGGATTGTCATCGCAAACGGACTGGATATGCTGGGCGTGAATGCGCCGGAAAAGATGTGATTTTTATGCATGTTTGGTTATGTTTAAAAATACAGTCCAATCTGGCGCTCTTCGTATTTAATCATGCCCCACGATAATGTTTCAGGATAATGTCTCAGGCAAAACGTAAATCCCCCGCTCGATCATCCGCCGGCAAAAAACAGACGTTCCAGGGTTTGGGGATGTTGTCAGCGGGCATGGTGATCGGGTCATTAGCGACCATGTTGTGGCAGGGTATGCAGTCTGCGGATGGCGGTGTGGGTACCGGTATTCGCAAAATGATCGATCAGTCCAGGCAGCGGGATCAGGCGTCCATTGCCAAACAAGGCGTCAGTGAAGCGGATAAACCGGTCAAACAGCAAACTGATTTTGATTTCTTTACCGTATTGCCAGAAATTGAAGTGCTGGTACCCACCGTTGAATCTGATCCATCATCTTCTGACCCACCACCCCCGAAACCGCACCACAATACCAATGCACAGGCAATAACCAGTCAGCCCCGGGCCGTAGCCAACAGCGCTTATATGCTGCAGGCCGGGTCGTATAAAAACAAGGTGGAGGCGGACAGATTGCGGGCCGAACTGGCGTTAACTGGCCTGGTGTCATCCATACAAAAGGTAACGATTCAGGGTAAAGGTGATTTTTTTCGGGTCAGACTGGGCCCCTATTCGAGTTACCGCAACATGGTCAAAGCCGACGAAAAGCTGGCCGGGCAGGGAATTAAAACATTGCGCCTGAAAATTTCCAGGGACGGATAATCGCGCTCATCGGCGGGCATGACTTGAAAAAAATCAGAATCGGAACCCGGGCCAGCCAACTGGCCCTGTGGCAGGCAAATTATGTGCGTCGTGCCTTGCTGTTCGCACATAAAAATATCGAAGTTGCGCTGGTTGAGATTGTCACTGAAGGCGACAAGACGCTCGATATCCCTTTGTCCAAGGTAGGCGGAAAAGGCTTGTTTTTGAAAGAGTTAGAGTTGGCTTTGCTGGATGGATCCGTTGATTTGGCGGTGCATTCGATGAAAGATGTTACGGTTAATCTTCCCGGTGGATTGCATATTCCTGTTGTTTGCGCACGGGAAGACCCGCGTGATGCCTTTGTGTCCAATCAATATGATTCACTGTCAAACATGCCCCAGGGGGCTGTGGTGGGAACATGCAGCCTGCGCAGACGCTGCCAGATTCTGGCGCATTATCCCCATTTGGTGGCCAGGAATTTGCGAGGGAATGTAAACACCCGGCTGGCCCGGCTTGATGGCGGTCAGTATTCGGCGATCATTCTTGCCGTGTCTGGATTGAAGCGCCTGCAGTTTGGCCATCGAATAATGCAGGCCATTGATCCATCGGTTTGCCTGCCGGCTGCAGGTCAGGGGGTGATAGGCATCGAATGCAGAATCGATGATCACGCCATCAATCAATTGATTGCGCCGTTAAATGACAGCGACGCCTCTATTCAAGTGCAAGCCGAGCGGGCGGCCAATGCAAGGTTGGGCGGCGGATGTCATGTTCCGGTCGCGGTGTTTTCAGAATTAATTCGCCAGCATTGCGGGGAACCGGGAATTAAAATCAGAGGCCTGGTTGGGGAAGTGGATGGTTCACGAATTTTATCCAGCGAAAAAACCGGTTTGGCGTCTGCTTGCATCGGACTCGGTCAGGAAGTCGCGGAAGATTTGCTGGCGCAGGGCGCAGGGGATATTCTCGCCGCCGTCTATGAAAATCCATAAAAATGCTTTATACGGGGTGAAGGTTCTGATTCCCCGGCCTTTACTCCAGGGAAACCGTATCGCAGGATTGATTGAGTCTCATGCCGGAACGGCCATTGTTTTTCCGGTAGTTGAAATTTTCGAACTAGCCGATTTTAACCATCTGGATCGCTGTGTTGCGCAATTAAGCAAAGTGGATCTGATTATTTTTGTCAGCGTATCTGCGGTCAATGGCTTTGCTTCCCGCCTGCGTGACCTGGATGCCGCCCTGCCTGAAAATTTACAGGTTGCAGCGGTGGGTTGGAAAACCGCGCAGTATTGTGAATCATTGGGCATTCCTGTTGATTTTGTACCCGACAGTCGGTTTGACAGCGAGGGCCTGCTTGCGTGTATGGGTGATTATGACTTTAACAAAAAGCAGGCTGTCATATTCCGTGGGCAATCCGGGCGGGAATGGCTGCGAAAAGAGTTGGAAAATCGGGGTTGCCGAATCAGTTACGTCCAGACTTATCACCGAGCGACGACAACCCGGTCAATTCAATCCATTGTGGAAAAATGGCTAAATGGCGATATTAATGCGGTATTGATTACCAGCGTTTCCATTCTGGATGCCCTGGCAGAGTTACTCGGGAACGCGAATCTTGCCCTGTTAAGGCAAACCCCGGTGATAACCATTAGTTCCCGTATTGCAACCCAATGCGCGATTGCCGGTATCGAAAATATATTAATTACAGACAATCCTTCGGACCATGGTGTTTTGGAAACGATGGCGCTGCTGGGTGGGAGTAGATGAGTAGAAGGCCGCGGGGAAATGACAATTCCAGTGGGTTAAGGTAGGATTTAAGAACTGAGAAATACTATTTTTGAGAGAAAATCCAAGGTGGCAGAAAGCAAGGTAACCCCGCAGCGTAAAAGCCCTCCCGCTTCTAAAAAGAAAATAACAAAGAAGAAGCCCGGTACGAAAAAATTGACTGCAAACCTGGATGCCGGGAATTCGCGGTCAATCAATCCCCCTCAACATGATCAGGCGAGCCCGCAAGCGCTGCCGCAGCAACCCGCCCCGATGAATAATATGGCCTCAGGCGCTCAAGCTGTTTCCTGGATTGCATTGTCGCTCAGTGCACTGGCACTGTGTGCGGGCGGGTACGCCTGGTACTTGACTGCGGTGGACTCCAGGCTTGACCCCGTTCAGCAGGAAAATCGATTTAATACGATCGAACAGCGAATAGACCGTTTCGATGCGGCCCAATCGGATACGGATACACAGATCATTCAGTTACAAAATCAAATTGCATCGGCGGAAGATGGTTTTAGCCGCCAGATTAGAACCATTCGCGGAGAAATTATTGAGCGGGAATCCGCAGTGCGTGCACAAATTACAAACTCTGAGAAAATTATCAACAGGCAGTCCGAAGATTTTCGGCAGGAATTCGCCGCGCTTGCAGATTCCATCCTCAAACTACGGGCAGAATTGGGACGAGGTATGGATAGCTGGGCCCTTGAAGAAGCGGAACAACTCCTGTTTATCGCCAATCAACAATTGCAATTGGCAGGAGAATCCGGCCTGGCCAAACGCGCTCTCGAACTTGCGGATAAGCGGATAGAGCAATTGGCCGACCCGGCTCTCAACCGGATTCGACAGTTGATCGCGTCGGAAATCACGGCGTTGGATAACATCCATGTAGTTGATATTACTGGCGTTCTCAACTCGCTGGCCAGGCTGTCCGATAATGTTGGCCGCCTGCCGCTGGCTGGGGATGTGGATGTATCCGGAAGCGCCGGCAATACTACTGAAACCGCCGTATCAGGCGGAGAATCTGAATCGGCCGAATCTGAAAATAGCAGCACCGGGGTTCGCAGCTATATCCAACCGGTGGTCAATGCGGCCGCAGCGTTTTTTTCCAGTCTGGGCGACTTGGTGCAGGTAGAAAAAAACGGTAAGTCCATACGGCCAGTAATATCTGCGCAAGCACGACAAATCACCTATGACAAAGTCAGGTTGACGCTGGAATCGGCGCAAATTGCGCTGATTCGACAACAACCCGGGTTGTATCAAAATCGCATTAACCGTGCCAGGAAGTGGGTGGAAGAAAATTTTGACCAGGCTTCGGAGCACACCAGGAATTGGTTGTTGAAGCTGGAGGAAGTGGAAGCGGTAGCCGTGCAATCTGATGTACCCGATATTTCAGCTTCGCTGACCGCTATTCGCGACCTGATGCGCAGCAAAAATTAATCCATCCATGAAATTATTTGTTACGGTTATCATTGCTTTGGCTATTGCTGTGGGGTTGGCGATGGCTTCAATCAATGATCCCGGCTACATCGTACTTTCCAGAGAGCCCTATGTGGTGCGTCTACCGCTGTTGATGTTTGTGTTGATTCTGTTTCTCGGCTTTATTTTGCTTTACCTGCTCCTCAATTTTATCGCCGGGATATTTCGCGCACCGAAACGATACGAAAAATGGCGTGCGCGAAGTAATGAGAATGCCGCCCAAAAGTACACGATGTCGGGCTATGCGGGCCTGATTGAAGGAAACTGGGCCAGGGCCGAAGAATCGCTGCTAAAGAAGCTGGAACACAACAAGGCGCCGTTAATGAATTATCTCGGCGCAGCTTACGCCGCGCAGCAACAAGGACAGATGGCCAGGCGTGAGCAGTATCTCGATGAGGCCCTGGAAAAACATGGCGGGCATAAATTGGCAATCAATCTCACCCGTGCGCGATTGATGTTTCAGGTCGGGGAAATTCCTGAGGCGAGAAACTATCTGGAAAACCTGAGGAAAAGCGCGGCTAAAAATGTGTCGGTAATCAGATTGCTGGCCGATGTTTACCAGGAACTCGGCGATTGGCCATCTCTGGTTGCGCTGGTCCCGGCGATGAAAAAACTCGGTGCGTTTTCTGAGGACGAGTTGCAGCATCGGGAGAAACTTGCATACGACAATATCATTTCTGCTCCGGCATTATTGCCGGGCGAATCTGCCCCACCTGCAACCTGGAAATCCTTGCCGTCCGCGAAAAAGAAAGACCCACGAATGGTCGCCAGCTATATCAATCAATTGATCAGGGCCGGCAAACTGAAAGAAGCTGAAAAAGGTTTGCGCACTGCGCTGAATCGGAAATTTGATTCTGAATTGATTTATTTATACGGCAAAGTAAAAAGCCCGTTTTTGGAATATCAAATTCAACTTGCGGAGTCGTTTATCGGCAAGCACCAGGATGACCCTGATTTACTGCTCACGTTAGCCAGGTTGTACCGGTATAACAGGGAGTATGAAAAATCCAAAGAATTCTATAAACAGTGCATTGCCGCAGGTGGGCGCGATGAAGCGTACATGGATTTGGCATGGCTGCTGGAGCAAATGGGGCAGACCGAATCGGCGCTGTTTTTCATTAAGCAGGGTATGGCAGCGACCAGCCAAACCAACAACCGCACAGCCAATAAAGTCACAGAAGGTGAGATGGTTGTACTAAAGGATGGCGGCCAGGACATAAAGCAGGTCATGCCGGTTGTTCCTTGAGTGACAACACCAATGGGTAACTAGAGCAATGCGTAACCAGGATAATCCTGCTCCCTGCCTGTTCTTTACCCGTTCTCCAGGGTGCTATCCGGGCCGCGCAAATTCAAAAGAATCAAAGAAAAATCGTTCCTGATTCATGCCCTGTTTCACCAGGCTGTCCCGTACCGAATCAATCATTATGGGCGGTCCGCTGGCATATACATCGTGATTTTTCAAATTATCATAGGCTTTTCTTACAATTTCATGGACAAAACCAGTGTCACCTGTCCAGTCGTGTGGTGCGCTGTCCGAAAGAACCGGCGTGTATTGGAGATTGGGATAGGTCCGGGTCCATTGTTTGACTAATTCGTCCATATACAAGTCCTGTTTGTCCCGGGCGCCCCAAAATAAATGTATTTTCTGCTGCGGGTTTTGTTCAACTGCCTGCTGGAATAATCCTTTGACCGGGGAGAATCCAGTGCCGCCCGCAATCATGATAATCGGCTTGTCGGCTTCGGACTGTAACAGGTAAGTTCCAAATGGTCCTTCAAATCGCAGCAAATCCCGCTCTTTCATGGAGCTGAAAACCCTTGGCGTAAAATAACCCTCGGCAACCTGGCGAATGTGCAGCTCAAGCCCCTGCTGTTTTGCCTGTTCAGGCAAATTTGCCACAGAAAAACTTCGTCTCTGACCATCTTTGAGTATGATGTCTATATACTGCCCGGCCATAAAATTGAATTCCTGGGTTTTCGGCAGGGTCAGAAACAATTGGATAACGTCCCTGGCCAGGCGCGTAATTTTTCCCACGCGGCATGGCAGCATTTTGATTTGAATGTGGGCGCCGGTCATGATTTCTTCCACGTCAATCACGATGTCCCCAAGCGGAATCGCTTGGCAAAGCAAGACTTTTCCCTGGTCTCTTTCGACATCGCTCAGGGCGAAATCTTCGTAATCACCATAATCAACTTGGCCGCTGATCAAATCGCTTTTACACGCACCGCAAACCCCGCTGCGACAACCATAAGGATAAATACGATTGTCGCGAAGCGCCGCTTCGAGAATGGTTTCATTCTGGTTGGCGGAGAAGTGACTGTGGTTACGCTGATTGGTGACTGAAAAAGACATGTATGAAGTGCCAGACAAAAGTGCAAGCCTTATATAGAGTAACTTTGAAATTGTCAATTCGATGCCCGAACTCCCGGAAGTAGAAACAACCATGAACGGTATCCGCCCCTATTTGGAGGGAAAACCGATTCGGTCGCTCATTATCAGGGAGCGTAGACTAAGGTGGCCAATACTCGCCGGCCTGGAACAGATGATTGCCGGGAAAAAGGTCGACAAATTGCAGCGCAGGGGGAAATATATACTTATTCACATCGGCACCGGCGGACTCATAATTCATCTGGGGATGTCGGGCTCCATCCGGGTCTCGTATGAGCCTGAAGCACCGGACAGGCACGATCATTTTGATCTGGTCACTCACAACGGTGCGGTAATTCGCTACCGCGACCCGAGAAAGTTCGGCTGCCTGTTGTTTTCTGCCACCGATTTATTTAATCATCCACGATTGCAATCACTCGGTGTGGAGCCGCTTACCGGAGAATTTAACGAAAACATGCTGTATGCCGCTGCCAGAAACCGGACTGTTTCAACCAAGAGTTTTATTATGGATGGGAAAATTGTGGTGGGGGTTGGCAATATTTATGCAAGCGAAGCGCTGTTCGACGCTGGAATCCACCCTTTGAGAAAATGCTCGAACGTATCGGTGCGGCGTTATGCGGCACTGGTGAAATCCATTAAAAAAATATTAATACAAGCCATTGCAAAGGGCGGAACCACGCTGCAGGATTTCGCAGGTGCAGACGGCTCGCCGGGATATTTTGAGCAATCCCTTGCGGTTTACGGGCGTGCAGGACAGGGTTGTCTCAGATGTCGGTCGGAAATCAAACGGGTGGTGATTTCACAGAGGTCCTCATTTTATTGTCCGAGATGCCAGAAGTAATGCCAAAAGCAATCAAAAACTTCATTTCCAGTTTGCGCACTTTTTTTAAACAGCAGCGGTTAAAGCTGGGTTTGGGTTTGGCCGGGTTATTGGTTCTGGAAGCGGCGCTATTGGTCATGGAGACTGCATCCATTGAATCGGATATCGCAGGGAGAACCACTGAAACTCTACAGCGAAAGGGATTTAAACGCATTGAAATAGAGGTGGCCGGCCGGGATGTGACGCTCACGGGTGCCGTGTCCAGTGCGATCGCACAAGAAACTGTGGTGGGATTGAGTGCGCATACATACGGCGTCCGGTCTGTAACCGCGAACCTGGAAATCAAACCATTGCGGCTTCCGCATCTGCGAATATCCCGAACTTTGGAAAATATATTGCGGCTGGAAGGCGAGGTGCCAACGCAAAAACTGGCGAATCAAATTGCTGATTTTGCAGCAAACTCTATTAATCACAGCGGGATCATCAATCAACTGTATGCCGACCCTGAGACAACCGACCCGCCCTGGATCAATGCCGCGCAGGGTATTGTAGCGGAGGCAGATCAATTATTCGGCATGGAAATAGTGATTGGAGCCGACCAACTCTCTTTGGGTGGGTTGATCGCCGGGCAATCGGATTACAACGTGATAGTCCAGCGTGTCCAGCAGTTCGCGAATGATCATGAACTGCAGTTTATAAATAAAATTGGTATATCCCCGGATGCGTATTCGATAGGCCTGGGAAAATAAAACCGGCTCTACTACAATTAATATGAGGCGAGGACTGGACCTGAATGGTCATCAAGACATAGACGAGCAGAGTAAGACAGACAACGAAATCGCCGGATTGGAATTATTGTTTCTGAATCCGCAATAAGTTTCTCCGGTTTTCCAGTGGAATTCCGCTGGAAAAAATCCGGCCAGGCACATATAATTTATCCCGTCATGTTTAACCGTTACGGGCAAAACTTACCACATGCGTTTTTACAGATTCCCCGTTGAAATCAGCAGACTGGAATTGGGGGTGGGATCCCCCCAAATGGGAGCGGTTCGGGACTATTCTTTGATTTTCCACAAATTCCTCCCAATAATACGGGCAGTTTCCCTGACGGTTATTTTTTTTGTGGCTTTACCGGTTGGATATGCTGAAGAGCCAGCGACCATAGATGACCTGGGTTTCAGCACGGTAACAGATGGCCGATTGTTTTCCTCCGGAGTTCAAACCCAAAGCGGCACTTTCCCCTCTGACAACAAACAATCTGCGCGGTTTGAAAACACGATTGATGTGGAGCCTGTTGATAATTCCAGTGCCGTTCCATTTGATTCAGGCTATCCGGGTCCATTTCGGTCATCATCTGGTGCTGATAACCTAGACTTTATAGCCTCGTCGTATCAACAATCCCGGGGATTTAAAATAAACAGATTGAGTACCTCATGGTTCACGGAAAAGGGAACGCTCACCGTCGGCAGTGATTGGGCAGGTTTTCAGGATCTTTTAAGCATCGATAAACAATACGAATCCGCAGGCAGTGCAGTTGAAAATCGCTCTGTTGCCAGTCAAATCAAATGGTTGTCCGCCAATGGATTTTCCATATCTTTGGAAGATTCGCCAAAGACCTCTACTTACGACAGCGAAGATGGTTCTTCACCCGGCCTGATTTTATCCTGGCAGGGCGTATCCGGTGGTGAAGCTGGTCGATACAGGGTCACCGCCATGGGCAAAAAACTGGGCGTCGATACCGGCGGCGAATCTTCTAGCGGTAGTGATGTAATCGGCTGGGGCCTGAATCTGGAAGGCGGGTGGCAAATCGGCGATTTGTTTGCTGCGCTTTCGGTCACTTTTGGCAAAGGAGTAGATAGCTATATACTGCAAAGGTATGGGGACGACCTTATCGTTACGCCTAATCATCCCGACGCTTCTACTGATTCGCTGAGTATTAAACCGAGTTTGTATTATAGTTTGAACAACAATTCAAACTTCCACGTTGCCTTGGGCCATTACACTTCAGACGAGTCTTCCAATAGCGCGAGCATCGATACCCTGGATACGATTCACATGGGTTATAGCTGGAATCCATGGCCGAGCACCCAGTTTGGTCTTGAGCTTGTTGGCAGCAATGCAAATGACAAAAGCGGCGTCGCAACAGAATACGCCAGGTTCAAATTTGACGCCAAAAAGCGATTTTAGCGAACGCCCTGGCACAATCACCAGACACATCTCAACCCACTAAGGGAACTTCACCAAATTTTCGGCTAAATCGAATTTTTAGCATCCTGGCAGGAGCAGCTATCTGTTCGGCGATTTGGATAACATCCGCCTGCTTGTCATCGTCGATTATTGATTCGTTGGCAGACTTCACGTTTGGCGTTGCAATTGCCGGCGTAGGAACCATGGTTTTTTTGACCTGGCAATCTTCAGCGGGATGAAAATGTTCAGCCTCCGCAAGTTGGGGGAGATCCAATTGTTTTTCCACAGCCGTTGTAATCCGGGATTTATCCATCTTTTTCTCGGCAACCTCTTGCTCAACCAGCCGGGATTTTACAGGTTGCCGTTTATGAGGCTTTCGGGGGGTTGGTTTTTTGGACGACCTGGCATTAGCCCAACTATGGCTGCTGGATTGTTTTGCCGCTTTTTCAATCGGTGCAAGTAATGCGGCTTCAATGTCCCGCCTGGCGATGGCATGCCCTATATAGGACTCAATCTCCATGATTGAATACGCATATTTTTCACAAATAAAGCTAATGGCCTCACCGCTGCGTCCAGCACGGGCAGTGCGTCCAATACGATGGACATAATCATCAGCATCCTGCGGCAGGTCAAAATTATACACCTGGCTTACTTCTGGAATGTGGAGTCCGCGTGCGGCCACGTCTGTGGCAACCAGAACCTTGTATTTACCGACTTTAAACCCGCCGAGCAAGCTCTCGCGTTTCCGTTGGGGGACGTCTCCAGAAATTGCAGCATTGCGAATACCATTGGCGGACAACGTCCTGGAAACCTCGTCGGCCACACGCCGGGTATTCACAAATACCAGCACCCGCTCAGGATTTTCCCGGCGCAGCAGATTTACCAATAATGTGGATTTTTCTTCGTCCGCAGGGTAATAGGCGTATTCCTCAATCTTGTCCGCGACCGGTGTGTCGGCACCAATCCTGATCTCCTGCGGATTATTCATGTGCTCGTAAGCCAGCTCCATTACCCGGAAAGACAGGGTCGCAGAGAACAGCATGTTCAACCGATCTTCGGGTTTTGGCATCCTGCGCAACAAAAATCGAATATCCTTAATGAAGCCGAGATCAAACATTCGGTCCGCCTCATCCAATACCACCACCTGTACCAGCTTAAGGTCAAACAAATTCTGTTTGTAAAAATCGATCAGCCGGCCCGGCGTCCCGATTAAAATGTCTGCGCCTTTGCAGAGCATTTGTTTTTGTTCATCGTAACCTGTGCCGCCATACACCAGACCGAGTTTCAGGTCCGTATATCTGGCCAAAACCCCGGCATCATTGTAAATCTGAATTGCAAGCTCCCGAGTTGGCGCCAAAATCAATCCGCGCACGTTTGTATGCTGTCTTTCCTCGGGTGCAGGGTTAGTAATTAATTGCTGACAGCAGGCAAGTAAAAATGCAGCGGTTTTGCCCGTGCCCGTTTGCGCCTGGCCCGCTACGTCTTTTCCGGCCAAAGCAACGGGTAAACTTTTTTCCTGGATCGGTGTACAGTATTCAAATCCCGCTTCATCGACTCCCTGTTTTAGCGAATCAATTAACTTTAAGTCAGTAAGACGTTGATCAGTAAGGTGTTTGTTTGTCATATTGCCCAATTAAACTTTTTCATCTGTTATTTATTTTCAGCAAAATACTTGATTACTGGCAGCAGTCGCTGCATATTTAACCAATCCATCCATTACCACAAATTAAAATTTACCAATGTCCCATAATATCGTACATGTGAGCGATGAATCGTTCCAGGAAGAAATACTGAACTGTGACGGCCCGGTATTAATCGACTACTGGGCAGAATGGTGTGGTCCCTGCAAGATGATCGCCCCCATTCTCGAAGAACTCGCCGAAGAGTATGGCGAAAAAGTTAAAATTGCCAAGCTCAATATCGATGATAACCCGGAAACGCCGCCCAAGTATGGAATTCGCAGCATCCCCACTTTGATGTTATTCAAAAACGGCAAGATAGAAGCCACCAAGATAGGTGCAGTTTCAAAGTCACAGTTGGCCGGTTTTATTGACAGTAACATTGACAACTGACGAATGCGTATCCAGTCTTCTCATTGAACAAATCGAAAATCAATCCCGGGTGGATAACGATCAAGCTTCTGCACCACAAACTGGACATCCGTGTTGAAGCGCTATATGATGCCCGAACACCACCTGGAATACAGTCGTTCAGACTGTGCTGGCGTATATAAAAGCTCCCTGAACCGTTTCGCCGCTGAAGTTTCAATGATGAAACTGTGAATGGCGGCAGGCAATCCGTGTTTAACAATTCATTCCTTCCCTCATGGCAATCAATCTTAGTGAATTAAAATCCCGTTCCCCTGTCGAACTCGCTGTTCTTGCGCGTTCTTTAAATCTCGATAACATCAGTCGAATGCGCAAGCAGGATCAGATTTTTGCTATCCTGAAAACGGAAGCGAAAAAAGGCGAGAAAATTGTGGGTGCAGGGGTCGTGGAAATTCTTCAGGATGGTTTCGGATTCCTCAGATCGGCGACCTCATCCTATCTGGCCGGCCCCGATGACATTTACATGTCACCCAGTCAGATTCGCCGATTCGGTTTGCGCACAGGCGACACGGTCTCGGGCCAGATTAGACCGCCTAAAGATTCTGAACGTTACTTCGCACTTTTAAAAGTTGAGGAAATCAACTTTCAACCGCCCGAGGAATCGAAAAAGAAGATTCTTTTCGAAAACCTCACACCGCTGCACCCCGACCAAAGAATGCGACTGGAACGGGAAAACGGCTCCGCAGAAGATCTCTCCGGGCGGGTAATTGATTTAATTGCACCGGTCGGTAAAGGTCAACGCGGGTTAATTGTTTCTGCACCAAAAACCGGGAAAACAGTAATGTTGCAGCAAATCGCGCAGTCCATTACTACGCTTAATCCTGAAACCATTGTAATGGTATTATTAATTGACGAGCGCCCGGAAGAAGTGACAGAGATGCAGCGCACCGTGCGTGGCGAGGTGATATCCTCGACATTTGATGAACCGGCATCCCGACACGTACAGGTTGCGGAAATGGTTATCGAAAAAGCCAAACGTTTAGTAGAGCATAAGAAAGACGTGGTCATCCTGCTGGACTCCATCACCCGATTGGCGCGCGCCTATAATACGGTGGCGCCGGCCTCTGGAAAAGTTTTGACTGGTGGCGTTGATGCCAACGCACTGCAACGACCAAAGCGATTTTTTGGTGCGGCAAGAAACATTGAAGAGGGGGGCAGTTTGACCATATTAGCCACCGCGCTAATCGATACGGGATCAAAAATGGATGATATTATCTACGAAGAATTTAAAGGAACCGGCAACCTGGAAATTCACCTTGATCGCAGAATTGCGGAAAAACGAGTTTATCCTGCAATAATAATTAATAGATCCAGCACTCGCAGGGAAGAATTGTTGACGGATCCCGTGGAGCTCCAGAAAATCTGGTTGCTGCGGAAATTACTCCACCCAATGGACGATTTGCAGGCCATAGAATTCCTGATCGATAAACTCAAAGCGACCAAAACCAATGCGGAATTCATCAAATCCATGAATAGATAGCGACCCGGCTATTCAGGTATTTCCACCAGCGGCAGCTTGATTGCAAGGGTTTTTTACTTAGTATCGCCGCCGCCCAATTGGGCTGAACACGACCAGAACTGTACAGAGGCAACAGCAATGAAACCACAAATCCACCCACAATACACCGCCATCAAAGTAGTTTGCGCCTGCGGTAATTCTTTCCATACCCAATCCACATTAGGCAAAGAATTACACGTGGAAATTTGCTCTGAATGCCACCCTTTCTATACCGGCAAACAAAAAATTGTGGATAGCGCCGGGCGCGTAAGCAAATTCCAGGCCAGATATAAGCGCTAATATCAATTTCCATGCTGTGGCGCTTTGGCACAGGTCCTGGGCCGTGCCCGGGACACCTCCGGGAATGGTTTTTATTTCGGCAATTGTCACGTTCGCTTCGTACCCGAATTCTCCTGTACAGGCTAATACACTGCGGTTTTGTACGCATTCCTGCCCACGAAAAAATCCTGATTAGTCGCGTCGCCCTGGCAATACAAAGCAATTGAAATGAACAATTCGGCGCTGTTCCAAAGAGCCGGGAAAGTGATTCCCGGTGGGGTTAATTCTCCGGTGAGAGCGTTTAAATCCGTGGGCGGAGATCCGGTATTTATTAACCATGGTAAAGGATCACGAATAGTTGCCGAAGATGGCAGGGAATACATTGACTATGTCGGTTCATGGGGGCCGCTGATATTGGGTCATGCCGACAAAAATGTTATTGAAGCCGTACAAAAACAATGCGAATCCGGTTTGAGTTTTGGTGCGCCTACCGTGCTTGAAACACAAATGGCCGAGCTGATTTGTGCCCGACTGCCCTGGGTCGATCAGGTGCGCATGATGAATTCAGGAACTGAAGCAACCATGTCGGCAATCCGCCTGGCGCGCGGCTTTACCCATCGCGACAAGATCATAAAATTTCAAGGCTGTTACCATGGGCATGCCGACAGCCTGCTGGTGAAAGCGGGTTCCGGCGCACTCACTTTTGGCATCCCGACTTCCCCGGGCGTTCCCGACTCCGTGGCAGCAAACACATTGAGCGCCACATACAATGATTTGGAATCAGTCGATTTGATTTTCCGCGAAATCGGCGACCAGGTCGCGGCGGTGATTCTTGAGCCGGTGGCTGGCAATATGAATTGTGTGCCGCCATTAGACGGGTTTTTATCCGGCATCCGTTCATTGTGTGATACCTATCAAAGTCTGTTGATTATGGATGAAGTCATGACTGGGTTCCGGGTGGGGCCGCAGGGAGCCCAAGGTCGATATGGCGTCACTGGCGACCTGACCACCCTGGGAAAAATCATTGGCGGTGGAATGCCGGTGGGGGCGTTGGGTGGACGGATGGAGGTTATGGTGCATCTCGCACCAGAAGGCAGCGTCTACCAGGCCGGGACCTTATCCGGCAATCCGGTCGCCATGGCCGCTGGACTGGCGACGCTCAAGTCTATTCAACAAACCGGGTTTTTCGAATCACTCGCAGCCAAAACGAGGGAATTGGTGGACGGAATTTTGGGTGCCGCACATCAACAGGGTATTGCTTTATCCGCCAATAGAGTAGGCGGCATGTTCGGGTTGTTTTTCACCAGGAAAAAATCCATCACTTCATTTGCGGATGTGGTGGCGTGCGACGGCGAAAAATTCAACCGGTATTTTCACGGCATGCTGGAACGAGGAATCTATATGGCACCGTCTGCATTTGAAGCAGGATTCGTTTCTGCGGCGCATACCGATGAAGATATCCAGGCCACAATTGCAGCGGCCAGAGAGGTGTTTTCAGCGATCAGGTAAAAGGCTGTTGTTTGTTCCCCATTCCTTGAGTTTTCCGGGTTGTTATTTTTCAGGAATGGGAATCAGCATCCGCACTACAACGAGCAAAGTGGCGGATTATTCCGTAGTGGCAACATTTTCTGCAGCAAACCCTTTGTCCCGTTCTATAAGATTAAATTCAACCCGTTGCCCTTCAAACAGCGTTTTGAATCCCTCGCCCTGAATTTCGCGAAAGTGCACGAATACATCGTCACCCACATCGTCTCTTTGAATAAAGCCATAACCTTTTCGATTATCGAACCACTTAACAACGCCTTTAAAACGCTCTGGCATTTTCTGACCCTCACAAACACAAACTATCTCTTCCTGTCTCTTCAGTATTTTATCAGCAACTACTACAGAGACACTCATCAGCCAACCTCATAATCAACATCACATTTTCTATGAGGAATGCAGCGAATAACAAAGAAACAACCTATCCGGGCTGCGCAAAACACAGCGGAATTTTATAGAGAAACCAGCCTGACGTCCACCGCCCGACTAAAATCCCAAATGTTGGTCGCAGGGAATGCACTGGGGTAAAACGGCGTGGTTGTGCCCTGCTGTTGGGTCAGTTGATTCTGGTGGAGCGGGTTTAATAATAATCCGTGCAGGTCACGGGTCAGCAGCCTGGAAATCATGGTCGCCTGCATATACCACAGATGTGGCACGCCTGGCACTCTTTTCTTAAGGATTGGCCTCTTTTCTAACGATTGACCAGGGAAAAATGAAGAAGAAACTTTTTTACTTGACCCCCTTCCACTCCGAATTTAAGATACCGCACCCACAGTAAACTATAGTCGGGAAGCGGCAATCGACAGGTCCCTGGGTGTGGAACCCGCAACGGGTCAGGCCTGATTTCGACCATGACGCGGTGCGGTGGTGAAACGGTGTTGTATTTTTAATCATTCATTAACCGAAGTAGAGAATCTCATGAAAAAGAAAAACTATATAAACTTGATAATGGCAATGGTCTTGGCGATTGTTTTGGTCGGCTGCGGCGGTGGAAGCGGTGGCGCGGGAAGTGGTATGGGCGACAATGAGGCCGCAGAGACTGATACTTCAAAGACAAAGACCACTGCCATCCTGAAGTTGCCGGGTCAGCAGTTAGACAGAAAGTCAGTCGTGGCTGGCGCGATGACCAGGATTACAGATGCCGCCCAAAAGGCGCCCGTCGCAGGCCACAATAGCGTCACGCAGTCTTCGGCCGGGAATAATCAGGTGGATGTGGCGGTAGTCCATGCCGTTGATGGTTCAGCGTTTGAGGTCATCAATACGGTTGAAAGTTCTGCAGCCTGGTCCATTGTAGATGCCGACAAGGTTGCTGTGCTGGAGGCACCCGGATGGCAAGACGGTGCTGCCCTGAAAAAAGACTTTCCTGATGGCAGTGGCACCTTGTATGTCAATGCCTACACGGATATTGACCCGCCACGCCATTATGTAAAGAACGGCGACACGCTGACCGGCCAAATTACATGGTCCTCGTCCAGCCGTACAGAAAACAGCGGCACCCTGAACGGCGTACCGGGTCAATTTTACTACGGGCACAAGGTGGTGCAATACAACAGTGTTTATTATGGTAACGTTCCCGATGTTGATGTTGTTGCTAATCTTAAGGGTGATTTCTATTTCGTCCCGGATGATAAATCAAAGGCAGACCTGGACGATGACACCGACTATCTTTCTATTGGCTACTGGCTGTACACCCCCGAGGACATGGAGCAGAATAAGTATGAGATGGGCGTGTTTGCCGATGGTTCCGACCCGTTTAACAAGGATGATATCAAGCAGCTAAGGAGCGACCAGGGGTACGAAGACGCCACCTACAGCGGCGATGCGGTGGGTCTGCATGTGAGCAAGGCCGCCGCTGGTGCCACACCCGTCATCAACGCTTTCACTGCGGATGTTAAGTTGACGGCCAACTTTGGCCGTCTCACCACACTCGGCAGCGTGACTGGTGAAGTGTTCAACTTTAAGGTAGGTGGCGAAGCGAAGAAGAGCATGGACCTGACGCTGGACAGTGCGGACATCACGGAGGCTGCGGACGGCGGGTTTTTTAGCGGTGATACCACCCAGGCCGATGGCGGTTTCACTGGCAAGTGGAGCGGCCGGTTCTTCAGTAATAACACGATAAGCCGCGAACCGGGCTCTGCGGCGGGGACGTTTGGCGCAGCCAGGGGTGATGACTTGGAAAGTTATATCGGCACCTTCGGGGTATATAACGATCACGAGTGGGATAGTAGATAGGAGATACAAGGGTTTCGGTCCCTAGGCGTTAATAGTCAAGACAGCTTGGAGGTGAGGCAGGTAGCCATGGCTGCCTGCTTTTTCCCGCCATGATTGAATTGATCCGGCAGTGTGCAGTACACACCGTACAGAGTGGTCCTGGTATTTACAAGGCAGTTCGACGGTATTCCCGGGTGCAATACTGCATACAGTGGGTTTCTGAGTGGGCGGGCAAAATCGTCGTGGTTTTGCACTATTGATTTTCATCGCGCGGGTGCACAAACCGTTGATTATGGATGAGTCGAATATGATGAGTCTGCGGTGGTTGTATCAGGATATGGCGTAAGGTTGTGCCTCAGCATGGGCAGCGCCGTCCGCACCAATCAGCGTATCCGCATATTATTGTGCCTGGGTTTACCGCTGTGCATAGTGTTGCAATGGCTTTTTTTCGTACTGGCCCTGGCCGTTATTTTCCCAGACTCGGCCTGGGCCGCTGAGCCACCCGTGACGCCGTCCTCCGGGGCGGTGCATTTGTCCTCGGACCCGCAGGTTCGCCAGGCGCGCAGCCTGATAGAAAACCGACGTTTTGACCAGGCGCTTAGTATCTTGCGTCCGCTCCTGCCCGGTCATCCGCATCAGACTGATGTACGGTTTCTCATCGGCCTGGCGGCCATCGGCGCTGCCGGACAGGCCATCTCCCGGGCGCACAAGACCACCCTGCTGGATGAAGCCATCGCTGCCTTGCGTGTCATCCTCATTGACCACCCCGACCTGGTGCGGGTGCGTCTGGAATTGGCGCGGGCCTTCTTTCTCAAGGGTGAGGACGGCCTGTCCCGGGAGCACTTTGAGCGGGTACTGGCGGGCCGTCCGTCTGCGGCCATCGCCGCCAACATCCAGCGCTTTTTACAAATCATGCAGGCCCGGCGGCGCTGGCGTGGTTATATCGGCTTTGCCATTGCCCCGGACACCAACATACACGGCACCTCCGAGGCAGAGTATATCTACATCAACGGCCTGCCGTTTCGGCGCGATGCGGATTCTTTAGCCAGGTCCGGGGTCGGAACCGTATTGTGGGGCGGTGGTGAATATCGACATCCCCTGAGCCCGCGCTGGCGCTTGGTGAGCGGCTTAGATATCTATCACAAGGAATATGCGCGCAAGCGCTTTAACCAGACGCACCTGTCCACGCATATTGGCCCGCGCCTGTTGATGAACAGGCAAACCGAATTGACCCTGCTTGGGGTTGCCCAGCGGCGCTGGACGGGCGGCAGTGTATATGCCCGGGACTGGGGTCTGCGCCTTGGTATGGAGCATTGGTTCAGCCCGCGCCTGAGCCTGAGCGGGCAGACGGCCTGGTACCAACGGGAGCACCTTAAGCGGCAGGACACCATATTGGATGGGCCGTTGATGATGCTTGTGCTGGACGCTGCTCTGGGGTTGACGCCCGCGGTGCGCGGCGAGCTGGCGGTGGGTTTTAACCGTCAACGTCCGCAAGTGGTGAGGTGGCGCAACGCCGACGTTTGGGGGCGGCTGGGGGTGAGTGCGGCGCTGGGGCGCGGCTTTACCCTGGGTGGCAGTGTGGCGTTGCATCGGGGGGATTATCAGGGCAACTGGTATCCGTTTACTGCGAAGGGCGATTCCCGGGAAGATCGGACGCGGATTTTTCGATTGTCCATACTCAATCGCGCTTTCACGGTGTTTGGTTTCAGCCCCCAGTTGGTACTGGTCAATGAGGTCAATAAATCCAATGCACAACTGTACGACTACCAGCGCAACCGCGCCGAACTGCGCTTCGTGCGACAGTTCTAGCTGGCGGTGCCAGAACAGCGGATCAGACATGACCGGCCTGTAACCGGCAAACAGAACTTTTTACTTTTAGCGACGCATGAACCTTATGGTCTGATCGATATTTCTGAATCGGACAGGGGGCAATGTAGCGTGCCCCTGGATTGGTTAATTTATGTAAATGTGTTGAGGTAAATTCGGCGCTGGGGGTACTCCTATCCTGTGATGAGGAAGAACGCGCCGATGATACTGGTCAATGAGGTGAATAAATCCAATGCGCAACTATACGACTACCAGCGCAACTGCGCCGAACTGCGCTTCGTGCGACAGTTCTAGCTGGCGGTGCCAGAACAGCGGATCAGGTATGACCGGCCTGTAACCGGCAGGCTGCTAGACAATGCGGTTACGCATGATTTGATAATAAGCTTATCCGTTACTGGCGTCCGCCCGCCGCAGATATCATTTTTGTATGCTGGGGACAGGGAGCGCTGACACCGCGATGGATTAAACATGGCCTTGCCGGGAGATTATTTGTCGGTAATCCCTTAACACCTGGCGGTGATAAAAGTACAATCCCACGCCTTGTTTTCAACCCGCGGGCGAACCTGTGACCACTACGACTACCGACGATCTTAGAATTGCCAGCATAACGCATGTGATTAATCCCAGTGAAATCACGCAGGAATTGCCGATTACGGATGCGGCGGTGAAAACTGCTGTGGATACCAGAGGTGATATTCATCGTATTCTGGCGGGAGAGGATGACCGGGTACTGGCCGTGGTCGGACCCTGTTCAATCCACGATACCAGGGCGGCAATCGAATATGCCAATCGATTACTGCCGTTGAAACAGAAGTATCGGGATGATTTGCTTATAGTGATGCGCGTTTATTTCGAAAAACCCCGCACCACTGTGGGCTGGAAGGGGCTTATCAATGACCCGGACCTGAACCATACTTTCGACATCAATAAGGGGCTGCGCACCGCGCGCGGGCTGCTGCTGGATTTGAACAATCTGGGTATGCCCGCCGGAACAGAATATCTGGACATCATTACTCCGCAATATGTCGCTGATCTGATTTCCTGGGGCGCGATCGGTGCGCGCACCACGGAAAGCCAGGTGCATCGCGAACTGAGCTCGGGGCTGTCATGCCCGGTGGGGCTGAAGAATGGCACCAATGGCAACCTGGATATTGCGGTGGATGCCATCCGGGCGGCCGCCAGGCCACACCACTTTTTATCCCTCACAAAAACCGGGCAATCGGCGATTTTCACCACAACCGGCAATACCGATTGCCATATCATTCTACGCGGTGGCAAATCACCAAATTATGACGCAGCGAGCGTGAATCTGGCCTGCGACAAACTTTCTTCTGCCGGGCTCACCCCGCAGGTGATGATTGACTATAGTCATGCCAACAGCAGGAAGATTGCGGAAAATCAGGTTCTGGTTTCCGCCGATGTTGCCAGTCAAATATCATCTGGTGACAAAAGAATCATCGGGGTCATGATCGAAAGCCATTTGGTCGCAGGCCGGCAGGATGTGGTAGACGGCAAAGCAAAAATCTATGGCCAAAGCATTACCGATGCGTGCATCGATTTTGAGACCACGGCGACCCTGATAGAGGAACTCGCCACGGCGGTCCGCGATCGCCGTGAACAGTCCTGGTCATGATCCGACCCCATGGTGCAGAACGGCTTGCGCCGCTGTATGTAAGTGATGCGGACAAGCGACAGGCACTCGCGCAAAAGGCGCTGACTCTGGATTCGGTTTTGTTGAGTTCCGCCGGGGCGGCCAATGCGGTGATGCTCGGTGCGGGATATTTCACGCCGTTATGCGGATATATGAATAAAGCGGATGCCCTAAGCGTGGCCACTCACATGCGCACCGCTGACGGCTTGTTTTGGCCCGCGCCGGTATTGTGCCTGGTTGACTCGGCCGACCACATTAATATTGGCCAGTCTGTTGCCTTAAAAGATCCAAACCGGGCGGGCAATCCAGTGTTGGGAATCATGGAGGTAGGCGGTATGGAAACCCTGTCAGAGCCGGATATGGATTATATCTGCGCACAAGTGTATCGCACCACGGACTCGCAGCATCCTGGCGTCAAAGAGTTCAAAAATCAAGGCCGAACTTTATTATCCGGCGGCATTCAGGTGCTGAATTTCAGTTATTTTAAAGCCGAATTTGGCCGCACCTTTCGCACCGCCGTAGAGATTCGCCAGGCGATTGAGCAAAACGGCTGGGAGCGGATAGTTGCGTTTCAAACCCGCAATCCGATGCACCTCGCGCATGAAGAGTTATGCCGTATCGCAATGCAAAGAACTGGCGCTGATGGCTGTGTCATCCACATGCTGCTGGGCAAACTCAAGCCCGGGGATATTCCGGCAGACGTGCGTGATGCGGCTATTCGTAAAATGGTGGAGCTCTATTTTCCGAAAAATACGGTAATGATTAGCGGGTATGGATTTGATATGCTGTACGCAGGCCCCAGGGAAGCGGTATTGCATGCAATTTTTCGCCAAAACATGGGCGCGACACACTTCATTATTGGCCGCGACCATGCCGGGGTTGGGGATTATTACGGCGCGTTTGATGCCCAGACTATCTTTGAGGACGCAGTGCCAAAAGGCGAACTGGCTATCAAAATTTTCAATGCGGACCATACCGCGTACTCAAAAAAGCTGGATAAAGTTGTGATGATGCGTGAAGCGCCTGACCATGAAATGGACGACTTCGTATTGCTTTCCGGAACCCGGGTGCGTGAAATGCTTTCCCGGGGCATCGCGCCGCCGGCGGAATTTTCCCGGCCGGAAGTGGCGCAAATTTTGATAGATTATTATCAATCCCGCCAGGCGGAAGCGCATTGACCCGGGATTTTTATGCTCAATGTAATCAATTTATTGGTATAGGTGACGATAGCGCGGTGATGTTATGGGCTGGTCCAGCGATTTTTTAGTAATTTTCAGAAAATAGACATGTCCGATGAAAAATACTGCCCGCTTCTCATCCTCGGTTCGGGGCCGGCGGGCTATACCGCTGCGGTGTACGCCGCAAGGGCAAATCGACATCCGGTATTGGTCACCGGCCTAGAGCAGGGCGGCCAATTGACCACAACCACCGATGTCGATAACTGGCCGGGAGACGACCAGGGTGTGCAGGGCCCGGAATTGATGGAAAGGATGAAGCGCCATGCGCAGAGATTTAATACGGAGGTTATTTTTGATCATATAAATAAAGCCGAATTGGCCGAAAAACCGATGCGGCTGAGCGGAGACTCGGGTGTCTATCGCTGCGACGCATTGATCATCGCCACTGGCGCTTCGGCCAAATATCTGGGGCTGCCTTCGGAGCAGACCTTCAAAGGGAAAGGCGTCTCAGCCTGCGCCACTTGCGATGGATTTTTCTATAAAAATCAGGATGTTGCGGTAATCGGCGGCGGCAGCACGGCGGTGGAGGAAGCGCTGTATTTGTCCAATCTGGCATCCTCGGTAACCCTGGTTCATCGCCGAGATGAACTAAGAGCCGAAGCGATACTGGTCGATCAACTGATGGCCAGAACCGAAAAAAATGGCGGCAATATCCACATTGAATGGGATTGTGTGCTCGACCAGGTTCTGGGTGACCACAGCGGAGTGACCGGGATGCGAATTAAAAACCTCAGGTCGCAACAAACCAAGGATATCGATCTAACGGGAGTTTTCATTGCCATTGGTCATTCGCCCAATACCGGGTTATTCGCCGGGCAACTTGCGATGGAAGAGGGCTATCTGGTTACCCGGGGCGGCATGGAAGGTGATGCCACGCTTACCAGCATGGAGGGTGTTTTTGCAGCCGGCGATGTGATGGATCACGTCTACCGCCAGGCCGTGACATCCGCCGGCACTGGATGTATGGCCGCACTGGATGCGGATAGATATTTAAAAAATCAGTGATTATTTCGGGATTGTGAACGACAAAGACCGGCGCGACCACGAAGATATGGATGATGCGGCGCTGTTCGCGCGTGCCATGGAGGGTGTCAATCGCACTCATCGTAATGATCGGCAACAACGGGCAATCAGCCACCACCGGGAAAATCCCCGCATAATCCCGGCCTCCGCCGGTACAGTTGACCCTCCCACTGTGGATATAACCGACCAAGGCGAATCGGTTTTATTCGTTCGCAGCGGATTACAACATAAAGTGATCAAACGGTTAAAACGGGGCGGCTACCCATATGAATCCGTCTTGGATTTGCATGGAATGCGCAGGCATCAGGCGGAGAAATGCCTGGACGAATTTCTTGCCGAAGCGATTCAAGACAATCTATCCTGTGTATTGATCATTCACGGCAAGGGCTGGCACTCAGAAAACCGCACAGGCGTACTGAAGCCATTGACGATAGACTGGCTCAAACAAAAAGCAGAAATTAAAGCATTCTGCTCGGCCAGTTCAAAGGATGGGGGAACAGGCGCGGTTTATGTCTTGCTCAAGCGCGGGTTGACGCAGGTTGACTGAGCGCTAATGCGGCGTTCCTGTGCGTACCCAAATCGTCGTGTTGCAGGATATATAACAAGGTTTTGTGCGCCGGTCTCCCGGCATTGACGCAACAACAACCCTGATTAATCAAGGGTCCCTTGATGGCGTTTATTCAATGCGCAGCAACGCTTCTTTTTTTCCGGTTGATTCGCCCCCGGCATTTTCGGCGGAGTTCCCAATCCTGGGGAAAACGATTTCATTGCCGTTTTCTGTCAGATTCCCTGATTTTTCCGCAGTGGGTAACTTGAGAAATACCGCCAGTTTATCCATATCCAAATTGGATAACTGATTCAATCCAAACAACACCAGGGCAGCCAACAGCACAATCGTAAACAAGGTCTTGAAAAATAGACCGCCGGCTTTTTTGGATTTCCCCTGTGCCCTGCTTTTTAATTTGCGCGCCGCCCTGGAGGTCGGAATCTGCGACAATCCCTCGGGTTCCAGGTCGGCCGTTGCGATTATGGCATCCGGGTCCAGACCCAGGAAATTTGCATAGGAGCGAATATACCCTTTTGCAAATGTATAACCCGGCAGATGCTCATACTCATCCTGCTCCAGCGCATTGATAGTATTTACACTCAGATTCAAAGTTTTGGCCACGTCCTGGACAGACAAATCATGGTGGATTCTCGCCGACGACAGAATTTTACCTGCTGTTTCAATAAGGACAAGCGGTTCGGGCTCCAGGTGAAGTGGATCTTCTTCAACCATTTCGTATACTAATATACTCTCATTGCCTTTGGTTTATATTAGCAAACCCGCATTAAATCAAGGCATTCGTGCATAAAATAATACCGGTGCAACCAACACCCCTGGAATATCAGGCCTGTTCCAGCGCTCTCATACTCAATCTAACCCGCCCCTGTTTATCAACTTCCAGTACTTTCACTTTAACCTGGTCGCCTTCTTTAAGCACGTCACTCACCCGATTGACGCGTTCATTGGATATTTGGGAAATATGCACCAGGCCGTCCCTGCCCGGAAGTATGTTTACAAATGCGCCGAAGTCCATCAATCGAACGACTTTCCCCGCGTAAACCGCATCCACTTCCACGTCTGCGGTAATTTGTTCAATTCGGCGTATCGCTTCCTGCGCCGCCGCATTATCGGTAGAGGCGATCTTGATCGTGCCGTCATCATCTATGTCAATATTCACGCCGGTTTCTTCTGACAGCGCCCGAATAACCGCGCCGCCCTTACCAATTACGTCGCGTATTTTTTCCGGGTTGATACGGATAGTCACAATCCTTGGTGCGAATTCAGACATTTCTGCTCTGGGCGCAGATAAAACTCTGTTCATTTCTGCCAGAATATGCAACCGCCCTGCCTTTGCCTGGTCCAGTGCCTGTGACATGATTTCGGCGGTTATACCATCAATTTTTATATCCATTTGCAATGCAGTAATGCCCTCACTGGTGCCGGCCACCTTGAAATCCATATCGCCAAGGTGATCCTCGTCGCCAAGAATATCGGTCAATACGGCAAATTGATCCTCTTCTTTGATCAGGCCCATCGCCACACCCGCAACTGGCGCCTTGGTGGTTACACCCGCATCCATCAGCGCCAGACTGGTTCCGCACACGCTGGCCATGGAGCTTGAACCATTGGATTCAGTAATTTCAGATACCACACGGATGGTATAAGGAAATTCTTCTTGGGTCGGAATGATGGCTTGAATTCCCCGCTTGGCTAATCGGCCATGACCAATTTCTCTGCGCTTGGGCGTCCCCACCCGACCGGTTTCGCCCACGCAGTAAGGCGGGAAATTGTAATGCAGCATAAAGCTGTCACGGTAATCACCCTCCAGGGCATCAATAATCTGTGAGTCACGCTCCGTGCCCAGTGTTGCAGCAACGATGGCCTGGGTTTCCCCCCGGGTAAATTTTGCCGAGCCGTGCGCTCTTGGTAAAATTCCTGTTTCAACGCTGATTGGCCGCACTGTTTTGTTATCCCGGCCATCAATTCGTGGCTGGCCTGCAATAATGCGGCCACGCACGTATTTTTTCTCTAGCGACTTGAATTCAGCACTGACCACAGCAGAATTATCCACTTCGGCATCTGCAGGACACAGTTCTGACATGATGCGATCCTTGATTTCACCGAGTGCCGCCTGGCGTTGTGCCTTATCTGTGATTTGGTAGGCGTTTGCAATTGCATCGCCCACCCGTTCGGCAACCAAAGTACCAATAGACTTGTCCGGCTCTGCTGGCTGCCAGTCCCATTTTTCCCTGCCTGCTTCCTGACCGAGTTCTTTAACCGCCTGGACCACGGCCTTGCTTTGTGCATGACCAAACATGACCGCGCCGAGCATTTGCTCTTCGCTTAGCACTTTGGCTTCTGATTCCACCATGAGTACGGCGTTTTCAGTACCAGCCACGACCAGATCCAGTGCCGATTGTTTGCGCAGTACACTGGCGCTCGGGTTCAGTACATATTCGCCATCGATAAATCCAACCCGGGCTGCGCCAAGCGGACCATTAAATGGCAGGCCGGCGATTTCAATGGCTGCCGAGGCGCCGATTAATGCCAGAATATCGGGTCTGATTTCCGGGTCAATGGATAAAACGGTGACGATCACCTGCACCTCGTTCATAAATCCTTTGGTAAACAGCGGACGAACAGGTCGATCAATTAATCGGCAAGTCAGGACAGCGCTTTCCGATGGTCTGCCTTCACGCTTAAAAAAACCGCCCGGGATCTTGCCGGCGGCGTAACTTCTTTCTTCATAATCCACGGTCAGGGGAAAAAAATCGTGCCCCTTGTATTCTCTCCTGGCAACCACGGTTACCAGAACCACGGTATCCCCCATGCTGGCAACGACTGCGCCATGCGCCTGTCTTGCCGTGGCGCCGGTTTCCAGACGCACCTGGTGCTGGCCGTATTGAAATGTTTTAACTATTTTAGTCACTGTTAGGGTTCTCTTGAGGCAGCACTGTGCAAATAATGCCGCTGTGTTGTTTGGGGGCGGCCTACTTGCGCAGGCCAAGTTTGCTGATCAGCGCCCTATAGCGCTCAATATCGGATTTTTTCAGATAATTCAGCAGCTTACGGCGATGATTTACCAATCGTAACAACCCTTGTCGGGAATGATGATCGTGAATATGCGTTTTGAAATGATCGGAAAGATCCCGAATGCGCGCAGTCATCAGCGCTATTTGTACTTCTGGAGAACCCGTGTCTCCTGCTTGACGCTGATGCTGTTTGACAACAACCGCTTTATCCCGGGCAGTTAAGGCCATGATATTCCTCAATATAAATTATTACCTGTGCAGAAGTCAGTCTTATTGTACGAAACCATTCGCAGCAAAACCATGCCAAACCTCGCAACACCGTATCCCCGCAATCGGGGTTGCGTATTCTATAGCCCAACTCCTCGATCCACAAGCATAGCTATCGGAAAAATAACGATGTTTTTGTGAAAATCAGTATAATCTGCCGCCCTGATATTGGCGTATTATCTCCAAATACAAGAGAAACTTTACAATGAAACTGAATAGGGTCGGGTTTGTTGGATGGCGGGGCATGGTCGGTTCGGTACTTCTGCAAAGAATGATCGAAGAAAATGATTTTGCAATGATTGACCAGCCGGTTTTTTATACCACATCCCAGACCGGGCAGCCAGGCCCGGATATCGATAGAGCGATTCGTCCCCTTGGGGATGCAACTGATCTAGATTCTTTGGCAACTCTGGATGCAATCGTCACCTGTCAGGGCGGTGATTACACCACGAAAGTACATGCAAAACTCCGCCAGCGAGGTTGGGCAGGTTACTGGATAGATGCGGCCTCTACCTTGAGGATGGCAACGGATTCCACCATCATTCTTGACCCAGTCAATCTGCCGGTGATTGAGCAGGGCCTTGCCCGTGGCCAAAAAGACTTCATCGGCGGCAATTGCACGGTAAGCCTGATGATGATGGCTTTGGATGGTTTGCTTAATGCGGATTTGCCCGGGACCGACGGAACCGGTTTGGTGGAATGGATTTCTGTTTCCACTTATCAGGCCATATCCGGTGGCGGTGCTCGTCAGATGCGCGAATTGATAGCGCAAATGGGGACGATAAACCGGGCTGCCAGCGCGTTATTGGAAAATCCTGTCAGTTCAATTCTGGATATTGATAAAGCTGTAATTGATGCCATCCGTTCAGACCAACTGCCCATCGGGGAAATCGGTGTGCCGCTGGCCGGCAGTTTGCTGCCCTGGATTGATAAAGACCTGGACTCCGGCACCAGTCGGGAAGAATGGAAAGGTTCTGCGGAAGCCAACAAGATTCTTGGCCGCAATGATGGTCCGATTCCCATCGCAAGCACTTGCATCCGGGTGGGAACCATGCGCTGCCACAGTCAATCCTTCACCATTAAACTCAAACAGGATTTGCCGCTGGACGAACTGGAGCAAATATTCGCCCGGGGCAACCATTGGGTTTCGGTGATCGAAAATACCCGGGAATCCTCCCTGGCCAGACTAACCCCGGTATTTGTCAGCGGCACATTAAATATTCCCGTGGGCCGTATTCGCAGGTTAAACCTGGGCCGTGGGTATATATCCGCGTTTACGGTGGGTGACCAGTTGCTTTGGGGAGCGGCGGAGCCGCTGCGCAGAATGTTAAGAATTCTGGATCGTTTCTAACCTTTGGGAGAAACGCGGTGTTTGCGCACCGGGCTGCCGTGCGGCAATCGATATATCCACGGATTGACGTGTTAAGGTTATTCTGGATTGTATCTGGAGAATCGGAACAATATGAAAACGATTAATATCGACCCGCGCAGAATCCTGCTTTTCAGCGGGCTGCTGATAGCCGGTTTGCCGATGTCTTCTGCCTTTGCGCAGTCCCGGGTGCAAGCCGAGCCTTTGCATCAAATAAAGATTCCGGTAAATCGCTCTGTTCCGGCAGAAGTGATCAGTCTGCGCCAGGCCACCATTTCCTCTCAATTGACCAGCACGGTGGTTGAGCTGCCTTTACTGGTTGGCGATACCATCCACAAGGATGAATTAATCGCGGAACTCGATTGCTCGGACAACCAACTGGCTCTGCAACAATCTGGGGCCGAGTTGTCCGCACTCTCCTCCAGCCGGGTTTTGGCACGGCAACAACTCGACCGACTCAACAAACTCCGGCTCAGCAACAACGCCTCCGAAGAGCAGGTAAATCAAAAACAGGCTGAGCTGAACGTGGTGTCTGCACAAATAAAAGGGCAGTCAATCGCCATTAATATGGCCGAACGGCAGGTTGAGAAATGCCGGATTCATGCTCCATTTTCCGGTGTCGTCACCCGGGTTCACAGCGAGGTCGGCAACTTTGTGACGCCTGGCAGTGCAATCGTTTCAGTGGTGGACACCGATAATATCGAACTCAGTGCCCGGGTAGGTCATACCGAAATTGATCCCATAATCAGTTCGGACTCCCTGTTGTTTTTGTTTCAGGGTCAAACATTTCCGGTATCCACCAGAGCTACTCTGCCGGTAATCGACACTACCACGCAAAGCCAGCACATGCGCCTGGATTTTATCGATCTGAAGCCGCCGGTTGGCGCCATCGGAAGATTGCAGTGGTCGCTGTCTGGAAACATCCTTCCCGCACCTTTCATCCTGGCCCGTAATAATCAAAATGGTGTTTTTATTATTGATGATTCCGTGGATGATGGCGCTGTGGCTCGATTTGTGACTATCCCCGGGGCAAAGCAGGGACAACCCGCTGCAGTGGTAATGGACCCTGACACCCGCATCATTACCGATGGACGATTCGGACTGGCTGATGGTGATGCGGTCATAATCGATTAGTTTTAAATAATGTTCCAACGCATACTCGAAAATCATGTGCTGGCAAACCTGTTATTTATGCTGGTCATGATCATGGGGGTGAGTGCTTACCTGCTCATGCCCCGACAGCAGGACCCGACCATCAACTTTAACTGGATAGATATCACAACCGCTTATCCTGGCGCGTCCACATCGGATGTTGAAAAACAGGTTACCAACGTGCTTGAAGATGTTATTCGCAAAGTATCGGATATCAAATTCGTATCGAGCAACAGCCGGGAAGGTATTTCATCCATCCTGATCCGGTTCGACGAAATATCTACCCGGGTGTTTGATAAACGGGTTGCCGACCTGCGTCGGGAAATCAAAGGGGTAGAAGAGCAACTGCCCGATGTGGCATCGGATCCGTTTATTTTTGAAATCACCACGGCCAATGCCTTTCCCACAGCCACGGTGGTAGTCAGCGCAGTTGCGGATGATGAGAACCTGCGGCGTCAGGCCACCTTGGTTATGCAGGATCTGGAGCAGCTCAAAGGCGTCGGACGTATATTGGAAAATGGTTTGTCCAACCCGGAAATTCATATTATTTTCAAGCCGGAACTGCTCGAAAAATACGGTATAAGCCCAGTTGATATTGCTAATACCGTTCGGCTTTACTTCCAGAATATTTCTGCTGGAACGGTAGATGTTGCAAAAAACAACTGGGCGATAAAGATTACCGGCAGCCGTTACGACCTGGAATACCTGGGCGACTTGCCCCTGCTTGCCAAAAGCGGCGAAATCACACTAAAAGAAGTGGCAGAAATCATCCATGCCAAAGAACCCGCCCGACAATTGGTTCGATTCAACCAGAACCCTGCTGTGCTGCTGGCCATCACCAAACAGGAAAAGCAAAATATATTACAGCTAGTCGAAAGAATCTCGAATTTTATCCGGCACAGAAAACCGCTGTACCATAGCACTGGTATAACCGTGACCCTGGTGGATGACCAGACACAAATCACCCGGGATGCGCTGAAGGTGATGCAGACCAATGCCATGCTGGGATTGATCATGGTGTTTTTGGTAACCTGGACTTTTCTTGGAACACGCATCGCATTACTGACCGGCATCGCCATCCCCTTCATTCTCGCTGGCACGTTTTGGTTTTTGAGCAGTGTGGGACAGACATTGAATGTCACCGTATTGCTGGGTGTGGTGATCAGCCTGGGTATGCTGGTGGACGACGCAGTGGTGGTGGTTGAAGCGATCTACTACCGCCTCCAGCGCGGCGCCTCCACACTGAATGCGGCAATGACTGGACTCCTGGAGGTCGTGGCGCCAGTGACCACCGCAGTATTGACCACGATAGCCGCATTTCTACCTTTAATGCTGCTGCCGGGCATCCTCGGGAAATTCATGCTGGTTATACCGATGGTGGTCACTGTGGCACTGGTTATCAGTCTGGTCGAAGCTTATTGGTTGTTACCGGCGCATATCATTGCATTGCAGGTGAAATTCGATAAACCGTCAAAAGTGCACCTGCTGCGGGAACGCCTGCAGCGCTGGATACGAATCAATTATGTTCGAACCCTAGTCAAAGTATTCCGCCATCCGGTTATTGCGCTCGCCACATTACTGGTTTTGTTCGCCGGCTCAATCAGTATTGTCTACCTGGAAAAAATCAAACTGGATTTCTTTGCCAGCGACCCGATCCGGTTGTTTTACATAAATATCGAAATGCCGGCGGGAACAGAGCTGAACGCCACCATGGAAAAAGTGCTGGAAGTGGAGCGCTCGGTTTTATCGCGTATCGAACCTGGAGAGTCCCGTTCTGTGGTGAGTTATGCCGGAGAACTGCTCACGCAAACCGAGGCGCTGTTCGGGGATCAGTATGGCCAGATACTGGTGTCGCTGAAACCGAAGACCGAATCCAATCGGTCAGTGGATGCGGTGATTGAGTCGATGAAAGCCGAGGTCAACGCCATCCCGGGTATCAATCAGTTGTCATTTCTACGGCTCGCCGGCGGGCCGCCGGTGACCCGGGCGATCAGTGTCAAAGTCAGGGGAAATAATCGCGAACGGATCATTGCCGCGACCAAAGAACTAAAACAGTTCATGTCCGCACGGAACGAGTTCAGGGAGATATCCGATGACAACGTGCCTGGCCAAAACACCCTGGATCTGTCGATCAACAGCGCTGCGGTACAAAGAACCGGGATCAGCCCGAATATCATCTCACGCACCCTGCGGTTGCTGGTGGATGGGGAGATCATTACCAGTTTCCGTCACCTCGGCGAGAAAATCGATATTCGGTTAAAAGCCGATAACCAACTTGAACAAATTGATCAGCTACTGGAATTCAGACTGCCTACCACCGATGGCTCGCTGATTCCGCTCAGACAACTGGTGAATCCCTCTTTTACCAGCAGCTCCCACAACATCCGGCATTATAACTACCGAAGAAACATCACCCTTGAAGCGGACATCGACAAAAATATTACGGATGAATTCAAGGCCAATAATTTGATAAAGGAATTCTGGCAAACCATTCAACATCGTTATCCGAATGTGGATCTGGATTTCAGTGGGCTGCTGGACGACCTCTACGACAGCCTGTATACGATGGGATTATTATTCCTGATGGGGCTCGGATTAATATACCTGATTTTGGGCACCCAGTTTCGCAGCTATTTTCAGCCATTCCTGATAATCATGACCGTGCCCATGGCGGCCACCGGTGTGCTGCTGGGGTTGTTCGTTTCGCGTTATCCGCTTAGCCTCTATACACTGTACGGCGTAGTGGCCCTGGCCGGGATATCGGTCAATGCGGCCATCGTTTTAATCTCAACCGCGAATGCAAGACTACGCCACGGCATGACCCTGAGCAATGCAATTATTTTTGCATCCCGGCGCAGAGTCATCCCCATACTGATCACATCCCTGACCACTATTGCCGGACTGTTTTCCCTGGCAACCGGTCTTGGCGGTCATTCATTACTATGGGGTCCGGTAGCCGCCTCCATGGTCTGGGGACTCACCGTCTCCACCCTGTTGACCTTGTTCTATATACCTTTGCTGTATCGTCTGATCATGCGTCCCTGGTTGCGCAAACCCGGGCGTTTGCCGGGCAGAATGGACGGCGTTAATCTGTTAAGCGACTAGATGGCCATATTTGTGTAAATTCAATTGGCTGAAAAAGTATTGAACCCGGATAATTGCCGGGATAGCGGCTTGCCAACCCCGCATAAGGTTGCTAGTATCCGCCTATGAAGTTGATCCAAGCCAGTTTAGCTACCAGCATTCCCGCGATGGTTCGCGTCGCGCAGATGTGTTGCTGCATGATCATGATGTGCTGCTCCTGTATCAGGGGGAGTGCGCGGTCAGGGCATGGGTAAATCAACCAACTTCACAATTCTGAAAATACCCTCCATCTAAACCCACCACTCCCCGCCCCGTCATACCCGGCGAGGGGGATGCGCGTTAATCAACCGCGCTGCATATTGAATACCTCGCTGTTCGTTTAATCAAACTTATGCGCGAGGAGATATGTTCAAGTTCAAATTAATCCAGAGCAACCAATCCAGCAGGGTCGGGGTGAATCATGTATCAATATGACGAGCACGACCAACGCCTGATCGACCAGCGGGTTGCAGAATTTCGTCAGCAAACGGATCGTTTTCTGTGCGGGGAATTAACCGAAGATCAGTTCAAATCATTACGCCTGATGAACGGACTCTATCAGCAATTACATGCGCCGATGCTGCGGGTCGCCATACCCTACGGTGAACTGTCCGCCGAGCAGATGCGCAGACTGGCACACATCGCCCGGGCCTATGATCGCGGTTACGGGCACATTACCACGCGACAGAATATCCAGTACAACTGGCCGCAGTTAGAGCGGGTTCCAGATATCCTGGAAGACCTGGCCATTGTGCAAATGCACGCGGTGCAAACCAGCGGAAATTGTATTCGCAACACCACCACCGACCACCTGGCCGGCATCAATCCCGATGAAATCGAAGACCCAAGACCGTATTGCGAACTGATTCGGCAGTGGTCAACGCTGCATCCTGAATTCAGTTTTTTACCGCGAAAATTCAAGATCGCGGTGACGGGCGCGGCCCGGGACCGATCCGCCTCCCAATTTCACGACATCGGCATTCACCTGACCACCAATCCGTCAGGAGAAACCGGATTCAAAATTTATGTGGGCGGCGGCCAGGGCCGAACCCCCATAATTGGCGTCCTGATTAACCGGTTTCTAGCGAAAAAGGATTTGTTGTCTTATCTTGAAGCGATTCTGCGGGTTTATAACCTGCTTGGCAGGCGGGATAACAAATACAAGGCGCGCATCAAAATACTGGTCAAAGCCATTGGTATTGAACCATTTAAAGCCATGGTGGAGAGCGAATGGCAAAGGATCAGGCAAACCGGATTACAACTCCATACCCGGGAAATTGATCAAATGAAATCGCACTTTCGCTGGCCACCGCTGGTGGATGGACTGGCGTCTTCAAACGTGGAATCCGGCCTGACCGGAAATCCACTGTTTTCCCAATGGATAAAACAAAATACAACCGCCCATAAAAAGCCGGGTTACCGCACCGTGTATTTATCGCTTAAAGCGCCTGGCATACCCCCCGGCGACATTACCGCCGACCAGATGGAAGCCGTGGCGGATCTCTCCGAGCGCTATTCTTTTGGGGAAATCAGGACCACGCACACGCAAAATTTATTGCTCCCCCACGTGCTCGAAGCGGATTTGCACGAGCTGTGGAAAGCATTGAATCCGCTGAATCTGGCTACCCCTAATATCGCCACGTTAACCGATATTATCTGTTGCCCGGGCCTTGACTTTTGCAGCCTTGCCAACGCCACCTCTATTGCACTGGTGCATGAGATAAATCAACGTTTCAAGGATCTGGACAGGGTTCACTCCCTGGGTGACATCCAGATAAAAATTTCCGGATGTATGAACGCCTGCGGTCATCACCACGTGGGTCACATCGGCATTCTGGGCGTGGATAAAAAAGGTGAAGAGTGGTATCAGATCACGCTCGGCGGCTCCGCTGCAGAAGATGCCCGCCTCGGGCAACGCCTCGGTCCCGCCTTTCCGAAAGACAAAATCGTGGATGTAATTGAGCACATCCTGCATGTCTATGCCGGGCAGCGCCAGCCTGATGAGGATTTTATCCAGGTGCTGGAACGTGTCGGTCTGGCGCCTTTTAAAAACGCGGTTTACCCTGCTTTCAATTAAAACCTGAAGAAATCTGGAGAATCTGACAATGAATATACAAAATGAAGCGGCCCCTGAATTTCCCCGCGAATTTTCCCGTGAGTTTTCCCACGAACCGGCCGGTGGGTTTGCGAGAGATGAAATTTCAGTAGACTGGCCGCAATGGATCGAATCCATTCCGCGGCTGCACCGTTGGAGGCAGGCAGGTCCCGCAAGATACCTGACTGTAAACATTGACACGGATTTATCCGTTGAGCATGAAAATTTCCAATCGTTAATGCTGGCCGACAGGATTGTGATTAACATAGAATCCTATGTGGACGGCCGCATTTTCAGTCTGGCCCGGGTGCTGCGGGATCACCTGGGATTCTCGGGCGAACTCCAGGCCAGCGGAGATTATCTACCCGACCAGGTTCGATTTTTGCGCAGATGCGGGATTGATTCTTTCTCGGACCCGGACGTGCTTGAGCGGACGGTGAAATTCTTTAGCGAATTTTATCAGCCCGCTTCTGCAATACTCGACAATGAAGTGTATATCCGCGATGCACGCCACCCGGAACAGGCCGGATGATTGAAAAAACCGGAAAAGCGGGTTTTACCACAACCATCCTGCACAGCGACCGCAATAAAAGTATTGAGCACGGCGCCCTGCACAAACCGGTTCACCATTCGGTTGCATTCGGATATCCCGATGCGCGGGACCTGGCAGCCGTATTCCAGGGTAAAGAGAAGGGTTTCGCCTATGGCCGTCAGGGAAACCCGACCATCGCGGCGCTGGAAGATAAAGTCACGCAAATGGAAACCGGCATCGAAAGCGTCTGCTTTTCCACCGGCATGGCCGCCATCGCCGCAACCATGACAACCCTGCTGCGCGCTGGCGACCATCTTGTTTCCAGTTCATATCTGTTCGGGAATACGGACAGTTTTTTCAAAACCCTGATATCCCTCAGCATTGAAGTCAGCTTTGTAGATGCCACTGAGGTTGAAAACATCCGGGCTGCATACAAACCCAATACCCGGGCGGTTTTCGTGGAAACCATTGCCAATCCCTGTACCCAGGTCAGCGATCTGGCGGGCATCGGTGATTTTTGTGAACAAAATGGATTGATCTATATTGTTGACAATACGCTGACCACGCCGTACCTGTTTTTGCCTGTCAAAGTCAAAGCGAGTCTGGTAATCAACTCTTTGACCAAATACATCGGTGGCCACGGCAATGCCTTGGGCGGTGCGGTGACCGATTGCGGGCTATTCGACTGGACACGCTGTGAAAATATTCATCAGATCTATAAAACCGCAGACCCGGCATCCTGGGCGCTGCGTCAAATCAGGAAAAAGGGTTTGCGCGATGCTGGTGCAGCGCTGTCACCAGAAAGTGCGCATCTGTTGGCCGTCGGGTCCGAGACATTGGCCTTGCGCATGACCCGTTCCTGCGCCAATGCCTTGGCGCTGGCGAATTTTTTTGACTCTCATCCAGACATTAATCAGGTTTTTTATCCCGGATTAATCCGTCACCCACAACACTGGCGCGCTAAAAATTTGTTTCGCGCCTACAGTTCGATTTTAAGTGTCGAGGTAAAGCCCGGTATAAATTACTTCGATTTTCTCAATGCGCTGAATGTGGCGGTGATTTCCAGCAACCTGGGGGATAACCGGACTCTGGCGATCCCGGTTGCGCATACCATCTACCACGAAATGGGCGCCAGGCGCCGTGCCGACATGGGCATCGCCGACGGTTTGGTTCGACTGTCCGTTGGCATTGAAGACCAACCGGATTTGATCGATGACTTCACCCGGGCATTGGCGCAAGCGCATCCGGGATAAGGATGCCGCAGTGGTCAGACTTTGCGCATTTCATCCTTGAGCAGGACCGGGGCCAATACTATTTTCGGTTCCTTGCCTGTCCAGGTAGAATATAAAGACGATGCGCATTGCCAATACCCGACCCGAACAAACCGTAAATTTAAAACAGTATCCAATTGCCGGGGGTGAGCCCGGGTTGCGGCAGGAACTTATTGCGGCCTGTCAAAAAATGTATGCCCGAAGCGGATTGTGCGAGTTCCCGGATTTTATTTTGCCCGGGGCACTGGACGAGCTGGCAGCGGAAGCAAATTCATTTTCCAGACACGCCTACTTTTGTAACCGCAGCCACAACGCATACCTGGGCCATGGCAAACCATCCGGTGACTCCAGCCAGGTTGAAACCAAAATGCAGGCAACTTTTGTCGGGTCGGTTCCCTATGATCGAATTGAACCGGATTCATTGATAAACCGGCTGTATCAATGGGATACATTAAAGGATTTCATCGCGGCGGTACTGGGCAGGCAGACGTTGTATCGATTCTGCGACCCGTTTGGCGCCTGTAGCATCAATGTATTCGTTGATGGTGGAGAGCATGGCTGGCATTTCGATGAATCGGAGTTCACCATTACCCTGATGCTGCAACCACCAGAAGCTGGCGGAGAGTTTGAATATGTGGCGAAAATTCGTGGGTCAGACAACGAACGGCACATTGTTGCCGATATACTGGATGGCGGCCGGGAGGACGTGGTGAAATTGGCGTTCACACCCGGCACATTGTTAATTTTTGGCGGCCGGGAAACCCTGCATAGAGTGACAAAAGTGCATGGAACTCGTCCCCGGCTTGTACCGGTATTCTGCTACAGCGAGCAGCCGGGAATGGAAAACAGTGAATCTGTACGAAAATTATTCTGGGGCAGGTCGAATCCGCATAAGGCAGGAGTGAATTATGAGTAAAGTAATACGGTTGTTGAGTTTTCTGACGTTGTTAACGGGCATGGTGACGACGGCGATTGGGGCAGCAAACGATTTCCCTGATACAGTGGGCGCCGGGTCCATTAATTTGCAGTTGAATGGGCAGGGCGTCCGCAAGAAGTTGTTGATTTCGTTGTACCACGCCGGGTTGTATCTGGTGCAAAAATCCAGTGATGGACCCGCCATAATTTCCGCTGATGAACCTATGGGCCTCCTGCTCGTCATTACGTCAGGATTGATTACCTCTGACAAAATGGAAAAAGCAGCTCGGGCCGGATTCGAAAAAAGTACCAATGGAAACCTGGATCGGATATCCGGGGAAATTGAATCGTTTATCAGTGTATTTCGGGAGCCGATTGTAAAAGGAGACCGTTACCAGATGGTCTATCTGCCCGATGATGGGGTTGCAGTGGGTAAAAATGGGCAGCACAAAACCACAATAAGCGGCCTGGAATTCAAAAAAGCGCTTTTTGGTATTTGGCTGGCAAAATCTCCCGCCCAAAAGTCGTTGAAAAAAGCAATGTTAGGCGGCGGCTAACCTGTCTGATTCACGGTTACTCGTACTGCATCTACCTCATGGAAGAGGGCCATTGCCGTTACCTGATGAATAAAGACCTGTCAACGTACATCATGGGTTAGACCAGCGGACAGTTGGTTTTTGTTAGCATAAAAACCCGGGTGACCCGGCCCATCGTCAACATTTGGGGCAAAAATCAGCCTTTGGGGCTGGACGCCCTGCATCAACCTGCATTCATACCGATTCGGTCATCACTCCCGTACAATACGACTCAATCCGGGTAATATAGCCAATAACAGCGCCTAAAATTGATTCGATGAACTGACGGGATTGGCCTTGCCGATGACACATAACGTATCTCTGGACGAGAAATATTCATTTGAGGTTGACCGCCTACATGACCGGCATTGAGGCGCTGGTGCGCTTGCCGCTGATGCAGCACAGGCTTGATATGGAGGCCGGGCTCAATACGGCGGGTTTCGTATCTGGAAAGCCAGGCAATACTTCGACCGGCATAATATTCATTTTCAGCCCGGGGTGAACGAAGATTTAGCCGCTACGGCCGTGTGGGGAACGCAGCAGGTACATCTGATACCAGGGCCCGGGTTTGATGGTGTATTCGGTATGTGGTACGGCAAGGGGCCTGGCGTGGACAGAAGTATGGATGCGATCAAACATGCCAACGCTTTTGGCACGACTAAATATGGCGGTGTGCTTGCGGTGGCCTTTCGGCCGGCGAGCGCACGCCCGAGCGGACGAGCTCGACGCCGCCGAGGACCGCTCGGCAAGTCTCCCGGCCACGTTGACGCGGGACACCTCGCGCTCATCGAGGCCACCTACCGTGCCGTCTACATTCTTGCCACGATCACGCGCGATGAATTGTTCGACGCCCGGCGCGAAAAAGAACTCGACGCCGTCGTCCGCGCGGCACGGAAGGCCATGGCCAAAATCATGAGCGACGTGTCCGGGTGAGCGAGCCCGATGGTGAATTTTCGGAAGCGGTTCGGCATAATATTGCCTTTGGAAACGCTCACCCCCTGAAAGACTCGGAAAGAAGGTTGAAAGAAACCCCCGCACATCACCACGCGCCAGACGACCCGGGCATCCATTGAAGTTGACGGTGGGCATCCTGTTTGAGGTAAAACGAACCGGGCTGGCCAGAATCGTGTTTGCGATTCTGCATCCGCACCATGCCAGAGCAGCATCGGTGAACGCCGACGCGATCCGGCTGTTGTTCGGTTCACGCTCCGCCGACATGTCGTTGGGCGGTGTGGAAACGGTCGACGCAGCTGGTGGTTGGCTCTACTCCAGCGTTCGGATCCGCCATACCGCGGGCAACACGCATGTTTCGGGCCTGCGCCGCGCGGCCGCATGCGCCCTGGCCGAAGCCATTGAAACGGCGAGATGCGAATGGTGGCGCCGGGCCCTCGCCGCACGCACCGGCGCGCTCCGACTGGCCCACGACCGCATCGCCGAGTTTGCCGACCCGCTGAAATATCTCACCGCCGACGCGCTTCGCGGCCTTGAGGCCGAGGCGCAAACGGTTGCCGGCGGATTGGTGGCGCGGTGGCCGCAAGCGCTGTCGGATGCCCCGGAGATCCGGATGCTGCGGGACATCCTCAAGTTTCTGGAAGCGCCTGGCGATGCCCGGGCGAAGGCCAACAGGGCGTTCGTCGGCAATGAGCTGGTCCGCTCGCGCGCGTTCTTCGACCGGATCGCGGCCCGCCCGCTCACGGAAGAGCAGCGCAGGGCGGTCGTCATCGACGCGCGTCGCAATCTCGTGGTCGCTGCGGCCGGCAGCGGCAAGACCTCGGTCATCGTGGCCAAGACCGGCTGGCTCGTGCGCAAGGGATACCGCAAGCCGTCCGAACTGCTTCTGCTCGCCTTCGCGCGAGACGCCCGCAAGGAGATGGAGGAGAGCGGATGGACAAGCGTCTCGGCGCCGCAATTGTGCGCGACGTGACGGTGCGCACCTTCCACAGCCTCGGCATGGCGATCATCGGCGAAGCCGAGGGGAAGCGCCCGGCGCTCGCCGCGACGGCGAAGAACGACCAAACGCTGTTCGACCTGCTCAAGGGAATCGTGGCCTATCTGCTCCCCGACCAGAAACTCTCCGCCACGCTGCATGAATGGTTCCTGGGCCGGTTCGCGCCATACAAAAGCGAGCACGAGTTCAGAAACTGGGGCGAGTACCACGACTACATCCGCAAGTTCGACATCCGATCGCTCAAGGGCGAAACCGTCCGCAGCTTCGAGGAATGCGAGATCGCGAACTTCCTCTACCTTCACGGCGTCGCCTACGAGTACGAAGCCCCCTACGAGCACGACTTGGCGACCTCGGAAAAGCGCCAGTACAAGCCCGACTTCCATCTTCCCGAACACGGCATCTATATCGAGCACTTCGGGATCGACGCCGCGGGGAACACGGCGGCATTCGTCGATCGGGAGCAGTATCGGCGAGAAATGGAGTGGAAGCGCGGCGTCCATGCCGAGCACAGCACCGTCCTTGTCGAAACCTTCAGCCACGAACAGGCCGACGGCAGGCTGCTCTGCAACCTGACGGAGAAGCTTGTGGCCCACGATGTGCCCCTTTCGCCGATCCCGCGCGAGGAGGTGTTCGCCGCTCTCGAGCAGCAGGGCCGGATCGATCCGTTCACGCGACTGGTGGCGACCTTCCTGCAGCACTTCAAGGGCAGTCGGCTGTCCTTTGCCGACATCGCCGAACGCGCCGGCGGCCACCGGGACAGGAAGCGGGCGCAGGCGTTCGTTGCAGTGTTCCGGCCGATATTCGAACGCTACCAGGAGGCGCTTGCCCGCGCAGGCGAGATCGACTTCCACGACATGATCGACCGGGCGACCGATCTCGTGGAGACCGGGCGTTACCGCAGCCCGTTCGGATACATCCTGGTCGACGAGTTCCAGGACATTTCGTCGTCCCGCGCGGGGCTACTGAAGGCATTGCTCGACAGCTCGCCGGGGGCCCAGCTGTTCGCGGTCGGCGACGACTGGCAGGCGATCTACCGGTTCAGCGGCTCGGACATCGCGGTCATGCGGGAGTCCGAGGACCATTTTGGCGCGTTCGAGCGCATCGATCTCGCGACCACGTTCCGCTGCGCCGACCGCATTGCCGCGGTCGCTACCGATTTCGTGCTGCGCAACCCGGCGCAAATCCCAAAGACGGTCCGCACGACGCGGAAGGCCGACGGGCCTGCTGTATACGTCGGGCTCCCCGGCGAGCAGGATCTCGCGCTTCTGAAGGAGGCGCTCGACAGAATCGAAGCGGATGCCCGCCAATACGACGGCACATCGGAGGTGCTGCTGCTGGGCCGCTACCGGCATCTGCGGCCCCGCAACCTGGACGCGCTGCCCAAACAGTATCCGGGCCTTCGCTTCACCTGGATGACCGTGCACCGCTCGAAGGGTCTCGAGGCCGACTATGCGGTGATCCTTGGTCTGTGTTCGGGAAAGCACGGGTTTCCCGTCGCGATCGCCGACGATCCGCTGCTCGATCTGGTGCTGGCGGCGCCCGAAGCGCATCCGAACGCCGAGGAGCGGCGCCTGCTCTATGTCGCCATCACCCGGGCGAGACGTCAGGTCTTCCTGCTTGCCGACGGCGGCCCGCCTTCGGAATTCGTGACGGAGTTGATCGACGGTGGATACGACATTGAGGTATTCGGCCGTCCGCCGAAGGGCGACGTATCCTGTCCGCGATGCACCGGCGGCCGGCTGGAGCACCGCGAGAACGCCCGCGACGGAGGCGTCTTCTACGGCTGCTCGAACTTTCCGCTCTGCGAGCACACCGCGCGTGCCTGCCCCCGCTGCGGAAACGGCCTTCCCGTCAGGTCCGGCGAGGCTTACCGCTGCCGCGACTGCGGCGGGGCCATCGAGGCCTGTCTGGTCTGCAATGGCTGGCTGAACACCAGAATGGGGAGATACGGCCGCTTCCTCGGCTGTTCGAACTTCCCGGACTGCGACTACACGAGAAACCTGCGGCAGTCGCGAAAGAGAACCGATTCTGCATCGAATGCATCGTCAAGGCCCCGGAAACCAAAACGGCGCTGATGGCAAGGTGATGACGTCCGAGAAAATGCGAATATGCATGAAGCGAGGTGCGAACGATCTGCGCTCAGAGGCCGAGGTCGATCTCGACGCCGTTGCCCTTGGCGGGCGGCTCGTGCTCCGGCGTCCTGTCCCGCGATATTGACGGCTCGAATTCCCTTCTCCGGCGTGAGCGGCGCGGATGGCTCCGGGCCCGGTCGTTCACGATCAGGCAGAGCTTTCCCGTCCTTCCCATGCTCGCGTTCGCGTCCCGGTTGGACACTCTCGCCGATGCCTTCAAGCGCCGAGATGCGCTCGCCGGTCACCGCTTCCAGCCGTTCCTTGAGCGCTTGAGCGTCGTCGGTGACCAGCTCCGCCCGGTCGCGGGCGCGCGAGATCTCGACGTAAAACGCCTTGGCCGTGGTCAGTTGGGGGTGGTCGGCCTCCATCGCCGCGATCACGTTGTTCACCGTGTGCCCCGATAAGCGTGCACGGTCGAGGCCCATGCGTGATGATCGAGATGGCGCAACTGTGGGTCGCCTGGCGTCAGCGTCAGCCTGCGCCCTTCCTCCAGCAGGAACGTCACCCGCCCGTTGCGCACGCCCACGACCTCGGCCGTGCCGCTGTTGACCAGCCCGAGCCCCTTGTCGTTGCGGGTCCAGCGGATGCAGTCGCCCGCGCGAAGCGCGACGGTTTCGGCGCGATAGACCTCGCTGCCGCCCGCCGATTTCGGATGGCTTCCAGGCCACGGTCGAGCCGTCCGGACCCTCGAGATGGACGGTCATGTTCTTGCGATCGACGCTTTCGACGCGCCTTTCATCGCCCTTTTCGACGCCGAGACGCTTGTAGGGACGGTGGAACGCCACGACATCGCCGGGCGCGTAGTTGGAGGCGAGCGCCTTCTCCGCCCGAGTATAGCCTTTCGACACCAGGCGTTGCGTTTGCAGGATCGGCCCCGCGATGCGTCCCTCGCGGGCAAGACGCTCGCGGATATGCGCGTTGATTCCCTCGCGCAACTCATGGCTCGGGGCCATCACCCCGGTGCGCTCGCGTTCCTCCGCAGAGAGCTTCAGCCAGCGCGCCGCCACCATGGATATAGCCATTAAAATTGAGTGCGTGGGTGACAATCTCCATTTCTACTACGGAGCGGTCGCTATTGAGTTCAACCGAACGAATTCCCAATGAGTCGGGTAATCGACCCTGATCGCCTGTATTGAAAGATGCTGAGTCCCTGATCATTGCTGCACCAGCCCCATTGCAGCGGGTAAATTATTCAGCGAATCCAGGGTTAGCGTGGGCGCATACTCCCAGGGATCGTACACAATCGCAGTGGAGCGCTGCACCCATATCGCTTTCATGCCAGCGGAAACCGCACCGATCACGTCGAAACCGTTGCTTGATACCAGCCAGGCCAGGCCGGATTGTGCGCGGGTTGCAGCCATAAAATGATGGTAAACCGCTGGATCGGGTTTGAACCTGCCAATTTCATCCACGCTGACCACGCCTATAAAGTAATCCCGTATGCCGGCGTTGGTCAAAACCGTATTGACCGCTTCGGCCTGGCCATTGGAAAAGGCATACAAATTGAACCCGGCCTGTTTTGCCGCCGACAATCCACTGACCGCATCATCGAATGCGGGCAGGGCGGCATAGGCGTCGAGCAGGATTTGCTGCTGCGGCCCGGTTAGTCGATGATCAAGAAGGCTGGCGGTATAGCCGAGTGCCTGGCGGGTGCACACCCCGAAGTTCTGATAGCGATTCATCAGGCTGCGTCGAAAAGTATATTCCAGTTGCTTCTCACGCCAAATTTGCGAAAAACGCGCGGCATCACGGCCGACCATTTTTTCGAGCCGGGCGACAACGCCATGGGTGTCGATGAGGGTGCCGTAAACGTCAAACCCCAGGGTGATATTCATCGTAGCAGGCATAGCGTTGGTTCTCCTTTGGTAGTCATTCAAAATTTATTTGCCGGGCTGCCCGCACGGATACTAAAGCATGGCGAGATTAACCCGGGACGTGACCGGGCGGTTTAATCGTGCACAGATGTCGCGTCCGGTGTGGACCAGTTTATCCAGATCAATGCCATGGGAAATGCCCAGGCCATTGAGCAGGTAAACCACGTCTTCGGTTGCCACGTTGCCGCTGGCGCCCCGGGCATAGGGGCAGCCGCCGAGGCCGGCCACCGCCGCGTCAATCACACTTATCCCCAGCCCCAGGGCGGCGTAAATATTCGCCAGCGCCTGACCATAGGTGTCATGGAAATGCACCGCCAGCCGGGCTACATCGATATGTCTGGTCAAGGCATCAATCAGGCGCTCGGTTTGCCCGGGCGTTCCCACGCCAATGGTGTCACCCAGCGAAATTTCATAGCAGCCGATCCGGTTGAGCCCGACCACAACTTTTGTCACGGCTTTAACCGCAACCGGGCCTGCATAAGGGCAGCCCATCACACAGGACACATAGCCCCTGACTTTTATGCCCAGTGAATCTGCTCGTTCGACCACGGGCGCAAATTGCCGGATGCTTTGGGCAATGGAGCAGTTGATATTTTTCTGGCTGAATGCTTCGGATGCCGCCGCAAATACGGCGATTTCATTGGCGCCGGAGTGCAGCGCCTTTTCCAAACCGGTCAGGTTGGGAACCAATACCGGAAACCGGATTTCGCCCTGCAACGGCAGTTTGGCGAGTACGGCATCGGTTTGCGTCATTTGCGGCACCCATTGCGGGTGAACGAAACTACCCGCTTCGATATGGCGCAGTCCGCAATCCACCAGCGCGAGAATCAATTCGGCGCGAACCGCTGCGGACAGTTTGGTCGGCTCGTTTTGCAGGCCGTCTCGCGGGCCCACCTCGACGATGCGCACCTGACCGGGCAATGGCATCATTCAATTACCAGCAAAGCGTCGCCGTCGCGCACCTGGTCGCCGACGGCATGGTTTATTTCCCGGACAATTCCGGGTTTTGGCGATTTGACAAGATGCTCCATTTTCATGGCCTCGATAATCAATAACGGCGTGCCGGCGGACACCCTGTCGCCGACTGCGACTTCCACGGCAACCACCAATCCGGGCATGGGCGCAGTTAATGTACCGGCCTGGAGGTCGTTTGCGGCGCCCTGAAATCGACGATCTATCAATTCAAGACGGTGGCTGCGGCCCGCATAATGGATCATCAATTCATTGTCAGATCCGGCAATCACTGCGGTGACCGATTGACCATTCAATTTGAGTCGAATGTGATGACGATCGGGCATCTCGCCCTCCACGGCACAGGCACCGGACGGCAGCCAAAGCACCGGATTGTTGCGGGAAAATTCTACATCAACCTGGAAAATCCGGTCATCGTATGCAAATTCCATGGCACTGGTTCGGATCAGATTATTTTGCCAGCCGTCGCCAGCGCTCCAGGGCGACCATTTATCCGCATGACCCGAATGTGGAGATTGAACCCGACTTTGGGTTTTTCGCACCAATTCATAACCACAGGCCAATGCCAGCAAGTGATCCAGATTAACCGGTTCAAGGGCAGTCAATTCATCGTAATGGGTGTCGATAAACCGGGTGTCGGTGTTGCCCTGTTGGAACTGGGCATGAGTGGTCAGGGCGCGTAAAAATGCAATATTGCTCTGTACTCCGAGTATTTTGCACTCGGCCAGCGCGGCATCCATTTTTTGCAATGCTGCGGAACGGCACCTGCCCCACACAATCAGTTTGGAAATCATCGGGTCGTAATGCGGGCTGACCGTATCCCCGGTTTGAATTCCGCTGTCCACCCGCACACCGGCCTGATTGTGAGGCTGCTGGATAAAATGAATTCTGCCGCTGGCGGGCAAGAATTGCCGGTCGGGATTTTCTGCGTAAATCCGTGCTTCCACGGCGTGACCGGACAACGACAATTGGGATTGAGCGCAGGGCAGGGGCTGCCCGTCGGCAACACGAATTTGCCATTCCACCAGGTCCTGGCCGCTAACCATCTCGGTCACCGGATGCTCTACCTGAAGGCGGGTATTCATTTCCATAAAATAAAATTCACCGTTCGGGGCCAGTAAAAACTCCACAGTCCCGGCACCTACATAGCCGATTGCCCGGGCACACTGCACTGCGGCGGCCGCCATTTTATTCCGCAGGGCCTGGGTCATCGCCGCTGCGGGGGCTTCTTCGATTACCTTTTGCCGGCGGCGCTGCATGGAACAATCGCGTTCAAATAAATGCACAAAATTACCGTATTGATCGGCGAAAATCTGGATTTCTATATGGCGTGCCACGGTCAGAAATTTTTCCAGCATGACCCGGTGGTCGCCAAAAGCAGAAGCGCTTTCGCGTTTAACCGCCGCCAGGGAAGCGTAAAAATCATCCCGGCTCTCCACCACCCGCATACCTTTACCGCCGCCCCCGGCCACGGCCTTGATTAACAGTGGGTAGCCAATATCATCGGCATGCTGTTGCAGGCCGGCCGGGTCCTGCTGGTCACCATCGTATCCCGGCAGCAGCGGCAAGCCGGCTGCGGCGACGGATTTTCTTGCCGCGCTCTTGGACCCCATGAGCCGGATTGACTGCGGCGTGGGTCCGATGAAGACCATGCCCGCTTGCTGGCAGCGCTCGGCAAACGCTGGGTTTTCAGCCAGAAAACCATAGCCGGGATGTATCGCCCGGGCATCGCATTGTTTTGCGGCAGATAAAATTATATCCATATCCAGATAGCTTTGCTTTGGGCTGACGTCGCCCAGGGCAAAGGACTGGTCGCACTGTTTGACATACAGCGCATCGCGGTCAATATCCGAATATACGGCAATCGTGGCGATGCCCATTTGCCTCGCGGTGCGTGCGATGCGGCAGGCGATTTCTCCCCGGTTTGCGATGAGCAGGCGCTTGAACATTTACATCCTGAAGACACCGAAGCGCGTTTCCCCAATCGGCGCATTGAATGCGGCCGACAGACCCAATGACAGCACCCGGCGGGTGTCCACCGGATCGATGATGCCATCGTCCCAGAGGCGGGCGCTGGCATAGTAGGGATGGCCCTGGGTTTCGTATTGCTGATGAATGGATTGTTTGAATGCGCCCATTTCTTTCTTGTCCCAGCTTTGCCGGTCGGCTGTCATGGCGTCCAGTTTGACCTGGGCCAGTACATTGGCTGCCTGTTCGCCGCCCATCACCGAGATGCGTGCATTGGGCCATGTCCACAGGAATTTCCCACCGAATGCCCGGCCGCACATGGCGTAATTGCCCGCGCCGAAACTGCCGCCGACAACCACTGTCAGCTTGGGCACTGCGGCATTGGCCACCGCCATCACCATCTTGGCGCCGTCTTTCGCAATGCCGCCGGCCTCGTATTTTTTGCCCACCATGAATCCGCTGATATTCTGTAAAAACACCAGGGGAATTCGCCGTTGTGCGCATAGCTGGATGAAGTGCGTACCTTTCAGGGCCGACTCTGAAAATAAAATGCCATTGTTGGCAACCATGCCAACAGGGTAGCCATGAATATGCGCGAATCCGCATACCAGGGTGGTGCCGTAGTATGCCTTAAACTCGTCGAGGTCGCTGTTATCAACCACCCGGGCAATCACTTCCTTGATATCGAAAGGCTTATGCCGGTCTTTGGGGATAATGCCGTAAAGTTCTGCTACCGGATAATGCGGCGCCATGGGCGCCTGACAGTTCAGTATGGTTTTTTTATTCCTGTTTAATTGACCGACAATATTTCTCGCCAGGCCGAGCGCATGATGATCATCGTTGGCAATATGGTCAACCACGCCCGATGTTTTCGCGTGAACGTCTGCGCCGCCGAGTTCCTCTGCGCCCACTTCTTCACCCGTTGCCGCTTTCACCAGTGGCGGCCCGCCCAGAAAAATTGTCCCCTGGCCGCGCACAATGATGCTTTCATCGCACATCGCCGGCACGTAGGCGCCGCCTGCGGTGCAGCTGCCCAGGGTGACCGCAATCTGTGGAATGCCTGCGGCAGATAAATTCGCCTGATTGAAAAAAATTCTGCCGAAATGCGTCTTGTCTGGAAATACTTCATCCTGAAGGGGTAGAAATGCGCCCCCCGAATCCACCAGATAAATGCAGGGCAGGGCGTTTTCCAGGGCAATTTCCTGGGCCCGCAAGTGTTTCTTCACCGTGACCGGATAATACGTGCCGCCTTTGACCGTGGCGTCGTTGGCGACGACCACGCATTCAATGCCGTTGACCGGTCCGATGCCGGTAATAATACCGCCCGCCGGGATGCCGCCATGGTACATATCCCACCCCGCAAACTGTGAAAACTCAAGAAAAGGGGCTGCACGGTCGATGAGCTGGTTAATTCGTTCCCTGACCAGAAGTTTGCCCCGGTTTGTATGTTTTTTGCGGGCCAGTTCGCTGCCGCCCAGGGCGATTATCCGGGATTTGCTTAACAGATCATCCACCAGCGTTTGCATCGCCCGGGCATTCCCGGCGAATTCCTTTGAGCGCGGATCAATTGCGGATTTTATGCGTGTCATGCGGATATAAAAGAAGCTGGCTGCTAATACAGCTCCACCGCCATGGCGGTGGCTTCGCCGCCGCCTATGCACAGCGCGGCCAAGCCTTTTTTCAGGCCATGCTGCTGCAATGCCGAAATCAGCGTTACCAATAGGCGTGCGCCGGATGCGCCAATCGGATGACCCAGTGCGCAGGCGCCGCCGTGGATATTCATCCTGTCATGGGCAATCCCCAGTTCGTGCATGACCGCCATGGTGACCACGGCAAAAGCCTCGTTCACTTCGTACAGGTCAATGTCCTGTGTGGTCAGGTTCAACCGGGCAAGCAATTTTGCAATAGCGCTTATCGGTGCTGTGGTGAACCAGTCTGGTGTATGCGCATGGCTGGCATGACCGAGAATTTTTGCCAGCGGCGTTATATGCCGCGCTATGGCCGTGGATTCACGCATCATTACCAATGCGGCGGCGCCGTCAGAAATCGAGCTGGCGGTGGCTGCGGTGACGGTTCCATTGCTTTTAAATGCCGGGCGTAAATGGGGGATTTTGTCGATTTGTGCGTTAAACGGATGCTCGTCCCGGGTGATTAACCTGTCGCCTTTTCGCGATGAAACCGTCACGGGGGTGATTTCCTGGTCGAAACAGCCATCGGAAATGGCATTTTGCGCGCGCTGCAACGAGGTAATGGCGAATTCATCCTGCTGTTCACGGGTAAATTTATATTTTTCTGCACAGGATTCAGCAAAAACACCCATCAATGCGCCGGTTTGGTACGCATCTTCAAGCCCGTCAACAAACATGTGATCCAGTACTTTGGCGTGGCCCATACGCTGGCCCGCGCGGGCATACGGTAACAAATAGGGCGCATTGGTCATGCTTTCCATGCCGCCGGCCAGCATGATCTGATTGCTGCCCGCGATGATCAGATCATGCGCCAACATGACGGCTTTCATACCGGAGCCACACATTTTGTTGATGGTTGTGCAGGGAACAGACAACGGCAGTTCTGCCCCCAAAACCGCCTGCCGGGCAGGTGCCTGACCCTGACCCGCTGAAAGAACGTTGCCGATGAGTGCCTCCTGAATGTGATGGCCGCTGATCCCGGCGCGCTGCACGGCGGCGCGAATGGCATGTGCGCCCAGTTCTGCTGCGCTGACCGGGGCAAAGCAGCCCTGAAACCCGCCCATCGGTGTGCGCACCACCGCAGCAATGACCACCGGGTCATTCATGATTTTCATCTATATTATTTTTGGCATTAAAGACTTGTGATAACAGGTCTCAACGGGTTTGGTGAAACAATTCCCGACCAATCAGCATACGACGAATCTCCGAAGTGCCCGCGCCAATTTCGTAAAGTTTTGCGTCACGCAGCAGGCGGCCCGTGGGATAGTCATTTATATAGCCATTTCCGCCCAGGGTCTGAATCGCTTCCAGCGCCATCCAGGTTGCCTTTTCTGCGGCATACAAAATCACCCCTGCGGCATCCTTGCGGGAGGCTGCGCCGTGGTCGCAGGCGCGTCCAACCGCATAGGCATAGGCACGGCAGGCATTCATGGTGCAATACATATCAGCCAGTTTGCCTTGCATGAGCTGAAATTCGCCGATGGCCTGACCGAACTGTTTGCGTTCATGGACATAGGGAACCACGATATCCATGCAGGCGCGCATGATGCCCAATGGCCCGCCCGCCAGCACCGCACGCTCGTAGTCCAGCCCGCTCATCAGCACATGCACCCCTGAATCAACCGCACCCAGGACATTTTCGTTCGGCACCAGGACGTTATGGAAAATCAATTCGCCGGTATTTGAACCGCGCATACCGAGCTTGTCGAGTTTTTGCCCGGCCTGTATTCCAAAGCTGCGCTCCACGATGAATGCGGTGATGCCTTTTGGCCCGGCATCGGACCGGGTTTTCGCATAGACAATGACCACATCGGCATCCGGCCCGTTGGTGATCCACATTTTCGTGCCATTTAAAACATAATGATCGCTTTTGGCCTGTGCCTGCAGCCCCATGCTCACCACGTCCGAGCCTGAATTGGGCTCTGACATGGCCAGCGCACCCACAAATTCACCGCTGACAAGTTTCGGCAGGTATTGATATTTTTGTGCGGGAGTGCCGTTGCGGCTGAGTTGATTGACGCACAGATTGGAATGCGCCCCGTAACTCAGCCCTACCGAAGCGGAAGCGCGGCTGATTGCTTCCATGGCGACAATATGCGCAAGATACCCCATATTACTGCCGCCGAATTCTTCCGCCGCAGTGATGCCAAGCAACCCCATGTCTCCCAATTTGCGCCATAGCGCGTTGGGAAACGCATTGCTTTGGTCGATTTCCGCCGCCAGCGGAGCAATTTCTGCCTGGGAAAAAGCCGATATACTTGCACCCAGCAGGTCTATCTCTGCGCCCAGATGGAAGTTCAGGAAAGGCAGAGGCGCCATGATTATCGCGGACGGGTTATTTGCAGGAGCGTGAGAATATGCGTAAAATTACATGACGTTTACGTAAACGTCAACTAGAATTGCCGCCACAATCCAGGTGCATGGATTATTTTTAATGGCCCGATTTGCGGGTGTTGTTTACGCCGAAATCCTCAAAGTCAGCCTGATTCCGCATGAATATTGAGCAAGCAAGAGCCTTTCTGGCCCGGGAATTTCCCCAAAATACCAGCACTGTGGAAGCCATTGGCCAAGGCACGGCCACCATGCGCCAACGAATTGGCAGGCAGCATTTACGGCCTGGCGGAACTGTATCCGGGCCAACCATGATGGCGCTGGCGGACTGCGCTGCCTATATCGCAATTCTGGGGCAGTATGGAAAAGTTGCACTGGCGGTGACCACCAGTCTGAATATAAATTTTCTGCGCAAGCCGGCCGCAGACCGGGACATTATCGCAAGCTGCAAAGTGCTCAAAGCGGGCCGGCGACTGGTGGTGTGCGAGGTATTTATTTATTCTGAAGGCGCGGATGCGGCCGTAGCCCAGGTCACCGCAACCTACTCCATTCCGCCCAGCTCATCGGCGACACAGCCTGTTTCAGCACTGTGACATGGTCATTAAAAACATCTGCGTTTGCACGGCTTGCACCACCTCGCCCTCACCCGGCAACGGGTAGCCCGGCCGCGGTCCGGTAACAGACGCCACCCTAGCGGAGGTCCTGAGCGGACCAGGACAACCACCCGCGCATTCTCCATACACGGTACACCGTGCCGGCTGATCGGCTTGAAAGAGCTCCAGCAACCTGAAATCCTTTTGGTTGCGTCAACACCTTGGTGTACGCCATTAAACAACTTTGGTCCGTGTGAAATTCTCGATTTACCTGGCTCGACTTGCCTGGTTTGAACAGGGTGGCTGTTGTCTGCTTACAGGCCGGGAAGACACCACCTGGCGTATATATGTTCATAAAATTAATCGGATTATTTCATTTGAATATGATAAGGCTGGCAAACGAACATCTCGGATGATAGTATCCGCTTCCCAATAACGCTAACATCTCAACCAAATAATACGGAGGATACGATGAAAATTCGTAAAATCGCGATGGCAGTAGCTGTCGCATTGTGCATCCAGCCCGGCGCCTATGCGGGCAAGAGCGAGGCTGAAAAATGGGTGGATAATGAGTTTCAGCCTTCCACCCTGTCTAAAATGCAGCAGCACAGCGAGATGGACTGGTTCATCGAGGCCGCAGCACCATTCAAGGGCATGGAAATTAATGTCCTGTCTGAAACCATTCCTACCCATGAATATGAGTCCAGGGTGCTCACCAAAGCATTTGAAGAAATCACCGGTATCAAGGTTAATCACCAGTTGCTGGGTGAGGGCGAGGTGGTGCAGGCCGTGCAAACGCAGATGCAGACCAATCGCAACCTGTACGATGCCTATATCAACGATTCGGATCTGATCGGGACGCATTCACGCCTGCAACTGGCGGTGAACCTGACCGACTGGATGGCAGGCGATGGCAGGGACGTGACCTTGCCCACGTTGGATATTGATGACTTTATGGGCAAGTCGTTTACCACGGGTCCTGATGGCAATCTGTATCAATTGCCCGATCAGCAGTTTGCCAATCTTTACTGGTTTCGTTATGACTGGTTCCAGCGCTCCGACCTGATGGAAAGGTTCAAAGAAATCTACGGCTATGATCTGGGTGTGCCGGTAAACTGGTCTGCCTATGAAGACATTGCCGAGTTCTTTTCGGAGCATGTCAAGGAAATTGATGGCAAACGAATCTATGGTCACATGGATTATGGCAAGCGGGCTCCTGACCTTGGCTGGCGTATGACGGATGCCTGGTTGTCCATGGCGGGTGCTGGCAGCAAAGGTCTGCCAAATGGCGTGCCCGTTGATGAATGGGGAATTCGCATGGAGGCTGGTAGCTGTAATCCGGTCGGTGCGTCGGTAACTCGTGGCGGCGCCGCGAATGCGCCCGCTGCGGTCTATGCAATTCGAAAATGGGATGAATGGCTACGTAAATATGCGCCTCCCGGCGCCGCCAGCTACGACTTTTATCAATCTCTCCCGGCGCTGTCCCAGGGTAACGTAGCCCAGCAGATTTTCTGGTATACCGCATTTACCGCGTCGATGGTTGCGCCACAGAGCGAGGGCAATAATACGGTGGATAGTGCGGGCAGGCCATTATGGCGCATGGCACCTTCCCCGCATGGGCCGTATTGGGTTGATGGTCAGAAGCTGGGCTATCAGGATGCCGGGTCGTGGACTCTGTTCAAGTCAACTCCACTGGAGCGCCGCAAGGCCGCCTGGTTATACGCCCAGTTCACTGTTTCCAAAACCGTTTCGTTGAAAAAAACCCATGTCGGTTTGACGCCAATTCGTGACAGCGACATCCGTCATGCGTCATTTACCGAGCGCGCACCAAAGCTGGGCGGGCTGGTAGAGTTTTATCGTTCGCCGGACCGGGTGCGCTGGTCGCCTACTGGAATCAATGTGCCGGATTATCCGAAGCTTGCGCAAATCTGGTGGCAGCAAATCGGCGATGTCAACTCTGGCGTTTTCACTCCGCAGCAGGCGATGGATCGTCTTGCCTCGGAAATGGATACGGTCATGGCGCGCATGCAGTCGGCTGATGAAAAGGCCGGCACTTACGGTGGTTGTGGCCCACGCCTGAATGAAGAACGTGATGCGGCCTATTGGCTCAACCAGCCGGGTTCCCCCAAAGCGAAGGTGAACGAAAAGCCGCCGGGTGAAACCATCAACTACGACGAACTGGTAAAACGCTGGACGACGCAGCAAGGTTGATCCCGGGCGAATACCAGGGCGAATATACTACCGGCAATACCTGGAGGGCGGTTCTAGCCCCTCCGGGGCCTGGTAAATACAGCAACAGGTTTTACATTTAACGAACATCAAACTACATCAAACCACATCAAACCTGGGCGTCAGGCAGAAAGCAATTCTCGAATACGCGAGAGTGCGTGGTGAAGTTCAGGTAGACCCGTTGGCCGAGTCTTTTTCTGTCACGCCGCAGACAATTCGCCGCGACCTGAATCATCTGTGTGACTTGCGCCTGTTGCAGCGGGTGCATGGCGGGGCGATAGTCCACGATGGTGTTGAAAATCTCGGGTATGCGGCGCGCAAACAGATTGCCACCGATAAAAAGAATGCAATAGGCAAACGAACCGCCGCATTGATAGCGAATGATTCTTCGCTGTTTATTAATATCGGCACCACCACCGAATGGGTCGCGGAGCATTTGGGAGCACATTCAGGACTGCTGGTGGTCACCAACAATCTGAATGTAGTGAATACGCTAAGAGCCAGCGAATTGATCGATGTGATGACGGCGGGCGGCACGGTTCGCCGCGAAGACGGTGGCATCGTTGGCGAGACCACGGCGGAATTCTTTGGTCAATTCAAGGTTGATTACGCTATTATCGGCGCTTCCGCCATCGAGCAGGACGGCGCCGTGCTGGATTTTGACATTCGTGAAGTGCGTGTCGCACAAGCCATCATCAAAAATGCCCGTTCGGTGATTCTGGTGGCCGATGCAATGAAGTTCCAACGCCAGGCCCCGGTACGTATCGGCAATATCAGTGAAGTGGATTTTTTCGTCACCGACGAGGCGCCGCCGGATGAATTTTTAGCCTTATGCAGGTGCCGGGACGTACAGGTAGAAATCACCTCGCCCGCACCCGGCGAATAATAATCACCACCAACGGCTATGGGCATCACACTCAATCAGGTAACCCGACGTGTGGGTGCGGATATGCACATTTATGAGACCAGTCTGGCATTCGAAACAGGCGGGTTTAACGTCTTGCTCGGCACCACGCTGAGTGGCAAGACTACCTTGTTGCGACTTATGGCAGGTCTGGAAGCGCCCAGCACTGGCGAAGTCTGGTTCGAAGGCGCCAATGTCACCGGTGTGCCGGTACAAAAGCGCCGGGTCGCCATGGTTTATCAGGCATTCATCAATTACCCGAGCTTTACGGTGTTTGACAACATTGCCTCGCCGCTTCGGGTTGCGCGGCGTGCCGAGGCTGAAATACGCAAACGGGTAGGCGACATAGCCGAGCTGTTGAAGCTGACGCCCATGCTTGACCGACTGCCATCCGAGCTTTCAGGTGGACAGCAACAACGCACCGCGCTGGGGCGTGCACTGGTTAAAAATGCGCCATTGATATTACTCGACGAACCACTGGCGAATCTCGACTACAAGCTACGCGAAGAACTGCGCGACGAATTACCCAGGCTGTTTGCAAACACGGGCGCCACTGTGGTCTATGCCACCAGTGAACCCCAGGAAGCTTTGATGCTGGGTGGCCACACGGCGACGTTGCATGAGGGGCGCATAACGCAGTATGGCGTGACCGCGGAAATTTTCCGCACTCCGAACACCCTGTTAAGCGCCCGTGTATTTTCTGACCCGCCAATTAATACCGCCAGCGTCCACAAACGAGGCGATACCTTTGTGCTCAGCGATGCTGTTCAATGGCCGGTAGCGGAAAAATATGCCGGTCTGCCGGACGGCTGCTATACCCTGGCTATTCATCCGCATCATGTCACGCTGGGTGAGTCCCGGGGCGACAGTGTGGCCATCAACGGTCTGGTGCAGGTCGCCGAAATCAGCGGGTCGGAAAGCATCGTACACGTTGACCTGGCCGGCAATTCCTGGGTGTCCGAATCCCAGGGTGTTCATCCTTTTGTGGTCGGCGAAAGTGCCGAACTGTACATGCAGGTCAATCGCTGCCTGTATTTTGGCGATGACGGCGAATTGGTCGCCAGTTAGGTCAGACAGAAAAACAAAACCGGACCGCACCTCCTGAGCAGAATTTTATGGCGAAAATCACCCTGCAAAACCTCAGGCACAGCTATCTGCCCCAACCCGCAGCAGCCGGGGACTATGCGCTCAAACAAATCGACGCAGTCTGGAATGACGGCGGCGCCTATGCCCTGCTTGGCCCGTCTGGATGTGGAAAAACCACGCTGCTCAACATCATATCGGGATTGTTAATACCGTCCGAAGGCCGCGTAATATTCGGCCACGAAGATGTGACTCGCAAGCCAACCATCGACAGACACATCGCCCAGGTTTTTCAATTTCCGGTGGTCTACGACACGATGAGCGTGTTCGACAATCTGGCCTTTCCATTGCGCAACCGCAATGTCGCCGAGGACAAAGTCCGGTCGCGGGTGAACGCAGTGGCCAAAATGCTTGATCTGGAACATTGCCTGCAGCAGCGCGCCGCCGGGCGCAGCGCGGATGGCAAGCAAAAAATTTCGCTGGGACGCGGTCTGGTGCGCGAAGATGTCAACGTTATCATGTTCGATGAGCCGCTCACGGTCATCGACCCACATTTGAAGTGGCGACTGCGCTCCAAGCTCAAGGAATTGCACCAGCAACTCGGCAGAACCATGATCTACGTCACCCACGACCAGACCGAGGCACTCACATTTGCCGACCACGTGGTGGTCATGTACGACGGCACCGTGGTTCAGGTCGGTACGCCGGTGGAGCTGTTTGAACAGCCCGCGCACACCTTTGTCGGACATTTCATTGGCTCGCCCGGAATGAATATTTTGCCTTGTGAGCTGTTCGGCGGTGCATCGTATTTTGCCGGTAATCGCATACAGACCGCCTGCACCAGGCTGCCTGAAAACGGCAGCAATGCGGTTGAAATCGGGATTCGCCCGGAGTTTGTTCAATTCGACCACGATGGATTTCCGGTGGAGATTGTTAAAGTGGACGATCTCGGGCACCGCCAGATAGTGGTGGTCCGCCATGACGGCAACACCCTGAAAATGATTGTGGCCGAGGGTGAGCGGATTCCATCGATAAGCCCGCGCATTTCTTTTCTCACCGAACATACCCGGTTGTACAAAAATAGCCGGGTAGTGGATTAACCCGCCCAGGAGTGATGCGATGAGCAAAAAAACCAATCCAAAAGCCTGGATACTGGTCATACCGGTTGTCATTCTGGTGGCGTTTAATGCGCTGATTCCGTTAATGACCGTGGTCAATTATTCGGTGCAGGAAACCTTCGGCAGCAATGTGTTTTTCTGGGAAGGCGTGAAGTGGTTTGAACAGGTACTCAACTCAAGCCGCTTCCATGAATCATTCCTGCGCCAGCTCGCATTTACCGGAACGGTCCTGGTGATAGAGATTCCATTAGGTATCGTGGTCGCGCTTTGCATGCCCAAAAAAGGCCCCTGGGTATCGGTATGCCTGGTATTGATGGCTTTGCCATTGCTGATTCCGTGGAATGTGGTGGGCGCGATGTGGAATATTTTCGCATTGCCCGACATTGGCTTGCTTGGGCATACGGTCAATGCGGTGGGCATAAATTACAATTTCACCCAACAGCCGACCGCGGCTTGGGTGACCACTATCGTCATGGATGTCTGGCACTGGACGTCGTTGGTGGTATTGCTCGCCTACGCCGGCCTTTGTTCTATCCCGGATGATTACTATCAGGCAGCGAAAATCGACGGCGCCAGCGCCTGGTCCGTATTTTGGCGAATCCAGTTACCCAAAATGAAAAATGTATTGACCATCGCGGTCCTGCTGCGATTCATGGACAGCTTCATGATCTATACCGAACCCTTTGTCCTTACCGGCGGCGGACCCGGCAATACCACCACGTTTCTATCCATTGATCTGGTGAAAATCGCGCTGGGCCAGTTCGACCTCGGGCCCGCCGCCGCCATGTCGCTGATTTACTTTTTTGTGGTGCTACTGATGTGCTGGGTTTTTTATACGCTGATGATGCGCAACGAGGAGCAATAACATGGCCAGTATCATGAATGGTAAAAAGTGGCTGCTGCCAGCTATTTACATCCTGTTTTTAATGCTGCCAATATACTGGCTGCTGAACATGTCGTTTAAAACCACCAATGAAATTCTCGGTGGCTTCGCGTTATATCCGCAAAACTTCACCCTGGAAAATTACCGAAAAATCCTCACCGACCCGACCTGGTACAACGGGTATCGGAATTCAATTATCTACGTGGTAATGAACACAGCGCTGTCGGTGACGGCCGCGCTGCCCGCCGCCTATGCCTTCTCGCGCTATCGTTTTCTCGGCGACAAGCATTTGTTCTTCTGGTTATTAACCAATCGCATGGCGCCGCCGGCGGTATTTGCGCTGCCATTCTTCCAGCTTTACTCCGCAGTGGAATTGTTCGATACGCATCTTGCGGTAGCGCTGGCGCACTGCCTGTTTAATATCCCGCTGGCGGTGTGGATACTGGAGGGTTTTATGTCCGGGGTGCCGAAAGAACTGGATGAGACGGCCTTTCTGGACGGTTATTCGTTTTCACGATTTTTCATACGTATATTCATACCGACTATCGCTGCGGGCATCGGTGTGGCGATGTTTTTCTGCTTCATGTATTCCTGGGTGGAACTGCTGCTGGCCAAAACCCTGACATCGGTGGCGGCCAAGCCAATCGCGGCGACCATGACACGAACCGCCAGTACCGCCGGTTACGAACTGGGGTTACTGGCGGCGGCGGGCACCCTGACCATCGTGCCGGGTGCGTTCGTTATTTACTTTGTGCGCAACTACATTGCCAAAGGCTTTGCGCTGGGGAGGGTTTGATCATGGATTTCTCCTGGATGGCCTGGACCTGGCCCACCGCCGCGTTTTTCCTGTTCATTCTGGCCTGTCTGGTGAGCATGGGCCTGTGGGAAAAATACAGTCCGGGCGGCAATCCACGGCGCGGCGTTTTCGGGCTGGATACAACGCGCGGCGATCGCCTGTTTATTACCCTGGTTGGAAGCGCTTTCATATTTATGGGCTGGTTATGGGCATTCGGCACACCTTTATGGGGCGGGTTAGTTATTTCAGCAATCTGGGGGTTTTGCGTGTTTAAATGGGTCTGAGCAGGGATTCGGGAAGATACGATATTTCGGCGCCGGCAGCGATGCAAAGCAATGGAACCGGGGATCAGGGAACCACGGACCTGCTGATAATAGGCGGCGGCATTAACGGTGTCGGCATCGCCCGGGATGCCGCGGGCCGGGGACTGGACGTGGTGCTTTGCGAGCAGGATGATCTGGCGCAGCATACTTCGTCTTCGAGTACCAAGCTGATTCACGGCGGACTGCGTTACCTCGAACATTACGACTTTCTATTGGTTCGACACGGGTTGAAGGAGCGCGAAATTCTGCTGAAAAGCGCGCCGCATATTATCTGGCCGCTGCGTTTTATACTGCCGCACCACGAGGCTTTGCGTCCACGCTGGTTGGTGCGGCTGGGGCTGTTTCTGTACGATCATATCGGCGGGCGCAAGCTGTTACCGCCTTCCCGGGGCGTTGATTTAACCAGACATGCGGCCGGCCGGCCGCTCCAGGCTGAATTCACCCGGGGTTTTGAATATTCGGACTGCTGGGTGCAGGATTCGCGTCTGGTGGTGCTGAACGCGCGTGATGCGCAAGCGCGCGGCGCGAAAATACTGACGCGAACCCAATGCACCGCATTGCGGCGCAACGGCGATCACTGGCGAGTCAAACTTGACGATGCCAGAGACGGCGGCGTTTACAATCTGCGCGCCCGTGCCGTGGTCAATGCAACCGGCCCTTGGGTCGAAAAAACCCTGCGTTTCGATGATACGGTGGATTCCGACAACGGTGTCCGCCTGGTTAAGGGTAGCCATATCATCGTACCTAAAATATTCGATCACCCTTTTCCCTATATATTCCAGAATGCCGATAACCGGGTGGTGTTTGCAATTCCCTATGAGCGCGACTTTACCCTGCTCGGTACAACTGAGGTGGAAATTAACAGCGACCCGGATGAGGTAAAAATCGATGAATCTGAAATCGCCTATCTCTGCGACGCGATCAATCATTATTTTCACACCCCGGTCAAGCCCGAAGATGTGGTCTGGAGTTATTCCGGCGTGCGCCCCCTGTTCGACGATCGTGCAAAAAATGCCAGCAAGGTGACCCGGGACTATGTCTTGCAACTGGATGAGGAAGGCCCGCCCATTGTCTCCGTATTTGGCGGCAAGATAACCACTTATCGAAAACTCTCGGAACAAGTGGTGGACATGCTGAAAAGATCCCTGGGCTTCAGGGCCGGCCACTGGACTGCCCGGGCCGCCCTGCCAGGTGGTGATATAGCGTACAGCGACTATGGGAAATTTCTGTTGTCATGCAGGCAAACCTATGACTGGCTTGATCACGGCTTGCTGGACCATTATGTGCGCAACTATGGCAGTGAAATCGGGCGGCTGCTGGGCAATTGCACAGCTATGGAAGATCTAGGGGAATCTTTTGGTGCGGGGCTGTTCGGCTGCGAGGTGGATTATCTGATGAAATACGAATGGGCCGAAACCGCCGGGGACGTGCTCTGGCGCCGCACCAAAAAAGGCCTGGGCGCACCGGCGGACATCGGCGAGCGGCTGCAAAGCTGGATGAATGCCCGCAGCGCCGGGCTGTGAATTTTTCTGTTGCTTTTTTTCTGCTTGCGGGATTGGGTGGGTTGAACCGGTTATTTTTTGCCAGCGCATATTCCAGAACCCGTTGTGCATTCGGCGACCAGGATTTTAATGTGGTCAATACGGCGTCCATGGCGCAGTCATGCCCATCGGGAGTGCCCGGTTTTCCCCGGCAGCAAGGATAATATTTTATTGCGGCGTGAATGCTCTGACCTGGACGAACGTTACCCACCGACCGCTGCCATAAACCGAAATTACCGCCAACCCCTGGTGATTTTGCCAGTGCATCCGGAACGGGTTGTGCACCAGGGGCGGGACGGCTATTAAACCGATTTTCTCTAAAACCCGGTAATCAAACTCAACCTGCTGAAAGCCGCCAAAGGTTATCCAGTCTGCTTTTTCATCGATGAAGATCACTTCAATTTCGGCGAGTGCATAATCACAGGACAGCCCTTGGAAGGATTTTTTACATTGCAATGGCGAACCCAGTATTTGCTGGACTTGTGCCATGGATTTTCCGACGATTTCTGTGACATCAACCACTGCGGCCCGGGCTGCGGATAGCAGTAGTGTTCCAGCCAGTAGCGCGGTTATCGCAAAACGGCGGCGTTGCAAGGATTGAAGTTTTTCCATATCGGCTTTCCCCCGAACATTGATGGCAGTACCGAATGACTTGAAAGCCTGGCGGAGGTTGCATGAACGTCCCCGGAATTTTTGATAGATAAATACTATTAAAATAATATAAATAATCAAATATATTAATTATCAGGGTTTGGATAGACTGCACCGCGAGCCAGACGAAAGTCTTATTTTAATCAATTTGAGGACACACATTATGACCTACACCAGATTAACCACTTCAGCGGGCGCACCGGTAGCAGATGATAACAACAGCATTTCGGCCGGTGAGCGAGGACCACTGACCTTCGACAATTTCAGAATGTTCGAAAAGCTCGCGCACTTTAACCGCGAACGCATTCCAGAACGGGTGGTGCATGCCCGGGGGTCCGGCGCCTATGGCCGGTTTACCCTGACCCGATCGCTGAGCCAATACAGTATCGCCAGCTTTCTCCAGCAGGAGGGCCAGCAAACCGAAGTATTCGTTCGCTTCTCCACAGTGGGCGGTGGTCAGGATTCCAGCGATTATGCGCGGGATCCAAGGGGTTTCGCGGTAAAATTCTACACCGAACAAGGTAATTTTGACCTGGTTGGCAACAATACCCCGGTATTTTTTCTGAGCGACCCCGGCAAGTTCCCGGACTTTATTCATTCCCAGAAGAAAGATCCCCGCACCAATTTGCCCAATCCGGCAGCGATGTTTGAATTCTGGGCCAATCATCCCCAGTCCCTGCATCAGATGATGATACTCATGTCCGACCGCGGCATTGCCTGTTCGTATCGGCACATGCACGGATTCGGTTCGCATACCCTGAGTTTCTGGAACGCCAGGGCAGAACGATTCTGGGTGAAATGGCATTTGAAAACCAATCAGGGCATCAAAAATCTCACCGACCAAGAAGCCAGCACCATGCCGGCATTTGGCGCACAACAGGATTTAGTTAATGCCATCGATAACCGTGATTTCCCGGCCTGGACGGTGAAGCTGCAAATTATGACCGGGCAGGAAGCGCAGGATTATCATATTAATCCCTTCGATTTGACCAAAGTCTGGCCCCATGCAGATTTCCCTCTGATCGAAATTGGCCAGCTTGAGTTGAATCGTAATGTGGAAAATTACTTTGCTGAAACCGAGCAGGCTGCATTTGCCCCCAGTAATCTGGTACCAGGGATTGGTGCATCCCCGGACAAAATGCTGCAAGCCAGATTGCTGGCCTATCAGGATGCGCATCGCTATCGTATTGGCGCCAATGTCAACCAGCTTCCGGTGAATGCGCCGCGCTGCCCGGTGCATCATTATCAGCGCGATGGCGCCATGGCTGGAATGAAATGTCCTTATGGTGATGACAACAACCAGGGCGCTGGTGTGAATTTTTACCCTAACGATCAGAAAGATAAAGGCGCACCAGCTCCGACCGCGCAAGTGGCCGAGCCGCCGATACCACTATCAGGCGAAGTCTGGGTCAAAGGTTATGATACTTCAAATGAAGATCACTATTCACAGGCTGGCGCACTCTACGCCATTATGGACGAAACGCAGAAACGACAGTTAGTTGGAAATATTGCCGGCGCCCTGGTTCATGCTGAGCAATCCGTCCAACAACGCATGGTCGATTTATTCAAAATGGTAGACCAGGATTACGGCGATCGCGTGAACCGGGCTTTGGTCAATTTGGAGCTGGTTAGATAAGCGGGCTTTGGCGGCGGTGGAGCCGCGGTGATTGCGGTTCCACCCGGTGCGATCCTGCTGCGCTTCAGGCTGATTGTGCCGTTTTCTGTTCGCGGTGATAAATATACAGCCCGCTTGAAATGATGATGACTGCGCCGATAATCGTCCAGCGATCAGGCAGGTCGTCAAAAATGATGAAGCCGAAACCCACCGACCAGATCAAACTGGTATAGCCGAAAGGCGCAACGATGGAGGCCGGAGCAACGCGAAAGGCCCGGATCAGACAAAGATGGCTGATGCTTCCGGTTATTCCGAGCATAATAAATATCAGCCAGTGTTCCAAATCTGGCCACTGCCAGTTAAACGGCACCAGACAGGAGGTGACAATGGCGCCTGTTAACCCCGTATACAACAGCGAAGTCATCGGATTGTCGTGGGTGCGTATTTGCCGGGTGTTGATCTGGTAAAAAGAATTCGACAATGCAGCGGCCAGGAGAAATACAATACCCGCTTCAATCTGATCAATACCTGGTCTGACCACAGTCAGCGCACCAGAAAATCCCGCTAACACGCCGACCCACCGCCTGACCCTGACCGTTTCGCCCAAAAGCGGGATGGCTAGCACGGTGACCAGGATGGGCGTCAGAAACATGATGGTGGACGCCGTTGCCAATTGAATGGTGCTGATGCCGACGAAGAATAACGCGGTTGTTGTCAGCATGAGTATGGAGCGTGAGATTTGCAGCGGCAGTCGCTGGCTGATCAGGTCCGCAGGACGGCTTGCGCAGATATAAACCAGTACAAACAGGATGTGAAAGAAAAACCTGCCCCAGAGAACCTGAACGATGCTGTAGTGCTGCATCAGGTATTTGGCCGCCACGTCCAGGATCACAAAGAACAGCATCGTCAGTAACATACAGACAATGCCGATGGAAGTGTTTTCAGGTTGCGTCACGGCCAAAGGGAGTCTGCTCATAGTTTATAAAATCATCTCAAATGGTCAGTGTTATCGTCGTTTTGAGACCAGCGATTCCTGCACAGATAACACACGAGAATCACCAGAAATCATGAAACCGTTGTTACCGGCAGTCACGGTCGCCTGCTTTCCCACTTCGGTTTGCCATGCAGATAATCCGGCCAAATCGTTAATTGGCCATTTTTTCCCACGGGTAGCGCAGGAGTTCGTTAAAAGGGGCAATGTTTGCTGCCAGCAGCGAATGATTGATTTGTGTATAACGGGCATGCAGTCCAATAATCCAGGATGCGCTGAATCCGGGCCAGGATGTGTTGCAATACACGCCACTATGAGGGCGGCAAATCCAAACCAGTCCGGCTTTTATCTCCTTTCGGAACCGGTATGACAGCCGCTGTCAACACGCCGAGGCAAATTGGAATATTGAAGTGGTAGACAGCGACCCAGCGCCGGGCGACCTGCGATGATAATTCAAAATTATCAGTATTCGTCATGCAGATCTTCTGCCCGGGAGGATGCTCATTGGCGGAGAATATACGCTGGAAATATCCAGGTACAAGATGAAAAACCGGATTTTTGAGAAAGCAGCGTATCGTGCTGGTCGCGGCAGGCGGAACCAGATTGTTTTATGCTGCCGAAATCCCGGTTTCGGGATATGGGATTCAGGACTATGCCGGGGGAAACCAGAATCTAGTAAAAAGGCTGCTCTCCTGGCGGGCGTGTCTTAAAGCGTTTATGCGACCAGAAATACTGCTCTGGTGCATGACTTATGAGCCTTTCGATGGCTTTGTTCATCGTGGTCGCATCCTTGACGTCATCGCCAGTCGGATAATCGCCCAAAGGTTGATCAAAAATAATTTCGAATCCATACCCGAATTTCCTTAATCTTGCCATACACGGTACCACTCGGGCATTGCCCAATCGTGAGATTTTACTCAACGCCGGGTAGGTCGCGGTTTTAACGTTATAAAACAGGGCGAATACGCCTTTTCCCTGACCGGGGTCCTGGTCGGGAAGGTAATAAAAAGGGATGCCATTGCGGATGGACCGGATCAGACTGATCAATGTGTTTTTATAGTGATAAAGCCGCAGGCCAAACCGGGCGCGTCCGCGCAAAATAAAATTATCCAGGAACGGATTTTTATGCTTTTGATACATGCCGGTCAGATTCAGCCAACTGGACAGGTAGATACCAAAAAATTCCAGGCCAATGAAGTGCGGCGCCAGAAGAATCACGTTCTGTCTGGTTTCCAGCAGATTATCCAGCACGACTTTGTTGCGAAATACAACGAGCCGTTCAAGTCGCCTGGAAGAGGCCCACCATGCCACGGACATGACCAGCATCCCGGTAATCATCGCGTGAAAATGACGCCGTGCAAGCCGTCGTATTTGACCAGGCGTGTAATTTGGGAAGCAGGCGGTCAGATTGGTCAGGGTGATCCTTCGCCGGGCCCCGTATGTCCAGTATAAAATTTCACCGCAGCCGACTCCGAAAATATAAATCACCGGCAGGGGCAAAAAGCCCATTCCCCGGAATAATAAAATTAACAATACCAGGGGAATATTTCTGAATGCGTTAGGGTTCGCGATGGAATCGTCGATAGTGGTCTGCATCACCGGATTGTATGATGACTTTGCCGCCAGTATAAATGTTATTGATACTCTGACAGTGTATTCGGATGATGATAGAATCGGTTGCAAATCCGATTCAGACTGTGCTGGATTGGAACAATAAAAATCATTTATATCATAAGGATATACATAATTTCTAATGCAATAGATTATGCTATGAAATGGACCGGTTGTGATTGCCGGGAGGAGCCGCCTGTGATCGGCGCTGCCCTGATTTCCCGGATTTGTGTCTTTGTTGATTGTGGAGATTTTGTGTGACCGAAACGCTGCAGCTTACTGCCGAGATGGGCATGGTAATGGCCTTGCTGCTGCTGGCTATCTGCCTGTTCGCCTTTGAAATTGTCAGGATTGACGTGGCCGCCGTAGTGGTGATGGTGCTAATTGGCCTGACTGCTTTGCTGCCCGGATATGATGGCTTGGTTTCGCCGGATCAATTATTCAGTGGTTATTCCAGTAATGCGGTAATTTCGATTATAGCGGTTATGATAATCGGTGCCGGTCTGGACCGAACCGGTGTCATGGGGCAGCTTGCGAGTAAAATTCTGAAAATTGGCGGCAATACGGAAGGTCGCGTGATTATGTTTCTTTCCGGTGCGGTCGGCCTGATTTCCAGTTTCCTGCAAAATATTGGCGCTGCGGCGTTGTTTTTGCCTGTGGTCAATCGGATTGCCCGACGCGGTAATCTGGCAATTTCGCGATTGCTCATGCCCATGGGGTTTTGCGCGATTTTGGGCGGTACCATAACCCTGGTGGGTTCAAGCCCGTTGATACTGCTGAATGATTTAATCGCACATTCCAATCAGGCCATGGCGGGAAAATTCCCTGCAATCGAACAATTTGGCATGTTCTCGGTCACTCCCATCGGACTCGCACTGCTGTTTTCGGGTGTTTGCTACTTCGTATTTCTTGGCCGGTTTGTCCTGCCTGTGATCAAGGATAAACCGGGCGAATCGGGCAATATGTTGAAATATTTCAAAGAAGTTTACGGCATTGAGGGCGAGGTATACGAGTGTATCGTCACCAGGGAAAGCCCGCTCATAGGTAAAACACTCTCGGAGATTGACGCGGCGGGTCGGGCAGGCTGGATTGTAGCGATAAGAAACAGCCATGAATTGGTGGTCGCGCCGCGCGGTGATACCGAGTTTTGGGATGGAAGCGAAATGGCCATTATGGGCCGACGGGAAGCGGTGTATGAATTTGCCCGGGAATATGCGCTGCAGGTGAAGAATGAAATGGACGTATTTGCGGAGATTTTAAGCTCAAGCAGTGCGGGTATTGCCGAAGTCGTCATACCGCCGGATTCCTCCCTGATTGGAAAATCGCTGCGGGAAATAGAATTGAGAAGACGGCATGACGCCACCGTTCTTTCCGTTTTCCGTGCGGATGATGTCATTGATTCAGGCATCCCGGACCTGGTGCTTCAGTCAGGTGATACGTTGGTCATCCATATTAACTGGGCCAATCTCGCCTCAATTGCCGATGACAGACATGATTATGTGGTGGTAACCGACTTCCCCAGGGAAGATGAACGCCCGGAAAAGTTGAAATTTGCAGCAGCCTTGTTTGCGCTGACACTTTTCCTGATAATTTTCACCGATGTCCGATTGTCTGTTGCATTGATGACCGGTGCGGTGGGGATGATTTTGACCGGCGTTATCAAGATTGACGAAGCGTACCGGGCAATCGGTTGGCAGAGCGTATTTTTGCTCGCCAGTTTAATCCCGCTCGGGATTGCGGTTGAAAACAGCGGAACCGCCGCCTGGGTTGCGCATCAGGTATTGTTTTATCTGGATGGCGTGCCCATTTGGGTGCTGCAAACGGCTTTGGCCATACTCGCCACATTATTTACCCTGATCATTTCAAACGTCGGCGCAACCGTATTGCTGGTGCCTTTAGCAATCAACATCGCCATCGGTGCGGGCGCAAATCCGGCGGTTTTCGCCTTGACGGTGGCGTTGTCCACGTCCAATTCATTCCTGATTCCTACCCATCAGGTCAATGCGTTGATAATGGGCCCTGGCGGCTATCAGGTTGCCGATTTCATCAAGGCGGGCAGCATAATGACCATCATGTTTATCTTCGTGGTGGTGGGGATGCTCAATACTTTTTACTAGGGTCTGCGGATGCGCTGCCCAGGGTGGGTGCAGCAACGGCCAGTTTCTTTTTCCAAATGGCCGGTGCGGTATGATGAACGGATTCACCCTCGCTATCGACCGCCACGGTGACCGGCATTTCTTCCACCTCAAATTCATAGATTGCTTCCATCCCCAGGTCTGCGAATGCCAATACTTGGGCGGACTTTATCGCCTTTGAAACCAGGTAGGCCGCACCGCCCACCGCGATCAGGTATACCGAGCGGTGTTTTTTGATTTTCTCCACCGTATCTGTGCCGCGCTCTGCTTTACCGATCATGCCGAATATGCCCGCTTTTTCGAGCATCATGTCGGTAAATTTATCCATTCTGGTCGCGGTGGTTGGCCCGGCTGGTCCCACCGCTTCATCACCCACCGCATTGACCGGGCCGACGTAGTAGATAAATCGATTGTGGAAATCAACGCCATTCGGTAACGGCCTGCCGGCTTCGAAGTATTCGGCAATACGTTTATGCGCCGCATCCCGGCCGGTCAGCAGCTTGCCCGAAAGTAAAATGGTCTGGCCGGGTTTCCAGGTGCGAATCTGGTCTTTCGTGAGGGTGTCCAGGTTTACGGACAGGGTGTTATCACCCGGCGCCCAGCTAATATCCGGCCAGGCCGATAATTCTGGCTGGGTCAATACCGCAGGGCCGGATCCGTCCAGCGTAAAATGCACGTGGCGGGTGGCCGCGCAGTTCGGAATCATCGCCACCGGCAGGGATACCGCATGGGTTGGATAATCCTTTACTTTTACATCCAGAACCGTGGTAACCCCGCCCAGGCCCTGGGCGCCAATCCCCAGTGCATTCACTTTTTCGTACAGTTCGATGCGCAATTCTTCGATAACGCTGGATGGCCCGGCGGCGATCAAATCCTGAATATCGATCGGCTCCATCAGTGATTCCTTGGCCAGCAGCATAGCTTTTTCTGCGCTGCCGCCGAGTCCGATGCCCAGTATCCCCGGGGGACACCAGCCCGCGCCCATGGTTGGCAGGGTTGCCAATACCCAATCCACCACGCTGTCGCTCGGGTTTAAAATGCTGAACCTGCTCTTGCTCTCTGACCCGCCTCCCTTGGCGGAGACAATCATATCCACTTTGTCTCCTTCCACCATTTCAACATGGACTACTGCCGGAGTGTTGTCTTTGGTATTGACTCTGCGGCCAATGGGAGGGGAAACAATAGATGCTCGCAAGGGATTTTCAGGATTAAGGTAGGCCTGCCTGACGCCTTCGTCAATCATTTCATTCAGTGTTGCCGTGGCGTCCCAGCATACATTCATGCCAATTTTTACAAAAATCACCACGATACCGGTATCCTGGCAAATGGGGCGTCTGCCCTCTGCTGCCATTTTGGAATTGATCAGTATCTGGGAGATGGCATTGCGCGCAGATTCAGACTGTTCCTTGAGGTATGCCCGATGCATTGCCTGAACAAAGTCTTTGGAATGATAATATGAAATATACTGCAGCGCATCGGCGACACTCCGGATCAAATCTTCCTGTTTAATAATCGTCATGGTATTCAATTCAAGGTCATTTATCAGCGGTTATAATGCGTAACCACTGCACCCGTCAAATTTAAATCCATTATTTGTTTCCCACTCAATACTGTATATGCCCGAAAAATGAAAAATCTTTGTCTGGCGCTGGCCGCTTCAGCCTGTATTCCGGTTATTGCGCTGTTACCGGCAAACGCTGTTTACGCACATCATTTACTTCCGCAGCACGATTTACAATGCAGCAAGAACTTTCCATGCCCCGCAGCTCTGCACCGTCGAGTGGATTTCTGGGTGCAGGTGTTCAGGCAATGGGACAGCGATGTGGCAATCTTTCATGACCCGGAAGTGCCGGAGCGGGTTTATGCGCTCCTGGATACTGGAAACGGGTGCGGCAGAAAGGCGAGGAGGAAGATAAAAAGGGAAAGAAACAGGATAAAAAAAGCACTCGAAAATGTGGCGGATAAAATGGATTTGGGCGGCAAATTCGGTTCAGATGAAGCCCACCTGGCCGGGTTGTTTAGCAGTCAAGATACCAGGAAAATTCGCCAGGCTGCAAACAGTATTCGCTGTCAAAGCGGCGTCAGGGACAGCTTTTTGAAAGGGTTGCAGCGGTTTAATCGCTATCACTATCTGGTGGACACGGTTCTGCAGCAATACCATCTTCCCCGGGAAATTCGCTACCTGCCCCTGGTTGAATCCTCTTATAACCCTGTCGCTTATTCCAAAGCGGGCGCTGCGGGAATGTGGCAGATCATGCCGGGGACAGCGAGGAGGCTTGGACTGGAATTGAATGCCGCCATGGATGAAAGACTGGACCCTGATGCGTCAACCCATGCGGCGGCGAGGTATCTGGTGAAATCCAGATCGTCATTGACAGAGCTGGCCCGGTCCATTGATCCCAGTATAACCGCTGAGGAAATATATCCATTTGTAATTACTTCCTATAACTATGGGTTAAATGGTATGCGGCGGGCCATGTCAAGTATCAAACCGGATTATCTGACGGTGTTGCAAAACTACAAATCCCCCCGCTTTCGGGTCGCTGTTAAAAACTTCTATGCCAGCTTTCTCGCCGCGCGTCATGTCACCCTGAATGCGAAAAGGTATTTTGGCAGCATTATTCAGGATGAAGAAATTCGATACCAGACCCGGATGCTGAAACAGGCCACCTCTATCTCCAGAATAAAATCGGTTTTCAAAGTGGATGAGTCGGCCTTAAAGTCGCTGAATCCGGGATTGACCCGATTTGTATGGCATGGCTGGAGAATGGTTCCGGCCGGTTATCGGTTAAAACTTCCGTATCGGCAGGATGGATACCAATCGGCGATAATAGAACTGGCCGCCATGGCGCCGGAAATAACTGCGCCGGGGTCGGATAATTATCTGGTGCGAAAAGGCGACACCGCCTGCGGCATCGCCAGAGCGTTAAGAGTAAATTGCCGGGAATTAATCAATGCAAATCGGCTGGGGAACAAAGCCGTCATCAAAATTGGCCAGACATTGTCTATCCCGAAAAAACCCGTTGCGGCGGCAGAAACAACGAGTGCGATCCCGAACCGGCAACTGGTCGCGGCGAATCAACCCCAATCGGAACGAATATATCGGGTAAAAACGGGCGACACCGCCTGCGGCATCGCCGCAAGATTTAATCTCGGCTGCGGCTTGTTGACCCGCGTGAATCAACTGGGCCGCAAGGCAACCATCTACATTGATCAAAAACTGATTATCCCGGGCATATCGAACCGCATATCCGGGCTGGATGAAAACAATTTATACCGGGTTAGAAAAGGTGATTTCGCCTGTGCCATCGCTGGCCGCTATGGCGCAGGCTGCTCCGAACTCATCGCCATTAACAACCTGAACAGCAAGGCGACAATTTTCCCCGGCCAGAAGCTGAAAATCCCGGGGCTGGAAGCGCCCGGTACCATAGAAACGGTGGAATAATTGGTGCAGGTCAATCGGGCAATTTTGTGATCAAAATTGGGGAAAAGCAGGTTGGGACGCATTTTAATGGATGCAGTCTGCAAGTTATCCGGTAGATTCCTGCCAGGATTATTACAGATTCAGGACGAGACTCAGGCGCGGCCGTGTCCGGCAAACTGGCCGGGGCCGATTAAACCGACTCCTGAATGATGGGTAATTGAGGATCGTTTCCCCATTCGGACCAGGAGCCGGCATAGCCTCTGATACGTTTGAATCCGAGTGAGCGGAGCATGACGAAGCTGTGCGAAGAGCGCTGATGGGTTTGGCAATGCACGATAATTTCCTTATCGCTGGGAAAGCCACGGTGATGAACCAGCGCCGTTAGCTGGTCGCGGGGTTTGAATTTCCTGCTGTTCAGGTCAATGGTATCCAGCCAGTTCAGGTTTTTTGCGCCGGGGATATGACCATGCCGCAGTGATGGAGACTTGATGCCATTAAATTCCTGCGGCGAGCGTGCATCCAGAATTTCGCTATCCGGGTTGGTGATTGACTCCAGCACATAATGTTTATCGGCCAGAACATCCGGTTCAAATACCAGTCTGAAATCTCCCGGGACGGGTACATTTGGTTCGATTTGCAAATCAAAACCTGCCGCACGCCAGGCGGTCATTCCGCCATTCAACAATGAATGTCTAGTGTGCCCGGCCGCTTCCAGAGTCCACAACAGCCGACTGGCTCCGACATTGAACTCGTGATCATAAGTAACCACATGATTATTTTCACTTAACCCAATGAATTTAAAGGTATTTTCAAGTTCTTTTAGATCGGGTAATACACCGGGCGCGGGCGGTTTTCCGAGCCGAAGCTTTCCAACGTCTAAATGCACCGCGCCTGGAATATGGCCGTGCTGATATTGCTCGCCGCTTCCTAGGTCTATAACCAGAAGATGATTATCGTTTAGTTTCGCGGATAATTCGCCGGGTTCGAGAATATAAGGCAGCATTTATTCTGAGAAGCCCTGCGCCGTTGGGTGGATTTTTGGGCGCAGGTGTTCAAGTACTGGGACAGCAATATGACAATCTTTCATGATGATTGAATCTGGTTGCCGATGGCTACAACAAGAGCGTTGATTCATCAGGATTTCCCCGGGGAGCACACCGCGCGAAACCGCTGTGTCTGCGAGTATACGCGAGGATTGCAGGAAGCGAACCCCGCAATTGCGGAGCACAGCCATATGCCGGCGCCTGGTTAATTGCGTCGTTTTCCCCGGGGACAAAAGGTTAGAATATCCGCCACTTTGAGTGCGTTACCACCATTAAACCGGATTGTTCTGTGGGTCAAATGTCAGGCTTTTATAAAAAACTGTCAAATCGCTGGGAGCAACAGCATTCTTTGCTGTGCGTCGGTCTGGACCCGGACAGCGACAGAATGCCCAAATCAATAAAAAGTGGCAAACAGCCGCTATATTTATTCAATAAAGAAATTATTGATGCCACCGCGCAATGGGTCTGCGCATTCAAACCCCAAGTGGCCTGTTATGCCGCTTTTGGCGCCGAAGCCCAGTTGGAAAAAACCATCCGATACATAAAATCCGCATACCCGGACATTCCGGTTATTCTCGATGCAAAGCGCGGGGATATTGGCGCCACCGCACGCATGTATGCACTCGAAGCCTTTGAACGCTATCAGGCGGACGCGGTAACGGTTAATCCGTATATGGGTGGTGACACTGTTGCACCTTTTTTACGATACGCGGACCGCGGCGTGATCGTACTGTGCCGCACCTCGAATCCCGGGAGCAGAGATTTTCAGCAATTGACCAGCGGCGGCCAGCCGGTTTATGCGCATGTGGCGAATCTGGCCGCTGCGCAATGGAATAAAAATAATAACGTTGCCCTGGTGGTTGGTGCGACCTGCCCGCCCGCCATTGGCGAAGTGCGACAAATAGTCGGCGAGATGCCGCTGTTGATTCCCGGAATCGGCGCCCAGGGAGGAGAGATTAAAAGCGTGGTTAAAAATGGCCTGACGACAAATCGAACCGGATTGATAATCAACGCATCCCGAAGTGTGATATTTGCAAGTCAGGATGCGGATTTTCCCAACGCCGCCGCAAAGCAGGCCCGACGCATTTGCCGGGAAATAAATCAATACCGCAATGCGTTTTCAGTATGACCAATAGCGGGCATCATGTCGGTCTGTTTGTTACCTGCCTGGTGGATTTGTTGCGGCCTCAGACAGGATTCGCCGCGGCGGATTTAATCGAAAACAGCGGATGCAGGGTTTCGGTGCCGGCGCAAAGTTGTTGCGGCCAGCCGGCCTATAACAGCGGCGATCGATCAAAAGCCCGTGCACTGGCGAAAAATGTCATTGCCCAATTCGAGGGTTTGGACTATGTGGTGGCGCCATCCGGTTCCTGCGCGGCGATGATTAAAGCGCATTACCCGCAGTTGTTAGCGCACGACCCGGGTTGGCCGCAGCGTGCACAGACGCTGGCGGATAAAACATTCGAGCTTTCGCAGTTTTTGGTGGATATAATGAAAGTGGAACCGGATACGGCAGATTTGCATGAAGATGAAAAAGATAAACATCCGTTTTCACATAAAAAATTCACCTACCATGATGCCTGTTCCGGGTTGCGAGAACTGGGTATTCGCGCACAGCCGCGAAAAATGCTGGCGCAGTATGCAGATATTGTGGTGGAAGAAATGAGCAATTCAGAGATTTGCTGCGGCTTCGGTGGAATCTTTTGCATCAAATATCCGGAAATTTCCACTCGATTGGCGGACAATAAAATCAGCGGAATTGAAAAAACCGGCGCCGATGTGCTGATTGGTGGTGATCTGGGATGCCTGATCCACCTGGCGGGAAGGCTGAAGCGTTGTGCAAAACCAGTCCGGGTATATCACTTTGCCGAGCTTTTATTGAACCGGAAACCTGCTGCGGGAGTGGCCGAGTAATGGAAGTGCGGTCCCGGGAATTTAGATCCGCTTCCAAAACCGCATTACTCAATGATGATTTACGCGCTGCGCTGGGCCGGGCCGAAGGCGGGTTTGTCAACACCCGAAAAAATTCCGTTGCAAAACTTAAAAACTTTGCAGCGTATCGCAGTTATGGCGAGCAGGTTAAGGATCATACCCTGAAACATTTGGGTTATTACCTGTGCCGATTCGAACGCAAGGTAATCGAGCAGGGTGGTCGGGTGCATTGGGCAAAAAATGGCGAAGAAGCAAACAATATAATCCTGGATATTTGCGCCCGGGCCAATGCCAAAAAGATCATCAAGGGAAAGTCCATGGTCAGCGAAGAAGCGGCAACCAACAAGTCATTGGAACAGCAGGGATATGAAGTGGTCGAGACCGATTTGGGGGAATATATTATCCAACTGGCGAAAGAATCACCCAGCCACATCATCGCGCCTGCGGTGCATAAATCTAGACAAGATGTGACCGAATTATTCCATCGGCATCATGCAAAACTCGGTTATGCCGGAAAAGTGACCAGGCACGAGGATATTGTGAATCAGGCGCGGGAGATACTGCGCGACCATTTTTGCCGCGCCGATGTAGGGATTACCGGCGCGAACTTTTTAGTGGCCGACACTGGCTCAGCTGTGATCGTAACTAATGAGGGTAATGGCGACCTCACCGCCACGCTGCCCACAGTACATATCGTCATTGCCAGCCTTGAAAAGGTAATCCCGGACATGGTTTCTCTGGGCGGATTTTTGCGGCTGCTGGGCCGCAGCGCCACCGGGCAAATCATGAGTGTGTATACCTCTGTTTTTTCCGGGCCGAAGCGCGCCATTGATGTGGACGGCCCGGAAGAATTTCATGTGCTGCTACTGGATAACGGTCGCTCAAATTTGCTCAATAGCCGCTATCAGGAAATTCTTCGCTGTATTCGCTGCGGCGCCTGTTTGAATCATTGCCCGGTTTATACCAGCATAGGCGGGCATGCCTATGGCTGGGTATATCCTGGTCCCATGGGCTCTGTGCTTACGCCCATCCTGGCCGGGCGAAAAAATGCCATGGACCTGCCTAATGCATGCACGCTGAATGGTCGGTGTGAAACCGTCTGCCCGGTGAAAATCCCGCTGCCGGAATTACTTCGACAGCATCGGTCTGACCTGGTCGATTCAGGATATACATCCTGGATGAGTAAACTGGGATTGCGAATCTGGTTTAGCCTGGCAAAACGTCCCGGCCTCTACCGCAAGATCACCGGCATGTTAATTTCAATGCTCGCGGTATGTGCCAGGATTAAATCTTCAACCGGGTTGCCAAAAGGGCGATTCGGCCGACTGCCGCTGGCGCAGCCCTGGACCATGACCAGGGATTTTCCCGCACCGGCCCGCACTACATTTCAGAATCTCTGGCAGGTTCGGCAAAAATCCGGGGCTAAAAATAAATGAGTGCGCGGCAAACGATTCTTTCCGAAATTCAGGCCCGGAATGGATCTACAGCGGAGGCAGCGCCCGATTTTAATATTCAAATTCCATCGCCGGAATATGACGTGGACTTCTGGTCGAATAAAACGGCGCACTTTTTACAGATGTTGGAGCAAGTCCACGGCACTTGGAATATTCTGGCGAATATGGATGAAGTGCCAAACGCTGTCATGTGTTATTTGCAGGGCATTCACCTGGAATTACGGGTAATTGCGGCCCCGGATGAGAACCTAACCAGGCTGCACTGGCAGCAAAGCGGTGTGGATGCGACCTGGGGCAAAGCAGAAAAACCGGATCGTGTTTCGGTAACCATGGCGTATGCCGGAATTGCCGAAACCGGAACCATTGCAATGGTGTCCTCGGCGCAATCGCCGGTGACCCTGAACTTTCTCCCGGAAGTGAATATTGTGGTGCTGCCGGAATCCCGGTTGGTGCCCGCAATGGAACAGTTCTGGCCGTTAGTCAAACAACAACCCCGCGCTGTCAATTTTATAACCGGCCCCTCAAAAACCGCCGATATTGAGCAGACCATTGTCTATGGAGCCCACGGCCCAAAAAAATTCCATGTATTGATCATTAAAGACTCAAGGAATATTGCGATGCAGAATGGCGGAGTAAATCAACCCATAGATTCGGGTTTAATAAAGAATGCAAGCGCCTGACAAGCTGACGGATGGTGTTTCCTTTCTTCTTTACCCCGAGTAGCAGATATTGCGAGCGTCGTGAAAAGCGCATATAGCCTGGTAACATAATTGTGCGTCTGCGCTTCGCTCCATCAAAAGTAAGCGCACAAATTGAACCACGTCAGACCAGACCGCCCCGCCAAATACCGGAATGGTTTTGAGGTCAGATTTAGAAAAGGCTCCTGCGGATGAGGTATAGGTAGCAGCGAAGGCCAGTGCGATGAGCAACGTGGCGAACAAATTTCAATGTCTTCGCCGCAACGAACGGCTCAGGTCGGAAGTGGGGGGGGTTGGCATTAAGGACATTTTAGCTGCTGGCCCTTGACTTATATTTTGAGTTTATTTCGGCAATTCCGAGTTCCATTTGCCCAGTAAAAGTGTTCAATTGAGTTTGTCCCCATTCTTGGTATTGTGAAAACTCTCCAAGCTCTATCGCCACTTCTTTAATTGATAGCCTTCTTAAGATTTGCGCGGTGATCGGGCGCTTCTCATCCCAGAATATCATTGACTCAAGAAATTCAAGAGCGGGTGTAGATGTAATTAAGCGATAGATAAATACAGCTTCTTCTTCGGTATCAAATGATAAAAAATTTATGGTATCGTCAAATGATACAATTTTCCCATCTAATGGCCCGACAAGACTGAATTTCAGCTTTTTATACAGGCCGGAAATTGCGATCTTCCATCGCTTAAAGGAGTAAGCACCTATACCAAACACAGAAAATTCTGGTTTGTTTTTGTAAATTGAACTTCTGCGTTTATCCAAATATTCCCGGTGTTCAACCAAATATTTCCATGTATTTGGTGCGATTCTTTTGATTTCAGAAGTATCTTCGCCAACGGACTTTTGAGTTATTAAAACTACCTTTCTATATGCTTTTATTCTTCCGTTTCCAATATCCGAACTCTTTAGTAAAGGGTAAATATAATCATCTTCACACTTGATAATCTCACCAAGTCCATTTTTGTATCCACCATCAAGTGATTCCAACTCCATAATCTTTGAACAATCATGTTTTATTCCAGAGCGCCAAATGTATCTTGGGTCTTGCCCTGTCAAGTGCCTCCACTTCTCGTAATTAATAATGTCACTGACAATATAACCGTCTCTCTCACCAATAAAATGTGAAGGTTCTATCGATTCTAATGATTCATAAACTTCACAATCAGTATTTCCGGTATCTGTTGTCAAGATAAAAAGGCAAGCCTCTACCGCTGCATCAAAATGCTCTTTCGCGTCAATTGGATAGATATGTCCGAAGAAACGATGTTCTGCGCGCTGCCTGACTTGCCGCATTACTTTACGCGCAACCGCATACTTACATAGAAAAGCTATGGCACCTTCTCGATTTAATAGCCAATCAACATGTTGCAATAGCATCCATTCTGAAATATCGAAATTACCTGAACCTGTAATAGCTTCAATACCTTTCCGATTCTGAAAGTTAGATTTTTCAGGAAGGTTTTTGCTGTTGAGAATACCCAACTCACTGCTTGTAACCCAGGGAGGATTACCTATTATAAGGATGTAACCTTGCAGTTCAGATATAGTTTTATTCCAGTCAGTACCGAAAAAATCAGCTTTATTAATTGCCACGCGATTTGTTGCGGAAATTTCCCCCAGGGACGAATTCGCTTCGTCAACATACCCAGGATTAATTTCAAAGCCAAGAATATTAGAATTCTTGAAACCTTCATATGAGGCACGGACAAACGCACCTTTTCCGCAAGTGGGCTCAATAATGACAGCAGGATTAATCCCATGATTTCGTTTTAGAACCGCAACAACTTTTCTTGCAAGATCAACAGGTGTCTGAAAGTCACCAAATTGCCATTTATCTATTGATTTTTTAGCCACTGCTCAACGAACCCTTGAGATACCAGATACTGTTCAGGCTTTCTGGATAACTCTACCATATTGAAGCCTCCACTGGAGAGCATTCGATATCGTCAAATAGCCTTGGTTTGGTGGTGTTTCCAGGATTCTGTCGGCAAGCTGTTCTGCACTTATTTCATCCACAGGTAAATTCCTTTCAATGAAAAAAGCAACAACGTCATCTTTATTCCCATCTCTTTCCAATATGCCTAGCAATTCTTTAGTTTTTTGAAAGTCCGCCGTACGTTCTTTTTCAACGAAAATCGTGTGCTGCATATTAAGTCTGCCAGTTCTATTTTCATCATCGTCAGTCTTCTCATATACAAATACAAGCAAATGATAACCAAGGCCAAAGATTTTCTGAGACGCAGACTTAAAAGGGCATGAAGATTGCGGCTGCTTAATACTGGTTACTTTTATATCGACCCCGAGTTTAGGGAAATCTATTCCAGATGCGGAATTACCTTGTTCATACTCATACAGATATGCTAAGTAGGCAGTGAATTTGTGCTCAAGATATGTTCCGACGGCTTTCCCATCAGTCACGCCATAGAGAGAAGGTTCATCATAAGAAGTTTCCATCTCAGCAAATTTTGATGCTTCTTCTTGCAAGGCTTCAATTGTCAATGTTGGTTTCATGTATCTTTATGTTGTTTTTACAGCTAACGGTGTGTTTGAGCAGTGTTATATCTTCCTGCAAAGTGAACCCTGTCTGTTGGGTAGTAAAACTCGTCTCTTCAGTGGATTATACTGCCATTGGTTGCGCCACCGAGGGAAACCTGGACAACAGGTTACAGTAAACTTGAACCAGTGCCTTCCTGTCAAGGTTGACGTGGTTCAGCATTTTGAGATAACCCGGTTAAGCCGCTTCTTTCAATGCCCCCCACGACCTTGCCTGAATACAGGTCAATCATAACAGCCAAGTACCGCCAGCCTGTGTCCCAATACAGGTAATATCACCCACATAGGCTTGATTGAGTTGGTTGGCTGCAAAATTTTGCCCCGGTACATTATCAAATATCGGCTGCTTAGGATTGCTGTCGGTGGTGACTTGGTACTGCTGCCGGTATTTTACCTGCATACCTGCCTCTCTCATCTCTGCGTGGCAGGGAGCAGACCTTCCCTGGATTTACAGGGTCGGCGGATGGACAGCAATCCGCAATTTTACTTAACCTGAAGCGGTGCGGTCGGGGGTGGTGTGCCTATACTGTTGTGTTGTAATGCCCGCAATCTAAAGACAGATTTTATTGGCGGGATCCCATCGGATAAGACAGCGCACATGGTATTTTTGAGAACCGTTGGTGATCATGTAACCGGATTTGGCATCAATATAGGTGATTGACCTTCCGGCAAAACCCGACAACGTGAAAAATACCAGATTCATAGAGTCGGAAAGACTTTCTTTAGAAGCGGTCCAGACGTTGAAATAATTGCAGCCCGTATGGCACTCAATTTCTCCTCTGGCATTAGGAAAACAGTCGTCTTTATAGCAGTCGTTCAGATTTTTCGTTTCCAGCAGCGCCTTGTAATAACCATGCACTCGCCCCCGCTCAATGGCGGCCTTACAGGGCAAAAAAAGCGCGTTCTTTTTGATATGAAGCCCAGGTGGCAAAGCGTCTGTTTGTTGAAGGTACAAGTCAGCATTGGAACAAAGATTTTTAGCTTCTTTTTGGCTCTTCAGACCGCTGTTACGAGTGATAAGATCTGACCATACCAAGCCGGATTGCCGGTCCAGCCAAAACTCAATGCCTTTGGCGCTTTTGCCCAAAAACTCAAATTCGTAACCCGGATTACCGGCTTTAAGCCGGGGAATTTTATCGGCAGTATCCTCTGCACAAACAGCGGAAAGCGAAAAAAAGATCAGGCAAAAAAGAAATCTTGAAGGCATGCTGTTTTTTAAGTCTGGTCCAGCCGAAACAAAAGGTCAATCCGGCATGAACAATGTTCTCTTGGTGAAGGCCCAAGGATTATTAAAATCATTCCAGGCTGCTTGAATAACCTCGGCAAACAATTTGTGGCGGTGACTTTTATCGAGTTGTTTACCGGGTTTTCAAGAAAAACCATCAGATCGTCTGTATCATAGCCTGCTACTGCGCCCTGTAGCTTTAGCTCTACAATTGGCCATGCGGGTAGGCGGGGAGCGTAACCACCGTTTGGCATCAAGGTGACGAATGTAGCCTGGATATTAGCCTCAAATCTTGAGCCACCACTGCCTGTCGAAAAGGGGTTGCCGAGCTGTTTTCCATCTACTGTCATTTTATTTAAGTAATCTGTTTTTAGCCTGGTTTAGTAGAATTTATTCATACCAACCAGACGCCACTTGTGCTGTATAACGCCTCACATGAACGCGGACAGCAATAGTCGTCGCTCTGCTTTTTGCTGTCCACGTGCATGTGATTGCTAGAGCACTTTTGGCGCGATATTGACTATTGCTGTTTCGAAAGAACATGATCAGTAAACTCGGCAATACTCATTAACCATGGTTGTTGTTCTGGTGTGTATGACTGGTGTAATTTTTTTGGCAAAATCAACTGCAATTCCTTGGATTCCATTTCATCAGTTTGGTTCTTGCTGATTGACACTTCGAGGGTCAGAAGGTGTTTCCTTTTTATGCGGTCAGCTTCAGCCAATACTTGTCGCCATCTATCCTTGCAGGACGATTTGACGCCAAGCATTGTAAGATCGATCTCATTAAACGCTGGATCGTGATACTCAGTTTTACCTGGAAAGATAAAATCTGGTTTTGATTTGTGTTCAGTCACAGGGGTTCTTGAATACTTGATTCCACATTCCTGAAACAGGGTTGCAAGATGATTTTCCAGGGCAAGCCCTGCACGGCTTTTCCTTCGATTTTGTACAGACAGTGAAAACGAAATAAAGCCATCTACATCACCATCGAAGCCCTGATATAGTCTTTCGTTAATGATATGTTTTTCAAGCGTACGAAAGAGTATTTCCTCTCTTTCCATCCATGCCATCAATGCTGCATCGTGACCATCGTGCGGTGTAATATCTGGTAATGTCGAACGCGCATAATTGGAAAACTCCCTTGTCGTCGGAAACTCACCATCAAATTTTAAAGAGCACCTATAAATTCTGTTATGTCTTTTCCGCACACTCCAAATTGATTATCAGAAGGCTTAACATCAAAAAACTCATGCCACCCATGATCTAATTCTTGATCATATCGCTCAAAATGCAATGAGTCTATTCCAGCTTTTTCAGCAAAAAAAAATTCACCGTCAATTAGTTTGTTCTTTATTTCTCTTAATAAGTGAATGTGTTCGAGAATATATTTGTTTTCGAAGAGTGCTTCACCTCAGATTTTGTTATTTCCTGCATCTCTGTATAGATATTCAACCACCACATTCATTTTATAAACCCTCCATCTATTTGTTATGCGTGAAAAATATTTTTACGATGATACTCAAGAAAATCCAAATTTGGCTGGAATTTATCAGGGAGTGCAATTTCTTTTCCTTCGTATATTTTTATAGTATTCTCATAAAAGCTATCCAGTGAAGTTATTGTTTTTGAAGTCATGACTGTCATATCATCTTGAATCGTAATTATTCCAATATCAAATGCCTTATCATGAAGCATTGATAAGCAAAGCCCATTTTTTGGATTTAGACGATTTGGAGCATCAACTCTCCAAGGTACGATATGACTTGCCACGAGGAGTTTTGGTATTGATAAGCCGCTAATGCAGCAAGTGTTGTTGTACGCGCTTAAAACTGACTTTCTAAAAAAGTTTTGACCAATGCGCGCCTCTACCTTTGTAGTTTTCGTGTTTCCGACATAATGTTCTGTAGCTGGCAAAAGCACAGTATCATCCGAGAGTAATCGATTCCAAGCATCTGAAGACTCAATCGCAAAAGCCTCCCAGTTACTATGCATTTCTTCCCACATTTTTTTATCAGCATTTGAAGCGCCTGCCAGACCTTTCCTTCCGGTTGAAATCATTACAGGATCAAAGCTGGCAATATTGGTTAATTTCATTGCTAAGGCAGATGGTGTTCTGTCAATTAGTTCAGAAGCTTTGATGATATCCGGGTTGCGTGAATGCAATTTTCTAAATGGTATTTGGCAATAAAAACCGAAGGCAACCAGCAACTCCTGTCGATTCCAATTCCTCCTTTTATTCATGTGATACCCAATTTCCCATCCTACAGCGTGAATCAAGCAAACAAAGGTGTCTGCTTTATCTCTCCCTTTTCTTCCTTACACAAGGTAACACGGGGAATCATAATCCGGGCTAGTTCTTGCATAACAGGCATAACCACACTATTACCGAATTGCCTGTAGGCTTGTGTGTCACTTACTGGAATCTTAAAGCTGCCAGGAAACCCCTTAGTCTTGCACATTCACGGGGTGTAAGTCATCTGGGGCGCTTCCGTTTGCCTTGGGGCACAAGAATTTCCGAACCATCCTTGTAATATAGGTTTTTTGGGAAAATTTGTTCCATTCACTGGTAAATACACATTGCCCCCCCATGCGCTTCAAAAGCCAACCTGATACCTCCAATACCCGCAAAAAGGTCTATGAATCTGAAGGAGTCATCACTGTCGGTATTTACAAGGGGAAGTATGCGCTGCCGGATGGCATCTGAAAGGTATGATGGAGGATCATTTTCCCTGACTTCCCATCTCCGCACTGTTCTGACATCTACTTCAAGAATTTCAGCCAGTTGTTTCTGGGTGTAGCGGTTTCTGGCAGTTCTTAGTAGTTCCAGCGGGTGTGTATCGTACATATAATTCAGCCTGAAGTTAACCCATTTTTGGCCATTATGTCCGCATAATGTCCCCAAGTAAAGATGGTTGCGGTTTTTTGCTCTAACACCCGGGTGCACAGGTAAAACACGAGGTGCCTTGTCCAGCCGCACGAAGTGTGGCAATTGTGCCGTCGCTTGTTATGTTTTTGTTGCAAACTCTAATATTCTGTCAACGTTCATCTTGAGATTTTCAAGACCTTGTGGAGGTTCGTGCTCCTGAGTTTGAGAATCAGAGTTAGTAAAACCGCAATAATGCAGGTAGCTTTGTGACTCCCTGTCAACCTCTCTACCGGTAGCACAATAATACCGACGCCAGGCACTGTCGAATTCCGGCCAGTCACTTTTTGGCAGGGAGAATCTGAATTCCCTGATAGCAGCCTGTAATATCGGGAATTTCTTTTTCGGGAAAGAATCAATATCTCCAGGCCGATATGACACTGTAGGGTATATATCAGAAAGCTCTGTTGTGAAAGTATTGATCAATCTCCGATTTTCTTCTAAACGTTGCGTTCTACGTGAGCTTCTATCGGATTGATATAACGAGATTAGCCCACCAACAAACGCCCCAAGAAGTGTACCTCCTACACTTATTAGCGCTATTTCGTAATCCGTCAAAACAATCCATCAGTGATCAATAGCATTTGATGGAAGTTTGGGAAACATAGCACCACCAACACGGGCGAGCAGCTTGTTGCGAATCCAGCAGCCAGCAACCGATCAACATTTTCTTGTAGGCGTTTTTCAAGGTGAATGGAACCGGTCGATAGCTTTGTGAAACTGCCCATGGCTGGATTAAAAATGGTCGGCTAATCACCAAACTCAATACCAAACCGATTGGGTACTCAATAATTCAGCTTCGCCGCTTTCTTCGATTTTCCGCAGATCAATCAATATTGACGTCTACTTTAAACCCGCCTTTGTTATCCAGGGTAAACTGCCCGTCTGCTACGGCATAGCCCCAGTTTGCACTTCGGCGCAGGCCGCCCAATGGATAGATATGAACTCCGTTAATTCCCGAACTGGACTCCATGGCCCGGTATTGCGCCAGTTCCCTGACCAGTTTGTCCGGTGTATTTACAGTCAATAATCTGGTGACTTTGCGGGCTTGCCGGGTGAGAAACTGCATGGAAGCGCCGATTCCGCAGGCTTTGGCGTGCATCAGTAATGTTTTGAGTGTGGCCAGTCCCGGGATGCCAATATGAATCGGCAGTTTATTTCCGTCGCTTTGCAGCATTTTGTCCCAGGCAATCACCGGTTCCGCTGCAAATACAAATTGTGTCACCAGGTACATCTGTGCATCGGTTTTATGGTTAAATTCATTTTTCCAGCGCAAGGCGTTCAGGATTGCCTCGTCGGTCATGTCCGGGCTGCCTTCCGGGTGTCCAGCCACTGCGATTCTTTTCACGCCGTGCTTGTCGAACAGGCCGGTGTCCAGAAGCTGGGTTGAATCCGTATAGATTCCCACGGGTTCATCCACTGCACCGGCAATGCACAAAACCCGGTCCACACCGGCTTCACCCACTACCCGGCAAAGGTTTTCATTTAATGCTTTTTCATCAACGATGCTGCGGGCAGCGAAATGCGGAACCGGTATAAAGCCCTGACCGCGTAGTCGAGCGGCCACGGCCACTGTGTCGCCGAAGTCCGAACCGGGCAGGAAGGTAATGTAGACCACGGTGCCGGGGCGAAGGTGGGCTCTGAAATCCTGGATTTTAGCGGCAGCGCCCGGCGTGGTTTCGGCGCTGAAACCGGTTAAAAATTGCTGAATATTCTGTTGCGCAGACATGCTGAGTGAAATGTGCAGCGATTATGCGCCGAGGTATTTTTCTGCTTTGATCAACGCCGCAAGGCGTGCATTGATTATATTTTCTGCTGGAACGCCATCCAGCGTTTTTACCCTGGCAAGTTGTCGTATTAAACCCGATTGCGCCCCGGAAACGATGACGGTCCGGTCCTGAAATCCCACGCTTTTTATAATATCTTCCAGGGCACGTGCCGTAGTGGTGTCGACATACCCCAGGTTTTGCAGGTCGAGTATCAGCACTTTAAATTCATCGACCGCATTGATGCGCTGCACCATCCCCTTGGCGGCGCCAAAACTGATGGGGCCGCCGAGCACGCATAGAACCAGATTGTTGCCCATTGATGCCAATAATTTCTTCTCATCGGCGGGCAGTTCGGCATCCTCGCCGCCGCGGATAATGTTTATTCGGGACAATTGTTCATCCGATTCACGTTTCAGAAAAACCAGAGCCGCGCAGGCCATGCCGATTGCAAATGCGGTAATCAGATCCACGGAAACCGTGAGTACCAGCACCAGCAGCATAATAAATACGCTGCTGCGCGAGGTATGTGGTATGCGTTTAAGATATTTCCAGTCAATGATATCCGTGCCTACTTTGATCAAAATGCCGGCCAGCACCACGTGGGGAATATGTTCAGCGGCCCCGCCCAGGCCGAGCACGATGGCGAGCAGGATGAGCCCGTGCAGCGCCCCGGAAATCGGCGTCTGGCCGCCTGATTTTACGTTCACCACGGTGCGCATGGTGGCGCCGGCGCCGGGCAGTCCACCGAGCAGTCCGGCGACGATATTGCCCAGTCCCTGACCAAACAGTTCACGATCAGATTTATGATGGCTGTGGGTAATATTGTCAGCCACTAATGAGGTCAGCAGCGAGTCAATCGAACCCAGCAGCGCGAGGGCTGCAGCGGATACCAGCATTGCGGGTAACAATGCCATATCAATACGCAAATCCTGGATTTCAGGCAATCCACTCGGGATGTCACCCAATCGTGTCACCGTTTCCGCTGAGGTAAACAGCAATGCGATAACGGTGCCTGATATTAATCCCAGTAACGGCGATGGAACCCATCTTGCAATGACCGAAGGCGTGCAGTAGACAATGACTAATACCACGGCCCCCAATGAAAAAGCGGGCCACACAATATGGCTTAGCACCATGCCCATGCCCTGTATGGCGGCCAGTGGTCCCTGGGGGCCGGGATGGCCGAATAATGGCCCGAGCTGCAATAAAATGACGATGACGCCGATTCCACTCATAAATCCCGAGATCACCGGCAGTGGGACGTAGTTGATATATCGACCGACCCGAAAAAATGCCAGGGCCATCTGCATTATCCCGGCTAACACCACGATGGTAAATGCCAGTGCCGGGCCTGCTACCGGATCCAGACTGGAATACTCGGTAAAAATCGCCGCCATGAGGATGGTCATCGGGCCGGTTGGCCCGGAAATCTGTGCCGGTGTGCCGCCGAACAGCGCCGCAAAAAAGCCGACGCAGATGGCGCCATACAACCCGGCTATGGCGCCCGCGCCGGAAGATACCCCAAAAGCCAATGCCAGAGGCAGCGCTATAATTGCTGCGGTAATGCCGCCGTAAACATCACCACGCAAATTGTGAAAATGCAGGCCGTTTATCATTCTGGTTGGTTTTATTGATGCCAACGGAGCAGACGCGGGGAATATGTCGAATGCTTATAACTTTTTTTCTGATCCGGTACAACGCCATTGGGGGTGTGCTCCTGCCGGCAGCGGGGTTTGATCACCCAGGCGAAATCAATCATCACACAGGCAGCGCCAGATCTGAAAACAGGAAAAATCAGGCGCATAGCGGGAAAAATTATGATACCGTTACAGTTCAATATACGGATAAATGGACTTTGGGCAAGATGACCGGAATTATTTTTAAGACTCAAATCAAGCTGGAGCCGAATCGTGATCATCAACGGAATACCACAAAAACCCAGTGGTAATCCATAGATGGATGCCCGGCAGATTATCGCCCATGTGTCCGTGGGTGTGACAGATTTGCATCTGTCTGCACAGTTTTACGATGCGGTTTTGGCCACACTGGATATTTATCGTCAGTACGAGATTTCCGGGATAACCATCGCCTATGGAAAAAATTGCGATTTCTGGATTGGTTTACCCGAAAACAGCGCCATGCACGCTTCTGCCGGAAACGGGGCGCACATCGCATTCAATGCAAAATCCATGCAGGCAGTGGATGAATTTTATCGCTCGGCACTGGAAAACGGCGGACAGGGGGCGGGAGCGCCCGGGCCGAGACCCGAATACAGCGATGACTACTACGCCGCTTTCATTCGGGATAGAGACGGCAATAAAATTGAGGCTGTCCACAATCGCTAAAATGGATTCGCACTGCTGCTGATTTTTACCAGTAACCGGTAAATCGTATTGTTTCGACTGCAAAATAAATCATGAACCCGCAACGCTTCGGTCGCCTTTGGAATCGTTGTGCAGGATTCATCGATCCACAAGTGGATGATATCTATAACCATTTGGCGTCTCGCTACAACGAGCCGCACCGTTTTTACCATACCGCCGCACATATAGATCAGTGTCTTGGGCATCTTGACAATGCCTGCGCAATATCGGGGGGTTGTGATCTTGCAGAGCTGGCAATCTGGTTTCACGATGCAATATACGATGTGGAAGCCCGGGATAATGAACAAAAAAGCGCTGCCTGGTTTGCCGAATGCGCGAAAAACAGCTTGCCGGACCAGATGATCGAACAAGTCAGTCAATGTGTCCTGAGTACAGCGCATCAAACGCCGCCAGTCGATAACCTGTGCAAATTAGTTGTCGATGTTGATTTGTGCGGCCTCGGTCAGGATTGGTCAGGATTTGTCCGGGACGGCGACAACATCCGTATGGAAAACAGCGGTATGCGCACGGACGATTACGTTAAAAGCCAGATTGTCTTTATGGAGAAACTGCTCGGCCGGGAACGTATTTACGCAACCGAATACTTTAATTCCTGCTTCGAAGTTTCCGCCCGCTCCAATATAAGCAGACAACTGGCAATTCATTATCAGCATATTGATCAATATGTTGATTAGTTTGAACCAGATCGGTGCGGGTCTCTGACCGTTATGGGCACTGTGGTGAATCATCTCGCTCTGCCATCGCCCGCCGCCCTGGTGCAAATCCACAGGTATGCGTTTATTCACGGCGGCTTTGTGCATGGGGCTTCCCTGCACGCATTAAAAAAACCTGATCAATAGCAACTCCCTTCAGCCCGGTATCTTGGAAATCCTGTCGATATTATTCCCGGTTATTGCCATCGTGCTGCTGGGATATTTATACGCCAGAAAGTTCAAACCGGATATGAACGTGGCGAACGGCCTGGTGCTGCGAGTATTTGTGCCTGCACTGATATTTGACGTGGTGTCTGGTGGAGAGTTTGCGGTTATTTCGTATCGATGGCTGATACTCGGCGGCCTGATCGTGGTGTTGGGGTCGGGGTTGATTGCATGGCCGGTTGGCCGGTATTTTGGTTTTTCCAGTCGCACCTTTATTCCAACCATGATGTTTAATAACTGCGGCAATCTTGGGCTGCCGCTGGCTGTATTGGCTTTTGGCGACCAGGCACTGGCCGGCGCCATTGTATTGTTCCTGATCAGTAATCTGCTGCATTTTACCCTGGGCGTCTATCTTTTCGGCGGAGCAGTATCGTGGAAGGGGTTAGCGGCTTCACCAGTGAATATCGCCACTGTACTGGCTTTGCTATGTAATTTCTGGGGGCTGCAGCTTCCGCAAATTATTCTGTTTCCAATTACCATGCTGGGACAAATTGTTATCCCGTTGATGTTATTTTCATTGGGAGTGCGAATGCTGAATGTACGTATGGAGCATTGGAAAATCGGATTGGCCGGCGCCCTGGTCTGTCCCGCATCCGGCTTGATTTTTGCATTGTTGGCGGTGCAAATATTGCCGCTTGATCCGTTTCAGGTCGGCGCACTGGTATTGTTTGCTGCGCTCCCGCCGGCGGTGCTGAACTTTCTGTTTGCAGAACAATACGCGCAGCAGCCGGAACTGGTCGCATCCATGGTACTTGTCGGCAATGCGGTTTCGGTTGCCGTGTTGTCGCTGGTGCTTTGGTGGCTAATATGACAATTTGCCGGTATTATCGGCATGATAATTTTTCACTGAAACCCACGAGAAAATCGCTATGAGTATCAAGGCAGGAGATCAAATACCCGATGTTTCACTTTCGGTTATGACCGATGACGGTCCTGAAGATATATCAACCCGGGACATTTTCGGCGGCAGGAAAGTGGTGTTATTTGCGCTGCCCGGCGCGTTTACACCAACCTGTTCGGCGGCCCATTTGCCCGGCTATGTGGTCAATCACGATGCGATTAAAGCGAAAGGCGTTGACACCATAGCCTGTTTGTCCGTGAATGACGCATTCGTAATGGGTGCATGGGGCCATGCCCAGAACGTGGAAGGTAATATTTTAATGCTGGCGGATGGCAGTGCTGTATTTACCCGGGCCATGGGGTTGGAGCTGGATCTCACCGCAGCCAATTTTGGAATCCGCTCACAACGGTATGCCCTGATTGCAGAGAATGAGGTGATTATCCATCTGAACGTGGAACCAGGTTCAGTGTTTGAAGTAAGCGATGCCGAAACCATTTTGTCATTGCTGTAACGACAATACTGCTCGGAATAGAACTGGTCAAGGCTCAAGTCAGTTCATCATGGGCCGGTTCAACATGGGTCAGTTCAACGTCCTGCCAGTAATTTATCCATCAACCTGTCAGGCAAAAGTCTTTTCAACGGCGCAAACAACTTGGTAGGGAAGGTTACCCGATAGCGTATTTTAGGATTTGTGCTTTCCAGGGCGTGAATCACCGCTTTTAATACTGCCTCTGGCGGCAGGCAGAATTTTACCGGCTTGTCGCTTTTCAGTCGTTTTTCCAAATTTTCATAGGCCTCTTTGTGGTAACTGTCATTGGCATTGATGTTTTCAATATATCTTTTCAATGCAGTTTGCCTGAATTTGCTGGCGATGGGCCCGGGTTCAACCAGACTGAATTTTATATTACTGCCCGCGAACTCGAGTCGCATCGTATCTGTCAACGCTTCCAGGGCGAATTTGCTGGCGTTGTACGCCCCCCGAAACTTCAGGCACACAAATCCCAGTACAGAGCTTATCTGGATTATTCGTCCTTCACCGTGTTTGCGCATTATCGGAATGATTCTGTTCGTCAATTCCTGGGTGCCGAATACATTGGTTTCAAATTGTTTGCGTAATGCCTCCCGGCTCAAATCTTCCACCGCGCCGGGCTGACCATACGCACCATTGTTTATCAGCGCATACATTCTGCCATTGGCAATTTTCAGCATTTGTTCGGTGGCATGGGTAATACTTTCGCTGTGGTCCAGGTCCAGCATGATTATTTTTATGCCTTTATCCGCCAGTTCACTGCAATCTGCTGCATTGCGGCAGGTGGCAATGACGTCATAGCCGCGTTCATGCAGTCTGGCGGCCAGGCATTGACCGATGCCGCTTGAACAACCCGTTATCAAAACGGTTTTATTGTCAGCTTCATTCATAAATATTGATAGTTTTTATCTATTATATAATTTAATACAATCAATTAGATTAATGGTATCGATTGCACTAGAATTCACCCATGTCTACGCCGTAGCATCAAGTTTATATCTAAAACACTCGACCAGGAGAAAACAGTAATGAGTTTAAAGAATTCAAAAACAGAACAAAACCTCAAAGACGCCTTCGCCGGGGAATCCCAGGCAAATCGCCGTTACCTGTATTTTGCAGCAAAAGCAGATATTGAAGGCTACAATGACGTTGCCGCGGTATTCCGCTCCACGGCGGAAGGGGAAACTGGGCATGCCCACGGCCATCTTGAATATCTGGAAGAGACGGGTGATCCGGCCACCGGACTGCCGATCGGCCCAACCGAGGATAATCTGAAGGCGGCTGTGGCGGGTGAAACCCATGAATACACCGATATGTACCCCGGCATGGCCAAAACAGCACGAGAGGAAGGATTTGATGAAATTGCGGATTGGTTTGAGACATTGGGAAAAGCAGAGCGCTCCCACGCCAACCGTTTCCAAAAAGCATTGAATGAAATTTAGCTGTAAATCTGATTTTAACAACAGGCGCTGGGTTTGTCCTAATTGCATTATCCAGCGTCATTTAATATCAAATAGTTAAGTTATAAAGTTAAATTGAAATGCTAAAGGGAGCGTCAAGAGAAGGCAGTCTGGATGCACCCATTCGACATCCCATTGATTGGCAAAATCCAGAATTTTACAACGAGGATTCGCTGTATACGGAATTGGAGCGGGTTTTTGACCTGTGTCACGGATGCCGCCGATGCGTCAGTCTGTGCAATGCCTTCCCCACACTCTTTGATCTGGTGGATCAATCATCGACCATGGAAGTGGACGGGGTGGATAAACCGGACTATTGGCAGGTTGTGGATCAGTGCTATTTATGCGATCTGTGCTATCAGACCAAATGCCCGTATATCCCGCCGCATGAATGGAATATTGATTTCCCGCACTTAATGCTGCGGGCAAAATCAGTGAAATTTAAACAGGGAAAAGTCACAGCAAGCGAAAAAATTCTTTCATCCACGGATGCGGTTGGGAAACTGGCCAGCATTCCGATTATCGTCAATGCAGTGAATGCGGCCAATAAAACCAGGCCCATGCGCAAGGTGCTGGACAAGGTTTTGGGCGTCCATCCCCAGGCCGGAATTCCCGAATATCATAGCGATACCCTGCGTAAACGATTGAACAATCATCCGCACGTGGGCCACGATGATGGTCGTGCCGACGCTCAGGCCAGTACCCGGGCTGCCGAAAAAACCACCGGAAAGGTTGCGTTATTCGCTACCTGTTACGGGAATTACAATGCGCCTGGGCTGGGCGAAGATCTGGTGCAGGTGCTGACGCATAACCAGATAACAGTCACTTTGGTCAACCGCGAACGGTGTTGCGGTATGCCGAAACTGGAGCTGGGAGATTTGCAGGCAGTAGCACGTGCCAAACAGGCCAATATTCCCCGACTTGCGGCCATGGTTGACGCCGGCTGGGACATCATTGCGCCAGTGCCGTCCTGTGTATTGATGTTCCGCCAGGAATTACCGTTAATGTTTCCTGGGGATATGGATGTGCGCAAGGTGTCAGATGCCATGTTCGACCCGTTTGAATATCTGATGCTCCGCCACAAGCAGGGATTATTAAACACGGAATTCAGGAATCCGTTGGGGAAAGTGGCTTACCATGTTGCCTGCCACCAGCGCGTACAGAAAATAGGTCTGAAAACAAAGGAATGCCTGCAATTAATCCCCGCCACTGAAGTCAACGCGATCGAGCGTTGTTCCGGACATGACGGCACCTATGGCGTCAAAACCAGATTCTATAAAACCGCACGAAAAATAGTCAGACCAGTGGTGAACAAAGTCACGCAAATGCAAGCGGATCACTACGGCAGCGATTGCCCCATGGCGGGGAAATTCATCGAGCATGCCCTGGACGACGGATCGCTGACATCGCACCCCATCAGTTTGATACGAAAAGCATACGGTATTTAGTAATCACATTAATAATATTTTATAAGATATTGATATTATGAAATTAAATAAAACTGACTTATTGTCTTTGGAAGAATATGCGGTGCAGCGCCAGGACTACCGCGACCAGGTGATTGCCCATAAAAAAACCCGTCAGGTGGCTTTGGGGCCCAATTCCACCCTGCATTTTGAAGATCGGTTGACCATGCAGTATCAAATTCAGGAAATTCTCCGTATTGAAAAGATTTTTGCCGCGGATGCCATTGCAGAAGAACTGGAAGCCTATAACCCATTGATTCCCGACGGCAGCAATTGGAAGGCCACTTTTATGATTGAATTTGAAGATGCGGCCGAACGCAGAATTGCGTTGTCAAACTTGATCGGTATTGAGCGGCAAATCTGGGTTCAGGTCGGGAATTTCCAGCGGATTGCGCCCATCGCCAATGAAGACCTGGTGCGGGAAACCGATGATAAAACCTCTGCGGTGCACTTTTTACGGTTTGAACTTGGCCCACAGATAGTCGCAGCCGCCAAATCCGGGGCAGACATAAAAACAGGGGTGAACCATCCCAACTATACACATGAGACCGGGCCGCTGCCGCGCAGTATTGCTGATTCGCTGGCCAATGATTTGCGTCTTCATCATTAGATATTTCCAGAAAATACTGCCGATAGTTAAGCGCGGGTTTCCCAATCCACCGCGCAAAATAACGCCGACAGCATGACCCTGCGCGAGCTTGGATACATCGTTGCCGTAGCGAGAGAACGGCATTTTGGACATGCGGCAAAATCCTGCTTTGTCAGCCAGCCCACCCTTAGTGTGGCGGTAAAAAAACTCGAAGGAGAGCTTGGCGTGACCCTGTTTGAACGCACCACCAACGAGATTGTGCTTACCCCGATGGGGAAGAAAATAGTCTCCCAGGCGCAGCATATCCTGGAATCTGCGGACAGATTAAGGAAAACCGCATTGACTGGCGATAACCACCTGGTGGAGCCGCTTCGCATCGGCGTTATATACACCATCGGGCCTTATCTACTGCCGCATCTGATTCCGACTCTGCGGGAACAGGTGCCAGATATGCCAATCATCGTTGAAGAGGGCTTCACTAACGAACTGCGGGTGCGCCTCAAGCAGGGCAGTGTGGATGCAATTATCGTATCCAATCCGTTTTCTGAAACCGGCGTAGATACAAAGGTGCTTTATCGGGAACCCTTCGTCGTAGTGCTGCCCATATCTCATCCGTTATCGCAAAAGAAAACCATTCACAGCAAACAAATCGAATCGGAAACAGTCATGCTGCTGGGTCAGGGAAATTGTTTCCGTGACCAGGTGTTGGAGGCTTGTCCGACCTGCCAGCGCGGCGGTGCACAGGATGATTTGCAGAAATCCCTGGAAAGCGGCTCCATTGAAACCATACGTCACATGGTGGCAAGCGGGGTAGGTATTACTATTTTGCCGTGCACCGCGGCCGGCGCGGAGGAGTATTCCAGAAGATTATTGAGCATCAAACGTTTCTCGGACATCCAGCCTGAAAGGGATGTGATCATTGCCTGGCGTAAGGGTTATCCTAGGGAGCAGGCGATTCGTGTTTTGACTGCCGCTATTCACCGTTGCCCGATGAGTTGTGTGGACATGACGCATACGCATGGCTGTGAAAAATAAAAAAACCGCAATGCGCGAAACGAGAGTGAAAAAAGCAGGGCTGAAAAACCGGTGCGGGCCAATTCGAGTCGCCGTCGTGGGAGTAGGTTATCTTGGCCGAATTCATGCAAAAATTTACCACAATATGAAAAATGTGCGGCTGGTTGCGGTGGTTGATAGCGATGAAGGTGCGACCTCGGCTGTTGCGGAAAATTACCATTGCCAGGCGCTGACCAGTACCGCGGGGTTGGAAAAACAGATTGACGCGGTGAGTATTGCAGTACCGACCAGTTTACACCTTGCGGTATCACGACCTTTGCTGCAATCCGGTGTGCATACGCTGCTGGAAAAGCCGATTGCGTCCAGTGTTGCCGAAAGTAGTGAAATTGTACGTCTTGCAAATGAAAATCAGGCAATACTGCAAATTGGCCATCTGGAGCGATTCAACGCCGGCGTGATGAAGCTCGGGGAGCTCGCAGCCGACCCCCGGTTTATTGAAGTTCACCGGTTGGGGAAATTTGTCGAACGCGCCACGGATGTTGATGTGGTCACGGATTTAATGATCCATGATATTGATATTGTGCTTTCGCTAATGAAAGCAAATCTCAAAAACATTTTCGCGACGGGTAGCCAGGTGATTACTGAGCATGTGGATATAGCCAATGCCCGCCTGGAATTCGCCAATGGATCGGTTGCCAATGTTACCGCAAGCAGGGTATCTCATACTCAGTTTAGACGAATCAGGGTGTTTTCCCAAGGCAAATATCTTGGGTTGAACTTCAGCGATCAACAATTGGAAGAAGTTAAACCAGGTGAAATCAAGCCGGGGAATGGCTTTCCCGAACTGGTGCACAGGCAAATCGAAGTGACGCCCCAGTCACCGCTGGATGCGGAGCTGGCCCATTTCATACAATGCGTTGCGCAAAACAAACGGCCTTTGGTGGCCGGAGAAGACGGATTGATTGCGGTGGAAGTCGCAGCCATGATTCGCCAGAAAATCACCGACTCCATGGATCTGTATTCCTGAATCTGTATTATTGATCAACAGGATTATTTTTAATAACCCACTGAAATACCGTAAAAGAGATCTACAATGACAAAAGAATTATTTAGAGAAGACGGCTATTTGCAGTCTTGCGAGGCCACCGTAACCGCAGTTTATGAGAATGCAATATGTGTAGATCAGACGGTATTTTATCCTCTGGGCGGCGGTCAGCCGGGTGATGCGGGTACCTTGAAGCGAGAGAATGGCTACCAGCTGGAAATCCTTGATTGCTACAAGCATAGCCAAAGCAATCAGCATTTGCACGTGGTTAAAGCTGATTCATGTCTCCCGCAAGCAGGCGAATCCGTAACCCTGAGCCTTGACTGGGGTCGGCGGTACCGGCTGATGCGAATGCACAGTTGTATGCACATGCTGTGCGCTGCCGTACCCGCGCCAGTAACCGGCGGATCAATACGGGATGGCAGCGGCCGCCTTGATTTTGATTTGCCCAATCCCCCGGGTAAAGAAGAACTGGAACAAAAACTGAATCAAATCATTCAGGGCCGTCATCCGATGACGTTCAGCTGGATCAGCGATGAAGAAATGGAACAACAGCCAGAATTGATTCGCACCATGTCGGTATTACCGCCAATGGGCAGCGGTCGGGTAAGGCTGGTGAAATTTGGCGAAGCCGACTTGCAGCCCTGTGGCGGCACCCACGTCGCCAACAGCATTGAAATCGGTCAGGTTCGCGTCCAAAGCATCAAAAACAAAGGCAGACAAAATCGCCGGATAACGGTTGAATTGGTGGAATAAGCATCGGCAGAATGGGCTTAACCAGGTTCGTTCAAACATTTATAACCGCTCCAGTATCTTTAATTGTTCAAGGGTATTGACGTTTTCAAACATTTCAGGCGTATCTGAAAAATCCACAATGGAATAGGAGTGTCGGCCAAACCACTGGTCGATTTTTCGTTCCTCACCGCTGAGAAACAAACCCAGGCTGTGCGCAAGAGATTGATTTATCAAAGCGTACACGGGCTGCAAACGATCGCCACATGCGGCCACAGCGAGGTCATGCCCATTTGATGCGGCCGCCAGGTGCATTCTTTTAACATAATCATCGGCCACAAACGGCCCGTCGCACGGCACAGTAATCATCCATTCGGTGTGAAGATTTTGTAAGCCAGCCAACATCCCCGCCAGTGGACCCTGAAAGCCGGTGAGATGGTCGGTGATCACCGGATAGCCAAAGTTTTTATACGCTGACTGACTGCGGTTTGCGTTGATCATAATGCCATCGCACTGCGGGGCAAGCCGCTCGGCGATTCGCTGCGCCATCGGCTTGTCCCGAAAAGGCGTCAATCCTTTGTCCTGCCCGCCCATTCTTCGCGCCATCCCCCCGGCGAGTATTAATCCTGTTATCTGTGAGACTGCCACACCCGTTTCCCTGGTCAACCCACCGCGTTGTCGTGGCTTCTTTCCTGGTTTATTGATGTGATGTTGCCGCCATATTTAATCTCTCTGGGGTCTATTAATCGTTTGTTTACCAATTCAACATGACTGTCAGCCAGACTGTCAAAAATCGGATAGTTGTGGCTGCAAATTAATAGCGATATGCCGTCGTTTTTCAGCCGATGCAGTAATTTAATGGTGCGGGTAATGGATTGGCCATCCATATTCGCGACCGGTTCATCAAGCAACAGCACCGGTGAGCGCCGCAGCCATGCCCGCGCCAGGGCGATACGCTGTTGTTGGCCGCCGGACAAATTCCTGGCAGGAGTATGAGCGTACCTGGTGAGCATTCCCCAGTCCATTGCCTGATTAACGCGCTCTACGGTGTGCGACGCGGTCATGGATTCTGGCACCGCCAGGGCAAGATTTCGATAAACGCTGCCGCAAAACATGTACGGGCGTTGATGCAGATACATGACATTTTCAAGCAAGCGTTTGCGTGCCTGCTTCCAGGAAATGTCTGCGCAGCCAAAATTGACATAGCCTGCGTCCGGTTTTTCCAGTCCGGCCAGAACCCTTAGCAAAGTGGTTTTGCCGGTGCCGTTGTCCCCGGTAAGCACCATTGATTTACCGCCATACAAGACGATATTCACGTCATTAATCAACTTCAGCCCGGAAAATGATTTATTTATGCCGGAATAATTTATTTTTGCTTTATGGCTCATGGCGATAGTTTACCCCGGCCCTGAAAATATTGAAGCAGGACATTTAATAAAAATGCCAGCCCCAGCAAAACGATTCCCAGCGCAATGCCCTGGGAAAAATTACCCTTGCTGGTTTCGAGTGCGATGGCGGTGGGGATGTTGCGGGTATAGTGCAGAATATTCCCCCCTACCATCATCGACGCGCCTACTTCGGCAATAATACGGCCGAATCCGGCCAGGAACGCGGCCAGAAGGCCAAATTTTACCTCGCTGATGATCAAAAGGAATGAACGAAACCCGGATATACCCAGTGTTTTGGCGGTTTCCCAGGCGCTTTGGCTGGCCGACTGAAAAGCGGCGTGACTCATGGTTATCAAAATAGGCAGGCATAAAATAAACTGGGCGAACACCATCGCGGTCTGGCTGAATAGTAAGCGCCAGTCGCCCAGCGGACCTTGATTTGACAGCAGCAGATAAACCACCAGTCCAACCACAACCGCCGGGAAGGCGAGCAAGGTATTGAACAGCGATATTAACAAGCGCCGGCCGGGAAAATTAAAATGCGCCAAAACGAAGGCAATGCCCAGCGCCAATGGTGATGCGATAACAATGGCGGTACACGAAACCCTGAATGAGATGCCAATAATTTCCCACAGTCCGGCATCTCCGCTAAAGAGTAAATTAAAAGCATCTACGGTGGCAGAACCCAGGGAATCCAAAGCGATGATCAATAGTCGGGGTGAGCGAATTATACGCAAACCACGTTGAAACGCCGAAGCTGGCAGTATTTATATACGGCTGCGATGGATTATCCGGGCGCGCTCCTGGTTTCGGGTGATTTCGATTATCCGGTATTTCGCATGCCCGCAGCGATGCCGTTGATGGTAATCAGCAGCGCATCCAGCACCTGGTCATCGCTTTGCTCTCTGATTCGGGCAAGCAACTCGACCTGTAGCAGGTTTAGCGGCACCACATAGGTATTCCTGACCTCCACAGACTGGCGAACGATAGGTGCGTTTTCCAGCGGCGTCTGGTGTCCGGTAATATCCAGCAGCAGTTGCACCGTGCGGTGAAATTTTTCTCTGGATATTTGACCAAAATACTGGAGATGTTCGGGCACCAGCCGCTGATCATAAATTGCCGATATATTGGGATTTGATTTGGAAAACACCATCTCGATGGCATTCAACGTTGCCTTGAAAAACGGCCAATTCTGCTCCATGTCCACCAGCGTCTGTTGGTCGCCATTGTCGATAGCGCACTGCAAAGCATTGCCAACACCCAGCCAGGCGGGCAGCAGCAATCGGGTTTGTGTCCAGGCAAAAATCCATGGAATGGCGCGCAGATGCTGAATGCCGCCGCCTTTGCGTCTCCTTGCCGGCCGGCTGCCAATTTTCAGTTTGCCAATTTCCTGTTCTGGCGTTGCCAGCCTGAAGTATTCCACAAAATCTCCATGATGCCTGACCATACCGTGGAATTCTTCCATGGCATTCGCGGATAACCGCGCCATTTGTCTGCGCCATTGTTGTCTGGGTTTCGGCGGGGGCGTGAGCGTCGCTTCCAGCACTGCGCCCAGATAGACCTGCAAGGTTTCGGTAGCCATTCCGGGCAGGCCAAATTTGGCTTGGATAACCTCACCCTGTTCGGTGATTCGTATCGCGCCATTCACCGAACCCGGCGGTTGAGACAATATCGCCTCATAAGCGGGGCCACCTCCGCGGGCTACCGTGCCGCCGCGCCCATGAAACAGGGTGAGCACGATTCCATGCTTCTGAAATATTTCAACCAGCTCTTCCTGGGCCTGGTATAAACCCCAGGATGCGGACAGGATGCCGGCGTCCTTGGCCGAGTCTGAGTACCCGATCATTATTTCCTGGCAGCCATGATGAGTATCATTGACATAATCTTTATACCAGCCGATGTTAAACAAGGTGTCCATACACTGACCGGCGCCCTGCAGATCAGCGAGTCGTTCAAACAGGGGCACCACCCGCAGCGGGTTTGCGATGCGGCATTCTTTTTGCAGCAACGCCACCGCGAGGATATCGGACGGCCTGGAAGCCATGGATATGACGTAGGCGCCAAATGATTCACGGTTCTCTGCTGCGATCATTCGAAAAGTGGCCAGCACTTCTTTTACTTCATTGCTGGCACCGCTGGTATCGCCGGCTTCACCGGGCTCTGGAAATCTGGAGGTAATCAGCGGGCGGTTGCCGGCAAGTTCCTTAACCAGAAAATCCTGACGCTGGGGCTCATCCCATTGGGCGTAGCAGCCGATGCCAAGATACCGGGTAATGCTATCCAGCGCTGCGGTATGCCTTGCGGATTCCTGGCGAATGTCCAGTTTGAACATATTCAAACCGAAGGTGTTCAATCTTCGCAATACATCGGTTAATCGGCCATCGGCAATCATTTCGTCGCCGCAGTGAATCAGCGATTGATAGCACATCATTAACGGATGTTTGAGTTCTTCCTGATGTTGAAAAATGCCGCTTTTTAGCATTGCCGTCAGGTCAGGAATTTTGCCGGACAAATAATCGTCAAAGATTCGGGTATGATATTTAATGGTTGCCTTGAGCTTCTTGCGGGTTTTTTCAAGCAGCGTCCGATAGGGTTCCCGCGCATCATCGCCCACCGCTTTTCGTAAGGCTCGATCACATCTGGTCATGGACAGGTCGCGCCACAATTGATCAACCTCAATCCAGAACATTTCAGCCGCTTTCAAACGTGAAAGCGTACACACCTGCGCAGTAACCAGGGGCGTGGTGTTCGGATTACCGTCTCTGTCACCGCCCATCCACGACCCGAACCTGACCGGCACGGCATCCAGCGGCAGCCGCATTCCGGTAATTTTAAACAGCGCATTGTCCAGCTCCCTTAGAATTTTCGGGATGACATCCCATAAAGATTGTTCAATTGCCACTAAACCGGTTTTGGCTTCATCCACCGGGGTAGGGCGCAGCCGCCGAATTTCGTCGGTTTCCCACACTTCTGTAATGGCGCGGTGCAGCCCCTGTTTAATTTCAAATCGTTCCATATCCAACAGGTCATCGCGGTCTTGCCGGGCCAGCAGATGGTTGATTCTGAGGAATTTGGAAGAGACGCTGCGGCGTAAAATTTCGGTTGGATGGGCGGTGAGTATGAGTTCAATATTCAGCTTGCAAACATGGTCAAACAGTTTTTTCTTTGCGACACTGGCTTTGATGAGCTTGCTGAGTTCTGCTTCTAAAAATCCGCCGGGACGGGTTTTGGCAGTGTCGCCAGGGCCCCCTGAAAATGTAAATTTCTTGACCGCCAACGCCCGCCGTTGCCGAATCTGGTGATGCTGTTCGGCGATATTGGCGAGATTAAGAAATAAAGTGAATGCCCGGGCAAGATTTAAAAGCTGTACTGGTTTTAATGCTGACAAAATCTCGATCAGTTTCTGTGTCTGGCCGGCATCGCCTTTGCGCGCCTGTTTTGCGATGCCGCGCACTTCTTCGACAAGATTAAATAATTTCTCTCCGTGTTGCTTTTTTATGGTTTCTCCCAGCAGATTGCCGAGCAGCCTTACGTCGGCGCGCAAAGCGTCATGCTGATTCTGGCTGGAGGGTGTTTCGTTCACCATTGCTTTACTAAATCGCCGGTTGCAGTTAATGATGCGATGTATTTTATACGAACCGTGTATTTACAATACCAGATAATGACCTGGGCCGGCATTAACCAGGGTTTAGCAATCAATCAAATCCATATTAATCTCCAATCGGGCGGCGGAAAGAGGGTAAAATCCGCGCACTTTTAAACTCCGTCCCGTGGCGCATTCCAACACGGTCTTCCCTCATTAATCTCTCATTTTCCAGCCCCCGTTAAACTTCGTCAGCCATGTCCGGGCCAGCACAATTCAACCCGCCGCTTTCCCGAATCCGGAATTTTTCCATTATTGCCCACGTTGATCACGGCAAATCCACTCTGGCAGACAGGTTTATTCAGATTTGCGGCGGACTGGAGCTGCGGGAAATGAAAGAGCAGGTGCTCGATTCAATGGATTTGGAGCGGGAGCGGGGCATCACCATAAAAGCACAAAGTGTATCGCTGCAATACCGGGCCAAAGACGGACACCGCTATCAACTCAATCTGATTGATACGCCCGGGCACGTGGATTTTTCCTATGAAGTGTCCAGGTCGCTAAGCGCATGTGAAGGCGCATTATTGGTGGTTGATGCCGCCCAGGGCGTCGAAGCCCAGACTGTGGCCAATTGTTATACCGCGGTTGACCTGGGACTGACCGTTATTCCGGTATTAAACAAGATCGACCTGCCGGCCGCAGAACCTGACCGGGTGCGCCAGGAAATTGAAGACGTGATTGGTTTGGACAGCAGTGCGACGCTGTCGATTAGCGCCAAAACCGGGCTGGGTGTGGATCAGGTTCTGGAGCAGATCATCACCTTGTTACCAGCGCCAAAGGGCAGGGATAATGCGCCGCTGCGTGCGCTCATCATTGATTCATGGTTTGATAATTATCTGGGCGTGGTTTCTTTAATCCGCATTATGGACGGCAAATTAAATACCGGGCGCAATCGCATCAGGATGATGTCCACGGGCAGAGACTATCCGGTAGAAAACATCGGAATCTTCACGCCAAAGCCGGTAAACGTGGACAATTTATCCGCTGGAAACGTGGGGTTTTTAATTGCCGGACTCAAGGAGATAAAATCGGCCCGGGTTGGCGATACCGTTACATTGGCACATCAACCAGCGGAGCAGCCCCTGGCGGGCTTCAAGGAAGTGAAACCCACGGTGTTTGCCGGCCTGTTCCCGATTAACAATGCAGATTTTGAGTCATTCCGGGTGGCTTTGGAGCGACTCAGCCTGAATGATGCCTCGTTAACCTTTCAACCCGAGTCTTCCCAGGCGCTGGGATTTGGATTTCGCTGCGGATTTCTGGGCCTGCTGCATATGGAAATTGTGCAGGAGCGCCTGGAGCGGGAATATCAACTGGCGCTGATTACCACCGCGCCCACCGTGGTTTATGAAATAGTAAAAAAAAACGGCGATGTCATCTTTATCGACAATCCGGCAGATTTGCCCGATCCATCCAGCATTGAACTGATAAAAGAACCGTATCTGATTGCCAGAATCCTGGCGCCGCACGACTATGTCGGGCCATTGATTTCGCTGTGCATGGAACGGCGCGGGATACAAAAGAATATTCATTACCATGGCCGCCAGGTTATGCTGGAATTTGCAATGCCGCTGACTGAGGTGGTGGTTGATTTTTTCGACCAGTTGAAGTCGGCAAGCCGTGGCTACGGATCGCTGGATTATGAGTTTATCGAAAGCCGGCCCGCCAATATGGTGAAGGTGGACATACTCATAAACGGTGAAAAAGTGGACCCGCTCGCGGTGCTGGTTCATAAAGAGCAGAGCCAGTATCGCGCCAGAGAGCTGGTCTCGCGTATGCGCAAACTGATTCCCAGGCAGATGTTTGATGTGGCCATACAAGCGGCTATTGGTGCTAAAATCATATCGAGGGAAACGGTAAAGGCACTGCGTAAAAACGTTACGGCAAAATGCTACGGAGGGGATATGACCCGGAAACGCAAACTGTTGGAAAAACAAAAAGCAGGAAAGAAAAGAATGAAACAAATTGGTTCGGTGGAAATACCCCAGGAGGCTTTCTTGTCTGTTCTCAGGATAGACCGGGACTAACCTTACCTAACCGTACCAAATTCTGGTTTTAAATTCTCATTATTCATTTTCGGGGATAGTCCGTGGATTTTTCTTTAATACTGTTTATTGCCTTGCTGGTAACCGGTGTCATCAGCCTGTTGTATAAAATATTTTCAAAAAACGGCAGAGACGATGTACCCATGCCGGATAAACATGGCAATGCAGTCCAGACCCAGCCGATTATTGTCGAATATGCCAGATCCCTGTTTCCGGTAATATTGATCGTCTTCATACTTCGCTCATTTATTATCGAACCATTCAGGATTCCATCCGGTTCCATGCTGCCGAGTTTGCATATTGGTGATTTTATATTGGTGAACAAATTCAGGTACGGCATCCGCTTACCCGTTGTCAACAAAAAAATAATCCCGGTCAGCAGCCCGAAACGCGGCGACGTGATGGTATTCCGGTATCCGGTTGATCCCAAACTGAATTTTATTAAACGGGTAATCGGCCTTCCCGGCGATATCCTTACCTATAAAGATAAAAAGTTATTGATTAACGGCAATCCCGTAGCAGTCGAACAGGATGGCGAATACGCTTATCAGCAGGCCCGACTCGACGGAAAATCGGCCACCAGACTGATCGAAATTATCGGCGATTCAACCCACCGGATTTTGCTGGATGACTCCCGAAAATCACGGGACCTGGAGAAGGTTATGGTTCCACCAGGGCATTACTTTGTCATGGGTGATAACCGGGACCACAGCAATGACAGCCGATACTGGCGGTTTGTGCCCGAGGCGAATGTGGTGGGGAATGCCTTTTTTATCTGGTTTAGCTGGAAAAGCCTAAGCGGCGGCGGCATAAACTGGAGTCGCATTGGCAATGCAATCGAATAGCCGGGTGCGGGTGGCTGAGTCACAACCAGTCATAATGCGTCGTATTGAATCGCCTGAGATTGACCTGGGGTATACCTTCAAAAATCAAAAATTACTGAACCAGGCGCTGTCCCACCGCAGCGCAGGCCCGCCAAGTAACGAGCGGCTGGAATATCTGGGTGACAGCATATTGGGGTTCGTCGTTGCCGAATATCTTTATCGCAAATTTCCACATCTTGCCGAGGGCGATCTGACCAAAATGCGGGCACGGCTGGTCCGGCAAAATACGCTGGCCGGTCTGGCGCGAAAATTGAATCTGCAAAACCATTTGCATCTGGGCAGCGGGGAATTGAAAAGCGGTGGCTGCAATCGTGATTCCATTCTGGCCAACGCATTGGAGGCCATCGTCGGCGCAGTCTATATTGACGGCGGGCTGGCGCCAGTGAAAGATGTGTTGGATCGCCTTTATAAAGGTTTGCTGGAGACGCTAAGGCCGGCTGATTTGCAAGACAGCAAAACCCTTTTGCAGGAAGCCCTGCAAAAACAAAACAGACCGCTTCCACAATATAAAGTGATCAATCAGTTCGGCATGGCGCACAATTTGACTTTTACCGTAATGTGCTGCGTTCAGGGCATGGAAAATGGCTTTACAGCCACAGGCCATAGCCATAAATCGGCGGAGCAGTCGGCCGCCGCAAAAGCCCTGGACGCTTTGACCCAACTGTGGGCCAGGCGTGATCAATAGCAGATAATGGCAAGTGGACACCGTTTCGGTTTCGCTGCGCTGGCGGGTGCGCCCAATGTTGGCAAATCCACATTGCTGAACAGCCTGGTCGGCAAAAAGATTTCTATCATTTCGCGCCGCCCGCAAACTACCCGCCACAGAATTCTGGGCGTTAAAACTTCAGCGGAATCGCAAATAGTGTTTGTTGACACCCCCGGGCTGCACAATGATCAGCGCAAGAGCCTGAACAAAGTCATTAATCGCACCGCACTCAGCAGCATGTGCGATGTGGATGTCATATTATTTATGATTGATTACAAAGGCTGGACAGCGGAATTACGCAGGATTTGCCGGCAGGCGCAGTCAAAAACCACGCCGGTCATTCTGCTGATCAATAAAATCGATCGACTCAAAGATAAAACCCGATTGCTGCCATTGATTGAGGCGTCTCGTCAGGTGCATGACTTTATCGAGATTATGCCTGTATCCGCACTCAGGCCGGATGACCTGGACGGGTTTGTGAAAACCGTGTCCAGTCATCTGCCGGAAGGTCCCCCCGGGTTTCCTGATGATCAGGTCACCGACCGGCCCGAACCGTTTCTCGCGGCGGAATTGGTGCGAGAACAAATATTCGAGTCGCTCGGGCAGGAATTGCCCTATTCCATCGCGGTGGAAGCGACCCGGTTTGAAACCGGCGAAAAAGATGTTTTGCATATCGATGTGATTATCTGGGTGGAGAAATCCGGGCAGAAATCCATCGTTATCGGTAAAAATGGCAAGCAACTCAAGCACATCGGTATGCAGGCAAGAAAACAAATGGAAGATTCATTTGATAAAAAGGTTTTTCTGAGTCTTTGGGTCAAAGTTAAAAAAGGCTGGGCTGATCGGGCCGCATTACTGCATTCCCTCGGATATACCGAAAACTGAACCACACAACCGATGAAGGTCGACCAGCAGCCCGGTTACCTGTTACACAGAAGGGCGTACCGGGAAAGCAGCCTGCTGGTCGAAATTTTCACCCGGAATCATGGCAGATTGGCGCTGCTAGCCAAGGGTTGCAGGCGAAACAAATCCCGCCAGCAGGGTTTGTTTTTATCATTTAAGCCATTGCTGGTGAGCTGGGCCGGGAAGGGCGAACTGCCCATTCTCACCGCCATCGAACAAACCCGCTATTGCCCGCAACCGGATGCCCCGGGTGTCGCCTGCGGTTTTTATATGAACGAGCTCATACTCAAACTACTCCACCGGCATGACCCGCATGAGCGGTTATACGATAAATACGATGAATCCATATCCGCCTTAATTGACAAAAAAAATCCTTATGTCGTGCTGCGGATATTTGAAAAATATTTACTTCAGGAAACAGGGTTTGGCCTGGTGCTTGAGCATGATGCAGAAACCGGGCAATCGATCCTGGCGGATAGCAATTATCAATATCTGCCGCAAAAAGGCCCGGTGATCACAGGCGGCAGCCAGGGAAACATCATATCCGGGGCCACATTGATCGCCTTGCAAAGCGAAGAATTCAAGTCGGATAAAGAGAAAATCCAGGCCCGGCTGCTCACCCGCTGGTTGATCGATATCCAGTTGCATGGCAAAGAACTGCGCACCCGAAGAGTTGTGCGCGCAATGAAACGCTATACAGAAGAAATTCCGGAGTGAGTGAAAAACCCGATTAGCCTGAATTGCTCCGGTTGCGGCGGGTCAATAGAAATATCAGAAATCTTGGCTAAGCGGATTACATGAAAAAGTTCTTCATGGAGATGGAGATTGGCAGGCCCGACTCATTGAAAAAACCATCGGTACAATGTCCACAATAAAATGAACTCTAAAATGAACTCTAAAATGGACTCTAAAAATATGGATAATATAAGATATCGAGAAGTTGAAATTGGGCGGGTTAACACCATACTTGAAAGGTTAGCTCGACCGGAGTTTAAGGAATTAAACGCCTTCGCTTTCGGTAGCACGCATTCATCCAATGTGGTTCGCGCTCAGGAAAAGCTAAATAGAGCTGTTAGCTTATTGCATCACGGCTCTGCCGCAAAGGGATTTTGGAGGCTTGTACCGCTTCCAAAGCCTCGGTCGTTTGCTTTTAAAATTCATGATAATTTAGCGATTCCACAACTCTTTTCATTGCTTGATGAATACCTTTTGATTTCCTTCCTTTTTGTTCTCCCACAAGATAGAGAGATAGTCGAAGAGCTTTTGCTCGGAGGGAAATATGATTCCGTTGAGCTAATTGGTAATTTAACTGACCTTCATATACTGTGGAATTTTGACCTTGACAGCTCAGAATTTGAAAGTGGGATTTCAGAAGAATTTTCTGTTAGCGAAGCAGTGTCCAAAGAAATTAGATCGGTTCTAATGATATGATGAGATTCTTCCTGATCGTCCTCTTAACTGCCCCATGGGCGTGCGGTTACTACGTTATTTTTTCCCGGGCATATAGAGATCAGTAATCGTTCCCTCAAACGCTTCCGCTGCAAAGCCCAGGGTTTCGGCGAGGGTAGGGTGGGCATGTATAGTGAGTGCGAGGTCCCGGGCATCCGCATTCATTTCTATGGCCAGGGCGGCTTCGGCGATCAGGTCACCGGCATGACTGCCGGTGATGCCGGCCCCAATGATCCGGTGAGTCTGGTTATCAAAAAGCAGTTTGGTTATCCCCTCACTGCGGCCCTGGGACAATGACCGACCGCTGGCGGCCCAGGGAAATACACCCTTGCCGTAGTCCAGGCCCCGGGCTTTGGCTTCGGTCTCGGTGATGCCTGCCCAGGCCACTTCCGGGTCGGTATAGGCCACGCTCGGGATCACTCTGGCGTCGAATCCACTTTTCAATCCGGCCGCTACTTCTGCCGCGACTTTCCCTTCATGCACGGCCTTGTGCGCCAGCATGGGCTGGCCGACGATGTCGCCGATGGCGTAAATGTGTGGAATATTAGTTTGTTGTTGGTCGTTAACCTTGATAAATCCATCATCTGCAATGCGCACCCCGGCCGCTTGTGCATTGATACGATTGCCATTGGGAGTTCTGCCCACCGACACCAGGACCTGGTCAAATGTTTCATGTTGCGGGGCTTTGTCTCCTGCAAAACTGACTTTGATGCCGTTTTTCAGCGCTTTCATCGCGGTGACTCTGGTCTTCAGCCAGATATTTTCATACTGAGCTTTAATCCGTTTTTGTAATGGGCGCACTAAATCCGGGTCTGCACCCGTCATCAGTCCATCCAGCATTTCAACTATGCTGATCCTGCTACCCAATGCGTGATAGACCGTGGCCATTTCCAGGCCAATGATACCGCCGCCCACAATAAGTAATCTTTCAGGTAACCGGTCGGGTTCCAATGCGTCAGTTGAATCCAGCAACCCTGGGTCATCATGGGGGAAGCCGGGGATTTTAATCGGTTGGGACCCTGCCGCAATGATGGCTTTTTCAAAGGAGATGGTGTCCGTTCCAGCGCCGGATGTCACTTCAATCGTATTCGGGCTTATGAACTGCCCGGTGCCGTGAACAACCGTCACCTTGCGTTTTTTGGCCAGGCCCGCCAACCCTTGAGTCAGTTGACTGACGATGCCGTTTTTCCATTCCAGGGTTTGTTTTATATCTATCCCGGGTGCGTTGTAGATGAGTCCGATTTTTTTCGACTCTGCGCTCTCGGTGATGACCTTTGCCACGTGCAGCAGCGCTTTGGATGGAATGCAGCCGACGTTGAGGCAGACTCCACCCAGGTTTTCATATCGCTCAATCAATATCACATCCAGCCCAAGGTCGGCCGCACGAAACGCCGCAGTATAGCCGCCGGGACCTGATCCCAATACCACCAACTCCGCGTGTTTGCTCCCTTTAGCGAGATGCGCTGTTTTCGCCGACTGTGCAGGAGATTCAGCATCCGTCAGCAATTTCACCGGCGCACTGGTTTTTGACCCGGGACGACTGGATTCGACCTGCTGCTCTGATTGTTCGGCAACCAGGGAATCTGTTGCGTCCGGTTCGATCAGTAACAGCACCTGATTTGAAGAAATTTCGGTTCCAACTGCAATTTTAATCTCCTTCACCAGGCCGCCATGGCTGGCGGGAACTTCCATGCTGGCCTTGTCACTTTCAATGGCAACCAGCGGGTCATGCAATGCGATGACATCGCCGACCTTTACCAATATTTCAATTACCGGAACGTTTTCAAATTCCCCTAAATCGGGTGCCCTGATTTCAATCAGCCCGGTCATAAATATTGCCGGTGACAGACAGGAATGGAACTCCTAAGCGGTTCATAAAGACAGTCTGCGCACATCCTCGAATGACCGGGTCAGGCAAGCTACAAATCTTGCCGCCTGGGCGCCGTCGATGACCCGATGGTCATAGGATAAATCCAGCGGCAGCATCAGTCTGGGGACGAATGACTGCCCATTCCAGACTGGCGTCATCTTCGATCTCGATACGCCCAGTATGGCAACTTCAGGGGCATTGACGATGGGAGTAAAGGCCGTTCCACCGATGCCACCAAGGCTGGATATGCTGATACAGCCGCCTTTCAGGTCATCGGGGGTGATTTTTCCGTCTCTCGACCTTGTGCTGATGTCTGCCATTTCTCGCGCCAGATCGAAAATACTTTTTCTGTCCACATCGCGTATCACCGGCACCACCAATCCATTGACAGTATCCACGGCGATGCCGATATGGTAATATTTTTTCAGTATCAGCGTTTCACCATTGGCAGCGAGAGACGCATTTACATCAGGATACTTCTTCAGCGCACCGACCAGGGCTTTCATTACAAACGACAGCAGGGTAATTCTAATGCCTGCATTTTCGGCTTCCTGTTTCAGCGACTTTCTGAATGTCTCCAGTTCTGTGATATCCGCTTCATCGTGATGGGTGACGTGGGGAATATTTAACCAGGCCCGTTGCAAGTGCGGGCCGGACAATTTTTTAATTCGCGATAATGTGCGCTTTTCGATCTCGCCAAATTGTGAAAAATCAATATCAGGAACAGGTGGAATGCCGAACCCGGCGGATGCGCGGTGCAGCGGGGACGCAGGTGATGGTGCAGAGAGTTGTTGCTTGACCCAGTCAACCACGTCCTGTTTGACTATTCGCGCTTTGCGGCCAGTGCCTTTGATTTGGTTTACATCCGCGCCCAATTCTCTGGCAAACCGACGCACCCCTGGACTGGCATGCGCCAGTAATCCGCCAGATTCCGCTGGATAAGCTGGTAAGGTTGGGGGTATGTGTTTCTGAATAACTGGCTGAACAATCGGTTCACTGGCCGACTGATCAACTGCGGATGCAATTCCGGGAGGGCTTTTTCCCCCAGGTTCAATTCCTTCTGGTGAGACAGCTTCCGCTTCCGCTGTCCTATCGGCATCCATGCGCATGATTACCATGCCTTCGGAAACATTTTCACCCACCGCGATTTTTATTTCCGTTATCGTGCCATTCCCTGGAGCGGGGATTTCCATCGTCGCTTTGTCGCTTTCAAGGGTCAGCAGCGGGTCTTCCGCGCACACCACGTCACCAACACGCGCGAGGATTTCGATCACCTCCACCGCATCGAAATCGCCAATATCGGGAACTTTGATTTCAGCCATTTTGCGTTGTCACAGCGTAGCGGGATTCGGTTTTTCCGGGTCAATGCCATATCTGGCGATGGCATCTTCTACCTGCTGGCGGGTGACGGCTTCCTGGTCGGCCAGGGCTTTCAACGCGGTCACGGTGACATGGCTGCGATCCACCTCGAAAAATGTTCTTAATTTTTTACGGGTATCGCTTCTGCCATAACCATCGGTTCCAAGCACATAATATTGATTGGGCACAAAGCCGCGAATCTGCTCCGCATACAGCCGCATATAATCGGTTGCGGCGATTGCCGGGCCCGTGGTGTTGCCCAGACTCATTTCCACAAAACTCTGTCTGGGTGTCTGGTGCGGATGCAGTCTGTTGTGTCGCTCGGTGTCCTGACCATCCCGGACCAATTCATTAAAGCTGGTTACACTCCAGACGTCGGCGCTGATATTGTATTCCTGATCCAGCATTTCAGCCGCCGCTTCGACTTCTCTTAATATGGCGCCGCTGCCGAGAAGCTGTACCTTGATTTTATTTTTCTGCTTGCCCACCCGTTTGAGTAAGTACATTCCGCGCAATATACCTTCCGTGGCGTTGTCCGGCTTTGCAGGATGGGCATAGTTTTCATTCATCACGGTAATGTAGTAATAAATGCTTTCCTGCTGCTGGTACATGCGGCGCAATCCATCGTGAATGATGACCGCCAGTTCGTAGCAATAGGCCGGGTCGTATGAAATGCAATTGGGTATAGTGCCGGCCAATATCAGACTGTGTCCGTCCTGGTGTTGCAGTCCTTCCCCGGCCAGCGTGGTGCGCCCGGCGGTTCCGCCCATGATAAATCCACGCGCACGGCTGTCTCCAGCCGCCCAGCACAAGTCGCCTATGCGCTGGAATCCGAACATGGAATATAAAATATAGAAAGGGATGGTGCATATATCGTGGTTGCTATAGGCCGTCCCGGCGGCAATCCAGGACGACATGGCACCCGCTTCATTAATACCCTCCTGCAATACCTGACCGGTTTTATCTTCACGGTAAAACATCAGTTGAGCGGAATCCACGGGTTCATACAATTGTCCTTTCGGCGAATAAATGCCGAGTTGTCGGAACATTCCTTCCATGCCAAATGTCCTGGACTCGTCGGGAATGATCGGGATGATGAGTTTTTTGAGGTGCTTGTCCCGCACCAGCGCGGAAAGGATACGAACGAATGACATGGTGGTGGATATTTCCCGATCACCCGTACCCGTCAGTTGGGAGTCGAAAATCGATAACTCGGGCATCTTGAAAGGCGCTCCGCTCAGATTCCGCCGGGCAGGCAAAAACCCGCCCAGCTCCCGTCGCTGCTCCAGCAGGTATTCGGTCTCTGGCGAATCTTTTGCGGGGCGATAAAACGGCGCCTTGATCACTTCTTCATCGGTCAATGGAATATTGAATCGGTCGCGAAATGCGAACAACGCTTCTTCGCCCATTTTCTTTTGCTGATGGGTAGTGTTCTGGCCTTCGCCGGCTTCACCCATGCCATAGCCTTTGACGGTTTTGGCCAGAATCACGGTGGGCTGGCCGGCGTGTTGGCTGGCGGCATGATAGGCGGCATAGACTTTGTGCGGGTCGTGGCCGCCCCGGTTCAAACGAAAAATATCTTCGTCGGTCATGTTCGCAACCATGGCTTTTAACGCCGGATTTGTGCCGAAGAATTTTTCCCGCACATAGGCGCCGTCATTGGCCTTGAATGCCTGATACTCGCCGTCAACGGCTTCCTCCATACGCTGTTTGAGCAAACCCTGATCATCCCGAGCCAGCAGCTTGTCCCAGTATCCGCCCCAGATTACTTTGATCACATTCCAGCCGGCGCCGCGAAAATCACTCTCCAGTTCCTGAATGATTTTGCCGTTTCCGCGCACCGGCCCGTCCAGTCGCTGCAGGTTGCAGTTGACTACGAAAACAAGATTATCCAGATCTTCCCGACCGGCGATGGAGAGTGCACCGGTGGATTCGGGCTCATCCATTTCGCCATCGCCCAGAAACGCCCATACTTTACGGTCTTTGGCATCAATCAGTCCGCGATTATGCAGATACTTCATATAGCGCGCCTGGTAGATGGCCATAATCGGCCCGAGTCCCATGGATACGGTGGGGAATTGCCAGAAATCCGGCATCAGCCAGGGATGCGGGTAAGAGGAAAGGCCGGCGCCATTGACTTCCTGACGAAACCGCCGCAGGTCTTCTTTATGGATTCGCCGCTCCAGATAGGCGCGCGCATAAATCCCCGGCGCGCTGTGCCCCTGGATGAACAGCATGTCGCCCAAATGATCCGGCGTGCCGGCTCGCCAGAAATGATTGAAACCGACATCATAGAGGGTGGCTGCGGAGGCAAAGCTGGCGATATGCCCGCCCAATTCTGAGGATATCTGGTTCGCTCTGACCACCATGGCCATGGCGTTCCAGCGAATCAGGGCGCGAATCCGCCGCTCCAGGCCGTGGTCGCCCGGGCTTGGCTGTTCCTGATGAACCGGAATGGTATTCAGGTAGGCGGTATTGGCCCGGTACGGGATATGGGCGCCCGACCGCCGGGCCTGATCTATCAGGGTTTCGATTAGGAAATGGGCACGCTCGTGCCCCTGGGTTGCAATCACCGAAGCCAGCGCATCCAGCCATTCGCCGGTTTCGACTGCATCAGTATCCACGGGCAGTATCCACGGGTTTTTCTATATCTGGCATAACCTGATTTTATCTATATATGGGCAGAGTTTGAGTTGTCTTGAGACAAATATTAACATGGCTGAACATACCCATTAGGTTTTCCGATGGTAAAAATACAATCACTTACTGCTTTGTGAATTATCCTGAATTCAGGAAAAATCAATGCGGGGTGATCGCACCGATTAGAATTCGGGGGTTTTGTATTGGCGATTTTTCATCGATTTGACGATGTCTGGTATTCTGGTTTCCTGTTTAACAACCTGATAATCACATAAACTCGACTGCCTGAAGCTGGCCGCTGCGCTATATAATTGACTGCGAAGCACTATGTGACAAGAAAAGAGGACATTAAATGAATTTTGAGTCAATCCTGAATCAAATTATAGAGGCGTATCCGGCACATTTGTTTATACCTTTTTTTATTCTGTTGGCATTAATCATCATAGCCAAATCTGCGTGGTTTAAAGGGGTATTGGGTGAGTGCATGGTCAACATTGCTGCGAAAATATTCCTGAACAGGAATGAATATCATCTTATAAACAATGCAACTCTGCCTGCGCAAAAGGGTACTACTCAAATTGATCACATTATTGTTTCAAGGTATGGTGTTTTCGTAGTCGAAACAAAAAATATGAAAGGATAGATATTCGGTAATCCCAATCAAAAAACATGAACTCAAAAAATACACAGACATCCAGGCAGGTTTCAAAATTCCCTGCATCAAAACTATAAGCACGTAAAAACCCTGGAATCCCTATTGGGGCTAGGTCGTGTTGACGAATTATCAAATTATTAATAATTGTATCCCACAACAGTTTTGAGTAGGGTCGTGATGAGTATACGGGTCACCGATGTGATCTGGTCGCGGATTGAATCAATTTTGACGACATCAAACCCGGCCAGCCCCCCGCCCCGGCGTCAAGGGTAGGGACATCCCCCCGTGCCGAGGGTGTAGGGACATCCCCCCGTGCCTGTCTATGATGAAGGACAACCACGGGGGGATGTCCCTACAATTCGTCAACACGGCCTAGTCAGTGGTGGTGTTTGTTGGCGGCCGTATCTTTAAAACCAAAATGCCTGAAAATGTTACCCATGGTCGTGGTTATATTCGATTCATAAAATCGAAAAAACAACCGGTATTATCGAACTGGAAGTTAAAGAAACAGCAAATAAAATTAAAACAGGCAGATTAGCGGTGTCTTATAAAGAGCATGTCAAACAAATTTATAATTAAAAAGAAGAAGAATAAGCGGTGAGTAGAGTGCGGTAGCCCAATGGTGATACGGGGAAGTCAGCGTGGGACTCAATTCCACCCGTCGGCACAGTATATAAAAAAGAACGCCCCCATCCGCAATGGATGGGGGCGTTTCGCTAGCCCGATCAGAACTTGGCTTTGAACCCGACATGAACAGAGCTTTCTTCTGCGGTTGCAGAAGTTTTCCCTGCCCCTGCTGCGTGGTAGCCAGGTAGACCGGCGGTTGCTGAGAGTATTTTGTGCCCCACTGCCAGAGAGAGTGGATGTTTCTGTTACCTTGTGAGAAGCAGAAACTCCAAACTCTGCCGCGGCAGAGTGGAACTGGCTATGCCCAAAGTCCTCTCCATAGGAGGCAGACAGGGCAACGAGCGATTGCTCTGTTTCCCACGCAGCCGCTTTCACGGCAGCTTGGACAAACTGAGCACTGCCATTCTCCCCGATAGGGAGAGTGCACTCCAAGAGGATTGTCCCCACTCCCTCCATAGAGAGAGAGTTGGAGAGGACCAAACTCATTGGTGTGTCCTATTGCAACAGTACGCGTGGGTTCCAGATACGAGAAGGAAAACCCTCCTCCTAGATTTGCACGCGCTCCTGCAAAGGAGGATTCGCCCGTTGTCGCTGATTTCACCACAAGAGGTGTTACCAGCGAGGGATCTTCATGCCCAGCCAAGCCGAGGGACTGTTGCGGAATAGTGGCTGGTGATGCATTGAATGCCGTCACCTGCGCCAAGCTCACCGACTGCTGAACTGCATTTGACAGCGTTGCCACTGCCCTGCCTTTGACTTGGCTACAGTCAACACTCACTTCGCCATTCCCGAATACTCGGTCAACACCCGGTTCCCCGAGGTCTTTGGCACAAGCACGCAGGGTTTGCATCGTTCGTTCCGCCGTCATTCCTTCTAACTGGCGGATATAGAATGCAATGGCCCCGAGACGCCCTGAGGCATCGGATGTGCCATCTGGGCGTGTTTTTTCTAGTGGGTACACCACAGTAAAACACCATCGTGCTGCATCTCCGCAAATTACAGAATTAGATGCGGAGTGCTGTACCGGACTACCAGCATTTCTTTTAGCTGCAACCACAGCGATGGCGACCTTGTCTGTAGGAAAGACCTCATTGAGGTAGAAATTGTATGTTTCCATACGCCCCCCACCTCCATGCCATCCGGTCTTCCAGTACTTGTGGTTGGGGTTCCAGAGATCTTTCTCCACTCCTCTCTTTGGATCAACCGTCAGAGTGTTGCCCGCTGCCTGGGAAATAAAAATGTCGTTTTCGTTGAGCAGCTGTACACTCTTTCGCTGGTCTAGGGGTGCAAGAAGAGGCAACACCAATACTTTGGTCTGCCCTCTCAGGGTGCGATACGCTTCCTCTTCAAAGAACTCAACCAGCGCATCCTGTCTCCGAGAAAACGGAACTAGCTGGATGTTTTCCTCTGGAATGCCCTCTTCTTTTATGACACGCAGCATCAGTGCGCCGTGTTCATGTTGCCGAGAACCTTCAACAGCCAGCTTCCCCTTGAATCCTCCATTTTCATGGATTCTTCGATGGAGAGCTTCTTGTCCAAACAGCGGATTGGGCAGATCAGGCACCACTACGGGCTTCGGCTTGGGTTCAACCTTAGGGTCAACCTTCGGTTTCGGCTTAGTGTCCACCTTTGGTTTGGTGTCAACCTTCGGCTTTGTGTCAACCACAGGATCAACCTTGCGGTCAACCTTTGACGGCGGGTCTGGCCTCAACACCAGTCCACCACCCCCACTCCCTCCCCCTCCACACGCAGCGAGAACGAAAGAAATGGCAACAAGTACCACCAACATCGTTGTATATGTATGCATTGTGCACCCCCGTTTTTTCTGGTGAATGTGTTTGCCAACCCTGCCCGGAACCAGCCCAATTAATTCTACTACTCACTGCACGTATGGAGAATATCCCTGAACCAGTCTGCTGTATCCATGACTGTGTTCGGGTTTACAAATACGAATCTATGCTGGCCGCTGAGATTGTGGCGCGATTGGCGTCCAGGCGGGCTGAAGACTTGCTCGCTTAATAGAGACTGGCAAACCACTACAGGTATCGACAAGCTGTACTAACGGAGAAGAATAGCCGCCGCGCAACTTGATCTGGAAATACCCAGGGAATATGGTTGGGCACTGGCGGGCCCACCAGCCGGCGGTATTGGATCAGACACTGCATTGGTCAATTAAAGCCTGCCTGCACACCCGCACAGCGCTGACTGTTATCAGCAATTTCATCCAGACAACCTGATTTGCCGCATAGGTATTGAGCCTGCACAGTGGGTTGTATAGCCCTTTTGCTTCATATAGAATCGCCACCCGAAATTCCACACTCACTCCTTTCTTCACTGCTTTTTGGGCCAGATGGCTTAGGCCCGGGCAGGAAGATTAAACTCACAGGGAGCAATAATGCGACATTACGAAATTGTGTTTCTGGTTCATCCTGACCAGAGCGAACAAGTGCCGGCCATGATTGACCGTTACAAGGAAATGATTACTTCAGGCCAGGGCCGGGTGCATCGAATAGAAGACTGGGGCCGTCGGCGTCTGGCTTATATGATCAATGATGTGCATAAGGCACACTATATTATGGTCAACATAGAATGTGGGCTTGATGTTTTGCGGGGAATCGAAAAGAATTTCAGGTTCAATGACTCTATCCTGCGTCATTTGGTAATTCGCAGAAGACATGCGATTACCGAAGATTCTCCAATGGCCGTGGCCAAAGCAAAAGAAGACGCCAGGGAAGCGGAAATTAATGAAAAACATGCGCTGATGAACGCAGAGCAAACAGTATCCGAAGAGGAATTTGCTGAAATAACGGAGAACTCCCCTGAAGATGATGAAGCCACAGAAGAAGCGGAGGACAAACAATGAATCGTAAATTTCAACGCCGCCCAAGATTTTGTAAATTTACGGCGGAGGGCATCCAGTCTATTGATTATAAAGACATGGATATTCTCACCACGAATATCAGTGAAACCGGGAAAATACTGTCGCGCCGAAGTACCGGTACCAAGGCGCATTTTCAGCGGCAGCTGGCCACCGCGATCAAGCGCGCCAGATTCCTGGCGCTTATTCCATATACCGACCAGCATGACAACTAGGTGATGACATGGAAATTATTCTATTGGAAAAAATCCGAAACGTCGGTGAATTGGGCGATCTGGTCAGGGTTAAAAACGGCTATGCAAGAAACTTTCTGTTGCCGCAAAAAAAGGCGGTGTTGGCGACGGCTGATGCAAAAGCCCAGGTAGAAGAAAGAAAGCGACAACTGGCCCAGGCAGAAGGCAAGCGTCTGGATGGCGCCCGGGCACGGGCCGATTTGGCGATTAAAGAAATTTCCCTGGTTCGGCTGTGTGGTGATCAAGGTCAGCTTTACGGTTCGGTTTCTGCCGTTGACATTGCAGCCGCAATGACTGAAGCCGGCACATTGATTGAGAAATCTGAAATCACCCAGCCGGATGGGCCGATTAAGCATATCGGTGAGTTTGCGGCCGAGGTTGTTCTTCACCCGAAAGTCCGCTTTACTGTAAAAGTCATCGTACAGGGTGGTCAGGGTGGCGGCGGTTCAACCGGGAATTCGTCTGATCATGCCCGCGAATCTGATGATACTGCGGAAAGCCAGTCGATATTGCCGTAATTCATATTGTTGCAAGGGCACCTCTTATGTGGGGCGCCTGCGGAAACCGGCCCGCAACAAATCGCCCGGCACGGCATAAATTTCAGATAAACCCGCAGGGCATTTTTTATCCCTGAAGCCGTACCGCCGATGACAGCCAGGCTGAACTCCGTTATCCTCTGGTGAATATCAGTTATTCCATTTCAAGCAGCAAAAGTTGGCTGAAACCGCGCATCGTCTGACCAGTTCGCCTAAATTGCCGCCCCAGGCATTAGAGGCGGAGCAGTCGTTGTTGGGCGGACTTTTGTTAGACAACCGGAAATGGTATGAAGTGATGGATGAAGTGGGTTTGCAGGATTTTTACAGCCAGAATCATCGTTTGATTTTCGGCGCAATTTCGGGTCTGCAAGCCGCTGGCGACCCGGCGGACGTTATCACCGCATCTGAATGGCTGGAGTCCGAAGGCAATCTGGAAAATGTGGGGGGGTTGGCCTATATCGGTTCCCTGGCGCATAACACGCCCAGCACGGCCAATATTCTCACTTATGCAAAAATTATACGCGAGCGAGCGATTTTGCGGTCGCTGATTGCGGCGGCCAATGATATTTCGGATAGCGCCTACAGTCCCCAGGGCCGTACCCCCAGAGAAGTCCTCGACCATGCTGAAAAACTGGTATTCGAGATTTCTGAACGGGACGGCCGCAGCCGACAGGGATTTACCTCGATTCAGGATTTGCTGGCTCGCTCCATTGACCGGATAGAAGAATTATATGAATCAAAGGAAGCCATAACCGGCGTCTCGACCGGGTTCTCGGATATAGATAGTATGACTTCGGGGCTGCAGTCAGGAGATCTTGTCATTGTTGCGGGTCGGCCGTCTATGGGCAAGACTTCATTCGCCATGAATATTGCAGAATACGTTGCGGTTGAAAAAAAATTACCGGTGGCAGTATTCAGTATGGAGATGCCGGGTGAACAACTGGCGATGCGTATGCTTGCTTCTCTGGGCAGAATCAATTTCAATAAAGTGCGCACCGGGCGGCTCGCAGATGAGGATTGGCCGCGGTTAAATTCAGCCGTGGGGCTGCTCGATAAAGCACACATATTTGTGGATGATTCAGCAGGGCTTAACAGCCTGGATCTGCGGTCACGATCGAGAAGAATAGTTCGTGAAAACAATAATTTAGGATTGATAGTTATAGATTACCTTCAACTTATGCAGGCCACAAACAGCAACGAAAACCGGGCCACGGAAATCTCCGAAATCACGCGCTCGTTAAAAATTCTGGCCAAGGAATTGCATATTCCTATTCTCGCGCTGTCACAATTGAACCGCAGTCTGGAGAAGCGCCCAAACAAACGCCCGGTGATGTCGGATTTGCGCGAATCCGGCGCCATTGAACAGGACGCGGATGTTATCTTTTTTATCTATCGCGACGAGGTGTACAACCCGGATACGGAGCAAAAAGGAGTGGCGGAAATCATCATTGGAAAACAGCGGAACGGGCCGATTGGCACCACAAAACTGACATTTCGCGGCGAATTCATCCGCTTCGAAAACTTTACTTCCCAGTATTTTGGTTAGCCTGAACAGACTCAAAACGACATTTCGTGACTTTGCACCCGCATTTAGATACCGCATGGCGCGCCCGCGCCATCATTGAACTGGATTCGCTGCGCCACAATATAAACCAGATTCGTTCCGGGGCGCCTGGCGCAAAGTTGATGGCGGTCATCAAGGCGGATGCTTATGGTCACGGCTTGGCAACCGTTTGTCGCGCTATTCACCGGGATATAGATGGTTTTGCGGTGGCCACAATCGCCGAAGGTATGCAGTGTCGAAATGTTCAGGAAGATCGACCCGTGGCGGTATTATCCGAATTATGGCATCAGGGGCAGCTACCGTATTTCGAGCAGTACAATATGGATGTGGTGGTGCACAACCGACAACAAGTGCGGTGGCTTCAAGCCTGGCAGGGGACGCCTTTATCGGTGTGGATTAAAGTCGACAGCGGCATGAATCGGCTGGGGCTTGATGTAAAAGAATTTCCAGAGGTTTATAGGACCCTGAAAAATCTGGACGGGTAAAATCTTTGCGGTTAATGTCGCATTTGGCCAATGCGGACAAGTTTGGCGATAATTATACGAATAAACAACTGACGGTTTTCAGTTCGGCTGTGGGCAAATTCAAATGCGAAAAAAGTCTGGCAAATTCTGCGGGGATGATGCTTTGGCCGGATACGCATTATGCGTGGATACGTCCGGGGTTGATTCTTTATGGTGCGCTGCCCTGTGGGCAAGACAGTGCTGACAGCGCCCGATATAAATTTGATTTGCGCCCGGTTATGCAGCTACAAGCCAGGTTAATCGCGATAAAGGTGATCGACGCGAACCAGCCTGTGGGTTATGGCGGGGTGTATCGCACCCGGCGTAAATCCCGAATTGCCATGGTCGGTTTCGGCTATGGCGATGGTTATCCGTATCTGGTGGATGCCAGGGCATGCGTTTTGATCAAGGGAAAACGTGCGCCTGTCATAGGCCGGATTTCCATGGATATGATTACAGTGGATATAACAGCGCTGGTGGATGCCAGTGTGGGCGACGAAGTCACTTTATGGGGGCATGGTTTAAATGTGGAAGAAGTGGCTGACTGGGCCGGTACCATACCTTATGAATTGCTGTGCAAGGTAACCACCCGCATTCCCAGAATCGCGGTAAATTGATCATTGTTTGCGGATTGACTTTCAGATTTCAATGTCCAGAGCAAAAATAAAATTCGTTTACTTTTGCTCCGAATGCGGTGCAAACAGCGCAAAGTGGTCGGGGCAATGTGGCGAATGTGGCGAATGGAATACCATGCTGGAGCAGCAGGTACAAAAGGAGTCTGAACCCGGTCGGCGATTCTCGGGATTCGCGTCGAAAGCGCGGATGCAAACGCTGGGTGAAATTTCTATTGGGAAGGTCTCTCGAATATCCAGCGGCAGTAAAGAATTTGACCGGGTATTGGGGGGTGGTCTGGTGCCGGGTTCCGCAGTGTTGATCGGCGGCGACCCGGGCATCGGAAAATCAACCCTGTTATTGCAGCAGCTATGCACAATAGGCCGGACATATCCGGTTCTGTATGTAACTGGAGAAGAGTCCGCAGAGCAAATCGCAATGCGTGCCCGCCGGCTTGGGCTGGACGCGGACGGCTTGAAAATCATGGCAGAAAACCGTTTGGAGACATTGCTGGACAGTGCGCAAACCGCATCCCCCACGGTATTGGTGGCTGATTCCATCCAGACGTTTTACAGTGATTTATTGACCGCTGCGCCGGGCAGTGTTTCCCAGGTTAGAGAAAGTGCGGCCAGGCTGGTTCGATATGCAAAACACAGCGGCTGCTGTGTGATTTTAGTGGGCCATGTTACCAAGGAGGGCGCATTGGCCGGCCCGCGCATACTGGAGCACATGGTGGACAGCGTGCTGTATTTTGAAGGTGAAAGCGCGAATAGCTTTCGTTTGATTCGGGCCGTTAAAAACAGATTCGGCGCGGTCAATGAAATAGGCGTATTCGCTATGACAGAGCAGGGTTTGAAAGACGTAAATAATCCTTCAGCCATGTTTGTCAGTAAGCACGGTGCAGAAAAACCAGGCAGTGTGATACTCGCCACCCAGGAAGGAACCCGGCCGTTGCTGGTGGAAATTCAAGCGCTGGTTGATGACAGCGCTTCAGCCAATCCAGGGAGACTGTGTGTTGGCCTTGAGCAAAATCGCGTCGCCATGCTGTTGGCCATCGCCCATCGACATGCCGGAATTTCGTTAAACAGCTGCGATGTGTTTACCAACGTGGCGGGCGGTGTGCGCATTGCAGAAACCGGCGCCGACCTTGCCGTATTGATGGCGATACTGTCCAGCGTCAGGAATAAAGCGATTGGCAGCGATTTGATCGTATTCGGCGAAGTGGGATTATCTGGTGAACTGCGCCCGGTGCAGCGCGGAATGGAACGCCTTAAAGAGGCAGAAAAACTTGGATTTCGCCGGGCGCTGATACCGGCCGCCAATACGCCCAAGCCGGGTATGTCTGAGCTTGATATCATCGCACTGCGGCGTATTGAAGAAGCGCTTGAAATATTTGATCTGTCCTGAACCTTTAACCCATACCAACCCGGGAAATACCATGCCTAACCAACCATTTACCACCCTGTCTTTCATTCTGTTTTCTTTATTCATGCAGCCTGTATTTGCCCAGGATGCGGTTAGTCTGGATAGCGATGACAAAAAATTCAGTTATGCCATCGGCAGTCTGATTGGTGCACAACTAATTCAACAGTTCCAGAATCAGGACGGCATTGATGTGGATATCCTGGTGGCGGGATTGTCCACCATAGTCGCCGGGAAACCACCATTATTGAGCCCGGAAGAAGTAGAAGAAATTATGCAGCGGCGACAGCAGGCGCAACTGGCAGAAGCTGAGGCAGCAGCAAAGACCAAAATTGCCCAGGGACTGGCCTATCTGGAAACCAACCAGGCCAGGGACGGTGTCACGGTTACCGAAAGTGGGCTGCAGTATGCCGTTGTCAACTCTGGCGACGACAATGGCGCCAGCCCGAATGCCTCCGACACCGTGGTCGTACACTATCAGGGTACGCTGGTGGACGGCACGGTATTTGACAGCAGTTATGCCCGGGGCGAACCGGTAACATTCGCATTAGGCTCTATCATTCCCGGATGGCAGGAAGTTCTGCAGTTAATGAAACCCGGAGACAAATGGGCCGTGGTATTACCCTCTGAGCTGGCGTATGGGGAAAGGGGCGCAGGTCAGTCAATCGGCCCGAACGAAACGCTGTTGTTTGATATCGAACTTCTGGAGGTCAAACAATCCGGTAATTAGCTGGCAAAATGTCCTGAAGCTTTATTTTTAATGCGTGATGAGCAGGTTTTTTGGGGCAGACTCGCTTGATATTCATTTCAGGTTCATGCTCCCGGTTTAGAGTCACGCGATGGGAAATGGCTTCCCGCTTTTGTGTCACTTCTTTATTATGTATCACTTATATTGAGGAATCTGAAAATGAAACTGCGAAAACTTTTGGTTGTGCTAACCGTGCCGGGCATGATTTTTTCCGCTTCAGGTAATGCGGCGAATTACGCTTCAGGCGGTAAAATTTACGAAGCGCAGGTGTTAAGCGCGAATCCGATTTATCGTGCTGTGCAAATCAATATCCCCATAGAACAATGCTGGCAGGAGGCGGTTCCAGCCAGTCGACATCGTTCGCATACGGGTGAAATCTTCGGTGCACTGGTGGGTGCGGCGGTTGGTTATCAATTCGGCAAAGGCCGCGGCAAGGATGCGGCAACGGTTGCTGGGGCTGTGCTGGGGGCATCGGTAGGTCATGATCAAAGCCATCGAAACCGCGCACATACCAGAGAAACCCGCTACCAGCAGCGCTGCAAGGTGGTTGACCAATATCATTCTGAAGAACGTCTGGAAGGTTACCAGGTGACTTATCAATACAACGGACAGGTCTATACCACGCGCACCCGGCATGATCCTGGCAGTACGATCAGGGTGAGTGTTAACGTCGTACCGGTCAAATAGCGTCGGGCTGATGTTTTTTCGAAGACGTTGTTGATCGGAGCATATTATTGAACCGGTTCAATTCCTAATCCGTACATACAGGTTTTAGTCGTGATATCCAGATTGCAGATTCGCTGCATCATCATTTTGCTGCTGGCCGCTGTGTCCATCAGCAACAATTTTAGCCATGCCCTGGATGCCGATAATCAGGGCGCAGCGACGGTGAGCATCCATGAAGTCGCCCAGCAAATCAGGCAATATAAAAGCTGGCAAATTCTGGACGCCAGTCCGAGAAAAAAAACCACTGGTATTCTTTACTTTCGATTCAAACTGTTGGGGCAGGGTGGCAAGGTGAAAATCATAAACATTGATCCTGACAACCCGAATTTGAGGCGGTTGGAATAATGAGAATTCTGATCGTCGAAGATGAATTAAATTTGCGCCAGCAGCTTGCCGAAAAATTTCGCCAGAACGGATACGCCTTGGACTGGGCGAATAATGGCGAGGATGGATATTACTATGGCATGGAATATCCCATTGATCTGGCTATTATCGACATAGGGCTGCCCGGAATGTCCGGGCTGGAAGTGATCCTAAAACTGCGCGAAGCGGGCAGAACTTTTCCGATAATCATACTAACCGCCAGATCACGCTGGCAGGAAAAAGTGCAGGGACTGGAAGCAGGCGCAGATGATTATCTGGCGAAACCATTTCACTTTGAAGAATTGCAGGCCAGGGTTTCAGCTTTAATCAGACGTTCTGCGGGCCACGCCGCACCTACCCTGGAAAATGGTGAAATTAAGCTGGATACACGCAGCCAGGACGTATTTGTAAGCGGGCAGTGCCTTGCACTCACCGCATTCGAATACCGGTTGCTGTATTATTTAATGATGAATGCCGGCAAAGTGGTATCAAAGATGGAGCTTACTGAACATTTGTACGAAGAGGATGCTGACCGTGACAGCAATGTGATTGAAGTATTCGTTGGCCGGTTAAGAAAAAAACTTGACCCGGCGGGCGAACTCAATCCCATCGAAACGCTGCGGGGGCGCGGCTATCGTTTTGCAACAACCTAAGTGAGTACTTTATCCCTCAGAAAACGACTGCTTATATCATCAACCTTTACCCTTGCTGCATTTCTGGGGCTGGCGGGCGTGGCCTTGGACCGGGCCTTTCAATCCAGCGCAAAGGTATCTGTTAAAAATCAGTTAAAAACCCAGGTGAATGCGCTGCTGGCTGCGCTGGAAATCGATGAACAGGGCAATCTGATCATTCCAGCACGTATGCCGGAGAGTCGATTGATCTCGCCAAGCTCTGGATTGTATGCGGTCATTCTTGATGGTTCCGGCGAAATAATCTGGCGTTCCAAATCTTCTATTGGAGTGCAACTGGATTCCCTGCATACTGCCCGCCCGGGCGTGGAAAACTTTTACCAGACTACCAATCGACTGGATAGTCCTTTCTATTACAGCTTCGGGATAGCCTGGGAACTCAATTCAAACAGGGAAGTGGAGCTCACCGTGTCGATTATTAATGAAAGCCAGAATTATATTCGGGTTATTCGCTCGCATCGTAAGGAGTTGGTATTCTGGTTAGGGATGGCCGGCGTGCTTTTGTTATTGATGCAGGCAGTCAGCCTGCGTTGGGGTTTGAAACCATTGGTAATGGTGACCCAGGAACTGGACCTGATTGAACATGCCAGACAAAAGAAAATCCTGGGCGTGTATCCACAGGAAATAGCGCAACTAAGTAAACGCATAAATCTGTTTATCGAAAACGAAAGAAAAAATCTGGCGCGCTATCACAATACATTGGGAGACTTGGCACACAGTTTAAAAACCCCGCTGGCAGTAATAAGAGGCATTACCGAGAAGGACGCTGCCAATGTCAACGATGAGCGGGAGCGGGAGAACATCGGCGACCTGGTTGAGAGAATGAATAAAATCGTTGAATATCAGTTAAAACGCGCCACCTCATCGCAGTTTTCCGTGGTGCAAAATGCGGTAAATGTGGCCATGGTATTGAAGAAACTGGATAATTCTTTGGCAAAAGTCTATGCCGACAAGGCAATCAACCGGCAGTGGCATATCACACCGAATGCGATTTTTTATGGCGATGAAAGCGACCTGTTCGAGCTGTTGGGCAATATCATGGATAATGCCTGCAAGTGGGCCGCCTCCCAGGTGCGGTATGACACTTCAATTCAAACCGTTGCCGGGGAAGTCCATCCGGGCTTGACCGTTGCGGTGCACGATGACGGCCCGGGCATTGCAAAATCGGAAAGAAATGCGGTATTTCAAAGGGGGGCAAGGGTCGATCAACACGCTCCCGGCCAGGGAATCGGGCTGGCCGTGGCAAGAGAGATTATCGCAAGGTATGACGGCGAGCTTACAATTGAAACCAGTGAACTCGGCGGCGCCTTGATTCGGGCGAGTTTCCCGTCGACCTAGGGAGCCTCTGATTAATACCCCGTGGGCCCTGTATCACCAGAATCAATGACGTCAGGTCATTGATTTTTTGGCCCATGCGCAAATCGCGTTTGCGCATGGGCATGTCTGAAAATTCCAGGCGGGAATTGTTCAGACATGCCCTGGATTATCCATACCGGCAACTCCCGCTCTCGCCAGTAACATTCATACCATTATCTTTTCGATACAAAAATCAGGACGATTGAGATATTGTCCGGCGCCCCGTTTTCCAGACAGGCGTCAATCATCGTTTCCACACAATATTCCGGCTGATGCCCGCGCAAGGCTAAAATGGTTGACAAGTCCTGGTCGCTGACCACACCCGTTAATCCATCTGTACACATCAGGAATATCTGATTGTCCTGTGGAAGCACGGTAAAAAAATCCGGGTGGCAACCGGGTTCAATCCCCAGCGCTTTTCGCAGTACATGATGGCTGTACGCCGGTATCTCCCAGTCAGAGCTGACAGACCCCAACTCTGCTGCCAGAGTATGATCCACAGTAAGCTGCTCAAGCTCGCCGTGGGAAAAACAATAGATTCTTGAATCGCCGATATGCCCGATATTCACGGTTTCAGGCTGGAAAGAGGCTGCCAACAGCGTAGTGCCCATGCCATCACAATTTTTCATTTGATACGAATTCGCATAAACCAGACTGTTTGCCGCCGAAAAAGCCTCTGCCAGGGTGTTTAGAGAGACCGTATTTGCCAATTCCTTTCCGGTCATGGCCTGGTTCTCGAAATGTTCGCATAAAGAATTTACCGCCATTCGACTGGCAATATCTCCGGCGTTATGCCCACCCATCCCGTCGGCCACAATGGCAAAATTGATTGAAGGTACTATTCTTATACTGTCTTCGTTTGATGCGCGAACCCGACCTGTGTCCGTGGCCGCCGTCATTTTATATTCAAACCCCATTTGCCAATTCCAGTATTGCCTTGATCGCTGTATCCCGAAAGATCCTTAGTTCAGCCTAAACGCTGCGCAGCAAGGCATTAATACCCACTTTTTTTCTGGTTTTTTCATCCACAGTTTTAACGATGACCGCGCAATACAGGCTGTGACTGCCGTCTTCGGCGGGTATGGAACCGGATACCACAACCGAACCAGGCGGAATGTATCCATAACTGATTTCTCCGGTGGACCGGTTCAGTATGCGAGTGCTTTGTCCGATATAAACGCCCATGGACAACACCGCGCCCGCACCGACCACCACCCCTTCAACCACTTCGCTTCTGGCGCCAATAAAACAGTTGTCCTCAATAATGGTAGGAGATGCTTGCAGCGGTTCAAGAACGCCGCCAATTCCCACGCCGCCTGAAAGATGTACATTGGCGCCAATTTGTGCGCAAGACCCCACTGTGGCCCAGGTATCAACCATTGTGCCAGCCCCGACATAAGCGCCGATATTCACGTAGCTGGGCATGAGGACCACATCCCGAGCGATAAAAGCGCCCCGCCTGACTGTGGCCGGCGGCACAACTCTGAATCCGCTGCGGGCAAAATCATCATCGTTGTAACCATCAAACTTGAGCGCAACCTTGTCATAGTATCGGGTAAATCCGGCGTCAATGGAGGCGTTACTGGCCGTTCTGAATGACAACAGTACCGCCATTTTCAGCCATTGATTGACATGCCAGCCGCCTTGTCCGGGTTCTGCCACCCGCACTTTCCCGGCGTCCAGGAGTGCTAATGTCTGCCCGATTGCCCGGGACAGACCGGCGCTCACCGTGGCCGGGGTAATTTCGGCCCGATGTTCCCAGGCCTCGGTAATAATTTTTTCTAAATCATTCATAATGTGGTGCTAATTACAGCGTGTTTTCAGGGTATGGACAGCCGCCAAACAATACCGGAATCCACCGGATTATATGCGATTAGACCGCCGGGGTTTAGGTATATGCGGCCTGAGAGGTCGCATGAAAGAATCCGTTTCCCGGTCGGGCCCAAGCGAATATCCGCCATGAATCAGGCCGGTTGCAGCGCGATTATTTTACTTGTAATCGGAATGCGGTATTCTCAATGGTCCGGCTGCCTGGACATGCCTGGTAAATTTTCGGAAAATTTCCGGCGGTCCGGTATCGCATGGAATGTGTAAACCTTGTCTAAATTAAAGCATGAAAAATCATTACGCTATTACCATTTCAGATACCGCCGGTTCCAGACATTATTTTGTTAAAGACACGCTAAAACGAACACTTGTATTGACCGGTGTAGCTGTCTTGATTGTGCTAACTGCTTCCCTCGTTGCCAATGGATTTCAGTACGGCCTGGTTTCGTCCTTGTCGTCACAAACACAAAAGTTACACAATGAACTGGATACACTGCACAGCACGAACCTGAATCTTGAGCGAATCATCGCCAGTCATCTTGAGCAATCAAAAAATATAAGTAAAGCGCTGGTGGAAATAGAACGGTCAAGCGGTGTGGACACCGATGGGCTGGATATTACTCTGGAACAGCGCATGAAACGTATTGGAAAATTCTACAACGCAAAAGAACAGGAATACTCGGTAATCGGGATCAGGGTGGAACATCTTGAAGGGATAATCGGGATAGAGAATGAAGCATTGAATCGGGATGAACCTGACCTGACAACGCGCATAGAACTGGCCTCATTAACCGCAAGTCAGGAACGCATACTACATGACAATATACCGAACGGATATCCCACCGCAAGCGAACAGATCACCAGTAGATTTGGAATGCGCACTCATCCGGTTACAAAAACCGGTTCTTTTCACAAAGGGGTGGATATCCGGGCGAAACCCGGCGAGCCAGTGTTCGCCACAGCAAGCGGCATTGTCAGCGACTCTGATTATTCCGACCTGAACGGAAACCGGGTTGTCCTGCTGCACAATTTTGGTTTCCAGACCCGCTATGCCCACCTTAAAGAATCGCTGGTCAGTCCGGGCGATATTATCCGCAAGGGAGAACTTTTAGGATATTCCGGCAATACCGGCAGAAGTATTGCCCCACATTTACACTACGAAATCCGATACCTGGGCAAATCAATTGATCCGTTGCAATTTCTGCATTGGGAATCTGGAGCGCATGACCTGTTCACACAGGTGCGGGGAATAAAATGGCCGTCTTTAATGGACCTGATCAACCAGCAGGTCGCTCATCAGGCGTTGCAACTATCGCATCTGCACCGCATAGCACCGGGCGAATAGGTATGAATTGCAAAAAACCAGTCACCGGGAACGATGACTTTCCAGCAATGACCGGGCTTTGGCTAATTCTGCATCAGTAAAACTGGCCGTCGAAGCCGGTTTTGATTTCCTGATTTTAATCATCGCCAACACGATGATGCCGGCCAGAAAAATGAACGGAGCGAACCACAACAACCAGGTCGCGGCGGTAATGCGCGGTCGATACAGCACAAATTCACCATATCGTTCCACCATATATTGAATGATTTCATCGTATTGTCTGCCCTGGCTTACCATTTCAAAAGTTTTACGCCGCAGGTCTTTGGCAAGACCGGCGTTGGAATCAGCGAGGTTCTGGTTTTGACAAACCAGACAACGCAGCTCCTTTATAATATTCTGATAGCGTAATTGTTGTTCCTGATTTTCAAATTCAACCGGATCAACCTGTGCGTTCCCGGGACAACCGAAAAACGCCAGCAACAAGGCGGCGGTCAGACACAGGGAATTAAAGTGCGCCTTCAACTATTTTCACCTTTTAGCCTCTCAACCAGCGGAATGATCGTATCTTCAATATCTTTTCCGGTTAATGGTCCGATATGTTTCAGGCGAATGAGCCCTGCCTTGTCAATTACAAAGGTTTCCGGCACGCCGTAGACGCCGTAATCAATGCCAACGTCACCGAGCCGGTCGAACCCGGTCATGGCATACGGGTTGCCATGCTGTTGCAGCCAATTATCCGCATCAACCTGCGTATCTTTGTAATTTAATCCGATGATCTTCACAAAATCTGCCTGGGAAAGCTGATTCAGCAAAGGATGTTCAACCAGGCAGGCGGCGCACCAGGAGGCCCATACATTAAACAGCCAGACTTCGCCCAGCAATTGTTTGCTGGATATTCGTTTTTCCGGTGCGGACAGGCGTGGCAATGAAAATTCCGGCGCGGGTTTGCCAATAAATGGTGACGGCACTTCGCGAGGGTCGCGATTCAAACCCATGGCCAGAAATCCAACCAGGATTACAAAAACCACAAAGGGTAAAATTGTTTTCTTCAACATGGACTCAAATCGTCACAGCCCGGTCCATGGCAGGATGGAAAGAAACAGGCCGATAACCTGCGCCGGAACAAGAGAAAAATGTCCGGGTTCGGGAATCATCGTATCGTCATGATGCACAAAATCATCGGCCCTGGTCGGCCTCTCCATATTGCTTTTTATTCGCTGCTTTCAGCGCATCACTCACTTCGGGCGGCATATAGGTTTCGTCATGTTTCGCTAGTACCTGATCGGCCACAAAGTGTCCATCCTGCATTTTCCCCAGCGCGACAATGCCTTGTCCTTCCCGGAACAGGTCCGGCAGAATGCCTGAATAAGAAACGGTAACGACCCTGGCCGTATCGGTTAAATCAAATGTGACATTCAAGTCTGTCTGATTGCGCTTGACGCTGCCGTCAACCACCATGCCGCCGATGCGAATATGCGTTTCGTCCGGGACCTCACCGGCCATAATCTGACTTGGGCTTAAAAAAAGATTAATATTTTGTTTCAGCGCCGACAGCGTCAGCCCCACCGCAGCGCTGACGCCAGACAGGATCAGGCACAGGGTGATGAGTCGTCGTTTGCGTTTGGGCTGCATGATCAGTCGGGTATTCTTTTATAACTTGCGGATAAAGCGCGATAAATATTTCTTCGCCTGCGTATAGGCGAAAAATAGTGGTAGGCAAATACCAGCACGACCAGGGCATAGCCCGGCCAGATGTACAAACCATGTCCTCCCATATAAAAAAATTCAGCCATAAGAAGATCAAATATGAAAAAATTCAATGGCGGGGCGATTCATCTTGCTGATTTGCAGAAATTCGCCCGTTAACCCAGTTTCTGATCCGGTCTTTAACCCATTGAGTCTGCCTTTCCTGGTCGAGCAGCTCACATTGAACGCGATTCAACAGCGCTGCGGCAAAATAAAAATTGATGGCCGCGAACATAATCAATAATGGAGTCAGCATCTGTATGTCCATGCTGGGGCGCCCGAGTTTCATCACCGTAGCCCCTTGATGAAGCGTATTCCACCACTCCACCGAATAGTGGATGACGGGAATATTCACCAGCCCGACCATGGCCAGCAATGCCCCGGCACGTGACCCGGTAGCGCGATCTTCTATGGCGCCGGTCAGCGCCATATAACCAAAATACAGGAATAACAGAATCAATTCCGAAGTCAGTCGCGCGTCCCAGATCCAATACGTTCCCCAGGTGGGTTTCCCCCATAAGGAACCGGTAACCAGCGCACATAATGTAAATGCCGCACCTAATGGCGCACAGCCCCGGGCCACTGCATGACCGAGTTTAATGCGCCAGATTAATCCGGCGGCCGCTGCGGCGGCCATCACCACATAAGTGAATAGTGACATCCAGGCGGTCGGAGCATGAATAAAAATGATGCGGTAGCTGTGGCCCATCTGATAATCCGCCGGGGCAGCAACCAATCCATAATACAGGCCGATAACGAATAAAACCAAAGCTGAAAAACCAAATCTGGAGGCCCATCTTTCTGCAAAGCCATAAAAATAGGCCGGAGAGCCGAAGCGATGCAACCATAACCAGGGTTTAGCGGCAGGAGTAGACGGGTTTCCCGGGGCTGGCACAGCGGATAAAAAGTCTGATTCTGGTGTCTGAGATGCAGGATATTTTACCCTAAACCACGTGGTGTACCCTGGCGCAGTATCCACAATATCTTCAGTTTAAGCTGATTTTTAATGCGGCGGCAATCGCAAAAGGTGCCAGGGTGAGGCACAGAATCAACATGGCCCCAAGCAGATAGAGCGGCCCAATCCAGTTTAATTGTGCGCCGGCAGATTGAATCGAACGGGTGCCGAATATCAGAATGGGCACATACAACGGCATAATGATTAAAGTCAGCAGCACGCCGCTTTTGCGCAATCCAACGGTGAGGGCCGCGCCTATTGCGCCGATCATGCTCATGGCCGGTGTGCCCAGCAAAAGGCCGACCAGCATGGCCGCAAATGCACAGGCAGGTAAATTCAGCATCAGCCCCAGTAATGCCGAAATCAGGATCAATGGCAAGCCGCTGACCATCCAGTGCGCACAAACCCTGGCCATGACCAGTACGGTCAACGGATGCGGACTCAGTACTAGTAATTCCAGGCTGCCGCCATCGTATTCAGATCGAAAAATGCCGTCCAGCGCGAGCAGGGTAGCAAGCAGGGCGGCAACCCAGATGATGCCCGGCGCCAGCTTTTGTAAAAATTCAGGGTCCGGGCTGACGGCGATGGGGAATAAACTCACCGTGATAATAAAGAACAGTATGGGGTGAAATACACCGCCGGGACGCCGGATTGATACTGCAATATCTGTGGATAAAATAATCCAAAATGCGCTGGACAGTGAATTTTTATTTTTTAATATCATTAAGTTAAGTCAATTTGTTGATAGTTTTTATCACCATGCGCCAGATTTTGATGACTGGTATAGATGATAATCCCTCCGGCATTTATATGAACTCCCATGGCATATTCGAGAAGTGCTGTGCCCGCATTATCCAAGGCCGTGGCGGGTTCATCCAGTAACCATAACTGCGCATGACTTCTCAGCACCCGCACCAACCCGACCCGCTGTCGCTGGCCAGCCGAGAGTTGAAAAACCGGGGAATTCACATAGCCGTCCATATCCATAATTTTCAAACTTTCGGTGGCCGTGACTGCGCATGCGGACGCCCCGAGATGATCCAGGAAAATCAGGTTTTCCCTGACGGTTAATTTTTCTTGCAGTCCAATTTTATGTCCGAGGTAAGTCATCGCACTATAATAACCCGATGGATGTTCGGTAATATCGCTACCATTCCAGCGCACAACACCCTGTTCAGATTGACCGAGCCCGGCAAGAATACGCAGCAAACAGGTTTTGCCGACTCCATTTTCGCCCACGATATGTACTGCCGAACCACTATGAACGTCAAAATTCAGACCAGAAAACAATGCACGATGGCCGCGAACGCATGCAAGATCAGACACCTGGAGCGTGGCCGCATTATTGAAAGATGCTTTACTGTACGGTTGAATCATCAGGAACCGGTTCCGGTAAAATCGTGAAGTGTACCCGACCCGGTCAACCGATACAGCCGCATAGGAAAGTCGATCAAGCATGATTCTGCATATCGATATGGACGCCTATTACGCATCCGTCGAAGAACGCGAAAACCCCGCACTAAAAGGAAAACCTTTGATTGTCGGTGGTCAGCCATCATCCCGCGGGGTGGTAGCCGCCGCAAACTATGCGGCAAGAAAATATGGCATTCACAGCGCAATGCCGACTGCCACGGCGGTGAAAAAATGTCCAGATATATTGATTATCAAGCCAAGAGGCGAGTTATACAGCCAGATTTCCAGGCAGATTCGTGCAATATTCTACCGCTATACGCCGATTATTGAACCGCTTTCTCTGGATGAAGCATTTTTGGATCCAGGCGGCAGCGAACTGCTCCACGGAGATGCGGCCCGCATCGGGCGGCGTATTAAAGAGGATATAAAAAATGAGCTTGGGTTAGTGGCGTCGGTTGGCATTGCACCCAGCAAGTTTGTTGCCAAGCTGGCCAGCGATTTCGATAAACCGGACGGTTTCACCGTTATTAAACCCGACCAGGTGCAGGCTTTTTTGGATGCGCTTGCTGTGAATAAAATCTGGGGTGTGGGTAAAGCGGCGGATGCGATACTGGCCAGGCTGAATATTAAAAAAGTTGCCGATCTCAGAGCCAGATCGCCGCAGTTGCTGGACAGGTTATTCGGACAGTATGGCGCACAACTCTGGCGGCTGGCCCATGGAATAGACGATCGCAGCGTCACCCCGGACAGTGAAGTCAAGTCCGTATCCCAGGAAACTACTTTTGCACAGGATATCAGCCAATATCAATCCATCGAATCCACTATGCTGTACCTCACCGAAGGCGTGGGCTATCGTTTGCGGGAAACCGGCATTAAAGGTAAAACCCTGACCATCAAAATTCGCTTCAGTGACTTTAAAACCATTACCCGTTCACGCAGTCTGGAGCATGGCACCAGCCAGACCAATCGACTATGGAAAGTCGCCAGACAGTTGTTACGACAGGAACTACGGAATAAATCTTTTGCAATCCGGCTGATTGGTGTCGGTGTATCCAATTTTCAGCCGCCAGGCAATGAAGCGATATTGTCAAAAGCACCCATGCAGGCAGACCTGTTTGATACATTTTCCGAGAACGCAACAGACCCGGCGCAGGAAACGGAAGTCGAATCCAAAGGCCGGGTACTGGACCAGGTGTCCGATGAAATCAAGCACAAATTCGGCAGGGACAGTATTAAACGGGGCAAGTCGATACATTAGATTCACCATTAATCCGAATTTTTCATGAGTGCCAGGCAATGCGCAACCGCAAAGTACGGGCGCATTCTTCAGGATTTGGGCCAGGAGTGCGCACCGCTGCCACAGTTCATTATTTGCGGCTCCTCAGATTCAGCGAGATGCCTGACCCTGTCAGGTTTGACAAGGATTTCGAGGCCGCTGTGGGGTGCGCAATACTTTTCTTTTTATCCGCCCAGCCGCAATTTCTATGGTGCCAAGGGTGCTTATTAGTGATGGCGTCCGTAAATATTGTCATGGCGACTGATTATAAATTGTGACCGCAGACCGGGTCCAAAAGTATCTTTGATCTTGCCTGTAAATACGATAAATTTATCAATCTGGACGATTTATATCGTTAATTCCGCGCACGAAATGACCCGAATGCAGATTTAAAACCCCTGACCCGAGTGATTTTTATGAGTTTCCATGAAGTTATGCCTGCCCGCACCCGATTACAGCGAAGCGAACTGGCTGTTCCCGGCTCCAGCCCGCAGATGTTTGAAAAAGCGGCGAATAGTGCTGCGGATTTTGTATTTCTCGATTGCGAGGATGCCGTGGCGCCGCAGGACAAGGTGCGGGCGCGAAAAAATATTATTGAAGCCCTGAACGATATTGACTGGAAGGGTCGGGGCAAGACCGTCTCGGTACGCATCAATGGACTGGATACCCATTACATGTATCGTGACGTGGTGGATATCGTTGAACAGGCGGGCCATCACCTGGATACCATTTTGATTCCCAAGGTCGGGGTGAGCGGGGATATTTATACCGTGGACTGCCTGGTCACACAGATAGAGCAGGCGCTGGGTCAAAAAAACCAATGGCAAGGGCATAAAATTGGTTTGGAAGCCTTGATCGAAACTGCGCTGGGGATGGCGAATGTAGAAGCCATCGCCCAGAGCAGTACACGACTGGAAGCCCTGCACTTCGGGGTGGCGGATTATGCGGCAAGCTGCCGGGCGCGCACCGTGGTTATTGGTGGGCTGAACCCGGATTATCCCGGTGATCAATGGCATGCCAGCCTGCAGCGTATACTGGTCGCCTGCCGGGCCTATGGATTACGTGCTATTGATGGGCCATTTGGCGATTTTAAAGACCCGGATGGTTTCATCGCAGCAGCGAAACGCGCCGCAGCCATGGGGTATGAAGGCAAGTGGGCGATTCATCCATCGCAGATTGAATTGGCCAACCAGGTAATGTCGCCGCCCGCCGAAGAAGTGGAGCGGGCGCACCGCATACTTGAGGCATTGGACAAAGCAGTGAAGGCGGGCCGGGGCGCTGCCTCCCTGGACGGAAAATTGATTGATGCCGCTTCGGCAAAAATGGCCGGAAACCTTGTCAGGCAGGCCGCTGCTATCAGCGAAAATAATTGACCGTATTGTGTTATAAACGGTCGTTATTACACTAATCATTGGGCACCAACCCGTAGAAATCAATCAACTAACCGGAAACGCAAAAATGAAATTCACCCTCGCATCCCCAAAAGTCAAACCCTGCCGCGCATGTGGGCAATCCGTGGCAATACGGGCGAAAACCTGCCCGAATTGCGGCATGGACCGTCCGAAGATGCACCCGGCTGCCCGGCTATTGAACAGATTTTAATCCTGATTTACATCATCCCGGTCGCGATCATCCTTTTTTTATGGATTTTGGCTTGAGTCATCACACTGCACAACTACAGGGCACGCACATGATAATTTATCCCGACATTGAAATTCACAATGGACAATGTGTGAATTTAAAGCACGGCAGCATTGAAGCGCCTACAGTATTTGATATTTCACCGGGTGAGGCGGCGAAGAAATTTGAACGCGGCGGCGCCGAGTGGCTGCATGTGGTTGATCTCGACGGCGTATTTGAAAAAGACCGTGGTAATGCGCCAATCATCAGGAATATTATTGCCAGTTCAAATATACCGGTTCAGGTTGGGGGCGGCATACGCTCGTCCAGCGTAGCGGAAGACTGGCTGAAAAGTGGCGCCCAAAGGGTGGTATTGGGAACCGCAGCGGTGGTGGATCAAAGGTTGATCGAAGAACTTTGTGCGCATCATCCCGATAAAATTGTAATCAGTATTGATGCCCGGGACGGCAGGGCGGTGTCACACGGCTGGAAAAACACCTCCGCCTTTACCGCGCTGGAACTGGCAAGACGATTTGAACGCTGCGGTGTTGCCGCCATTATTTATACCGATATTGACCGGTATGATGAATTGGCAGAGAGCAGCATGGCCAACACCACGCAGATGGGAACGGCGTTAAGCTGCCCGGTCATATCCAGCGGCACTATTCGCAATCTGGATGATATTTCGATGTTATCCAATTTGCCGAATATTTCCGGTGCAGTAACGGGTTGGGCATTATTCAATGAAAAAATCTCCATTGAAGACGCCGTGATGGTGGCCAGTCAGGAACCGACCAAAGCCGCATTTATCTAACACGACATCCGAATGCCGTTAAGCGTCTGATAGACGATTGCGCCACCAGGCAGCGTACAGGCCGGGAATTTCTTCGGCGCCAGGTCATGCTCGCACAGGCCCCGGGAATCACTTCTGTCGGGGAAAGCAGGACGGGTTCCGCTGCGGTCACGTATTTAGCGCTCATCGTATAGAAAATCATCAACAAACTCCAAATGCCGCAAGTGTCATTTTCACGCTTTGCGCTCGATGAAGAACCACCGTAAACTAATGCGAGCCCGATGGCAGAACCCAATGCGTACAGGTTTTCTGATAGCGCCGTTGTTGATTGCTAATCCGGATGCTATGAAACCGGGCCTGCCAGCGATTCACCAGCGCTATTCATCATCACTGGTACATTGACTCCCTGGTGGAATTACTATCTTATTACTGCTCAACGTAACCGTATACCACAATAACCCCTGTGGGCATTCATTTCTCCAACCAGGAATTCAGCCAACGCATCGGGCACACCTGTGCATCAATTCGGGAAAGAGGGTTGGATGGCATGTTGTTATTTGCGCCAGAAAGTCATTACTACCTCACCGGTTACGACACCTTTGGATACGCCATGTTTCAATGTATGGTGGTCAGCGCAGCCGGTGACCTGCATTTACTCACCCGCCTGCCAGACCTCAGACAGGCACGCCATACTTCCATATTGTGCGATGCGCAGATACATATCTGGGCCGAAGTGGAGGGCGCCAATCCATATCAGGATTTGCTCGGATTATTGACCGATTTAAATCTTGGCGCCAGCAAGTTGGGCATTGAAACCAAAACCGTTGGCTTAACCGCATATAACGGGCAGCGTTTGTATGAAACGCTGCGGGGAAAGATTGAATTAATCGAGGCGTCTGATCTGATCAGCTTGGTCCGGCGCATTAAAAGCCCGCAGGAAATCGAATATCATCGCAAAGCCGCCGCATTAAGCGATGATGCGCTGGACGCGGCAATTGCCACCGCCGGCAGTGGTGCGTTTGCAGGCGATATTCTAGCCGCCATGCAGGGCGCGGTTTTTCGGGGCGGTGGAGGCTACGCCGGCAACGAATTTATTATCGGTTCCGGGCAGGCCGCGCTGCTGTGTCGTTATCAATCTGAGCTGCGACATCTGGATGCCCGGGATCAAATGACGTTGGAATGGTCCGGTGCATACTTTCGATACCATGCCGCGATGATGCGCACCCTGATCATAGGCAAAGCGAATCCGGCCCAGAAGAAAATGCACACTGCTGCGGTGGCCGCATTAACGGCCTGCGAACAAGCAATACAGCCAGGACAGCCCATGGGAAATGTCTACCAGGTCCATGCCGATATTCTGGACTACCATGGTTTCAATCATGCCCGGATGCAGGCTTGTGGCTATGGCATGGGCGCGGTTTTTACGCCGATATGGGTAGATTACCCCATGTTTTATCGTGGCAATCCTCTGCAAATGCAGGTTGGAAATGTGTTTTTCCTGCATATGATACTGATGGATTCGGACTCGCGTCTGGCAATGTGTCTGGGGCATTGTGTTTTGCTAACAGCGGACGGGGTAGAGCGCCTGAGTCGCTCTGCGCTTGATTTGATTGAGTTGGCCTGAAATGGCGGTAGTCGATAACAGGTTAAATCCTGTGATTACCATGGGGGCGCGGCAATGGTAAGTTCGGACGCATAACGATTATCCGATGAAACAATTCAGGCATCAACGCTGTTTTGAAGAGATGAAGGATTGTCAAGCGGACAAAGTAGCCACTCAAGCAATACTCGATTTGGATGATTGCCGGTGAGAATATCGCTAAACCAGTGTCATTGACGTCTGGTCGCTAGCAGCATTTCGGTCGCAAGCTTGATCTGATTCAAGTATTTTTCGTGTCCATCTACAACCGGCAATGATAGATCCGGCTGACCAGTCTTTCCAGCAAGCGCCAGTTGTGCGCAGAACCAATTGAGAACGGCTCCGCGTGGCAGGGTATCGGTGGGAGGGAAATCCTGCTCAATTGCGGGAGCTTTATCGATGGCACCACTGAGCAATTCTGCCGCAAAGCCCGGGTTAGTAATAAAGGGACGTCCCATGCCTATCAAATCGGTCTTGCCGCTTTCAATTGCGTCGTTCATGATACTGGACGACCGGAACCCGCCCGTGACCATCAAGGGAATGTGCAGAGCGGCTTTGATCGCGTCGGCGTAGTCAAGAAAATAGGCCTCACGAATTTGAGTTGACTCGCTTTTAGAGACATGCTGATACGCTGTTGGTCGTTCGAAATTGCCACCTGAGATTTCGATGAAGTCAACGCCTTCGGCTTCCAGCATGACTGCAACCTGAACCGATTCGGCGTGATCAAATCCACCTTTCTGGAAATCGGATGAATTCAATTTAACGGCAACAATGAACTCCGGTTTTACGGCTGCCCGAACGGCTCTAACCACCTCCAGCGCCAGCCGCGCCCGGTTTTCCAGAGAACCGCCCCAACGGTCATTGCGCGTGTTGATCCGCGGCGAAAGAGACGAGCTAAGTAAGTATCCGTGGGCCGCATGAATCTCGACGCCATCAAACCCAGCATCCTGAGCGCATTTGGCAGAGCGTACGAATTTTGCGATGATCTCCGCAATCGCGCTCTCGGTTGCAAGGATCGGTTTGCCGTAACCGGGCAGATCCAGTTGGACATCAGAGATGGAAGTTGGATGGGGATTTATTGCCTCGGGTGTTTGCCGCCCCGCGTGGGCAAGCTGTGCGAGAATCTTCGCTCCGCCACTCTGTCCGGCAGCAACAAGTGCGGAAACCTGATTCATGTCCGAACCTGGGTCCAAAACAAAATTGCCGGCATGTTCGAGGTGCATCCGATCAATGGGCGTGTTGCCTGTGATCAGTAGTGTAGCGCCACCTGCGCTCCATTGTGCAAAAATGTCGATCTGGGCTTGCGTTGGATTGTTGTTTTCGTCCGCAAGAGCCTCGGACATGGCAGATTTCACAATGCGATTCCTGAGCGTTACTCCGTTGGGTAAAACAAGCGATTTACTGATATTATTCATTGCAAATCCTGCGAAAGTTTTTTGAGAGTCGCAGCGATTACGTCTTCGTTGCGGTGGTAGAACGTCCACTGTCCGCGCCGTTCTGACGCAACAAATCCCGCATCTTTGAGCAGTCGCATATAGGTGGAAATTGTCGATTGTGCGAGATTCGCTTTTTCCTGAATGTAGCCAACACAGACGCCGCTCAAATCAGCGTGTTCTGGCAGGGCCGGTGGAAAATTGGAACGATCCTTGAGCCAGACCAGTATCTGGCGGCGAACCGGGTTGTTGAGAGCCGATATGGCTTTATCAATATCCATAAATCGAAATATCGCGATATATATCTTATTTGTCAAGTAACCTGTCTTTTCTTGTTCGAAGAAAACGGACTTTTCCATGCTGCCAAAACCAGTCAAAATGAGCTCACAGCCGACCTTAGCCAGGCCCGTTTAACGACCGTCCGTCGACCGCACCCAAATTTTATCCGCAAATGTGCCTTGACAACGGAAAGTCGAACAAAGGAAGGGCTAATCAATGAATTTCCGGCGGGGCTTCCGTACGTTGAATCGACCGGGCGTTTCCAAGCATGAATGGCGCCTGGCCTGAAGGTGGTTTTGCTGCTGACCAAGCGCCCCCATCAGCAGGAGATCGCCCTAGTCAGCGCACAATGGACACACCTTCGGATAGAACGGCTCAATCACCGCGCGTAGCTCTCTCCACGGAACTACCTTGTCAACTTCTCCCGCCGCGTGCGCTTGGGATAGCGTTCAAAACCTTCCCCGGCGAACGTAGACTGGTGCATTGAATCCGCTCCTGCCACTCGTACTCAACTGATTCTATTGATAATATTCAAAGAATCAATCAGGGTTTCTATGGGAGGCGGGGTGTCCTGGGGAGTGAGCTACAGCGATGTAGATGCTTGCCACGCGGACGGGGAAATTCTGGCTGGCGATCGTCTGTGAAGAATCACTGGACGCATGCGCACCCTGCGCGAAAAAATGGCCGCGCTATACTGAGCGATGACAATGAGTGACCATTCGATATAATCCTAGGCAATCTGCTCGCGGATTGTCTCAAGCTGCGGCATGGTCATCTTTATCTTTCAATCCGTACTTGCGGATGGCTTCTTCCACGGAATCGCACCATGCCAGGAGAGAATTTACCTCATTGTCCGTCAGCTTGCGAGTGATGAGGAAGTTCAAGTTCTGACCTCCCTAGGTGAAGAGTCCGGTCTTCTCGGCTTGTTTCCAAAGGGTCTTGATGACTTCCTCGGGCACCTTGGTGTTCCCCATGGATGTCGCATTGCGTAATACCGCGCGGGCGCTTTGCTTTAATGGTGAGCAGGGTGGATTCAACCAGAGGAATCCTACGTTGATTCCGTTGATATTCGCATTCAGGGACACTCCCGTGGAGGTCCACTTTAGATGTACGGGCTTTCTCTTGGCCCACTCCAGAATTCGGGAGAAGACGGCCCTGCCGTTCTCGTCAAGCGCTGCAAGGAACGCTTCTTCGGTTGTTTTTGGCTGAGACCTGGAAGTTACACGGACCGGCTTATCGGATTCCTCGCCGATGACTGTGTCAAAGGATAGCAGACGGCTGTGTTCGTCGGTTTGGAACAAGGTGAATTCAACGCAAGTGATCCGAATGCCTTTCGTGCGCAGGAACGATGCGGTCTGCCTGCTCCCTGGCGTGATGCACTGCCCGATGATGACGAGGCGTTGATCCTTGTTGAACGCCACCACATCCGCCGCGTCCAGTACGAAATACGCCCGGTGATGTTCGGCCAGGCCGAGCAGGTCAATCCGTCCTCCCAGGTCGGTCGACACCTGGCGTCCGATGAGCAGTAGCTTGCCGTCTTCCAGAATTCCGTCGGGGTTGGCTTCAAGCCAGCGCTCAAGTATTTCCTCTTCGTGACTAACCTCGAACGGCGTCTGCTCGTATTCGACAAACGTATCGTCGGACTATAGGTTGAAAATTCTCATGTGGCCTCCCCGGCTTGTTCTTGTGCAGCCCGCGTTATTTTATTGATGTTGGTATTCATGGTTTGGTTTTATACCCGGGTAAACGTTGATGAACTGGAATCCATGCCAGCTGAAAATTCTGCCTGAAAATGCACCTGAAATTCAAATCAAACCTGGCTCGCGGCAATCATCTCCCTGAGTCTGAATTTTTGAATCTTGCCGGTGGAGGTTTTGGGTAATTCAGTAAATACAATTTGTCCGGGGCATTTAAAGCTCGCCATATTTTCTTTACAAAATACCTTGATTTCTTCTTCGGTTGCCTGTTCTCCCGCTTTAAGCTCGACAAAAGCACAAGGGGTTTCACCCCATTTTTCGTCGGCTTTGGCGACCACGGCCGCTGCCGCGACTTTGGGGAATTTATACAGCACCGATTCAATTTCAATGGAAGAAATATTTTCCCCGCCGGAGATGATTATATCTTTCAGGCGATCCTTGATTTCCATATAGCCGTCAGCATGAACCACCGCAAGGTCACCGCTGTGAAACCAGCCGTCCCTGAATGCTTCTGCTGTGGCCTGTGGATTCTTGTAATACCCTTTCATGATGGGGTTTCCCCGCAGCACGATTTCTCCCATGGTTTTTCCGTCTGCGGGGACCAGTTCGGTGCTGCCTGTCCTGATTACTTTGGCGGATTCCATCATTTGGAATCGAACCCCTTGGCGCGCTTTGATTTCTGCTTGCTCGCTGTGGGGCAGAGCCGACCATTCGGTTTTCCAGTCGCATATCAGCACGTGACCATAGGTTTCGGTGAGACCATATACATGGGTGACGTCCAGACCAAGCTGCGCGGTTTTTTCCAGGATTTTACTCGGCGGCGGCGCGCCGGCGGTCATAACCTGTATTGCATGTTTTGGCGTGTAGCGGAGGTCTTCAGGCGCATTGGCCAGCATGGCCAGTACGATGGGCGCTGCGCCAAAATGGGTAATTTGATAATTTCGCATGGCAGCAAATATATTTTGTGCGCTGACCACGCGATTGCAAAACAGGGTGCCGCCCATCAATGCCATGCTCCAGGGATGCCCCCAGCCGTTGCAGTGGAACATGGGAACGATGGTCAGGTATCGGGGATGCCGGGGAATCTGCCACGCCGACACCGTGCCCATTGCCATTAAGTACGCCCCGCGATGATGGTAAACCACGCCTTTGGGGCGGCCGCTGGTGCCCGAGGTATAGTTCAATGTCATGGCGTCCCATTCTGACCCGGGCATACCCCAGTCGCTGTCTTCGTCTCCACTGGCGAGCAATTCTTCGTAGGTCATTTCCCCCATGCGCGGCCCGGCGCCCGGCGGGGCCTGGGCCTGATGGTCCAGGATGTCGATTATGACTGGCGGATTGTCCAGGGATTTCACCGCGGTGGATACAATGTCGGAAAAGTGGGTATCCGCTATCAGTACCTTGCAGTCGCTGTGTTCGAGTATGTAGGCGACGGTAGCGGGGTCCAACCGGGTGTTTATCGCATTTAATACGCCGCCGGACATGGCAATACCGAAATGACCTTCGGCTAGTTCCGGCGTATTGGCCGCTATCATGGACACTGTGGTGCCTTTCTCTACGCCGAGTTTTTGCAGGCCGGACGACAGGCGCCGGCATCGATTGGCCACTTCTTGCCAATTGTATTTACGCTTACCGTAAACGATGCCCGGGTGGTTCGGGTAGGTGTCTGTGGCTCGTTGCAGGAATGAGATGGGGGTTAATTCGACGTAGTTCAGGCCGCTGACCTTGTGGAGTTTGTCGTAGTTGTCTTTCATTATTCTGGTTTCTGGCTGGGGATAGTCAACAAGGCGTTATAATATCCGCCTCTTCAGCCCGCATTATAAATTAAACCAATATGAATCCACCCCGGCTTGCACTATCCAGACGAATCAGAAAAACCCCCTACGAACAGCGGGTATTTGAGTTGGGTGCAAAGGTTTTTACCACCTATAACCACATGCCTTTGGCTTCGGTATATTCCTCGCTCCAAGAAGATTACGATCATCTTTGCGAAAATGTGCAGATCTGGGACGTCTCATGTGAGCGCCAGGTTGAAGTGGTTGGGCCGGATGCGTTGAAACTGGTGGAATTGATCACACCGCGGGATATATCAAAGTGCAAAATTGGCCAGTGTGTGTACGCGCCGCTGGTTGACGAGCGCGGCGCGATTATAAATGACCCGATCATTATCAAATTGGCCGAGGACCGGTTTTGGGTTTCCATCGCGGATTCCGGCGTGCTGTTGTGGCTGAAAGGAATCGTGTATGGACGCGGTTATGACGTCAATGTATTTGAGCCGGATGTGAGTCCTTTGGCCATTCAGGGCCCAAAATCCGATGATTTACTGGCGGATATGCTCGGCGATCACGTGCGGGATATAAAATACTTTTGGTTTATTGAAGAAAAAATGGCGGACACGGATGTGATTATTGCCAGATCTGGATGGGGCGGGCAGGGGGGTTATGAAATTTATCTACAGGATTCCAGCAAGGGTCTGGCGCTGTGGGATGCGGTGTGGGAAGCTGGTCAGAAATACCATGTTCGCCCGGGCTGCCCCAATCTTATTGACCGGATTGAACGCGGATTGCTTTCATTCGGCAGCGACGTCACCATGGAGAATAATCCCTACGAATGCGGATTGGACCGGTTTCTGGAGAGCAGCAAACAGGCGGAGTGCATGTCGAGTGAAGCGATGAATCAATTCGCAAGGAATGGCGTGGAAAAAAATCTGACCTGTTTGTTTGTGGGCGGGGCGCCGCTGGTTTCGCCGCGGTCCACCTGGAACGTGCTGGACGAAAATAAAAATGTGGTTGGCATTGTCACCAGTCTGGCATTTTCGAAAAAATATGATTCGAATATTGCCTTCGCTACCATCGATACCGAAGCCAATGTGCCCGGCAAGAAATTATCGGTGGATATCGAACAGGAGGGCGAACTTCGCAATGCCTGTACGGCTAACCGAAGCTGGCAGCGCAATAGTTTTTAGAAAAATCCATCTGTCATGCAGCATACCGGCTCGTGAGATGGATTATCCGGTATTGGCCTGATTATGATTTTTGAAAAAATGTAACGCCGGATTTCAACTCTTCGTACATCTTGTAACGGGTTTCGTGCATACCGACGTTGTCGTAGGTGGTTTGGGCGATGGTATTTTCTTTTTCCACATACAACCGGTACCCGCATACATCGCGGTTTTCGGCGGCAAGCTGTTTAACCCGTTGATACAGTTTGCGGTACAGCCCTTTTCTGCGCCATTGCGGCAGGACGTAGACGCTTTGAATCCACCAGAACCGGGCGTTGCGCCAATCGCTCCACTCGGTGGTCACCATCAGCGAGCCGACGACCTCATCATCGGCTTCAGCGAGCAGGTAAAACCCGAGATTCCGGTTCGATAGCAAAGCCTTGACACCGGATAAAATTATTTCTGGGACCAGCTCCAGCGCTTCGGTTTCCCGCGCCATATTTTGATTGAATTCAGCGATAAGGCCGGCATCGTCCAATACGGCCTGGCGAATAATGATGGTTGGGGTGTCGGTCATAACGGGTCTGGTACACGCCGGATTGGATAAGCTCGCGACCTGGCGGGGAATCTGTCGAACAGTCGCCAGATTCGATATGTTTTAGTCAATACTTGGGTTTGCTGTGCCCAGTTTCATGGTTGTGCCTGAATCGCGGATTATCGCCTTTATATAGCCGTATGTCAGCAGAGAGTGGACCAGACGGCAATCGTCGGGGATCTACCTCATAAGGGATGTGGGACGAGCCAGGGCCGCTGCTGAAGATCGGTTGTGGCCGGATTAATTCCGCATAGCGGTTTCAGCGCATTGGCAAATTGCATACAATAGCGTGCATAATTTCAGCAAAAGCGACCGCAAACCGGTTTTATTTTATCTGTTTTCAGCTATGGCGGTGAAAGTGCGTCTCCCTGACGGTGATATGCTGTGAACCCGGTCAGGTCCGGAAGGAAGCAGCCGCAGCAGTGATATCGGGTGCCAGGGCAGGGTGCACCGGATCCGCCACCTGATTAATTAATGGGTCGAATAATGGGTCGATTTTGAGTTTTCGAGGTAAATTCGCATCCAGCTTCCGCACAATAGTCATTAAAACCAGTCAATGAGTTATCTGGCCCTTGCCCGAAAATGGCGTCCGCAAGTGTTTTCCGAAGTGACCGGGCAGGCGCATGTGGTTTCTACGCTTAGCAATGCCCTGAACAGTCAACGGGTTCATCATGCCTTTGTGTTTACCGGAACCCGCGGCGTGGGCAAAACCACCCTGGCCAGAATATTCGCCAAAGCATTGAACTGCGAGGCCGGCGTGAGCGCAGACCCATGCGGTCAATGCGTTGCATGCAGTGGCATTGATCGGGGAAATTTCGTCGATTTGATCGAAGTGGATGCGGCTTCACGCACCAAAGTCGATGACACTCGGGAGCTGCTTGATAACGTCCAGTACACGCCGACCCAGGGGCGTTTTAAAGTTTATCTGATCGACGAAGTGCACATGCTCTCGGCCCACAGCTTTAATGCGCTGTTGAAAACCCTGGAAGAGCCGCCGGAGCATGTGAAGTTTCTGCTGGCGACCACCCATCCACAGAAACTCCCGGCCACTATTTTGTCCCGTTGTATTCAATTCAATCTCAAGTCGGTCGATATGGATCGATTATGCGCACAACTGGAAAAAATTCTCACCGCAGAAAAAATCAGATTCGAACCGTCCGCGCTGATGGTATTGAGCCGTGCGGCCAATGGCAGCGTTCGGGACGCCTTGAGCTTGCTCGACCAGGCGATCGCATTTGGCAATGGCGATGTGAGTGCCCGGCAGGTGCGCACCATGCTTGGAATGATTGACGATCAATACATCATCCAGTTATTGACGCAAGTGGCTGACAGCCACAGCACTGCGGTGCTGGAAACCATATCCCGCATGGCGGAACGCGCTGTGGATTATGGCGCCGCACTGAATGAGTTATTGGCATTGATCCATAATGTTGCATTGTTCCAGGTCAGCCCTGAATCGGTTGAATGGAAGGGGATTGACCGCGCGCCGTTGGGTGATTTGGCCCAGCGGCTTGATGCGGAAACATTGCAGCTGCTTTATCAGATTGCATTAACCGGAAAACGGGATTTTGATTTTGCCCCGGACCCGAGGTCCGGGTTTGAAATGCTGCTGTTGCGTATGCTTGCCTTCCAGCCCCATACCCCTTCTCCACAATGCGAGACAGCGGCCAATATTGTTGCTGCCACATCCGGGTCGAAAGCTGGGCCGAACTCACAGTCGGCCGCACAGATTGACTCGGTTTCCCCAATGCGCGATAGCAATAGTGCGAAACCTGTTGCATTGCCGAGCGCGGTCTCCCCGGTGGAAAATACGGCCGCTGACATCGACGTATCACGGGTGAACGCCGATTGCATGGATGCGCAAAACTTTATGCGCGAGGGTGGATGGCAGGCGTTTATTGATCATTCCGGGCTTGGTGGAATTGCAAAAGAAATTCTTATGAACATGGTGCCCAGGTCGGTACAGGGTAAATCTGTGACCCTGGCGCTGGATTCGGCAAGTCGGCACTTGTTCAACGAGCAGCGGTTGGAAAAAATCGAAAATCACTGTCGGGAGAAGTTATCGCTGAATGTAGAATTTATTGTCGAGATGGACGATTTCAGCAACGCTGAACCCGGACACGAAACGCTCATCCGGCAACAGCAGAGGGAACAGCAAGAAAAACACGCTGCGGCCAGGCAGGCTTTTACTCAGGACCCGAATGTCCAGCAACTGGTTGATCTGTTTGATGCAAAAATAGTAAGCGAATCGATTAAACCCGGGACGCTGTCCGAGTGATTTTGATCAGAGATATTAAGTAAATATATATTAAATTCAATAATATATAAAATATAGTTAATCAAATATATCAATTCATACAAACAATTAATTCAGGATAACAATATGAAAGGTGGACTCGGTAATATCATGAAACAGGCCCAGGCAATGCAGGAAAATATGCAAAAAGCCCAGCAGGAGCTTGCCAATGTGGAAGTGTCGGGACAGTCAGGCGCCGGGCTGGTCAAGGTGACAATGACCTGTCGCTACGATGTAAAGAAAATCAACATTGATCAGGAGTTGATGAGCGATGATAAAGAGGTACTCGAAGATTTGATCGCGGCCGCATTCAATGATGCAGTCAGGAAAGTGGAAAGTACAACCCAGGACAAAATGGGCGGACTGACTTCCGGGTTAAATATTCCCGGCCTCAAATTACCGTTTTAAGGCATAAGCCATGGCCGACCCACGTTCTGTGCAGGGGTTGAAGCAAGCGTTGCAGCGGCTGCCCGGCGTGGGGCCAAAATCTGCGCAGCGGATGGCTTTTCATTTACTGGAACGGGACCGGGACGGCGCTCGCCAAATTGAGGGAGCCATTCACCAGGCATTATCCGCAGTGAACCACTGTCATCGTTGTAACAATTTCAGTGAATCCGCACTATGTCCTATCTGTGCATCAAGCAAACGCGAGTCGAAAATTTTATGTGTTGTTGAAACTCCTGCGGACCTGGAGGCCATTGAGCAGGCGGCCATTTATCAGGGAATGTATTTTGTGTTGATGGGACATCTGTCACCGCTGGACGATATCGGGCCGGATCAATTGGGTATTACCCAACTGATCGCATTGGTAGAGAACCAGGGTGTCGAAGAAGTTATTCTGGCCACCAACCTGACCCTGGAAGGGCAGGCCACCGGGGACTTTTTGCTGGATTTACTCGTTGGCCGATCTATCAATGTCACCCGCCTGGCCCGGGGAATGCCCATGGGAGGGGAATTGGAATACATGGACCCGGGTACGTTAAATCAGGCTTTTTCAGACCGCCGCCCAGTTCGATAATGATCTGACCGCGTTTATTTTGGTTTTGGAGCGCAGGTCGTTTTTAGAAAAATTCTACAATAATCTGCCTAATGACTCGAATAGCGGCATGCGTAGAATACTGCGGGGTTAATTATTGTGGCTGGCAGCGGCAAATACATTCTCCTTGCGTACAAACGGAAGTGGAAAAAGCCATCAGTCGCGTTGCTAATCAACAAGTTACAGTGATTAATGCCGGGCGTACCGACGCCGGAGTGCATGGCATAGGGCAGATCATTCACTTTGACACGTACAGTGCGCGAAGCGAAAATGAATGGCTGCGCGGGGTAAATACGTATTTACCCCGGGATATTTCATTGGTTTGGACCCGGCCGGTTGACCGTGATTTTCATGCCCGCTTTGCGGCAAAACGACGCAGTTATCGCTATGTAATTTTAAATCGCCGGGTCGGCCCCAGCTACCTCCATGGCCGGGTTACCTGGCATTATGCGCCGCTGGAGTCAGGATTGATGCAGCAGGCCGCAAAACCACTCGTGGGCAGGCATGATTTTAGCGCTTACCGTGCGGCTGGATGCCAGAGTAAGGATCCGGTAAAGGAGGTGTACCAAATCACTTTGGGGCAGTCAGGACCATGGTTTTGGCTGGATATTACAGCCAATGGGTTTTTGCAGTATATGGTGCGGAATATCTGCGGTGTGCTGATGCGGATTGGCGAGGGTCGGGAGCCGGTGCAGTGGGCGCAGCAGGTTTTGCAAAGTCATGACCGCAGATTGGGCGGCATTACGGCCGCACCCGATGGCCTGTATTTTGTGTCCGCGGAGTACGATGCCAGATTCGGTTTGCCGGCACCGCCGGAGGTTTGCCGGTTTTGGTAGAATGACTTGAATCACGATCCTCAATCATGCGGCGAACCAGAATAAAAATCTGCGGAATTACCGATCCTAAAGCGGCCGAACAGGCGGTAAAGGCCGGCGCGGACGCGATTGGGCTGGTGTTCTATCCCCAAAGCAGTCGTTATTTGACGATTAGCCAGGCCATTAAAATCAATCGAACAATATCGCCGTTTGTGGCACAGGTCGGCGTATTCGTTAATCCGGACAAACCGGCAATTGACGATATTTTAAGCGCCGTACACCTGGACTATCTACAGTTTCACGGCAATGAAAGCCCTGAATTTTGTGCCGGCTTTGCAATACCCTATATAAAAGCGGTGCGGGTATCAGCATCAATTGATCTGCTGGAAACCGAGAAACATTACCAGGATGCGGCGGGTTTATTGCTGGACAGCTATGTGAAACACAGCTATGGCGGGACTGGAGAATCTTTCTCATGGTACAGGGCCCGATATGGCGGGCAAAAACCGATTATTCTTGCCGGCGGACTGAGGCCGAACAATGTCCGGCAAGCGATTGCAGCGGCTTCTCCGTATGCGGTGGATACCAGCAGCGGGGTCGAAACAGAGGGCAAAAAAGACCATGGAAAAATGATTGATTTCTGCCGGAATGTGATTGAGTTTAGGTAAGATATTATTGATATTTAACATTAATAAATTTATATAACTATATGAATTGGTTTGATAAAATACTTCCACCAAAAATAAAAACCGTCAGCAGGCTTGGACGAAAGGGGGTGCCGGAAGGGTTATGGAACAAGTGTACAGCCTGCCAGGCGGTGTTGTATGGCGTTGAATTGAAGCAAAGCCTCCAGGTTTGTCCAAAATGCAACAACCACATGCGCGTGGATGCGGCAGAAAGACTGGAATCCTTTCTGGATAAAGGCTCTGTCCAATGGATTGCAGACCATGTCAGACCCGTTGATATTCTTAAATTCAAAGACCAGAAGAAATACAAGGACCGGCTGCAGGATGCCCGCAAGTCGAGCAACTGCTCGGAAGCATTGCTGGTGGCAGCCGGGCAGACAAGTGGTATCGACGTAGTTGCCGCAGCCTTTGAGTTTAAATTTATGGGCGGGTCCATGGGTTCCGTTGTAGGAGAGCGGTTTATTCAGGCCGCACAACATAGTTTTGATAAGCGTCAACCATTAATCTGTTTTGCCGCCAGCGGGGGGGCAAGAATGCAGGAAGCGCTGTTTTCATTAATGCAGTTGTCAAAAACCGCTGCGGCTATCGCTAGATTGCGTGATCAGGGGATTGCCTATATATCGGTGTTGACGGACCCAACCATGGGAGGAGTATCCGCCAGTTTAGCCATGCTGGGAGATATTATTATTGCGGAGCCGAATGCCCTAGTAGGGTTTGCAGGGCCGCGTGTCATTGAGCAAACGGTGCGGGAAACCCTGCCCGATGGATTTCAACGTGCAGAATTTTTACTCGAACATGGCGCCATCGATATGATCGTAGACAGACGAAATATGAAGCAAACGATTTCTTCACTGCTGCAAAAAATGGGCTTCGGACTAGAAAATCAACCCGCCCGGGCTACCCGTATCGCCAGACATTTCAACCAGACCGGGGAGGTGATCGAAGGCGAATTGATCCCGTCTGCGGATACGCCGCCAGTGTAATCAGGCCAGCGTAATTAAAATGCATAATCAAAACAGGCAGTAATGGCGTTTTGTCGTTGACTGGGCGGTATCAGGATTTTGCCATTGGCGAATGGCTGGAACATGTACAAAACCAGCACTGGCGTACTGTGGACCTTACCCTGGAGCGCATTTCCCGGGTTTGGGAAAACCTGGATGGCCGGTGTGCGCAGTTCACGCTAGTCGTGGCCGGAACCAATGGCAAGGGCTCTTGCGTCAGTCTGCTTGACGGCGTTTTTCAGGAATCGGGGAAATCCACCGGAGCGTTTACATCACCGCATCTGCTGCGTTTTAACGAACGCATAATGGTTAATGGTGAAGCCGCCACAGATGAAGATATTTGCAGCGCATTTCGACAAATTGAAGACGCCCGCGGCAGTATCCCGCTCACTTATTTTGAGTATGGCACTCTGGCGGCGTTGCTGGTTTTTCAGCAAAATGAGATAGACGTTGCCATCCTGGAAGTGGGCATGGGCGGGCGACTGGATGCGGTGAATATGGTTGGTAATGATTTGGTATTAATTTCTTCCATCGGCATTGATCATCAGCAGTGGCTTGGTGCGGACCGGGAAAAAATCGCGGCGGAGAAAGCAGGCGTCATTAAAAAGCACGGATTGGCGGTATGTGCGGATGCGGATATTCCGCACAGCATTATACATATTGCAAATCAGCAAAAAGCGGTATTGCTTGGTGCGGACAGGGAATATGTCATTGAAAATAATGAAAAAGGCTTATTCTGGCAAAGCAGCCATCCTGGAATTCCCGATGGCTGGCGCTCAATTGGGCCGCTAACCTCTCCTTTCAACGGCCAGCATCAGATTAGAAATATGGGTGGGGTAGTGGCAGCTCTGGCGCTGAGCAGCGAAAAAACCGGCGTAACTGTGGAGCACCTGCAAAGCGGATTCAACCGGGCCCGGCTTGTGGCCCGCTGTCAGGTTGTTCGGGATGAATCAGGCCAGAACCTGGACATTATTATCGACGTTGCCCACAACCGGGATTCTGCGGTTGAACTATCCAGATTTTTAGATTCTCGCCCATGTTGTGGTGAGACCTACGCGGTTTTCGGTGTGCTGGAAGATAAAACCATTGATCAAATTATTGCTCCCATGCGCAACCGGATTAATCACTGGATTCTGGCGACGCTGAACGCCGAGCGAGGACAAACCGGTGCGCAACTGGGCGCCAAACTCGACAGAGTGATTGAAAATTCCCATTGGGTCAGTCGGGACAGTCCAATAGAGGCCTATCTGGAAGCCAGGCAACGAGCAAAATCTGTCGACCGAATTGTAATCTTTGGTTCATTTCATACAGTCGGTGATATACTCGGTTACATCAAACAGGCAAACTGATTCTGGGCCGGACTGCGCCGTTGATCATCAAACAGCAGACGAAAATAATTTAATCAAATCAAACTTTTATCAGCGTTATTTCTCGTCCAGTCATTAAACACTGAATTGAGCACGCAGGCCAATATCCCAAAATTATTGGCTGTTATTCCAGGACATGATTATCGATAATGGTCAGATCCCAATTAAAAATTGAGCCGATATATCAATTGAAACATCGCATTACCGGCGCGGTCATAATATTGGCTGTTGCTGTGATAGCGATTCCGCTTTTATTAAAAGAACCGACATTAGCGGTCAGTGCGTCCTCAACCAGCAAAGGTTCTGATCACCACTCATTCAAATCTAAAATCGAGCCCGCCAACCTGGGAAGTATTAATCTATCCATTACCGGCAAAAACGGGGAAATTGCGAAACCCGCCTTGTCGGAAGTCAGCAGCCAGGTTTCACAGCATAAGACCAACCAAGACAGGCAGCCGGATAATGATCGGCCGGTAATCGGAGTTGATACGCAGGCTGTCACCACCAGAAAGAAAAAGCTGGTGCTTACCATGGATGCAAACAGCGATTCCCGGGCATCCGAACCGATCGGTCAACCCGAACAGTCAACACAGGAGCCAGGCCAGAAATCAACTCAGGCCAGCCCGGGCTGGGCGGTACGGGTGGGCACATTTTCCAAATCAGAAAATATCGAATCGGTATCCGCATTATTAAGCAGCAATGGCCTTAATCCACGCCATACCACAGTCCAGACCACGCTGGGAAAAGCAACCCGGATATGGCTCGGGCCTTATTCTGAAAAGCAGGCAGCCGAAAAAATAAGTGCTCGCCTGAAAACCCTGACCGGCGAGAAGGGCTACGTCACCAGACAGGCCTCCTGAATGAAGCGAAGACCATTGCGATATGTGGAAATTTTCCCGAAGCCAGCTTTTTAAATCCCCGGCAATGGATTATTTAAGTCCTGATGAATGGTTCCATTCCATATAAACAATAACCTAATCAATAACATGGCAGTATCTTTTCGATGAGTGTGCTTGATATATTCATAGTTGCCATACTACTGATTTCGATATTCATCGGATTATTCCGGGGCTTCATTCGGGAAATTCTTTCGCTGTTTGCATGGCTGGCCTCGTTGTGGATCGCGTACGCCTATGCCACCCAAGGCGCACAATACCTGGAAGGCTATATCGATCAACCGCCATTAAGGGTTGTTGCCGCTTTCGCCGGCATTTTTGTGGCCACATTGATTTTGCTCTCTATAGTCAGTTATGTGCTCTACCGTGTGCTTTCCATTGCAGACATATCCGGGGTAGACCGATCTCTGGGAACTTTTTTTGGACTGGTTCGCGGTATGGTTATTGTTGCTGTATTGATGCTAGGCGCTACATTTATGGATTTCACCTCCCAACCCTGGTGGCAGGATTCCCTATTGGTTGACTATTTCACTCCAGTGGCAGACCTTGTCCGGGCGTTGTTGCCGGCGGATATTGCCGAGTTTGTTTAGGGCCTCGCCCAAAGCTGACTTGTATACTGACGGCTAAAATCCGGTGGCATAGAATTATGTGTGGACTTGTCGCTATTCTCGGCAGTGGTCCGGTAAATCAGTCGCTTTATGATGGTTTAACCGTTATACAACACCGCGGCTAGGATGCTGCGGGCATTATGACCAGCGACGGCAGTCGGGTTTATTGGCGAAAAGACAATGGGTTGGTTCGGGATGTCTTTCACACCCGGCACATGGTGCAGTTGCAGGGAACAATGGGAATAGGGCATGTTCGATACCCCACAGTCGGCAGCGACTCCCGGGCTGAAGCCCAGCCTTTTTATGTGAACTCGCCGTTTGGGATAGCCCTTGGACATAATGGTTTTAACCAACGCAGAGCAGTTGCGAAGCGATTTGTTCAAGCAGGATCTACGCCAGCTAAATACCTCATCGGACTCGGAAATTCTGCTCAATATTTTTGCACACGAACTGCGTGACGCAGTGGACGAGTCCAGTTTGCGCGCCGCACCCGAAGATATTTTTACCGCTGTAGCCGGTGTATTCAGGAGATGCAAAGGGGCTTATGCGGTGGTTGCCATGGTAGTGGGAGTCGGGATTGTCGCGTTCAGAGATCCCTGTGGTATCCGGCCTCTGGTTGACGGCGCCAGGCAGTCGGAAACCGGCGCCTCGCACATGCTGGCATCGGAAAGCGTGGCGCTGGACGTGCTGGGTTATGTGCGGGTGCGCGATGTCTCACCCGAAGAAGTGCTGTTTATTGATCTGGAAGGAAATGTGCATCGATCAGTTTGTGCACAATACACCCAATTGGCGCCGTGTATTTTCGAATATGTTTACCTGGCCAGACCGGATTCCATTCTGGATGATATCCCGGTTTACCAGACGCGCATGTACATGGGACAAAAACTCGGGCAGCGCCTGCAAGAAGAATGGCCGCAGCACGATATTGATTTGATTGTTCCGGTGCCTGACACCAGTCGAACGGCTGCCCTTGAAATGGCCCGGGCGCTGAAAATACCGTACCGGGAAGGTTTTATCAAAAACCGCTATATCGGTAGAACTTTTATCATGCCCGGGCAGGCCGAAAGAAAAAAATCCGTTCGCCAGAAACTCAATGCAATCGGCGCAGAGTTTGCGAATAAAAATGTATTGCTGGTTGACGACTCGATAGTCCGGGGCACGACTTCCCAGAAGATTATTGAACTGGCCCGGGAAGCGGGCGCTAAAAAAGTATATTTCGCCTCCGCTGCGCCACCGGTTCGTTATCCCAATGTATATGGTATCGATATGCCTTCCCACGCCGAGCTGGTTGCAAATAACCGGACCACAGAGCAAATTTGTCAGGCAATCGGCGCGGACAAACTGATTTATCAACGACTTGACGATCTGATTTTCGCGGTGAAACAGTGCAACCCGGGTATTGCAGCATTCGATACTTCCTGTTTCGATGGCAGGTATGTCACTGGCGATATAACCCCGGAATATTTGAGCCTCGTCCATATTCAGCGCAATGACAGCGCCAAAGAAAACGATAAAAATGAACTGGATCTTTCAGAGGTGACCGATATCAGTGAAAAGCGTACCTGACGCCACTCATTCCCGTAACGTAAAACGTCCGGCATGGTAATACAGCACGCTCTTTTGCGTGTACCAGTCACCGAGTACATATCTCTTCGCCGGCTTGCCATCCAGGCAAAACGCGTGTACCGCAGGTTTGTGGGTATGTCCATGAATCAGGGTTGCTACACCATGGTGCCGCATAACTTTTTCGACATGTCGTTGATTTACATCCATGATTTCCATGATTTCCATGCTTTTTTGTTGTTTATTCGACTCGCTTCGTTTGCGCATTTGCTGCGCCACAAGCTTTCTTTCGTCGATAGATTTATTCAGAAAGGCAAGTTTCCATTTGGCGCTGATCATTTCTTTACGCGCGGCCTGATGCTCGATGTCATCGATACACAGGGTATCGCCATGGGTTAGCAGAATCTTGTGCGCATCCAGAGCAATCAGGGCTGGATCCCCAAGTATTTTACAACCCGTTCGTTTTGCAAACTCACCGCCCACCAGAAAGTCCCGGTTTCCCCGCATGAAGAAAATTTCCAGTCCGGCATCAATCGTGGATTTAATGATATTTTCAACCTCGCCCTGTCCCATGGCATCGCGCCCGTCATCGCCGATCCAGACCTCAAATAAATCACCGAGTATATAAACCTGGCGCAGCCGGCGAGTAGACTGCCGCATAAACTCTCCAAACCATTTGGTGGCATCCGGTCGTGCAGGATCCAGATGCAGGTCGGAAATAAATGCGATGGTCATAAAACAGCCCTGGTATTAAAAAATTGGATTGGGATGCGGGTTTATTATACCATCGCCCGCCCAGCCCCCGGATTTCACCGTTATTATTCCGGGCGGAACAGGACAATCCGTATTACGCATTTCAGTGGAGCGGGCTCCCATAAATAATAAAAGCTAAAATAAAAGCTGCATGAAAATAAAACTGTACGACAGTTATTCACGAAGCCTGCGTGAATTTAACCCTATTGCAGCCAACCGGGTGCGCATCTATGCCTGTGGTCCGACGGTATACGACTATGCCCACATCGGTAATTTACGCACCTATATATTTGAAGATATTTTGCGCAGAACCTTAGCGTTTTACGGCTATGATGTGACCCATGTGATCAATATCACGGATGTGGGGCACCTCACCTCCGATGCTGATACCGGCGAGGACAAAATCGAAAAAGGAGCAAAACGCACCGGCAAAACCGCATGGGAAATCGCCGCACTTTATACCGAGGCATTCAGACAGGACCTGGTTCATCTGAATATTCTGGAACCGGAAGTCTGGTGCCGCGCCACGGATCATATTTCTGAACAAATCAGCGACATCGTAGCAATACAAAGCAAAGGGTTTGCCTATGTCACCAGTGACGGAGTGTATTTCGATACCTCGAAACTCCATAGTTATGGGCATTTAGCGCGGCTTGACGCGGCAGGTTTAAACCCGGGCCAACGAATTGATATGGGCGAAAAGCGCAATGTGACGGATTTTGCCCTGTGGAAATTCAGCCCAAAAAATGAAGTGCGACAAATGGAGTGGGACAGCCCTTGGGGAAAGGGCTTTCCTGGCTGGCACATTGAGTGTTCAAGCATGGCGGTAAAATACCTTGGCAGGAAATTCGATATTCACTGCGGCGGCAAAGACCACATTGCAGTGCATCATACCAACGAAATTGCCCAGGCAGAGGTTTGTTATGGAACCAATTTGGCAAATTTCTGGTTACATGGTTATTTTCTTCAGACCGACAAATCGAAGATGTCCAAATCTTCCGGGGAATTCCTGCGGCTGCAGACTTTGATTGACAATAATTATGACCCGCTGAGCTATCGATATCTCTGTCTGACCGCGCATTATCGCAGCGACCTGAAATTCACTTGGGAAAGTTTGGACAGCGCCGCCACAGCATTGCACAGATTGCGGTCTGCGGTTTATGGCTGGGGCGATCCGGGCATGGCGGATGAGCGTTTCATCGATCGATTCCGACAGGAAGTGTTCGACGATTTAAATACGCCGAAAGGACTCGCGGTGATATGGAGTCTGGTAAAAAGCGAATTAGCGCCAGAGGTTAAAAAAGCCACAGTATTACAATGCGACAAATTACTCGGGCTCAATCTGGCTGATTGGGAGCCTGCGGTCGAAAGCATTCCCCCGGAAGTCACAGAACTGCTCGCCTTGCGTTCACAGGCCCGGCAAGCTCAAAATTGGGCGGAAGCAGACAAATTTCGTGATCAGATCCTGGCGTTGGGGTATGCAATAAAAGATTCTCCACAGGGCACCACCGTGCGCAAACGATGAGAACCCGCGCGTACTGGTGAATCGAAATTACTGCAGCAATGATACAAAAGGCCAGATCCAATCCATTGATACAAAGGCAATCAATGCGGTAGAATTCACGCCCTGATGCGGGGTGGAGCAGTCTGGCAGCTCGTCGGGCTCATAACCCGAAGGTCGCAGGTTCAAATCCTGCCCCCGCTACCAATTTTGTCGTTTACATTGTATTTACAAACGACAACTGGCTGGTATTGGTGTTGCCCCGCTGTTTGCGGGGCTTTGTTTTTAGGCATATTAGTTAGAATGAAATCATGGGCCAATGGCCCATTTTTTATGTACCTGGATGTACTGGTCGGTTTTTGCTCCTGCAAAACCCACACTTCCGCCCTCCATGGCGGTCGTATGCCGCAGGAGTGGCGATTATTTTGTGTTGAGTTGAATTATGCGTGGTGGAGCCGAAAAGCTCAGAGAGTTGCTTGAATCCCCGGTGGAAAGTCTGGGTTATGAGTTATTGCATCTGGAATTAACCGGCCAGGGCACGGTTGTTTTGCGGGTTTACATTGATGCGCCTGGTGGAATTCGGGCAGATGATTGCGCCATGGTGAGTCGACATCTGAGCGCGGTGCTGGATGTTGAGGATCCTTTGAATGCTGCCCATTTACTGGAAGTCTCCTCACCGGGTCTGGACAGGCCGTTGGTCAAGCCTGGACATTTCCAGCAATTCCTGGGGGGCAAAGTCAGAATTGTGATGACAACGCATATTTTGGGTAGAAGGCGGTTCACCGGGCAGATGGTGGAGGCGGATGACCAAGCCGTTGTGGTGGAAGTTGACGGAGAAAGTTATGAGTTGCCCTACAGCGGTATGGAGTCAGCTCGATTAGCACCAGTTTTTTGAATATTTACCTGTTTAATGCGTATGGGATGTGGATGAACTATGGCAATTACCAGTAATGAAATTTTATTGATGGTGGAAGTGGTCTCCCGGGAAAAAGATCTCGATAAAGAGATTATTTTTCGCGCAATCGAAGCGGCGTTGGCCACAGCCACAAAGAAATGGCACCCTGGCGACATTGATGCAAGAGTGAGTATTCACCGCGATACTGGAGAGTATGATACCTATCGAATCTGGGAAGTGGTCGCTGATGACGCAGTAATCGAATTTCCAGATCAGAAAATCATTTTGTCGGAAGCGCGGGAGAGTGACCCGGAATTAAATGTGGAGGACCTGATTGAAGAGCGGATGGAGAAGATTGAATTTGGCCGAATTGCGGCCCAGGCGGCGAAACAGGTGATCATGCAAAAGGTCAGGGAGGCAGAGAGAGATCAAATTGCAGAACGATACAAGGAGAAATTCGGAAGTTTAATATCAGGCACTGTTAAGCGACTCGAACACGGCAATGTCATCGTTGACCTGGGCGATGCCGAAGCGCTGCTGCCGAAAAGCGGCATCATCCCTAGGGAAGGTCTTCGACCTGGTGACCGGATTCGTGCGCTTTTAAAGGAGATTGATCTTGAAGCGCGCGGTCCACAGTTAATACTCACCCGTTTGTCTCCCCAGTTCCTGATTGAGTTATTCAAACTGGAAGTGCCGGAAGCGGGAGAAGGGCTGATTGAAATTCTTGGCGCAGCCCGGGACCCCGGGTCGCGCGCCAAAATAGCGGTGCGTTCCAACGACCGGAACATTGACCCGGTGGGTGCCTGCGTAGGCATACGCGGCTCCAGAGTGCAGAGTGTTTCCAATGAAATTGCTGGGGAGCGGGTAGACATCATTGTCTGGTCAGAAGATAGCACCGAGTTTGTTATCAAGGCGCTTGCACCCGCAGAAGTTGAGTCAATCCTGGTGGACCAGGACCTTAAGTCAATGGATGTGGTGGTTACCGAGGAAAATCTGGCACGCGCAATCGGAAAAGGCGGGCAAAACGTCCGGCTGGCTACGGAACTGACTGGCTGGGAGCTTAATCTGATGACCGATAAGGATGCGCTGGAAAAACAGGAAGCTGAGCAAAAAGAATTAGCGCAAAAGTTTATGATCGAATTGGACATCGACGAAAATACCGCTGTGATTCTTGCCCAGGAAGGGTTTGAATCGCTGGAAGGGATCGTCTATGTCCCAAAACAGGAATTACTGGATATCGAAGAATTCGATGAATCCCTGGTGGGTGCATTGAGAGACCGCGCCCAGGATAACCTGCTCACCAGCGCTATTGCCACTCAACTGCAAAAAGAACCCGGCGAAGATTTACTGAATATGGAGGGTATGGATGAAGAAACCGCCCGGGCACTGGCCGCAGGTGGTGTGCGAACAATGGCAGATTTGGCGGATTGTGCCACGGATGAAGTTTTGGATATTATCGATATGGAAGAGCAGCGTGCCAAAAATTTGATTATGACCGCACGCGCGCCCTGGTTTGAATAGTTAAAAAAACCTTAAATATTAACCATATAGGACACAAATGTCTCAAGTTACTATAGATTCTTTCGCGAAGCGAATCGGTATCGGTGTGGATAAACTGATCAATCAGCTTGAGCAGGCCGGAGTTTCTGGCAAGTCGGAAACGGACATGCTTGAGGATGGCGAAAAAATCAGACTGTTACAGTTTCTCAAAGGCGACAGCGGTCAGAACCAGGTCGCCAAAGAGCGAATTTCTCTCAAATCCAAAACCAGGAATCAAATCAGGCAAACCTCACGGACAGGCGCGGCGCGCGTGGTACACGTAGAGATCAAGAAACGCCGCACTTTCGTTAAACGCGGTGTTTTGGAGGCGGAACAAGCCGAAATGGAAGCGAAAAAAGCGGCGGTTGAAGCCGAGCGTTTACGTCTCCAGCAGGCACAACAAACGGCCAGGGCAGCGGAACAACAGGCACAAAAAGCCGCAGAGCAAGAATTGTTAGCGGAGTCACAGGACCCGGAACAATCTCACCAGGAAAGTACAGAAACCCGGGCGGCAGAATCCATAGAGCCGGACAGTTTGCTAAATGACCAGAACATACCCGAACCTGCTGAAATCAGCGCAGAAGAACCTGGAGGGATAACAGCAGATACGCCAGCGGTCGTGCAGGAACCGGCGACCCCGGAAACCGCAGTTAATCGAGCGGCGGAAAAACCGAATGAGCGTGCTAAAAAAGAGAGAAAAGCCAAACGCGGCCGACAAGGGAAAGATTCCGGGCGAACCGAGCTGCATGCAGCAAAACGCAGAAAAGACAAGGGCAGGCGCCAACCATTAAGAAAGCCGGGAAATATTTCATCAACCATTGCCGACCAGCACGGGTTTGAAAAACCCACAGCACCCATAGTCCATGAAGTTCGGGTTCCAGAAACAATCACCGTAGGTGAATTGGCCCAGGCCATGTCAATCAAGGCGGGTGAGGTCATCAAAACCATGATGAGCATGGGTTCAATGGTGACTATTAATCAAATACTGGATCAGGATACGGCTGTATTACTGGTCGAAGAGATAGGGCATGTGGCCAAACTCGCGGACCAGGAAGACCCGGAAGCATTACTGACCGGACAGGATAATACGGTTGAGGAACAATCACGCCCGCCAGTGGTAACCGTTATGGGTCACGTCGATCATGGTAAAACTTCGCTGCTGGATTATCTCAGGCAAGCAAAGGTTGCCGACGGCGAAGCGGGGGGAATTACCCAGCATATCGGCGCGTACAAAGTCAATATAAACGGTCAGGAGATCTGTTTTTTGGACACGCCCGGCCATGAGGCATTTTCGGCCATGCGCGCCAGAGGAGCAAAAGCAACGGATTTGATAATCCTGGTGGTGGCAGCGGATGATGGCGTAAAACCGCAAACCATAGAAGCCATAAATCATGCAAAGGCGGCTGGCGTACCCATGATTGTCGCGATCAATAAAATCGACAAGGAGCAGGCTGATGCTGACCGGGTCAGGCAGGAATTGTCCAGCTACGAAGTGCTGCCGGAAGAATGGGGAGGGGATGTATTGATGAATGAAGTTTCTGCCAGCACCGGACAAGGAATCGATGAATTGCTCGAATCGATATTGTTACAAGCCGAAGTGGCCGACTTGAAAGCGCGCCCTGACGGCCATGCCTCTGGTCTGGTGGTTGAAGCCAGACTGGATAAAGGCAGGGGCCCGGTGGCGACGGTGCTGGTCCAGCAGGGCATCCTGAAACAGGGCGATATTGTTCTTGCCGGCCGGGAAACCGGGCGGGTGCGGGTTTTGTCCGATGAACTGAATCGCAGGGTCAATCAGGCCGGGCCTTCGACCCCGGTTGAAATTCAGGGTTTGGCGGGTGTGCCCATAGCGGGTGATGATCTGGTTGTGGTGTCCGACGAACGAAAAGCACGGGAAATTGCGCTGACACGCCAGGGGCGGTCCAAAGAACTGAAAATGGCCCAGCAACAGAAAGCCAAATTGGAAAGCATGTTTAATCGCATGGAAGAGGGCGCTGTTAAGTCACTGAATGTGCTGGTCAAGGCGGATGTCCAGGGTTCCGTTGAAGCGTTGCGGGATGCACTGGAAAAACTTTCCAATGATGAAGTGAATGTTAACGTCATTCACGGTATGGTCGGCGGCATCAACGAATCCGATGTGAATCTCGCCATGGCTGCGGATGCAATTATTATCGGGTTTAATGTCAGGGCAGACGCCACCGCGCGCAAATTGATCGAAAACAGCGGCGTAGGGGTGCACTATCACAATGTTATTTATGACGTGGTAGATACGATTAAAGCCAGTATGACCGGAATGCTGTCCTTGATTACCCGGGAAGAGCATGTTGGATTAGCAGAAGTACGGGATATTTTTCGCGCACCGAAGATTGGCGCGATTGCCGGCTGTTCTGTGATTGAAGGCGTGGTAAAACGTAATCTGCCGGTGCGTGTACTGCGCGACAACATAGTTATATTTGAAGGCGCACTGGATTCGTTGCGGCGTTTCAAGGATGCTGTGGCAGAAGTGAAAAATGGATACGAGTGCGGAATCGGCATTAAAGATTACAACGATATTAAGGTTGGCGATCAAATCGAAGTATTCGAAATTATCCAAACCGCCCAACAACTGTAGCCATCGTTTGGGAAATCAGTATATACGGATGCTCATCCGGCGCACCGGGGGATCACCAGGCCATGTTTGAAATAGACAGAACGCGAAGAGTCGCCGAGTTGATCAAGCGCGAACTCGCCGTGCTTATTGCCAGAGAGTTAAACGACAATCGAATCAATTCTGCATCCGTAACCGGCGTAACCGTGAGTAAGGATTTAAAGCAGTCTACCGTCTTTGTTTCCACACTCGATAACACCCTCATGCCCCAACAAATACAGAAACTACTCAACAATTCGTCCGGGTTTTTACGGCATTTATTGAGCCAGAAAATCGATTTGCGGATTACGCCAAACCTGGTGTTCAAATACGATGACAGCATCCAAAGGGGGATGTCCATGTCCCAACTGATAGATAAACTCAAAAAAGGAGATGACGCTTAAAAATCAACCCCGGGGAAGCCTCAAACCGCGCCAGCAAAGTCGGGACAGAAAAAACCCCGAGGAGAAAAAACGCAGGGACGCGGTAAATGGAATGTTACTGATCGACAAACCACAGGGGTTGTCATCGAATCAGGCGATGCAGAAAGTCAAACGATTGCTCAACGCCCAAAAATCCGGCCATACTGGCAGCCTGGACCCCATCGCGACCGGATTGCTGCCGCTTTGTTTTGGTCATGCAACCAGGATTTCCGGGATGTTTCTGGAATCGGATAAATGTTATGAAGTTAAAATACGACTGGGCATCAATACCACAAGCGGTGACCGCGCAGGGGAAATAGTCAGCCAAGCCGCAGTGGACGTATCTCTTGCACAACTCGAGTCCGTTGCGGCCGCATTCAGAGGCCGGACCAAGCAAATTCCGCCGATGTTCTGTGCGCTAAAGCGCAATGGTCAACCCCTTTACAAACTGGCCAGGCAGGGGATTGAGGTGGAGCGGGAGCCGAGACTGGTCACCGTGCATGATCTGTCCATTACTGATTTCCAGGCGGATACAGTGGATCTTCGAGTGCGATGCAGCAAAGGCTTCTATATTCGCAGTCTGGTCATGGACATGGGGGAGGCGCTTGGCTGCGGTGGGCATGTTGAGCAGCTAAGGCGAACCGCTGCGGGGCCGTTTACCATCAATCAAGCGCTCACTGTAGATCAACTGGCCGTATTGGAATCCCCAGCAGCGCGGCAAACACTGTTATTACCAGTAGATCAGGTTTTAGCGCATCTTCCGAAAATCGATTTACCTGAAAAATCAGCCCAATACTTTTGCCATGGGCAGCCAGTCAGGGCCTTGAACCTGCCAGGGCCGGGATTGGCAAGATTGTACGGCGAAGAAAATAATTTTCTTGGTTTGGGCGAGGTCAGGGCAGACGGTCGCGTTGCACCAAAACGATTATTCGTTTAACCATATCGAAAAAATATGAATCATCCGGTATTTGAACCGGCACCTGAGGTTTCACCGAACCTCCGCCCGGCCAGTGCGCCTGGATTTATCCTTGCAATTGCCAGGCAGATGATGTGAATGAAAAACTGGCTCCCCAGGACAGACTCGAACTGCCGACAAGGTGATTAACAGTCACCTGCTCTACCTGCTGAGCTACTGGGGAATGAAGCAGGCGATACTAATTCCCCAACCCATTTTGGTCAAGCAGTTCCATTAATTCGATCGAATCCATTGGCGGGAAACCTGTTCTGGGAAAGGCTTGAATAATTCCCTCCCGGAATTTTCAGACACGCCTGTGCGCAAACGTGGTTTGCGCACAGGCTGCAAAATCAATAACCTGGACGCCCATCCCTGCACCCCAGGAACCCCTGAATTAATCACAGGTTCTAGCTACATTGAATATTTTTCGTATCCGTGCGGACGCGGCCAGAATGAACGAAGGTGATGCGATACATTGGTTTCAGGTCTTTGCTGCACACCGAGAATGACCGGTTTAAACCAATCCATCCATTGCGATTGAATATGACTGTTTTCTCGCCTCCATTTTTCTTGATAACCAGCCCGTTTAATGCGGGTTGCAGATAAATAATTGGGTCCCTGGCTGTGCGGACAGATTCTCCGGCAGTATCCACATAGGTAATCCAGCCATTTTCCCAGTCCTGAACGGCGTTGCAGGTTTCGCCGTCGGTGCTGGCGCACATGCGAACGATTTGATTGCGCGTGATTGCTTCGCTGCGGGCAAATTTCAGGGCATGACGCAGCGAGCTGGCTGCCGTATAACCCCGGGTTGAGGTGGCTAAATTTTTCCAACCGGGTATAGCTATCGAAGTAATGATTGCAATGACGGAAAGTGAGATGAAAAGCTCGGCTAATGTAAACCCGTTTTCGCGTCGAAGCATATCGATACCCAGTAATTGATGAATCAGGTAATTATGGTTATCCGCAGCAAAGCCTCTGTGACACAAGTCACAATGCCTGCTTATTTTTACCGGGAAACCTCGGTTAGAATTCCCCTATGTCAGCCACCGCAAACTATAAACTGGTAAGCGAATTTGCACCGTCAGGGGATCAGCCTCAGGCTATTCACGCCTTGACAGAAGGAATTGAAAATGGCGAGACCTTCCAAACGCTGCTGGGCGTGACTGGGTCGGGTAAAACCTTCACCATGGCCAATGTCATTGCAAATACCGGCCGAACAGCGCTCATTCTGGCCCACAACAAAACCCTTGCTGCCCAACTGTACTCGGAGATGCGGGATTTTTTCCCGGAGAATGCGGTTGAATATTTCGTTTCGTATTACGATTACTATCAACCCGAGGCCTATGTACCCAGTTCGGATACATTTATTGAGAAAGATGCGTCGGTTAATGATCATATCGATCAAATGCGACTTTCTGCGACCAAGGCACTGTTGGAAAGGCGGGATGTGGTCATCGTCGGGACGGTATCCGCAATTTATGGTTTAGGCGATCCGGCGGCCTACCACGGCATGATCCTGCACTTGAAAAAGGGAGATCGCATCGATCAGCGGGCGGTTCTGAAACGGCTGGCCGAATTGCAGTACCTGCGCAATGATCTGGAACTGCGCCGCAGCACCTTCCGGGTACGCGGCGATGTGATTGATGTTTATCCTGCGGAATCCGAACGGCTGGCGATACGAATTGAGTTATTTGATGATGAGATTGAAAATCTTTCCAGATTTGATCCGCTTACCGGCGGCGTAGAGGAACACCTCAATCGGGTCACGGTCTATCCGAAAAGCCATTATGTCACCGCGCGGGAAACTATCCTGGGAATACTGGACCAGGTTAAAGAAGAGTTGCGGGTGCGGTTGGCGCAATTACGCGATACCGGCAAACTGGTTGAGGCCCAGCGGCTTGAGCAGCGCACCTTGTACGATCTGGAAATGATGCGTGAATTAGGCTATTGCCATGGAATCGAGAATTATTCCCGCTATTTGTCCGGGAGGTTGGCGGGTAGGCCGCCGCCCACGCTCATGGACTATTTACCAGATGACGCATTGCTGTTCATCGACGAAAGCCACGCCACTATCCCGCAGCTCGGCGCGATGTACCGGGGCGACCGCTCCAGGAAGGAAACCCTGGTTGAATATGGTTTCCGACTGCCATCCGCCATGGATAACCGGCCGTTGCGATTTGATGAATTTGAAGCTCTGCTGCCCCAATCGATATTCGTTTCTGCCACCCCTGGTGCTTATGAGGAAACCCGGACGTCAGACCAAGTGGAGCAGGTGGTTCGACCCACCGGGTTGCTGGACCCTGAACTGGAAATCAGGCCGGTAGATTCCCAGGTTGACGACTTGCTGTCTGAAATAAACAGACGAGCCAGACTAAATGAGCGGGTTTTGGTCACCACATTGACCAAGCGTATGGCCGAAGATCTAACCGAGTATTACCATGAACACCATGTCAGAGTGCGTTATTTGCACTCGGATATCGATACCGTGGAACGGGTTGAAATCATCCGCGATTTACGTAAAGGCGTGTTTGACGTGCTGGTCGGCATTAATCTGCTCAGAGAGGGGCTGGATATTCCTGAAGTCTCGCTGGTTGCGATTCTGGATGCGGATAAAGAAGGTTTCCTGCGCTCCACCCGATCGCTGATCCAGACCATCGGCCGGGCCGCTAGGAATATCAATGGGCGTGTGATTTTATACGCCGACAAGCAAACCAATTCCATTCAACAGGCCGTGCAGGAAACGGATCGGCGGCGGCAAAAACAGCGGGAATATAACGATTTGAATAATATTGAACCGCAGTCCATCGTTAAACCCGTAAAAGATATTATCGATGGTGTAACCGCAAACGATTCATCCTGGAACGATTTGCCGGTTATGGATATGGTTGCGGAAAACGCGGAAGAGTATTATCGACTGTCCCCCAAGGATCTTGGCAGGCTGTTGAAGAAACTGGAGAAAGAAATGTACGCTTACGCCAAAAATCTGGAGTTTGAAGCAGCAGCCTCTGTGCGGGATCGAATTAATCGAATTCGAACAGGACACTTGCTTGACGGATTGGATACGGCAATATAGTTGTACTGGAAACCAGCCTGGCATTGTCATATATGACTCCCTGTTTCAATCAAATAAATCCCTTCATTTTCCAAAAAACTTATCAGTTTAATCAGCGGAAGACCGATTAACGTATTGGGGTCATTGCCACTTAGTCGGCGCAGCAATGCAATGCCAATCCCTTCCGCTTGCAAGCTGCCGCAACTATCGTAGGGCTTTGCTTTAGCCAGATAGTTTTCAATCTGGATTGCGGATAGATCCCGAAACTCAACCTCGAAAGTGTCGACGCCAGATTGAAGACTACCAGTACTGGAATTCAGCAGCGCAATTCCCGTATACAGCTTTAATGTCGATCCAGAGGAGCGGCGCAACTGACTCACCGCATCATTGTGACTCCGTGGTTTGCCCATAATGTTTCCGCGCAGGTCCGCCACCTGGTCGGAGCCTATTATCAGCGCGTGTGGAAATTGCGTTGCGAGTTTTTCAGCCTTCATCATCGACAGGCGCTCAACCAGATTGCGGGCAGATTCTCCTGGTAATGGACTTTCGTCTATATCGGGTGACACTGCGGTGAATTCCAGCCGCGTTGTTTTCAGTATTTGTCTCCTGGATGGCGACGACGATGCGAGAACAAGCGGCATTGCGGCAATCATTTTCCTGGCCGGGTTTTAATGTTGATTCTTAGGATAAATTCCTAATAGATTAATCCTTAATAAAAATTATGCGCAAGAATGATGGCGGGCCTGGAGGGACTCGAACCCCCGACCACCTGGTTCGAAGCCAGGTACTCTATCCGGCTGAGCTACAGGCCCATGCTTGTCTTGTACAATACTTTTGCGCCTTAGTCGAGTTTATTGCGCAATAAATCGTTCACCTGTTTCGGGTTTGCCTTGCCGCCGCTCTGCCGCATCACCTGGCCGACGAAGAATCCGAATACTTTCTGATTGCCTGCCTTGTACTGCCTGACCTGGCGGGTGTTTTCCTGCAAAATTTTATCCACGATGGCCTCAATTTTTCCACTATCGGTGATTTGTTTTAAGCCTTTTTCGTTGATTATCCGATCCACGGATCTTTCGGTTTGCCATAAAAACGCAAACACCTGCTTGGCGATTTTTCCGGAAATGGTGCCGTCATGGATTCTATCCAGCAAACTGGCCATACGCATACTATCCACTGGCGAGTCGCTGATTTCCATGCCCGCGCGATTCAAAGCCGCCCCGAGCTCGCCAAGCATCCAGTTGGCCACACTCCTGGCGTCCGCTGCAGTGTGCGAACATACTTTTTCAAAGTAATCCGCAGTGTCGCGATCCTGGGTCAACTGGGCTGCGTCAGCGGCAGACAGATGATATTCAGTTTTGAATCTTGCTCTTCGGGCGCCGGGCAATTCCGGTAGATGGCTGCTGACCTGCTCGATAAATTCATCATCCAAAATCATTTCGGGCAAGTCCGGGTCTGGAAAGTAACGGTAATCGTGGGTTTCCTCTTTGGAGCGCATGGGTCGGGTTTCATTCCGTTCAGAATCGTACAGGCGCGTTTCCTGCACCACTTCCCCGCCTTGCTCAAGAATTTCTGTTTGTCGATCAATTTCGTATGCAATGGCTTTTTCAACAAATCGAAACGAGTTGATGTTCTTTAATTCGGCCCGGGTGCCCAGTTCCACCTGTCCCTTGGGCCGCATTGAGATATTGGCATCGCATCTGAATGATCCTTCCTGCATATTGCCGTCAGAAATATCCAGATACCGAACCAGTGCGTGAATCCGGCGCAAACAGGCAACGGCTTCGGCGGCCGAGCGCATATCCGGCTCGGAGACAATTTCCAGCAGCGGCGTACCGGCACGATTGAGGTCGATACCGCTCATCCCCCGAAAATCCCGGTGCAGGGATTTTCCCGCATCTTCTTCAAGGTGTGCCCGGGTGATGCCTATAATCTTCGGGCCCTTGTCGGTTTCGACTTCGATCTCGCCCGGGCCGACGATGGGTCGTTCAAACTGGCTGATTTGGTATCCTTTGGGTAAATCCGGGTAGAAATAATTCTTTCTGGCAAATATCGAACGTTTATTGATCTGCGCACCAACGCCCAATCCGAACCGGACTGCCAGGCGGACGGCTTCCCTGTTCATCACCGGCAGCACGCCGGGCAGGGCGATACTCAAGTCGCAGGCCTGGCTGTTGGGTGCGGCACCGTATGCGGTAGAGGCGCCGCTGAAAATTTTACTCCTGGTCTTGAGTTGTACGTGGACTTCCAGTCCGATCACGGGTTCCCATTCCATAATCAATCATGTCTCCACTGGCCAATTTCCACTGGAGTCTGCAAATGCCAATCGGTTTGGTTTTGAAACTGGTGCGCCACATTGAGAATGGTGGACTCATCCAGATACTTGCCGATCAAGTGTAGGCCAATGGGCAGCTTTTGCCGGTCAAATCCCGCCGGGATGGATATGGCTGGCAGCCCGGCCAGGTTGGCCGCATTGGTAAAAATATCGTTCAGGTACATGGCCACCGGATCATCGTTTTTTTCACCGAAGACAAATGCAGTAGTGGGCGTAGTGGGGCCGGCAATCAGATCGCACTGCTCGAATGCACGGCTGAAATCATCTGCGATCATTCTGCGCAGCTTTTGTGCTTTGAGATAGTACGCATCGTAATATCCAGAGGACAAAACGTAGGTGCCGATCATGATACGGCGCTGCACCTCCGGGCCAAATCCTTTGGCCCGGGTCTTTTCATACATGTCATTGAGATCGGCATAGCCTGCAGCACGAAATCCGTATCGGACACCATCGAATCGCGAAAGATTGGAGGATGCTTCTGCGGGCGCAATCACATAGTAACAGGGAATGCCCACCGCACTGTTCGGCAGTTCCACTTCGACGGTTCTGGCACCCATGGATTGCAATTGCCGAATTGATTGATCAATAGCATCCGCCACGTCCCCGTCCACACCATTGCCGAAGAATTCTTTTGGCAATCCGATTATTTTTCCACTGATGGAATCATTTAACTGGCCCGGATAATCGGCAATTTCCAGTTGCAGCGAAGTGGAATCCCGCGGATCGAATCCTGACATGGATTGCAGCACCAGTGCGGCATCCCCGGCATTACGGGCGAGTACCCCGGCCTGATCCAGGGAGGAGGCAAAGGCCACCATGCCATAGCGCGATACGCGACCATAGCTGGGTTTGATTCCGGTTAAACCACAAAAAGCCGCGGGCTGACGAATAGACCCGCCGGTATCCGTGGCCGTGGCCACCGGCACTAACCCGGCTGTAACCGCAGCGGCTGACCCGCCAGAGCTGCCGCCGGGAACACGCGCCGGGTTCCAGGGGTTTTTCACCGGCCCGTAATAACTGGTTTCAGTGGAAGAACCCATGGCGAATTCATCCATATTGGTTTTGCCCAGGGACACCATGCCCTGACTGTTTAATTTATCCACCACGGTGGCATCATATGGCGAAACAAAATTGCCAAGAATTTTCGAACCACACGTTGTTAACACACCTTTTGTGCAAAACAAATCTTTATGCGCAACCGGTATGCCGGTCAGGGCCGTGCCCTGATTATTTTTTAATTTCCGGTCCGCATGGCGGGCCTGCTCAAGCGCCAGTTCATGGGTCACCGTGATAAACGCATTCAGCTCCGCTGCGCGGTCAATGCGGTCCAGATAGTGCTGGGTCAATTCAATACTGGAATATTTCCTGTTACGCAGGGCGGCGCCGTGTTCGCTCAGCGTTTTTTCGTACATCATGTTGGGTCTGAACCTGGGCGCTGCGGGCTTATTCAATCACCTTTGGAACCAGGTAGAATCCGTCCTGCGTCGCTGGGGCGATGGCCTGATAGGCTGCTCTTTGGTCGGGCGCAGTGATTTCGTCTGCACGCAGCCTTAACGCCATGTCCTGTGGATGCGACATGGGTTCAATATCATCGGTATTGATCTGGTTCATTTGCTCGACCAGATCCATGATCCTGGACAATTGGGACGCATAAAATACCGCGTGTTCGCTATCGGTTTTTAATCGGGCCAGGCGCGCTATATGGGTTATTTGTTTGGCTGTAATGGACATGATTCAGGGCGTTATTATAGCTGTCCCGCCATGAAAAGCGCACCGACTTACCATAGATTACGCAGTTGAATAGTACTGGTCGGGTTGTTAAGCTACGCGGGTTATTTTTTGGCCTGATCGCTCGCCATTCCAACCTTTAAGTTAGACAAAATACAATGTTAAAACGCCTCTTCGGCTTCTTTTCCAACGACCTCGCTATTGATCTTGGTACGGCAAATACCCTCATTTACGTGCGCAACAAGGGAATCATCCTCAATGAACCGTCAGTAGTCGCAATCAAGAACCTGAACGCAGGCGGGAATGGAAAAAGCGTTTTGGCAGTGGGTCAAGAAGCCAAATTAATGATAGGCCGGACTCCTGGTTCAATACATGCCATAAGACCGATGAAAGATGGCGTAATCGCTGATTTCAACATTACCGAAGACATGCTCAAGTATTTTATCCGCAAGGTTCAGGAAAACAAGTTCTTCTCCAGCCCGAGAATCATAATATGCGTACCCTGCGGGTCCACTCAGGTGGAACGACGAGCCATTAGAGAATCGGCGGTCAGTGCCGGGGCAAGGGAAGTCTATTTAATTGAAGAGCCCATGGCGGTTGCAATTGGGGCGAATCTCCCGGTGGGAGAACCAACCGGGTCCATGGTTGTGGATATTGGTGGTGGAACCACTGAGGTAGGGATATTATCCCTGGGTGGGATGGTTTATTCAAATTCTTTGAGAATTGCGGGTGATTCCTTTGATGAATCAATTATCAATTATATCCGGCGGGAATATGGTGTTTTGATAGGCGAAGCCACAGCGGAACGGGTAAAACAAAGTGTCGCAACTGCCTGGGAAGAATCCGAACATATGGAAATAGAAATTAAAGGCCGGGATATATCCCAGGGTATGTCGCGGGGTTTGCTGATTACCAGCGAAGAAATCTACGAAGCGATAAACGACCCGCTGAAACTGATAGTTCAGGCTGTCCGCCAGTCATTGGAAAAAACACCACCGGAATTAAGCGCTGATATCGGTGACAAGGGCATGGTTGTCGCAGGGGGAGGGGCATTACTGCGTGATATGGATCGCCGGTTAATGCAGGATACCGGATTACCTGTGATTCTGGCAGAAGAACCGCTAACCTGTGTTGTTCGGGGATGCGGTCGGGCTTTAGAGGAAATGGATGCACTGGGTGATGTGTTTGCAAATGACGGTTAATCATTCGGGTATTGAATTTGTTTTTAAATATACGACCTGACCGTTTGCGAACTGGCCCCTCAGGAAATCAATCAACCGGCATTGCCTGAAAAACCGTTTTTAATTTTTATTGTTTAAGGCAAAATTGCAGTGGGCAACAAACATCGGTGCAGATGATTCATTGACATGAATTACCGCCGGGTTTCCCCGCTGTCCCGTTTTTTTCTTCTGTTAGTCTTTTCTGTTGTTTTAATCAGCATAGATCATCAAAGCGGGCTGTTACACCCGGTTCGAGCGGCGGCTTCGGTGATAAACATTGCTTTCGAATCAGTCATCCGGCTACCAGGATCGATATTTTCTTTTTTGCAAAGTTACTACCCGGATAATAGCTTGCATCAGCGCTTTATCGAACTGCAACGAAACCAGGCGGTATTAGAGACACGATTACAGCGCTATGAGGCGCTGGAAAAAGAAAACCAAAGGCTGTCACAACTACTCTCGGCCTCGAAGAACACCTCCGACAGGATGTTGCTGGCAGAAATTATCAAGTTTGGGCCAGAACCATTTAACCACAAGATAGTCATCAACCGGGGCATTGAAGCGGGTGTCTATTTGGGTCAGCCCGCAATCGCCCCAAATGGTGTGCTGGGCCAGGTTTCCGAATTGGGATTGCATAGAAGCGTGGTCACCCTGATAACGGATTCGAGTCATGGTCTGGCCGTACAAATTCAACGCAATGGGCTGCAGACCATCATCCAGGGCACGGGGAAATCTGATCAGGTGCGCGTACCTTTTTTGGCCAGCAAATCGGATATCCGACAAGGCGATCTGTTGGTGACATCCGGCATAGGAGGTCGCTTTCCGGTGGGTTACAAAGTGGCTGAGGTGACGGATATTGTCGAGGATGCCAGCGAGGCATTTCTCATTATCACTGCGCACACCACCGCCAAAACAGGATTTGTCAAGGAGGTGCTGTTACTCTGGAATGACCATCAGTCAGAGAGTTTCAGACCGCCGCATTTTTCTAGCGCCGATGAGTAAAAACAATTCGGCCAAGTTTGCATGGTTGATAATCCTCTCCACATTTGCCATCGCGCTGCTGCTGAACCTGATCAGCTATCCCGGCTGGATGCAGTATGCCAAGCCTGACTGGGTGTTGCTGGTGCTTTTTTACTGGTGCCTGGCTGTGCCGAATCGCATCGGTGTGGGTAGCGGGTGGTTAGCGGGTCTGGCGATGGATATTCTGTATTATTCGCTGTTGGGTCATCATGCGATTGGCAAGGCCTTTGTGGCGTTCATTGTGGT